>NZ_JBTSWH010000005.1:0-63709 GCF_054612275.1 Aliihoeflea sp. PC F10.4 | reverse complement strand
GCCCTCGCCAGCTATCCGTGAGCCATGGTTCGGAGGAAATAGACGTTCTAGTGATCGGCGCGGGTCAAGCGGGACTCGCAGCCGGCTATTATCTTGCCCGACCAGAGCTTTCATTCCAAATCGTCGATCGCCATGCCCGCGTCGGCGACAGTTGGCGCCATCGCTACGATTCCCTGACCCTGTTCACTCCGCGCGCATTTAGTTCGCTGCCTGGTCTTGCGCTCGATGGGGACCCAGAAGGCTATCCAACGCGAGACGAGTTTGCGAATTATCTCGAAACCTACGCCAGCCATTTCGACCTACCGGTGCATTCCGGAAATGGTGTGGCTCGGCTCGAACGCCGGGCCGATGAGCGGTTCGCCGCGCAACTCGACGATGGCAGGTACATAGTAGCGAAGGCAGTGATCGTCGCGACGGGTGCGTTTCAGAAACCGATAATCCCAACGATTGCTGCCGGCTTCGACAGCGCAGTCAAGCAACTAACACCGGAAAGTTATCACAATCCCAGTGATCTCCCGCTTGGCATGGTCCTTATTGTCGGAGATGGAGCAAGCGGACGCGACATCGCAGCCGAGCTGGCTTTGACCCATGAAGTGGTGCTTGCGGCTGGACGCAGCCGCCGTCTGTTTCCCGAGCGCATTCTGGGCCAGAGTACATGGTGGTGGCTGCACACATTGGGCTTGATGAGAGCAAGGCCCGAATCGACGATAGGACGCGTGATGCGGCGCGCGGACCCCTTTCCTGACAGGGATCGGAGCCTTGACGACTTGGAACGAAGGGGCGTAGCCGTCGCGAAACGCTTAGTCTCTTCACAAGACCGCCTCGCATTCTTTGCCGATGGATCGAAACGGGTGATCGATTCCGTCATCTGGTGCATCGGATATCGAGACGATAGCGCATGGCTCCAGATTCCAGGCAGTACCCGTTCCAACGGAAGCATTCTGCAAGAAGGCGGCCTTTCTCCCGTACCGGGCCTTTTTCATCTAGGACGTCCGTGGCAGCGAAATCGTGCTTCAGCCCTCGTGATGGGCGCTGGTGAAGATGCTTCCGCAGTTGTCGCCGCATGCGCGAAATTCTGCTCCGGTCGCGACGTGCCGGTATGATAGGTCGCGGTGACGTCGGCCACCTGCAGCGTCTGGTTTCAGAAGCAATGACCTGCCTCAGGGACGTCCCGGATGGCGTCGCTTGTTGCCCGACCGCGTTGGTACCGTCCAGCAGGTTCCTACCGTGAATCTATGTCCCAATAATGCACAGGGGCCATGATGATACTGGACAGGCGCGTGGGCTGGCATCGGCTGCTGCAGATCAAACCCAGCCTTGAAGCCATGGTGGAGAACGGCGACATGTCACCGCTGGTGCTGGCGACCGAGCAATATGGGAACATCCGCAAGTTCGCGGGGGCCTTCCTTCAGGCATTCACATTCCGCTCGCACCGCCGGCACGATCCGCTGCTTGCGGCGGTCGCGATCCTGAAAATACTTTATATGGAAGGGCGTCGTGTCCTGCCGGATCGCGTGCCGGTCGGCCATTTGGGTGCGAACGAAAAGAAACTGATCTTCGAGGATGGCAAGCCGGATCGGCGGCTTTATGAAATCGCCACGTTCGCTCATTTACGGGACCGGCTTCATTCGCGCGATGTGTGGGTCGAGGGCAGCCGGTCATTCCGACCGATAGACGAAGATCTCATGCCGAAGCCAACCTTTGTCGCTCTGAAGGCGCAAGATCAGCTCGGCCTCGGTGTCCCGTCCGACTGCGCTGGCGCTGCGCGCTGCGCGCTGGATCTTGCCGTCAATAGTATCGCGACCGGTCAATGTGTGAGTCGGAGGGAATTGCCCTCGCCATATCTGCGATGTGACGGGTAAAAGCACGATATTTCAGCGTCTTAACATAAGGGGTTGCAGAATCGGGCAAATATCCGTTTCCTGTAACGATGAGTCATGTGGAGAAAACAGCGATCCGCGACAGAGTTTCCGCTCATAGAGAGCGATTGCGGGCTGCTGGACGTGTCTATGTGAACACGGATCTTCCTCACGAACTGATCGAGCTGATCGATCAGACAAAGGAATCAGAGGGGGTGCGAGGACGCACGCCCATCATAGAGCAAGCCTTGAGGTTTTATTTCGAGAAGAAGCGCGAGGGCATAAAATGAAAAACCCCTAGCCGTTAGCCGCGGCAAGGGGTTTTCGGATTTCGGAAACGACCGTGTTGGGCATCTCCCTGAATTGATCCCAACATAGTCGAGCAAAGCCTGTCCTGCAAGAGTGAGTCTTGCGGGAAACAGCGAAGCTATGTCCCGCTTTCCACAGGACATGCCCTCCATGGACGGAGGACGAAAAGACCATGTTTGAATCTTTAGGGGCGGTGCTCGATGGAGCGCCGGCCGAACGGGAACGCACGCCCGTTCGAAAGCATAGCCGCGCCGCTGGACGATGCGAGGGTGTATTCTGGCGGCGCACAGATCGGAAGCAGGTCCGCCAAATCGTGCTGGCGGCACGACGCTATGAACTGGCGAACAAACAGCCTGGTAGCCGCAATGGACCTCTTGGAGGCGTGGCGATCGAGCTGGTCGAGCTGCTCGCCAATATGGTGAACTTCCGCACCGGGCAACTCGATCCCTCAATTGAAACCCTCATGCGCCATCTCAGGCGCTCGCGTGACGCGATCGTGCGGGCGTTGAAGGCGTTGCGGGCGCATGGCTTCCTCGATTGGCTCCGGCGCTATGTGCCGACCGGCAACGAGGGACGCGGCCCCCAGGTGCAGCAGACCAGTAATGCCTACCGCCTGTCCCTGCCACAACGTGCCCTGCAGTTCCTTGGCCGTTGGGGCGAAGCCCCTCCTCCACCCGATGATTACGCACAAGCCGAGGCCGAGCGCATGGCCGAGATGGCGGCGCACCGGGCGAGCCTCCCCAGGGACGAATTGGCCTTGTTCGAAGTTGGCGATAATCCGCTTGGGCAGGCATTGGCCAAGCTCGCGCGTTCGATGAAACTACGTGAGTCCGCCAGACAGACTGAATCCCCATCTAGTTCTATTAAAGATAGAGAAAAATAGCCGGACGTCGCCGTTCGGGCTGCCTGAGCAGCCTTGCGACGATTCCGACCCGCATAAAACGCGGGTCGGCGCGGCACTCTCTGAGCCTTAAACCGCACTGACTCCACTTGCGGTAAGCGTCCAATGGCTTTTGAAAAAGAAAAGAAGCAAAGCCGTTGCGAGATTGGAGGTCTTGTGCAACTATTGGATAAACGCGTATTTCTTATCAGAAAGGTTGGCATGCAGCCGGACACGATTGATGGCAAAACCGTCAAAAATCTCGCTATCGCCCACGCCCTCAATGGTGCTGTCGTCATTGGCCAGCCAGGAGGCTTTGCCGTTCTCGTCAAATACGGGGCGAATGAAAGAGCTGTGGCTGCCCAACGGTCCCGCCGCATGCGCATCTGGCGGAATCTGAACACGGCCGCCGCTTATGTTAGCGACGAGCTCGGACTTGCCAGGTTCGAAATCGACATGACCGAACATGATCCGGCCGCCGTGGAACGCAAACGGCCCGATACGGCGGAACGTCAGCGCCAGTTACACGAGGCCGGCGAACACGATGCATGGTTCCGTGGCCAAGTGCAAAAGGCGCTCAATGGTATCGAGGATGGCTCGAACCGTTCAATTTCCGAAGAGGAATGGGCGGGAAAGGCGCAGTTGAAGCGAGCATATCTCCAGCGTATTATTGGCACGCTGGATCGTTGATACATGCGGATTATCCGGCGTGATTCCTATTCTATCGACCTCGACAGGATCGTTGACCATATTGCCTTGGACAATTCTTCGGCAGCGCTCGACATGTGGAATGATATTGAACGGCAGGTCGAGCGATTGCGAGACTTTCCCCGTTCGGGCCGTGCGGGGCGAATACCGGAAACACGGGAGCTGGTGGTGTCAGGAACGCCTTATATCGTCGTGTATATGGTGTCCGAGAACGTTGAGTTGATCCGTGTTCTGCATGGCGCGCAGCAATGGCCGCCCGAAAGCTAGACTCCGGATTTCCGCATAAGCTCGTCTAGTGCCTCGCCGTAGGAAAAGCCCGTTTCATTGCAATATTGCTTGAAGCGGTTGATGACGTCGATCGGGGCCCGAACAAATGCTTGATCCAATGGCTCGCTGGCCTTTCTCACGCGCTTTATGCGTTGGACCGGTTCTCGGCTTTGGAAGCCGGCCCGGTCAGCTGCACGATCGGCTGCCTCCTGTTCTTGCATTGTATTGACCTTCTCCTCCTGGCGAGGAGCAAAGGCCGATAAATCCAGCTTATTGGTTTTCCCAAATCCGAGATCGTTTGTCATCAGGCCGCCCTCTCCGTCGAACTTGATCGCAATAGTTCCAGGATTTCTGCCGTGAGCTGGATCGCGTTCTCAACGGCAGCATCAAGGCCATTCACCTTCAGCGGGTCTAGTTCGAATAGACTCAGGCGCTCCATAAACATCGCGTTATAGGCCTCACGCCTGTAGAGATGGGTGTTCAACACCGGAAGCTCGTTCGAGCGCATCTGGACCGAGATTTCTCGCTCAATCCGGCGGGTGAATGGAGGTGGGCTGGTTCTGTTGAACGCAAGAGTGAAATTTAATCGCCGCCCGATGTCCTCTTCACTTTCCCGAACCAGACCCACAGCGCGCGCAGCTTGTTTCGCATCCAGGGCGCTTCCTCCAAGTGGGATAAGTGTGAGGTCCGCCCGAATGATTGCCCTTGATGCAAGCCGGCTGGCCGTTCCTTCAAGATCTACGAACACAAACTGCGCTTCCGCAGCCGCGGTATTGATCAAGTCTCGAATATTCGCTTCCGTAGCATCGCTGATAACCTTGATCGGAAGCTTACTTTCTCCAGATCGCCAATCCGTGATCGGCTTATTTGGATCCGCGTCGATGATGACAACGGACCCCCCTTGCTGGGCAAGGGTGGAGGCAACTGAAAGAATGGTTGTCGATTTTCCAGCTCCGCCTTTCGGGTTGGCTGCGCATATCACGGGCATTGGAATGCTCCTCGGAAACTTAGGAGTTTTTTTATCATGCAATCATGAACGCTTTCTGAATGAAAGCTAGATAGCAATCTATCTTGAGAGCAATCAAAATTGCGATGTGTAATGATATCTAAATTGATATCAAGGAAGATTTCAATTCTGTCAACTTGAGAAGGCATAGGCGCTCCCAAATCGCGCCGTAGAGCGCCGAAGGGCCGCCAGTGACGATGCCCAGGTGCATCAGCGCCGAGACCGCCTTTCCCCATCTGGCCGGTTCGGGACGCGGCCCCTTGAGCTCCTCGCGCAAGCGCTCAATCACCTCTTCATCTGGAATGCCCGGACGGGGATCATCGGCGGCGGCCTGTATGCCGCGCTTGAGCAGTTCCCGGCGAAGATCGGCATGGGGTTCCAACTCTTTATGCTCGCCCAGGATAACAAACACGGCTTCGGACGGGTCGAGGAATTTTCCTTGTTCGATCCTGTCTAGCAGCCATAGGGCGAGGGCAGGGGGAAGATAGGCTTCAAACCTCAGCCCACCCTTGGCCGTCTGATCGCGAAGTCGCTTGGCTTGCTCGACAGCATGAGCCTGGTCGGCCGGATCGGGCCATTCGGTTGCATTAGTCATTTGGGGTTTTCCCGATGAGAAATAGTTTCGTCGCTAGGTGAAACTGCTTTGCCTTTCCTCGCCCCAATGAGGTGCGGCCCCATGTTTCGGTCAGAAGTCCACGTTCGATCAGTGGGTCTATGACCTCCTGGGGTCTGATGCCGGAGAGTGCAGAATCCTACGCTAAGCGCTGAGAACTCGTTTCCCGTAATCGCGTAGACTGCCGTTCGGGTCGACATACCGGTAGAGCGTGACCGGTTTGACCCCCAATTCCTTACAGAGCTCTGAAACCGATGTGTCGCGGCTAGCCATTGCGGCCTGAGCCATGCGGACCTGCGCTTTTGTCAGCGCAAACTTTCTTCCTCCCTTTCGGCCGCGCGCGCGGGCGGCTTGGAGCCCCGCCATCGTGCGTTCGCGGATCAACTCGCTTTCAAATTCGGCAAGCGCAGCAAAGATGCCGAATGAAAGCCTTCCAGCCGCAGTCGTTGTGTCAATCTGCGCCCCTTGCCCGGTGAGAACTTTGAGGCCAACGCCACGCTCGGACAGCATGCTGACGGTTTTGACAAGGTGGTGGAGGCTACGCCCCATACGGTCGAGCTTCCACACAACCAGTACATCGCCTTTGCGTAATGCCTTGAGGCAGGCCTCCAGACCGGATCGGTCATCCTTCTTTCCAGATGCCAGGTCCGAATAGATCTGACCTTCTTCGACCCCTGCTCCGACCAATGCATCTCGCTGTAAATCGAGGGACTGGCTGCCGTCGGCTTTCGAGACCCGTGCATAGCCGATCAGCATGTTTCACAAACGTTCGTTTGAGGTGTTCTGGAAAGCGGCGCGCTTTCGGCCATCCGAACAATTCCTTATTCAATATCTTAATCATCAATACGCAAACCATAAGTGGAAAGCAAAAGAAATATGGCGCATCGTACTATCCTCACCGAGCGTCAGCGCTCAGTACTTTTTGATCTTCCGATCGATGAAACGGCGATGTTGCGCCACTACATCCTTGCGGACGACGATCTGGAAATCATCCGCGCCCGCCGCCGCCCCCACAATCGTTTTGGGTTTGCTCTCCAGCTTTGCGCATTGCGCTATCCCGGTCGGTTGTTGACCCCGGGCGAGGTCATTCCAATGGAGATCACGCGCTTCCTGGCAGCGCAACTTGGGCTGAAGTCAGACGATCTGGCTGGATATGCAAGCCGCGAAGAAACGCGTCATGAACACCTGGCGGCCCTGCGGGATCTCTATGGCTACAAGATGTTCACTGGCCGAGGGTCGCGCGACCTGAAGGCCTGGCTGGAGAGAACAGCCGAAACCGCCCGATCGAACGAGGATTTGGCGCGGCGTTTCGTGGAACAATGCCGGGCGACCCAGACCATACTACCGGGGATCACGGTTATCGAACGCCTTTGCGCGGATGCACTCGTTGCTGCAGAGCGACGGATCGACGCTCGGATTGCCGACCGGCTGGATGATGAGATGTGCAGCCGACTTGACGCCTTGCTGACGGAAACGGCGGACAGTTCTGTCACCCGCTTTGTCTGGCTGCGCCAGTTTGAGGTGGGCCAGAACTCGGCGGACATGAACCGGCTGCTCGACCGGTTGGAATTCTTGCAGGCCATGGCCGTGGACAGAAGCATCCTGTCGGGTGTGCCACCCCACCGTATCGCGCGCCTCCGAAGGCAAGGGGAACGATATTTCGCAGGAGATCTGCGGGATATTTCAGGCGACCGCCGCCTTGCCATCCTCGCAGTTTGCGCTTTGGAATGGCGCAGTGCCATTGCCGATGCTGTGGTCGAAAGCCATGACCGGATTGTGGGGAAGACGTGGCGTGAGGCGAAACGCGTATGCGATGCTCGGGCAGATGACGCCAAGGCTGCTTTGAAAGACACCTTGCAGGGCTTCTCAAATTTTGGATCAGCTCTGCTGGAAGCATATGAAGATCAGGCCTCCCTGATGGAGGCCGTCCAAAACGCCGGAGGCTGGTCATCGCTGAGGGGGCTTGTTTCCACCGCCGCCCAACTGACCGACACATTGGCGGCTGATCCACTGGCACATGTTGTTCACGGGTATCATCGCTTCCGACGCTATGCGCCGCGCATGCTCCGGGCGCTCGATATTCAGGCGGCCCCGGTGGCCGAACCGTTGCTTGCCGCCGCCGACATCGTCGCGGGTACGGAAACGACAACTACCCGGCCACTGACCTTTCTGCGCCGGGCTTCGAAATGGCATCGACACTTGAATCACGACGATGGGAACCGGCTTTGGGAGGTGGCGGTCCTGTGCCACCTACGCGACGCATTCCGTGCCGGCGACATCTGGCTCGCACATTCCCGCCGGTATGGTGATCTCAAGGACGCGCTGGTTCCGACGGAAGTTGCCAGGGCCACGCCAAAACTGGCCATGCCGTTTGAACCGGAGCTCTGGCTCGCGGATCGAAAATCTCGCCTAGCAGATGGCTTGGAACGACTGGCCCGCGCCGCCAGGGCGGGTGCCATTCCGGGAGGTTCTATCGAAGATGGCGTGCTCAAGATCGACCGTCTGACGGCCGCTGTCCCCGAAGAGGCCGATGCCATGGTGCTCGATCTCTACAACCGCCTGCCAGAGATCAGGATCACAGACCTCCTGCTCGAAGTGGATGACGAGATCGGCTTTACCGAGGCCTTCACCCATCTGCGCACCGGCGTTCCATGCAAAGACAGGGTCGGCATGTTGAACGTGCTGCTGGCTGAGGGGCTGAACCTTGGCCTCAGCAAAATGGCTGGGGCCACGAACACCCATGATTATTTCCAGCTCTCGCGCTTGTCGCGCTGGCATGTGGAAAGCGAGGCGATGGCACGCGCCTTGGCCATGGTGATCGAAGGTCAATCTGCCTTGCCGATGGCCCGGTTTTGGGGCGCAGGGCAGACCGCTTCGAGCGACGGGCAATTCTTCCCGACCACGCGCCAGGGCGAGGCGATGAACCTGATCAACGCCAAATACGGCCATGAACCCGGTCTGAAAGCCTATACCCATGTCTCTGACCAGTTCGGCCCTTTCGCCACCCAGACCATCCCGGCCACGGTGAACGAGGCCCCTTACATCCTGGACGGCCTGTTGATGACAGACGCAGGTCAGAAAATCCGCGAACAGTATGCCGACACGGGCGGCTTTACCGACCACGTCTTCGCCGTCACTGCCCTTCTGGGCTTTCAGTTCATCCCCCGCATCCGGGATCTGCCATCCAAGCGCCTCTACCTCTTCAATCCGGCATCCTGCCCGAAAGAATTGAAGGGGTTGATCGGCGGCAAGGTCAGGGAACCTGTCATCAGCTCGAACTGGCCCGACATCCTACGCGCAGCGGCCACCATGGTGGCGGGCGCGATGCCGCCAAGCCAACTCTTGCGAAAATTCGCTGCATATCCCCGACAGCATGAACTTGCGGTCGCATTGCGCGAAATCGGCCGGATCGAACGGACGCTGTTCATCATCGATTGGCTGCTGGATGCCGACATGCAACGCCGTGCCCAAATCGGCCTGAATAAGGGCGAAGCGCATCATGCGCTGAAAAACGCCCTGCGCATAGGGCGCCAAGGTGAAATCCGTGATCGAACAGCCCAAGGCCAGCACTTCCGAATGGCCGGGCTGAACCTCCTCGCCGCCATCATCATTTACTGGAACACCAGACATCTCGGTCACGCTGTCGATAGTCGCCGCAGTGATGGTTTGGACTGCTCAGCAAACCTTCTGGCGCATATTTCACCCCTCGGGTGGGCGCACATCCTTCTCACCGGTGAATACAGGTGGCCCAAAAGATGACCAAACGGCCTTAGCGTAGGATTCTGCACTCTCCGGCATCAGACCCCCTCCTGGGCGGACTTGCGAGTCATGCCCGTCATCTCGGTCAAGGTGGTCAGCGACAGGGGAATCCCTTTGGTCTTCAGCGAGTAGAAGAGCGTTATGATAGCGATCTGCTTCAGCCCAGCGGCTGGCGTTTCATCTGGCAGAGTTCTGAACAATACCTCTTCGAGGATGTCATCCAAAAGCGATAGCTCGCGTGAGCGCGCTAAGAATAGTTCCTGTGTGGGGTTCCCTGTCTCCCCAGCATTCTTGTTCTCATGGAGCATCGAACAATCCTTTGAACTCTGGATCGGCGTAATAGGCGAGCTTGCCGGCGACGATCGGCCGTTGCCCGGCTAGGAACAGCAGTTCCGCATGTTGCGGAAGGTTGCGGACCTCATCAGGGGTGAGCAGCGGGCGGGCAACGTGCTGTTCGCCATAGGAGAGGCCGGACTTCTCGGAATCGAGCGCGCGGCCCATTGTCTGGAACACGACCGTCTCTTGCCCGAGTAGATCGGAGACGAGGCGGGCGCTTTCATGATCGTTGACGCCGAAGACTTGCAGGACGCCGGCGTTGGACAAGAACGTGCCGGCCTTCTGCCCATAGGTGGCGCGGAGCTGGTGGACGTCCTGCAGGATGGGCCAGAGCTGGACGCCGTAGCCGGCCATGAGGCCCATTGCGCGCTCGACGGGGGCCAGGTGGCCGAGGGCGGCGAACTCATCGAGCAGATAGAGAACTGGCGTAGCCAGTGGCGCGGACGGCGGGGCAGGGGAGCGCGCCATGTCGAGCAGGCTTTGCGTGATGACGAGGCGCAGCCATCGGGAATAGGTTGAGAGGCGATCGGGCGGCAGGACGAGAAACACGGTTGCCGCGCCGTTCTTGAGATCGGCAAAGCGGAAGTCGGATCGGCCGAGGACCGCCGCCATGCGCGGGCTATCGAGGAAATGGGTATGGCGCTGCGCGGCCGAGAGGACGCCGGCCGCCTCTCTGTCGGATTTGCCGAGGTGGCGGTTTGCGGCGCGGGCGATCAGGCCGCCCGCAGCGGTTGCGGCCTGCATGGTCTTAAGCAGCGCCGTGAAGGCTTCAGGGGCCAGCGTCAGGTTCTCGCGCAGGATGGAGAGCGTTCGCCTGTCGCGCGGCTCACTCGCGGTGATATGGAGGATGATACCGGCGATCAGGGCCTTGGCTTCCTCACTCCAATGCGCCTCGCCGGCCGCGCCGGGTTCGTCATAGACCAGGGCGTCGGCCAGGGTGCTGGCATCTTCGGCCACATCGAGGCCGAAGGGATCGAGCATGTCGAGCGGGTTGAACGCGGCCGAGCGCTGGCCGGTGACGCCGAATGGATCGAGGACATGGACAGGGCCGAAACGTGCCCGCGCGCGTCCGGCGATTTTCGCATTCTCGCCTTTGGGGTCGATGCAGATCACGGAGCGATCGGCGGTGAGCAGGTTCGGAATGATGGTCCCCACGCCCTTGCCGGTGCGCGTCGGAGCCATCGTCAGCAGATGAGCGGGACCATCATAGCGCAGCAGCTTGCCCGACTTTTCACGGCCAATCAGCAGGCCGGAACCGGATCGCGAGAGCGGGGCAATTTCTTTGTTGGTGGCGAAGCGGGCCGAGCCGTGGGTTTCACCATCCATGTCGCCGAAATGGAGGATCAGCGGATTGGTGATGAAACGGAAGGCGAGGGCGGCCAGCACCAGCAGCGTGACGAGATCGAGCGCGATGAAGGGAACCGAGCCGGGACCGAAGCCCATTTGTTCGAGGAAGAACCGGCCGCCGAAGCCGATCACGAACAGGGCGACGATGAGGATGAACAGAACCTTCAGCAGCGTTTGCCAGATACGGAAGGGCAGGGCGATCAGCGCGACGAAAGCCCATAGCGGATCGCGCGCAGCTTGCCGCATCATGTTCTTGAACGCCGCCCATGCAAGTGTCGCCTGGTTCATGTAGAAGCCGCCCCGCCGCTCGCAACGGGCGCGGCGGCAGTTTCCTTGAGCAGATCGTCAAACAGTTCCTTGTCGCCGTCGCGCGTCAGGAAGCTGGGCAGCTCGCGCCGCAGCCAGCTTGCGAGGTTCTTTGAGAAATCATCACGGCCCGTTTCGAGGCGATGTAGCACGAGCGCGCCGAGCAGCACCTTGCGGCGCGTGTCTTTGGCGCGTTCCTCTTTGCCGAGCCGAGCTTTCAGGGCGGCGCGCTGGGCGTCCAGTTGCGCAAGCCGTTCCTCAATGGATTTTCGGGCCATTTTTTCGCTTCCTTCTTTGATGCTTGGCGATTCTAGTCAAAAGGCAGAATTTTTCCAACCTTAGCGCTTCTGTCGATCTTCTTCCGGTTGAAAAGTCAGCCGTTTTGTGCTGCAAATTCGATGCTTAATGTTTCACTCAGACCGTGCCACAGCGCCACACCGTAGGCATGAGAAAGCGAAGTGAACGAATCATAAAGGGCGCACTTACGAGTTGCTAGGCAACTCAAGGCGCAGCAGAGCCGATAACAGGGAGCCAGATCGTCGTTGGCAATCTATCACGCCAGCATGAAGCCGATTTCTCGTGGCAGTGGGCGCAGTTCCGTTGCCGCCGCCGCGTATCGGTCTGGCGACAAGCTGACCAATGAACGCGACGGTCAGGTTCACGATTTTACTCGCAAGCAGGGCATTGCGCATGCTGAGATCGTATTGCCGGATGGGGTGTCCGTAGAATGGGCGAAAGACAGATCGGCTTTATGGAATGCGGCTGAGGCAGCCGAGCCACGCAAGGATGCGCGTGTCGCTCGCGAATTTGAGATTGCGCTGCCCCATGAGCTGGATTGCGACCAGCGCCGGGAGCTGGCGCGGGAGTTCGCCAACGAGCTTGCCAATAGATATGGCGCGGCGGTCGATATCGCTATCCATGAGCCGAATGGCGAAACCGACATTCGCAATCATCATGCCCACCTGTTGATGACGACGCGAACGGTCAGCGCGGAAGGGCTGGGCGGCAAGACAGATATCGAGCGGGACAACAAGTGGCTGCTGTCCAATGACCGGCCGACCACACATATGCAGCTTCGCGATATCCGGCAGTCTTGGGAGCTTTGCGCCAACCGGCATCTGGAACGGGCGGGGCTGGATGTTCGGATTGATCATCGGTCCCATTCCGAGCGCGGCCTTGAGCTTTCGCCGACCGAGCATATGGGCGTCCATGCCACGCAGATGCAGCGCCGGGGCGGGGAGGTCTCACGAGGGCGTCTCGATAAAGAGGCGGCCGAGCGTAATGCCGAGCTGATCCGCCAGAAGCCCGAACAGGTGCTGGCGGTCGTGTCGCGTGAAAAGAGTGTGTTCGACCGGCACGATATAGCGCGGGCGCTGCATCGTTATCTCGATGGCGATGCGCAGACCTTCCAGAATGCGTTTTCGTCGGTGATGGCATCAAAGGCCCTGGTCGAGCTTCAGCCGGCGAGCGAGGGCACGCTTGCCCGCTATTCGACCCGCGAAATGGTCGAGGTCGAAGGGCGCATGGCCGAGGCCGCGGTGCAGATGGCCGATGACAGGAGCTATCGCGTCGAGCCGCGGCATGTCGAAGTTGCGATGGGCCGGCAGGATGCGGCCATCCGGTCCAGCGTTGCCAGTTCGGTTGCGGCCAGGGTCGAGGCTGGCGAGCTGAATCGCAGCGAGGCGGACAAGGCTATCGGTACGGCGCGTCTATCCGACGAGCAGCGGGCAGCGATTGCCCATGTCACCGGGCCGGAGCGCATCGCGGCCGTTGTCGGATTCGCCGGGGCGGGCAAGTCCACGATGCTCGCCGCTGCGCGCGAGGCGTGGGAAGCACAAGGCTATCGCGTTCACGGTGCCGCGCTCGCCGGCAAGGCGGCCGAGGGGCTTGAGGAATCGTCGGGCATCAAAAGCCGCACCCTGGCGTCATGGGAGCATGGTTGGCACCCACCTAGTGGGGGCACTCCACGCGGCAAGCTGGGCCGTGGCGATGTTCTGGTCATCGATGAGGCGGGCATGATCGAAAGCCGCCAGCTCGCCCGCATCATTGTCGAGGCGCAGCAGGCAGGGGCCAAGGTCGTGCTGGTCGGCGATCACGAGCAGGTTCAGGCGATCGGGGCAGGGGCACCGTTCCGGGCCGTCACCGAGCAGATCGGTGCGGCCGAGCTGACAGACATTCGCCGGCAGCGCGAGGACTGGCAGCGTGTCGCGTCGGTTTCCTTCGCCACCAACCGCACGGCCGAGGGGCTTGCCGCCTATGCCGATCGCGGTCACGTCAAAATGCTCGAGACGAAAGACGAGGCGCGCGACTTCATCGTTCAGGACTATATGGCCGATCGCGCTGCGCGTCCGGACGGCACTCGAGTAGCGCTTGCACATCGCCGTGCCGATGTTCGCGCCCTCAATGCCGATATTCGCTCCCGGCTCCAGGACAAGGGCGAGCTGGCCAAGGGCAATGTGCCCGGCAAGGGCGATGACGCCGGCGAGGTCAGTTTGCAGACCAATGACGGCAAGCGCGACTTTGCACCGGGCGATCGCATCGTGTTTCTGGAAAACGATCGCGATCTTGGCGTCAAAAACGGCATGCTGGGCACCGTGGAGCGCGTAGACAGCGAAACGCCGGGTGTCGGCCCCATGCTGGTCGCCGTCCTCGACGGCAAGGATCGCGCTGTGAGCGTCCCTGTAGGCCGATACGGGGCCTTCGATCATGGCTATGCCACCACCATCCACAAATCGCAGGGCGCGACCGTCGATCGAGCCTTTGTCATGGCGTCGGCCACCATGGATCGGCATCTGACCTATGTGGCGATGACCCGTCACCGGGACGCTGTGCAGCTCTATGGTGACAGGCAGGAGTTTGCCGGGCAGTCGGGACAGGGGGGTAAGACGGGAATGCTGGTCGCGCATGGCAAGGCCCCGTTCGAGAACCAGGCCGGCAACAGCGAAAGCTATTTTGTGACGGTTCAGGATGCGTCCGGCCAGAAAAGCACGGCCTGGGGTGTCGATCTTGAGCGCGCCATGCGCGAGGCCGCGCCGGCGATCGGCTCGCAGGTCGGGCTTGAGCGGAAAGGATCGGAGAGCGTTCGTCTGCCGGATGGCCGGCAGGCCGATCGTCAAAGCTGGACCGTTCACAATGATCGTGACCTTGCACGCCAGCAGATGGAATCTCGTCTGTCGCGGTCGGGAGTCAAGGAAACGACGCTCGATTATGCGGCGGCCTATGCAGAGCGGCGGGGCCTGGCCGAGCGTTTCGGGATCAGGAGCGACATCGCAATTCCGCGCGAGGCGCAGGCCCGCACCCAGGATCTTGGACGGGAAAACTCCGCCCAGGATCTCGCCGCTCATTCTGGTGCATCCTCAGAGAAACAGGTGCGCCAGGAGATTGCGCCGGCGGCCGTTGGCGTCGATCTGCAGGAGCGTGGCCAGGTCGCACCGCTGGTGCCAGCGCAGACCAATCATGCGCGCAGCGTTGAAGCTGTGGCGCGCGAGAAGGCCGCGCCCGATTTTGATCGTCATTGGCAGTCGGTCGAGAAGCTGGCGAAGGAAGTTTACAAAGACCCCGGTGCTGTCACCGACAAGATGCGCAGCGCCATCGAGGGCGGCAAGGGCGAGCGCAACATGTCGATGGTTCTCAAACGCCAGCCGGAGCGGTTCGGGGAGCTGCGTGGCAAGTCCGGTCTGTTCGGCGCCAATGCCGAGCGCAAGACCGCCCTGAAACGCGCCGAGGCGATGAGTTCGCATCTGGACGCGGCTGGAAAGACATGGTCCCGACGCTACGGCGAGGAAAAGGAAGCTGAGCAATGGCGGCGCGACAAGAACGATCGCGTCGAGGTTCCCGGTCTGACACCGCGCAGCGAGGCGCTTTTGAAGCAGCTCGACCAGATCAGGGATGCCAAGGAGCGAAACGCCTTCATGGATCAGCTCGAACGTTCGTCGGAGGGCAAGCAGGCGCTCGATGAAGCCAAAACTATTGCCAAGGCCATGCAGAGCCGGTTCGGCAGCAGCGATCACCGCGATATAGACAAGGCGCTGGAACGCACCCGATCACAGCTTCCCGAAACTGCCCGCAATGTCGATCGGATCAAGGATGTAGCGCGGATCACGAACCGGGCGAAGGAAATTGTTATCCGGCGAGACTATGCCCTCGAACGGGCGCAACAACAGAAACTCGATATTCAGCGGGGCCGGACGCGCGATCGAGGGCTGGAACGGTAATTGAAAGCGTGGTCAGCGCGTCCTAATTACCAGACGCTTTGTAACCATGCGACAACGGCGTTCCGCCATTCGACCACAGCCAGATAATGGGGTTCGATCGTTTTCCAGGCCACCAAAGGTAGGATCGATATAGTAGAGCTTCGGTCGCGGGTCCTGAAGGCTTCAGCGGAAGGTATGTCGGCACGGCAAGAGGCGGCACGGTTCGGCGTGGGAGTATTCAGCGCGATCCGCTGGATTGCGCGGGCGCAGATCGGCGCATGGTGCCCCGCCCTCAACCAGCGCTGGAGCCTGGATGTCGTCTCGGACAAGAAACAGCAAATGCGCTGGTCTCTCCGAGGTGCCCACATGTTGATGCATGTCAGAACCGCAGAATTGAACAGAAAATACACGATCGATTTGCGCGCGCCGTTTCGAATCCCCGAGCCAGACATCGCGGTGGCATTCAGCGCCAAGCCGCTTCTGCAGCGAACTGCGTGACCCCAGTAAAGTTATTCCGTCTCGATTCCTCCGCCCTGCGAGTGTTTCTGGGATGGCCCGACATCGCCCTGCTGGCGATGTCGGACGGCACCGTCAAACGTCGCGATTGACCACATTCAGGAAACTCGTTCGAGCACTTCGATTAACAAGTTTTCGGGGCCGCGCAAAAAGAACATTTATATACCGGGGCGAGGCGTGTTGATGGCCTTGGCTATGCGGCCAGTCGCTGCCCCACAGGGCACTGACCTGAGACCCTCTTCTCCTCCGGCTTGAGAGAGAGTCCTGGAAATCGGGCGGGTTGTTGGAGACGCGAGTGCGGGCGGCGCCGTACTTCGGCGATTTCATGCTGGGTCTGCCCGGCGCAGTCGAGAACACGCGCGCCGCTCTGGCGGCCGGCGTGACCACGATCGGAAATCTCGGTCAGTATTTCACGTTCCGCCTGCCGGACTGGGATGACGATGTCGCCACCACCGAGGCGACCGTTACGGCGCTGGGCTGATCGCGGCGCAGCCCGTCAAGGTTTTGGTCCATTCCAACCTCGATGACGGCTTCGCGGTCTTTTCGCCGACGGCGCGCTCACACCGGCCATGCGATCAATCGATCAATCCGGTTCCGGTGACGGAGAACGGGAGAACGAGCGCATCCCCGATATCGACGAGATCATCGACGCCCAGACGTTTGCGTCCAAGCTGGTCGAGCACGCCACTGAAAGCCTGTCGATGCTCGATCTCGCCCCGGTCGATGCATTGGCGGCATGGATCATCGGGATCCGGCCGCCCTCATGTTGGCCATTGAGGCGCATCGGACCGCGCGCGGCTGGTCACCTCACCGGCAGAGGCGGACATACGGTCCTTACGCACGGCATCGAGCAGCCGCCCCATTCTCCGACAGCGGGCGCAGCACTATGCGGCCGTCCTTGAGCGTAGTGGCGAGAGCTTGATAGGGATGGCGCTTAGCCGGTTCAGCTTACTAGCCCATCAACTGGCGACGTCGCTGAGACGACGACTAACAAGTTTTACTCAGAAACCTGGGTGCCAGCGTCTCTAATTATTCTTTTCAACCTTCGATATCCGGAAGCTAATCATCAACGTCAACAGAACAGTGATTGAAATCATCAGCAAAGCCAGCGCTGCGCCCATCGGCCAGTTGTTCTGTTGGAGTATCTCGTCCGCCAGCACTGGCGCCATCATGCGAAAGCTCGGACCACCCAGCAATACGGGTGTGGCATAGGCGTTTATGGCCAAGATGAAAGATAAGATGCTGGCCGCGATTACGCCTGGCCGCGCCTGTGGCAATGTCACGAGATACCAGGTGCTAAGCTTAGTTGCGCCAAGGCTCAGCGCCGCCTGTTCCGCCGAGCGATCGATCCCGTCCAGAACGCTCTGCATGGTCAGAGCTACGAACGGCAAATTCACCGAAACAAGTCCGATGAAAACCGCGACCGGTGTAAACATTATGTCGACCGGCGTGTCGATGATGCCGACGAATATCGAGAACTCGTTGACCAATCCCTGCTGGCCGAAGGCTATCATCCAGCCTGCGGAGCGCACCGCATTGCCGATGAACAATGGCGTGATGACAAAGAACAGAAGAATGGATTTCCACCTCGCACTTGTCCGCGATAGAAATTGCGCAAGGGGCAGCCCAAGAATGATGCATGCGGCGGTTACAAGCGCCGCCATCAGGATCGTTTCAAGCAGTACCTTACGGTAGTAAGGGTCAGTGAAAGCCATCTGATAATTGGCGATCGTCAGGCTTTCGACCATAAACTGGCCAGGCACGAAGGCGTTCAGGCTGTACCTGAACATGAGCAGGAGAGGGAGAACAAGGAGCACGGCGATCACAATCGCCGCAGGCATGACCAATGATGTGGAATGTAAACGCCGGACCATGATCTCCCTCACTTGTTGAAACGTGGCTCGATCAACCCTTGAACACCCTGTCCCACCAACTCTTGAGCTGGGAGTCGTTGGCGGCGAGATATTCATTATCCTGGAACATGAACGCACTCTGCTGCTCGGGCGTGTAGATGACGCGGCGGGCGAGGTCTGGAGGCAACGTGACTCCATCGACTACCGGGGTGCCGCCTAGATCTTTTGCAAAGCCGATCTGCGCGGATTCCTCTAGTTGAGCATTTAGAAACTCATAGGCCCCGTCCACCTCGCGGGCATTCGACGGGATCGAGAAGCCTGTGAGATAGACCACAGACCCCTCTGAAGGAACCGCGATCTCGATCGGGACGCCGGCATTTTGCCAGAGAACGCCGCGTGAATGCCACATGATGCAAACCCAGCATTCGCCTGTCTGCAATGCCTGCGCCATCGCCTCGTTCGTTGGATAAACGCGGACGCCGCTTTCCTTCAGCTCGAGCAATTTCTCCTTGCCAGGCTCGTAGTCGGTGAGAGAGCCGCCAAATGCGAGCGCGGCGGACTCGATCGTTGTCTGGTACTGGATGTCAATCACGCCTACCCGGCCGGCATATTCCGGTTTCCACAGGTCGGCATAGGATGTTGGCGGGGTGGTTACTTTTTCTGGATTGTAAAGGATGACACGCGTCGTATAATATTGCGGAATAAGATATTCAGACTTGAGATTTTCCGGGATATGGGCGGCCATCGGAATCCGGGAATAGTCGATCTGAGTGATTGCGTCGTTTTTGAACATCTCGAACGATCCCGCTGCCGTCAGCGCGGCTACGTCCATCGAACCTCGCGGCAGGCGCCGCTCCGCTAAGAGTTTCACTTTTCGTGGCGCTTCTGACGCGCCATCATAGACCACATCATAGCCCTTGGGATTCACAAGCGGCGCGGATATGTAGTTCTGCAGGCCCGTCTGGTAATCGCCCCCCCACGTACCGACGACAACAGGTCGCGATTGCGCCCGGACGATCGAAGGCATCGCTATCGTCGCAACGCTGGCCCCTGCCAAAAGTGTCGTAAAGTTTCTGCGCGATATTTTTTCAGTCATCCTACTTACTCCCCTTTTTATTGTGGGTGTCTCGATCAGTCCGAGATAGGTTGAATCGCCGCCGTGCCTATCTCGTAATTTACAGTTTGTCCGGGACGGCACGGTTCTTGGCTGCTATCGCGCGACATATCGTTCTGCTGTCTCACGATCAGTCTCAGGTTTGGTGTTATGCGCAGGGCTATCTCTGAGTGCGCGCCCAGATAAACGACTTCTTCGACTGTTGCCGTTGGGCGTGCCAGGCCGCTGTCTCCAACCGGAGACAAAATAATCGCCTCCGGGCGCAGTACTGCGCGTCGCGTCGATTTCGGGAGGTGTGATCCCGGAAACGCAACATCATCCGTTGTCCAAAACATTCCGTCGCGGATACCTCCTTCCAGAAAGTTGGCAGAACCAATGAACGACGCCACGAACTGGTTGAAGGGACGCTGATAGACGTCCCGGCTGCTGCCGATTTGCTGAACCACGCCGGACTTCATGACAACGAGCCTGTCTGCCACACTCATCGCCTCTTCCTGGTCATGCGTGACCATTACGGTTGTAATGCCCAACTTTCTTTGGAGCTGCCGGATCTGCTCGCGGACTTCAAGCCGCAGTTTCGCGTCGAGGTTAGACAATGGCTCGTCCAAGAGCAGTACCTCAGGCTTGAAGGAGAGTGCGCGAGCGATGGCCACACGTTGCTGTTGTCCGCCGGATAACTCCTTCGGCAAGCGGGATGCGAGGTGGTCGAGTTGCACAAGGCGTAGAGCTTCGACTACCTGCAGATCGATTTCCGACTTGTTCGAGCGACGCCGCCTCAGCGGAAAGGCGACGTTCTCATAGACGCTCATATGCGGGAACAAAGCATAGTTTTGGAAGACAACTCCCAAATTCCGCCGGTATGGCGGCAGCCGGGTGATATCTTTGGGGCCAATCAGGATTTTGCCAGAATCAGCTTCGATAAAGCCGCTGATCATTTTGAGTGTTGTCGTCTTCCCGCAGCCCGATGGCCCCAACAGCACGACAAACTCACCCTCTGCGACATCGAGATCAAGGTTATCTACGGCCGTGAAGGAGCCGTATCGCTTGACCAAGTTTTGGATCTTGAGCGTCGCCATTCATACAACCCGGGTAAGTGGAACAAATTTGTTTGTTATGAGCAACGCGATGGCCACGATGGCTGTCTGAACCACGGATACGGCCGCGATAAGCGGATCGATCTTCCATTCCAAGTATTGGAGTATCGCGATCTGAAGCGTCGTCTGACCTGGGGAGACAAGAAACAGCGAAACTTCGAGGTTGCTGAAACTGACGACGAAGCCGAAGAGCGCCGCAGCGACCAGACCTGGCCAAATGCCCGGTATGGTCACGAGTAGAACAGATTTCACCGGTGAGGCGCCAAGGCTTTGGGCCGCGTGCTCGATCGTGATGTCGAAGCCGCTGAGGTTTGCCGTGATCAGCCTGACACACCAAGGTATGGTCAAGAGAACGTGACCCGCGATCAAACCGCTTCTGTTGCCAACCAATGGCAGATCCGTAGCGATCTCGACGAAGATGAACGCCACGTAAAGCCCAGCACCGATGACGATGGCGGGGACCGTTAACGGAGCCGTCAGAAAATGCATCATCAATTCGCGGCCGAGAAAATTACCACGAACGATGCCAAAGGATGCAGGTATTGAAACAGCTAGACCGATCGCCGTTGCAAGCAATGCCACTACAAAGCTGTTGACGAAGCCGTTTACGAATACCGACTGATCGGCGAGTTGCGCATACCACGACAAAGTGTATGCAGACGGAGGCAGCGCCAGAACCGCATTCTGGAAGAAGCTCAACCAGATGATCAGCAGCAACGGAAGCAATATAACTCCGAAGCCGATGACTACCATAGCGGCAAAAGTTACACTCTGGCCTACGTTCCTAAATCGATCCAGGCGTTCAGAATACATCGTCGTCTACCAGACGTCCCGCAACAGGCGAAGCCAGTTCTGTCCGAGTACCCTTTCTATGCGACTGCTGGCCCACCGGCGCCTTTGCATCGCAGTATAGATATTCGGGAATTCGGAGATTCTCTCCAGACCTTTCGGAAACGTCAGTTCACCGAATGTGGTGAGCCTTCTTCCGTTGCCTTGATCATGCATTACCCATTCCTGGAACGACCAAGGCTGGCCTTGCGAAAAGTCGGTCCCGATCCCGACATGTTCCTCGCCGACGAGATTGATCATGTACTCTAGCGTGTCGACGAAATCGTCTACTGTAGACACATCGCCCCGCTTTGGGAACAAGGGCGGGAAAACGGTTACCCCTACAAAGCCGCCCTTATTGGCGATCTTCTTCAATGTGGCATCACTCTTGTTTCGGGGGTGTGATTTGAGCGACGTGGGGCAGCAATGTGTGTAGGCAACGGGCTTAGAGGAAATATCGCATGCCTGATCGGCCCCGCGCTCGCCTACATGGGAGAGGTCAATCAGGATTCCCAGCCGGTTCAGTTCGCGGACGGCATCACGTCCAAAATCGGTCAAACCGTTATCGGTGCTCTCGTAGCATCCGGTGCCGATCAGATTTTGAGTGTTGTAGGTAAGCTGAATACATTTTACGCCTAAATCATTGTATATCTCCAGAAAATCAAGATTCCCGTCGATCCCAGACGTATTCTGCCAGCTGAGTATTATGCCTACCTTCCCTTCCTTTTTAGGAAGATCAAGCTCGCCAACCGTTTTGACTTGACGAATGATGTCATTGTTTTCACGGAACATCCGCTTCCAGTGCGCTACATTTTTCATCGTGTCAGAAAAATTTTCCCACACACTGCAGGTACAATTCGCCAACGTGAGTCCCGCGCTGTGCATTTCTTGAAAAATTGGTCGATCGAAAAGGCAAATCAACAGCGAGTCGACTACTACCAAATCCTCATACGACTTAGGGGCTTGTACATCGAGCATTGGGAGCCTTTGGAAACACGGATATGTGACACACGATAAAAGATGTGTGACATACAATAATTGGAGTGTCAACCGGATGGGACGAGAGCCTTGATAACTCGACAGAACGGAGGAAACGCAGCTGTGGATGGTGCACTCGACGCAATCTGCAAGGCTGTCCGCGAAGACCGGCAGCCTCAGCCGGTATACGTACGAATAGCCAATGCGCTGTCGTCCCACATCAGTGACGGCAACCTCAAGCACAGGGCTAAGCTTCCATCACACCGAGTTTTGGCGGAAGCGCTTGGAGTAAACGTCACCACAGTGACCAAGGCCGTGCGATTTCTGAAGGATCGAGGAGTCGTCTCTGCCAAGGCAGGCCAAGGCACGATCGTGCGCGGGAAAGAGCTGGACCATATGCCACCCGTATATGAGCGACTGCGCACCCTGCCGCGAAACGACCTGTCGGTCGTAAAGCGTCAGGGCGCAGTGTTTGGTGAGGCGGTTTCGGCGGCGATCGAACGCGTGGTCGGTAACGCCCGAACCATTTCGTCGCTACGCGAGTATCAACCGTCGGCCGGCTCTACCGATGTCAGACACATCGGCTCATTGTGGCTCACCGCTGCTGGCGTGAACGTTGCCTGTGAGCAGATCGCAATTACGGCAGGCGCGCAACACGCACTCTTCGTCGCGCTGGGAGCAACGATGAAACCCGGAGATGTCGTGTTGGTACCCAGTATTGCGTACCAAGGCATCAAGAGCGCTGCACAGATGCTCGGTTTGGGTCTGATAGGCGTCGATGTCGACGATGAAGGCATCATCGTCCAAGAAATCGAACGTCATGCCCACAATCCGCGTGTGAGGTCGATCTACCTCATTCCCACGTTGGACAACCCCAGATCCGTCACGTTGCCTCTGGAGCGCCGCAAAGCGATTGCCGAGATTGCCGATAGATGCGCTTTAAACATCATTGAAGACGACATTTATCGTCCCCTGTCGTTGATTGATTTGCCGAGCATGATTGAGCTTTACCCCGAACGCACGTTTCACGTTTCGTCCGTTGGCAAGGTGCTAGCCCCGGGACTACGGTGCGGTTTTCTCGCTTATCCAGCCGTCTTCAGGGAAAATGTCATGCAAGGCCTGCGCGCGACGGTTTGGATGGTCGACCCGATAACGGTCCGCGTCGTTCAAGACATCATTTCGGGGGACAGTATTCGCGATCTCGTTACCGACCTTCAAGAACTGCTGGTGAAACGCCATAGGGCCGCCATTGAACTTCTCGGAAATTGGATCAGCAAGCACTGCAGGCCAGAAGGCAATTGTTTGTGGGTGAGCCTGCCCCCAGAGATCAAGGCGCATGAGATGACGGAGTATCTGCGTATGGAGGGGGTCGGCGTCGTACCTTCGACTGTATTCACGACCGGATCAGCGCAAACCAATGCCTTGCGATTGTACAAAGGCTCGGCCACGGATGACGCATGTTGGGAAGACGCTCTGGTCCTCATCCAAAGGGCGATAGAGGCGTAACTCGCTCTAGACTAGGTGCATGCGTCGGCAAATTGACGGCTTGCACCGCAGTCACCACCGGCAGAGCGCGAGCGCCCCTAAAACCTGTCCGCGCGCAGCGGATGCAGATCAATCACGGGGGTATGCCCGCCGACGAGATCGCAGACGAGCCGCCCAGTGATGCCCGCAAGCGTGAGCCCTATGTGGCCGTGGCCGAACGCATAAACCACTCTCGGATCTGTGGGTGATTTCGAGATCACGGGAAGCGAATCCGGCATGGAAGGACGGTAGCCGAGCCACGTCCTGCCGGCGTCCCTCAATCCCGGCAGGAGAACGCGACTCATCTTCTCGATGACCGCGGTTCTCGCCGCCCGCGCGGGCTTGCCGAGCCCGCCCAGTTCGACCGTGCCCGCCGATCGCAGCCCCTCGCCCAGCGGAGTCATGTAGAAGCCGTACTCGGGATAGCATGTCGGAGCACTCAGAAGGTCCCCGTCGCGCGGGAAAAGGACGTGATAACCGCGCTCGACATCGAGCCGTATCCTGTCGCCGACGGTACGCGCTAGCTGGCGCGACCATCCGCCTGCCGCGACCACGACTTGATCCGCCTTAACCGAGCGCCCATCCTCGCAGTGTACAGCGATGTTTTGCTCACCCGGATCGATAGCCCGCGCACGGCCCTTCAGGAACTTGCCACCCTTCTTCTGAAACAATGCCGCCAGCGACTGAGCGTATCGCAGCGCATCGTCTATCCGGTATGCGTCGCTGAACAACAGCCCGTTGCTGTAGAGCGGCGCCAAATGCGGCTCGCGCTCCTTGACAGCCTTCCTGTCGAGTATCTCCATGCGCACGCCTTCGCGCCGCCGCAGTTCGATATCGCGATGAGCGCGCTGGAAGCTGGCCGATGACCGGTAAAGATAAAGGCATCCGTGCGACTTCTTCAGATGCGTCGCCTGCGCCTCTTCGAACAGCGGATTGTGCCCCGCCTCCGCCAACCTCATCAACCGGCCGAGGACGCCGACGATACGATCGAATTCCGTTTTGCTGGAAGCGCGCAGGAAGTCGACGAGCCAAGGCAGAAGCCGCGGTAGGTCGTCCCAGAAGATGGACAGCGGGCTGCTACGCTTCAAGAGCATGCCGGGTACGTCGCGCAGAATGCCCGGCGTTCCGACGGGTATGCAGGCGCCAAGTGCTATGGTGCAGGCATTGCCGAAGCTCGCCGCGTTCAAATAGGAAGCTCCGGGCAGCGGCGGCTCCGGATCGATGATCGCGACCGGATGCCCCGCCTTTTGCAGCCAAAGAGCTGCCGAGAGGCCGACGACACCTGCACCTACCACGACGACGTAGGAACGGCCGTCTTTCGGCATCTTCGGAAGCGCCGTGGGCATGGCTGTTTCTTCGGTCGTCGGAAGGAGCACGGGAGGATCGTCCCTCTAATCATATGAGTAGGCGCATTACTCATATAATTAGAGCTTGTGTCAACCGCAAGATTGATGTGTAGGAGGTTGTCCACGCAGCATGTCGGAGTCTCGAAATGCCGGAGCTCGCCCGAAGGCCCTCCCTATTTTCACACACGCTCAATCAGCTTGGCCGGCAGATCGTCAGCGGGCACTACGGCGAGAGCGGAATGATCCCGCCGGAACCCAAACTGTGCGAGCAGCTCGGCGCCAGCCGGGGCGTCTTGCGCGAAGTCCTGCGCGTGCTCAGCCAGAAAGGCCTGATTTCGGCGCAGCCGAAAGTCGGGATCCGCGTCGAGCCCGAACGCAACTGGAATGTCATGGATCTCGACGTTCTCAACTGGCTTTGGGAATTCGGCCCGAGAACGAATTACATCCGAGAATTCGTTGAGTTCCGACTGATCTTCGAACCCGCGGCTGCAAGCGCGGCCGCCAAGAATGCGACCGACGCCGATCGCAAGGAGATACTCGATCTTTACAATATCCTGGCGGAAGAAAGTGACCGCATCTCGGACAGAAGCTCCGACGAACACGCCCAGGACGCGGACCTGCAGTTCCACCTCGCCGTCTTTCGCGCGTCGCGAAACCGCCTGCTCGTCTACACCGGGACGTTGATCGGCCACATCATGCGGCAGCAGATCGCCATGACGACATCCACGCCCGGCGCATTCCGCGATGCCGTCCCGCTCCACCAGCAAATGGCCGAGGCTATTTGCAGGCGCGATCATAGGGAAGCGGAACGGGCAGCACGCGACAATGTCATCTGGACGCAGGATGCGCTCGACAGGCTCAATCGAGAACATCAGACCGCAGTGGCCGGCGAGTAACTACGCGTCGATTTCGATGGCCGTGCCACGGACCAGGGCAAGGTCGACGGCGGCGGAAGCCACGGCCAGGTCCTGAAGTCCCACACCGGTGCCGTCGAACAGCGTTATTTCCTCCGCGCTTTGACGCCCCGGGTGATCGCCGTTGACCACGTCGCCGATCGGCACGATCGCCGCTGCGTCGACCATGCCGAGCCTGAACGCGTGCTGGGTCTCGCCAATGGATGTCGACTGCGCCACTTCGTCGGTGAAGAGCGTCGATGCCGCGACGATTTCGGGAGCTACTTCCTGCTTTCCTTTCGTATCGGTGCCCATGCACGCCAGGTGGGTGCCGGGGCGGATCAGCCCTTCCGTGATGACCGGGCTGAACGAAGAGGTGATGGTGATGACGACGTCGGCCTCGCCGCACAGTTGCTCGAGGCTCACGGATTGGAACGGCAGGCCTTTCTCCTGCGCCACGCTTGCAAGACGCTCCAGCTTTTCAGGCGTCTTGTTCCAGGCCACGACTTTCTCGAACGGCCGTTGTTCGAGCGCGGCCCTGAGCTGAAACGTAGACTGGTGTCCGGCGCCCACGATGCCGAGCACTTTGGAGTCCGCTCGAGCCAAGTGCTTGATCGAGACAGCCGAAGCGGCAGCCGTCCGCAGCGCCGTCAGGAGATTGCCGCCGACAATGGCGCGGCAGCGGCCGGTATCGGCGTCGAACAGGAAGATCGTGGACTGGTGGTTGGTCAACCCCTTCTGCGTATTGTTCGGCCAATACCCACCCGACTTAAGCCCCAGCGCGAGGCTCGCGCGGTCGAAGCCCGACTTGAAGCCGTAGAGCGCATCGGCATGGCCGATGGTCTCGCGTATTACCGGGAAGTTGCGGGCCGACTGCTTTGCCATGGAAGCGAACGTCTGCTCGACCGCCACAAAACAATCGGCGGCCGATACAAGTCCGGCAATGTCGCGTTCGGGGATGATGATCATGATATCTCTGCCGGTGAAGGTACCGGGGCCTGGCCCGGTACATATTTAGTATGCCTTGCCGCGGGCCGAGACCGGCCAGAGCGTCTCGACCTTTCCGTTGCGGACGCCGACATACCAGTCGTGAACGTTGCAGGTCGGGTCGCAGTGGCCGGGAACCAGGCGCAGCTTCTCGTTGATTTTCAGGACCCCGGTCGTGTCCTCGATGACACCGTGCTCGTCACTGCACTTGATGTACTTCACATCGTCGCGGCCATAGACGAAAGGCAGCCCGCTATCGACCGATTGTGCCTTGAGGCCGGCATCGCAGATCGCCTTGTCGGCCTTGGCGTGGCTCATCACAGATGTCAGGATGAAGAGCGCGTTCTCCCACTCGCCTTGGTCGATGCGCTTGCCTTGCTTGTCGAGGATACGCCCGTAGTCGGCATCCATGAAGGCGTAGGAGCCGCATTGCAGCTCGTTGTAAACTCCTGACTCCGTCTCGAAATAGTAGGAGCCGGTTCCGCCGCCCGAGACCAGCTCGGGCTCGAGGCCCGCTGCTTTCAGGCCGGCGACGGCATCCTTGACCTGCGCGACGGCAGCGTCGAGCTTGGCCTTGCGATCCTCATAGCCGTCGATGTGCTGCATGGCGCCCTGATAGGCCTGGATGCCGCTGAACTTCAGGTTCGGCGCGGCAGCGATCGCCTTGGCGATCGTTACTACCTCATCGGTCGTCTTCACGCCGCAGCGGCCGGCGCCACAGTCGATCTCGACAAAGCATTCAAGCACCGTGCCGTGGGCCTGCGCCGCAGCCGACAGTTCGGCGACGTTGGCAAGGTCGTCGACGCAGACGATGACGCGCGCGCCGAGTTTTGGCATGCGGGCAAGCCGATCGATCTTCGCGGCGTCGCGCACCTGGTTCGAGACGAGGATGTCCTTGATGCCGGCACGGGCGAAGACCTCCGCTTCGGAGACCTTCTGGCAGCAGACGCCGATGGCGCCGCCCAGTTCCATCTGCAGCTTCAGCACGTCGACCGACTTGTGCATCTTGCCGTGGGCGCGGTGGCGCATGCCGTGCGCCTGGGCGTAATCGCCCATCTTCCTGACGTTGCGCTCCAGCGCGTCGAGATCGAGGATCAGGCAAGGCGTCTGGATCTCGGCTTCGTCCATGCCGGGCAGTGCCGGGACGTCGAAGCCAACCTCGTAGCTGGCGAAATTCGTCGGTGCGTTCATTATTACTTTCCTCAGTTCCACGGCAGTTTGTCGAGATCAACGTTGCCGCCGGTGACGATGACGCCGACGCGCTTGCCGGCGAAGGTTTTCGGGTTCTTCAGGATGGTTGCTAGCGGCACTGCGCTGGACGGCTCCATGACGATCTTCAGGCGTTTCCAGATCAGCTTCATGGCCTCGACGATCTCCTCTTCGGAGACCGTCAGGATGTCGGTCACATGCTTCTGGACGAAGTGCCAGGTCAGCTCCTTCAGCGGCACTTTGAGCCCGTCGGCGACCGTGTTCGGTGCGTCGTCGGCGATGATGTGCCCGGCCTTGAAGCTGCGGTAGGCATCGTCGGCCTGTTCCGGCTCGGCCGCATAGACCTTTATGTGCGGCGCCAGACCAGAGAGCGTCAGGCAGGTTCCCGACACCATGCCGCCGCCGCCGATCGGAGCGATCACGGCATCAAGGCCATCGACCTGTTCGATCAGTTCAGCCGAGCAGGTGGCCTGGCCGGTTATGACGCGGTGGTCATTGTAAGGGTGGACGAATTCGGCGCCGGTCTCAGCCACCACCTCAGCGAAAACAGCCTCGCGGCTGGAGGTCGACGGCTCGCATTCCACCACGCGACCACCATATCCCATCACGGCGTCCTTCTTGGCCTGCGGCGCGGTGCGCGGCATCACGACCGTGCAGGGGATGCCGCGCTGCTTGGCAGCATAGGACAGGCAGGTGCCGTGGTTGCCGCTGGAATGTGTCGCGACGCCCCTCGCCGCCTGTTCGTCCGACAGGCCGAACACGGCATTGCTGGCCCCGCGGGTCTTGAAGGCGCCGGCCTTCTGAAAATTCTCGCATTTGAAGAACAGTTCCGCGCCGGATAGCTCGTCCAGCATGCGCGAGGTCAGCACCGGGGTGACGTGGATATGTGGGGTGATGCGGGCGCGCGCGGCGCGTATATCTACTAGCGTGGGAATATACATGGACACTTCCTTCATCATGCGGCCTTCTGCCGGGTATTGGCTGCCCCAAGACGATAGTACTCCTGAGCCGCAGCGACACCGGAACCAAGCCTGATCGGCAAGCCGACGTCGGCCATGGCCATCTCGGCGGTGGCGAGACCGGACAGCGCCATCACTTCGGTCAGGCTGCCGAGATGGCCGATGCGGAACACTTTGCCCGCCAGTTCCCCGAGGCCGGTACCGAACGAAACGCCGTAGACGTTCAGCGCGTGCGCGATGATCCTGTTTGCATCGAAATTGTCCGGAACCCGGATGGCGCTGACGGTGTCGGAGTAAAGCTCCGGCCGCATCGCACAGAGGTGCAGCCCCCAAGTATCGACCGCGCGGCGGACACCTTCCGCTATACGACGATGCCGGGCAAAGACGTTTTCGAGCCCCTCATCGAGCAGCATCTCGGTCGCGGTCTTCAAGCCGTTCAGCAAGCCGACCGGGGGCGTGTATGGAAACCCTCCGGCGGAATAGTTGCTGATCATGTCGCGCACGTCGAAGAAGGTGCGCGGCAGTCTGGCGTCGGCAACCGACTCCATCGCCTTCGGCGAAAGGCCGACAATCGCCAACCCCGGCGGAAGCATGAACCCCTTTTGCGAGCCTGTGACGGCAATGTCGACGCCCCATTCGTCCATGCGAAAATCCATCGACCCGATCGAGCTGACGCCATCGACTAACAGCATGGCAGGATGCCCGGCGGCATCGAGCGCGCCGCGCACGGCGGCGATGTCGGAGCGGACGCCGGTTGCCGTCTCGTTGTGCGTTGCGAGAACGGCCCTGATTTCATGTGATTTGTCGGCAGCGAGGATTTCCGCGAGGCGATCGGCTGATATGCCGTCTCCCCATCGCTGGGCGACCACCACGACGTCGAGTCCGTACCGCTGACACATGTCGATCCAGCGGTGGCTAAATACTCCGTTGCGTGTCGCCAGCACCTTGTCGCCGGGCGACAGCGTGTTGGTGATCGCCGCTTCCCATCCACCCGTTCCGGTCGACGGGAAGACGATGATTTCCGCAAGTCCTGTCTTCAGGACCTTCTTCACCCCGTCCAGAGCGGGATGCAGGATCTTGGTGAACAGCGGGCTGCGATGGTCGACCGTCGGCATGTCGACGGCCTTTCGCAAAACTTCCGGGATATTGGTCGGGCCGGGAATGAAAATAGGATTCTGGCTGGTCACGACGTCTGATCCTTGCTCGATGAAATCTCTATCACGGAGCGAAATCTAGATAAATTTTTTTGAAATGTTTTTTCGCTTTGCATGATATCTCAGGAAATACCATTTCAATCAGTGATTTAAATTTTTTCATTTTGAGACATGCGATTTCCGAGATAAGAATCTGCATAATGGAAAGGTGCGATGACAGAGCGGGTGGGCAGAAGGCGCGGACGTCCAAAGGGAACAAAATCGCCCTCCCCGGCCATGGGCATCCAGTCACTGGATCGCGGCATCGACGTGCTTGAGGCGCTGGCCGCCCATGACGGCATCACCCTGACCGAACTGTCAGTGCATCTCGGCCAATCATCGGCCACAATGTACCGTGTACTGGCGACGCTCGAGCAACGCCGTTACGTCGAGACAAGCCCGGAGCGCCAAGAATGGTTCGTGGGACCAGAGGCGTTCAGGCTCGGCTCGGCCTTCGTGCGCCGCACCAACATTGTCGAGCGCAGCCGATCCGTGATGCGCGAGCTGATGTCCAGCACAGGCGAGACATCCAATCTTGGTATCGAACGCGAAGGCCATGTGCTGTTCGTCAGCCAAGTCGAATCGCACGAGACGATCCGCGCCTATTTTCCGCCCGGCGCCCGGTCTCCGCTGCACGCGTCGGGCATCGGCAAGGCCCTGCTGAGCGCTTTTGACGAGGAGAGGCTCGAAGCTTTCATCAAGGCGACGAGTTTCCCGCGATTCACCGACAAGACGATTGCGACGGCAGGCAGTCTGCGCAAGGAAGTGCAGGCTACCCGCCAGCGGGGCTACTCGTTCGATGACGAAGAAAGGACGATCGGAATGCGCTGCGTCGCGGCATGCATCTTGAACGGCCACTCCGAGGCTGTCGCCGGTATTTCGATCTCCGGCCCAACCCCGAGGATGCCGGATGCACGCATCCGCGAGATGGGCCTGCTCGTCACAGAGGCTGCCCGCGAGATATCAAGGCGCCTCGGCGCAAGTTAACCCGTCACAGCACGCTCACGATCGGAAATGCATAAAAAAACAAGTATTTCCAGGGGCACTGCTGCTCACCGGAAGTGCTTGGGTCGACCCCGGCTTGCGCCGGGGCCAACGATCAGATGCTCTCTGCGAACAGCTTCTTCGCGGCATCCAGGGTGAGCTCGACAGGATTGCCGCCTGCGGTCGGATCGACGATCGCCATCGCCGCCATCTCGTCGATGCGGTCGGTGCCGACGCCGAGCGGCGCAAGCTTGTCCGGAACGCCGAGATCCGAGCGCAATCCGAGTACGAAATCGTAAAAACCGTCGAAGCCGCCGGCGATGCCGAGATAGGCCGCTGCATGCGCGAGCTTCTCCTCCACCGCCGGACGGTTGAAGCGCAGAACGGGCGGCATCACGACCGCGTTGGTCATGCCGTGATGCGTGCTGTAGATCGCGCCGACCGGGTGCGACAGCGAGTGGATCGCGCCGAGTCCTTTCTGGAAGGCCACCGCGCCCATACCCGCCGCCGACATCATATGCGAGCGCGCCTCGATGTCGGACCCGTCCTTGACCGCCTTCTGCAGGTTTTCCTTCACCAGCCGCATGCCTTCCAGCGCGATGCCCTGGCTCATCGGGTGGTAGAACGGCGAGCTGTACGCCTCGAGGCAGTGAGCGAAGGCGTCCATGCCGGTGCCGACCGTGATGACCTTCGGCATGCCGACCGTCAACTCGGGATCGCAGATGGTCACCGCCGGCAGGAATTTCGGATGGAAGATCACCTTTTTCGTGTGGGTGTCCGAGTTGGTTATGACCGAGGCGCGGCCGACTTCCGAGCCGGTGCCGGCCGTGGTCGGCACAGCGACGATCGGCGCGATGCCTTCGACCGAGGCGCGCGTCCACCAGTCGCCGACATCCTCGAAGTCCCAGACTGGCCGCGTCTGACCGGCCATGAATGCGACCGCCTTGCCGAGGTCGAGGCCCGAGCCACCGCCGAAGGCCACGACGCCGTCATGGCCGCCGTCCTTGAACGCCTTCACGCCGGCTTCGAGGTTCTTCTCGTTCGGGTTCGGATCGACATCGGCGAAGATCGCGCGGCCGAGCCCGGCTGCGTCGAGGATATCTAGCGCATTCTGCGTGATCGGCAGCGGCGCGAGGCCGCGATCCGTCACCAGCAGCGGCCGCTTCATGCCGACTGCCTTGCAGTGGTCGGCAAGTTCCCTGATCCGCCCGGCGCCGAACTTGACGGCGGTCGGATAGCTCCAGTTTGCGGTGATGCTCATGCTGTGACCTTCTTGAGGTGATAGGATTTCGGACGCGTCAGGTTCTGGAAGCCGATGAAGGACAGGCCGCCGCCGCGCCCGGTGTTCTTGACGCCGGTCCAGCACAGCGCGGGATCGAGATAGTCGGCGCGGTTCATGTAGACGGTGCCGGTCTCGATGTCGGCGCCGATGCGCGATGCGTGCTCGGGGTCCTTGGTCCACAGTGATGCGGTGAGACCGAATTCGCTGTCGTTCATCAGCGCCAGCGCCTCGTCGTCGCCAGAGACCTTCATGATGCCGACGACCGGGCCGAAGGATTCGTCGCGCATCACCCGCATCGTGTGATCGACATTGGTGAGGATCTGCGGCGCGAGGTACGCTCCGCCGTCATCCTGCGGAAAGTTCGCCGCATCGACGACGGGGACCGCGCCGGCGGCGATCGCCTCGCCGACCTGGGTACGCACCTCGGCGGCAAAACGCTTGTTCGCCATCGGCCCAAGCGTCGTCTCGGGATCGAGCGGATTGCCGAGCTTGAGGTTCGATACCCATGCGGCTGATTTCTCCACAAAGGCATCGTAGAGCGAGTCATGCACATAGACGCGCTCGATGCCGCAGCAGCACTGCCCGGAATTGAACATCGCGCCGTCCATCAGCGTGTCAACCGCAGCATTGAGGTCGGCGTCCTCCATCACATAGCCGGGATCCTTGCCGCCGAGTTCGAGCCCGAGCCCGACGAAGGTGCCGGCAGCGGCCCGCTCGATCGAGCGCCCGCCCTCGACCGAGCCGGTAAAGTTGATGAAGTCGAACTGCCGGGCCTTGATCAGGTCCGACGTCGTCTGGTGGTCGAGGAAGAGGTTCTGGAAGACGTCCTCGGGCACGCCGGCCTCGACGAAGGCACGCACCATACGCTCGCCGACCAGCAGGCTCTGAGTTCGCATGCTTGATGACGACGGTGTTGCCCGCCATCAGCGCCGGGGCGACCGTGTTGATCGCCGTCATGTAGGGATAGTTCCACGGCGCGATGACCAGCACGACGCCGTGCGGCTCGCGCAGGATCTGGCGCGTGAAGCTTGCGTTGTCCTCCACGACCAGCGGCGCCAGCGCCTCGCCGGCGATCGACGCGACATAGTTGGAGCGCTCATTGAAGCCCCTGAACTCGCCGCCATACCGTACCGGCCGCCCGATCATGTGGGCGAGTTCGGGCACCACCTCGTCGACCATCTCGTTCAGCCGCGCGACGCCGGCCATGACGAGCTTCACGCGCTTGTCGAGCGGCTGCCCGGCCCAGTCTCTACGCGCGGCGCGCGCCTTGGCGATGGCAGCGCTCGCCTCCTCAAACGATTGCGTCGGGCGCTCGGCATAGACCGAACCGTCGATGGGCGAGATGCATTTCAGAATTGTCACGGTCCTACCCTTAAACCTCAGCAGCCTTCGAAGCCGCGGGCGATTTCCCAGTCGGCGATGAGCTTGTCCGCGACTTCCTGCTCCCAGCGGGCAGCGCGGACATAGTGGTCGATTACCTCATCGCCGAAGGCCGCGCGCAGCAGGCTGGACTCGTCGAGCGCCACAGTCGCGTCGCGGAGCGTCCGCGGAATCTCCTGCACCTGCGTACCGCTATAGGCGTCGCCGACGAAGGGCGCTTCCAGCGGCAACTCACGCTCGATGCCGTCGATGCCGGCGGCGATCAGCGCGGCCATCGCCAAATAAGGGTTGAGGTCGGAGCCGCCGACCCGGCATTCGATGCGGATACCCTTGGTGCCTTCGCCGCAGAGACGATATCCAGCCGTGCGGTTGTCCTTGCTCCAGATTGCCTTGGTCGGAGCGAAGGTGCCCGCGACGAAGCGCTTGTACGAATTGATGTAGGGCGCGAGGAAGACGGTGATCTCCGACGCGTGGGCGAGCAGGCCGGCGACGTAGTGGCGCATCAGCGGCGACATGCCGTATTCGGCGCCCTCGTCGAGGAATTTTGGGGTCTTACCGTCGGCGCTCCACAGCGACTGGTGGATGTGCGACGAGCTGCCAGCCGCCTTGGCGTTCCATTTCGCCAGGAAGGTGATCGACTTGCCGCGCGACCAGGCGATCTCCTTGCAGGCGTTCTTGATGATGACATGGCGGTCGGCCATGGTCAGCGCGTCGGCGTAGCGCACGTTGACCTCGCCCTGCCCTGCCGAAGCCTCGCCCTTTGTGTTCTCGACCGGGATGCCGGCGCCCTGCAGGCCGTTGCGGATGGCGCGCATCACATCTTCTTCCTTGGTGGTCTGGAAGATGTGATAGTCCTCGTTGTAGCCGCCCACCGTGCGCAGGTCGCGATAGCCCTGCTCCTGCACCTCCTCATAACTCTGGTCGAACAGGAAGAATTCCAGTTCGGTGGCCATGAACGCCTTCAGGCCCATCGACTCAAGCTTGGCGACCTGCTTCTTCAGCACGGCGCGCGGCGAATGCGCGACCTCCTCGTGCGTGTGATAGTCGAGCACGTCGCACAGAACCATGGCCGTCGCCTCCAGCCAGGGCACGCGGCGCAGCGTCGACAGGTCCGGCTTCATCACATAGTCGCCGTAGCCCGCTTGCCAGCTCGTCGCCTTGTAGCCGGGCACAGTCTCCATCTCGAAATCGGTCGCCAGCAGATAGTTGCAGCTGTGCGTCTCCTCGTATGCGCCGTTGACAAAGAACTCCGCGTGGAAGCGCTTGCCCATTAACCTGCCCTGCATGTCGACCTGGCAGACGATTACGGTGTCGATCCGTCCCGCGAGGACATCGGCCTTTAGCTCGTCAAACGAATATCCGGACATTTCTCTTCCTTGCTAGGGTGCTCGATCACGCGGGATCGCTATGACTCAGGCGATTTCTTCGGAGCCCAGGGATTCGACGATGGCCCGCAGCAGATGCTGCTCGACCCGCTTCCTCGACGTCCCGCCGGCGAGCAGGTCTTTGCGCATCTCGACCATGACGTTCTGCAAGCCGTTGCGCACGCCGTGTTCGATCAGCGTGTGGGTCACACCGTCCTCGGGACCGTAGGGATCGTTGCGCCGCACAACGAAGCCCGAGCCGCGATCGAGCGAGGAGATCATTCTGTCGGCGAAACGTGTGTCGCTGTCGTGCAGAATGCCGATCTCGGTGTCGCGCCGCACGCCCTTGAATACCGGCGTGAAGCTGTGGAGCGTAACGAGCACGGTTGGCTTACCGGCGGCCTTCCGGTGCGCGATCTCCTGCGCGACCGCTGCTTGGAAGGGACGGTAGATGCTGTCGACGCGCGCTTGCTTCTCCTCGGCATTCGCGGCGACATTGCCGGGTATCTCGAAGATTTCGCTCCGCTTCGGGATGGCGCTGTCGGCATCCGGCGGGCGGTTGCAGTCATAGGCAAGCCGCGAGAAGCGCTGATGGATCAGGCAGGCGTCGAGCTCGTCCGACAGGAATAGCGACACGTCGAGCGCTCCCGGGTCCCAGGCGATGTGGCTGGATCGCAGCTCTTCCGACAGGCCGAGATCGCCGAGGCTGTGCGGGATCAGCTTCGAGGCGTGCTCGCAAATCAGGAGAACGGGCGAGCGGCCCTCCGGACGCTCCACGGCAACCGGGTTTCCCTCATCTGCGGCAAGGATCGTGTTCAACAGTTCCACCGAGTCCTTCTCATCTTGAAAATAATCGTTCAGAAATTTTAGACTGTCAAACAAGTTCTGAAAAATTTTCTTCACTCATTGATTTGCCGTGCGTGGCGCGAGACGCGGTCGGTGCTAAGGTGGCGGGGAGATGCGGGAGGACGATGCGCTTGAGCACCAACACGACAGTCCAAGACATCATACGGTCCAACTTTGGCCGCCTGACCCGGTCGGAGCGGCAGCTAGCGAATGCGCTCACCTCGCACTATCCGATGTCGGCATTGGGATCGATCACGACCATCGCGGAACAGGCCGCCGTATCCACCCCGACCGTCGTACGCATGGTGCGCAAACTCGGCTTCAAGGGTTTTCCGGACTTCCAGACGCACATCCACGAAGAACTCGAAATAACCCTGTCCAACCCGATCGCCAAGCACGATCGTTGGGCCAACGACGCGCCGGACACTCATATCTTAAACCGCTTCGCCGACGCGACGATCGCCAACCTCCGCGAAACGCTGTCGGGGATCAGAACGAGCGATTTCGACCGCGCGCGGGATCTACTGAAAGATCTGCGCAACCACGTGTACATCGTGGGTGGCCGCATCACCAAATCTCTGGCCGAGTACCTCTTTACCCACTGCCAGGTAATCCGTCCGAACGTCACGCTGATCGCCCCCACACCCAGCACTTGGCCGCACTATGCCCTGAACATGAAGTCGGGAGACGTGCTGGTAATCTTCGACATCCGGCGCTACGAACGCGAGATCGAAACGCTCAGCCGAATAGCCGCCGAGCGTGGCGTACATACGCTCCTGTTCACTGATCAGTGGAAATCTCAAGTCGCCAAGGCGGCGACGGTCGTATTTCGCGTGGAAACCGAGGTCCCATCGGCATGGGATTCTTCAGTCGTGACGATGTTCGTCGTGGAGGCGCTGATCGAGGCGATTCAAAGCTCGGCATGGAAGACCACGTGCGATCGCATGAGAGATCTCGAAGATCTGCTCGAGACCAGCCAACTGTTCCGCAAGCCGCGTATGTAGCGCTGGACGCACGCGCTCCTCGTCCTACCGGAACGAAGCCACGCAGCTGGACACCCGCTTTAACCTCGCGAGATCGCGGATTTCATGATTCAACGTACCGTCATGATTGGAGGCGGGACGATGGAGCAGTGGTCTCTCTTCGGGCTCTCGGAGTATCAGGAACTTAGAGCGGATGGACTGGATGGCCATGGAGCTATTTTCGGCTTCGGTGACCTTGCAGCCATGGCCCGCGGATTCGGGTTGAACGGTCATCTCATTGATGTTCTTCGAGATCTTGATGCGAGGGTGTCAGGGCATATTGCCGGAAATCAAGCCGAAGTATGGGATTTCAGGATTCAGATCAGATTATGTCACCTGTAATGCGTCGTATTGCTGCAAGAGCCTGACAAAGTTTTTTTTAAATCAAATACTTAGAAGTATTGATCTGCAAGATTCGCTCCTGTTGAGGAGCGCCGCACGGCGCGCAGAAAATCTCCCCTCGTCGTGCTTCCGAAGAAGCTCGATAAGCGGCATGCTCGTCTCGGTCATCGAGGTCTCCGTGTCGGTCTGGTTGAAGTCGCGAAACTCCACCGTATCCGACCACCTCGATGGCCACCTTCATCTACACCGTAATCGGGCGCTGAATTTCCACCACGAACGCGGACGCTACCGAGCTTGGCCCGGATAGCTGCCAACTCGGCTGGGAAACGTATTTAAAAACGTCCACCTCGAACTCGTTCTGCGCGTAGTGGCGCGGGCGTGCCGAGAGTTTGGCAAAGCCGAGCGCCTTGAGCTCACGGCCGAGCGTCGTCTCGTCCAGCGAGATGCGGAACTCCTCGAAGATCCAGAGGACCAAATCCTTGCGCCGCCAGCGGACGACGCCGTGGATCGACGGGATCGGACCGTTCTCGACGATCTTCGCCAGTGCCTGACGCTGCGCGTCGTTCAGTTTGTGCCGGTTGCCGGGCGCCTTGCCGGTGATCAGGCCGTCCGCCCCACGCGCGTTGAACCGGACAACCCAGTCCCGCAGGATCTGCAAAGTGACGCCGCCGATCCTCGCCGCGTCCGAGCGTGAGCCGCCATCGTAGATTTCGACCAGTGCCAAAAGCCTGCGCGCCTGCGCCGCATGCTTCGTCGTCTTGGCTAGCCCTCGAAGAGCGGGTCCATCAAAATCGGCACGAAGCGGGACCGCTGAAGCCATGGCAAACCTCCGTTTGCCGCCATCGATTCAGACTTCGCCCGCCTTGGGAACCCCTACAGAGTCAGCTATCGCGCACGTTGGTATAACTTGCTCTCCCGTGACGGGAGGTCGCATCGATGCGCTTCGGCGCGTCAACCCGTCTGCCTGGATCGAATCAACTGCCGGCATTTCCCATCACCTACCGAAACTGGAAAGACTCTGTCGCGCTCGGCTGTTCTAAAACGCGTTCCACGATATTGTCCAAAGTGGCGCCAACAGCCTTCACCCCCGCCCGCTCGCAAGCGCCCGATAGTTCGTCGAGCATAACCTTGTAACGCTGACACGGCGGAGCGGATGCATCGCTGTATTCGTAGTGATTGTGCGAGATGGTGTTGAGGACGGGCACGGCAGGCGCGCGCTCGGTCACCTGCCTGAGCGTGTTCTCGGCAATTGTCCTGTAGCTTATGCCGAACTCGCCCGGCCAATCTACATCGGGCCGGAAATCGGCATGGCGCTGGCGCCCGGCGCTTTCATTCAGTAGTGCCGTGACATCTGCGGAAAGCGGCATGTTCCCGAATTCGAGCGTGCCCTTGGCTTGCCTGAACGCAGGATGGGGACGATGCGGGTCTAGCTCCGCGTCGGTCCAGATGGACCGCATCTCGGTGAAGACGCGCCCTGGCGCTGAAACCGAGCCGCCCCTGAAGCCGAGCGCCACCAGCGCTGCATAGGTCATGTCGTTGGCCGAAAACGTTCCGGGCCGGAACATCGTCGGCCGCTCCCCCATGGCGCTTTGGAAAAGCGCTATAGATTCCGCGAGGATGGCGATCTGGTCGTCATAGGTAAGATCGCCATAATGGCCAAGAAAGCGTTTGCTGTCGTAACGCCATTGCGAGTATTTCCACGGATGCATGTGCAAGCCGATGCAGCATCCCTTGGCCTTCAGATCCTTAAACAAGTCCGCCTGGGCTATGATCGTCTCGGGATGGACGAAATAGGTGACCGGAAAGCCATAGGATTGCGCAATCTCGAAGTAGCCGGTGATCGCCCGCTCGCTCTGCGCAAAATCCCTGGGTCCGGTGGCCGTGGGATGCGTAGTCTCGAGCGTCGGCTCGCAGTCCATCGTCACGACAACGCTGATTGCGTCCATCTGCACGCCCCTCCATTTCTGATTACGCCGGTTTGCGCCGAGACGACAATTCGCCGGCCGTCGACCAGTTCTGCTTGGGCACATCCTCGAAGATGACGATCGTGCCCCTTGGCGTCGCGCCGACGACCCTGACCATGGCGTCAGTGATGATCTCGGCAAGTTCGGACTTCTGGTCGTCGGTTCGGCCTGCGGTCATCGAAATACGGATATGCGGCATGGAAAGCTCCGGATTGACATAGTGTGACCACCTGTCGCCAACGTCCAAATCCAGAGGATTCGGCCATTTTAGGCCCGATCGTCATCTGCGCGCGAGTATCATCGGATCGCCTCCCCTGGGCAATCGCCTGGCGGGGAACGCTGGCTTGCGCCAAGCGCATAGGTCATTCGCGGCCGCCGCCGCCGCCGGGTTCAAGGACGATGCACCCTCAGATGCGATGCACGGATTTGGATTCCTCGTCCTCGAACGGGATCGTCGTCATCTGCCCCAGCGTGATCGGCTTGACCGGCGTGCGTAGGCGGTAGTGATTAATCTCGGCCATCGGCGCGCCGCGGGCCTCGGCGATGAGCTCGGATACGGTCGATCCGCAATAGCGACCCTGGCACGGGCCCATTCCGGTTCTGAGGAACGCCTTGAGCTGGTTGGGCCCGGCAACCTTGAGCATGCGCACTGTCTCAGTCACCTGTCCGCAGGTGATCTCCTCGCAGCGGCAGGCGATGGCGGCCGGCGAGCCGAGACGGAAGGCCCTGGACGGTTTGTATAAGGTGTCGAGAAACGGCCGCCCGCGTTCATAGGCCTTGAGCTTTGCATCGATCTGCACCGAGGGATCGAGAGCGGCGGCAAGCGCCAGCCCCAGCGCCTCACCGCGCAGCGCGGCAATCTCGGCCCCACCAATGCCGGCACCATCCCCTACAATCCAGATACCGGGAATGCTGGACCGTCCATGCGCATCGATACGCGGCTGCCAGGCCGCCTGCTCCTCATTCCAGACGATCTCGCAGCCTGCGGCGCTCGCTAGGTTGATATTCGGAACCACTCCCTGATGCAGCAGCACGTGGTCGGCGCCAATCGTCTCGGTGCTGTCGCCTCGTGCGATCCGAACGCCCAGACCATCGACTTGCTGGGTGATCGCTACACCCGTCACGGCGGAAATGACGCGAATCCTGGCACGCACTGCCTGCAGCAGTTGCAGGCCTTTGGTAAGATAGGCGCTCACAAGGAAACCAGGCAGATGCGGCAGCGCCGCCATGAGATTGGCGCGCGGCGTGGTATCGACGATAACGCTTGGCGAGGACCCGGCCCTGATCGCCTGCCAGGCGTAGAGCCAGAGCAACGGCCCGCTGCCCGCCAACACCACTCGACCATGCGGCAGCGCCGCGGAGGTCTTGAGCATGATCTGGGCCGCGCCGACCGTCATCACACCGGGCAGCGTCCAGCCCTCGATGGGAAAGGGTCTCTCGATCGCCCCAGTGGCGATGACGATCTGCGATGCGGAAATGATCCTGGCGCTGTCCCCGAGGGTGAGGCCTAGGGCCAGATTGCTGCTCAGATGCCAGGCTACGGCGCCGGGAACATAATGGCAGGCACTGGCCTCGAACCGCCGAGCGATTGTATCGCCCTTCCAGTAATCATCACCTAAAATGCTACGATCCCCAAGCCGGCTGTCGGTCACCGATCGATAAATCTGCCCGCCAGGCATGGCGTTCTCGTCCAAAACCAGAACCGAGAGCCCTGCTTCCGAGGACGTGCTGGCCGCGCCCATGCCGGCCGGGCCGGCGCCCACGACGATGACGTCGTAATGGCCGGCGATATCGTCGGGATTGCCGATACGGATCACCGGCCCGGTTCCCGCTTGCCGCGCTGAATCGAGACCTTCATGCCATCTCGCACTTGCACGAGGCACGCCTGCCGGTTGGCAATCCCGTCGATCTCAACATAGCAGTCATGGCACGCGCCCATCAGGCAGTAGGGCCCGCGCTGAACGCCCGAGACCGCGGATTGGCGAAAGACGGTGCGTCCGGCAAGCAGCAGCGCGGCGGCGACGGTGTCGCCGTCGAGGCCGGATGCCGGCTCGCCATCGATAAAGAAGCGCACATCGGCGCCGCGGGTGTTAGGCAGTCGCTGAAACATCGAACCTCTGTGCACTGAAGGGAGCAAAGTCGTCCCCAAGCCGACCCTGCACTATGTCCGGAGCAACGACGGTGGCGTGAACCGCGGCAAGGGTGACGCCGCTGTGGCAGGTGCAGACATAGGCGCCGGGGTATTTGCGCGACTGGTCGTAGATGGGATAGCCATCCCGCGTCATGACGCGCAGCGCCGACCAAGCGCGCACCACGCCCACCTCCTTGAGGTGGGGGAATATTCCCGTTGCGCGGCGCGCCAGAACTGAGAGCACGCCGGGGCGCACGGTGGTGTCCGCACCCACCTCCTCCACAGAATCACCGATTTGCAAGCCGCCCTCATTGGTCTGCCGCAGCGTCTGAATGGGATGGGTCATGAAGGGCTGCATCTTCTCGGTTATCAGCACCTGCCCCCGCTGGGGCCGGACGGGCACGTTGAGCCCCACCATCTCGCCGAGGCGACCATTGTCGATGCCGGCGGCGAGAACGACGCGCCCTGTACTGATCCGGCCAGTGGGCGTGACGATGTCGAAGCCGCCCCTGCCCGGTATTATTTCATTTGCGCGGCTGCTGGGCATGTAGCAACCGCCAAGCTTGGCGAAGGCCGCATGCAGCGCCCGGAATAGGACCAGCGAGTTGACGTGCCCGTCCAGGGGATTGTAGGTCGCGCCGACTACTTCGGGGCCGATCTGCGGGAAGACCCTGCGGAGCTCGTCGGCATCAACAATACTGAAGCTGTTGTCATTGGGAAAGCTGGGAAGTCCCCGGCAAGCATCGTCGATCTTTTGAAGCATGGCGGTACGCCGTTGCAGCGCGCCTTCGTCCAGAAGAACGTTAAAGCCACCCGGCTGCAGCAGATGCACCTCAACGCCAGAAACCTCCTGGAGCTCCTCTGCGAAGGCCGCCCAAATGCTGGCCGAACGTCGCGTCCACATTGTATAGGGGGGCAGCCCGCCACCCTTGCCCTGAACCCAGATCAGGGCAAAATTACCGCGCGAGGCCCGATGCGCGACGTCGCCCTCGTCCAGAACAGCGACATCGGCGCCGTTTCGGACAAGACCATAGGCCGTCGCCATTCCGACCAGTCCGCCGCCGATGACGGCAACATCTACGGTTTCATTCTGCACTTCGGTTTGTTCCTGCGCGAGAGGGCATCCCGCATGTCCTGCAAACGGGCGGATGGGACGTGGCGCGGTTCACCGCGCCCCATCCGGGATTGATTAAAGGTTGGCGGCAGCACGGATCTCGGAAAGTTCCTCGCCCTCTTTGAGTATTTCCTCGCGATTCTGCTCTGGCGTCATATAGAGCGGCAGATAAGAGAACATCTCGATGGCTGCGGCGAACTCCGGATCGTCAGTGACCTTTTTGACGGCCTCGTCGATGCGCGCGGCGATATCATCGGGCATGCCCGGAGGACCGCCAATGGCATTCCATCCCGTCAGAGGAATGAAATAGCCCGCCTCCTTGGAAGACGGCGCATCCGGCAGAACGTCGAACCGCTGGTCGCCGGCAAGCGCCAGCACGCGGACGGACCCGGCCTGATAGAGCGGAACGACTGCTGGAATGGCGCCAATTGCTAGATCGAGGTGCCCACCGGCGAGCGCGGTCGCCGCCGGGCCTGAGCCGGTAAAGGGGACGAGGGTGACATCGCTCAGATTGACGCCAGCAACACTGAGGAAGCTCAAAAGCACCGTGTCGGTCATGCTGACGCCGCCGAGCCAAGCTATGTCGATCTCGGTGGGATTGGCCTTCATCGCCTGAACGAGATCATCGAGCGTCTGGTAGGGAGAATTCGACGGCACGGCGAGGTAATAGGGGCTGTCATTGACGCGCGGGCCGAAATAGCGGGCGGTCGGGTCATAGGGCAGCTCGCCTACACTCATCTGGATCGAGCTCGTCGCCGGCCCGTCCCACAGGAGTGTATGGCCATCGGGCGCCGCATTCATGACGTGCAGTACCGCCGGGATGGTGTTGCCGCCGGCCATGTTAATGACATTTACCTGCTGGCCAAGTTCCTCGCCGAGGAACTGCGCCATGACCCGGCCTGAACCGTCGCCCGCCCCGCCCGGGGCGAATGGAACGACGAGTTCAATCGGCTCGGACGGATAATCCGACTGCGCACTCGCCATCGAAGTCCCGATGGCGAGTGCGGTGATCGCCATCATCAGCTGTCCGGCACGAAATAGGATGAAACGCTCTGCCACTTCTTTCTCCTTTGGTGTTGCTGACGAGCAGTCCCAGGTGATCGCATGACGCTCAGAAAACACATTTGCGTTCATCGCTCTGCGCGAACCATCGCAGCGGGATTTGAGCTTAGCAACGACGTTCGCAGCAATGGAGCCTTGTCCTCAAATAAAGGCCGGACGCGACCCTTGGGCCTTTGCAACATCAGCACGCACGCCTTGCTCTTCATCACGTTGCTGGGCGCCGACATGGCTGGTTTACTCAAAAGCCATTCGACGAGCACGCGAAAGGGAACGGCATTGAACGCGATCGACGGCGCATTATCGGACCGGGCAGAATCTATCTTGGCGGAGACCATCGTCTTTGACGGCCTGGGCGGCGGCGTGGTGCACCCCACCCCCCATGTCGAAGATGGCACGACCTATGAGGAAAAGCTGCTCGGCTATGGCTGGAGCGCGATCAATGCCTGCCTCGTGTCCGAACCCACCTACACCCCCACCTTCGACGAACTGCTCGGCGCCATCTACGAGAACCTGCTCTATATTGAGATCAGTCCGAAGGTGCGCCTAATCGAAACCGTCTCGGATCTCGAGGCCGCCAAGGCTTCTGACCAGCTCGGCATCGTCTTCGGCATCCAGAGCGGGGATGCCATCGGCCGTGACCGCAAGGCGGTCCGGCTTCTTCACAAGCTCGGGCTGCGCATCCTTCAGCTCACCTACATGGAACGTAACTTCATCGGCGACGGCTGCCTAGAGCCCGAGAACCGAGGCCTCACCCATTTCGGCATCCAGGTCGTGCGCGACTGTAATCGGCTCGGGCTGGTGGTGGATTGCTCGCATGTAGGCATCCAGACGACGCTGGACGCGGCGCGCTATTCGAGCAAGCCGATCGTCATCTCCCATGCCGCCTGCCGCGCCCTCGCCGACAACCCCCGCGCCGTCACCGACGACCAGATGAAGGCCGTGGCCGATGGCGGCGGCATCGTCGGCATCACCCCTTATGCGCCCTATATCCGCACCGATGGCCCGGCGACCATGGACGACTATCTGCGCCATTTCGACTATGCCATCGACCTAATCGGGGAGGACCATGTCGGCATTGCCACCGACATGTTCGACGGCAAGACCAAGCTCAACTGGGTGACCCCAATCTATTATCCCGAGGTCATGCGCAACACGACCTTCGGCTCGCGTCGGGTCAAGGGCTTCCAAACCAAGGCCGATCTCGGCTCGGTCGTCGAGCATTTCATCGCCCATGGCTACAGCGACGCGCTGATCAAGAAGATCCTCGGCGACAACTGGATGCGGCTGCTGGGCGAAGCCTGGGGATAATCCGTCCCATGCTGGGCGGGGGGGCTCCCTCGCCCGCCCCCGGCGCACCGGATTGACTGGGCAAAAATATGACCAGTCTGCTCCTACGGCCCTCTTGCCACCCGTTACGCTTGGGAAGAAACTGCCTCCGCGCACGGTGGCAAGCCGCGAAAGCGCAATGAGGGATGCTATGGCCCGCAATATGTTCGTTGTGTCCAGTAGCGACTATGTGCCCGAGGACTATAGGATATTTCTCGAAGTCGTTGAATGCGGCTCCATGTCCAAAGCGTCCTGGAGCCTAGGGTTGGATGTCTCCATCATCAGCCGCAACGTGGCCGCGCTGGAGCGGCGCTTTTCCGCCACGCTGTTCGAGCGCCATGCCCGCGGCGTGCGCTTGACCAAGGCCGGCGATATCGTCAAGTCTTTCATCCAGAATGTCGTCGCCAAGGAACTATCGCTGCGCAAGGAACTCGAAAGCCTCCAGCAGATGAAAGGCGCTTCGCTCAAGGTCGCCTGCACCAGCGCATCGATCTCCGGGCCGCTCTCCGTCGTACTCCACCAGTTCTCCGTCAAATACAGCGATGTCCGGGTGGAGGTCCGGCACATGCCGAGCCGGCTGATCGTTCCCTCCGTCGCTGATGGCGAGGTGGATATCGGCGTGGGCTTCAATCTCGAGGCCGCCCCCAGCGTCGACATCATCAAGATCTATGACGACGTGCTGGCCGCCGTCATCCCCAAGGAACACCCACTTTCCAAGCTCTCATCGGTGTCGCGCAACCAGCTTGTCGACTATCCCATCGGCGCCTTCGAATATTCCTCGGTTAAGGGCGAGATGGTGCGTCGCTTCCTGGAAGAGGGAGACGACGCACTGCGCCCGCACCTTTTGACCAATTCGCTCGATGCCCTCAAGCACTTCACCGAGGACCGGTCCGGGGTTTCGATCTTCTGCAGCAGCGCGATGTGGCGCGAGATCGCCGAAGGCAAAATGAAGGCAGTCCCGCTAAGCGGGGTGTCTCCCGTTACCCAAGAAATCTGTGTGCGCCGCGCATCAGCCGACAATGCGGTGATCAAAGCGTTCCGCGAGGTAGTGCGCAATACCCCTCCCTTCAAGATGGCCAGCTGACCAGCCAGGCCGAATGGCACGCCCGGCTGCGGCGGGGGTCTCGCCTGCCTGCTTCCCCACGCCCCGACCGAAGCATTGCAGGAAATGACTGACACCTTTGCTCGGCATCTGATTGCCGCTGCCAGGCTATTGCCCGAAGCTGGCGGCCTATGATTGGCAAAAACAGCCGAGGGTGAACTGGTGGGCATGACAGGCCGGGGACGACGCATGCTTGGAGCGGAGGAGAACCGGGCCCGGCTCAAAGGGCTGTTCAACATCACGCTGACACCCTTCAAGCCGGACGGCGAGATGGACGATGAGGCCCTTGCCGAAAATATCGAGCGCGTCATCTCCTTGGGATACGACGGGGTGCTTATCGGAGGCACCTATGGCGAATTCGGCACGATGGCTCCCGAGGAGCGGGCCGTGCTCTTCCGACGCACCGCCGAGGTCGTCGAGGAGCGCGTTCCCGTCATGTTTTGCGTCGCATCGGCCGATATGCGCGTTGTCGTTGAATTAACCGAACTCGCCCGCGAGCTGGGCGGGCTGCCTATGGTGCTGCCCCCGCTCGTCTCCGAGGTCAATGAAGGCCAAATCATCGCCTATTTCGAGCAGTTGGCGGCGACGGTGCCAAGCGGCATCGTCGTCTATAATGCGCCCCGCATCAGCGTAAACCTACGCCCAGAGCTCATCGAGCGACTCGCCGAGATCGAAGGCATCATCGGCGTCAAGCAGGGTGACCTGATGCCGTCGGCGGTCGATGATCTCGCTAACCGCCTCGGCGGACGCATCCGGCTGTTCTGCGCCTCCGATCTCTCCTTCCTGGGACCGATGCTGGCGGGTTTCGACGGGGTCAGTTCCACCAATAGCGGCGCTTTTCCTGAGTTGATCCAGCAGAGCTATCGCGCGCTCGAATTCGGCGATGCCCATCTTGCCCGCGAACTGCACGGCGCCTGGTATCCCTATCGCGTTCTGGCGCGGCGCTTCGGCCAGCCCCAGACCACCAAGGCGGCGATGAATGTGCGAGGCTTTGCCGGCGGCAGCGTCCGCCGACCACTGGTCGATCTCGACGCGCAGCAAACCCAAGAACTAGTCGATGTGATCCACGCGATCACCGCCGCGCTGGGCCCCACACCCAGCCGCTTGCGCTCGATATGAGCGTCGGGGCCGGAGGGATGCTTATCGATGGCTTTCAGCCCGGAACCTACGGCCGGGCCGCGTTCAGAGGACTACTAGAGGGTGGCGTCTCGGCGGTCACCGTCAATTGCGGATACTGGGAAGACCCAACCGAATCCCTCGATTCCCTCGCTCGCTGGCGCGACATCGTCAGGGAGAGCACTGACCTCGCCGTCATCGCCCGCAGCTGCGCCGATATCGAGGCAGCCGAAGCCGCCGGCAAGGTGGCTGTCCTGCTGGGCTACCAGAACACGGCATGCCTTGCCGGCCGCATCCGCTTCGTCGAACTCTTTGCCGAACTCGGAATCAGGGTGATGCAGCTCACCTACAACAACCAGAACGACACCGGCAGCTCCTGCTACGAGACCAGGGATGGCGGATTGACCCGCTTCGGCCGCGAAGTGGTGCCCGAGCTCAATGCCTGCCGCGTGCTGATCGATCTCTCCCATGTCGGAGAAACAACTGCGCTCGAGACCATTGCGCTCTCCAAGCGTCCGGTATCGGTGACTCACGCCAACGCCGCCTCGCTCTTTGCCCATCGCCGCAACAAGAGCGACAGGCTACTGCGCGCGCTGGCCGAAAACGGCGGCGTGATAGGTTGCGCAACCTATCCGCGCCTCGTCGGCGCGACCTACAATGGCAGCCTCGAAGCTTGGTGCACCATGGTGGCGCGCACAGTCGACATCGCCGGCATCGCTCATGTTGGGATCGGCACGGGCCGCCGCTACGCCGCCACGAGCGCAGATCTCGACTGGGCCAGGATGGGGCGCTGGACGCGACGCGTCGACAGGGGCGCTGCCGCGCCCGGCCCGGCTTGCCTCGATCCGACCCCGTCGTGGTGCACGGAACTGCACGACCTTTCCAAGCTCGAGGACGGCCTTCGGGCGATTGGCTTCAACGCGGAGGAAACCGAGCTTATTCTTCGGGACAACTGGATGAGAGTGTTCAGCCAGACGATCGACTGAATACTGGCAAGACCCAATTCTGGCGGATGGCATGGCGGGACAAGAAAAAACATGACACGGCTGCTAAACAGTAATTCCATATCTGGACTCTTTCTCGTTTTTCTGGGAGCAGCTACGGCGATCTATTGCGTCATTCGCTATGAGGTCGGCACGTTGGTCCGCATGGGTCCAGGCCTGTACCCGGCCACACTGGGAACCTTGCTGACGATCTGCGGGGCCCTCATTCTCATCGGTGGGTTCATTCGAGAGGCACCGCCGATCAGGATCGATTTCCGCGCCCTGTTCCTGATAACGGGGGGGATCGTCGCCTTCAGCCTGCTCATCAACTATATGGGTCTCGTTCCCGCCACGCTGGTCCTGGTCCTGATGTCCAATCTTGCCATCGGCAAGGCCAAACCTGTCCATGCGGCGATCGTTGCGATATCGACCGCGATCGCGACGATGCTCATCTTCAGCTTCGGCCTCGGAATTCCGCTTCGCGCCTTCAGGTGGCCCCTGTGATGGACCTCATCGGCAACATCGGACTGGGACTGAGCACCGCTCTCGTTCCGGAAAACCTGTTCTACTGCTTCCTTGGCGTCTTTCTCGGCATGGTGGTGGGTGTGCTCCCTGGCATCGGCGCCCTGGCTGCCATTTCGATGCTCTTTCCCATCACCTTCCATCTCGACGCCACTCCGGCGCTGATCATGCTGGCTGGCCTGTTCTACGGCACCGCCTATGGCGGCTCGACGGCCGCCATCCTGCTCAACGTGCCGGGGACGCCATCGGGAGCGGTCGCGGCGCTCGATGGCTATCCAATGTCCAAGCAGGGGCGCGGTGGCGTTGCGCTTTTCCTCACCACCATCGCATCCTTCATCGGCGGCAGCATCGGCATCATCATCATGATGTTGTTCTCGCCCATCATCCAGCGCTATGCCCTCGACTTTTCGGCCCAAGAATATTTCTCACTAATGTTGCTCGGGCTGGTGGCCGCATCGACGATGTCGACCGGCTCGCCGGTCAAATCCATCGCCATGGTGATCCTGGGACTGCTGATCGGCTCGATCGGGTTCGACGTATTCTCGGGCGTTGGGCGCCTCAATTTCGGGCTCTACGAACTCTATACAGGAGTGAGCATCATCGCCGTCACCATGGGCGTCTTCGGCATCGGCGAAATCATCAGGATCGCCAATGAGCCGGTAGACCATGTCCGTACCAGACAGCGCGTAACGTTCCGCTCGATGATCCCGACACGGGACGATGTGAAGCGCTCGATCGGCCCCACGCTTCGCGGCTCGCTGGTGGGATCCTTCTTCGGCGCCCTGCCCGGGACCGGCGCGCTGATCGCCTCCTACATGGCCTATTCGCTCGAAACCAAGGTCTCCAAGAACCCATCCAAATTCGGCACGGGCATCGTGGAAGGCGTAACCGCGCCCGAGGCATCCAACAATGCCGCTGACCAGACGGCCTTTATTCCTACCCTGACCCTCGGCATTCCCGGAAGCGCCACCATGGCCCTGATGCTCGGCGTGTTGATGATCAACGGCATCGCGCCGGGCCCGCAGCTGATTACCAATGAGCCCGATCTGTTCTGGGGCCTGGTGATGAGCTTCTGGATCGGCAACGTCATACTGGTGGTCCTCAACATCCCGTTCATCGGCCTTTGGGTGCGGCTGCTGCAGGTTCCGTTCCAATTGCTGTTTCCAATCATCCTGGTGTTGATCTGCATTGGTGCCTTCAGCGTGCACAACACCTCGTTCGATATCTGGATGGTCGCTGCTTTCGGCGTGCTGGGCTATGCCATGCAGGTCTTCCGCTATCCCGCCGCTCCGCTGATCCTTGGCTTCGTGCTCGGGCCGATGATGGAGGAGAATTTCCGGCGCAGCATGGTGCTGGCACGCGGAGACATGATGACCTTCTTCGAACGTCCCATCAGCGCTGTCGTCATGGTGGTGACGGTGGGCATCTTGGTGTGGAGCCTCTCCAAGAGCACCCAGGGAATCTTGAAAGCCCGTCAGGCGCGTGCGAATGCCGCTCAGAGCGCCGAATGAACGCGAGGGCACCGTAAGCAGTGGGAGCAGGAAAAGCAGGGGTTACGGCGGTGGCACGATGAGCATGCCGGACGAGACAATCAATTCTTCGAGCGGGACCAGTCGTTCGATCTTGCAGCTCAACCTCAGCCCGATGGTCTGGTGGCGCGTGCTGGTACCGACGACCATGTCGCTTCACGATCTGTACGGCGTCTTTCAGGTGGCGATGGGCTGGCGAAGCCTGCACCTTTTCCAATTTCGGATCCACGCCGTACATTACGGTTCCTGGGACTTGGGAGCGGAAACGCCTGATCGGGCGCTGGGTGGTTTCAATTTCCGCGACGGTGACAAGTTCGTCTACGAGTACGACATGACCGACTACTGGGAGCACGAAGTCCGGGTCGAAGCGCGGATCGGGCCGCGGCCTGGCAAGCGTTACCCGGTCTGCATTGGCGGCCACGGCGCCTGCCCGCCCGAAGACTGCGGCGGTCCGGCGGGTTACGACGAACGCAAGGCCGAAGCGTTGGGGTTCGATGCCTTCGAAGACATCGATACGATGGTCGATCTTCTGGACCGGATCGTGGTGCAAAATCAGCCGCATCTCCTGAACGACGACGAGATCCGCTGGCAGCTTGAGGACGCCTTGGAGCGGAACCGGGCCCGTGAGCCGTTCTGGAAGGAGCGTTTTGACCGGCGCGCGGTGAACGCGCGGCTGCACGCGAGCGAGCATCATGTCTTCAAGCATCAGCACTTCTGCTGAGCCGGTGCTCGCGATGGGCCAACATCTCGGCGGCGAACACCGCTGCATCCTCGCCACGGACATCGTCGATCTCGCGGACGATCGCTCTGCCAATGGGCATGGTGACCCGGTCGAAGGCGCGCTGCAGCAGCGCGGCGTTGGTTTCGGCGTAGATCCGGGTAGTGCCGATATCTCCTCGTGACCGAGCATGCGCTGAACGTCGGTGATTGGGGTCGGAACAAGAGCAGTGCAAAATCGTACGCTAAGCTCGAACGGATCGTGAACCCTCGTCGCGAACCCGCATAATGGTCTGTCGGCTGGTGGCAAATTTCCTGGCGATCGCTGAAACGCTCATCCCCTTGGCGAGATCACCGCGCACATCTTGCTTCTGCTTTTCACTGAGCCTCGAAGGGCGACCGAGGGCCTTTCCTTCCGATTTGGCGCGCTTGAGACCGGATTGTGTCCGCTCGATCAGCAAATCCCGCTCGAACTGTGCGACGGCATTGAGCACGTTCATGGTCATCGTGCCGGCCGAGCTGGCGAGATCGGCGCCGCCCAGTGCGAGGCAATAGACCTTCACGCCCATTTCGGCCAGCGTCCTGACGGTGGTGCTGACGTCGATCGCATCACGACCGAGCCGGTCGAGCTTGGTCACGATGAGAATGTCTCCGGACTCCAGCTTATCCATGAGCCGGGAAAAACCACGGCGCTGCGCAATGGCGGTGCTGCCGGAAACTGTCTCGGTGACGATGCGGCGCGGTTCGACGTGAAAGCCGGCTGCTTCGATTTCCTGAAGCTGGTTTTCGGTGGTCTGCCCGATCGTGGAGACGCGGACATAGGCGAAGGTGCGTGGCATAGGGGTCAATTTTGTCCGAATAGGCTGTCCGGAATATCTTTCCTGTTCGAAACCCTGTCAAGATAGTTTGTGGACAGGCTTTTTTGCCCCTGTACGGAATCGTCCGTTTCCGAACAGAGGCTTGGGCCAGCGGTACAGAGTTGCGGGAGTAAAAGATGGCCAAACGGACGCTTCTAAAGTGCAGGATCGTCAGGAGCTTTTCGACATACCAGCCGACGAAGACAGCCTGATCCGCCATTATTCGCTGTCGCCGGCAGATCGGCTGGAAATCGAGCTTCGCAGGCGCAAGCACAACCAGCTCGGCTTTGCCGTGCAGCTCTGCCTGATGCGCTATCCTGGCCGGTCGCTCATGCCGAACGAGACCCCTCCGGGCGCGATGCTCAATTATGTCGCCGAGCAGATCGACGCTGATCCCAGACTATTTGATCTCTACGCCCGGCGTGAGGAAACTCGCCGCGATCATATCGCACACCTGCTCGGCTATCTGGAAATGAGAAACCCGACAGCCGATGCCCGTCGTGCGGCGCTGATGGCAGCCATCGAGGCAGCCTCAACAACAGATAAGGGGGCGGTGATTGCAAAGGCAATCATCGCCACGTTCCGGGAGCGCCGGGTTCTCCTGCCGGCGGTGAACATGATCGAACGCATGGGGTTGGCAGCGCGCGCTGTTGCTCGCCGCCGCGCAGAGCACGCGCTGATCTCCGATCTCGATCCGGAAAAGCTTGAAAACCTCGATGCACTGCTGAACGTTGATCCGGCGATCGGACAGACGCGCTTTCATTGGCTGCGCTCCGCTCCCGACGCCCCTGGAGCGGGCAATTTGGTCGGCTTGACGGAACGGATCGCGTTCCTGCGCTCGCTTGGGATCGATCCTCGTTTGCAGGCCCGTATCCCCTCCGGACGATGGGAGCAGATGATCCGCGAAGGTGATGCCACACCGGCTTGGCTCGCCAGCGACTTCAACGCCAGCCGTCGCCGTGCGACAATCGTGGCCCAGGTGATCAAGCTCGGCCAGAAGCTCACCGATGATGCGGTAATGATGTTCATCAAGCTGATGGGCCGGCTATTCTCCCAGGCCAACAACCGAAAAAAGCAGCGTCACATGAACGCCCGCATCGAAACATCCAAGGCGCTGCGACTGTTCCTCGACACGATCGTTGCCTTGCAGGCAGCGAACGACAATGATGTCGATCCCATGATGGCCTCTGTGCATTATCGGGACATAGATTCACGGTAGCTATCGGGGATTCGAAGGGGCATGAGTCCGTCGGCATCGAGTTCAATGCCGTCTGACCAGACATAATCGCCGGTGAGGTTGATCCGGTCCCAGCCCAAAGGTGAAAGCTGCGAGAGTAGAGCGGGATCAATTTTCACTCCGCGACTTCCAAGTTCACTCACGGCGCGGTCGAGATAGCGGCAGTTGAACAGGATGATTGCGGCGGTGACGAGATTGAGTGCTGCCGCTCGCATTTGCTGATTTTCGATACCGCGATCCCGGAAGCGGCCGAGCCGGTGGAACGCAACCGCGCGCGCCAGACTGTTTCGCGCTTCGCCCTTATTGAGTTCACCCGTGACAAGCTGGCGAAGCGCCGGATCCTTGAACCATCGCAATGTGAAGAGTGTGCGCTCGATACGGCCGACCTCGCGAAGGGCAGCGGCAAGGCTGTTTTGTTGCCGGTAGGCTGAGAGCTTTTTCAGGATCAGCGATGGGGTGATGGTTCGGTCGCGCATCGCCCTAATGACGCGATGAATGTCGTGCCAGTGATTGACGATCAGATCGCGGTTGAGCCTGTTCCCGAACAGCGGCGCGAGGCGTCCGTAACGCTTGGGCGGCTCGAAGGAATAGAGGCGGCGATCGGAGAGGCGCGGAATACGTGGCTCAAAATCAAGCCCGAGCAGGTCCATGACCGCAAACACGATATCGGAGACGCCGCCGCCATCGACGTGCAGCGCGGAAAGGTTGGCGTTGCTTTCGTGGCCGAGAATGCCGTCGAGGGCATGGATCGCTTCGCCGGCAGTGCCCGCGATCACGGTTTGATGGAGCGGTGCGTAGCGGTCGGTGATGGTGGTGTAGATTTTGACGATCGGGTCGCGGCCGTAATGCGCGTTGACCTGACCGCCAGCCTCCCCGGCGCCACCAAGATAATAAGCCTGCCCATCGGCAGAGGCGCGCCAGCCCTCACCGAACCAGGCCGCCATTGGTTCGGCCTGTATGGCGTCGGTCAGACAGCCGAGCGCGGCGCGAAACGTCTCTTCACGCATGTGCCACGTCTGCATGCGCAGGAGCGTGCGCCGCGATGCCACGCCGCAGACCTCAGCCATCCGTGACAGGCCGAGGTTCGTCGCTTCCGCAATCATAGCTGCGAGAAAGGATCGTTCATCGCTGGGCGGCAACCCGGTCGAGACATGACCGAAATGGCTGGTGAAACCGGTCCAACGTTCGACCTGAGACAAAACATCGGTGATGCGCGTCGTCGGCACGAGATTGTAGCAGGTCCGGACGAACTGTCTGCCATCGTCGCGTTCGGCAAGATCGGTTTTCGGCTCTTTCGGAAACCGCAGTCGGTCACCGGAAAACAGCGCGGGATCGCCGCTGGTCAGCCCCCCTGATACCTTGAGCAGCGCAGTATCCAGTTCGGCCGCGCGGGCATCGAGCCACACATGAGGATCAGGAATATCGGAGACCTGTGCCGGGACCGGATCCGTACTCGGTGAAAGCAGCGTTTCCAGAGAGCGGTGCAGTCGGGAGGTTGGCACCCAGATGTCGCCCGCCGCCAGTGCTCCAGCCAACGCGGAATAGGTCGCCAGCTCCCAATGGGTTCGGTCGATCTTGTCGTCCGTGACGACATAGCGCTGCCATCGCCGCTCGATATGCCCGAGCGGCAAGCCATCAGGGAGCGCCGTGCGCCAGTCGCCATCGAGTTCGGCCAGGATCGCCATCGCTGCACAGAGCGGCGCGGTACCCTTGCGACCCTCGAACGTGAACGCTTTCAGGAAGCGCGGCCCCGCCCGCTTGAACGTCCGATATTCTGGCCCGATTTCACTGATGGCATTATCTCGTCCCGGCCTCGTGGTTCGCCGGAGAAGAGCAGCGTCGGCATCGATCGTATCGAGCGAGGCGACCGCTGCGACCGCTGCTGCAATATCGCCGCCGGCGCGTGCGGCTTTGCTGACCGCCTCAAGCACGTCGGCGACACGGATTAATCGGTCGCGGCCCTGGTCGGCAGAAGCGGCAACCGTCTGTTCAAGGCGTTTGCGGGCACGCAGATGCGCTCGCCCGATGAGCGAGTCGAACATACCGATAGCTGTGTCAGTCAGCGTGGCCTCAAACTCGCGCAGCGTCGCCACAAGAATAACATGCCGCCGCGCCGACCCCATCTGCTGGAATGCCTGCGCGGTGTAGCGGACCCCTTCGCGCGCAAATTGCTCCATTCGGGGTTCGTATCGTCTATCGATGGCGGGCGTCCTGATGCCGCGAACCAGTGCGATCTTGTCAAGAATACCGACGAGCGAGGCAGAGGCGACGCGCGGGGTGGGTTCCCGTAGCCAGGAAAATCGGCTTTGCCTATCGTGCGTTTTCTCGGCGATAAGCGCGTCAAGTCGGCTATGGGTGGCCGGATCGAGACGATTGTCGATGTCGGCGATGATCCGGTTTTCGGCCGCGTGCATCGCTTCGGCGGCCATGCGCTCGACCACGGTGATTCCGGAAATGACTATCTTACGGAAGCGCAGTTCGTCGAGGAAGTTGCCCAACAAGACGCGTCCGTTGGTCAGGCCGACAGCTTCGGCTTCCAGCCACGCTCGAAGCGTTGCGCGCATCGGCTTGGTGAGGTCGGTGAACCCGAAACGCGCCTTGATCGCGAGAAGCTGATCGTAGCGTGTGGGCGTCCGTCGTGCGAAACCGCCGATCACTTCTGCATCGATCCCGATCTGCTCAGCGATATGGTCGAGCATGACAGCGGGCAGCAATTCGCCGCGTCGGAGATGCCTCCCCGGATAACGCAGACAGCAAAGCTGCAAAGCATAGCCAAGCCGGGTCTCAGGCGTGCGGGCGCTGTTGATGGCAGCTAGGTCGTTTACGTCCAGACTGTGATGGCGGACGACCGTCGTCTCGTCTTCGGGCAGCGCCAACAAAGCGTCGCGCTGAGGGCCGGTCATGTAAATGCGTGCTGGCATCGGTTATCCCTTTCAAAAATCACTTGCCTTTTGATACAGTTTTGCAAGAGGATTGTGAAAGGCATTGAGCCTTGATTTGCGGTCATGGTCATCCTGCTTCCGTAGACGGCCGTTTGTGAAAGGATCGAATTGAGCACCGCACCTTATTTGATCGGCTATGCTCGCGTGTCGAAGGGGGACGACCAGTCGAACGCAGCACAGTTGCGCGCGCTGACGGCAGCGGGTTGTAAACGCGTCTTCGAAGAATCCGCCAGCGGCGGGCGATGGGACCGGCCGAGGCTCCAGGAGATGATCGGCCAGCTACGGGATGGCGATGTCGTTGTTGTCTGGAAGCTCGACCGGCTTTCGCGAAGCCTGAAAGACCTGCTGCACTTGATGGAAAAGATCGAAGCGGCGGGGGCCGGCTTCCGGTCGCTGACCGAAGCGATCGACACGACGACACCGGCAGGCCGCATGATGATGCAGATGGTCGGCTCATTCGCCGAGTTCGAGCGCGCCATGATCCGCGAGCGGACTAGCGCAGGGCTAGCGCAGGCGCGGTTGGAAGGGCGGCTCGGTGGTCGGCGGCGCAAACTTGACGATAAGAAACGGCGTGAGATCGCCGAATCCGTTGTTGCGGGGCGCAAGTCCGGCGCCGAGATGGCGCGGCTCTATGACGTGAGCGAGCCAACCGTCTCAAGAATCGTTGCCGAATATCGTCAGCGGGAAGCCCATGAGGCCTTGGCATGACTTGGATCCGATGACCTCCATGGGGTGGAAAGCGGAAAGGCCGCTTTCAGCAGCCAACCCTTCCAAGCGGAAGATGTCGAACGACCTACCAATTGCAGTCGATCAAGACATGGATCGTCGGCAAAGCTGCATGGACCTCCGATCATTTCGGCGACAGGGTTTCAATGATCCGGCAATCGTCGACGATGCCGCACTCGCACTGGTCGATCATTCTGTCGAGTTCGGCCTTGAGCGCCATGAGATCAGTGATCTTCTTTTCGACCTCTGCACGATGTTCGCTAGCGATGGCATCAACTGCTGCGCAGGATTGTCCGCGATTGTCGGATAGCGTGAGAAGCGCTCTGATCTGGTCGAGCGAGAAGCCCAGGTCACGTGCCCGGCGGATAAAGCTCAGCCGGTTCAGATGGTCTGGCTCGTACGCCCGATAATTGCCTTCGGTACGCGAGGGCTCGGGCAGTAGACCGTTCTTCTCGTAAAAGCGGATCGTTTCGACCTTGGTACCGGTTTGCCTTGCAAGATGACCGATCGTCAGAATTGAAGAGTTCATTTTATGACCCTATAGCGTATACAGGGTCATGTAGGTTCTATTTGGACGTTTGTCGATCTCGATGGCTCGCCTAGTGCGCCGCTCTGGCGCTCTCCACCTCTTCACGCACCAGGTCGTGGAGTTGCTGCGGTCCGAAGGATTCCAGCGGCCTGCCATTCACGAAAAAGGTCGGTGTCTGGCGCACATTATTGCTCTGAACATCGGCCATATCCTGCTCAAGAACGGCGTCAATCTCGGCCGAGGACATCTCACGCCGTGCCTGCTCAACATCCAACCCAGCCGCCGCCACGATTTCCCAGGCTTTCTCGAGATCGGGTGCACCATGCACGGCCCATTCCGGCTGTCGCGCCAGCAGGGCTTCCAGTATCGGTTCGTATCTGTCCTGAAGACGGGCTGTTTCCAGAATCCTGACGGCTTCGTCAGATCCGTCATGGAAGGGCGCGTATCGGATGACCAGGCGCGTCTCGGCAGGGAAATTCGCCATGATCTGCTTAACGGCTGGATAGAAAGCTCGGCACGCCTCGCAGGACGGATCAAAGAATTCCACGATCGTCACCGGCGCATCCGCTGGGCCGATTACGGGTGAATGCGCCCTGACCAACGCATCACCTTGCGCCGGTGCAACGGGCTGTGCCGAGAGGCCGCCGTACCGGTCGTAGATAAAGGCACCGCCTGCAAAGACAATCAGTGCGACAAGGCCAGTGAGAAGTACGATGGACCGTCTGGTCATGTTGAACGTCTCCGGTGCGCGAGAACGAGAAGAAGAGCGATGCTCCCAAAGGCGGCGAGCGATAGGTAAGGGAGCGGCAAAATGCCAAGGACCGTCATCTCGACGCCAGAACATGACGGGCCGTCTTGTGTACAAGGCTCGATGGCTGCTGGAAGGATCCTCGCATAAAGGAGGGAGTGGAATGCAGCGATGGCGGCACCTAGGGCAGCCAGTGGAAGTCCGTACCGGGAAACGCTGGCATCACCTCGAAAGCTAGCGACAGCCAGAATGACCGCCAGCGGAAACATGAAAGCGCGCTGATGCCAGCACAGATTGCACGGCGTCTGTCCCATGACCTCACCAATGAAGAGAGCGCTGAGCGAGGCGGCAAGCGCAATGAGCCATGCCGAGAAGACGAACGCCCAGGTATTTGCAGTCGTGCCCGCCCCGGTGGTCATAGCACTCCCTTTCGCCATCGTTTCGCTTCGCTCCATTTACCTTTGCATTCAACTATTTCTGCACCCTGTACCCACTACAGGGTCAAGGCTCCTTAATGAAGTTGTACCGCGAATTTGCACGTGGATCGCAGCGCGAAATCAAATAAACGAAGTCCACTCTTGACCCTATAGTTGCTACAGGGTCTATCTGCGGTGTCACATTAAACCATCGAGGTGACACCATGGCGGCAGCGAGCCCTTACAGACTGCGTATAGAAGGCATGGACTGCGCCTCGTGCGCATTGAAAATCGAGACGGCGATGCAACGCCTGCCGGGCGTTAGCGACATCAATGTCAGCTACGCCAACGAGACGCTAGCATTGCAACTCGATGAAGACCGGACGGCCCTCGGCACTATTGAGCAAAAGATCCGAGCGCTCGGGTACACGCCAGTGATCGAGCAGGCTGAGACGAAGGGGGGTCCGCCTCGGAAGCGCATCACAGAGGCGTGGTGGAAAGGCAGCAAGGGTCGGCTTGTACTGCTGACCGGCGCACTGTTCATGCTTGCCTTCGCCATTGCGCGTATCCTGCCGGATTGGGAGCAATGGCTCTATTCAGGTGCGGCCCTGATCAGCGTTATCCCGTTCGCGCGGCGGGCGGTCGCCGGTGCGATGTCCGGCTCACCCTTCACCATCGAGACGTTGATGACGGTCGCGGCACTCGGCGCGGTCGCCATCGGCGAGGCCGAAGAAGCTGCTGTCGTGATCTTCCTGTTCGCAGTGGGCGAGCTGCTTGAAACCGTGGCGGCAGGCCGTGCGCGGGCAGGCATTGAAGCGCTGATCGATCTCGTGCCCCGGGTCGCGTTCCGCGAGCGTGATGGTGTCATTGAGCAGGTCGCTGCCGAAGAGTTGGCTATTGGTGATGTCGTCGTTGTTCGGCCTGGGGACCGTGTGCCGTCTGACGGCACGGTGATTGATGGTGCATCTGAGGTCGATGAGGCGCCCGTGACAGGCGAATCCATGCCCGTGCTTAAAGAAGCCGGCGCAAACGTCTATGCCGGCAGCATCAATGCAAATGGCGAGTTGCGAGTGTCGATCAGTCATGTCGCGGCCGACAATACCATTGCCCGCATCATCCACATGGTCGAGGAAGCTCAGGAATCAAAGGCCCCGACGGCGCGTATGATCGACCGTTTCAGCCGCTGGTATACGCCTGGCGCTATGGTCGTCGCGGCTCTGATCGTCGTGGTGCCGCCGCTCGCCTTCGGCGGTGACTGGATGACATGGGTATATCGGGGTCTTGCGACGTTGCTGATTGCTTGCCCCTGCGCGCTCGTGATTTCCACGCCGGCGGCTATTGCCTCGGGTCTTGCCGCCGGCGCGCGTCAGGGATTGCTGATTAAGGGGGGCGCGGCACTGGAAATACTCGGTAAGGTCGTAACTGTTGCCTTCGACAAGACAGGAACGCTGACGCGTGGCCATCCCCAGGTGACGGACATTGTGCCGATCAATGGGGACGAGAACGCCGTCCTTGCCATTGCAGCGGCCGTCGAGCGCAGCACCAGCCATCCTCTCGGGGTTGCAATCGTGGAGGCGGCAAAAGTGCGGGGGCTCGAACTGCCCGTCACCTTCGGGGGCGGCGTTGCCACACCCGGCAAAGCGGTCACAGCGCGGTTGAAGGACGGCTTCGCTTCGGTCGGGTCTCCCCGTCATGCCGCCGAACAGGCTGCCCTCGAAGAGAACATTGCCGAGACGATCACCACACTGGAGAGCCAGGGCAAGACGGTCGTCGTGCTTATAAAGGGCAAGACCATCGAGGGATTGATCGCGTTGCGCGACGAACCGCGCGACGACGCTATCGAAGGTGTGAAGCGGCTGACAGATCGCGGCGTGCGCCCTCTGATGCTGACCGGCGACAACAAGCGCACGGCCGACGCCATTGCGGCTCATCTCGGCCTTGAGGCGAGCGCCGAACTTCTGCCCGACGCCAAGCTCGCCGAGATCGGCCGCCTCAGGGCTGATGGACCGATTGCCATGGTGGGAGACGGTATCAACGACGCTCCGGCGCTCGCTGCTGCCTCCGTTGGCGTTGCCATGGGTGCGGGCACCGACGTCGCGCTGGAAACCGCTGATGCCGCGCTGCTCAGAAACCGGGTGACGGGTATCGCTGATCTCATCGGATTGTCGCAGGCGACGCTCGGCAATATCTGGCAGAACATCGCAATAGCGCTTGGTCTGAAGGCTGTCTTCCTCGTGACGACTCTATTCGGCATTACCACGCTCTGGATGGCCATCCTCGCCGATACGGGCGCTACTGTCCTCGTTACGGCCAATGCGCTGCGCCTGCTGACCTGGCGCGGCACCCGCGACAAATGAGCTTGAACAGTGCGCACATGCAGGTCGCGGCTTCCACTTCTCGCCAAGAAAGCCGAGGTATAATTTATGAGTAATCAGTCCCAGGGCAGTGCCAATTCATCCGAGAAGAGCGAACAATGGGCGCTCGCATGGGTACTTGCGATTAATACTGCCCAGGCAGCCATTGTGGGGGGATTAGGGTGGTGGGCTCAGTCAACAGGATTGATGGGCTCTGCACTCGATAATCTTGGCGATGCCGGTGTCTACGCTATTAGCCTTTTCGTCGTAGGTCGCGGTTTGGCGGCGAAGGTTCGAGTTGCCCGGCTGTCGGGTATCCTTCTGATGGTTTTCGCTGGTCTTCTTCTATTTGAAGTCGGTCGTCGCTTCTTCACTGGCTCCGATCCGATAGGGCCGGTCATGATTGCCGTGGCAATCGCGAGCGCGCTTACGAATATGATCTGCATGTGGTTCCTGAATTCTCATCGGGAAGGCGGCGTGCATCTGCAAGCCTCATGGATTTTCACGACAAACGACATGCTCGTGAACTCAGCCATCGCGCTTTCGGGTCTGGCCGTAATCCTTTTCAATTCGCCCTACCCGGATCTGATCATCGGCCTGGGCGTGGTTGTTGTCGTTGTCAGAAGCGGCTTCGAAATCCTTGAGAAGGCCGGCGAAGCTGGAAAAGGAGAAAAGGAACATGACTAGTTTGCGAGCCCTATCCGCCGCCTTCCTTGCCCTTGCAGTGTCGATCTCTCCTGCTGTGGGTCACGACTTCCAAGCTGGTTCGATCACCATCAATCACCCGTGGTCACGCGCGACTCCGCCGGTCACGCCGGTAGCCGGCGGCTATCTGACGCTGACAAACGATGGCGATATGGCCGATCGCCTGGTTTCAATCTCATCACCTCTGTCAGACCGGGTGGAAATCCATGAGTTGACCGTGAGCGATGGGGTTGCCAGCATGAGGCCTGTGCAAAATGGCATCGAAATTGGAGCTGGCGAGACCGTCGAGCTTCAACCTGGCGGTATGCACATCATGTTCTTGAAGCCATCGCGCCCTTTGAAGGATGGGAAGCGGTTTGCCGCGACTCTTGTGTTCGAGCAGGCCGGTGCGATCGACGTTGAGTTCGTTGTGCAGAACATGGGTGCTCGTCCGGAATTTGCGAACGAACATGACGGGCACGGAGAGGCTGTCCAATGAGCGGCGTCAAACTTTTCCGCCTTGTTGCATGGGTTGCCGTCGCCGCTGTCGGCGGGCTTTTCATCGGCCTGTCCGTATCCAAGCCTTGGCAACAGCAAACCGTGGCGGTCGCGTCCTCGACAGGCACGGCAGCCATCGGCGGCCCGTTCCAGCTCACATCCCATCGAGGCGAAACGATCGACAATGCTGCGCTGGCCGGAAAGCCTTATCTCGCCTTCTTCGGCTTCACCCATTGTCCCGATGTGTGCCCGACGACGCTCTATGAACTGAGCGATCTCATGAACGAGCTCGGGCCGGTGGCCGACCAGTTCAACGTCCTGTTCTTCACCGTCGATCCCGAACGGGACACACAAGAATTGCTGGCTCAGTACATGACAGCCTTTGATAACCGCATCCTCGCACTGCGGGGAAACCGACAGGAAACGGACGCTGTGGTGAAGGCCTTTGCGGCCTATGCGCGAAAAGTGCCTCTGGAAGGGGGCGAATACACAATGGATCATACCGCCGGCGTTTACCTGATGGATGCCGAGAGCCAATTCGTCGGCACGCTCGACATGCACGAGCCGCGTGAGATTCGATTGCAGAAGCTCCGCCGCCTGGCGGGCGAGATTGGCTGATGGAGTTCTCCAGTATCGGAATAGCGACGGCTTTCGCCGCAGGTGTCGTATCCTTCCTGTCGCCCTGCGTCCTTCCGCTGGTGCCGGGCTATATCTCCTACGTCGCAGGCCGCACGATTAGCCCGGATGGCACTGCGGCCGATGCCGAATTCAAGGCGGCAAGCCGAACTCTCGGCCTCAGCCTCTGCTTCGTGCTCGGCTTTACGACCGTGTTCGTCCTCCTTGGGGCCAGCGCAACCGTGTTGAGCCGGCTCCTGCGCATGTATCTTTTCGAAGCGAACCTGATCGGAGGCGTAATCGTCGTCCTCTTCGGTCTGTTCACGACAGGCCTCGTACCAATGCCCTGGCTCAATCGTGAAGCGCGGTTCCATGCCAATCCGGGCAGCGGAAGCGCCGGCGCGGCTTATCTCCTCGGTCTCGCTTTCGCGTTCGGCTGGACTCCCTGCATCGGACCAGTGCTGGGCGCGATTCTGACCCTCTCCGCTGCCAACGCCACGGTTGCAAGCGGAACGACGCTGCTCGCCGTCTATTCCCTGGGCCTTGGCCTCCCTTTCATCTTGGCGGCTTTATTCATGCGCGGGTTCATGGCGCGGATGATGTCGATGCGCCGCACCGGCCGGGTGCTCAAAATCGTCGCTGGTGGGGTGATGGTGGTGATGGGCATCGCCATGATCACCGGCCATCTCTTAGCTTTGCAATATGGCTGCTCCAGACGTTCCCGGCCCTCGGTCGGATCGGCTAAGCCGGAGTTTAAAGGACATTCGGACATGCTCAGGCTCGGCCTTCCACTCGCCCTTGGCGGGTTTTTCATTGATCAGGCGACGAAGTGGTGGGTCATGGACCATGTTATGAATCGACCTCAGGTCATTCCGGTCACCGGCTTCTTTAATCTCGTGCTCGGCTTTAACACCGGCGTGAGCTTCGGATTGTTCGGCCAGGCGCCGGTTTGGCTCCTGATGGCGTTCCCGCTCGCTATAGTCGCCGGCCTCCTTATCTGGATCCATCGAAGCGACAGCCGCCTGACGGCATCCGCCCTCGGGCTCGTGGTTGGGGGGCGCTCGGCAATCTGCTCGACCGGCTCCGGCAGGGTGCCGTGACGGATTTCCTGGATTTTTACATCGGCAGCTATCATTGGCCCGCCTTCAATCTTGCCGACGTGGCGATTGTCTGTGGGGTCGGGCTTTTGCTGGTGGAGAGCGTTCTGGCACGAGGCAAAACAAAGGCTGCATGAACAGAA
>NZ_JBTSWH010000004.1:0-30636 GCF_054612275.1 Aliihoeflea sp. PC F10.4 | reverse complement strand
TCTCCATTATTCTCAGAGCCCAGGTCGCGCGACCCTCGGCCAGTGAACATCTTGTAGCCATAGAGATCCCGCAGGGCCGCCAGGTGTTCATGACGCGTTTCTTCGCGGCTTGCATATCCAGCCAGATCGTCTGACTTCAGCCCAAGTTGCGCTGCCAGGAAGCGCGTGATCTCCATTGGAATGACCTCGCCCGGGGTCAACAACCGACCGGGATAGCGCAATGCGCAAAGCTGGAGAGCAAACCCAAAACGATTGTGGGGGCGGCGGCGGGCGCGGATGATTTCCAGATCGTCGTCCGCAAGGATGTAGTGGCGCAACATCGCCGTTTCATCGATCGGAAGATCAAAAAGTACTGAGCGCTGACGCTCGGTGAGGATAGTACGATGCGCCATATTTCTTTTGCTTTCCACTTATGGTTTGCGTATTGATGATTAAGATATTGAATAAGGAATTGTTCGGATGGCCGAAAGCGCGCCGCTTTCCAGAACACCTCAAACGAACGTTTGTGAAACATGCTGATCGGCTATGCACGGGTCTCGAAAGCCGACGGCAGCCAGTCCCTCGATTTACAGCGAGATGCATTGGTCGGAGCAGGGGTCGAAGAAGGTCAGATCTATTCGGACCTGGCATCTGGAAAGAAGGATGACCGATCCGGTCTGGAGGCCTGCCTCAAGGCATTACGCAAAGGCGATGTACTGGTTGTGTGGAAGCTCGACCGTATGGGGCGTAGCCTCCACCACCTTGTCAAAACCGTCAGCATGCTGTCCGAGCGTGGCGTTGGCCTCAAAGTTCTCACCGGGCAAGGGGCGCAGATTGACACAACGACTGCGGCTGGAAGGCTTTCATTCGGCATCTTTGCTGCGCTTGCCGAATTTGAAAGCGAGTTGATCCGCGAACGCACGATGGCGGGGCTCCAAGCCGCCCGCGCGCGCGGCCGAAAGGGAGGAAGAAAGTTTGCGCTGACAAAAGCGCAGGTCCGCATGGCTCAGGCCGCAATGGCTAGCCGCGACACATCGGTTTCAGAGCTCTGTAAGGAATTGGGGGTCAAACCGGTCACGCTCTACCGGTATGTCGACCCGAACGGCAGTCTACGCGATTACGGGAAACGAGTTCTCAGCGCTTAGCGTAGGATTCTGCACTCTCCGGCATCAGACCCCCTCGTGCGCTCCACGATCAAGCTGCGCTCGAAATCCGCGATGCCGGCGAACACGGTCAACACCATGCGCCCCGCCGGCGTCGTGGTATCGGCCCACGGCTCGGCCAGCGAACGCAGGCCAGCGCCGGCCTCCTTGATCCGCTCCGCGATCGCCAGAAGGTCGCCGGTCGATCGGGCGAGGCGGTCTAGCCTGGTGATCGTCACCACGTCGCCGGCACGCAGATGGTCGAGCATCCGCGCCAGTTCGGGCCGGTCCCGCTTCGCCCCGGAAGCCTTTTCCTCGAAGATGCGGACGCAGCCGGCCGCGCCCAGGGCGGCCCGCTGCGCATCGAGGTCCTGGCCGCGAGTCGAAACGCGGGCATAGCCAATGAACACGCGCCCGGCGTCGGAATCTGGTCGGCTGCTCACGGCTTCCCCCTGTCGCAAATCATGTCGCAAGTTTTCTATCACTTGCGACAAAGACATGCGACACGAAAAGCCCTGTTTTTCCGGGGGTGGCCGATCTGTTGCAGGTTTTACGACTTGCGCGACAAGGCTATGAGGTGATGAACTGTATAGCGTCGCTTGACACTATACGTTTAGCTTGATAGTGACGGCACATGAGAATCCGAAACGTGGTCCATAAGGGGTTACGCCGCTTCATCGAAGATGATGACGCCACCGGCTTGGAGGTGGCCGTAGTGCCGAAAGTCCGTCGCATCGCCACCTTCCTCCAAGATATGGAGCGGGAAGATGAGCTGCGCACGGTCCCGAGCTGGAAGGCCCATCAGCTCACCGGCGATCGAAAAGGCACCTGGAGCCTGTTCGTCACCAAGAACTGGCGGATCACGTTCCGGATCGACCAAACCGAAATCGAGATCATCGACCTCGACTATGAAGATTACCACTAGGAGGTGGCTATGAGTGCGATGCAGGGCATCCGTATGAAAAATCCCGCCCACCCCGGCGGCTTCGTCAAAAGTGAGATCATCGAGCCGCTTGGCCTTTCGGTCACGAGCGCCGCGCAAGTTCTCGGTGTTACGAGGGCGGCGTTGTCGGCCGTGCTGAACGAGCGCGCGCACCTTTCGCCGGAAATGGCGCTCCGGGTCGAAAAGGCTTTCGGCGTGTCGATGGATACGCTCATGCGGATGCAGAACAGCTATGACATTGCCCAAGCCCGCAAGCGGGAAGGGGAGATCAACGTCGCGCCCTTCAAGGGAAAGCCGCTCGATCCGCAAGCGGCTCTGGTCTGATCCGACAACAATACGAATACAGCCGCGCCGAGAAGTAGCGGCAGCTAGTGAGAAGGGCGATCATGAGTGATGACGAAATATTTTCCGTCGCCAAGGAGATATCGGACAGGTTTGTTGCCGAATGGGATCGCTTGAAAGGTGATCGCGTCCCATGGCACATGTCCGAAGTGCAAGAGCGCGTTTTCTTCGAAATATTTCTGCATGTCGTCAACGCACGACATATGACGACCAACGATGTCGTAGAAGTAATAAAGGTCTATCTCCGTCATGCGGATTGGATAGGACTGCTAATTTGTGATTCCTCGCCTTCGAACGGGAATGGTTCGCATGGCCCTACTTGGGCTCTCGTTCGACCAAGAGGTCTTCTGGCAAGTTTTGGCGGCAGTCCGTTTCAGGCGATCTACGAGCCATTATATGAAATACACGGTGAAGAGGACGACCAGGATAGTGAAGAATTCTGGGATGATGACGAGCAAGACCTAACACCGGAGGAACGCAAGAAGCGGTCGAATGAGGTTGCCGAGAATTACCTCCGAAGCCACTTCGGCATTCCATATGAAGATGAGGATAACCCGGAAAACAGCTATATTACCACGCTTCCGGATGGGTTTCGAAATCCGCTCATAATTGAAGAATTCGCCAACGGCGGACCAAATCAGGACGTTATAGCCGCTCTTTCCCTCGGGCGTACGAAATCCGGGGATGACACCCTCTATGTTTTGCGAAGGAAAGAAAAGTCGAGGATAACGGCGGAAGCAAGGCGACGGTCAGCGCCGGGGGGGATCCTCGGCACGGATGGCAATGGAATAGGGAATGGCGGGGTCGGCCTGCTGTGCTTTGGCGCTGATACGGGCGTCAGTCCTGACCTCCTCTAGCGGCAGCCCGGCGCCGGTCACCCTATGGTCATGCAGGTAATCTGGCAGATAGCCGGATAGAAGGATGCGCCAGTCCATCGGGATGCCCGGCTCGACCACCCGGGCCAGTTGAAAGATGATCGTGGTGCAGTTGGCGGTAATCGTATGATAGAAGGCGGGCTGCGCGGCCAGCTGGTTCGCCTTGTCCAGATAGGTCAGGAACAGCGCCCGGCGTTGCGACGCTGTCAGGTCCAACGGGTACAGGGCGACATCCTCGCGGCGCATGGTGGTCCGCAGCCGAAGGATGTCCGCTTCGTCGGCGGCAATCATCACCAGTTCGAATTTCTTGAAGAAGCCGCCGATCTCGGAAAAGGATTCGTGCCGCTCTCGCCGGATCTCGGCTGAAAAGGTCAGGAAGGCGCCGTCAGAAAAGCCGAAGCTGATCAGCGTATGGGCGATGGCTGGATTGCCCCATGTCGATGTTGCTAGATCGACTGAGGACAACGCGCCGATATCATAGCGGCGCGTTTCCCAGTGCGGGGTAAAATGCTGTTCGCTGCGCCACTCGAAATTGCGGACATTCTCCAGAATGGCGGTCTGCCCCTCGATCCGCGCGGTCACGCCATGGGCGACATCTGGCGCCCAGTCCCGATCGCCCGAGGGCCGGATCGTCAGCCACCATCCCAAAGCCACGGCGACGAGGGGCAGCAGCACCGCCCGGCTCGCGCCGCGTCGCCCGGCGGCCCGAAGCGCCAGAATGGCAAGGGCCGTCACGCCGACGGCAAGGATCCAGAACCAGCGCGCGAATCCATCCAGCTGATACCTCAGGGCCAGCCCCACCAGGGCTGCGGCGATCAGCACGACAAGCGTGAAGGCAGCCCCGGCAAGCCACCGTCGTCCACGCCGGGTCTGCGGGATGGTCCTACTCACCCGCCAAAGCCTCGCCCACGATCGAGAATGGGCTGGAAAGGGTGGCGCCGACCGTGTTGAATACAAAGGCCCCTGTGCGGCGAAGACTAGGGCCAGGGCCGTCTCCTCCCTCCCGCCCCCGATTGGCGTAGAAGGAGGCCAGCCTGACGTACCGGTCATGGTTCAGGCCGTCCGAAGCCTCGAGGCTGGAGATGTCGATGATCGCCAAGCGAGCCTCTCGCGCGGCCTGCTGCACGGCCGGGTCGGTGATGTCCAGCGCGCCGACGCGCATGCGGGTGCGGCTCAGCCGGTTGCTGACGCGCAGGGCTTGGTCATCGGGCGAGACCAGCACTGCCATCGGCTGCGTCATCGGGCCGAGGACCTGCATCTGCGCGCGGAACACATCGACGTCGATATCGGGCGCCGCAAGCACGACGGTCAGGCGGTCAAGGATGTCATTTTGCCCCGACAGGCGCAGCTGGCGCAACGCCTCGACCGTCAGCCAGCCGCCCATCGAGTGGGCAAAGACGGTGATCGTGCCGATGCGCTGGTCCCGCGCCAGCGCCGCCAGCAGATCGGCCAGCGCATCGCGCGAATAGGTAACGGATTCCTTGTCGGCCACATAGCCCGCAATGGCAGCCTGAGAAGGCCAGGCGAACAGGATCGGAGTGTTGTCCAGATCGGCATCGACCGTCATTTGGGTCAGCCGGTACAGCGCCTCGGGAAAGTTGTAGTTATAGCCGTGCACGAAGATGAGCACGTCCTTTCTGCTGTCTTGCGATGCGGCGACCTTTTGCAGGAAGCCCTGCCGGGTCAGGATGCTTTGCCCGACCGTGGCAAAGCTGGTCTGCGGGTCGATCTCTTCGTCCGGCCATTCGATCACGCCTGGCTGATGGTTGGGCGGCACCGAGATATCGAAGGACGAGTAGTTCGGCTGGCTGGCACGCCCCGAGGTGAAGACATTAGCGTTCTCAGCCGCCCGCTCACGGGTCGTGGCGGCATAGATGGTGACGGTCTGCGCGCCGGGAACGCGCGCCTCGATCGTTCGCAGAACCTCAGGACCGGGTCTGGCAGCGCACCCGCCAAGGAACAGGGTGATGGCCATAATCAAAAGGCAGGATGCCCTGTTCGCGTGCAAGCACCCTTGAGCGTTGGTCATTCCAGTTCTCCCATTATCCATTGTTCCAGCCGCCGCTGGCTGTCTATCAAACACGTCCCGCAGGCCGTTACCGCTGATCTGCACCCGATTTGCGGGACGCGCATTGCTGCCGGAGTCTGCTAGCGCCACGAAGCCTCTCAGCAGGTGCTGTCATGGGTGACCTGAAGGCAGCCCCATTCGCCGCAAGGCCGCGCATCATCCGCTTGCCCCGACCGGATTAGCACTCCCGCCTTCCTCCATTTTTCTTTCCTTGCTAAACAACACGTAATAGAGGACCGGCGCGGCGATCAGGGTCAGGATAGTTGCGAAGGCCAGACCGCCCATGATGGTCACCGACATCGAGGCAAAGAATGGATCCCACAACAGCGGAGCCATCCCCAGGATTGTGGTGACCGCCGCCAGCACGACCGGGCGCAGCCTTGATGTCGATGCTTCAATGATCGCCTTTCGGAAGGGCATGCCCTCTGCCCGAACCAGATCGATCTCCTCGACCAATACGATGCCGTTCTTCAGCAACATCCCCGACAGTGACAGCAGCCCCAGAAGCGCGGTGAAGGAGAATGGCAGGCCGGTGATGAGAAGACCGATCACCACTCCGTTGACGGCCATGGGCACCAGAAGCCACACGATCAGCGGCTGGCGCAGCTTGCCAAACAAAAGGATCGAGATCAGCACCATGATCAGAAGTGAAGCCGGCAATTGCTGGCCCAGACTGCGTTGCGCGTCGGTGCTGTTTTCATATTCCCCTCCCCATTCGAGGACATAACTATCGGGCATGGTGATTGCCTCGACCGGGGCGCGGATGGTAGAAAAGACATCGGATGCATTGCCCCCTGTGGGGATCCCCGCCTCGACCGTGATCGTCGGAACCCGGTCGCGGCGCTGGATAAGGGTGTCGCGGGGCTCCCATCCAACGCGTTCGATCAGCTGCTCCATGCTGACGTAATCCTCGGCAGCCTCGGAATAGACGATCTGCTGGGCGAGATCGGGATTGGCGCCGCTGCCGCGCAGGCGGATCGGGATCTGCCTGTCGGCTTCCTGATAGATCGCGACGGGCAGGCCCTCGGTCGCCATCAGCGCGGCATCTGACAGATCGGCGCGCGAAATCCCGGCCGTCTGCGCGCGCTGCGTGGCATATTCTGGGATCAGCACGGGCTCGTATTCGCGCCAGTCAGTCCGGATATCAATCAATCCCGCATCCTGCCGGGTCAGCGTGGTGCTGACCAGATCGGCCAGCGCGCGCAGAACCTTTGGATCGGGCCCCGAAATCCGCGCCTGAATGGGCGCGCCGCCGCCGGGACCAAAGGCCAGACGTTCGGTCCGGAACTCGCCCTCAAGCAGCGTTTCGCGACCAAATTCGTTCAGATCCTCCAACAGCCGCGGGATCGTTTCGGTCGTGGCGGTACGGATGATCAGATGGCCATAGCTGGGCAGCGCCTCTTCTGGGGAATAGGTCAGCATGAAGCGCGTCGCCCCCGAGCCTACGAAGGTCGCGACCGACGTCACCTCGTCGCGCTGCAGCAACCATTCCTCGGCCTTGCGCATGTCGTCCGACACGCTGTGGATGTCGCTGCCCTGCGGCAGTTTGTAATGCGCATAAAAGACCGGCGTGCTGCTGTCGGGAAAGAACTGCTGGGGCACCGAGGCAAAGCCGCGAAAGCACAGCACGGTGATGACGATCATCGCCGCCAGAAACAGCCAGCGCGCCCTCAGCGCCCCACCCAGTACCGTGCGATAGGCCCGAAAGACTGGGCCATTGTAATCGCCACCCTCACCGTCGCCCTTGCCGCGCTTGAAGACGTAATGGGCCAGAAGCGGCGTGACGGTGAGCGCCAGTACCCAGGACAGCAGCAGCGAGATCCCCACCACCGCGAACAGCGAGAACATGAACTCGCCCGTCGCATCCGGCGACAGGCCGATGCCGGCAAAGGCCATGATGCCGATCACCGTCGCGCCCAGCAGCGGCAGCTGGACCCGCTTCGCGCCATCCTCGGCGGCGTCGCGGGACGAGCTGCCCGAGGCCATCTTGATCTGCATCGATTCGGCCAAGACAATCGAATTGTCGACCAGCATCCCCATCGCAATGATCAGCGCGCCAAGCGAGATCCGCTCCATTTCTATCCCGCCAAGCGACATGAAGAAGAACGTTCCGATCACGTTCAGAAACAGCGTCGATCCGATGACGACCGCCGACCGCCATCCCATAAAGAGCGCCAGCACCACCACCACCAGCGCCACCGACATCGCCAAATTGACCAGAAATGCGGACGAGGATTCGTCCACGACCAGATGTTGCTGATAAATGGGGTGGAGCTGCACGCCATGGGGCAGCTCCCGCAACAGTTCGGCTATCTTGGCATCGACGCGCATGCCGATATCGACGATGTTCTGCGACGACACACCCGCTATGCCAAGCGTGAACGCCTCTTGCCCGTCAAAGCGGATGATTTCGCGCGGGGTGGGAACGCGACCGCGTTCGACCGTGGCGATGTCGGTCATCTGAAATACCGAGGTTCCCACGTTCACGGTCAGCTCGCGCAGCGCATCGACGCTGTTGGTGCCGCGCGGCACGTCGATCCCGAAGCGGTTGCCGTCCGCCGCCAAAGACCCCGAGGGTGACACGGCTGCCGCCGCGCTGATCTGGTCGATCAAAGCGCCGGGCGGGACACCCAGATTGGATGCGATGGCCATGTCTGGCATGACATAGACCGCCTCTTCCGGCAAACCGGCGATGGCCACATTCGACACGCCCTCGACCGTTAGGATCTCGCGCCGCAGATAGGTCGAGATCTCGTGGATCTCGGCATCCGAAAACCCGGGCGCGGTCACCGCCATGAAGATCCCGAACACATCGCCGAAATCGTCGTTTACGACCGGCAGGTTCGCGCCTTCGGGCAATTGGGCACCGGCATCGGCCACGCGGTTGCGCAGCTCGTCCCAGACCTGCGGCAGCTCGGCCCCACTGACCGTAGACAGGATTTCGACATCGATGCGCGATGAGCCGGGCTTGTTCGACGAGGTCACCGTGTCCAGCGAGGCCATCTGCTGGATCGCGGATTCTAGGGGCTCGCTGACCTCGCGGGCGACCTGTTCCGCCGAGGCCCCGGGATAGGAGGTGATCACCACCGCCTGCTTGATGGTAAAGCTCGGGTCCTCCAGCCGGCCTACGGTCGCATACCCCCACAGGCCGCCCAGAAGGCAGCCGAGAATCAAAAGCCAAGTCAGAAGCGGCGCGTCGATCGCCTTACGTGCTAGGTTCATTGCGACGCCTCGGGCGTAGGACCATTGTCGTTGGACAGACCAGTAAAGCGGCCTACCCGCGTCCCGTCAGCCAGCATCGCCGCGCCCGAGGCGACGATGGTCACGCCCGGCTCGGGACCGTCCAGCATGTAAAACCTGGTGCCCCCGGCGGGTTCGATCGTGACGCTGCGACTGGCCAGCGTGCCGCGATCGGGGTCGGCGTCATCGGGGCGATAAACCAGCACCTGAGGGCGGCCATCGGGCGCATAGCGCAGCGCACTGGCCGGCAGCGTCACGACGCTGTCCGAGCCCGGGCGCTGGACGGTGACCTGAACCGTGGCCGAGGCCCCCGGCAACAGATTTTCGGGCTGATCCTCGCCGAACGCGAAGGCTACGCGATAGGTCTGGCCCGCTTCGGCAGCCTCGGCGGTCAGCTCGCGGTATTCCAATGGATAAAGAGGGCCGTCGACGACCATCTGCGCGCTGGCCTGAAACTCCAGCTGGCCGCCGAACTGGCGGAACAGGATTTCCGGCACCTGAATGTGAACCTGGATTTCGCTCATGTCATGTGCTCGAACGACGGGTTCGCCCGCCGCAACTGTCGCATATTGATCCGCCAGTCGCTGCGAGATGAGCGCGTCGAAGGGAGCTTGCATCGTGGCATAGTTCAGGCTGTCCAATGCATCCTCATAGGCCACCTGTGCCACGTCACGTGTGCTCTGGGCATTCTCGATTTCAGCTAGGGCTACGACGCCCGCCCCCAATTTACTGAGACGTGCCAACTGCCGTTCGGCCTGATTAAGCTGTACCTGCGCCTCATTCACGGCGCGTTCGAAGGGACCGCGATCAAGTCGTCCCAGAAGAGTGCCCGCTTCGACAAACTGGCCTTGTCGGATAGGCAGTTCCTCAATCTGGCCGCCCGCCCGAAAGGACAGATCAACGGTCGATCTGGCCGCGATTCGCCCGAAAAACCGCCGCTCGACGAAGTCGGCGGCCTCTTCCAGGACCATCAATTTGGCCGGGCGCAGGCTTTCGCCCGGATCGCCCACCTGTGCGAATGCTGGAGACAAAGACGCCAGAAGCGTCAGGGAAATGACCGCAGAGATATTGAATTTCATAAAAGTAGCCTTCGTGCATGGATCGTCGCCAGATGGCATGGCCGGTTTTGAACGGAAAATGTCACAGGAGCCTGCCCAGCTATGTGCCTAGTCAAGCGCAGCGTCTGGTGTTCGGAAAAAGTCGAAGCAGCGGGACGCAGTCGCGATATGTGGACCCAATCAAGGTGCTGCCAGGAAGACTCAACCTTTCCAATGCTCAGAGTTTCAGCTGTTTTTCCGGGGGCAACGCGACTCCTGCACAGATGAAGAGCCCTTGACCTGCATTCCCCAAGTGGCGTGTCGTTTGAGGTGAAGATCGCCTGTATCCGAGCGCTAGACAAGGATTTTCTGCCGCAAGCGGCACCTGCGGTCGCGCAGACTGCTGGATCTGGACGGATCAGACCGCGAAGCCGCTGTTTCCTTGCCCAGGGGCGGCGTTTTTCAGCGCAGCGGACAGATCTGTCCAGCCGCTTTCGTTCAGTTTGAGCGTGGATCGCGATCATGCGCATAGCGGTGGCGCTCGCAATCGGCGGATAGCGGCGAGGATGGCGCGTACCATCGTGCCGGTGACAGCGACCTCGGCCAGCTGGAAGGTGATGGTGCGGGCGTGACGGACCACACGTGCCCCGATCTTGATCAGCTTCAGTTGCAGGCTGGTCAACGACCAGTCGGCCATGGCCTCGGGCAGCTCGATGCAGCGCAAGAAGGTGGCCAGGTTGTACGCCAGGGCGTGCAGTTGCAGCCGCACCTCATTGTCGCGGAACTTCCGGCACGACAGCCGCGTCCAGCGAAAGGCGTATTTGCCCTCTTTGATGTGCTGCTCGGCGGTGCCGCGCTGGTTGTAGAACCGCACCACCCAGTCCGGCTCCATCGGCAGGTTGGTGACGATGAAGCCGACACGCGGGAACAGTTCGCCCGGATGCCATTCGATCTTGGCGATCACCCGGCGTTCCTTGTCCCAGGACGCCGCCTGATACTCGAATTCCTCGAAGAACCGCTTGACCTTGGTCAGTGACGGCCGCCCGACAGGGCGCGTTAGCCGATGCGCGATCTTGTCCTTGAGGACCGCGTTTGCGGGCAGCCGGATGGCGTAGAAGAACCGCGCTTCTTCCAATCGCTCATAGATCGCCGGGATCGCGTAGGCAGCATCGGCCCGGAAGAACCTGCCACCAAGGTCGCGCTCCGCGTAGCGCGCAATGACGGGGTCGAGAACATCACGCCAGCCATCGGCGCTGTGGACGTTGCCATGGCGCAGGGCGCAGCGTTCCAGCATCCCGAACTGGTTGAACAGAAAGTTGGGGTGATAGCAGCTACAGTCGAAATGGCCATTCCAGGCAGACCCTTCCTGGTCGCCATGGGTCGGGCTGACCGAGCTGTCCATGTCCAGAACGATGTACTTCAGCCCGTTACGGTCATGGAACCGGTCGATCCATTGCCCGTTCAGGTCGGCCAGCGCGGCACGGTTCCCGGCCAGAGCCAGCGTCTCGGTCTCGAACCGTCCCATCTGCGATGCCGAGGCCGCTTGTGCATCGACCGCTCTGCCGCCGACAACTTGGCGCATGACCGGATCGCAGGCGAGACGGTTGGCGTCGTTGACATCCTCGTATCCGGCCAGCCGCCCAAAGACTGATTGCCGGAACAGGCCGTCGAGCCGATGGACCGTGTTCTTGCCAGAGCGAGTATCGCGCAGCGCCGCTGACGCCAAATCGGACAACCCGAGCGCGTCATCAAGCTCGCGCATCACCAGAAGGCCGCCGTCGGAACTGAGCTGCGTGCCGCGAAATTCCAGCCGCACGCGAGGGTCGAAATCCACCCGATCTGCCCGTTGCAAGCCCGCACCCTCTGGGTGATCCATGAAACGCGCCCCTCGCAGCCTTCAACACCATGTTTTATATAGGAAATATAATGGTCAGGACAGCGAAATCAGCGCCTTACTTGGGAAATGTGGGTATAGGCGTCTCTCGTCGTCTTCTTACGAGAGATCGAGCCGACAGTGAGCAAAATTGGCTCGAAAAACACCGTAACAATCAAGGAGTCGCTTCGAATTTCGATATTCTGACCGCTGCGGCGCTAGATTATCATCAAAAGCGGCCACTCGTTCGGCAGCTCCGCTCATGGACTGAAGACCAGTACATCGGGGTCCAAGAAGCCGTTATGATCATGGCCGCTGTTTGGCCCGAATTCCTGGCAGGGCGGCTCACATTCGCTTCCTCTCACCACCGATCCTGGATCGTAGTTGAACAGAAGAGCGACAAACCCTTGCTCTTCGAACGTGAGAACTGGCCGATTAACACCTCGCTTTCGCGCATTCTTGCGGTGCTTTCTGGATTGCAATCTTTTCGCGGCATGACATGCCGGTTCGACCTATCGCAGGCAGGACAAGTCGTTTTTGATGGTCAGAGCGGTAAAATCTTGCGTGTGATCACAAAGGACTTTGAGCCGTCAGAAGAAGAAACCAGGAGCGCGCTCGGGCGGCTAACGCAACATCTCGTCAGCCTGGGGCACGATCATGAAGCCGTTCGCTCCTCGATATCTGATCCATCTCGGTTAGGAGAGTTGATTGATCCTGCCGGCCGCCTCTTACGCACCAATCGCTCCGATCCCGAACAGCGCCTCTTCGAAATGGCCGTCTCGATTTCAGATCGAAAACCTAGCCGGAGGAGCGCCAGCCCTATTCTAGGACACCGTACGGATGCGTTGTATAACGCGATCGGGGGAGACGGCCGCGACGACGCCTATCTTTCGGATGGTCTGTGGATATCGCCCGATGGACACCTTTCCGACAAGGGACGCTAGGCGCTGTTGCAAGCGAGCGAGACAAAACTCACCCACCTGCATTTGCAGAGGTGCAGCAACGTAAGAGAAAACCCTGTGGCTACAATTTCTTCGTCGGACAAATTTGATTCTAGTCAGGCTCAATACTGCTTGTCGTCAGATAGTTTTGTGCTTCTGAGAATAGTTCGGTTCCAAGCATCCTATACTGTTATGACAGCGACAGCCGGAGAAGACGACAGAAGTAAAGCCCCATATCCAAATCAAGAACGCCTCATCGAACATGCGGCCAGCATCTTTTCCGCATTTGGGGCGTCGGCCCGACATGCAAGCGACCTCCATGGCAGGCGCTACGTCGAATTTACTGGCTTGAGCCAAACCCAAATCGAGCAAGGAGGGCAATCCTTGGCAAATGCCCTCGGCTTGGAACTGTCGGATATGGCTGAGATATGGGCGGAGCTTTCCGATGCCGCCGACGAAGATGGGCTAGTTTACCTATCAGATGGTATGTATCTAACGGATGATGGTCAGTTAATCGAACGGTGACTTGGAGCCTAAGTGATCTCTACACTTGTTTGCCGAGTGAAAACGCCGATCATTCCGTCGCTTTCACGGTGATGGTGCAACGCTGATCCTCGCCGGACGTGCGCGCGGCCTCCCAACAAGCCGCTACCGCGTCCCTGTTCGCCTCAATGAGCTGGTCGGCCGACGCCACCCGCTGCCATGCTTCCGGGCTGCCGAACGCCATGAGGCTCATACCGGCCTGCCACGGCCTTTCGCCCATGACGACGCTGGCGACACGCGGCGCGGCCGAGAACGGCAACAGGCGCGGAAGGAACAGCATCACCAGCGCGCCGGCGAGCAGGCCTACAGCGAAGGCGACGACAAGCCACCAGTTTTGCCGGTCGCGCTCCCGCGCGCCGGCGACATGCGCAGCGAGGTTCCGGCCGGCGCGCTCGAGGTCGGACGCCTGCCGCTCGAGCTGCTGCGCGGCGGTGCGTATCAGGGCCTCGCCGCTGCGCTCGAGGACCGCCGCATAGTGCTGCGCGCCCTGCTTGAGAATGGGCGATTGCTCTACGCCGTGCATCCGCTCCGCAACATTGTCGAGCGCCTGCACGAGCTGGGCGAGCTGGGGCTTGTAGTCCTGCGCCGGCTCGATCTTTTCGAGCTGGTCGAAGGCCGCTTCCAGCCCGCGCCGCATCACGGTCATTTCCGCGCCGATCTGCGCGCCCTGCGTCTCGATCGTGCGCCGTAGCGCGTCGAACGCGGCGGCCGGGTCGCCGGCGTCCTCGTCCAGTGCTTCCGGCTCGATTCCTTCCCTGTCGTCGTCCAGCTCCGCCATGTTCTCTGTGCCTACCTTTCCATGCCGATGCCCCGGCTAAGCCGGTGGCCGCGTGTCATTTCGTCTTGCAGCGCGCGGGCAATGGTCTGCTCGCGGCGAAGCTCCTGCCCGATTCCAAGTTCCTGCCGGCGATTGCGCAGGATGGAATCTACCTGCGGGTCACGCTCAAGGCTCTTGGTCATGCCGTTCATGTGGCTTTCGACCTTGGCGCGGGCATCGTCATGTTGCCAGCCGCGAAGCTCCCGGCGCTGCCCCTGTAGTTCCTGCCAGCGTTCAACGAACCGCTCGGCCCTGACATTGGGGTCTTGCAGGGCAGCGTTTTCGCGCTTCATCCCGTCGATGACCTGCGCGACACGCTCCCGGCCGGAAAGCTCGGTCATGGCGCGCGCGGTCGCCGGGTCGTTTTCCAGCGTCGAGCGCATCAAATCTTTCATGCCGCCGCGCACCTGGTCGAGCTGCTGGCCGGCATCGCGCATTTCCTGCCGCTGCATGTCGAGAACGGGCAGGCCCTCGCGCCGGTGCTGGTCGATCGACTGATAAGCCCGCGAATATCGGTCAACGGCCGCCTCAAGCGGCGACGGCCCCCGCGCCCGCTCGGCCAGCCGGTCGGGCGCCGGCGCCGGCCGCAAGCTCCCTTCCCTTTCCGGCCGCTCGCTGCGCTCCTGCGAGGGGGCAGGACGCGCATTGAGCTTGAGGCCGGCGAACATACCGCGCCGCTGCTTCTCGGCCTGCTGCGGCCTGTTCTGGTCGATCTGCGGGCCGTCCTCGCCGGCGTGATCCTGCTGCGGCCCCTCGGCCGCCGCGCCGCGCCCGAGTTTCAGGCCCTCGAACGGATTGCGGCGCTGCTGTCGATCGCCGGCGAGATCCTCGCGCGGATCTGCACGAAGATCCTGCGCGAGATCCGCACCGACTTTTTGCGAGGATCTGCGATCAAGCGCATGATCCCCGGCCGTCGACTCCCGCTCCGCACGTAGCCCGGCCGCGCGCTCGGCCGGAATCTCGATCTCGCTGCGGACGCCCATTTGCTCCGCGATCCCGCGCCGCTCGGCAAAGTCGCGCGTATAATCGAGCGTCGTTTCCTTCACGCCCGACCGGGACAGGCGGCGCTCTAGCTGGCTATAGGCCAGATCGCCGGCGTCCTGAACCTTCCATGTGTTGCGGTGCGTCTGCGTCCCATCCGGCAAGGTGACAGGGGTGGAACCCTCATGCTGTAGGCCGATCTTCTCCCCGATCTCGGGCGCGGCCTCCTTCATCGCCCGCTCAAGATCGACGCCCCATAGGGTGCGGCGCTCGCCTTTGTCGTTTTCCAGCGTCACGAAATAGCTGCCGGATTTCTGCGGGTCATGCTCGAAGGGCGCGGCCCCATGCTCGACCAGCCGGCCGGCATTGGTGAACTCGTCCTGTGCGGCGTAGAGCTGCACCCCGTCACGATGCCGGGTCATGGCGACATAGGTTAGATGCCGGTCCATCGTCCCCGACGCCATCACATAGGACCGATCGACCGTCGCCCCCTGATTTTTGTGAATCGTCGTCGCATAGCCGTGGTCGATCGCCTGATAGTCGCCCATCGGGACGCTGACGCTATCGCCGCCCCGGCCGTCCAGCGTGGCGATGATGCGGCCCGGCTCGACATGATCGACGGTGCCTAGCATCCCGTTTTTCACGCCAAGGTCGCGATTGTTCTCAAGGAACACGATGCGGTCGCCCGGCGCGAACTCCCGCTTGCCGTCATTGGTCTGGAAGGTCAGCGCGCCGGCGTCTTCCCCGCGTGCCAGCTCGCCCCGGTCCTGTAGCTCGGTCCTGATCGCGTCATTGATGGCGCGAACATCGGCCCGGCGATGCGCCATCGCAACCCGGGTGCTGTCCGGGCGCTCATCGCGGTCGGCAAGGTAATCGCGCACGATCTGGCCCCGCGCGTCCTCGCCGGTTTCCGCAAAGCTGATAGCGCCGTGATCCCGATAGGCCGCCAGCCCCTCAGCCGTCCGGTGCGTGGCGAAGTCAACCGACGCCTCCCGCTGCCAGTCCACGCGCTGCCGGCGAATCTCGGACAGCTCGGCATGGCCGATTTCCTCCGTGATCGCGCGGAACGGTGCGCCGGCCCCGATCGCCTGCAACTGCTCATGGTCGCCTACAAGGACGATCTTCGCCCCGCGCGCCTCGGCCTCGCCAACGAAGCGGGCGAGCTGGCGGCTCCCGACCATCCCGGCCTCGTCGATCACGAACACGTCGCCGCGGCCGATCGTGCCGCGGTCGTTCTCCCAACCGTGGGACCATGACGCGAGGGTGCGGCTCTGGATGCCGGAAGATTCCTCCAAGCCCTCGGCCGCCTTCCCCGACAGGGCCGCGCCGTGGACCTGATAGCCCTCGGCCTCCCATGCCTCGCGCGCGGCGGCGAGCATGGTGGACTTGCCAGCGCCGGCATAACCGACAACGGCCGCGATCCGCTCCGGTCCGGTAATATGCTCGATCGCCCGGCACTGCTCGTCGGACAGCCGGGCGGAAGCATCGCCGGCGCTGCGCTGAATGGCGGCGTCCTGCCGCTCTATCGCCCGCTCGACATGCCGGCGATCGACGCCATGACCATGCGCGCCGTGCATCCGCTGCGCGCTCTCGATCATGCCGGATTCGATCTCGACCATTTCCCGCGTCGAATACCGGGCAAGCTCGATCTCGCCCGTTGCCGGGTCCGCGCGCTCGGCCTGCAACTCGACCAGCGCCGGCGAGGCCATCACCTTCGCAAAGGCGCTCTGGAACTCCTGCGGGTCGTCGTTGATGTAGCGATGCAGCGCCCGCGCAACGTCGTGCCGGTCGAACACGCTCTTTTCCCCGGTGATGAGGGTTAGAACCTGTTCGGGCTTCTCCTGGATCAGCTCGGCATTGCGCCGGGCCGCACCCTCGTCCAGCCGCGACCGCGACACGTCGAGGCCGCGCCGCTCCATCTGCGAGGCATGGACGCCCATATGTTCGGTCGGCGCGATCTCTAGCCCGCGCTCCATGTGCGAACGATGGTCGATGCGAATATCCAGCCCGGCCATCGCAAGGCGCTCGTTGGCGATCCCCTCCCATCGCTGGCGAAGGTCGCGGAGCTGCATGTCGGTCGTCGGCAGGTCGTGCGCCAACAGCCATTTGTTTTCGCGCTCAAGATAGGTCTTGTCGCCTAGACCGTCCTCCGTCACCTGCCGCGTGGTCATCATCACATGCGCATGATGATTGCGAACGTCGCTGGCCTCGTGCGGCGCATGAATGGCGAAATCCACGGCCGCGCCGTAGCGGTCGGCCAATTCCTGCGCGAACTCCCGCGTTGCCTCTAGTCGCTGCTCGGCCGAAAGCTCATGCGGCAAGGCAATCTCGAACTCTCGCGCTACGCGGGCGTCTTTCCGCTTCTCGGCAAACTCGGCGGCGTTCCACAAGTCCGACCTATCCCGCGCCCATTCGGCGTTCACGCCTTCCGGTAAGACGATCTCCGCATGTTCCACGCCCTGCTTGGCCGTGTAGTCATGTGTGATCCCGTCGCGCTCGTTGGTCAGCTTCTCCCCGGCACGATAAGCCATTGAGGCGACGGCGCTACGACCCGACGCCCGCGAAACTGGCTTCATGCTCAAATGGTAGATCGCCAAGCAACAAGCTCCGATGCCGTTTCTGCACTTTCCGCCAGCCTCCAAGCTGGTGGCGCGCTGAGTTGCGGAGTAACTCGTAAGTGCGCCCTTATCAACTCAATCGCTTCGCTTTTTCGTCGCTCGGTGTGGCGCTCGCGGCAAGGTCGATGCGATGAACTGAGGCACGGATTGTGCTGCAAAACCGCCGAAAACTCAAGTGCGACGGGCAAACGCTGGAAAAGACCGCCGGGAATGATAGTCTAGGCGAACAACCGGAAAAGGAGATTTGAGGAATGGCGCGCAAAACGATCGAACAACGCTTGGCCGAACTGGATGCGCAGCGCGCCACCCTCAAGGCCCGGCTCGGCAAACAGGAACGCGCCAACAACACGCGCCGCAAGGTGCTGCTCGGCGCGCTCGTGCTGCATCGCCTCGAAAGCGGCAAGGATGAGGAATTTTCCCGGCGCTTGGGCGAATGGCTCAAGCGTGAGCTGCCCGACTTCCTGACGCGCCCCGGTGACAAGGAACTGTTTGCTGATCTGATCGGCAACGCGCCGGCCGGGGACACGACAGGCAGCGCCGGGGGGACGGACGCATGAGTCAGGCAAGACTTGCATGGACCGCGTTCAAGAACATGATGCGGCAGGCCGCGCGTGATCCGCTATGGGCGTTCGTCGCTCTGCTCGCCGCCCCCTTCCGCATCTGGAAACCGCTTCTCGGGCTTCTGTTCCTCCTTGTTATCGTCCTGTTCGTCGTCGGCTTCGGCGGCCGCTTCGCTCTCGAACAAATCGGCTTCCGCGTCGGCTCGGTTCCGGTTCTCCTGCTCGATCTCGTCACGCTGCTGGTAGTGCTCGCGCTCGCCTTCCGCTTCCTCACCAATCCGCTGATTATCCATTTCGGGGATATGGACGGCGAAACCCACGGCTCGGCCCGCTTCGCCACCGACAAGGAAACGGCCGCCCTCGCCCGCACCGATTCCGGCCTGCTGATCGGCCGCGACGGCAAGACCGAAAAGCTCCTGCGCTATGACGGCCCGGCCCATCTGCTGACGATGGCACCGACGCGCACCGGCAAGGGCGTGGGAACCATCATCCCTAACCTGCTCACCGCCGACCGCTCCGTGATCTGCATCGACCCCAAGGGCGAAAATGCCAAGATCGCCGGCCGCGCCCGCCAGACCTTCGGCCCGGTCCACGTCCTCGACCCCTTCGGCGTCACCGGCCAGCCCTCGGCCGCCTTCAATCCGCTCGACCAGCTCGACCCGGCCGGCCTCGATGTCGCGGAAGATGCAAGCACCTTGGCCGACGCCCTCGTGTTCGATGAACCGGGCATGGCCGGCGAGGCGCATTGGAACGAGGAAGCCAAGGCGCTCATTGCCGGCCTGATCCTCCATATTGCCGCCAGCGAGCCGCGCGACAGGCGAAACCTCGCCACCCTGCGCGAAGCCCTCACCCTCGCCCCTGAAGCCTTCGCGGCGCTCCTGAAGGACATGCAGGCGTCAACGGCCGCCGGCGGCCTGATCGCCCGCGCCGCAAACCGCCATCTCGGCAAATCCGACCGGGAAGCGGCCGGCGTCCTCTCGGCCGCGCAGCGCCATACCCATTTCCTCGACAGCCCGCGCATGGTCGCGGTCCTCGGCCGCTCGGATTTCCGCTTTGCCGATCTCAAGCGCCGCAACGCCTCGGTGTTCCTCGTCCTGCCGCCCGATCGCCTTGCCACCTATTCCCGATGGCTGCGCCTGCTCGTCGCCCAAAGCCTGACCGACATGGCGCGCGATCCTACCAAGCCGGCCGTGCCGGTCCTCTACCTGCTGGATGAGTTCGCCGCCCTCGGCCACCTCGCCCCCGTCGAGCGCGCAATGGGCCTCATGGCCGGCTATGGCGTCCAGCTCTGGCCGATCCTGCAAGACGTTCACCAGCTCCGCGCCACCTACGGGCAGCGCGCCGGCACCTTCCTGTCAAACGCCGGCGTCCTACAGGTGTTCGGCGTCAACGATCACGACAGCGCCCGGCTTGTCTCCGATCTGCTCGGGCAGGAAACCGTTGTGTTCCAGACCATGAGCCGGGCGCTCGACTCCGACAAATCCGGCCTCTCCTACGGCGAGCAACACACCGCCCGGCCGCTGCTGACCCCGGATGAGGTCCGCAACCTGCCGCAGCATGTCGAATTGCTGTTCCTCGCCGGGCAACGGCCGATCGTCGCCGGAAAGCTCGCCTATTACGCCGATGCAGAATTTCGGGGGCTGTTCGACCAGGCATGAAGGATGAAACCATGACCGACACCGATGCGCCCGAATGGCCCGATCCCGCCGACAAGGCCCATGCCGTCGAACAGGCTAAGCGGCTCCGCGACCAGGCCGCCAAGGGCGGCTTGCGGTTTGAAGCCTATTTGCCGCCGTCGCTGGCCCTGTGGCTGCTCGACAGGATCGAACGCGGGAAATACCTCGATCCGTCCGAAGCCGTGTTCGTGATCGTGGGCGAGCATGAAGAACTGGAACCCCATGCCGATCTGCGCCAGGAGCTGCTGAATCGAAGCATCAAGGCCGCGATCGCTGACCCTCGGCCAGCCATTCCCCATAAAGAGGCTATGGCCGAAATGCGCGAGGCGCTGAAACAGCCGCGCCCCGAACCGGCCAGATGGGAAAAGCGGACCCGGCGCTAAAGCGCCGGGACTTCTCTCTTGCGGCCCTCCGGTCACTTCGGCGCTATGTGGGAGCGCGTTCCCTCCGGGCCGGGGCCGGCTACTCGCCGGCTTCGCTCAACCAGGCCACACCCGCGACGGTAGCCCCCGGCCGGCCCGCTCTCATCATCTAGGGCCGTAGGGACGGCCGGGGGCGGGATGCAGGCAGACAACTTGCCAAATTGCCAGCAATCAGGCAATCGCCTCAAGACCCCTTTTCTGAATAACGGTCAGCAGCCGCAGCGCCGGCCCGCCGGGCTTCTTCACCCCACGTTCCCAATCTGACACCAGCCCCTTACTCACGTTGAGATAGCGGGCAAAGACAGGCTGCGAGATACGCTCACGCTCACGAATAGAACGGATTTCCTCGGGGGTCAGCGGCTCAACGGTTGTCAGACACCCCTCGTCAAATTCGCGCATCGTCTGCTTGTCGATCGCGCCGGACTCATAGAAGCCTTCCATCATCTCATGGACGGCCGCCAGAGCTTCACTCTTGTAAGTCTTGCTCATCGCAATTCACCTCGAACATTCGACCCGCAGCAACTTCCGCGTCCATCTGCGCATCTGCAAACCCCAAGACCAACTTTGCGGCCTTCTTCAAGTAGGCTTCTTCCGCATCATCAAGGTTCGCCATATCGCTCTTGGCAAACCCGAACGCGAAAACCGCCCTCGTCTCCGCGCGGAAGAAAACCAGCGTCCGGAAGCCGCCAGACTTTCCAGCGCCAGGCCGCGCGACTCGCTGCTTGATAAGGCCGGCCCCTAGATCGGCGTCGATCTGGCCGCGCTCGGCCCGCTCTACAGCCTCACAAAGCATCGCGTCAGAGATTTTCTCCTTTCGGGCAAACTTGTGAAACCGGCTGTTTTTGAAAACCCTCACGCGACTTCCTCGCCCCTGAATGTATGACACATAGCGTTACACTTCAAGGTCCTTATCGCATCCCCGCTTTGCTGGCAATCAAGCATTATGTTTTGCCAGCAAGTCGGCAAGCGCCTCGCGCATGAGGTCTTCAATGGAGCGGTCGGTGTCGGCTGACAGCCGCTTAACCCGGCGATGTTCCTCCGGCTCGACCACGACCGTCACCCGCTTCATTCCGGCCCGCGTAGCGGCATGGTAACGCTTGCCCTCGGCACGATCCGGAGCCGACGCGGGGGCGGGGGCGGATTCCACGATAGCTGTAACAGGCGGCGGGGTCTGCGCGCCCACGGCCTTCATGCTCGCGGCTAAACTCGGTCTTTTCGACATGGTTTTATCCCATCAAACTGCCAGTTTGCCAGCAATACCATTATGCCTTATTGCTGGCAATACAGTTTGCCGTCAAATCAGCAATTGGCCTCTAAGCCAGGTCAGCAATTCGGACACTTCCTCGCTGGCTTTGCCGGCCGGCTCATACTCTGGCGCGGTTTTGCCGGCCGTGAGCGCATGTCCGAAAGCCGCCCGCTGCTGGAAGGCGACGGGGGCAACTTCCAAGCCGTGAACCTGAACGGCTTCCCGCGCATCGGCCAGGAGCTGCGTGGCGCGTGGCGGCACGGCGTTCAAAACGACAAAGGCCGGCTTTTGGGCGAGTTTTACCAACTCGGCCGTGCTTCCGATCGCACGAAGATCGAGGATTCCGGCTCGACATGGGATCAACACCAGGTCGGCCGATCGCGTTGCTGCCATTGCGGCCGCTTCCGAGTGCGGCGCGGTGTCGATCACGACCAGCTCGGCCCCGCCATCGGTCGCGGCCTGCAAGCCTTGCGGCAAACGAGTGTGAGGAAGCGCGACGACAACCGGGGCCTCACCTTGTCGGCTATCGCCCCATCCGGCGGCGCTTGCCTGGGGGTCAAGGTCGATGATAGCGGCGGGAAGCCCGGCCGCCTCGGCGGCCGTGGCAAGGTGCAAGGCGAGGGTGGTTTTTCCAGCCCCGCCCTTTTGGCTGACTATGGCGATTGTTTTCATATTGCTGGCATAGCAGCAAGCCGCATTGACGGCAAGAATTTTTGCTTAAATGCCTTATTGCTGGCAATGCAGCAAAGATTAAGCGCCGCCCTTGCCCTTCACTCCCTCTCGAAAGCCCATAGGACGGTTGCCGCCGGCGCAAACGCGGCGGTTTTGCTGTGAGGTTTCCGCTTCCCGATCCGCCCTATAAGCGGATCGGAACCGCCGCAGGGCCGCGAAAGCGGCCCGAACAGCGGCGACCGCTTATGTTTGCCCTCTTAGATAAAGATCAGATGGGGATTCAGTCTGGTTATCGGACTCACGTTTCATCACACTCTTTGCCAGCATCACGAGGGCCTTACCGAGCGGACTATCGCCGGCGTCGAGCTGCGTCCGCTCATCGAGGGGCAGGGTGGTCTTGTAGGCGTCGATTGCCTCGCTCCATGCCTGCTGATCCTGTCCATGATCGGCAGGCGGGGGCGGGGCCTTGCCGAACCTGCCGAGAAACTGACGGGCCTTTTCCGGCAAGGACAGGCGATAGGCGTTGCTCGTCTGCTGGACCTGTGGGCCGCGCCCCTCATTGCCGGTCGGCTCGTAGCGCCGCAGCCAGTCGATGAAACCATGCGCCCGCAGGTTCTTCAGCGCCCGCACGATCGTATCGCGCGACCGGCCTAGCCGATCCATGATCGTGGTGATTGACGGCTCTAGCCGGCCGGTGCGGAAGTCTATGAGATTGACGAACAGCCGCAGCACGTCGAGCGCCACCGATCCTAGCGGGCCGCTTCGCTCGCCCTTCTCGTGCAAGCCGGCCTCATTGTAGATTTCGGCCGCCTTCAAGATTGCCTGAACGTCCTTGCGCGTCGTCGGCCGCCATATCCGGCCCTCCGATCGGCCCCGGATATGACTATGCCGGCGAACTGGCGTCGAGCATCGCTCGGCCGGGGGCATGACCAGGCCAAGCCCGGCCTGTCCCGATCCCCGCCACGCCTCGCGGCGCTCATGGGCGAGCGTGGAGAGCTGCCCGGCGTCTTCCTCGGTGAGCTGGCCGGCGCTATAGCGCGTCCATACCTCCCGCATGATCTCATCAAGCGCGCTTGCGCGCGCGCAGCCGATCGCGGCCGCGATCTGCGTCCTCAACATGCCTGTCGTCCTTCCATTTGAAGGACATGACGGCGCGGACGGCAGGCACGACTTACCCGTTCCCGCAAGAATCAATCTTGCGGATTGGAGTGCTGTAGCGTAGATAAGGGGAGAGCTTTGGCCCCGTCTCTACGGTGTGTCTGACGGCCTACAAAAACGCTCGACCGCGCCAACGGTCGGGCGTTTTGCCGTTATGTCCCTTGCTTCGCTTCGATATAGAACCTCAACGCTTCCTCAATGATCGGCGCGCGCGATGATGCGCCCCGTTCTTCCTTGATCCGGTCAAGTCGCGCGACCAGCTCAACGGGAAGATCGGTGTTTACGAAGGTGCGGCCAGCCTCTCGCAACCTTTGTCGGTGCGCGGCCACGTCCCTCCGAATCCTATCAGAATCGCTTTTCATCGTTACTAGAAAGACCCGAAACCGCCCGATTCTGCAACCCTTTGCGTAAGGGGGCGAGAAAGGCACTACTTCTAGGGCCGGCAACTAAACGTGGTTACGTCAATGCGTATTCACGTCAATGCGTTCTCAAGCGCCCGGTAGAGCGTGGCGCGATGCACACCCAAGAGCCGGGCGACTTCCGCCACCGGCTTCTTGTCGTCATGGATAAGCTGGCGGGCATGGGCGATCTGCTCGGCCGACAGGGCAGGGGAGGGGCCGAACTTCACGCCTCGGGCTTTCGCCGCGATCCGGCCGGCGCTCGTGGGGTCTGATGCCGGAGAGTGCAGAATCCTACGCTAAGGCCGTTTGGTCATCTTTTGGGCCACCTGTATTCACCGGTGAGAAGGATGTGCGCCCACCCGAGGGGTGAAATATGCGCCAGAAGGTTTGCTGAGCAGTCCAAACCATCACTGCGGCGACTATCGACAGCGTGACCGAGATGTCTGGTGTTCCAGTAAATGATGATGGCGGCGAGGAGGTTCAGCCCGGCCATTCGGAAGTGCTGGCCTTGGGCTGTTCGATCACGGATTTCACCTTGGCGCCCTATGCGCAGGGCGTTTTTCAGCGCATGATGCGCTTCGCCCTTATTCAGGCCGATTTGGGCACGGCGTTGCATGTCGGCATCCAGCAGCCAATCGATGATGAACAGCGTCCGTTCGATCCGGCCGATTTCGCGCAATGCGACCGCAAGTTCATGCTGTCGGGGATATGCAGCGAATTTTCGCAAGAGTTGGCTTGGCGGCATCGCGCCCGCCACCATGGTGGCCGCTGCGCGTAGGATGTCGGGCCAGTTCGAGCTGATGACAGGTTCCCTGACCTTGCCGCCGATCAACCCCTTCAATTCTTTCGGGCAGGATGCCGGATTGAAGAGGTAGAGGCGCTTGGATGGCAGATCCCGGATGCGGGGGATGAACTGAAAGCCCAGAAGGGCAGTGACGGCGAAGACGTGGTCGGTAAAGCCGCCCGTGTCGGCATACTGTTCGCGGATTTTCTGACCTGCGTCTGTCATCAACAGGCCGTCCAGGATGTAAGGGGCCTCGTTCACCGTGGCCGGGATGGTCTGGGTGGCGAAAGGGCCGAACTGGTCAGAGACATGGGTATAGGCTTTCAGACCGGGTTCATGGCCGTATTTGGCGTTGATCAGGTTCATCGCCTCGCCCTGGCGCGTGGTCGGGAAGAATTGCCCGTCGCTCGAAGCGGTCTGCCCTGCGCCCCAAAACCGGGCCATCGGCAAGGCAGATTGACCTTCGATCACCATGGCCAAGGCGCGTGCCATCGCCTCGCTTTCCACATGCCAGCGCGACAAGCGCGAGAGCTGGAAATAATCATGGGTGTTCGTGGCCCCAGCCATTTTGCTGAGGCCAAGGTTCAGCCCCTCAGCCAGCAGCACGTTCAACATGCCGACCCTGTCTTTGCATGGAACGCCGGTGCGCAGATGGGTGAAGGCCTCGGTAAAGCCGATCTCGTCATCCACTTCGAGCAGGAGGTCTGTGATCCTGATCTCTGGCAGGCGGTTGTAGAGATCGAGCACCATGGCATCGGCCTCTTCGGGGACAGCGGCCGTCAGACGGTCGATCTTGAGCACGCCATCTTCGATAGAACCTCCCGGAATGGCACCCGCCCTGGCGGCGCGGGCCAGTCGTTCCAAGCCATCTGCTAGGCGAGATTTTCGATCCGCGAGCCAGAGCTCCGGTTCAAACGGCATGGCCAGTTTTGGCGTGGCCCTGGCAACTTCCGTCGGAACCAGCGCGTCCTTGAGATCACCATACCGGCGGGAATGTGCGAGCCAGATGTCGCCGGCACGGAATGCGTCGCGTAGGTGGCACAGGACCGCCACCTCCCAAAGCCGGTTCCCATCGTCGTGATTCAAGTGTCGATGCCATTTCGAAGCCCGGCGCAGAAAGGTCAGTGGCCGGGTAGTTGTCGTTTCCGTACCCGCGACGATGTCGGCGGCGGCAAGCAACGGTTCGGCCACCGGGGCCGCCTGAATATCGAGCGCCCGGAGCATGCGCGGCGCATAGCGTCGGAAGCGATGATACCCGTGAACAACATGTGCCAGTGGATCAGCCGCCAATGTGTCGGTCAGTTGGGCGGCGGTGGAAACAAGCCCCCTCAGCGATGACCAGCCTCCGGCGTTTTGGACGGCCTCCATCAGGGAGGCCTGATCTTCATATGCTTCCAGCAGAGCTGATCCAAAATTTGAGAAGCCCTGCAAGGTGTCTTTCAAAGCAGCCTTGGCGTCATCTGCCCGAGCATCGCATACGCGTTTCGCCTCACGCCACGTCTTCCCCACAATCCGGTCATGGCTTTCGACCACAGCATCGGCAATGGCACTGCGCCATTCCAAAGCGCAAACTGCGAGGATGGCAAGGCGGCGGTCGCCTGAAATATCCCGCAGATCTCCTGCGAAATATCGTTCCCCTTGCCTTCGGAGGCGCGCGATACGGTGGGGTGGCACACCCGACAGGATGCTTCTGTCCACGGCCATGGCCTGCAAGAATTCCAACCGGTCGAGCAGCCGGTTCATGTCCGCCGAGTTCTGGCCCACCTCAAACTGGCGCAGCCAGACAAAGCGGGTGACAGAACTGTCCGCCGTTTCCGTCAGCAAGGCGTCAAGTCGGCTGCACATCTCATCATCCAGCCGGTCGGCAATCCGAGCGTCGATCCGTCGCTCTGCAGCAACGAGTGCATCCGCGCAAAGGCGTTCGATAACCGTGATCCCCGGTAGTATGGTCTGGGTCGCCCGGCATTGTTCCACGAAACGCCGCGCCAAATCCTCGTTCGATCGGGCGGTTTCGGCTGTTCTCTCCAGCCAGGCCTTCAGGTCGGGCATTGAGTAGCAACGGAACAGAAAACTCACTTAAGCGGCCGAGGTGGGCTTTCCGACATTCCGGCACGGCGTTAGCGCCAGCGATCCAGCTCCTTGATCGTTGACCTGTGGCATTTGAGGTGATGCTTCATCAGCCTGATGTCGTGGAGGTAATCCTGCTCCGGCCGGAATTCGTAATCCGGATCGATATGGAGGTGGTTGCGGGTAAAGCATTCGACCAGGTTGATGCCGTCCCAGGTGCCGATGACCTGTTCGAGGCTTTTCGCCATATGATGCAAAGGGGAACCGGGCTCGTTTTCATCCCTCATCTTGTGAAGACGCACATGGATGTGCTGCAGCATGTCGGTCCGCATGTAGCGGTTCAGGAGCATGAGCGAGTGGGCCGGCGTCTTCGGCACGGCAAAGCCCATCTTGTCTTCCGGCGGCAGGTCCGGAACATTCGGGCGGTGGTCTGTGTCGGGCATCGCAACAAACCCCGGTTTTCTGCACCTCGGAACAACACGCCGGCGAATCTGGCGCGACGATCTGCCGATTTCATATAAAGCCTTGGATAAACCTATAGCCAGAAAACCTGGCCCCCGCTACGTTGATAGACGAAGGGGGCGAACATCACCATGCTGATCGGATATATGCGGGTGTCGACGGCCGAGCAGAGCCTCGACCTTCAACGCGATGCGCTCGAAAAGGCTGGCTGTCGGAAGATCTACGAGGATGTCTGTTCGGGCCGCGCCACCGAGCGGCCCGGCCTTGCCCAGGCACTCGACACCGCTCGCGAGGGCGACACGCTTGTCATCTGGAAACTCGACCGGATCGGACGATCCCTGCCGCATGTCGTCGGGCTTGTCGGCGAGCTTCAGAAGCAGGGGATCGGGCTGAAGGTGCTGACCGGTGACGTCGACACGACCACGGCGACGGGGCGACTTGTCTTTGGCATTTTCGCCACGCTCGCCGAGTTCGAGCGCGATCTCATCCATGAGCGCACGATGGCAGGTCTGGCCGCCGCGCGAGCCCGGGGTCGCGCCGGCGGACGGCCGCGGATGATGACCCGTCCGAAGCTTAAGACCGCGATGGCGATGATGGCGGACCGGGAAAACAGCGCCCGTGATGTCGCCACCCAGCTCGGCGTCTCGCTGTCGACGCTCTATGCCTATGTCGACAGCAAGGGCCAACCGCGCCCGCGTGCCGCTGATCTTCTCAAGAAGCGTTCGGTCGCCGCGAAATAGGAGAGCCCGTGCCGGTCAGCTTCCTCACCGAGGACCAGGTCCGGCGCTACGGTCGTTTCGCGGACGAGCCGACCTCCGATCAGTTGGTCAGGTACTTCTATCTCGATGACGCCGATCGCGCGTTTGTCGCCGAGCATCGCGGCGATCGCAACCGCCTGGGCGTCGCCGTCCAGCTCGGATCGGTTCGCCTGCTCGGGGTGTTTCTCGAGGACCTTGCGACAGCTCCGGCGTCCGCCGTGGGGTACGCGGCAGAGCAACTCGGCCTCAATGATCCGGGCGCGATTTTCGCCTATGCGAACGACCGGGCGCGCTGGCGACATATCCCGCGCATCCGGGCACGCTATGGCTATCGCTCCGTCACCGATCCCGGCGTGTCGTTCCGGCTGAGCCGCTTTCTCTACGCCCTTTGCTGGACCGGCACCGACCGGCCCTCGGCGCTGTTCGATAGAGCTGTTTCCTTTCTGCTCGCCAACAAGGTTTTGCTGCCGGGACTGTCGGTGCTCGAGCGGACGGTCTCCCGCGTTCGCGCGCGCGCCAATGCCCGTCTGTTCCGCCGCCTCGTCGACAAGGTGACGCCCGAACAGCGCGAGCGGCTCGACGCTCTCGTCGTGGTGCCGGAAGGTGTCCGCCAGAGCCCCCTCGATCGCCTTCGGGACGGTCCTTATATCCAGAGCGGCCCAGAGATCAGCCGGGCGCTGGCGCGTCTCGACGAAATCCGCGTCATCACGGAAGGGTTGCCGGAAATCGACAGGCTGCCGCCTGGTCGCATCAATGCGCTCGCCCGCTTCGCGTCCGCTGCCAAGGCACAGGCGGTCGCCCGACTTCCGGACGATCGGCGGACCGCAACGCTTCTGGCGTTCATCCGCACACTCGAGGCCAGCGCCAGCGACGACGTCATCGATCTGTTCGACGTCGTCACCACGACGATCTTTTCCAATGCGCAGGCGGCCTCAAGGGAGGCGCGTCTGCGCTCGCTTCGCGACCTCGATGCCGCTGCGCTGAAGCTGCGCGACGCCGCCGCCGTTTTGTTCGACGAGGCGACACCGGACGCCGAGGTTCGTGCCGTCATCTTCGAGACCGTGGGGCGCGATCTCCTGAAAACCGCCTATGACCGGGTGGGTGCACTCGCCGAGCCGCCCGACGACGTCTATTTCGCCGAACTCAGGAAACACCGGGGGCAGTTTCGCTTCGCGCCGGCGCTGCTGCGTGGGCTCGACCTCGACGCGGCTCCGGCGGGCAGGTCGCTCCTGGATGCCGTTGAACACGTGCGTGCCCTTCAAGATGGCGTCAAACGGTCTGGACCCGCACCCGCCGCCTTCGCACCGAAGGAGTGGATTGGCCAGTTGAAAGCGGCCGACGGCAAGATTGACCTGTTCGGCTATCGGCTGTGCGTACTTGATCAGCTCCGGCGCACGATCCGCCGGCGGGATGTCTTTGCGTCCCGGTCGCTGCGCTACGCCGATCCACGCAAGGGTCTTCTGTCCGGCGCGGCCTGGGAAGCGGCTCGCCCGGCCGTTTGTCGCACGGTCGGGGTCTCGGCGTCGGCCGACGAGGAACTGACCCGGCTTTCGACACGCCTTGATCTCGCCTATCGGGAAACCGCCGATCGCGCGCCCGCCAACCCGGCGCTGTCGTTCGAGACGACGGCCGGCGGCGTCGATCTGTCGGTCGCGCAGCTCGACAAGATCGAGGAGCCGCCGAGCCTCGTGGCGCTTCGCACCGAAATCGAGACCCGACTCCCGCATGTCGATCTGCCTGAACTTATCCTCGAAATACAGGCGCGGACTGGATTTGCCGAGCATTTTACCCACGCGAGCGAAGGTGGTTCACGCGCCGAGGACATCGCGACGAGCGTCAGCGCGGTTCTCCTGGCCGAAGCCTGCAATACTGGCTTCGAGCCGCTTGTCCGGCGGGACAGCCCGGCGCTTCGCCGATCGCGGCTGAGCTGGGTGAAACAGAACTTTCTGCGCGCCGAGACGCTGACCGCCGCCAACGCAGCACTGGTGGCGGCGCAGAACGCGGTCCCACTCGCCCGATCCTGGGGCGGCGGCGAAGTTGCCTCGGCCGACGGCTTGCGCTTTGTCGTGCCGGTGCGCACCATTCATTCCGGCCCCAATCCTCACTACTTCGGACACGAGCGCGGCGTCACCTGGTACAATCTGGCGTCCGACCAGTACACCGGCCTCAACGCGATCACCATTCCCGGAACGTTGCGCGACAGCCTTTATCTCCTGGCCCTCGTCCTGGAGCAGGAAACCGAGCTTTCTCCAACCGAGATCATGACCGACACCGCAGGCTACACCGACACGATCTTCGGAATCTTCCATCTCCTCGGCTACCAGTTCAGTCCTCGCATCGCCGACATCGGCGGCTCCCGGTTCTGGCGGGTGGACAGGAAAGCTGATTACGGCCTGCTCGACGGGCTTGCGGCGAACCGGATCAACGTGCGCCTCATCGCCGACCACTGGGACGACCTCCTGCGCCTCGCCGGGTCGCTGAAACTCGGCGTCGTGCGAGCCGCCGGGCTCACCCGCACCCTCCAGACCAACGATCGCCCGATGAAACTGGCCCGTGCGCTCCAGGAGCTGGGACGCCTGATCAAGACGCTCTACCTGCTGCGGTTCATCGATGACGAGAGCTATCGCCGGCGCATCCTCATACAGCTCAACCGCGGCGAAAATCGCCACAGGCTGGCGCGCGTGATCTTCCACGGCAAGCGTGGCGAACTGCGCCAGCGCTATCGCGACGGTCAGGAGGACCAGCTCGGCTCGCTCGGCCTGGTGGTCAACGTCGTCGTCCTGTGGAACACGATCTATATGGACGCCGCTCTCAATCAGCTGCGCGCCGAAGGATACGAGGTGAAGTCCGAGGACGTCGCCCACCTTTCCCCGTTGAGCTTCGGCCACATCAACATGCTCGGCCGTTACGCCTTCACACTGCCGGAAATCATCGCGCGTGGCGAACTCAGGCCGCTGCGCGATCCCCGAACCGCAGGAATCGACGACCTGTAGGCAAGCTTATGTGTGTTTTCTGTTCCGTTGCTACTCAG
>NZ_JBTSWH010000003.1:0-122726 GCF_054612275.1 Aliihoeflea sp. PC F10.4 | reverse complement strand
ACGTCTTTTCGGATAACGACTAAGCTGCAGGATATCTTACCTGGGATATTCCTTGCTGCGGTCGTCAGTGGTGCGGCCTATTCGCTGCGTGGCTTCCCAGCGCTTGCCATTTTCAGCCCGATGATCCTCGCTGTCATCTTGGGCATCATGTTTGCAAACATCATTGAGATTCCCCGTGGCGCGGCTGCCGGGATCGCCTTCTGCCAACGTCCAATTCTCAGGACAGCGATTGTGCTGCTCGGTTTTCAGCTCACCTTTTCGCAGGTCCAGTCCGTTGGCATGGGTGGTTTCCTCATCGTTGCCGTATCGCTTTTTGCAACCTTTATTGCAACATTGGGAATGGCGCGCCTTCTTGGTGTGGAGCGCAAGCTGGCAGAACTGATCGCTGCTGGCACCTCGATCTGTGGCGCCTCCGCGATCGTGGCAACGAACTCCATCACCGATGCCGATGATGAAGATGTGGCTTATGCCGTCGCATCTATCACTCTGTTTGGCACGGTCGCGATGTTCATCTTCCCATTGCTCATGCCGGTCTTTGGGCTCTCAGCGGCAGAGTATGGACTTTGGGCAGGCACGGCGATTCACGAGGTTGCACAGGTGATTGGCGCCGGTTTCCAGAACGGCATGGAGGCAGGCGAGATCAGCACAATCGCCAAACTCTCTCGCGTCGCAATGCTGGCGCCCCTCGTGCTCGCGCTTGGCTATTTGGCCTCGCGAAGTCGGGCTGACGAGGTGTCTGCCCGCGCTCCAGTGCCTTGGTTCGTCTTTGGGTTTATTGCCGTGGTTGCCCTCAACAGCCTTGTCGACCTTCCAGAAGCTTTCACGGCGACCGTTCCCAAGGTAACCACGTTTCTACTCACTATGGGCTTGGCAGCCATGGGGCTGCGGACGAATGTGGGGGAGATCCTTGCCAAAGGTATTAAGCCCTTGCTGCTGGCATTCTCGGCTTCGATCTTCATTGCCGCAACAAGCCTCGTGCTGATAAAGCTTTTGTAGATCGACTTCAATCCATAGAATTGTCGAGTTTTGCATGAGAATCATTCTAAGCGGAGCGGGGAAGCAGCTGAACTGAGATGACGCTGGAACAGCTACGCATTTTCATCGCCGTCGCCGAACGTGAACACGTTACGCAAGCTGCTCGTGATCTCAATCTCACGCAATCGGCAACAAGTTCGGCCATCGCAGTTCTTGAAGCACGCTATCAAACTAAACTGTTCGATCGCGTCGGCAGGGGCATCGTACTGACTAGTGCGGGCCATACCTTCCTAGCGGAAGCCAAAGCAGTGCTTGCCCGGGCGGAGGCGGCCGAACATGTGCTAGCTGACCTTGCCGGCTTGCGCCGTGGAACGATCCATATCGCTGCGAGCCAGACCGTCGGGAACTACTGGTTGCCGCGTTACCTGCACAAATTCAAAGAGGCACATCCAGGCATATCCGTATCGCTCACGATCGGCAACACGGCGCAAGTAGCGGCTCTCTTGCGAGAAGGCGTCGCTAATTTGGGCTTTGTAGAAGGGGAGGTGCGCGACCCCCGCATAGACGCGACGCCAATCGCCTCCGACGAGTTGCTGCTTGTTGCCAATCCCAGCCATCCGTGGGCTGTCCAAATGGACGAGCCGCTTGATTTCAAGAAGGTCAACTGGGTGTTGCGGGAAATCGGCTCCGGCACTCGAGACATTGTTTCATCGTTGATCGCCGACCATGGGCTCACCGTGAACGACGTTTCCGTCTCCCTTGTGCTGCCATCGAACGAAGCCGTCGTCGCCGCAGTCGAAGCAGGTGCCGGCGTAACAGTAACGTCAAGGCTTGTTATCGCCCTCGCCATAGAAACCGGACGTATGGCGATCATCGAGTACCCTGTTCCACGGCGGCATTTTTTCATGCTACGCCACAGAGATTTCCATGAGACAGTTGCGGTACAGGGATTCATCGAGATGATTGAGCGCGCTCGCAACATCGAATTGACGGACTGAGGACGTGGATACCGCAGGGAAGATGGCGCGCCAGTCTGGGTGGCAGACAGCGCGGACAAGGTTTTTACTCTGAGCGAGAAGGTTGCTTTGCATAGTCGGGCACCTGAAACCGGCGGCGATAATTTCCTGGAGCCAGACCCGTCACCCTCTTGAATAAGCGGCGGAAGAACGCCGGCTCCTCATAGCCACCTGCCAGCAAATTTCGTCCACGGATGCTTCGGTCCGCTCCAGCCGGCGCTTGGCCTCTTCGATCCTAAGGCGCTGGACGTAGGCAATCGGGCTCATGCCCGTTGCTTGCGTGAAGCGCCGCTTGAAGGTTCGCTCCGTCAGGCCAGCTCGCGATGCGGTCGAAGGCGCCGACAGCTTTGTAATCGAGAACGGCAAGATGCGGTTCCAGACCCGGTTTGGCCGGGGGCTCCGATCCTCCAGCGCGTCGACGCCGCCGGCAAGGAAACGGTCATACCAGCGATTGAAGGTCGAGCGTGGAATCCGGTCGGCCTCTGGGCTTCTTTCGCTGGGTCGAACGGTGCTGGCCGAGGACTTTGCAGGCAAAGCGCGCCGAGATAGAGAACATCACCATGACATGGTCGACGCAGCGACGACGGCGGGCGGGGCTTAGAAGTTTCCCGATGCGGCCTCTTTGAGGATCAATTTCTCGAGCGTCAGGTCCGACACCGCCTTGCGTGCGGATTCCGAGCTGAAGCCGGCCGGCATTCCGATCAATTACCGGCCACCGTTCCGATTTGAAGCCGGCCACGATTCCAATCAATTGTCGGCCGTTTTTCGGCTCTAACGATACCCCCTGGGTCAGCAACTTTGGCATCAAGCCTCCCGGTACACGAGGAGATTTTGATGCCGGCGAAGAGAAGGCTGACCATGAGACAATTACGACAGATGCTCCGGCTTGCCGGAAGCGGAACAAGTAGCCGCGAGATTGCGGTGGTGCTCGGCGTTGCGCGCAGCACCGTGCAGGACAATCTGAAGCGGGCGGCGCTAGCGGGCTTGGCCTGGCCCTTGCCCGGCGAGCTGACCGACGATGCGCTCGAACATCGTCTTTTCGCCCGCGCCGGGGTCAAGCAGGGCCAGCGGCGAAGGCAGGAGCCTGAATGGGCTGAGCTTTCGATCGAGCTGAAGAAGCCGGGCGTGACGCTTCTGATCCTCTGGGAGGAATACCGCAGCGTCCATCCCGACGGTTACGGCTATAGCCGCTTCTGCGAACTGTTTCGCGGTTTCGAGCAACGCCTGTCGCCGACGATGCGCCAGGAACACGCCGCCGGCGACAAGGTCTTCGTCGACTATTCCGGAAAGAAGGTGCCGATCGTCGATCGCAAGACCGGCGAGGTCCGGGAGGCGGAACTGTTCGTTGGCGTGCTCGGCGCGTCGAGCTACACGTTTGCCGAGGCCACCTGGACCCAGACGCTCCCGGACTGGATCGGCTCGCATGTGCGCATGTTCGCCTTCTTCGGTGGCGTGCCCCGGCTGATCGTGCCGGACAACCTGAAGTCCGGCGTCAACCGCGCCAGCTTTCATGATCCCGAGATCAATCGCAGCTACGGCATGATGGCGTCCCACTACGGTGTCGGCGTCCTGCCGGCCCGGCCGCGACGCCCGAAGGACAAGGCCAAGGTCGAGAACGCCGTGCGCTTTGCCCAGAGCTGCATTCTCGGCCGCCTGCGCAAGCAGACCTTCTTCTCGCTTGCCGAGGCCAATGCCGCGATCGCCGAGATGCTCGCGCGCATCAACGATCATGTCATGCGCCGGCTCGGCGTCAGCCGCCGGCATCTCTTCGAGACGGTCGAACGCCCAGCCCTCGCAACCCTTCCCGCAGAGGACTACGAGTTCGCCGAATGGCGCTTGGCGCGGGTCTCGACGGATTATCACGTCGAGTTCAAGAGCTTCTTCTATTCCGTCCCGCACGGCCTCATCCGCCAGCAGGTCGATATCCGTGCCACCGCCCGGATGATCGAGATATTCCACCGTGGCAAGCGCATCGCCGCGCATCAGCGCCGCTATGGGGGGCCGCGCTTTGGCACGGACCCCGATCATATGCCGAGTTCGCATCGGCGCTACGCCGAGTGGACACCGGATCGTTTCCGGCGCTGGGGCGCGTCGATCGGTCCCGAGACCGAAGGCCTGGTCACCGCCATTCTCGCCAGCCGGCCACATCCCGAACAGGGCTTCAGGACATGCCTCGGAGTCCTGCGCCTCTATCGCGATCTTCCCCGCGAGCGCGCCGAGGCTGTGTCGGCGCGTGCCGTCGAGATCGGCGGGCTGACCTGCAAGACCATCACCGCACTCATCGCCACCCACAAGTCCAACAGGCATTCCACCGAACCCGCCGCCGTCATGGAACACGCAAACCTGCGCGGCCCCGGCTACTTTCATTGAGGACCAAGACAATGCTGACCAATCCCACCATCGACATGCTGCGCGAACTCGGCCTCTCCGGCATGGCAAGCGCCTATCACGAACTCGAGGCCCAACCGGAAGTGAGGAGCCTCGAGCATGGCGAATGGCTCGCTCTCCTTCTTGAGCGCGAGGCGACGACGCGCCGCCAGAAGCGCTTCGAGGCGAGAGCCCGTGCCGCCAGGCTCCGCCATGACGCCCAGGTCGAGAACATCGACTTCCGCGCCGCCCGCGGCCTCGACCGCAATCTGTTCCTGAAGCTCGCCGGCTGCGACTGGATCAGGCATCATCACAGTCTCCTGCTGATCGGACCCGCCGGCGTCGGCAAGAGCTGGCTGGCCTGCGCGCTCGGACACAAGGCATGCCGCGAGGACTTCTCCGTCGCCTATCATCGCCTGCCCAGGCTATTCGCCACCCTTGCACTCGCGCGCGGCGACGGCCGCTACCCGAAGGTCCTCAAGGCACTCGCCAGAACCGACCTGCTCATCCTCGACGATTGGGGTCCCGAGAAGCTCAACGACGAGCAGCGCCGCGATCTCCTCGAGATCATCGAAGATCGCTATGAGAAGCGATCCACCATCGTCACCAGCCAGGTGCCCATCGATCATTGGTACGACATGATCGGCAATCCGACACTCGCCGACGCCATCCTCGATCGCCTCGTCCACAGCGCCTACCGCATTGAACTCAGCGGCGAGAGCCTGCGAAAGCAGCGCCACACTCCATCCGCCGCTTGACCGCACGACAAACAGGAGCCATTCAAAACAACGACCCAGGGGAGCATCGACTGGCCGGCTTCAAATCGGAATGCTGGCCGGAATGAAATCGGAACAGGTGGCCGGCTTCGTTTCGGAATCAATGGCCGGCTTCATCGGAATACGCAGGCGCAGTTTCCGCAAGACCGGAAGCGCCACGTCTACACCCCGGTCAAAACACTGGATGGCTTCGTGATGGTGGTGCCGCTGTCGGACAAGAACTTCGCGGCGATGCTCTCGGTGCTCGGCGATCCCGCCTGGGGCGGCAACCCGATCTTCGCTACACCCGCCGGGCGGGAGGCGAACTGGGCCGAGCTGATGGCCCATGTCGAGGGCTGGACCGTGACCCAAACCGCCGAAACCTGCGAACGGCGCTTCAACGACGCGGGCGTGCCCTGTTCGCGCTATCGAACCGTCGCGGAAGCGCTGGAAGATCCGATCTCCAGGGCGCGCGGCGTGCTGGGCACGGTCGAGGACGCCGCAGGCAGGTTCGGTGCGCCGAACCCGCCGTTTCGGATGTCGCAGAGCCGCGCAGAGGTTGGGCGGAAGATCCCGGCGCTGGGCGAGGCGAATGCCGAGATGCTGCGCTGGCCGGAAAGCACCCGATGAGCGCCCCTGCACGGACCTCCGACCCGAAGGCGGAGGCGGGGCGCGCGATCGCCAGGCCCAGGGGTCCGCTGGCCCGGGCCTGGGCGCGCGGCGCGGCCGAACTGCAGTTCTGGAGCAATATTTTCTACGACGCCCGGCGCTTTCGCAAACACGCGTGGATGCGGACCGTGCGGACGGAGGAGAGCCGGTCGGCGCGGATCATGGCCGACGCGCATTTTCTCGAATACGGCATGGCGCTCAGGACGGCCCGCCCTGGCTTTGGCCTGGCGCGCGCCGAGCGTCTCGCGGGCGACCTTCTCGACGGCGGCGCGCAACCGGCGGCCTGCGAAATCGGCCTGCGGGTGCTGGAGGCCTGGGCCGCCTTCAACGCACAAGCGACCGTCCCGGCAGCGGTCAGCGACGCCCTGCAACGGGTGCGGATACCCATGGGCGCGCTGTCAGGCGGCGTCGAGACGGTTACGCGCAAGGCGATCCAGGCGGACGCGCAAGTGGATTTCGCACGCTTCGTGAAGGCGCGCCATTCGATCCGCGCGTTTGCGCCCGGCCCCGTGGGCGAAGACGTGATCGCGCGGGCGGTCGCGGCGGCGCAGCAAGCGCCTTCGAGCTGCAACCGTCAGACCTGTCACGCCCATGTCTGGACCGATCCCGCGATGATCGAGGCGGTGCGCAAGCATCAGGCGGGCAACCGCACCTTCGGCCATGAACTGGCCGGCATCGCGGTGATCACCAGCGACCTGCGCCATTGGGAACATGCCGGCGAGCGCTATCAGGCCTGGGTCGACGGCGGACTGTTTGCAATGACCCTGGCCTATGCGCTGCACGCCGAGGGGCTTGGCGCCTGCATGCTGAACTGGTCGGTCACCCGCGAGGTGGACAGCGGATTGCGCCGCACCATCGGGCTCGGCGACGAGCATCTGATAATCGTGCTGATGGGCTTCGGGCGCCTGCCCGAGAGCCTCAGCGTCTGCCGGTCCCAGCGCCAGCCGGTGGAGACGGCGCTGAGCCTGAACCCGCCTCTGGCGCGCCAGTACGGCGTCCGATCTGATTGAGGCAACCAGATCGGCAAACTTGCCCGCCAGCTTTGTTTGTGGACCGGCAATCTTTCCGATCATGATTCGTCATGATCGGGAACCGGATCTAGAGATCCAGCACCAGACGCGGCGATTTCGAGCCCGAGCAGCAGACCATCATGGTGTCGCCCCTGGCGCGTTCCTCGTCGGTCAGGATCATGTCTCGATGATCCGGGCGGCCTTCTATGACGCGCGTTTCGCAGGTGCCGCACACACCCTCGCTGCAGGAAAACGGCACAGAGACGTTGTTCTCGATCAGCACATCCAGGATCGTCTTGCCGCTTTCCACATGCAGGGTCTTGCCGGAACGCTCGAGCACCAGGTCGAAACCGCCATCGCGGGCGGCTTCTTCGGTGGCCGAGAAATACTCCACGTGCACCTGCGCGCGGGGGACGGCCCTGGCCGCGGCCTCGTAGGCCGCCAGCATCGGCTCGGGGCCGCAGCAGTAGAAATGCGCCTCGGGATTGCCTTCCATGATGGACTTGATGTCGACCAGCGAGCCGCGCTGTTCGTCGTCGAAGTGATAGTTGACCCTGCCCTTGCCATTGCTGGCCTGCGCGCAGGCGTCCAGCTCCTCGCGGAAGGCGGCCGCGCTGCGGCTGCGCGCGGCATAGAACAGCTCCCAGCGCCGCCCTTGCTCCGTCAGGCGGCGGATCATGGCGAGAATCGGAGTGATACCGATGCCGCCGGCGATCAGCACCGAGTTTTCGGCGGTTTCATCGAGCGGGAAGTTGTTCTTGGGCCGCGATATCCGCACCTTGTCGCCCACCCGAAGGCGTTCGTGGATATAGGCCGAGCCGCCCTTGCTCTGCGGGTCGCGGTGAATTGCGACGGTGCAGGCGTGGCCTGAGGCGATCTCGCGCGTCAGGCTGTAGCTGCGGCGCAGATCGTCGGGCAGGATCACGTCCACATGGGCGCCGGGCGCGGCCTTGGGCAGGTCGGAGCCGTCCAGTGTCTCGAACGCGACCGAAACCACGGTGTCGGCCTCATGGCGCATCTGCTTGACGCGCACGGGAATGGTGGCCTCGCTCATTGCAGGATTCCTTCTTCGCGGAACCGCGCGATGGCGGCGTCGTCGAAGTCGAGGATCTCCGTCATCACCTGATCCGTGTGCTCGCCCAGGCGCGGTGAGGCGAACCGCAGCTCGCTTGGCGTCTTTTCGAAGCGATAGGCCGGGCCATTGTATTTGAGCGTGCCCATTTCGGCGTGCTCAAGCGGCCAGAAGTGCTCGCGGGCGATGAAGACGTCGTCTTCCAGCAGGTCGGAGCCCTTGTTGGCCACGCCTGCCGGCACGCCGGCGTCGCGGCACGCCGCCATCAGCTCGAACGGGTCCAGCGGTGCGGTCAGCGCGGCTATGGCCTCGTCCAGCGCTTTGTCGCCCTCGCTGCGCGCCCGCTCCAGCGCATCGGCGTCGCCGAGCACCTCGCAGAGTGCCCGCCACTGGGCTTCATCGACCGCCTCGATCGCGATCCAGCGCTCCTCGCCCGCGCAGGGATAGACCCCGTGGACGATGGAGCCGATCTTGCGATTTCCGCTTCTGGTGGCCTGTTCGCCGGTCACCTGGTAGGCGAGCAGCTCGGGAGCCAGCAGCTGCGAGGTGGCCTCGATCTGGCTGAGTTCCACATGCTGGCCTTCGCCGGTCTTCTCGCGGTGGATCAGCGCGGCGAGCAGGGCGGAGAGCGCGTAGCGCGGCGATACGCTGTCGGAATAGGCGCCCTTGGGCATGGCGGGCGGCCGGTCGGGCCAGCCGGTCATGCCATGCAGACCCGCAAGCGCCTGGCCCTGCGCGCCATAGCCCGGATGCCGCGCCCAGGGCCCGTCCGCGCCGTAGAGCGAGGACGACAGCATGACGATGCGCGGATTGATCTTGCGCAGGCTCTCGAAGTCCAGGCCCCACTTGGCCATCACGCCGGGCCGGAAGCTCTCGGCCACCACGTCGGCCCATGCGATCAGCGGGCGGATGATCTCCATCGCGTCCGGGTTGCTCATGTCCACCGACATGCCCAGCTTGGAGGAGTGGAAATCGGCGAAAAATCCGGAGCGATTGATGCCCGGCTTGTCGTCGATGAACGGCCCGCCAAGACGGATCGAGTCGGGATGCTTGAAGCTTTCCACCTTCACCACGGTCGCACCGTTGTCGGAGAGCTGCTTGGTGACGATCGGGCCGGCGGCGGCCCATGTGAAATCGGCGACCTTCAGCCCGGCGAAGATGCCGGTGGCGGGGGTGACGGCGGGCTTGGACTGTGCGTTCATGCCGGGCTTCCTTCGGTCTCGCGGGATAGCAGCGCGCTGGTGTCGGCGCCGGCTTTCGGGGCGGGGCGGGGCGGCAGCAGCGGCGTAACGGAGAGGTTCGCCCAGCGGGCCGGAAGCTCGACGGAGAGGCCCCGCTGGTCGTCCTCCAACGGGCAGAACAGGCCGCGCGCGCGGAACTGCGGGTTTTCGAACACCCCCTGCACCGAAGAAATCGGCGCCAGGAGAATGCGTTCGCGCACCGCCCGCTCGATCAGCTCGTCGGTGGTCTTGGTCTTGATGAACCGCACGATGACCTCTGTCACGGCGTCGTAGTCTTCCTGCTCGATGAAGAACTGGCCGTCGCCGTTCCAGTCGTGGCGGGTGAGGATTTCGTCGGTAAAGCCGTCCTCCGCCATCCAGGCGACCAGCGCGGCATAGGACTTTTCGCGCGCCGCGCCGCCGCCGCCGCCGACCGGGCCGAAGAAGATGAAGCCGTCTTTCGTTTCCCACACGAGCCGGGTGAAGAACCGGTTGGCGCGTTCCTTGCGGATCGCCCCGCCGCGCATCTCGTTGAGGCCGAGGATCTGCCAGGTCATCGTCGAATTGAGCAGGGTCCAGACGATGCACTCCTGCACGGAGATATCCACCCGCTGGCCCTCGCCGGTTTTCAGGCGGTGGTAATAGGCCATGAGCGCAGCGGAGGCCGCCTCGACGCCGCCCTGGATCAGACCGACCGGCAAGCTGATACGCACCGGCGGACGGTCGACGTCGCCATTGAGATAGAGGTGCCCGCCAAGCGCCTGAAGCGTGGTGTCGGTGGCGGCGTAACGCTCGTAGGGCGCGCCGCGGCCGAATGGCAGGATCTCCGTCCAGACCAATGCCGGGTTGGCCTTGCAGGCCACCTTCGCCAGCCGGTCCATCTCGTCGAGGTCAATGCGCTCCCAGTCCGACACGACGATATCGGCCGTGGCGCTGAGCTCGGCGAGGTCCCGGAGGCCCGCGTCGCTCGCCAGGTCCAGCGTCACGCTCTTCTTGCCATGGTTGAAGGCCAGCCATGCGGCGCTTTCCTCGCCCTCGAGGGTCGGCACGAGGGGAAGGGCGCGGCGAAACGGCTCCCCCCCTCCGGCTCGATCTTGATGACCTCGGCCCCGAGATCGGCCAGAACCCTTCCGGCCACGGCGCCCGGGAGCGCGGAAATCTCCAGCACGCGCACGCCATCGAGTGCGGTCTTTGCCTGCGTCATAGTTCGTATCCGAAGCCTTCACCGAGTTTCGCCGTCATCGGCTCCTTGCCGGAATCGACCCACGCCTGATCCTTGGGCAGCCTCATCGAGATGGCCCGCACCATGTAGAGGTCGGGATCGCTGAACCGCTCGGGTTTGGCCCCGCTTTCGGCAAAGGCATGCGCGACCTCGAGCAACATCCGCCGCGTCATGGCGATCCCGGTGTCCGAGGTGCACAGATGCTCCAGCGTGCGGTCATAGACCCGCATCACGCCCGACTGGCAGGCGGCGTCCTGCACCCAGAGCCCCGGAAGACCCGAAAACCAGGTCGTCTTCTGCAGGTCGTGGTCGAACAGCCAGCCGGTGTCGCGGCGGTACTTGCTCACATAGCGGCCATAGGGCACCAGCGCGCCCTGGTCGTCATAGCCGTTCTTGCTGGGATGCCCCGTTTCACGCCCGTTATGGCCTTCGAGGAAAACCTTGCGCGACTTGGGATGCAGCGGCTCGTTGGGCCGATAGGAGAACATGATGCAAAGCGTGTTCTCGTCGTCGATCGGGACCCAGGCATGGCCGCTCAGTTCGTAGAACTCGTTCGCCTGCGGAGGCACGAGGCTGTAAAACGGCATGACGAACTGGTTGACCCGCCAGTACAGCGTGTCCTCGTCGAGCACGCGACGCGAGGCGATGGACATGCCGAAATCCTGCCGCATGCATTCGAAGGTCGGGCGCAGGTCGCGCTTGGCGAGCCACTGATCGACGACGCCGCCATCGTCGATCCGGCCGTGCAGGATCGGCGCGTGGGCGCTGTCGATCTCGCCTTCCAGCGCCTGCAGCCAGTTGCATTCCTGCACCCGGAAGGTCACCACCACGTTTTCCTCGGGCACGAGGTTCCATTCGAGATTGGGCAGGGGCGGGCGGCTCTCTTCGGGCTCGGGGCCCATATAGGTCCAGATCACCCCATTGCGTTCGACGCAGGGGTAGGACTTGAGCTTCACCCGTTCCTTCAGGCGCGAGCGCACCGGCTCGGCCGGCATGTCGGTGACATTGCCGCCGACGTCGAATTTCCAGCCGTGGTAGACGCAGCGCAGCCCGCAATCCTCGTTGCGGGCAAAGGACATCGGCGCGCCCCGGTGGGGACAGACATGATCGACCAGGCCGACATTGCCCTCGCTGTCGCGGAAGACGACCAGCGTCTCGCCCAGCAGCTTGACGGTCTGCGGCTGGCCGTCCTTCTCGAGGTCGGCGGCGGCGTAGAACGGAATCCAATAGAGCCGCATCATCCCGCCCATGGTGGTGCCGGGGCCGACACGGACCAGGGTTTCGTTATCTTGATGTGAAAGCATGTTTCTTGTCTCCCTCCTGTCGGGTCGCCCGCGCGGGCCGGCCCTTGTGACTTCGTTTATCCATTGTTCGCGAGGTCGGTTGCGGGGCGGTCGAGCTGGCCATGGACCAGCCCGCCAACCCCGAGAAAGCGGGCCCACCAGCCCTGGTCGGTGGTTTCCAGCGGCGGGCGCGGCACAGGGGGCAGTTCGCCCGCCCGGAGACGCCGCATGATCTCCTCGATCCGCATGCGCTCCAGCGCCAGCAGCGCTTGCTCGACATCCTCGTGCTCGGCCTCGAAACCGCCCAACTCGGGGTAGCGCAGCCGTCGGGTCCACTCGCCGTCACGCTCGATCGGCTGGGCCTCCAGAATGTACGGGATCGACAGGTAGTCTCGGACTTTCATCTCTGAACCTTTCATGCGCTCGTCCGTGGGCGTTCCGGCTCGAGCAGAACGAAGGATGAATCGTCGTACGGGCCGACCTGAACCAGCGCCGGGCCGGATCTGACCTGCCGCGCGCCCGCGCGCCCGGTGGCCTGCAGGTAGGCCTCGCGCAGATGTCCCATGCCGTGCAGCCGCCCCTCCCCCAGCGCGCCGCCGAAGGTGTTGAGCGGCAACTTGCCGTCACGCTCGGCGCGCCCCTCGCGGATGAAGGCGGGGGCGCCGCCAACGGAGGTGATGCCAAAGCCGTCGAGCCACTCCCAGACCATCGAGGAGAAGCCGTCGTAAAGTTGCGCCGAGGCAAGATCGCCCGGCCCGCGGCCGCTCATCCGCCAGATCCGTTCCGGGCGGGAAAAACCGCTCCATCCCGTCACCCATGCGGGCGAGGCCCCGGCGGGCAGATCGTCTTCAAGGCACATCACGAAGGCCTGCGCGCCGCAGACCGGCATGTCGCAGTCGAACAGCCCGTGTGGCTCGGCGATCATCCGGGCGGCCATGTATTTGTCGCGCTCCAGCGGCTTGTCGCGCCAGATCGCCGTCGGATTGTCGGCGGCATTGCGCCGGGCCAGGCTGACGATGGCGAAAAGATCGTCGCGGCTGGCGCTATGGCGCTGCATGTAGGCCCAGGCGCGCGCGGCAAACCGCGCTCCGGCCGTGCCGAACCCGTAGGGCCTGGTGAACTGATCTAGCCCGAACGCATCGTTGCCCGTGCCGGTGGCATAGTTCAGATCGGGCAGCACATGGAGGGCGCGCACGCCGAGGACATGTCGGCACGTACCCGACAGCAGCGCATGGGCGGCGCTGCCGACCATATCCGTCGGATAGCGGCGATACAGGTCCGCCGCCCATGTAAGGCGGAGCCCCATCATGGCCGCCAGGGTCTTCACCGAAATTTCGTCTCCCCCCTCCGCATGGGGAGAGCCGGCATTGGTCGCGTAGGGCGCGCCCACATATCCGTCGATCGCGTCACGGTCCAGTTTGGCGTCGGCGAGCGCCGCGGTGGCGGCATCAAGGGCGAATGCTGCAATACCCCGCTCGGACCTTGCGACGATCCCGGAAGCCCCGAAGCCCGCGATGACGACCCGACCGCTCATAGGGCCCGCTCCGGCATGACAATGGCATAGGAGCCATCCGCGTCGGTGCGAAATCCGATACGGACCGGAGCTCCCGGAGCCAGCGATGCGGTGACGTCGTCGGCATCGAGCGCGACAAGCAGAATGCGCGGGTCTTCCTCGATCGCGCATTGCGCCAGCGTGGCCGGCATCTCCTGTCCCGGATAGCCGGGGATGTGAAGAACCGTGCGCCCTGCCAGCGTCGCGCGGCCAGAGCATTGGATCGGGCTCATCTGGTCGCCGAGGCAGTCCGGGCATCGCGGCGAAAGCGGCGGCGCCATCCGCCCGCATGAGGTGCATTTGCCCAAAAGAGGGCGCCTTCGGCGGCCTTCTCCCAGAAGACGGCTGTTTCCTTTGTGGGAACAGGGCGCGGACGGCCCTTTGAGAGGGTTGATATGGACTTCATTGGACTGGTTGTATAATGGACTGACCATTAGATCAATTGCAAAATTGCCTCGCAAGCGGAGGCGCTACGATCGACCGAAGCCGCCCCGCCGGCGAACCGGAGAGGAGTGTAAGGAGACCAGATGACCCAGATCCGAGACTTTCAGGACCGTTTGAAACTGCCTGTCATCGCCGCGCCGATGTTTCTGGCTTCCGGGCCCGAGCTGGTGATTTCAGCCTGCCGCGCCGGCATTGTCGGAACCTTTCCCGCGCTGAACCTGAGATCGACCGAAGCCTTGGCCGCGACCGGTTCGCCGCGGTGACGGGCGACAACAACTGGTATCACCTGGATGTCGAGCGGGCGGCGCGCGAGTTGCCGGGGGGCCGGACGCTGGCGCATGGGCTGCTGACGCTTGCGCTGGTGCCGGGCCTGTCGGGCCAGATCTTCCGGGTCACGGCGCATGGGCGGGCGCTGAACTACGGGTACGAGAAACTCAGGTTTCCCGAACCGGTGGAAAGCGGCGACCGGGTGCGGCTGCATATGGAGGTCACCGATGCCGAGCCGGACCGGGGCGGATTGATGATCCGGCGCAACTTCAAGATGGAGATCGCAGGCAAGACGCGTCCCGGGCTCGTCGCGGTTGCCCTGACGCTTGCCTATTAGCGCATTTTTGGTTGATTGTAGGACCATTAGTCGTATTCCTGTCCCGAAGCGGCGTCATGCCGCCCCTGGCGCAAGGAGAGAGACCCCATGAAGGTGCTGGTACCTGTGAAACGGGTGATCGACTACAACGTGAAGGTCCGGGTCAAGTCGGACGGTTCCGGTGTCGATCTCGCCAATGTGAAGATGTCGATGAATCCGTTCGACGAGATTGCCGTCGAAGAGGCGATCCGGCTGAAGGAAGCCGGGACCGCCGAAGAGGTGATCGCGGTGTCGATCGGCGTGAAACAGGCGCAGGAGACGCTGCGCACCGCGCTGGCCATGGGCGCCGACCGGGCGATCCTCGTGGTGGCCGCCGATGATGTGCACCAGGACATCGAGCCGCTGGCCGTCGCCAAGCTTCTCGCGAAGATCGCCGAGGAAGAAGGCGCCGGCCTCGTGCTTGCCGGCAAGCAGGCGATCGACAACGACATGAACGCCACGGGCCAGATGCTTTCGGCCCTGCTGGGCTGGTCGCAGGCCACCTTCGCATCGGAACTGAAGATCGAGGGTGAGCACGCCGTGGTGACCCGCGAGGTCGATGGCGGCTTGCAGACGATCAAGGTGAAGATGCCCGCCATCGTCACCGTGGACCTGCGCCTCAACGAGCCGCGCTACGCCTCCCTGCCCAACATCATGAAGGCCAAGAAGAAGCCGCTGGATGAGAAGACCGCCGCCGACTACGGCGTCGACGTCAGCCCGCGCCTCGAGGTGGTGAAGACCTCCGAGCCAGAAACCCGGCAGGCCGGCGAGATCGTGCCCGATGTCGACACGCTGGTGGCGAAGCTCAAGGAAAAGGGGATTATCTGATGGCTGTTCTCCTTCTTGCCGAAGTGACCGACGGCGAACTGGCGATGGACGCCACCGCCAAGGCCGTCTCCGCCGCCGCGAGGCTGGGCGACGTGACTGTGCTCTGTGCCGGGGCCTCGGCCTCCGCAGCCGGGGAAGCCGCCGCCAGGATCGACGGCGTGGCGAGGGTCCTCGTCGTCGAGGATCCCTCGCTGGGCCACCGCCTTGCCGAGCCGACCGCGGCGCTGATCGTCTCCCTTGCCGGCGATTACTCCCACATCGTCGCGCCCGCCACGACGGATGCGAAGAACGTGATGCCGCGCGTCGCCGCTCTGCTTGACGTGATGGTGCTCTCGGATGTCTCCGGCGTGGTCGACGCCGATACATTCGAGCGCCCGGTCTATGCCGGCAATGCGATCCAGACGGTCAGGTCGAAGGATGAAAAGAAGGTCATCACCTTCCGGACCTCGACCTTCGACGCCGCCGGCGAAGGCGGGTCCGCCTCTGTCGAAACCGCCGCCGCCGGCGAAAATCCGGGCCTTTCGGAGTGGGTCGAAGACAAGGTCGCGGTCTCGGACCGCCCCGAGCTGACCTCCGCCGGCTTCGTCGTCTCCGGCGGGCGCGGCGTCGGCTCGCAGGATGATTTCGCGCTGATCGAAAAGCTCGCCGACAAGCTTGGCGCCGCCGTCGGCGCCTCCCGCGCGGCCGTCGACGCCGGCTTCGCCCCGAACGACTGGCAGGTCGGCCAGACCGGCAAGGTCGTCGCACCCGAGCTCTACGTGGCCGTGGGCATCTCCGGCGCGATCCAGCATCTCGCGGGCATGAAGGATTCGAAAGTCATCGTCGCGATCAACAAGGACGAGGAGGCGCCGATCTTCCAGATCGCCGACTATGGCCTCGTCGCGGACCTCTTCACCGCGGTGCCCGAACTGATCGAGAAGCTCTGAACGCCAGGATACAGGAGATCTGACCATGCCGCTCGACGAGACCCGGGTTCGCGATTTCGACTTTGCCGATGTGCCCGTGAAGGTGCGCGAGAAGGATGCGATGCTCTATGCGCTCGGCCTCGGGATCGGGGCCGACCCGCTGGACGCGCGGGCCCTGCGACATGTCTACGAGAAGGACTTGCAGGTGTTTCCGACCATGCCGCTGGTGCTGGGCAGCCCCGGCATGTGGTTCGACAACGCCGGGCTGGATTACCGCAAGCTGGTGCATGGGGCGCAGGCGCTGGAGGTGGTCCGACCGCTGCCGCTGAACGCCGACATGGTGGCCCGCTCCAGGGTTGTGGGTCTTTGGGACAGGGGCGCCGAGAAGGGCGCCGTGGTGGACGTGGAGCGGGTGTTGACCGACACGGCCGGTGCGGCGGTGGCGCGGCTTGTCTCGACCTACGCGCTGCGTGGGGACGGCGGCTTTGGCGGCCGCCCGCCGGAGCGCGATGGCTGGGCGCGGCCGGAGCGGGCGGCGGATGGCGCAGCGGTGCTGCCGATCCTGCCGCAGGCCGCGCTGCTCTACCGGCTGAACGGCGACATGAACCCGCTGCACGCCGACCCCGAACGGGCGAAGGCGGTGGGCTTCGAACGACCGATCCTGCACGGGCTCTGCACCTTTGCCATGGCGGCGCGCGGACTGATCGAGCAGCTCAGCCCCGATGCGCCGGAAGCGCTTCGCGCGATTTCCGGCCGGTTCAGCCGTCCGGTCTTTCCGGGCGAAACGCTGCGGGTGACGTTCTGGCGGGAAGCCGGCGAGGTGCTGTTCGAAGCCTCGGTCGAGGAGCGGGACCTGGTCGTGCTGACGGGTGGACGCGCGCGCTTCGCGTGAGCGCGCGCTGCGCGATCAGCCCTGATCGCGCAGCTTTCGCTTCATCAGCTTGCCGCTTTCCTCGCGCGGCAGCTTGTCGGCAAAATGGATGATGCGCGGTATCTTGTACTTGGCCAGCCGCGGCTCGAGGTAATGGCGGATCGCCTCCGGGTCGGGCTTGGCGCCGGGGGCTAGCTGAATATAGGCGGCGAGAACTTCGCCGAACTCCGGGTCGGGCAGGCCGATCACCGCGCAATCGACCACATCCGGGCTCTGGATCAGCTCGGATTCGATTTCCGCCGGGTAGATGTTGGTGCCGCCGAAGATCACCATGTCGCGCTTGCGGTCGCTGATATACAGAAAGCCCGCCTCGTCGAGATAGCCCACATCGCCGATGCTGATGAATCCGTCGCGCTCCGACTCGGCGCGCGCCTCGGGATTGTTGATGTAGGTGAAATCGGCGTAGTTGGCGTTGCGCACGTAGATTTCGCCCGCCTCGCCCGTGGGCAGCACGCTGCCGTCATCGCCATAGATGCGGATCTCGGCGTTGGGAACGCAGCGCCCGACCGTGCCGGGGCGGGCGAGCCACTCTTCAGGCGTCGCATGCAGGGCGATGCCAACCTCGGTGCCGCCGTAGATCTCGTGCACGATGGGGCCGAACCATTCCATCAGGCCCTGCTTGACCTCGACCGGGCAGGCGCTGGCGGTATGGCTGATCCAGCGCAGCGAGGAGACGTCGTATTTCTCGCGCACCTCCCTGGGCAGCTTGAGCAGTTTGACGAACATGGTCGGCACGGCGGTGACCACGTTGATCCGGTGTTTCTCGATCAGGGCAAGGAACTCTTCGGGGTCGAAGCGCGGGGTGATCACCAGCAGGCGGCCGCGGGTGGCGGCGTAGCGGGCAAAGCCGTTGGGCGAGGCGTGATAGAGCGGGGTGACCAGCAGGCCGCGCATATCGGGCGCGATGCCATAGGTCGCCCTGAAGGTGGCGGCGTTGCGCTCCGCCTCCTGCGGGGTCATCGGGTTGCGCTTCACACCCTTGGGTTTTCCGGTGGTGCCGGACGTATAGATGATGACGCCGCGATCAAGCGGGATCGGGCCGCTGTGGGGCTCCGCCGCGGCGATCCAGGTTTCGTAATCCGTCATGCCTTCGGGAACGGCGCATTGCGACGGGTCGAGCTTGAACGCCCGGGCCACGGCGGGCGGCGTCGCCACCACGACCACGCGGCACGTCCCGGGCAGCCCGCCCTGCACCAGCGGCAGCAGGTCGGCGTGGACGATCAGCATGTCGGCCGCGCAATCTTCGATGACATAGAGCAGCTCGGGGCCGGCCAGGTGCCAGTTCAGCGGAACGGAATAGCAGCCCAGCCGCTGTGCGGCGATGTTGACCTCGATGATGGGCGTGTCGTTGCGCATCAGCTGCGACACCACCATGCCCTCCGAAAGGCCGTCGCGCTTCAGCGCCCCCGCCACCTGGGCGACCCGCGCTTCCATCTGCTCCTGGGTGACGGTGCGGTCTCCGGTGATGATTTCCGCAGGCTGCTGCACGTCTTTCAGGTCGCGGATGGCTGTCTGCGTCAGGGTCATGTGGTGTGCTCCCGGGAGGCAAGGGGAATGTTGATGAAATCGGGCGTCCGTTTCTCGGCAAAGGCCGCGCGGCCCTCGCGGGATTCGGGTGCGCCCGAGCATTGGGACTGCATCTTCGCCTCAAAGGCGATCTGCGCTTCGAAATCGTTGCAGGGCGAGGCTTCGAACAGCCCGCGTGTTCGGCTCAGTGCGTTTACGGGCCCCTCGGCGAGCCGGGTTGCGAGGGCGAGGCTTTCCGACTGCAGGCTCTCGTCCGGAAAGACGCGATTGACCAGGCCCCAGTCGAGCGCCTGCGCCGCCGGAAGCCGTTCCGCCAGAAGCGCCATTTCGCGCGCCCGGGCCTCGCCGATGCGGCGGGGCAGCAGCCAGCTTGCGCCGCAGTCGGGAACCAGTCCGGCCTTGACGAAGGCCTGCAGAAAGGAGGCGCTTTCGGCGCAGGTCACGATATCGCCGAGAAGCGCGAGGCTCATGCCCGCCCCGGCGGCAATGCCGTTGACCGCCACGACGACGGGCAGCGGGCAGGTCCGAAGCCGGCGGATCATCGGATGATACCAGGTTTCGAGCACCGTGCCGCCCTCGGGAACCTCAAGACGTTCCGTCAGGTCCGCCCCGGCGCAGAAGCCGCGTCCGGCTCCGGTGATGAGCAGGGCGCGGGTCGGGCTGCCGGGCGCCAGGCAGTCGGCCAGGGCCAACTCGAGCGCGCGGGCGAGCTGGCCGGACAGCGCATTCATCCGTTCCGGGCGGTTGAGGGTCAGCCGCGTTACGGCGCCGATCTCTTCGCGCAGCAGGATATCGGGTGCGGTCATCTCATTCTCCGGCGGGACTTGCGGACAGGGGGGCGGTCATGGCGCATCCGGGAAGGGTGCGGATGGCGAGGGCGCACAGGGCGATGAGGGCGATGCCGATGGCGCCGAACTCGAGCTGGTTGAGACCCAGCGATGCGTTGCCCGGGGAGGCCAGGATGAGCCCGGCCAGCATCAGCACCGCCCGGGTCGCGACGCCCGCGACCGAGTTGGCGATCCCTCCGACGCCCAGCATGTAGCCTTGCAGGGACCACGATACCGCCGCCACCCCGCAGACCGCCGTGATGATGGAGGTGACGATCTCGTAAGGCGTGCCCTGCAGGATCAGCGCCGGGTTCATCACGAAGAAGAACGGCACGAAGTACATCACCGAGGCGAGCCGCATCGCGTGCCAGCCGATCTTGATCGCGGGGACCTTGGCGATGGCCGCGGCGGCAAACGTGGCGATGGCGACCGGCGGCGTGACGAAGGAGAGCATGCCCCAGTACATGACGAAGAGATGCACCGCGAGCGGGTTGAACCCGACCTTGACCAGTGCGGGCACCAGCACGATGGCGAGAAAGATGTAGCAGGCCGAAACCGTCATCCCCATGCCGAGCACGAAGGAGGTGAGGGCGCCCATTATGAGCAGCATGATCGGCGCGTCGCCGGCGAGAAAGACAAGCTCGGTGCTCAGCGTGCTGAGGATGCCGGTGGCCGCCAGCCCGCCCGCGATCATGCCGATCGCGAGGATGATCGCGATGATCTCCGAAAGTCCGCGTCCGATGCCGGTGATCATTTCGCGGAGGCCGGCGAGGCCGACCCGGTTCTCGGGCCGGTACTGGTTGACCACAAGGAGCAGGCCGGTGGCGTAGAAGGCCGCGCGGCTCTCGTTCATGCCCTGGGCCAGCATGGTGATGAGCGCGATGAAGACGAGGCAGTAGTGCCAACCGCCCTTGAAAGCCTCGGCGAGGGTGGGAAGTTCGGCCCGCGGCAAGCCCTTGAGGCCACGCCGTGCGGCGTAGGCGTCCACCTGCAGCAGGAGGCCGATGTAGAAAAGCGCGGCGGGGATGGCGGCCGCAAGGGCGACCTCGGTGTAGGGAATGGACAGGAACGTCGCCATGATGAAGGCGGTGGTGCCCATCACGGGAGGGGTCAGCACGCCGCCGGTGGACGCGACCGCCTCGACGCCGCCGGCGTAGGAGGCGGAAAATCCCGTGCGTTTCATCGCCGGGATCGAGACCGATCCGCTGGTCATGACGTTCGAGATCACGCTGCCGCTGATCGAGGCTTGCAGCGCGCTCGACACCACGGCGACGTGGGCCGCGCCTCCACGCACCGTGCCCATGAGGGCAAAGGCGACATCGTTGAAGAACTTCGCCGCGCCGGTGAATTGCAGCGCCAACCCGAAGACGATGAAGCCGACGACAAGATCGGCGAATGCCCGCATCGGCACGCCGAAAACGCTTTCGAAGCTGTAGAGGTGGTAGGCCGCGACATCGGAGATGGGCAGCGACATGGAATTGAGCGGGCCCGGCATGTGGTCGGCGACGGTCGGGTAGAGCGAGACCAGCAGCACGACGATCGTCAGCGGCCAGCCATTGGTGCGGCGCGCGCCTTCCAGCACCAGGAGCCAGGTAAGCCCGGCGACAAGCTGCGCCTGGGTCGGGGCCGTGAACTGCCAGTTCGAATAGATGATGTCGTTGGCGTGAAGGATCAGGTAGCCCGAGCACAGGCAGGCGAGCACGAAGAGCGCGCAGTCAAGAAGGCCGACCTCTCCCGTGGTGCGCGCCGCACGCGGCGTGATCAGGAAGATGATCGGAAAGAACACCAGCGTCAGCACGTAAAGGAATGTCTGCCCGTTGATAACCACGCCGATCACGCGCGAGAACAGAAAGGTCTGGTTCACCGTCAGCAGGAGGCCGAGCGCGGAAAAGGCGAATATGATCCACTGTGAGAGCCTGGTCATTGTCCGGAGCCTTCGTTGTTGCCGGGCGTCGCGCCCGACGCAGGGACAGCGGAAGGCCCGACGCACGGATGCGCCGGGCCCCCTGGCGAACTACCAGTCCTTGACGGGAACGTCGAAACCGGCGGCTTCGAGCGCCTTGATGCGCGCTTCCTTCCAGGCGGTGGCGAATTCGGCATCGTCGGAAATGTTGCGGGCCACGGTCTCTTTCCAAGCGTCCGCGAGCACTTCCTGGCGCTTCACCAGCGCGTCGTTGTGGGCCTGAAGCTCGTCATTCCAGAGGCCGGCCTCCTTGAAGTAGCGGATGGCGCCATCGTGGAAGGGCACCACGTAATTGAGGATCTGCCGGTCGGCGGCCAGTCCGTAGGTGGTGGGGGCGGCCTTGGAGATATTGTCGAAATCGTCGTAGATCGCCTTGACCATCGCATAGACGAGGCTGTCGGAGCGTTCGCTTGTGGTGTTGAGCATCATCTCGGGATAGCTGGCCATCTCGATCCCCTCCTTGGGGATGTTGACGCCTTCCCTGGCGACCTTCTGGATCCAGCGCGGATCGCTGGCGCGGATGTTTTTCCAGCACTCGGTGTCGGAGAAGGGCACCGGCACCCAGGCCAGCCCGCGCGACGAGGCTTCGGCGCGCAGCGAGGTGCCGGTGTTGGTGGTGGTAAAGTAGACGTCGGCCTGATCGTTCATGTAGGCGTCGACGGACGCGCCGTAGCCCGGCACGTCGACCTTGGTCACATCATCCCAGGTGAGGCCGCCGCAGGCCAATATGTACGTGTTCAGCGCTGCTTCGATCGACGGCGAGCCCTGCACGAAGGCGATCCGCAAACCGGCGAGATCGCGCGGGCTCTTGACGTTTTCCGCGAGGTCGGGGGCGATCGCCAGCGCGAAACTCTGGTCGGTCATGCTGGTCAGCACGAGGCGCACAGGCTGCGGACCCCAATCCTTCGCGCCGAACTGGTAGGCGCCTTCCTGGGCGAAATACACATCGAACACGGCGAGGACGAAGTCCGCACGCCCGGTTTTCAATGTCGACTGCTGCGCGACGCCATTGCCCGCGCTGAGGACGCGCAGATTGACATCGTTGCTTTGCTTCAGCGCGCTGCTGATGGCGACGGCGGCCGTGTGTATCGCGCCGCCGCCGTCATAGGTGGTCCAGACGACGGTGCCGGGCAGGGTGTCCTGCGCCATCGCGGTGCTGCTCGCCAGCGCCACGACAGCGGCCGCGGCCGTGCTCCTGATTGCCTTCGGTATCATGGTTCTTCCTCCCTTGAATGCGGGATGGCGCCCGCCAAAGCATTGCCAGTTCAGATGTTGATGTTCATGCCGCCATCGATGCCGAGGTTCTGGCCGGTGATGTAGGACGCGGAATCCGACAGCAGGAAAGCCACGGGGCGCACCACTTCCAGCGGCTCGGCCCAGTAGCCCAAGGCGATGCGCGACAGAATGTCGTCGCGGAACTTCTCGCTGCGGACCACCTCGGTCATCGGGGTTTCGACGACCCCGAAGCTCACCGTGTTGGAGCGGATGCCGTAGCGGGCCCACTCCTTCGCGGCGGTCATGGAAATGCCGAAGATCCCGGCCTTGGCGGCGGCGTAATTGACTTGTCCGATCGAGCCGGAGCGCCCGGCGATGGATGACACATGCACCAGCGCGCCGGAGGTCTTCTTCGATTCGCCCGCGTCGGCGATCATCGCCCTGCCGACGGCCTGGGTCCAAAGATACGCGCCCTTGAGGTGCACGCGGATCACGTCGTCCCACTGGGACTCTTCCATCTTGAGCAGCATCGCCGGGCGGATGATGCCCGCGTTGTTGACCAGTCCGGTCAGGCGCAGCCCCTTGGCGCGCACCGCGGCAATGGTGCTGGCGGCGAAGGCCGCGTCGCTGACGTCACCGGTGAAGATCTCCGCGGCCGGAATATCGGCCTTCAGCGCTTCGAGCGCCTCTCCGTTGAGGTCCACCGCGACGACGGCGCCGCCCAGATCGGCGATCAGCCCCGCCAGTGCGCGCCCGATCCCCTGACCGGCGCCGGTGACGACGATCACCTTGCCTTCGAGCGTTCCGAGATTCTGCATGTGCGTTTCCTGTTCCTGCTTGCTCATGTCCTGCGAAACACCGGCCCGGTCAGCCCGTCCGGGTTCGCTTCGAAATCGACCGTTACCGCGTCGCCGATGGCGATGTTTTCCGGCGCGTCGATGATGCGCGTCATCATCGTCGGCCCTTCCTCCAGCGTGACGTAGGCCACCACGCGCCGGTGATCGGGGCGCTCGGTGACCGAAAGACTGTAGATCGTGCCCCGCCCGCTGGCGGGCGCCAGCTCGACGTCGTCGGCGCGACAGAACGGGCAGATCTCGCGCGGGTAATAGTGGGCCTCGCCGCAGGCGTTGCAGCGCGCCACCAGCAGCCGGTGGGCCTTGGCGGCTTCCCAGAAAGGGGCCGCATCGAACTGGACCTCGGCAATGTCGGCGATGTTCATGGCTACTGCCTTTCCAGAATGAGGGTGGCGGAGCCGTGGCGCGTGGCGAGCGAGCCTCCCGTGCCGTGGGCAAGCGCCAGGTCGCAATTGGGCACCTGGACGGCCGGGTGGGCCTCGCCGCGCAACTGGCGCACCGCCTCGATGACCTTGGTCATGCCGCCCCGGTTGGAGGGATGGTTGTTGCACAGGCCGCCGCCATCGGTGTTGAAGGGCAGCCGGCCAGTGCCGGAGATCAGGTTGCCGTCGGCCACGAAGGCGCCCCCCTTGCCCTTCTCGCAGAACCCGAGGTCCTCGAGCGCGACCAGAACGGTGATGGTGAAGCTGTCGTAGATCGAGGCGTATTTGATGTCGGCCGGCGTCACCCCCGCTTCGGAGAAGGCCCGCGGACCGGAGACGGCTGCGGCGGAGGCGGTCAGGTCGATCCGCCCCGCGGATGGGTGCCCGATGGCTTCGCCGGAGCCGCGCACGGCGACGAGCGGGCGCGACAGGGATCTGGCGACGGCCTCGCTCGTCACGACGAGCGCCCCGCCGCCATCGCTGACGACGCAGCAGTCGAGCCGGTGCAGCGGAGCTGACACTATCGGAGAATTGACCACGTCCTCCACCGTCACGACCTTGCGCAACATGGCGTTTTCGTTGTGCTGCGCGTGATGCGAGGCGGCGACCTTGATCCAGGCGAGTTGCTCGGAGGTGGTGCCGAACTCGTGCATATGCCTGGCCGCGACCATTCCGTACATTTCGACGATCGAAGCGGCGTGGGGCGCTTCGAACGGCGTGTCCGGCGTGGGGGCCAGCGGCATTTTCGCGGATTTCATGCCCGCCGCGCGCGGGCGCCCCGCCAGGGTGATCAGCGCGACGTTGCACTTGCCCGCGGCAATCGCCTGCGCGGCATGGGCGACGTGAACCAGATAGGCCGAACCGCCGGAATCGGTGGAGTCGAAATGGCTGACGTTGAGGTTCATGTATTCCAGCATCGACATCGGGCCGAGGCCGGGGGCGTCGCCCGCGCAGAAGTAGCCATCGACGTCGTCGAAAGTCAGTCCGGCGTCGGCGAGCGCCCCCCGGGCGGATTGCATGTGCAGTTGCGCGACCGAAATGCCTTCGGCCTTGCGGGTCGGATGCTCGAAGGCGCCGACGATATAGGCGCGGCTCATTGCGCGGCCTCCGGCCTTGCTTCGGCGTCGATTTCGGCGGCGAGCGCGGCGCTGCGCAGACGCAGGCTTCCGGCTTCCTGACCGAGCAGCGCCTGAAGGCAGATCAGGCGGCGAAAATAGTGTCCGATGGCCATTTCGTCGGTCATGCCCATCCCTCCATGCAGTTGAATCGTGGCCTGGCCGACCGCCTGCGCGGCCCGGCAGATGCGGGCGCGGGCGCGGTCGAGCAGCGGCGCGGGGTCGGCGAGCGTCTGCGCGGCGAAGCTGGCCATCTCGGCCATGCTGCGGGCCAGTTCCGCCTCGACGCCGATGTCGGCGAAGCGGTGACGCAGGGCCTGGAAGCCGGCCAGCGGGCGGCCGAATTGCTGGCGCTCGTTCAGGTAGGCGCGGGTCAAGGCCAGGGCCTTGTCGATGGCGCCGACGGCATCGGCGCAGAGCGCCGCGACGGTGAAGGCCTCCGCCTTCGCGACGGCGTCGCGCGCCGCCGCGCCCCGGGCCAGGATCGCCTCGCCGCCGACAGTGCAGCCGTCGAGATGCACCTTGCCCAGATGACGCCCGTCAATGCCCCGATAGGGGGTGATCGCGATGCCGTCGGCGGTGCTCGGCAGCCGCACGAGCATCGGTTCGGGGCCGTCCGCGAAGATCAGGAGATCGGTTGTGTGAGGGCCGGTCTCGCACAGCGGCACGACGCCGGAAAGCGAGGCGCCATCCTTGTCGGGCGCTGCGGACACCGGAGTGGTGAGGCCGACCGGAAGGCCGAAGCCGACGGGCGCGAAAATGCGGCTTCCCGCGACGAGGCCGGCCAGCACGTCACTGCCGGCGCCGGCGGCGCGAAGGGCGGTCAACGCCGTGACGGAGGAGGCCACGAAGGGCTCGGGCAGGCGGGCGTGGCCCGCCGCATAGGCCAGGATCGCCGCCTCTGCCGCGCCAAGCCCGAGGCCGCCCGCGGCGTCGTCCGCCAGGACGCCGTGCCAGCCGAGATCGGCCATCCCGGCCCAGCGTTCGGCATCGAAGCCATCGGATTGTCGCAGCGCCGCCTCGCTGACGGCGCCGGTAAAACGCGTGGCGCTGTCACGGATCATTTCCGCCTCGTGGGAGGGCGTCAAGTGGTCGAGAAAGCTCATTGCAGCGTGTCCAGGGTGGCCTTGGCGAGAATCTCGCGCTGAATTTCGTTGGTGCCGCCATAGATCGAGGTCGCGCGCCCGAAGAGGTATTCGGCGAGCGCCCCGTCGAAGAAGGCGGAGGAAAGATCGCTGACATCCTCCATCGCATCGACGAACTGCGGGCCGCGTCCGGCCGCGAACGGGCCGAGGGCCGAGACCATGAGCTCGGCGAGGGCCTGCTGGATCTCGGCGCTCTTCAGCTTCAGCACCGATGGCCCGACGCTGGCGAAGGCGCTGTCGCGCCCCGTGGACAGCAGGCGGATTTCGGTGATCTCCAGCGCCGTGAGATCGGCTTCGATCCGGGCGAGGTCTCGCAGGAAGGCCCGGTCGGCGCATAACGGCGTGTCGCCGACGTGGCTGGCGCGTGCGATCCGCTTGAGTCGGGCGACCTGGCGGCGGCACCTGCCGATATTGGTGATCCCGGTGCGTTCGTTGCCGAGCAGGAACTTCGCATAGCTCCAGCCCTTGCCTGCCTCGCCGACCAGCCCGGTCTTGGGGATCTTCACGTCGGTGAAGAAGACCTCGTTGAGCGAATGGGACATGTCGATGGCGATGATCGGTTTGATCTCGATGCCGGGCGTGTCCATGTCGAGCACGAAGAAGGAGATGCCCTCCTGCTTGCGGACGCCTTCGCCGGTGCGGGCGAGGAGGAAGATCCGGTCGGCGTAATGGGCCTTCGAGGTCCAGATCTTCTGGCCGTTCAGCAGGTAATGGTCGCCCTTGTCCTCGGCGCGGGTCTTCAGGCTGGCCAGGTCGGAGCCCGAGCCGGGCTCGGAGAAGCCCTGGCACCAGAAGTCTTCGCCGCTCAGGATGCGCGGCAGGTACAGGTCTTTCTGATCCTGGTTGCCGAAGGTGTAGAGCACCGGGCCGACCATGGCCGTGCCGAAGGGCGGGATCGAGGGCGCCGCGTTGGCGCCGAGTTCGATCGTGTAGACGAAGCGCTGAAGCTGCGACCAGCCCGTGCCGCCGTATTCGACCGGCCAGGCGGGGGCGACCCAGCCCCTGGCGCTCAGCTTTTTCAGAAAGGCGGCGGTCTCGGGCTTGGTTGCCGCATAGCCCATGTCGAGCCGGGCGCGGGTCTCGTCCGGCACGGCAGCGCGCAGGAATTGCCGGACTTCCCTGCGGAACGCCCGCAGCGAGTCGTCGAGAAGCAGATCGATATGATCCTGGGAGCCGTCCCCGGGCTGGTGGCGCGTCAAATCCGTCACTGCGGCGCGATCCGGTTCGCTCCCGAGAGAAGCGTCTTGTGCATTGTATCCCGGTTCCTCCCCTGGCCCTTATGGTCTTGAATTTCGATGAGACGAAATGTTCAATTGGTATTACCATTACAATGAGTCAAACCAATGTCAACTCCGGCCGGTCACTATCGTCCCGCGCAGGAATTTCGGGGTCGGACGCAGACGGCTCGGCTATCGGCCGCGAAACACCGGCGGACGTTTTTCGATGAAGGAGGCGATGCCTTCGGCCTTGTCCTCGGAGGACATCAGGAGTTGCAGCGCCTTGCGCTCGATCCTCAAGGCGGCGTCGAGCGGGACGTCGGCGCCGGACAGCACGGCCTCCTTGACCTGCCGCACGGCGAGCGGCGCGCGCTTTGCGATGCGCCCGGCGATCTCCATCGCCGTGGGGAGCACCTCATTGTCGGCGACGACCTCGCTGACGAGGCCGAGGCGTTCGGCCTTTTGCGCGCTCAGCATGTCGCCGGTCAGAAGGTAGCGCATGGCGGCGAACTTGCCGATCGCGCGGGGCAGGCGCTGGGTGCCGCCGGCGCCGGGGATCAGCCCGACCTTGACCTCGGGCAGCCCGAACCGGGCGCTTTCTCCGGCAATGATGATGTCGGCGTGCATCGCCAGCTCGAAACCGCCGCCCAATGCGAACCCGTTGACAGCGGCGATCAGCGGCTTGGGAAAGGCGCCGATGGCCAGCCAGTAGCGTTCGGCCCCGATCCGCAGCATGTCGACCGAGTTGGTCTCGCCCAATTGCTTGAGGTCGGCGCCGGCGGCGAAGATTTCGTCGCCGCCCGTCAGGATGACGCACCGGATCGCCTCGTCGGCGGCAAATTCCGCGAACCCGTCGATAAGCTCCTCGCGCAGCTCGAAGGACAGCGCGTTGCGCGCGTCGGGCCGGTTGAGGGTCAGCAGGCCGATGCCCGGGGATGGGGTGTCCTTGAGGACAAGGCTCATGTCGATGCTCCTTCATCAAGTTCCATGGCGCCGTTGGTGATGATCTGGACGTCCCGCTCGAGCGCGGTGCAGGTGAAAAGGGCGCGGGACCCTTCGCGCCAGATCGAGGTGCGGATGGTGTCGCCCGGGAAGGCGGGGGCGGAAAAGCGCACCGAGAGGGCGCGAACACGCGACTCGTCATGCGCGCAAACCGTCTTCAGGAGGGCGCAGCCGGCGATGCCGTAGCTGCACAGACCATGCAGGATCGGCTGCGGAAAACCAACCGCGCCCGCCACATCCGGGTCGGCATGGACGGGATTCAGATCGCCATTGAGGCGATAGAGCAGGGCCTGCTGTCCGCTCGTGGGGATATCGCAGACAATATCGGCCTCGCGGTCGGGCAGCGCCCAGGACCGTCCTTTTGGCTGCACCGCGCCGCCATAGCCGCCTTCTCCGCGCAGATAAGCAGTCCGGTTGACCGTCCAGAGCGGTGTGCCGTCCGCGTCGCTGACCTGGCATTCCAGCTCGACGACCGCGCCCTTGCCGACGCCCTTGTCCCAGACATTGACGATGCGGGAATGGCCGGTCAGCGGCTGTCCGACCGGAATGGCCCGGTGCAGACGCACGGATTGCTCTCCGTGCAGCACCGAATCCGCATCGATGCCGAGTGTCGGGTCCGCCACCCAATGTCCCGGCGTACAGAGCACTGCCGCCATCGTCGGCACGACCCGCAGATGCGGCTCGTAGACGAATGGCAGGTCGCGCCGGTCGGTCGGATTCTGGCCGAAGCCCACAGAGAGCGCATAGAGCTGGCAGTCTCGTGCGCTCGGTGTCTGGGTCACCGGCGGGAAGACCAGGTTTGCGACGACGTCGTGATTGAAAGCCATCAGGGACTCCCGGTGCTAAGCGGTTCAACCGCCGCCGTGAATGGAAAGAACGGTTCCGTTGGTGTAGGCCGAGCGCGGAGAGGCGAGGAACGCGACGGCATCGGAAATCTCCCGGGGAGACGCGGGACGCCCGTAGGGGAGGCTCGCAGTCAACTCCGCGGCGCGGCTCTCATCGCCGAATTTCTCCGCCGCGCGGGCCTTGAGAAAGAGCTGTATCCGCTCCGTCGCGACAGAACCGGGGTTGAGCCCGACGATCCGGCCTCCCATCGCCTTGAACTGCTTTGCGTAAGCCCGGGTGAAGGCGACGAGCGCGGCATTTCCGACGGCCCCGCAGATGTAGTCCGGGCTCAGGCTCTCGGCTCCGGCGCCGATGATATTGACGATGACTCCCTTCCGGGCGGCGATGCGCGGCGCGAGGGCGCGTGTGAGGTTGATGTAGCCGAAGACCTTCAGGTCCCAGGCCGTCCGCCATGTGTTCTCGTCGATGGCCTGAAGGTCGCCGGGCGGAATGGCTCCGGCGTTGTTGACCAGGATGTCGACAGGCTCCGACCGCGCGGCCAGGCGGTCGATCCCCTCGGGGGTGGCGAGGTCGGCGGCAACGGTGTCGGGCGCGCTGCCCGTCTCCTCCGCGATTTGCGCGGCTGCCGTGGCGAGGGTGTCGGCATGACGCGCGACCAGCGTCACCCGCGCGCCCTCGCGGGCAAGCGTCAGCGCGGTGGCATGGCCGATGCCCTTGCTCGCGCCGGTGACAATCGCGTTCAGGCCCTTCAGATCGAGCAGCATCGGCTATCCTCCCCTGTTGGCGTGCAGCAGGCCGACCATGACGGCCATCTGCTCGATCAGGGGCAAGGTCACCCCGGTTTGCCTGGCAAGCGTCCGGATGATGTCGATGTCCTTGCGCAGATTGGCGGGGCTCGCGCCTCCATATGCGGGCAAAGCCGGCCCGTTGGAGAGGAAGGCGCGCATCGCTTCGGTATGCAGCGGCAGGCCGATCAGCGGTCCTTCCGCCATGTTGCGCCGCCACTCCCTGATCGCAGGCGTGTCCGCGAAGCCGCCGGCGAAGGCATCGGGCAGCCTGGCGACGTCGACGCCCAGCCGCTCGCCCAGCACCAGCGCCTCCGCGACGGCGAACGCCGACAGGAAGCCGATCATCTGGTTGCAGGCCTTGGTCGCCTGACCGGTCCCGGTTGGCCCCATGTGAGTGATGTTGTCGCAAAAGCAGGCGAGCACCGGCCTGACGGCGTCGACGGCATGTTCGGGGCCGCCGACGAAAGCTGCAAGGGTTCCTCGCTCCGCGCCGACGATGCCGCCGGAAACGGGGGCGTCGACCCAGATGCTGCCGGTCGCCTCTTTCAGGCGGTCCGCCAGGCGACGGGTGTCGTCCGTCGGGACGGTGGAATGATCCACCACATAGGCCGGCGGGGTGCGGGACCTGGCGACGCCGGCGGCGCCGAAGACCACGTCCTCCAGCGCCTCGACGCCGGTGACGCAGATGCAAAGGACATCGCAGGAGTCGGCCAACGCCGCCGGGGTTGCGGCCTGTTGCGCCCCTTGCGCGGTCAGCTCCGCGACCTTCGCCGGAGATCTGTTCCAGACGGAGAGCCGATAGCCCGCGTCGGCGATTCGCGCCGCCATCGGGGTTCCTATGGCGCCAAGGCCCATGAAGCCGATTTTCACTGTCGAATGCTCCCGAGGCTAATCTGGACTGTGGCGGATCGACAAACTCGCGCCCAGTCTAGGAGGCCCGAAGCGATGAGGGCCAAGACGAAATGCATCTCAATAGCGCGGGGGCGAGAAAGCCGTTGATAGCCCAACCCTCTCACTTCCCCGCGATAACGTATTGGACGCACTGATCGGGGCCGTGCACTGTGCCGTGATACGGAGGCGGCGCCTTGCGCGAAATGGAGGTGTAATACCTCCTTCCAGCCATCCGGGGAGGATATCTATGATCGCATTAATCGACCGTCTTGCGACGCTGGCGGCCAAAGCCACGCTCTGGCTCGCCGCGTTACTCTTGCTGTTGATGGCCATTCACATCACCGCCGACGTGGCGATGCGGAACCTGTTCGGCGCGCCCATTGCCGGAACCCTGGAGTTCGGCACCTACTACTACATGGTCGCCGCCTCCTTTCTTGCGCTGGGCTATGCCCAACTGCGTGACCACAATATCTCGGTGGACATCCTCGTCTACAGCGCCCCGGCCCGGACCCGCATGCTGGTCGAGTTCGTCGCGCTTGTCGTTTCACTGATCTACGCCGTGGCCTTCACTTACGCCTCATTGGTCGTGGCCCTCGAAAAGACCCGGAAGGGCGAGTTCGCCCTGACCCAGTATTTCAATCTGGAGATCTGGCCGTCGCGATGGATCCTGGTCATCAGCGGCGCGATCTTCAGCCTCGTCCTGCTGGCGCAAATCCTGCGGCTGGCCGTGGCGATCGGCAAGGGTGAGAACCGGAGAATCGGCGATCTGGCCGGCAATACGCGGAGGAGCGCCTGACCATGGATACAATGCTCATCGGCGGCACAGGCCTGGTCGCGCTTGTTGTCCTGCTGGCCATCCGGGTGCCCGTCGGAATCGCGCTTTCGATCGTCTCGATGATCGGCCTCTGGATGATCCGCGGCATGAATGGCGCCATCGGCGCGATCAAGGGCATCCCCTACGATTTCACGGCGCATTGGACGCTCTCGGCGATCCCGATGTTCCTGCTGATGGGGACGATCATCGCCAATTCGGGCATGACATCGAGCCTCTACAAGGCGATGCGGGTCTGGCTGGGGTGGCTGCCCGGAGGGCTGGCGGTCGCGACCAACTTCGCCGGCGCGGGCTTTGCCGCGGCCAGCGGCTCCAGCATGGCGACGACGGCGACGCTCGGCCGGGTGGCCGTGCCCGAAATGCTGGCCAGCGGCTACAATCCGGGGCTTGCGACCGGCGTCGCCACCGCTGTCGGCACCTTGGGAGCGGTGATCCCGCCGAGCATCATCATCGTACTCTATGCGATTTTCGCGCAAGCGCCGGTGGGGCAGGTGCTGATCGCGGGGATCGTGCCCGGCCTGTTGACCGCCTTCGCCTATGCCACGCTGATCATCCTGCGCGTCAAGCTCAACCCCTCCCTCGCGCCGCCCTATGAGGGCGAGCGCCTGACCTTGGCGGACCATTGGGCGATCCTGCGACCGATCTGGCCGCTGCCCGTTCTCGTTCTCGCGGTGATCGGAGGCATCTACAGCGGCATCATGACGGCGACGGAATCCGGCGCCGCGGGCGTGGTTCTGGCCATCCTGGTGACGGCCCTGCAGGGCAAATTCTCGTTCAAGGTCCTCAAACGGAGCCTTGTCGAGGCCGCGGAAACCACGGCGACGCTCATCCTGATCGCCATAGGCGCCGCGCTGTTCACCCGGTTTCTCGCATTCTCCGGCATCCCCAACCTGCTGGCGGAAATGATCGCGGCAGGCGGGGCCAGCCCGCTGGTGATCATCCTGTCGATCTCGGTGGTCTATATCGTGCTCGGCTGCTTCCTCGATCCGCTGGGCGTGCTGCTGCTGACCCTGCCGATCCTTCTGCCGATCTTCGAGGCCGCCCACATCAACCTGGTCTGGATCGGCATCATCCTGGTGAAATACATCGAGATCGGAATGCTGACGCCACCGGTAGGGCTCAATGTCTTCGTCATGAAGGGCGTGGTCGGGGATGCGGTCGGTCTGGGCGAAATCTTCAAGGGCGTGACCTGGTTCCTGTTGGCGGAAGTCGTGGTCATGGCGATCCTGATCTTCTTCCCCGAGGTGACGCTGTTCCTGCCGAACTACATGAATTAGCGCCCAACCGGAGCGTCCCTGAAAAAAGGAAAGGCCCACGCCGGGAGGAAGCGTGGGCCTTTCTCGTTCGAAAGCGGGCGCCCGTGCGGGCGTACAGAGCGTATCAGAGAAAATCCGAGAGCTTGTACTCACCCACTTCCGAGACGGTCGGAACGGCGGCCGTTTCCGCCCGCGACATCTTGAAGGGCAGGTTGGTCACCAGATATTCGCCGGCCGGGTCGCTCACCGTCTGGAACGCGCCGCGTTCGGCGAAGAGCGGGTCTTCGAGCGCCTCCGCAATGGTGCGGTACCGGGCGCAGGGCACCGATGCGGCGGTCAGGATTTCCTCACACTCCACGCTGGTATGCTGCATCGTCCAGGTCTCGAGCTGGGCGAGCAGGGCCGGGTAGTTGTTGTAGCGGGCCATGACGTCGCAAAAGCGTTCGTCCTCCGCCCATTCCGGATGCCCCATGGCCTGCACCATCTGCACGAAGTTGCGCTGCGTGTTCGGGATCAGGATCACGAAGCCGTCGCTGCTGCGCACGGGCTTGTAGACAGGGCGGGAGACCGGCGCCGGGAACTGCGCCTCCTGTACGTCATATGGCATGAGGTTCATCGTGCTTTCGAGCAACGAGACGTCGATGAACTGGCCTTTGCCGGTTTTCTCCCGGTGATAGAGGGCGGCGTTGATCGCGCTGAACGCATAGACGGCCGAGAGAACGTCGGCATAGAAAAGGCAGCTGTTGGCCGGGCGCGTCAGCTCTTCCTGGTAGCGCAGGTTGATGAGTTCGAGGCCCGAGGTCGCGTGGATCGTCTGGGCATAGGCCGGACGTCCGGCGCCTATGCCGCCCTGGCCGAAGCCCGAGACGGAACAGTAGATCAGGCGCGGGTTCAGCGCGGCGAGCGTCTCGAAATCCAGCCCGAAACGCGCCATGACGCCGGGGCGAAAGTTCTCGACCAGCACGTCGGCGGTGGCGATGACCTTTTTCAGCTCGGCAATGGTGTCCGGGTCTTTCAGATCGAGCGCAACGCTCTTCTTGCCGCAGTTGAGCTGGCCGAAATAGGTGCTGTGCCCGTCGCGCAGCGGCGCCTGGGTGCGCAGGTAGTCGCCTTCGGGCGTTTCGATCTTGATGACCTCCGCTCCGAGATCGGCAAGGTAGCGCGTTCCGTAGGGGCCGGCGATGAGAGTCGAGAAGTCCACCACACGCAGGCCGGTGAAGGGGCGTGGGGCTGTCTGGTTATCGGTCACGGATGGCTCCTCTCAGCTGAATTTGCGCGCGAAATCTGCGGGATCGACGCCCCAGGCGGTGAGCGCGGCGGCGGTGTTTTCGCCGCTCTCGCTGGGCGGTTCCGGCATGTCCGGAATGGAGCGGCTGAACCGCGGGGCCGGGGCGGGCTGGCGGATTCCGGCGATATCGATCATGGCCGCCCGCTCCGTCATCTGCGGATGGTTCGCGGCTTCCTCAAGTGTGAGGACCGGGGCAAAGCAGGCGGAGCGGCCCTCGAAGACCGACTCCCAATCGGCGCGATCGCGGCTCCGGAACACCTCGGCGAAGACGATCTTCTGTTCCGGCCAGGAGGCGCGGTCCATCTGACGGTCGAGATAATCGGGCGACAGACCCATGCCGTCGAGCAGCTCGGCGTAGAACTTGCGCTCGACCGCGCCGACGGAAATGTATTTGCCGTCGGCGGTTTCGTAGCAGGCATACCACGGCGCGCCGCCGTCGATGAAATTGCTCTCGTATTCGTGTGTCCATGCGCCCGCCGCGCTGAAGCCGCGGAAGGTCGTCAGCATCGAGGAAACCCCGTCGACGATCGCCGCATCCACCACCTGCCCCTTGCCGGTTTCCCGGGCGTTCAGGACGGCGGCGAGCAATCCGAACGCCATGTAAAGCGCGCCGCCCCCGAGATCGGCCACCAGATTGAGCGGAATGGCCGGGCCCTGCTCGCGGCTGCCGATCATCGAAAGGGCGCCGGTGAGCGCGAGGTAGTTGATGTCGTGGCCGACCGTTTGGGCAAGCGGGCCGTCCTGGCCCCAGCCGGTGAGGCGGCCGTAAGCGAGCCTTGGATTGAGCGCCAGGCAAGCCTCGGGACCGAGGCCGAGCCGCTCCATCACGCCGGGGCGGAAGCCTTCGATCAGGGCGTCGGCGCCCGCGATCAGCTCGAGCGCCGCCTCGCGCCCCTTGTCGGACTTCAGATCGAGCGCGATCGACGGACGATTGCGCCGGGTCAGATCGTGACGAAGCTGCTTCCTGACGCCGAGCCCGGCATCCGTCGTGCGGTCGATCCTCAGCACATTTGCTCCGAGATCGGCCATGAGCATGGCGCAGAACGGGCCGGGCCCGATGCCGCCCATCTCGATGATTTTCAGGCCGTTCAACGGTCCCATGACAGTCCTCCCTCCAGAAACCCCGCGCGCTGCAAGGCCCTGGCTCCCGCAGTCTCGTCTTGGTCTGACCATTATAGAGTTTGACCAATTAAATGAAAGCCCCTATTGTCGCGAATCCATGCGCCCCAGGCGGAAAATTCGCTCCAATGGGTGCACTTCATTGCGGGAGGATGAGGTATGGGATGTCAGGCCGGTGGAAACGGGACGATGTTCAACGAGGTTCTGAAGCTCCGACTACCGGTGCTGGAGGATCTGCCGCGGATCGAGCTGCGGCAACTTCGATACTTCCTTGCCGTCGCCGAAGAACTCAACTTCACGCGCGCGGCGGAACGCATGGGCATTGCCCAACCCCCCTTGAGCCAGCAGATTCTCTCCCTTGAGAGCCAGCTGCGGGCAAAGCTTTTCACGCGTTCGAGGCGTCAGGTGAAGCTGACCAAGGAGGGCGAAGCCCTGCAGATCTACGCGCGCCGGATCATAAATACCACGATGCTCGCGGCGGAGTCCGTGCGGGCCGTCGCCAACGGACTGACCGGACAACTGGCTGTCGGCGCGGTCTGCTCGGCGATCCACTCGTTGATCCCCGAACTGCTGCCGAAGTTCCACCAGCTTCATCCGGGCGTAAAGCTGCACCTGCAGGAAATGACCGTGCTGGAACAGCTGCGCGCCTTGCGGGAGGAGCGAATCGACATCGCGATCGTACGCGAACCGATGGCGGCCTCGGAGTTTTCGACGCGGAGGCTGTTCGAGGAGCCGTTCGTCGCGGCGGTGCCCAGATCCAGTCCGCTGGCGCGGCTCAACCGGGTTTCGCTGGCGCAACTCTCCAGAGAACCGCTCGTGCAGGGACCATGAGGATTTGTGTGGCAGTACCATCCCTGGGGTGAATGCGGTATGGGGGACGGTGATTTTCATCGAGGCCTGCCATCTTGATACCGCCGCGTCGATCAAGCCGACGTTCGCCATTACGTTCCGAGGGTACCCTGACGCCGGATACGACGCCAACGGTCCTGCAATTCCGCGTCTGGCTGAGGGGATTGAGCCCGATGGTGTGGCGGCGAGTGCAGGTGCCGGCGACCATGACCTTGCGCGAGTTTCACGGCGTTCTTCAGGTCGCGATGGGCTGGGAAGGCATCCATCTCTACCAGTTTGTCGTACACACGGTCCGCTACGGCTCATGGGAATTGACTGCGGAATCGCCGGACATCGGACTTGACGCATTGAAGCTGCGCACCGGAAGTCGGCTTCTGTATGAATACGATCTCAATGTTCCGTGGGACCATGAGGTGCGGCTGGAAGAGCGGACCGCCGCCAAACCGCAAACGCATTATCCCTGCTGCATCGGCGGTGCCGGCACTTGCCCGCCAGAGGATAGCGGTGGCCCTGAGGCCTGGATCCGGCAGGAAGATGAAGCGTTCGGGCTTGGACTGGATGAAGATCTCGCCAGTGCGCTGGAATTCATCAAGGACATCAGTGACACCCGGTCCTTTGCAATCCTCGACGATCCGGATCGAGCGGATGAATTTCGGGAACTGCTTTCCCGCATCGACAGGCGAAACGCCCTTTTCGGCAGGACATTCAAGCGGCGGCAGGCAAACGAGCGCCTGCGACGAGATGAACATCTCACCCTCATGCATCAGCAGATGTAATCTCGCCGTTCGAACCGCGACCGTTTGCAAGCAGATCGGCGGCCAGAAGAGCCGCGTCATCACCACGATCATGCTGGATGCCGGAGAGCAGCGATCGTGCCGCTGGAGCGGTAATCCGGTCGAATTTCCGGCGCAGGGTTGCGGCGGTCGTTTCCGCATAGTGCCGTGTCGTGGTGATGTTCTCGTGGCCGAGGAAGCGCTGTACGTCGGTGATGTCCATGCCGAGCGCCAACAGCTTCGTCGCCATCGTGTGGCGCAAAAGATGCGGATAGACCCGCTTGGTGATCCCGGCCTTGCGGGCGACCTGCCGCACGATCTGGCCGATGCGCTGGCGACTGTAGGTATAGGGCAGCGAACCGTTGCCCCGTTCACGGCTTTGGAACAGGGGGCCGGCACGTCTTGTGCCGATATGAAGCCTCAGCATCTGCGCCAGCTCCCGCCGGACCGGAACTTCGCGGCGTTTCGATCCCTTTCCTCGCATGACAACGATCACGCGCTCCGCCAGGCTGACATCCTCGACGCGCAGTCGGGTGAATTCGGAAACGCGCAAGCCGGTTTCCAGCAAGGTCTGAAGGAGCAGACCCGTCGCCCCACTCGCCTCGTAGGCATGGTCGATGAATACCAGCTCTTCCTCGACCGTCAGCCGGTTGATCGACGTTCGCTTTTCCGGCGGCGCCGACAGTCCGGCTTGGGCGCGGGCGCGTTTGATGACCGCCTTGCTCTGCAGATAGTCGATCCCTTCACGGATCAGGATGGTGGCGATGGCATTGGCGGCACGATCGATCGAGGTCATGACGGTTTACCAGATGATTTCCGGATTGCTAACTGGTGAGAGTTATCACCGTTGCCGGCGAAAGCGGAGAGCAGAAATGCGCCGGTCGGGCGTGACGAGCTTTCCACTCCGCCTGTTCTGGAAAACCCGGCAAGGAGATACAGCATGCAGGTTCGGATCGTCATGGAACTCACCGACGACGGCGGCGAAGAGATCGGTCGGGAGATCATCGCTGACATGACGAAGATCACAACGGGTGCGGAGGATCTCGGTCTGTCACTTGCCGAAGGCAAGGCCCTGCTTGCCAGACTTCAGCAGAAGATGGTGGAGACGCAGGTGCACCTATGGCTGGCGGAAAACCGTGAGACGGACGGCCGCCGGTTGCGGCACAAGGGATACTATCCCGTCACCTTCCACACCCTGTTCGGCGATGTCCGGCTCAGGAGCCCACGATACGCGCTGCCGGAAAGTGAAGGACGCAATCGGCCGGGCACGGTGTCGCCGTTGCGGCGACTGATCCCCGACCACATCGCGCCCGAGCGGCTGTATCTCGAAACGCGCTGGGCTTCGCTCGTGCCGTATGCCGCCGCAGCCGAGCTTTTGGCCGATGTGTTGCCGATCGACTGCGGGACCAACGCCACGACGGTGCGGCAGCATACCTTGAAAACGGCTGCCCGGATCGAGCGGGAGCTGACGGAAGAACGCGTCTCCTTCATGCAGGATTCGTGTCCACGCGACTGGATGAACCTGCCCATTCCCGATGGCCGCATCGTCATTGGCCTTGATGGCGGCTACATCCGGGATCGTGACGACCGGAAGAAGAATTTCGAGCTGATCGTCGGCCGTTCTCTGCCCGAGGACGGTGAGCCGCGCTATATCGGCTTCGTTCATGGTTACGACCGCAAGCCGCAGCGCCGGATTCTCGACCACCTCAAGAAGCAGGGCGTGCAGGCCAATCAGGATATCACCTTCATCACCGACGGCGGCGAGGAAGTTCGCTCGCTCGCCGAAATGATCGCCCCAGCCAGCGAGCATGTCCTGGACTGGTTCCACATCACAATGCGCATCACCGTGCTTCGCCAGTTCGCCCAGGGCCTTCGCCATCATGACAAGGAAGCCGGCAACGTCATGCTGGACATGCTGTCCCGGATCAAATGGTATCTGTGGCATGGCAACACCTACCGGGCGCGTGAGGAGATCGATTGGCTGCTCGACGATGCCGAAGCCACGGAAACCGACTACCCGAACATGAAAAAGTTTCTGACAGCGATCGGCGAATTCCGATTCTATATCGGATCAAACCACGCCAGCCTGATCAACTATGGCGAACGCTACCGGTCCGGAGAGCGTATTTCCTCCGCCTTCGTGGAAGCCACCGTCAACGCCGTCGTCAGCAAGCGTTTCGCCAAGAAGCAGCAAATGCAATGGAGCCGGACAGGCGCGCATCTTCTGCTGCAAACCCGAACACAGACCCTCGACGGCTCGCTGCGCTCGACCTTCGAGAAGTGGTATCCAGGCATGGCAAACGATAATCATCGAAACCCTGGCAACAAGGCGGCGGCGTAGCTGCCACACAAATCCTTATGCTCTCCTATTGGTTATGATCCCCCGTTGCGGACCTTCTTTCTCCAGGCATTTCCCGATCCGGAAACGGACGAGTGCGCGCTTTGGCTCGGCACATGTTTGGAGGAATTTCCGACGCTGGAATCCATCATCGAAGACGCGCGACGAGATGGGTTTGAAATTTTCGGATTATCGCACGAAATCATCATGGGGATGCTCAAGGATGCGGGACCGTGGTACCCGCCAAGCCTTGGTGAACGGCTTGGCATTGTGCGATAAGCGGCTTTGTCGGCGGGCTGGCCTGATGTAGCTTCGTCAAATAGTCTGATGAAAGTATCTAAGCTGGGAAGATCTCCATGCCCGACCACGAATTGCAGCACATCATCACAAAGGCTCGCGACGCCAAGCACGGTGAATTTGGGGTTCTGTCTACCGGCGAGAAGTTGGCCGTCGCGCTGGTGCTGAACCGGCCGGACTGGCTGGCCGGTATGCACTACACGCTGGCAGAGGCCATTGAGCGCGTAGGCCCCAAGTGGCTCGCTTTGATTCCCGAAGCCGCACGGGCGCTGGAATACGAAGACGAGCAGGCCGACGGTAAGGCATAAGCCGGATTTCTAAGATCCACTTCCGATGGATTATATAACAATTTCAATAACTTAGTTCCATAATGATAATTATGCGACTCAACAAACCACACAACAAAAAAAGCCGGACTTGCCTCTCGCCCCATCACGGCGTGACTAAAGAAAGCCAGCTTTCTGCTTTTATGTATTGCAAGAAATCCATACATATGGAAGTTTGGAGCATGTCAATGCGGCCGGACTACGTCGATCGCCATGTGAGGGATGCCTAATGGCTGACAAGGATGCTGTTATAATCAGCGACCAAAGCGGCGTGGGAACCGAGAAAGGCATCTCGCTCAACTTCAAGGTGACCGCAGAGTTCAAGAAAGAATTCAAAGGGTTCGCTGTCGCTCAGGGGATCAGCATGACGGACCTTCTCAAGGAAGGCTTCGCTCTCTCCAGAAAGAACCGGCAAAAATGATCATCCCATGGGTCAAGGCGGTGCGCGCTGTTTGTATCGAATCAGCGCAAGCACTACGTCAGCCGCAATGACGATCGAGGCCCTAAACAACACCGAAGCGACGGTCGACTGGCTGTTCTCTATCGGTGAAGGCCGCGGCCTGCCCGCGATCGACGGCTTATTGGCGGTCGATGATTATGATCCCAAGGGGCGGTCGCCGGAAGAAGTCGCCATCATGGAGAAGGCGCATTCCTACGGTGCGCGCGCAGTGTTTTTTGAGGCGGAACGACACGGCCGGTCGCCGATCGCGCAAGCATTCATCTTCGAATCAACTGACGAGCTTGACGACGCTCGGTTCGCAGAACTGCACAAGCGTCTGTGGAGCTGGGGCGGCGTGCCGCTCGTCTATCGCGCTGCGCCTGGCTGCATACAACTCTTTCGCTGTGCTCACGAACCTGATTTTGTCGGGTCCGGCGATGTCGCCGTTTGCCGTCCGATCCGCACGCTGTTGATTGGCGCAAAGATTGCCGCAGAGGAGATCTGGTGGGACGCTGCTCGAATTCGAAACGGCACGATCTGGGATGATCCCGACACCTGCAAACTTATGCTTTCGGCCCAGAAGGCGGCGCACAGAACATTGGTCGAAGAGGTGCGCGCGCTGGCAAAACACCTCGCGGAACGGCGGCTGCTCGCGCCTCGACTACGCCGCCGCCTGCTCATCCTGTCACTGCTGATTGCCTATCTTGAAGAACGATCGGTTCTCCAGCCGGCCGATTTCGGCAAGGCGCGCGAGGGTGCTCGTCGGTTTTTCGAAGTTCTTGGCGATGGCGTAGCGTTGGTCACGCTGCTCGAAGCGCTCGAAGAGCGTTTCAATGGCCATGTATTCAGATTGACGGATGAAGAACGTGCGGCTTTGGCGGAAAGCACCGAACTCGCCAGTTACGCGCGCCTCGTTGAAGGTTATGAGGATAGCAGCGGCCAGCTTAGCCTCTGGCGTCTGTACTCCTTCCGCGATCTGCCGGTTGAGTTGATCAGCAATATCTATCAGCTCTTTGTGAAGGACGCTTCGAGTTCCATTTACACCCCTCCCGCCCTAGTACGGCTCATGCTGGAAGAGGCGCTGGGGTGGGACAGACTCGACAAGCTGATGGCCGGCGATGGGGTAATTCTCGATCCGGCCTGCGGGTCGGGAGTTTTTCTAGTCGAGGCCTACAGGCGGCTCGTTCTGCACTGGCGCTGGCGGAATAATTGGGCGCGTCCAGGCATCGACGAACTACGCCCGCTGCTCCAGCGTGTACATGGCATCGATCTCGAAGAGGGGGCCGTCGAACTGGCCGCGTTCAGCCTGTGTCTCAGCCTCTGCGACGCGCTGCAACCGGAAGAAATTCGCTCCAGCGTGAAGCTATTCCCGCCGCTAGCTGATGTGACACTGCACCATAGCTGCTTCTTCGAAGCGAAGGCCAAGGGGATGATCAAAGCGCCGGTCACGGCGATTATTGGCAATCCACCCTTCGAGTCATCTTTGACGACGGAAGGGGCGAAGCAAAGCTACGCCGCCTACACGCAGGCGCATGGTGCCTTGGCAGACAAGCAACTCGCCTATCTTTTCCTGCACGATGCAATGGAAATGCTGACACCAGAAGGTGTATTGGCGATGGTCGAGCCATCAGGCTTTCTCTATAATCAGCACGCACTTGCTTTCCGCCGTACTTTCTTCACCCGCTGGAAGGTGCGTGAGGTCCTCGATTTCGTATCGGTACGCGGACTGTTCAAAAAGGGCGAGGCTGACCCGAAGATCGTGGTGGTGATTGCGGAGGCTGCGACGCCGTCGCCCGATAGCCGCCTGCTTCATGCTGTGTTCCGCCGCAATGGCCGCGCCACCGCCGAGCAGGGTTTCGACATCGACTATTATGACCTTCATTGGCTCCGCAACGCGGATGCGGAACGGTCACGCGACGTCTGGCGCTCAAATCTGCTCGGCGGCAGCCGAGTTCTCGACCTGATCAATCGGTTGCGTAGCTATCCGACGCTGAAGGATTTCGCGACGAAGCAGGGCTGGGATTTCGGCGAAGGCTACATTGCAGGGCTGAAGGGCATTTCCCGACCCGCTGGCCACCTCGTCGGCCAGCCGCTGCTGCCGACGAGCGCGCTCTCCGAACATGGCCTCAACACAGTGCTCCTCGAAACGGTACCAGACCGTCCCATTAAGGATACCAAGACAGAGCGTAGGTTCTCGCCGCCGTTCCTGCTGATCAAGGAACATGAGAACCTGCATCACGGCCTCTGGAACGGCCACTATCTGACCTACAAGCATGAGATTGTCGGGCTAACGGCTCCGAAGAAGGACCTGGATCGTCTCGCTGGCATTGAGGCCTGGCTCAAGCGCGAGAATACGGTGCTGCGCGCCTATGTGGCTGGAATTAGCGCCCGCCTATTCACACAGCGCGCCACGGCGATTCTCAGTGCCGACGTGTTTGCCTTACCTTATCCGGAGGATCAGGATCTTGATCTCAGCCAAAATGAGCGCGTCATTGCGGAAGATATCGTTGATCATCAGCGTGATTTTATTCGCCTCGGAACTGCTGCGCCAGTGATGCGAAAGGCACCCGTCGAGGCACTTGACGCTTTCGACGAGGTATTTTCCAGCCAACTCAATGCCGTTTATACGCGCAAGCCAGTACGCGCCCTGCAATCTCAGCAATGGTCGGGTGCCATCTGCAAGCCTTATGTGTTTGGTGATGGCGCGGTCGATTGGTCCGACGCCAATGAATTGCACAACTATCTTGACACCTTACTTCATGAGCGTCGCGGCTCCGGCCTGACTGTCACACGTATCACCCGACTGTACGACAAGGGTTTTGTGTTTCTGCTAAAACCGGATCGTCATAGGTTTTGGACGCGCTCGATCGCGCTTCGTGACGCCGACGATGTCCTCGCCGACCTTCGCGCGCAGGGGTTCTAGCGTGCTGGCGGATGAAGGAGAACGTCAAACGCATGCGGGAGCACTTGACACCGGAGCTCATCTTCCCGGTGAATGGTTCAACTCGCTGGTTGGATTCATTGGTAGCGTTTTGCCGCAGTGGCGCGATGATCCGGCAAGACCCGCCCAGAGCGGCGAGACCGGGCTAACGGCGCAACTCTGCTCGCGCCTCACCAGCGTGAGCCGTCATACCCCAGGCTGGGATTTCCTGCAGTTCAAACGGGAAGAACCGGATGAGACAGACGGTCGACGCTCAATCGACCTTGCGGTGGCGCCGAGCGGGTCGGTGATTTGGATCGAAGGCCGCGAATATACCGAATATCAGACTCTTCTTCCAATCGAGTGCAAGCGGCTGCCTACACCGTCGGGGGCCGAGCGCGACGAGCGCGAGTATCTTTACAGCCGGTTCAATACCGCAGGCGGCATCCAGCGCTTTAAAGCGGGCCATCATGCCGCTTCCCACGCACATGCCGCAATGATCGGCTATGTGCAGGATCGCGACATTCTCGCCTGGGCTGCGCAGCTTGACCAATGGATTGAGGGATTGGAGAGCGATACTATCGACGGCTGGTCGGTTGCCGACAAGCTAGCGCTCATGGAGCATGATGCCGCATCCAAAATCGCATCGTTCCGGTCTGATCATACTCGGCGTGCTGGGCTCGTTGGTATCAGGATTGATCACCTCTGGATCGAGATGTAGAACTAACGACATGACATATCGCACTCCCCGCATTTGAGGATTCGGGCAGTGTTCATCTTTCCGGCCACCGTAATTGAACTGCCACTCGCACCGGAGTCTGAACCTCGAGAGGCGCTCCACTAATATAGCTCAGGGCTGCATCGATCTTTGGCGCATCAAGTGTTTCGAGATAGCGGATCGCGGCTTCTGCTGAAAAAGGCTCGCCGGCCTTTTCCGACTCATGGAAGTTGCTTGCGAGCGCCGTCCAGATCGCCGCGTCATAGCCGTTCGCCTTCGCCCAAGCCGTGATCGCTGCGACAGATTGTGGGTGGCGTTCAATGGCTTTGCCGCTTTGCCGGCCCGACGAAATGTCGACAAAACCTACTCGCCCCTGATTTTGCATATCTCTTGGAAGAGGTTCTCCCGCCGCCCCCTCGCGCACCCAAAGGTTCTCAAGCGCCGCATTTAGATCAGTGAAACTGCTTCGGGCCGCGTAGGTGGTGCAGAAGGGGCCGAAAGCTTCATCGATTGCGTATTCCGATGAAGCCGGCCATTGATTCCGAAACGAAGCCGGCCACCTGTTCCGATTTCATTCCGGCCAGCATTCCGATTTGAAGCCGGCCAGTCGATGCTCCCCTGGGTCGTTGTTTTGAATGGCTCCTGTTTGTCGTGCGGTCAAGCGGCGGATGGAGTGTGGCGCTGCTTTCGCAGGCTCTCGCCGCTGAGTTCAATGCGGTAGGCGCTGTGGACGAGGCGATCGAGGATGGCGTCGGCGAGTGTCGGATTGCCGATCATGTCGTACCAATGATCGATGGGCACCTGGCTGGTGACGATGGTGGATCGCTTCTCATAGCGATCTTCGATGATCTCGAGGAGATCGCGGCGCTGCTCGTCGTTGAGCTTCTCGGGACCCCAATCGTCGAGGATGAGCAGGTCGGTTCTGGCGAGTGCCTTGAGGACCTTCGGGTAGCGGCCGTCGCCGCGCGCGAGTGCAAGGGTGGCGAATAGCCTGGGCAGGCGATGATAGGCGACGGAGAAGTCCTCGCGGCATGCCTTGTGTCCGAGCGCGCAGGCCAGCCAGCTCTTGCCGACGCCGGCGGGTCCGATCAGCAGGAGACTGTGATGATGCCTGATCCAGTCGCAGCCGGCGAGCTTCAGGAACAGATTGCGGTCGAGGCCGCGGGCGGCGCGGAAGTCGATGTTCTCGACCTGGGCGTCATGGCGGAGCCTGGCGGCACGGGCTCTCGCCTCGAAGCGCTTCTGGCGGCGCGTCGTCGCCTCGCGCTCAAGAAGGAGAGCGAGCCATTCGCCATGCTCGAGGCTCCTCACTTCCGGTTGGGCCTCGAGTTCGTGATAGGCGCTTGCCATGCCGGAGAGGCCGAGTTCGCGCAGCATGTCGATGGTGGGATTGGTCAGCATTGTCTTGGTCCTCAATGAAAGTAGCCGGGGCCGCGCAGGTTTGCGTGTTCCATGACGGCGGCGGGTTCGGTGGAATGCCTGTTGGACTTGTGGGTGGCGATGAGTGCGGTGATGGTCTTGCAGGTCAGCCCGCCGATCTCGACGGCACGCGCCGACACAGCCTCGGCGCGCTCGCGGGGAAGATCGCGATAGAGGCGCAGGACTCCGAGGCATGTCCTGAAGCCCTGTTCGGGATGTGGCCGGCTGGCGAGAATGGCGGTGACCAGGCCTTCGGTCTCGGGACCGATCGACGCGCCCCAGCGCCGGAAACGATCCGGTGTCCACTCGGCGTAGCGCCGATGCGAACTCGGCATATGATCGGGGTCCGTGCCAAAGCGCGGCCCCCCATAGCGGCGCTGATGCGCGGCGATGCGCTTGCCACGGTGGAATATCTCGATCATCCGGGCGGTGGCACGGATATCGACCTGCTGGCGGATGAGGCCGTGCGGGACGGAATAGAAGAAGCTCTTGAACTCGACGTGATAATCCGTCGAGACCCGCGCCAAGCGCCATTCGGCGAACTCGTAGTCCTCTGCGGGAAGGGTTGCGAGGGCTGGGCGTTCGACCGTCTCGAAGAGATGCCGGCGGCTGACGCCGAGCCGGCGCATGACATGATCGTTGATGCGCGCGAGCATCTCGGCGATCGCGGCATTGGCCTCGGCAAGCGAGAAGAAGGTCTGCTTGCGCAGGCGGCCGAGAATGCAGCTCTGGGCAAAGCGCACGGCGTTCTCGACCTTGGCCTTGTCCTTCGGGCGTCGCGGCCGGGCCGGCAGGACGCCGACACCGTAGTGGGACGCCATCATGCCGTAGCTGCGATTGATCTCGGGATCATGAAAGCTGGCGCGGTTGACGCCGGACTTCAGGTTGTCCGGCACGATCAGCCGGGGCACGCCACCGAAGAAGGCGAACATGCGCACATGCGAGCCGATCCAGTCCGGGAGCGTCTGGGTCCAGGTGGCCTCGGCAAACGTGTAGCTCGACGCGCCGAGCACGCCAACGAACAGTTCCGCCTCCCGGACCTCGCCGGTCTTGCGATCGACGATCGGCACCTTCTTTCCGGAATAGTCGACGAAGACCTTGTCGCCGGCGGCGTGTTCCTGGCGCATCGTCGGCGACAGGCGTTGCTCGAAACCGCGAAACAGTTCGCAGAAGCGGCTATAGCCGTAACCGTCGGGATGGACGCTGCGGTATTCCTCCCAGAGGATCAGAAGCGTCACGCCCGGCTTCTTCAGCTCGATCGAAAGCTCAGCCCATTCAGGCTCCTGCCTTCGCCGCTGGCCCTGCTTGACCCCGGCGCGGGCGAAAAGACGATGTTCGAGCGCATCGTCGGTCAGCTCGCCGGGCAAGGGCCAGGCCAAGCCCGCTAGCGCCGCCCGCTTCAGATTGTCCTGCACGGTGCTGCGCGCAACGCCGAGCACCACCGCAATCTCGCGGCTACTTGTTCCGCTTCCGGCAAGCCGGAGCATCTGTCGTAATTGTCTCATGGTCAGCCTTCTCTTCGCCGGCATCAAAATCTCCTCGTGTACCGGGAGGCTTGATGCCAAAGTTGCTGACCCAGGGGGTATCGTTAGAGCCGAAAAACGGCCGACAATTGATTGGAATCGTGGCCGGCTTCAAATCGGAACGGTGGCCGGTAATTGATCGGAATGCCGGCCGGCTTCAGCTCGGAATCCGCAATCGATCACCAAAGTGAGCCGCCCGCCTCCCGAGATGCGGCAGAATTCAACAGGAAGTTGCGGGCCGCTCGGGTCGAAGTCGTCGGCAATCGCCAGTTTCTGACGATCCCAGACAAGCGAGCCCCATGCGAGAACAGCGATCCTCAATCAATCTTCCTCCTCACTGCCGTCATTTTCCTCTGTTTGTCCCATTCGATATTTAACGTCGTAGTTCACAATGTAGTCAATTTCGACATCGCTCAAACCGTAGTGTACAGGGCCAATTTCAAGATCAATTGCATCCGATGCCGGCTTACACGGGGGAAATGAAAATGTCTGAAGCTCAATACGCCCCGTCTTCTTCTGGTTTCTCACCTTGATTGCCGAATTTCTTCGCAGCGAGTCGGACATTTGTTGTCCAAGCACCTCAAGGCGCGTTACTTGTGGTTCCGAAAGTCCCGTTATCTGAGTTGGAAACCGTCCAATCTCTTTAAACCCACAGTGGAACCCATCACCGTGGCATCGCCAGTACCAGTAAAACGCGTTTGAATTCAATATCGATAAAATGCTCCGACGATAGGTATTGTCGACATAGAGCTTCTTAAAATCGGGTGAAACCGTTTCAGCCTCTCCCTCTCTTTTGAAGAGAGGCGCGAAATCGACAGCTTTCACAAAGTTATTTATGATGCGGTGGATGTAGATTGGTGCGGCACCCTTATCGCGCATAAAGTAGTTGATGCTCTTTCCCGTCAGCTTCTTCAGTATGTCAATGGCTAAGGAGCTATCGATTCTCGGTATCCAGGTCACCGACGCGCTTTCAGAGACGTCCAGATAAAACAACCCTTCCATCAAATATTGGCGCTCAGCCGCAAACCATCGCTTATAGGCAGTCGTCTGCATCCGAACTCGTTTGTTTGCCAGACGATTCTCGGCAATTATTATTGCGAGCCGCTGCGCAGCTCCTTCAAAGAGCCGAGCAGGGAAGACATCAAACGACGAAGCCCAAATCGAATCCCGCTTAAACAGAAGCTCCTGGAACGATGAGGTTCGATCCGTACAAATTGCTGAAACAGGGAGAACCAACCCAGATCGACCGTTTGGAGATAGGTCAAAAGATCGCTCTCCGCACATGGCAAAAAGATTGCCGCTCGCTTCCGTTTGGTAGTTTCTAACCGAGTATGCCTTTTTTACCTTGCTGTACTCGACGTAGGGCGGGTTTCCTAGAACTATATCAAAGCCGCCCCGGCTCATGATCCCATGGAACTCTATGAACCAGTGAAACGGCTGATGCGTCTTTACCCACCCGCTCAAGTTGCCTTCAAATTGCTTCTTGACGCCGTAATCAGCAGAAAGGTGGAGATTAAGCGCAGTTTCCAGTGACGCCAATTGTTCTCGAAGTCTTATTTTGTCTTCAAGCGGAACGGGGCCGTCACCCTCTACTTGTCGTTTTCGAAACGCATCAAACGTTTGCTGAAGTTTAGCGGCATTAGCCGTGATTGTTTCCAACGAATTATCAAGATCGAGCTTGCTCGTCAGCGCCTTTTTCACATCGGCATAGGTCGCGTAGCCGACCAGCGTATTGCCGGCGCGGATGTTGAAGTCGATATCCGGCAACGGTTCGATACCGAGGTTTTCCTGCTTCTGATCGGGATCGACCTGGGCAGCAAGCTTGAGGAACAGGCGGAGCTTACAGATCTCGACCGCCTCTTCCATGATATCGACGCCGAAGAGGTTGTTCAGGATGATGCTCTTCAGCGTGAAATAGCGGGCGTTCGGGTGCGCGCCGACTTTTGCCAGTGTGGCTTTGAAGTCTTCGAACTTCTTTGGCGCGTGGCCATCAGCCGAGCGCTCAAGATCGGCAACAAAGGCTTCCATCCGGTCGAGGCACGTCTCGTAGAGCGGTTCGAGGATATTGAGCGCGGCGAACAGGAACGCGCCAGAACCGCAGGTTGGATCGAGAACGGTGACTCCCTCAATCGCGTTCCAGAAGGCGCGCAGCAGATCCGGGCCTTCGCAACGCTCGATCACGTCCTGGGCGAACTGCCGGATGTCGAGATTGAGCGTTATGAGATCGTTGATCTCGCGGACTTCGCCCGCCGCCAGTTTTGCGCGGACTTCTGCATAACGAGTGCGCCGTGCCACGACCTCACGCCAGATTTCCGTCGGCAAGCCGAAGTCGGCCGGCGCCTTCTGGTTCCATTGCGTGCGGGCCGAAACGTCTTCGACGCCAGCCGCGATCTCAGGCGGAAGCGCTTGTACTGCGCCGTGCTTGACGGCGGTGTAGATATAGCGGTCGGGATCGTCGCGCAGATGATCCCAGATCGTCGGTCCACCCGGGTTTTCGAAGGCCACCTTGCACTTGGCCCTTGCGGCGTCGAAGAGGAAAGGGATCACCGTGTTTTTCGAGATGTATTCGGTGATATCCTCCTTCGTGTAGTAGGCCCCCATTTGCTTCTGGTTGATGTATTTCTCGAAAATATAGCCGAGAACGTCCGGATTGATCTCGTTATCGTTGCGCAGCGGGCGCTCGTCGAGATGCCACTGATAGCGGTCGAAATAGGCGAAGATGCGCGTGAAGGCTTCGTCCGGGATCTTGATGTCCGGGCAGCGCTCCTCGATCGGGTGCTTTTCGAAGAGGCCACCGTTCAGATAGGGGATGCGGCCGAGGAGCTTGTCGAGCTCCGGGCTCCGTTCCCTGCCGCCAAGCCCCTCATGGAATAGGCGCAGGAGGAAATAACGATAGAAGGAATAGAATCTGTCTTGGCCATTTTCACGTTGGCAGCGAGCTAGCCTGTCGCGCAAATAATCCCGCTCACCGTTCAGAAAGCCTTTCCGCTGCATGAAATAGATGAACATCAAGCGGTTGAGCATCAGCGAGGCGTACCATTCCTTATCCGCGACCTCGGTGATGCCGCTGATGAAGCCGAGGAAGGCCGTGTGTTCCTTTGTGAACTGATCGTAGAAACGCTTTGTGACGCGCTCGACATCGAAGGCAGCGCGAGCGCGCGCCGTGACATCGACCAGCGTAAGGGTGCTCTCCTCGGCGAGTGAGAACGCAATCGCTTCCAGCTTTTGCAGGAAGCCTCTATTGCCTGATGGGGCATACCAAAAGTGCTCGGGAACCGAGGCGGGCTTGCCGGCCTCGCGCCGCGCCCAGCACCATATCTGCTCGGCACGCTTCCCGTCGATGAAGATAATCAGGTGCTCAAGTGTCGTCTTGGCGACTTGGATCTCGATTTTCTTTCGCGTGGCGCGGTCCGGGATCTGCTGGTCGACTGGCGCCTGACAAACCCAGGCAACCATCCCGCGCTTTTCGGCGACGGCTTTCAGAGCGAACGTAGCGTTCGAGGTTGCGATGGACAGGTCGGCGCTATGCCGATCCCATCCTAATTCCTCAATGAAGAGCTTTCCGAACTCGAATTGCTCCAGCAGTTTCCTGGCATCATCGGCGTTGAAGTCCATCCCCAGCCCCTTCGTCACGCCGTCAGACGCGCAAGCCCCAACGAGCAGATGATCTGCGGCTCGCCGGAGTGTTCCTCATCTTGGATCAGACAAAGCCGATCCTCCTCACGTAGCGCCAAAACCAATTCGGCCAACTTGTCATCATTGATGCCCACCTTCATCTGTCGGTTCAAGGTATCGGTCGCCGACTGGCGCAGCGGGAAACGGTAAATTTCTTCAATGGCTTTGCCGAGCTCGGGTAGATCAAACAGAGATCCTTTTACCTTGTCGGCATGGCGCTTAAGGCGTTCGTAGGTGCGGAAGCGCGCACCGGAAGGGCGACCAAGTTGCCCACCAACCTGCTTCTCCTCTGCAGCAATGTGCTCGACACCCTTTGCAACCATTGAATGGTGTTGTTCCTGCCGAGGCAAGGCGGGTGTGTTCCGCTCGCACGCCGCGATTTTCAGGATTTCGAACTGCGACTGGGTGACACTGGCGCCGTCCTGGTCGACCCAGGCAAGAGCGTCATTACCCTGTGCTGTACGCATATAGACCAGCGCGCCGTGCGGGCGCCCGTCTTGGGGCGTGTAAGCCTTCGTGGAATAGACAACGGACGGAAGCTCAGGAATCGATTTCTGCAAAGCCGGGTTCGCGTCGATCGCATTCTTCCAAATTTGATAGGCGTACGAGGCGAGATCGACCTCGGTATCTGCTTCGCCGTCCAGAATACCAGCGTTCTCGTTATAAAGATCGACAAGCTCTTCGCGTTCGCCTTCATCCTCGAAGAACGCTTCGTCGGTCCCTACGACCTCGGCATTTTCCTTCAAACGCTGGCGGACACGCGAACGCAATTGGATCAAGCGTTCGACGCCATCAGCCGGAAGAAAAGAATAGCAGAGGATTTTCTCAGCCTTCTGTCCGATGCGATCAACACGGCCCGCACGCTGAATGAGACGGATAATCGCCCAAGGCAGGTCGTAGTTCACCAGAATCGCACCGTCCTGAAGATTCTGGCCTTCACTGAGTACATCGGTAGCGATCAGGACACGCAACTCTTCGTCGGGCTTAATTTTGTCGCGCTTGTTGTTGCTACCGGGGCTGAAACGCCACGCAAAGCTGGTCGGATCCGATGTTTCGCCCGACACCGCGGCGATCGACTTGAGGCCTTTTGCCTTCAACTGTCGCTCGAGATAGCGAACCGTGTCGGCAAATTGCGAGAAGATCATGATCTTCTCATTGGGATGCTTCTTGGTCAGCAGGTCGAATAGAGACGCGAGCTTGGTGTCCTTCGACGGATCCCATTGGCCGCAATCGTCAATGATCTTCAGGAGCCGTGCGCTGTCGGTTGCCAGATCCTTTTTCAGCTGAGCCACAAAAAGGTCGGCACGAAGCCACTTGAACCGCTTCCTGTATTGGGTGGCGTAGAGCCCATACGTTTCCGCCGCCTGCGCTCGAAAGGCCGCCTCGTCGCGCAAGTCGAGTGCTTCGGCGTCCTGAGTATTCTCATCTTCGCCTTCTGCGAACAGCTCGGCATCGGCACTCTGATCGTCGACATCCTCGTCGTAATTCGCGGTATCTAAGAGTCCGGCATCCTGCGTACCAAGTGGTAAAGGAAGTTCGTTCTCGATGGCATGTAGGAAGATGTAGTTTCTCAGGACGTGGCGCTCTAGCGATTGCTGGAACGCCTCACCACTACTTTCCAAGCGCTTGAACAGGTTGGTGCGACAAAAACCCATGAGGCGCTTGCCCGCACGGGAAAGGTCGTCAAGTTGCTTCGCTTCATTCGGCGTCGGTGGCTTGTGCGGCTTCGGCGCGACATAGTTGCCCAGGCCGTAGCGCGGCAGATGCATAAGATTGATCGCGTCCACGACCGGCGCGGCGTAAAGCTTCGCGTATTGATCGCCGGTGTCTTTGTCGTTGATATTAAGCCGAAGAGTACGCGGCACACGCTCGGGGAAATAGGAACGCGAACCGTCTTCGAACGTTAGGAACTTGCGACCGTTGGCGGGATCGATCTGAGCATAGTTGTCCTGAATAAACGTTCGCGTGCGACGAACCATGTAGAGGCGCATCAACTCCCGCCAATCATCAGCGTGATCGCTTTTCTCGAAAGCCGCGAGGGATCTGACGGGGCATTGGTGGCGCCGAATGAATTCCGTTTCCCCGATGTCTTGCAACAGTCGTTCCGGACGAACGCCGATGTCCTGTTCCTCGGGGACGAAAAGACGAAGCTGGTTGGAAAGATCGCCGTAGGTCTTGTTGTACGGTGTCGCTGACAGGAGGATGCAGCGGCTTTCGTTTTCCTGCAAATACTCCTGGATCGCTCGATATCTTCGTCCCTCATGGTTGCGAAGATTATGGCTTTCGTCGATCAGGACGACGCGATATCGCCGAAGATCGGGCAGTTCTCGCGTAACCCGCGTGACCGAGAGCACTTTTGCAAGGAGACGGTATTCAGCAACATAATCCTCCCACATCTTGACCAGATTCTTCGGGCAAATGATGAGTGTTTCTGTGAAGTGATCGTCCTGAAATATCTTGGCGAGCGCAGTAGCCATCAATGTCTTGCCCAAGCCAACAACGTCGCCGATGAGGACTCCACCGCGTTTGTTCAGATGATGAGCGGCGATTTTGACTGCGGCCTCTTGATAAGCGAAAAGCCGTTTTCCAAACTCCGGTGGTATTCGAAATTCATTGAGTCCTGCGCGCGCTTCCTGCGCCAGATGGTAGGCCATCTTGACGTAAATCATGTAAGGATCGAGCGGCTCCTCTCGCGCCCAACTGTCCTCGATGACCTCGATCAGTTCCTCCGTGATATCGATGCACCAGCGGTCCGACCAACGGTCATCGAACCATTTGGCGAGTTTCTCCGTGGCGTCGTGATCGAGAACGTCGACGTTCAGCTCACCCTGCTTCGAAAGGCCGGAGAGAGTAAGATTGCTGCTACCTAGAAAGCCGGTTATCGGGTTGTTCGGATCTGGCCTAAAAAGGAGATAGAGCTTCGCGTGCAGGGGATGTTTCAGGAACAACCGAACCGTGACCTGCTTCGATTTCAATTGACTAGCAAGCCGCCGCAACCCGGCCTCATCGGCGTTATTTGGCATGCCCAAGGTTAGCTGAACACGGAAGTCTTCCGCCAATCTTCTCTTCAGTCGAAGTGCCGACTGGTTGTCGAGCGTATGATCTTCCTTACCGGTTCCGAGCCCAATCCGCAGTTCCTCTTGCGGAAGACGTTGCATTCCCACAAGTAGGCGACATTGGCTTCCTTCTCCGCCTGGCCATGCAGAAACTAAATCATCTACCGATTTCCAGCCTCGCAGATTGAAGTAGCCAACACAGAAGTCTCCCCGCTCGGATATCGAAAGCGTCTGTCGAAGTGCGGGAAGAAGACCCGATTCGATGTTGTCAAAAATACGCGGCATCAAGCATCTCCAGCGCTCTCATCGCGCGTATTCTGGCCCTTAGTGAGCCTCTCGATCTCATCCTTTCGGAAACGCCAAGCGCCTCCGACCTTGAACCCGGGGAGTTTCCCTTCTGCCGCGAGACGGTAGGCCGTCTTCTCATTGATCTTGAGGTACTCGGCGACCTCTCGGATCGTCAGGATGTCGTTGCTCATTGGCGTGATAGCCCCCCCGAGGAGCAGAACTGGGAAAATGGAGGAAAATTACGGAAACCGCAAGCAGGAGCGAGCGCGACTTCGAACGGCAACCGTAGGGAACGCCGCGAAGTAAGGGCAATCGTTCATGAGCCTCCCCTTGCTCGAACCCACAGTCTTCCATTTCCCGCCGATCAGGCTACCAATTCAACATCGATCTGGGCGACCACAGACTGCCCACGTTTCCCTTCGATGAAATACTCCGTCAGGCGCCAAAAGATGTCCGCGTCCGCTTCCTCATTGCACTCCCAGCTCGTCGCATCCACGACGCGCTGCGCGAAGGGATGGGAGCCGGTTTGCGGACGGGCCTTGTCCCTGAAGGCGGTCTTCAATTTCGACGCAAGTTTCAGCTTATTAAAATCAGCATCGATGACGCCTGTTTCGGTAAGCTGCTCGATCCGCCCTTCTGCAACGGCAACGATAAGCGGCAAGTCGCCCTTGTAGGCGATCAGCACCTTGGCAGACTTGAACCGCAGTCCGGCCCATTGGGGTAGCGCCGCCACGCCACCCATCACCTCATGAAACAGCTTCCGGCTGACAACATGAATGGTCGCCTCGTCCGGGCTGACCAGGATAAAGCGGTCCTTGATCGTGTCGTAATCCGCCATCAGCACCACGGCTCCCGTCGCCCGCTCCATGTGCGGGCCAGGCCTTCCCGCACAAGCATGTCGCCGGCGTCCTGACCGTTGACCCGAACGCCCGCCAAGGTGCGTCCATAGCGATCAGTATCCTGCCGCTGGATCTCCACCTTGCCATCCTGGAGGATGGAAGCAAGCCGTTGCTTGGACTGCTGCGCCAGGTCGGATTCGAAGCGGCATTTCCCCTCGATCTCCGGCGCGTCGATATTGAAGATCCGCACGGATTCGCCGCCGCGGCTCCCGACGCGGAACGTGTCTCCGTCCCAGATGCGGATTTCTGTCGGCTCGCACTGCACGGCGCAGAGCATGATGGTGACGATGATATGGCTGTTCATTGGCCTGCTGTCTTCGGCTCCGTGTTGTGGGATTTGATACCGGACAGATCGATCCGGATGCTCGCCTTGTTCGGGTCTTCGTCCTTGAACGGGGGTTCTGAAGGCCCCTCGCCTACCTCAGTCTCTGCCGACTGCTCGCCCTCGGCCTCCTGAGCCTCGGCCGCCTCCGGCTCCGCAACCTTCACGTCTTCGGGATCGTCGGCATAGAACACGCGCTCCCCCTCGAAGATGCCGGTGCCATAAGCCCATATCGCGTCATCGAACGCCTCCGGCCGGGGATTGCCGTACCACTTCGTGACGATGCGGTAGACCTTGCCGAACAGAGCCGTGCCCCTGCGGAGATTTTCGCAAGGGTCGAACAGGTCGATGCTCAGCTCGCTCTTGTCGGCAACACCGAGGCCGGCCGGATACTGCGTCAGCCCGACGCGAACCACAGCCTGGCCCACATGCTGTTGCGTCAGCGCCAAGGCTTCTTCGGCCGTGGCCGGCTTGGGAACAGCGAACGTCCGCTGGCCGCTCTTCACCGTGACCGTCAGATGATCGGCGGCGCCGACTTCCTCGACAAATTTCTGAACGATCTCGACGCTCAAGCGCGGATCGGCACATTGTTGAATCAAAGCCGCGTCGATCATGCCCGCTCCTTTCTCAAGTATTGAAGGCCATCACCAGCGGAAGGCCGAACAGCGAGGCCCACGCCTCTGCGCTCGCCTTCTGGATTGCGACAATATTGGTGTTTCCGATCCACCAGCCGTTGCCTGTGGCAACGATCACATCGGGGTCATGCAACATGGATTGCAGGACCGGCCAGATGATCAATTGTTCGTAGCAGATGAGCGGCGCCACGCGAAAGCCCGCGAACTCAACAACCGGATTGGCAAAGAAATGCGCGTGCGCGCCTCCGCCCTCGCCCGTCAAAGCCAGCCAGGGCTGCCACATCGATGCCGGGACCGGCATTCTCTCTTTATAGAGGATCCGCGAACCTTCCGGCGCGATCTCCATCATCACATTGTCATAGCCGATCGGATCGATGACGGCCGCACCGCCATTGACCTTGACCTCGACGCCCGCCAGTTCGCGGAGCCAAAGCCGCTCGGTGGTCCGGCTCCAAAGGCCAAGGGCGCTTTCAGGCAGGACCACGGCCTTTGCTCCCTGCCCTACAGCCTCTTTCACCAGGGCGATTGTCTCAAGATGCTGCGCGTAATCGGCATATTGCCCGGCCGCCGTGAACTTGAACCCGGTGTTGATCCCTGCCCACCCTTTCGGTACTGCTGGTGGCGTCCACGTTGCAGTGGACCAAGCGTAAAATCCTCCCAGGACGAACGCGGCGATCGGCCAGGCTCTCGTCGTCATGACGAGCAGGCCGATCGCAGTTGCTGCCAATCCGAACCATCCCCACCCTGGAAACAAGATTCCGGCCGCCGTGATCGGGCTTGCCCATCCGGTGATGCCGAAGGGCGGGATGCTCATGAGGATGGCCGCGATCGCGTAGCGCAGCGGCCGATGCCAACCGCCCCTGGCTGTCCAGAGCGCGGCATGGACCGCAACGAAGAGGATCGATGCGGCAATCCAGAACGCAAGCCCGATGGCGAGCTGTTCGCCAAAGAAAATCGACGTTCCGACCGGAAGGCCGCGCGCGGCGCCCAGGAAGTGGGCGGCCGCCACAAGCGCCGCGACGGTTCGCGAGGGCGCGAATGCCCAAAGTGCTGGAAATGCAACGCCAACCGGGAATGCCAGGGCATGGCCGCTCCACCCGACGGCGCCGGTGATGATGCCACCGGCGACGAAAGCAGCGCCAACGGCGATGCTACGGGGTGAAGGTGAGAATTTCTCGCGCGAGGCCAAGCGCGCCGGACGTGGGGATTGGGCCGAAATATCTTGAATCATAAGAACCAACAAAATCCGAATGCAGGAACACTGTGCCCTCGCTGACCCTGCCTCCGGCAAAGATCGGCATGGCGCGACCTTCAGCGTCAGCCTTGAGGACACGCGAGGACGACAAAGGCTTGCCATCAACGAGAACCTGGCCGTCGATCTCGACCGCCTGACCGGCGACTGCCGCAACCGTCTTGATGAGCGGCCCGCTCCCGGAGGGGCAAAGACCGCGGGGCAGATAATGCCGCTCCAGCGCAAGTGCTGCGGCCGCGCCCTGGGGCGGGCATATGAATATGCGGTCCCCTGCCCTGATCTCCCGGTTCAATGGCTCGATCTGCCAAAGCCCGAGGGGATAGGATGGGGTGAAGTTGATCCGGTAGCCGCCGAACGCAAACGCGCTGGCAATGCCACCGATCAGAAGCGCGCCGGCGCCGATAATCGCAAGGGCGTTGCGCCGTCTGCTCATCGGGTCATGCCCGGGTTGCGAGACTGCGTTTGCGTGCGGGCCTGTTGCTGCTGCAGATCCTTTTCATGGGCGGCAAGCTTCTGCGCTGCGTTGAATATCGGCCATGCGCTGGCGAGTTTCGCGTGATCGCCGGGCGCGACCTTGGCAGCGGCGGCATCGAACGATTTGCCCTTGGGCTCCGCACCGCCCCTGAACGCCCGATTGCCGAACTTTTTGTCGAGGCTTTTGTTGAGGTCATCGATCTCGGCCTTGATCATCTTGTCGGCTAGGGCAAAGCCCATTGCCGAATGAATATCGTTGCGGTCGATCGCGTCGCGGACACGCTCGAGAACGCGCTCGGCCGAACTGGAAATTGCCGGTATGTCGATGCGCTGGCGGTCACGTTCGCGGCTCAATTCCACCGTCCGGAGATCCGCGATCTCAGCTCGCAGGCGAATATAATCCTGCATGGATTTGCGCAGCGGCGCGACATTGCCGACGGCGCGCTGCCGTTCGGCCTTGGCCGCCCCTGACGCCAGCAAGCCGGTTTTGCCGCGTAGCGCGCCATAAGCTTCGGGATTGTTGGCGAGCTGGTCGTGAATACGGCTCTGCTCGGCCTTGGCGGCTGAGTCATTGCCATTGAGGGCTGGCGTTAGATTCATCGCCTTCATCGCCTCCTCGGGCTTCTCATAGATCAGCTTCATGCGGTCGTTGATGTCAGTCCAATGGACTGTCAGGGTCGCGTCACCTTGCACTTTAGCCTCCACTGCTTGGCTGATGGATTGTGCCCAGGTCGCGACACCGCGCAACCAAGGCTGAGTTTGAGCGGCCGGTATGGAACGGGCGGACTGGTTGCGGCCGAACCGCTCGATGAAGCTGGCGAGTTTCGCGCCGGCGGCGGCCAGGCGCGCGCGCTGATCCTTGATCCAACGCGCATGATTTTTCGCCAGCGCCGTTGCCACGCGGATGCCGTAGAGCCCGCGATTGTTCGCATAGGCCAAGGCCTGGTCGTAGAGCTTGGACCCGGCGTAATCGAGCGTCGTCCCTTTCGCTCCTGATCGGGATAGGCGCGTGACAAGAGCATGAAACACTTGCGACGGCTGCTCCTTCGAGGTGCTATCCTGCCGCGCTGTCCGTTGCTCGGCCGTCTCGATCCTGACAGCGGTCCAGACGTTGCGCTCAACGGTCCGCTCTTCAAGCCGGGTCGCTCCGGTGGCTTCGTTCACAACCGGCACCAGCGTTTTGACGTCCTCGGTCCCGTCTCGGCGCAAGGTAACGGTATCGCCAATGGATGCTCCCGCCTCCTCGAGTGCCTTCGGTATCTTGACGCCCCATAGCCGATGCACCGTTCCATCGGCCGCCTTGAGGTCGGCATAGGGTGTCGGCTCAACGTCCTCACGATCGCGGAATTTCGCCTCTCCTGCCTCGACCAGCTCGCCGGTCACACCGGCGGCATGATCGATGCGCCCCGGCTTGGCGAACATGGCGGCCGCCCCGATCCGCTGTGCAACCGGATCGGTTTCCTGCACGATTGCCGCCGTCCAGACATTCCGCTCGACAGCACGTTCCTCGAAATGCTTCTTGCCCGACGCTTCATCGATCACGGGAACCTTGACGATGACCTGCTCGGTGCCATCCTTGCGAAGCGTGACCACATCGCCAATGGATGCTCCGGACTGCTCGACGCCTTTGGGAAGGCTGACACCCCACAGGCGATGCGTGGATCCGTTCCGGTCCTGAAGATCCACGTAGGGCGACGGCGCCACGTCCTCTCCCTCGCGGAATTTCGCCATTCCTGCATCGACCATCTTGCCGGTGATGCCGGCCATATGATCGACGCGCGAATACCGCTTGAACTCGTCGGCTGACGCATACAGCTCGACACTCTCCCGATGACGGGTAAGCGCCACATAGGAAAGGTGGCGGTCGAACATCGACGAGGCCAGAACCTTGACGCGATCGACGGTCGCGCCCTGGCTCTTGTGTACGGTCGTCGCGTAGCCGTGGTCGACATTCGCATAGAACCGCTGATCGATCTCGACCTTGCGTGAACTGCCGGGGCCACGCCCCCCCTCGCCAACTTCAACGACGATACGGCCCTTCCCGGCGTCCACCACGCGCCCGATCATGCCGTTCATGACGCCAAGGGAGCCTTCGTTCTTCAGGAATACGACCTGATCGCCAGCTGCGAAATTGCGCGCACCTTCGGCGGTCCGGAATTCATGACCCTCGGAAAGCTGACCGAGCTCGATAAGAGCGGAACGCGCAAGATCATTGAGTGCCCGCACGTCGCGCCGCATGTAGGCAAGGATCAGGCTCGAACGGTTCGGGTCGTAGTCCGCCACCCAATCCTTCACGAGCGCGGCAATCGCCTCGTCCTTTGTGGCCGTCTCGATGACATGGCCGCGATCGTTGTAGGCAGTCAATGCCGTTTCCACGTCGCCGCGCGCGAGGCTCATGGAAGCTTCCCGCATCCAGTCCTCGAACTGGCGATAGATCGTTTCCAGTTCGGCATAGCCGGTGATGTTGGAAAGCGAGGCAAAGGCGCCGCCCGCCTCGATCGGCTGCAACTGACCGGCGTCACCGACCAGTACGAGTTTTGCTCCGGAACGGGAAACCTCGGAAACGAAATCTGCCATCTGACGAGAGGCAACCATGCCCGCCTCGTCCATGACAAAGATGGTCTTGTCGTCCAGGTGAAGCCGATCGCGCTGCCACTGCAATTGCCATGAGGCCAGTGTCCGGCTCTCGATACCGGCCTCTTTCTCAAGACCTTCGGCAGCCTTACCAGCGAGCGCCCCGCCCACCACTTTGAAGCCCTCCGCCTCCCATATCTCGCGGGCCGCTTTCATCATCGTGGTTTTACCGGCGCCGGCGTGGCCGACCACCATGGCAAGACGCTCATTGCCCGTGATGCGCTCAATCGCGATCCGCTGCTCGTCGGAAATACGGCTCTGCGCAGCCAGCACCTCGTTGCGGACTGTGGCAGAAACACCGAACCGGCCCCGGCTAGAAAGCACCTCGGCGTGGGACGCCATTTCCGATTCAACGCGGATCATCTCCCGCGTTGAATAACGGTTCGGCAGAACTTCCCCTGTCGCGAAGTCAACGCCCTCCGCCTCGATCATCGCAAGCTCCGGGCTCGCCATGATCTGCGCCATGAGGTTCTGAAACTCGCCCACGTCGTCAACATAGCGATGAAGATGTTTCGCAATGTCGCGTTCATCGAAAACACTCCGGTCACGCGAAACGGCATCGATGACGATCTCCGGCTTGGCCGCGATCCGCTCGGCATTCTCCCGCCGTGTTGCCGCATGCAGCATCAGACGCTCAAGCTTCGCCTCGCGCCCTTCTGCTTCGGCCTCCCTCTGTATTGCCTTGCTGGCAACACCGATATGCGAGGTTGGCGCAAGCTCTATGCCGCGCTCGGCATAGGACCGCCCATCGACGCGAACGTCATGGCCGTTCAATTCCAGATGCTTGTTCTGCGCCGCGTACCACGCTTCGCGTAATGCGAGGAAATCGGTCTTATCCCCGGCCCATAGTTTGTAAACAATCTGGCCGTTCTTTGAACGCAGGGGCCTGCCGTTCTCGTCCAGCACGGCCACCTTCTTGCCACCGAAACCGTCATGGGTGAGCGGCCGAAGATTCGTCATCAGATGCACATGCGGATTGCCCGGTGCATCGTGATAGACCCAATCGGCAATCAGCCCCCGCTTCGATATCTGTCCGGTAACAAAGTCGCGCATCAAAGCGACATTCTGTTCCGTCGTCAGCTCGATCGGCAATGCCATGATGAACTCTTTGGCAAGCTGCGCATCCTTGCGAACCTCGAACGCCTCCACCTTGTTCCAGAACGCCTCGGCGCTCCCGGCCGCTGTCCGATCCGCAATTATGGCCTTTGCCCACTCGGGGGCATCCTCCGGCAGCACGAACTCGTCATGTACCATGCCGGACTTGTTGGAAAAGTCCGCTATCCGGTCCTCGCGTTCATTCTCCATACGAGCACAATGGCGATACGCCGCAGCCGCGACAGCCGAGCGGCCTTCGCCCCGGCTGATCAGTTGTGGCGTAAAGTGCGTGATCGCCAAAGAGCGAACCTCCGGTGAGCAAAGCGCCCCAACAAAGGGCGCTTTCTGAGCGACGTTGCGAAGCAACGTATTACTGCGCTGTTAATCACAGACCAAAACATGTACCGGCAAGCCGGTGCTTTGTAAAGTTGCCGCCTATCGGCGGGAAGGGGTTGCCTCTCGCAAACCCATGAGGCAAAACAGAACGGCAACAACAACTTGGAGACATCAACGAATGGCAAGGAAGGCAAAAACCCCGGCACAGATCAAAGCCGAAATGGAGCGCCTGAAACAGGAGCTCAAAGAGGCAGAAGCAAAAGAGGCTGATCGCCTGGGAGCACTGGCCATCAAGGCGGGGCTTCATGAGATCGAAGCGAGTGACGCCGATCTTGTGAAGGCCATGAAGGAAGTGGCTGCCCGATTTCAGACCGCGCGCGCACAGCCCGGTAAAACGGCTTAGCGCCCGGATCGCCAGGACGGAGCGGCAGTTGCAATCAGCGACCAGCGACGAGCGGAAGAAAGACACGCGTGAGAAAATCCAGCTTGGCGGCCTGGTCGTTAAAGCCGGTCTTCGCGATGTCGATAAAGCCGTTATCCTCGGCGCGCTTCTTGAAGCCGCCGAACGGCTGAACGACGAAACGGAGCGGGCGCGATTTGCCGCTCGCGGCAAGGAGGCATTCGAGAATGGAAGCAAAGAAGCTGGCGCTGATGAGCGCCCCGATCGCGGTATTGCTGGCAATCCTGTTCGCGATGAACGGGATTGAGACCTGGGTGGCCGGATTCGGCAAGACGCCGGAATCCTATCAGACGCTCGGACGCATCGGATTGGCCCTCCCCTATGTGACGGCGGCTGCCTTCGGCATCATCTTCCTGCTTGCGACACGAGGATCATTGGCAATTCAGTCGGCAGGCCTTGGCGTCCTCTTGGGCGGCGCGGCCGTCGCTGCAATTGGTATGATTGGCGAAACAACGCGCATCATGTCCATGATCGATTGGGTGCCCGATGGACAGATTGGCAACTACCTCGACCTTTACACCTTGGGCGGCTCCGCTGTCGCGCTCGGCTCCGCACTGTTCGGCCTCAAGGTCGCTATGCGAGGCAATATGGCGTTCGGCTCAACCGGCCCGAAACGGCTGAGTGGAGCCCGCGCCGTTCATGGCGCCAATGACTGGATGAGTGATGCGCAGGCGGCAAAACTGTTCCCGGCGTCGGGCGGCATTGTCGTTGGCGAGAACTATCGCCCCGACAAGGATACTGTCGGCCAGGTCGGCTTTGATCCCCGCCGAAAGGACACCTGGGGCAAGGGCGGGAAAGCGCCCCTGCTCTGCTTTGATGCCGGGTTCGGCTCCACCCATGGGCTCGTCTTCGCCGGATCGGGCGGCTTCAAGACGACATCGGTTGTGATCCCGACCGCGCTCAAATTCAAAGGGACACTGATCGTCCTCGATCCCTCGACCGAGATCGCGCCAATGGTCACTGCGCACCGGCGCAGCAATTACCAGCGCGTGTTCACGCTCGACCCCCGGAAACCCGAAGTCGGGTTCAACGTCCTCGACTGGATCGGGCAACACGGCAACTCGCCCGAGGAAGATATCGCCTCCGTCGCGGCATGGTTGATGAGCGAAAAGCCGCGTGTCAGTTCCGGCTCCGATGACTTTTTCCGCACCACGGCCGAACAGCTCATAACCGCGATCATCGCGGACGTGATGCTGAGTGAAGAGCCCTTGGAAGATGACGACGAGGACGAGGAAGACGACGAGCTGCGCACTGGCGAAAAATCGCTGCGCATGGTTCGCAAGCGGCTCGCCCAACCGGAAAAGACCCTGCAGAAGAAACTCGAAAAGATTCACAGAAACACCTCCTCCCGCTTCGTGCGGGAGAACGTTGCCCCCTTCATCAACATGACCGAACAGACGTTCTCCGGGGTCTATGCGACTGCTACCAAGGAGACACATTGGTTGTCCTACGACAACTATGCGGCTCTCGTATCCGGCGCCACCTTCAAGACCGAAGACATTGCCGACGGTGCGCACACCATCTTCATCAACATCGACCTATCGACCCTCGAAAATCATCCGGGCATGGCCCGTGTGATTATCGGTGCGTTCCTCAAGGCCGTCTACAATCGCAATGGCGACATCAACGAACGCGCCCTCTTCCTCCTCGATGAGGCCGCGCGCCTTGGCTACATGCGGATCATCGAAACGGCCCGCGATGCGGGCCGGAAGTACGGCATTACCCTGTTGATGCTGTTCCAGTCCCTCGGCCAGATGCGCGAAGCATTTGGCGGACGCGATGCGACCAGCAAATGGTTCGAATCCGCATCCTGGGTCTCCTTCTCGGCCGTCAATGACACGGACACCGCCGATTACATTTCCAAGCGCTGCGGCCAGACGACAATCGAAGTCGATCAAGTCAGCCGCAACACCAATGGCGGGCGAACTGGTCGATCGCGCTCCAAGCAACTGACACAACGCGCGTTGATCCTGCCCTATGAGGTCACGCAAATGCGGACCGACGAGCAGATCATTTTCACCAGCGGCAACCCGCCGATCCGCTGCGGCCGGTCGATCTATTTCCGCCGTCAGGAAATGGCCTCGAGGGTCGGTGCGTCCAATTTCTCCCCAAAGTCAAAGGCGGACGCTGGCGCGTAAGCGGAAGCCGCCCCATTGCGGTTTACCACAGGTTACGGCCTTCTCTTCGGCGCAATTTGGATAAGCGCGTTCAGGCCTCCACCTGCTCCGCCCGGTTCTAAGTAGGAACCGGGCTCCGGCCCTCCGGGCTGGAAAACCGCAAAGGGCCGGAAGCCCGTTTGTTTGAGCCGCCCTAGCGGGGCGGCTCGGCGCTGAACAGCGCGTCAAATACGGCCTTTTCCGCCGCGTGCTGCACCATAGCCTGCTCCAGCTCGGCCGCGATCTGCTGCCGCTCGCCGGCGTCCAGCGATGCCGCCAGCTCTGCGCGAAGTTCCTGAATGTGATCGTAGGTCGTCATTGCCTTGCTCCTTTGATTGAAAACAAAGGTTCGGCGCCAAGGTGAAGGGCTTGAGTCAATGACCGCCCCTGGGCGGCCCGAAGGGCAGATGGGGGAGCCGATTTGCGAAGCAAATTGGGGGTACCGTCTGTCGTTGACGCAAGACATTCGGCTTGGCACCATCGGCCCATGTTGAGAGAGAGAATACCTCTCCGTATCGCTCCCCTGCCCTTGCAACGGTTCGGCAACACTGCTCGTTTCCGGCAAGGGGCTGGTCCTCGCCATGCTCACCGCTACCGCGCCTGCGCGTGGCTCCGGTCCCGGTAAACCGCCCTTGCCCTCAACTGCGCCGCGTGGCGTCCTGAAGGTGTCGGGATGAGGGGCGTCTGCCCCTCGTGTCCCACTCGGTAGGTTCGACGGCCTGCGGCGCGTCGAACAAGGGGCGGATCTTAGAGCGCCCGGAATCTGCAAAGAGGCCGATTGGTGAAGCCTGGTCGCCAGCTCTGGTGATCGTAGACGTGGATTAGCGTTCCGATTGCCGCTTCCCCTGCCCCGAAGATTGAAAAAAGCACTTCTCCGATCTGTTCGGGATGAAGACAGGGGTAGCAATCGATCTGGCCGTCCGGTCGTTGGACCTCGATGCGGAATTGTTGAGTGTTGTCGTTCGCCGTCATGATCGCCTCCGCCGATCGGCTCGGCCGCCGAAGCGGCTGAGCCGAGGCAAGGCCGGTCCGTTAGGACCGGCGCTCGCTGTTGAGGTAATCGTTCGGGATGACCGCCATCAGCGTCTCATCGTCCTGACCGGGGTAGCGGCCGAGATTCGCGTACCAGCGGGAGTGCCCGGTGTTGAGTGTCAGCGCCAGGTAGGGCTTGTCGTCGGCGTTGAGCCGTTCCCAGATGCCGCCAACTTCAACGCGCCTGCCCCGCGGGCTCTGTGCAAACAGCCGGTACTTGGGGGCCTTCTCGTTGTCGCTGGTAACCGGCTCGCCGGTAACGTCGATGTCGAATGAGAGGGTGGCGATGTTGCCGGTGATCTTCTTGCCGTCGATCTGGATGAAGTTTGCGAGGGTGTCGGTCATTGTGATGCTCCTTGTTAGCGAGTTGCCGATGGGAGCTTTCAAAGAGCGGATATGGGCCGGACCACACCGAAGGCCGTAGCGTCAGCGAAGGACCGGGACTGGACGCGATTTTGTCTCGCGAGGAAGGCCGAACCGGGGTCCCCGCCCGACATGTCGGGTGGGGTGGTGATGCCGGGGAAAATCGTAGATAGGCGCGGTTGTGGTGCGGAACACCGCTCTTAGCTTCCCATCACCGGTAATTCGTGGACATACAAGGGGTATTGCAAGGGGCTGATCGACACCCTCCCCCAAACATGACGACGCCGGCGGGATTACCGGCTTGGTCCGCCTTTGCCTAACGACTGCGATTGGTTGAGTTCGCGGGCCTGGTTGCGCACCTGAGCATCGCCCTTGTCGAGCGTTTTCAGGACTGTGCGCGCGGTCGCAAGCTGTTGTTCATTGGCGCCATGTTTCTCGGCGATCGGCGCGAGGTTGCGAGCCGTCCTGAGCCTGCCGATATCGTCACCGAACCGCTTCTCGAATGAACGAATGGACTTGCTCAACTCGGTTTTCTGGTCGTCGGAAAGAGGCTGCTTCTTCTCGATCGCGCTCATCAGCGCGGCGCTTGGCTGGGCGATTTCCACCTTGCCGCGCTCGGCCAGCTCATGCTTTTCCTGGGCCAGGGTCTGACGGATGCCATGCACCAGCGAAATGTAATCATCGGCAACACCACGTAGGCCTGTTCGTCCTGCTATGGCTCGACGGTAGTCCATCCGTTCCTCACGGCTGGAGAAGACGCCGCCTGCGCCCTTGTATGGGCCATAGGCCTCCGGATCGAGACTGAGGCGGGCAATTACGTCGCGATCGCCAATCTTGCCGCTCATGGCGGTTTCGCGAACCGCGTCGAGCATCTTGGACGGATCGCGGTAGACCCCGGCCGCCATTCGGTCGAGGTTGCGGCTGGTTTCACGGAAATAGTCGGATTGCTCCAGGGCCTTGTCGAGGTCCGTCTTGCTAACGGCAGAGTCGAGTGTGCGGGCCGGAAGGATGGGTTGGCCGGTCATGGTCTTTTCTTCGGGACCAAGCCCAGGTAGGCCGCGCAGCGCATCGGCCGACTGAGCCCGATCGATGGCGCCGGAGCGCACATACGGTTTGAGATAGGCGTCGAGATGCCCCTTGCCGGGAGCTTCCAGCTCTCGCGTGAGGGCATTGAGATAATCGTTCTTGTTGGTCTGCGACCAGTCGATGTGGATACCCGCGCGACGGCAAAGCTCGGTATGCACCGTCATGATCGTGCGGCCGTTCCCATCAAGGAAAGGATGGGCATAGGCGAGATTGCCCATCACCTCGCCGGGTTTCTCGCGCATCGTGGCAGCATCGTTGCCCTGCCCCAAGGCATAGTCGACGCCTCGGCCGACATGCGAGGCGAACATGAATTCCACGGCCCCTTTCGTGACGTGGAGATCTCGAGCGTTCTGGGAGCGGTCCTGACCAGCCCACGGATAGACGTCACCAAACAAGGTTTCGTGCGTCTTCTTTACGTCCTCAAATGAAAGTCGCTCGACGCGACTAAGGTTGTGCAAGGCACGCTCGACATTGCCGCGAAAGGCATCATGCTCAAGGTCTTTGACCTTGGCCATGTCCTTTTGCCCGGCATGATTTCGCAGATATCCTCGTGTGGCAAAATCGCCGAACGGATCAAACGTCATCCTCGCGCTTGGCGTTCATCAAGATATCGGGAATGGAGACGGGTCAACTCAACACCGTTGATGACTCCCGCCTTGCGCAAGGCGACAACGACTTCCTGGACCTCATCAAACGCGACATCATCACCAGCCAGGCGCGTTACATCGTCCGCCCAATCGTCAAGCTCGGTACGAGCCGCGACAATTCCGTGCTGCTTTGCAAGCGCCAAGATGCATTCCTCGGCGGTCAGTTCAGTGGTGTGACGAACAGCGTGTGCCATGACAATCCTCAATATTTTCTGTCTGTTAACCTAGCATATGCTGGTACGGGAATCGAGTGCAGGGCTCCGACCACCAAGGGTAGAGCGGCCTAAGCGGCCGCCCTTTTTTCTTGAAGCGAGTGCAGGTAGTCGGCCGCCGCTTGCGCCTTGGAAGCGGCCCGGAAGATGGCGCGCTTATCCTGCTTCATGACGGCCAACCAACTGGCAAGGTACGACGCACTCTCGGGCCTGACCGAAGCGGTGATTTCGAGATCGGAGCAAAGGAAACATGCTGAAATTTCGGCGACCAGCTCCTCGAAATGGTATTCGTGATGCCGCTTGTCGGTGCTCTTGAGCCGGTCAAGCCGCTTGCTCGATCCTGACCAGTGAGAGACCTCATGCAGGATGGTCGAATAATATGCCTCGGGGCTTTCGAACGCCCGAAACGGCGGCATTTTGATCATGTCGAGCGCGGGAATGTAGCAGGCCCGATCCCCCTGATGTTGGATCACTGCGCCGGTGTTTTCAATGAACCGGTCGGCGCCTGCGATGCGCCGATCTTCCGGCATGGGGATTGGTTTGGCGTAGAAATCTTCCGGAAGGCCGTCAATTTGCGAGAGATTGAAGACGGTATACCCCTTGAGATAGGGGATTTCCCGGTCCTCATCCTCGCCTCGTCCGTTATCGACGCTGCGGGTCACGGTTCCGTATTTGACGATGATGGTTCCCTTTTCGCCTTTACAGACCTGGCCGCCAAGCTCCTGCGCCTGTTTGTAGGTCATGAACCTATCGTGCTGGAAGTTGTTGGCGGCCGATGCAATCCACAGCAGGAGGACGTTGATCCCACGATAGGGTTCGCCGGTGGAGCGAAGCGGCCGGGGGAAGGAACTGCCGATGTTGGTGGCGCTCCAGGGCTGCATCCAGGGCCGTGTACCGGCCTCCAAGGCGGAAACGATGGTGTCGGTGATGCGCTGATAGGTATCCGTGCGGGCTTCGCTCATGGCTATCTCCTTTGCCTCGTCTTGCTGACGGGGGCTCAAGAGACAGGGCGACAAAGCGGGGGCTGCACCCGAAGGGCCGCAATGCAATGGAGGGCATCAAAGCCCTAAGAATTTGCTTCGCGAGGAAGGCCGAAGGCCGGGGAAATTGTTAGGGCGGCGATGCTGCGGAAATCGCGCGCCCTGTCAGCCATCCGTCCTAGAAAGCAAGGCAGAGGCAAAGGGGGATACCGCGACGGCCCGCCGTATCCCGTTGCGCTGTCACGGCCGGGATTTCTCCTTGCCGGTGCATCGTTGTATGCTTGGGCGATCGGTTGCCCTATCGGCCCCCTGCCCTACCGTCTTCACGCTCATAGGCATCCATCATGGAGATCAGGACGTCCTCGCCTGCGGAGATACCCATGCGCTGCGCCAACTCCCAAAAGCGGCGGCGGGTATCCTCACTGGTCGCAATGTTGAGCTTGGCCGTTCGGTTGGAACGGCGAAGGCTGCGGGCGTCGAATGGTGCCTCGGATGCCGGAGCCTTCGGCGGAGTGGCGGGCTGAGCGGAATGCCGGGCGGTAAAGCCAGCGCGTTCAGCTACCTGTTTTATCTCTGCTTGATCGGATTCCGGAACTTTTGCGCGCGGCTTGAATCCCGTAACATCAGGCAGGTCTAGGGAGACACGTTCCTTGGTCATGCTGCTGCCGTCTCCTGTTCTCGAAGGGTCTCAATGACTGCTGTTGCCAACTGCTGAGCATTCTCCTGTGCCGTCCTGGGATTGGACACGTCCTCCTCGGATAGATCGAAGATCGTTCCGCCGAGCTGGAACATGGCACTGAATGCGGCCCGCTCCATCATCGACGCCGGCAGGATCGGGATGCCCTTTTCTTCGAGCGTCGTCCGAATGTGGCGTTGCTCCCTGCTCTGCAATGCCGTGGTCATGGAAAAGACCACGCGATAGTCGATCTTGCGCCGGAAGGCTTTGCTCTCACGCTCGATAAGGGCAATCACCCTGCCCGCCTGATCGGCGTCGAGCTGCTTGCCGCGCATTGGAATTAGCACCAGGTCGGCGCGGCTGATTGCATAGCTGGCCGTGAGGTTGGCTGATCCCTCCAGGTCAACGATTACGAACGGGCATTTCTCAGCGGCGGTATCGATCGCATCAACGATCGATTCCTCGTTGATGCCGCCCATCACCTCGAGCTGTTTCGGAACCGAATCTCCAAACCGGCTCGCCCAGGTCGCGAGGGGCTGGTTGGGATCGGCGTCGATAAGCGTCACAGAAGATCCTGCAGCGGCATAGACTTGGGCCAGGACGAGAGCGGTCGTTGATTTTCCAACGCCCCCTTTTGTCGAGCAAAGGACGATAACGGGCATTGCTACTCCTTCCGGTTCTGAGTTCCTTGCCGGTTCTTTACAGGACAGAAGTTACTATAAAGTGACTTCGAGGCGGGTTCCCATCTACCATAAACCGTCCATATGGTCACCACATGGCCAGAAGGAACCAACAAGGAACCCGGTTCCTGCTCAGAACTCGATAAGAACCGGGTTCCTTATTAGAACCGGTTAGCGTTGGAAAACGCCAAGGGAGCAAGGAAAAGCCCCCCGAAGGGAGCGGCTGAAGATCAGCCGGTTTTGGCGACCTTCTTGTTGTCGTTGTCGGCTCGACCGTCGAATTTCGCGTCATAACTCAAAGTGATCGCGAAAAGAGGGGGGAAGCCGATTGTTACGCCAATTTTGAGCGTGCCCTGATGTTTAGCTTTTCCGATCAGCTTCTTGATGAAGCCGACAATTTGGCGACCGGTAAGGCGGAGGTAGGTGATGGTCTGTTTCATAGCAGTTCTCCTAAAATGATGATTTCGTGTGGTGCGAAGCAGATAGAGCGGCGGCCGGCCTGCCTTTGCACCGCGCAGCGGTCGCAACGAAGTGGAGAACCCGAAGGGTTGCCAAGGCAGGCCAGCCGCTAAATTCGATCGTGTCCCAAGGCGTGGTGTAGCTTTGGCGGTCGCCGTGCCTTCCGGATAGAGCCGGGAATGGATCAGCTTGCGGCTGGCAGGCTGATGAGCGGATCATCGCTCATCGTGGCGATTGTCTCAAGTGTCATGTAGCGGGACCGCTGGACGGCCCATTCGTCATTCTGCTCCAGGAGCAAGGCACCGACCAGTCTGACTATGGCGTCGTCGTTGGGGAAGATGCCGACGACCTCGGTGCGCCGCTTGATTTCGCCGTTGAGGCGTTCGATTGGATTGGTGCTGTGAAGCTTGGCCCAATGCTGCTTGGGAAAGGTCATGTAGGCGAGCACGTCTTGCTCGGCACTGTCCATGAGACTGGCGAGTTTGGGCACCTTCGGCCTGATCTGGTCGGCGACGTTACGCCATTGGGTACTTGCAGCCTCTGACGTGTCCTGGGCAAAGGCCGTGGCGATGAAGGCGGAGACAACACGGCGTCCGCTCTTTCCGGCATGGGCGAGCGCATTGCGCATGAAGTGAACCCTGCAGCGCTGCCAGGTGGCCGAGAGAACCTTGGAGACGGCGGCTTTTATGCCTTCATGTGCGTCAGAGACGACGAGCTTGACGCCACGCAGACCCCGCCTTGTCAGCTTACGCAGGAACTCTGTCCAGATCGCCTCGGCCTCGGATGTGCCGATCTCCATACCGAGCACCTCGCGTCGACCGTCGGTGTTGACGCCGACGGCGATGATGACGGCGACGGAGACGATGCGCCCGCCGCGCCGGACCTTGAGGTAGGTCGCATCGATCCAAAGGTAGGGCCATTCCCCTTCGATGGGCCTGTCGAGGAAGGCCTTCACCTTCTCGTCGATCTCCTCGCAGAGCCGGGATACCTGTTGGGGTGGACGGCCCCTAAAACGGCATCGAAACGTGCCAGGGTGAGTCGTTGTAAACTCAAAGAGGAGCCGTCCGTGGAAAAGATTATCCGTATTGGCATGGATACGTCAAAGCACGTCTTTCAATTGCATGGCGTCAACGCTGCTGAGCAGCCAATCCTGCGCAAGAAGATGCGGCGTAGGGAAATGGTTGATTTCTTTACGGAATGCCCACCCACCATAATCGCGATCGAGGCCTGTGCTGCTTCAAACCATTGGGCCAGATTACTGTCAGCGCTCGGGCATGAAGTCAAACTGATCCCACCCCAACTGGTGAAGCCCTATGTCAAGCGCGGCAAGAATGATGCAGCTGATGCGGAAGCGCTCTGTGAGGCAATGAGCCGCCCGACAATGCGATTCGTTCCAGTCAAGTCGGTTGATCAGCAAGCTGCACTGATGCTGGTTGGCCTACGAGAACGTGTTGTTGCCGCACAGACGCAGCTTGCGAATAGTATTCGCGGATATGCAGCCGAGTTTGGGCTGACCGCCGCCAAAGGTATGTCTCATATTCCGCTGCTTCTGGAACGCATCAGGATCGATGACGCAATCCCTGATCTGGCACGAGACCTATTTGCATCACTAGCAGTTGAGTTTGTGCAGTTGAATGAGCGGCGCAAGGAACTGGAGGGAAAGCTGATGGCTTGGTACAGGAACAATGAATGCTGCCGCCGTCTCGCAAAAATCCCAGGTGTCGGGCCGATTGGTGCAGCACTCCTGGTGATGAAAGCACCGGCGCCAGAATTGTTTGCATCTGGCAGACAATTTGCCGCCTGGATGGGATTAACGCCCAAGGACCATTCCACTGCGGGCAAGGTCAGGCTCGGTATTATTACGAGGGCCGGAGACGAGGTATTGCGCAAAACCTTGGTAGTGGGCGCGACGTCATTGCTTCGGCATGTGAGAGTGGGACGCGGAAGGAATGCTTCGCCATGGCTCACGGAATTACTCAAGCGCAAGGCCCCTAAACTGGTCGCTGTCGCGCTGGCCAATAAGATTGCCCGGATTGCCTGGAAGTTGATGGTGACTGGTGAGGTCTACCGCCGAGACGATGGGACAACAAAGTTGGCAACCGCAGCATAAGAGACCAGGCAGCCATGGTGAACTGACGATAGAAGCCGCCGTGTTGCTCTGACGCGTGAACTTGCAGGAAACGAGGAGATGGTGTGATCGATCGATCCAAGACGCGGGATACTCCGTAAGAGCCAATGGCCAACCTGGTCGAATACCTGTTTGGACCCCACGTCGCGGAAACCATCTTGGCCAGCGTTCATGTGCGAGCGCAACAACAGGCCGGACATATGAACGCAAGCGATCCGATCAAAACCATCATAGGAATTCTTGCAAAGAGGGGGCCGTCCACATATGGCTCTTGGAGATGCCCGACATGCCCATGGCTTTTACAAGATCATCAACGGATCGGGTCGATACGCCCTGGATGTAGGCCTCCTGAATGACCGCCGTCAGAGCCTTCTCGGCCATGCGGCGCGGCTCCAGGAAGCTCGGGAAGTAGCTGCCGGTGCGAAGCTTTGGAATGCGCAGCTCAACGGTGCCCGCCCGTGTCTCCCAGTCCCGGTCGCGATAGCCGTTGCGCTGGGCCAGTCGGAAGCTATTCTTCTCGCCATAGCCCGCGCCAGTCTTCGTGCTGACCTCCAGCGCCATCAGCTTCTCGGCAGCGAAGCCGATCATCTCCCGGAGCAAATCGGCATCAGCGCTCTTCTCAACGAGCGAGCGCAGGTTCATCATATCTTCGGTCATCGGTGGTGTCCCTCAGGTTGGCTCTAAGCAACCCGACCCTACCGGAAAACACTGGTGACCACCGCTACGCCGCCCGCTCCCTACAGCACCTTGGAGGGTGCACTCGCGAGCGGCTTCGCTATCACCCAGCTACACCACTCGCCGGGACACGATCCTAAATTCGCGCAGCAGACCATCCGAAATTCAGCATTTGGCACTGCGAAGTAGACCAGCACCGGTGCGTCGCACCGATGTTGCACAGGGCGAAAGAAGCTGATCGGAAAAGCGGGCAGGGGGCGTGACGGCGTGGCGATCGGCTTCCCCCCGGATCACGGTGCGATTCGTGATGAAAATGGCCGACAACCTTCCTCGCATGACAAAACCGGCTGATCTTGATGCTGACCGGCGGGAGGCATTTTCTTTGCGTGGGGCGGGGAGCGCGAGGGGAGGGGCTTTAGGGGCTCCCCTCGTACCAGTCGGTGGGCGCTCGATGCGCCTGTCGGCTGGTGGGCGGCTTGGAATTTGCAGGGAAAAGGACTATATAGGCTCTCAGGAGTGGGACGCCGGGTTTCCCCGACGCCCCCTTTCCGAGATTAAGAATTGAACCCGGATTCGGAGTAGCCAGCTCGTCCGGGTTCTTTTCATTTCTAGGGTAACGGTCATGGGCAAAAGCCACATATCGTTACCTCCTTTTGAGGGCGAGGCCGTCGCCTCGGCCGGGGTGGCCTATCCTCCCCGATCGGCGCGGGCTGCTCCGCGCCTTGCTGCTTCCGCCCTCAAATCTGATTAGCGTTCCCTGTATAATGCCATTTTGCGAGCGTTGCGAAGGGCGGCACGGCTGGTTTCGAACCTGTAGCCGTCCCATTCCTTCCACGGCTCCCAGCCCCATCGGCGTCGGGTGGCCATACCAGACGCGGACCTCGACGCGCTCCGCGTCAAGCTCCCTGACGATTGAGACCGTGAATGATCCGCCCATATTCGAGGGCGTATCGAACACCTCGACGTGCCGGATTGTCCGGCTTTCCTTGGCCCTGCTCATAGCAAGGCCAACTGTTCGGCGGGTTGGCGGGAAATCTGCGGCATGGGCTTCGCCTCAATCCGCTCGATCTCATCGGCCTTGCGGGCGCGCGCCTCGGCAAAATCGAAACAGGCGATCTCGCAAATGATCGAGGTATCTTTCCATTGGTCGCGGAAAATCGAGGTGTCGATTCCGACTCCTGCGTCCATTTCAAAGCCTGTCGCCTTGGAAAACTCGGCGCCACGGCCTGAATTGCGGCGCTCGTAATAGGGGCGTCCGGAATACTGGAAGCTGGCGGACTGCTGCGGAATGATGAACGCGCCATGATCGGCAAGCTCAGCGGCAATATCGATCACATGAAACTCAAAATCCGGGCCGCGATAGCGCGGGCCGTTGCCATGGCGTTTGACCTTGCCGAATGGCGGATTGCCAATAGCCATATCGAAACGGCCTAGATCGAGTTCGCGCCAGTCGAACACATCGGCATTGATCCACCTGGCCTCCGGCAACAGCTTGCGGCCAACCTCGCAATATCGCGGGTTGATCTCGACGCAGGTCATATCCGGGGTTCTGCCGCAATAGGCTGCACGATGATAGATGAAATAGCTGAGCACGCCGATACCGGCGCAAAGGTCGACGACACGCCCGCCAGTTCCGTCGAGGGCGAAATCACCGGCAAGGTCGAAGGGGGTAAAGAACGCTCCCGACGCGCCGTTGATGTGGTTCGCGCCTTCGTGCCAATGCCGAAACACAAATTCCCGCTCGTCGTCGGTGAGCCTGTCCTTCGTCAAGATCGCCTCTGCCTCGTCATGGGCTTTTCGCTGCGCCCGCGTGAGTTTTGCCATGGTCCTGAATCTCCTTTTCCCGCGAAGCGGCTTTCCTGCCCGAAGGGGCAGGAGCCCCGCTCCTGCTCCCGAGCTCGTGCGGAACAGCGGGGGAGAGGGGGGCAAGCCGACAAACGGGCAGGGGGGACCACCCACCCCGAAGGGGCGCGCATGCGGATCCGCGTCAGCAAGATCCGCGGCGCGTCCTGCACCGAATGGATGGGGGCCGGTCTCGGCCGGCGCCAGGGAGTGAGGGAAGGATGGGGGATGCCGGTTTTCGGCTTGCAGGGGAGAGGGGGCAGCGACCCTCTTTCCCCTCTAAAGGATCAAAAAGAGGCCGCCCTGGGCGGCCACCTTGACAATCAGTTTCAGCTCAAGATGCGGGTTCGAATCCGACTGTTGCAAGCACCCGATCAACCGCCTTGCGGGCCGCAATCATCTTGGCCTCCGCCTTCACCCAAGGCGCGGCAAGGTCGCCAAAACGCTCGTTGATCCGGAACAGTTCGCGCATGCAATACTGTTTCTCGCTTTTGTCTGCGCCTGCAAGGGTCAAGCTGGATAACTTGTTCAGCATTGCCTCTCGCTGGCCCTCAAGGGCCTCAAACTCACGGATGAGACGAGTATATGGCCGCTCGGCCTTGTGGTAGGCGCGCATGACAAGAATTGCACGCAACCGCGTTATGACACCGGGGCGGCGGCGAACACGGAACCGCTCGCCTTCAAATTCGATGATTTCGGACATGCTCAATAGGTGGTCTGGTTGATATAGACTGTCGTTTGCTGCGCAGTGCCAGCGAAGGGTCGGAACCTCACCCCGGAATCTTTGAACACTGCATAGAAGGCGATCACTGGCGGCATGATCGCCAGCAGAGGGCCAAGGAAATAGAGCAGGGTGAATTGCAGGCTGGTTCCGGCCAAAGCCCAAACAAATCCGGCATGCCAGATGCTCTTGACGACGATGTAGAGTGCGAGGATGCCAGCGACTGCGATCATCGCTTCCATCGCCCAGGGCCAATCTGCAAGATGATCCGTCTCGGTGTCGAGATAGATGGCACCGTGAAAAAGCGCGGCGATCAGGCTGAGGCCGAACAGCCTGCGGGTCGTGAAAAACCTGTATCCCGCATATTTGGAAGAATAGTGCTGAAAGGTCATCAGGGCGAACAGGCAAGCGCCGATGACGCCGAGGCCATAGGCGAGTGTCCAAAATAGCTGTTCCATTTGCCTTCCTCTCGCTCGGTGCTGCGCTTCTGCTCCATCTTGGAAGTCTCAAGCTGCATCACGACTATAGGGCGAAAATTGGCTGCAAGCTATTCTGGCGCCTGCATTTTCGGGAATGCTGATCCTTTGGCGTGAGGAAACCCCGCGTGAACGCGGCGGGGTTCGGGAACCGGTGAAAGACCTGCCGCTATCAAGCCAGATCGGTTTCGGTGAAATCGTCGCCCTTGTAGGCGAGCCGCAACCGATACGCCTTGGCGCAGGCATAGGCGAAGCAATCGCCCATGTTGAGCTTGGCCGGATGATTGACGATCTTGCCATAGCGCTGCGCCGCATCGAGGGCCTTGTTGCCCACGTCGCCGCTGATCATGGTTTCACGAGCTGCGAGATCGACGGCGAACTGATCGACCAGGCGACGGGCCTTCTCGAACATTTCCGGTGTCGCGGGCTTGTCCTTGCCGGTGGCCTCGGCCAGCCGCCGTGTCAGAGAAAGCGTGGCTTCCATACGAACGATGGCCGACATGAAGAACGGGCCTCCGTCCTGCTCTAATCGGTCCATCTGCTCGGTGCCATCCGGCTCCTGGGCGAGAATGGCGACGACAACCGACGCATCAACAAACAGCATCAGTCCTCGCCCCACATTTCATCGGTTTCGGCTTTGTGATCTCCCGGCGCGAAAGGGCCGATGGCCCGCGCCATTTCAAGAGACTTGGCAAGTCGCTTGCGCATGGGCAGACTGGCCCTGCGCTGTGCGATCTCATGGATGAGCGCGGCCTTGACAGCCTCGACCTTCGTGGAGTTCGTCAATCCGACAAGTTCCTCGGTGAGTTTGTCCACCTCGGGGTCTTTGATGTAGAGCGGCATAGCAGCATATCCTTTCAAGGATATTATAATATCCTCTTTTACATATCCTCGCAATGTAAAACCCCGCCCGACACGGGCGAGGCTGAGGCGGGAAGGGGAGCTTGAGGGGAGGGGGCGCGGGCCTCCCCTCAATCGGGAGCCACGGCCCTTGCCATTTCGATGAAATTCACCGGCAAGCCAAACGCCTCGATGGCGACGGCCAAGGCGTCCTGAACGTCTTCCCACCTGACCTGCTCGGGATTGTCCACGTAAGCGAGGATGAGCTTGCGGCACGCCAGCGCCGCAAGCCTCGGGCTGGGGGTATGGGCAAGGGTCGTTTCTGCGCTGAACAGCGAGCGCGGCCAGTCAGCCAGAGAATAATCGGCAAGCCATGACGGGCCGTGCGAGTTGCGCAGCGCTTGCAGGATTCCGGTCGTCCGTGCGTTCATCCAGTCGGTGTTGAGTTCGTCTTTCCAGTCCGCGCCATGGGCAAGCGCGTATTCGAGCACGGCGGCATGTTCTTCGTTTGTGAGGGGGCGAAGGTCTGACATTGGTTCTCTCATTCCGAGGCTGAAAAGGGGACCGGCCGCGCCGGAGAAAGCGCGGCCGGGGGGAATGACGGCTGGTTATTCAGCCGCCACGGGGAACGGGTGGATTTCGGCGCTCTCGGCCTCGTCCGGGGTGGCCGGGGGAATGCGGATATGGGCGGGGAGCCATCCGCTATCCTTGACGGCCTTTTCGGCGTAGGCGGCGGCTTCGGCCTTTTTCATCGCGGAAACACCGCTGGCGAAATCAGCGCCGCGAACCTCGGCAACTGCGGCCTCGATGCTCTGCCGGTTCAGATGGCTGAAATAGCTCTCGGCGGTCGGCGTGAAATAATCGCGCATATCGACGTTGAGGGCCTGCCCGATCTGGTCGGCATGGATAAAAGCCTTCTTTCTGTCGCCGGTATATTTCGCTTCTACGGCGTTGACGGTGTGAGCGGCGGCAAAGGCCAGCAGGTTCAGCAGTTCCTCGCGGGACTGGTCGAGGCACCATTCCCAAAGATCGGCGGGGTTGCCGGTGATCTTGTGGCCGTAGTTCTCCTTGATGCTCTCCCACGCTGCCAGCGCCCGGTTGTCGTCGGGGCGCTTCATCGATCCCTCAAGCCGCTCATGGGTCAAGCTGATCTGCAGGGCGCTTTGCTCGGACACAAGCCCGGAACCATAGGCCACGCGCAGCAGCATGGCATGAACCACGGCGACAAGAGCGATATCGGGGTTGTTCGCCAGTTCGACGCGCAGCGCTGCGGTTTTCTGTGCGGTCAAATCCTCGATCAGAGTAGCCGAATGGGTGAGCTTGGCTCCCTTCGATGCCGTTTCCCCGGTGGCCTCGATGTCATCGCCTTCACCCTCGCCGGGCTCACCCTGGGCGTCCCGGTCCTCGTCCCGGACCAATCCGCGATGGATGGCCAGCCGCCCGTGATAATCGAGGGTCAGGATCGCTCCGGACTTTGCCAAGTTCTCGGCCTGATAGGTTTCCTCGGCGTCCCGCAAGGCGTCGATCTGCTTTTCCACCTCGGCAAGCCGGGGTTCGGCGTCCTCGTCAGCAGCTCCCGCCTCGATCAACTCGGCAAGGCTGTCGTATTCTTCGGAAAGCTGGTCGAGCTTTGCCTGATCGGCCTCGCTCAATTCCACCTTCTGCGGATACACGCGGCCCAACTGATAAAGATTATCGGGCTGCTTGGCGGCAAACTCCACCCATTTCCAGCCCTCCGCCTTTACCGGCTCGGCCAGAGATTCCAGCTTGGCCAGCACCAGCGTTTCCAGCAAGCCGGAGTCACATGCATAGCCGCCCGCCTCAGTGAACAGGTCGCGGCGAACCGGGCCTCCCGCTGCTTCGTAGGCGGCAAGACCACCAATGAAGGCAACGCGCTTATCGGTTCCGGGCACTTCCTCGGCGGTCAGTTGGCGCTTGATCGTGTGAGCGCTGCGATCCCAAGATTGCAACCCGTTCCACACTTCCTCCTGTCGGGCGTGGTCATCGCTGATAGTGAAGGCGGCAAGCTGCTCGAAGCTCAGTTCCTCGGCACGATATGCGGCCATGAGAACGGGCGAGACCTTCGCCAACGCGAGGCGGCGGTTGACGATGATTTCGGTCGTGCCAAAGCGGGCGGCTATGTCGGCAACAGGTTTTCCCTGATCGGCCATCGCCTTGAACGCCTCGAACTGGTCGGCCGGGTGCATGGCCTCGTGCAGGTTCTCGGTCAAGCTGATCGCCGTAGCGTCCTCGGCCTCTCGCTCCCTGCATTCAACGGGAAAGTCCTTCGCGATCTCGCCCGCCTCGGCAAGCAACAGCAGAGCGGCGCGGCGGCGACCGCCAGCCGTCACGAAATAGCGACCCTTCTTGTCACCTTTCCTCACGACGATGTTCTGCAACAGCCTGTAGCCGTCTGCTCGGATGGTTGCGGCAAGCTCCTTGATGCCTTCAGCACTATGGGTCTTGCGGACGTTCAGGGGGTCCACGTCCAGCTTGTTCAAGGGGATGGTGATCGTCTCGTTGGTGGTGGTCATGATGGTGTCTCCGATATGCAAGGGTTAAGCGGCGAATGCGATGGCGAGCGTCATGGCGGCGGCCAAGAACGCGGTAAGGCCTGCGGCCTCGAAGATGAGTTTCATGGGGTTTCTCCTTTTCCCGTTTTCCCGCGAAGCGGCTTTCCTGCCCGAAGGGGCAGGAGCCCCGCTCCTGCTCCCGAGCTCGTGCGGAACAGCGGGGGAGAGGGGGGCAAGCCGACAAACGGGCAGGGGGGACCACCCACCCCGAAGGGGCGCGCATGCGGATCCGCGTCAGCAAGATCCGCGGCGCGTCCTGCACCGAATGGATGGGGGCCGGTCTCGGCCGGCGCCAGGGAGTGAGGGAAGGATGGGGGATGCCGGTTTTCGGCTTGCAGGGGAGAGGGGGCAGCGACCCTCTTTCCCCTCTAAAGGATCAAAAAGAGGCCGCCCTGGGCGGCCACAATACCTCGTGGGCTAATCGGCTCGAAGCTGTGAAGACGGCCAACTCGAAGAACCGACCGGAAACCTAAAGTCGAGGCGGTCACAAAATGAAACTCGTGTATATTCGGCTAGAAGCGGGAGGGGAAAGTCATGACATGGGTTTCGGTGATATTGGCCTCGGTAGTTCCGGGCGTGTTGATTGTCGGCTATCTTAATCGCCGGGGAAATCCCCAGGACAAGGCCAAAGGAATTGGGTGGCAGTTCATCCGCTATACGGTGCTCACCATTGCAGTTCCGATTGTTGGAATCCTCGCGCTAAATGGCGCTCTCACCGGAGAGGCGGCAACACTGATCGCCGGCGCAATGGGATATGCCTTCGGCAAAACCCCCAAGGACGAATAAAGGTTGGGCCGTGAACTATTTCAGCGAAAAAGAAGAAGGTGAGCGCCCTCGGGAAAAGGGGGAAATTGGCGAAGGGGCGTGGGGCGGTATTGGGGCACTCATCGCCGCACGAATTGAAGATTGCGTATTCCGATGAAGCCGGCCATTGATTCCGAAACGAAGCCGGCCACCTGTTCCGATTTCATTCCGGCCAGCATTCCGATTTGAAGCCGGCCAGTCGATGCTCCCCTGGGTCGTTGTTTTGAATGGCTCCTGTTTGTCGTGCGGTCAAGCGGCGGATGGAGTGTGGCGCTGCTTTCGCAGGCTCTCGCCGCTGAGTTCAATGCGGTAGGCGCTGTGGACGAGGCGATCGAGGATGGCGTCGGCGAGTGTCGGATTGCCGATCATGTCGTACCAATGATCGATGGGCACCTGGCTGGTGACGATGGTGGATCGCTTCTCATAGCGATCTTCGATGATCTCGAGGAGATCGCGGCGCTGCTCGTCGTTGAGCTTCTCGGGACCCCAATCGTCGAGGATGAGCAGGTCGGTTCTGGCGAGTGCCTTGAGGACCTTCGGGTAGCGGCCGTCGCCGCGCGCGAGTGCAAGGGTGGCGAATAGCCTGGGCAGGCGATGATAGGCGACGGAGAAGTCCTCGCGGCATGCCTTGTGTCCGAGCGCGCAGGCCAGCCAGCTCTTGCCGACGCCGGCGGGTCCGATCAGCAGGAGACTGTGATGATGCCTGATCCAGTCGCAGCCGGCGAGCTTCAGGAACAGATTGCGGTCGAGGCCGCGGGCGGCGCGGAAGTCGATGTTCTCGACCTGGGCGTCATGGCGGAGCCTGGCGGCACGGGCTCTCGCCTCGAAGCGCTTCTGGCGGCGCGTCGTCGCCTCGCGCTCAAGAAGGAGAGCGAGCCATTCGCCATGCTCGAGGCTCCTCACTTCCGGTTGGGCCTCGAGTTCGTGATAGGCGCTTGCCATGCCGGAGAGGCCGAGTTCGCGCAGCATGTCGATGGTGGGATTGGTCAGCATTGTCTTGGTCCTCAATGAAAGTAGCCGGGGCCGCGCAGGTTTGCGTGTTCCATGACGGCGGCGGGTTCGGTGGAATGCCTGTTGGACTTGTGGGTGGCGATGAGTGCGGTGATGGTCTTGCAGGTCAGCCCGCCGATCTCGACGGCACGCGCCGACACAGCCTCGGCGCGCTCGCGGGGAAGATCGCGATAGAGGCGCAGGACTCCGAGGCATGTCCTGAAGCCCTGTTCGGGATGTGGCCGGCTGGCGAGAATGGCGGTGACCAGGCCTTCGGTCTCGGGACCGATCGACGCGCCCCAGCGCCGGAAACGATCCGGTGTCCACTCGGCGTAGCGCCGATGCGAACTCGGCATATGATCGGGGTCCGTGCCAAAGCGCGGCCCCCCATAGCGGCGCTGATGCGCGGCGATGCGCTTGCCACGGTGGAATATCTCGATCATCCGGGCGGTGGCACGGATATCGACCTGCTGGCGGATGAGGCCGTGCGGGACGGAATAGAAGAAGCTCTTGAACTCGACGTGATAATCCGTCGAGACCCGCGCCAAGCGCCATTCGGCGAACTCGTAGTCCTCTGCGGGAAGGGTTGCGAGGGCTGGGCGTTCGACCGTCTCGAAGAGATGCCGGCGGCTGACGCCGAGCCGGCGCATGACATGATCGTTGATGCGCGCGAGCATCTCGGCGATCGCGGCATTGGCCTCGGCAAGCGAGAAGAAGGTCTGCTTGCGCAGGCGGCCGAGAATGCAGCTCTGGGCAAAGCGCACGGCGTTCTCGACCTTGGCCTTGTCCTTCGGGCGTCGCGGCCGGGCCGGCAGGACGCCGACACCGTAGTGGGACGCCATCATGCCGTAGCTGCGATTGATCTCGGGATCATGAAAGCTGGCGCGGTTGACGCCGGACTTCAGGTTGTCCGGCACGATCAGCCGGGGCACGCCACCGAAGAAGGCGAACATGCGCACATGCGAGCCGATCCAGTCCGGGAGCGTCTGGGTCCAGGTGGCCTCGGCAAACGTGTAGCTCGACGCGCCGAGCACGCCAACGAACAGTTCCGCCTCCCGGACCTCGCCGGTCTTGCGATCGACGATCGGCACCTTCTTTCCGGAATAGTCGACGAAGACCTTGTCGCCGGCGGCGTGTTCCTGGCGCATCGTCGGCGACAGGCGTTGCTCGAAACCGCGAAACAGTTCGCAGAAGCGGCTATAGCCGTAACCGTCGGGATGGACGCTGCGGTATTCCTCCCAGAGGATCAGAAGCGTCACGCCCGGCTTCTTCAGCTCGATCGAAAGCTCAGCCCATTCAGGCTCCTGCCTTCGCCGCTGGCCCTGCTTGACCCCGGCGCGGGCGAAAAGACGATGTTCGAGCGCATCGTCGGTCAGCTCGCCGGGCAAGGGCCAGGCCAAGCCCGCTAGCGCCGCCCGCTTCAGATTGTCCTGCACGGTGCTGCGCGCAACGCCGAGCACCACCGCAATCTCGCGGCTACTTGTTCCGCTTCCGGCAAGCCGGAGCATCTGTCGTAATTGTCTCATGGTCAGCCTTCTCTTCGCCGGCATCAAAATCTCCTCGTGTACCGGGAGGCTTGATGCCAAAGTTGCTGACCCAGGGGGTATCGTTAGAGCCGAAAAACGGCCGACAATTGATTGGAATCGTGGCCGGCTTCAAATCGGAACGGTGGCCGGTAATTGATCGGAATGCCGGCCGGCTTCAGCTCGGAATCCGCAGAAGATGGCTCCTTCGGCGCGACTTACCCCAATCCCTGTCCCGATGGTAATGGACCCATTGGCACCGACGCGGATGCCTTTTGGAAGGGAATGCAGGGAGACATTCCCAATTTTCAGGAACTCCCGTTACCGGCCTGGTACGACGCGATTGAAATGCCGAGGACGTTAGATATCCTCGATGCGATCGAATTCTGCTGGCGATGCGTCGGAAAGCCTATGCATGTCGGCTATCACGAGTATTTCAAACACCATCATCTGCGGTTCGATGTTGGAGCCGGCCGCGGCCAGTTTCGAGAGGACATCAACCGAATTCTTCGGCGGAACGGGCTTGCCTACGAACTCAAGGTAGATGGCAGCATCGAACGTCTCGCGCCCCCTGTGTTGAGGGAAGAACTTGAATCGGCACATTTCCGCACAGGAGATTCGGAGTTGAACCGCATGCTGGAAACAGCGCGTCGGAAGTTTCTTGACCCTGACCGTGCGGTGCGCCGAGAATCGCTGGAAACACTATGGGATGCCTGGGAGCGGCTTAAGACCTTGGGTCCAGGACCAGACAAGAAGGCACAGCTCTCCGCTCTCCTCGACGCCACAGCCGAAGCATCCTCCCCGCGACTTCGCGAGGCCTTGGAGAGAGAGGCCAAGGAGCTCACGTGGATAGGCAACAACATGCAAATACGCCACTCGGAAAAAGAGAAAGAGCAGGTCGCAAGGGGCGAACATATTGACTATCTCTTCCATCGGCTTTTCAGCCTGATTCAGGCTCTTCTCCGGATGAACAAGGGGATTTGACCTACGCAATATCGGTCTGCGCGACGGATAGCCCCCGAAGGCCGAGACGATCGACTGGCGGGGGTTGGCTTTCCTGGCATGATGGCGGCTCCGGAGGAGACGCCGGCAGGACTTAGGAATGCCCCCAGGCATGGAATAATCGGCTCGGTAAGCCCTTTCAGGGCGGGGTTAGCCGGGTCGGGCCTTGGCCCGAACGCGCCCGAAAATCTCTGGTATTGCCCAACATAGGGTCGCTCAATCAATCAGCAGCCCGGTAAAAGTTACCGCCGCTTTGGAAATTTGAAGACCAAACACCAGCTTTCTTCTCCCTGGCCTCGGCTTCGATCAGACCATAGCTTTCCTCGATCGGCTCGCCATTTACTCGTTTGGCAATCGCCATGCCCTTTTCCAGGGCAAGCTTTGCGATGTCCTCACCGCTCGGCAAAAAGCACCGGCCATAAAACGTTGCATACTCGGCCGAACCTTCGTCTATGCACTTGATTGCATAGCCCAAAGTGATCTGCGTAAGCCATCCGGCGGCGACGATCCCGCACGGCCAGCCGACGCCGTTGAAAAAGGCCCTCTGCTCCAGATCACAGGTTTCGATTCCATAAAGCCGCACCCACAGGTTCGAACCTTGCAACTGGAACCGGCTGCCATTTGCCACGGAAACGAGCCCGGAACGGGATTGCGCTTCGGCTTGAACAGCTCCGGCCGCGATCAGGATCAACGCCAACGCCCAAATTTTTGGTTTCTGCATCATTGGGAGCCCTTTGATCGGATGCTACGGCATCGCATTCACTTCTGGCTGCCTTGTCATTCCGTCTTTTTTCTCGGGACACGGCCGATTCCGGAATAACGCTGCGCGTTCACGCGCTGCGGCATCCGTTTCGGCGCTTCGCAACTGCGCCATGCTGTAGCCTTCGAAGATGACCATGATTTGCTCCTGCACATGCCGATACATGTTACGCAGCGAGCACCGGCCATTGAGAAAGCACGCACAGTCCGGCGATCTGTCGCATTCCGTGAATTTCCATCCCGCTTCCTGTTCCCCGACGGCGATCACTTCCGACACGCGGACATTCGCCAGGTCGCGAACTGCTTTGACGCCACCGTTGCGGCCTCTAGTCGTGCGGACGAGGTTCGCTTGCGCCAGGTCGTTGATGAGGGTCTGCATGGAAAACGGTGAAATGGAGACGGCAAAGGCCAGCTCGGGCACTGGCACCAGTCGGTCCTCGAGCTGCGCGGCCAGATAGAGCAGGATTTTGATTGCGTTGTCGGAACGCATCGACATTTGCATGGTGGATCTCCGCTTAGTTTCGGTATGTCGGGGTTGACGGCGCGCGGCGTTCTTTTCGCGGCTTCCGCCAATGGAACAGCGAGGCCGGAAGATGAAGCTGGCCGGCCTCCGCCTTCGACAACATCCCGTTCAAATAGGCTCCTGGGTTATCGATCAGTCCATCCTCATGTTTCTCGTAGATCAACGCGACCGCCGCGGCCGCGGTTTGACGGCCAAGCATCCGGCAGGCGGCCGCCCATGTCGAATCCGGGATCTGCAAGCTCGGTTTCGCCACTTTTTCAGCGGCATTAACTATATCGTCCCATGTAACGCGCCCTCGGGAAACTATCCACTGCCCAAATTCCGGGCAAAGCACCATCAGAGTTGGGGGATCGATCGGCCTTGCTTCGATTTTTGTCGGTTGCTCTGGTGTCTCGCCTCGCTCAGGCTTATTTCCTAAGCCCTCTTCGCCGGCAGAGCCGGCGCTGATCAAATCGAGTTGTTCCGCGTTAGCGGAACGCCGCTCTCTTCTGTACAAATCATGGATTTGTCTCTCGGTTGTATTCTGTATGTGCGGCTCACTGGTGAACCCCAAGGGGCTCATATTCATGTCTTTCTGACCCGCTTGCCCTGTGCCTGACGGGGTGGGGCGGGCGGCTTGATCTTCGAATTTGTCAGCGGCCGCGGCATAGGCCGTGCGTGCCCGCTCAAGGATGGCTGCGAGGCGTTCACTTAGATCTTCCAGCCGTTCGGTCGAGCAACGGCCGCGCCGCAGCACGGCAAGCTCGTCCAGCTCGTCGGCGCACTCGCGCCATGGGCCGGGTAGATCGTAGGCGAGGCCGGATTCGATATAGGAGGTCAGCATCTTCCGATCGCGCGTGAATTGCTGTGCCAGGGACCGGGTGTAAGCCTGACGGCGTTCCTGCGCCTCGGCCATCGCCTCGAGGTCCGGAGTCCTGATGCCCAAGGGAGCAAGATCGATCCCGTAACTCCGCTCAACTTCGATCCTGCCGGAATGCGGATTGCGGCGACCGACGCGGCGGCCTGATGGACTATCTTTGAAGGTGATCAGGCCAGTTTCGGCCAGCCGGCGCAAGGTCCGCTTCACTGTAGCCAGGGACGTGTTCAGTTCGTCCATGAGCCGTTGATTGTCCGGCCAGGCCAAGGGGCGGCTGTCTGCTTCCCAATCGCAGTCGCGGGTGAAGCTCAAGAGGCAGTTCATGAGCTGGATCGCCTGGGCATGGAGCCCAAGCAGTGATGATGCTTTGTTGAAGGCAAGGACCGCCCGTTTTTTCTGAACGGCGGTCTGCGTGCCCCATTGTTCGGCAAGGGTGTGCGCATTGTTTATTCCAGGCGTCATCGCCCGGAAACCGGTTGGATTTGACATAGGATCTCCTGTTGCAGGGCAAAGCAGACCCGTTCGCCAAAGCGGCGTTTGTGGTTGACAAATTTTCCGGAGAGACTATCTTCAAGAGCAAGTTTCAGAAGCTGCTCGGGGTTTGGCGACCCTGGGTTTGAAGATAGGCTCCGTCGCTTCGGCTTCGGGGCCTTTATCTTTTCTGGGCTGAGTTCAAACGGTTTCCTTTTATTTGCAGTATTGTGATTTGGGTATTTGTGCCGGATTCGCTCCGGCGCGGCAACCCTGTCCAAGTCGATTAGGAAAATCTGCGGATTGGGATCATCCCAATGTGCGGACCGCATATTTTTTCTGAGGATCGGGACAAAATGAAACTGAGGACCGATCCGCAGGTACGCTAACGGTATTAGCCCCGTCCGCTTACGGGGCAGGCCTCCGTGGCGCGAATCTCTTGCGCCATCGTAAGTCTACTCCGTTTTGGTCATATTCCAGTAACGATGTTCCTAACATCGGCCCTCCCGCGTATCAGACAGGAGGCCAGTGCAATCAAAATCGATCATGTCTCGATCGATTACGCTGGTCTGAAGAAGATGGGCGAGAGCACAGAGAATACGACTGTGGTCCATGCCCAGGCACGTGACGAGGAACGACACTTTGACAGGCAGTGAGTCGTTGGCCGCTCGGGCGAGCGCGAGCGTAACGGCGAGTTGGTCCACAAGTATTGCACGGTCACGCGCTAGATGCGCCGGCCGGAACGTTGACGATTGGTAAAAGCAAAGGTCCCATGGACCTTGAATAATATTGTCTCCGGTCGCCTTAGTCATTGGTTCCTATATTTAATTTCCCTCATTTAGTATTGCATCACGAAATATCTTCAATTCGGGCGTCTCTACGAGGCGAAGTGCAAACGCATGGCCGCGCCCCAAACGATTGTGAATCTGTTCTCTTGTGACCAGGCCGCGCTCGACCAGCCGGGTAACGAGCTTGTGCGTCTGTGAGGCGTTGAGGCCGTAGATCTCGCCAAGTCGCTGAGTGGTCAAAGGCTCCGGCTGATTTTGCAGGGCATTGATCGTCAACAGCACCGCGACTTGCTGCAAGCGAGAGGCGGCTGTTTCCTCCGGAAAGGCGTTTTCTACGATCTGCTTCACGAGATGCCAAATGAGTCGGTTGTGCGATTGCATCCGTTTTAACTTTCACATATAGAAAAGTCCAGCCATCGTTTTGATGGCGGGCTGTTTCTCCTTAGTCGCATTTTTGCGGCTAGGCGATGCTGCGTGTCTGGTGCAACTGTGTCACATACTCTCGGATTCCGTGTAAAAGTCGCTACCCTGAGTCATGTTTCCTCTGTCGCCGGGGATCGTGTCCCCCGGGGTGGTGTAGCTTTGGCGGTCGCCGTGCTTCCGGACAGAGCCGGGAATGGATCAGCTTGCGGCTGGCAGGCTGATGAGCGGATCATCGCTCATCGTGGCGATTGTCTCAAGTGTCATGTAGCGGGACCGCTGGACGGCCCATTCGTCGTTCTGTTCGAGCAGCAGCGCACCGACCAGGCGCACGATGGCGTCGTCGTTTGGGAAGATGCCGACGACCTCTGTGCGTCGCTTGATCTCACCGTTCAATCGCTCAATCGGGTTTGTCGAGTGGAGTTTGGCCCAATGCTGCTTGGGAAAGGTCATGTAGGCGAGCACGTCTTGCTCGGCACTGTCCATGAGACTGGCGAGTTTGGGCACCTTCGGCCTGATCTGGTCGGCGACGTTGCGCCATTGGGTACTTGCAGCCTCTGACGTGTCCTGGGCAAAGGCCGTGGCGATGAAGGCGGAGACAACACGGCGTCCGCTCTTTCCGGCATGGGCGAGCGCATTGCGCATGAAGTGAACCCTGCAGCGCTGCCAGGTGGCGGAAAGCACCTTCGATACTGCGGCTTTGATGCCCTCATGGGCATCGGAGACGACGAGCTTGACGCCACGCAGACCCCGCCTGGTCAGCTTACGCAGGAACTCTGTCCAGATCGCCTCGGCCTCGGATGTGCCGATCTCCATACCGAGCACCTCGCGTCGACCGTCGGTGTTGACGCCGACGGCGATGATGACGGCGACGGAGACGATGCGCCCGCCGCGCCGGACCTTGAGGTAGGTCGCATCGATCCAAAGGTAGGGCCATTCCCCTTCGATGGGCCTGTCGAGGAAGGCCTTCACCTTCTCGTCGATCTCCTCGCAGAGCCGGGATACCTGGCTTTTGGAGATACCCGACATGCCCATGGCTTTTACAAGATCATCAACGGATCGGGTCGAGACACCCTGGATATAGGCCTCCTGGATCACCGCCGTCAGAGCCTTCTCCGCCATGCGGCGCGGCTCAAGAAAGCTTGGAAAATAGCTGCCTGTGCGAAGCTTCGGAATGCGCAGCTCGACGGTTCCCGCCCGCGTCTCCCAGTCCCGATCGCGGTAGCCGTTGCGCTGGGCAAGTCGGAAGCTATTCTTCTCGCCATAGCCCGCGCCGGTCTTCGTGCCGACCTCCAGCGCCATCAGCTTCTCGGCGGCAAAGCCGATCATCTCCCGGAGCAAATCGGCATCAGCGCTCTTCTCAACGAGCGAGCGCAAGTTCATCATGTCGTCGGTCATCGGTGGTGTCCCTCAGGTTGGTCATAAGCAACACGACCCTACCGGAAAACACTGGTGACCACCGCTACGCCGTCCGCTCCCTACGGCACATTGGAGGGTACGCTCGCGAGCGGCTTCGCTATCACCCAGCTACACCACTCGGCGGGACACGATCTCGCCGGGTTGACACATGCTACTGGCTAACTCAGTAACCGAATTACTGGTTTGCAATAGGACTTGATGGCGAGAGGGTCTTCTTTTGAGCAGGGACGGAGCGAAGGAATCGCGCCGCAGGCTGGAAAACAGTCTTCGCGACGCACTCGGCAAGACGATCCTTGCCGCCCTCGATGACCCCAAGGTTGTCGAGGTCATGCTCAATCCTGACGGCACTCTTTTTATAGAGCGGATTGGTGCTGGCATGGAGCCGGCAGGTGAAATGAGCGCCCATGACGCCGAGGCGGTGATTGGCCGCGTGGCTCACGCGCTCAAAACCGAAGTCGACCAGGACCGGCCGATTATCTCTGGTGAACTGCCCCTGGGTGGCCATCGTTTCGAGGGGCTTTTGCCCCCGGCCGCACCCTCTCCGATGTTCACGATCCGCAAGCGCGCATCGATGCTGATCACGCTCGACCAGTACATGACCGACGGGATCATGAGCGCGGCGCAAATCGCCGTCGTTCGCGAAGCGATTGCAAATCGGTGGAATATCGTGGTGTCGGGCGGCACGGGTACGGGCAAGACGACGCTCACCAACGCGATCATTCGCGAGCTGGTCGACGTGGCCCCGGAGCATCGACTGGTGATCCTTGAGGATACCGCCGAAATCCAATGCTCGGCGTCAAATCACGTCATCCTGCATACAACGGACACGGTGGACATGGGCCGTCTCCTGAAATCGACGATGCGGTTGCGGCCTGACCGTATCATCGTGGGCGAGGTGCGCGATGGCGCGGCCCTGACGCTCTTGAAAGCATGGAATACAGGCCACCCGGGCGGCATTGCGACGGTTCACTCGAACAATGCCTATGCCGCTCTCACTCGCCTCGAGCAGCTTGTCGCGGAAGTCAGCACCCAACCGATGCCCGAAGTCATCGGGGAGGCGGTCGATCTGATCGTTTCCATCGAACGCGCCCCAGGCGGGCGCGTTGTTCGGGAAATCCTCAAGGTCGAGGGGTTCCGCGACGGAAAATACCTCATCACGCCTATCGGCAACCACAAGTCTGAAACACAGGGAAAACTCCATGTCGCGTAAATTGCTGACGCTACTCGGCCTCGTTGCCGCTTCACTGATGATGATCGAACCGGCTCTTGCTGGTGGTGGCGGCGGGCTTCCCTGGGAAGGTCCGCTTGAACAGATCCAGGAATCCATAACCGGGCCGGTCGCCGGCGCCATCGCGCTTGCCGCCGTCGCCATTGCTGGCGGCATGCTGATCTTCGGTGGCGAGCTGAACGATTTCGCCCGCCGTCTGATGTACGTGGTCCTTGTCGCCGGCATCCTGCTCGGCGCAACGCAGATTGTCGGCCTGTTTGGCGCGGGCGGCGCGTCGATCGGCGTTCCGGAGCAAGTGGAAGCCCTCAAGCCGGTCCCTGGGGGACCGGCTAATGGCTGAGCAGGAAAGCCGTTTGGAGAGGGCGCGGATTCACCGCGCCCTGTCCCGGCCAACCCTGCTTTTCGGGGCTGACCGCGAACTGGTGCTGATCACCGGGCTTGCAGCGGTCATCCTCATTTTCGTGGTTCTCACGATGGTATCGGCGGCGCTCGGCTTCGCGATCTGGATCGTGGTCGTCGGCCTTTTGCGCATGATGGCGAAAGCTGATCCGCTGATGCGCAAGGTCTACCTCCGCCACATCAGATACCGCTCGTATTACCGGCCGACTTCCACGCCATGGCGGAAATATTGACCGATGGTAGCTCTCTCCAAATTCCGCCACACCGGCGCGTCGTTCTCGGACCTTCTGCCCTATGCGGGGCTGGTCGAAAACGGCATTATTCTGCTGAAGGACGGCTCGCTGATGGCGGGCTGGTATTTTGCCGGTCCCGATAGCGAAAGCTCGACCGATTTCGAGCGCAACGAAGTGTCGCGCCAGATCAACTCCATCCTCGCCCGGCTCGGTTCGGGCTGGATGATTCAGGTCGAAGCCGTGCGCGTTCCGACCACTTCATATCCGACCAAGGATCAGTCCTATTTCCCCGATCCGGTCAGCTCGTTGATAGATGACGAGCGGCGCCAGCGCTTCGAAACGGCCGAAGGCCACTACGAAAGCCAGCACGCCATTATCCTGACCTATCGCCAGCCGGAAAAGCGCAAGTCCGGCTTGGTGAAATACATCTATTCTGACGACGAAAGCCGCTCGACCAGCTTTGCCGACCGCACGCTTGAATATTTCCGTGCGCAGATCCGCGAGTTCGAGCAGTACATGGGCAACGTCGTCTCGATCCGGCGCATGGTGACGCACGAAGCAGAGGAGCGCGGCGGCTTCCGCACCGCCAAATATGATGATCTTTTCCAGTTCGTGCGCTTCTGCCTCGTAGGCGAGAACCATCCGGTTCGCCTGCCTGCCGTGCCCATGTATCTCGACTATCTCGCGACGGCCGAATTTCATCACGGCCTCTCGCCCATGGTGGACGGCCGATACATGCAGGTCGTGGCGATCGACGGCTTTCCGGCCGAGAGCTGGCCGGGCATTCTGAACGTTCTCGACCTCATGCCTCTCACCTATCGGTGGTCCAGCCGTTTCGTCTTTCTCGATCCTATCGAGGCCAGCCAGCGACTGGAGCGCACCCGCAAGAAGTGGCTGCAGAAGGTTCGCCCCTTCACCGACCAGCTTTTCAAGACCAATAGCGGTTCTGTTGATCAGGATGCGCTTTTGATGGTGTCGGAAAGCGAGGACGCGATTGCAGCGGCCAATTCGCAGCTCGTCGCCTATGGCTATTACACGCCGGTCATCGTCATGTTCGGCAATGACGAGGCCAAGCTGCGCGAACGCGCGGAAGCGGTTCGCCGCTTGATCCAGGCCGAAGGTTTTGCGGCCCGTATCGAGACCCTGAATGCAACCGAAGCATTTCTCGGAAGCATGCCGGGCAACTGGTACGCCAACATTCGTGAGCCGCTGATCCACACCCGCAATCTGGCCGACATGGTGCCGCTCAACTCGGTCTGGTCCGGTGAAGCGGTAAACCCGTGCCCCTTCTATCCGGAGGGTTCGCCGCCGTTGATGCAGGTTGCCTCTGGTTCGACGCCGTTCCGGCTGAACCTTCATGTTGGCGACCTGGGCCACACGCTGATTTTCGGGCCGACCGGTTCGGGTAAATCAACGCTCCTGGCCCTGATCGCAGCGCAGTTCCGGCGCTACAGGGATGCGCAGCTTTTCGCCTTCGACAAGGGCAAGTCGATGTATCCGTTGACGCTGGCGGTTAACGGCGATCACTACGATGTTGGGGCAGGGGAACAACTGACGTTCTGCCCTTTGTCGGATCTGGAATCCGATAGCGACAAGGCTTGGGCCGCTGAGTGGATCGAAACCCTGATCGAGCTTCAGGGCGAAAAAGTCACGCCTGACCATCGCAACGCGATCTCGCACCAGGTCGATCTTATGTCGAAATCAGAACGGCGCTCGCTTTCAGATTTCGTGTCCGGCGTGCAGATGCGCTCTATCAAGGACGCGCTGCGCCACTACACGGTCGACGGTCCCATGGGGCATTTGCTCGACGCGGAACAGGACGGCCTCAAGCTCTCGAACTTCCAGACCTTCGAAATCGAAGAGCTGATGAATATGGGGGACCGCAACCTTGTTCCGATCCTGCTCTACCTGTTCCGCCGAATTGAAAAGCGCCTGACCGGCGCTCCAAGCCTGATCATTCTGGATGAGGCCTGGCTGATGCTCGGCCATCCGGCATTCCGCGACAAGATCCGCGAATGGCTGAAGGTCCTCCGTAAGGCCAATTGCGCGGTCATCCTGGCAACGCAGTCGATCTCGGATGCGGACAAGTCCGGCATCATGGACGTCCTCAAGGAAAGTTGCCCGACCAAGATTTGCCTGCCGAACGGCGCTGCGCGCGAAACCGGTACGCGCGACTTCTACGAGAAGATCGGCTTCAACGACCGGCAAATCGAGATCGTCGCCACGGCCATCCCGAAGCGGGAATATTACGTTGTTTCGCCGGACGGCCGGCGCCTGTTCGACATGGCGCTCGGCCCAATCACGCTGTCCTTCGTCGGCGCCGCCGGCAAGGACGACATCAAGCGCATCGAGGAGCTGCACACCCACTACGGCGATGAGTGGCCGCGGCACTGGCTTCAGACGAGAGGAATCGAGAATGCTCACAAACTCTTTGCTTCGTAGCACCGTCGCGGGGGTCCTGCTCGCCCTTAGCATTTCCGGCTCGGCTCATGCCGGCGCGGCCACTGGCGGCGCGACCGAATGGACGCAGCTTTTGAACAATGTCCAATTGCTGGAGCAATCGGGGCAGGGCGTCACCCAGATCAACAATCAGGTGACACAGATCACCAACCAGATGACGCAGATTCAGAACCAGCTCGACCAGTACCGGACGATGCTGCAGAATCTGGAAAAGCTGCCCGATAACATTTGGGGGCAGGCGCAGCAGGACCTCAATCAACTTCGCAATCTCGTCCAGCAGGGCGATGGCATCGCCTTTTCGATGGGCGGATTGGACGACGTTCTAAAGCAGCGTTTTCCGAGCTTCGAGGAATTTGCCAGCGGTGTGAAGGGCGGGGAAAACTACTCCGACCAGTATCAGAGCTGGTCGCAGACCAACCGGGACACGATCGGCGGGACATTGGCGCAAGCCGGTCTAACGGCTCAACAGTTCGACAGCGAACAGAGCACCATGCGCGAGCTGCAATCGCAGTCGCAGTCGGCGGTTGGCCAGATGCAGGCGCTACAGGTCGGGCATTCGATCGCCAGCCAACAGGTCGAACAGATGCAGAAGCTTCGCGGCCTTGTTGCACAGCAATCGACCATGATGGGCGCTTGGTACCAGTCCGAACAGGCCGCCAAGGATCTCGCGCAGAACAAGCGGGAGCAGTTCTTTAATAGCACATCGCCGTCCACCTCCGGCGGTCAAGAAATGCAGCCGAGGTGGTAAGCGCATGACTGTTGTTAAGCTCCCCATCGTCATCGTGATTGCCCTCCTGTCCGCTGTCGCGGGCGGGGCTTTGTCCTATGTCGTCATTCCGAACACCGATCCGGAGGTGAAGGCGTTGCTTGCTCGCCAAGTTGAGCTTGCCGAAGAGGAAGCCGCTGCGCGCCAGGCTGCGCAGGAAAAAGCCGGCGACTTCTTCAAGTCCAATCCGGACGACTATCCAACCTCGGGCGGCCAGAAAATGGCACCTCGTTTCTGAACCAGCAGAGGTTTTCAGCATGCGCGCCGCATCGATTTTGAGAATGGCGACCTTCGCCATTGCCGCCCTCGCTTTGGTTGAGCCAGCCATCGCACAGGAAGGCAGTGTCCTCACCAATCTGGAAAACCAGGTGCGGTCTGCCACTCAAGGGTGGGAATCCACCGTCATGAACGCGGCCACTTCGCTGTTCTGGATCTTGGCGGGTATCGAATTTGGCATTGCCGCCGTCTGGCTCGCAATAGCCTCGCCTTCGCTCGATACGTGGTTTGCAGAGCTGGTGCGCCGGATCCTCTTCATCGGCTTCTTTCTGTTCGTCCTTCAGCAAGGGCCGGACTTCGCAAAATCGATCGTAGACAGTCTCTTCCAGCTCGGCGCCGATGGCGGGTCGGCGTCTCCTGCGGACGTGTTCAACGCCGGTATCCGCGTGGCCTCGAAGCTCTCCGAGCAGATCAAGTTCGGTCTGTTCGAAGACAATGCCATGGCGATCGCGGCGGTTATCGCCGTCGCAATCGTGGTCATCTGCTTTTCCCTTGTCGCGGCAATCTTCGTCGCCGTGCTGGTGGAAATGTATGTCGGCCTGCTCGCCGGTATGATCATGCTCGGCCTTGGCGGTTCCAGTTTCACCAAGGAATTTGCGATTAAATATCTGGTCTACGCCTTCAGCGTCGGCATGAAGCTCATGGCGCTGGTCATGATTGCGCGCATCGGCTCGGAAATCTTGATCGGATTGGCCGATGATGCGACTGCTGGTGAGGAGTGGCTTGCATCTTTGATCATCGCCGGCCTTTCGGTCGTCGTCTTCATGATCGCACTTCATGTCCCGAACATTATTCAGGGCGTCGTCCAGGGTGTCTCCACCAGCAACGGCATGGAAGCCATTCGTGGCGGCGCTCAAGTCGCCACTTTTGCCGCCGCTGCGGCAACTGGCGTCGGCGCCGGGGTTGCCGCCGCTGGTGCTGCAAAGGCCGGGGGCGCAAGCGCTCTTGGTTCGGCCATGGCAGGCGCTCGGGCAGGGGTCTCGACCAGTGCCCGCAACATGGCCAACGACGCCTTGAACAAGGCGGTTGGCCTTCATGGCTCGCGCGGAAGCGGCGGCCCGTCGATGGGGCTGAGCAATCCCAAAGTCAAAAGCAATCAGAAATGAGCGGCATGGCCCGCGTCTCTCCAACGTCAGGAATTAGGTCATGGCGAAGCTGAAAAATCCCGAAAATCCGTATCTCGCGGCGCGATACGAGTGGAATGAGCGGTATGGCAGCGCGACCCGCTCTGCCAACGCTTGGCGCACGATCGGCATCCTCGCCATGACCATGGCCGTGATCGGTTTCGGCTATGGGCTGTATCAGTCGAGCCAGGTCAAACTGGTGCCCTACATCGTCGAGGTCGACCAGCTCGGCAATTCCGTTTCGGGCGGCTTCCCAGCGCAGATCGAATATGCCGACGAGCGCGTCGTGCGCGCCATGCTCGGCACGTGGATCTCGAACTTCCGTTCGATCACGCCCGATACCATTGTCCAGAAGGGTTACATCGATCGCACATACGCGATGCTGCGGAAATCCGACCCATCAACAGAGAAGGTCAACAACTGGTTCCGCAACAATTCGCCCTTCGACCGGGCGCGGACTGTCACCGTTTCGGTTGAGGTCAGCAATGTCGTGGCGCTCTCGAACAAGAGCTATCAGGTCGATTGGTCCGAAATCGAGCGGGATCGCGCCGGCAAAGAGCTGCGCACGCGACGCTGGCGCGGAGTGGCGACCGTTACACTATCGCCACCTCAAGACGAGGCTATCATTCGCCTGAACCCCATCGGCCTTTACCTCCAGGACTTCGACTGGACGGCCCAACTTTAGCCAAAACGCTCGCGGAGAGAGTGATGTTCAATATGATGAAATTGCGCGCGAGCGTGTGCGCTACAGCCTTGGTTTTCAGCACGGTTGCCCCGAGCATGGGACAGTCGGCCGACTTCAACGCCAACAAGGGCATCGGCATATCCGGGCAATGGCAGAATGCCGGCGCGGTCATGACGAAAGGCCCGGACGGGCAGGTGATCTATCTCTATGGGGAGACGCAGCCGACGGTCGTTTGCTCCCCCTGCAACTGTGCGAAATCCAGTTGCAGGCCGGAGAAGCCGTGCGCGACGTTCTGGTGGGCGATACCGTGCGCTGGCAGGTCGAACCGGCATCTTCCGGTTCGCCGGAAGGCCAGCGCATCAGCCTGATCGTCAAGCCGGCCGAAGCCGGGCTCAAGACGTCCATGGTCGTCACCACATCGCGCCGGACCTACCACATCAATCTGCAATCCCACGGCTCACGCTACATGGCGCGCGTGGCTTTCAACTACCCGGAAGACATTCGCAAGCAGCTCGAGGTCGTGAACCAGCGGATCTCCGACAGCGTGATCCCCGGCGCCGGCGTTCCGGCCGAAAACCTCAACTTCAATTTCTCCATGTCAGGCAGCGCCAGGTGGAAGCCGACGCGCGTCTACACGGACGGAACGAAGACCTATATCCAGTTCCCTGGCCACCTGGGGAGCGGCGATGCGCCGGTCCTCTATGTCGTTTCGGGCGGGCAAAACCAGATCGTCAATTACCGGCTCAACAACAATATGATGGTCGTCGACTATCTGATCGATCGGGCCATCCTCGTTTCCGGCGTCGGGAGCCGTCAGCAGAAAATCACAATCAACAGGAGGGGATAGTCATGTCTGACTTCTCCATGAAGATCTCACGCGCGCTTGCCATCGGCATCATATCGACCTCGCTCGCGGCCTGCACCACGACAGGGGGCTATTTCTCCCCTGTTGCCAGCATGGATGCGGCCCAGCTCGATAGCATCGCGGCAGATGCCGTCGCCGGCGACATGGTTGCAAAACTTGCCGAGAATGTCGGACCGGGGACCGGAACGATCGCTCTCAAAAGCGACGATTCCGCTTTTGCGGCATCGCTCGACAAGCAACTGCGAGGCTGGGGCTATGCCGTTGATCCGGCGGCAACCGGCGCGGGCGCGATCCCGCTTGCCTACACCGTCGACACGGCTGATGGACAGGTCCTCGTGCGTCTTTCCACGCCGACCGTTGAATTGGCCCGTACCTATTCGACCTCGACGGGCATTGCCGTTCCGGCAAGCCCCGTGTCGGTCATGCGCCGCGCCGAAAGCTAAGAGGACCTGGCTATGAGTTCGATTGATTTGAATGCCGGTCCTGATGAAGACCGCCCGAAGATCCGGCGTCTCAACAGACTGCCGATCTTCATCTTCATCGGGCTCGCGGTCCTCTTTTTTGGCGTTATCATTTGGGGCCTGTCGCAACGCGGCCTGATGAGGGGCGGGGAACAGCCGGACCAAACCCAGGGGCAACCTGCGAGCGATTTTGCCGATGAAATCAAGCGCGGCATTGGCGACGGCGTGATCGGCGAGCCTCGGCCTGATCCGGTCATTATTCAGCCGTCAACGGAAACCGCCGTCGAAGAGGATCGACCGGCCGTGAACCCGTTCCAGCCGACGACACGGCAAGAGACGGTCCAGCAGACGACATTAGAGCCGGAAGCCGATTGGCGCGAACGTCTCCTGCGCGAGCAGGAAGAAGCGTTGCTGCGCGAGCGCCATCGCCAGCAGCTTGCGGCAATTCAGGCTCAGAGCAATGCTCGCAACAGCCCTATGGCGATCGACATCACCAATCTCGACGCGGCCCAACAGTCTGGTCAGCAACAGGGGCAAGGGCAGGGGACAACGCTTGCCGGTACGGGCGGCATGTCCGACCTCTATGCGGCCGCAATGCGCGCCGGGCTTGGTGGTCAAGCCGGTGCAGGCGACCAGAACAATCAGGCTGGAAAGCAGGCGTTTTTTAATCAGGACGTGGCCGATCTTGGCTATCTGCCAAATCAGGTCGTCCCGCAAATGTCGCCCTATGAGCTCAAACGCGGCTCGATGATCCCCGCAACGCTCATTACCGGCATCAACTCCGACCTTCCCGGGCGCATCACCGCCCAGGTTCGCCAGAATGTCTATGACAGCGCCACCGGCCACCGTCTTCTGATCCCCCAAGGGACGAAGCTCTTTGGCCGTTATGATTCCGAAGTCTCTTTCGGTCAGCAACGTGCGCTCGTCATCTGGACCGATATCATCTTCCCGAACGGCTCCACGCTGCAGATCGGCGGCATGGCAGGCGTTGATACACAGGGCTATGGCGGCTTCCGCGACAAGGTGAACAATCATTTCTGGCGCACCTTCGGTTCCGCCATTCTGGTCGCGGCAATCGGGACCGGCATCGACATGGCCTTGCCGGAAAGCAGCACCAATGCCTTCGGTGTCTCGCAAGAACGGCCAGAAGATGCGGCCCGCCGCAACTTCGCGGAATCGTTCGGCCGCGTGGCTGACAAGACCATCGACCGCAATCTGAATGTCCAGCCGACTTTGGAAATCCGGCCTGGCTACAACTTCAACATCCTAGTCGATCAGGACATCGTGTTTCCGGGGGCATACAGGACGGGAGGCGAGCGATGATCGCACTTGGGCGTGCCGGAATCCGGCTTCCTATCATACTCGGCACGGCCGCTCTTTTGAGCGGCTGCCTCGCGCCGGAGGAGTTCAACGCCACGATTGACCTTTCGGGCTATTCCTACTCCGTTGAACTGGATGGGCGTCTGGCCGACCCTCGTTATGTGAAGGCCCTGCAGGATAGGCAGGAGATTCCGCCCGACGCCGATGAGAAGATGAAGGGCCAAGAGGCCTTGGCAGCGACGATGCCGGGAATGGAGCGCTTCGTCTATGTAGGGGGAGGCCGGTTTGATCTGGCAATGAGCCTAGAAGGCGAACTTACTGAATCGAATCCGGCGATCGGTTTCCCCGCCACCAAGTCACGGTCCGGCAACAATTTCTTGACGGTTGAACGTCAGGAGGATGGCTCGGTCGTGATCTCGACGCCGGTGGTGCCGAAACAGGCTTTGGCTGACCTCAACTCGATCGGCTTGCCGGCGACTGGAACCGTCACCGTCACCGTCAAGGGCACGGTTCTGGAACAGAACGCCGACGAGGAGGCCGGGCAAACCTATAGCTGGCATCGGAAATCCTGGGAGGATCGCGTATATCTGAAGCTCGATCCGGGCGGAAGCTGATGAGCATCCTGCCGAACAATAAGCAACCTCTCTCCGGACAACGGAGATTGGATGCCCTTCACGATTTAGAGCTGATCGTGCAAGGCGAAGAGGCCGGAATTACGTGGCGCCGAGTTTGCGTCTTGCTCGACAATGAGCTGGCCGAAATCAACCATCCCGTTATTGCACAGGGAACGAGTTGGGGGTTGAACCTCACAGATAACGGGCTCCGTTTCATCGATGGTCCAACAACAAAAGAGGTTCAGCCCTCGCGAGCATAAGCAAGGAGATTTGCGTGACCCGTGGTGTGCCTAAGAAAAAAGAACCCGACGCGATCGATATTCATGTTGGACGCCGAATCCGTATGCGGCGCGTCTGGCGCGACATGACACAGGTGGCTTTAGCCGGGGCGATCGGCCTCACGTTCCAGCAGGTGCAAAAATACGAGAAAGGGACCAATAGGGTAAGCGCAAGTCGCCTCACAGAAATCGCGGCCGTTCTCGACGTCGCCCCCTCGTACTTCTTCGAGGACATGCACGACCGCGAGGGCGTTGCTCGTACTCCGCCCGTTGACAACGAGATGGCGGAGTTTCTGTCCAGCGCTGAGGGCTTAGCGTTGAACCGGGCCTTCGCTCGCATTGAAAATAAGACCATTCGTCGGCGCTTTGCTGGCCTGGTCAAAAGCCTCGCGGCTCAAGCGGAACATTCTCAAGAGGAAGAAAGGGCATTGAGTAGCAACGGAACAGAAAACTCACTTAAGCGGCCGAGGTGGGCTTTCCGACATTCCGGCACGGCGTTAGCGCCAGCGATCCAGCTCCTTGATCGTTGACCTGTGGCATTTGAGGTGATGCTTCATCAGCCTGATGTCGTGGAGGTAATCCTGCTCCGGCCGGAATTCGTAATCCGGATCGATATGGAGGTGGTTGCGGGTAAAGCATTCGACCAGGTTGATGCCGTCCCAGGTGCCGATGACCTGTTCGAGGCTTTTCGCCATATGATGCAAAGGGGAACCGGGCTCGTTTTCATCCCTCATCTTGTGAAGACGCACATGGATGTGCTGCAGCATGTCGGTCCGCATGTAGCGGTTCAGGAGCATGAGCGAGTGGGCCGGCGTCTTCGGCACGGCAAAGCCCATCTTGTCTTCCGGCGGCAGGTCCGGAACATTCGGGCGGTGGTCTGTGTCGGGCATCGCAACAAACCCCGGTTTTCTGCACCTCGGAACAACACGCCGGCGAATCTGGCGCGACGATCTGCCGATTTCATATAAAGCCTTGGATAAACCTATAGCCAGAAAACCTGGCCCCCGCTACGTTGATAGACGAAGGGGGCGAACATCACCATGCTGATCGGATATATGCGGGTGTCGACGGCCGAGCAGAGCCTCGACCTTCAACGCGATGCGCTCGAAAAGGCTGGCTGTCGGAAGATCTACGAGGATGTCTGTTCGGGCCGCGCCACCGAGCGGCCCGGCCTTGCCCAGGCACTCGACACCGCTCGCGAGGGCGACACGCTTGTCATCTGGAAACTCGACCGGATCGGACGATCCCTGCCGCATGTCGTCGGGCTTGTCGGCGAGCTTCAGAAGCAGGGGATCGGGCTGAAGGTGCTGACCGGTGACGTCGACACGACCACGGCGACGGGGCGACTTGTCTTTGGCATTTTCGCCACGCTCGCCGAGTTCGAGCGCGATCTCATCCATGAGCGCACGATGGCAGGTCTGGCCGCCGCGCGAGCCCGGGGTCGCGCCGGCGGACGGCCGCGGATGATGACCCGTCCGAAGCTTAAGACCGCGATGGCGATGATGGCGGACCGGGAAAACAGCGCCCGTGATGTCGCCACCCAGCTCGGCGTCTCGCTGTCGACGCTCTATGCCTATGTCGACAGCAAGGGCCAACCGCGCCCGCGTGCCGCTGATCTTCTCAAGAAGCGTTCGGTCGCCGCGAAATAGGAGAGCCCGTGCCGGTCAGCTTCCTCACCGAGGACCAGGTCCGGCGCTACGGTCGTTTCGCGGACGAGCCGACCTCCGATCAGTTGGTCAGGTACTTCTATCTCGATGACGCCGATCGCGCGTTTGTCGCCGAGCATCGCGGCGATCGCAACCGCCTGGGCGTCGCCGTCCAGCTCGGATCGGTTCGCCTGCTCGGGGTGTTTCTCGAGGACCTTGCGACAGCTCCGGCGTCCGCCGTGGGGTACGCGGCAGAGCAACTCGGCCTCAATGATCCGGGCGCGATTTTCGCCTATGCGAACGACCGGGCGCGCTGGCGACATATCCCGCGCATCCGGGCACGCTATGGCTATCGCTCCGTCACCGATCCCGGCGTGTCGTTCCGGCTGAGCCGCTTTCTCTACGCCCTTTGCTGGACCGGCACCGACCGGCCCTCGGCGCTGTTCGATAGAGCTGTTTCCTTTCTGCTCGCCAACAAGGTTTTGCTGCCGGGACTGTCGGTGCTCGAGCGGACGGTCTCCCGCGTTCGCGCGCGCGCCAATGCCCGTCTGTTCCGCCGCCTCGTCGACAAGGTGACGCCCGAACAGCGCGAGCGGCTCGACGCTCTCGTCGTGGTGCCGGAAGGTGTCCGCCAGAGCCCCCTCGATCGCCTTCGGGACGGTCCTTATATCCAGAGCGGCCCAGAGATCAGCCGGGCGCTGGCGCGTCTCGACGAAATCCGCGTCATCACGGAAGGGTTGCCGGAAATCGACAGGCTGCCGCCTGGTCGCATCAATGCGCTCGCCCGCTTCGCGTCCGCTGCCAAGGCACAGGCGGTCGCCCGACTTCCGGACGATCGGCGGACCGCAACGCTTCTGGCGTTCATCCGCACACTCGAGGCCAGCGCCAGCGACGACGTCATCGATCTGTTCGACGTCGTCACCACGACGATCTTTTCCAATGCGCAGGCGGCCTCAAGGGAGGCGCGTCTGCGCTCGCTTCGCGACCTCGATGCCGCTGCGCTGAAGCTGCGCGACGCCGCCGCCGTTTTGTTCGACGAGGCGACACCGGACGCCGAGGTTCGTGCCGTCATCTTCGAGACCGTGGGGCGCGATCTCCTGAAAACCGCCTATGACCGGGTGGGTGCACTCGCCGAGCCGCCCGACGACGTCTATTTCGCCGAACTCAGGAAACACCGGGGGCAGTTTCGCTTCGCGCCGGCGCTGCTGCGTGGGCTCGACCTCGACGCGGCTCCGGCGGGCAGGTCGCTCCTGGATGCCGTTGAACACGTGCGTGCCCTTCAAGATGGCGTCAAACGGTCTGGACCCGCACCCGCCGCCTTCGCACCGAAGGAGTGGATTGGCCAGTTGAAAGCGGCCGACGGCAAGATTGACCTGTTCGGCTATCGGCTGTGCGTACTTGATCAGCTCCGGCGCACGATCCGCCGGCGGGATGTCTTTGCGTCCCGGTCGCTGCGCTACGCCGATCCACGCAAGGGTCTTCTGTCCGGCGCGGCCTGGGAAGCGGCTCGCCCGGCCGTTTGTCGCACGGTCGGGGTCTCGGCGTCGGCCGACGAGGAACTGACCCGGCTTTCGACACGCCTTGATCTCGCCTATCGGGAAACCGCCGATCGCGCGCCCGCCAACCCGGCGCTGTCGTTCGAGACGACGGCCGGCGGCGTCGATCTGTCGGTCGCGCAGCTCGACAAGATCGAGGAGCCGCCGAGCCTCGTGGCGCTTCGCACCGAAATCGAGACCCGACTCCCGCATGTCGATCTGCCTGAACTTATCCTCGAAATACAGGCGCGGACTGGATTTGCCGAGCATTTTACCCACGCGAGCGAAGGTGGTTCACGCGCCGAGGACATCGCGACGAGCGTCAGCGCGGTTCTCCTGGCCGAAGCCTGCAATACTGGCTTCGAGCCGCTTGTCCGGCGGGACAGCCCGGCGCTTCGCCGATCGCGGCTGAGCTGGGTGAAACAGAACTTTCTGCGCGCCGAGACGCTGACCGCCGCCAACGCAGCACTGGTGGCGGCGCAGAACGCGGTCCCACTCGCCCGATCCTGGGGCGGCGGCGAAGTTGCCTCGGCCGACGGCTTGCGCTTTGTCGTGCCGGTGCGCACCATTCATTCCGGCCCCAATCCTCACTACTTCGGACACGAGCGCGGCGTCACCTGGTACAATCTGGCGTCCGACCAGTACACCGGCCTCAACGCGATCACCATTCCCGGAACGTTGCGCGACAGCCTTTATCTCCTGGCCCTCGTCCTGGAGCAGGAAACCGAGCTTTCTCCAACCGAGATCATGACCGACACCGCAGGCTACACCGACACGATCTTCGGAATCTTCCATCTCCTCGGCTACCAGTTCAGTCCTCGCATCGCCGACATCGGCGGCTCCCGGTTCTGGCGGGTGGACAGGAAAGCTGATTACGGCCTGCTCGACGGGCTTGCGGCGAACCGGATCAACGTGCGCCTCATCGCCGACCACTGGGACGACCTCCTGCGCCTCGCCGGGTCGCTGAAACTCGGCGTCGTGCGAGCCGCCGGGCTCACCCGCACCCTCCAGACCAACGATCGCCCGATGAAACTGGCCCGTGCGCTCCAGGAGCTGGGACGCCTGATCAAGACGCTCTACCTGCTGCGGTTCATCGATGACGAGAGCTATCGCCGGCGCATCCTCATACAGCTCAACCGCGGCGAAAATCGCCACAGGCTGGCGCGCGTGATCTTCCACGGCAAGCGTGGCGAACTGCGCCAGCGCTATCGCGACGGTCAGGAGGACCAGCTCGGCTCGCTCGGCCTGGTGGTCAACGTCGTCGTCCTGTGGAACACGATCTATATGGACGCCGCTCTCAATCAGCTGCGCGCCGAAGGATACGAGGTGAAGTCCGAGGACGTCGCCCACCTTTCCCCGTTGAGCTTCGGCCACATCAACATGCTCGGCCGTTACGCCTTCACACTGCCGGAAATCATCGCGCGTGGCGAACTCAGGCCGCTGCGCGATCCCCGAACCGCAGGAATCGACGACCTGTAGGCAAGCTTATGTGTGTTTTCTGTTCCGTTGCTACTCAGAGCCCAATTTGCGGGCCGTCACGCCGAGATGGGCAACCGGAACCCGATCTGGAAGGCTGCGCCGCCCATCTTCGTAGAGGGATTTGAGGATCTCGATCGCCGCAAGCAGGGGATCGTTCCGGCGAGCCGAGCGGAAAGCGAAGGTCCGTAGAAACAGCGCCGCATATTTGCGGACGCTCGCATATTGCTCCACCGCCACAAGCAATGGATCTGGATCTCCATTTTCCACCATGGCCTCGAGAGCGGGCTTTGCCTGCAAAAGACGATGCCAGCCGACGTGCCGGTTGATCGTCTCGATCGCATCCTCATCATTGTCGTTGGCGGCCTGAAGGGCGGAAATCGTATCGAGAAACAGCCGGAGCGCCTTGGCCGTCTCTTTACGCGTTTCGGCATGGCGCTGCTTCTTGCGATTGTTGGCCCGGGAAAAGAGCCTGCCGATCAGCTTGATGAACATGGTGACCGCATCGTCAGTCAGCTTCTGGCCGAGTTTGATAACCTGGGCGACGATCGTCGCGCGCCGACGGCTGGCGTTGAAATCAGCGGTAAGCCAGGCCGGCGTAACATCGCCCTCCCGGATCATCTGGTCCCAGCGCCCGGAATGGATGCGGCCCTGCAGACGGGGATCGATGTCGATGGCGCGAATGAAGGAGAGCCTTTCCATCATCGCGACCAGGTTGCTGGCGCCGGGTGCGTCCGGAGCCGATCGTAGCCAATGGAACCGCGTCTGTGCGATTGCAGGATCGACCTTCAGCAAATCGTCAAGACTCTGAAGTTGCTCAGGGGAAAAGCCGGAGATCAACGCCGTTTCCGCACGCCGTCGCGCTATAGCGCGCGCCGCTAGCCCGATCCGCTCTACAGTGTCTGGCGCAGGAAGCACCACATTGCGGTCCCGCATGGTGGTGATGATTGCCTTGGCAATAGAAGACCCTTTGTCTGTCGTCGCTGCCGTTTCGATCGCCGACATCAAGGCGGCCCGCCGGTCCGGAGCTGCTGCAGTTCTCATCCCAAGATAGGCGAGGAGGTGCGATACGTGTTCCAGCCGGGTCGGTTCTCGCCTCGCATAAGAACTGAAATTTTCTGGATCGGCATCCAATTGCTCGGCGATATAGTTGAGCATTCCCCGCGGCGGTATTTCGTTCGCCATGAGCGTCCTGCCCGGATATCGCATCATGCAAAGCTGGGCAGCAAAGCCGAGCTGGTTATGTTTGCGTCTTCGGACTGCGATCTCCAGCCGATCGGCTGGAGACAGAGTGTAGTGACGGATCAGGCTGTCTTCATCGATCGGCACGCCGAACAGCTCCTGTCGATCCTGGATTTTGAGAAGCTTCCGTCGGGCCATTCTTTACTCCACACAACATCTTGCCGATGACCCCTTGGCATGTCCGAAAACGACCGGTTCCGTACAGGGTGAAACCGCACTGTCCACAAATTACCTTGACATAGTTATGGACATGCTCGACATTCCGGACAGCCTATTCGGACGAATCGAGCCCATGCCACGCACCTTTGCCTACGTCCGTGTCTCCACGACCGGCCAAACGACTGAAAACCAGATTCAGGAAATCGAGGCAGCCGGTTTCCACATCGAGCCACGCCGCATCGTCACCGAAACAGTCTCCGGCAGTGTCGCCATTGCGCAGCGCCGAGGCTTCATCCGGCTCATGGACAAGCTCGAAGCCGGCGACGTGCTCATCGTGACAAAGCTCGACCGTCTTGGGCGGGACGCCATCGATGTGAGCACCACAGTAGGGAAACTGGAGGAATTGGGTGTCCGGGTTCACTGCCTCGCTCTGGGCGGTGTCGATCTCGCAAGCTCCGCTGGCAAAATGACTATGAACGTCATCAACGCCGTCGCGCAGTTCGAACGTGACCTGCTTATCGAACGCACGCAGTCCGGCCTCAAACGGGCAAAATCGGAAGGAAGGATTCTTGGTCGACCGGCGCGGCTCAACGAAATGCGGAAGCAAGACGTTCTTGAAGGGCTGGCCAATGGCATGAGCGTTTCCGCGCTCGCCAGAAAGTTCGAAACCAGCCGGCAGACCATCATGCGCGTCAGAGACGACGGTTCACGGTCCGTTCGACCTTAGCGTATGATTTCGAACAGTTCTTGTTCTGACCCCAGGTTGGTCGTGGCGTTGTTGATCGTCTGGCTCCTTTGGAATCAAGCTGGTGGAGGCGCCCATCGCGGGTGACCGCCAGCAAAACGGCTTTGGCACGAGCGAGGCTCGCCGTCGCGTTAAGAGACGGTCGGCGAGAACCGATCTCTGCGCGCCGCTCTTATGACACAAACGACGCCTGGCTCGCGGCGCCGCATATATCCGGGTTTAAGGCTTCAAGATCTTTCGCGTGACCTTACTGGTGGGGACGATTCGACCTTAAAAGTGCGGCTCGGATGGCTGGAGACAGGAGGCTATCATCGTCATACTCGTGTGCTGAAGGGGCGCAAAGTCTTTCACAAATCATCGCCACGCCATGCATGGGTCAAGAGCGTTCGTATTGGCGCGAGCTCGATTGGACGTGGATTCCAATAAGCATTTTCCGTGGCGAGCTCCGCTGCGCGCGCTATATCTGCTTCTTCAAAGCCCAATGCTTGGAGGGACGTCGGGGCTCCTAAGTTCTTTGCGAGAGCACGGAAACCCCTTGCAGCGTCCACACCTCCCATTGCGCGCGACATCGCTGCCATTGCTTCGGGAATTTCCGTACGATTGTAGTCCAAGGCATAAGGCAGTACCACGCAGTGGGTAGCTGCATGAGGCAAATTGAAACTGCCCCCAAGCGTGTGGCACAATTTGTGGTGCAAAGCCATTCCCGCGGAGCCGAGACAAATCCCACACAACCAGGCTCCGTACAACGCCTCGCTTCGTGCCTCGACATTTCGCTCGTCATCGACGATCCGTGGGAGCGCCTGGGTCAGGACGCGAATAGCTTCCTCTGCTAAAAGGGAAATCACCGGATTGCGGTCCCGGGCGTAAAGCGCTTCAGCCGCATGTGCAGCCGCATTCAAGCCTGACGTAACAGAAATTTGGGCCGGTAAGGTCAGAGTTAAGTCAACGTCGTAGATCACCGTCTGGGGCTGGATTTTTGGGTTACGGATTGTGGTTTTCAACCCATCTTCCGTTTGCCCCAGTATGGGGGTCATTTCTGACCCCGCATATGTCGTCGGTACCACAACCTGTGGCAAATCGGTTCGCCACGCTATTGCTTTGCCCAAACCAATTGTGGAACCACCTCCGATAGCAACCAAGCAGTCCGCATTGACCTCGCTCGCTCGCCTGACACCCACCGCCGTGACTTCACTCGGAGTGTGCATAGCGGCTTCATGGAACGACCCCGCCAACCGCCATTCTAAGTTGCTCGCGATTGAAAGCGACTGTTCTTCTTGTTGCGGTGTGGACAGTACCAGCGCTCTTTTCAGCCCTAGTCGGTCCAGCTCCGCAGCCAGTGATCGTGATGCTCCACGGCCAAAGATAACCCTTGAAGGAGCTGAATTGTACACGAAAGGTTGCATTGAATATCCGCCCTTTAGATGGCGCCGAACAATCGGGCAGGGTTATCAACCAGGATTTTATGCCGGAGAGCGACGTCAGGAGCAAACCGGGCAACTAAGTTCAACAAATCTCCGTCATCTGGCATGCGCTTCGGGTCGAAGTACCCGGAATGCGGCCAGTCGCTTCCCCAGAGTAGGCGGTCAGGGGCTATCTCACTTAAGGCGTGTGCGAACGGCACAACATCGTCATATGGAACACCTGAATGCGAGATCCGATCGGCTCCCGTCAACTTAATCCAGACATGATCAAGAGTCGCAAGATCACGTAGGATCTTAAAGGGAAGCTGGTTGACTCCGGCCGCCGTTTCAACTCTGCCAAAATGGTCGATTATGATCGGTGTTTCAGCTCCCGCGATGAGGTCACATAGCCCCTCCAAAGCATCAGGAGCAAAATGCATGTTTATGCACCAATCGAGTTCACGGCACCAACCATGCATTCGCTCGAACAGTTCGGTGTCGAGTGCGCCGGAACCGTGCTGGGGATTGAATGCGAAACGTACCCCTCTTACACCGCGGGTCTTCAGGTCACGCAGTTCCGTAAAGGTCATATCACGATGAGGCTTGATTATTCCGAGGAGACGGCGATCAGAACGCTCGACCGCATCAATAGTCACTGAATTATCAATCCCGTGCACATTCGGGTGGACACAGACACCCCGTTCGATGCCCAAACGCTCCATCAACGCCAGATAATCTTCAAGCGGTGAATCCGGCGGAGTATACGGACGCTTTTCCGCATATGGGAACACAGCCGTTGGGCCAAAAACATGGAGATGAGTGTCCCATGCGCCTTTTGGTATTGCAAAACTTATTGGCGCAGAGCGCGCGCGAGGCCCTTCGCAAGGCGGTATGCCAGCTTGATCAGCGGGTAACATTTTCCTGGAGCTCCTTTCTGTTGAGCCGAAACTAGCAAGTCATGCCAATTGCTTCCGAACAGAGATTAGCGCTGCGCGACAGCGGCTCGCGGCAGCATTGATCGCTGGTGCAAGCTCAAATGCCTGCAGGATGGTGGAATGGTGGGCGGGGAAGCGTTTGGTCAGACGTTCCCGAAGGTGCCCACCTGAACGGACGACGTTGGCGACTTCTTCCTCTACGGCGGTGTAAGCTTCGGCGCGTCCCATCGCCTGCGCTAGACCTCCCGCAACCGCATCGCTGAATATCATTCCGTTTGTCAATTCTATGTTTCGGTACATTCGTGCGGCATCGACTTCCAAGCCACCAGCTAGAAGACGAGCCTCTCTGAGCGCTCCTGCCGCCAGTCCGACGAGAGACGGGAGCGCCAGCCATTCAGAATGCCAGGCGCCAACGGGCCTTTCATGAAGGCTTGCCATCGCGCTCACCAACGTCGAAAGGTGGCCCACTGATGCAGAGTGTTGGGCCAGAATGATCATCGATCCAACAGGATTTCGCTTGTGAGGCATAGCCGAGGAGCCACCCCGGCCGGCGACCGCTGGCTCAGATACCTCTCCCACTTCCGTTGTCGCAAGGTGAAGCACATCTGTCGCCATCTTCGCTAGAATTCCGAGAAGGATGGCCAACCAACTACCTAGTTCAACAATTCTGCTACGATGCGTGTGCCACGGCATAGCGGGGACGGCTAATCCAAGATCCGCCGCAGTCCTCGTCACAACGGCTTCGGCCCGATCGCCCATTTGGGTCAGTGTGCCTACAGGACCAGCCAATGAGAGGACGAGCACTCGCAGTTTAAGTTGCTCAAGCTGAGCTAAGTGCTCAGCGATCGCGACACACCAGCCTGCCACTTTGAAGCCGAATGTGACAGGCGAAGCATGTTGGCCAGCTGTGCGCCCGATGCAGGGAGTCTCGCAATGTTCCTCCGCTAGCTCGCACAGGGAAGAAAGCAAGGCACTTAGATCAGTTTCGATTAGATCCACCGCTTTGGCCATTTGAAGAATCATGGCCGTATCCATGATGTCTTGGCTCGTAGTACCGAAATGGAAGCCACCTGCTACATCCGGCGGAAGCATGGCTTGCACTGATTTTACGAATGGGATGACAGGGACCGCTCCAAGTCGGGTCTGCTCTGCCAGTACCTTAATGTCCAGAGAGCCAGGATCTATACCGGCGATGGAGTTGGCAAGCTCTTGGCTGACCAAACCTTCAGCAGCCTGAGCGCGCGCCAAAGCGGTTTCGACTCGCAACATCAACCCGAGAAATCGACGCTCCGAGAGCGCGTCCCTCATTTCTTTCGTCGTAAACAGAGGCCCCAACAGGTCTGAATCAAGGGGGGAAAATGACATCAAAACGCCCAGTAAGATGAATCTAGGGATGGAGCCGTAGCTATAACTTTGACTGGCTATTATGTACAGCGTTAGCTTAATATGAACGTATGCGCCGTCTACGCCCCATTGATTTTTCGGTTTCAGCTACTCGGTCGTGCGGCCTGAGGACGGGATGTGAGCTCACCGGATAGTATCTGGTGAGCTCATTGTGAAGCTTTGATGCGGGCGGCGTATGCCCATGGCATCAAGGCGTCAATGTCCTTGGCGAGGTGGCCGTTTGCTAGGCGGGTGAAGAGGTCGCAGAGATAGGCGTATGGTTCGACGCCGTTCATTTTGCATGTGCCGATCAGGCTGGCGAACCGGGCCCAATTTCGGCCCCCTTCATCATGGCCTGCAAAGAGCGCGTTGCGGCGGTTCATGGCCGGGCGGCGGATCGCGTTTTCCACCAGGTTGGAGTCGATATCGACATGGCCATCGTCCAGGAACAGCCGGAAGCCTTCCTGTCGTGTCAGCATATAGGCGAGCGCCTTTCCGAGGTCGGACTTGCGTGAGACACGCTCTGCCTGGGCCGCAATCCACGTGAAGAACTCATCCACCAGCGGCGCTGACAATGCCTGTCGAACTGCCCGGCGATGTTCGGGATCTGACCCTCGAATGCTGTCTTCGATCTTGTAGAGGGCGGCGATCCGCACCAGTGCCTCATCGACAATGGGTGATCCGCTCTTCGGCGCGGCCTTGATCAGCTTCCTGCGTCCGTGCGCCCAACAGAATGCCAGCTTCAACGGATCGCCACCCACCCGGTCCGGCGTGGCGAGGTGAGAGTAACCGCCATAGGCATCCACTTGGATTATGCCGTTGAACCCATCGAGGATTTCAGCGGCATATTCGCCCTTGCGCCCGGGCCGATAATGGAACACCACGCCCGGCGCAGCAGAACCATTCCAGCCGCGGTCGTCACGCAGCACAGCCCAGAGATAGCCGGTCTTGGTCTTGCCTCGTCCCGGATCCAGGACCGGAGCTGTTGTCTCATCGACATAGAGCCTGGTGCTGTCAAAAAGCAGCCGCTTGGCCATATGATCGACCACCGCTGCGATTTCGTTACCCGTGCGCCCCATCCAATCAGCAAGGACCGTGCGGTCGATCGGCACGCCGTGTCGCGCCATGACCTCGGCCTGACGGTTGAGCGGCATATGTTCGGAATGCTTGGAGACGGCAATCTCGGCCAGAAGGGCCTCCGTCGGCCAGCTTCCTTCCAGAAGATGCGCAGGTGCCCTGGCCTGGACGACGCCCGTGCGCCCCTTGGGGCAGGCGTATTTCGGGCGGATCGTGACGATCACCTCGTAGCGCGCCGGCACCCGGTCGAGCCGTTCCGTCCGATCCTCGCCGATCCGCACCATGTTGCCGCAACCGCAAGGACAAACGATGCTCTCCGGCTCGATCACGCGCTCGACCCGCGGCAGATGTTCGGGCAGTTCACGAGCTTTGCGCTCTTTGCGAGGAGCGGCTTTGGATGGATCATTCGAGGCGCTGACTTCGATCTTCTTTTCGACGGCCGCGATCCGCGCCTGTGTTTCGGCAATTGCCGTTTCAAGATCCTCAAGGGCCAGTTCCATCTGCGCCGGGTCGAGCTTTTCCGACTTTGGCCCAAACTTCGTGCGCCGATAGTCGTGAACCTGCCCCTCAAGCTTCTCGATCAACTCCTTCAGTTCAGTGATGAAGGCGTCCTTTTCGGCGACGACCGCTTGCTCATGCTGCCTGGCAGCACGCTCGACCGAAAGCTCGAACTGCATGGCTGCAAAGGCTTTGACAACCTCTGGCGGAAGGTTCGGAAACTGGCTTAGATCAATCGGTTGCGACATGCCGTTTTATAGCAAAACAGCACTAAAAAGCCAAATAAAACAATGCAAAGACCAGCGAAGGTTCAGCCTGCCGCCGATGGAGCGGCAACCCGTCGTGCCATCACCCGCCGCCAGTCAAGACCTTCGAACAAAGCCTCATATTGACCCCTGGAAAGACGCATCACCCCATCTTGAACCTTGGGCCAGGCAAAGCTTCCATGTTCGAGAATTTTGTACGTCAGCACTAACCCTGTGCCATCCCATACCAGGATCTTCATGCGATCTCCGCGTTTTGAACGAAAGATCACCGTAACCCCGGAATGCGGATCAAGCTTCAATTCGGTCTGCACCATCAAAGCCAGCGCCTGATGCCCACAGCGGAAGTCAACCGGCCGCGTTGCGATCAGGATCGGCAGTCGTTGACCCGCGACGATCATGCCATCTCTCGCATCGCACGAACCAGAGCGGCGACACGTTCAACCGGCACGTCTCCAGGAACCTGCAGTACAACATCCTTGCCGATAAGCAGCGTCAACACCATTGAAGCCGCCTCTGGCCGCTCCGGCGACCTCAAAACACTCACCGCATCGCTCGGCTCCGCTGTGATCGCCAAAGGCACAAACGCAGGCTCGGCATCACCACTCTCACAAAGGCCCGACATTACCTCAACAGGCAAAGCCAGAATTCCCTCGCGCGCTTGTCGCCGCCAACTGGAAAGCTGATTTGCTATAACGCCGTGACGACGCGCCACATCAACAACACGAACACCGGGCTCAAGGCTTTCCGCGACAATGCGAGCCTTCACGTCATCCGGCCACCGCCGGTTACCGCGGCGCGGCTCGACAACTTCATAGCGGCCAACAAATCCATCTTCTGCCATGCAAATCTCCAGATAACCCTGGAAACCTTCTGGCATACCCAGCAAGCCTCAAAACATAGCCAATCCAATGGGGCACAGACGGCGCTTACATATGAACAGCATTTATCGTATAAGATTTCTGTGCGATCTGCGTTGCTGCGTCGGCGAAGTTCACCTTCGCCGAAGCGGCAGAAAAAGGAATCTGGTAGCGGTAGAAGTATGATGCCCCTCCAACCGATGTGTGATGGAATGGTACGTTTCTAAAGCAGGTAGGGTGACTTGAGTGCGCGCCTTCGACCTAACTCATGTCGCCGGTTTACAGTTCACGAAGTTGTAACGCGAAGGACCCGCCGCTTGGCAGCAATTTGCAAGAATGAGAGGACTATGGCTCTGGAGCCAAATTCGCCACAAAACACAGTTCAGACGGTTTCTAAAGCGCTTGCTTTACTTGAGCTATTCACCCCCGATGTTGAATGGCTCGGGGTACGCGAAATCGGAAGAATCCTCGATATTAACAGCGCTACAGTTCACAATCTGCTCCGCACCCTCGCCAGTTCAGGTTTCATTGAGCAGCATCCTGAGACTCGAAAATACCGGCTCGGGCTCGCACTCGTTCAGCTTGCCGGAACTAAGCTTGCTCAGTTAGATCTGGTCAAGGTTTGCTCGCCCCCCATGAAGGCTCTGATGGAAAAGACGGGGGAGACGGTGACGCTTTCTGTTTTGCACGGTTCGGAGCTTCTCTACCTAGCAAAAAACGAAAGCACCGAGCCTATGCGTGTCGCGTCTCGCGTCGGTGGCAGCGCCCCTTTGCATTGCTCTGCAAACGGCAAAGCTCTGCTTGCCTTCATAGAAGAGCCGCAACTGTCTCAGTTCTTTTCGCAACCCCTCAAACGCTTTACATCGGAAACGGTCGTCGATTCTGAGATATTGAGAGCTGAACTCCAGGACATTCGGCGTTTAGGCTATGCTGTCGATCTTGGCGGCTACTTACCAGGTGTGAATGCGGTTGGAGCACCGATTCGTGACCAGACCCACAAAGTGGTGGCGTCGCTCGGAATCGTTGGACCTGCCAGCCGTCTTAGGGAGGAGAAACTGACCTTCTGCACCATTCATGTACAAGAGGCCGCAGCTGAAATGTCTCGTTCATTGGGGTGGAACAGGAGGTAGAGGCAAGTGTCCGGGCCAACCGCTGCGCAGTTGGCCGGGACACTTGTATTTCGCTGAAAAAGTCAGAACATCGCCTGGGGTATAAACAATGCAATTTGGGGGAAAAGTACGAGCAAAAGCAGACAGAACCCCATTGCAAACCAGAATGGCAGGACGCCGCGAAAAATCGTGGCCATGGGCACATCACCGGCAATACTTTTCACGACAAATACATTCATGCCGACAGGAGGCGTGATCATACCCATCTCAATCATGATAACGGCTACAACACCAAACCAGATCGGATCAAAGCCCATCGACATCATGATGGGGTAGAAGATGGGAACAGTCACGACCAGCATTGCTAACCCGTCCATGAACATCCCCAAAATCAGATAGGCAACAACGACAAGAAACAGCACGCCATAGGGGCCGAGACCAGCAGACGTCATTGCTTCGCCCAACATCGACGGCAATTGTGTCATCGATAGAAACGGATTGAGGACTGCTGCGCCTATAATGATCAGGTACAGCATGGCTGTAGTGCTGACCGTGTCGCTAACCGCTCGCCAAGCGGTTGACGGAGTCAGCTTCCGCGTAAATAGAGCCAAGATAAGGACCAGTCCCGCGCCGATGCCGGCGGCTTCGACTGGCGTGAATACACCAAGATAAATACCCCCAATTGATACTATGATTACCGTTAGCAGGGGCGCCGCACGGAGTGCGGCAGCCATACGTTCCTTTAGCGGAACATGAGCTCCGCGCGGTCCCGCTTCTGGATTTCGAAGCGAGATGAGGGTGACCGTGAGAATGAACAAGCCTGCAAGCAAGAGACCGGGGAGAATACCCGACATGAACAATTGGCCAATGCTTTGTTCGGTGAGAATGGCGTAGATAACAAAGCCGGTTGATGGTGGGATAAGGAAACCAAGGGTGCCACCGGCAGCAATCGCACCCGTTGCGAGCCCGCTGGAATAGTTGAAACGCGCCATCTCTGGCAGTGCGACACGTCCAATGGTAACCGCAGTCGCCACCGATGAGCCACTGACGGCGGAGAACGCCGCACACCCAAGGACTGAAGCCGAAGCAAGACCTCCAGGGAGTCGCCCCACCCATGCTGCGTATTCCGATGAAGCCGGCCATTGATTCCGAAACGAAGCCGGCCACCTGTTCCGATTTCATTCCGGCCAGCATTCCGATTTGAAGCCGGCCAGTCGATGCTCCCCTGGGTCGTTGTTTTGAATGGCTCCTGTTTGTCGTGCGGTCAAGCGGCGGATGGAGTGTGGCGCTGCTTTCGCAGGCTCTCGCCGCTGAGTTCAATGCGGTAGGCGCTGTGGACGAGGCGATCGAGGATGGCGTCGGCGAGTGTCGGATTGCCGATCATGTCGTACCAATGATCGATGGGCACCTGGCTGGTGACGATGGTGGATCGCTTCTCATAGCGATCTTCGATGATCTCGAGGAGATCGCGGCGCTGCTCGTCGTTGAGCTTCTCGGGACCCCAATCGTCGAGGATGAGCAGGTCGGTTCTGGCGAGTGCCTTGAGGACCTTCGGGTAGCGGCCGTCGCCGCGCGCGAGTGCAAGGGTGGCGAATAGCCTGGGCAGGCGATGATAGGCGACGGAGAAGTCCTCGCGGCATGCCTTGTGTCCGAGCGCGCAGGCCAGCCAGCTCTTGCCGACGCCGGCGGGTCCGATCAGCAGGAGACTGTGATGATGCCTGATCCAGTCGCAGCCGGCGAGCTTCAGGAACAGATTGCGGTCGAGGCCGCGGGCGGCGCGGAAGTCGATGTTCTCGACCTGGGCGTCATGGCGGAGCCTGGCGGCACGGGCTCTCGCCTCGAAGCGCTTCTGGCGGCGCGTCGTCGCCTCGCGCTCAAGAAGGAGAGCGAGCCATTCGCCATGCTCGAGGCTCCTCACTTCCGGTTGGGCCTCGAGTTCGTGATAGGCGCTTGCCATGCCGGAGAGGCCGAGTTCGCGCAGCATGTCGATGGTGGGATTGGTCAGCATTGTCTTGGTCCTCAATGAAAGTAGCCGGGGCCGCGCAGGTTTGCGTGTTCCATGACGGCGGCGGGTTCGGTGGAATGCCTGTTGGACTTGTGGGTGGCGATGAGTGCGGTGATGGTCTTGCAGGTCAGCCCGCCGATCTCGACGGCACGCGCCGACACAGCCTCGGCGCGCTCGCGGGGAAGATCGCGATAGAGGCGCAGGACTCCGAGGCATGTCCTGAAGCCCTGTTCGGGATGTGGCCGGCTGGCGAGAATGGCGGTGACCAGGCCTTCGGTCTCGGGACCGATCGACGCGCCCCAGCGCCGGAAACGATCCGGTGTCCACTCGGCGTAGCGCCGATGCGAACTCGGCATATGATCGGGGTCCGTGCCAAAGCGCGGCCCCCCATAGCGGCGCTGATGCGCGGCGATGCGCTTGCCACGGTGGAATATCTCGATCATCCGGGCGGTGGCACGGATATCGACCTGCTGGCGGATGAGGCCGTGCGGGACGGAATAGAAGAAGCTCTTGAACTCGACGTGATAATCCGTCGAGACCCGCGCCAAGCGCCATTCGGCGAACTCGTAGTCCTCTGCGGGAAGGGTTGCGAGGGCTGGGCGTTCGACCGTCTCGAAGAGATGCCGGCGGCTGACGCCGAGCCGGCGCATGACATGATCGTTGATGCGCGCGAGCATCTCGGCGATCGCGGCATTGGCCTCGGCAAGCGAGAAGAAGGTCTGCTTGCGCAGGCGGCCGAGAATGCAGCTCTGGGCAAAGCGCACGGCGTTCTCGACCTTGGCCTTGTCCTTCGGGCGTCGCGGCCGGGCCGGCAGGACGCCGACACCGTAGTGGGACGCCATCATGCCGTAGCTGCGATTGATCTCGGGATCATGAAAGCTGGCGCGGTTGACGCCGGACTTCAGGTTGTCCGGCACGATCAGCCGGGGCACGCCACCGAAGAAGGCGAACATGCGCACATGCGAGCCGATCCAGTCCGGGAGCGTCTGGGTCCAGGTGGCCTCGGCAAACGTGTAGCTCGACGCGCCGAGCACGCCAACGAACAGTTCCGCCTCCCGGACCTCGCCGGTCTTGCGATCGACGATCGGCACCTTCTTTCCGGAATAGTCGACGAAGACCTTGTCGCCGGCGGCGTGTTCCTGGCGCATCGTCGGCGACAGGCGTTGCTCGAAACCGCGAAACAGTTCGCAGAAGCGGCTATAGCCGTAACCGTCGGGATGGACGCTGCGGTATTCCTCCCAGAGGATCAGAAGCGTCACGCCCGGCTTCTTCAGCTCGATCGAAAGCTCAGCCCATTCAGGCTCCTGCCTTCGCCGCTGGCCCTGCTTGACCCCGGCGCGGGCGAAAAGACGATGTTCGAGCGCATCGTCGGTCAGCTCGCCGGGCAAGGGCCAGGCCAAGCCCGCTAGCGCCGCCCGCTTCAGATTGTCCTGCACGGTGCTGCGCGCAACGCCGAGCACCACCGCAATCTCGCGGCTACTTGTTCCGCTTCCGGCAAGCCGGAGCATCTGTCGTAATTGTCTCATGGTCAGCCTTCTCTTCGCCGGCATCAAAATCTCCTCGTGTACCGGGAGGCTTGATGCCAAAGTTGCTGACCCAGGGGGTATCGTTAGAGCCGAAAAACGGCCGACAATTGATTGGAATCGTGGCCGGCTTCAAATCGGAACGGTGGCCGGTAATTGATCGGAATGCCGGCCGGCTTCAGCTCGGAATCCGCACCCATGCAAAAGCCGCTTCGTAGAGCCCACGGCTGAAGCCGGCTACCGAAGCTATATTGCCCATCAATATAAATAGAGGGATGACGGTCAACGAGTAGTTGGATACCTGAGAGAATGTCTCCGTAACCATTAAGGCGTTCGCCGAACGGAAGCCATTCAGCATCCACGTGCCGAAGAAGCCCACGGTCAGCATCGCCATCCCAACTGGCATGCGCAAGACCATCAATACGAAAAGCGCTCCGATGCCGAAGAGGCCAATCGAAAAATCAGTCATGCGCGCCTGTACCCCCGCGAATGAGGTCAACTATTTGCAGGACCAGAACAACCGCAAAAAGGGCACCGCCGAGCGCCATGAGTCCATAGAATGGCCAGAATGGGACACGCAGCATGTTGGATAGGTCGTTATACTCCAGTGCTTCACGCAGTTTTAGCCACGAGCGCCAAGTCAAGAGGTACATGAGGTAGACGCCTACGGCACGCGAGAACAAGTCGCCAATGAAACGGCCCCACACGCCGATATGCTTATCGAACACATCAACTCGCACATGTCCGTCGCGCTGGGCGGTGCCTGGCATTGCGAGCATAACCAACGCGATCGAGACTAGCTGAATTATCTCATCACTACCGAGGATTGGGGTCTGAAAGAAATAGCGCATGATGACGCCAACAAAGCTGGTGCATAAGATAATGGCTAAGGCTAGAGCTGACAGAGACGTTAAGAAGGCAACCGCCCATTCGATTACTATCGAATGGGCGATGCCTTGCTTCTTTTTTATTGTCGGAGAGTTAGTCATTCTGTAGCGCTTCGACATAGGCGCGTGCTGCAACGCCTGTTGCTTCGACTTCTTCAATCACGCTCTCGACCACGGTACTAGTTGCGGCATTGAATTTCTCGATTTCTTCCTCTGAAAGCGTAATTACTTCTTTACCTTCCGTTCCAGCGAAGTCCTTGAGGGCGGTGGATGCAACGCCGAGCCAAGCCCTATTGCCGTTTCGTGCGGCTTCCTGACCAGCATCGAGAACAGCTTTTTGTTGCTCTTCACTAAGCTCCTGGAAACTGTCGAGATTCATCACCATCAAAAACTGGGAAATCGACGTATCCATGCCGACTGTGATGTAGTTTGTCACCTCTTCCAGTCTGAACCCTGTCAGAGCTGTGGCGTCAATCATCGCTCCATCGATGACCCCCGTTTGCATCGCATTATAAACTTCACTTGCAGGCATGGAAACGGGAACACCTCCCCACGCTTCGAGCACAAGGCCTGCGTTACGTGATGGGACGCGAACCTTCATGCCAGCAAGATCCTCGAGCTTACGAATTGGCTTGGTCGCAGAGAACAAAAACGACGGTGCGTTATTCCATAGGGCGAGCAGCTGAACTCGACGATACTCCTGAGAGAGCTTGTCAATGTTGGCCAGCATGCGTTCGGTACCGGTCTCAGCGTCAATCACACCGGGCAGGTCGGCAAGAAGGGTCAATGGAAATGTAGAGGCCGTGTAACCCGGCATAGCCAAGACGATATCAGCGACGCCATCGACAGCACGATTGTACTGCTCGTTTGGGCCTGGGCCAAGCTCCCCTCCCATATAGAGTCGGACGGTTAAATCCCCGCCCGTTGCCTCTGACACTGCGTTCGCAAAAGGCTCATATACCTCTTCAACAATAAAATGCGAGGGCGAATGAAAATCGGCAAGTTTCAGATCACGGGCAAAGGCGGGCAATGTCGACAGAAGCGCTGTCGCGGTCACTGCGGCCACGCGATTGGCGTCAGAATTACCTTGCGCTGCAAAGGCAGCCTTCGCAGGCGAGTGCTATGTTTGTGATCTCACACTTCGAAGAAAACCGTCTCCCTCTGTCCTTGAAGGCGGATTGTGATGTGAAAGGCGGCATCATCGATCTTTTCTGCGATAAGCGTAGCACGCTCATCACTCGACAGGAGAGCCAAGATCGGGTCTTCATCATTAGAGACTTCATCTGCGAAATAGATTCTCGTGTATAATCTGCGGTTCAATCCCTTTCCAAAGATGGAAAGCGCAACGTGAGGCGCCTGTAAGATCCCTGCGGATGTCGGAACACGACCCGGTTTCACAGTGTGAAATGTGAAGGAGCCAGACTCATTGCAGTGGGTGCGGCCAAAGCCCGTGAATGATGACTTTCGTGGGTTGATTTGTGCACCTACAAAATTGCCATTTCCATCAGGCTGCCAGAGTTCGATCATACCATCAGGGATGGCATGATCATCTCCGTCGATGAGCGTTCCCGAAATTGAAATGCGCTGTCCCACAGCATCGTCGGTGGCGAGGTTCCTTCCAAAAATAGGAGGGATCGTTTGATAGTCGTCTGGCGTCAGGCAGTAGGCATAGAAGGGACCGACTGTCTGAGATGGTGTGATCGTCATCGGGGCTTCAATGCGCATGAGTTTCCTCGAAATAGTTCCCGTTTCGGCCCCGCAGAACAATGTCAAAGCGGTAAGTTAAGCCCCATTCAGACTGTGTAGCCTCAAGATCGAGCGAAGCCACCATTCCTCTCTTTGAGAAATCCGGCGCTGCATTATAGATGGAGTCATATCTGAGTAGGGGATCGCCCTCGAAGTAGAGTTGGGTGACCAAGCGGCTCAAAAATGACGGCCCGAATAAAGAGATGTGAATGTGGCGTGGACGCCAGACGTTGTGCAGTCCCACGACCGGATAAGCACCAGGAATAATCGTAATAAATGAATATGAGCCGTCGCTTCCGGTAACGGTACGGCCAGCGCCCGAAAAGTTTGGGTCAAGGGGTGCTAAGTGCTGATCTAACTTATGAATATAGCGACCAGCTGCGTTCGCCTGCCAGATTTCCAATAGTGCGTTTGGAACGCCGCGGCCGTCTTCATCGATAACACGCCCCGTAATTCGAATGCGCTCTCCTATCGGCTCTCCGTCATGCTGACGAGTCAGATCCGAGTCTTCTGGACGAACACTTTCGTGTCCATACACAGGCCCGTACAACTCCGTAGCAGTCTGCGGAATATATCTTAAGGGCCGGGATGGAGCGCGCTTTCTGGTAAAGATGTAGGCCGGCGTATCATAAGGCGGATGCATGCCGACGCTATCGGAGGGATATTCCGCCGGCACTTCGGGCCAGCCGGGGAGGAACAAGGCCATGAGCACTTACCTGTTCATATAATCTAAACACTGTTCAATAAGTTAGAACACTTTTTCTTGCCCGTCAACGCCGTCCCGAGTTGCAGGCAAGGCAATCGGGCGAGTTAATGCGTGACATTTGCGGGAAGTGCTGAATCTGTGGGAACCCAATTGATTCGATTGGGATTTTCTGACCATGAGCGTATCCGAAGAAGCTGTTCTTGAAAGCGTTGTTTTTCTTGATCATTTCTCCGACCTGTCCGACCCGCGGCAGCTCAGCAAGGTGATCTATCCGCTTGATGAGATCCTGTTGCTCTCCTTGCTTGCCGTTGTGGCCGGGGCCGAGACCTTCACCGGGATTGCCGAGTTCGGGAGATTGAAGCCTGATCTGCTGCGCCGCTTTCGGCCCTTTGCCAACGGAACGCCGGACCACGATCGCATTGGAGAAGTGTTCGCCGCCCTTGATGCAGAACACTTCCAGAAGTGTTTCGTCCATTGGGTTGCGGCACTGACCGACATACCCGAAGGCGTGATCGCCATCGATGGAAAGACTAGCCGACGCTCCGGCAAGAAGGGTGGGCACAACCCCATCCATATGGTCTCGGCCTTTGCCGCCCAGCAACGCCTGGTCCTTGGGCAGGTCAAGGTTGAGCAGAAGTCCAATGAGATCGTCGCAATTCCGAAGCTCCTGGAGATGCTGGCCATCGAGGGCGCCATCATCACCATTGATGCGATGGGCTGCCAGCGTGACATTGCCAGCAAGATCATCGACAAAAAGGCTGACTACGTCCTTGCACTGAAAGGTAACCAGGGGACCCTTCGTGAGGATGTCGAACTTTTTTCCAACGAACAAAAATCCAGCAATTTCAGCGACTCCACGGTCAGCCAGCACAAGTCCGTCGATGGGGATCACGGCCGTATCGTAACCCGCAACGTGACTGTCTTCCACGACATCGGATGGCTGCAGCAGCGCCACAAATGGCCGGGCATGAAAGCTATCATCATGGTCGACAGCGAGACAGAAATTGACGCCAAGGTCGAACGGGAAACGCGTTTTTACATCACATCTTCAGCTGACGGCGCCGACAAGCTCGGTGATGTCGTACGGCGCCACTGGTCCGTGGAAAGTATGCACTGGCTGATGGATTGCGTCTTCAGGGATGACGAATGCCGTGTGCGAACCGATCATGCGCCAGCCAATTTCACGACCATCAAGCATATGGCCCACAACCTGTTGCGTCGCCATCCAGCCAAGCTATCGATGACTTCGAAACGACTGAGCGCGGGTTGGAATGAAGACTTCCTTGTCAGCATCATCAAGTGAAAATCAATTCACCCGATTCCCGTGGAGTTGCAGGCCGTCGTCTAAGATCATTTGAGCGGTTCTAGATTGGCTATCGCTTCAAAGAGCTTGCCTCTCTTTGCGCTGGGATATGTCTCGGAGTTTACGACCCGGAATAGCTTGGACTGCGAGGTTGCCGAACCGAGAGAGAGCAACGACCTGAAAAGCTGTTTGCGGCAGGTTTGCGGACGCAGAAATCGGGTTGCAGGCGTCGGAGTTTAACACCGAATCTCTGCCAAAGCCTTTTCGCCGAACCTACATCGGTGGGAATAATATCCTGGTCCAACTATTGAGCTAGCGCACCTGACGAATGGGCTGCTCCTGCAGAGCGCCAAACCTCCGCTCCGTCTAGTCGACCGAACTATTCGAAACAATCGATCATTCTGATCCATTTTTTGCGTTGGACCCTGCGGTGTTGGAATGAGATTTCGTTCGATGCATAGATGGAGTATCAAGTGTCTGCTCGTTCCCCGGTCCAGTCAAAGCAACACTCG
>NZ_JBTSWH010000002.1:0-164705 GCF_054612275.1 Aliihoeflea sp. PC F10.4 | reverse complement strand
ACTTCGACCAATCAGTAATCCTGGTGCTCGAACGGTTCAACCATCGCAAGCGACCCGTCACCCGTAAATGGCATGTCGATGGGACCTGTGTGAAGGTTCGCGGTCGGTGGGTGTATCTCTACCGCGCCATAGACAGCCTGGGCGGTACGGTCGGGTTCTTCTTCAGCGAACATCACAATCTATTGGCTGCCAAACGCTTTAACCGGAAGGCATACGCGCGCCATGGGCGACCGGAGCCCATCGTCATCGACGGCAGCCAGACCAATCACGAGGCGATCATTGCCTGAGATGGCGAAAGCCGCTTGCAAAATCGATCACGACGATTGCTGAAGTCAATCTGCATCCGGCAAAGCCAATATCTAAACAACCGCATCGAGCAGGACCATCGCCGTATCAAGCGCCGGGTACGTTCCATGCCGGGATTCAAATCAATTGTCAGCCCGCGACAATCCTGTCCGGGATCGAAATGGTTCACATGATGCGCAAACGACAGGCGAGGTACACCTGCAATCCAGCGCCATCACTCGTCGAGCAGTTTGAAATCCTCGCCGCCTGAATATCGTATCTGATCAGCTTGTTCATCCAGATGAAAAGTTTGCAACAAAGCCAGCAGGCCAGCGCTCTCACATCACAATCGATCCATCGATCCCGGGACACGCTCTAACCTCGTGAAAAAGATCGTGTTCTTTGTTTGACGACCCGGACAGTGAATTTGACATATGATTTAATCTGTTGAATTAGTCTGGCCGGAGATCCGCTGGTATCAGGTGCATAAGGTCCAAGGCAGGCGGACGGCACAAGGAGAGAGCTATTGGTAAAACGTGGCCGCCGCACATCGGCCTGGAAGAACGCGGCTCCCAGCCGTGATCAGATTTTTCAGTTCAAGCGAACCGCCCTGTTTCGGGAAGCCGCGCGAACTTTCTCCGAGCGCGGCTATCGTGACACATCCCTCGACGATGTGGCCAAGATGCTCGGCGTGACGAAGTCGGCTTTATACTATTACGTCAAGAACAAGCAGGAACTCCTGTTTGAATGCCATCTCCTTGCCCAGAATCTGGGCGATGTTGCGCTCGAACACGCACGCACACACGGCACTGATGGGCGCACAAAGGTGACCCTTTTCTATCAGAAATATATCGAGTTGGTGACCGGCGAGATGGGGTCGTGCGCGGTGCTGACAGAGTTCAGTGCGCTTGAACCGGAAAATCGTGCCATTATCGGTCGGCGCCGGGACAAATTTCAGGCCGAGTTCAGTCAGTTCTTTGCCGAGGGCAAGGAAGATGGAAGCATTCGCGGTATCGATTCGCGCATGACTATATTTTTGTTCATGGGCGCGATCAACTGGCTGTCGCACTGGTTTCGTCCTGACGGCCAGCTGAGCGGAGAAGAAATCGCCCGCCAGTTTGCCGATCTCTTCGACAGTGCAATCAAGGCGCCAGCATCAGAGCAACAGGGCACCTGAAGCACAACGTGTTTTCAGGTTGCCGACTCGTTTGATCCTATATGCTTCCATTGATCATATCCGGGGATCAAACGGTCTGAAACACTCATGACCTTCTCCAAAAAATCTGACTTTCCTGTCCTTTGTGCGTCCGATTGGACGCACGGTGCTCTGGGCGGTGGAAAGTCAGATAATGGTCAGGAACCTATGGGCCCTAAGCGAACGGTTCGTGCAGGAGCCCAATTTCTTTGAGCCCATTTGTCCCCGATGTCTCAACCTTCACGGATGCGACGTGCGATGATCAGCCTCTGGATATCACTAGTGCCTTCGTAAATCTGACAAACGCGGACATCGCGGGCAATCTGCTCGACACGGTAATCATTGAGATAACCGTTACCACCATGAATCTGGATGGCGTCCGAGCAGACGCGTTCTGCCATCTCGCTGGAAAAGAGCTTTGCTACCGATGCCTCGCGAACACATTCCTTGCCCTCATCATAAAGCCGAGCCGCATTGAAGGTGTAGACATGGGCCAGCTCGATCTGGGTGAACATATCCGCCAATCGAAAAGCTACCGCCTGATGGTCGAAAATGGCGCGGCCAAAGGCGTGACGTTCCTGTGCATAGTTTAGTGCTAGATTGTAAGCGGCGCGGGCCATGCCAATTGCCTGTGCCGCAATCGAAATACGACCATCGGATAATAATTCCATTATCAATGGCAGGGCCGCACCAATGTCACCCAGTTCAGCGCCGTCGGGCACAAAGCATTCATCAAAGTGAACCTGAACTGTGTCCGACGTCACCTGGCCCATTTTGCGTTCCTGCGAGCCGATCGACAGGCCTTTGGTGCCCTTTGGCACGAGGAAAAAGCTTTTTCCTCGAGAGCCCGCTCCCGGATCAGTGACCGCAAGCACAATAATCAGCCCGGCACGCGCGCCATTCGAGATGAATTGCTTGGAACCGCTGAGAACCCATCCCCCCTCGATACGGGTGGCACGGGTCTGCACCGCCGATAGGTCCGAGCCAGTCGAAGGCTCGGTCAGGCAAACCGCACTGAGGGTTTTGCCGGTTGCCATGTCAGATAACCACTTGTCTTTCTGATCTGCCGATCCGATCCGTGAAACCATCAAACCCGCGCCGATATTATGCACATGCACAAGCGTCGACAGTCCACCATCGCCGGCCGCGATCTGCTCTATCACGGCGATGAAGGTCGATAGGTTGCATCCAGCCCCGCCATATTCCGTCGGCAGCAGCATTCCGAACAGCCCTAACTTGCCCATGTCGGCAATCACATCGTCGGGTACCTGCCCCTTCCGGTTCCATTCAACAGAATTTGGAGTAATCCGCTCTTCGACAAAGCGCTGGGCTGCTTCTACCAGTCCATAATCAATTATTCCGCTCATTGTAATTTCCTCCATTTGTGTGATGTCCGGCACAGGATATTTATAATTTACTTAACAGTAAATACTATGACTTAGAAAATTACAATATGACTTTTCAGTCAGTTTAATCCGTAAGGCCGTTCCAGAATGCCGCCGGTTCACTTGTGTCAATGTCGGTCAAGTGGCAGGCTATGCGGATGGTCAGCAGAGCAAAAATCAGGATATTGACCGGCACAGAACGACGAACTTATGCTGCAACAGCAAATTCGCTGATGTCTTGGCCATGAAGGAGCGCTTAGTGCGGCGTTGGAAAAATGCTTTTCAGACTGGCGATGAGATATATCGCCTGAAGCGCAGCGCCGTGCTGCGCGAGGCGGCGCGGATCATCGGGCAGCGCGGATTTCATAACACATCACTCGATGATATTGCCGAGACTCTCCAGGTCGCCAAGGGCACTCTTTACAATTATATCAAGGACAAGCAGGAGATCCTTCACGAAACTCACATCATGGGGCTTGATCTCGGCGATGAGGCCGCCATTTTTGCTGACCAGGTTGGCAAGACTGGCCTTGAAAAGCTCCGCGTCATGATCCGCTGCTATGCTGTCTGGATGTATGGTGAAATGGGCGTCGGTGGTGTGACATCTGATATTGATGCGCTGCGGCCTTCCGACAGGGAGAGTATCGTCTCGCGCAGGAACGCTATTGATAACAAGCTCATCAGCTATATCGAAGAAGGCATTGCCGACGGATCGGTTCATGCCGATAATCCCAAGATTGCTGTTTATACGATTATGAGCGCTATTAATGGCATCCCGACTTGGTTTTCCAGCAGCGGACCAATGTCAATCGAGCATGTTGTCGATATCATGCTCAATGTCCTGACGGGCGCGCTGGCGACATCGCCTGCTCCGGCTGAGCCCATTGAGACCATTTCCACCAGTGACGCCGTGGCGCAGGAGACATTGACGGCCCCGCGTTTCGATACGGTTCTGTTCTGGGGTGCCGAAGGAGCGCTGGCCAATATGGCCAATCTTGAATCGAGTGCCGGTGCCGGCTTCGTCACCGCCCTCAATGGCGATATCGGCAAATCAGGCTGGACCATCACCAGCAGTGCCGGTCTTGGCCGGACCAGAACCCCGCTGAACTGGACCTCGTCCTATTATTCCTCATTGCTGCTCGGCCATCAGTGGAACGGGCCGGCCTCGTATTTTTCTTTTTCTGCGGGCCTGCAACATCGAAAAAACAAGGAATATCCTGGCGGCAGCCCGACTGACGGCAAAGCCACAGGCTTGACTTTCCAGTATAATTTCGAAGCCAAGAAACCGGATGCGCCCTATTTCCATTCGTTCGGCTCTTACTCAAGCATCGAAACACAGCTCTATTTTCATGCCGGACTTGGCTATCAAATGAAGCGATTGCGGCTGGGCAGTGAATTCACTTTCTATGACAATTCTTCCAACCCGCCAGCCTTCCGCTATGGCATTTTTGTCGGCGCGGCCCCATTGATTAAAAACCTGAATGTGACGGTTTCAGCCGGATATCGGCGCAAGGCAGGCGAGCCTGACGCCCTTTATACGACAACCAGTTTCACCTTGCCCCTGAAGCTGCGGCCGTGACCAATGCATCGCCGGAAGGGCGGGATTTCAAGCAATGCCGGCCTTGAGCATCCCGCCTTCTTCGCGCCAGACCAGCGCACCATCGGCGATCAGGCGGTTGACATGGGCATGCGTTTCGCTGAACGCAAAACTGAGCTGATGCGGATCAAGCTCGCGCCGGAACAGGAACGGCACCAGTTCGGCAACGCTCCGATCGTTCTGCCGGCAGGCTTCGACCAGCAGGTCACAGCGATTATGATGATGGTCGGCCAGTTCACGACAGCGATCATGCAGGCCATAAAATGGCAGCTGATGCCCCGGCAGCACGAATGTATCTGCTGGCAAATCCTGCTCAAGCCTGGCCAGGGAACGCAGATACAGACCCAGCGGATCGCCATCCGGCTCGACAGCCCAGACGCTGACATTGGGTGAAATCCGGGCAATCACCTGATCGGCGGCCAGTAGCAATTTATCCTGCGGTGAATAAAGCATGATCTGCTCGGGCGCATGCCCGTCACCCGACAGCACCTCGAAAACGCGGCCTGCCAGCACCAGCCGGTCACCGGCAACCAGCCGGCGGAATGTCAGCGGCAGGGAGGCCACCATATTCAGATAGGAATGACCCTGCGTGGCAACCAGCGCCGCCGTTTCACGCATCATGCCGTGGCGACGGTAGAAATCATAATGGTGCTGCGCCTCGAAAGCCCCCGGATCAAGCGAGATGTTGAGACAGCCGAGATAGCTTGTCTGGCTCGTCAGCAAGGGTGCATCGAAGCGCTCGCACAGCCAGCCGGCAAGGCCGATATGGTCTGGATGGTAATGGGTGACGATGATCTTGGTGATATTCCACCCTGCCAGCGGGCCGGCAAACAGCGCCTCCCAGGCAGCGCGGGTATCGTCATGGGCAATGCCGGTATCAAGGATTGCCCAGCCGCCATCATCCTCGATCAGATAGACATTGACATGGTCGAGCTGGAACGGCAGCGGAATACGCGCCCACAAGATGCCCGGCGCAATCTCACGCACCTCGCCCGGCCCCGGCGGCTCGGAATATGGAAAGCGAAGCGTGCCGGCGGCCGGTGCCGCGCCTGTCGTTGTTGTGCTGGTCTCAGACAAGAGCTGGAATCCTTATTTACAGTCCGGCAGCTGGCTTTCATGCGGATTAGCATCCTAGTGAAAACCTTGTTCCCACTTTCGGGAGACATGCTTTAACCTGCATTCCCCAAGTGGCGTGTCGTTTGAGGTGAAGATCGCCTGTATCCGAGCGCTAGACAAGGATTTTCTGCCGCAAGCGGCACCTGCGGTCGCGCAGACTGCTGGATCTGGACGGATCAGACCGCGAAGCCGCTGTTTCCTTGCCCAGGGGCGGCGTTTTTCAGCGCAGCGGACAGATCTGTCCAGCCGCTTTCGTTCAGTTTGAGCGTGGATCGCGATCATGCGCATAGCGGTGGCGCTCGCAATCGGCGGATAGCGGCGAGGATGGCGCGTACCATCGTGCCGGTGACAGCGACCTCGGCCAGCTGGAAGGTGATGGTGCGGGCGTGACGGACCACACGTGCCCCGATCTTGATCAGCTTCAGTTGCAGGCTGGTCAACGACCAGTCGGCCATGGCCTCGGGCAGCTCGATGCAGCGCAAGAAGGTGGCCAGGTTGTACGCCAGGGCGTGCAGTTGCAGCCGCACCTCATTGTCGCGGAACTTCCGGCACGACAGCCGCGTCCAGCGAAAGGCGTATTTGCCCTCTTTGATGTGCTGCTCGGCGGTGCCGCGCTGGTTGTAGAACCGCACCACCCAGTCCGGCTCCATCGGCAGGTTGGTGACGATGAAGCCGACACGCGGGAACAGTTCGCCCGGATGCCATTCGATCTTGGCGATCACCCGGCGTTCCTTGTCCCAGGACGCCGCCTGATACTCGAATTCCTCGAAGAACCGCTTGACCTTGGTCAGTGACGGCCGCCCGACAGGGCGCGTTAGCCGATGCGCGATCTTGTCCTTGAGGACCGCGTTTGCGGGCAGCCGGATGGCGTAGAAGAACCGCGCTTCTTCCAATCGCTCATAGATCGCCGGGATCGCGTAGGCAGCATCGGCCCGGAAGAACCTGCCACCAAGGTCGCGCTCCGCGTAGCGCGCAATGACGGGGTCGAGAACATCACGCCAGCCATCGGCGCTGTGGACGTTGCCATGGCGCAGGGCGCAGCGTTCCAGCATCCCGAACTGGTTGAACAGAAAGTTGGGGTGATAGCAGCTACAGTCGAAATGGCCATTCCAGGCGGACCCTTCCTGGTCGCCATGGGTCGGGCTGACCGAGCTGTCCATGTCCAGAACGATGTACTTCAGCCCGTTACGGTCATGGAACCGGTCGATCCATTGCCCGTTCAGGTCGGCCAGCGCGGCACGGTTCCCGGCCAGAGCCAGCGTCTCGGTCTCGAACCGTCCCATCTGCGATGCCGAGGCCGCTTGTGCATCGACCGCTCTGCCGCCGACAACTTGGCGCATGACCGGATCGCAGGCGAGACGGTTGGCGTCGTTGACATCCTCGTATCCGGCCAGCCGCCCAAAGACTGATTGCCGGAACAGGCCGTCGAGCCGATGGACCGTGTTCTTGCCAGAGCGAGTATCGCGCAGCGCCGCTGACGCCAAATCGGACAACCCGAGCGCGTCATCAAGCTCGCGCATCACCAGAAGGCCGCCGTCGGAACTGAGCTGCGTGCCGCGAAATTCCAGCCGCACGCGAGGGTCGAAATCCACCCGATCTGCCCGTTGCAAGCCCGCACCCTCTGGGTGATCCATGAAACGCGCCCCTCGCAGCCTTCAACACCATGTTTTATATAGGAAATATAATGGTCAGGACAGCGAAATCAGCGCCTTACTTGGGAAATGTGGGTTGAGGTGCCGTGCTATCCGGATCTCCACGGTAACGAGAGCAGGACTGGCGGCAAACCGGGCAAACCACGGGCCAAAACAGCCACCTAAAGCGTGTTGCGATCTTTCAGATACTCCTGCCACGTTTAAACTCTTTGTTTTCACGCATGTCTTTATCCCGAAATCGGCTCCCCCTTTCGGGAAACATGCTTTCAGACACGTCCCCCCTGTGCGGCAAGGCGCACCCATAATAGCTGGGATAGCGTCCTGAAAGTTCATAGCCAGCCAATCATGGCAGCCACTATTTTTGGTCAAGCAACATTCGACCTTTCAAATGCAGCGCATCTCCTGACTCTATATTCACTTGATTGACGATGGAGACAGTGCTGGCTAGGGTGCATGGAATTCATGGACTGCACTGGGCAATCATGAAGGCCTGAAAGTGCATTCCCTAGCCTATCAGCAGGAGGAAGCGAAATGAGTAAAAAGGAGAGGCCCGGCATCTTCGAAGGCGTTACCGTCTTGTCGCTGGCAGAGCAACTTCCCGGTCCCTATGCCACATTGTTGATGGCGGATCTCGGGGCCGATGTCATTCTGGTTGAGCGGCCATCAGGTGGCGATCCGGCAAGGATGTTTCCGCCCTTCTTCAGGTCGATAAGCCGCAACAAGCGCAGTGTCTGCCTAGATCTCAAGACCGAGCAGGGCCGGACGCAGTTTCTTGATCTGACCCGCGAGGCCGATGTTGTATTTGAGGGGTTCCGTCCCGGAACGATGGATCGGCTGGGTATCGGCTATGAGGCGCTTCGAGAAGTTAATCCGCTGATTATATTTGCTTCAATTTCCGGATTCGGTCAGGACGGTCCTTATCGTGACCGCCCGGCGCATGACCTGTCCTATCAGGCAATTGCGGGTCATCTGTTCAATCAGATTGGCGTCGATCCGGTGGCCTTGCCTGCTGTTCCCTATGGCGATCTTGTTAGTGCCGTCTTTGCCGCGTTTTCAGTATCGGGTGCGTTGTTTGCGCGTGAGCGGACCGGCCATGGAACGGCAATCGACATATCAATGACAGATACACTTGTCTCGATCTTGACGCTTTACCTTGGACCGGCAATGAACGGCGCTTCTACCTTCTGGGCTTTTGCCGAGCCTGCTTATGGCGCGTTTGTCGCGAGCGACGGTGCTTCGCTAACGCTCAGCATTGCACATGAAGATCATTTCTGGAGCAGGCTATGTGCAGTTCTGGATATGAACGATGCCTGCGAGTTGAAGGCAGAGCAGCGCCAGGCCCGCTGCGATGAGCTTCGGGCGCGCATTGCAGCCGCGATTGCGACACGTCCTCGCAGCGACTGGCAGGATATTTTCGATAACAATAGTATTCCCTGGTCGCCGTTCAACGATCTGGCTGGCGTGATTCAGGACCCACATTTTCGTGCGCGCGGCCTATTCTCTGCATTGACAGCCCCCGGGGCAACCCCTGGGACAAGCCATGGCGCAGGTGAGGAATGGCACGTCAATCAACCGATCAAGTTCAGTGCTTATGGCTCTGGAGTCCGTCGCGCCGCGCCGGAGCTGGGGGAGCATTCATCTGAGCTTCTGGGAGAGAAGAAGGCTACGTCGGCCCGCGCCTGATATTTCTGATTGACGCAGTTGCTATCGTCGTTTTTCGGGAGGTTGCAATTGTTATCGTGTCGAGGAGATTGTGTAGAAACTTACCAATCTCCTCGAGCAAGTTTTTATGCTGCCTCAGGCCTGTCCCTTGCGCGTGAAGCTTCATAGTCCTGCTTCAGCCTGTCGACCAGTTGATCGACGCTCTCAACGCTCTGAACATCGCCAACGCCGTGCCCGGCACTCCAGATATCACGCCATGCCTTCAGCGCGCTCATCTCTTTGAGCAAATTGAAGCCATCGGGCTGCTCTCCGCTGTGATCGGCGATATTCGCAAGGCTTTGGCGCAGCATATTGGCCGGGATGCCGGTCACCTTGTCGGTCAAGATAACATCATCAGCGCTGCTATTGATCAGCATGTCCTGATACAGCTCATTAGCCAGACTCTCGCGCGTGGCGATGAAACTAGTCCCGATATAGGCGAAATCGGCACCAATATGTTCCGCTGAGTGGATGTAGCGGCCACGCGAAATGGCACCTGCGAGCACGATCGGGCCGTCGAAGAATTCGCGGACCGCGCCGACAAAAGCAAACGGGTTCAGCCAGCCGGTGTTGCCGCCAGCTCCGGCACACAGAAGGATAAGGCCATCGACGCCGGCTTCTGCGGAGCGGCGCGCATGTTTAAGCGAGGCCACGTCAGCCAGAACCTTTCCGCCATAGGCGTGGACCTTCGCCACGACAGCGGACGGGTTTCCGACACTCGAGATCACAACAGGTACTTTGTGGCTGACAACAAGCGCCAGATCTTCCTCAATGCGTGCGTTCGACGCATGCACGATCAGATTGGCGGCAAACGGTGCGTGACCGGCGGTCTCTGTGGTCATTTGCCCCAGCCACTGGTCGAGTATCCCGGGGGTCCTGGCATTGAGCGTCGGAAAAGACCCGATGACGCCGGCCCGGCTGCAGGCGATCACGAGATCAGGCCCGGAAATCAAAAACATCGGGCCAGCAATGACCGGAATAGACAGGCGGGATCGCAGTGAAGCCGCAAGGTCAGGGTTTCCAAATCTGGTTGCCATAAATGTCCTCCGCAATGTCGTAATGTGCACCGTAGATTGACATAGTTCTACTTTTGAGTAAATTAAATATCCAGTCAGTCAGTAGATGATTGAGCGGGGCCGGGAGGGGGTCTGCGTACAAAGCAGTGATCCGGGAGGAAATTTGGTGACAATGGCAATTCAACGTGCAGCCGCTACGCCTGTCCTGGCTGCGCATAACGTGCTCATGCAGTTTGGTGGGGTCAAGGCGCTCGATGGAGTGTCTTTCGAGGTTGCTCCTGATCAGCTTGTTGCTGTGATCGGCCCCAATGGTGCTGGCAAAACCTCCCTGATGAACTGTCTCAGTGGCTTCTACCAGCCACAGCAGGGCGCGATTACTTTCAACGGTGCGTCAACATCAGGCAGGAGCGTGCATCAGATTGCCTGTTCCGGTCTTGCGCGCACTTTCCAAGGTACCCACATTTTTTCCGGCATGACCGTGATCGAGAACATCATGATCGGTCGCCATATGCATATGCGCTCGACGGTCGCCGAGACTTTCCTGCATTATGGCCGTGCCCGTCGCGAAGAGTTCGAGCATCGCGAGGTGGTGGAAGAGATCATTGAGTTTCTTGAGATGGAGCCGATCCGCCACCGACCTGTCGGCACGCTCGGCTATGGCCTGCGCAAACGCGTCGATCTCGGCAGGGCGCTTGCCCAGGAGCCGAAGATACTCCTCATGGATGAGCCGATGGCCGGCATGAACACCGAGGAGAAGGAAGATTTGGCGCGCTTCATTCTTGACGTGCGTGAAGGGCGCGGAATTCCTGTTGTTCTGGTCGAGCATGACATGGGTGTCGTCATGGATTTGGCCGACCGGGTTGTTGTTCTGGATTTCGGACGCAAAATATCTGAGGGAACGCCAGCAGAAGTGCAGCGCGACCCGGCAGTCCTGAAGGCTTATCTCGGAGAAAACCGCTAATGTTTGCTATGCAGACTCTGCCCCAGATGCTGGTTGAGCGTAGTGAAACGCATTCCGGGGTGCTCGCCGAACGGCACAAGAAGCGCGGTATCTGGCGGGAATATAGCTTCGCAGATGTGCTGGAACGGGTGCGCGCTTTCGCGCTTGGCCTCGACAGCATGGGGGTGAAGCGCGGAGAGACGGTCGCCATCATCGGTGAGAACGAGCCCGAGAATTTCTGGAGCGAACTTGCGGCGCAGTCGCTCGGCTGCAAGGTCATCTCGCTTTATCCGGACTTGACGGTCGACGAAATCGACTATCTTCTCAATGACAGCCAGGCCGTTTGCCTCGTAGCGCAGGATCAGGAGCAGGTTGACAAGGGTCTTGCAGTGCAAGGTGCCGTGCCGACGCTGCGTGACATCGTTTACTGGGACAAGACCGGAATGTGGTCTTATCATCAGGAGCACTTGTCAACATTCGATGCTATCACTGAGATAGGCCACGCGCGTCATGTCGCCCAGCCCGGCCTGTTCGACGCCATCGTCGCCGAGGGAAAGCCGGATGATGTTGCAGTGCTATCTTATACGTCTGGAACGACAGGCCGGCCGAAAGGTGTCATTCTTACCCACCGCTACCTGATCGATAATGCGCACAGGGTCATGGATGCGGTGCGCATCAGGCCAGGTTCGGACTATCTGACCTATATCGCGCCGGCTTGGGCCACCGAGCAAATCATCGGCCTGACGCTTGGGATCGCGGTTCCCATGGTCATTAATTTTCCGGAATCGCCTGAAGATGTTCTGACGAATTTGCGTGAGATCGCGGTCGAGATGATGGTGTTTGCACCACGGCAGTGGGAAAGCCTCGCGGCGACCATTCAGGCGCGCATGCTTGATGCCGGCAAATTCCGCCGCCGTATCTATGATTGGGGTGTCAAGATTGGCCACAAGGTAAATGTCGCGCGTCTGGAGGGTCGTCACATTCCGCTCTCTGCCCGGCTTGCCTATCCCTTTGCTGAAGCATTGGTGCTGAAACCCCTGCGTGACAAATTGGGGCTGACGCGCATCAAGGTTGCTGTTTGCGGTGGCGCGACCATGGCGCCGGACGTTTTTCGTCTCTTTCATGCCATTGGCGTGCCGCTGCGCAATATCTATGGTTCGACAGAGATCGGTCTTCTCGCGATGCACCAAGGGGAGCGCTATGATCTTGAGACCGTAGGTCACTGGATGAAGCCACATCCTGAAGCGGGGCCAATGCTGGAATGGAAGATCTCCGATGAAGGCGAATTGCTGATCCGCGGAGGTTCATCCTTTCAGGGTTATTATGGCAAGCCTGACAAGACGACCGAGCAAGTTTCTGATGGCTGGTATCTGACTGGCGACGCGGTCTCCACATCAAAATCCGGGGAGCTTGTGTTCCTTGAGCGTATCAGTGATCTGAAAAAACTGAAGTCCGGTGAGAGCTTTCCGCCGCAATACATTGAGACCCGGCTGCGCTTCAGCCCCTTCATCAAGGATATCCTGACCCTCGGCGACGAGACGAAGAGTTTCATTTCTGCCCTGATCAATATTGATATGGAGGTGGTGTCGCGCTGGGCCGAGGATCGCAACATTTCGTATTCAACTTTTACCGATCTATCGCAGAAGCCAGAGGTCGGAGTGCTCATCCGCGAGGATATCCAGCGCGTGAACTCGTTTCTTCCTGAACATGCGCAGGTTCGACGCTTCGCCAATTTTCCTAAGGAACTTGACCCCGATGAGGGCGAATTGACGCGAACACGCAAGTTGCGCCGCGAATTTTTGACTGATCGCTACAAGGTACTGGTGGAGGATATCTATAATGGGGGTGAGGCGAGCGCGCTCGAAATTCCGATCACATATCAGGATGGCAGGCGCGGCACTCTTTCCGCACTCGTTCACATCCACGATGTCGACAATGATTTCAAGGTGGCAACGGCCCAGACTGCAAGAAAGGCCATCGCATGATTGAAGCACTCAACTACATGATCAACGGGGCACTCGTTGGTCTGCTTTATGCACTGATCGCGATGGGTTTCGTGGTAATTTATCGTGCCTCGAAAGTGTTCAATTTCGCGCAAGGTGAGCTGGTTATCTTCGGCGGTTTCATCGTCTGGTGGATGATCGTCTCACTTCAGATGCCGTTATGGATTGGCCTGCCGCTCGCCTTTGTAGTCGCTGCCCTGTTCGGCCTCGTCATCGAGCGTATATTTTTTTCCAAGCTGGTCGGTGAATCGGTCTTCGCCATGGTCATGGTAACGATCGGTCTGCTGATCCTGCTGCGTGGCCTGATACTTGTGCTCTTTGGACCGCAAGTGCGGCCGTTCCCGATTATTTTTCCGCTAAAGCCAATCTTCATCGGCGATATCCTGATTTCGCAGGCACTTCTGATCGGCGGCGCAATCACCATAGTCGTGGGGCTGGGGCTCTCCTGGTTTTTCAACAAGACGCGACCCGGTCTGGCGCTGACAGCCGTTGCCGAAGACCATCAGGTTGCCATCTCGATGGGGATCTCGGTCAAGCGATCAGTTGCCTTCGCATGGATACTCGGCTCCGTCCTTTCAACGCTTGGTGCAATCATTTTCCTGAGCGGCAAATCACTATCATTTCTTGCTTCCGAGATCGGTATCGCGGCGCTGCCGGTGGCATTGCTGGCAGGCTTCGAATCGATCGCCGGTGTGCTGCTCGCAGGTATCATCATTGGTACCATTCAGGGTCTCGTTACGGCCTATCTGGATCCAATAGTCGGCGGTTCCGTCGGTACAGTATTCCCCATGATCGTCATGCTTCTGGTCCTGTTCATCAGGCCAACAGGCATGTTCGGCTGGAAAACGGTGGAGAGGGTCTGACAAGATGGATCCCGCAGGTGTTTTTGCAACCAGTTTTGCTCGTGATCAGGCGTTCATAAGGACTGCCAAACAAGGAATTGCGCTGGCACTTCTTCTTCTGCTCTTGCTGGTCTTGCCCAGCCTGTTCAGCCCCCGCATTGTCGCGGTCGCCACAGCAATGCTCATAACTGTGGTTGTCGCGGTCGGTCTTCAGATCTGCACAGGATATGCCGGGCAGATCAATCTCGGTCAGGCAGCGTTCATGGGAGCGGGTGCTTATGCCACGGCGATTGCTGCCTCGACCTATGCCCTGCCATTCTGGATTGCCATCCCGCTTGGCGGCTGTGCTGCTGCTATCTTTGGTTTCGTCTTTGGATTGTCAGCGGTACGTATCAAGGGCTTCTATCTCGTTCTGACGACAATCGCGGCACAGTCCATCTTTCATTTTCTGGTGCTCAATCTCCCGCAATCCTGGCTTGGTGGCTCGAACGGCATGTCACTGAATCCAGCAGAATTCTTTGGCTTCGTCTTCGACTCAGACAGGTCGATTTATTACCTGTGCCTGATTATCACCATTGGCATGGTCGCAGGTGCTTACGGTATTGTGCGCAGTCGCCATGGCAGGGCTTTTATCGCTGTGCGCGATGATGATGTTGCATCGGGCATGATGGGTATCCCCGTCGTGCGCACCAAGGCGATGGCATTTCTTGTCGGTGCATTTTATGCCGGCGTTGGCGGTGGCCTCTGGGCCTACTATCTCCGCTTCGTCGCTGTCGACCAGTTCACCCTGTTCCACTCGATATGGCTAATCGCGATGATCATCGTCGGGGGCATCGGCTCGATAACCGGTGCGCTGATCGGCGTTGTTGTCATCACTGCAATCCGCGAGACCTTTATCTCGATAGGGCCATCAGTCATCGAGATGGCACCTTGGCTCGGAGGAGATGTCGTCTTTGCTGCACTCAATGTGTTCCTCGGCGGGACCCTCGCAGCCTTTCTGATTTTCGAACCCCGCGGGCTGATGCACAGATGGTCGATCATCAAACGGTCTTACCGGCTCTGGCCTTTTCCTTACTAATGAATCGCAAATTGTCTGGAAACTTAACAAATAATTACCAGGAGGAGACTACAGATGAATTTTTTTAAGAAATGGGTTTTTGCAAGTGTTGCAGCAGTCGCGATAGCCGCGCCGGCTCAGGCCGATACGACCTATAATATCGCCTCACTCGCTGATTTTACTGGCCCTTATGCGGACGTCATGAAGGATATGGCGGGTGCCCGTCATGCGGTCGTTGCCTGGTGGAATGCCGAGGTCGGCAAGGAGCTTGGTGTCACGCTGACAATCAAGGACTATGATCATCGCTACGATGCGGCGCAGGTTGCCAGCCTCTGGCCCGGAATCAAGGCAGAGATCAGCCCGATCTTTGCCCTTGGTCTCGGGGGCCCTGACGCTACGGCGCTCGCTGGTCGCCTTCCGAGTGATGGCATACCAATGATCATGTCGACTGCAGGCTATGGTTTCAGCTGGAACCCGGATCCTTGGGTGTTCAATCCGCGCGCGACCTACCCGCATGAAGCAATAGCCTTCTTCGAGTGGTACAAGCAGGAAAATAGCATTGAGGGGCCGCTGAAAATTGCTGTTATCTCTTCAGAAGCCTCGCCAGCCTATGTCGATATCAGCCGGGGTATCGAGAAATACGCTGACAATCACAAGGATCAGATTGAAGTCATTGAAACGATCTATACCGAAGTGCAGCCGACCGATCTTACCACCCAGATCAATCGCGTGCTGCGCGCCGGCGCTCAGCTTATCAGTATCAAGACCAACACTGCAGCTGTGGTCGCGGTAAAGCGTGCCTTGCAGGCCCTCGGTCGAACCGACGTGCCAATCGTCATGAGTTCACATAATGGCATCACGGCCTCGGCTAGTGCCATTGGTGATCTGCTTGAGCTTGAAGGCGACTTCGAGGTCTATGGCATGGCAGCTCCGACCGATGAGGACACAGCACCCAAGCAGTTCTACGACAAGCTGAAAGCCGAGTACGGGATGCAGGGAGGGTGGACGATCCCAACCATCATGGGGCTTAATCAAGCCATCGTTGGGGTCCGCGGTCTCGAAGCAGCAATCGAGAAAGTTGGAGCCGACAAAGTGACCGGTACCGATCTGCGCGAGGCGTTGCTCTCCACCACGATCACCAGCGACCAGACCTTTGGTATCCTGCCGGACTTGACCTACACCAGCGAGGCTCCTTTTCCGACCACCGGCATCACGGTCAATATCAGTACGGTAAAGGATGGCAAATATACCATAGCTGCCAGCAATGTGCCGGTTCCAACCGTCGAAAAGTGGTGAAACAGGACCGAGGCGGTCGGGCGTAAGCTCGACTGCCTCGCGATCAGGGAGGCGACATGCTTGAGCTTAGCAACATCGAGGTGATTTATTCTGACGTCATTCTGGCGGTCAAGGGTGTGTCGATGCGAGTCAGCGCCGGTCAGTGCGTAACTCTTCTGGGAGGAAACGGTGCTGGCAAGTCAACGACGCTAAAATCAATCTCAAACGTGATCAAGACTGAAGACGGCAAGGTCACCTCGGGGAGTATCCTGTTCGAGGATAAGCGCATCGATAATGTCGAGCCGGAAGACATTGTCAGGTCGGGCATCATCCACGTAATGGAAGGCCGCCGGGTGCTCAAGCACCTTACAGTAGAACAGAACCTGCTAATTGGTGGCCATCGTGAACCTTCGCTGAAAGCAGTGCGCGATAAGCTCGACGAGGTCTATTCTCAGATTGGCAGACTCAAGGCCCTGAAGGATCGGACCGCTGGTTATCTTTCCGGCGGCGAGCAGCAACTGGTCGTCATCGGACGTGCCATGATGGCCCGCCCCAAACTGATGATGATTGATGAGCCATCTCTTGGACTTGCGCCCCTCATGGTTGATGAGGTCTACGCACTTCTGGCCAGTCTTAAGGCTTCCGGGATGACGCTGCTTTTGGTCGAGCAGAATGTCCGTGTCGCGCTCGAACTTGCTGATTATGGCTATGTCATGGAAAACGGCCACATCGTGCTTGAAGGAACTGGTGATGAGCTGCGCGCTAATGAGGATGTCCGTGAGTTCTATCTCGGCCTGAATCTTGATGGCGGGCGCAAGAGTTATCGTGACATCAAGCATTATCGGCGACGCAAACGCTGGCTTGGATAGAGCAATTCCAGGAAAAGTGTATAGCAGTTTTCCGTCAGGAATTGTGTAAATACAAAGAGTTAAGGCGTGGCGAGTGAATTTGAAAGATCGCGACACGCTTTAGCAATCGGCCGCTCGCGAGGAGGCAGATCGACAAAAACCATGCTGTTTTTGATAATCGCGCCCGCCCCCTCGCGCTCAAGATAACGCCGCGGCACCCCAGCCGCCCAGTCGCCTGTTCGCCGCCGACACTCATATGACAGCACTGCTCTGCGCGCCTTCCTCATCGCGCGCGGCACCGAACCGGTGATCCCCAACAATCCGACGCGAGCGCATATTCTGCCGTCTCAGGGATTGGAGATGCGTTGCCACCAGACACGACAAGCTCGCAATCAACTTCGCCGCAACATGCATCTGGTGAGCTTGATTGAGTCTCGAGCCTAAAGCATGTCTACTGAAAGCGGTTCCTGCTTTAGGCAGACATGCTCTACCTGTCAGCGTGGCAGGCTGTTTCCAGCCCCCCCCGCAAATGCCCCGGACAAAAAGGGTAAGTAATTTCGGGACATTTCACTGCAAACCCGGCTCATTCCCGGGCGGAAATCAACAAGCAATGTCCTTGTGATCAACGACGAGGGGTGCATCATTGGTGATGGCTTCGACGATATTGATATGATCTGCCCTGAGACGGGACAACTCGCCGAACCGCTCGGCAGCCTTCAGACTGACCTCATCAGGGTTGCTGTTCTCATTGAGCACAAGGTTCAGTGTAACCTCCTCGCGGTGCAATGATCGCGTGACCACGGCCTGTGCACGCGCAATGCCGGGAACAGCTATCACAAGGTCTTCCAGCTGACGCGGATAGATGAAAATCTCGCGCGCCTTGACCGCCTGGCCGACGCGCCCCTGCAGCATGGAGATACGGTGGACGGTTCCATCCGGGTGAAGTGCGCGGGCGATAGCCACGTCACCTGTGCCGAACCGGATCAGCGGCCAGCCAGGGGTCAGCGTTGTGACCACGATTTCACCGGGTTCTCCGGCCGGCAAGGGTTCGCCAGTTACCGGGTCGCAGATCTGAACGATGCGGTCGTGATGAATTTCATAGCCTTCTTCGCCTTCCCTCTCGAAACCAATGATGCCAAAATCGGCAGTGGCATAGACCGAGAAGGTACGAATTCCGTAGCGCGCCTCGATTATTCTGCGCTTTCCCATCCAGTCGCCAAACTCGCCGCCGAGAAGTGCTGATTTTACCTTCCATCCTTCTGGCAGTGGATGGCCCATTTCCTCGATGGTTTCAGCTAATTTGAGAAAGAAGGCGGTGGACGCGCAAATGCAAGTCACGTCGAGATCAAGGACGATCTTTGCCTGCATCTCGCTTCCGCCGGTGCCGGCAGGGATCACGCTTGCCCCGACATTGCGCAAGCCGTCATCCAGCACCAGGCCGGCGGGCACAAGATGATAGGACCAGGTGTTGAGAACACGATCTCCTTCTCCGACGCCTGCAGCCGCGAATGCCATGCCGAACCCAAACGGATCAGCGACGCCTTTGAACTGAGGCTCATTTATCGGCCCCGGCGAGACGAAGATGCGATCGATTTCCCTGGGATCAGCGGCAAGGAACCCGCCGAAGGGTGGATGTTCGCGCTGCCGGACGATCATGTTCTCCTTTTTGAACACGGGAATCCGCGCAAGAACTTCGTTGTCCACAAGCGCAGATGGCGCAACGCCCGCCTCGTCCAGGATCGCGCGGATAGCGGGAGCGCGATCGTAGGCGTGGATGTGGATATTTCTCAATTGCTTGAAGCGGTCATGCGTCATGGTATCTTTCCCCTCAGCGCCCGATGAAATTCGGCTTGCGCTTCTCTTCGAATGCAGCGAGCCCTTCCTTCATGTCGTGGCTGTGAGCATGCACTTCGCAAGCGAGCAATTCCAAGTGTAAGGCTGTGGTAGTCGGCTGTTCCAGACCGTCATCGACGAGTGACTTAACCCGGCGAAGTGCTAGCGGGCTTTTGCTGGAAAGTTTTGCGGTCAGCAGCTCGGTAGCTTTCAGAAGGTCGCCGTCATCGACCACCTCATTGACGAGACCAGCGGCTGCAAGATCATCTGCAGATACGGAATCTCCGGTAAAAAGAAGATATTTCGCGCGGGTTGGTCCGATCTTGCGTGGCAGGCGAACGGAGCCGCCACCCCCGGGCAGAAGCCCGAAATTAATATGCCCGTCGCCGATGCGCGCAGAGCGCGCCGCTATCACGAGATCGCAGCATAGAACCAGTTCGAGGCCGCCAGCGACGGTTATGCCGTTCACCGCGGCAATGACCGGTCGGGGGAATTTTTCGATCCGCTCCATCAGCCGCAGGACCGTATTAAGGAATGCTGTCAGGGCGTTTTCATCGCCGCCCGTAGTGGCGCGAACGAATTTTAGATCGGCGCCTGCGCAGAACGCTCTGCCACGACCGGTGAGCACCACAGCCTTGATGTCGTTGGCTTCAGCCCGATCCAGAGCCGCATTCATAGCGTCAACCATATCCGGGGTGATCGCATTCAGCGCGTCAGGACGGTTCAGGGTGATCCACACTGCTCCGTTGCGGGTATCAACAAGCGCACTTTGTTCCGGCTGGGTGTTCATCCAGGTATCCTCCGCAATTTGACTAATCAGACAAAAACTTTTGATTATATTTCATTCTAGATGATAGAGACTATTGTGCAAGCCCACTCACGGCATCCAGCTTCATTATATGCGAGTGAAAGAGGCATATTGCATGGCTTATTGAGTCTTTTCCGGGGTTGAGGCTTCGGCAAAATATTTGCTGCCGATCAGGGCGGTCGCCGAGAGAAAGGCCGCCGAGGATGCTATTGCATCATTAATTGTTTTGTCTTATTGGTCTAATGATTAATTAGTCAGTCATATCACGGATCTCTGAGTTGGAGATTGCAAGATCTGTTGTTTCTGGGGAGGAGATGGCGTGGAAGATATCTTTGTAGTCGGCGTCGGAATGACGCAGTTCGGGCGCATGCTGGACAAGAGTATCAAGGAGATGTCTGCTACTGCCGCTGGCGCAGCCATGGCCGATGCCGGCCTTGAGGCCTCCGCTCTTGATGCGGTCTATTTTGCCAATGCCACACAAGGCCACATGGAAAACCAGCACATGATCCGCGGACAGATCGTCATGCGTTCCATGGGTGTGGGCGGCATCCCTGTCGTCAATGTCGAGAATGCCTGTGCCAGCGGCTCAACTGCGCTCAACCTTGCGATGAACCATTTGCGGGCCGGTGAAGGCGACATCGCCATGGCGCTCGGCGCAGAAAAGATGTTCTCGACCGACCGGGCGCTGATGTTCGCGGCATTCGACAGTGGCTGGGAAGTGGCTGGCGACGCAGAAAACCGTGAGCGTCTGCTGGCGCTGGGTGAAGGAGTGGATGTGCCGGAGGGGTCGACCTCCGACAAGCCCTACAGCGTGTTCATGGATATTTATGCTGCTTTTGCACGGTTCCACATGAAGACGTTCGGAACGACGATGCGGCAGATCGCAGCGGTGGCTGCCAAGAACCATTCCCACTCGGTGCACAATCCCTATGCGCAGATCCGTGATCCCTATTCAGTTGAAGACGTGCTCAATGCACCGCCGATCACCTATCCGCTGACATTGCCGATGTGCTCACCAATCTCCGACGGGGCGGCAGCAACAATCCTTGCCACGAGGGAAGGAATGCGTCGATTTGGTATCGACCCGGCGCGTGCGGTCAAGCTGCTAGCTTGCGTCGTCCAGACTGGCAGCGACAGGAAGCCAGACCAGGTTGAGCAGCACTGCACGGCCCTGGCAGCAAAGCGCGCTTATGAGAGGGCCGGCGTCGGCCCGCAGGATATCAGCGTTGCCGAGGTCCACGATGCGACCGCGATGGGCGAGATCATCCAGATTGAGAATCTCGGCTTCTGTGACTTTGGTGATGGCGGGCCGGTATCCGAGCGTGGAGAAACTACGCTGGGGGGTAGACTGCCGGTCAATCCGTCCGGCGGGCTGGAATCGCGGGGGCATCCGGTCGGCGCAACCGGGCTGGCGCAGATCCATGAGTTGGTTGGTCAGCTGCGTGGTGAAGCCGGTCCGCGGCAGGTTCCTGACGCTCGCCTTGCACTGGCGGAAAATGGCGGTGGCTTGCACGGCATTGAGGAGGCTGTGGCCTGCGTGACCATTTTAGGTCGGTAAGGCGTTCTGCCGAAGGCCGTTGCCGGTTTCCAGATAGCAAGACGCAAAATCGAGGCGCAAATGCGTATCGAAGGAATTTGAGAGATCACGTCGCGCCTCAGGAGCGCGGGAATTCGAACATAGCATTTTTGGAGGATGGAAATGAATCTTGAAGGCAAGACCGCGGTTGTCACCGGCGCTGCGTCCGGTCTGGGGCTGGCCACCTGCATGGCGCTGCTGGAAGCCGGCGCCAATGTGATGGCGCTCGACAGAGACAAGACGCGTCTTAACGAAATGCCAGCTTCGGCTTCCGGCCGGCGCGCGCAAATCCATGTTACCGATGTCGCCGACAATGACAGCGTGCGTGCGGCCATCGACGCGACCATCGGGGCGTTCGGGGCGGTGCATGTTGCTGTGAATTGCGCCGGTGTCGCCGACGCGGCCAAGACGATCTCCAAGGGGGCAGCCTTCCCCTTTGAGGTCTGGCAGAAAGTCATTGATATCAACCTGACCGGCACATTCAACGTCATGCGCTACGCTGCGCTGGCTATGAGCAGGAATGAGCCTGACAAAGACGGTGATCGTGGCGTTATCATCAATACGGCCTCCGGCGCGGCCTCGCAGGGGCAGGTAGGGCAGGCTGCCTACAGCGCCTCGAAAGCCGGCGTGATCGGCCTGACGCTTCCAGTTGCGCGTGATCTGGCCGAGCATGCAATCCGCGTGGTTGCAATTGCACCGGGCCTGTTTGAGACGTCGATGGTTGCATCCATACCTGACAACGTCTCGAAATCGATCATTGAGCGCATGATCCTGTATCCCGAGCGGATGGGGCAGCCGCAGGAATTCGCAATGCTCGTCAAGCAGATCGTTGAGAACCCCTATCTCAACGCAACGACGATTTCGATTGATGCTGGCGCGAGAATGGCACCGCGGTAACCCTGCTCGTGGAGGTCAGTAAATTTCTGAATATCGCGATAGGAAACCGGGTAGCGGATATAAACAACACAGCATGAAGAATGACATTTTTGGGGAAATGGGCTCCCTTGAAATCCACTGTCATCCGCTACGACCCCATTCACTTACACGTACTGATAATGACATAGATCGCCACAAGTGAAAATTATGCGACAGAACCCTCGATACCAGGCATGATCACCCGCCGTACTGCATCATAAGACCGAAGCTTGTCGGTGATCATGATACGCGGTAGCTGGTCCTGTCTTTTCAGTAGCTTGAGCATCAATCGCTTTGCTGCCTTGGAATTTCGACGGCTCTGGACGAGAGCATCGAGAACAAAGCCGTCCTGATCGACGGACTGCCAGAGCCAATGCTTCTTGTCTCGAATGGTGACAACGACTTTGTCGAGGTGCCACTTGTCACCGAGCCTGCCGGCACAGCGCTTACGGATATCTTTGGCAAAATGCCTGCCAAATTTCTCTGCCCACAAGCGGATCGTCTGGTGCGAAACGATAATAGCGCGTGCGGCCAACATGTCCTCCACCCTGCGTAGGCTCAGTGGAAAGCGAAAATAGAGCCAAACGGCGTGGGCTATAACTTCGCCGGGAAATCGGTGGCGGCGATAAAGCGGGTCACGAACAGGTCTGATCATACCCAATCCTCGCATAGCCGGAGCGACTAACGGTTAATGTTACAGTGCCTCCGATGCTCATTCAAAGTGTTAGTGTCGCTTGGCAGTTAAACGCAAGAATGCGGCGGTTTCGTCGAAGATAGGCAGTTAATTGTGAGAATGTCTGCGTTCAGATTCTCAGATTAACTGCATCTGTGTCGAGTGTCTTTTACGGGCTGCGTTGACGAAAAAGGGCATTGCTTCTCGGTCGAAGCGATGCCGGTGCAATCCGAACGTGGATCGGCGCAACATGTAAAGCATTTCTGCTCCACCGGAATGCACCATCGCGACGCCTGCCAGGAGGGCAGGGCGGAGATGCAACGGCAGAATCGGGTTTTGTGGCGTTGGAAAGCTAGTGCATATTTCGGGAAGGAGTTCGTCGAGTTCCGGGATGATTTTTCCCAGTACCCTGAACCGCCACATTTCTTCTTCGCCCGGAAACGGAAGTACTGCTCGCCGCATCAGTAGCAGACGTACAATTCCAGCTGGCGATGCCCACGTTCTGATACCGCGCTCGGCTTCATCGTCGAGCAGCTTTTCGCCACGAAGAGCGGCAACACGATACTGCTGGAAAGGGGAGGGGAGTTCGCCCCCGCCGGTATGCCGGAGGTGGCTTCCACACAGAGGGCACGTGATGCGCCATCCCAGCAGCTGGCTTCGCAGGATTGGTGCCGGTTCCGCATGTCCCGGGTGGCAGTTTGTGCAGACCTGCGCCGGCTGTGAAGCGATCAGTCGACGCGATGATTTCGCGATATTTGCGAAGGTCTTTTGACGTAAGGAGGCCGACTCCGTGACAAACATGTCGGCCAGTCGGATTTCCTGATCGCTGCTCAGCTGGAGATCTACCGCCCGCAATGATGACGCTTCCGGCAGGCAATGCCGAAGCATCACGAGCGGTGGAACTGCGTAGAAAGCTGCATGCCGGCCGATCCAGGAGGACAGAAGTTCGTTGCAGTGGGGCGGCAAGCGCACCGGCAATTGCCGTAGCGGCGTGTTCTCAATCACGCGAATGCCGCCTCGGCATCGAACTCCGGCTCCCAGCACTCGACCGCTTCGTCGGTGGTTAGTTCGCGACCGCTTTCGATGGCGTCGACGGCGAGGCTGTTGATCATGTGGAAGATGTTGGCGGTGATACCCTCGGTGATCTGCAGGATCCGTCGCAGTGATTTCGGTGTAAGTACCGAGGGTCGACGCAACGGCGTATTGCGCAGGATCGATACTACCAAGGTTTCAAACTGTTCGTTCGCAGCCCACCGGCTCAACGTGAACTGCTCGAACCGCCGCGCAAGTTGGACGTCCCCGCTGATGGCTTCGCGTGCTTCGTTGACGCCGAAGCAAACGAGCGAGATCTGCAGACGATTGCTGAGGAAACGAAGAGTGTTCAGAACGATGCGCTGCTCGCGATAGGTTCCGGCGAGGATGTTGTGCACCTCGTCAATAACCAGCACCTGCACACCGATGGCCTCCATGATCCGCAATGCGGCCTGCTCCATCTGGGCAATGTCAGCACGCGGGCGCTGTGGCGCGCCGAGAAGGGTGAGGAGTTCAGCGTAGAACCGTCGTTCGCCCGGGCGGCTGGTCATTTCCATGGCTAGGACCGGCGTCGTCAACGTCCCCGTCAGCGGATTGAAGCTTGGAGGGTTCTGGTCCCGGAACCGCTTCATGATCATAGTCTTGCCCATACCGCTGTCGCCGTAGATCGCGACCGAAGGCATGCGCGTGCCTCGCGGGTGGTCGAGGAGCGCGCTCAGCCGGTCGAGCGCCTGCTTGGCTCTTGGATAAAGCACCCAGCGACGCGATCGTATCGCGCGAATGCGCCGCTCGTCCGTTTCGGCAAGCAGCGCGGCGGCGCTGGCAGTCAGGTGTGAGATTTTATCGTTCATATTCATTCCAGCTCAATCTGTATCCTCAACAAAGGGTACAGGTTTGCTGGAATCGACACCGCGGAGCGAGCCCCATTCCCGATCATTCACCTTCGATTTCGAAGACGCTTTCCCGCGTCGAGCGGCTGCCGTTTTCCTAGTTGCCGTCTCAACCAGCTCTCGCTGTGCGATAGCGGTGCGGACGATAGCGCGGGTGTCGACTTCGCGGCGGCCTTTCGCTAGAAGCGCGCGTCGGGCGGTCCCCGCCTCGTGTAGGGTGATAGAAGGCAGCGTCACATCGGCATAGCGAGCTTCCACGAAGTTTCCCGATGGCCGCCGAATGAAGATGCGCGCCATATCGCGTGGATCATATTTGACGAGTAGTCGCCGGTCTGAACGTCCGACGTCGGCGCTGAGCGCTGCCGACCAATAACGCAGACCGAACAAATGAATGCCAGTCGGCCGTAGAGTGCGCTCTTGCTCAGGCAGGAAGGTGAGCCAGAAGCGCAGCCGATCCTGTGGTAGCCGAAGCGGAATCTCGCCCTCGTGCTCCCGCCAGACAGCAATCGGCGGGCGACCCAGGGTACCATGGATTGATTGATGATAGGAGCCGACGATGTCGAGTGCGATGTACCGCTCGAGCTCACGCAGCGTCAGTGCCGCGTGCCGCTTCGAGTCGTACTCTCCCAGTTCCTGTTCGTTGCTGAATGTTGTCCCCGGCAGCAGGTGCAGCCTCCCCATCTGTGTGCCGATCAAGCGCTCGATGTGGCCGCCGAAGCGGGGTTCGCCCGGCGGCCGCCACTCGATCACCACGCCGGCATCCTCGCAACCTCTTTTGAATGCCCGGCTGCGGAAGTCGGCGCCGTTGTCGACATGAACAGTGTGGGGCAGGCCAGCCACGGGCCACGGATCCGTGATCTCGCGTTCTCGCAGCCAGGTCGACTTGTCGAAGACGGAATGCAACAGACACAGGCTGGTCGACAGCCGTGAAGGCGCCTCCATGGTGAGGTAGAACCCAGTCACCATACGGGTGCACACATCCATTGCCAACGTCAGCCACGGCCTGCCGATCGGCTGCCGTGTTTCCTCGTCAACGACAAAGACATCGGCTTTCGTATGATCAATCTGGACAACTTCGAGGGGGCGGGCGGCACTGAACGATCCGGGAACCGCCGTTGTCGCCTTGACGATCTTCTGTTCGCCGCGTCGCTTGGCACGGTTCTGAAGGTCTATGTCCACAAGGCGAGTGACGATCGTCCGGCGATGCGGCGGCTTCAGCCCAACAGAAGCACAGTTCGTCTGCACGTCCCGGACCAACTGCGAAACCGTCGGCCGTGTCTGCTTGAGGTACGATGATTTGATCGTCGCACGGACGATTTCCTCTCGCTGCTCATCCAGAGCACGATGACCCTCCGGCCGCCCACGTTTGCGGCCCACAAGCGACAGGACAGTCCCACCGGCGCGGAACAGCTTGATCAGGCGATAGGCTGTCGCCTGGCTGACATTCATCTCGGCAGCGAGTCCGGAAACGCCTGCTGCCGTAGTGCCGTCAGGATCGCACTTCAGGAATTCACGGATCGCGTCCGCCCGACGGCACGCCTCATCCCACAGTGCATCGTCAATCTCATCGGGGAATTGGGCGCTCATGGCAGGCTCGCGAGGAAACACATCACGAGCTCCATTCTCACATTAAGTGACAAATTCCAAGCAGTATTCTCAAATTAAGTGCTAATTATCAAATTAAGTGCCGGCGCATGCAGTTGAAATCATTGGCATCGGATTCTCATAATTAAGTGCTAAGTGACAGGAGGGCTCAACGCCGAAGCAGCTAGAACGTCCGTCCATGGCCGTCGGCAACCTCATCATTCGGGACCCAGACTGGGACGAACGCGAGCGGATGGCCTAATGGCGGGCTGTCTTGGAGGAGATGGAAGGGCTGCCTCCCACATTGTCCGCAGCGCTCCTTTTCGATGCGTGGGAGACGATCGAGCCCCTGCAAAAACAGCATCCGCTCGGCGGGCAACTCGATGCCGCCCATCTGCGGGCACGCGGCAAGGTTTTGTCGCACCTCCCAGGGTTTCATGTCGGGCTAAAGGCTATTCCACGCGAGTGCCGGCGCGGGCATGATAGAACGACTCGATTGCTCGGGTTCCTCGATGCGATGTCGGCGGCGGGAGAGACCGGCATGAAGGAGATTGCCCGGCTCAGCCAGGCGCGTGAGCAGATGGAGCGAAAAGTGCGGGGGCGACGCTCGTCGAGCAGCCTGCCCGCGGTGATCGATCTGGTCCTTTCGCGCCCAATCGTCTCAACTGCCACGATCGCGAAGGCGGCAGAGGTCACGCCCCGTGGCGCGCTCAATCTGATCGCTGAGCTTGGCGTGCGGGAGGCAACCGGGCGAGGGCGCTATCGCGCTTTTGGTATCATCTAGTAGGGCTCGCTATCGTCAGCGGAGCACCTTGCAGATATGTACATTATATGGTACATCAACCATATATGAGGCGGTATGACGGACGCAACACCTCAGCAAATCCCTGTGGTTTTTTACCGAAGCCAGCGGTACGGAAGTCGTGCGTGAGTGGCTGCAGGGCGGCCTCGATACGGCATAGGCAGGCGATCGGAATGGATCTGATGCGTGTTCAGTACCGACGGCCAATTGGCATGCCATTGTGCCGTTCGCTCAAGGATGGACTTTGGGAAGTCCGTACAACGTTTCCAAGTCGGCGGATTGCTCGGACACTTTTCTGCGCTCGTGCCGATGCGATCATCGTGCTGTCGGGCTTCATTAAGAAAAGCCAGAAAACGCCGGACGAAGAATTGGCGCTCGCGCAGCGTCGCATGCGCGAGTTTGTGGATTGAGGAATATCGAGATGGCATCTGGAAAGAAGATTGAAAAGCGTACTGTGTCGGAACTGACAACGTTGGATGATTTCCTTGGTGAGATCGGTAAGCTCGAGGAATTTCAGGCCACGGCTATCAAGGAGGTATTGGCTTGGCAGATAGAAGAGGCGATGAAACAGCAGCATCTCTCTCGCAAACGCTTGGCGGAAAGGATGGGCACGAGCCGCAGCCAAATTGGCAGATTGCTCGATCCCAACGACGGTAATGTCACTCTCGCAACGCTCCAGCGTGCGGCGGAGGTCATGGGACGAAAAGTCCGCATCGAACTGATCTAGCATTGCTCCAACGGGGGAGGGGGCATGAAAAAAGACTACAGGCTCTATGAGCTGCACGACGACGAGTTCGAACGCCTTGTTGTGAGGATTTGCATCCGTTGGCTCGGAGAGGGCGTCACGCCATTTGCTCAGGGCAAGGATGGCGGCCGTGATGGGAAATTCCAAGGAACGGCAATCTGCTTCCCGAGCAGCACCGACCCGCTGTCTGGCCACTTCGTACTGCAGGCGAAGCACGTCAACGCGGGTGACCGGTCGTGCTCGGATCGCGACTTCGCGACGCTCCTGAAGGCGGAGCATCCGAAGATCAAGCGATTGATCGCCGAAGGGCTTTGCGATCACTATATTCTTTTCACGAACCGCAAATACACCGCTGGAACCGACGAAAAACTCATCAAAGAGTTGAGGGCGCTCGGCTTGGGAAGCGCCGCAATTATTGGCGTAGAGCGGTTGTCGCTTGCCCTGGACGATTTTGCCGATATCCGCGAAGGCCTGCCCAATCACCTCGACCCTGCCCCATTCCGGTTCGAGCCTGACGAGTTGATAGAAGTAATCCGCGCGATCCATGACTACACGGACGATCGTGCCCTTGATGCCCTTAACGGGGCCGAAAATTTTGAGAAGTTGAAGCTTCAGGACAAGAACAAACTCAACGGATTAAGTCCGAGCTATTTCCAGTCCATCATCGTTGACGGCTCTATGCCGCACTTCAGCCGCGTAGATCAGTTCTTGAAAAACCCCCGCAATGCGGTATTCGCGGAACTGTATTACGATGCTGCTGACGAACTGAAGCAGAAAATCTTCACGAAGCGCGACGAGTTTGCGTCTTTCGATTCCATATTCACGTTCCTATACGAGGAGGTTCAACGCAACCGGTCGGCACTTCGCGGTCGGCGCCGGCTGATAAGCGTTATCCTGCATCATATGTACTGCGGCTGCGACATCGGCCTCAAAGAGCAGCCCACAGATCCGGAAGGCGTCCATCATGCTGACGCCTAAGAAGTATCTCAATCTTGATGTCTCGGTTCTGCGCATTTCAGCAGTAATGCTGAAAGAGCTCCAGCGTCGAGGCGTCGTCGAGTTCGAGAAGTTGCGGACGATCATTATAAAGCGGACAGGCCAAGACGGCGACTTGGCGTTCTTGCCAGCGCTCAATTTTCTGTTCCTGATGGGGCGTGTTGAATATCACCTCAAAAACGACACCCTGGAATACAGGGTAGAATGAAATGCAGATCAGCCGTCTCTATGCCAACCAGCCAGAAGTCTTTGAGCCGATCGAGTTTAATAGCGGCCGCGATGCTGACCGCCTGAACATCGTGATCGGAGAGGTTCATCGGCCGCGCGACCGTAAGCGGGATTCCCATAACCTCGGCAAGACGACCCTCCTCCATCTCATCGATTTCATGATGTTGAAGGGCTTGTCGCCAGACCACTTTCTGTCGAAGCACAAGGATCGTTTCGAGAGTTTCGTTTTCTATCTCGAAATAGCCCTGAATGCGGGTGACTTCGCCACAATCCGACGCTCGGTGAGCGCCTCGACGAAGATTTCGATCCGGAGGCATCCGGAGCATGATCAGGACTTCTCAGAGGCAGCAGAAGATTCATGGGATCACGTCGATCTTCCGATCGAGGAGGCGATCAAACTGCTAGACGCCTGGCTCGATCTGCGCGTTCTGAAACCGTATGACTACCGCAAGGCGATCACGTACTTCCTTCGAGCACAGGGAGATTGGAGCGACGAACTCCAGCTCGGAAAATTCCAGGCGGGCCGAGATGTCTACTGGAAACCTTTTGTCGCGCACCTTTTCGGATTCAACTCCAGACCTGTCGAGCGAAAGTACGAGCTCGATGAGGAGGTATCGAGACTCAAGCACAAGCAGGGCGAACAGCAGGCGGAAGTACAGTTCTCAGAGGATGAGCTGCCACGGCTGACCGCACAGATCGGTGTTCTCGAGCAACAGATAGCAATCCTCGAGGAGCAGCTTGATGCCTTCCAGTTTGACGACGAGGAGCGCCGCCTCATGCGTGAATTGGTGGAGCAGGTCGAGCCTGAGATTGCCGAACTCAATGAACGCCTTTACAATGCCAAATACGATATCAGGCAGATTGAAGCGGCTCTCGATCATAAGGACAAGTTCGATCTTAAGGAGGTCGAATCGATCTTTGGCGAGGCAAAAATCCATTTTCCCGGCCAACTCAAGAAACAGTACGAGGATTTGGTGGCCTTCAACAAAAAGGTCACGCACGAGCGGAACACCGCACTACGAGCGCGCCGCAAGACGTTGCTCGAAATCATCGCAGAGGTTGATGCCCGAAAAGCGGAACTGGACAATATCCGAGCCCAACGGCTGAGGTTGCTGCGCAGTACCGACACATTTGAGAAGTTCAAGGCGTTACAGCGTGAATTTTCGTCCCAACGCGCGCAGCTTGTTTATTTGACTGAGCAACGCCGAAAGCTCGAACAGGTTGCTGAAACCGCAAAGTTGGTTCGGGAGAGCGAGCGGGAGCGAGGTCGCATTGTCGACGAAATCAAGACAATGGTTGCTCGTCCCACGCCGATCTTCGAACGCTTCTCAAAGACGTTTAACGCTTATTGCCAACGTGTCTTGAACCACGAGGGTATTTTCTATTTCGAAGTAAACTCCAACGGAAACTTCGACTACAAGATCGGTCTAGGCTTGGCGGGGCAGGTCGGGCAGGCGTCTGGGCAAGGTGATGGCACCAGTTACAAGAAACTCGTCTGCGCGCTCTTCGATCTGGCACTGTTAAAAGTCTACGAGAATGCCCTGTTTTTCCATTTCGTCTATCATGACGGCGTCTTCGAGGCTTTGGACGATCGCAAGAAGCATGCTCTCCTGGATGTTGTCCGTGAACAGATCGCGTCTGGAAAGACGCAGTACATAATGACATTGATCGCCGCCGACCTCCCGAAAAGCGGTCAGAACAAGGCCCCAGTTTTTGCCGACGAGGAGGTCATACTTCGCCTTCATGACGATGGCCCGTCTGGAAGATTATTCAAGATGGAGGAGTTTTGAGCGAGCAGCCGGGGTGAACAGCGTCAGGGATTGTAGCGACGACGCCAACTGTCTCCGATGTGAGCATGGCGATCAACGATTAGGAACGAAAGAGCTGTTCTGGCAAGATATTAACCGGCTGCGAGTCCCGCTTGACCCCCGCCGATCACCAAAACGTCTATTTCCCCCGAACCATGGCTCTTGGATAATTGGCGAGGACTTCTGTTCACGTAGTTCTTGTTTCGCCTCGTGCCAGAACGCTCTCCACGAGCAAGAGCCCTACCCCGCAAACAATCGCCACATCGGCAAGGTTGAAGGTGGGCCAATGATAGCTGCCAATGTAAAAATCCAGAAAATCCGTCACGGCACCCTGTCGCAGCCGATCGAGCAGATTGCCAAGCGCGCCACCCACGATGAGCCCAAGGGCGGAGGCCGTAAGGCCGCTGTCGGTTCGCTTGATCCAGACCAGGAGCCCGCCGACTATGGCAAGCGTGAACGCCATCAGGATCCAAGCCGGAGCTTGGCCGAACAATCCGAAGCTCACCCCGCTATTGAAGCCAAGCACGAGATTGAAAAAGCCGGTAACGGGGATGACCTGAGGCGGGTTCATAGCATGGTTCAGGACCCACCACTTCGTCGCCTGATCGAAGAACAATCCGCCAAAGGCGATGGGAAGGCCGAGCCTGAGCATGTCGAGATTTCTTTCAAATTTCGGTTTAGCCGATGCGGCCGAGGGCCGGGAAAGTCTGGAGCAGCCATATCGCAAAGCTGGAGAGATGGCCGGTGATCATGGCGATGCCCATCACTACCATCACCCCACCAGCGACGATTTTGAGCACCCGGCCAGTGCGGCGCATCGACATCATCCGCGCCATGAACCCGCGCATGAACAAAGCAGCCAAGATGAAAGGGAGTCCAAGGCCGAGCGAGTAGACGGCGAGCAGCGTCGTTCCGCTTGCGACCGTGGCGTTGGCGGCGGACAGGGCCAGAATCGCGCCTAGCACCGGTCCGATGCAGGGAGTCCAGCCGAATGCGAAAGCAAGGCCCAGGAGATAAGCAGCGCCGGCGCTTCCGCTGCCCGGGTTTGCATGGAATCGCGCTTCACGATCGAGCCATGGCATTGGTACGAGGCCGGTTGTGAACAGGCCGAAGACGACGACGATCATGCCCCCAATCAGGTTCGCTTCGAAAAGATACATGCGCAGGAGCCGGCTCAACACGGTTGCGCTGGCCCCAAGGAGAACGAACACAGTCGTGAAGCCGAGCACGAAGCAGAGGCTGAGGCCGAGAGTTCGGCCCGCTGCCTTGAATTCTTTATCGGCCGCAATTCCGTCCGGGCTAATCGTGCGGCCTGCAACGTAGGAAATATAGCCCGGCACCAGCGGCAGAACGCAGGGCGACAGGAAGGATACGACACCAGCGGCGAAAGCCGTCGCTATTCCGATACTGGAGAACTCCATCAGTCAATCTCGCCCGCCAGGCGGCGTAGCTTCTGCAATCGAATCTCACGCGGCTCGTGCATGTCGAGCGTGCCGACGAATTGGCTTTCGGCATCCATCATGTAGACGCCTGCGGAGTGATCCATCGTGTATTCACCCCCTTCCAGGGGCACTTTTCGTGCATAGGCCGCAAAGGCCTTCACCACGGCGTCCGTTTCCTGTCGATTTCCCCGCAGTGCGAGGATGCGATGATCAAAGGCTGTCATATACTGAACCAGCAGTTCTTGAGTGTCCCGTTCGTGATCGACGGTGAAGAAAAGTACGTTGAACTGGTCGGCCACCGGTCCGAGCTCGTTCATGAGATCGCTTAGTTCGTAGAGCGTCGTCGGACACACATCGGGACAATGGGTGAAGCCGAAGAAGGCGAGATAAGGCTTTCCAGCCAGCGCGGCATTGTCGATCGTCTCGCCTTGATGCGATGTGAGCTGGAACGGGCCGCCGATAGCTGCGATGCCTGTCGAAGACGCGACCGCCGCGGTTTGCTGCTGCCAAGGCTTGGATACGGACAAGCCGATGAAAAGCCCGCCGACAGCGGCGACGGCAACCCATGCAACAAGGCGGAAAAGTTTGACGCCGCTCATTGGAGAGCCTCTCCGTGCCCGTCATGCTCGTTCGCAGATGCCGGACGAGCGCCCATGCTCTGCACAGCGAAGTCGACCGCGATGGCTCCGGCCTGCTCGAACACAAGAGTCGCGGCAAACCGCTCCCCTTCTTTCAAAGGGTGCGATGGCTTCAAGAACATGATGTGCATACCGCCCGGTTGAAGCTCGATCGTCTCGCCAGCCCCAATTTCTATGCCATTTTGTACTGGTCTCATGCTGGCAACCCCATCGCTCACGGTCGACTCGTGGATTTCCGCTCGTTCTGACAGGGGGGATGAGATCGAAACAAGGCGATCGGCCACATCGCCCTCGTTCGTCAGCGTCAGATAGCCGCCGGCTACCGGCGCGACTGGCGGAGTCGGGCGTGACCACGGATGATTGATGGTGATCGAACCAGCCTGGGCCTGGAAGTCGTGTCCCACAGCAGGAGAGATTGACACTGCAAGGGCAAGGAAGGCGGCGGATAAAGCTCGCATGTTGGCCATGTTATTTTCCTTTGTTTCCAGCTTCGCCGGCCTTTTCAAGGATTTCCAATCCGCTTCTGACAACGACAACAACCACGCCCAGGCCGATGATCAGATCCGGGTAGGGCGAATTGAAAAGGATTACAGCCAGACCCGAAAGCGCGATGGCTGAGTTCACGAGCATGTCGTTTGTTGTGAAAATCCATGAGGCTTGCAGATGCACGCCGTTTTCCCGATGTGATTTCAAAATCCACATACAGACCATATTCGTAAGAGCGCTCGCAATTGCCACGGCGATCATGACCGGCCCTATCGGATCGGAGCCAGTGAAGAAGCGCCGGCCGACCTCAAACAGAAGCAGACCGGCGAATACTATCAGAAGGATGCCCGACAGCCGCGCAACGCGAACCTTCGCAACCAAACCGCGACCTACGACGAAAAGGCTGATGGCGTAGACACCTGCATCGCCAAGATTATCGAGTGCAGAGCCCATCAATCCTGTCGACTGAGCCCACCAACCTAATCCTCCCACAATGGCTGCTTGGGCAGTATTGATCGCAAGCACCCATGCGAGCGCCCATTGTTCGCTCTTCTCAGATGAATTGGCATTGTTCTGGGAGTGATTACTCATAAGACACACATCGGCTTTCTCGGCAGCAAGCGGAAGCCGCAACCTGCACGCGTTCACTGTTTAAGCTTATTTGTCACGGTTGCCGCGCCAGGTCAGCAGGCGCATTGCATTGGCCGTAACGAGGACCGTAGCGCCCGTATCGGCAAGGATGGCCATCCAAAGCGTGGTGACGCCGAATAGAGTCGTCACGAGGAAGACGGCCTTCAGACCAAGCGCTATTGCGATATTCTGCCAGATATTGCCGAGCGTCGCCTGTGACAACCCGATGAGATCGGCGATACCCGTTACCCGGTTTCTGAGCAGCGCGGCATCGGCAGTTTCAAGCGCGACATCAGTGCCTGCACCCATGGCAACGCCAACGGAAGCGGCAGCAAGCGCCGGCGCGTCATTGATACCATCTCCCACCATGGCTATTGGCCCATCAGCCTTGAGGCGGTTGATCTCGGCGAGCTTGGCGTCCGGCAGGAGCTCAGCACTCGCCTCAAGGCCAAGATGAGCCGCAATGGCGTCGGCTGTGCGCTTGTTGTCGCCGGTCAGCATCAAAGGGCGGACACCGCGATCTGTCAGCCGCTTTACACCTTCGATAGCGTCGGCACGCGGTTCGTCGCGCAAGGCGATCAACCCCTCGACGGTCTTGCCCTTTAAAAGCACAACAACCGTCTTGCCCTGGCTTTCCAGCGTGGTGATCGTCTCGGCGATGCTCTCTTCAAGGGCTGCCTGTTCGGCGGCGTGACGGGGAGACCCGACCGAAGCGAAGCCGTCCTTCAATCGCGCTGTGACCGCCTTGCCCGGTGTGGCAACGCCGCCTCCGAAGGTGACCGGCAGTTCGAGCTCACGCGACTCCGCCGCCGCCACGATTGCAACCCCAAGAGGATGGCTGGTGTTGCGCTCGACCGCCGCCGCGATGGCCAGGACGGAGTTCTCATCACCTCTGATGGGCACAATGTCCGTCACCTGGGGACGACCACGCGTCAAGGTTCCTGTTTTGTCAAAGGCAACGGTTACAACCTTACCAAGCGTTTCCAGCGCCGCGCCGCCCTTGATCAGCAATCCCTGACGCGCGCCGGCTGCAAGACCTGACGCGATGGCCGCCGGCGTGGAAATCACGAGTGCGCAGGGGCAAGCAATGAGCAGCGTGGCGAGACCTCGATACACCCATGTCATCCAGTCGCCGCCGAAGGCGAGCGGCGGCACGACAACGATCAGAGCCGCAACGACCATCGCGCCCGGCGTATACCAGCGGCTGAAACGGTCGATCATCCGCGCCGTTGGGGCCTTTGTTTCCTGGGCTTCCTCTACCATCTGGATGATGCGGGCAATGGTGTTGTCAGCCGCGACATGGCTAATCGACACCCGCAGCTCGCCATTGGCATTGATGCTGCCGGCATAGACAGTCGCGCCGGCTTCTTTCAGCACCGGCACGGACTCGCCTGTGACGGGGGCCTCATCAACCTCAGATGCACCGTCAATCACTGTGCCGTCAGACGGCACACGGTCCCCAGGCCGAACAACGACGATATCACCAATGGCCAACTCTTCCGCAGCGACCTGCTCAACGACACCATCACGCTCGCGGAACGCGACCCGGGGCACGAGATCGATCAGCGCTTCAATGCCTGCCCGCGCACGGCCTGCCGCTACGGTTTCAAGCAGTTCGCCCACTGCGAACAGAAAGATCACGACAGCAGCTTCTTCGGCCTCGCCAATGGCGACCGCGCCGAGTGCCGCGACTGTCATCAGTGTCTCGATGGTGAAGGGCGAGCCGGACATCGCGCCGGCGGCCGCCCGCCTCGCGAACGGGATAACGCTGATCAGTGCCGCGCCCGAATAGAGCCATCGCTCCCAATCCGGCAGGACACGCGCAAGGGCAAAGGCAAGTATGAACAACGCGCCGGTCAGGAGTACAAGCCGACCCTTGCTGCCTTTCCACCATGCCTCTGTGATGCGCTTCCGAGGCGGACCCGCCTTCGTCTCAGCCTGCTCGATCACTGGTGTGTAGCCGAGCGCGCGAATCTTTTGCTCAATAACGCCAAGTGCCGTGCTGTCCTCATCGAGTTGCAGAGCGAGAGTCTCGTTGGCGTAACTGACATTGACGTCGCTAACGCCTGGCAGGCGTTGCATCGCCGTTTCGATTTTCAACGCGCACGAGGCGCAGTCCATGCCTTCTATATGCAGTCTGTAAGGGCTCGCTGCCGCCATGGTGTCACCTCGACAATTAAATGTGACACCGCAGATAGACCCTGTAGCCCCTACAGGGTCAAGAGCCGACTTCGTTCGTTAGAGTCCCCGCGGCGATCCGTGTGCGAATGCGCCCCACAGCTTCATTAAAGAGCCTTGACCCTGTAGTAGGTATAGGGTGCAGAAATGATTGAAATGCAAGCTGATGGAGCAAAGCGAAACGATGCGAAAGGGAGTGCTATGACCACTGGCGCGGGCACGGATGCAAATACTTGGGCGTTCGTCTTCTCGGCATGGCTCATTGCGCTTGCCGCCTCGCTGGGCGCTCTCTTCATTGGTGAGATTATGGGGCAGACGCCTTGCAATCTGTGCTGGCATCAGCGCGCTTTCATGTTTCCGCTGGCGGTCATTTTGGCTGTTGCTAGCTTTCGGGGCGATGCCAGCGTTTCCTGGTATGGGCTTCCACTGGCCGCCCTCGGTGCCGCTATCGCGGCGCTCCACGCCTTGCTTTATGCGGGCCTCATTCCCGCAGCCATTGAGCCTTGTGCACAAGACGGCCCATCGTGTTCAAGCGCCAATATGACGATCCTTGGCGTTTTGCCGCTCCCCTACCTGTCGCTCGCTGCCTTCTTGAGCATCGCCCTTCTTCTTTTTTCGCGCGCCGGAGGCGTCCAGCATGACCAAACGGTCTATCGTTTTTCTCACCGGCGTCGTCGCACTGATTGTCTTTGCCGGCGGAGCCTTTCTCTACGACCGGTACGGCCGCCCCTCGGCACAGCCCATTGCAGCGGCGCAAGGGGACGCGCTCGTCAGGGCGCATTCACCGGTAATCGGCCCAGCGGATGCGCCGGTGACGATCGTGGAATTCTTTGATCCGTCCTGCGAGGCGTGTCGAGCTTTCTATCCAGCCGTTAAGCAGATCATGGCGAATTTCCCTGACGAGACGCGCCTTCTCATCCGATACGCGCCCTTCCATGAGGGATCGGACGAAGCCGTCAGGATTTTGGAAACAGCCCGTCTTCAGAACCGCTACGAACCCGTGCTGGAGGCCCTGCTGGCGCGACAGCCGGAATGGGCCGAGCATGGTGCTCCCGACCTTGCGAAAGCCTGGGAGATCGCAGCGACGGCGGGACTTGATGTCGAACAGGCGTCGTGGGAGGTGTCCTCGGCCGTGATTGATGCCGTTCTTGAGCAGGACTTGGCTGACGTTCAGAGCAATAACGTCCGTCAGACACCAACCTTTTTTGTGAATGGTAGGCTGCTGAAATCCTTCGGACCGCAGCAACTCTACGATCTGGTGCGTGAAGAGGTAGAAAGCGCCAGGTCGGCGCAATAGGTCGTCCATCAAGATCGACAAACGTCCAGATCGGGCCTACATTAACCCTGTATTAGCTACAGGGTTAATGTAATGAACTCTTCCATTCTGACGATCGGTCATCTTGCAAGGCAAACCGGTACCAAGGTCGAAACAATCCGGTTTTACGAGAAGAACGGTCTGCTGCCCGAGCCATCACGCACCGAAGGCAACTACCGGGCCTATGAGCCGGATCATCTAAATCGGCTGAGCTTTATCCGGCGCGCGCGTGACCTTGGCTTCTCGCTCGACCAGATCAGAGCGCTTCTCGCGCTCTCCGACAATCGCGGACAATCCTGTGCGGCTGTTGACGCCATCGCCAGTGAACACCGTGCAGAGGTCGAAAAGAAGATCGCTGATCTGATGGCGCTCAAGGCCGAACTCGACCGGATGATCGACCAGTGCGGGTGCGGCGTGGTCGCCGATTGCAGGATTATTGAAACCTTGTCGCCGAAATGATTGGCGGGGTGGAAGTGCAGAACATTGACGTGCACCCCGACCAAGTATAATTGTCATTTCGACAAAACATGAAATGTTGAAATGATATGGAAGAAAAAGACGCGCTCGCAGGCTTTGCCGCGCTCTCTCACGGGGATCGCTTGCGGATGATCCGCATGTTGGTCGTCGCCGGCGCTGACGGCATGGCCGCTGGTGCTATCGCCGGCGCGCTCGATGATGCGCCGCCGTCGCGCGTTTCCTTCCATCTCAAGGAACTGGAACATGCCGGCCTCGTGCGGGGGCGACGGGATGGGAAGTCGATTATCTATAGTGCCCATTGGCCCGCGCTTTCCGATCTTGTTGCCTTTCTCATGCACGACTGCTGCGAGGGCCACTGCAAATATTGCGATCAAGCGATTGCCTTATTCGCGAAATGCGAGGGCCGTCCAACCGGGCCGATCCGCTGCGACTAGGACTGGCGGTGCAAAAAATCCTCGCTTTCGTTGAAAACAACCTCTTGCTGCTGGCCGTCGCAACGGCCGCGCTCGGCCTGCTGGTGCCTTCGATCGGGATCATCCTTGAAAGGGGCATAAGCCCGTTTTTGGCCCTGCTGATGCTGGTCATCAGCCTGACCTTTGACGCTCATGCCGTGAAGCTGGTTTTCAAAAAGCCGCGTCGGCAGCTATGGGCGCTCGGACTCGTCTATGGCCCCATGTCGATTGCCGGCTGGCTTACGGGACGCCTGTTTTTCGGTTCGGGGCCGTTGGCCGCCGGTCAAACCCTTGTGGGAACCCTGCCGACTGACGTTTCCGCGCCACTGCTGGTCCTGCTCGCGCGCGGCAATGTAGCTCTCGCGGCCGTCCTCAATGCCGTCAACACGGTGCTTTCGCCATTCATCGTGCCGATCTTGTTCCTGCTTCTCACCGGCATCGAGCTGCAAGTGCCCATCGGGGCGGTCATCATGGAATTGGTGCTGATCGTCGTGCTGCCGACTGTGATCGGGGTTTACCTGCGCACGCGATATCCCAAAGCTGTCGGCCGACACGATGGTCTCTATCCCTCTCTGGGCTCGGTGCTTTACCTGCTCCTGCTTCTGGCGGTCGTCGGCCCGAACGCCGAAATGATCCTCGGCTATGGCTGGTTCGCCTTCGTGATCGCGCTGGCCGCGCTGACGCTGAACCTGATCGGCTATGCTGTCGGGTCCGTCGCGCAAGTCTTTGTGGCCGACCGGCAAGAACTGATCGCCTACCTGTTCACGGTAAGCAAAAAGGAGTTCTCCATTGCGGCGGCGTTCGTAGCGGCGTCCGGATTGCCCTCGGAAATCGCCGTGCCTGCAGCCTTCTTCGCCGTGATCCAGATGATTACGTCACCGATCGCCGCGAAGATATTGGCGGCAAAGAGCCCAACTGCGGCGACCGCTCCACACTGAATCTTTCGCCGAAGGCTTGTGACGGACCAGGCTTTAAGAAAAGCGCTGCAAGGGTTGGCAAAAACACCATCCTGTCGCATATCCATCTCAATGGTTCTTGAGTGATTGAGATGTGACATGGATGAAAAACAAGCTATTGCGGCATTTGCTGCCCTTTCCCAGGAAACGCGCCTGAGGATCGTTCGGCTGCTGGTGACGGCTGGACCGGAAGGGCTTCCTGCTGGTGTGATCGGTGAAGCGATGGGGGCATCATCCTCTCGCATTTCGTTTCATCTAAGCCACCTCGAAAACGCCGGCCTCCTAGTGTCTCGCCGCGAGGGACGCTCGATCATCTACAACGCCACCTATCCGGCGCTCTCCGGCCTCGTCGAATTTCTGATGCGGGATTGCTGCCAAGGTCATCCAGAAGTGTGCCAGCCAGCCGTTGCGGCCCTGTCGTGCTGCGCCTCCATCGAGAGTCATGCTCATGTCTGAACCCGTTTATAACGTCCTGTTTCTCTGCACGGGCAACTCCGCTCGCTCGATCCTCGCCGAAGCGATCTTGAACCACATGGGGAATGGCCGTTTCAGAGCCTTTTCAGCCGGTAGCCAGCCCAAAGGACAGGTTCACCCGCTGGCGATCGAGACGCTTCAGCACTTCGATTTTCCGGTCAATGGGCTTCGCTCAAAGAACTGGGACGAGTTTTCCAGCCCCTCGGCGCCGGTCATGAATTTCGTCTTTACGGTTTGCGACAACGCTACCGGCGAAGCCTGCCCGGTCTGGCCGGGGCATCCAATGACAGCGCACTGGGGCATTGAGGACCCTGCAGCGATTTCTGATCCGGTCGCACAACGGACAGCCTTCGTGACCGCCCTACGCTACCTCATGAACCGGATTTCGGCTTTTACTGCCCTACCTGTTGCGGCTCTCGATAAGTCGTCCCTCAAGGTGCGGCTGAACGAAATTGGGCAAGCCGAAGGGGTGAGCAAACCCCGGAATAGCGCGGCGTGAGGGGTAGCATGGACATTATCATCTACCACAACCCGGAGTGCGGCACCTCACGCAACACGCTTGGCCTGATCCGTAATTCGGGCGTCGAACCGCATGTCATCGAATACCTCAAATGCCCGCCGACGCGGGCGCGGCTCGTGGATCTCATTGGTCGCATGGAGATCGCGCCCCGTAATCTTCTACGGGAAAAGGGGACGCCCTTTGCCGAATTGGGTTTGGGCGATTCCTCGCTGAGCGATGAAGCATTGATCGACGCGATGATGGAGCACCCGATCCTGATCAACCGGTCCATTGTCGTATCGCCTGCGGGGGTGCGCCTATGTCGGCCATCCGAAGCGGTTCTCGATCTCCTACCGCCACAGCGCGGAGAGTTCATCAAAGAGGATGGCGAGCGCATCGTGGATCAGCACGGCCGCCGGGTCGCGTCTGCCTGACCTCATACCCTATTTGTATTGGAGAGTTCCCATGGCTTCCCTTGAGCCAGCATCCCGCCTGTCGTTTCTCGATCGCTATCTGACGGTCTGGATTTTCGCGGCAATGGCCCTCGGCGTCGTCCTCGGCACGGTATTCACCGATCTGCCCCAGGCGCTCAACGCCATGTCGGTGGGATCGACCAACATTCCGATCGCGATCGGCCTCATCCTCATGATGTATCCGCCGCTTGCCAAGGTGAAGTACGAAGAGCTGCACCTGGTGTTCGCCGCCAAGCGGGTCTTGGTGCTCTCGCTCATCCAGAATTGGTTGATCGGCCCAACCCTGATGTTCGTCCTGGCCGTCATCTTCCTACGGGATTATCCGGAATACATGACCGGTCTGATCCTGATCGGGCTGGCCCGCTGCATCGCCATGGTGCTTGTCTGGAACCAGCTCGCGCGCGGTGACAACCAATATGTGGCTGGCCTCGTCGCCTTCAACTCGATCTTTCAAATCATCTTCTTTTCGACCTACGCATGGCTGTTTCTGACAGTCCTGCCACCGCTGTTCGGTCTCGAAGGCAGCATTGTCGATGTTGGTTTCTGGACGATTACTGAGGCCGTGCTGATCTATCTCGGCATTCCGTTTCTTGCCGGGTTTCTGACGCGCCGCATTTTCATCGCCCGCAAGGGTGAGGACTGGTACGAGCGCGAGTTCCTTCCACGCATCAGCCCGATCACGCTCGCAGCCTTGCTGTTCACAATCGTTGCGATGTTCAGCCTGAAAGGCGGCGACGTTGTGCGCTTGCCGTTCGACGCAGTGATGATCGCGTTCCCGCTGGCCATCTATTTCGTGGTCCAATTCGTCATCAGTTTTGCCATGGGAAAATTGATCGATGCTGATTATCCCCGCACGACCGCAATCGCGTTTACTGCTGCCGGGAACAATTTCGAGTTGGCCATTGCGGTAGCCATCGCAGCATTCGGCCTGGCCTCGCCAGTCGCCTTTGCAGCCGTCATCGGCCCGCTGGTTGAAGTGCCTGTGCTGATCTTCCTGGTGCACGTTGCCCTGCGGCTCGGTCGCAGATGGTTTCCAGAATCGGCACCGACGGCCCGATCGAGTATTCTATATGACTTTACGAACACTTCATGATACCGATCAGCTTCCGGCTCTCGATTCCCGGTTCGCCATTGATCGGCAAGGCAACGGATTAGGACATGATGTGCAGCCGCCGCGCATCCTGTTGCTACTCAGACCCCCTCTGCTTCAGGCGCGTCTCATAGGCGCAACTTAGCTCTGAGCGCAGCGAGAATGCGTCAGACCCAATATTGCAAGCGATCTTCCAGATGCCCTTGCCGCCGTATCAGATTCCAAATGACCTCAAAATCAATTCTGCCGAAGTAGTGCTAGGATGGGCATCCAATCTATCGCCCCGCAATAGGCTGTCAATTCGCCTTCTTTCTGTCAAGAATGTCGTTAATTCGGCACCAGCAAGGGTCCGCTCTGATGGAAGACGGGCTCTCATCGGATCTACCTTCTTCCCGTTTATTATCAGTTCGTAGTGGAGGTGATTGCCGGTTGATTGGCCCGTGGATCCTACGTAACCGATTATCTGCCCCTGGCGAATGCGTGCACCTGGAACCACTCCGTCCGCTATTTCGCTCTGGTGATTGAAGGTTGTTCGGTAGCCATTACCGTGTCGAATCACCGTTTGTCGGCCGTAACCGCCATTCCATCCAGCACGATCAACAGTTCCATCCCCCGGTGCGATAATTGGTGTGCCCCTCGGTGCAGCCCAATCGACACCGGTGTGGGGACGCACATATCCAAGTATAGGGTGCCGCCTATTGCCAAAGCCGGAGGTGAAAAGACCGGTAGGGATAGGATTGCGCAGGAGGAAACGCCGAGCACTGCGCCCCTTGTCGTCGAAATATCCGACCGTACCATTTTCCATCTGGAAACGATAGAATCTGTAGGCTGTTCCGCCGACACTGGTGTCGATTTACACTTCAATCTGGGACTCGGGGGTTTCCCGCAAAAAAGTTACACTTCAATTGAGACTCAGGACGAGCGAGTCTCAATTGAAGTGTAATGTTCGGGCGCCTAAGCGAACGCCGCTTCCTTCTCCAGGGCTGGCCTCCACGTTTCCATGCTGTCGTCGGTTATACGCTCGATTCCATTCTGGATCGCCTCGATTGCGAGCTCGTTGAGTATCCCGAATACGCGAGCTGTGATGCCGTCACCGAGGCGAGAAAGGTGCTGTAGGCTTTGGCTCGATAAAGCCGATGGAAGCCTGAGCGGCAGGCTGCGCAGGATCGCCGTCACCAATTCCTGGAACTCCTCATCTGCCTTCCATCTCGGTAGAACAAACTGATCAAGACGCCGGGCCAGTTGGTTATCGCCGGCAATCGCATCACGCGCTGTTTTCTCGGGGTGCCGGCGAGGAGGTTATGAACCTCGTCAAACACCAGAACACGCACATTGTTGCTTTTCAGCAAGAGAACGGTTCGGATCTCAAGCTCCATAAGGGTCACACGTTCGTTGATGCTGGCTCCCATAGCCATGAGCAACTGCCCGTAGATCCGGCGCTCTGTCGGACGAGATGTCAAGGTAATTGCCAGTACCGGCATGCTCTCCACGCCGGTGCTGGGGGTGATCGTCGGTGGATGATCGCGCTTGAACTTCTCGACGAGCATGGTCTTGCCCATGCCGCTATGACCATAGATTGCGAGACTGGGTGGACGTGTTGTTGGCGGATGGTCGCACAACGCATCAAGATGGCGTAACACCCGGCGAGCGCGATCAAAGCCAACCCAACGATCGGATCGAATGGCTCGTATCCTTGCATGGTTCTGCCCATTTGCCAGTGCGGCAGCGCCGGGCGCCAGATGTGGGAGTTCAATCATTGATCCCAGAATTCCGTGTCGTCGTCTGAATGGATTGGTTTTGCCATATCGATTGCCGAAACGGGACTGTGTTCCTCGTGCCCCGATTCAATAGGTCTGCGCTTAATATTGCGGCGCGCTCTTGCGCTTGAGGATGCGGCGATGTCCTCGATCTGCCTTTGCTGCGCAATGGCTGCAAAGATAACCTCTTCCTGCAACTCAAGCCGTCCCTGGTCTCGAAGTGTCTTCTTGGCGTGTTTCCACTCCCACCAGGACACGGGCGGGAATGCGAGATTGCGGTACCTTGCTTCGATAAACCGGCCATCTGATCGACGAACGAATATTCGGGATAGGTCGCGCGGGTCATATTTGATCTCGAGTTCGGCGCCGCGGCCGACATCGCGCGACAGGGCGTCGGACCAGTACCGGATCTTCTCCAGATGAATGCCGTCCTTCAGCAAACGGCGCCGATCGCCAGGAAGAAAGCTGGTCCAGAATGCCATTCGATCAGATGGCAGGTTGAAGTCGACTTCACCTTGCCGTTCCTGCCAGACGGCTAGGGGAGGGCGCAACAGTGATGAGTGGATACGCTGATGGTATTTACCTGTGATTTCCAGGGCGATCCATTTCTCCAACTCTCGCAATGTAAGGTTGGCGCGGCCCCCGGAATCGTAACCGCCTCGGATCTTTACATTTCTGAACGTTGTACCGGGAAACAGATGGACTGCTCCCATCATTGTCCCGATCAGCCGTTCGATATGGCCCCCAAAGCGCGGTGTTGCCGGCGGTCTGAACTGGAGCTTCATGCCGTACTCTTTGCAAGCATCGGCGAGCGCCCGTGACCTGAAATCCGCGCCATTGTCGCAGTGAAGAACCTCGAGCAATCCGGCGACAGGCCAGGGAATGTCGATCTCGCGCTCATCCAGCCAGCCAGTCTTGTCGTAGACGGCATGCAGGAGGCAGAGGCCGACTGAAGTACTCGATGGCGCCTCAAGGGATAGATGGAAACCTGCCACCATTCTCGTGCAAACGTCGATGGCAATCGTCAGAACTGGTCGACCGATGGGTCTACGAAACCGTTCGTCGACAACAATGACGTCAACTATGGTGTGATCGATCTGCCAAAGGGCGTTGGGTTTGGTGACAGCGAACTGACCAGGGCTTGGCGTGGATGCGGCCTCGATCTCGCGCTCCCCGCGTTTGCGGGCCGCTGACATCGGGATAAGTTCCGATACCCTTCGCTGGACGGTGCTGCGGTGAGGTGGGGATAGGCCTTCGGTGAGGCAGACTTCCCGGATACGCCGCAACAGCGCAGCAAGGCTTGGTTTCTCCTTCTTGAGCCAGAAGCCATCCACTTGCTCGGCAATGACGCGCTCGGTTTTGGGGTCGAGCCGGACCGTGCCTTCGTGCGTACCACGTTTCCTGGGTCGCAAACTTGATGCGCGTTGCGTCTTTCTGAACCGCGCAGCCAGCCGAAATAGCGTCGATCGCGGGATACCGAACCTGTCACGCGCAGCCGCGACAACCTCAGCGGTTACTTGCCCGCCTGTGCGGCGGAGCAAATATCGAAGGAACTCTTCCGGGCTGTCGTCGTGGTCGGGGTTATCCGAGGGTGAGATCATACGCGACATTACGGTCGATCGACCGGTCGATAAATCTCAATTTGAGTGTAACAAAAGCTCTCCAGAGTCTCATTTGAAGCATAAGGCGTTACACTTCAGTCTCACGCAAACCGTTGAAAACGCTCAATGCGTGAGTCCCAATTTCAAACATAAATCGACACTTGCCTTGTCGCGTTCTTGGCCGTCCTGACGCTTCTCTTGGTCCAGAGCTACCAGGATAGCATCGCCCGCGCGGAAACGCGGGTTCGATCCTACTCGCAGGTCGTCAGCTCCAACGTCGCTCTACTGGTCGAGGGCACCTATCAAGCCCTGCGACGGATCGATAGTGACGCTGGGGATGCGCTTGCTCATCCGTCCGAGGAGGTCATCGGCGATCTCAATCGCGCCGTCGAAAGCCTTCCGCCGGACGTCCGGGCCTGGCTGATCGATGCCAATGGCGTGCCACGACTGAGCAACAGCGAGCTATCGAGCGCATTCAACGTCGCCGACAGGGATTATTTCGTTGGGTTGAAGGAAGGCCAGGCTTTTCGCGTCTCTCCCCTGATGATCTCCCGGACAGGCGGAGATCCGGTCTTCGCTATCGCAAAGCGCATCGAACGCAATGGCGTGTTCATGGGCGCCGCCGTCATCATCATCCCTGCAACCTATCTCGATCGGTTGAGAGGGCCGCTCGAACTCGGGCCGGATTCAACCGCCGGCTTGATCCGGGACGACGGGCAACTCGTCACGCGCTCGCCGATCCCCTCTGAGCCACAGGATTTGAGCCAGTATGTTCTGTTCACCCGGTATCTCCCCGCCAGCCCGGAAGGCACCTATGCGGCTTCGTCCCCAACGGATCGGATAAAGCGCATCGTCGCCTACCGGCGCATCCCAAATCTTCCGTTGGTCGCCGTCACATCGATCTCCACCAATGAGGCCTTGGCAACGTTCTGGCGGACCAGCCTGACGCTTGCGGTCTTTGGCATCCCGGGGCTGATCGGACTTGGCACCTTTGCTTTCTGGAGCTTGCGAGCGCAGCGCGAGTTATCGGCGGCGCTCCAGCAGAACCAGCTGCTCTTTCGCGAGATCCATCACCGCGTGAAGAACAACCTCCAGCAGGCGATGTCGCTCATAAACATGCACGGTCTACCTGCGGACGTGAAGGCGGAAATCTCTCGCCGGCTTTCAGCCATGGCCGCCGTACACGAGCACATGTATCGCGCCGACCAGTACAATTCGGTCCTGGCGTCCGCCTTCCTGCCGGGGCTGATCGACGGCGTGAGGCAAGGCTTTGCGCGTCAGGTCGAGGTCTACTCGTCCATCGCGCCCGCGCTGTTGGATCGCGAAAAGGCCCTTCCCATCGCTCTCATCGTCAGCGAGGTGATGTCCAATGCTGCAAAGCATGCGTTTCCCGATGGCCGTGAAGGACAGATCGACATCGTCCTGGAGCGGCTTTCCGACAGCCGCGCACGGCTGAGCATCGCCGATAACGGGATCGGTCATGACAGTGGCAAGTCGAACGGGACAGGCACCAAGCTAGTAACCGCACTCGCACGCCAGCTCGATGCGCAGCCCCGCTTTGTACGGGATGGCGGGACGCGGTTTGAGATCGAGTTCGATGTCGACCGCTTCGTGGAACATGCAGCCACCAAGGAACAGCGGCCCGGGACGCTAATGCATTAGGTATATTAGGTGCAGCCGCAGCCGAACTCGACCGAGAAAAAATCGAAACCGGCTCGCGACGCGCTGATGGCTAAGATCCTGCAAATGCTTGAGGAACAGCCTCCTCCCAAATTCCTCGTTGAAATCCGCGAACTCCGTCAATTCCGTCTCGATCAAACGAAGGGCCTAGCAAATTCATGTGCTATGCTCTCGGCACTCCCTTCGAGTTGGGCTGGGTGGTGACACGGGTCACCGAGCAGGGGATAAGGTTCACAAAATGATCATTCAGGCCCGACAGATATTTGACATCATCAAGGAAGCGGTCGGTGGCTTCTTCTCCGATGACGCAATAAGTCATAGCGCAGCCATGGCATTTTTCGCTGTCACAGCATTATCGCCGGTGTTGCTGATCGTTGTCGCGATCGCCGGCTTGGCATTTGGGCACGACGCTTCGCAGGTAGCATTGTCCGCTCAGCTCTCAGGATTGATGGGGGCGCAAAGTGCCGAATTAATAGAAACCGCTTTGCGGAGCGCCCGAGATACGTCGTCTGGCGTAGTAGCAGCCGTTGTTGGCGTCATCACACTCCTGATTACAGCATCAGGGGTGTTCGGAGAGATGCAGTCGACCTTGAACAAGATCTGGAAGGTTGAGCCGGCCCCCGTCTCGCTCTCTACGCTTGTGCGAGCGAGAGCAGCGAGTCTTGGTCTTGTCGCGGCATTAGGGTTTTTATTGCTTGTCTCGTTGGCAGCCACCGCGGCGATTTCCATTCTCAGTGATTTCATCACGGCACGCTTGCCTTTCGGCGCGGTAATTCTGCAGGCAATTAACGTCTTGGTTTCGCTCGCTCTGGTGACGCTGCTTTTTGCCGCTATCTATAAGGTTTTGCCAGATCGGAACCTGCTTTGGAGGGATGTTCTTATTGGAGCACTCATTACTGCCATACTTTTTACAGTGGGTAAGACGTTGATAGGCCTATATCTTGGTTCAAATAATGTGGCTTCGTCTTATGGGGCTGCAGGTGGCCTGTTCATAATCCTGCTTTGGGTATTTTACTCCTCAATCATTTTTCTTTTCGGCGCTGAATTAACAAGGGCGTACTCGATTCGTCACGGGAGCCGCCCTGACCTGAGAGCCTTGGTTGCAAGTTCGGATGCCGCCATCAAAACGCAAGGCGCCATGGCGTTCTCTGCTCCCAACGCTGACCGCAACGCTGGGACGACGAACAGACTGTCGTCTGTGCCGTCCCGGGCGATCATCATTGGCCTCCTGGGGATCGCTGTGTTGTCGGCTGGTCTGACCGCCTTTTCCAGAAGACATTGATTTCCGGCGGAGCCCATCGCTGGAGAATGCATGCCTGAGGGCCGCGCCGTAAGCTCTGCGACCGTGACTCGGTGCCGCGGGCGCTGGAGCCGCCAACTTGCAGGTTATGGAGGCGATGGTGCTGCGTCCCGCCTTTTCACGCATGGCATGACTTGCGCTGTCGACCGTGATCTTAGTGCTGTGGCGTTGCACGCAGCCGAGTATTGAGTTCGGGCGATGCTCTTGAAGCTGACGGCCCACCTGACGATTGCGGGGTCGCGCGTTCCTGGGGGTCGACCACAACGCGCGCCTTGACCTGCGAACATCTCCGAATGAAGGTGGGAGATGAACCCGGGCTCGCATAGTCCCACCTCGAGATGGCGAAAGGTTGTAGCCCGTGTCCTGGCGGTCTTCGCCAAACCGGTTCGCGAGGCGAGTTCTACGGGCGGCATTGCGATTACTGCCAACCGCGGCTACGGATCGCGAAGCGAAATATTCTGTATCGGACGCGTTTTCCGACAATCGCCGAAGCCCAAACAGCGGGCCAACACCAATAGCATCCTAGACCAATTGCGCGAGGTCAGGCGACGCATTACCCGCCACTCCCTTCCGGACGTAGTTGTCACGGCAGAGTTCTATGGCGCCAAGGAGCAGGTCAAAACCGATCCCGACGGCTACTTTCGCATCCACATGCGTCCCGAATCTACGCCGCCGGGCGATGTGCTTTGGCACACTGTGGACATAAGCGTCGAAACCCCGCGAGCGGTTCGGGCGCAGGCTGAGGTATTCATTCCCTCCGAACAATGCCGCTACGTCGTGATCAGCGACATCGACGACACGATCATGAAGACAGGGGTTGCCAACAAGCTGATCATGCTCTGGCGCCTGTTCGTCGCGGACGCAGAAAGCCGGGAAGCGTTTCCGGGAGTGGGAGCCTTATACCGAGCGCTGTATTCGGGTCGCTCCGGTCACGAGAGCAATCCCATGCTTTACGTCTCGCGCGCGCCCTGGGGCATCTACGAGGTGATTGAGGAGTTTTTCCGCCGTCAGAACATCCCTGTAGGCCCGATCTTGTTTCTCCGGGAATGGGGCATCTCCTGGACAAGTCCGCTGCCGCGCAGGGCTGAGGATCACAAGCGGGACCTGATCCGCAACATGCTCGATCTTTACAGCGATCTGCCCTTCATCCTGATCGGAGATAGTGGGCAACATGACCCAGAGATTTACCAAAAGATCGTCGCCGAGCATCCCAACCGCGTGCTTGCGGTCTACATACGCAACGTTTCTCGCAATCCAGAACGCGTGGGTGAAATAGAGAAGCTGGCGGCCGAGGTTCTGAAGGCCGGCAGCAGCATGGTTCTGGCGGCGGACAGTCTGGCGATGGCCGAGCACGCGGCCGGACTTGGCCTCATTGCTTCCACGGCACCCGGTGAGATTGCCACCGAGATAGCTGCGAGCGATTTTGAGCGGGACCGCCCTCGAGGCGAGAGTACGAACCGACCAACGGTCAAAGCTGCGCCGCCCGAGATTATCCATGATGGCTTGAAAGAGATTTTGAAGGAAGGCGGCAAAACACCAAACGTGGTGATTGAGGAGACGGGCAAATCGCTCCCAAAGAAGAGGTGATCGGCGAGTGAGGCCGGGTCAACCTCGCCCATTGCGCGCGCCAGATGTTCCTGTTGTCGTGGACGGCAAACGGAGGGTCAAATGAAAAGCCCGCTGCCGGGAGGAGTGGCACCGGGCCAGATTTCGAAAGCGGTGCGGGAGGAGGTGCACCACTCCCAATGTCGGCATCACATCTGGGAGGAGGAGATGGCCAACGAGAACGATGGTAATCTCGTCTCAAGATTTTGCAATGCACAAAATAATGGTGCATCGCGAAATGTCGCGTGAGGCTATACCGCGATATCGGTGCCTCATCATCCCTTTGCCGACGTCACAGGCTAGCGTGGTCATGCGAGCATTACTGGGTTGCTGACTGATCGATGGGTCGAGGCTGCGATCTGCACGCGAGAGCGACCGGCGCGGCGGACCCGTTTGCTATTGGGGATCTTCCTGTTCCTGTTTCGCCTCACGGACCTCATCGGGAAAGCTGTCAGCAATGAAGAGCACCACCACAGTGACGACCCCAACCACCACGCCCAAGCCCCAATAAGACGTCGCGATCGCAAGGCCGAGCGCTCCCGTGATCCAGATCGCCGCTGCGGCTTTGATCCCTTTCACGTCGAAACCGCTCTTGAAAATGACCGCTCCTCCGAGAAACCCGATGCCGGACAGGAACCCCTGCAGGGTGCGGCTAACAGCGCTTGCATCGGTCTCGGCGAGATGCGTTGCAAGAAGCATATAGGTGACGGATCCGACGGCGATCAGCACCATGCCAGCAATGCCGATCGCCTTGTGGTGCGCTCGACGCTCCCAGCCGATCGCCGCGCCAATCACACCGGCCGCACACAATCTCATGAAGATATCCAGCGCTTCCCACCCTTCCATTGATCCGTCCTTCTATTGAATTTGACCAACGTACTCGTGCTCGATCGCTCCAAGCGAAACCTGGTATTGTGAGGGCTTCCTGCGCTTCGAGCCGAGATGACATGTTCTCCCGACATGATGCTCTCCTTGAAATTCGAAACAACAGTCATTCCTTGGCGAGGACCGTCGCCATACTTTTTCGCGCCGCTCCCGCTGGACCAAGGTGCTGAGATCAAACGGGTATCGAACCTTTTGACCTACAGATGGGGCGTCATTCCCGTCGAGGCCGAGATCGCGGGCGCGGTATTCGGGACGTCCCTATTCCCAAGAGATGGCACCTACCTGCTGCCGTTGAAGGATGCGGTGCGGCGCAAAATAGGCATTGCGGCGGGCGACGGCGTCGCGGTCTCGATGGGTATCGCGGCCCGCAAGGGAGATTAGAGCTGACCTAGGTTCATCGACGCTGCTCTGCGGGCTGTCGTTCAGCGGCCGGAGCTCCCTCCGTTCCATCACGCGTTTCCCAACCGAACACCGATCGGCCACCATAGGCTGGCGAGGCGGCACGTTCGTTGGCGACAAACTCCTCGAAAGACGGACCAGCCGCGGTCTTTTCGAGGTGACGCGCTTGCACGTCGAGCCGGCGTATGGCTGCCAATTCCTCCTCCCGGCCGAGCTTGGCCTTTTGCACCGCGTATTTAAGAACCCGGATCGTTTCGTCATAGACCTTGATCGGGACAGGGTAGGGATGTCGGTCCTTGCCGCCATGTGCGAGTGAAAACCGGGCGGGATCCTGGAAGCGATATGGCGTTCCATGCACCACTTCGGCGACCATTGCGAGGGACTGCACCGTCCGCGCACCCACGCCGGGGCAGAGGAGCAAGTCGGGAAATTCGAGGGGACCGCGTTCCGCAACTGCCGCCAGCGTGCCGTGCAGGCGGCGCACGAAAACGTCGCTCGATCGTACGTCGTGATGTGCGGGCATAATCAGGTGCGGCAGCGTTGGCTGCGTCTCTTGCCGGCCGACGATCGCGGCGTACTGATCGGCGAGGCGGTCCGGTCCGAGGTCGGCCAGCAGATCGAGTTGTGAGGCGCGAGAACGGGATGCGCGCTTATCAACTAGATTGACGATTTCGCCTTGGCTTGGGCCATCGATGGCGCTGTGCGGCGCGTCGACGAAGTCGGTCACATCGCCGGAATGCCAATGATAGCGCCGCGCCTGACCCTGATCGCCGTTCATCCCTTGCTGGACGACGGTCCAGCGCCCGTCATCGGTGACGAAGAAGCCGTGCAGATAGAGGTCGAATCCGTCCTGGACCGCGGCGCTGTCGACCTTGGCGACGAGCCGGCTGGCGCGGGTTAATGCGTCGCCGTCGAAACCAATCCGCTCGGCAAGCAACTTTAGTTCGTCCGGGGTTCTGCGCGAGTGCTTGCCGCGACCGCCACAGACGTGGATGCCCAGTTCGCTGGACAGCGGCGCCAGCCCGCGCTTCAGTGCGCCGATGACGCTGGTGGTGATGCCGGAGGAGTGCCAGTCCATGCCCATCACGGCGCCGAACGATTGGAACCAGAAGGGATGTGCCAGTCGCCGCAAGAACTCGTCACGACCATAGTGATGCACGACCGCCTGGCAAATGACCGCGCCGAGAGCGGCCATACGCTGCCCCAGCCAGGGAGGAACGCGGCCGTTGTGAAGGGGGAGATCGGCGCTGCCGGTGCGTTGTGCCATTCATGTCTTCGATCAGGATACATGACAAGAGATAGTGACGACGCCGCATCCGAGAAAGGTCTGAACGCGTCCTCGGCGGAACAGGGAATTCGAGCCCGCGTTGCTATCGATGGCAGGTAGGGAAGAAAATCGATGTCGATCCTTGAAAGCGGAAAGAAGATCGTGGAGCGGGTCACAGGCTGGCAACGGCCCGCGCCGAGCGAGCTGGGGGAACTCGTTCGTCTTCGAAAAGCCAACACGTTTTGGTTCAAAGAAGACGGCGTGATTCCCAATCATCCGCACTGGCCGCTTATCGTCTATCGCGGCGCGGTCAAGTTTACCGAAGTCTTCGATCCCGCCGCCGTGTTCGAGGAACTGTACAAGACGAACGGTTGGGGCAAATCTTGGCGAAACGGCATCTACGACTATGTCCACTATCATTCGAGCATCCACGAGGTCCTTGGCATCGCACGCGGGTCGGGCGAGGTGCGGTTCGGCGGCCGGCGCGGCCGCAGGCTTTCGCTTAAGGCCGGGGACGTCGCGATCCTGCCGGCCGGCACGGGTCATCAGTCACTCGGGGCGAGCGATGACTTCCTGGTCGTCGGTGCCTATCCGCCTGAAGGCGCTTATGATGAATGCACCGATGCCGAAGAGCACTCACGTGCGGTGAAGTCCCTTCCCGCAGTACCCAAACCGAAGAAGGATCCGGTCTATGGGTCCGGCGGTCCGTTGGCGGCCGCCTGGCAATCGTTCGTTGTGTAAAGCTCGCATGGCTGTTCCCAGCTTCCCGCTGCCTGTCGACACCGCGCCCATGGAGGCGAAGCTGGGGGAGACGATTCCGGACCACGGCGGACCTTGGCAGTATGAGCCCAAATGGGACGGCTTCCGTTGCCTCGCCTTCAAGGCAGGTGGCATCGTCGACATCCGCGCCAAATCCGGCAAGCCGCTTGGACGCTACTTTCCCGAACTGATGGAACGCCTGCGTGCTTTACCCGCACCGCAATTTGTCGTCGACGGCGAGATCGTGATCGAGCGCGATGGGCAATATTCCTTCGACGCCTTGCAGATGCGACTGCATCCGGCGGAGAGTCGGATCCAAAAGCTGGCAGCCGAAACGCCAGCAAACCTCATTCTGTTTGACATGCTGGCCGATGGCTGCGGCGAAATCCTGGCCGGAAAGCCGCTGACCGTTCGACGAGCGGCATTGGAGGAATTTGTTCAATCCGCTGAAACGCCCGATATCGAGCTCTCACCCATCACCTTCGATCGACGGGAGGCCGAGATTTGGCTGGAGGGCGCAGGTCACGGAAAAACGGATGGCATCGTCGCGAAGCGGCTTAACGAGCCATATTTGAGCGGCGAGCGCGCCATGGTGAAGGTGAAAGCGGATCCGCACCGCCGACTGCGTCGTCGGCGGATTTCGGTATCTGGCGAGCCGGCCGGAGGTGGGATCTCTGTTGCTTGGTCTCTACAACGATGAGGGTAAGCTCGACCATGTCGGCCTTACATCTACCATCAGCAATAAGGAGCGACCCGATCTTACCCGGCGCCTGGAGACATTTCGAGGAGAACCGGGCTTCACCGGGAAGGCGCCCGGCGGGCCAAGCCGGTGGAGCACGGAACGCAGCGGAAAGTGGGAGCCGCTGCGGCCTGAGCTCGTGGTCGAGGTGCGTTTCGACCATGTCACCGGCGATCGGTTCCGGCACGGCACCAAACTCCAGCGGTGGCGGCCGGACAAGAACCCGCGGCAATGCACGTTCGACCAAATCGCCTGACGGTGCGGAACGGTATTCGATTCCGCGGTTTGCAAAGCACCTAGCCGGGCGCGACGGGTCTGTTGAGGCCAGCGTGAGTGGCCGCGCTCGTCTGAGTGACTTGCTAGGCCGCCGTAGGCCCCGGAGCGTCGCTGTCATCAGCGACCGCCAGACAAGCAAAGGCTTTCCGCTGGTCCGTCGCGAGAGCACCCGAGATGACCCGTAGGGATGAACGCCGCATCTCTGGCGTGGCAGCATGCGCCATAGCCGCCGTCTCCCGTCTTGCAGCTTCGGGTTGATAAAGCACCCGTTCTAGCCGAATGCATGTCTCGACGCCGTCATTGTCCGCAATGGTGATTGCCTGTTCCTCGGCCAATCCAAGCAAAGCCAAACCGCGCAGGGTCGTAATTGGCAGAAACAGCCCAGTGGGCGAATTCATCCGGTCATGTGAGAGAACGCGGCTGTCCGGGCCGCGACCGTCAACTGAAAAGGAGATGCGGCTGCTAAGCGTTGCCACGTCCGACGCAACGTCGTCACGGAACACAACTCTGGCGGTATCCAGCTTACGACGCAGAAGCACTGGCATCGCCGCAGACGGGTCAGGACTGCGGTCGAACATGACTTCCAGGATCGTGAAGTCCTTGGTGGTGAGAATGCAGGTTTCGTGCGGCATCGCAGATCTCCAGCGCTCCGCTTGCGGAGCGGATCGGTTTCGAAACGAAGGTGGAGAAGCCCCTGGCCGCGAAGCGGCACAGGGGTCACGATCCTGCGATGAGACAGCCTCCGAAAAGGGCAAGCCGCGAGGGGTTCGTCATGATGCCTGCCGGATATCCGTCTGTTCCACCGGAGGGTCGACACGCTCGACCGTCAGTCGGTGAACGCGACCGTCACGTGCGGTCCAGTCGATCGATTGCCCTTGCGAGAGTCCTATGAGGGCAGCCCCGATTGGTGTGAGCACCGAGATGCGCCCTTCAGCGATATCTGCCTCGCCGGGAAAGACGAGGGTGACAGAGCGATCCTCGCCGGTATCGGTGGTGTAACGCAGCCGGGAGCCCATGCGCACGACATCGTCTCGCAGCCGTGCGTCATCGACAATCTTGGCACGGTCGAGTTCGGTCAGCAGTTCTTCCGACACGGCCGGGTTCCTGTCGGCAATCGATTCTGCCAGACGCGTCAGCGCACCATGGTCTGATTGCCGGATTGTGATCGGAGGCTTGCGCCGCCTTGTGTTGGAACCTGACATGTTGACCTCTTAGACGCCGCTCGCATCAACGAGCAGGCCGCATCACAGTTGAAATATTGATTGTCGCGATTGGCCGGCATTGTGACCGGGATAACGATCCGCCCCTCGGCCGGATCGCGACGCGCCAGGCCGGGGGTCAGGTGCCCGCGATGGGGCACGCCCTGTTCAGCAGCTGAAAATGGCAGCAGGCGGTGCGCATACAATGAACTTGGTCGTTGCTGGGGGCAAAGTCAATGTTAGGCGAGCAAAACGGCCTGGTTTAACGGCAATCGGTAGACCGAAAAGCAATCGACCAGCTATGCGACGGAGGCGGACAGTTCTGAATTTCTACCCTTGATCACCGGCAAGGGAGTGGCCCCAATCATACCTTCACCGTGGTGGCGGAGCATGTCTGGATAGGGCGGTGACAAACTAGGCCATTGGAGCGCCGGCGTGTTGGCGGTGCGGGCGGAGTAAAAGCCGTCCAGTGGCTAGGCTGGCCCCTTTGGGGGTCGGCCGGGAATGTCTGCCGTGGAAGTCTATGCCGCCGTCCGGCACTTCGTTTTCGTTGAGGGGAACAGCCGTCGTGAGGCCGCCCGCATATTTGGGCTGAGCCGCGAGACGGTATTGAAGATGTGCCGGTTCTCGCTGCCGCCGGGCTACACGCGCACGAAGCCTGTGACGAAGCCGAAGCTGGGTGCTCTGCTACCGGTGATCGATGCGATCCTGGATGTGGACCGGACTGGGCCTGTGAAGCAGCGGCATACGGCGAAGCGGATCTTCGAGCGGCTGCGCGACGAGCATGGGTTCACCGGCGGCTATACGGTGGTGAAGGACTATGTCCGGATCGCTCGGGCACGGGGCCGGGAGACGTTCGTGCCCTTGTCGCATCCGCCAGGCCATGCGCAGGTGGATTTTGGCGAGGCAGTCGGCGTGATCGGCGGGGTTCGCTGCAAGATCCACTTCTTCTGCATGGACCTGCCGCAGTCGGATGCGCCGTTCGTGAAGGCCTATCCAGCCGAGACGACGGAAGCGTTCCTGGATGGCCATGTGTCGGCCTTCGCCTTCTTCGGCGGCGTGCCGCTGTCGGTTCTCTACGACAATCTGAAGATCGCGGTGGCGAAGATCTGCGGCGACAGCAAGCGCGAGCGGACGCGGGCGTTCACGGAACTGGTGAGCCATTATCTCTTCAGCGACAGGTTCGGGCGGCCCGGCAAGGGCAATGACAAAGGCAAGGTCGAGGGGCTTGTGAAGTATGCCCGCTCGAACTTCCTGACGCCGATCCCGGTGGCAGCCAGCTTCGATGATCTCAACGACATGCTGGCTGTGCGATGCCGGTCGCGACAGAACGAACGTGCCGGCCGCCATGCTCGGACCATCGGGGAACGGCTTGCCGCCGATCTTGAGGCCTTCAGGAATCTGCCGGTCGTGCCGCTGGAGCCCTGCGAGAAGCGGGCCGCCCGGGTCTCTTCGACAGCGCTGGTGCGCTACCGTGGCAACGACTACTCGGTGCCGACGGCCTATGGCTTCCTGGAGGTGATGGTGAAAGGCTTCGTCGACCAGGTGGTCATCCTGTGCGGCGGCGAGGAGATCGCGCGGCATCAGCGGTCGTATGGATCGGGCACCTTCGTCTTCGATCCGCTGCATTACCTGGCTCTGATCGAGACCAAGCCGAACGCGCTCGATCAGGCGGCGCCGTTGAAGGATTGGGGCCTGCCCGAGACATTCCAGCATCTGCGCCATCTCCTCGAAGCTCGAATGGGCAATCGCGGCAAACGCGAGTTCATCCAGGTGCTGCGGCTGATGGAGGCAATCCCGAAAGAGGTCGTGACCTACGCCGTTACCGAAGCGATCCGGCTCGGGGCGATCAGCTTCGACGCGGTCAAGCAGATCGCGCTGGCCCGGATCGAGCGTCGTCCCGCGCGGCTCGATCTGACCGCCTATCCCCATCTGCCAAAGACCAGCGTGAAGACGACGTCGGCGGCCGACTATGCGGTGCTCATTCCAGGGAGAGCAGCATGACCGTCAAAGCGAGCGCCGATGCGATGCCAGCGGGAACGACGAGCGGAACGCCGCAGGTGCTGCTCGGCCATCACCTCAAGCAGCTGAAGCTGCCGACCGTCCTGCGGGAGTATGACAAGGTCGCCCGCGAATGCGCCCGCGACGGCGTCGATCATCCCCGCTATCTGCTGCGCCTGGTGGAACTGGAACTGATCGACCGGGAACGCCGTGTGGTCGAGCGGCGCATCAGGCAGGCTAGGTTCCCGGCCGTGAAGAGCCTCGACACGTTCGACTTCGCCGCCATTCCCGGCCTCAACAAGATGCTGGTGCTGGAACTCGCCCGCTGCGAGTTCATCCTGCGCCGGGAGAACGTCATCGCGCTCGGCAACTCCGGCACCGGCAAGACCCATGTCGCCCTCGCCCTCGGACTTGCCGCCTGCCAGAAAGGGTTCCCCGTCATCTTCACCACCGCGGCGGCCCTGGTGCACCAGCTCATGGAAGCCCGCGACGAGAAGCGGCTTCTGAAGCTGCAGCGCGAATTGCAGGCGGTCAAGCTGCTCGTCGTCGACGAACTCGGCTATGTGCCGCTGTCGCCGACCGGAGCGGAGCTCCTGTTCGAGGTGTTCTCCCAGCGCTACGAGCGCGGCTCGACCATCGTCACTTCAAACCTGCCCTTCGAGGACTGGACGTCAGTGCTGGGGTCCGAGCGGCTCACCGGCGCGCTGCTCGACCGGCTGACCCATCACGTCCATATCCTCACCATGAATGGCGACAGCTATCGCCTCAAGCAATCTGCCGGGCGGCGTCGGGCCGCCACCGCGGCCGACGCGGCGGAGCAAAACCAGGCCACCGCTGAAACGGGCGATTAGCCGAAGCCCTACAGGTCGGCCCGGAACCCGTCTGACTCTAACCACCACGCCGTATCCTGACGGCCGCTCGCTCGCTACGGCGCAATTGAAAGGCGCGCTTCGCGAGCGGCCACCGTCGATCCCAGACTGGCCTGGTTTTACTCCGCCCCAGTGGCCTGGAATTGCTCCGCCGTTGACATCGGGAAAAACTGCATAGCGCATGTCGTTCTGGGATCCGACGGAAGAAGGGGTACCAAATTCGTCGGGCCACCATGATGCCGAAGAGGGTTTCCCAGTGGATCGGTAGCTGACTGACGTCTCCTCTTGCTTCCGCTCAGCAGGATGATCGCGAAGGCAATCGGCGAGGCTGCCGGCAACGGCGCTGAGTTTGGCTTTGAGGCTGTCGTTGAACATGTCGCCGACCATGGTCATTCCCGACGACCATTGCGACATGCCGCCGAACTCGGCATGGCTGAATTGCGCCATCGTCCCGCCGCCACGACGCAGGGCCTCCAGGACGACCTTCACCGCGTCCGCGGAAATGCCATGCTCGCGCGCAAGACCGGCTACCAGATCACGTTCAGTAGTCGAGTTCATGATATCAAAGGTCCAGGATCGTGGCTTTCAGCCAGAACTGTTTGCAAGGAAAGCGGTTCCGGCCGCCGCGGATCCGGTTCCTCATTCCTCTGACCGTCCGAGTTTAGGAACTTGCATGTCGGCAATGACATTGAACTCTGCAATTTCTCTTGAGGAATTCCAGGATGTCAAAAACCCCCCGACAGTCTTCGGCCAAGCCGCTTGCATCGATTATCCGTGACAATGGACTGACAATTGCGCTGGTCGGGCTGTTCGCCTTCAGCGCGGTGGGAATGGTCTGGTCAGGATATGAAGTCCACAACGAGGAGCTTCAACAACACGGCTCTGAAGCGGTAGGTCTGCTTGCCTACATGAAAAGCGGGGACTTCCTATCGGCGCTTTTTGAAAACTGGGAAAGCGAGTTCCTGCAGATGTCGGCATACGTCGTTCTCACCGCCGTGCTGTTCCAGCGCGGCTCGGCGGAATCGCGCGATCCCGACAATCCCGACCGACCTGATGACGAGGTTTCGCCGATTGCCCGAAAGTACGGCGCGGCGATTGCCTGGCTCTACTCCTATTCGCTGGGAATTGTGCTTGCGGGGCTGTTTGTCATTTCGTTCGGCTTGCATCGGTGGGCCAGTCTGGCGGCTGCCAACGAGGAAGCGGTCCGCCACGGAGGCAAGGTCCAGTCATTGGCGAGCTATCTTATGGATTCCAAGCTTTGGTTCGAATCCTTCCAGAACGGGCAGTCCGAATTTATGTCAACCGCGGTCCTGGTGGTGCTGTCGATCTTCCTGCGTCACAAGGGATCGCCGGAATCGAAACCCGCCGGTACGGCGAACGCGGACACAGGTGCCTGAAGTTTGATCTCGCCGGCTACTCTGACGCGATCAGGCGGTAGCGATAGCGATTGCGGATATGATCGTTGAAGAAGTGCCCTTTCGCGAAGGCTTGCCGGAACGCCTGATAGACCTCGGGCGGGACCGCTTCGTAGTCGTAACGTTTGCCGCTCGTTACGAACCAGACCGACAGGATCTTTGTCTGAGGGTCGTAGCTACTCCGGGAGATGGAGATGGACGGCACCCGATTATACCAATGCCACTTGCATGTAGCGGATAATGACCTTGTCCTGGCGGAACTGTCGCTCTAGGTCCGCCCGCCGCCTTTGCCAATCCTCCAAATCTATCTCGTCGGCCATGACTTCGAAGATGACGATGTCATCTCGGTCGGTCGATGGGCCGTCGCTCCAAAGCCCCTCCGCCGGCGCCTGGAGATAGGCAGTGACGCCGTCAAAGTGGCTTGCCAATTCCATCTTTACCCGTTCGAAATCTTCCCTCGGAAAGGGCTGACCTTCGTTGTCGGCGCAAGGAAGAAGGATTTGAACAAGATGCATGGCTAAGAACCGCGAAAAACTCTCAACGGTCCCACTGGTATCCGCGTTCCCGGGATGTTGGGTGCGGCGAAGGGTGGCAATGCCGGGCCGCAAGCCAGATAGGATTGGCTAGCGCATCAAACCCGCGGCTCGAAGTGCGTCTTCGATGACTTGCTGGACCTTAGGCCGTTTGGCCTGGTGATCTCCCACTCCAGGTCTCCTCCCCATGGTGGCGGCCATCGATGACGGCGGACCTTCAAGCTTCGGATGGCCCGACACAGCAGCGCTTTGCCGATCAGCGCCTTCTGCAATCCCCCAAAATCGCGCAATCTCCAAGGTCGATGAGATACCAACATCCAGCATGAAGGGCTGGGCATGACCCAGTCCATCGCTCCCGATCGGCGCTCCATGGCCCATGCCGGCTATGGTGTTCATTTCGATCTTCACCTGCCCGACTTTGTCGCACCAAGCGAGGCGAGTACGGACGCCGTCCCATTCCGAAACGGTTGGCGCCTTCTCGAGGCCATGAACAACGCGCCATTGCGCAACGATTGCATCGGCGTTCGAAGCCGAGACGGTCTGATCGGCTGATCCCTGCCAGATCGAAACTCGTGGCCATGATCCTTCATGCGACGAGGCGCCAGCGAGAAGCTGTTGCAAACGCTTTGGTGACGGCCCGCCATGCCCGCGCATCCTGTCGAATGCCTCGGGGACGGTCAGCGCGCTGCCGTAGGCAATCCCCGCTATGATGCCCCCGCCAGCAAACACTTCTGGGTAGGTTGCGAGCATGGCGGTTGCCATGGCGCCCCCCGCGGAGAGACCCGTGATGAATATGCGTTGCCGGTCGATACCGTGGGAAGCGACCATAGTCTCAATCGTCTGGCGAATGGAGAGAACTTCGCCAGATCCTCGCCGCGTGTCATCAGGCTTAAACCAGTTGAAGCACACGTTGGGGTTATTTGCCCTCTGTTGCTCCGGATAGAGCACCGCGAACCCCGCTTGGTCGGCCAACCGAGACCATCCAGAGCCACGGTCATAAACCGCGGCATTCTGGGTACAGCCATGCAACACAACGACCAGCGGAGCGCCCCGCGGTAAGTCCACCGGTGCAAAGCAGCGCGCGGCCAAGTTACCGGGATTTGATCCAAATGCATCCAGATCGCCCAGACGCGATAAATTGTCGGCGTCTGGAACAAAGAGCTTTCGCTGCGACCGCATTCTTGCGAGACGGCCAATGGTGTCCGAAATCTTGCGCATGAGGGCATCCCTGATCCACGACGCCCGAACTGGACGGCAGTGCGAACAACGCACTCGCAGCAAAATCGTTGCTGCGCTGCACAATGGCAATCAGTTGTGTCAGCGAGTTGCGAGTCTTTGATGACAAAGCGAGAAAGCAGACGCTACAGGCCCGCTTCCTCGCTGGGGCGACCAATAAGGATGAAGTGGAGCTACGCGCCTTTCGAAAGGAAAGCACTCCGCGTGCAAATCATACACAAATGGGGTTATCGGTTACGGGGTCGTGTTGGTCACAGTATGTCGGCGCCTAATTGTCGGTTACGCCCTTTTTAAAGCTCTCCACCTCGTCGCCGATGCGCTCCCTTGCGGCATCGTGCACATCCGAAGCGACAGACACGGCTTTATCATACACTTCGGAGGCAATCTCCTTCCCCTGATCGACAACGGCAGACGCCTGTTTGGCAACTGCGTCTTTCGCAGCATCTGCGGCTTCCCCCAAGGTCTCATCCTCTTTCTCGGTATGCGGCAGGGTGGCTCCGATCGCAGCTCCCAGTGCGAATGCTAACGCGCCGCCGACGAGGGGTTGGTCGCGAAACTGGGTGAGGATGGCTTGATTGAGCTTGCCGACCTGCTCGTTCATGTTGGATCCAGCGCTTGCCGATCTCTCGGATAGAGAGCTTGATGCGTCCGAAGCGTATCCAGCCACTCGGCTTGCTGTGTCCTTTACGAGCGACCAGGTATCGGAGGCCCAGCCCGATGCAGTATCCAACATCGCTCCTGTCTCGTCGACGATCTGGTCGATCTGCTTGCCGGCCGCATTGGAGAAGCCGCGGTAGGTCTTGCCGGCTTCATCGACGAAATGCCCGGCCCGGCGGCCAGCATCGTCGGTCAGGGCCTTGAACCGCCGCCCGCTTCCGTCTTCAAAACGGCTGTACCTATGGCTTCCTTCGTTCTCGGGTGGACCAAGGCGGCGCACCTGTCCCTCGACTGGGAAAAGCGGATAATCATCGGGCTTCGAGGACGGTGATCTTGCCTTGCCGGTCGAAGAGCCCTGCGCGGCCATCAGCCAGGCCATGCTCACGCCCATCAGAGCCACCGGCAAAGGATTGGCCTTGAGTGCCTGACCGAGATTGCTGATATATTCCCCGCCTCCGCTATTCTTCGTGTAGGCGAGGACCTCATCGATCAACTGGCCCGGCGACATCCGCTCCTGGATCGCACCGATGCGCTCGCCAATCCGTTGCCGATCAGCGTCGATTTCGCGCTGGATCTCGGCAGACGACTTTTCCGCTGTAGTGGCCATCAGAATTTTTCCTTCACAGCATCGACATCGCGCTTGAGCGATGTTGCGGTACGATCGAGCTTGAGATTGCTGCCGCGCAGGGTGGCGAGGCACCTGGAAATAAGCAGCCAGGCGATGACGGCAATGACCACTCCGACGATCAGCGCGGAGAGCGCGTTGGCGCCCGTGGCAGTAAAGCCTTGATTAACGAACACGGTCGCAAGACCGCCGACGAGGGCGCTCAGCAGAACGCCGACAGCACCGATCGCCAGGACGAGACCAACGATACCGACCTCTATACCGGTCAACGCCTTTGAAACCTTCTCCGAGGCTTCCGTCTTGGCGAGATCGATTTCCTTGCGGAGAAGTCCGGTAACGTCGGAGACGAGACCGCCGACCAGTTCCGAAAGCGGCTTGTTGTCCGCGGGATTAGCCATTGGACCTACCCTCCACCGAAGCCTCGGCACTTTGCGGGCGCCCCTGCGGGGACGCAGTGGATTGACGATTGGCCGAAGCGGTCAGAAAGCGGCTTGCGGCAAATCCCGCCAACGCCGCTACGCCGAGGAACGCCACCGGCTGTTTTCGTCCAAAATCCTCCGCCATGGAAGCGATGCCGCCAAGGTCTTTGCCTTCCATCTGTTGAGCAAAATTCTTGACGGTCGCGCCGATCTGTTTGGCATATTGCCCGACTTGCGGCTGGTCCGAGTTCTCGAGTTCGATTGCGACTTTCTCCAAAGCGCTTCCGATGCCACCGACTTGACGCGCGATCACGTTCGTCTTTTCAGCGGCGATGTCCTTTACCTTTTCGACTGCGTGGGTTGCCTCCTCTTTGATCGTGTCCTTGGCGGACGCGAGATCGCCGGCGACCTTGGACTTCAACTCGCCTAAGCCTGCGCTGGCTGCTTCAGATGGGGAGGGCTCTCCCTGAGATGATCGGTCTGATGTCATTGGGTTCTCCCCCTCGCGGTGAAAACGGCGCTGATCTCGCCAGATTTCTATAAATGTGGAGAGGTCGGCTTTGTTCCTGCCAAATGCCCGATAAGTTTAAAACATTTCTGGATCGTGGCCCCTGACAGCATCGGTCGTGGCCCGGCCAACTCAAGGCGGCACTGTTCGTACGATCAACTCCTTGTCGGTGGCAGCAAGCTCAACCGACCAATTTTAGCTTTCAGCCTTATAGGTCTCGGCGATTTCCTTGATCTTTGCAAAGTCGTTGCCATGCTTTTTCAACAGGTCCCGCGCCTGGTTTGGCGAGAGGTCGGTGGTCTGAGCCAGATGCATCACCTCGAGTTCCGCGCCCTTCTTGATGCGGCTGTCGTCAGAGGGTTTCCTGGCAGCCATCACACGTCTCCTGCTGATCATGAGGCCTGCCGGCTACATCGGCGCAAACTACGGGGGACCGCTCTTGGTCGAGCGGTCCCCTATCTGAGTGTTCGTCATCAGATAAATTGAGACTTTGGGCGGCCTGATTTAGTGGAGGCTCTGGCTCATCTGGGTTGTCATTTTAAGCGGCGGCTTTGCGATGCTGCAAGCGCCGCATTTCGATGGTCCTTCGCTTGATCCTTTCTCGTTGCAACAGGATGGTCTGGCCGCGCCCGAGGTAGACGTCGGCTGGGGTGAGATTGTCGAGGCTCTCGTGGTAGCGCCGATGATTGTAGTTGTCGACGAAGGCGGCGATCTGGGCTTCGAGATCACCCGGCAGGAAGTAGTTCTCCAGCAGGATGCGGTTCTTCAGCGTCTGGTGCCAGCGCTCGATCTTGCCTTGGGTCTGAGGATGGCACGGCGCGCCGCGGGTGTGATCGATGTCTCGATCCTGAAGCCAGTCGGCCAACTCGCCGGCGATGTAGCACGGGCCATTGTCGGAAAGCAGACGTGGCCGTTGATGCACCGTTGCCCGATCGCAGCCTGATGCGACAAGAGCCAGGTTCAGCGTGTCGGTGACGTCCTCGGCCTTCATGGTCGCGCACAGCTTCCAGGCAATGATGTAGCGGGAGAAGTCGTCCAGGATGGTGGAGAGGTAAAACCAGCCCCAGCCGATGACCTTCAGATAGGTGAAGTCGGTCTGCCAGAGTTGGTTGGGCGCCGTCGTCTTGTCCTTGAACTCGTTGGCAGCCTTGATCACGATGAAGGCCGGGCTGGTGATCAGGTCATGCGCCTTGAGCAGGCGATAGACGGAAGCTTCCGAGACAAAATAGCTTTCCGTGTCGGTGAACGTCACCGCCAGCTCGCGCGGCGACAACTCCGGCTTGTCCAGGGCAAGTTCGACGATCCGATCCCGCACGGGCTCGGGAATGCGGTTCCACACCCGGCCAGGCCTTGGGCTGCGATCCTCGAGCGATTCGACGCCGCCAGTCAGGAATCGATCATACCAGCGGTGGAAGGTGGCACGCGGGATACCGAGCCGTTCCAGCGTGCGACGCGCCGGCAAATGGGATCGCTTTACGATCTGTATGATCTCGAGCTTCTCTGAGGCGGCGTATCTCATTCGTCGTCGCCCCCACCCGCGATCATGCTTTTTTTGAGCAGCCGCAGTTCCAGCGCCTGTTCGGCGACGACCTCCTTCAGATCACGGGCTTCCTTGCGAAGCACCTTCACCTCGTCGCTGGTGGCGGCACGCGCCGTGTCACCTGCGAGCCGCTTCTTGCCGGCTTCGAGAAACTCCTTCGACCAATTGTAATAGAGGCTCTCGGCGATTCCCTCGCGCAGGCACAACGCTGCGATCGACTCCTCGCCACGCAGACCATCCAGCACAATGCGGATCTTCTCCTCGGCGCCATATTGCTTGCGCGTGATACGCCAAATGTCCTTGATCACCTTCTCAGCAGAAGGCTTCGTCACTTCCGTTTTCTGTCTCATCGTCGTTCCTTTGTAAGGATACGATGAACCAGAAAACCTCCTCTCTCAATTAGCCCAATTCTGTCTCATTGGCGCTGACGCCGGACAGCCTCGTCGACCGAGCCCGCGCGAACGTAGTCGAACGGGATCATTCTGCCGCCTCCCTGACCGCTCCACGGTCCGCGCGCAGCACGTCCTCGATGGCATCGGCGATGTTGGTGTAGGCACCGCAGCGGCAGAGATTGCCGCTCATCAACTCGCGAATATCCTCCCGCGTCCTGGCATGGCCTTCGTTGATCAAACCCTGGGCGGAGCAGATCTGCCCCGGCGTGCAGTATCCGCATTGAAAGGCGTCGCGTTCAATGAAAGCTGCCTGCAACGGATGCAGGGTGGATTCGGTGGCAAGCCCTTCGATCGTGGTGATTGCGGCGCCATGCAATGTCACGGCAAGCTTGAGACAGGAATTGATACGACGGCCGTCAACCAAAACCGTGCAGGCGCCGCATTGCCCATGATCGCAGCCCTTCTTCGCCCCGGTCAGATGAAGCCGCTCGCGAAGAAGGTCGAGAAGAGTGGTTTCCGGTAAGAGTTGAAGAGAATGGCGGTGGCCGTTTATCGTAACGTCAACAGGATGTTTGGTTGGCTGGCGCATGACATCCGTCGCGTTGGCTGAACAACTTCAACAGGCAGGTCGAGGAACAGTTCCATCGGAATCGTCGTGGCGTTGTTTACCTAAGGGGCTCGACGGGCGAAAACCCTGCCGCTATACGATCTACCGCTTAGCTCACGACCCGCGATCGCCACAGTCTCCACTGGTTGATAGGGGACTTCCACACGCCACAGCCGCTACCCTGAAGCCGGCGGGGCACCAGTATTTGAGAGAATGTCATGCAGTCGACGACTGACCCCGCCACGTCCAGGAGAAGTCTGGGTCTCGATCCCGCCGTCGCGCTCGGCCTTGCCGCGGCGATCGTCTTCTTTCTGGTCAGCGGCGCCGTCGCGTTTTTCAATCTGCAAGCGCTGCGGGAAGGCAATCAGCGGATTGTGCAGACCCATCAAACCATCGTTGCTCTGGATCAGATGCTTTCCAGTGTGCAGGACGCAGAAACGGGTCAACGCGGTTTCCTGCTCACAAACGACCAGCGATACCTCGAACCCTACAACGCGGCCTTGCGAGCGATCCCCCTGAAGCTCGACGAAATCGAGGAGCTTTCCGGCGGAACCGCCGCGCAGAGGCCCCGCGTTGCAGCGCTTCGACAACATGTTGAGGCAAAGTTGGCCGAGCTCAGGGAGACGATCGAGCTTCGTCGCAGCGAAGGACTGGACGCGGCGCTTGCGGTGGTCAACTCCGATCGCGGCAAGGCAGAAATGGATGCAATCCGCGGCCAGATCGCTGCTATGGCCGAGGCAGAAACGCAGATTCGCGTCCAACGTCTGGCTCAAATGGAGAGCGCCCAGAGGACCGCGCTCGTCACCAGCCTGCTTTCCGGCGCGCTTGGTCTCCTCCTGACCGCGACGATCGCCGTCTTGATGCGTCGCGCGACGCTCGCGCGTCGTCGCGAAGAATGGTTGCAATCCGGCCAGGTCGGGTTGGCATCAGCGATGATGGGCGACCAGCCCATGGATCGGCTTGGCAACAGCGTCCTGGAATTCCTGGCGCGATACGCTGGGGCAGTGGCTGGAGCGCTATTCGTCGGCAGCAGCGAGGTCTATCGGCGGACGGCCACTTACGGCGTTCCCGAAGATGCGAACGTGCCTGAGGAGTTCAAGCTGCGAGAAGGACTGCTAGGCCAGGCAGCTGCGGAACGCCGCTCGATGCTGGTCGGAGAGGTTCCGGAAGGCTATTTGGCCTTCGGTTCGGCACTTGGGCGGGACAAGCCGAAACACCTCGCTATCCTGCCAGCCAGCGTTGACGACGCGGTCAACGCCGTTCTCGAGCTCGGCTTTCTGCGTCCCGTCGACGAACGGGTCGTCGCGCTCTTGGAGGAAGCCGCCAGCGCGATCGCTATCGCCGTCCGGTCGGCAAAATACCGAGAGGAGCTGCAAAACCTGCTTGAGGAGACCCAGCGGCAGGCCGAAGAACTGCAGACCCAGAGCGAGGAGCTGCGCGTCTCGAACGAAGAGTTGGAGGAACAGGGCAGGGCGCTGAAGGAATCGCAGGGACGGCTCGAGCAGCAACAGGCCGAACTGGAACAGACCAACTCCCAGCTGGAAGAACAGGCGCAGCAGCTGGAGACGCAGCGCGACGATCTGGAGCGCGTCAACGCGGCGGTTGAGCTCAAGGCGGGCGAACTCGAACAGGCGAGCCGCTACAAGTCGGACTTTCTCGCCAACATGTCGCACGAGCTGCGTACGCCACTTAACTCGTCACTCATCCTGGCAAAGCTGCTCGCGGACAATCCGGAGGACAACCTGACGGCCGAGCAGGTGAAATATGCCCAGACGATCCAGTCCTCCGGCAATGACCTCCTAAATCTGATCAACGACATTCTCGACCTGTCCAAGATCGAAGCCGGGCACGTGGAAATCCGCCCGGAGACAGTCGCTGTCGAGCGAATGGCCACCAGCCTGAAACAGGTCTTCGAACCCGTGGCGGCGGAGAAACAGCTGGAGTTCACCGTCAATATCGCAGACGACGTCCCATCGACGATCGAGACCGATTCGCAGCGGCTTGAACAGATCCTCAAGAACCTGCTGTCCAATGCCCTCAAATTTACAGAAACGGGGCAGGTCGGGTTGTCGATCGAAAAGACGGCCGATGGAACTGTCACGTTTGCGGTTTCGGACACGGGCATCGGCATCGGCCTGGATCAGCAGCGACGCATATTCGAGGCATTCCATCAGGCCGACGGGACGATCAGTCGGAAATATGGCGGCACTGGCCTCGGCCTGTCGATCTCGCGCGAGCTCGCACGCCTGTTGGGGGGCACCATCGATCTCAAGAGCCAGCCGGGGAAGGGCAGCACATTCACACTGGCCGTTCCCGAGGCTTACGATCCCGCGAAAGTCGCACCGCGGGAAGCGCCATCGGTAAAGTCCATCGTACCAGCGGCCTCGGTCTTGGAGGCCACCCGCTCAACTCCGCTGACTGTGGCGCGCCAGCTCGAGGATGATCGCGACGCACTCCCGGGCGATAGGCGTGTTCTTCTCGTCATCGAGGACGACGAAACATTCGCCGCGATCCTGCGTGATCTCTCACGCGAAATGGGCTTCCGATCCCTGGTCGCTGGCACGGCCGAAGATGCGCTCAGCCTGGCGAAAGAACATATGCCTAGCGCGATCGTCCTCGATGTCGGCCTGCCAGACCAGTCCGGCCTAGCGGTTCTCGACAGGCTGAAGCAGGACGTGCGCACACGTCACATCCCTATCCATGTCGTCTCGGCCGGAGATCATGCCGAGACGGCACTTTCGCTGGGCGCAGTCGGCTATGAGCTGAAGCCGGTCAAGCGGGAGCAATTGGTCGAGGTCCTTCAGAAGCTCGAGGCCCGGCTGTCGCAGCGCGTGCACCGGGTCCTCATTGTCGAGGACGATCCAGTGCAACGCGATGCCGTTTCAAGATTGCTGACCTCTGGCGATGTCGAAACCATGACGGCGGGCACCGCGGCTGAGTGTCTCAAGCTCCTGAAGCAACAGACGTTCGACTGCATGGTGCTGGACCTGTCGCTGCCGGATGCATCGGGCTATACGCTTCTGGAAACGCTCAGCCAGGACAGCGCTCATTCCTTCCCGCCCGTGATCGTCTATACCGGACGCGAGCTCTCAGCAGACGACGAACAGCGTCTACGCCGGTACTCGAAGTCGATCATCATCAAGGGCGCGAAGTCGCCGGAGCGTCTCCTCGACGAGGTGAGCTTGTTCCTTCACCAGGTGATATCCGAGCTTCCGGACGAACAGCAGAAGATGATCCGCAAGGCGCGCAACAGGGATGCGCTTCTCGAAGGGCGCCGTATCCTGGTTGTCGAGGACGATGTCCGCAACGTCTATGCGGTCACCAACATCCTGGAGCCACGTGGCGCGACCGTTCAGATCGCCCGCAATGGGAAAGAAGCACTGGAAGCGCTTAAGACAGGTGGCGAGCAAGGAGCGCCGATAGACCTCGTCCTCATGGACGTGATGATGCCGGTGATGGACGGCCTGACGGCGACGCGCGAAATCCGCAAGAATTCGGATTGGAAGAAGCTGCCGGTCATCACGCTGACGGCGAAGGCCATGCCGGACGATCAGCAGTGCTGTATCGACGCGGGCGCCAACGACTATATGGCGAAGCCGCTCGACGTCGAAAAGCTCCTGTCACTCGTGCGCGTCTGGATGCCGAAGTGATGGAGCTTGCAGCACAAGAGAAGGTCGAGGACATTGAGATCCGGCTGCTGCTGGAAGCGCTCTACACGCGTTATCACTACGATTTTCGCAACTACTCGATGGCCTCGATCAAGCGCCGGCTACGGCAAGCGCGGGACCAGCTCGGATTTAGCAACTTCTCGGCGTTGCAGGAACGGGTTCTGCATGAGCCCACCATGCTGCCTCGGCTGATGCGATATCTGACCGTCCAGGTCAGTGAGATGTTTCGCGATCCCGGCTATTTCCGGGCCATTCGCGAAAAGGTCATTCCCCACCTGAGAACCTATCCGTCGCTGAAGGTCTGGGTCGCCGGATGCAGCGAGGGCGAGGAGCTCTATTCCCTGGCGATCCTCTTTCGCGAGGAAGGCCTCGCTGATCGCACCATTTTTTACGCGACCGATATCAACCAGGAAGCCCTCCACGCTGCCGAGGCCGGCGTTTACGCTGTCGATCGCCTGCAACTCTTCACCGAGAACCACCGAAAGTCGGGCGGGAGATCCTCCCTGTCCGACTACTACCAGGCTGCCTACGGCCGCGCCTCGTTTAACAAGTCTCTGCGCCGGAACGTGGTGTTCTCCGACCATAGCCTGGTCACCGACGCTGTGTTCGGTGAAATGCACCTGATCTCCTGTCGCAATGTACTGATTTATTTCGATCGGGATCTGCAGGATCGTGCGCTCGGGCTCTTCAAGGACTCGCTTGCGCGAAAGGGTTTTCTGGGCCTCGGCGCCAAGGAAAGCATGCGATTGTCACGTCACTCCGGCGCCTTCGAAGAGTTCGTCCGAGAAGAGAAAATCTATCAAAGGCGGGCTGGTTGATGGAAGTTCAGGCGGAGGCCGTTGTGATCGGCGCGTCGGCGGGGGCGCTGGAGGCTCTATCGGCCATCCTGCCCCAGCTGCCCGCGACTTTCACGCTACCGGTCATGGTCGTGGTTCACATTCCGCCGGACAGGAGTAGCATCCTGGCCGATCTTTTCCGTGCGAAGTGCCGGATTCCTGTTGCGGAGGCCGAGGACAAAGAACCGATCGTGCCCGGCACGATCTATTTTGCCCCGCCGGACTACCATCTGCTCATCGAGTCGAACAAATGTCTGGCGCTATCCAGCGACGAGCCCGAACTGTTCTCACGACCCTCAATCGATGTCCTATTTGAAACCGCCGCGGACTCCTACGGAGCAGGCTTGATCGCGATCATCCTCACCGGCGCCAATCATGATGGCGCCAAGGGTCTGAGAGCCGTGATCGACGCTGGTGGCACTGCCCTTGTTCAAGATCCCGAGGGCGCCTTTGCCTCAGCGATGCCGGAGGCTGCCATTCGACTCTGCCCGGAATCCCGCGTCAGCTCGCTGGAGCAGATCGCGACCTACCTGCAAGAAGTTTGAGATCGACCATGACCTCAGTCAAATTCCTTTTGGTCGACGATCTCGAGGAGAACCTTCTCTCGCTCGAAGCCTTGCTGCGTCGCGACGGCCTTGTTCTGCTCAAGGCCCGCTCCGGCGACGAGGCGCTCGAGCTTCTCCTCGAGAATGACGTGGGACTGGCCCTTGTCGACGTGCAGATGCCCGGCCTCAACGGGTTTGAACTTGCCGAACTCATGCGCGGCAATGAGCGGACGCGACGCATCCCGATCATTTTCGTGACAGCGGGTACCGCGGACAGCCAGCGCCGTTTCCAGGGTTACGAGACTGGCGCGGTGGATTTCATCCAGAAGCCGATAGAGCCCGACATTCTGCGCAGCAAGGCCGAGGTGTTCTTCGAACTCCACCGCCAGCGGCAGCAGATCACCGCGCAACGCGACGAACTGGCCGCGCAGGCCGAGGCGCTCAAGCAGGCGGCACGAGACAAGGACCTGCTGCTGCGCGAGATCAACCACAGAATCAAGAACCTCTTCAGCCTGACGGCGGGTTTGATATCTTTGAGCGCTCGTGCCGCCACGAGAGTCGATGAGCTTGAAGCAGACCTGAAGGCTCGATTGCTGGCGCTTGCACGTGCGCATGAACTGACCCTGCCCGACTTGAGCGACAGCATTGACGCTGCGTCGCCTTCCACAACGGTGACAGCTTTAATGGAAGCAATTCTCAAACCGCACAGGACCTCGGATAGCTCACGCATCGTCATCACGGGCGCGGACGCGCCGCTGTCGGGCAAGGCGCTCACTTCGTTCGCACTGCTGCTCCACGAACTGGTGACCAATGCGGCAAAATACGGTGCTCTGTCAGCATCTGCAGGCAGATTGGCGATCGGGATTTCGGTCGCCGACCAAGAACTCCAGCTGCTTTGGGAGGAGAGAGGGGTCAAGCCCCAAACCGAAAATACTACGCGCGAGGGGTTCGGCTCGACGCTCGAAAGAGCCACGTTAACGGGTCTCGACGGCACTATATCTCGCGAGTGGACCGACGACGGCCTCTCGCTGAGACTCAGCCTTCCACTGACTAAGCTCGCCTCCTAGCGGTCGTCGAGTGGAGGCGGGGCCAGATCCAGCCATAACGTCTAGCGCGTACCGAAAAAGTGGATGCCCTATTCGATCTTGAGGGGTTCGTGCACGAGCAGATGAAGGGGTGCTCGCAAGTCCCAGGAAAAGCCGTCACGTGTTCGCTGGAGCTCGCCCGTCCCCCCAAGCGCCGCCGGTGTAATTTTCTCCAGGAGTGTCGTGGCAAAGCCGTCAGGGGTGGTTTCCGTCACCGTTTGCCCACCCGTCTCACTCCACCGCAACTCCAGCCATTGAACGCCGCCCTTCCTATCCACAAGATCCCAGCTCACCGCGATTTGCGCGCCGCCTTGTACCTGAACTCCCCGACCTAGCGCCTTCGTGCCGAGCTCGTGGAAGGCCATCCCAAGGTACTGGACGGCCATCGGGGTAAGCAGAACAGCAGGGCCTGATGCTGTCATCCTCGTTTGAGGCTCAAAACCTTCGCTCTGTGCCGTCAGAACGTCTTGGATCGGAGCGCCATGCCAGTCGTGACTGACCAGTAGATCATGGGAACGGGCGAGCGCCATAATCCGGTCGCGGATTCGCGCTTCGAATTCCTGGGCGTTTCGCGTCTGGTTGGCTGATTGCCGGATCATGGACAGAATGACGGCGAATTGGTTCTTAACTCGATGGTTGACCTCGCGGAGCAGCGCGTGGATCCGATTCTGGCTCTCGACACGATCCGAGATGTTACGGGCGATTTTTGAAGCACCAAGGATGGTGTCGCCTTCCCCCTTGATTGGAGAGATTGTCAGCGAGATGGGGATCAGGCTGCCGTCATTCCGACGTCGCAACGTTTCGTAATGTTCGATCCGCTGCCCTCGCCTGATGTTGTCCAGAACATAGGTCTCCTCGTCCAGTCGATCCGGCGGGATGATCCGGGTGATCGATTGGCCGATCATCTCGACGGCGGGGTAGCCGAAGATCTCTTCCGCTGCGGGGTTCCAGGACGTGACAATGCCGTTCAGATCCTTGCTGACGATTGCATCCTGGGAAGACTGGACAATGGCTGCCAGGAGCCTGCCGTCGCTCACTAGTCCGTTGGCGCGATGAAGCGCTGCTTCGCGTTCCCGTGCCGCCTCTGACGCGATCTGGGCTGCTTCTTTGGAAGAGAGCCGCAACTCAAGTCGGTCCACGATCAAGGAGGCGAGGCTTTGCAGGACCCCGACATCGCGGGTCGGGAAGTCGCGTGGGTCGCGGTCCATCACACAAAGCGTGCCCAGGCGCGATCCATCCTGCACTGCAAGCGGCACACCGGCATAGGCGTTCAGCCCGAATTCCCGGGCCAATCTATTGCCGCGAGCCTCACTGATCTCGGCGGCGTTCGCCACCAGCCACGCGCTTCCCTGGGACAGCGCAGTGGCGCAAAACCCCGGCTCTCGATCCATATATTCGAGATCGAGGCCGTGCCTCGACTTGAACCAGATGCGGCTGTCGTCGATGACACTGAAAAGCGCCACGGGGGCGGAGAGCAATTCCGCAGCAAGCGCCACGATCTTGTCGAAAGCCGATTCAACTGCGGAATCAGCGATTGCGTATCGGCGGACCGCCTCCAGTCGTGCTGCTTCGTCTGACACCATTACAAACCTGTGAGCGCTGGATTCACTCAAACTCTTGAGTTTTCTGCCGGTTCCGATCAAGAACGCAATTGAAGCCGTCTTTTGAAAGGTCTGGAAACTAACGCGGTCACCGTGCCCGACGATAGGGAAGGGGACATGTCATTCCGACGCCGTGAAGAGGGATCGATGCCCGTCATTCGAGCTGTAGGACGTCTGGGAATTCTCGACCCCGAGCAGATTGCGCTTCTGCAGGAGATATTCGATCTAGCTTGTGCACGCCTCGACCTCGACCCAAAATCGGCGGAGGCAGAAAACATCGCGCAGCGACTGGTAGCAACCCATCAGTCGGGGACGCTCGACAGACAGGCGTTTCTCAACTCTCTCGATCACGAATGAGCCGGAAAGCTCAACTGCTAACTTCAGCGACCTCGCGGGGTGCGATCGGCAGAGCCCGCTTATGAGCGCTGCTGGCGTGGATGTGAAGGATTCGCACGCGGGCAGGTTCGTCGATGATTCGACCCTCTAAGAAATCATCGATTTGGTCGTAGGTGACCCCATAGGCATCTTCGTCTGGACGCAACGGAACGAGGTTTTCCAGGTCTGCCGTGGGAACTTTGGCGACGAGATCAGCTGGAGCCCCAAGCTGCGCGGCCAATGCCCGGACCCTGCGTTTGTTCAGGCCCGATAAAGGAAGAATGTCAGCGGCGCCGTCGCCATATTTGGTGAAAAAGCCCATCAGCGCCTCGGCGGCATGGTCGGTGCCGATGACCAGGCCTCTGTTAGCACCCGCAAGCGCGAACTGCGCAATCATGCGCTGTCGCGCCTTGATGTTGCCCAGCAAGAAATCTTCCCGTCCGGCATCGCCCAGGTCGACGCCGGCCAGTTTGATGGACGTCAGCATGGCATCGGTTGCCGACTTGATGTCGATTCGCCGGACTTCATCCGCCCTGATCGCGTCCAGAGCTCTCTGCGCATCCGCTTCGTCCGCCTGGGTGCCGTAGGGAAGACGGACCGCCAGGAACCTGGCCTCGTATCCGGTGCTCCGCAATTCCTCGACCGCGCGTTGGGCCAATAGAGCTGCCGCAAGCGAATCAACCCCGCCGCTGATACCGAGAATATAAGCGCTCAGCCCCGACGTGCGCAGATAAGTAGCCAGAAAGTCAATGCGTCGGCGTGCTTCCTGGGCGGCGTCAAAATCCGGTGCAACACCCAAAGCGTTGATGATCGCAGCTTGCTCTGTCACCGGCAGCGGTCCTTCCTTCACAACATTCTCTCCATTCGCGCCGCCACCAGAGTGGCCGTCGTCACCATCTCGACCTGAGTGCCGAAGCGACTTTCATAGATCCCCAGCATTGCATCATGGGTGGAATCCGCGCCTGAACAGATCGCATCGGCGACGATCACAACGCGATAGCCGAGGTCGATCGCGCCCATGATGGTCGCCAGCACGCACACCTCCGTTTCGGCGCCAGACACGACAAGAGCTTCGACGCCGGCCGAACGCAGTCGGGAATGCAACGAACCGTGCCATGCGGACATCACGGGCTTGTCCTCGAGCGAAGCCGGCGGAACGAAGCTCGCCAGTTCGGGCACAAGCTCGAGCAATGCTGGATCAAGACGTTCGCGGGTCATCGACACCCATTTTGAGTAGTATCGCCGCCAGGAGCCTCCAACATCATCGGAAGATATGGGAGGGATAAATCGAGTGAATACTGTCCGTGCAGGGTCAAGTTCCGTCAGGGCAACGACATTAGGAATCACGCGCTCCATCCAGGGCGTATGCCACTCGGTCGGTTCGGCGAACATGCCCTGCATGTCGATTGAGAGATGGACCCAGTTCTTGCGCAGTGGTCCGAAACGCAGGCCGTCGTCCAGTTTCCTCAAGGTCGGGCTGCCTTCGCGACAACGGCCTCGGCGGCAGCTTTGTCCAAGCGGCCGACGATTCGTGCTTTCTTGCCGTCGGCGGCTTGATAGGCGACGAGGAAGTCCTCAATCTCCTCGAGCTCGGCCGCGGGCATATCCGACAATTCAAAGGGCGGACGATCTTGGTGCAGAAGAAGTGGCACTGCCAACAGGCGGTCATTTCGGAAGGAATTGCCGTCTGTCGTCTCTTCCATCGCGATACCGCCAAGCAGCCTGCACCGCACAAGCGAACCCGTGGCAAGATCGGCGTCCGTTATCAGCAATACGTCAAGCGGATCGCCGTCCTCCGCCTCAGTCGAAGGAAAGAAGCCGAATGGAAATGGAAACGCGAAACCCATGGCCAGCAACTTCTTTGCCAGGAACAAACCGGTCTCGGGATCGTATGCGAATTTTGTGCGGTTCCCCTTCGGCGTCTCGACGATGACGTTGTAGCCCTCTGATGCCTCTAGCGGAATTTTGTCGATTGCGGGGGTCATCGGCAGATAACCCGCATCAGCGACCCGTGTTCCTTTGGCCCTATCTCGATCCAAGCGGGGCATGGTCGCTCCGTCTTTCCCATGCCTGTCTGATCCACGCCAGCATCTGTCAACTGGCCGACAGACAGACTATGTCGCAAGCGCTCTCAGCCAACCATTAGCCACAGCCGACCGTTGACGCCGTTCATATTGAACGTGGCAATTGGGTTACGACGATTGTGGCCATAGGCCGTTACTTCTTGCCCAGCTTGTCCTCGACCTTCTTACGGCTGTTGCCCACGGATTTCACCGCCGATTTCACGGCATCCTTGCTGGCGCCTGTCTTCCCGGCCTCATACTTGACTTCGTGATCCTGCCCGCCGGCAACCTTGGTACGATCCTGGCTGCGGCCGCGCGTTGTTCCACTGTTAGGCATGTCAGTCTCCCTGTTTGCTGTTTCGGTCACACACAACGCGCCAAGACTCTTGCGGTTCAACCGCCTGGGCAACGAGTGCAAGACCGCCGGATTTCAATCCGCTCTTGTGGCGTGCGGACGCAGCAAGAAAATTGCTCCGAAAATTTTTCGACGCGCCCTCTTGAACCGGATTTTTGGTACTCCCAAATCGTCTGCCGTCGGGGCCATGAGGCCCGACAAAATCGGCGTCGCAGAGGCGCTGCGACGCTCAGCACCCATGTTGCTTTTCGGAGGATATGGCCATGAGAAACTTCGACTATTCCCCCCTTTACCGTACGACGGTCGGCTTCGATCGTCTCTTCGACATGCTCGATAACAGCGGCCGTTCGGACTGGCCGCCCTACAACATCGAGCGAAACGGCGAGAACGACTACCGCATAACCATGGCAGTCGCCGGTTTCAGCCCGGACGAAGTGGAGCTCACGCAGCACGGACCGGAGCTGATCGTCACCGGGCAGAAGAAGCCTGACTCCGATGACCGCCAGATCCTTCACCGCGGGCTTGCCGTCGGCAACTTCAGCCAAGTCTTCAAGCTTGCCGACCACGTCAAGGTCGCCAACGCCACGCTGGAAAACGGCCTGCTCGCAGTCGATCTGGTGCGCGAGATTCCGGAAGAGCTGAAGCCGCGCCGGATTGCCATCGGAACCGCATCTGAGGCCGCCCGGCTGGGCGGCAACGACAGCAAGAAGCGGATCAGCCAGGACACCGAGCCACAGCGCAAAGCTGCCTGAGCGCCTGAAGCTAATAGAAACTGCGACCTTGCCTCCCGGATTGCCGGGAGGCACCGATTGCGGAGAAACGGAGATGATCGAGAATACGCGTTTCCTGGATGCAGGTCTTGAACTGGCTGGTCGCGAGGCGCGAGGGCTGTTCCAGCGGCCTGACGACGTGGTCGCAGATTCACATATGAGCCCGGCCGAAAAGCGCGCTCTGCTCGCATCCTGGGCATCAGATGCCCGTGCGGTTCGAGGGGTTCCGGCGCTGCGGCAATTGGAGGGTGGTTCTCACGTCGCAATAGACGATATCCTGAGCGCGTTGCAGGCGTTGGACCCTGAAGGAGTGGTCCCGTCCTCAAGGACCCAATTGACGCTGTCGCGACTTGCGGAGCGTCGTCGTCGGCCCATCGCGCGCGACTGGGGCCGGATTCTGCGCCGCCGTTCACGCGATGACGACGACGATCCGCCTCCTTGCCCAGCGCATTCAGGCATTCCGCCTAGACAGGGCGGGGGTGGAGCGTTCGTTTTTCCGGAACCCGTAGCAGCCTAAAAGAAAGCGAGGAGGCGTGGCCTCCTCGCTTCCCTGTGCAAGTTGAAACGCGGCTGGTTCGCGTGTCAGGCTACTCGCCTGCTTGGCACAATGCGGTCTGCGTAGACCGGGTGAACGACACCGGACCGCCCGCCAAGCCAGCCGGCGATCGCACCCAGGATCAGCGCGACGAACGCCAGGATTGCACCGGTCGAAACAACAGACGCGGTCGCATCGGCCGCTTCGATCGCTTGTTGCTTCGCCGATTCGACGGCGGCGTTGTACTGCCTTTCCATTTCCGCCACCTGCTGTGTCGCTTGTTCGAGCGGGATGCCGCGGGCCGTGGCCAACGCCTGGGCGGCTTGCGTACGTGCCGCCTCCGCATCGGCAGCATTGCCCGTTACCAGATTGCGCATCGCGTTCACCGCAGCGGCATTCAGTGCCTCCGGATCGGTGCCGGTCGCTCTGATCTGTGAATCCAGTGCATCGAGTGGATTGGAGTTGGCGATGATTGGCGCGGCAGTCTGAGCAACCACTTGACCGGCACCACCGACTGCACTGGCAATGCCGCTGAACGCGCCCCCGACCAGAGCACCGACCGTGCTCGTCAGGAAATAAAGGACCAGCAGCGTGGTGAACGCCCAGGTCGTGAGCCCATGGAGCGCACCGGTCGTCGGCACGATCTTCCCGGACATGCGAGCCGCGATGTAGCCGCCGGCAAAGGCAGCGATGATGCCTGAAACGACATACCAGATGCCCGCGACGATTGAGAACGTGGACGCGGCGGGATTGTCTGAAGTGCCGGGATCGAGCGTCGCAATGCCGATACCAACGCCGAGCATGGTCAAAAGTACCTGCACGACGAGGGCGACGACGACGCCGGCGAAGATCGCGCCCCAGCTCACTTTGTTTAGAAGGATCGTCTGATCCACGGTGTCGACGGGATAGGTTCCCGGCGCCGCATATGGAGGGCTGAGGGGGTGGGTGGTGCTCATGGTTGTAATCCTTGAAGGGCTTGTTTGGGTGTGTAGCGGCACGCAATCCGACCAAATGAGTTGGATTTGAGCAGCAACGTTCACGAACGCGTGAAAGTTCCGCGCGGGATAAGCCTGAGACGATCTTATGTGGAGCCAATTGCAGCCGCCCCCGTGCATAAACCTACGATTTTATGAAAATGCTAACCATGTCGCGTTGATGAGCATGCGCCGACGGCAACTTCGCGCCTCGGTTCCGCATTGCAGGGGTCCAACAACTCTGGACGATCGTCATGCGCTCAACAGCACGTTTCTTGGTTATCTCCCTCATCGTCGGGAGCGCGGTCTACTCCCTGTCTGCGGCCGCAGAAACCGTGGAAAGTGTGATCGCGGCGACTGCCCCCTTGACTCCGGAAGCGATCAACAGCGCTCCTTTGATCGAAGTCGATACCATCGTTACTGGCGGCACACCTGCCACCCCATCAGGAAGCGGCGAGGAGGGGCAGAAGGTCGTGACGCCGTTTGCTTCAATCGTGCGCCTGCAGATTCTGCTGGACCGGGCCGGCGCCTCGCCCGGCGTCATCGACGGCTTGGATGGCGGCAACCTTCGCAAGGCCATCAAAGGCTTCCAATTGCTGCGCGGCCTTCCGGTCGACGGCAAAGTCAACGAGGGTGTGGCCTCAGCGCTGGAGTCCCCCAACCAGGTGATTGGTTCCTATGTCATCACGGGCGATGACGGCGCTGCAGTGGTTGGAAACCTGCCAGAAGATTACAGTGAACTGGCTAAGCTCGACCACCTGGGCTACCAAACGGTCGAGGAGGGGCTGGCCGAGCGCTTCCACATGGACGTCGATTTCCTGCGCCAGTTGAACCCGGGCGCGGGCTTCGCCCCAGGCGAAAAAATCTTCGTTGCCAATCTCGGCTCGGACCTGGAAGGACAAGTCGCCAAGGTTGAGGTCGATAAGGCTGCGGGTCAGGTTCGGGCCTATGCCGCAGGTGGAGCCCTGATTGCGGCCTATCCCGCCACTATCGGCAGCGACTCCAACCCTTCGCCGTCTGGAACCCACATCGTCAAGGTTGTGGTCGAGGATCCCACCTATACCTACAATCCGAACCTCAACTTCCAGCAGGGCAACAATGACAAGGTCTTGACGCTGCAGCCTGGGCCAAACAATCCGGTCGGATCGGCCTGGATTGATCTTTCCGAGCCGACGTACGGAATCCACGGCACGCCCGAACCCAATCGGATCGATAAGACAGGCTCGCATGGCTGCGTGCGCCTAACCAACTGGGATGCCCGTGAACTGGGTAAAATGCTGAAGAAGGGCGTGCCGGTCACCTTCCTGGAATAAGTGCCGTTCAGGAAGTTGGGGTCCGGCCGAGCTTATCGCGGTATCACGAAATCTGCGCCTCTATGCACGAACTGGCCTCAACGCGACGGTGGGCTGGTCAGGCACACCCATTGCCTCGCCACTTAACGACACCAGGCGCAGCTGAACTTTGCGGGTGCGGCTGATGGTTAGCTTGGTCGATCCGCCATGTTCTGCCTCCGCGATAACCGACGGGTAGCCGAGTTTCTGCGCCAACGAACGGGCCTGGTCCACATTGGTCGTTGCGATCGTGCGCGAGAACGAGGCTAGGTGAAAAGACATCAAGGTGGCAAGCATCCCGAGCTCAACGCCGTCAGCGAATGATTCATCCCTCGTCGGAAACCGAACCGTCAATCCGTCTTCGATGATTACCTTGCGCATCGGGCGTCCTCCGACCCGCTGAAGATTGATGCGTCATGGTTAAGGAAGGGTATTGGGTCCCTGCGGTCGATTGATCGACTCCCGCCGGAACGAAACACACAATCGAACGTTCTGGGAAGCAATCACCCAAGGGACGATCCCACGTGACAGAAACTGAAACGATCCCCCTGGTCGAGGAGGAAATCAGCGTCTCCAAACGCAAGAGCCGGGTCGCTCGTGTCCGTGTGGAGACGCGCACCGAACAGGTCGATGAATTGGTCGGCGCCGACCTCACCTCAACCGAAATAGATGTGGAGCGCGTTCCGATTGGCCGTGAGGTCGACCGGCCTCCAGAAATCCGCACAGAGGGCGATGTCACGATCGTCCCCGTGCTGGAAGAGGTTCTGGTCGTGGAAAAGCGGCTGGTCCTCAAGGAGGAACTTCACATCAGACGTCGGGCGACGACCGAAACTGTAGAAATCCCCGTCTCCGTAAAGAAGCAGAGAGCCGTGATTTCCCGGGAGGCGGGAGATGCGGCCAAACCAACCCGAGAGGATTACGACAATGCCTGAGGCCTATAGCAACAGAAACCTTACCGCCTTTTTCGATGAGCGCGACGATGCCGAAGAAGCCGTCGACAAGCTGCGCAGCCTGGGGCTGACGGACGCCTCCGTCCGGCTGATCGGCGGCGATGAATATGCCAGTCGCGCCCATGATGACGACAAAGGGTTCTGGGAAAGTATCTCAGACTTCTTCTTCCCCGACGAGGACCGCGCAACCTACGCCGAAGGGCTGCGGCGCGGCGGCTATCTCGTCACGGTGAGCGCGATCCCATCCGAATACTACGATCAGGCGCTCGCTATCCTCGACGACGAGGGCTCGATAGACGTCGATGAGCGCTCGGCCTCCTGGCGGTCCGAAGGCTGGACCGGCGCTTCTACCGTGGATGCGACCGATTCCAGCTATTCCGGTGTTCGCGAGGCCGGGTATGCCGACACTTCCGATGCGGCCACGGCGCGCCGATCCGGGTCCATTGGTGACGAGGAGGTCATTCCCGTCGTCGAGGAGCAGCTCCGGGTCGGCAAGCGCGACGTGAACCTTGGGCGCGTACGCGTCCGTTCGTATGTGGTCGAGGAACCGGTTTCCGAACAGGTTAACCTGCGCGAGGATCGCGTGGAGATCGAGCGCCGACCCGTCGACCGCGCTTTGAGCGGAAACGAGCAGGCCTTCACCGATCGCACCATCGAGGCTGAGGAACACGTCGAAGAGGCGGTGATCTCCAAAGAGGCGCGCGTCAAGGAAGAGATCGCGCTGCGCCGCCAGAGTGAGGAGCGCACCGAGACTGTATCGGACACCGTTCGTCACACCGAGGTTGAGGTGGAGGATGAGCGCGAAGGCAACCGGATTTCGTCCAGAACTACCGGCCGCAAGATCTAAGGTTTGTTCAAAGTGGCGCCGACGCCAGTCGGCGCCACTTTCTCTCGGCGTATCCGACGTACGCTGTTTCCTTAGTAAAACTCGCCAACGAGTACCAGGCGTGAATGCGCTCTTAATTTATTCGTGAGAGAGAATTTACCGCAGTGGTGCAGGCTGAGAGCGCCGGCCTAGTCGAGCAAGTAAAACTCCGATTCGGGACACAGCACCCGGCGCCCGCATTTGCAGGTGCCGGGTTGGCAAACTCAGCTGGTGAAAAAGCTCTGCGTCCCGTGGGCTTCGATCGCCTCGGCAAGGCGGCCGAGCGCATGCACGTATGCGGCCGTCCGCATCGTGACCTGCTTATCTTTTGCCACCTCCCACACGGCGCGGCCCTCCTGTTCCATCATGGCGCGGAGCTTTTCGTGGATGTCATCGACGGTCCAGTAATACCCCTGACGGTTCTGGACCCATTCGAAGTAGGAGACGGTGACCCCGCCCGCATTTCCACGAGCGTGGCGAAATCCGTGATCGGTCGTTCGAAAGCCAGGCGTTCCGCGCCTCCGGCCTCAACCTCGTCGTCAGCGCCATCGTCCATTGGAACACGGTCTATATCGAACGGGCCGTTACCCACTTGCGCAAAATGCGTCGCGAGATTCCGGATCATCTGCTCAAGCACATCTCGCCGCTGAGCTGGGAGCACATCAATCTGACAGGCATCTACACCTGGGATAGCGATCCGCATCTGCCGGAAGGTTTCCGGTCGCTGAGACTCCCGGCTGGGCTACGGCGAGCCGCATGAGTTCTCACTCTGTTCGATCTTAGCGTACGATTTCGCACTGCTCTTGTTCTGACCCCATAGAGCAGGGTCGCCCCGGCCCTTGCGGGCCTCCCTAACGCCATGCACGAGGTCGAGCGTGTCGAGCAGGCGAGGGGGCACGGGAACAGCCCTATAGACGCCGCTACGCCGCTTTTTGAGCGTCTCGAAAACGAGTGCCTGTCCATCGAGGTCGATGCGTTTCGCGGTTAAGGCCAGAGCCTCGGAAATCCTGCACCCCGTAAAGTGCAGCACCTCGCAAAACGAGCGCACCTCGCGCGGGGCTTTGGCGGCGGCTGTGAGGAAGGCGGACCGCTCGGCGGCGGTCAGGTAGAGGCGATGGCCCTGCGAGGTTGTCCCCGCGCAGCAGGCGGAACATTCCCAGACATTGAACGTTTAGGCGTTCACAGAAATTTGAGAGGGAACTTACGTGAATACACTATCGGGAATCCAGACTTGGGGTGACGCAACCCTTGCCTCAATTGCCGCTGCGCTCGCGGTTTTCGCAGCAGCTGTGCCGAAGATCATCGGTTTCATCGTCATTTTGATCCTCGGCTGGATCGTTGCCGCCATTTTGGCGAAGATCATCGCAACCGTGTTGAGGAGCGTGAAATTCAATGAACTTGCCGACCGTTCTGGCTTCGGCGCATTCGTTCGAAATATGGGGGTCTCCACAGACCCCGCCGGTTTCATAGCACTAACCACAAAATGGTTCGTCCGGCTGATCGCTCTGGTCGTCGCTTTTGATGCATTGGGGCTACCCGCTGTGTCAGACGTCCTGCGTCAGCTCCTGCTGTGGATCCCCAACCTAGCTGTTGGCATCGTCGTACTGGTGATCGGCGGACTGGTCGCAAACACCTTTGCCGGGATCGTTCGGGGAGCGACTTCGCAGGCTGGCTTTGACAATCCGGACCTTCTTGCGACGGTTGCTCGCACGGCTGTGTGGTTCTTTGCCATCGTGATTGCCGTGAACCAGATCGGGGTCGCTCAGGAGCTTGTCAATACGCTGTTCATGGCAGTCGTCGGGGCGACCGCGCTGGCATTGGGCCTAGCCTTCGGGCTGGGCGGTCGGGACACTGCTTCCGAAGTCGTTCAGAACTGGTATCGCCAAGCTCAGGCCAACAAGGATAAGATCGAGCAAGCGGCAACTTCGGGGACTAAATCGGTTTCGTCTCCGGTAAACGAACCTAAGCCGGGCCCTAGACCCATCCGCTGATAGGCTAAGCCTTACGATTCCTTAGCCCCGCCCTAGCCCAGCTAGAGTGGGGCTTTTGATCGACTAATTTGAAACAGAATTAGCAATTCTGTTTCAAATCGCAGTCCCATTGGAGTTTATGCGCTTATGACCCTACTCGAAATGGCGGAGCAGCTATCAGCTTAATGATCGTCGTTATCGCAAAATGTGCATCCTTGGAGATGATCTCAATGATGTCATCGAACCCCTCATCAGGTTTGCTGGGTCGTCGGGACTCCGAAAGTGAGAGAGAGGATTTCGAAGGCTAACCAGGCGTTTTAGGCCTGCAACTTGCTGATGATCTATAATCCTGCACTCCTAAATGGTTCGTCCGGCGAATTTCTGAGGCGGTGCGGCCAGTCTTACGACGTAGCAGAGTGCGGAGAGTGGCTGCATTCTCATAGCCGGTGCGGGCTGCGATCTCATCTATTCCCAATTTGGTCGTCCTCAGGAGATAAGCCGCTCGTTCAACGCGCAGGCTCTGGAAATAAGACAATGGAGAGCGGCCCAGCACCATATTGATTCTGCGGGACAGAGTTCGTTCACTTGTCCCGACAAAGGCCGCGGCCTGCTCCAAGGAAAAGCCCGTATCGAGGTTTTCACGCGCCCACTTCTCGAAGAGCATCACCAGGTGGTCGGCGTGGTGCAAATGATCCGGGATGGCATAGGTGGCTTGAGGCGAGCGAGGATCGAGCATTAGGTAGCGAGCGACGGTGTCGGCCAGTTCGGGGCTCCGCTGACGTACGAACCAGAGCGCCAAATCGAAATGTGCGAGCACCGCGCCTGCGGTAACGACCCTGTCGTTACCCACGAGCGCACGGCTGTCATCGAGTGCAACGCTGGGATACCGGGCTCTAAAGAAAGGTGCGAGCCACCAACTGGTCGTGGCCTCTTGTTTGTCTAACAATCCCGTCTCGGCCAGGACGAATGTCCCCGTACAAGCAGCAGCGATAGTCGCACCATTTGCCTGCCAGGTTCGCAATAGTTCGACAGCTCGCTTTACATCGGGATGAGCAAGGGCGTCGGCAATGCCTTCCTCCGTCTTCGCTCCCAATGCCGGCACGAAGACAAAGCCAGGAGTTGGGAGGGCGTCGGCCCGAACCGTAGGGATTGCGAGGCCGTGCGCTGTACGTGTTGCGCGACGAATGCTGGAAACCGACGAGTTCAAAGTTTCACGCAAGGCGGGCGGCGCCAGGTCGCGCCCCGTCGCTAAGGTGTCCTGAAACGCCGCAAGCCCAGTATCGAACACCCCATCAAGCGCTAAAATTGTCGTAGCTGTGCTCATGGCGAGAATGGTATCATGTTTGTCAATTCTGCCAAGCGCTAACGCTCCGCTGCAATGATAGTCTAGAGACGCGGCCGACGATGGCGCGATCAAATAGGGAAGAAAATGAGGACCATTAAAGTGTTCCTGCTCACGGCGGCTCTCGTTGTCGCCACCGGCGCGACAAGCGCAATGGCGGATACGACAGGCAGCTCGAAGTCAACCCAACCACACCCAAAGATGGAGACGATGAAGATGACACATATGGGCTTATTCGTGCGGCTCGACGCCAAGCCTGGCAAAGAAGCGGCTTTGGAAAAGTTTCTGAAGGACGCGCTGCCGTTGGCACAAGCCGAAACGGGTACTCCGGTCTGGTACGCTGTAAAGTTCGGACCAAGCAGTTTCGCGATCTTTGACGCCTTTCAGAATGATGGCGACAGAACCGCACATCTCAACGGTCCGATCGCGGCAGCACTCATGCAGAACGCCGATGAGCTTCTGGCCGCGCCGCCGGTCATCGAGCGCTGGGATGTTCTCGCGGTCAAGTAAGCTAGACAGAGCGGTATGTGGCGTCGCTGCGACCGCTCTGCCGCCATCGTCGTGGAGAGTTTCTTCTTCCACGTAAGCGATGTCGCGCTAATAGTGAGTTGCCTCCAAGCTTTATAATGGACTTTTGCGCCCAAACGCGCTTTGCGGATGGGGTTACCGCTCCGGTTCTGGATCGCGGTCCCGGTCGCGCTTGGGGAGTCGCTTGAATTGTTGCGGTTGCTGGATCGTATCGCGGTTCTGACCCCAATCCTTGCGCTTCTCGATGGCTGCCGGCTTCGCCGTCGCCGGCACAAAGTCTCGCTTGGCATCTGCCAACCGTTTGAACGCCGGCGCGGCTGGCTCCTGTTTTGGAACCTCCTGCAATCGCGTGGGGGCAGGCTTAGGAACATCACCAGAAGGTGAGGGCGCGGGCTGCGCCTGCGGAACGAAGGCGGGTATGGTCTGCGCGATCTGTGCGGGCTGCTGCTCGGCAAAATTCCCGAACGTAACTTTTACGGTCGTCATGGGCTTCTGCTCCGGTTTTGCCGGGGCGTCCTGCCACGGCTTCTTGTCCACGGCCTGCGCGCGCTGGCGCGGCTCTGGCCGCTGGTATCTGTCGCGGTAGGCTTCCGCATTCATGCCACGGTGCGGGCGCTCCTTGCGCTCGATCGGCGCGGGCTGCTGCGATCGCTGCTGATACGGCGATCGAGCGCGGTCCCGGTCGGCATAAATCAGTTTCCACGCTTCGCGGACTTTGCCGCGCTCCACATCCTGCCGGGTGATGAGCGCCGCGCGCGCCTGGTCGAAGACAACCCGTTGCCCGTCCAAGTCGCGCGACCGCTGTTTTTTGATCCCGGCAATCTCGGAATCCAAAATGGATTTCAGCCGCGCGGCCATCTGCTGGCGGCTCATGTCCTGAACCTCGGCAAATGCCGCGGCGCGGGCCTGCGACGACAGCACGTTGCCGAACGTGGCGGCGAGGGTGCCACGGTTGCCGAGCTGGCCGCTGACGCGCTGATGCGTCGTCGCGTCCAGTGCGTTTCGGATCATGCCGGTAAGGCTCTGCTCGCGAGCCAGGTAGGCGCTTTCCGCCTGCCTAGTCTCGCGGAAGAACTTCGCCCAGATCGGCCGGCATTCGGCCTTATGTCGCTCGGTCGCTTCGCGGATTGCCTTGCCGCTATCCGCGAAAATTCGATCCCGGTGGCCTTATTGCCGGCTGACAGGTCTTTCCACTCCTGCCGGTGCTGGTCCGCTGTGCCGCGCCAAGGGCTTTCAGGACCGCCACGGGCGATTTCTCGGCCGGCGGTGTCTCTGCCGCCTGCTGGCGCTTCTCGGCCGCGTAGGCCTGCCGCTCGGCCTGCTGCGCGAACTTTTCAAGGCGAGCAAGACGCTTGAGGCCTTTCCGACCATCAAGACGCTGGAAGATGAACTGCGCGCAGGAATCGCCCATTTGTCGGGAAAGGCGCATGACATCGATGCGCGCCTGAGATTTGCGCCGGCCGAGCCGCCATATGCGCGGCTTCTGTCGCAAGCGATAACGTTGGTCTATGGGCGCCACGCCAGCGAGCGTGAGGAACAGAACCTGTCCGCGCAGCTTATGGGATTTCTCAACGCCTCACTCGGAACCACCGAGACCACCCATTTCTGGCTGCAGCGCTTCTCTCGTGAACTCGTCACGCTGTGGCGCATGATTGCCCGCAACTCCGAACAGGAATGGGATGTGTGTGCGGAGATGATCACCAACACCGATCCGGCTCGCGACCTGGATCTTTCATTGGCGCACTTCTTCACCTGCTCGGCGAGCCAACGAGCACAGGCCTTCATCTGCACGGAGTAGTCCGTTTCGAGCAGTTCGACATAGGCCGCGGCCTCCTCGGAGGCGCGATAAACGATGCCTTCCTCGGCGCTCTCCTGGTCAACGAGATGGCATCGTTGCATGAGCTGCAAGCTCGCCTCGATCAATCTCCGCCGGACGAGAAGCTCACCTTTCCGGCCGGGGACCTCGGGATGCAGGCTAGGGGGGGGCCGCCAAGATCAGCGGTGTGTACCACGACATGATCGAACAGGACCATCTCGGCGAGGTCCAGCGTCTCCGGCCGCAAATATTCCAGCACTACGACGGCCCTGATGCCCGCCTCGAGACGAGAGTTGAATAATCCGCCGAAATCGCTCCCGCTCACGGCGCCCATTTCAGCCTCCCTTCATTCGCGAGGTGATGGCAAATCCCCTGCTTTACGGGGACGCGAACCGTGCGGCCGATCAAACTTGCCGGCAGGATCGATGCGTGCTTCATGACCGCGTCGACACGCCGGAGAAGCGTCTCGTGCCGATCGCGGTGCACCTCGATGACGCCGTGATACACGTCGTCCTCGAACGTCCCAATCGCGCCTGGAGTCGTATTGTCCCGGTGAAACCGCTTGAACGAGGCGGCTTCGAAAAAGCGTGTGCGTTGATCGCGGAAGTGCTCGCCGAGATCCGCATGCGCGAGGACATCGTCGGCCGATATGAAGGCGCCGCCGCTGGCTTCTCCATAGACGTGCCGGAGCTGGTCGACATAGTGCGCCTCCTCCGGCTGAATGGCCTGCGGCGCTTCGCCAACAGGGGCTTCGTCCGGCACCAAACCAAGCACCTTGGACAAGGCTGGTCCCGCGGCCTGGTCCTTCACCAGCATCGGGGCGGTCAGGTGCTCGACGCGCGAAAAATCGAAGCCCTCGATCGCTGCTCTGATTTCCGGAGTTAGCGCTACCGTCTCGCGCCGCGTAATGCTCTTGGAGCAGTGCTCGTCCCAGCCATCGATCAACGCGGTTCCCAGAGTCGAAGGGTTGTTGATCAGATCCATCAACGAGCCGACGATGCCGCGCGGTGCGACGAACACATATTTTTCGGGCAGGGTTTTGTATGCCCCCTGACAATGATGGAAAAACACCTTGCCTAGTTCGGCGAGCCCCTCGGACTTTCCAAGTTTGCCACCTCGAGTCTTGCGTTTGGACTGAAAGAGATGCCAAGGCCCTTCGTGCCGAGCGCGGGTCAAGAAGCCGATCACGTCGCGGCCCTTGTCGTTTGCGGCGCCAGTTCGTTCGATCCGATCGTATTGCTGGGAACGACGCTCCACCCACACCTCGATGAATTCTTCTAGCTGCGTGTCGTCGATCTCCATCAACCGAACAGCGAGGCTAGTCATGCCGGCCTCCGTTCAGACGCGTCTCCAGCGAGCTGATGCTTTCGAGCACAGCCCCAAAATGCGGAGGATTGCCAAAGATCATGCCCTGCATGGCCCTATAGTCGACACGCAGTTGCTCGATCATAGCCTGATGCGGGGCAAGCGCGAACGAACCGGGCGCGGCGCTTACTAGGTCGAAATCCGGACGATCGAAGAACATTCGCGCGTGCGCGACGCAGTCCGCGCCGAGCGCAGTCTCGGCGATCGCGGCCGCGCCGACCGGCGCCGCGGCGAGCCGGTGCAGATCATAATAGTGACGCGACACGCGTTGTCCGCCCCCGCGCAGTCCGCCACGCTTGTCGAACCAACGCCGCAACCCGTGGAGGATGACGACCTTGTCCCAGAAGGTGCGTTCGGGATCGACCGTGCGAACGGCCGGCACGGTCAGGTCGAGCCCTGGCAGATCCTCATCGACATAGGGCTTGATTGAGACGTCACTGTTCGGGTCGAGCGCGGATTTCGCGCCGGACTCGATCTTGATCGCGGCACGGACATACTCCGATTGCGGCGTCGCAGAAGGATACCAGAGCAGCAGGGTCTGACCGTCGGGATCGGCATCATCGGCTTCCACGCGCGCGGTGCCAGCCGTCATCCCGGCGGCCTTTAATCTGGTCTGCAGAATCGACATCAATTCATCGCGAAGGGGGCCGTTGATGTAGGCTCTGCAAGCGCCCTTGATCGAATCTAGACGTGCCTTGCGTTTTTTGCCGCTGAGCCCTTCTAGCTCCTCGATGGTCGCCGGCTCGCCGATATCGTCACGAAACACTGTGACATCAATGTCTTCAGAGAAACGCTCGATCAGACCAAACCCTTTGGACAGGGAAGTGCCACCCTTGAAAAGAAGGCGGGGACCGTCTTCTTTCAGTTCATTAAACAAAGCATCCAGCGTCCAACAGACCCAGAAATCCTTCTCGATGTTCTGGGCCGATGTGCCGAGGCGTTGCGCCGTCGTATCGAAGGCGCTCAGCATTGCGTCCGACCCTGCCGCGAGAACTTCGTCGAATGCCGGATTCATGTCTTCGCCGCTGCGGTTGCGCCGCGCTTGGCGGTTTGTGTCTTCTGGGTAGAGAGGGGCTTCCGCTTGGGCGAGAGGGAAGTGCGAGGCTGATCATCATAGCCATCAGTCTGTGTTTGCCGATGATGAACACGATCCGCATGCCGATGATGAGCGCCTGCGTTGTCATCAATGAGTGGCTTGAGGAACACCCACATCCATGTCGGAAGCGCTGTCATACCGGCAACGAGATCCGCTCTTAGAGGAGGTCCCATCATCGGGTCCTCAAAAAGCTTGGCGAGCTTGCGCCTCACCTGGTCGCTCTCCCCTTCACGAACCAGGAGGTCGCGCAGCCAGTGAAGCGCCTGGACGACGCGCATTGCTGGCCGTCCGGCCCAAAACAATTTGCTGGCCGCTGTCGGACGGAAGATGATCGTCACGTTGCCGAGCTTGATCGCGCGTCGCCGCGCGTCAGTATGAACCACGATTTTCGCCGGAACTGCGTCGGTCAGACCCAGATCGTTTGCTGCGGTCATGCCGTCGACGAGCATCCGGGTTTGGTCACGCCGCCCAACAGCGTCGATGACTGAGCGCGGATCAGGCGGGTTAGGTTTCTGGGTGAGTTTGTTGAAGCCAGGCTGATCGTACAGCCCGCGATCAATCCGCCTGAGAGTTTCGGCCTTCGTTAGCCGCTGCAATGCCTTGTCGATCGCATCCCGCGAGGCGAGATCAACGAAATCGCTGGGCGTCCACACCTTGCGCGGCGCGCCCGTACGGATGCGCTCAAGCATGGTTGTCTTCAGGTCGGGTGAGGTACTGCTGCTCATGTCCGAAATTTGTACCTCTTTTTCGGACGTTTGACAACGATGGTGACCGGAATTCGTATACATGTTTCGGACAATCCGACGGGGCGCGCCGCCCTTTCGCACCCGGTATCGCTGGAAAGGCTGGAAATCCCTATCGCGATATGAGACAAGCAGGGCGGACCTCTACGCGAGAGCGGCCCTTGTCGTTCCTCCCGACAGAACTGCCGCATGTCGGGATGCGTCGTGCTTGTCAGATCGCTTTTAGCTCGAACGCACGTCGTGTTGCCTACGCAGCGGATGAACGCGAGATGTGCATTCGCGCCGCGGTTAACCGCTTCCAAGGTTGTTGCTGTTCGATGTTTGTTCTATATCGTCACGGCGATGGCGATCGGCGACGAGATTCCTTCCTAGAGGGCGGACCTGCGCAGCAATGGTCAAGTAATCTTTGTATCCATGAACGGCGGCATGGTCGTCGTGCATCACGACGACGGATATGCCGTTGTCGAACTCCTTGGAGATGAAGGAACCGTCAGGGTCGGCGATATGGTGCAGGGAGATTGGAACGCCCTTGGCGGTGAGCCGCTATTCGCTGATGGCGAAACACTTGATTCCTATTTCCAGGGCAACTGGGGTTCGCGGGACGCGGCGATTCAGATCGCGCGCAACACAGGCGGCGGTTGATGCCACTCGATCATTTCGTTTCACAGGTTCACCTGAAGAATTTCTACACCGACCGTGGCCGCTTGGTGGGCGTGAATGTCCGTCATCAGACAAATTGAGACTTTGGGCGGCCTGATTTAGTGGAGGCTCTGGCTCATCTGGGTTGTCATTTTAAGCGGCGGCTTTGCGATGCTGCAAGCGCCGCAGTTCGATGGTCCTTCGCTTGATCCTTTCTCGTTGCAACAGGATGGTCTGGCCGCGCCCGAGGTAGACGTCGGCTGGGGTGAGATTGTCGAGGCTCTCGTGGTAGCGCCGATGATTGTAGTTGTCGACGAAGGCGGCGATCTGGGCTTCGAGATCACCCGGCAGGAAGTAGTTCTCCAGCAGGATGCGGTTCTTCAGCGTCTGGTGCCAGCGCTCGATCTTGCCTTGGGTCTGAGGATGGCACGGCGCGCCGCGGGTGTGATCGATGTCTCGATCCTGAAGCCAGTCGGCCAACTCGCCGGCGATGTAGCACGGGCCATTGTCGGAAAGCAGACGTGGCCGTTGATGCACCGTTGCCCGATCGCAGCCTGATGCGACAAGAGCCAGGTTCAGCGTGTCGGTGACGTCCTCGGCCTTCATGGTCGCGCACAGCTTCCAGGCAATGATGTAGCGGGAGAATGTTGATTTCCGCTGAGAGCTGACCCGGGATTTTCGCCGAGAAGTGACCCGCCTTCATGTATGGTTTGGGTCTCAGGTTTTGGTCAAGGGCGCGGCTTTCTCCTTCTTTTTGGCTGGGGCCTGGGCGGAACTGTTTTTGAAGCGGAAGCTGTCGTTTCCGGTCTCCAGGATGTGGCAGTGATGGGTCAGCCGATCGAGCAGCGCGGTTGTCATCTTGGCGTCACCAAAGACGGTAGCCCACTCGCTGAAGCTGAGATTGGTGGTGATGACGACGCTGGTGCGCTCGTAGAGGGTGCTCAGCAGATGGAACAGCAGCGCTCCGCCTGATGCACTGAAGGGCAGGTATCCGAGTTCGTCGAGGATGACGAGATCGGAATGAGCGAGCCGATTGGCGATCTGACCTGCTCTGCCTTGGGCCTTCTCCTGTTCGAGCACGTTGACGAGTTCGACGGTGGAGAAGAAGCGGACACGCTTGCGATGATGCTCGACCGCCTGCACGCCGAGAGCGGTGGCGATGTGGGTCTTTCCGGTGCCTGGACCTCCGACAAGCACGACGTTGTTGGCATCCGCCATGAACGCACAGCGATGGAGCTGGCGCACGAGGGCCTCGTTGATCTCGCTGCTGGCGAAGTCGAAGCCGGCCAGGTCGCGATAGACGGGGAAGCGGGCTGCCTTGAGCTGATAGGCGGTGGATCTGACCTCCCGTTCTGCCATCTCGGCCTTGAGCAGTTGCGACAGGATCGGGATGGCGGCCTCGAAGGCGGGAGCGGCCTGTTCGGTGAGCTCGGCGACGGCCTGCGCCATGCCGTGCATCTTCAGGCTTCTGAGCATGATGACGATGGCGCCGCTGGCGGGATCATGACGCATGGCGCACCTCCCTGGCCTGGCGCAGCGCATCGTAGCGCTCGACATTGGCCTGCGGCTCCTTGGCCAGGCTCAGCGCCTGCGGTGCATCCACGACTGGTGTCGAGAGCGGCCTGCCATCGACCAACCTGTGCAGGAGATTGAGGATATGGACCTTGGTCGGCACGCCAGCCTGCAGGGCCATCTCCACTGCCGTCAGCACGACCTGCTCGTCATGTTGCAGGACAAGCGACAGGATCTCGACCATCTCCCGGTCGCCGCCGGGCTTCCTGAGCAGGTGCTGCTGCACCTGCTTGAAGGCTTCGGGCAGTTCGGTGAAGGGCGCGCCGTTGCGCAAGGCTCCCGGCTTGCGCTGGATGACCGCCAGATAGTGCCGCCAATCGTAGACGGTCTGGCCAAGACGGTCGTGCGACCGCTCGATGATGCGGCGGTGCTCGCAGATGAGCTGCCCTTCGGCGGCAACCACGATCCGTTCCGGATAGACCCGGAGGCTGACAGGGCGGTTGGCGAAGGATGCCGGCACGCTGTAGCGGTTGCGCTCCAGATGGACCAGGCAGGTCGGAGAGGCCCGCTTGGTGTATTCGACGAAGCCGTCGAAGAGCCGAGGCATCGGCATCAGGAACTGAGCCTCCTCGGCCCGGATGTCCTCGACCGTTCCGGGTCTGAGGCCATGGGGGATCTGTTGCCACAGCTCCCGGCATCGCCGCTCCAGCCAGTCGTTCAGCGCCTCCAGCGATTGAAAGCGCGGCATCGGCTGCCATAGCCGGTGGCGGGCGTCCTGGACGTTCTTCTCGACCTGTCCCTTCTCCCAGCCCGAAGCCGGATTGCAGAACTCGGCCTCGAACAGATAGTGGCTGGCCATGGCCGAGAAGCGGGCATTGACCTGTCGTTCCTTGCCGCGGCCGATCCTGTCGACCGCCGTGCGCATGTTGTCATAGATCCCGCGCCGGGGAACGCCGCCCAGAACCCGGAAGGCGTGGTTGTGAGCATCGAACAGCATCTCGTGCGTTTGCAGCGGATAGGCCCGCACGATGAAGGCACGGCTGTAGCTGAGCTTGAAGTGGGCCACCTGCAGCTTGGTGCGCTCGCCGCCGAGAACCGCCCAGTCTTCCGACCAGTCGAACTGGAACGCCTCACCGGGTTCGAACGCCAACGGCACGAAGGTGCCGCGCCCGCTCGTTTGCATCTGACGCTGACGCTCTTCTTTCCAGTCACGCGCAAAGGCGGCGACACGGCCGTAAGAGCCCTCATAGCCGAGGCTCATCAGGTCGGCGTGCAACTGCTTGATCGTGCGCTTCTGCTTGCGCGGCCTGTTCGCTTCTGTCCTCAGCCAGGCCGACAGCCGCTCGGCATAGGCATCAAGCTTGCTCGGCCGCTCCGGCACCCGAAAGCGCGGCTCGACCTCGCCCGATCGCAGGTATTTGCGGATCGTGTTCCGCGATAACCCCGTGCGCCGCGCAATCTCCCGGATCGAAAGTCCATCCCGCAGATGCCAGCGCCGGATAACGCTCAGTAACGCCATGTCTATCACTCCAATGTCCCCTGCGCTCATCAAGCAGGGGTGGGTTCAAACATGGGTCACTTCTCGATGGAAAAATCCCTCAATCCCGGGTCAGTTCTCGGCGGAAATCAACAAAGACTCTTTTGCGAGTCCGATTGACTCATTAGGCAATAGAGAACAAATAAAGAACATACCAGCGGAGAGACCCTTTGCAAAGCCTCAAGGAGCAGCCTTTTTCGATATGTCGGATTCCGTCGCCAGTCCCGTCATCACCGAACTTCGAGAGCGCATCGCGCGCCTCGAAGGCGGGACAGGCCGTGCCCGCAAGGTGCTGCCGTTCGGCGTAGCGGAACTCGATCGGAGGCTTCCGGGAGGCGGGTTGGCGCTGGGGTGCCTGCATGAGGTGGGGGGGGGCGGTAACGGCGCGGTGGATGGCGCTGCCGCTGCGCTATTCACGGCCGGCATCGCGGCGCGCACCAAGGGCAAGGTTCTCTGGGTGGTGACGCGGCGTGATCTCTTTATGCCGGCGATCGCGCAGGCCGGACTTCACCCAGACCGGCTGATCCATGTCGAGGCAGGCGATGAAAAGGCGTTGCTCGCCTGCTTTGAGGAAGGGCTTCGCCATGGCGGTCTCGGTGCTGTCGTCGCCGAGACTGCCCGACTTTCGATGACGGCTTCGCGGCGGCTCCAGCTCGCCGCTGAAGCCTCCGGCACAATCGGCATCGCTGTGCGGCGCTGGCGCCGCCAGACCGAGGCCGGCGATTTCGGGCAGCCGACCGCAAGCGTCACGCGCTGGCGGGTGTCGGTTCTCCCCTCTGCCCAGCTCCCCGTCCCGGGCATGGGCCGGGCGCGCTGGCTCCTTGAACTCATCCGCTGTCGCGCCGGCGACAGCGCAGACATTGAAGTGGAAGCTTGCGATGGCAAGGGTCGTATCGCTCTTCCTTCCGCGATGGCCGGTGGACCGTCTTCGAAGGAAATCGGGCGACGCATCGCCTCCGCGTGAGGCAGCGCTCGTCCTTATAAGCCGGGTTGGCAATCGGCGCGTCGTCACCGCCCTTGACGCGAACGCCGAAGCACTTGGGCTTCGCACCGGCATGCCGGTGGCGAAGGCACAGGCACTCGCGCCGGGGCTGGTCGTCATCGATGCCGATCCACGCGCGGATGCGGAAGGACTGGAGAAGCTGGCGCTCTGGGCCCTGCAACGCATCTCGCCCGTCGTCATGGCCGATCCGCCGGATGGTCTGGTGATCGACACCACGGGCGCCGATCATCTCCATGGCGGCGAGGACGTCATGCTGAGCACGATCGTCCAGCGCTTTGCTGCATCCGGTGTCGAGGCGCGCGCCGCGATCGCCGACACATGGGGCGCGGCGCATGCCGGCGCGCGCTTTGCCGCACGCTCCACCCTGGTCATTCCTCGGGGCGAAACTGCGCCTCTTCTGCGGCGTCTGCCGATCGCGGCGCTGCGGCTGCAACCCGATATTGTCACAGGCCTGCGCACGCTCGGCTTCGATCGTATCGGCGATCTCCTGGATCAACCGCGCGCGCCGCTGGCGCTGCGCTTCGGTCCTGAAATCGGCCGCCGCCTTGATCAGGCGCTTGGCAATGTCGGCGAGCCGATCGAGCCGTTCCGCGAAGCCGAAATCGTCGAGGTCCGGCGCGTCTTCGCTGAGCCGATCGGGGCGGCAGAGACGATTGCCCGCTATACCGCCAGGCTTGTCGAGGCTTTGTGTCAGATCCTGGAAACCAAAGGCCTTGGCGCGCGCCGGCTCGATCTGCTGTTCCATCTCGTCGACAACACGAGGCAAGCCATCCGTGTCGGCACAGCGCAGCCGGTTCGAGACGCAAAACGTCTGACGCGGCTGCTTTGCGAGAAGATCGACACCATCGATCCGGGATTCGGAATTGAGACGATGGAACTGGCAGCGATCCTCGTCGAGCCATTGCGGGATCGGCAGACCATATCCTCGCTGGTCGAGGAACCGCAGGCGGATATTTCGGACCTGATCGATGTCCTTGCGAACCGTGTCGGAGAAAATCGCCTTTGCCGTTTCACGCCCGTCCAAAGCGATGTCCCCGAGCGCTCCGTCGCCTGTGTCCCGCCACTCGCCCCTGAAACGGGCGCGACCTGGGACGGTGACTGGCCGCGGCCGCCGCGCCTGCTGTCCCGGCCGGAACCGATCGAGACCATGGCGCTTCTGCCCGACAATCCGCCGGTGTGGTTTACATGGCGCGGCGTTCGCCGGCGGGTTCGCCGCGCCGACGGACCGGAACGCATTCGGGGAGAATGGTGGAAGCGCGACGCGGAAACCGCGACGGTGCGGGATTATTTCCGGGTCGAGGATGACACCGGCGAGCGCTACTGGCTGTTCCGGTCCGGCGATGGCGAGCGTCCGGAGAGCGGCAGCCAGCGCTGGTTCCTGCACGGGATCTTCGGATGAGCGGGCCGCGCTACGCCGAGCTTCAGGTGACGAGCCATTTTTCGTTCCTGCGCGGTGCGAGCAGTTGCGAGGAACTGTTCGCGACGGCCGCCACGATGGGCGTCGAGGCACTTGCCGTCGTTGATCGAAACAGCCTCGCCGGCGTCGTGCGCGCGCATGAGGCTGCCAAGGCCACCGGACTCCGTCTCGTCGTCGGATGCCGACTTGATCTTGCTGACGGCATGTCGGTGCTCGTCTATCCGACGGACCGCTCAGCCTATGCGCGCCTCTGTCGGCTGCTGTCCCTTGGAAAGGGCAGGGCGGGCAAGGCGAAATGCCATTTGGAATGGTCCGATGTCGTTGCCTACGGCGAAGGACTGATTGCAGTGCTGGTGCCGGACGTTGCCGATGAGACCTGCGCCATGCAGCTGCGCCGGCTGCGGGAGTCCTTTGGCAATCGCGCCTATATAGCGCTGACACTACGCCGGCGCCCCAACGATCAGCTTCGCCTTTGGGAGCTGTCCGACATGGCGACCGCCGTGCGTGTCCCCACGGTCGTGACCAATGACGCGCTCTTTCACGAGCCGGGCCGCCAGGTCCTGCAGGATGTCGTCACCGCGATCCGCCACAACGTCACCATCGACGAGCTCGGACATCGGCGCGAGCGTTTCGCCGATCGCTACCTGAAACCGCCCGAAGAAATGCACCGGCTGTTCGGCCGCTACCCGGAAGCGCTCGCCCGCACGATCGAGATCATGGAGCGCTGCCCGTTCAAGCTCGACGAGCTTGCCTATCAGTATCCCGAAGAGAAGCTCTATCCCGACCTTACCCCTCAGCAGGCGCTCGAAAAGTTGACCTGGGAAGGGGCCGTCGACCGCTATCCGGAAGGACTGCCTTCCAAGGTCCGGCGCAACCTCGAGCACGAATTACGCCTGATCGAGAAGCTCGAATATGCACCCTACTTCCTCACGGTGAACTCGATCGTGCGTTTTGCGCGCTCAAAGGAAATCCTGTGCCAGGGACGCGGCTCGGCCGCCAACTCAGCGGTCTGCTACGTGCTCGGCATCACCTCGATCGATCCGGATCGCAATGACCTGCTGTTCGAACGCTTTGTTTCGGAAGAACGCCGAGAACCGCCCGACATCGACGTCGACTTTGAACACGAAAGGCGCGAGGAAGTCATCCAGTGGGTCTACGAGACCTATGGACGCGACCGCGCCGCGCTTTGTTCGACGGTCATCCGGTATCGCTCCAAAGGGGCCGTTCGCGACGTCGGTAAAGCGCTCGGCCTGCCGGAGGACCTGACCAAGACATTGTCCTCGCAGGTCTGGGGCTGGTCCGAAGGCGTCGAGCAGAAGCATGCCGAAGGGCTGAACCTCAACATGGGCGATCGCCGTCTGAGGCTGGCGCTGGAGCTTGCGCATCAACTCGTCGGAACACCCCGTCACCTATCCCAGCATCCGGGCGGATTCGTTTTGACCCGCGATCGGCTCAATGAGCTCGTACCGATCGAGCCTGCGGCCATGGCCGATCGCCAGGTCGTGGAATGGGACAAAGACGACGTTGATGCCTTGAAGATGATGAAGGTCGACGTGCTGGCGCTCGGCATGCTGTCGTGCATGCGCCGCGGCTTCGATCTTCTCGCCGAACACAAGGACATCCGGCTCGACCTCGCGACGATTCCGGCCGAGGATCCGCGCACCTACGCCATGATCCGCAAGGCCGATACGCTCGGCACCTTCCAGATCGAGAGCCGCGCCCAGATGGCGATGCTGCCGCGCATCAAACCGCGGACCTTCTACGATCTGGTCATCGAGGTCGCGATCGTGCGGCCGGGACCGATCCAGGGTGACATGGTCCACCCCTATCTCAGGCGACGAGAGGGCAAGGAGGATGTCATCTATCCCAAGCCCGAGCTTGAGGCCGTGCTCGGCAAGACGCTCGGCGTGCCGTTGTTTCAGGAGCAGGCGATGCGGGTGGCGATCGAATGCGCCGGGTTTACCGCCGGCGAGGCCGACCAGCTCCGCCGCGCCATGGCAACTTTTAAGCACACGGGCGGCGTCTCGAAATTCGGTGAAAAGCTCGTCCAGGGCATGGTCGATAACGGCTATGATCGGGAATTTGCCGAGCGGACTTTCAAGCAGTTGGAGGGCTTTGGCTCCTATGGCTTTCCCGAAAGCCATGCAGCCAGTTTCGCTCTCATCGCCTATGCGAGCTCCTGGCTCAAATGCTGGCACCCGGACGTGTTCTGTGCGGCACTTTTGAACGCCCAGCCCATGGGCTTCTATGCGCCGGCGCAAATCGTGCGCGACGCGGTTGAGCATGGCGTCGAAATCCGCCCCGTCTGTGTCAATTCAAGCCGTTGGGATTGCACGCTCGAACCCCGGGACGCCGATGATGGCCGGTTCGCCGTTCGCCTCGGCTTGCGTCTGGTCAAGGGACTGGGAAATGCGGAAGCCGCGCGCCTCGTCTCCTGCCGTGCCGAGCAGCCATTCCGCTCGGTCGATGATCTTTGGCGGCGCGCCGCCATTCGCGCCGCGGCCCTCAGTGAGCTTGCCGAGGCCGATGCGTTCCGGCCCTCCATCGGCCTTGCCCGGCGGGAGGCACTTTGGTCGATCAAGGCGCTACGCGACGAACCGTTACCGCTATTCGCCGCGGCGGCAGTCCGGGAAGCCTTGCCGGTCGCCGAGCAGACGGAGCCAACCGTCTCGTTGCGGCCGATGACTGCCGGCAGCGAAGTCGTCGAGGATTACGGTCATGTCGGGCTGACGCTGCGCCAGCATCCCGTTTCCTTTCTGCGGAAGGACCTCGCGGCCCGGCGATTCCTGACCAGCGCCGACGCTGTCGCTTCGCGTGACCGGCGTTGGGTCGATGTCGCCGGCCTGGTCCTCGTCCGGCAGCGGCCGGGTTCGGCGAAGGGTGTCATGTTCATGACCATCGAGGACGAAACCACTGTCGCCAACATCGTCATCTGGGAGAAGGTCTTCAAGCAGTTTCGCCGGACCGTCCTTGGTGCCGGCATGATCGGGATCAAGGGCAGGGTGCAGCGCGAAGGCGAGGTGGTCCATATCGTCGCCCACCAACTCGTTGATCTCTCCGCGGAACTCGCCAGTGTCGGCTCGCGCGACACGAGGTTCCCTTTTCCGCACGGGAGGGGCGACGAGTTCCACCATGGATCGCCAGCCCCGGATTCGAGAGGTCTGCAGAAAGCGTGGGATCTCGCGCACGGCTACGGGCATACCGACCAAATCCAGGTGAAGACGCGGGATTTTCGGTAGGCAAAGCACGATTTCGTAAAAGAAAAATATGCTTCAGCATAAAGCCCGCTCTGATGGGGAACGCAAATGTTGCGAGCAAGGTTGACGTTTTCGGGCAACGCGCAGCCACGTCGAAAAAGTTGAATTCCCGACCCCGCGAATGGCCAGGCGGAAATTCAGGTAAACGAGACTGGGCCGTTGCTGACACCCAATGTCGGCAGCGGAGCGTCGTTGCCTGCGTCGCACGCGGCACGCCATTGGTCGAAGCGGCTTGACTCCGAATATGCGCAGCAATACATATGCATGATGATGCAACAAAGCATATTTCAGATGTTGGCTGACCCTACGCGGTTTCGTATCGTCGAGGCTTTGGCTGGCGGCGAGCGGGCCGTGGGCGACCTGGTTCAGGCCGTCGACATCGATCAGTCCGGCGTTTCGCGGCACCTGCGGATCCTCGACGAAGCCGGCTTCGTCACGATGAGGCCTGACGGGGCGAGGCGCCTTTATTCGCTCCGGCCCGAGCCGTTCCAGGCGATCGACGAATGGGTTCGGAGCTATCGCGAGCTTTGGGAGGGCCGGCTCGATCGGTTTGACGCCGCCTTGGCGCGACGGCGTGGCGCGCTGCAACGCGAGGGGGGAAAGTGATGATAGAGGCCAGCGAGCCGGGCGCAGCTACGATCAGGCTGGAGCGGGTTTACGACGCATCGGTGGACGAGGTCTGGGCGCTATGGGCCACCAGGGAAGGGCTCGAGGCGTGGTTCGCGCCCGAGGGCATGCGCTTCGAGTTATTGACTCTCGATCTGCGAGTCGGTGGTGCCTTCGAACACGTGATGACGGCGGTGGGCGCCGAGCAGGTCGCCTATTTTGCGAACCGGAACAGATCGTCAACGGCGCGGGTGAGCGGTCGGTTCGTCGAGATCGTGCCTCACCGGCGCCTGCGAATCCGCTTCGACATCGACTTCGTCCCGGGCGTCCAGGCCTATCCCTACGACATGATGGTCGAGCTTCACCCCGAGGCCGGGCGAGTCCGGATGGTGCTGACGGCCGATCGCCACCCGGACCCCGAGATGACACGCGGCGCAATCGCCGGACTGACCAGCCAGCTGCAACGGTTTGACTTAGCCATAAAAGCACGAGTAGCAAAGGAGCAACGACCGTAATGCGACCTCTTCTCTATTCCATCAACGTCACGCTCGATGGCTGCGTCGACCACAGGGCCATACCCACGGACGAGGCGCTGCAGCAAGAACAACTGCGTGCAACACATCAGCACGCCACCGAGAGTATCGGCCGGGCCGATGCTCTGCTCTTTGGCCGCGTCACCTACCAGATGATGGAAGAGGCGTGGAGGCATGAGACGCGGACCATCACGCCGCCTGACTGGACCGAGCCTTTCGCGCGCACCATCGACGCAATGAAGAAATACGTCGTTTCAAACACACTCGAGCGGGTCGATTGGAACGCGGAACGGGTTAGCGGTAACCTCGGCGAGGCGGTCCGGAAGCTCAAGCAGCAGCCGGGCAGGGCGCTGTTCACGGGCGGCGTAAAGCTGCCGATGGCGCTGGCGGAGCTGGGCCTGATCGACGAGTATGAATTCGTGGTACAGCCCAGGCTTGCCGGTCATGGGCCCACCTTGTTCGCCGGGCTCTCCAAATATATCGAGTTGAAGCTCGTCGACCGGCAAGAGCTCAGCTCAGGCGCTGTAGCGCTGCGCTACGAGCCGAGAAGGTAACGCGTGAGCCCGCCCCCTACATGGCCGGCCTGATCCCAGTTGTCCTAGTAGATAGCGTGCCGCGCTTTGCGCCGCGTCCCGAACTGGTAGGCGCGACGTTGGGCCTTGCTCGGCATCCTCTGAATTGCCCGAGGCTAGATGGTTGTTTCAGGGGAATGATTGCCAGATGCAAACCGGCAGCGAATGACCCCTGCCGATTGTCAGATTGATCCCGACGCTCATGAGGGGCGAAGGTTATCGAGTAGGCCGGCAATATCGACATTAAGCCTTCCAGCGATCCGGTACTCCCTTGCTTGACCTCGGCCCATTGAGTTTTTTGTCCAGGATCCTTCGATGAGTCCCCTTCTTCCAAGGGCGCCAAGAACCTCATCGGCAGCACCGCGCGTCATCCCGGTGACAGCGACAATATTGGAAATCGTTATCGGCTCGCCCTTGCAGTGCAGGTCTAGGATAACCGTTACCATCGCGTATTGCCGTAGTCGTGCGCCTGGCGTCTCGCCGGCCAGCGGGAATCCAACGACCTGATGCAGCATCACATCGTGAATAAGCTGGAAGCCAAGCTTCGCCCTTGCCTCGGAACTACCCGTTGTCATTATCCGGTTTCGAAGCCATCGCTCGCGGTGCGCCCCCGCTCTGCGATGCTCATTGACCCCTTGGTGATCGGGGAGTTCGAAACCGTACCAGACGGCCCCATGGCCTTTAGCTCGGTGAGCCTGTTGTATACGCCACAGGCTCCCCGACCATAAGGTCAAGGAGGTTGGAATCATCCCGGTTGATTCCATACCGCTGGTAAGGGTTTCGACGCCCTTGAGGCAGTGCGTCGCTGCCTCAACTGAATCCATACCGAAAACGAACGGATTTGTCGCGGTCTCTTCGCGTTTTAGACGAAGGAAGGCGTCCGGACCGGAGAAAGGTCGATGCTGGGTGGCCAGAGGCGAGGTCGAGGCGGCGCGGCAGGCTCGACCGTGTTTGCTGCGGGCGCTTTCGTCCGCTTTTTGCCTGGGGCAGTCGCGTTCGCGCGACCGCGCCTCAGTCGCCGGCAGCAGGACGGCCTTCGGCAATGAGCCGCAGAAGCTCAGCCCTGGGTACGGAACTGTTGCTGACGTAAGCGGCAACGATCTCCGTGGTCAGGCCGATCAAATTGGCTGTCGGCTTTTGATGGTGGCGACATCGTCGGTACAGGAAGAACCGGTCCTCGCAAAGACCTTGATGATAGCGGCATGCATCAGCCGGCGCTGTCTGCGGCATGAATCCGCGACGGTTCGTGCTGGAAATGCGGCTCAGGCGCAAAGACCACCCCCACTCTTATCGGCTTATTTCCCTTGTTCCAGCCCGGACCTTGTCGATCAACCCGCGAGGGGTCGGACTACGCAAGCGTGCCGCCGCTTATGGCTTCGCCAACGCGGTGATCGCGGTCCAGGCCGGAACCGACGGGCGCCTGTCGAGCGGGGAATGGTCCCCGCAGCTACGGGAGTCACACCATGTCGCAAGAACTCAGCCTCGCTCAGAACCACGCCTGGAACCTCGCGCGCACCCTGATGACGCCGGTCATCCTCTTCAAGGTCGATGAAGACGCATACGGCGTTCTTCCTGCCGACGACCTCGATGACGACGAGGTCAACGCCCTCTACTTTTACGACCCCTACACGGGTGGCCAGCCGGTTCATTGAACCGTCTCTTGCCCGGCGTGCCGCTTGCGAGCGGCAGGCCGCAAGGGAAGCTGCGCCGCGGCAGGAGCCGCGCCCTTGCCCCCTTTGCTCTTCGCGCCGGTCGCTAAGGTGTTCCGCGAAGTGTGCGGAGAAGATAAACTGAATGAAAGGTCGGCCGAAAGGCCGCTGGGAGAAAAGAATGGAAAAAGCGGATATCGAAGAGCTGCGAGGCAGGGTGGGTTGTGCGGCCGTGCTGGAGACCGGAGGGTTCGCGATCGACTTGAAGGAAAGCACGCGCAAGGCGGTGAAGTATCGCCGTGGCGATGACATCATCATCGTTATCCACGATGGCAAGGGCTGGTTTGATCCGCTCTCCGACGCCAAGGGTGATGTCTATTCGCTCGTTCAGCATCTGGACGGCGGCGATTTTCTGGAAGCGTTTGTGCAAGTCGCGTCCCTGGTCGCCTTCGAGCCCCGCGAGCCAGAATGGAAACGACAGTCGCGCGAGGCGGAACCTGACCAATCCATACCGGATCGTTGGGGTGCCCGGCGCAAGCCCTGGCGCGGGTCGGCAACCTGGCGATATCTGCGCGACGACCGGCACATTCCCGAACAGGTCCTCCGGGCAGCCATCGCCCAGGACCTTCTGCGGGAAGGGCCGCGTGGGAGCATGTGGGCCGCTCATCAGGGTGCCGATGGCGTGGTCACCGGTTGGGAGGAACGTGGTCCCGAATGGCGCGGCTTTGCAACCGGCGGCAGCAAGGTCTTGTTCCGCTTCGGGTTCAAGGGCGCCGCTCGCATCTGCGTAACCGAAGCCGCCATCGATGCCATGAGCCTTGGCGCGATCGAGAAGGCCCGGCGCGATACGCTTTATGTCAGCACTGGCGGCGGCTGGTCGCCGGCCACCGACGGCGCCATTCGCATGTTGGGGGAACGGCCCGATGTCCGCTTCGTCGCCGCGACCGATGCGAACACGCAGGGCGAAGCGTTCGTGGCGCGGTTGCGTGAGCTTGCCGGTGAACTCTCCTGCGACTTCGAACGTCTGAAGCCGCGTGCGGAGGACTGGAATGCGATGCTGAAGGAGGGGGCAATCGCCTGATCGGGCAGACCGGCACCTCCAGCGCTCATGATGCGCGATCGAGGATCGCTGGCCCGACCTTCGCCGTCGTCATCTCGATCCGCAATGGCGCGCCAAGTCTTGACGCGGCCTCCAGCTTCGCAGCTTCCACATCGGCCGACTTAGCTCTGGCGTGTAGATCTCCAAGATGATCTCGCCGGTAGCGACGAGGATTGGGGCGAAGACGAGTGCGCGGCTCATCGGCGGATCAGCCCGGGCATGCGGCCGAATTGGGGAGGAAGAAGAAGGAAATAAAACGAATGAAACCCGGCTGCCGCATACCCGCCAGCCGCGTCAAGTGTGAAGCTTCGCCCGGCTCCGCCGGCACTTGACCCGGCCGGACGGAGAGGCGGCCGCTGGGGAGGGGTCAGGAAGGGCTGAAGATGATGGTGATCCCCGAGGATGCGTCGCGCTCCAGTCCGACGAGGCTGAAGGAGCCCGCCAATGAACCCCTCTTCTCCTATCCGCAAAGTCTACCAGGGTATTGCCGACCGCCGGCAGATGTTCCGCATGTTCGATCGCCACACGCAGCGCCCCAATCGTTTCGAGGATGCCGATGCCGGCCTCTATCGCGGGGAGTGGTTCGAGCTTACCGAGATCGAGCATGATTACATGTTCAACATCCTGCCGCCGCTCTTCATGAACGGCGAGATGTTCGCCATGCGCGAATTCCTGACGGGCTGCATCACCAGCGTCTTCTTCACCCTGAAGATCGACGACCGGATGCGGTTCTTCCACGCCTATTGCGACCTTGCCGACAAGGGTTCGCCCGCACACATGCGCGCCGCCATTGTCGAGCGGGAAAGCCGTCCAGTCCGTGCAATGACCCGCGAAGAGCGGGTCGAGCATATCTGGAGTTCAAGCCACGACGAATACCGCGGTTACGCCGATTGGCGTTTCCCGCACGCGCAGCGCGGCCGGCGGACGGTCCTGTTCTTCGGTCCCGACCGAAGCCGCGACGTCAAGCTGCTCGACGAACTCACCGAGGCGGAAATCGCAACCAAGCTGCCGGTTCATCTCCGCCACCTTCCTTTTGCCGTTGCAGCGTGAGGGGGCGGCGATGTTCACATTTCCCATTGTTGCCGTTCGCAAGGTCATCGATCGCGGCACGGCGGATTCCGCCATCAATGGCGGATTTCGCAATCCCTATTATGGCATGAAGCCCGGCGAGGGCGAGATTCCAGGGCTCTGGCTCGTTGGAGACCAGGGCGTCTACATCATGTCGAACGGAAAACTCCCTGATGGCGGGCGCCCGCTCGTCGTCTATTCCGAGGAGTGCCATCCGGTCGGCAATCCCGACTGGTTTGACTACAAGCATCGCCATTTTGGGGGCGATGACGGCATCGAATTCATCGACGCCGGGCAGTTGCTCCCGATGTTCGATCGGAATCTGCGCTGCACGCATCTCAATGTGCAGCTCACCGAGCACCAGGTCACGCTCTCCCTGATCGTTCGCTGACTCTTTCAAACCGCGAGCCTTTCCACGTGGCCGACGCTGTCGTCCGCGTGAAACGCGCTCGCCCGCAATCCAAGGAGATTTATCATGTCGAATGACGACCCCTTCACCATCGATCTTTTCGGAAACACGGCCCTTTCGTCCGGTCTCGGCCTCGGCGTGACGGCCTTTGCCGACAGATTTGAACCCGACGACGATCCTGATCCATCGTCCCCGGCGCCGGCGATGCCGATCGCGGCGGCCGCAGCACCCTCCAAGCCCGACCGGGAACGTGGCTCGAACTTCTATCTCGCCGACGACCGGGGTCTGGCTCGGGGCTGGAAGGAGCGTGCCCGCGATAACGTCGCTGCGATCCGGCTCGCGGTCGAAATCGAGGCCGATGAGCGGCCGGCCACCGCCGAAGAGCAGGAGCAGCTGATCCGCTTCACCGGTTTCGGTGCGTCCGATCTTGCCAATGGTGTCTTCCGACGGCCTGGCGAGGTCGATTTCCGCAAGGGCTGGGACGAAATCGGCACCGATCTGGAGGATGCCGTCGGCGAGGGCGACTATACTTCGCTCGCCCGCTGCACCCAATACGCCCATTTTACGCCGGAGTTCATCGTCCGGGCGATCTGGTCGGGCCTTGAACGCATGGGATGGCGCGGCGGGCGCGTGCTGGAGCCAGGGATTGGCACGGGGCTGTTTCCCGCCCTCATGCCGGAAGGCCTGCGCGACGTCTCCCATGTCACCGGCATCGAGCTCGACCCGGTGACGGCACGCATCGCCCGGTTGCTACAACCACAGGCGCGTATCATTACAGGCGACTTCGCCCGCACGGAGCTGCCGGCGAGCTTCGACCTTGCCATAGGCAACCCGCCCTTCTCCGACCGGACCGTGCGTTCCGACCGGGCCTATCGCTCGCTGTCCTTGCGCCTGCATGACTACTTCATCGCGCGGTCGATCGACCTGTTGAAGCCAGGCGCCTTCGCGGCGTTCGTCACCAGTTCCGGCACGATGGACAAGGCCGATGTCTGCGCGCGTGAGCATATCGCGAAGTCGGCGGACCTCATCGCTGCGATCCGGCTGCCCGAAGGAAGCTTCCGCGCGGACGCCGGAACAAATGTCGTCGTCGACATCCTCTTTTTCCGGAAGAGGAAAGCTGGGGAGCCTGAAGGCGAGCAGTCCTGGCTCGACACCGAAAACGTCCGGCCGGTCACAGACGATGAAGGCGCGATCCGCGTCAATCGCTGGTTCGCGCGCCACCCGGACTTCGTGCTCGGAACGCACGCACTGACCTCTGGTCCCTTCGGCGAGACCTACACATGCCGGCCCCGCGACGGCGAGGACCTCGACGCGGCGTTGTCCGCTGCCGTCAGTCTCCTTCCGGAAGATCGCTATGACGGCGAACCCAGCGACATCGACCCTAATTTGGATGTGGCTGACGATCAGACCGTTGTCGATCTGCCCAATGGCCGGCATGTGCGCGAAGGGAGCTTCTTCTTCGACAACGCCCGCGGCCTGATGCAAATCATTGACGGCGAGCCGGTCGCTGTGAAGGTGCGCAAGGGCCGTAGTGCCGACGGCATCCCTGAAAAGCATGTCCGTATCATCCGCAAGCTGATCCCGGTCCGTGACGCGGTGCGCGAGGTGCTGAAAGCCCAGGAAGTGGACCAGCCCTGGAAAGACCGTCAGGTCAGGCTGCGCATCGCCTGGTCGAGCTTCGTTCGCGACTTCGGTCCGATCAATCACACCACGGTCTCGATCAGCGAGGACACGGAGACCGGCGAGACCCGCGAAAGTCATCGGCGTCCAAACCTTCAGCCTTTCCTCGACGATCCCGACTGCTGGCTGGTCGCTTCGATCGAGGACTACGACCTTGAAAACGACACCGCCCGGCCCGGCCCGATCTTCACCGAGCGCGTGATCTCACCGCCGGCGCCGCCGGTGATCTCCAGCGCGGCCGACGCCCTTGCCGTGGTTCTCAATGAACGCGGCCGTGTCGATCTCGACCATATCGCCGAGCTGCTCCACCGCGACCCCCAGGACGTCGTCGCCGAACTTGGCAGCGCGATCTTTCAGGACCCCGCCGACGGTTCCTGGCAGATGGCTGACGCCTATCTCTCGGGTCATGTCCGCGACAAGCTGAAGGCCGCGGAAGCTGCTGCTGCCCTCGATCCGGCCTATGAGCGCAATGTCACGGCCCTGCAGGGCGTGCAGCCGGTCGACCTTCGCCCCTCCGACATCACCGCGCGTCTCGGCGCGCCGTGGATTCCCGCTCTCGATATCGCGGCATTCGTCAAGGAGACGATGAATGTCGACATCAGGATCCACCACATGCCGGAACTTGCTTCCTGGACTGTCGATGCGCGCCAGCTTGGCTATCTCGCCGTCGGTACATCGGAATGGGGGACCGAACGCAGGCATGCGGGCGAACTGCTGACAGATGCGCTCAACAGCCGCGTGCCACAGATCTTCGATACGATCAAGGACGGCGACAGCGAGCGTCGCGTCCTCAACGTCGTCGATACCGAGGCGGCCAAGGAGAAGCTTCACAAGATCAAGGAGGCCTTCCAGCGGTGGATCTGGTCTGACCCGGATCGAACCGACCGGTTGGCCCGCATTTACAATGACCGCTTCAACAATATCGCGCCACGAGCGTTCGGCGGCTCCCATCTGAAACTTCCAGGCGCCTCGGGCGCCTTTGTTCTTTATGGACATCAGATGCGTGGAACCTGGCGCATCATTTCGGCCGGTTCAACCTATCTTGCCCACGCCGTCGGCGCCGGTAAGACGATGACCATGGCAGCCGCCATCATGGAGCAACGCCGTCTAGGCCTGATCGCCAAAGCGATGCTCACCGTCCCCGGCCATTGCCTGGCGCAGGTGGCCCGTGAGTTCCTGGCGCTCTATCCGACCGCCCGCATCCTCGTCGCCGACGAGACCAACTTCACCAAGGATAAGCGCGTGCGGTTCCTGTCGCGGGCGGCAACCGCGACCTGGGACGCGATTATCATCACGCATTCCGCCTTCAAGTTCATCGGCGTCCCGTCTGCCTTCGAACAACAGATGATACATGACGAGCTGGAGCTCTACGAGACGCTTCTCACCAAGGTCGAAGGCGATGACCGCGTCTCGCGCAAGCGGCTCGAGCGGCTGAAGGAGGGCCTGCAGGAGCGGCTCGAAGCACTCTCCAGTCGCAAGGACGATCTTCTCACCATTGCTGAAATTGGCGTCGACCAGATCATCGTCGACGAGGCACAGGAGTTCCGCAAGCTCTCCTTCGCCACCAACATGTCGACGCTCAAGGGCGTCGACCCCAACGGCTCGCAGCGCGCCTGGGATCTATACGTCAAATCCCGCTTCATCGAGACGAAGAACCCGGGACGGGCGCTCGTGCTCGCCTCCGGAACCCCGATCACAAACACGCTCGGCGAGATGTTCACCGTCCAGCGGCTGATGGACCACGCGGCGCTGATGGAACGCGGTTTGCACGAATTCGACGCCTGGGCGTCGACCTTCGGCGACACGACGACCGAGCTGGAGCTTCAGCCTTCCGGCAAATACAAGCCTGTTTCCAGGTTTGCCAGCTTCGTCAACGTCCCCGAACTGATCGCGATGTTCCGCTCCTTCGCCGACGTCGTGATGCCGGAAGACCTGCGCCAATTCGTCAAGGTGCCGGCGATCTCCACCGGCAAGCGCCAGATCATCACATCGAAGCCGACGCAGGCCTTCAAACACTACCAGATGGTCCTGGCTGCGCGCATCGCGGAAATCGAGAAGCGCGACCGGCCGCCTGAGCCCGGCGATGACATCCTGCTCTCGGTGATCACCGATGGTCGCCATGCTGCAATCGACCTGCGCCTGGTCGACGCCGACAATGACAATGAGGCGGACAACAAGCTCAACGCACTCATCTCGAATGCCTTCGCTATCTGGAGGGCGACAGCCGGGCACCCCTATGTTCGACATGACGGTAAGCCTTTCGAACTCCCGGGCGCCGCCCAGATGATCTTCAGCGATCTCGGAACGATCAGTGTTGAGAAGAGCAGGGGCTTTTCCGCCTATCGCTGGATCCGTGACGAACTCATCCGCATGGGCGTGCCAGCCGGCGAGATTGCTTTCATGCAGGACTATAAAAAGTCGGAGGCCAAGCAGCGTCTGTTCGGCGACGTGCGCGCCGGCAAGGTCCGCTTCCTGATCGGCAGTTCCGAGACGATGGGCACCGGCGTCAATGCGCAACTGAGGCTCAAGGCGCTCCACCATCTCGACGTGCCCTGGCTCCCGTCGCAGATCGAGCAACGCGAGGGTCGCATCGTCCGTCAGGGCAACCAGCACGACGAGGTCGATATCTTCGCTTACGCTACCGAAGGTTCGCTCGACGCCACCATGTGGCAGAACAACGAGCGCAAGGCCCGCTTCATCGCCGCGGCGCTCTCCGGTGATACCTCCGTGCGGCGTCTCGAAGATCTCGGTGAGGGCCAGGCCAACCAGTTCGCCATAGCCAAGGCCATCGCGTCCGGCGATCAGCGCTTGATGCAGAAGGCTGGGCTTGAAGCCGATATCGCCCGGCTGGAGCGTCTGCGCGCGGCGCATATCGATGATCAGCACGCCGTTCGCTGGCAACTTCGCGACGCCGAGCGCGATATCGAGTTCTGCACGCGGCGGATTGGGGAGATCGGCCAGGATATCGGGATGCTCGTTCCGACCACCGGCGAGGCATTCACCATGACCGTGGCCGGTAAGGTCTACACTGAGCGCAAGGAGGCAGGCCGCGCGCTCATGAAGGAGATTCTGACCTTGGTGCAGCTTCAGCAGGAGGGCGAGAGCATCATCGGCTCTGTCGGGGGGTTCGATCTCGAATATGACGGCCAGCGCTTCGGCAAGGAAGGCTACCGTTATACCACCATGCTGACGCGCACGGGCGCCGATTCCGAAATCGAACTTGCCATGACGGTCACGCCGCTCGGAGCGATTTCGCGACTCGAACACTCGCTCGACGATTTCGAGGGCGAACGCGAGCGGTATCGCCAGCGTCTCGCTGATGCCCGCCGCAGGCTCGCATCGTACCAGTCGAGGGACAATGGTGCCGAGTTTGCCTTCGCCGGCGAACTGGCCGACAAGCGGCGGCAGCTTGGCAAGATAGAGGCGGCCCTGTCGGCGGATGTGGAAACATCTGCTGAACCTTTGCAGGATGCCGCATAGTCGATTCACCCCCCTCAGTCCCTCCGTGAAATGGCCGAGTGGCAGATATCCGGCTCTCGCATGTCGCAGCGGGGATGTTCTTTGAGAGGAGGAGGAGGGAAAAAGAAAAAGGAGGATGAGGAATCCGCTCGCAGATCGGTCGGACCGCTGACGCTTGCGCTCAACCGCGCCGGCTCGCGATCCCGGCCGCGTCGGCCTTCGCAAGGCTGTTAGCCCCGCTTGTCCTGCCGGGCAGGGATGCTCGGCCGCAGTTGCACCGGTCCGTCCGCTCCGCGGGCCAGGGGGTGTCTTCGGGAAGAAGACGAAGAAGGACGCAGCGATTGGCTGTGTCCGGCAACCCCGTGAGGAGCATTTCCATGGAACTGAAGTTTGTCGATCCGCGCGCGCTGAAGGGAAACCCCGACAAGGCGCGTCGTTCCAAGTCCAGTCCGCAGGCTGACGCATTGCTGCTGGCGACGATCCGCGCCGTCGGTATCGTGCAGCCGCCTGTCGTTGCACCGGAATCCGATGGTGGCAACGGCTTCGTCATCGATGCCGGCCATCGCCGCGTCAAGCAGGCCATCGCCGCAGGCCTTGAAGAGATCGCCGTGCTGGTGATCGAGCGTGCCGAGGATGGCGGCGCAATGCGCTCGCTCGCAGAAACGCTGGCGCATGAGCAGCTCAATCCCGTCGATCAGTGGCGGGCGATCGAGCGCCTGGTCGCGCTCGGCTGGACCGAGGAAGCGATCGCTGTCGCCTTGGCCTTGCCGGTTCGCCAGATCCGCAAGCTGCGTCTGCTCGCCAATGTCCTACCGGCGATGCTCGACCAGATGGCCAAAGGCGACATGCCCAATGAGAGCCAGCTGCGCACCATCGCGTCGGCCTCGCTCGACGACCAGAAGGAGGTCTGGAAGAAGCATAAGCCCTCGAAGGCCGACCCGCAGGTCTCCTGGTGGAGTGTCGCGCAAGGCCTACAGAAGACCCGCATGTATGCCCGCGATGCGAGCTTCGGCGAGGATCTCGCCCAGGCCTACGGCATTGCCTGGGTCGAGGACCTGTTTGCACCGGCCGATCAGGACAGCCGCTACACGACCGACGTCGAGGCATTCCTGGGCGCGCAGCAGGAGTGGATGACGCAGAACCTGCCCAAGAAGGGGGTCATCACCGAGACCAACAACTGGGGCCAGCCGGAACTGCCGAAGAAGGCGGAGCGCGTCTATGGCAAGCCGGGCAAGTCCGACCATACGGCCCTGTACCTAGACCGCGAGGGGAAGGTTCAGACGGTGCACTTCCGCATGGCGGAGGCGAAGAAGCCGAAGAAGGGCGAACAGCCGGCGGGCGAGGGTGACGATACTGCGATCGTCGTGAAGACCCGCCCCGATGTCACCCGCAAGGGCATCGAAATGATCGGTGATCTGCGCACCGATGCTCTGCATGAAGCGCTGTCGCGGGCTCCGATCGAGGACGACACGTTGATGGCGTTGTTGGTCCTGGCGTTCGCGGGACAGAACGTGACGGTGGCGTCCGGCACGCGCGACATCTCCTACTACGGGGCGGCCGGCCTTGGCGAACATGCCGCGCGCCTGTTCGACGAGGAGGGCAAGCTCGACTTCGACATGGAAACGCTTCGGGTTGCCGTGCGCTCGCTGCTGATCGACGTCTTGTCGTGCAGGGAAAACCGTTCGGACAGTGGCATCGTTTCCCGCGTTGCTGGCGATGTGATCGGCGCCGACGGCTTCCTGCCGAACATGGGCACGGAGGAGTTCCTCTCCTGCCTGTCGCGACCGGCGCTGGAGGCGTCGTGCGCCGACACGTCGGTTCTTCCCCGGCAGAAGATCAAGGACACCCGCGCGGCCCTGGTCGAGCACTTCAAGGAAGGTCGCTTCGTCCATCCGTCGGCGCTGTTCGGTCCCGACCAGACCAAGCTCGCGTCGTGGCTGAAGAAAAACGAGCGCGTCGAGCAGCCTGAAGATGACGGCACGCCGGAAGGCGAGGACGAGCTCGACGGCGATGCGGTCGTCGAGCCGGCGCATGACTATGTCGATGAAGATCAGGCTGCGGCCGACCAGGACCTCACCGACGAGCAGCGCGAGGCCTACAAGGTGGCCGCCGAGTAAGCGTCACACCCTCTCTTCCGAACGACCATCCCGCCGCCGGTGCATCACCGGCGGCGGTTCTGTTTTCCACTCAACACCACGGAGAAACCATGTCCGCTCAGTTGATCTACGACCTCGTGCCCCTGGGCTCGACCCTGACATATTCCGACCGCTCCCCGCGCCCGCCGGAACGCCACCGCAAGAAGCTTGCCGCCTGGGAGACCCGCAACTCGGGCGGTCGCCTGATCCGCAAACAGGCCGGAGTACGTGTCGGCAACATTACGATCCCTGCCTCCATCACCCTCCACGAGGGGGACTATGGCAGCCAGGGGACGATTGTCCTGCGCGTCCACCGGACGTTTTCGGTGAACAGCGACCTCAAGTTCGCGGTCAAGGAACGGCCCGCGATCGGCTCGGTTCTCGTCCTCGATCGGGCCGGCGACGATGCCGAGCTTGTCCATCTTGCCGCCGATCGCACCGCCGCCGCGGAATGGCTGACCCGCCACGGTTATCCAAATGCCGTGCTGCAGGAAATCACGGCCGATACGGAAGCGGCGGACAGTGTCGAGGGGAGGGCAGCGGCATGAGCGCACCTGCTTTCGAAACCGATGTCATCGAAGCCCCCGGTTTTCCGTGGGTTTCTTTTGGCAAAAGTGCAGATGGCCTGCCCGTTGCACTCGTCGACGAGCACGCCTTCGCCATGGCCCCCGCCCGAGACGGGCGCCATTTCCTTGTAACCGGGTGGCGTATCCGGCGGCCCATGGCCGACTGGACGCGGAGCGACTTCTACGGTCATGGCGGCGACCTTGCCGATGAGAACGCCTTCCGGACAAAGGTTCTGGAAAACGCCGAACACCAGCGCGAGAAGATCGCCCTCGGCCGACGCGAGGAGCGATCCACGGCGAGTACACCATGGGGTCCGTCACAGGGGGCGACCGTGTATGCTGACGGCATTGTCTTCCACTCGACGGCTGGCCATGGCGGCTTCCTTCTTTCGCCCGACCGCAACCGCAAGGTTCATCCGTCGATCCGCGTCGCCGGCGGGGCCTATGAGGAGGATGAGGCCTGGGCGATCGTCGCCTTCAGCTTTCCGCATTTGTTCACCGCTTTCGAGCGCCGGGCTGCGGAAAAGACGATGAAGGACAGCTTCCCGGATGCGTGGGAGGCGATCACCGGCAATGTGCTTGGTGCGGGTGAATCCTGGACGAAGGACGAACGTGCATTCTTCGCGCAGCACCGCGACGACTGGATCGTCATCTGGGCGATCATCTGCGACCACCAACCCGGCTTCACCGAAGTAATCGCCACCCCCGGCGGTAAACGCGGGCCGGGTAGCGAGGAACGCCGGTTCCTCGTTCCTTCGGTTGAATATCGTGTCGGCCGCTTCGGCTTCGTCATCGATCCGGAGCGACACGCCGTCTATGGCGGGCCTTCGAGCTTTGTCGGCTGGCAGGGGAGACCAGCGTAATGGTCGCGCGAGGTCGCCGAGCGCGGCTCTTTCGCATGGAGGAAGCTCGCCGGCAAATCCAGCGTCAGCTGGACATGATCGACCGGCAGATCACGCGGCGCATGGCAGCGCTGATCCCGCAACTGCATCCGCGCCAGACCACGTATCGGCGCGGGAAGTCACCAGACCCTGGCGCATTCCTCGAACGGTATCGTGCCAATCTGGCTGCGATCACGGCGGAACGTCAGCCGGAAATCGATGCCTTGACCCGTAAACTGGCACGCCAGGAAAGCACTATCACGGCATTGCGGGCGCAGCTCGACCCGGAAGAACTGTGTGCGTGACGCGGATGTCGTTCTCGCCGCGGTACGACATTCATTCGTGGCGATGATGCTGGTTACAACCATGGTGACCAGATCGCTCCCGGCAAATCGTGGATGACCTTCGGCAGCGCGGCTGGCCATGAAACACCATGGCGGTGCGGGTCGACCGGGCGCTTACCGGTCTGCATGCCGGTGTCACAGACCATCCCTCGCCGCTCTTCCCGGCGGGTTTGTTGCGGTCTGAACCAGCGGCTGGCCCCTTCAAGGCCGCTATCGCGCCGCGGAGCGGCCGGAACCCCGCCGATCTCGGCAAGGCCGGCCCGCGTCCCGCGCAGGGACCAGTGAAGAACTGGCCCCGGCTTGTCCGCAAGCCGGCCTCGCTCGCCTGGCAGGGTCCGGACCCTGAAGCGTCCAGCTTCCGCTGGTTCCTTTCGACCGCACCCGCAGGAAAGACCGGCCGAGGGCCGGATCACCTGAAGGGCATCGCTAGAAAGGTAAGCTCAATGTCCAGTTCAACCCGCTCCCCCAAGTCCAAGGCCCGCATCGTCCCGCTCCGCAAGGGCACGACCCTCGAAATGGTCCGGCTTTGCTGCCCTGACGGCAACCAGGCCGCGCTCATCTCCGAAAGTTTCGGCCTTCCGGTCCTCGACAGCGACGGCATCCGCGACTTCCACCAGCGCAGCCTGATCGAAGGCGCCGATACCCTCTCCGAGGGGCTTTCCGACAAGGCGATGCAGATTCACCTGCAGCGGATCGTCGGCTCCTATGTCGGCTCCGCCTACGGGGCAGGTCAGTTCTACTCCAAGGCCGTCACCGAGGCGAAAGACGCCACGGCCAAGCTCGCCAACGACATCCGCGACGAGGATCTGGACGGACCGGTCGGTTTCGACAGCAACGCCCAGCGCAAGCGCGAATTCGCGGCCGACATGGGGCTTCAGTCCCACGCCCTGCGCATGGCCGCCGAGGGTGCCGTCGCCGCTTACGAGCATATCGTCGGCGAGACCTGGAAGCCCTACGAGCGTCAGGTCGAAAATCCCGGCCAGACCGTCAGCCGGCAGGCGGCCGACCTCCAGATGGCGGCGCTCGGCTAGCCAATCCCGGGCGGAGCTTCGGCTCCGCCCTCATCTTCCCATCGAGGCTGGTGTCCTTGCGGACACCGGCCTTTTCGCATGTGCGTCGCCAAGGAAACCCGACAAATGAAAACGATCCTGCAGGCCGCGCCAGTCGCGGCCGTCACGAATGTTGGTCCTGCTTCGGTCCTCGGCCCGCGAAACGGCTGCGCCGTCCTTCACTGACGTTGCGGCCCGCAACCGACATCTATCCTTTTTCCGATTGCTCTCGAGCGGGTTCGCGAACCTGCGGTCCTGCGCCTGCGGACCTCGTGACGGCCGCGACTGGCGCGGCCTTGAATGGAGGTTTTGGAAAATGAGCAGGAAAGAGAGCAAGCCCCGCGTCGATATCTACGCGAAGATCACCGACCGCATCGTCGCAGAGCTGGAAAAGGGCGTGCGTCCGTGGGTTCAGCCATGGAATGCTGGGAATACGACGGGTCGCATCACGCGGCCGCTGCGCCACAACGGACTGCCGTATCAGGGCATCAACACGCTGCTTCTCTGGTCGGAGGCGGTGGCGCGGGGGTTCGTCTCGCCCACATGGATGACGTTCAAGCAGAGCGTTGAACTGGGCGGTCATGTCCGCAAGGGCGAGACCGGATCGATGGTCGTCTACGCCAGCCGCTTCACCCGCACAGAAACCGACGCGAAAGGCGAGGAAGTCGAACGCGGCATTCCCTTCCTCAAGGCCTATACCGTGTTCTGCGCCGATCAGATCGACGATCTGCCGGCGCAGTACTACGGCAATCCCGCGCCGGTGGCCGATCCGGTCGAGCGCATCGAGCATGCCGATGCCTTCTTCACCAATACCGGCGCTGTCATCCGTCACAGCGGCGACAAGGCGTTTTTCAATCCGGCGCTCGACATCGTGCAGATGCCGCCCTTCGAGAGCTTTCGCGATGCTCCGAGTTATTACGCCACGCTCGGGCACGAGATGACCCATTGGGTCGGCTCGGAAAAGCGGCTTGATCGCAATCTCTCCCGCTATCACAAGGATCGCTCCTTCAGGGCGCACGAAGAATTGGTCGCGGATTTGGGCGGCTGCTTCCTGGCGGCCGACCTCGGCATCGTCCCTGAACTGGAGCCGAGGCCGGATCACGCGAGCTATTTGGCCAGCTGGCTTGAAATTCTCAAGAACGAGAAGCGCTTCATTTTCGCCGCGGCGGCGCATGCCCAGCGCGCCGTCAACTATCTGCACGATCTCCAGCCGGGTGCGACGCAGGTCGCGGAGGCGGCGTGATGCTGCATTCTCCGAACATCATGGGGGAGGGCGCTGAGCCTTCCCCGCTCCGCTTGCGCGCGCTATCGCTTGGCGCTGGCGTGCAATCCACCACACTCGCTCTGATGGCGGCCCATGGCGAGATCGGCCCCATGCCCGACTGCGCTATTTTCGCTGATACCGGCTGGGAGCCTCAGGCCGTCTACGATCATCTCGCATGGCTGATGTCGCCGAACGTCTTGCCGTTCCCGGTCCATATTGTCTCGGACGGCAATATTCGCGAGCAGCTGATCGCGGCCGGGCAGGGCAACCGCTGGGCCTCGATCCCCGCCTTCGCCAGGACCGTCACGCCGGCAGGCGTGGTGGTCCCGGTTTTTGACGAGGACGACGAGGGCGAGCTCATCGAAGTCGCCACGCGCCAGACGACGACGGAGACCGTCTCGATCGGCATGATCCGTCGCCAGTGCACTACGGACTATAAGATTGTTCCAATCCGTCGGAAGGTGCGTGAGCTGGCGGGCCTGACGCGCAAGCGCTCTCCCTCGTTTCCGGTCGTCGAATGCTGGATAGGCATCTCGACGGACGAGATTGTTCGGGCAAAGCCGAGTTTCGAGGCGTGGCAGGTCAAGCGCTTCCCGCTGATCGAAAAGCGCTTGAGCAGGCGGGATTGCCTCGCCTGGCTGCGTCGGCACGACTATCCCGATCCTCCGAAAAGCGCGTGCATCGGCTGCCCGTTTCACAGCAACGCCGTATGGCGATCGATGCGCGAACAGGATGCCGTTGCATGGCAGGACGCCGTCGAGGTCGACCGGGCGCTGCGGACAGGACTCAGGGGCATTCGCGGCGAGGTATACCTGCATCGATCCTGCGTGCCGCTCGAGGACGTCGATCTATCGACCGCCGCTGACCGCGGGCAGCTCGATCTCTGGCCGAATGAGTGCGAGGGCATGTGCGGTGTATGAGGCCGGCTTTGCCCCCGTAACGTTCGGGCCCATCACACGCGAGGAGCTTAACGCCCATCTCGTTCTATAGGGTCACAGGATGGGCGAGATCCACCGCCCGACGCGCGGCTGGTCCTACGGCCTGCGCCACGAGGGCCGGCTGCTTGCCGTCGTCGCGACCGACACGCTCATACGTGAGCGTGTCGCCGGCTTGACGCGGCACGATGCAGTCGAGCTTTCGCGCCTGTGCGCAGCAAAACCGGATCTCTGCCGCGTGGCGCTGCGCCTCTGGCGATCCTTCGCCTTCCCGGCAATTGCTGTCGCACGCGGCTGCCGCTGGGCGGTCAGCTATCAGGATGCCGCCCTCCACAGCGGCAATCTCTTTCGGTTCGACGGGTGGGTTACACTCGGTCGATCGCGGAGCGGGACCGACTCCCGGTCCGGACGCCGGGGCCGAAGAAAGGTCATCTGGGGCTGGTGCGACGATCCGCAAATCAGGCGGAGCCGGGCCGTCGGTCTGGCGACGACGCCGACGGAGCGAAAGAGCGGACCGATTACCTTCAACGCCGAGGATGGCGTCGCGGCTGTTCCCTTCCAGATCGGCGATCTTGTCAATGTAGACGAGAATATCTACATTACTGGCAAGAACTATCTACATGGAGGCCCCATGCCAATCAATGTCAATAACCCGGAGGCTGATGCGCTGACGCGCAGGTTCGCCCATATGGCCGGCGTCAGCATCACCGATGCGATCGTCATCGCGATGAAGGAGGCGATCGAGCGCCGGCGTGATGCCGAGAGCCCGCTTCAGACGGCTGCACGGCTTCGTGAAAAGCATGGCGTGTCGCTGCGCAAGGCGGCGAAGAAGCCGCTCCCGCGCGAAGCTTTCGACAAGATGTGGGAATCGGAGTGATGTTCGTCGACGCGTGCGCGATCATCGCCGTGCTGTCCGATGAACCGGAAGCGGGCCGCGTCTCCGATGCCATCGCTTCCGGGAAGAATGCCTTCACCTCGCCGGTCGCCGTGCTTGAGGCGGTGCTCGGTCTTGCGCGTCCCGACAAGTTTGGTCTTTCGGTATCGGAGGTGGAGCCGATCGTTGCCGAGTTCCTCGACGAGCGTGGGATCGAGGTCCGGGATCTGCCGCCTGCAGCCGAGACCACCAGGCTGGCACTGTCGGCGGCTCACCGGTATCGCTCCGGCCGCCATGGCCTCAATCTCGGCGATTGCCTGCATTACGCCTGTGCGAAATATTTCGCGGTGCCCATTTTGGCCACGGCCGACGAGTTTCGCCAAACCGACGTTGCCACCGTTCCGTAACGAATGCCACCTCGGTCCCGAGGCCAGGAGGCGGCGCGCCTTAGCCGGCTGTAGTTTGTCGGTCCGCGATCGGGACCCCGCCTGTACGGTCGCCCCTAGCGGTTAGCCATTCAGCTTGAAACGAGAGCCGGATAGGCAGATTGCCGGTCGCTTCTCCCTATCGCGCACCATAGACGCAGCGTCGTTTCAATCCGTGGGTCAGCCTGACGCGTCGTGTCGGGCGCTTCTCTCGGTGATCTCCCAGTGCGTCACCGTGTCGAAGCCGGTGCGAGACAATGTGGCTGCGGTCCCGCCTTTGGATCTGAGGCGCTGCGTGGCCTGACTGCGGCCGCGATGGGCTCTCGACCGAAAAGTCGCGGGCTCTTGGGTATGACGCCGTCGACGGAAATGCCGATCTTCATTCCGGTTTCCACAAGGCCACGCCCATCTGCGTTCTCGATGTGACTGGTCTGACCGAAGGAGGATCCCGCGAGCGGTCTCTCGATCTTGTCCCGGCAACGGCCTTCGCGACTTTCTTCCCCTGACGGCTGCGCCGCCATTCCTCGCGGACCAAGAAAGTCGCTCCCGGCCGCCTTCCACTTCGTTCCAGCCTTTCAGGTGCCAGTCGATCGCCTCCGGTCCACCGACCGTCATCGAGGTCGCGATGGGCGCGGCCCGAGCAACAAAGGAATGAGACACATGGCTACCATCGGCACCTTCGCTTCCACGGGCAACGGCTTCAGCGGCTCGATCAAGACCCTCAACCTCAACGTCAAGGCCAAGCTGGTCCGCATCGACAACCCCTCCGACAAGGGACCGCACTTCCGCATCTTCTCCGGCAATGTCGAACTCGGCGCCGCCTGGCAGAAGGTCTCCGCTGAAGGTCGCGACTACCTCTCGGTCAAGCTGGACGACCCGAGCTTCCCCGCTCCGATCTACGCCACCCTGATCGAGGTGGAAGGCGAGGAAGGCCTGCAGCTGATCTGGTCCCGCCCCAACCGGGACTGATCGCCCCGACAGAGGACCCCGCCGCACAGGCGGGGTTCCTCTCAGCTATGGAGAAGCCGGAACCAGGCATCGAGCCTGGCCCGACTTTTTTGCTGCCATCCGGTTGGGGGGAGGTCTGCACAGATCGTCCGAGGGTGTCACGGCGTTCCGAAGGCCCCAAGGACTTCGTGGTACCCCCAAAATGCTGACGCATTTCGGCTCCCCCACTCGCCGGCTCCGCCGGTCGCGTGCCGCGCTCCTTGACCCCTCCGGCCCACCATGACCGGCGGTGTCGTCTTTCACCAACTTCAAGGAGATGAACATGTCGATCGATCAACACATCGAGGAACTGCGCGCCGAGCTGCGGAACGCTGTCTACCGCGACGAGCGCCGCGAAACCGAAGCCGCTTTGGAGCTCGCGCTTGCCGAGCGCGAAGCCATCTGGACCGAGCAGGAGGCGCTGATGAGCGCCGAGCCTCCTTTCTAGGAGGCTTTCGCCCTGATACCTAATCTCATAGGCCGGATCGACCGGCCTATGAGGTTCGCCGAGCCCGGCGATCATGCGGCCGGCCGCCCGTTTGCGGGCCGTAACCACGCGTGCGTTTGCTACGCAGCAATTCCAGGAAGAGCTGCACTGCCTCTTCCTCTTTGTTGAAATGATGTTGCATGACCTGCCCGCGCGCGCCGATGCGCCCCCATCTACGGGTCAGGCAGACGTCTCCGAACAGCGTCACCTCGATCGACATGGCGTAAAACCGGGCCATGTTCTTGGCGGGATCCATCCGCTCGACGTAGAGCTGGTAGGGTTGCGCGATCATAGGGACAGAATCGCGCTTTACCATTTCAAGGTCCAACGACTTCTATGAATCGGTTGCTGGTTGCCGATTCATTCTGGTGATGGATCAGCCCAAGCGTTCTGTCGTGATCTACGCCATGGCTCAGTAAGCTCTTCCTCGATCGACGGCTCGCCTCGTGGCGATGCGCGCGGTACGCCCATATCGGGGTGTATCAAGAAAGTGGGAGAGGTGCCTTTCCGGTTGACGGACGCAAGGCTGCTCGCAGAAAGATGCTGGGCGAGGCCCTACGGGCACGGCTTTGCTCGCTGCGCTCATCGAACCCGCTTCGCGGTTTCGCCCCATGGGGGCGGCGATCCTCTCGCGGTGCGGCGCTGCCGTGAGAACCTGATTGCCGCCGGGACAGCGGGAGCGGAGCAGGGCCGGCTGCGCTCGGCAAGCGCACGCGGCTTTGAGATCCCCTGGACGATGAACCGCCCCCTCCTTTCATAGGGGAATATCAGGCATAGGCCCGTCGGCAATCTCCCAAATCCACGAAGGCATTTCGCTCTCGGAGACAAGCAGTTCGAGGGTCCCGCGATACTCGCCATCCGCGTCATCGGGAACGATGTACATTGCGATGGGTTCGCCCCCGTCACGGCTCAGCACGACGCTCGCCATCGGTTGTGTCGGCGGCAAATTGTAACGCAGCCCCTTCGCGAATATGACACCGCGCTCCGCGAGCGCCTCGAGCAGCATGCCTTCGTATTGGCTTTCGAATGGGATCCACCGTTCGCTGACCAACATCAGCGCGATCGCCTCGATCACGGCAATACCGGAAACCCCGACGCCGAATGTGGCCGCGGCGATGAGATGCGAGTCCGGGCTCGCATCCCAAAGCGCCAGTTCGCGAGCAAAGACCTTATTCATGCGACGGTCGACGTCCTCGGCCAGCATGAACGGATAGCGCGGGGCGTGTTTGATGATCAATCGTGAGCCAGACCGGGCTGGCTGTATCTCCTTCACCTCTCCGATCAGGATCGCGAGCGAACGGCGATTGCCCTGCGACTGGACCGCTCTGCTCAGAAACTCCTGGCGACGCTGGACGATTCCATCCACGCGCGCCGCGTCAAACATCTCCGGCATGTAAAGCACCGCCGAAAGCGGCTTTCCCTTCGCGCTCGAACTTGACGCCGCCTCGATCAGGAATTTGCGGACCACCGCCCAATTGCGCCTGCCTGCCATCGCCGGACGCCAGCGATTGAACTGTGCCCGGTCCCATAGAAAATGCAGCATCGCCTTCAACGACAAACGGGCACCGTCGGTCCTGACGTCGCCCGGATCAGCGCTGTCACCGATTGCAGGCGCGGTCCGGCCGCCGAGCTTCGACAGGCTAAACCCGAGTTTCAGCGCCGTCGTGCCGTCTTGCACATTCTCGATGATTGCCTCGCCCTCGACTGCGCTGAGGCCCGAAAGGTCGGATGGCGGCTCGTAGGATTCGCAGTCGGGCGCGTGCTGCGCTCCGGTGCCCGGCATCCGTTTCAGGATATGGCGGTCTTCAAACCGCGCGATATACATCGGCACGCCGCCCGCCTGACAGAGGCAAAGGGGGTGTTCCCGATTCGAATAGGCATCCGCCAACCGGTCGTCGAACACAGTATCTGCGACATCGACATCAATCCCACCCATGCGGATATGCCGGCTCATGGTTTTTCGGTTCCTGCGGTCATCATGGGCATAGTCTCCTCTTCACGCGTAAGGCTGCGTTAGGTTGCTCCTGCGGTTTTCACCGACTTGCTGTTCGTCGGGGTTCTTCTTGCATCAATCGAACTCTGCCGATTCTCATTCTCCCAGTTTCAGGTACAATGACGCTCACCGCGAAAGGACAACGCATGCGAAATCCCGCAGACGGCGATCACAACCCCCTCAACGGTGCCTCCGGCGCTGCTGCCCCGATGTCCGTTCTCATCGCATTGCCCTTCAATGTGCTCGAGGCCATTGGGCGCGCTGGTTTCTACACCGCCTGGTATCTGCTCTATTTCGTCGCCTGCGCGTTTCGGGCCTTCACTGGCTTTCTCGTTCTCGCCGGCATCGTCATGCTTCCTGTATCGCTCGGGGTCTTCGTCAATCCCGATGCCGCGCCGATGCCGTGGTGGTTCTTCTTGTCTGCGGCTGTGGGCATGTTCGTATTCGCGCTCGCCTACAATCTGTTCATCGGCTGGTTCGCGCCGCCCGGCGCAGAAGATCCGTTCGACCGGTATCGGCCATCGCCAACGGCCTGCAAGCGCCGATAGCGCGAAGACAGAACCGGCAGACTTCAAAGAAACACCATTCAAGGAGATGGCCGCATGTCGAGTATCACCAAAGCGGCAAACGCCACGGACCAGATTCAGGACCACGTCAGCGTCGCAATTGATCGACTTCAGCACGGGTTCAACGGCCGGATTGTCAACGGATACGGCATCTATTCCGACCCCTCCATGCGTCGCTCGGATTTGGTCGAAGCGCAGAAAGCCATTGAGGCGGCGTTGTCTGTCATGCGAAGCACCGACTGGCCGAGCAACGCGGAATACGACGCGCTTGATCAGGGCAGCGAAGAGTCGGTCAACTCGCCTTGACGAACCTGTTTGGACCAGCCTGCGCATCCATGTCCTTTCTCCGGAAGTAGATCGCCCGCCCGCAGCGGATCGGATCATGGCCCTGCACGATGATGATCTGCTCGTCCTTGCGCATCTGTTGCGTGATTTCGTGGGGCATGATCAGCGGTCGGCGTTGCAGGTTCAGGCTTTCCGACTTCCGCATTCCGCCGTTCGAATTGCTCCACCCGACATTGCGAGATTTCCCCTGAACCTCAACGGTCATCTCACCGCATTGGGCGGAGACGTTGCGCGCCGTGTCGAGTGCTTTGATCGCGGCATAGGAGGCGAAGGCGCAGCCATCAATCCATGACGTCGCGCCATCTTTCCCGAAATGCCGTTCGAGCTGACCAACCGATTGGTACATGAGCATCAGGGTGATGCCATATTTGCGGCCGCGATCACGCGCCTCTTCGAGAACGCGCATATAGCCGAGCAAGTCCACCTCATCCAACATGAAGAGGGCGCGGCGTTCGAACGCGCCGTCGGCTTGCGTCATGGCATTGATCAGTGAGCCGATGATCACCCTGCCGATGCCGGGATAAGACCGCAGGATCGCCGCCGGGATGTTCAGGAACACGTCCTTTTTGCCTGAGACGATATCGCTCGATTTGAACGTTCGCCCGCAGACCAGTGCGGCGTAATCGTCGAGCGACAGCCACTGCGTATCCTTCGACGCCGTGGAGTACACGCCGGAGAATGTCTGCTCGGTCATGTTGGTGAAGACGCCGAGCGTTTCGCGGATGAACGCAGACGCCGATGTCTCCTGAATATCGCGCAGCATGGCGAGCACCGAGGGTTCCGGCTCGGAGACGATCTGGCGCAAACTGCGCAGGTTCCGTCGGCCGGCATATTCCGGAGAGAGCACCACATGGGCCAGCAACCCCGTCAGAAGGTTGTGCGCCTGGTTCTGGAAATAGCTACCGGTCGAGGATTCGAAGCGCGCGCTTTCCGACAGCAGCATGTGGGCTACCGCGACGATATCCTCCTCCTTGTGTTTTGACGTTTCGATCCAGTCGAGCACGTTGAAACCCGTCACCGGATTTGTCGGATCGAGAACCATGCATTCGCGCCCGAGCTTTTGGGTGCGGTGCTCGACAACCATCGGTGCGACCTCGGTCGAGGGATCGAGGCAGATCAGGGGGCCGGTATAGCGCAACGCCGTCGGCACCACATTGCTGGTGGTCTTGAATCCGCCTGAGCCGGCGAAGAACAGCATATGGGTGGAATCGAAATCCTGCTTATAGGTGAGCAGCGGCGCAGTGCCGCCGCTCCCCCATGTCTCGCGGTCGGCCGGATCGAACGGCACGTCGCGGATGGTCTCCTTGTCGACGCGGTAGCGTTCGCCGACGACGATCTCGCCATCTGGCGGAAACAGCTTTGCGGCGGCCGACATGGTGAGCCAATCGGCATCACCGAAGGTTCCGCGCTTGGCGCGCTTCACCGGATCGGACACGACGACCGATATCCGCGCCGATATCGCGACGATGACGAAACCGACGGCCGCAGCAATGACGGCGAAGAAGTCGAGATAGGACAGCACCTCGTCCCAGGTCACCGCGCCGCTCTCGACGGATGGGGACAGCCGCGCATATTCGCGCAAAGCGTAAAAGCCGGCGACCCCGAGAAAGCAGATCAGGCTGACCATCGCCACCGGCCGGCGGCGGTGCATCGTCAGCGCGAAGACAGTAATCAATCCCGCGATCGGACCGAAGAGCAGATTGGGAACGGGTGCTGAGCGTAAGAACCAATAGGCATTGGCAGGCGAGAACCCGCCCGCCATTGCCTGCCATCTGTACGATGTGATCGCCAGGGTCACCGCTGTCACGACGGCAGGCACGATTGCCCATAACAGCGCCGGCTTCAGTTTCGTCTTTCCCGCCATGACCGGCTTCCTCTTGCTGGCGCTTAGTCGCCGTTGGCCTGTTCGGAATCGTCGGAGACGGGCGATCCCGTATCCGCCGCTTCGGCGCCCTTCATCCGATCACGTTGGAAGGCCATGCCGCCTTTTGCCTTCAGCCGATGATGCTCCGGCGATCCGACGCGCACGGTCGCGGCTTCCAGCAGGACACCGAGCAGGAACGCCCGATCGGCCTGTCGCAGCCCGGCCTTCACCACCAATCCGCCGAGCGTGATTTTTTCGCGCGCGTCTTTCTTGCGATCCTCTGTCATCGTCTGCCGCCGCCTTCGTTCCAGGGCCACAATCCGCCGATCGAGGCGCTTAAGCAGATGCGCCTGAAGGCCCCTTGGCCCCCTTGCGAAATCGCGCGGCGATCTCCTCGAAGACGGCGTCGAGCTCATTGTCGGGAATATCCATCTCGGCCAGCCCTGCCTTGGCCGCCGCGCGCGCGAAGCGTTCATTGGCTTTGGCGAGAATTCCACGGCGTTTTTCGCGTAGTTTCTCTATCTGGGCGTCAATCTCTGAAATCGATGATTTAGCGCGCATTTTCTACTTTATCCTTTCCGGAAGCCTTCCTTTGCACGGCGATTATACCGTGTAGAAACGCATAGTAAAAGATGCTAGTTTGCGTCGCGCCGTGAGGCTCAATTTTGGTCTGCGCCCGCAAGGGCGCATCCCGAGAAGCGGCATCGGTCCTGCGGCCCGATCTGTTCGAGGGCGCAATATACGTCGCTGACGCGACATGCTTGGGAGAGGGTCTGATCGCATGGCGATCATGTTCGTACGGGCACAGGTGATCAGTCGGGGTGCGGGACGCAGCGTCGTCTCGGCTGCCGCCTATCGCCACCGTACGAGGATGGCGGAAGAGCAGACGGGGATGAGCTTCCGCTATGAGGGTGGCAAGGCCGAGCTCGTGCATGAAGAGCTGGCGCTGCCGGACCAGACGCCGGCGTGGCTCCGCACCATGATCGACGGGAGGACGATCGCCGGCGCCAGCGAGGTGTTGTGGAATGCCGTCGATACCTTTGAGAAGCGGGTGGACGCGCAGCTTGCGCGCGAGATGATCTTCGCGCTGCCGGAGGAGCTGTCGAAGGCGGAGAGCATTGCCCTGGTGCGCGAATTCGTGCGCGACCACCTCACCTCAAAGGGGATGGTTGCGGATTGGGTCTATCACGATAAGGACGGCAATCCGCACATCCACCTGATGACCACCTTGCGGCCTTTGACCGACGACGGCTTCGGCAACAAGAAGGTCGCGGTTCTAGGCGATGACGGGAAGCCGCTGCGTGTCGTCACCCCTGATCGGCCGAACGGCAAGATCGTCTATCGGCTGTGGGCCGGTGACAAGGACACGATGAAGGCATGGAAAATCGGCTGGGCGGAGACGGCCACCAAGCATCTGGCGCTTGCCGGTCACGATATCCGCCTGGACGGTCGCGCCTATGCCGAACAGGGCCTCGACGGCATCGCCCAAAGCCATCTCGGCCCGGCAAAGGCGGCGCTCGCCCGGAAGGGCAGGGAGATGTATTTCGCACCGGCCGCCCTGGCGAAGCGGCAGGAAATGGCCGACCGGCTCGCCGACGAACCCGGCCTTTTGCTGAAGCATCTGAGCCGTGAACGCTCGACCTTCGATGAGCGGGAAATCGCCAAGGCGCTGCATCGTTATGTCGATGATCCCAGCGTCTTCGCCAATATCCGTGCGCAACTGATGGCGTCGTCGGATCTGGTGACGCTGAAGCCGCAGCAGATTGATCCGGACACAGGAAAGGTTGCCGACGTCGCCGTGTTCACCACACGCGCCATGCTGCGCACCGAATACGATATGGCGCAGTCGGCGCGGGAGCTGTCGCGCCGATCCGCTTTCAAGGTGACGTCCGAAAGGGTCGATGACGCCATTCGCGTGGTGGAGAGCCGCGATCCGGAAAGACCGTTCAGGCTCGACGCGGAACAGGTCGATGCGGTCCGGCATGTCACTGCCGATGGCGCCATCGCCACCGTGATCGGATTGGCCGGTGCGGGCAAATCGACCCTGCTCGATGCGGCGCGCATTGCCTGGGAGGCGGACGGCCGTCGCGTCGTCGGAGCGGCCCTTGCCGGTAAGGCCGCCGAGGGTCTTGAAGAAAGTTCCGGGATCAAATCGCGCACGCTCGCGTCATGGGAACTGGGCTGGGCGGACGGGCGCGATACGCTGCAAAGGGGTGACGTCTTCGTCGTCGACGAGGCCGGCATGGTGTCATCCGAACAGTTGGCGCGAGTCTTGAAGATTGTCGAGGATGCGGGCGCAAAGGCGGTGCTGGTCGGTGATCCGATGCAGCTTCAGCCGATCCAGGCAGGCGCCGCGTTTCGGGCGATTGTGGAGCGCATCGGCTTTGCCGAACTGACCGGGGTGCGCCGCCAGCGTGAACAGTGGGCGCGCGACGCGTCCCGCCTGTTCGCGCGCGGAAAGGTCGAGGAGGCGCTCGATGCGTATGCGCAGCATGATCGCATCGTCCAGCTTGAAACCCGCGATGCGGCGATCGAGCGGATCGTCGAGGATTGGGGGCAGGCGAGGGAGGACTACCGGAACAAGGCGGAATCGGAAAGCCGAGTCCTCAGCGGTTCGGAACTGCTGGTTCTGGCGCAAACCAATGATGATGTCGGAAAGCTCAACAATGCGATCCGCTCCGTGATGCGTCGCCAGGAAGCGCTTGGCGAGGACCGCGCCTACCAGACCGAACGCGGTGTACGACAGTTCGCCGTTGGTGACCGTCTGATCTTCCTCGAAAACGCCCGCTTCTTTGAAAAGCGCGCCGAGCATCTTTCCGTACAGCATGTGAAGAACGGTATGCTCGGCACCGTGGTACGCACCACGAACGAGCGCGGCGAGACGCTGCTCACGGTAAAGCTTGATGCGGGGCGGGAGGTAACCTTCGGCCAGGACACCTATCGCAATGTCGACCACGGCTATGCGGCCACCGTGCACAAATCTCAAGGCGCGACCGTGGACAGGACGTTGGTTCTGGCCACCGGCATGATGGATCAGCATCTCGCCTATGTTGCGATGTCGCGACATCGCGATCGGGCCGATCTCTATATGGCGCACGAGGATTTTGCGCCGCGCGAGAAATGGGGCAGGGCGCAGCGCGTCGATCACGCCGCCGGCGTCACCGGTCAACTGGTCGAAACCGGCGAAGCGAAATTCCGTCCAAACGACGAAGATGCAAAAGAGAGCCCATATGCCGACGTCAAAACCGACGACGGCGTGGTCCATCGCGTCTGGGGTGTCAGCCTTCCGAAGGCTATTGAGAAAGGCAGCGTCGAGCTCGGTGACACCGTCACCTTGCGCAAGGACGGTGTCGAGCAGGTGACGGTGAAGATACCCATCGTGGATCCCGAAACCGGCAAAAAGACCTTCGAGGACCGGGAGGTCGAACGCAATGTCTGGACCGCAGAGCGGGCCGAGACTGCGGAAGTCCGGCAGGCGCGTATCGCTCAGGAAAGCCATCGCCCGGAACTGTTCAGGCAGTTGGTCGAGCGGCTGTCCCGCTCCGGCGCCAAGTCGACTACGCTCGATTACGAATCCGAAGCGGGCTACCAGGCACAGATTGTCGACTTCGCCCGCCGCCGCAACATGGATCATGCCATCGAGCTTGCTGCCGGAATGGAGCAGGGGGTGGAGCGGCATCTGTCGTGGATCGGCGCACAGCGTGATCGCGTGGCGCGGCTTTGGGAGCGCGCCAGCGTCGCGCTCGGCTTTGCGATCGAGAAGGAGCGCAGCGTCTCCTATGACGATCGGGCGGTTCGGACGCAAACGGTCGCACCGGCATCAGTCGAAGAGGCGCGATATCTGCTCGCGCTACAGGCGCGTTTTGTCCGGTCGCTCGAAGAAGACGCGCGGATCGAGCATCTGGCCTCGGCACGGTGGAAAGAGCGAGAGGCGATCCTGCTGCCCGTGCTCGCGCGCATCTATCGCGATCCTGCTGCCGCCCTCGATCGGCTGAATGCGCGAGCTTCGGACTTCGATGGCGAGCCGCGGCGGCTTGGTGAAGATCTTGCGCGCAGTCCCTCGATGCTCGGCGCCATGCGTGGCAGCGACAGCCTGGTCGATGGCCAGATCGCGCGGAAAGAACGGGCTGAGGCCGTCGCCGCTGTTTCGGATCTCGAGCCTCTGGCCCGCAGTCACGCCGACAACTTCAAGCGTGACCGGGCCACGTATGAGAACCATGAGCATGCGCGTCGCGCCGCCATGGCACTTTCGGTTCCGGCACTTTCCCCGCATGCGGTGGCGCGGCTCGATGAAATCGAAGCGGTGCGCGAGAAGGGCGGCGAGGGCGCCTACAAGACCGCCTTCGCCTATGCAGCCGAAGAGCGTTCGCTGGTGCAGGAGATGAAGGCCGTCGGCGAAGCGCTGACCGCCCGCTTCGGCTGGAGCGCCTTTACCGAAAAGGCCGACCAATATGCCGAAAAGCAGATGGTCGCGCGCATGCCTGAGGGAGTGTCCGAGGCAAAACGGCAAGAGCTGACGACGTTGTTTGCGGCCGTGCGCCGCTTCAACGAACTGCAGCATCTGGCCGAGAGGCGCGATCCGTCGCGGATCGTGGCGCCAGCGGCCTACGATCCGGCACAGGCTCCAGAGATGTCCAAACCGCCTGCCTTGCCGATGCTCGCGCCGGTCACCGAGTTCGCATCAACTGTCGATGAAGAAGCCAAGCAGCGTGCGCTGGAGGTTCCCCGTTACAGACAGCAGCGCGCCGCACTTGCCGAGGCCGTGCAGCGCGTCTGGCGCGATCCCGTCGCGGCACTCGCCACGATTGAGGATCTGGTCGTCAAGGGCGTCGAGCCCGAGCGCATCGCTCGTGCCGTCGGGAACGACCCTGCCGCCTATGGCGCATTGCGCGGTTCCGACCGTGTTGTGGATCGGCTCATGGCCACCGGGAGGGAACGCAAGGCGGCGGTCGAAGCCGTGGGGAGTGTCACCGCCAGCGTCGTTGCGACGGGCAAGGTCTGGCAGGGCGCGTTCGACGCCGAGAAGGCGACCATTGCCGCGGATCGGGAGCGGATGAGCGTACCGGTGCCCGGACTGTCGCCACGGGCGGTATCCGAGCTGGCCCGCCTGACCGACGCTGCCGAAAAGTCACCCAAGGATATTACCCGTCTGGTGCGTTCTCTGGACGCAACGGTCAGAGCGGAGTTCGCATCCGTCAGCAAAGCGCTCGACAAGAGGTTCGGGCCGAACGCAGTCGGCCGTGGACAGGCCAACGTCATCGATCGGGTGCCGGCGGCGCAGCGCAAGGTCTTCGAGGCCATGAAGCCCGGCCTCAAGGTGCTGCAGAATGCTGTTCGCGCTGACAAGGCCCAGGACATCATCGCCGAGCGCCAGATGCGGGCGCTCAACCAGACCAAGGGCATCACGAGATAGCGGAAGGGATAAGACAATGACCGAACTGACAACAACGTTCGACGCGATCGTGCGGGCCGAGCTCGCCATCGAGATCATGAACCAGGCGCGCGGGCTGGTATCGGAACGCGTTGCCGCCATCGAGGCGAATGATCCGGCCGGCGCCGAGGCGCTACGCGCGAAGCGGCGTCAGTTGCTTGCGGTGCAGAATCGCATCCGCGTCGGCGATCGTGAGCACATCGAAGCCGTGATCGCGGAATGGGGGCCGCGGGTCAAAGACGCGGCCTCCTTCTGGCGGGAGCTTTGATCCATGGCGGTCGAAGCTAAACTCGGCCGGCTGTCGGAGGCCCAGAACGAACACATCTTTCGCACGGAGATCCTGCCCGACTATCTCCCCGGCGATATCGGCAAGGCGGATCGGCCGACGCTGATCGTGCTCGGTGGCCAGCCCGGTTCGGGCAAAACAGCTCTGCTGACAACGAGCCTCACGGAGCTGGAGCAATCCGGTCCCGCCATCCGCGTCGTCGGAGACGATCTGCGGTCCTACCATCCGGGATTTGTCGCACACCAGAATGCCGATCCGATGACGGCGTCACGCTTCACGCAGGCCGATGCCGGCATCTGGAGCGAGAAGTTGCTGACGGCTGCCACCGAACGCGGTGTCCACGTCGTGTTCGAAACCACGATGAGGACCCCCGACAATGTCGAGAAGGTCATGACGACCGGACGATCGGCCGGCTATCGCATCGAGGCGCGCGTGCTGGCCATCAGTCCGCGGGTCAGTTGGCAAGGTTGCCACTACCGCTTTGAGGAATTGCATCACGCCGGCGCTGCAGCGCGGATCCCGCCGCGCGCCGTCCATGATGCCGCCGTCACCGGCCTCGCAGAAAGCCTGGAGCGCATCGAGCGCCGCAAGCTCGCAGATCGTCTCCTGATTCAACGGACCGATGGCGAGGCGGTCTATGACAATGTTCTATCCAACGGACAGTGGCTGGCGGCAGCCAGGGCGCGACAGGTGCTTGAGGAAACGCGAAGCCGTCCATTATCCCGCGAGGAAATCGACGGCTTCGCGCTTGTCTGGGCCAAGGTCGTCGCTCGGATGGAGGCTCGCAGCGCGCCGGCAACCCTGCTTGATGAAGTCAAGGCCCACTCACGCGATGATCTAGCATGGTTCCTGTCGGAGCGGCGCCGTGCGGATGAGGACGATGCCATGAAGACGGCGAGGGAGGTCAAGCAGCGGATCGCCATCGATCGAAGCCCCATCATTCCAGGCGGCGAAGAACCCCTGGCACGTCCTCACGCACGGGATCGTGAGGAAGAGAAACCGGAGTGGCAGGTTCGACCAGGAGAGGTTTTGATTCCCGGAAGGGACGTGCCCGATCTGAGCGACGCAGAGATCGGCACCAAGCTGCGGCAATCCACACGGTTGGAGCAAAAGCGTTCTGAAATCGAACGGTTGTCGCAACTGGTCTATGGAAGTGCCGCTGCCACATCCGCAACGGTCGAAGGCGTTGATGGGGCCATGGCTGGCTCGGTCGCGGGGCAGGATATCCGGTCGGGAAAGCTTGGACCCATGGCGGGCGAGGGCGGTCGGTTCCTGCGTGCCGAGAGCCCCGAGCGCCAGACTGCGAAAGCACATCTGCCGCAGCTCGCCGCCGCTATGGAAGACTATGGCCGCACGGTCGATTTCGAGCGGCATCAGATCGAAACCGGACATCGTGAGGAACAGCATCGTCAGCGGCAGGAAATCCGAGCGCCATCCGAAGGTTTGACGGCGATCCTGCGGGCGCCGGCGCACGAGCAGGCTGCGAGGCTGCACGCCGCCCCGCAGTTGCGACGGGAACTGGACGGCATCGAATCGTCAATTAATCGGCGGTTGACGCCCGCGGATCGAAGCGCCTTGAAATCAGGGGATCTCAATCGACTGTCGAGAAACCTCGCTGTCCCCCATGACCGTGTCGCCACGCTTGCACGCGTGCAGTCTCAGGTGCAGGCGGTGCATGGACAGACCCAGCTGCAGCGACAGCAATTGGAACGCGGTCGCAACGCTGCAATCGCGCTCAAGCGATAGGCAGTTGGGTCCCGCCGGCAGAAGGATCCACCGGGATCATGAAACAGGATTGTCCTCTGGGGGCGCTCCCGCCCCTCGGTACGGCGGCGGGCTCGAGCTCTAGTCTAGCAGGAGGTTATCTGACCGGATTTGACGATGGCCCGGACGGCCGCAAATGGCTCTTCGTCCGCCTGCATCCACAGAACACACCTCGGCGCATCGTCTCGGTGCGTCCTCAAGGCGGACTCGAGCAACATTTTCGTTCCTATGCAGGTCAGTAGATCCACAGCGTCAACGCGCAGCCACAGCATTCCTGGCACGGGTCGTATGACAGCTCGAGAGGATTCGAGCTCCAGAACAAGGTCATCGCCCTCCCACCTCTGATCCTTGCAGTGCGACGCAAGCGCAGCATTGATTGTTTCAGCGAGATTTTCCTGATCAGTAAACCTTAGACATGCTTCATTCGAGGTACGCATATCAAGACACTTCTATATAATCCCTGCGGATCGCCGAGCATGATCTTCCTGTCGGCTCGGCTCAAGTGTCCACCTTGACACTCGTTTAACGGAGAAAAATCCGATAGTGCGACCCCTGCTGCAGTGAAGCGAAGCCGCTGAACGCCTTTCGGGGCGGGCTTTACAGTGTCTGATGATCGCTCCAGGCAAAGAAGACTTGAGCGGCTTGGAGACGGGTAGCGACGCGTAATTTGAGAAGGATGCGACTCACGTGATAATGGACCGCTCGAGTTCTCAGGTTCATGATCGTCGCAATGTCGGTGTTCGACTTTCCGTCAGAGATCCATTTGAGGATTTCCAGTTGACGTCCACTGAGCGCTCGCAGCCCAATTGCCTCGTCGGCCGAGACGTTTGCGCAAAGTCCCAGCATCTCTGCTTTGGCCTGCGCCGCTTGGGCGACGCATTGAGCAGATCTGACAAGGTCGGGTGGGAGTTGCATCGGTCGATAGGCATCGAGGGACATCAGGCTCGCATATCCCGGACCGTGCGCGAGCGGCACCATAATGCCGGTCGCCAGGCGGTTCTCGTGAAGAAATTCCAGGAAGCTTTGACTGCGAACGTCACTATAGCGTTCCGAAGATCCATCCCAAACAAAGGGGCGGCTGCTCCCGATGGTGCGCGCGATAAGCACGTCGTCATCGAGCCAGTTCAGCCGCTCATAGTCGTTCATGAATTGCTCGGTATAGGTGGTGAAAATGGGGTTCATCACCAGCTCTGCCTTCGATTGCCGATGACATGACAGCATGAATGCATCGAAACCGAGCACGCCGCAGGCCCTGTCAAGCGCAGAGAACAGCGACTGCGATGTCTCGGCAGCATGGATTTCGCTGAGCATTGTCATGCTCTTCTCGTGCACATCACCGCTCATTATGACCTCCTGACATGATGCCTCTGTCATCATTTCAGCTTCATGTTCGATCCGGTGCAGATGATGGCGGGCGCCTGCACCTATCGATCGCCGTTTGCCATAGCGCTACCTTTAATGGCGAACCGTCGCAAACGCGACAGAACAGCTATTCGGCGACCCTTCTTCATCTGAAAACATGCCGGTGAACGTTGGCGGGTCTCTATGCGCAGATCGTGAGAAGCTGGGTTTGGCCTAGATTACCACGTTGCCACTTCCCGGTAATGCGAGGCGCCGCGCGCTAGTAAAGCAAAATATATAGAAATATCAATTATTTAGTTCCATAATGAAACTTATGCGATTCAGTCTCAACACACTCAGCTGTCTCGCCGTGCGGACCCGCTTAATGACACGCTTGGCGGTATCGCCAATTTCGTAGATCATCTGGCCACGACCTGATTGCGGGACGCTGCATGGCGACTGCGAAATGAGTGCAGGCGGTAACCGCCGAACCGCGAACCGCGATCGCCGAGCTTGACGAAGTAAGGAAAATTCCTTACCTTTGCTGAAGTTTAAGTTTGGAGCCAATCATGGGCGCGCTGTTGAAAGAGGAAAGCACCATCACCGCCAAGGGCCAGACGACCGTCCCAAAGGCTGTCCGCAAGGCTTTGGGTGTAGACTATGGCGGGCGCATCGCCTTTTTTGTCGACGACCAGCACCGGGTCTATGTCGAGAAGGCGACCGAAGAGACCAGTGATCCGGTTGTCGATCGCTTCCTTGAATTTCTGGCGCACGACATGGCCAAGCACCCCGGCAGGTCCATTGTCCCGCTGCCCCCAAGCCTGCGTGATCGCATGATCTCCCTTGTCGGGACCATGGACGTTGACCTTGATGCCGAGATCGACGGGGATGTCGCGCTCTAGCCATGCTCACGATCAATGGCTGGAGCATCCTCGCGCATACCCTCTTTCTCGATCAGTTGGAGAAGCTGACCGAGGCTGTCGAGTCGTTGAAGGCGAAAAAGCCTGACGAGTACCAGAAAAATGCGAACACGAAGCTCCTGGCAGCGTTGAACAAGCTCGTGTTCCAGACGATCCCTGCCGACCCCACGGCAACTGTCTATCGACAGGGCCTAACGCTCGGCGATGCACATAAGCACTGGTTTCGGGCGAAGTTCGGCAATGGTCGATTCCGCCTGTTCTTCCGCTATGACTCGGCCGCGAAAGTCATCATCTTCGCTTGGGTGAATGACGAAAAGACCTTGCGGACCTACGGCGCGAAAACCGACGCCTATAAGGTCTTCAAAGCAATGCTGAGCGATGGGAACCCGCCAGACGATTGGGCCTCGCTCAAAAAGGAGGCGTCAGAGAAGCCGGCCGTTGAGCGGCTGGAAAAAAACTCGCCCCCTGACCTCTGACGATGAGGCAGGAGCGCGTTGGTGCTTCGGACCATATCGTCACGCTATCACCGAACCAAGGATGGCCGCCGAGGCGATGGCAGTCAGTGCCGTCACCGGGATCGGCTACCGGATCGCCATGAGGATTGTGATCTCCTCGCTAGATGGCTGCCCACAAAGTCGAGCGCGACTGATCGTGATGAGCACCGGTCATCATCTGCTGCTAGTCGTTCTCGCAAGTTTATTGCCCGCACCGAAGCGAATTGGGTCATTTGCAACCCGATCCAGCGAATGCCGGGGCCAGTTCGTCCTCTCCGATCGGAATGTGCGAGCTGATCACGGCCTGATGGTTGCCGATCGCTCATGGTCTGCGAAATAGATCTCGGTCACACGGAAACGGCCACCGACCCTCTTGCACTGGACGATCACGTCTATGGAAATCTTGAGCAGATTGCGGATATCGTCCCGGTCGAGGTCTTGCCCCCCGTCGGATTCCTTGACCAGGAGCGTCAGTTGCTCGAACGCCAGGCTTGGTGAATCCGCGTGAACGGTGGTGATCGAGCCGGGGTGCCCGGAATTGATGTTTCGGATGTAGTAGAATGCAGTGCCGTCACGTAGCTCCTGCAGCAGGACCCGATCTGGACGCATGCGCAGGCACGATTCAAGCAAATCCTTCGCGCCGAGCTTTGCCAGCCCCTGCCCGCCCTTGGAGTAGAACAGCCGGACATGGTTCGGCTGCGGGATCGTCAACTCCGGTGTATCTTCAATGCTGATGAGCCGTTCGTCGTCTGGAATGTGCTGGATCAGCGCCTTCGAGATCGTGGTCTTGCCGGATCCCGTGGCGCCGGAGATGATGATGTTCTTGCGCGCAAGAACCGCACCTTCGAGAAAGACGCGATACTGTCCGCTGCGGTAGCTCGCCAACAACGGATCTTCACGAGAGGTCTGATCGGCGCTCGCAACGACATTCTCGAACAAGCCGCCCTCCTCCAGGTCGGCTGTGGACAGCGCAACGGATGAGGGTTTGCGGATGGTGATGGAGACGGTGTCTCGTGTCGTCGCTGGCGGGATTACGATCTGGATGCGTTCGTCGTCCGGAAGGGTGGCGGAGAGAAGCGGTCGCGTCTCGTCGATGCCCTGATTGGAGTAACTTGCCACCGCCCGCGCCAGCCGCATCAGCTTGTCAAACGACAGGTCCGGCAGATCGTGGCTTTGCCAGCCAGCCGTTCCTTCCGTCAGCACTTCGCCGGGTCGATTGATGACGACCTCGTAGAGGCTCTCGTCTTTCAGGAAACGATCGAGCGGCAGAAGCAGTTGGCGGACGACGCCGGCATCGGAGTTTTCCGCCATCCCCTGCCCTATTTCGTGATCAGATCGGATTTTGGGTAGAAGTCGCCCATCACGGCACGGTCGTAAATCGTATTGCGGGGTTCGGTAACCCGCAGGCCATAGATGCTTGAGAAATCGAGATCTCGCGCCACAAAGATCGAAACGAGCGACCCTTGGTGCTTCGTCAGGGTCGGCGGAATATTGATCGACTGTTCGACGGCGATCGCGGCGGCATCCTTGCCGGCGCTTGTCGTGCCCTGCGCTTGCACGTCGCTGCGCTGTAGTTCCTGACCGGCATAAGTAGCAATATCGCCAACCACAGACAGAAGCAGCGCGCTGCCGAAGCGCTCCCACCAGTGGGTGTCGACATAGCCATCGAATCCGGCGCGGCCGATCGCATCGGTTGCCGGCGAGGCCAATGTGATGATGACGCCCGTGGGCGTCTTGGCTCGGTTCCAGAGCACGAACAGCCGGCTTTGGCCGCGGCGCAGACCGCCGCGATACTCGCCGACGACCTGAGTGCCTTTCTCCATCAGCACGACCCGGCCGTTGTCCGAGAGAACGTCGCGGGTAATCACGCAGCTGGTGAATCCCGGCCGATCCGATGACAGCGCGGTTTCAAGCGCACAGGGAATCGAGGTCCCCATCGCGACGATGAAGTTGCGGTTGCCGAGATGTCCGGCCTTCGACCCTTCCAGGACAGTTGGCTTCAGCATCCGGTTGAAGCGCTGATCCTCGTTCTCTCCCTGCCCCCCTCCCCCCAGGAGGCCGTCGACTGGGACGAAGTTCGAATCTGTCGTCGCGCCGGCGTTGTTCGTAGGCCTGGCATTGTTTCCGGATTGACCGCCGCCAAACGCCATCACCGGCGCCCGTCTTGCCGCATCGAGTAGCTCATCGACCGGGGGCGTCTCCGCCGTCTCGACGGCCGGCGTCGGTAGTTTGATCTCCGGAACTGGCAGGGCCACGGGCTCGGGTTCGACCCGGGCCGGTTCGAACTCCGTCGTCTGACGGATCACCCCCGATCCCGGCTGCTCGACGTCCTCCTTCGGCCCCTGGCGCATTGACCACATGGCGAAACCCAAGAAGGCGACGACCGCCAGTACGACGGCGCCTCGCTTGAGCAAGGGATTGCTGTCAACCTTGCGCGCCGCCAAGGTCTGACCGCGTTCGCCGGGAATCGTTGTTTCTGGCGTATCTGTCATGGCGGCTCCCTTATTGTCCCGCTGCCGGAACCTTGACCACACGTTCGACCGAAGGCGAGGTCGTATTGGTTCCCGGGTCGACGCCGACCGGCGAATAGGCCTCGTTGAAGATGCAGAGCGTGTCCGATCCACGCCGCAGGATGAACTTTCGGCTGATAGCGTGGACGAGAACGAGATCGCCCTGAACCGTCTTCGGCACCAGGCTTTCCGTTCCATCCGAATTCTCGATGTAGATCGCGGGCATCTCCTGATTGCCGCTGAAGGCAAAGGTCGTCACCTTGCCATTATCGTAGACCGCCTGCGGTTCGATTGCGGCGGAGCCTTGCGCCGAATAACGCCAGTTGCGGGGGCCGTATTGTTCATGGATGCCGAGGACCTGATCGGCATAACCAGCCTCGGCCGCACGCTTCTTCGCCTCATCCTCGAGGCGGCGTCGCTCGGCTTCATCGGCCGGATAGCGGTACTTCACATAGAAATATGTGTTCTGCCCGGCATCGACCGAACCGTCGCGCACCACCAATTCCATCTGATAGCTGCGCTTGGAGCCGTCCCGCCGCGTCGTCACAACCGAGATGTTGGTGGCCGGCTGGTTCTCACGTGGTTTGAGGAACAAGATGTGGCCGGCCGGCGCGACTTCCCAGGCAACGGTATTGCCGAGTGCCACATGAGCGATTTCCTCGTCTGGCGCGAACTCCACCTGGACCGAAGAACGGATCGTGCCGACAATCCGGGTGATATTGTAGGGCTGGTAGCTGACGAAGCGCACGCGGTTGTCCTGCTGCGCGCTGGCCGGGATCTCCAGGGCCTGAACAGGAAATGCAGCCAGTGCCGCGATGACGGCCATGGCAAGGAACGATTGATTTCTCAATTCAAGGCCTCCGGATCGGCCCGGTACTCGCTCACCACGAACCCAAGCGGGTTCACCAACCGGTCGCTGGAGGATATTGGGGCATTGGCATAGGAATAGGTGATCGTTGCCACCCAATGGGTTGTGCGGACGTCTTCGCCGCGTGTGATTGTCCTGATGTAGCGGACGGAAACGACATTGCTGTTGATGAGCGAGATCGACTTGATCCCGATGCGGGAGGTTGCGGAGCGCCCATAGACGTTCTGCGGCGATTCCGGATTGCCGCCGCGATATGCGGCGGCGAAGCGCTGCTGCTCAGCCGCATTCGACATCAGCGAGGCGGTCCGGAAATTCTCCTCTGCTTCTGACCAGACATAGCCTTCGCGTGCCCGGACGTACCGGGCAGAGAAATATTTGGTCACTTCCTCGTCATAGCTGCCGGCCGCCGACGCCATGGCCGACACCACGTCGACGATGCCGGTGGAATTGTCGACGCGGATGACGAAGGGTTCCACCGTTTTGAGCGGCGTCAGGGCGACCACGGCGGCAACCGAGACGCAGGCCAGCACGCTGGCGACGATGGCGATGAACCAGGCGAGCCGCTTAGAGCGCTCGGCCGAGACCATCCGGTCCTGATCGAAGCGGCGCGCCTTTTCGAAATATTCCTTGAGACTGTCTGTCGTCACCATGCCCCCTACCCTGCCCGGCAAGCGGCGTGAGAGCCGGCTTCGTCGAAGTCGGCGAAGGCTACAGTCTCGACGGTTGGTTCATGCTCGGCGAAGGCCAAGGCGGTTCCGTTGCCGCTGGCGAGCGAAGATTGCTGGCGCGGATCGTCCTGTGCTTTTCCGGCTCGCCAGTCCCACATCGAACGATTAAGCGGCCGCTTCGCATAACCGTCGCATTTGGGCAGCGGGTAACTTAGCGTCGCGCAGCCGGAGAGGGCGGCCAGCAGCCCCATCATTGTTACAACTCGAACTATATGCACGCTGGAATACCCCTCATGGTGATGGCGTCAGGCTCCTCTGCCGGTCAGCCTGCGCCAACCCCAACCGATCGTTCTCGTGATAGTGCTTTGATGGGCATCTCGACCCGCAGCAAAGCCATAGGTGAGTGAGGCCCCTCCGCTCGCGAGCGCCGACGCGATGCCCGGCAGCTGATAAAAGACATAGAGGGAAGCAAGGCCGATGGCCCCGACGGCGATCGGCCGCATCAGGACGTCACTGTAGGCCTCGACGGTGGTGAACATGGTTGCGAAGCTGGTGACCAGCAGCGAGCCGACCGCGACCACGAGAACCTGCAAGATGACAAAGTTGGCGAGCTGTCCGATCCATGCCTCGGTGAAGCGGCGGGTCGACTGGAACATGGCCAGTGCGATGAAGATCGGCCCGATCGCGAGAATGATTGCAAGTGCAACCCGCGCGTAGAGCGACACGACATAGCCGATCGAGGCAACAATGAACGTCACCACGATCACCACGAGACCGGCAAAGCCGGTTAGCGGGTCCACCGGCCAGGACGCCTGCGCCCAGATATCGTTGGCGGACTTCTGACCCTTGTCGAGCAGGCTGTCGAAGGTTGTGGCGCTTGGTGCGCCGCCGGTGTTCAGGGCTTCCGAAACTTCCCTGGGCAGAATCTCGAAAAAAACATTGGTCACATAGGTCTGGTATTCGCCGGCATTTCTGACCAGCATCAGAATGATGGCGAGCTTTATCGCCCGGAAGGCAAATTCCATGATCGGTTCCTGCACCGATCCGCGCAGGATCAGGAAACCGTAAAGGACCACGTAGAGGGTCAGCGCCGCCGTCAACGGCCCCGTCACCCACGCGCTGATCCCGCTCGTACCGGAACTGATGAAGTTCTGGAGCGGCGTCGTGAACTGGCGATCGAGGAAGTCGAAGACGGTGTACATGTCGCTATCCCCCCAGCGCCCTGTTCATGCGCTGGAGTCGGGCTTTGCCCTCAGCCTCTTCGGCATTGCGGCAATTGGGCGTCTGCCCGAGCTCACCGGGGTTCTCATGGCATTCTCCGATTTGATCAGCGCGCAGGCTCTCATCGGCGAGAAACTCGCTGACGGTGATGACCGTGGCCGGCGGGGGTTCCGAACACGCTGCCAGCAATGCCATCATGACGAGAGCCGCGACACGCTTCATTGCGACAGCGCCGTGTTCATCGTGTCGATGCGCTTGCGCCAGTCTTCTGCCTTGCGCTGATCCTCGACCTGGGCCTGCGCCTGCTGGACCATCTGGAGACCCTGCATGCGCAGGAGATCGGTCTGCAGGAAGGCACTTTCGGCCTGAATGCGCGCCTGAAGATCGGCGATATCCTTGGCATCGCTCGCCGAGGATATCTGCTGGCGCAACTGATCGATCCCATCGATGCGCTTGGTGGCGGCATCGTAAATCTGCTGCCCAAGGCTCATCTGACCGGCATTGCGGTTTTGGACGCGCGCCAGCTCCTGGGCATAGAAATCGTTCGCGGAGGTCTGGTAGGTCGAATTATCACCGAGGAATTTCGAGGCGGCTTCGCCGAACGCACCCGAGCCGTTGCCGCTGAGCAGGCTTTCGATCGCCGCAAAGTCTTGCGGTAAGGCCTTGCGTATTTCAGGCCGGTTCAGAAGCGAAGCAACATCGGCCATATTTGTCAGCTTGTTCAGCGATCCGAACAATTGCTCGGCTTGCGTGATCTGTTGATTGAGCGCATCGAGCTGTGACTTGAGCTGCGTGATGCTCTCGATGTGCTTCAGGATCGCGGTCTGATCGATCACGGGGATCCCTTGTGCGCCGGCGCCTCCGGTCGACAGGGCAAGGATGGCGACGGCGGCCATCATCGAACTGCGCATACACATCAGCCTGCACTCCTTTGCTGCTGGAAGAGAGGAAGCCAGGCTTCCGGGTCATCGCCGGCCTGCGCTCGGATTGTGTCTGCAAGCTCGACATTGGCAGTGCGGCCGGAGAGCACCGCGAGTTCGTCCTCGAAGCCGCTGAGATTGAGCTCGGCGACGACGCTGTTGTGGCCCTGCTTGACAATGAACCGCCGGCTCTCGTTTGAAAGCTCGCGCGCGATCAGCTCGTATTCCCGTTCGGTAAGTTTGAATCCGTCGACATAGTCGACGCGACTGCCGCGAGAGTTCGGCATGAATACCTGCGTTGGGCACTGCTCGATGATGGTGTGCGCGATAGGCGAATTGATCGCATCGCGCGGGCTTTGCGTGGCAAACAGCATGAGCCCGTTCTGTTTGCGAATGGTCTTGAGCTTGTTCTGGGCCAGGTCGCGAAAGCCCTCGTCGGCAAGCGCCTTCCAGAACTCATCGATGACGATGATGATGCGGCGCCCATCGATCAACTGCTCGACCCGGTGGAACAGATAGGCCATCAGCGGCGCACGGATCTCCTCGTTGTCGAGAAAATCGGTCATGTCGTAGCCTACGAACTTGCCACCCACTCCGAAGTCGCCGAGGCCAATGTCCTCGACGACGTTGTCGAACACCCAGCCCAACGGCCCTCCCCTCTCCCAGCGTCGCAACCGCGACGCGATGCCTTCTGGATCGGTGTTATTGAGAAACGTGCGCAGCGCGCCGATCGTGCGCCGTTCCGCCGGCAGATCGGCGAGCCCATCAATGGCATTTGCGATATCACGTGTCTCCGCGACGGAGAGTTCGCGCGTTTTCGACCCAACGAGTTTGGTCACCCATTGCGCCAGGAACACCTTGTTTTCCGGCGTCAGTTCCATGCCCTTAAGCGGGGCGCAACCAGTCGGCCGGCCATTCTTGAGCGGCAGATAGGTTCCGCCGGCCGCACGCACGAAGAGATCGGCGCCGCGGTCCTTGTCGAAGAACACAATATTGGCGTCGAACTTCTCGCCCTGCGACAGGAGGAAATTGAGGAGTACGGTTTTGCCCGAGCCGGATGGCCCGCCGATGAAGGTGTTGCCGAGATCGCCGTAGTGCAGATTGAAGTAGAGCGGCGACCCCGAGGCCGTCTTCAGCATGGCCACCGCCGGACCCCATTCATTGCCGTCGCGCTGACCGACCGGATAGGAATGGAAAGGTGAAAAGGCTGCGAAATTTTTCGAGGTGATCGCGCCGGACCGGACACGGTAGCGGAAATTGCCGGGAAGCTGCGCCCACCAGGCCGCTTCAAGCCCGAGGTCCTCGCGGGCGACGACGGCGCCGCCATTGGTCAGATGCGTCCGACTCTTGGCCAGATTGTCCGTCAATTCCCTTACCGAGTCGGCGAAGACTGTAAGCGTCAAATGATGGTCGCCCAGCACGAAGCGGTTCGATTCCAGATCGTCCAGCGCATCGTCGAGCTCCTCGAGCTGTGATCCGGCTTTGTCGCCGGCGCTGACCATCTGGTTTTGCTTGCGACCCATCACCGTCTTCGCGTCCGACTTCGACAGGAAGGAGAAGCTTTGGGTCAGGATCAGTTCATAGGGAACGGTGAGCAAGCCGTCGAACATGCCAGGTCGCGTGCGGGCCGGATATTCCTTGAAACCGAACATGCCGGCATAACGGCTCGATCCTTCGTGACGGATCTCGACCGTCTCGCGACCGACAATGACCCGATCGGAATAAATCGCGGATGAAACGCGGCCTGCGGTCAGAGGGACAGCTTCACGGCGCCCACCCACCAGCTGATGCAGCACTTCGCTCGGCTCAGAGAAGATCAGACCCTCGCGTTCCTGAAGGGTGAGGACGCGCGGGCCGAAACGCTTCAGGCCGGCTGTAACGTCGACGATCACGTCATCGAGGTGTTTGAGGGCATCCTCATCAAGCTCGACCCCGCCGCGCCGCGCCTTGCGCAATTTCGACAGGAACGCTGCCACCCGCTCGGCTGCGTCCTTGCCTGGGTGCCATACCAGGCTGAGATAGAGATCGTTGCGGAACAAGTCCTCGCCGATCATGCGGTTTCGGTACTTGTCGTTCAGCGCGCGCGAGAAGGCGTTTGAGAATTCGCCGTCAGGATACTCATTGTCGCGTCGCCGAACGACATGCGTCCACAGCGCCAGCCGCTCATCCGCGATGTTGCGGTAGAGCGTGTTGAGGTCCCGGTGCAGGGCGTTAAGGTCGAGCGTGTCAGCCGTCTCGAAAGACACGCCTTCGAGCGCGATAACCACCATGAGGGCACGGGAGTCGAGTGCGAGCATCCGTTCGTCGATGTGGCGGACGTAGGGGATGAAGGTCTCGGGTTCGAGCTCACGGCTTCTGACGGTAGCGGTACTAGGCAAGGCCGAGGTCCCTTTCGTCATAGCGCCGAACGAGCTTCATCGGGGTGAGACTCGATCCGCCCCAGAACCCGCTGTTGCGAGTTCTGCCCCGCGTCTCCACCCAGCCGAGCAGCACGCGGAACATATTGTGGTCGTGCTTGACGATCGCCTTGAAGATGACGTGGAACACCAGGCCGACGAGCGCGTAGGCCACCGATCCCGCGACGATGAAGAGGATCGTCGTGAAGATCATATTGATCCCCATCGCCTCCATCGTCACGCCGCCGATCATCGCCGGCCTGGTGCAGGCGAGAAACAGCGTGTCTTCCTCAAGGGCAATCCGCTCGGTCACGCACTAGCCTCCTGAGATCATGTTGACGATCTCGGTCGCACCGAAGATGATTCCGATGCCAAGCACGACAAAGGCCGCCTTGCGTAGATCGAGGTAGCCGAACATCCATGCGATGCCGACAATGATCACGGCGATGATAGCCAGCAGTCTCGCGACATTGCCGGTAAGCATGTTGACGATATTCTGCAGCACACTTTCGATCCCGCCCGCCTGGGCGAAGCTAGGCTCGACCAAGGTCAGGGAAAATACCGCCGCTATCGCTGCGGTCGCCGCGTACGGCCTTATGCGAGCCGATAGGTTCATAGGCGCATTACTCCTTTTGCTCGTTGGAAAAGACGAGGACGGAGGATTGCCGCCCCGAACTGTAGACATCCCATCGCGGCACTGAAGCCTGGGATTGCTGCTGGCTCTTCCCGGCCGGACCGCTGTCGACCGTGGCGGCAGACGACTCCCCTGCCCTTTCGCGCGCCGGCAACGCCTCCGCTTGCGCCTCGATAATCTCGATGCTGTCGAGACGGTCGGACAGCCGCGCGCGCTCGGCCAGAACCCGGCTGTCGTAGCCGACCATTTCGCCGACCGAGGCGTCACCATTGCCGAAATAGCTCCGCAGCATGACGGCTTCGGCTTGTGCCGTCGTCGCGCCACCTTGGAGAGCTATTTGGTAGTAACCGTCAAGTAGCGACGCGCTGGCCTTGATGTTGAGGCAGAAGTCGAATGTGTCGCTGACGGAAAGGCCAAGCCGACCGAGATTACCGGAATTGATCCCGGCAAGTCCGAGGTCGATATCGTGACCCTCGGCGATCAGGATCGTCGCCGTCTCGATTGCCTCGGCTCGGGTCTTGGGTTGCTCGGCGAGCGGATGATCTGTGTTGATACGGATTGCAAAGGGCTGGAACCCGCTTTCGACGCTCACGACAGCCGCAATTGTTTCCGAGGCGACCTGCGGAGCGCAGTTTTGAGCGAGAGCGAGGAAGGCAACCGGCATGGGCTAGAACCACACGCGCTGGCGGCCGGCGCCATCGATAGTAAAGTCGACATACCTCGGCTGCTCGCGCACATGAGGACGTTGGGTGACCAGTGCCTTGCAGACCCGCTTGCCGTCTTCGAAATGCCAGCGTCCCGAGGCGCCGCCATTGTCGCGATCGCTGCACATGGCGCTGTCGACGACCTTGGGTTCGGTGGAGACGCAGCCGACGTCATTTCTGCGATCTCCCGAACGTGTGACCAGCCGGAACCCGGCGTCACAATAGTACGGCTCATAACGCGGCTTCGTCGCTGTGAAGCCAACGCCGCTGCAAATCGGGAACGATCGCCCCTTCGCGAGATGCGACCAAAGCCGTTCGATCGGCGGGCGGCACTCGGTGTACTGCGTTGCGCCACCGGGGTTCGAAAGGCATAGGAGAACCTGGCAGCCCCAATCATCTGCTCGCGCAATGGAGGACGAAAACGTGTACAATGGAACGCAGAGTAAAACGGCAGAAAGTGCCCGAATGACCGCATTTTTCATGCCCAAACTCCCGTTTTTCTCTCCATTGGCCCGCCGTCCGTGAGGCTTCACCACCTTGTCATACTGCACGTTAACGAATAGATAAGAAGATGCCAAGCCCATTAAACCAACGCTGGCACAACACGGTTTTTGCGACCTTGGCTACGCACGAGATCATGTCAAAGCCCCTGCCCGACGAGACGCCGAATTCGCGTCTGCGCCAGCTCGGCATGATGAATCTCCTGTACACGCTGCAAAAGGCAGATACGGCGCTGACCATAACGAACGTGACGGAAGTCACTGGAATGACAAGGAAAGCAGCGCAGGAAGCCATTGATCCGCTGGTCGTGCGAGGGCTTTTGAAAGAGTCCTGGGGGCGCACGTCAATCGGGCGTGGCAAGGCCCGGCAGTACGAGATCGCGCCGGAAATCTTCGAGAGGCTTCAGGGCGTTTACGGCTCCTAAACCGCGCTACGTGATCCTCAGTCGTTTGAAAAGTCGTCTTAAAAAGACTTCCATTACATGATGAAAACGCACAGTATTGCTTGCGCTAAAGCGCGCAAGCATACTTCGCGCAGCGACTCACCTGCTCTCACGGGCAGACTGATTCGTTTCGCGTAGACAAACCGTGTGATGGAGAAGCTATACGGCAAAAAAGGAACGGCCCCGGAAGTTGACGCTTCCAAGGCCGGTTCACTGAAGATCGAAATTCTTTGCTGGGGCTCTTTGGCGAGAACCGCAACCTGTGACGGGACGAATAATCGCAAAAGCCCAAATTTGTGTCAAGGCAAAACGCCACTTCGGCGAACGATCCTGCTTGCCGTTTCGGGAGGTACCGAAATGAGCACTACTGAAGAATTTGCATCGGCCGAAGGATTGAAACCAGTGCCCGGTGTTCGTCGGATCACGCCTGCCGGCCTGGCAGCGCACCGGGCAGCTCGGGACTATGCTGGCGATCGGACACTTGCCGTGAAGCGGATCGAGGCACTGCAGTTGGCCAAGCGCGCAGCCGCCGCGTTGGGACTGAAGGCGGCGAAGATTGCGATGATAGACAAACTGTTCGGCTATTCGCCTGCGGCGGACTGGACCAGCAAGGACTCCAGCCCGATCGTTTGGCCTTCCAACGAGGCCCTCGCGCGGCAACTCGGGTTATCCATCTCTACTGCCCGGCATCATTTGCGCGGGCTCGCCGCGGCAGGACTTATCGCCCATGCATCGCACCCCACCTACCAGCGTCGTGGTGTTCGGGACGACCAAGGCAAGATCGTAGAGGCATTTGGGATCGACCTATCGCCGATCATCATGCGTTATGACGAACTCCTCGAAATAGCCCTTGCCTATGAGCAGGAAGGACGCGAGCGCCGAACGCTCTCGTATCAGCGTACACAGATCCGCAGAGAGATTGAGGCTGTCCTGGTGGCGGCCCAACGCGATAGGCTCGTGGGCAACTGGCAACACTTCCACGCGCAGCTGGATAGGCTGCGGGAATGTGATCCGAGTGACGTGGGGCAATTTCGCGGGTTAGTCGAAGCATTGACCATTCTCCGAGAGGACGTTGAAGAGGCCTACGAAAGAGCGTCCCAACGCTCAAATTTCGACACCGCGGTGGCGAGTTTTCGTCAGGTACAAGCTACAGCGGATCTTCCCTTTGTAGAAGATAGTAGAGCATCGCCCCCTGCCGAAACGGACAAAATCATTGCCAGCGTCCCACCCCGCCCCACCCAACGGACTTCCGGAAGAAGAATGGAAGAAGCGCCACCGGCCGCCGGAAGAGATGGCAGGCCGGCGTTGAGTCCGGCTGACGACATCGGAAATGTATCGCTCGGACTGGTGCAAACCGCCTGCCCTTCCCTTCAAAAGCATGTCCCCGAGATCTTCGACAGTTGGACAGCGCTGCGATCGTCGGGCCGCCGACTGTGTGCCGCGGCCACAATCAATACGCAGGTATGGACCGAGGCGGAAAACTATCTCGGACCGGACGCGGCGATCGCCGCGCTTGCTGTCACTGTGCAGCGTGCAGACGATGGTCAGGTCGCCAACCCCGGCGCGTACCTCCGGAGACTCATTCAGCGAGGCAGAAGCGGGCAGTTACGAATTAGCAGGTCTTTGTTTGCGCTTGCCGGCGCCAGGGGCGGCGGCGTTCCAAATCATTCCTCGGGTCCTGTAGCTCCCTATCGCGGCTTTCCTTTGGAACGCATCAACTGGTCCGGCTGGGCGGACTTGGTGCGTGAGCATGCGCCTAAACCGACGCCTGATGTCGAGAGCGTGGCGGATGCCTTCCGGTCCTGGTGCCGCAAGGGAAATATCGATCTCGCCCAACCGAGCATCGAGAAGGCATTTATCGGATTCTGCAAGAAGTGGCGGAGGCGCTGATGAAGGCGCCGACGAGATACGTGGAGAGCCGAGCCCGCCGCTCTCCCCCGGCGATCTATGCCATTGGCTTTGCTTTGCGCTTGTTAGCCGCCGGTGTGGGTGTTGCGCATGGGCTGCCGGAGACGCTTACAGGCAAAGTGCAAATCTACGACGGCGTCACATTCGACTTAATTCAGGACGGTGGGCGGTATCGCATGGCAACCCGAATCCGCCTGGAAGCGGTCGATTCCTGCGAGCTCCGGCAGAAAGCGCGCCTTGGAAATGTGGACTGGCCATGTGGCGCAGTGGGAACCGCGTGGCTCGCATCCCGGACATTGGCCAAGGATGTCGAGTGCCGGCCAACCCGTGTTATTCGAGGAGGAGGGTACCATGCCCAGTGCTACGTCAATGGATTGGATATAGCAGCTTTGGGCCTGGAGGAGGGGATGTACGTCGTGGCGGTGCCACAAGGCGAGCAGCCACCTGCGGGCTACCCGGAGTTGGAAGCGAGGGCGAAGGCCGCAGGTGTGGGTATTTGGTCAAGCGAATTCATGAAACCTGCCGACTGGCGTCGCGCCTATGGCACCTACAATCCCTTGGCTCCGCAACGATGACCGCGAGCCGACGGAGCGGATGGTGAGTGGCAGAGTTGCCATGTGGCAACTGCGTGATTTGCATCCTTCACGTTGGTCAAGGAGGTTGAAGCCGACCGGTGCGTTTTCTCTCGGGTTAAGCTATCGTGCGCCGGGCTTCTCGATGGAACGCTTGTCGGAGCTTAGCCTGGGCTGCAGTCCATCTGGTGGCAGACAAGAGCAAAGGAGTCGCCGCCGGGCTGCTTGAAATTGAGGCGACGGAGAAGGCCGCGAGCGGGAAGACGGTTGAAAGAATTGTCCGGCACCGAGCGAATGACCGTGCCAACCTCTAGCTCCGCACTGATTAGCGTGAGCAGGTCGTAGGACAGGTCGCAATCCGAATTGCCATGTGGCAACGGCAGGCGATGTCATAGACGTAAATTTCCATTAACCTTAAACTCCTTGCATATTTACCCGACTCGGGGCAATTCTACCTACGAAAAATCGGCGTAGTTGGAACAGACCCCGTAGTTATGGAAAAAGCTCGTAGCACAAAAACCCTCGCTCAGGGAACAAAGCCGCTGATGACGGACGTCATTGCCGGCGATGGCGCCGCATTGTCAGCCGAGTTGCTGGCGATGCGTGAGGCTCTCTTTCCACCAGTATCGAAGAAGACGCTTCGCTCTTTTTCGTCCGTAGAGACCGCGAAGCTCATTGGCATCGCTGATGCATATTTGCGTCAACTTTCGATTGGCGGAAAGGGCCCGCAGCCGTCGATCGGCGCAGGCGGTCGCCGGTCGTATACCCTTGACCAGATCAATGAACTGCGAGCGGTCCTTGAGGAGGGCTCAAAGGGAAAGCGGTATGTACCGCACCGAAAGGGTGAAGAGCACTGCCAGGTAATGGCAGTGGTAAATTTTAAGGGCGGATCCGGGAAGACGACAACGGCCGCGCACCTTGCTCAATATCTCGCATTACAAGGGTACCGGGTACTCGCGGTCGACCTTGATCCGCAAGCCTCGTTCACGGCGCTGCATGGCTATCAACCCGAATACGATATTCAGCCGAACGAGACGATGTACGCAGCCGTGCGATATGATGACGAACGCCGCCCTCTCAGGGAAGTCATTCGCAAGACCTACATTCCAGGGCTTGATATAATCCCCGGAAATCTCGAGCTCATGGAGTACGAGCACGACACGCCGCGCGCTCTTGCGGAGCGCGATGCCGAGCCCTTTTTCGGACGGGTGGCTACGGCTTTGGGCACTGTCGCTGATGACTACGACGTCATGATCCTTGATTGCCCTCCGCAGTTGGGTTTTCTCACACTTGGCGCCCTCTGCGCCGCGACCGGACTTCTCATCACGGTCCATCCGCAAATGCTGGATGTAATGTCGATGTGCCAGTTTCTCTTGATGGCAGCCGACATACTCCGTGTGGTGCAGGGTTCGGGCGGTGATCTCGAGTACGACTTCATACGCTACATAGTGACGCGCTTCGAGCCGGCGGATGCGCCGCAGACTCAGATGGTGGCATTCATGAGGTCACTTTTTCGAGAGCGAGTGTTGAATAGCACGATGGTCAAATCCACCGCTATTTCCGACGCGGGCCTTTCGAAGCAGACCCTCTATGAAGTTGGAAAAGAGAACTTTGCCAAGCAAACCTATGATCGGGCGATGGAGTCTCTCGATTCCGTGAATGACGAAATCGACCGGTTGATGCAACAGGCATGGGGGAGGGCGACGTGAGCCGGAAGGACACCCTCAAGGCGATGCTGACACGCCGATCGGAGGAGTTGCCACATGGCAACTCGGAGCCAACTCCACTCACGCCACAGCCGCCGCATCCCGTTCCGCATGTCCAGTCGGGCGCGGTTGGTGCGATGGGAAGGTCGCTTGGCCAAATAGCATCTGCGGCAGAGCGCGCGAAAGCGTTAGTCGCTTCCGGTGCCGCTGTCGTTGAAATACCGGCTGATAAGCTCGCTGGTTCGTTCGCCCCAGATCGCCTAGACGATGAGGGCGCGGACTTTATGGTGCTCTATCAGGCGATAAAGGAGTCGGGGCAGAAAAGCCCCATCCTGGTTCGGCCTCATCCAGACAACCCCGACACATACCAGATCGCGTATGGCCACCGGCGAGCGAAGATTCTCGCAAAGCTCGGTCGGCCGGTCCGCGCCGTGGTTCAAAATCTCACAAACGAAGAACTCGTCGTTATCCAGGGGCAGGAAAACTCTGCCCGAAAGGATCTCAGCTACATCGAGCGTGGGCTCTTCGCGCTGACGCTCGAGGAGCAAGGTTTTGACAGAAGCGTGATTATGTCGGCTTTGAGCATGGAGAAAACGCAACTATCGCGACTTCTCTCGCTCACCAAGTCGATTCCCAGGAGTGTGATCACCGCAATCGGTCCGGCGCCGAAGGCAGGGCGGCCGCGGTGGAACGCTCTCGCCGAGCGGCTTGCCGCTCAGAAAAATCAAAGCCGTATAGATGCTGCGGTGAACGATCCGAAGTTTCTGGAGGCGGACACGGATCAGCGCTTTGTACGGGTTTTCAACGCTCTCGCCCCGAAGAAGACAGCTGGCCCCTCCAAGAGATCGGTTGTGACTGCGGCGAGCGGCCAAAAGATTGCGACCGTTGAACGGACGCCTAAATCGGTTGCCGTTGTGGTCGGTATCGAGGGCTCAATGGAATTCGGGGAGTTCGTGGCAGCCCGCCTGCTCGACCTTTACCAACAATTCGAAAGCGAAAAGGAGAAGACCGACTAAGCAGAACGTAAAACGTATAGGCCGCAAAAGAAAAAGGCCCCCGAAACCGCGTCCGGAAGCCCTTCTCAGTCATAAGCAAACAGAGAATCGCATTTCCGAGAATCGCAGTCAAGAGTCCCTTTTGGGATAGCGCCGTTTCGGCGAGCAGATTTCTTTTGCCTAGCAATAGGTAAAGGACAATGCAGACACATATTTCAACGACGCCCTTTGGGCGGCGAGCGCTGACGCTTGGCCAGATCGCCAGCCAGGCAACCGCAAAGGCAATGCCCAAGGAGGCAGCCGCCAATAAGTGGCTGGTCTTCCAGCATATCCGTGAAGCGCGCGAGCTGCTCGGAGCGACCGATCGCTCTCTGGCGATCCTCAACGCGCTGCTTTCATTCCACCGGGAAACGGAGCTCTCGGCCGAGGGGGAACTCATCGTCTGGCCCTCGAACGAGCAGCTCATGGCCAGGGCCAATGGCATCTCGCCGGCAACGCTTCGCCGCCATCTGGCTGTGCTGGTGGAATGCGGATTGATCATTCGGCGCGACAGTCCGAACGGCAAGCGCTTCGCCCGCAGGAGCAGGGCAGGGGAAGTGGAGCAGGCTTATGGCTTCGACCTGTCGCCGATCATCGCCCGTGCCGAGGAGTTTCGTGATCTCGCTGAGACTGTGCAGAAGGAAAAAAAGGCGTTTCGCGTTGCCAGGGAGCGTCTGACGCTGCTGCGGCGCGATATCGTCAAGATGATTGACACCGGGATCGAAGAGGGCGTGCCAGGTAATTGGGGCAGGGTGCTTCAAGCCTATCAAACGATCATCGCAACGCTTCCGCGCACCGCACCAAGGCAACTTTTCGAGGACATCTGCGGGCAACTCGCGGAACTTCACGCCGAGATCAGTGACGTATTGGAATCCTTCACAAAAACACAAAATTCGAACGCCAATGAGTCTCATTCTGAGCGCCACATACAGAATTCAAATCCCGAATCCAAATTTGAATCTGAACAGGGCTTTCGAGAAAAGAATGAAGCGAGCGGCAACGCTGCGGAAACCGACAACGTGCGGAGCTTGCCGAAGCGTGATTTGCCGTTGAGTATTGTGCTGGATGCCTGCCCTAACCTGCTGGAAATCGTTCAATCCGGCGAGATCCGCCACTGGCGCGACTTGCTTGCCGCCGCGGAACTCGGGCGAACGATGCTCGGTATCAGTCGGAGCGCCTGGCAGGATGCCCAAGGCGTCATGGGTGAGGTTCAGGCCGCGATCGCATTGGCTGCGATTTACCAGCGGTCGGATCAGATCAACAGCGCGGGCGGATACCTGCGCAGCCTGACAGACAAGGCGAGGGAAGGGAAGTTTTCCACCTGGCCGATGATCATGGCGCTGCTCCGGGCCAAGCTGGATGAGAGCAAGCGGCGGCAGTCAGAAGCCGAGGCCAACGCCGGCGTAGCACCGCGACTTGAGGTCTCGGAATCGCTCGTGAAAAGTCTGCAGAAGTTAAAGCCGCTGCCATGACGCGCTCGTTTGGTGTTTCTCACGATCAGGGCAATGGCCGTCACCGACCAGGCAGGTCAAGGAGCTCGCTCGTCAGCAGTCCAGAGCGCCGGGCGCGGTCGAGCAGGTTTTTCACCGACGATGGAGACCACTTTGCTCCGCCGCGTGGTGTGCGCTCGTGAAGTTTCTCGAGCTGCGCACCAATGTCCCGGAGCGTCAAAGCCGGGTTCGAGGCGTGGATACCTGTGACCAGCGTCATCAGCCGGTCCTCCGGGAGGCGAGGCGGCGATTTCCGAAGCAGGGCGGGATCTGCCATGTGCTCGGTAACCAGCCATCTCACGGCACGACGAAGCCGCTCGGGGGTCCAGTCGTGCCCTCTTTGCTTCAGTACACGTGCAATGTCATCCCAAGTATGGTCCGGTCGCATGCGCTTCACAGTCGGAAGCCACTGGTTGGCAGTTGCCTGGATGCGTGCGCCGTAAGCTGCCTTCTGGGCGGCTGTCATCATGGCGAGCGTCTCCGGCCGGCGTTCGCGGATTCCGGGATTGCCGGAGAGCTTTCCCCTCGCCTTCGCCGCCCTTATGCCGGCCCTCGTGCGTTCGGAAATCAAGGAGCGCTCCAGCTGCGCCACGGCGCCGAGCACTTGGAGAGAAAACATGCCCTGCGGCGTCGTGGTGTCGATCGGATCTCGCAGGGAGCGAAAATGCACCCCTCTTTCCGTCAGGCCCTCGATTACCTCGAGCAAATGGCTGACGGAGCGCGCCAGCCGGTCGATCCGGACGACAAGGAGGGTGTCGCCAGCGCTCACGTCGCGCAGCAGCTTGCTGAGAGCCGGCCGGACCCGCGATACCCCCGAGCCATGCTCCTGAACGATCACATCGCAGCCGGCGGCGCGCAGTTCGATTTCCTGCGCTTCCGTCGCTTGTTCATCCGTAGACACGCGCGCATAGCCGATCAGGCGGCCCTGTGGTCGACGAGAAGCTTGTTTTTGCGTCTCAAAAGCCATTTGGAGCGCCTCCTGTCAGTTGTCAAAGTTGGTTTCAATGCGGAGCATGGAAGATCAATATCTTAGCGAAGGTCATGGTCACTGCAATCGGCTCCTGATTCCCCATAGTTGGCTTCACTATGTCGCATAAACTGCCCATACTTCCCTTCAATGTCGCCGATTCGGTTTTCAGTAGGAAGGGACGTCGAGAGGTGGATGAGCACGCTGATCAGATTGCCGAACGCGGCACGCTTGGGCTCTCTGAAGAAGCGCGGCAAGAGGCGCAGCGCCGCTATCCGGTAATAGCGCCTTTGGCCGCTCAGGAACTGGTCTCGGCCGTTGACGCGCGGGGTGCGGCCGCTCTTCTGGGGATGAGCACCCGATCGGTCTACACACTTGTCGCCCGGTTTCGGGCATCAGGTGGATTGATGAGTTCGCTGGCTCCCGGAAAACCATCCGGCGGCCGAGGCCGATCCAGAATGCCGGCGCGGGTGGACGACATTGTCACCGCCGCAATCTACGATACCTACCTGACGCGGCAGAAGCGTCGGATTGTCCGTCTCGTCGAGGAGGTCCAACTCCGATGCAAGAAAGCCGGATTGCCGGCTCCTTCGGCGAAAACGATCCGCCGTCGCCTTGAGACAATCCGGGCTGAAGAGGTAGCGCGTCGTCGTGAAGGCCCGCGCAGCAGCTCAGCAAGACGGCTGACATCGGCTGCTGGCCATGGGCCGATATCGAAAGCGCCACTCGACATCGTCCAGATCGACCATACGCCGGTCGATATCATTCTGGTGGACGAAATCAGCCGCCTCCCGGTCGGTCGGCCGTGGCTGACCGTGGCGATCGACGTCTATAGCCGTTGCATCACCGGCTTTCTCGTGTCGTTTGAGGCGCCGTCCGCAACGAGTGTCGGTTTATGCCTCGCCCACTCTGGAGTTGAGAAGAAGGCCTATCTCGACGAGCTCGGTCTCGATACAGAGTGGCCGATCGCAGGTGTCCCGCGTCTCCTGCATCTTGATAATGCTGCGGAATTTCATGGCGAAGCTCTCGCTCGTGGCTGTCAGCAGCATGGGATCGGCCTCGAATATCGCCCGAAGGGCCAACCTCATTTCGGCGGGGTGATCGAGCGTCTGATCGGCACATTGATGGGCCTTATCCATGATCTGCCCGGCACAACGTTCTCAAATCCGACCGAACGGGGAACCTATGACAGCGATGCAACTGCGGTTCTTACGTTGTCCGAGCTGGAGCATTGGCTGGCTCTGGCGATCAGCGGACGCTACCATCACGCGGTCCACGAAGGGATCATGGAGCCGCCGCTCGCTCGGTGGAAGCGCGGAATTGCCGAGCATGGAGACCCGCGGCCAGTCGCCAATAGCCGCGAATATCTGGTCGATTTCCTGCCTGTCATGCGCCGGACGATTCAGCGCGATGGCTTTACGCTCGACCACATCACCTACTATTCAGATGTTTTGCGTCCGTGGATAGCGAATAGAGATCGTTGCCGGTCCTTCCTGATCCGTCGTGATCCTCGTGATCTGTCGCAGATATTTGTGCTCGAGCCGGACGGCCGCAGCTATGTGGCGGTGCCTTGCCGGCGTCTGGAACGGCCAGGAATCTCGCTTTTTGAGCATCGGCAGGCTGTTCGAACCATCAGAGCAGGCGGTAGGGCGCTGGTCGACGAAGAGATCATCTTCAGGACGGTCGAACAGCAGCGTGGGCTGGTCAAGTCCGCAGCAAAGAAATCCAGAGCGGCCCGGCGCCAGTTGGCGCGACAGACCCCGGCCCCTGAAACGCCGGCGGATCGCGTGGCTGTCATGCCGACGATCGAAAATGAGCATGCCACTGATCAGCCTCCCGTTTCGCCGCCATTTCCGATGGAAAGATGGTGATGAGTGATCTCAGCCACCTGCCCCTCGATCTGCGAGAGATCGCTGCCACGGACAACGCGCAACGAATAGCCTTCATCCGTGGCCAGTGGTGGATCGGCTACCCACAGGCACAGGCGTCGCTCGATCTGCTCGGCGCCGCGATTGAGAACGAGCCATGCCGTGTGCGGCCGCAATGTTTTCTCGTGCTCGGGCCGACAAACAACGGCAAATCGATGATCATCGAGAAATTCCGACGCGATCATACGCCACCTGCCTTGCCCGACCGTGATGAGGAAAACGTCCCTGTTGTCGTGGTGCAGATGCTTACGGATCCCGGCGTTGCACGTTTCTACCAGCATCTTCTGGAGGTTTTGGGAGCGCCGGTACGAAGGACGGCCCGCAAGCATGATCTTGAAGCGCTGGCGTTGTCGATCCTCAGGAGGGTTGGCGTACGAATCCTGATCATCGACGAACTGCACAATCTTCTGGCCGGTACCGCACCGGCACAGCGCGAATTCCTCAACTTGTTGCGGTTTCTCGGCAACGAACTGAGAATTCCGATTGTCGGGGCAGGGACGAGGGACGCCTATCTCGCCATCCGCACCGATCCGCAGCTTGAGAACCGGTTTCATCCGATCATCCTGCCGCCGTGGGAGGAGGGAGACGAACTCAACCGGCTGATCCAGAGCTTTGTGGCGACGTTCCCGCTTCGTAAGCCGTCATTTCTCAGCTCGGCCGAGCTGCAGCGCTGGATTTTGGCTCGCACAGGCGGAACCATAGGCGAAATAGCTGCTCTGTTGCGTTCGGCTGCGGTTGCTGCGGTCGAAGGCGGGGAGGAGGCGATCAATCAGCGGTCACTCCGCCAGATGAAATACCATGGCCCGGCCGAAAGGCGGCGTCTCACTGAGCAGCTTCTGGTCTGACGATGGCGACAAGGCTGCCGATTCATCCTCAGCCATTGCCGCAAGAAGCCTTGTCTTCGTGGCTATGGCGGCTCGCCGATACTTATGACATGGGCGTCGGCGAATTTGCTGAAGCAGCTTTGGGGATCAACAGGCCGGACATCGAATTGGTGGATTTCTGGCCATCGGCTGCTTTGATCCAGAAGCTGGCGGAACGCACGGGGGTTGCTGCTGGTCGGATCCGGGCCATGACGATGGCGGCCTATGTGCCCTATCTGGTGGACGGTCTGGCGCCCCGAGGCAACATCTTTCCAGCCTATTGCTGTCAGTTTGGTGTCTTTGAGGACCCGACGTTGCGGGTGAGGCCGGTGCGCGCGGCTTGGTGGCTCCCCTGGATTTCCGATGATCTCGCCGACGGCAAGATGATCGGGTGTATTGATTGCCTGCGGAGCGATCGGCAGGGCTTTGGACGATTATATTGGCGGGCCAGCTGGATGGCGAGCTGCCCGAAGCACGGCGTCCTGCTGCACGCAGCCAGTCTATCCGCGCAATCCGATTATCCAGTTGCCCGGGAGGCCGCCGCAGAGCTCGCTGGGCTCGACGGGTTGACCCTGCAGGCCGTTACGAAGGGCAGGGTACAGTTGCCCGGCGGCCGCATTGTTCACGGAGGCCTTTGGCTTCGTGTTCTACGTGGCGTAATCGATGAGATCTGCCGTCCGCGACGCATGAAGGATCCTGCACGTCCGATAGTTGAGGCGGCGTGGGCGGCTGCGGGTCTGCCCTATCGCTATGCCCTGGGGCGCTGGGGCATTTACGAGAAGCAGGGTCGGTTGGAGCGGACGAATGTGCTGAAAGTCGCCGCCTTGGCCATTCGGCCGCTGATCAGGGCGGGCTTCCAGCCTTTGAAGGCATCTACGCGCCCATTGGAGGGGGAAGCGTCACGGGCCGTCTCGTCTGCCGTTCTCCTGCGGGATTTCCAGCTAATGCCGACCGAGATCGAGAACATCACCATGCTGGCCCGTGAAAACGACGACGTTGCAATCGATCTGCGCCGAATGCTCAATCATCAGCCGCGCAGTGCACGGTTCGTGGCTCAGACTGACGAAACCCTCAAGAGCTTGGGAATTCCGGTGTTGGCGCCGCTTCTCGTCGCCCGGACGCCTGATCTCGCCGATGGCCACTACTGAAGTCAGCTTTGTCCCGCCAGTGCAGTCGACTGTGACAAATGACACCTGAGAGAATACGGGAGGGTAGTTTTCCAAATACAGAAGATACGCCTAACCGAACGGTTGTAAACGTCTCTTGTCGCCTGAATTGTGTCTGCTGAGCTCTCTAATCCCTTGAAAAACGGCCTTTCTCATCGATCTGAGCGCTGCCAAGCAGCCTTCTGTTCAATCTGAAAGGCCTGAGCGCAATAGATGGTACGCGCGCGTGAAAAATAGTCGCTATGACAGAAGCAAGATATCAGATAGTTACCGTATCGAGAATTAACATACGATATTACAATGGCTTATAAGATCGGCAAAATCCCTCTGGAGACCCTGCTTCCAGCCATAGTGCGTGCGGAAGATCAGCTTGCCCGTTTGGATGAAGCAGTGCGACGGAGTCCGGTGGGCGAAGGCTTCATCGAGCGCTCGCATTTCTTCGATTCTGCTGCCAGCATGTGGGTCGCGGGGGAGCTTGTCCATGTGGAAGATCTCGTTCTTCACGATGCTCATATGGATATCCGGGCTCCTAGCCACGAACTGACAATCTCCCACAGGATTCTTCGTGCGCGCCGGCGTACCGCAACTGCCAAACCCGATTGGGCGTTGAGCGACCGCGGGCTCGCTGCCCTGAGTGGAACTCAGGTTCAGGAGGAAGGCGAGACGGTCAACCTTGTTGTCGAGGAGAGAGGAGGGGAGGGCAATGAGGTTGATGAGCCGGACCTCCTCGCCGATGAGTTCGCGCTGATTGATGCTGTGTTGGAACGGTCAGAGCGACTGATCAGCAACATGACGAAAGGAGACGGTCGTTCCGCATCTGCAAGCCGTGGCCTCGTGGTGGGCGATCTGATGATCCGTGATCCGGACTGGGACGAGGCCGATCGCCTGTTGCAATGGCGGTCAGTCGAGATGTCGGTTCAGGATATGCCGCCGACAATCGCAGCGGCATTGCTGTTTGATGCGTGGGAAACGCTCGAACCAGCGCAACGACAGCATTGGCTTGGTGGCCTCCTGATCGGTGCGTATTTGCGCTCACGAGACAAGGTCGGCTCCCATCTGCCAGCATTCAATGTCGGGTTGAAGGCGATTTCCAGAGAACGACGCCAGGCAAAGGACCGGACTGTCCGCCTAATTGCGTTTCTGGATGCGATGGCAGCAGCGGCAGACGCTGGCATGCGAGAACTTGTGCGTTTACAGCAGGCGCAAGCCCTGATGGAAAGAAGATTGATAGGCCGTCGTGCATCCAGCAGACTGCCATCGGCTATCGATCTTGTCCTGTCGCGGCCGATGGTCTCCGCTGCGATGGTGGCAAAAGTCGTCAAGGTGACGCCGCGAGGTGCGCTCAACCTGATATCGGAACTCGGCATACGGGAACTGACCGGAAGGGGACGATATCGTGCCTGGGGAGTTCTGTGATTCCTTGAATTGCAGAAGTGAACGGAGACCTGCGCAGATAGGCCGAGTTATCTCAGGCAGCGACAGCGTTATCGTCCTCAAACGCATAGAAGTATGGATCCGCAACGGCGTCGCCGGCGAAATTGCGACTGATCTCCACGGTGATCAAACTGTCGCCAGCAAAGGCTGGGCTTAGCTCAAGCGTCAGATACTCGAACAGCGCACGCTCGTGCACCGCGATCACGACTTGCTTGCTGAGACCCTTTGAAAACGTTCGCAACAGAGCGGCAAACTGGGCGATGTGAACGTCATCCATCGACTGCACGGGGTCGTCAAGCACCAACCATGGCAGCTGCGACGGTACCGACAGGTTAAGCGCAAGGAATAGGGTCAGGGCCGCGGTGTTCAAATTGCCCTGGCTGAGCATGGCGCCGGGAGGACCGGAGGACTGCCCTGACCTATGAAACGTCTCCAGCACAGCCTCCACCTTGCCATCCCCCCGATCGGGAAGCCGGAATTGCGGAACGAATTGCTCGTTCGGAGCAAGCCGGACGAACAGGTCGCGCCAGACCTTGTTGAGCGACCCGCTGAAAACGTCGCGGACGATCCCCGAACGGACATCCGCGATCATGCTTTTTTTAAACAGCCGCAGTTCCAGCGCCTGCTCGGCGACGACTTCCTTGAGATCGCGTGCCTCTTTGCGCAGCACCTTTACTTCGTCACTGGTGGCGGCACGGGCCGTATCGCCGGCAAGCCGCTTCTTGCCGGCTTCCAGGAATTCCTTCGACCAGTTGTAATAAAGGCTCTCGGCAATCCTGTCGCTTGGCAGTTAAACGCAAGAATGCGGCGGTTTCGTCGAAGATAGGCAGTTAATTGTGAGAATGTCTGCGTTCAGATTCTCAGATTAACTGCATCTGTGTCGAGTGTCTTTTACGGGCTGCGTTGACGAAAAAGGGCATTGCTTCTCGGTCGAAGCGATGCCGGTGCAATCCGAACGTGGATCGGCGCAACATGTAAAGCATTTCTGCTCCACCGGAATGCACCATCGCGACGCCTGCCAGGAGGGCAGGGCGGAGATGCAACGGCAGAATCGGGTTTTGTGGCGTTGGAAAGCTAGTGCATATTTCGGGAAGGAGTTCGTCGAGTTCCGGGATGATTTTTCCCAGTACCCTGAACCGCCACATTTCTTCTTCGCCCGGAAACGGAAGTACTGCTCGCCGCATCAGTAGCAGACGTACAATTCCAGCTGGCGATGCCCACGTTCTGATACCGCGCTCGGCTTCATCGTCGAGCAGCTTTTCGCCACGAAGAGCGGCAACACGATACTGCTGGAAAGGGGAGGGGAGTTCGCCCCCGCCGGTATGCCGGAGGTGGCTTCCACACAGAGGGCACGTGATGCGCCATCCCAGCAGCTGGCTTCGCAGGATTGGTGCCGGTTCCGCATGTCCCGGGTGGCAGTTTGTGCAGACCTGCGCCGGCTGTGAAGCGATCAGTCGACGCGATGATTTCGCGATATTTGCGAAGGTCTTTTGACGTAAGGAGGCCGACTCCGTGACAAACATGTCGGCCAGTCGGATTTCCTGATCGCTGCTCAGCTGGAGATCTACCGCCCGCAATGATGACGCTTCCGGCAGGCAATGCCGAAGCATCACGAGCGGTGGAACTGCGTAGAAAGCTGCATGCCGGCCGATCCAGGAGGACAGAAGTTCGTTGCAGTGGGGCGGCAAGCGCACCGGCAATTGCCGTAGCGGCGTGTTCTCAATCACGCGAATGCCGCCTCGGCATCGAACTCCGGCTCCCAGCACTCGACCGCTTCGTCGGTGGTTAGTTCGCGACCGCTTTCGATGGCGTCGACGGCGAGGCTGTTGATCATGTGGAAGATGTTGGCGGTGATACCCTCGGTGATCTGCAGGATCCGTCGCAGTGATTTCGGTGTAAGTACCGAGGGTCGACGCAACGGCGTATTGCGCAGGATCGATACTACCAAGGTTTCAAACTGTTCGTTCGCAGCCCACCGGCTCAACGTGAACTGCTCGAACCGCCGCGCAAGTTGGACGTCCCCGCTGATGGCTTCGCGTGCTTCGTTGACGCCGAAGCAAACGAGCGAGATCTGCAGACGATTGCTGAGGAAACGAAGAGTGTTCAGAACGATGCGCTGCTCGCGATAGGTTCCGGCGAGGATGTTGTGCACCTCGTCAATAACCAGCACCTGCACACCGATGGCCTCCATGATCCGCAATGCGGCCTGCTCCATCTGGGCAATGTCAGCACGCGGGCGCTGTGGCGCGCCGAGAAGGGTGAGGAGTTCAGCGTAGAACCGTCGTTCGCCCGGGCGGCTGGTCATTTCCATGGCTAGGACCGGCGTCGTCAACGTCCCCGTCAGCGGATTGAAGCTTGGAGGGTTCTGGTCCCGGAACCGCTTCATGATCATAGTCTTGCCCATACCGCTGTCGCCGTAGATCGCGACCGAAGGCATGCGCGTGCCTCGCGGGTGGTCGAGGAGCGCGCTCAGCCGGTCGAGCGCCTGCTTGGCTCTTGGATAAAGCACCCAGCGACGCGATCGTATCGCGCGAATGCGCCGCTCGTCCGTTTCGGCAAGCAGCGCGGCGGCGCTGGCAGTCAGGTGTGAGATTTTATCGTTCATATTCATTCCAGCTCAATCTGTATCCTCAACAAAGGGTACAGGTTTGCTGGAATCGACACCGCGGAGCGAGCCCCATTCCCGATCATTCACCTTCGATTTCGAAGACGCTTTCCCGCGTCGAGCGGCTGCCGTTTTCCTAGTTGCCGTCTCAACCAGCTCTCGCTGTGCGATAGCGGTGCGGACGATAGCGCGGGTGTCGACTTCGCGGCGGCCTTTCGCTAGAAGCGCGCGTCGGGCGGTCCCCGCCTCGTGTAGGGTGATAGAAGGCAGCGTCACATCGGCATAGCGAGCTTCCACGAAGTTTCCCGATGGCCGCCGAATGAAGATGCGCGCCATATCGCGTGGATCATATTTGACGAGTAGTCGCCGGTCTGAACGTCCGACGTCGGCGCTGAGCGCTGCCGACCAATAACGCAGACCGAACAAATGAATGCCAGTCGGCCGTAGAGTGCGCTCTTGCTCAGGCAGGAAGGTGAGCCAGAAGCGCAGCCGATCCTGTGGTAGCCGAAGCGGAATCTCGCCCTCGTGCTCCCGCCAGACAGCAATCGGCGGGCGACCCAGGGTACCATGGATTGATTGATGATAGGAGCCGACGATGTCGAGTGCGATGTACCGCTCGAGCTCACGCAGCGTCAGTGCCGCGTGCCGCTTCGAGTCGTACTCTCCCAGTTCCTGTTCGTTGCTGAATGTTGTCCCCGGCAGCAGGTGCAGCCTCCCCATCTGTGTGCCGATCAAGCGCTCGATGTGGCCGCCGAAGCGGGGTTCGCCCGGCGGCCGCCACTCGATCACCACGCCGGCATCCTCGCAACCTCTTTTGAATGCCCGGCTGCGGAAGTCGGCGCCGTTGTCGACATGAACAGTGTGGGGCAGGCCAGCCACGGGCCACGGATCCGTGATCTCGCGTTCTCGCAGCCAGGTCGACTTGTCGAAGACGGAATGCAACAGACACAGGCTGGTCGACAGCCGTGAAGGCGCCTCCATGGTGAGGTAGAACCCAGTCACCATACGGGTGCACACATCCATTGCCAACGTCAGCCACGGCCTGCCGATCGGCTGCCGTGTTTCCTCGTCAACGACAAAGACATCGGCTTTCGTATGATCAATCTGGACAACTTCGAGGGGGCGGGCGGCACTGAACGATCCGGGAACCGCCGTTGTCGCCTTGACGATCTTCTGTTCGCCGCGTCGCTTGGCACGGTTCTGAAGGTCTATGTCCACAAGGCGAGTGACGATCGTCCGGCGATGCGGCGGCTTCAGCCCAACAGAAGCACAGTTCGTCTGCACGTCCCGGACCAACTGCGAAACCGTCGGCCGTGTCTGCTTGAGGTACGATGATTTGATCGTCGCACGGACGATTTCCTCTCGCTGCTCATCCAGAGCACGATGACCCTCCGGCCGCCCACGTTTGCGGCCCACAAGCGACAGGACAGTCCCACCGGCGCGGAACAGCTTGATCAGGCGATAGGCTGTCGCCTGGCTGACATTCATCTCGGCAGCGAGTCCGGAAACGCCTGCTGCCGTAGTGCCGTCAGGATCGCACTTCAGGAATTCACGGATCGCGTCCGCCCGACGGCACGCCTCATCCCACAGTGCATCGTCAATCTCATCGGGGAATTGGGCGCTCATGGCAGGCTCGCGAGGAAACACATCACGAGCTCCATTCTCACATTAAGTGACAAATTCCAAGCAGTATTCTCAAATTAAGTGCTAATTATCAAATTAAGTGCCGGCGCATGCAGTTGAAATCATTGGCATCGGATTCTCATAATTAAGTGCTAAGTGA
>NZ_JBTSWH010000001.1:810000-4361880 GCF_054612275.1 Aliihoeflea sp. PC F10.4 | reverse complement strand
GCTTTCGAACTTTTATGAACTTTTTGCGTCACCAAACGGAAGACCACAGGGAAGCTTGTATGGACGTCTCTCGTGTACGCGCGCGTGCCTGATAATGGCCTGATTGCTCTTGCACTCACGCGAAGCTGTTGGACGCTACATCACAACTGCGGCCGGTTCGTTGACTTCGCGCACGACGGCAGGCAATTGTCGCTCCCACGAGCAGAAATCGGACGCCTTCGGCGCCCTCCCTTTTAAAGAGATGGCATGAACGACCACGATCTGGCCGCACGCGAACTGGGAGACGAGCCGCCGCTTAATGGCGCCGGCCGCAGCGGCCCACCGGATCGGCGTGAGATTTCCGCGCGCTGGCTTTCCGGCACGTTTCTGACCGGCATCACCTCCAGCATCTTGATGGGCGTCGCGCTCTTCGCCGCGCTGGATGCAGGCAATATCGTATTGCGCTCATCCGCGGCAGTCGCGCCGCGTGGCGACACCAACGGGGCCGCTGCGGGTGAAGCGACCAAGACGGGGCGCGTCGCCGCTTCGCGTATTCTGGCCTCGACATCCGACCGCCGGCGCATGGAAATTTCCACACTGCTGCGCGAAGACGACATGGATATCGTGCGAACGGTGCCGTTCGTTCATGTCGAGATGGCATTGGCGGCGGGACATTCGACGGATCGGGACTATCCGGCGTTCGATCCGCTTGACGTGTTCGCCGAGGAAGGGACGCCCGCCGCGCCGAGCGTGGCGATGGGCCAAATCTACGGCGCGCGGGTGGAGAGCGAAGTCAGCCTGCGCATGGAGGCCTTCCCGCTTGGATCGGCAACCTACGACACGCGCAGCGAATTGTCGGCCGACGAAGTCGAGACCGTCGTACGCAACACTGGCGCGATCCTGACCGACGGCGACATCCAGGTCGCCGCCCTTCATTATGTCGATCCGCAACGCTTCGGCGACGGGCTGGCAGGAACCTCGCTCGGCAATTACGGAATCCGGGTGGTGCCCGAAAACGTATCGATCGCGCCGCGCGAGCGCGTCGTCGCCGAAACGTCGGAATTTGCCGAGGACATGGTCATCGCACGGCGCGAGGAGCCGATCGCCGATCTTCTTGCCGAAGCCGGCTATGATGACGAACCGTCCGTCGCGATGGCCGGCGCGGTGGCGAGAATGATCGAACGGGACGATGTCCCCGCCGGCTCGGTATTGCGGATCGGGCTTGAGATCGCCGGCGACCGCGCAAACATCATACGCGCCAGCCTCTACCGGGAAGCTGCGCACTGGGCGACGGTCGCCATCGACGACAACGGCCAGTTCGTGCCGGGCGACGAGCCGGAGCCTAACCCCGCGATTTCGATTGCGATGCAGGGATCGATCCCGGTCGTCGCATCCTCGGGATCGCTGCCCACCGCCTATGACGGCATCTATCGCGCCGCCTATTCTTACGGTCTCAACAGGGACATGACGCGGCAGCTGATCCGTCTGCTGGCCGCCGATGTCGATTTCCAGTCACGTCTGAGCCCGACCGACCGGATCGAACTCTTCTTCTCCAATCCGGACACTGACGACAACGCCACCGGCGATTCGGAGCTTCTTTATGTCGGCGCGACGTTCGGTACGACGACACGTAATTTCTATCGCTTCGAATATGAGGACGGCTCGGTCGACTATTTCGACGAGGAAGGACGCAGTGCCCGCCAGTTCCTTTTGAGGAACCCCGTCCCCAACGGCCGTTTCACGTCAGGTTTTGGCGGCCGACGTCACCCGGTTCTGGGCTATACGCGCGCTCACACCGGCGTCGATTGGGCGGCACCTCGCGGAACGCCGATCATTGCGGCCGGCAACGGCGTTGTCGAAGAGGCCGGCTGGTCAGGTGGCTATGGCCGCCACACGGTCATCCGACATCCCAACGGTTACGTTTCCTCCTACAGCCACCAGCACGCCATCGCCGACGGGGTGAAAGCTGGAGCACGCGTGCGGCAGGGACAGGTGATCGGCTATGTCGGCTCAACCGGGCTTTCGACCGGCAACCACCTGCACTATGAGCTGATCGTCAACGGCACCAAAGTCGATCCGATGCGCGTTCGCCTACCGCAGAACCGCTCGCTGGAAGGCCCGGAACTCGAAGCGTTCCAGTATGAGCGCCAGCGCATCATGGCGCTGCTCAACGGCGATCCGGTTCCCCCGCTTCGCATGGCGCAAAGCAGCAATTGATTTGCCAATAAAAAAAGCGGCTCGAAAGCCGCTTTTTTTAGTTTAGCGTCTACGTTGTCCCGGCTCACTCGCGAAATTCGACGGTCACGCCTTTCGAGACCAGTTTCGCCAGTTCCTGCGCATCCCAGTTGGTCAGGCGGATGCAGCCATTCGAATAGGTCTTGCCGATCTTCGACGGTTCGGGCGTTCCATGAATGCCGTAGGTCGGCTTCGACAGCGCGATCCAGACCGAACCGACGGGACCGTTCGGGCCGGGCGGAATGCGTAGCACGCGATCGTTGTTGCCCTGCTGGAAATTGATCTTCGGATTGTAGGTGTATTCGGGGTCGAGCGCGACGCGCTCCACCGTGTGCGTGCCAGTCGGCGACGGCGTTCCCTGAGAACCGATGGTCGCCGGATACGCGACGACGAGCCTGCCGTTCGCGTCGTAGGCGCGAACCTGCTTGGCGCTCTTGTCCGCAATGATCCGCGCGACCTGCTCGCGCTTCGGGCGCGGCACGTTGGCGACGCGGATGCGCGTGCCCGGCCGGTCGAAATTCACGCCCGGATTGAGCGCGCGCAGATAGTTCTCGTCCATATGGAATTTTTCGGCGAGCTTTTCGGCGACCGACGTGAAGCCAAGATGATCGAGTTGCGCCTTCTCGCCGTAGTCCTCGGGAACGGACGCGATGAACGGACCGGCAGCGTCGACCGCCGTGATTTCGTAGTCGATGAGGGCGTCGCCTCCTGTCTCCTGCAAGATCGTGTCGATCGATTGCGTATCGTAGGTCCGAAGCGCCTCGCCTCGCAGATCGCGATAGGCAGCGATCGCCTTGTTGACGTTGTCGCCCATGCGCCCGTCGACCACACCGGGCGATGCGCCGATGCGAGACAGGATGATCTGGATTTTGGCCACGTCCTCGCTGGCGCCGGCAACTGTGCCTCGCGGGGTCGAGATGGAAGGCGGCTGATTTTGCGGATCAATCCCGATCACCGAGCCAGGCTGCGTAACATCGGGCGTGCTTTCACCCAGGCTCGCGGTCGACGGCTCGTCAAGCGGCTGGCGCGTCACGCCACCCGTGCCGGGCTGCTGCGGGGCCGCGAGACTTGGCTCCTCGCGGGGAGCGCGTTGCGGCGGGGCCTCGCGCACGTCCGGAAATCCATTGGAACGCGCGCCGGGGTAGCGGCCGAGTTCGCGCATGCGCTGCTCGCGGCGCAGTCGCCGGTCGTCTTCATAGGGATCGTATTCATAAGAATTATCCCGGTACGGCTCGACATATTCGCCGCCCCACTGATCTGGCTCGACATAGCGCTCACGCTGAACCGCGCCTCCCTGCTCGCCCACAACGGCAATGATCTCTCCCGTATAGGGATCGACCAGAACCTCGCGTCCGTATTGGTCGTAATAAACGTCAACCTCACGCTGCGCGAGTTGAAGCGCTTGCGGCTCCTTGGCGGAAGGGCGCGGTCGCTCGCGGTCGGGCAACGCCGCCGAGGCGGTCCCCGCCGAAACGAGCATCGCAAGAATTGTGAGAGAAAACGGTCGCGCGATCATTTTGTCCTAACAAGCCAGAAGCATATCGGGTTGCAGGCAGCGACCAAACGTGATCCGGTCATGCCGACAGGTGATTGACTATGGTTCATGAAGGATGAACGGGACATGAAAATGGCCGGCGTTACGCCGGCCATTTCTTTTTGCGCGGTGTCTGTTCGGTGATCAGGCGGCCTCTTCGACCGCCGTGCCCTCGCCTCCGGTCGCCCGGAAGTTGAGCCGATCCGATCCCGACGTCACTTTCACCGTCGAACCATCGAGGATTTCGCCAAGCAAAATCCGCTCTGCCAGCGGGTCCTGCAGTTCTTTTTGCATCACGCGCTTGAGCGGACGTGCGCCGTAGGCCGGATCGTAACCCTTTGCTGCCAACCAGTCGATCGCTTCGTCGTCGAGCTTCAGGATGATCTTGCGATCGGTCAAAAGCGCTTCGAGGCGCTTGAGCTGGATCGCGACGATCTTGTCCATGTCCTGACGGCGCAGGCGATGGAACAGGATCACCTCATCGACACGGTTCAGAAACTCGGGCCGGAACGCCGACCGGACGACCGCCATCACATCGTCACGCGCAGCATCCGCATCCTGGTCCTCGCCGAGCGCGACCAGATATTCGGAGCCGAGATTCGACGTCATGATGATCAACGTGTTGCGGAAATCGACCGTGCGCCCCTGCCCGTCCGTCAGCCGCCCGTCATCGAGCACCTGCAACAGAACGTTGAAGACATCCGGGTGCGCCTTTTCGATCTCGTCGAACAAAATGACCTGATAGGGCCGCCTCCGCACCGCTTCGGTCAGCGCACCGCCTTCGTCGTAGCCGACATAGCCGGGAGGCGCGCCGATCAGCCGCGAGACGGAGTGCTTCTCCATATATTCCGACATGTCGATGCGCACCATCGCGCCTTCGTCATCGAAGAGAAAGCTTGCGAGCGCCTTGGTCAGTTCGGTCTTGCCGACGCCGGTCGGGCCGAGAAACATGAACGAGCCTATCGGACGGTTCGGGTCCTGAAGGCCGGCGCGAGCACGCCGCACCGCCTTCGACACCGCCTGAACCGCCTCGCCCTGCCCGACGACGCGCTTGGCAAGTTCGTCTTCCATGCGAAGCAGCTTCTCGCGCTGGCCTTCGAGCATCCTGTCGACCGGAATTCCCGTCCAGCGAGAGACGACCTGCGCGACATGGTCGGGCGAAACGGTCTCCTCGACCATCGAGCCCACGCCGTCTTCCTGCGCCTCGGCGTCCTTCAGCTTCTTTTCCAGTTCGGGAATGCGGCCATAGGCAAGCTCACCGGCACGCTGGAACTCGCCTTTGCGCTGTGCGATGGCAAGTTCATTGCGCGCCTCGTCGAGTTCGCCCTTGAGGTCGGCAGCAAGGCCGAGCTTCTGCTTTTCGGCTTGCCATTTTGCCGTCAGCGCATCGGACTTTTCCTCGAGCCCGGCAAGTTCCTTTTCGAGCCGGTCGAGCCGATCCTTCGACGCATCGTCACGCTCGACCTTGAGCGCCTCGCGCTCGATCTTGAGCTGCATGATGCGACGGTCGAGTTCGTCGAGAGCCTCGGGCTTGGAATCCACCTGCATGCGAAGCCGGGAGGCCGCCTCGTCGACAAGGTCGATCGCCTTGTCCGGCAGGAAACGGTCGGTGATGTAGCGGTTCGACAAAGTCGCCGCCGAAACGAGAGCACTATCTGAAATGCGCACCTTGTGGTGCTGCTCGTATTTCTCTTTCAGGCCGCGCAGGATCGAGATCGTGTCCTCGACGGTCGGCTCCTCGACGAAGACCGGCTGGAAGCGACGGGCAAGGGCTGCGTCCTTTTCGACATGCTTGCGATATTCGTCGAGCGTCGTTGCGCCAACGCAATGAAGCTCGCCGCGCGCCAGCGCGGGCTTGAGGAGGTTGGACGCGTCCATCGCGCCGTCCGCCTTTCCGGCACCGACAAGCGTGTGCATTTCGTCGATGAAGAGGATGATGCCGCCGGCCGCCGACTGCACTTCGGACAGAACCGACTTCAAGCGCTCCTCGAACTCGCCGCGATATTTCGCGCCGGCGATCAGCGCGCCCATGTCGAGCGCCATCAACTGCTTGTCTTTCAGCGATTCGGGCACGTCGCCATTGACGATGCGCAGCGCCAACCCTTCCGCGATCGCGGTCTTGCCCACGCCGGGTTCACCGATCAGCACCGGATTGTTCTTGGTGCGCCGGGACAGAACCTGAATCGTGCGGCGGATTTCATCGTCTCGGCCGATCACCGGATCGAGCTTGCCCGCTCGCGCGTCGGCGGTCAGGTCGCGCGCATACTTCTTCAGCGCGTCATAGGTCTGTTCGGCAGACGCCGAATCCGCCGTCCGCCCCTTGCGGATATCGTTGATGACCTGATTGAGCGCGACCGGCGTCACGCCTGCCTTGGCGAGAATCTCGGCGGTCTTGGCGGACTTTTCCATCGCCATGGCGGTCAAGAGCCGCTCGACGGTCACGAAGCTGTCGCCGGCCTTCTTGGCCAGTTCCTCGGCGGTGGAAAAAACCTTCGCCAAAGGCTGCGCGAGATAAAGCTGGCCGTTGCCACCCTCGACCTTGGGCAGCGCCGCAAGCGCGTTGTCAACGCCAAGCTGGACATCGCGCACATTGCCGCCGGCGCGCTGAATCAGCGATGCCGCAAGGCCATCCTCGTCATCGACCAGAACCTTGAGCAATTGTTCGGGCGTGAACTGCTGATGATTGCTCGCCAGCGCCATGGTCTGCGCGGATTGAATGAACCCGCGAACCCGCTCGGAATACTTTTCTATGTTCATGTCTTTAGTGTCTCCATTCCATCCCCAGCCTGTCGCGCAGCGCCGGTTCAGATTGCGGTGACGGACCCCCGGTTTCACCAGCAGGTCCAGTTGAAGCGGATATGGGAAGCTACGTGCCGCCCCTCAAGTGAAGCGGCGCACCCCAGACAACAAAAAAGGGCGGTGGAATAACCACCGCCCTTTTGCTGTTTCCTGTAACGCCAAATTAAGCAGCAGCCTCGTCGACATCGTCGGACTTCTGCTCGCTTGCCGCGTCTTCCTGAGCTTCAGCCGCCTTGAGACGGGGGCGGCGCGTGCGGCGCGGCTTTTGAGCCGGCTCCTCGACCCCTTCCGCATCCTGGACCTGCTGGGCCAGTTCGGCAGGCGAAGCGGACGCAGGCGTCTCGTCGGCCTGTGCCGCGCGCGGCCTGCGCGGTGCGCGTGCCCGGCGCGGCTCATTTGGCGTTTCGGATTCGCCGAGTGCGACTTCCGCCGGAACGCCTTCGATCACCGGCTGCGGGCCGGAACCCTGAGCGGCTGCCGGAGCATCCACCTCGTCACGGTTGCGATCCTCACGGCGATTGTCACGCTGGGCATTGCCGTTGTCGCGGCCGTTTTCGCGCTGGTCGCGGTTCTGGCGCTCGCCACGCGGCTGGTTGTCACCGCGCGACTGCTGATCGCGCTGGCTCTGGTTGCCGTCGAAACCGCTATCGTTGTCGTCGCTGAAGTCCTCGTCGTCATCATTGCCGCGAGCCTCGCGCTGCTGTTGCTGCGTGGCTGCCTGCTGGGCAAGTGCGGTCGCGATGATGCGATTATAGTGCTCGGCATGCTGGAGATAGTTCTCCGCGATGACGCGGTCGCCGGAGCTCTGCGCATCGCGCGCAAGCGTCGTATATTTGTCCGCGATCTGCTGAGCCGTGCCGCGAATCTTGACGTCCGGACCGTTGCTTTCATAGCTGCGGGTCAGGGGATTGGGGCCTTTGCGGTTATTGTTATTATTGTTGTTGTTATTGTTATTATTATTGTTGTTACCGCGTCCGCGCATGCGCCTGTTCTGCTGTGGCCTCATCAGTTTCTCTTTATCGCCTTGGTGAAAGGAATATCCATGCGGCGCCCAGGCCGGACCCGTTCCGCAATATCGCTACGGCGAACAGTCGCATTCAGCGCCATCGCCAGTGTTTTCCCGCTTCGGTTTCGCGTCTCGCACCGGACATCCCCGCACGAAGCAAAGGCGTCATCAACGCATGGAGGCAGTTTGTGTCTCGGGATACCGAATCGATAAGAGCACTGCCTGCTTCGTTACATCCGGTATTTGAAGCCTAGCGGGATTGATTGGTGTTGCCAAGTCCTTTTTGCGGGCGTTTCACAGCTCGCCATCTGGTTCAAAGATCAGAACTCGATCGTTTTTTCCCAAATCTTGACGCGCCTCGCGGCAAATGAAGCCGTGCCTGCCAAAAAGGTCCGATACGACATCCTTCTGGTCGTATCCGATCTCTACGGCAACGCGCCCGGCTCTGGTCAGATGGTCTGCGGCTTTTCGCGCTATGGCACGATAGCAATCCAGCCCGTCATCGCCGCCGTCGAGCGCCCTTTGCGGGTCGTAAATCCGAACCTCGGCGGCGAGCGTTTCGACATCACTCGACGCAATATAGGGCGGATTTGAGACGATCAGGTCGAACCTGCCCGATATGGAAGAAAACCAGTCGGATTGAACGGTTTCGAAACGAGCGGCTACCCCGTTCAAATCGGCATTGCGTGCCGCCGTTTCAAGGGCATCTCCGGAAATATCGGCCGCAAGTCCCGTCGCCTCGGGCACATGCGCTAAAAGAGCGATCAGGATCGCGCCCGTTCCGGTGCCTAGATCCAGAACGCGGCACCGACCGGCACCCGCACGTTCGCGCGCAAAAGGCAGAACAGCCTCCACAAGCGTTTCGGTGTCGGGTCTAGGCTCCAGAGTCTGCGCGGAAAGCGTCATCCGCAGCCCGTAAAATTCACGCTCGCCGAGAATGCGATGAACGGGTTCACGCGCAATACGGCGTGCAAGCATCGCCTCGATCTCGTCGCCATGCGCTTCGGGGATTTGCATGTCCGGCCGCGCGATCAGGTCGAGCCGCGTCGTACCCGTCACATGCTCGACGATCAGCCGCGCATCGAGCGCGGCACTGTCGAGACCTGCCGCCTCCAGCTTTTCGCGCGCGCGGCGTATCGCTTCAGCAAGGGCAATGGTCTCAGCCATCGGCTCCCATGTCGGCCAGAAGCTTCGACTGATGGTCGGAAATCAGCGCGTCGACTACCTCGTCGAGCTCGCCCTGCATGACCCTGTCGAGCTTGTAGAGCGTCAGGTTGATACGGTGATCGGTCAGCCGTCCCTGCGGGAAATTATAGGTGCGGATGCGCTCCGAGCGGTCGCCCGAGCCGACCTGGCTGCGCCGCGATTCGGAGCGCTCGTCGGCTAGGCGTGTCCGCTCGATGTCGTAGAGCCGCGCGCGCAGGATCTGCATCGCCTTTGCGCGGTTCTGGTGCTGCGATTTTTCCGCCGAAACGACCATGATGCCGGTCGGGATATGCGTGACGCGCACCGCCGAATCGGTCGTGTTGACATGCTGTCCGCCCGCACCCGAGGCACGCATCGTATCGATGCGGATATCCTCGTTCCTGATCTCGATATCGACATCTTCGGCTTCGGGCAGCACGGCAACCGTAGCGGCAGAGGTATGGATGCGCCCGCCACCCTCCGTTTCGGGAACACGCTGGACGCGGTGAACGCCCGATTCGAATTTCAGCTTGGCGAAGACGCCTCGCCCGGAAACCGTCGCGATGATTTCCTTGTAGCCGCCGACCTCGCCTTCGCTCGCCGAAACGACCTCCACGCGCCAACCCTGCTCGGCCGCGTAGCGTTCATACATGCGAAACAGATCGCCCGCGAAAAGCGCTGCCTCGTCGCCTCCGGTGCCGGCGCGAATTTCGAGGATCGCGCTTTTCTCGTCGGCCGAATCCTTCGGCAGCATCAGGATCTGGATTTCCTGCCGCAACGCCTCGACCCGCTCTTCGACCTCCGGCTGCTCGGCCTCGGCAAGCTCGCGCATGTCCTTGTCGATCGCTCGATCGTTGAGCATGGCCTCCAGGTCCGCGAGTTCAGCCTCGGTCGTCAGCAGTTCGCGCACTTTGCCCACGATCTCCTGCAACTCGGAATATTCCGACGCAAGCTTCACATAGGCGTCGGCCTCCGGTCCGGCAGCCATCTGCGCTTCGAGCATCTCGAAACGCTTGATGACCTGATCCATCCGGTCGCGCGGCAATTCAATCATTCGATGAAGGTCCTAGAGAGAAACGGCGTGCTCGCTCGCAAAGCCGGTCAGCAGCGCACGTATATCGGCGTGATCCGCCGTCGAGTCGAGAGCTTCGTCGAGAACGCGGCAAAGTTCGCCGAGCGGAAGATCGCGCAGCATCGTCTTGACCGGTCCGATCGCCGCCGGCGACATGGAGATCGACTTGAAACCGACGCCCAGCAAGGCCATGGCCGTCAGCGGCTTGCCGGCCATCTCGCCGCATAAGGTTACCGGTGTGTCGAGGCGCTGCCCCGACCGCGTCACGTGCCGCAAGAGCCGCAGGAAAGGCACCGACAGCGGTGTGAAGCGATTGGCGAGAAGCGTGTTGCCGCGGTCGGACGCAGTGATGAACTGGAACAAATCGTTCGATCCGACAGAGACGAAATCGACGCGCGCCATCAACTCGTCGAGTTGCCAAAGAAGCGATGGCACCTCCAGCATCGCGCCGAGCTTGAAGCTTGTCGGCAGATGGTGACCGAAGCGAGCCAGATGACGCACCTCGCGATCGATGATCGCGCGGGCGGCGTCGATCTCCGAAAGCTCCGTCACCATCGGCAGCATCAGGCGCAGTTCGCGCCCGCCCGCCGCCTTCAGGAGCGCGCGTACCTGCGTGCGCAAAAGCGCCGGCCGGTCGAGCGTCAGGCGGATCGCGCGCCAGCCAAGAGCGGGATTTTCTTCCTGAGCTGCACCCTTGAAATAGGGGAGGACCTTGTCGCCGCCGATGTCGATGGTGCGGAAAGTGACCGGCTTCCGGTTCGCCGCCTCCAGCACATCGCGATAAAGCCGCTCCTGCGCTTCGGCGCGTGGGAAAGTCGCCGCAACCATGAATTGAAGCTCGGTGCGAAAAAGGCCGATACCGACCGCGCCGGACTCGACGAGTTGCGGCAGATCGACTGCAAGCCCCGCATTCATCATCAGATCGATCGCCACGCCATCCCTGGTAACGGACGGCTTGTCGCGCATCTCCCGGTAGAGTTCCTGCCTGCGGGCGCGAAACTTGACCTTTTCGGCGTAGGCGGATTCGACATCGGATTGCGGGCGAAGATGCACGCGACCCTCATCGCCGTCGATGATGATCGCATCGCCATTCTCCGACATGGAGACGACGCCCTTCATCTGCCCGGTAACGGCAATACCCATGGCGCGCGCCACGATAACGACGTGGCTGGTCACTGCGCCTTCTTCGAGAACGAGGCCGCGCAATTTGTCGCGCGGATAGTCGAGAAGCTCGGCCGCGCCCATCGAGCGCGCAACGATAATCGCATCGCGCGGCATCAACGTCGCCATCGCCTCCGGTCCGCGGCCGAGAAGCTGGCGCAGGAGGCGGTTGGCGAGATCGTCGAAATCGCTCATCCGCTCGCGCAGATAAGGATCGGTCATGTGCATCATGCGCGCGCGCATGTCCGACTGCACCTTTTCCACCGCCGCTTCGGCCGTCAGACCGTTGCGCACGGCCTCGTCGAGCCGGCGCACCCAGCCGCGATCGTTGGCGAACATGCGGTAGGCTTCCAGAACCTCGCGATGTTCGCCCTCGAACGCAACTTCACGGCGCGAAAGCATGTCGTCGATAGACAGGCGCAGCGATCCGAGCGCATCATTCAAACGTTCGAGTTCCGCGTCCGAATCCTCGTTGAACAGATTGGTGACGACGATGCGCGGCTCGTGCAGCACGACATGGCCAAGACCGACGCCGTCATTGAGCGGCAGGCCGGCGAAGGAAACCGGGCGCGACAGATCGAGTTCGAGGCCGGGCCGCGTCAAGCGCGCCAGATCGCCGCTCGCGATCATCTCGGCGATCACCATCGCGATCGTTTCGAGCGCCTCGGCCTCGTCCTCGCGATACTGGCGCATCGTCCGGTTCTGGACGACCAGAACGCCGAGCGTGCGACCGGCGCGCAAGACCGGCACGCCGAGGAAGGAATTGTAAATCTCTTCGCCCGTTTCCGGAAGGTAGGCGAAGGCCGGATGGGTCTGTGCGTCGGAAAGATTGAGCGCGCGCGCGCTCGCCGCGATCGTGCCGACGAGGCCCTGGCCGAGCTTGAGTTGCGCCGTGTGGACCGAGCCGGGATTCAGACCTTCGGTAGCGTAAAGTTCGAGAATCGAATCGGCGCGCAGCACGTAGAGCGAGCAGACTTCGGCGACCATGTTGGAAGCGATTTCGCGCACGATGCGGTCAAGCCGCTCCTGCGGCTCAAGCGCTTCCGCCATAAGCTCGCGCAGCCGTCTCAGCAATACCCGCGGTCCCGCCGCCATGTCACGCATCGACCGTTTTCTCCAACGGCACTTCGAAGCCCACCCAGTGGCAGACCCGACAACCAACTCGCGTGTCGGTTGTTCCCCTGTCTACTGCTTATCGAGACCGTAGACGGAATGCAAAGTCCTGACAGCCAATTCCGTGTAGGCCGCATCGATCAGGATCGAAATCTTGATTTCCGATGTGGTGATGGCGCGGATGTTGATCGAGCGCTCGGCCAGCGCCTTGAAGGCGATTGCCGCGACGCCTGCATGGCTGCGCATGCCGATGCCGATCACCGACACTTTCGCCATGCCGTCATCGTGCTGGATCACGTCGAAGCCGATCGCCTCGCGGTTCTTGTCGAGCACGGCGATCGCCTTGCCGACATCGGCAGACGGCACCGTGAACGTCATGTCGGTACGCGATCCGTCCTCGGAAATGTTCTGGACGATCATGTCGACATTGATACCGGCCTCGGCGAGCGGACCGAAAATGCCGCCAGCGACGCCCGGGCGGTCGGCGACGCGCCTCAACGAAATCTGCGCTTCGTCCTTGGCGTAGGCGATGCCTGTTACGACTTGCTGTTCCACGATTTCATCCTCGTCGCAAATGAGCGTGCCGGGCGGGTTGTCGAAATCGCCCATACCGGGGGCGTCCGGGTCTTCGAAGGACGAGCGCACGAAGGTGCGCACCTTATGCACCATGGCGAGTTCGACCGAACGCACCTGCAAAACCTTGGCTCCAAGCGACGCCATTTCCAGCATTTCCTCGAAGGAGATGCGGGCAAGGCGCTTCGCCTTAGGCTCGATGCGCGGGTCGGTCGTATAGACGCCGTCGACATCCGTATAGATGTCGCAGCGATCGGCCTTGACGGCAGCGGCGATGGCGACGGCGCTGGTGTCCGAGCCGCCGCGTCCGAGCGTGGCGATCCGGTTGTCCGGCGCAAGCCCCTGAAACCCGGCGATGACGGCGACCTGACCTTCGCCGAACCGCTTGATCAGGAAGGAGCCGTCAATGTCCTTGATGCGCGCCGCGCCGTGTGCGTTGTCGGTCTGGATCGGAATCTGCCAGCCCTGCCAGGACCGGGCATGAACGCCCATTGCCTGAAGCACGATGGCGAGCAGCCCGGCGGTGACCTGCTCGCCAGAAGCGACGATGGCGTCGTATTCGCGCGCGTCGTGCATGGGTGAAGCTTCGCGGCACCAGCCGACGAGTTCGTTCGTCTTGCCCGCCATGGCCGAGACGACGACAGCGACTTCGTGGCCGGCATCGACCTCACGTTTGACGTGGCGCGCGACGTTGCGAATGCGGTCGATGTCGGCGACGGAGGTTCCGCCGAACTTCATCACGATGCGCGCCATTTACGGAATGTCCCGAACCAGAAAAATGCAATTCGTGCCGCCATCGACCGGCAGCGCCGGTTGAATACTCAAATCACGTTCGCCGCGCAAGCAAGACGGACGGCCCTCAGGTCTTCAGCTTGTATCCCGTCTTGAATATCCAGGCGGTGATCGCGAGACAGACGGCGAGGAAGGCGAGCGTCATGCCGAGGCTCACCCACACATTGACGTCCGACGTGCCGATGAAGCTCCAGCGGAAACCCGAGACCAGATAGACGACCGGGTTGGCAAGCGAGATCGTTTGCCAGAGCGGCGGCAGCATATCGAGCGAATAAAACGTGCCACCTAAAAACGCGAGCGGCATGACGATGAGCAGCGGAATGATCTGCAGCTTCTCGAACCCGTCCGCCCAGATGCCGATGATGAAGCCGAACAGCGAGAAGCTGACGGATGTCAGCACCAGAAACAGGATCATCACGAACGGGTGCTGGATCTCGAGATCAACGAAGAAAGCGGCCGTAGCGAGAATCACCAGCCCGATCATGATCGACTTGGTCGCCGCCGCGCCGACATAGGCGAGCACGATCTCGACATAGGAAATCGGTGCAGACAGAAGTTCGTAGATCGTGCCGGTGAATTTCGGGAAATAGATGCCGAAGGACGCGTTCGAGATCGACAGGGTCAGCAACGACATCATGATCAGGCCCGGCACGATGAACGCACCGTAGGAAACGCCGTCGATGGTCTCGATGCGCGAGCCGATCGCCGCACCGAAAACCACGAAATAAAGCGACGTCGAAACGACGGGCGAGATGATGCTCTGCATGATGGTGCGGAAGGTGCGCGCCATCTCGAAAATATAGATGGCCTTGATGGCGTGAAAGTTCATGCCCGGTCCCTCACCAGATCGACGAAAATGTCCTCGAGCGAGCTTTGCCGCGTTTCGAGGTCGCGAAAGCGGATGCCTTCGCCGGCAAGGTCCGCCAGAAGCGTCGTGATGCCCGTTCGCTCGCCATGGGTGTCGTAAGAATAGACGAGCCTGCGCCCGTCCTCGACAAGTTCAAGCCCCCGACCTTCCAATCGCGGTGGCAACGCTGCGACAGGGTCAACGAGTTCGAGTTCCAGCCGCTTCTTGCCGAAACGCCTCATCAGCGAGGCTTTTTCTTCGACGAGAATAATTTCTCCCGGGAGATCACACCGACGCGGTCGGCCATCTCCTCGGCTTCCTCGATATAATGCGTTGTCAGGATGATGGTCACGCCGGTCGCGCGCAAATCGCGCACCATCGCCCACATGTCGCGCCGCAGTTCCACGTCGACGCCCGCTGTCGGCTCGTCGAGGAAAAGAAGCTTCGGATCGTGCGCCAGCGCCTTCGCGATCATCACGCGCCGTTTCATGCCGCCGGACAGGCCAAGCACCTTCTCGTCCTTCTTGTCCCAGAGCGACAGCGCGCGCAGCACCTTTTCGATATGAGCAGGATCGCGCCCCTTGCCGAACAGCCCGCGACTGAACGAAACCGTCGCCCACACTGTCTCGAACGCGTCGAGCGATACCTCCTGCGGCACGAGCCCGATGATGGATCGTGTCGCACGAAAGTCCTCAATGATGTCGTGGCCGTGAACCTTGACCTCGCCGCCGCTTGCGTTGACGACACCGCACACGATGCCGATCAGCGTCGTCTTGCCCGCGCCGTTGGGGCCGAGCAGCGCGAATATTTCGCCGTGATTGACATCGAGATCGACGCCTTTCAGCGCCGTGAACCCCGATGCATAGGTTTTGGTGAGATTGCGGATAGAAAGGGCTGGCGCCATAAGGAAAAGCTCTCGAAACGTCCCGGGCGAGCCCCGGAACGCCTTATCTAGAGACTTGGTTTCCCGATACCATCGCGCGACGCATAAAAATGCGAAACTTATCTGCTAAGGAGTGAGGCCGGTCGCCGCAAGGCCGCTTCCATCCATCATGAGTGGAAACGAATTGTGCTCGTGAACGATAAGCCAACCATTATCCGTATGACGCAGAACAATGGTCGTGCGTGACCATTGATCGATCGCACCGAGATCGCGTTTCATGCCCTTCATGTTTTGGAGCGCGGTCACGACCGCAAGTTTACCTTCGATCGTGACATCGATTTCGTGCAGATGACACACAACGCCACTTTCCCACGTTTCGAACCAAGCGCGCAGCTCGTCGGCGTCCTTTGCGTCAGCTCCGCGATATTGCAACGGCGGCGGCAGGTCGAAAACAAGAACGTCGTCCTCAAAAGACGCAAGCGCCGCCTCGGCATCCGCGCGACCTACCGCATCTTCACGTGCTCGCAGAAGATCGAGAATCTGGTTTTCATCATCGATCATAGGAAGCTCCTTTTTTGAACTCAGATTTCATAAAGACGTGCGAGAGCGCGTCGATCCGACAGCGAACGCACAAAAAGCGTGAGGCTTGACATTTGCCGCCCCTGGCCCGACTTCACGCGACGAAGGAGACGCCCATGTCGGATGCACAGCGCACCACCATCGATGCCGGCGAGGTCGAGCGGTTCTCGAGGCTCGCCCAGGAATGGTGGAACCCGAGCGGCAAGTTCAAGCCGCTGCACAAGTTCAATCCGGTTCGCCTCGCCTATATCCGCGATCAGGTCGCGACCCATTTTGGTCGCGATCCGCGTTCGGCAAAACCATTGGACGGCTTGCGCCTGCTCGATATCGGATGCGGCGGCGGCCTTCTGTGCGAGCCGATGGTGCGCCTTGGTGCCGAAGTCGTTGGCGCGGATGCGTCCGAAACGAATATCGAGGTCGCGAAGATTCACGCCACCGAATCCAAGGTGAAGATCGATTACCGCGCGACGACGGCCGAAGCGCTGGCCGATGCGGGCGAGAAATTCGATATCGTCCTCAACATGGAAGTCGTCGAGCACGTCGCCGATGTCGATCTGTTCCTCGGCAAATGCGCCGAGATGGTCAAGCCGGGCGGGCTGATGTTCGTCGCCACCATCAACCGCACGATGAAGGCTTGGGGCCTTGCGATCATCGGAGCGGAATATGTCTTGCGGTGGCTCCCGCGCGGTACGCATCAATACGACAAGCTGGTCACGCCCGCCGAGTTGGAAGCGGGACTGACACCGGGCGGCATGACGATCGTCGACCGGTCGGGCGTCAGCTACAATCCGCTGACCGACCAGTGGAACCGATCTTCCGATCTCGATGTCAATTACATGGTGCTGGCGACGAAGCCAGCCTGACCGGGCGGCTCAGTTCCTGTCTTCGGGAAAGACCGGCAGCGGCATGAATTCGACGCCGTCTTCGGCGAGGCTCTTGACCTCGTCGACCGACGCTTCGCCATAGATGCCGCGCTTTTCCGTTTCGCCGAAATGGATCTTGCGCGCTTCGTCGGCGAATTTGTCGCCGACATAGTCGGCATTCTGGCGCACGGCGTCCGCCATTTCCTTCAGCTTCGCGAGCGCCTGCTTCTGCTCCTCGCCGACGGCGAGCGCGATCTTTTCACGTTTGCGGCCGGTCGACACCGCAGGCGCCATCAGCGCCTTGCCAACCTTTTGCGAATGGCAAACAGGGCAGGAAACGTAGCCGCTTTCCTGCTGGTTCGTGAAATCGTCATTGCTTCGAAACCAGCCATCGAACTCGTGGCCGGCATCGCAAACCAGATTGAACCGGATCATGATGCGTTTCTGAGCCCACCTGCTTCAGCGATCGTGAAATCGCGAGCATTCTTTAAATTGGGAACCTTACCGCGAGCCGCCGCCGACTGGGCAACGTCGATCTCGGCAAGAACCACCCCGGGCGCGTCGCCATCGGCTTCGGCAACGATGCGGCCCCACGGATCGACGATCATCGAGTGGCCGAACGTCTCGCGCCCATCTTCATGCTTGCCGCCTTGCGCGGCCGCGATCACATAAGCCCCGTTCTCGATAGCGCGGGCGCGCAAAAGGACGTGCCAATGCGCCTCGCCGGTTTGCTTCGTAAACGCGGCCGGAACGGTAAGGACACTGGCACCTGCCAGCGCCTGCGCGCGGAAAAGCTGCGGGAAACGAAGATCGTAGCAGACGGCGAGACCGAACCGTGCAAACGGCAGGTCGACGACCGTCGATTGCCGCCCAGGCTCGTATGTCGCCGATTCGCGCCAGCTTTCGCCATTGTCGAGATCGACGTCGAACATGTGAATCTTGTCGTAGGTCGCCATAAGCGTACCGTCCGGCGAAAAGACGAAGGCGCGGTTCGCGACCTTGCCGTCGGCGCGCGCAATGGCGGTGGAGCCGATATGGACGAAGATGCCCAATTCTTTCGCAAGCTCGCCGGCGCGCTTCACCAGCGCATCCTTGTCGTCCGACGTGATCATCGCGCGCAGCGCCGCACGATCCTTCACGAGCGCGCCGGTCATTTCCGGCGACTGCACGTAGGTCGCGCCCTGCCCGGCCGCCTCGCGCACCAGCGCTTCGAAATCGGCGATGTTGCGCTCCAGCGACGTCGTCGAGCGCATCTGAAGCGCAGCAACCTTGACCGTCATGACGGTGCTCCCGAAAGCATGGCGTCGAGCTTGCCCTCACGGTCGAGCGCATGAAGCTCGTCGCTGCCGCCGACATGGTAGCCGTCGATGAAAATCTGCGGAAAAGTGGACCTTCCGTTCGCCTTCTGGATCATCTCCTGGCGCAATTCGGGCGAAAAGCTCGCATCGTGCTCGACATAGGCCACGCCCTTATTGTCGAGAAGGCGTTTCGCTGCGGTGCTGTAGCTGCACATCATGCGCGTATAGATTTCGACGTCCGCCATTTTCGGTCCAATCATTTGCCTGATGCAATTTATATAGGCGCTGGGCGCGCGCGCCGGAAGTCCCCCGGCAGAACCCTCGCGAATGTCAGGACGGAGATTTCGCGTGCGCCCGCCTTGCGCAAGCATTTCGCCATGGCCGCCACCGTCGCGCCGGTCGTATAGACATCATCGACGATGCAGACGTGTCGGCTACGAAGCTTTTCCATCATAGCGCTCGGCACCTTGAACGCGGCGCGCACATTGTCTTCGCGTTGCCGCGAGTTGAGCCCGACCTGCGGCATGGTTTTCTTGTCACGGACGACGGCCTCGGGAACGAAGGCGACGCCCGATAGCCGCGAGATCGCGCGCGCCAGTTCCGCAGACTGGTTGAAACGGCGAGCGAACAAACGCTGTCGATGCAAGGGAACCGGCACCAGCATGTCTGCATCGGCGAGTATGTCACGTCCCGCGCGGGCCATCCATGCGGCCAGCCACGGCGCAAGGTCCGTGCGATCCTGATATTTCAGGCTCTGGGCAAGACGCCGCGCAGCGCCGTCATAGGCGACGGCGGCGCGGGAGCGATCATAGGGCGGAGGCGAGGCGATGACGGCCGGCGAGACCGCACCCTCCCCCATGCTCATGACAAAAGGAACGCCTGAGACGGCGCACCACGGTTCTTCGAGAAAATGAACCTCACCCCAGCAGTTTCCGCACAATGTGCCGCTGGCCGCGACGATCCGGCGGCATCCAAGGCAGATCGGCGGGAAGAAAACGGAGGCCACACCGCCGGCCACAAATCGCCCGGCGGACTTGATCTTCGTCAATTGATCGGCCACGTGCGCCACGCGGTGCCCCACCCCATATACAGCCCCGTGCCGATATCATACCAACGAGCCGATGGACGCAATCTTCGATTCCCGCCGCGCACGTGATCACAAGTTGCGCGCGCTTGCCCGCACCGGCCTGCACGGCGACTTTCTCATGCGGGCGGCGGCCGGTGAAATGGCCGAACGCCTGTCAACGGTGAGCCGGCGCTTCGAAACCGGCGTCGTGCTGCATGGTGTGATCGACGCGGGCGCGCAGGCGGCGACCGCGAGCGGCAAGGTTGATCGGGTCGAGCGCGTCGAGGCCAATCAACGGCTTCTCGGCTCTACGCCCGGGACGATTTCGCCGGTCGATCATCTGAACCTCGACCCAGAAAGCATCGATTTGGCAATCTCGCTTTATGCGCTCGGCGAAGTCGACGACGTTCCCGGCGCGCTTGTCCAGATCAGGCGAGCGCTGAAGCCGGACGGTCTTTTTCTCGGCTGCGTGGCGGGCACGGGCACGCTCGGCGAACTGCGCGAGGTCCTTCTGGCGGCGGAAGTGGAGATAACGGGAGGCGCTGCTTCGCGCATTCATCCCTTCGTCGATATCCGCGATGCAGGCGCACTTCTCCAGCGAGCAGGCTTCGCTCTGCCCGTGACCGACATCGAGGAAACGATCGTTCGTTACGACACGATGTTCGATCTCATGCGCGATCTGCAGGCCATGGGCGCAACGAGCAGCCTTCTGGGTACCCGCCCGCTGCGCCGTGCGGTTCTCGGCAGGGCAGCCGAAATCTATGCGGAAAGATTTGCCGATCCAGATGGACGCATTCGCGCGACCTTCGCGACGGTGTGGCTTTCGGGATGGGCGCCTCACGGCTCGCAGCAGGCGCCGGCCAAGCGTGGTAGCGCGACTGTTTCGCTCGCAGATGTGTTGAAGGATTCCGGCTAGATCAGGGATTTTGCGACAGTGCTTCGGAAATCTTTTCTTCGTTGCTGGACCACATGGTGGTTACATTGCCGCTTGTCGCGGTGAGCGCGCTCAAAACTCCGATGGCGATGAGGCTGACGATCAACCCGTATTCTATGGCCGTCGCGCCGTCTCTATCGCTCCAAAATCGCTTCAGCATGCCCGGCCCCACAGATAAGGTTCGGTCTTGATAGCAACCAAATATTAGCAACCTGCGAAGCGGCATCGTTAAGCGAGCGTTGCGCAACGAGCCGGCAATTTCAGCAATCGCCCCGCCGCTCGCCCGTATCGCGGATGATGCAAACGGCATCGCGTTTTTGCTGAAGCACGCTGCGGCGGATCGTGTAGCTGTCCCCTTGGCGCGAGGCGATCGAGCCTGTCGACATCATGTCGACGCCCGGGGGCACCGAAGCGACGGAGCGATCCTTGCCCTTCCGGTCCATGATCGGCACCAAAATGAGCGTCAAGGCGATGGCGGCCGAGCCGAAAAGAAGCGTGACGCGCAATATGCCAGCGCTCGTGTCCGAAAGCTGCGATCGTCTCGAAAAATCGTTCCGGTGGCGTGCCATGCCAATCCTTGCCTGACCATGCGAATTCTGTCGAAATTCGCAGGATTGGCTGAATCATCGATTAACGCGTTAGCGAAAATCCGAACAAACGCCTTTACAGAAGATCGATGAGGAACGGGATCAGCGGTTCGTCGGCGGGCGGCATGGGATAATCGCGCATCTTCGTCGGGCGCACCCATTTGAGGGTCTGCCCTTCCTGCGGTTGCGGAATACCCCAGAACCGACGGCAGACGAACAGCGGCATCAACAGATTGAAATCGTCATAGGCATGGCTGGCGAAAGTCAGCGGGGCAAGGCAGGCCGTCTTCGTTTCGATACCGAGTTCCTCGGCCAGTTCGCGCACCACGGTTTCTTCCGGCGTCTCGCCCGGCTCGACCTTGCCGCCCGGAAATTCCCACAAGCCCGCCATTTGCTTGCCGGGCGGACGCTGGGACAGGAGCACACGGCCATCGGTATCGACCAAGGCGCAAGCGGCGACCAGAAGCAGGCGTTTCGGCGTTTCGTTCGTCATGCAGGCTCGGTTCGATAGTGGTAGGAATAGATATTGTCGAAGCCGAGTGAGCGATAAAGCCCGAGCGCGGCCATGTTGTCGGCCTCGACCTGCAGCCAGCCGATCTTTGCGCCCTGACGGCGCGCCCAGTTCAGCGCGGCTTCGACGATCTGCCGGCCAAGACCGTGTCCACGAAAACGCTCGGCCGTGACGACCTCGAAGAGGCCCGCAACCTGACCGTCGCACACGCAGATCGCATTGGCGGCCGGTGTGCCGTCGATATCGATGTGGAACAGCCCGACGTTTGGCTGAATCCGGCCGATCAACGCATCGAAGCCTGCGGCATGGGCAAGGTCGAGATTGTCCATCGCGATCGCCGCGTCGCGGAATTTTTCGACCGAAACCTCGTCGGCTGTCGAAAGCGCGGAGAGTTCCATCTCGCCAAGGTCCGCACGCATGACGAGCGACGGGCTTTCGATTGACCATCCCGAACGGTCGAGATGCGCTTCGAGATCGGCGCTTGCGAGCGGCGACAGTCGAAAGGCAACCGGTCGTCCGGCCTCGGCGAACCGGGCGTGGAGCGTTTCGATGCGCTCATCAATCCGCTCCGCATCGCCGCGGTCGAGCGGATTGATGGAATTGAGCCGCCGCGCCTTCATGTCGGGCGTAAGGCGCACCGACCATGTGCCGTCATAAAACGAAGTCGCAGAGGGCCACGCGCGAAAGCTGGCCGCCTCGAACCGGCGAACCGAAGGCAAGTCGACCCTGCCGCTGCCGGCGCTCAACTGCGGTAGTCGCCATTGATGGCAACATATTCCTTGGTGAGGTCGCAGGTCCAGACCGTTGCCGTGCCTTCGCCGAGCCCCAGATCGACACGGATATCGATTTCGTCGCCCGTCATGTAGGCGGAGGTCGCCTCCTCCGAATAGGCAGGGTCGCGCTCGCCCTCGTTCGCCACGCGAATGTCGCCGAACCAGATCGCCAAGCGGTCGCGATCGGCAGGCTCGCCCGCCTTGCCGACGGCCATGACCACCCGACCCCAGTTTGCGTCCTCGCCCGCCACGGCCGTTTTCACCAGCGGCGAATTGGCGATGGAAAGCGCGATGCGCTTGGCCGAGACATCTGTCTCGGCACCCGAAACGGAGATGCCGATCTGCTTGCGCGCGCCTTCACCGTCACGCACGACCTGCAAGGCAAGCGCCTTCAGCAAGCCGTCGAGCGCGGAGCGAAATCCGGCCAGTCGTGGATCGGCAGCGTCTTCGATGCGCGGAGCGCCGCGCTTCTCCGCCGCGCCCGTGGCAAACAGCATCAGCGTGTCGGAGGTTGAGGTGTCGCTGTCGACCGTGACCGCATTGAACGTGCCGTCGACGCCGTTGGACAAAATGTCCTGTAAAGCCTGCGCGCCGATCGCCGCGTCAGTCGCAACGAAGGAGAGCATCGTTGCCATATCCGGCGCGATCATGCCCGCGCCCTTGGCGATCCCGTTGATCGTGACAGGCACGCCGTCGATCTCGGCGCTCACCGTCAGATATTTCGGATAGGTGTCGGTCGTCATGATCGCCTTGCCGGCCTCGGCCCAAAGGCCAGGTTCCGCACGGGCAACCATATCGTCCAGAAGATGTGCGAATTTGTTCGCATCTAGCGGCTCACCGATGACACCCGTCGAAGCCAGAAACACTTCCGCTTCCGCACCGCCGGCAGCCTTCGCCGCGAACTTGCCCGTCAATGCGGTTGTCTCGCGCCCTTTTTTGCCGGTGAAAGCGTTAGCGTTGCCGGAATTGACGACGAGAATGCGCGCCTTGCCACCGGGCAGGTTCGCCCGGCAGAAATCGACTGGCGCGGACGGGCATTTCGAACGCGTGAAGACGCCTGCCACGCTCGTGCCTTCGTCGAAAATCATCGCGAGCAGGTCCGTGCGACCCTTGTATTTGATGCCGGCCTCCGCCGTCGCGATCCGCACGCCCTCGATGGGCGGCATCTGCGGATAGTTCTTCGGAGCGAGCGGAGAAACGGTATCGGACATGCGCGGACCTACTGGCGTGCGAACTTATTGGGCCGGTGCGGTCGTCTCGTCGGACGGCGCAGCTTCGATCAGCCCTTCCGCACCGGATTCCGCATCGGATTCGCTGGCGGCACCCGGCTGGGACGCGGCTTCCATCTCATCGAGCGTGGTGCGCAGCGCTTCATCGGCGATCTCGACATCTGCCGCCCCGCGAATCTCTTCGACAGCTGCGAAGTAACGCTCACGCAGGAGGATCGAACGAATCTGCGGGCCGACTTGCTCGAAAGCCGGCGGCTGTTGCTGGCGCTTGTCCTCGACCTTGATGACATGCCAGCCGAATTGGGTCTGGATGGGCTCCGCCGAATATTCGCCGGCATCCATCGCGAATGCCGCCTGTTCAAATTCCGGCACCATCTGGCCCTGACCGAAATAGCCGAGGTCGCCGCCCTGCGCCGCTGCGCCATCGGTCGAGTTCTCGCGTGCCAGTTCCTCGAAATCGGCGCCGCCGTCGAGTTGCTCGATGATCGCCTGCGCCTCTTCCTCGGTTTCGACGATGATGTGGCGGGCGCGAACTTCCTCGCCCGTCGGCGCGTTGGCGATTTCCTGATCGTAGCGGGCGCGAACCTCTTCATCGGTCACGCTGCCGGCGATCGTCTGCTCGATATAGGCGCTGTGCAGCGCGCGCTCGCGCAGGAACGCCATCTGACGCTCGAACTCGGCGCCGCTGGCAAGACCTTCTTCGTCGGCCTTGTCGGCAAGAAGACGGATTTCGATCAACGCGGAAAGCGCGGCGGCGCGGCGCTGTTCGGGAGAAAGCTGGGCGAACTGCTGCTCAAGACCCTGCAGCGCCAGTTCCAGATCGCCCTCCGTCACATCCTCGCCGTTGATGGTGGCGACGACGGCGGTGGGATCGACGGTGGCGGGAGCCGCCTCGTCCTGCGCCATTGATGCACCTGCGGTCAGCGCGACAAGCGCGACGGCGGCGGACAGACGACGGATCATAGTGTTCATGAAGAAACTCCGGTGAAGGTTCGATGCGCTTTTCAGCCGTTGCGAATGTGGCGGAATTCCGCATTTGACGGCATTTGCAGCGGCGTTGACATCGCTTGTGCCCCCTCTTATCTGTCCTTCGACTTGGCGTCCAGAACCCATTTCCGGACGCTTTTTATTGTTTAACGCGCCATTGCACTCCGCAAACCGGCGCACCGGTCCCACCGGTTGGCTTTCTTATTGAAAGGACCTTTGATGGTCAGTCTCGCTGGCTTTGCGCGCAAGATTTTCGGTTCCTCGAACGATCGGCGCATCAAGGGACTGCGACCCCGGGTCGAGGCTATCAATGCACTGGAAAGCGAGCTTTCAGCGCTGAGCGACGAGCAATTGCGCGCCCGCACCGACGAATTCCGCAAGCAGATCGCGGATGGCACGTCGATCGATGACCTCCTTATCCCAGCCTTCGCCACCGTTCGCGAAGGTTCCAAGCGCGCACTCGGCATGCGTCCTTTCGATGTCCAGTTGATTGGCGGCATGGTTCTGCACGAGGGCGGCATCTCGGAAATGCGCACCGGCGAAGGCAAGACCCTGGTCGCCACGCTTCCGGTTTATCTTAATGCACTGGCCGGAAAGGGCGTCCACGTCGTCACCGTCAACGACTATCTGGCGCGCCGCGACGCCGAATGGATGAGCAAGGTTTACGGTTTCCTCGGTCTTTCGACCGGCATCATCGTCCATGGTCTGTCTGACGAGGAGCGTAAGGCGGCCTATGCCTGCGACGTGACCTACGCGACCAACAACGAACTCGGCTTCGACTATCTTCGCGACAACATGAAATACGAGCGCGCGCAGATGGTGCAGCGCGGACATTATTTCGCGATCGTCGACGAGGTGGATTCGATCCTGATCGACGAAGCGCGCACGCCGCTGATCATTTCCGGACCGCTCGAGGACCGCTCCGATCTTTATATGCAGATCGACACGTTCATCCCGAATCTGGTGCCGGAAGACTACGAGATCGACGAAAAGCAGCGCACCGCGACCTTTACCGAGGAAGGCACCGAGAAGCTGGAGAACCTGCTTCGCGATGCTGGCCTTTTGAAAGGGGCGTCGCTTTACGATGTCGAGAACATCGCGATCGTCCACCACATCAACAACGCGCTCAAGGCGCACCGCCTCTTCCAGCGCGACAAGGACTATATCGTCCGCAACGACGAAGTCGTCATCATCGACGAATTCACCGGTCGCATGATGCCGGGCCGCCGCTTCTCCGAAGGGCTGCATCAGGCGCTGGAGGCCAAGGAACACGTCAAGATCAATCCCGAGAACCAGACGCTCGCCTCGATCACCTTCCAGAATTACTTCCGCATGTATTCCAAGCTCGCCGGCATGACCGGCACGGCGCAGACGGAAGCGGAGGAGTTCGGGAATATCTACGGGCTCGGTGTCTCGGACATCCCGACGAACCTGCCAGTCCAGCGCCTCGACGAGGACGACGAGGTCTACCGCACGGTCGAGGAAAAATACCGCGCCATCGTCCGCGAAATCCGCGAGGCAAGCGCCAAGGGCCAGCCCGTACTCGTCGGCACCACTTCGATCGAGAAGTCCGAGCAGCTTGCCGAGCGGCTGCGCAAGGACGGGTTCCACGATTTTCAGGTGCTGAACGCGCGCCACCATGAACAGGAAGCGACGATCGTCGCGCAGGCCGGCAAGCCGGGCGCGATCACGATCGCGACGAACATGGCCGGTCGCGGCACCGACATTCAGCTTGGCGGCAATGCCGACATGCGCATCCAGCAGGAACTGGGCGACATGCCCGAGGGCACGGAGCGCTCTGCGAAGGAACAGGCGATCTACGCCGACATCAAGCGGCTGAAGGAAAAGGCGCTGGCCGCCGGCGGGCTCTACGTGCTTGCCACCGAGCGTCACGAATCGCGCCGTATCGACAACCAGCTTCGCGGCCGCTCGGGCCGTCAGGGCGATCCGGGCCGCTCCAAGTTTTTCCTGTCGCTTCAGGATGATTTGATGCGCATTTTCGGCTCGGACCGCATGGATTCCATGCTGACCAAGCTCGGTCTCAAGGAGGATGAGGCCATCATCCATCCGTGGATCAACAAGGCTCTGGAAAAGGCGCAGAAGAAGGTCGAGGCACGCAACTTCGACATCCGCAAGAACCTTTTGAAATACGATGACGTGATGAACGACCAGCGCAAGGTCGTCTTCGACCAGCGCATCCAGTTGATGGAGGGCGGCAGCGTCACGGAAACGGTCGGCGAAATGCGTGAAGACGTCGTCGAAGACCTTGTCGCACGCCACATCCCGGAGAACGCCTATTCCGAGCAGTGGGAAACCGCCGAACTGAAGGAAGCGATCCGCGAGGGTCTCAATCTCGATCTGCCGGTCGATCAGTGGGCGGCCGAAGAAGGCATCGACGAGGAAGCGATTCGCGAGCGTGTCATGGAGGCTGCGAATGTCGCCGCCACCGAACGCGCCGAGCGTTTTGGCCCCGATGTCATGACCTATGTCGAAAAATCGGTCATGCTCCAGACGCTCGACAGCCTGTGGCGCGAGCATCTCGTCAATCTCGACCATCTGCGGTCTGTCGTCGGCTTCCGTGGCTACGCCCAGCGCGATCCGCTCAACGAATACAAGACGGAAGCCTTCGAGCTCTTCCAGTCGATGCTGGCCAATCTGCGCCAGGTCGTCACCAGCCAGTTGATGCGGGTCGAACTCGTTCGCCAGGCGGCCGACGCTCCGCCGCCGCAGGCACCCGCCATGCATGGTCATCATGAGGACCCGCTCACCGGCGAGGACGAACTTTCTGCGCAGCCGACTGCCGGTGACAACCGCATCGTCGCGCCGGAAGATCGCGATCCGAACGATCCGGGCACATGGGGCAAGGTGGGACGCAACGAAACCTGCCCTTGCGGTTCGGGCAAGAAGTACAAGCACTGCCACGGCGCGTTCGCCTGATCCGTCAGGCGTGGGTATCGTACCGGTGCCCGCGCCATTACGGAAAGTGCTATCGTCGAACCGAACCGTTTCTTAAAGCCTTGGACCTAGTCTTTCGGGCTGGGATACCCGAACGGAAGGTTGGCGCGTGCGTATTTCCGCTGCAATGACGGCCGAGCGCATTTTGCCGCGACGCCTTGCGGCGCGCGCGCTTCCCCATTTGAAAACCTTCGACGCGCTCGTCTTCGGCACCGGGGAGCGTAGCCACGCTGCGCGCATGTCGATGACGGCATTTGCGGTCCGCATCGCATCGGCCGCGATCGCGTTCGCAAGCCAGGTGTTTCTGGCGCGTTGGATGGGCGCGTTCGAATACGGTGTCTTTGCGTTGGTGTGGACGGCCATCCTGATCCTGGGCAACCTCTCCGGCTTCGGCTTTCACACGGCCATCATTCGCTTCATTCCCGAATATCGCAGCCAGCAGCGCTGGAGCGATTTGCGTGGAGTCATATTCGCCAGCCGCTTTGCCGTCGTCGCCACTTCGACGGTCGTGGCGCTGGCCGGCGCGTTGCTTGTTCATCTTCTGTCGGCGCGGATCGAGCCCTACTACATCCTGCCATTTCTTCTCGGCATGGTCTGCCTGCCGATGATGGCGCTGTCGGACTTGATGCACGGCGTGGCGCGCGGCCATGGCTGGCAGTTCCATGCCATGCTTCCGACCTATATTTTCCGTCCCGGCCTGATCATCGTCCTGATGATTGCAGCGATCATTGCCGGCGCACCGCCAACCGCCGTGACGGGCATGTATGCCGCCATCGCGGCAACCTATCTGACCTGCCTGTGGCAACTCGTCGTCGTCTCGGGCAATTCCGCACGTGCCATTCCCGCTGCCCCGCGCGGCTATGCCATGCGCAAATGGACGCTCGTTTCCCTGCCGATCTTCGTGATCGAAGGGTTCATCTATATTGTCACCAATGCCGACGTCCTTCTCGTCGGCTTCTTCCTGCCGCCGACCGACGTCGCCGTCTATTTCGCGACGGTGAAGACGCTGGCGCTCGTCCACTTCGTCTATTTTGCCGTCAAGGCCGGCGTCGCCCAGCGGTTTGCCGGGCTGATGCACGGTGACGACCGTCATGAACTCGGTGCATTTGCCCGCGACACCGTGCGCTGGACATTCTGGCCGACGCTCGCGATGGGCATTCTGCTCCTCATCGTTGGTGAGCCGCTGCTTTGGCTGTTCGGCACCGAATTCACGGCCGGCTACCCGCTCCTCTTCGTGCTCGTGGCCGGCGTTCTGGCCCGCTCCACCGTCGGCCCGGCTGAAAGCCTTTTGAGCATGAGCGGCTACCAGAACGCCTGCGCCGTCGTCTTCGCAATCGTTCTTGCCCTGAATGTCGGGCTGAGCTGCTTTCTCATTCCGCTTTACGGCCTGTGGGGTGCGGCCTTCGCGACCGCTCTCGCCATGGTGTGCGAGGCGGCGATGCTCGCCTTCACGGTGCGCCGCAAGCTCGGCATCGATATGTGGATGGGTGCAGCGGCCCCGGCCACCGGCGGTGCCTTATGATAGCAAAGCCCAAAATTCCCAAGGCGATGCTGAACCGTCTGGCCGGGGAACCGCAACCTGCCGACGATACTCCGGTGACGACCTTGGGGCGCAGGCTCGACATCTATCCCGCCTCGAACGGCTATGATCTCGTCAGGGAACTCGATCATCTGGCGCTGCGCGCGATAGAACCGAACGTCTTTTTCAATCCGCGCTTTCTGGCGCCTGCGATGCCGCGCCTTGAAGACCGCGAGGTGCGCCTTGCCGTGATGCGCGACGAACGCGATACCAAAAGCCGGCTGCGGCTCCTTGCACCTTTCACGCTTGAGAGACCTTTACTGCGCATGCGCCCGCCCGCGATCCGCATATGGGCGAACCCGTTCGGTCCGTTGGGAACGCCGCTCGTCGACCGCGACGATCCGCAAGGCATCGTCGCGGATTTCCTGCGGATGATCGCCGCGCCCGCCCGCAGCCTGCCAAAGCTTCTGCATTTTCCCGATATCCGGACGGAAGGCGTGTTCGCCGCCACGCTGCGAGGCGCGGCGGAGACGCTGAACCTGCCGGTCGCAAGAGTTCTGCCGTACGAACGCGCGATCTTGATGTCCGACCTCGATGGCGAAGCCTATCTTCGGCAATCGCTCAGCAGGCATCGCTACAAAGAGCTTCGCCGGCTCGAAAGGCGGCTCGCCGAAAAAGGTGAGATCACCTATCAGGTTGCTCAGACCCCCGCCGAAATACGGCTTGCGGTCGAGACATTCCTGTCGATCGAAGCCGGCGGCTGGAAGGGCCGCGCGGGAACCGCGATGGCCACGGACCGATTCCGCGCCGCTTTCGTGCGCGAGGCGATCACGGGCCTGAGCGAACGGGCCATGTGCCGCATCCACACCCTTTTCGTGGGCGGCAAGCCGATTGCCTCCCTCGTGGTGTTTCTGGAGGGAGACGTTGCGTACACCTGGAAAACGGCCTTCGACGAGGCGTTTTCCTATTATTCGCCCGGCATCCTCCTCATGATCGCGGTGACGAAGCATCATCTGGAAGATCTTAACGTCACCATGACGGATTCCTGCGCGGTGCAAGATCATCCCGTGGTCAACAGCCTTTGGCAGGAACGCATGCCAATGGCGACATTCGTCGTTGGACTGGAACCGGGCTCCGACAAGCTCGTCAACGCCGCGGCACATGGACTTGAGCGTGAAGAACGCTTGCGCGATTTCGCGCGGCGTGCGCGCAGGCGCTTGCGCCACCCATTCAACTGATCGTCCGCTACGCTTGCTTTTCGATGGCGACCGGACGATGTAGAACACATGCGGACTTGAGGCCGGAACGTAGGGCCTTGGCCCTGAACTTAAGGTACGACGAGAGAATAGCCGATGGATTCCGATAAATTTGCCCTGAACCTGATGATCGTTTTCGGCGGCCTAATCGTCGGCAGCCTGATGCTGGCAGGCCTCATGTGGACCGACAAGGCGACGTTCCTTTACGCCCTCGGCAGCGCCGTTTCGATATGGTTCTGCTCGTTCGCCGTCATGTTCGACCGCAAGAGGGCCTATCTCGTCCTGCTTCTGGTCGCCATCGGCCTCGTGGCCGCGTCGATCACGGCCTTCGTGCGATAGATTGCATCGTCGTTAGCACGCCGCGTCACCGGTTGCGACGCGCATAAACCACGCAGGAATCGATCAGCGACGTGCAAAGCGCGTTGCGGCTGCTCGGCCTGTTGTTGTCGCCCGAAAACTCGACTTCCGTGACGACATCGTTCACGAGACGCACCTGTGTGTGACAAAACCCGCCGGGCGCAAGATTGAACGAGCCGCCGATCGCGGGAAGCGCACCATAAGTCGCGGCCGGCAATGCGACATTCATGTTTCCGCGCTGATTCGGCGTGCGAAAACTCCAGATTTCGCCATCGTCGCCGACATCCACGGTGTCGTTCGGAAAACCGGCGCACATGCGAACCTGCGTCTTGGTCAGGCCGAGCATTTCGCTGCGCGCGGCAGTCGCGGTGGCGTGTTCTCCGGTGAGGTGAGAAAGATCGTCCGGAACGACGCAGGACGAAAGAGCCGAAGCCAGAACGATGAGGAGGCCGGACGACCGCAGGAATGTCATGAATCAAACCCGTCCCGGTTTGCATTTCGATCGTTCCTCCCGTCAACGGACCTAACAAACCAGTCCGCGAGGTCAACCCTCGACGTCCAGACATTCCTGGCTCGGTTGCGTTGACAGGCGTATTCGCACCAACCCGCGCTTCGAATTGACGCCTCGGTCGCCTCGCTCCAACATATATTGTTGAATGGGCGACGCTGTTCCAAGGCGGCGACGTCCCGCATTCGGAGTAAAACGCATGAAGGTCCTCCTAGCGGCTTTGATTTCCGCCATGATGCTCAGTCCATTCTCGGTAGCACCTGGTTTCGGACAGGCCGATATTGCGGCGACGCTGGGCGCCGCCGTAGCGCGTTGCTGGCTCCCACCGATCCGCGAGGGTGCCTCGCCGCCCGTACAAGCTCGTTTTACGCTCGACACGACAGGTGAAATTGTCGGCAAGCCCGAGATTGTTGCCCCGTCTGACGACCCTTTCGTGCAGACTTCCGAAGCCGCCGCAATCCGCGCATTGCTGCGCTGCGCACCTTTCGAGGAGACTGCCGCCTCGCTCGGCAGCGCGACACAAATTGTCGTCAATTTCAGCCTTGCTGGGTTCGGTGCTTCGACAGTCGGCCCGCAACCTGCCGATGATGATGAATTGATCGAGATCACCGAGATGGAAGGCCTTACTTTGCGAATCTCGGTCCCGAATGGACTATGCTACGTCGATCCGCAGCGCAGTCAGACCGAGGCCGAATATAAAAGGCTTATGTCCGAGACCATCCCAGGCTTTTCCGCGCTGGCCTTTTTCCTTGATTGCTCGACCGTCGAGCAGCTTGCATCGGGTAACGAGGATTTCGACCTGCCCCGCACTCACGTCACTTTGACAACGCCTCTAGCCTCGAATGGCGCCTATGCTCGTCCGTCCAATCGAACGCTGGCTCAGACTATTGCCTTGTACGAGGCACTTTTCTCAGGGTCCGGCGTTGCCGGTTCGCAACTCGAAAGCGAACTGCGGACCGTCGAGGAGCAGTTGGAAACCGGTCTTGGCATTGAAGTAGATTCTGGCGCGCAGGACATCGTCCGGACGGACGAATACGCGGTTTACGTATCGGGGGAGCCGCAGGTCGCTTTCGGGGAAACGACACGCCAAATGACGTCCATTGGTGCTTTCACCCAGATATTCGACGCTCCGCTGACCGTCAGCCTGTACACGCCCTACGACCCCGACGCCGTACCCCTCCTCATTGAGGAGGTCGCTCGAATGGTTTCCGAACTCCACACAAATTCAACTCGGGAATAGAAAGCGAATCGGAGGCGGATCGCCAAGGGCGCTGCGCACCAACTCATAACCGGAACGAAAATCCGTTGGTGCCCCTGGCCGGGATCGAACCAGCACTCCTTGCGGAACTCGATTTTGAGTCGAGCGCGTCTACCAATTCCGCCACAGGGGCCCGTGAACGCGAGGCGTTCAGGCTGAGTGCGGACTATACGGTGAGGCCCCTTGTCGTCAACCGCTATGTCGGTCACGCAACGCTGCCCTTGCGGGCACCATGCCCCTTTGCCATACCGGGCCGCAAATTGCTTCGCCCCTCGCCCTCCGAACCAAAGACGCCCAAGGACATACCGATGCTTCGACGCCTTTACGACTGGACGATGTCCTTTGCGCGCACCCGCCATGCCGAACGGGCGCTGGCCGGCGTCTCGTTCATCGAAAGTTCGTTCTTTCCCATTCCGCCGGACGCGCTTCTCATTCCCATGGTTTTGGCCGAACGCCGCCGCTGGTTGCGCTATGCGCTGGTCTGCACGATCGCATCCGTGCTGGGTGCGCTTCTCGGTTACGTCATCGGCGCGTGGCTCTTCGACGCCATCGGCAGACCGATCCTGGCCTTTTACGGCAAGGAGGATTCGTTCACGCAGGTCGCAGACTGGTACAACACATGGGGCGGCTGGGGTGTGCTCTTCGCAGCCGTCACGCCCTTTCCCTACAAGGTCCTGACGATATTCTCGGGCGCGACCGGCCTCAACCTCGTCACCTTCGTGATCGTCTCCATCATCGGTCGCGGATTGCGATTCTTTCTGGTCGCCTGGCTTCTCTACCGGATCGGCGAGCCCATCCGCCTGTTCATAGAAAAACATCTCGGCCTTCTTTTCACGGCATTCATGGTATTGCTGATCGGTGGCTTCGTCGCCATCCGCTACATGTTCTAGGGCATCACTCCCATGTCTCTCACCGCTCCCGTCGGCCGGCTTCAACATCTCGCGCTGGCCTTTCTGGCCGTGGCCATGATTGTCACGGTCGGCACCGCGCTCGGCTTCCAGCATCTGGCCGGCTACATTCCGTGCAAATTATGCATCGAACAGCGCACACCGTATTATATCGGTGTCCCGGTGATGCTCACCGGCCTTGCCATATCCTTTACGAAAGCACCCGCTGTTCTGGTGCGCCTGATCATCCTCGCTGGCGCGCTTTTGATGACGTGGAGCCTTTATCTGGCAATCTTTCATGCGGGCGTCGAATGGAGCTGGTGGCCGGGGCCGACCGATTGCGGCGTCGCCGTCATGCCCTCGACGGGCGGGAACCTGCTCGATGCGCTCGACAGCGTCGTCCCGCCCTCATGCGATCAGGCGGCCGGTCGGTTCCTTGGCTTGTCATTCGCCGGCTGGAACGCAATTGCGAGCTTCGTTCTCGCGATCGTCGGCTATGTAGCGGCGTTCAGAAAAGTCTGACAGCGACACCCGAAAATTCGTTTGAGCGAGTCGAAAATGGCGGCCACTCCGGCGGATTTCTCTCAAGGTTCGAGTTCGACATCCCAGTAGAGATAATCCATCCAGCTTTCATGCAGATAGTTGGGCGGAAAGAGCCGGCCGTTATTGTGAAGGTCGTGGACGGTCGGCTGATAGGGCTTTTGCTGCGGCCACATCTTCGCTTCGCGCGGCAGCATACCGCCCTTTTTGAGATTGCAGGGGGAACATGCAGCGACCACGTTTTCCCATGTCGTCGCTCCGCCGCAGCGGCGCGGCGTGACGTGGTCGAAGGTCAGGTCTTCATGCGTTCCGCAATACTGGCACTGGAAACGATCGCGCAGGAACACGTTGAAGCGCGTGAAGGCAGGATGGCGCGAGGGCTTCACATAGCTTTTCAGGCAGACCACGCTCGGCAGCTTCATGGAGAAGGTTGGCGAGGAAACGGCGTGTTCGTATTCGGCGACGATATTGACGCGTTCGAGGAAAACCGCCTTGATCGCATCCTGCCAGGACCAGAGCGACAAAGGGTAATAGCTGAGCGGGCGATAGTCCGCATTCAGCACGAGAGCAGGCAAGCCATCCGGCGAGACGGCAACCGTCAAGACTTCACCTCCATGAGTCGGCAGCGATCACGGACACAATCTACGCCTGTCGTGACAGCGATGTGAAGCGGCTTGTTGACGCGGCGTCAATTATCCCGTCTTCGTTTCATTTTCAGCATCTTGCGGCGTCAGTACCGCCTCCGCGCTGCGGCCCATCGTGGCGTGGTGATAAGCCCAGAAGAGGCGCGCGGCGACGCCCCGCCAAGGCGACCACAATTCGGCGATCTCGTGCAGATCCTTTTCGCCCGGGCGCTTGTCCATGGCAAACGCACGGCCGACCGCGTTCTGCAACGCCACGTCCTTGACCGGAAAGATGTCCGGATGGCCGGCGGAAAACAGAAGGTAGATCTGCGCCGTCCAGGGACCGATGCCGTGAAGCTGCGTCATCTGCGCGATCGCCTCGTCGGCCTCGAGCAGGCAAAGCGCGTCGAGATCGACCGTGCGTCTTTCGAGCGCCGCCGCCAGCGACAGGATCGTCTTTTGCTTGGGACGCGATATACCGGCCGCCCGCAGCATATCCTCGCCGCCGGTCAAAATGGCCGCCGGTGCGATCGGATCGGCGAGCGCGGTGAGTTTGCGCATCATCGACTGTGCCGAGGCACGCGAAACCTGCTGTGAGACGACGATGGAAACGAGGCTTGCAAAACCTGGTTCGCTTCGGCGCAGCGGCACCTCGACGGCCGTTTCGATCACGGTGGCCAACCGTGGATCGGCAACGGCGAGGGCCGCCAGCCCTTCGGAAATGTCTTCCAGCGTTTCGATCCGGCGCATCCGCTTTGTCCTTGTTCATGACGCTCGTCCAGCGTAGCAATCGGGCGAGCCCTCCCGCAACGACGATCGCCAATGTCCCGTCCCGTCTTTCGCTTTGCGCCGAGCCCGAACGGGCCGCTTCATCTCGGTCACGCCTATTCGGCGCTTTTGAACCACGACCTAGCGCGCGAGGCTGGCGGGCGCTTCCTGTTGCGCATCGAGGACATCGACCGCGACCGTTGCCGCCCCGAATTCGAGCGCGCGATCCGCGACGATCTCGAATGGCTCGGGCTGGAATGGGAAGAACCGGTGCGTCGGCAATCCGACCATTTCGCCGATTACCGAGCCGCGCTCGAGCGGCTGATCGACGACGACCTCGTCTATCCCGCTTTCCTGTCGCGCGGCGACGTGCGCGACTTCATCGCCGACGAGGCGGCACGCGACGTTTCATGGCCACGCGATCCGGACGGCGCACCTCTTTATCCGGTTATCGAGCGAAAACTTTCAAAGCGGGAACGCGTGGCCCGAATGAACGCCGGCGCGCCCTTCGCATGGCGGATCGACGTGGACGCCGCGCTGGAGCGCGTCGGCTTTCAGCTTGACTGGATAGAGGACGGAGCCGGGCCGGATGGCGAAACCGGCACCATCGTGGCCGATCCGAAAGCGTGGGGCGACTTCGTCGTTGCGCGGCGCGACATCCCGACAAGCTACCAACTGTCGGTGGTCGTCGACGACGCGCTTCAGGGCATCACGCATGTGGTGCGCGGGCGAGACCTCTTTCATGCGACGGCGGGACAGCGCCTGTTGCAGGAACTTCTCGGCCTTCCCGTTCCGGTCTATCTCCATCACGAGCTGATTTTGGGCGACGACGGACGCAAACTCTCGAAGAGCCGGGGCGATACGGGCTTGTCGGAACTGCGCCATGCGGGGCTGAAGCCCCATGATATTCGCCGGATGGTCGGTCTCTAAAGAAGCCGCGTGGCGATGGCCTTCAGCCCCGCAAGAGCTATGATCGCGGCGCATGCCCCGGCCGTCCCATAGACGATGCCAAGCCTGAGGTCATGGAAGATTTGGCCGAAATGGTTGAAGACCGCGATGGTGAGGAAAAAGCCCGCAGTCAGCACGATCGCATTGCCGACCGCGCCGAACCCATCTTCGCCGACCACTGCGTCGAGCAGAAGTCCAAGCGCAAATGACAAGATGACGACGGACGCGACCGCCAGCGCCATCCAGATAAAACTCAGGTTCATAAGCATGCGATACCCCGTCCTTGTCAGGTCAAGGATGCGCTCCGTCTGCATTCACCCGCATCTGAAACGAAATCTGCACTTCAATTCTTTCGATTTGCTTGCGCAGGCGTCTCCAATTAGATCGCCTGCATTCGTTGGGAAAGACATCAATGCCCGCCTTGAGCCGTTTCGTCCCGTTTGCGTTCGTATTGTTATGGTCGACCGGCTTCATCGGCGCACGCTATGCGATGCCGTGGGCGGAGCCATTCGCCTTCCTGTCGGCGCGCTTCATCTTGACGATCCTTTGCCTCGGACTGCTTCTGGCAGCCATTTCGTGGCGGCCGATGGGGCCAGTCCAGGCAGCGCATGCCGTCATGGCGGGCGCGCTGATCCATGGTGTCTATCTCGGCGGCGTCTTCTGGGCGATCTCGCATGGGATGCCGGCCGGCTTAGCCGCGCTCGTCGTCGGGCTTCAGCCGCTCGCAACATCAGTGCTCGCGATGATGTTTCTTGGCGAAAGGCCCACAGTGAGGCTTTGGGTGGGCATGGCGCTCGGTCTTGCCGGCGTCGCGGTCGTGCTTGCGCCCAGGCTCGGATCGCTGGGCGGCGTGACGGCTGCGACGCTCGCATCCTGCACCGTTTCCATGCTTGCCATCAGCGCCGGAACGGTATGGCAAAAGCGCTTCGTTGCGAGCGGTGATCTCGTCGTCGGCACGATCTGGCAATATGTCGGAGGAACGGTACTCGTGCTGGCCGCGACATTCGCTTTCGAGACGCAGACCTACGAACTGACCGGCGAACTCGTCTTCGCCATGGCCTGGCTGGTACTCGTCCTGTCGCTGGGCGCGATTTTTCTGCTGATGTATCTGATACGCGAAGGCGAGGTCGCCCGCGTATCGTCGCTCTTTTTCCTGGTGCCATCCTTCACTGCGGTGATCGCCTGGGCGCTGTTCGGTGAGGAGATGAACCTCGTTCAGATGAGCGGCATGGCCGTGACCATGATCGGCGTGGCGATCGCCACGCGCAAAAGTCAGCCCGGCACGCGGGCGCGCGCCTCGAAATAGCGCTTCATCGCCGCGTTCAATTCACCGCCCATGATGAAGATCACCGAGACGATATAAAGGAAGACCAGCGCGATCATGATCGAGGCAAGACCGGCATAGGTCGATGCATAGGACGAAAATTGCGACAGATAGCTCGCAAAGAGCGTCGAGCCGACGATCCAGCCGATCAGCGTGAAGATCATGCCCGGAACGATGTCGCGAAACCGGCGGCGTCCGTCCGGCAGCCAGAAATGGACGGCGGCCAGACCTATGACGATGACGAGCGAAGCGACGATGAAACGCCAAAGCGTAATCGTTCCCGTATAGGGCTCGAGCCAAGGTGCGTTGCGCTGGGCGATACCGGCGATGAGCGGCGCGACGACCAGCAAGGCCGAGACGACGACGAAGCCCACCGTCGCGATGAAGACGAAGGCGAGGCTTTGGATGCGCAGCGTGACGATCGATCGCGTTTCGGTCACGCGATAGGCGCGGTTGAGCGAAACGCGCAGCGCCTCGATCCCGTTCGAAGCGAAGAACGCGGCGATGACGACACCGATGGTCAGGAAATCGCCGCGCGGCACGGTCAGGACGTTCGTCACCTCATGCGCGATGGGCCCGGCGATCTCGTCGGGCCAGGTATCGAAAACGAGGTGGACCGCTGTGTCCGCAAAGGCCTGGGCCCCGAGGAAACTCGCAAGCGACGTCGCGAAAATAAGAAACGGAAACAGCGCGAGCAGGGACGACAGGGCCAGGTGGCTCGCCATCGCCCAGCCATCGTCATTGTTGAAATGTCCGAGCGCATCGTAGAGCACCCGTTTGGTCGCGACTATTTGTCGGATCATCGGTGGTCCTGCAGATATATCGGCCAATTCTGCCTCGGAGCGCTTATGCCACATAGGGTCAAGCTACGTTTCCCGCCAGCTTTCGGTTTCAATTTACAGCTTTGTCCTTTCCCGAAACTCAACGGGTGAGGCAATCGGCCGCCGCCACTGGAAGATTGCGTGGGTGCGGTCCATAATACATCAAGGCACCTCGTCCAATCCTTATCGGCTGCTTCCCGGCCACGGCGGCGGCAATCCTCGTATCGGAAATATCGATGTCCACCGCTTTCAACGTCATCGCCGTTCTCTTCATGGTCGCGGTCGCCTTCGTGCTCATACGCGGGCTGATCAACATGATGCGGGGCGGTTCCGGCAACACGTCGAACAAGCTGATGCAGGCGCGCGTCGTCCTCCAGTTTTTCGCTTTGGTTTTCGTGCTTCTGGCGCTTTATTTCTCCCGCCAGGGGGGCGGCTGACATTGGTCATTCTAAATCGTATCTACACGCGCACCGGCGATGACGGCACGACGGCGCTGGGCAGCGGCGAGCGCCGCCCCAAATACGATCTGCGCGTTTCGGCCTATGGCACCGTCGACGAGGCGAATGCCTGTATCGGAATGGCGCGGCTTCACACAGCTTCCACCCACGGCGATATCGACGCGATGCTGGGGCGCATCCAGAACGACCTGTTCGATCTCGGCGCCGATCTGGCGACCCCGGACACGGGCGAGGAACTGTCTTACGAACCCTTGCGCATCGTCGCCTCGCAGGTCGCCCGCATCGAGGCCGACATCGATATCCTGAACAAGCGGCTGACGCCGCTTCGCACCTTCGTCCTGCCGGGCGGCTCGCCTGCCGCCGCCGCGCTGCATCTCGCCCGCACCGTCGCGCGCCGCGCCGAACGGCTGATGGTGGAACTGTCGCGCATCGAAGGTGAAATCGTCAGCGCAGAGGCGATCCGCTACATCAACCGCGCGTCCGATCTTCTGTTCGTGGCTGCACGCGCCGTCAACGACGAAGGGCGCGCCGACCTGCTTTGGGTGCCCGGTCAAAATCGCTGATGTTCATCCCTCTTCACGACGCCAATCATCTTAGACATATCAAGAAGCAATACGTCACGATCGGGCTGATCGCGGCCAATGTGATCGTCTATCTCATGACGGCGGCGGGCGGATGGCAGGCGGCGCAGGCAGCCGCTTTTTCCTATGGCTACATTCCGTCCGTGGCATTCGATTACGCCGAACTGCCGGCGGAGCTGGAAGCGGTTCCGGGCATCGCCACCTACCTCACCTACGCGTTTCTTCACGGCGACATCTTCCATCTGGGCGGCAACATGCTGTTCCTGTGGGTCTTCGGCGACAATGTCGAAGACGCGATGGGGCATGTGAAGTTTCTACTGTTTTATCTCGCTTGCGCGGTCGCGGGTGCATTGCTGCACGGCCTTGCCGCACCAATGTCCGAGGTACCGCTGATCGGCGCGTCGGGTGCGGTTGCCGGCATCGTCGCCGCCTATCTGCTGCTTCATCCGCGCGTGAAAATCTGGATACTGGCCTTCGCCCGCATTCCGTTGCGCATCCCGGCGTGGATCGCGCTCGTTCTGTGGATCGGCTTTCAGTTCGTGATGTTCGCGATAGCCGGCGAGAACCAGATCTCATGGGCGGCGCATATCGGCGGCATCGTCGCCGGCGCGGTATTGATTACGATCATGAAGCGTCCGGACGTCCCTCTTTTCGACCGGAACATCGTTACGCCCGCTGCCGTCGTGACGGACAGTTCGGCGCAGCATATCGCCAACGCATCGAATCGACGACGCGGCCCCTGGGAACGGTGAAATTTCAACCGTTTCGACGCACATCACCCGTATTGACGCCTATTCTGGCAGCAACTAGGGTCCGCCGCGATTGGTCCGGGACCGCGCCTGACGGCTCACCGCCCCGGAATGTCGATTTCAGACATGCAACGCGGAAAAGCTTTGCTAGCTTGACCGCTCGCAGCAAGGGAAAGGTTTCGCACGCATGAAGGTTCTGGTCCCCGTCAAGCGGGTTGTGGATTACAACGTCAAGATCCGCGTCAAGGCGGACGGTTCTGGCGTCGACCTCGCCAACGTCAAGATGTCGATGAACCCGTTCGACGAGATTGCCGTCGAGGAGGCGATCCGCCTCAAGGAAGCCGGCAAGGTCGAGGAGATCGTGGTGGTCTCGATCGGACCTCAGCAGGCGCAGGAGACGATCCGCACGGCGCTCGCGATGGGCGCAGACCGCGGCATCCTCGTCAAGGTCGACGAGACGACCGAACCGCTGACCGTCGCCAAGATCCTTAAGGGTGTGGTCGATGAGGAAAAGCCGGAACTCGTGATCCTCGGCAAGCAGGCGATCGACGACGACGCCAACCAGACCGGCCAGATGCTGGCGGCGCTGCTCGGCTGGAGCCAGGGCACCTTCGCCTCGAAGGTCGAGCTTGCCGACGGCTCGGCCAAGGTCACGCGCGAGGTCGATGGCGGCCTCCAGACCATCGACCTGAAGCTGCCCGCGATCGTGACGACCGACCTTCGTTTGAACCAGCCGCGCTACGCTTCGCTGCCGAACATCATGAAGGCCAAGAAGAAGCCACTTGACGAAAAGTCCGCCGGCGATTTCGGCGTCGAGGTGTCGCAGCGTCTCAAGGTGCTGAAGACCGAGGAGCCAGCCGGCCGCAAGGCGGGCGTCAAGGTCAAGGACGTGGCGGAGCTCGTCTCCAGCCTGAAGTCCGCAGGCGTCATCTGAAGCTAGAGGGATAGGAGAAACGACATGGCTATTCTTCTGATTGCCGAACACGACAATGCAACGCTTTCCGACCAGACCGCCAAGGCGCTGTCGGCCGCAACGAAAATCGGCTCCGATGTCGATGTTCTGGTCGCCGGCAAGGGCGCGCAGGCCGCCGCCGACGCTGCGGCCAAGCTCGCCGGCGTCCGCAAGGTGCTGCTGGCCGAGGCCGACGAACTGGCTGAGCGCCTCGCAGAGCCGCTGGCGGCATTGATCGTCAAGCTGGCCGACGGCTACGACACGATCATCGCGCCCGCCACGACCATGGCCAAGAATGTCCTTCCGCGCGTCGCGGCCCTCCTCGACGTGATGCAGATTTCCGACATCGTCGAAGTCGTCTCGGCCGACACGTTCAAGCGTCCGATCTATGCCGGCAACGCGATCCAGACGGTGCAATCGTCCGACCCGAAGCGGGTCATCACCGTTCGCACGGCCTCGTTCCAGGGCGCCGGCGAGGGCGGGGCGGCCTCGGTCGAAAGCGTCTCGGCCGCCGACAATCCGGGCCTGTCGACCTTCGTCGAGAACCGGATCGCCGAATCCGACCGTCCCGAATTGACTTCGGCGAAGATCATCGTTTCGGGCGGACGCGCGCTCGGCTCGAAGGAGAAGTTCGAGGAAGTCATGCTGCCGATCGCCGACAAGCTCGGTGCGGCCGTCGGCGCTTCGCGTGCGGCCGTCGATGCCGGCTACGCGCCGAACGACTGGCAGGTCGGCCAGACCGGCAAGGTCGTCGCGCCCGATCTCTACATCGCGGCAGGCATTTCCGGCGCGATCCAGCATCTGGCCGGCATGAAGGATTCCAAGGTCATCGTTGCCATCAACAAGGATGAGGAAGCCCCGATCTTCCAGGTCGCGGATTACGGCCTGGTCGGTGACCTTTTCACCGTCCTGCCGGAACTCGAAAAAGCGCTTTGAGCCGCTGATCGCGAATTGTTGCAAATGAAGAAGGGCGGGGCTGGACGAACCAGTCCCGCCCTTCTACTTTGCATCGCAACATAAAAAGACGCCCGGCAGCGGGCGCACTCGACGGGATCGCGAGAACGATGGCAGCAACGATCAAGACGATCGGCGTGATCGGCGCCGGACAGATGGGCGGCGGCATTGCGCATGTTGCCGCCATGGCGGGCTACAACGTCAAACTTTACGACGTTTCGTCCGATCGGATCGAATCCGGCATCGCCACGATCAGCGGCAACCTCGCCCGGCAGGTCTCGTCCGGCAAGCTGGAAGATGGGGTCCGTCAAAAAGCGCTCGCGGCGATTTCACCGGCGACCGAGATGCAAGACCTCGCCGACGCGGACCTCGTCATCGAGGCTGCCAGTGAAGACGAGACGATCAAGCGCAAGATCTATGCGCAGCTTTGCCCGCTTCTGAACCCGGAAGCGATCTTGGCGAGCAATACCTCGTCGATCTCGATCACGCGCCTTGCCGCACAGACCGACCGGCCCGAGCGCTTCATCGGCATCCATTTCATGAACCCGGTCCCGGTCATGAAGCTGGTCGAGTTGGTTCGCGGCATCGCGACCGAGGACTCCACCTTCGAGAGCGCGCGCGACTTCATCAGCAGCCTCGACAAGACGATCACGGTGGCGGAGGATTTTCCCGCCTTCATCGTCAACCGCATTCTTCTGCCGATGATCAACGAAGCGATCTATACGCTCTATGAAGGGGTCGGCTCGGTCGAGGCGATCGATACGGCCATGAAGCTCGGCGCCAACCATCCGATGGGACCGCTTCAGCTTGCCGACTTCATTGGTCTCGATACCTGCCTGTCGATCATGCAGGTTCTGTATGACGGGCTGGCGGATTCGAAATACCGCCCCTGCCCGCTCCTGGTAAAATATGTCGAAGCCGGCTGGCTCGGACGCAAGTCCGGGAGAGGTTTTTACGACTATCGCGGCGAGCATCCGGTCCCGACACGCTAGAATTAGACAACTCTAAATTGTGACATTTGGGCAACCTCGCCCATTTTCAGTCACGATCACGTCTTAGTTTACTCTTGTTTGCGCAACTTTCTGACATGCTCTCCGTTGCTGCGTCGTCTCATCTGGAGGGAGTATTCAATGAAGCGCATTATTATCCTGGCGGGCATTGCCTCGCTAGCTGCAAGCACTGCGATGGCGGCTGACGTCGTCTATCAGGAACCGGCTCCGATAGCGATGGACGTCGTCTCGGGCGTTAGCTGGGAAGGTTTCTACGCCGGTATTCAGGCCGGTTACGGGTTTGGATCGGCTGGCGATGTTTCGATCTCGCCATTTACGTTTGGCCCGCTCATCACTGCCTTCACGCCGGCTGGCGCGGTGCCGGGATCGAGCGTCGCACGCGGAAACAGCTTCTCCGACGGGTTCGTCGGCGGTGCACATATCGGTTACGATTGGCAGCGCGGCAATATCGTCTTCGGCGGTGTGCTCGACGTCAACTACACCGATGTCGACAGCGTCGAGAGCGTCTTCTCGCGTAGCCCGGCGGAGTACACTTTCGCTCGCGACTTGAACTACCTCGCCACGTTGCGTGCCCGCGTCGGCTATGCATTCGCCGACAATCGCTGGCTCGCTTATGCGACCGGCGGCCTAGCCTATGGTGATTTCGATATCGACTATATCCAGGGCGCGGCATCGCCCGCCTCGTTCACCACGAGCGGAGATACGGACGGCTTCGGCTATACGGTCGGCGGCGGCGTGGAAACGATGCTCACCGACAATCTGTCGTTCGGCATCGAATACCTCTACACGCGCCTGAACAACGACTTTCAGGCCAATCTGACGGGCGGCCCCTTCGGCGGTCCGGGAAGCGCGAACCCGGCTGCGGGTACGACGCTTGAACCTTCCGACTTCGACTATCACACGGTCACGGCCAAGATTTCGTATCGGTTCTGATCGTCAAAAACGCCAAGAGAAAAGCCGGCTTCCAGCCGGCTTTTTTTTCGCCGCGATCCCGGATCGGCCATTGCCGGGACACTACGAAAGCTGCTTTTCCGACCGCCGCAAATAAAGATTGCGTTCAACGCACCGGCAATTTTGTCCAGAGCGGTCCATCTTCTTGTTAAGCCAGTCGTGAAATGCCGATTTGCGAGGCTTTACAAACGCAAGGCGAGGTTGGAATATCGCGCCCAATCCGGGCTCGATACAGATCCGGGCGAACTTCAGACTCAGGAACACTCTCCAAAGGGAGGCATTTGAATATGTCCAATTTCCGCAACCTCTTCGCCGCCTCGGTGGCCGGCGCTGCGCTGCTCGCCGCAGGTGCCGCATCCGCGCAGGAAGAGATCAATGTCGGCATCATCCTCGGCTTCACCGGCCCGCTCGAAAGCATCACGCCCGCAATGGCGGCCGGTGCCGAACTGGCATTTTCGGAAGTCAATGAAAGCGGCCTCTTGCTCGACGGCTCGACGCTAAACCCGATCCGCGCCGACTCCACCTGCATCGACAACGCCGCCGCGACAGCCGCCGGCGAGCGTCTCGTGACCACCGACAACGTCGCCGCGATCATGGGTGCCGATTGCTCGGGCGTCACGATCGGTCTCGTCAACGCCGTCGCCGTACCGAACGGCCTCGTGATGATCTCGCCTTCGGCGACATCGCCGGCGCTCTCCACCATCGAGGACAACGACTACTTCTTCCGCACCGCGCCGTCCGACGCGCGTCAGGGCGAAGTCCTCACGGAAGTGCTGGGCGACAACGACATCACGTCGGTTGCCGTGTCCTATACGAACAACGACTACGGCAAGGGCTTCTCGGATTCGTTCGTCGCAGCCTTCGAGGCTGCCGGCGGCACGGTGACGATCGCCGCTCCGCACGATGACGGCAAGGGCGATTATTCGGCGGAAGTCGGCGCACTCGCAGCCGCCGGCGGCGACATGCTCGTCGTCCTCGGCTACGTCGACCAAGGCGGTGTCGGCATCATCCGTTCGGCCGTTGACACCGGCGCGTTCGACCGCTTCGCACTGGGCGACGGCATGTATGGCCAGAGCCTGATCGATGTGATCGGCGACGATCTCGAAGGCACGATCGGCGTCGTGCCGGGTGCCGAGGGCGAAGGCTCGGACCTCTTCGCGGGTCTTGCCGAAGCTGCCGGTTTCGACCCGACGAGCTCCTACACCGGTGAAAGCTACGACGCCGGCGCTCTCATTGCGCTCGCCATGCAGAAGGCCGGTTCGGCCGACCGCACCGCGATCCGTGATGCGGTTCTCGAAGTCGCCAACGGACCGGGCGAGCCGATCCTGCCGGGCGAACTCGCCAAGGGCCTCCAGATTCTCGCCGATGGCGGCGACATCGACTATGTCGGCGTGACCAATGTCGAACTGATCGGTCCCGGTGAAGCTGCCGGCTCCTACCGCGAGTACATCATCGAGAACGGCGAATTCAAGACAGTCGGCTATCGCTGATTTTCTGCAGATCGAGTAAGATTATGGCCCGGCGACGACCTCGCCGGGCCATTTTCGTTCAAAATCGTCGCAGTCACGAGACTGTTTGAACCGCGCACTCGACTTTTGAGTTTTCAATCGCTATTGGCGCTCCCACGAATTGCGGGGCGTCAGGCCGTAGCCTTGCATATCCGGCGTGGGGGAGCGTCAGACACCGTTGCGAAGCCAGTGCGCGAATGCGCGCAACAGGCCCGCTTGCGGATTGAACGCACCTCGCAATGGCACAATCAAGAAAAACCGCGGCCAAGGGGAATTGCATGATCAGAGTGGACGATCTGCATATGCATTTTGGAGGCATCAAGGCGGTCGATGGCGCAAGCATCGAGATCGCCAAGGGCTCCATCACAGGTCTCATCGGCCCGAACGGCGCCGGCAAGACGACGCTTTTCAACGTCATCGCGGGCCATTACAGGCCGACATCTGGCAAGGTCTGGCTCGATGGGCAGGACATTACCGGCATGGCTCCGCACGAGCTGTTCCATATGGGGCTCCTGCGCACCTTCCAGATCGCGCATGAATTCTCGACGCTGACCGTGCGCGAGAACCTGATGATGGTGCCGCCGTCCCAGCCGGGTGAAATGCTCGTCGACGTGTGGCTGCGGCCCTCTAAGGTCAGGGAGCGCGAGGCGGATGTGCGCAAGCGCGCGGACGAGGTCATCGAATTCCTCGAAATCAGCCACGTCGCGGACGAGCTCGCCGGCAATTTGTCCGGCGGCCAGAAGAAGCTGCTCGAACTTGGCCGCACCATGATGGTCGACGCCAAGATCGTCTTCCTCGACGAGGTCGGCGCGGGCGTCAACCGCACGCTCTTGAACACGCTCGGCGACGCCATCCTGCGCCTCAACAAGGAACGCGGCTACACGTTCTGCATGATCGAGCACGACATGGATTTCATCGGCCGCCTTTGCGATCCCGTCATCGTCATGGCCGAAGGCCATGTGCTTGCCGAAGGATCGGCCGAAGAGGTCAAGGCCAACGAGCAGGTCATCGAAGCTTATCTGGGAACGGGCCTCAAGAACCGTCCCGCGCGCGCCAGGAAGGAAGCCGTCCAATGAGCTTCCTCATCGGTGAGAACATGACCGGCGGCTATGGCGGCGCCGACATTCTCCATTCCTGCACCATCGCCGTCGAAAAGGGCGAGATCGCGGTCATCGTCGGCCCGAACGGCGCCGGCAAATCGACAGCCATGAAGGCGATGTTCGGCATGCTGGGCTTGCGCGAAGGTCAGGTGCGCCTCGGCGAGAAGGACATTACGACCCTGTCGCCGCAGGACAGGGTCAAGGCCGGAATGGGCTTCGTTCCGCAGACCTCGAACGTCTTCGTGACGATGAGCGTCCAGGAAAACCTGGAAATGGGCGCCTATATCCGCAACGACGATTTCTCGGACACGATGGCGCAGATTTTCGACCTGTTCCCGATCCTGAAGGAAAAGCGCAAGCAGCCCGCCGGCGAATTGTCCGGTGGCCAGCGCCAGCAGGTCGCCGTCGGCCGCGCATTGATGACGCAGCCTTCCGTGTTGATGCTCGACGAGCCGACCGCAGGTGTCTCGCCCATCGTCATGGACGAATTGTTCGACCGCATCCTCGACGTCGCCGCCACCGGCATCGCCGTCCTGATGGTCGAGCAGAACGCACGTCAGGCGCTCGCGATCGCCGATCGCGGATACGTCCTCGTTCAGGGCCGCAACCGGTTCACCGACACCGGCGAGGCGCTTCTCGCAAATCCCGAGGTTCGCGCCTCGTTCCTGGGAGGTTGACGATGGATTTCCTCAATGCCCTCGTCATGTTCGCCAATTTCGTGTTCCTGCCGGGTCTGGCCTATGGTGCGCAGCTCGCGCTCGGTGCGCTCGGCATCACGCTCGTTTTCGGCATTCTTCGCTTTTCCAATTTCAGCCATGGCGACCTGATGGCCTTCGGCACCATGATCACCATTCTGGTGACGTGGTGGCTGATTGGCGCCGGCGTAACGCTCGGGCCGTTGCCGACGGCGCTTCTGGCGCTTCCCATCGGCATAGTCGGCGCGATCCTGATGGCGCTCCTCATCGACCGGCTCGTGTTCCGCTTTTACCGGCGGCAGAAATCGGCCTCCATCGTGCTCGTGATGGCTTCGGTCGGCGTGATGTTCATCCTGAACGGCATCGTGCGTCTGATCATTGGGCCGAACGACCAGCGCTTCGCCGATGGCGAGCGTTTCCTCATCACCGTTCGTGAGTTTCGCGAATGGACGGGCCTTGCCGAAGGTCTGGCGATCCGCCTGCCGGTCGCGATCACGGTTGTCGTCGCCATCGTCGTCGTCGTCGCGCTCTTCTGGTTCCTCAACTATTCGCGCACCGGCAAAGCCATGCGCGCCTATTCAGACAATGAGGATCTGGCGCTTTTGTCGGGCATCAACCCCGACAAAGTCGTGCGGGTGACGTGGATCATCGCGGCCGCGCTCGCGACCATCGCCGGCGTGCTCTACGGTCTCGACAAGAGCTTCCGTCCCTTCACCTATTTCCAGCTTCTTTTGCCGATGTTCGCGGCTGCAATTGTCGGCGGCATCGGACAGCCGATCGGCGCAATTGCAGGCGGTTTCGTCGTCGCCTTCTCGGAGGTAACGCTGACCTACGCCTATAAGCGTGTGCTCGAATATATGGGCTTCCAGCCCGAAGGGCTCGTGCAGCTTCTGTCCACCGAATACAAGTTCGCGATCTCCTTCGTCATTCTGGTGATCGTCCTCCTCATCCGGCCGACCGGCATATTCCGCGGGAGAGTGCTGTGAGCAATCGCAACCGCATCATCGTTCTTTACAGCGCCATGGCGGCGCTGCTCCTGATCGTCGGCGTCTTCCAGAGCTGGACGCTCGCCGTCACGATCCTCAATTTGTGCCTGATCTCCGCGATCATGGCGCTGGGCGTGAATATCCAGTGGGGCTATGCCGGTCTTTTCAATGTCGGCATCATGGGCTTTGCGGCCCTAGGCGGCCTTGCAGGCATCATCGTCGCCATGCCGCCTGTGCCCGGCGCGTGGTCGGCCGGCGGCGTCGGTATCGGGCTGACGGCGATCGCGCTTCTCGGCACGATCGGGCTGGTCGTGCTTGTGCGCTCGCGCATTCGTGGCAAGCGTGGCAATGTCGCCGCAATCCTCATCGCGGCGGTGGGCTATTTCGTGATCCGCCATTTCTTCGATCCGGCGGTTGCCGCGATCGAAGGCTATGACGCGGCGCGAACCGGCTATCTCGGCGGCCTCGGCCTTCCCATCGTGCTGTCATGGCTCGTCGGCGGCCTGTTTGCGGCTGGCGCGGCATGGATCGTCGGCAAGGTCGCGCTCGGCCTTCGCGCCGACTATCTGGCGATCGCCACGCTCGGCATTTCCGAGATCATCATCGCCATCATGCGCAACGAGGAATGGCTGACGCGCGGCGTCAAGAACGTCGCCGGCCTGCCCCGCCCCGTCGCCTACGAAATCCAGTTGCAGCAGCAGCCCTGGTTCCTCGACCTCGCCGCGACGCTGAACATGCACCCGACCTTCGCGTCGGCGCTTTATGTGCGCCTGTCCTATGCGATCCTGTTCGCGATCGTGCTGGTCATCGTCATGTTCCTCGCCGAGCGGGCGTTGAACTCGCCATGGGGTCGCATGATGCGCGCCATTAGGGACAATCGCGACGCCGCCGCCGCCATGGGCAAGAACGTCACCAAGCGCCATTTGCAGGTCTTCGTCCTCGGCTCCGCCGTCGTCGGTGTCGCCGGCGCGATGCTGACCACGCTCGACGGCCAGTTTACGCCCGGCCAGTATCAGCCGCTACGCTTCACCTTCCTGATCTGGGTGATGGTCATCGTCGGCGGCTCCGGCAACAACTGGGGCGCGGTGCTGGGCGGGTTCCTGATCTGGTTCGTCTGGGTCGAGGCAGAACCCGTCGGCGGCTGGGTGATGTCGGTTTTGACTTCCCCGCTCGACCCGTCAAACCCCGTGCGCCAACAACTCGTCGACGCCGCGCCCTATATGCGGCCGCTGATGATGGGCTTGATCCTGCTCCTATGCCTGCGCTTCGCGCCGAGAGGGCTGATCCCCGAGCGCATCTCACGCGCCAAGCACTGAACCGAAAAAGGGCGGCCATGAGCCGCCCTTTTTTATTCACGTCCATCGATTTGAAGCGCAGCGAGCAGGCCGTCCGGGGCCGAATATCGACGATTCTAGAGAGCTGCTTCGATCAACGCCTTGGCATCCTCGCTGGCCCATTCGGCGGGACCGTTCATATGCCCCAGCAGGCATCCGTCGCTGTCGACCAGAAGCGTAACCGGCAGGCCAAGCGCCAGATTGCGGCGACGCAGATCGTTGAAAAGGCCGAGCGTGTTGTCACGGTAATAGCCGAGCGAGGCGACACCGATCTCATCGAGAAACGCCTTCGGCTTCTCGTCATCGCCCGTATCGACATTGACGGCGACGACTTCGAACGTCTCGCCGCCCATCTCGTCCTGCAATTCGTTGAGCGCCGGCATTTCCTCACGGCACGGCGCGCACCACGTCGCCCACAGATTGACGAGCGTCACCTTGCCGATATCGCCAAGCTGCATCGCCTGCCCCTGCGGATCGTTGAAGGCGAGATCGCCGACAAGGCGCGGCGGATCGGCCGGCAGCATGGCGGCGACCTCGCCCCGGATCAGCGGATCGAGCGCGGCGACCTTTTCGGTCTTTGCTTCGCATGCGGCAGCGGCCTGTGGATCGACGGCAGCCGTCGCCGGTGCCGTCTCGTTATTGCCAGACGACCCACCCATCACGTATACGCCGAGCGCACCGGCCAGAACGCCGGCGACGGCCGCGATCCCGATCAGCCGGCCCGTCGGAAGGTTCGATTTTTGATTAGCCATGATCTGTCTCCGGAAACGCGGAATATCACGATGAGCGAAAAGAAGGCCAGCAACCAGATGTGGGGCGGACGATTTGCCTCGGGTCCAGCCGCAATCATGGAGGCGATCAACGCCTCCATCGGCTTCGACAGGAAGCTTTACGCGCAGGACATTCGCGGATCGCTCGCGCAGGCCGAGATGCTGGCAAAGCAAGGCATCATTTCGACAGAGGACCGCGACAAGATCGTCGGCGGCCTGAACCAGATCAAGGACGAGATCGAGGCCGGCACGTTCGAGTTCTCCGCGCGGCTCGAAGACATCCACATGAATGTCGAGGCGCGGCTTGCAGACCTGATCGGACCCGCTGCCGGACGTCTTCACACGGCCCGCTCGCGCAACGATCAGGTGGCGCTGGATTTTCGCCTCTGGGTGAAGGAGGAGTTGCAGCGCACGGAAGCGGCGCTTGCAGCGCTGATCGAGGCGTTTCTGACGCGCGCGGAGGAACATGCCGCCACCGTCATGCCGGGCTTCACGCATCTTCAGACGGCGCAGCCCGTCACCTTCGGCCATCATTGCATGGCTTATGTCGAGATGTTCGGCCGTGACCTTTCGCGCGTGCGTGACGCGATCGAACGGATGGACGAATCCCCGCTCGGTGCGGCGGCGCTCGCCGGTACGGGCTTTCCGATCGACAGGCAGATGACGGCGACGGCGCTCGGCTTTCGCGAGCCGACCCGCAATTCCATCGACACGGTGTCGGATCGCGACTTCGCGCTTGAATTCTTGTCGACCGCCTCGATCTGCGCCACGCATTTGTCCCGGCTCGCCGAGGAAATCGTCATCTGGTCGACGCCGCAATTCGGCTTCGTGCGCCTGTCCGATCAGTATTCGACCGGCTCTTCCATCATGCCGCAGAAGAAAAACCCCGACGCTGCCGAACTCATCCGCGCCAAGACCGGCCGCATCAACGGCCACATGATCGCGCTTTTGACGGTCATGAAGGGTCTGCCGCTGGCCTATTCGAAGGACATGCAGGAAGACAAGGAAGCCGTCTTCGACGCGGCTGAAACGCTCGACCTGATGATCGCAGCCATGACAGGCATGATCTCCGACATGACGGTCCAGACCGCCGCGATGAAGAAAGCGGCCGGTTCGGGCTATTCCACCGCGACCGACCTTGCCGACTGGCTGGTGCGCGAAGCAGGCATGCCGTTCCGCGAAGCGCATCACGTCACCGGCCGCGCCGTCGCGCTGGCCGAAGAGCGGAAAGTGACGCTCGACCGCCTCACGCTCGATGAATTGAAAGCGATCGACGAGCGCGTGACGAACGATATTTTCTCGGTCTTGTCCGTGCAGGCGTCGGTCAAGAGCCGCACCTCGTTTGGCGGCACCGCGCCGCAGGAAGTGCGCCGTCAGATTCGCTACTGGAGAAAGCGGCTGAAACAGGATGCGGCGCGCGCCAAAAGTCGCTAAACACGAACTCATCTTTGCATCGATCCGGACGAGGCTCATGGCATCTGGCAGGTTTATCGCGTCGCTCGCACTCGTAATGGCGGTTGCAATAGCCGTTTCGGCCTGCGGCCGCCGTCCCGGCTCGCTCGACACGCCCTATCAGGCGGCTGTCGACGCCCGGCAGGAAGCGGCAGACAACAATCAGCCGCTGCCGCCCGAGCCGACGCCGCCAGTCCGGGACCGGCCGTTCATCCTCGACGGCCTTCTTTAGAGAAATCCGGCTGTGAACCATTTCGAATACAGGAACGGCGTTCTGCACGCCGAGGATGTGTCGGTGCTCGACATCGCGGCAGAGGTCGGCACGCCGTTCTACTGCTATTCCACCGCGACATTGACGCGGCATTATCAAGTCTTCGCGGACGCCTTCGCCGATATGGACGCGCTCGTCTGTTACGCGATGAAGGCCAACTCCAATCAGGCCGTTCTGACCACGCTAGCAAAGCTCGGCGCAGGCGCGGACGTGGTCTCTGAAGGCGAACTGCGCCGCGCGCTCGCCGCCGGTATCCCGCCCGAGCGGATCGTCTTTTCCGGCGTCGGCAAAACCGCGCGCGAGATGGATTTCGCGCTTGAGGCGAACATCCACTGCTTCAATGTCGAATCCGAACCAGAACTCGAGCTTTTGTCCGAGCGTGCGCTGGCAGCCGGCAGGACAGCGCCGGTCTCCCTGCGCATCAATCCGGACGTCGATGCGAAGACCCACGCCAAGATTTCGACCGGCAAGGCCGAGAACAAGTTCGGCATCGCCTGGAAGCGCGCTCGCGCCGCCTATGCCCGCGCCGCCGAGCTTCCGGGGCTTAAAATCGTCGGCATCGACACGCATATCGGCAGCCAGATTACCGAGTTGCAGCCATTCGACGACGCCATCGCGCTGCTGATCGACCTCGTTGCCCAGTTGAAGGCCGACGGCCATGCCATCAGCCATGTCGATATCGGCGGCGGGCTTGGCATTCCCTATCATTTCGACAACCAGCCGCCGCCACTGCCGGACGCCTACGCCGAGACCGTGCGCCGCAGGCTGAAGCCGCTTGGCCTGAAAGTCATTTTCGAACCCGGCCGTCTGATCGCGGGAAATGCCGGTATTCTCGTCAGCCAAGTCATCTATGTGAAGGAAGGCGAGGCAAAGAACTTTCTGATCGTTGATGCCGCAATGAACGATCTCGTCCGCCCGACGCTTTACGACGCGTTCCACGAAATCCATCCTGTCGTGGAGCCAGCGATGGATGCTGCGCGCATGAATGTCGATATCGTCGGCCCTGTTTGCGAAACGGGCGACTATCTCGGTCAGGATCGCGATCTGCCTGCGATGAAATCCGGCGACCTGATCTACGTCGCGACGGCCGGTGCCTATGGCGCGGTGCAGGCCGGTACCTACAATACGCGGCTGCTCGTGCCTGAAGTGCTGGTATCGGGCGACCGCTTCCATGTCGTGCGCGCACGGCCGAGCTATGACGATCTGATCGGCCTTGATTCGGTGCCGGGCTGGCTCGAATAACGCGCACGTTTCACGATTTGGTGGGCGGCCTCGCCTTCGCCGCGTTTCTTGGTATCCTTGCCGCCAAAGCGAGGACGCGCACGGCCGATGGCATTTGACCTCAAACGACTGAGCGAACTGTTCGATCCGAACCGGGCGGTGGGCCTGCGCCGGACGCGGTTCGCGACCCGTGCGACCATCGTCACGGAGCGCCTCTGGCCGCTGGTCCTGCCGCTTTTGACCGTGATCAGTCTGTTCGTCAGCCTTTCATGGCTTGGCGTTTTCCGCCTGATGCCGGACTGGCCACGTCTCGCCCTCGTCGCATTTTTCGCGATCGCCGCGCTTGCCGCCCTGTGGCCGTTGCGCGGGTTTCGACGGCCGTCGGCACAGGAAATCGACCGCCGCATCGAGCACACCAATGCGTTGCGCCACGCGCCCTTGCGCAGTCAGGACGATCAGCTTTCCGACGCGGACGACCCGTTCGCCGCCGCTCTCTGGGCCGAACATCGCAAGCGTCTGGCGGCCAAACTGAAGGGTCTGCACGGCGAACTTCCCCGCGCCCGCATTCCCGAGCGCGACCCTTGGGCGCTGCGGGCTGTCGCGCCGCTTTTGCTGGTCGTCGCCTTCGCCTATTCGCTGGGTCCGGGCGGCGGCTCGCTGGTGGATGGTTTTCGCGCCGCCGCCGGTCCCCAATCCATACCGCCGCGCATCGACGCGTGGGTCACGCCGCCCGCCTATACCGGGCAGGCACCCGTCTACCTCACGGCAGATGCCAATCGCGACCAGTCCATGTTCACCGTGCCGCAAGGGTCTGCTGTCTCGGTCCGCGTCATGGGCGGTTCCGGCGACGAGCAACTGCGCTTCCTTGATGCGCACACGGCCGACGAGACCGTTTTCGAACCCGAGAACGTGGCGGACACGACGCCGCGGCGCGGCACGACCACGGCAGCAAGCCAGTTTTCCGGAACGCTCGATGCCGATGGCCTCCTGTCGCTCGGTCATGGCGGCCAGGTTGACGACATCGCGACATGGTCGTTCACAGTCACGCCCGATGAGGAACCGCAAATCAGCCTGATCGGTGAGCCCGAACAGGCCACCAACGGCACGTTGCAACTCAATTACGAGGTCGAGGACGATTACGGCGTGGCGTCGGCGCGCGCGATCTTCGAGCCGGCCGATCCTGAAGAAGACGCCCGCCCGCTCTATGAAGCGCCCGAAATGCGCCTGACCCTGCCGCGCCGCCGGGGCGAGGACAACGCCGCGCGCACCTCGCGCGACCTGACCGACCATCCGTGGGCGGGGACGACTGTCGATCTGGCACTTGAGGCCGAGGACGGTGCGGCGCAAACCGGGCGCAGCGAGACGATGCGTTTCACATTGCCCGAACGCCCGTTCCGCAATCCGCTCGCGCTGGCGCTGATCGAACAGCGCCAGTTGCTGGCGCTCGATGCCAACGCCAGACGCCGGGTGCTCGACCTGATAGATGCGATCACGCTTCGCCCGGAGGATACGATCCCGGAACTGACGCACTATCTCGGCATCATGTCCGCCCGCGCGCGCCTCGATGAGGCGACGTCCGACGACCAGTTGCGCGGCGTCGTCGACTATCTTTGGGAAATCGCGGTCACGATCGAGGATGGCGCGCTGAGCGACGCGGAGCGGCGTCTGCGCATGGCGCAGGAAGCGTTGCAGCAGGCGCTGGAGGACGGCGCATCGGACGAGGAAATCGCCGACCTGATGGCCGAATTGCGCGAGGCGATGAACGAATTCCTACGCGAACTTGCCGAACGGGCGACGGAAAACCCGCAGAACGCCATGCCGATGCCGGATGGTATGCAGCAGCTCACCGAGAGCGACCTCGACCGCATGATGGACCAGATCGAAAATCTCGCCCGGTCCGGTGCGCGCGACGAGGCGCAGGAACTGCTCTCGCAGTTGCAGGACATGATGAACAATCTTCAGGCCGGCAACCAGCAACAGCAACAGGGTGGCGGTGAACAAAGCGAGATGAACCAGCAGCTCAACCAGCTCGGCGAACTCATGCGCCGCCAGCAGGAGCTGATGAACGAGACCTTCCGCATGCAGCAGGGCGAACAGGGCGAGCCCGGACAGGGTGGCCAGATGTCGCCGGAGGATTTCGCCGACGCCATGCAACAATTGCAGGAAGGTCAGGGCCAGCTTCAGCAGGACCTTCAGGCGATGATGGAGGCGCTCGAAGGAATGGGTATGCAACCGGGCGAAGGCTTCGGCGAATCGGGCGAGGCGATGGGACGTGCCGGCGAGGCGCTTGGCGAAAGCGAAGGCGAGCGCGCCGTCGGCGAGCAGGGACAGGCACTTGAAGCGTTGCGGCGCGGCGCGCAGGACATGATGCAGCAAATGCAGCAGGCGATGGAAGGCGAAGGCAACGGCCAGCAGCCGGGCGGGCGCAGCGGCCAGACCGTGGACCGGGACCCGCTCGGCCGCCCGCGCGCCACGACCGGGCCGGATTTCGGCGAGCGCGAAAATCAGGTTCCCGACGAGATCGACGTCCAGCGCGCGCGACGAATACTTGACTCGATCCGCGAGCGGCTTGGCAACGCGCTTAGCCCCGAGCTTGAACGCGACTATCTGGAGCGTCTGCTGGAGATGCGCTAAACCTTCAGTGCATCAACGCCTTTGAAACCGCCAAGCGAATGTCTGCCAGCGTAAACGGCTTGTCGACGACGTCCAGCACCACGCGTTCCAGATCGCTCGCGCGTTCGCGCTGATCGGCATAGCCGGTCATCAGAAGAATGCGCAGTGCCGGAAAGCTTGCCTTGGCTTCCTTCGCCATCTCGATCCCGTCCATCGCCGGCATGCGGATATCGGACAGAACGAGATCGTAAGCCCCTGCCTCGCGAGTCAGGATTTCAAGCCCCTCCATGCCGTCTTCGGCGATCTCGACTTGATGCCCGTCGACCATCAAGGCGCGCGCGGTGAAGGCGCGGACCGAGGCATCATCCTCGACGACCAGAATGCGTTTCATTGCGCATCTCCTTTGACCACGCCGACGAAGGGCAACTCGCGAAAAGCGTGCGCGACATCCATTCCATAACCGACGACGAAATAATCTGGACATTCGAAGCCGGTGAAATCGGCGTCGAGATCGGTCTGGCGACGCATCGTCTTGTCGAGAAGTACGGCGATTGAAACGCTTTTCGCGCCGCGCGACATCATCAGTTCGCGCGTGAATTTCAGCGTCTTGCCCGATTCGAGGATGTCGTCGATCAAAAGGACGTCGCGACCGGCAACCTCGTTGTCAATGTCGCGCAGCACCTTCACCTCGCCGCTGGTCGTGCCCGCGCCATAGCTGGAGATGAAGATGAATTCGACCTCTGGCGACAGTCCGGTGTCGTGCATCGCGCGGATGAGATCGGCTGCGAAGACGAACGAGCCCTTGAGGATCGAGATGACCAGAAGGTCCTCATAGTCCCGCTCGGCGATTTCCTTGGCGAGTTCCAGATTGCGCCGGGCGATCGCCGACGCCGAATACAGAACTTCGATATCCTTGCCGCGAACGACGGGCATTAGGGGTTTCCTTCCTGAAATGTGATCGATACGGCGGCAACGCCGTTTGGAGGGGCATCGAGACGGCTGGAAAACGGGTAGACCCCGTCCGCCTCCAGCGCGGATTCGTTCGTTCCCAGATAATAGCGGACCGTCGAACCGTCTACCTCGCTGACGGCGATGACGAGCGAGGGCACGGTCAGAGCCGTGCTGCCGCGATTGCGCACCGCGCCTTCGACGACGAGATGGGCGCTTCCCTCTCGCCTGTCGATGCGGCTCGTCACATCCTCGATCCGAAGCGTCTGGGAAGGTGTGTCGCGCATGGTTCTTGCCAACGGCTCGAGCACGAGGCGATGACCGCCGGCGATCCAGAAGACCAGAAACGCGGCAAGCAGGCAGGTCGACCAGAAAAGCAAAGGCCCGGCCTTGCGCCGTGCAGGCACCGGTTCTTCGTCGCGCGTATAGTACGTCTGCTCTTCGACGACGCGTTCGGCACACACCGGTCGTGTAGCGCGCGTGCTTTTCTCCGCAGGGATGAGTTCCCCTGAGACAAGTCGGTCGTGATCGGAAACGCCCTGCATGGCGATGAGACTGCTCCAGCCGGTACTTCGTTTCGACCTACCCGCAAATCGTTAAGGCTTCGCTTGCCGGGCAAGCTTAACGCTCCATTAACCATGCGGGACCCAAGGTTCTGGCCTCGCCTGCCTCGTGCGCAGTTTGATTCCGGTGAAGGTCGGTGCGGTGATCCAGTTCGAAAATGTCGGCTTGCGCTACGGGATGGGCACGGAAGTGCTTCGCGACGTGTCGTTCCATGTGCCGGCGCGTTCCTTCCAGTTTCTGACCGGCCCGTCCGGCGCGGGCAAGACGACGCTCTTGCGGCTATTGTTCATGTCGCTGAAGCCGACGCGCGGCCTCATCACTGTTTTCGGCAAGGATCGCGCGCGCATCTCGCCGCGCGAACTGCCGGCCATGCGCCGGCGCATCGGCGTCGTGTTTCAGGATTTCCGTCTGCTCGATCACATGACCACCTATGAGAACGTCGCGTTGCCCCTGCGCGTACGCGGCCGCGACGAAGCGAGCTACAAGCAGGACGTGATCGAACTTTTGAAATGGGTCGGGCTGGGGGAACGCATGCACGTTCTGCCGCCGGTCCTTTCCGGCGGCGAAAAGCAGCGTGCCGCCATTGCCCGCGCGCTGATCGAGCAACCCGACATGCTTCTCGCCGACGAGCCGACCGGCAATGTCGATCCGCCGCTGGCGCGACGCCTCCTGCGGCTTTTCATGGAATTGAACCGTCTGGGAACGGCAGTGGTGATCGCCACGCACGATCTCGCCTTGATGGATCAGGTAGACGCACGGCGCATGGTTCTGACCGGTGGCAGGCTCGACATCTATGACTGACATCGTTCAAACCGCTGCCTTTCTGCCGGCGCGCCGCACCAAACGCACCCGTCCGCCTATCGTGCCCGCGCAAAACGTCGCCGGCACGGCGCTCGTCGTCGTCATCGCGATCATGACGTTCCTCTCCTGCCTGACACTCGGCGCGGTCACGCTGGTGCGCGATGCGTCGAGCGCCTGGCAGACGGAAATTTCGCGAGAGGCGACGATCCAGATCAAGCCGGCGGACGGCGTGGACATGGAAGCCTCGCTGATCGAGGCCCAGCGCATGGCGTCCGGCTTTGCTGGCGTGCGCGTCGCCTCGATTGTCGACGAGGCGGCAACCGCACGCCTGCTCGAACCGTGGCTTGGAACAGGGCTCGACCTCGACGAACTGCCGGTGCCGCGCCTGATCGTCGTCACCATCGATCCGCTCGCCCCGCCCGATTTCGAAACCATGCGTGCCATGCTCGCCAGCGAGGTGCCGGGCGCATCCCTCGACGATCACCGCACATGGGCCGACCGTCTCGTGGCGATGGCCAGCACGACCGTTGCGATCGGTCTGTCCGTCCTTTGCCTGATGCTTGCCGCGACCGTGCTGACCGTCGTTTTCGCCACGCGTGGCGCGATGGACGGAAACGGCCACATCATCGAAGTCCTCCATTTCGTCGGAGCCGAGGCCCGCTTCATCGCGGGCGAGTTCCGCCGTCACTTTTTGCTCACTGGCCTGAAGGGCGCGGCGATCGGCGGCGCGGCAGCGATCGTCGTCTTCATCGGCTTTTCGATCTGGTCGTCGGCCAATCTCGCGACACCGGAGGGCGATCAGGCCGCCGCCCTGTTCGGCAACTTCGCCATCGGCCCGACGGGCTATCTCGGCGTGGCGCTGGTCGCCGCAACGGTCACCGTTTTGACCGGCGCGACGACGCATCTGACCGTTTCCGGCTATCTTTCGGAGCTGGACGGTCGACAAAACGCATGACGGCCGGGGTTTCGGTGGAAATCTTTTGTGTGTTCGCGCGTTTCGAGGCACTACCTTGGAGCAGATTCGCCGCGTAACGATACGGGGCGTAAAACTTTGGTGCTGAAGAACATGCGAGGACGCAGCGCGTATGATTTGGAGCGCGTGGGCGGAAGGCGAAGCCTGCCGGCTCTTGCGCGCGTCTCGATCATCGTTGCGCTTTGCCTGGGTTTCGTATTCGCAGGCGGATTTCTGGTTTTCGCGACCCATGTCGGACGGCTGCAGACACCGGCGGACCCAGGCGACGCCGATGCCATCATCGTCCTGACGGGAGGCGTGGCGCGTCTCGACGCCGCCATGCAGCTTTTGCAGGAAGGGCGCGGCAAACGACTTCTGATTTCCGGCGTGAACCCGGTTGCGCGCCCCCTCGACATCCAGCGCGCGACGGGCGCCGACGAAGACCTCTTTTCCTGCTGCGTCGATATCGACCGCGACGCGACGAACACGATCGGCAACGCGGCAGAGAGCGCAAAATGGCTCGAACAGAACGCGTTTCGAAGCGCGATCGTCGTCACCAACAACTACCACATGCCGCGCAGCCTGCTCGAAATGGGCCATGCGCTGCAAAACGCGCGGCTGACGCCCTATCCGGTGGTCACCAATCGTCTCGATGGCGGGCAGTGGCTGGGAAGTCGCAGCGCGCTGCGCGTCCTTTTTACCGAGTACACGAAATACCTCGCGGCACTGGCGCGAACGACAATCATGCAGCCGCGCGACGGCAACCCCGCATCGGTCGTCGTGGAGGCCGGCGCGAGCCGCCCGGCGGAGCCCTGAAAGTTCGGCGCAGCATTTGCCTTTGCAGCATCATCGTGTAACCAGCGACGGCTGAAACAGAACGAGCCCGCCCGATGCTGCAAATCCGTTCGCTCGCCTTCAACGTCGCTTTTTATGCGAGCCTCATCCTCCAGATGCTGGTCTGGACACCGGTCTACTTTTTCCTTCCGCGTCATCTGGCATGGTTCGTCCCGCGCACATGGTCGCGCTCCAGCCTTTGGCTGATGAAGGTGATCGCCGGAACGGATCACAATATCGAGGGCGTCGAGAATCTGCCGGACGGCGGTTACATCCTCGCGCCCAAGCACCAGTCGTTCTGGGATACGATCTCGTTCTTTCCCTATATGCCGGACCCGGTTTACATCCTCAAAAGGGAGCTGACCTGGATACCCTTCTTCGGCTGGTACATCGGCAAGATGAAGATGATCCCGATCCATCGCGGCAGCCGCTCCAAGGCGCTGCGGCAGGCGGTCAAGATCGCGCGCGAGCGCATGGCCGAGGGACGACAGCTCATCGTCTATCCGGAAGGCACGCGCCGTCCGCCCGGCGCCGAACCAGCCTACAAATACGGCATCGCCGAGCTTTACGCGCAGTTGAACGTGCCTGTGGTGCCCGTCGCCCATGTCGCGGGCCTGTATTGGCCACGCCGCAAGTTCCTGCGTTATCCCGGCACCATCCACGCCAAGTTCCTGCCGGCCATCGAACCGGGGCTCGACAAGGAAGTGTTTCTTGAACGCCTCGTGCGCGAAACCGAAGCGGCCTGCGACGAGCTTCTGGTCGAGGTCGCGCGCGATCCGAAAGGACCGCCCCTCCCCCCCACGGCGCTTGACCGGCTGAAGGCGCTGGGCGTCGAGCCTGTGGCGCGCTCTAGCTGATCTTTCGCGCCACGCTTTCGAGCCAGTGGTCGCGAATGCCGAGCGCATCCAGATGCGCAACCGTATTGAGAACGTATTCCTCGTTCGGACCCGACTTTCCAACCGCGCCATGGACGGCGAGCGCGGCATGCTCGGCGTCGAGCCCGCCCGCATATTGCGGATGGCTGCGGTCGACGACATAGGTTAGCGCCTCGACCACCGCGCCACTCTCAAGTCGGATCGGCAGCCGGCGCTCGTGATAGACGTTGGTGACCAGTTCGCGTTCGCGCAGATAGGCCGTGACCTCGTCGCACAGCGCGTCTGGCACGCGAAACGCCATGCCGATGCACGAGCCGCCCCGGTCGAGCCCGAGAACGAGGCCCGGCCGCTCGGCCGTACCGCGATGGACATGCGAGCGCACGCACAGCGCGCGCCGATAGCCGTGAAGCCGCGCGCGATGCGTCTCCGTATGTGCAAAGCCCGGCCGCCACATCAGCGAGCCATAGCCAAAGACCCAAAAATCGCCCATATCGCCTTGGAACTGTTGGTCGCCGGGCAAGCCGGCCGGAACTGGGTAGCGAGGCAGGCGGCATGGCGTCAAGACAATCCGGCGGAACGAGTTATGTTCGCCGCTTCGTGTTTTTGCTGGTTGCCATCATCGTCGTGATCGCCGGCTACACCTATGGATGGAACTACGCCGCAGATCGGCTTGTTACGGAGGCCAACACGCGCGTCGCCGCGCTCAATCAGAGCGGCCGGCGAGCGAACTGCGAAAATGCCGAGGCGCGCGGCTATCCGTTCCGGATCGGCCTTTTCTGCCGCTCGGTCATGTATATCGACGCTCCGGCGGGCATAGCCGTTCGCGCCGGAGCCATGCGCACGGCCGCGCAGGTCTATCAGCCGAACCGCATCGTCGGCGAACTGGACAGCCCTGCCATCGTCGAGTTTCCGAGCCTCAATGCCCAGGAAGTGACGTGGGAAACGCTGCAGTCCTCGACACGTCTGACGGGACGGCGACCGGACATCCTGTCGATCGTGGCAACGAAGGTCGCGATCGGCCCCGATTCGGCTCCCTCGGGAGAGCGCCCCGCAATGTCAGCCGACAGCGCCGAGTTTCACATGCGCCCGGCCGGTGACGGCCGCGATTTCGCATGGCGCTTCGAGCGCCTGTCGCTCGACCCGCGCCTTCTCGGCGACGGCACGCTGCCTTTGCTGAGCGGTGAGGCGGATGTGAATTTCCCCGTCGATCCATCCGCAGCGCTGTCCGCCGGGCGGGTCCGCGGGCTCGGCGCGACGATCAACTCGATCGTGCTGCGAACCGCCGGAAACGAGACCGCGGCGCGGATCACTGGGCCGGTTTCCGTCGACGAAGCGGGTCTGATCGACGCACAACTGACGATGACGCTTGAAAATCCGCAGGTCTTCGCGCGCATCCTCAGCGAATTCTTCCCCGGCGCGCGCGATCAGATTCGTCTTGCTTTCATGGGCGTTGCCGCGCTCGGCGACACGCCATCTTTGCCGGTGCGTATCGACAAGGGCACCGTCTCGATCGGCTTCTTCCGTCTCGGAAATATCCCGCCGCTCTAGTCGCCTTTGGGCTTTGCGACCTGACGGCCGAAATCGGGCGCGTCGATCTCCTGGCCCGCATCGATGATCGAGCGGCGGATATGCCGCGTGCGGGTGAACAGATCGAACAGCTTGTCGCCGTCACCCCAGCGGATCGCCCGCTGGAGCGAGGCGAGGTCCTCGGAAAACCGCGCAAGCATTTCGAGGATCGCGTCCTTGTTGTGCAGGCACACATCCCGCCACATGGTCGGATCGGATGCCGCCAGACGCGTGAAATCGCGAAAACCGGACGCCGAATATTTGATCACTTCGCTTTCGGTCACCGATTCCAGATCGTCCGCCGTCCCGACGATGTTGTAGGCGATGATGTGCGGAAGATGGGAGACAATGGCCAGAACCATGTCGTGATGCTGCGGGTCCATCGTGTCGATGTTCGAGCCGCAGGCCCGCCAGAAATCGGCAAGCTTTTCCACTTCGGCGGGATCGTTGCCCTCGAGCGGCGTCAGGATGCACCAGCGATTGGCGAAAAGCTCGGCAAAGCCGGCGTCGGGGCCGGACTTTTCGGTTCCGGCCAGCGGATGGCCAGGGATGAAATGGACGCCGGCGGGAATGTGCGGCGCCATCTGGGCGATCACCGACGCCTTGGTCGAGCCGACATCGGTGACGATCGCTCCGGGCTTCAGCGTATCCCTGATCGTCAGTGCAACCGCTTCGGACGCACCGACCGGCACCGAAACGATGACCAGATCGGCGTTCTTCACTGCCTCGGCGGCGTCCGCCACGTAGCTGTCGCCAAGTTCGAGTTCCTCGGCGCGTTTCAGCGTCTCGGCGCTGCGCGTGGAGATGACGAGATGGCCTGCGAGCCCCTCGCGACGAATGATCCGCGCCAGCGACGAGCCGATGAGGCCGATGCCGATAAGCGTGATACGGTCGAAATGCGGTTTGGTCACGTCAGGTCTTCATGAATTCGGTCAGGGCGGCGACCACGCCGCGATTGGCCTCTTCGGAGCCGATCGTCATGCGCAGCGCGTTCGGAAAGCCGTAGCCGGTTACCCGGCGCAAGATGTAGCCGCGCTCGGTCAGATACTGATCTGCTGCGTCAGCCGAACGGCCGTTTTCAGGGAAATGGATCAGCACGAAATTGCCGACGCTGGGTGTGACCCGCAGGCCGATCTTCGTCAGTTCGTCGGCGACCCAGGGCAGCCATGCCTCGTTATAGGCGACGGCTTCCTCAACGTGGTTGCGGTCGCGGATCGCCGCTGCGCCGGCCGCGATGGCGAGCGCGTTGACGTTGAAGGGACCACGCACGCGATTGACCGCATCGATGATCGCCGCAGGCGCATACATCCAGCCGATGCGAAGCGCAGCAAGGCCGTGAATCTTGGAAAAGGTGCGCGTCATGACGACGTTCTGCGAGGCGGCGACCAGTTCCACACCGGATTCATAGTCGTTGCGGCGAACATATTCGGCATAGGCCGCGTCGAGCACCAGAAGCACGTTCTTCGGCAGTTCGGAATGCAGGCGGCGCACTTCTTCGAAGGGCAGATAGGTGCCGGTCGGATTGTTCGGATTGGCGAGGAACACGATCCTCGTGCGAGGGGTGACGGCGGCGAGAATCGCGTCGACGTCGGCGCGCTCGTCCTTTTCCTTCACCACCACCGGCACGCCGCCGGACGCCAGGATCTGGATGCGGTAGACGAGGAAACCGTGCTCGGTGAAAATGCCCTCGTCGCCGGCCGTCAGATAGGTCTGCGCCAGAAGGCCGAGCAGTTCGTCGGACCCGTTGGAGCACAAAATGTTCTGCGGGTTGAGGCCATGTACCTCGGCAATGGCGTTTCGCAATTCGCTGGCCGAGCCGTCCGGGTAAAGTTCGGCTTGCGACAACATCTGCGCCGCCGCGTCGAGCGCGTCGGGCGAAGCGCCGAGCGGCGTTTCGTTGGACGACAGCTTGTGGATCTTGCCCTTCGACGCATCGCCATGCTTGCCCGGCACATAGGCGGCGATATCCATCACACCGGGGCGGGGCTGCGGGCGAAGCGTGTCGGTCATGGTCGATTGTCCACGTTTGGGAAGGCGGCTTTCCTCTACCAAGCTTTGCGATTGACGCAAAGGGCGCGCGTGCCTAAAAGCTTCGCTGAAGATCCGTGGTGATTTGGCCGGTCGGCTTGCAGCCACGTTAAACAAGTAGCTAAAGGGCCGCTCGCAATAGTCCGTTGGGGCCGGCCGCGATTTCGCCGCCGGTCTTTTTCGTTCTGGAGTGCGCCATGCCGATCAAGATTCCCGACCAGCTTCCTGCCCGCGACATCCTCGTGCGCGAGGGCGTATCGGTAATGGACGAGCAGACGGCGCTCCGGCAGGATATCCGACCGTTGCAGATCGGCCTTCTCAATTTGATGCCGAACAAGATCCGAACCGAAACGCAGTTCGCGCGACTGATCGGCGCGACGCCGCTCCAGATCGAATTGACGCTGGTGCGCATCGGCAATCACAAGGCCCGGAACACGTCCGAAGACCACCTGATTTCCTTCTACCAGACATGGGAAGAGGTGCGTGAGCGGCAGTTCGACGGCTTCATCATCACAGGCGCGCCGATAGAGTTGCTGCCCTTCGAGGAGGTCGGCTACTGGCAGGAACTGACACAAATTCTCGACTGGACGACGACCAACGTTCATTCGCCGTTCTTCGTCTGCTGGGGCGCGATGGCTGCCGCCTGGCATTTTCACCAACTCCCCAAATATCCGCTCGACGAAAAGGCGTTCGGCGTCTTCCGCCATCGCAACAACGCCCCGGCATCGCCTTATCTCACGGGCGTTTCTGACGATTTCGCCGTGCCGGTATCACGCTGGACGGAGGTGCGCTCGGCCGATATCCGGCCAGATTCCGGTCTTGAACTTCTCATGGAATCGGATGCGACCGGGCCTTGCATGCTGGCGGAAAAGACCGGCAACCGGCTCTATATGTTCAACCACATCGAATATGATTCCACGTCGCTCAAGGAAGAATACGACCGCGACGTCGCCGCCGGCGTGAAGACGCAATTACCGCACGCCTATTATCCTGACGACGACCCTGCGCGCGCGCCTCTCAACCGCTGGCGCTCGCACGCCCATCTTCTGTTCGGCAACTGGATCAACCAGGTCTACCAGACCACCGCCTACCAGCTCGAAGATATCGGCAAGAACCCGCCCGCGCGGTAGGCTGAAGTTCGCCTGTCGCGCACGGCCATGAAGGATGCAGTCGTCACGACGCCGGTCGGCTGAGCTTTTCGATGACGAACCGATGCCCGCCTTCGACAGCCTCGCTCGACACGAGGCGGTGACCGTCTTCCGCACAAAACGCCGGAACGTCGACGCTCGCCAGCGGGTCCGTCGTCTCGATGGTCAGCGTGTCGCCCGGCTTCATCGCCTGAAGACGCTTGCGCGTCTTTAGCACCGGAAGGGGGCAGTTCAGCCCCCGAAGGTCGTAGATTTCACTCAAGCAGGCCTCAGTTGCCGAAAAGGCTCATGAGGCGGCCAAGGCGCGAAGGCTGTTCGGCCGGCTGCGCGATGACCGGCGCTGCGGCCTCGACCGCTTCCGCGGCCGTCTCTGCAGGTTGCGGAGCAGCGGCTGGCTGTGGCGCGGCGGCCGGTGCTGCCGGCTGTGCCGGACGCGTAACGGACGCCGTCGTCACCGCAGGGCGCTCACTCGGCGCACGCGTGGAAACCATGACGCCGGACTGCTCGAAATTCGGCGGTTCGCGGCTGACGCGTTCGCCGCGTGCCCGCTTGCGCGACCAGTCGGCGACGAGAGCGGCCTCCTTGACGCCGCCAATCGAGGCGGCTGGCTTGGAGGCCGAGGAGAGCGCCGAGGTGAAAGCGGCATCGAACGTCGACTGGTAGGTCTTGTAGGCCGTTTGCAAAGCTTCGGGCTGCGTGGCTGCCGGGCATGCCCCGGTCGGCGAGAAGGATCGCCCGTCGGCGGTAAACTGGTTGAAGACGTAGCGACGCTCGCACACATCAACTTTCGGCGGCACTTTGGTGATCTCGAAGTGGTCGTAACCTTCCTTGAGCATGGTCCAATACGCGTAGTTCGCATCGCTCTTGTAGCGCGCCATGTTCTGCGCGGTCATGCGGAAGGGAAACGCCTGAAGCTGGAACGCCTGCTGTCCGCCCTTGAAGGCATCGCGCGCGAAAGCGTAAATCTGCTCGACGCCCTCGTCCGTCATCGAATAGCAGCCCGACGAGGAACAGCCGCCATGCACCATCAGATGCTGGCCGGTGCGACCATGGGCGCGGTCATAGGCGTTCGGAAAGCCGATATTGAACGACAGATGATGGCTCGAATTCGGGTTCATCTGGTGCGCCGCAACCGTGTAGAACCCTTCGGGCGCCTGCCGGTCACCTTCGGTGAATTTCGGACCGAGCTTGCCCGAATACGTGCAGATTTCGTAGGTCTGGACAAGATCGTAGCGACCGTTGTCCTTCTGCTTCCAGACTTCGAGAACCGATTCTTCCTTGAAGAGGCGAACCATGATCGGGGATGTCGTCGCCATCCCCTTCGTCTTCATCGTCTGGACGATCTTGGCGGGAAGCTGCTTTTCGGCCTTCGGCGCGATATCTTCGAGGGACGCGTTGCAGCCCGCCAGCATGGTTGCGGCGGCAAGGACGGCGACATGGACAAGGCGAAGATTCATGGTCGTGGACGGCTCTCGTTCATCCCCCAGGGACGATTCATGGCGCGAACCGTCCCGTAAAACCCGACGATAGACTGGTTAACCTTGAAAAACCCTTACCACAATAGAAAATTTACGCGGCCCTGACGCAAAGGCAGGATCAGGCGAGGCTGCGACCGATCGCGAGGAACTTTTCGCGGCGGTGTTCGCGATAGTCCATATTGGCGCTTTTCAGTTCCTCAAAGCCGCGTGCAATCTGCTCGCCTGCCGCCTCGATGACGTTTTCGCGCCCGCGATGCGCGCCGCCGAGCGGCTCGGCGATGATCCCGTCGATGATCTTCAGATCGAGCAGGTCCTGCGCGGTGATCTTCATATTCGTCGCCGCATCCTTGGCGCGAGTCGAATCGTGCCACAGGATCGAGGCGGCACCCTCCGGCGAAATTACCGAATAGATCGAGTGCTCCAGCATATAGACCTTGTTGGCGACGGCGATCGCGATCGCGCCGCCCGAACCGCCCTCGCCGATGACGACCGAGACGCTCGGAACCTTCATCGACAGACATTGCGAGGTGGAACGCGCAATGGCCTCGGCCTGTCCGCGCTCTTCGGCGCCGATGCCCGGATAGGCTCCGGCCGTATCAACGAGCGTGACCATCGGCACGTCATAGCGGTCGGCAAGTTCCATGATGCGCACGGCCTTGCGGTAGCCTTCCGGGCGGGCCATGCCGAAATTGTGCTTCAGGCGCGTCTTGGTATCCGCGCCTTTTTCCTGGCCGAGCACCGCGACAGGCTGACCGCGAAAGCGCGCGAACCCGCCGATGATCGCGTTATCCTCGCCGAAATTCCGGTCACCGGCCAGCGGAGTGAAATCGGTGAAGAGACCGGAAATGTAATCGACGCAGTGCGGACGGTCTGGATGGCGGGCGACCTGCGCCTTTTGCCACGGCGTCAACTGGCGATAGGTGTCGCGCAACGCCTCGCGCGAACGCTTTTCCAGACGCACGATCTCGTCGCCGACATCCACCGACTCGCCACTGTCAGCAAGTTTCCTGAGTTCCAGAATCTTACCTTCGAGGTCTGCAACGGGCTTTTCGAAGTCGAGATAATTATACATGGACTCTCTGGCTTATCGGCGAGGATCGGCGAGCGGGCGTGACGGCCAACGCTTGATGATGCGGGCTTCACATAGCGGTCGGGGCGTTAATCGGCAAGCGGATGGTGATTCGAAACAAGTTCGCTAAGCGTCTTGTCGAGGACATGCGTATAGATTTGCGTTGTCGAAATGTCGGCATGGCCCAGCAATTGCTGGACCGCGCGCAAGTCCGCCCCGTTTTGCAAAAGGTGGCTCGCAAATGCGTGGCGCAGCACGTGTGGTGACAGGTCGGCGGCCTTGATGCCTACGCGCGTGCCGAGCGCTTTGAGATCGCGCGCCAGCACCTGCCGGGCGACATGGCCCTCCCGCGAGCGGGCGGGAAACAGAAACCTGCTTTCGGCCCACGCCGGATCGGCGTTGCGCAGTTGGACCCACGCATCGAGCGCGTCGCGTGCTTCTTCGGACAACGGCACAAGCCTGTCCTTGCCGCCCTTGCCACGAACGGTGAAGAATCGCTCGCGCCGTGAGGCGACCGTCAACGGCAGTTTCACCAGTTCGGAAACGCGCAGGCCCGTCGCGTACAGCAATTCTGCCATCGCGCGCAGTCTGAGGCATCCGGCGCGGACGCCACCGGCGAGTTCGGGCTGGTCGGCTTCAAGCGCGGCCCGTGCCAAAAGACGCTCGACAACCGATTCGCCCATGCTTTTGGGCAATGCACGCGCCTTACGCGGCCCGTCGACCGTCACGGTGGGATCGTCGCCACGCAGCCCCTCCGCATAGAGAAACTTGTAGAACTGGCGCAGCGCCGACAAACGGCGCGCCTGCGAGGACGCGCTGAAGCCGCGAACCGACAAATCTTCGAGATAATCGCGCAGGTCCGCCGGTGTGGCGGGCGCAACGCCACTGCGGCGCGCCAGGAAAAGCTGTGCGTCGTCAAGGTCGCGCCGATACGCGGCGAGCGTGTTGTCGCTCGCACCGCGTTCCGTGCCCATCATTTCCAGAAAGGATTCGATCCTCAAAGCGCTCGTCATCCGGCCAAACTTGCGCAGGATTCCTTATCGTTTGATGAAGCACTCGGGAACCAACTTCACGTTCCATCCGTTTGTCGGCGTCAAGGGAACGTGGATATGGAACACATCGCTGCCATTCTTCTGATGATCGGATGCTCGGGCGATCTCGCAAAATGCGAGGAAATCGCAGTACCGACTTTCGCATACGAGACAATGGAAGATTGCAATTCGGACCTTTCTTCGGTGCGATCCGCCGCCGAGGGAACATATCCGAAGATGTTTGCCGAATGCCTTTCCGTCGATCCCATGCTGGTCGAGGCAGATGCCGAGCTGGTTTGGGACATCGAGGACGGCAAGCTGGTCGCGTCTCTTGAGCCAATGGTAGAACCGGATATGGCGGTTGCCATGTCGCGCGGCGAAACTGTTACGACACGTTGGGAATAAATGACTTGATTATCAAACCGCATGCACTTCATTTACCCGCAGAAGGGCATGCCCATCCTACTGGAGGTTGTAAATGAAGAAGACAATTTTGGCCTTGGCCGCAACCATGATGATCGCAGCAGGCTGCACGACCGCCGAGCAGACCGCAGTTGGCGGCGCGGCGATCGGCGCAGGCGTTGGCGCAATTGCAACCGGCGATGTCGGCGGCGCAGCGGTTGGTGGCTTGATCGGCGGCACCGCCGGTTACCTCGTCGGCCGTTCGCAGCAGCGTCAGGGCTGGTGCGTCTATCGCGACCGCCGCACGGGCGAGCGTTACGAAGCACGCTGCTGATCGGGCAGATTGCCAATTGAAAAGGGGCGCTCCGGCGCCCCTTTTTCGTATGTGTCAAGCGGCGATTTTCAGCGCGCCCGGACCGGGTATCGCACCGGGTGGACATTTGCCCAAAATGATCATTCCGAGCACCTCGTCCTGGCTGACGTCCTGCGTACGCGCCGTTCCGACGACCTGCCCGTTCTTCATCACGACGACGCGATCCGCCAGATCGAACACGTCGTGAATGTCATGGCTGATCAGGAAAATGCCGATCCCGTCATTCTTCAACTGCAAGACGAGTTCGGATACCTGCGCGGTTTCCTGCGGCCCGAGCGCGGCGGTCGGCTCATCCATGATGAGGATGCGGGCGTTGAAATGGATTGCACGGGCGATGGCGACCGACTGACGCTGCCCGCCCGACAGCTTCATCACCGGTTCCTTGAACCGCTGGAAACGCGGATTGAGCCGTCCCATCACCTTTCGCGTTTCAGATTCCATCGCGACGTCGTCGAGCGTGCCCCATGGCGTACGCAGTTCGCGCCCGAGAAAGAGGTTGGCGGCGGCATCGACATTGTCGGCAAGCGCAAGCGTCTGGTAGATCGTCTCGATGCCGTATCGCTTGGCGTCGCGCGGATTGGCGATATCGACTTCTTCGCCATTGACGCGGATCGTTCCCGCATCGCGCCTATAGGCTCCCGACAGAATCTTGATCAGCGTCGACTTGCCCGCGCCATTGTGCCCCAGAAGCGCGACGACTTCGCCGGGGTAAAGGTCAATGCTCGCATCGTCGACGGCATGGATGCCGCCGAACGAGATCGATATATTGTTCATTTCGACGAGTGGAGTGCGGTTTTCCATCTTCGTTCTCCTCAACCCACGCGGCGACGGTAGATCGTATCGAGCCACACGGCGACGACCAGCACCGCGCCGACGACGATGTTCTGAAGCGGTGAATCGACACCGAGAAGGATCATGCCGGTGGCGAGCGACTGCATGAGCACCGCGCCGATCATCGCACCCGCGATCGTGCCGACACCGCCCGAAAGCGACGTGCCGCCGATGACGGCTGCCGCGATGACCAGAAGCTCGTCGAGCGTGCCTTGCGCGTTCGTCGCCGCATTGAGACGTGCTGTAGAGATACAGGCGCCGATCGCCGCCAACCCGCCCATCAGCATGAAAATCTTCATGGTGATCCAGCGGGTATTGATGCCGGCAAGCGCCGCTGCTTCCGGGTTCCCGCCGATGGCGAAGACGTAGCGGCCGAAGCGCGTACGTGTCGCAAGGAATGTCATCGCAATACCGACCGCAATCGCGATCAGCACGGGAATGGCGATACCATGCGCGATGAAGAGGCCGCCTTCGGGGATTTCGATATTGTTGGCCTGCGCATAGCGGTTCACGATGCCGGCCGGCCACGGATAGGAATTGGCGACATAGACGGCGCCGAGGATCAGGAAACAGGCGACCCCGGCCAGAAACGCTTCCGCCCAGATCGGACGAAGCGGAAACTTGAAGCGCCGTCGCTGTTTGCGCGCGTTCCAGATGAAAAAGAGAACCGCTGCGCAGGCGATAAGACCGACCACCCAACTCCACGTCGCACCGATCGCACCTTCCGCGCCGCCGCCCAGAAGCCGGAATGTCGGGTCCATGGGCGCGACGGTCTGGCCGCTCGTCACCCACCATGCCGCTCCGCGCCATACGAGCAGTCCGCCAAGCGTCACGATGAAGGCCGGCACCTGCATATAGGCGATGATGTAGCCGTGCAGCGCGCCGATCACGACGCCGGCGACGAGCCCAATCAAAATAGCCAGAATCCAGAGCGCGGGATGATTGAAGCCGAGATATTGCGGCAGATAGACGACCTGTGCCACGCCCATGATCATGCCGGTGACGCCGAGGATCGAGCCGACGGAAAGGTCGATGTTGCGCGTGACGATGACAAGGACCATGCCCGTCGCCATGACGGCGACCGAGGCGGACTGGACGGACAAGTTCCAAAGATTTCGCGGCGTCAGAAAAAGCCCGCCGGACAGGACGTGGAAAATCGCCCAGATCACCGCCAATGCGCCCAGCATGCCGAGCATGCGCACATCGAGTTCGGTGGCTTTCAGGAAGCGGGCGACCGAGCCAAGCTCGGATGCACGGGCCGTTTCGACGGGCGTGGGGGATGTCGTATCCGACATCGGCTCCTCCATGGCAGGCGCTGAACGCGCTCCGCATCGCAATTTATGGATACGCCGCGGCTTTCGTCAAACCGCGGCGCATTGCATCGCAAGTCCGGACCTTACTCGCAGGCCGCGACCGAGCCGGCCGAAACGCCCTGGCACACGACGTCCTTGGTTACCCAACCAGCATCGATGATGACATCGAGATTGTCCTGCGTGATGGCGACCGGCGTCAGGAACACGGCGTTCATCTGGGTGCCGTTCGGACCATCCGACCATTGCACGACGTTTTCGATGTCGGTCATCGCCGCGCCGCCGGCCAGTTCATTGGCGATTTCCGCCGCCGACTTGCCGAGGTCGCGCGAATCCTTCCAGATCGACACGGTCTGCGTGCCGAGCGCGATGCGGTTGAGCGCTGCATGATCCGCGTCCTGCCCGGAAACGGGAACCGAGCCGGCGAGGCCCTGTGCGTCGAGCGCGGCGATCGCCCCGCCAGCCGTTCCGTCATTGGAGGCGACGACGGCGGCAACCTCGTTGTTACTCTGCGTCAGGAACTGTTCCATGTTGCGCTGGGCGTTGGCCGGCAGCCAGCCATCCGTATAGGCTTCGCCCACATTGGTGATCGCGCCAGAATCGATGGCGTCCTTGAGAACCTCCATCTGCCCTTCGAAGAGGAAGTCCGCGTTCGGATCGGCGGACGAGCCCTTGATGAAAACGTAATTGCCTTCGGGCTGCACGTCGAATACGGCCTGCGCCTGCATGCGGCCGACTTCCTTATTGTCGAAGGTCAGGTAAAAGGCGTCCGGATTTTCGATCAGGCGGTCGTAGCCGACGACCGGAATGCCTTCGTCCACTGCGTTCTGAACGGCAGGCCCGATGGCGGAGGAATCCTGCGCAAGAATGATGAGCGCGTTCGCACCCTGGCTGATGAGCGACTCGACATCGGTGAGTTGCTTGGCGGCCGAGGATTGGGCATCGGCCGATATATATCGATTGCCGGCGGCTTCGATGGCTTCTCTCATCGCCGCTTCGTCTGTCTTCCAGCGCTCTTCCTGAAAGTTCGACCAGGAAACGCCGATGACAAGTCCTTCGGCTTTCGCTGCGGTTGCAAGCGTCATGGAAAGCGCGACACCCGCCAGAAGGGCGGTTGTGAAAGTCTTCATGATGTTCCTCCCTGCGCCGTGAACGGCGCCTCCTCAGTTGGGGAGGCTCTTTTTTTCGAGCCTCGAAAAAAAGAATGACTCACCATTTCCGACGTGTCAATATCCTTTGAAAGGTGCATCAAGACGCCTTCAGGAGGAATCGTTTCGATGACAATGGGCGTACGCCACGACGATCTGCGCAAGCGCAACCGCGCCCTTGTGATTGCAGCCGTTCGCCGGGACGGACAGCCTTCCCGCACCGAACTTGCGACCCGCACCGGGCTCAGCCATTCGACGATTTCCGCCATCGCCTCCGACCTGATCGCCGAAGGCGTTCTGCGGCAGGCAAAGGGCTCGGGCGGGGAACTGGTTCGGCGCGGGCGTCCGCAGGTCTCGCTGGAACTGGAACCTCGCGCGGGAACGGTGCTCGCGGTCGTTCTGCTTCTCAACACGCTTTCGGCGAGCGTGATCGACTATGCGGGCCGCACCGTGTGCGAGCGACATGAACGCCTGTCGACGCTGACGGCGTCCCGCGAGGAATTGATCGAGGCCGTATCCACGATCATCAAGGGCGTGCTTGGCGACGCCGCGCGCGATCCATCGGAAATCATGCGCATGACGATGGCCATTCAGGGCATCATCGATTCGGGCGGGCGGACGCTCTTGTGGACACCGATTACGCCGCATAGCGGCATCGCCTTCGCCGATTTCATCGAAACCAGGTTCGGCTTCCCCGTCACCGTGCAGAACGACTGCAACATGATCGCGCTTGCGCTGCGGGCCCGCGAGCCGGAACGGTATCGGGACAATTTCGTGACGATCCTCCTGTCGAACGGCATCGGCATGGGTCTTGTTCTGCGCGGCGAGCTTTTCACCGGCGCCTATTCGTCGGGCGGGGAATTCGGCCACATGGTCTACAAGCCGCACGGGGCCTTGTGCAGATGCGGCCGCCATGGCTGCGTCGAGGCTTATGCGGGAAACTATGCGATCCTTCGCGCATCGAAAGGCCAGGAGGACGAGTGCGAACCCGATGCGGATGTCGATCGCGAGACCATGTTGCAGCTTGCAGGCGAGGCACGGCAAAAAGACGGCCCGGCGCGCGAGGCCTTCATGCGGGCGGGCGAAGCGCTGGGATATGGGCTTGGGTCTCTCTTCGCGCTGATCGACCCTGCTCCCGTTGCGGTCGTGGGGCCGGGAACGCACGCTTTCGACATCATGGAACCGGCGATCCGCGAGGCGATCGCACAGACTGCTGGCGGCCAGCACGACGCGGTGATCTCGTTCGATCTGGAAGCCGACGAAATGCCGCTGATACGGGAGGGTTGCGCACGCAAGGCGCTTGAGGCCGTAGACAACGAGCTGTTCGCGCCGGGCTACGTCAACGCCATGCAGGAAACGGCAGGGTAGAGCAGCTTCCGGCCTGAAACAGGTCAGCTTTCGTTGATCGAATAGCCTGCGCCGCGGATCGTGCGGATCACGTCCGGCGCTCCGTTCGGATTGATCGCCTTGCGCAGGCGGCCGACATGAACGTCGACCGTTCGCTCGTCGATATAGTTCGTCTCACCCCAGACACTGTCGAGCAGATGCCCGCGCGAGAATACGCGGCCGGGATGCTGCATCAGGAATTCGAGCAGCCGGAATTCGGTCGGCCCCAGATGAACTTCATGCGGGCCGCGATAGGTGCGATGCGCTTCGCGGTCGAGCACGATGTCGCCGACCTTGAGCACACTTGAAAGCACTTCCGGCTTTGCCCGGCGCAAAAGCGCGCGCACGCGGGCGACGAATTCGGGCGTCGAGAACGGCTTGACCAGATAGTCGTCCGCGCCGGTCGAAAGCCCTCTCACCCGGTCGCTCTCTTCGCCGCGCGCCGTCAGCATGATGATCGGCAAGCGCTCCGTCTCGGGTCGCATCCGCAGCCGGCGGCAAAGTTCGATGCCGGAAACCGCCGGCACCATCCAGTCGAGAACGAGAAGATCGGGCACCGTTTCCTGAAGCCGGATTTCGGCGTCGTCCCCGCGCATGATCGTCTCGACCTGATAACCTTCGGCTTCGAGATTATAGCGGATAAGAACGCCCAGCGCCTCCTCGTCCTCCACCACCATGATCTTCGGTGCCATCATCGCGGATCACCCGAGATCGATGTCTCGTCGAGCTTGGGGCGATGGACCGGCAATTGCTTGCCGACCATCATGTAATAGGCGTTTTCGGCGATATTCGTCGCGTGGTCGCCGATGCGCTCCAGATTCTTGGCGCAGAACAGAAGATGCGTGCAGGGCGTGATGTTGCGCGGGTCTTCCATCATGTAGGTCAGAAGTTCGCGAAAGACGGCCGTGTAATGAACGTCGATATGCTCGTCGTCCGCCCGCAGATCGACAAGCACGTCGGCGTTGCGCCCGACATAGTTTTCAATGACGCCAGCCAGTTGCGCGCGCACCAGCCCGGCCATCGTATCGATGGAATGGGACAACTTGCGCTGCATGACGCCCGAACCGACCGCGTTGACGCGCTTTGCGATGTTCTTCGCAAGATCGCCGATACGCTCGAGATCGCTCGCCATGCGGATAGCGGCGACCACAGCACGCAGATCCTGCGCCATCGGCTGACGCTTGGCGATCAGCGTGATGGCCCGTTCGTCGATCTGGCGCTGTCGGTCGTCCATCGACATATCGTCGGATATGACGCGCTGGGCGAGCGCGACATCGTTGTCGAGCAGCGATTTCGTCGCCGCAGACACCATGCTTTGCGCCAGATCGCCCATTTCGCGGATCAGCCGGTCGATCTCGCCGAGTTCCTCGTCGAAGGAGGCTACGATATGTCCACCCATGGTCCTGCCCTCTCCCCGTCCGGTCAGCCGAAGCGGCCGGTGACGTAGTCCTGCGTGCGCTTGTCGTTCGGCGCGGTGAAGATCGCTTCCGTCGGCCCTTCCTCGACGAGCAGGCCCAGATGGAAGAACGCCGTGCGCTGCGACACGCGAGCCGCCTGCTGCATCGAGTGCGTCACGATCGCGATCGTGTAATTGGCGCGCAACTCGTCGATCAGTTCCTCGATCTTGGCGGTCGCGATCGGATCGAGCGCGGAGCACGGCTCGTCCATCAGGATCACTTCCGGCGAGACCGCGATGGCGCGCGCGATGCACAGGCGCTGCTGCTGGCCGCCCGAAAGTCCCGTGCCCGGCTCGTGCAGACGGTCCTTCACCTCCTCGAAGAGGCTCGCCTTCTTCAGGCTGGTGACGACGATTTCTTCCAGTTCGCTTTTGTTGGAAGCAAGGCCGTGGATTTTTGGACCGTACGCGACATTCTCGAAGATCGACTTCGGGAACGGGTTCGGTTTCTGGAACACCATGCCGACGCGGGCGCGCAGTTCCACCACGTCGATCTTCGGATCGTAGACGTCCTGCCCGTCGAGCTTGATGTCGCCTTCGACGCGACAACCCTCGATCGTGTCGTTCATGCGGTTGAGGCAGCGAAGGAAGGTCGACTTGCCGCAACCCGAAGGACCGATGAACGCGATGACGGAGCGGTCGGGCACGTTGACTGAGACGTCGAACAGCGCCTGCTTCTGTCCGTAGAAGACATTGACGTTCTGCGCCGTCACGCGCGCTTTTGCAGCTTTCTGGTTCCTGGAAGCGTTGGCGGCGTCGACGATGGCACCGGAAGACATGTTCATGTCGGTGTTCTCCGATTTGGCGATGTTGGTCATTTGCGGCGCTCCAGTCGGCTGCGAAGGAAGATGGCGATCGCATTCAGGCTGATCATGAGCGCCAGAAGCACGATAATTGCGGCCGATGTGCGCGCCTCGAAGAAATTGCGGTTCTCGTTACCCTGCCAAAGATAGATCTGGACCGGCAGGGCGGTGGACTGGTCGAAAGGCGAACCGGGGATGGAGGCGACGAAAGCGTTCATGCCGATGAGAAGCAGCGGTGCGGTCTCTCCCAGCGCCTGCGCCACACCGATGATCGTGGCGGTCAGGATGCCCGGATAGGTAACGGGCAGAACGTGGTGGAAGACGGTCTGCGTCTTCGACGCGCCGAGACCGAGCGCGGCCTGCCTCAGCGACGGCGGCACGGCGCGCAACGCCGAGCGTGTCGCGATGATGATGGTGGGCAGCGTCATCAGCGTCAAAACGAGACCGCCGACGATGGGTGCGGAAAGCGGCAGGCGGAAATAATTGATGAAGACCGCCGCGCCCAGAAGGCCGAACACGATGGATGGCACCGCCGCCAGATTGTTGATGTTGACCTCGATGACGTCGGTCAGGCGGTTCTTCGGGGCGAACTCTTCCAGATAGATCGCGCTGGCGACGCCGATCGGCACGGCGAGCACGATCACCACCAGCATCATGTAGAGCGAACCCATGAACGCGCCGGCAAGACCGGCGCTGGCCGGTGCCGAACGCGAATCCGTATTGGTGAAGATGTGCCAGGCGAACGCCATGCGGATATGGCCATCGGCGTAAAGCTCGTCGGCGAGCGCGCGCGCGTCGGCCGGCAATTGCTGGCGAGCGTCCGGCAGATCGCGGTCGATATTGCCCTTAAGCCAGTTGTCGGCGTTGGCCGAGGCGAGCAGTTGCATGTCGACGGTTCGGCCGAGCAATGTCGGGTTGGCCATGAACGCGTCGCGCAGCTTGAAGCGCTCGGCGCTGTCGATCAGCGATTGCAGGTCGCGCGCGCTGATTTCGGAATCCGGCACGAGGCTGCGCACGGCTTCCTCGACGACACGGTTCCAGTTGAGAAGCGTCACGTCACGCTGCCAGCGAAGGTCTGCCGCCCGCAGGTCGGCAAGCGACTGCCCCTGCTCGCGCGCGGGCCTCGGGCCGACATCGATCAGTTCCTCGGAAAAGGTGACCGGCACCGTGAAAGTCGCCTGCTGAAACGCCGGCAGGCCCTTCGAAAGGATCATCACGAACAGGACGGCGACGAAGGTCAGTGCCGCAGCAATGGCAAGAATGCCGTAGAAGCGGAAACGCTTTTCGCGGGCGTGGCGCTTTCCAAGACCCTCTCGGATGCGCTTGAGCCGGGCTGCTGAACCGTCCATCGGGGAGGTGTTCTGGCTGAGATCGGTCATGGCTATTCGTACTGCTCCCGGAAGCGGCGGACGATGTAGAGGGCGGCCATGTTGAGGAACAGGGTCATCACGAAAAGGGTGAGACCCAGCGCGAAGGCGACGAGCGACTGCGGAGAGGCGAAATCCTGATCGCCTGTCAACTGGTTGACGATGGTGACCGTAACGGTGGAAATCGGCTCGCCCGGATTGGCACGCAGGAACGGGCTGTTACCGGCCGCAAGAACGACGATCATCGTTTCGCCGATAGCCCGGCTGACGGCGAGAAGGAACGCGCCGACGATGCCGGGAAGCGCTGCGGGCAGCACTACGCGCTTGATCGTTTCGGACTTGGTCGCGCCGAGCCCGACCGAGCCGTCGATCATCGCACGCGGCACCTGCCGCAGGATGTCATCGGAGAGCGAGGAGATGAAGGGGATGATCATGATCCCCATGACGATGCCGGCTGTCAGCGCGGAGGTGGCGCGAATATCGACGCCGATCGATGCGCCGAAAGACGCGAGGGCGGGACCAACCGTGACGAGCGCGAAAAAACCGTAGACGATAGTGGGAATGCCGGCGAGGATTTCGATCATCGGCTTGACGAAGGAACGCACGCGCGGCTTTGCGTATTGCGACAGGTAGATCGCCGTCATCAGGCCGATTGGCAGCGCCACGAACATGGCGATGCCGGCGACCATGATCGTGCCCCACAGGAGCGGCAAAATGCCATACTGACCGCTGCCCGCACCCGTCGTGGAAAAGCGTGGGTTCCAGACGGTGCCGAAGAAGAAGTCGATCGGGCTGACGAAGGTGAAGAAGCGCGCCGCCTCGAAAACCAGCGACAGGACGATGCCGAGCGTCGTCAGGATCGCGACGCCGGAGCAGGCCAAAAGCAGATAGGAAACCAGCCGCTCGACCTCGTTTCGAGCCCGAAGCCGGGTCGCTATACGTCGACGGGCGAAATAGAGCGATACGCCCGCAAAGGCGGCCGCGGCAGCCAGTACAGTCGCGGACGCGATCAGCTGGAAGCGACGCAGAGCCTCGCCAGCTGCTGCCTCAAAAGGCTGGACCTCGCCCGCCACACCGAAGCCTGAGGCGATGGCGTAGACGCGCTGGATCGTCGTCTGCAGCGCCCCGCCGCCCTGATCGACGAGCTCGGCCGGCAGGTTTGCGAGGATGAAGGCACGGGAGGCGGAGGTGCCGAAAAGTGCCCACAGCCCCAGGATGAGAAGGGCCGGTGCGATCGTCCATATGGCGACCAGCGAACCGTGATAGGCGGGGCGGGAGTGCAGGCGGCCTTCGGGCGTCGCCAGCCTGCGGCTCAATGACCAACCCTGCTGGTAGGCAAGGCTGAGGACGGCCAGAAGAAGAAGCGCCACCATCCAGCTATTCATGTCGAAGTCTCCGCTTGATCCGCGAATTCCCTTGGAGCGCCGTGCGTCTTTTCAGACGCACAAAGGACGCTCTAACATTTTAATTGAGCATCGGATTGCTCCGAAAACCGGATTCCACTTTTCGGTCCGATGCTCAAGCAGCAGAAGGCCCGATCGACGACGGGCCTTCTGCCTTGTCCCAAGCCCTTCGGCTTAGAGCTGGTCGGCGGTGATCGCCTCACGGGCGTCGAAGTTCGCCTGAACTTCAGCCGTTTCCTCGGCCGGAGCCGGGATCAGGCCGGCAGCCTCGAGCGCACCGCCTTCGCCGGCCATCTGGTCGGACAGGAAGAACGCGACATACTCTTCAAGACCCGGAACGACGCCGATGTGCTCGCCCTTGACGTAGAAGAAGAGCGGACGCGAAACCGGGTATTCACCGGCAGCGATGGTTTCAAGCGAAGGCTCGACGCCGGAGATCGTGGCGACCTTCAGCGTGTCGCGGTTCTGGTCGTAGAAGGACAGGCCGAACACGCCCATCGTATCCGCGTTCGACTGAAGGCGCGCAAGCGTCTCCGTATAGTCGCCGGCGATTTCGATCACGACGTCCTGGCGCAGCGTGGTGCAGGCCGCTTCCATCGCTTCGTCTTCCATTTCCGGCAGGCCGGCTTCTTCGCAGCCTGCGGTCAGAACGCGCTCTTCGAAGACTTCGCGGGTGCCGTGGTTGGAAGCCGGGATAGCCATGGAGATCGGCTGGTTCGGCAGCGACTCGTCAACCTCGTTCCAGGTCGTGTACGGGTTGGCGACCATTTCGCCATCGACCGGAACCTGAGCGGCGATCGCCTTGAAGATGTGAACCGGCTCAAGAGCGAAGTCTTCCTTGTCGGCTGAAACGGCGAAGACAATGCCGTCATAGCCGATCTGGACTTCGAGAACTTCGTTCACGCCGGCTGCGTTGCAAGCTTCGACTTCGCCGGCGCGGATGCGACGCGAAGAATTGGCGATGTCGATCGTGTTGTCGCCCGTACCCTGGCAGAACTGGCGAAGACCACCGCCCGAACCGCCCGAGCCAACGACTGGCGTGTTGAATTCGGGGAATGCGTTGCCGAATTCCTCGGCGACGATCGAAGCGAACGGAAGGACCGTCGACGAACCGGCGATCTGGATGGTGTCACGCGACTGTGCAGTCGCGGCGCCGGCCGAAGCGGCGATGGCGAGCGCAGCGGCGGATGCTGCGAAAAGGAACTTGTTCATGGAGCCTACCCCTGTTCAGAAATCTCTTCTGCTGCCGCCGTGTCGGCGACGTGAGTGGCAATACCGGCCCTATGTAACAGTTAAATGACAGTTCGATGTCAGTCTCGCGAACACGCGTCCAACTACGAAAAGAACGTGAATTTTACGCGCACAAATCCTTATTCGGCTTCCATGTTGCGGGACGCTGCCTCATCGCCCAGCCACGCTTCGATCTTTTCGGCGAGCATCCTCGGACTGATCGGCTTTGCCAGATAATCGTCCATCCCTGCTTCAAGGCACCGATCGCGATCGCCCTTGAGCGCGTGCGCCGTCACGCCGATGATGGGCACCGACACCTCGCCGGTATCCATTTCGCGGATCCGGCGGGTGGTTTCGAGGCCGTCCATGACGGGCATGGAGACGTCCATCACGATCAGCCTCGCCCCGCTTTGCTTGTAGCGTTCGAGCGCCAGCTTGCCATTCTCGACGATCTCGAATGTCAGCCCGATCTCCTCAAGTATCTGACGAAAGACGAGCTGATTGACCTCGTTGTCCTCGGCAACGAGCACGTCGATACCAAGCTTCTGCGTCTCAGGCTCCGGCGTTTCAGCGCAAGATTTTACCTGTTTTGCGGGTCTCGCCGATCGCAGCGGCACGACGACGCCCGCAGTCTCCGCACGGTGGCGCTGGATCGTATCGACCAACGTTTTCAAAAGAACCGCCGAGCGCGCCGGCTTGATGAGTTGCGCCTCGATACCCAGTTCGCGACCGGGTGCACCCGTTACCGCCTGGTCGACCGAACTCAAAAGCAGGATCGGCGTCTTTGCTATATCCCCATCCTGCCGGATGATGCGCGCGGCATCGACGCCCGTCATTTCGGGCATCTGGTAGTCCAGGATGACGCAATCGACCGTTATGCCCCGGCGCGCTGCTTCCTTGAGGACTGAAATGCCTTCCATTGCGTTTTCGGCTGCGCAGGCGTCGAACTGCCATCCCTGCATCTGTTCGAGCAGGATTTCCCGGTTGATCGGGTTGTCATCGATGACGAGGACGCGCGCCCCGCGCACGTCAAGAGCCGGCGAGCGTTGCGCGACCTGTTCGTCCGCATGGGCCAGGTCGATGGAGAACCAGAAGCGCGACCCCTTGTCGATTTCGCTTTCGACCTCGATCCGCCCGCCCATCAGGCCGACGAGCCGCGACGATATCGCAAGCCCGAGGCCGGTTCCTTCATGCCTGCGGGTGGAGGACGCGTCGACCTGGCTGAATTTCTCGAAGACGAGCGCGAGTTTGTCAGCGGGGATGCCCATGCCGGTATCCGTCACCGAAATAGTGAGGCGCGTTTCCTTCTCATAAACGACGCCATCGACGTCGACGAGGACATGACCCGCCTCCGTGAACTTGACGGCGTTGCCCATGAGATTGGTGATGATCTGCCGGATGCGCCCACCATCGCCGATGAAGCGGCGCTTCAGCCCGGGAGCGAACCGGACGATCATCTCCAGATCCTTTTCCTTGGCGCGCGTTGAGACGAGCGTGGCCACGTCCTCGATCGCTTCGGCCAGATCGAACGGCGCCGGGTCGAGCACGAGTTGACCCGCATCGATCTTGGAGAAGTCCAGAATGTCGTTAATGATCGTCAAAAGCGCATTGCCGGATTTGACGATGATGTCGGCAAAGGTTTTTTGCTTGGCGTCGAGATCGGTCTTCCACAGAAGCTCCGCCATGCCGAGCACGCCGTTCATGGGCGTGCGGATTTCATGGCTCATATTGGCCAGAAATTCGGATTTCGCCCGGTCGGCGAGTTCGGCCCTTCGCTGCGCCTCGACCATCTCGGCTTCGCGCCGCTTCATGACGGTGATGTCGAAATAGGAGACGAGCCGCTTGCCGTCCGAGAGCGGCGTCACCGAATAGATCATCGTGCAGCCGTCGGCGCGCGTGAATTCGCGCGGCGGCACGTCACCGGAAGCAATCGTTCCGAGCCTTTCGGACACGTAGGTTTCCCAATCGGCGTCGCCGATATCGTAGATACCCTTGCGCCGGCTCACTTCCATCATTTCGCGGGCATGGGTTCCCACCGGAATATCGCTCGGGTCGAGCCGCCAGATGCGATAATACGCCTCGTTGATGATCTCGGTGTTGAGGTCGCGATCGAGCACGACCACGCCGAGATCCATCGTGTCGAGCGTACGCTTCAGGTCGTCGTAGAGCCCTTTTGCACGGTCGCGCGTCACGGCCAGTTCACGCTCGCGGGCCCTCGCTTCGGTCACGTCGGTGCAGATGATAAGCGTGCCGGCCCCGTCGATATGGATTTCGCGGTGGATGACATGCCGCCCGTCCCTGAACGCAAGCGGCATCTCGAAGCTGGGACCATGGCTCCGGTCGAGAATCTTGCGCTTCAGCCGGGCCGGATCGAGATCACCGGTCTCCCAGACGTCATGCCCGATAAGCACATCGACGAGATCGCTGAAAAAAGCGCCTGGCCGGATCAGTTCGGCGACGGGTTCGTACATCGCCACCATGGCACCATTGAAATCGACGACCCGCCCCTCCGGATCACAATAGCAATATGCGTCGGTGACATGCGTCTGTCCGACTAACCGCCGCGCCGAGACTTGACCGCGATCCGACAATCCGCTGTCAAAAATTTCCGTATCCCGCCCGACGGCATCCGCCGGAAGTACATTCATTTCCAAGATCAAGTCCCCCGCGACCCGATGGATGCGGGGACATTGCCCGATGTGTACTTAACGAGGCCCTAAAAAAGTAAACATGTGTTGTAATTTGTCAGATAGCCCGGCAGTTGGGTTGACTGCCGGGCTATCAAGCGCACGCCTTAAGTCGGGAGGTCAGAATTCCTTGGCGAGCGATACCTTGAAGAAGCGTCCCGGCTCGGAGAAATAAGCCTGGTTGACAGACGTGATGCCCGTCGTCGAGCGCAGGTTGATGGCGTCGTAATATTCCTTGTCGAAAAGGTTGTAGACGCCGCCGCGTATGGTGAAACCTTCCAGCTTTTCGGGCTTCCACCAGGCGGTCACGTCGACGATGCCGTAGCCGGGCGCCTTGTAGGTGGCGTCGGAATTATCGGAAACGCCGCTGACACCGATGAAGGTCAGGTCCGTGCCCCACGTCTCGGCCGAATAGCCGACGGTTGCGACGCCCTTGAACGGTGCGACCGAGCCGAGATATTCGCCGGTCTCCAGATTTTCGCCCCGTGCGAAGGCAATGGAGCCGAGCACGTGGAATCCGTTGTCGAACCTCTTGTGGATCGCCGCTTCGACGCCGGAGATGCGGACCCGATCAAGGTTCTGATATTCCGTGATACCGAACGGATAGGTCGGATCGAATCCCGGGACGGCGACGGCCTCGATGAAATTTTTGTATCGATTGTGGAAAAGGCTCGCCCGTGCACCGAAATCCTCGTCGCCGAAGCGAACACCGACCTCGATGCCCTGGCTGGTTTCCGATTCCAGTTCGTCATTGCCGCGTCGCAGATAGGTGCCCGGTCCGCCGAAGGTTGAATAGAGCTCGCCAGATGTCGGCGCACGGAAGCCCATAGCCCACTGGCCGTAAAGCTCGATGGTGTCCGATGGACGATAAGCCAGACCGAGTTTCGGAGAAAAGGCCGAATCGCTGAAAGCGTCCGGCAGTTCCGGCCGGGCAGGATTGTTCAGGAACGCGTCGGTCGCCTGCGGATCACGATCGACCCAGTCGAACCGGGCGCCGGGGGTCAGGAAGAAGCCGCTATTGCCGAAACCGATCTCGTCATCGAGGAATACGCCGAACTTGCGCCCTTCGACTTTGGGTTCGTCGGCCTGATTGGTGTGCAGGAAGTTGCAGTCGAATGTATAGGCGACGGAACAATTGTCGAAGCCTGACGAATACTGCTCGGACGTGGAGCCCGAAATGTCGAGGCCCATCGTCAGGCGGTGCGAAAGACTACCAGAAACGATGGTCTTCTCGCCCGAGCCGATGAATCCAATCGTCGTTTCGTCATAGGTGTTCAAACGCCCGATCGGACCGACGACCGTGTTCGACCGGTATCCATCATATCCGGTACCACGCTGCTGATCGATCCAGTAGAGCGAGGCGGCCGCGAAATCGACGAAACCGCCACCGTCATAGCGATAGTCGAGCGAAACCCGGTCTCGTGCGCCCGTTTCCAGCGTTGTATAGTCGCCAGGACGATAATTTCCCATCAACGACTGGCTCGTACGAGCGTCGGTGTCGCGATCCCGGCGGAAGGTTTCTGCCGTCAGGCCTATCGTGTGGCCGCCTTCCAGATCATGGCGCAACTTGAACAGCAAATTGTGCTGATCGTAATCGGACGGGTTCGGCAATGTACGGGTCGCCGTTCCATAGCTGTCGACCGATCCCATGTTTTCGCGCTCGTGGCCGCGCTTGTAGGCACCCTGCAACAGGACAGACGTATTGCCCGAGCGAGCCGCGACCGCCGCGTTCGGGGTGAAACTGTCGTCCGAACCGTCATAGGTGAGGCCCGTGATCGCGCCCCAGCTGCGCCCTTCGCGGATAAGATCATCGGGCTCGAGCGTGCGCAGGCCAAGAACGCCGCCAAGCGCGCCACCACCTGCACGGCTCGAATCCGAGCCACGCACGATGTCGACACCTGCGAGCGACGAAAATTCGAAAAGATCGATACCGCCCGATGCACCGCGCGTCGTGTCGTTGAGATACGGAACCGGAATGCCATCGATAGTGGTCAGAACGCGCGGTCCTTCCAGACCGCGAATGTTCACCGCTCCGGTCGTGCGGTTGAAATTGACGCCCGGCTCGAGGCTGCGGCCGAGATCTTCGATCGACGTGATCTGTCGATCCGCGATTTCCTCGCGCGTTGCGGTCGAGGCAAGCGGTGTATCGGCGGCGGCGCCCGGAACGGTCTCGGTCTGCCCGCCGCGAACGATGATCTCGCGCAAGATGGAGTAGCCCTCGGCCGTCTCATCGGCTTCGGTTGGCGTTTGCGCCCAGGCCGACGAGACCACGGCCGGCGTGAAAATGGTGGACCAAGCAAGAAGAACGGCAAGTCTGCGACGCGACGCCATGGCACTCTCTCAAAATATGTTTCGAGGATTGGCTGCCGGCGAATTCGCGGTGGCTACATGGCGACATGACCTGTCTGATCGGTCTTACGCCCTGAGATGGCCATAATTTAACAGGAGTAAAACAGTCAAGTTAAAAAGTGTCGCAATTCGCGAGCTTGAGAGACAGTGTCGCCGCAAAAGCACGTTGTGATGCGATTTTCCTGAGATGGAAGCTACAGGCGGATGCCGGGCATCAGTCCCGCGACTCGACCGAGATCGGCACATCGCCGCGCGCAAGGTTCACGCCCAGCTCGGTCGCCTCCTCCGCCGTAAAACTTCCGCTGATCTGCAGCTCGCCGCCGGTAATCGGCTCATTGATTGTCGGCGAAACCATGATTTCATCTCCGACGTAAAAGTCCGCTATTTTCCCAACGCTCGCCGCGGTGAAGTCTGCGAAAGCCTGCCTGCTTTCTTCATCCAGAGTGATAGAGATTATGGGCTGGGTCGTTTGGGGATCGAACGCCTGCTGGGCGTTTGCCACGGTCAGCTCCAGCCGCTCGGCAAAGGCAGGCGATAAAGCGATGGCGGTGAACGCAAGTGCGGCGAGAACGCGACGATGAAGCATCATTGGTCTTTCCTGTTGATGGGATCAACGAACTTAATGCGCATCAACGGCAAGTCACGCCCAAGCCCCATTTCGCACGGCAAAACTCACCTTGCGCGCGAAAGCGCGGCGTTACAAAGCGCAACGAAATCAACTGCTTGAAAATTGAGTGGTACTCCCAAGGGGAATCGAACCCCTGTTTCCGCCGTGAGAGGGCGGCGTCCTGACCGCTAGACGATGGGAGCAGCAGGTCGGCATATAGCGGCGATCGAGGTGGAACGCAACTGTCGTTCGGGACCTTTTCGCGCGATAAAGATGGCGTTTATTCTGCGACGATTGCGAACCGGGCGATGATGCGCGCAGCATCGATATCGTAGACGACGATCTCGCGGTTCCCCGCCGTTTCAGCCAGCATCGTCAGGCGCGAGCCAGCGAGCGACTGCGACAGTATCTGCGCATCCGCCGGCAGAGCGATTTCGCCTCTGATGAGGGTGCCCTCCGGCGGTATGGCCAGCCCCGGCCCTGCTGATGCCGTGTCCGGTTCGTTCGTCGAGACGGAGCGGTAGACAAGCGCGCCCACCACCGCCATAAGGGCGAGGAACAGGATGCCCAGATTGATGACGACGAAGCGCATCAGCTTGGCGCGCACCTTTTCGACGGCCGGATCGAGAGGTTCGTCCTGGTCCGGTTGCTGCGCCGCGCGCTCAGTCATAGTCAAAATCCATTGGTCGTTGCCGAAATGAGCGCCCCTGATAGCGAAGCCGTCGCCGGTTTGAAAGTCTTCCATGCCGGGGACGATGCCGCAGGCATGCGGCTCGACCAGTGGCTGGCGGCGCAAACCAGCCCCGATCTGTCCCGCAGCCGCATTCAGGCGCTTATCCGCGCCGGCGAAGTGCGTGTGGACGGCACGGCCGTCACGGAACCGAAGGCGAAGCTTGTAGCCGGTGCAACGGTCGAGATCGGCATGCCGGAACCGGAGCCGGCCGAACCGCAGGCCGAAGCCATCGATCTCGCGGTTCTATACGAAGACGACGATTTGATCGTCATCGACAAGCCTGCCGGCCTCGTCGTCCATCCCGGTGCCGGCAACTGGACCGGAACGCTCGTCAATGCGCTGATCCATCATTGCGGCGCCTCGTTGTCCGGCATCGGCGGCGTCAGGCGGCCCGGCATCGTCCACCGCCTCGACAAGGACACGAGCGGCGTTCTCGTCGTCGCCAAGAACGATTTTTCCCATCGCGCTCTGTCGGACGCCTTCGCGGACCACGGACGCACGGGCGACCTCGAACGCGCTTATCACGCTATCGTCTGGGGAGCGCCGCCGCGTCCCGCCGGTACGATCGAGGCGGCGCTTGGACGGTCGGGATCGGACCGGACGAAACGCGCGGTGGTTTCCGAGGGTCGAGGCGATGCCCGGCATGCCGTTACGCACTACGAAACGCTGGAAAAATACGGCGCACGCTCAGACGCAACGGCCACCGCCTCGCTCGTGGAATGCCGGCTGGAAACCGGACGTACGCACCAGATCCGTGTCCATATGGCGCATATCGGCCATCCGCTCGTCGGCGACCAGACCTATGGTCGTGCGTTTTTAACGAAGGCCAACAAACTGCCTGACGACGTGCGCCCGGTCGTTGCCGGGTTTTCACGTCAGGCTTTGCATGCGCGCTTGCTGCAGTTCCGACATCCCCGGAACGAGGAACTGTTACGTTTCGAAGCGCCCTATCCAGCCGACTTCACGGAACTGTTAACGGCGTTCGCTCGTTTGCCTCTGGAATGACGAAATCCTGAGTGAGAATGTTCACTTAAGAGAGACGCTATGTTTCTCGGCGAAATGCTCCGTGCAATTCGTCGTTTCGATCCCTATATTGACCGATATGGCGCAAAAGCTCGATGCCGAGCGCCTCCGTCCGCCGAAATCGGGGACGGGCTATGAGAGAGAGGGTGCTATATGGCCCAGACACTACCAAGCATTGCCACCGGAGAAGGCGGGCTTTCCCGCTATCTTGAGGAAATTCGGCGCTTTCCGATGCTTCAGCCGCAGGAAGAGTACATGCTCGCCAAGCGGTACCTCGAGCATGAAGACACGCAGGCTGCCCACAAGCTCGTCACAAGCCATCTGCGTCTCGTCGCAAAAATCGCGATGGGCTATCGCGGCTATGGCCTGCCGATCGGCGAGGTCATTTCGGAGGGCAATGTCGGCCTGATGCAGGCCGTCAAGAAATTCGAGCCCGAGCGCGGCTTCCGCCTCGCGACCTATGCGATGTGGTGGATCAAGGCCTCGATCCAGGAATACATCCTGCGTTCGTGGAGCCTGGTGAAGATGGGCACCACCGCCAACCAGAAGCGCCTGTTCTTCAATTTGCGCAAGGTGAAAGGCAAGATTCAGGCACTGGACGACGGCGACCTGAAGCCCGAGCACATCACCGAGATCGCCACGCGCCTCAACGTGTCGGAAGAAGAAGTCGTTTCGATGAACCGCCGCCTGTCGGGCGACGCGTCGCTCAACGCGCCGATCCGTGCGACGGAAGGCGAGTCTGGCGAATGGCAGGACTGGCTGGTCGACGATCAGGAAAGCCAGGAGGACATGCTCGTCCAGCAGGACGAACTGGAAAGCCGCCGCGCGCTTCTTGGCGATGCGATGGGTGTCCTCAACGATCGCGAGCGCCGCATCTTCGAGGCACGCCGCCTGTCGGAAGACCCGATGACGCTCGAGGAGCTTTCCGGCGAGTTCGACATCAGCCGCGAGCGCGTGCGCCAGATCGAGGTGCGGGCATTCGAAAAGGTTCAGGATGCGGTGAAGGCCGGGGCACGCCGTCAGGCACAGTCCCTGCGCACGATCGAAGCCGACGCTCGCTAGTATCTTCGCCCAATACGAAATGCGAAACGCCGGCCCTTGGGCCGGCGTTTTTTATTGGCCTTCTTCGCCGTCGCTTTCAACGAGCGGCGCTTGCGCGCTCCAAGCGCGAAGCGCTTCCTGGAAGACCCGGTCGCCCGGAATACCCTTTTCCATGGTCATGAGGGCACGTCGTCCCGACCCGTAGACGATCGGAACGTCGATCCAGCTCTGGCGGCTCAGGAGATTGGTGTTGGCATGCTGCTCCGCCGAAGAATCGGAAAGAGCAACGAGGAAGAAACCGTCCGCGATCTTGGCGGGAATGCCGATCAGGGGGCTGCCCGCCGCCTGCTCCGTGTCCTTCATCGCGATCCGCAGCACGTTGTCGATGGTGCCGCCCTCGAAATTGTCGGGCGTCAGGAAAATCATCTCGATGATATGGCTGGCCGGCAGCGACTGATCGCCATTTCGCCGGATCGTCATGCGCAGTTGCAGATCGCGCGCGGGAACCGTGACCTCCGCCCGGATCGCCGCTTCCGGCGGCAGATCGCCACCGGGCGATTCCTGCACGAGCGACCACAGAATCGTTCCCGTCTCGGCGGAACCCTCGGCGTTCGCCGTGCGCTCCTCATAAAAGATCGCGCGCTGACCGACCGCCAGTGGCGGCTGTTCTTCGTCCTGCGTCTCGCCGGGAGCCGGCGCGGATGTCGCGCCCTGCGCGTCATCGGGCGGCGTCACCGCCGCGATTGAGGTCCCCTCGCCGAGCCTGCGCTCGTCGCCGGCCGCGCCCTCGTCGACTTCGCTGCCATCTTCCATCAGGCGCTGGGTAAACTTTTCCGCATCTGCGTCCGCGTCAGTCGGTGCTGCCGCTTCCTCGTCGACGGGCGCTTCGGCGGCATCGTTACCCGTCGCCACTGGCGTGGTTTCCTCAGTCGTCGGCGCCGCACCGATGATCGATGCGAATTCGTCCCGGTTGAGCCATACGCCGTACCCTGCACCGGCGATCAGCAGAAGGAGGAGGAGCGACGCAATGGTCCCCGCACCAGGACGTCTCTTACGACGCGGCGGAACGCGCGGCGCATAGATCGGCTGTGCGGAAGCGAGCGTGTCGTTTTCGTCCTCGTCGTCCCGGCGAAAACGGTCGTCGTCTTCGGCCCGTCTGTCATCCGCCGGCCAACGATCCTCATCTTCGTAGCTGTCCACATACGAAGGTTCGACGCGGTCGTCGGAGTAATCGTCCCACTGGTCGCCGTCCGATGCGGGCGATTCGCGAGGGTAATCGTCGGCGTCGTCGCGTGCATATAGCTGATCGGCAACGAACGGCTCTTCCTGCCTGTACGGCTCCTCAACGGGATCGGCAGCACGCGGCGCTTCCGGCTCGTTACCGAAGAAGCTGGAAAAGTCGTCCTCGAAATCGGGATCGGCGGCGGGCGGCGGAACGTCATATTCCTCGCGAACCTGCGCGATGGCCGCTTCCAAAGAATTGCGCTGCCTGTCCGCCACAGCGGCCGGCGGAGCCGGGCTGAGCGCGGCGAGCTTCGCCTCGATGGTCGCACGCGCCTTGTCATAGACCTTCTCGCGCATCTGCGGCGAGTTGTCTTTCAGGCCGTCGATCGTCTTTTTGAGAACCGCTACGAAATCTGCCATGCGAAACTAATGCCTTATCTGGCCTCCATTGCGGAAGTCAGTGATCCCTATGGGTACGAACCTAGTCTTGAAAAGGATCGGTCACAAGTATGGTGTCGTCGCGCTCGGGGCTTGTCGAAAGAAGCGCGACGGGCGCACCGATCAACTCCTCGATGTGACGTACATACTTGACCGCCTGCGCGGGAAGGTCGTTCCAGGACCGCGCATTGGCCGTCGTGCCTTCCCATCCTTCGAGCGTCTCGTAGATCGGCTCGACACGCGCCTGTGCGCCCTGGCTTGCCGGCAGATAGTCGATCACCTCGCCGTCGAGACGGTAGCCGGTGCAGACCTTGATCTCATCCAGGCCGTCGAGCACGTCGAGCTTGGTCAGCGCGATACCGTCGATGCCGTTGACGGCGACGGCCTGACGCACGAGCACGGCGTCGAACCACCCGCAGCGCCGCTTGCGACCCGTCACCGTGCCGAATTCGTGGCCGCGCGTTCCAAGAAAATTGCCGATCTCGTTGTCCTGTTCGGTCGGGAACGGGCCTTCGCCGACGCGCGTCGTATAGGCTTTGGTGATGCCCAGAACGTAACCGATCGTGCTCGGCCCAACGCCTGAACCCGTCGCCGCCTGCCCGGCAACGACGTTGGACGACGTCACGAACGGATAGGTGCCATGGTCGATATCGAGAAGCGTGCCCTGCGCGCCTTCGAACAGGATGCGATCTCCCGCGCGCCGCGCATCGTCCAGCACCTTCCAGACCTTGTCCATGTAAGGAAGGATCGTGCCGGCGATCGAGGTTAGTTCCTCCATGATCGTCTCGTGGGCGACTTCCGGATGGCCAAGCCCGCGACGAAGCGCATTGTGGTGCGTCAGCAGGCGATCGACCTTGAGAGGCAGCGTGTCGAGGTCGGCCAGATCCATGACGCGCACGCCGCGCCGTCCGACCTTGTCTTCGTAGGCGGGACCGATACCGCGCCGAGTGGTGCCGATCTTGGTGCCCGAATTTGACGCGGCATCCTCGCGAAAACCGTCGAGTTCGCGGTGAAGCGACAGGATCAGCGCAGTGTTTTCGGCAATCTTCAGCCGGTCAGGCCCGATATCGACGCCCTGCCCCTTCAACCGGTCGACTTCGGCGACGAAAGCATGCGGATCGAAGACGACGCCGTTGCCGATGATCGACATCTTGCCCGGACGTACGACGCCGGACGGCAGGAGGGACAATTTATAGACCTTGCCATCGACGACCAGCGTGTGACCGGCATTGTGCCCGCCCTGAAACCGCACAACGACATCGGCGCGCTCGGAAAGCCAGTCGACGATCTTGCCTTTGCCCTCATCGCCCCATTGCGAACCGACGACCACCACATTGGCCATGAAAAACCTGCCTTCATCGATACCGGGGGAAAGCCCCGTGGAAAAACCAGTGGCTCTATAGCGGGCAATCAAGGCATGCGCGACCCCTTTGCGCACGAAAGCTTGCCCTCAGGACCAACGATTATTTGCATCGCGGCCCGTTTACCCTGCGGCGTGCGCTGAATAGACAGGATTTCCATCCAGTCGAAGGCCATCATGGTTCGCATCGCCTATATCCTCCTGATCCTGACAGCCCTGATGTGGGGCGGCAACGCCGTCGCCGGCAAGCTTGCCGTCGGCCATATCTCGCCGATGCTTTTGACTCTGATGCGCTGGTCGGTGGCACTCATCGTCGTCGGCGCGATCGGCTGGCGGCAATTGCGCGCGGACTGGGCGGTCGCCCGTTCCGGCCTCGTGCTCCTGCTCATTTTGGGCGCTGTCGGCTTCAGCGGGTTCAACGCCGCGCTCTACAGCGCACTTCTCTACACGTCCGCGATCAACGTCTCGATCGAGCAGGCCGCAATGCCCATGATCATCATGGCGGCGAACTTCCTGCTGTTCTCGATGCGCGTCACATCGCTGCAGATTGCAGGCTTCGTGCTTTCCATTATCGGCGTCGCCGTCGTGGCTAGCCATGGCGAACTTTCCCGACTGGTCGAACTCGACGTCAATCGCGGTGACGCGCTGATGGTGCTGGCCGTTTTATTTTACGGTGGCTACACGGTCTTCTTGCGTTTCAAGCCGGCCATCCACTGGCAAAGCACGATGATCGTGATGGTGTTCGGCGCAATCGTCGCAGCCCTTCCTTTCGTCGCGTGGGAAGCAGCAAGCGACAGGCTTATCCTGCCCGATCTGCGCGGCTGGGCGATCGTCGCCTATACGGCGCTGTTCCCATCGCTCTTGTCGCAGATATTCTTCATGCGCGGCGTGGAACTGATCGGTGCCAACCGCGCCGGTCTGTTCATCAATCTGGTGCCGATCCTCGGCACGCTCCTGTCGATCATCGTTCTCGGCGAAGCGTTTCACGCCTATCACGCGGCCGCGATCGTGCTCGTCATGAGCGGCATCGCAGTCGCCGAATATAGCGGGCGAAAGGCTGCGGGCGCCTGAGGGAAACTTAACGTCGCTCACGCGTTAAGAGCGGTCTTCATGGGGAATCTTGTGCATGGACATCGTCCGCATTCTGCTTGCTATCCTTTTGCCGCCGGTCGGCGTTTTTCTTCAGGTCGGTTTCGGCCTGCAGTTCTGGCTCAACATCCTTTTGACCCTGCTCGGCTACATTCCCGGCATTATCCACGCCATCTGGATCATCATGCGCAGATGAAGACGCCCGGCAGCGGCCGCGAAGTGGCGGTCGGTCCCGATTTCGCGGCCGAACTCAACGAGACGCAGAACCTAGCCTGGCTGCTCGACGCGCGCTGGCGCATTCCCTTGACGCGCATCCGCTTCGGCGTCGATCCGCTGCTCGGTCTCGTGCCGGGAGCCGGCGACGTCGTGGCGGGCGTCGTTTCCGTCTATGTGATCTTGAAGGCTCGGCGGCTCGGGGCGCCGAAAAGCCTCCTCTGGCGTATGGCGGCCAATGTCGCGATCGACACGGTCGTCGGCTCCGTGCCGATCGTGGGCGTTCTCTTCGACGTCTATTACAAGGCGTCGATGCGCAATCTGCGCCTTCTGCACGGCTGGCTGGAACAACGCGGCAAGATATGAAAAAGGCGCGGGATCGCTCTCGCGCCTTTTGATTGCGGTGGCCTTCGATCAGATAGCCACGTCGAAATGCAGCGGCTTGGCCGACTGGATCGCCGGATGCGCGCGCACTTCCTCGAGCACCTTTTCCGGGAAAGGTCCGTCGAGATAAAGCAGCGCGATCGCATCGCCGCCCGGCTTGTTTCGGCCGAGCTGGAAGTTCGCGATGTTCACGCCGTTCTTGCCGCACACCGTGCCGAGAAGGCCGATAATGCCCGGCGCGTCGGCATTGGTCGTGTAAAGCATGTGTTCGCCCACCTCGGCGTCGAGATTGATGCCCTTGATCTGGATGAAGCGCGGCTTGCCGTCCGAAAAGCACGTACCGGCGATTGAGCGCTCCATCGACGCCGTCTTGACCTTGAGACGGATATAGCCGTCAAAGACGCCCGACTTGTCGCGCTTGACCTCAGACAGGACCACGCCGCGTTCCTTGGCCATGATCGGAGCCGAGACCATGTTGACATCCGCGACCTGAGGCCGGATCAGGCCTGCCAGCGTGGCCGAGATCAGCGCGCGGGTATTCATCTGCGCCGTCGATCCGTCGAACAGGATCTCGACTTCCTCGATGGGCTCCTCCGTGACCTGCCCGACGAACGCGCCGAGCACTTCGGCAAGCTTGATGAATGGCTTCAGGCGCGGTGCTTCTTCGGCGGTGATCGAAGGCATGTTGATCGCATTCGTCACCGCGCCCTTGACGAGATAGTCCGCCATCTGCTCGGCGACCTGAAGCGCGACGTTTTCCTGCGCCTCGGAGGTGGATGCGCCAAGGTGCGGCGTCGCAACCACATTCTCCATGCCGAAGAGCGGGCTGTCGGTCGCAGGCTCCACTTCGAACACGTCGATGCCCGCGCCGGCGACCTTGCCGGACTTTAGTGCTTCGATCAGGTCCGCTTCGACGATCAAACCGCCGCGCGCGCAATTGATGATGCGCACACCATCCTTCATCTTCGCCAAGGCGTCCTTGTTGATGATGCCGCGCGTCTTGTCGGTCATCGGCGTATGAAGCGTGATGAAATCCGAGCGGGTGAAGATTTCGTCCAGTTCGACCTTTTCGACGCCGAGTTCGGACGCGCGCGATTCGGACAGAAACGGATCGTAGGCGATGACGCGCATCTTGAGGCCGACACCGCGTGCCGCGACGATCGATCCGATATTGCCGCAGCCGATCACGCCCAGCGTCTTGCCGGTGATCTCGACGCCCATGAAGCGGTTCTTCTCCCACTTGCCCGCATGGGTGGAGGCGTTAGCTTCAGGCAGTTGCCGCGCGATGGCGAACATCAGCGCGATGGCGTGCTCGGCCGTCGTGATCGAATTGCCGAAGGGCGTGTTCATGACGATGATGCCGCGCCGTGAGGCGGCCGGGATGTCGACATTGTCGACGCCGATGCCGGCCCGGCCGACGACCTTCAGGTTTGTCGCTGCGGCGATCAGCTTTTCGGTGACCTTGGTCGCCGAGCGGATTGCAAGGCCGTCATACTGGCCGATGACTTCAAGGAGCTTTTCCTTGTCCTTGCCGAAATCCGGCAGATAGTCGACTTCGACGCCGCGATCCTTGAAAATCTGGACGGCGGTAGGGGAGAGTTTGTCGGATACGAGTACGCGGGGCATATCGTTGCCTTTCGAGTGATCGGCCAAAGCCGCAATGAGATGAAATGGAGTGAACCTCAGCCGCCGAGCGACATCGGTTTTTGGCCCGGGCCATCCAGCCCGAAGCCTTTTCTGACGAATTCGAGCCAGAGCCCGTAAGGGCGTCCGAGAACGAACATGAGCGCGGCGAAACCGAGCGTGCCCCACAAGATGCCGCTGCCCTCAGCGCCGCCTGCGATGATGATCGCGATGTAGATCGGCACCTGGAACGCAAGCAGCGCGAAGCTGTCGACAGACAGCGAAGCCCATCTGGTCGTCGGCTTCGCCTTGTCGAACACAAAGTTCCGCCAAAGCGTGTAGGGACGCGCGGTCAGCACCATCAATGGCGCGCCGATCAACCGCGATGTCGTGACTTCGTCCCACGACATGCCGGCGATGAAGCGCTCATTCAATCCGCTGGCGATGGTGAAGAATATCACCAGCGCGAGCGTGTCCGCCACGAAGCTGCGCATGGATCACGCAGCCGCTTTGAGCGTGGCCTTCTGGCTGGCAAATGCCCAGTCGAGCCAGGGCATCAGGGCTTGAAGATCGGCGGCCTCGACCGTCGCACCGGCCCAGATGCGAAGACCCGCAGGCGCATCGCGATAGGCGCCGATATCGAAGGCGACGCCTTCCTTGTCGAGCGCGGAGACCATCGCCTTGGCAAATGCCTGCTGCTCGTCGTCGGCAAGTGCCGTAAAAGCCGGATCGACGATCGACAGGCAGACCGATGTGTTCGAGCGCGTCGCAGGATCGACGGCGAGATGCCCGGCCCAGTCCGACGCCGCAACGAAATCGTCGATGACCTTGAAATTGGCGTCGGCACGCGCGACCAGCCCGTCGAGGCCGCCCTGCGACTGCGCCCATTGCAGCGCGTCGATATAATCTTCGACGCACAGCATCGACGGCGTGTTGATCGTCTCGCCCTTGAAGATGCCCTCGATCAGCTTGCCGTTCGACGTCAGGCGGAAAATCTTCGGCAGCGGCCAAGCCGGCTTGTAGTTCTCGAGCCTTTCGACAGCGCGCGGCGACAGGATCAACATCCCGTGCGCGGCCTCGCCGCCCAGCACTTTTTGCCAGGAGAAGGTCACGACATCGAGCTTGTCGAAATCGAGCTTCTGGGCGAACGCAGCGGAAGTCGCGTCGCAGATCGTCAACCCTTCGCGGTCGGCCGGAATGAAATCGCCGTTCGGCACGCGAACACCGGAAGTCGTGCCGTTCCAGGTGAACACCACGTCGCGCGAAAAGTCGATCTGCGAAAGGTCCGGCAGTTCGCCGTATGGCGCTTCGATCTTGCGGGCGTCGTCGAGCTTCAACTGCTTGAGAACGTCGGTGACCCAGCCGGAGCCGAACGATTCCCACGCAACCATGTCGACGCCGCGCGCGCCGAGCAGCGACCACAGCGCCATCTCGACCGCGCCGGTGTCCGATGCCGGTACGATGCCGATGCGGTAGTCGGCAGGAACCTGAAGCACGTCGCGGGTCAGGTCGATAGCCTGTTGCAGCTTCGCCTTGCCGACCTTGGCGCGATGCGAGCGGCCGAGCGGCGCGTCGGCGAGCGCATCGAGCGACCAGCCGGGACGCTTGGCGCAGGGACCTGAAGAAAAATTGGGGTTTGCCGGACGGGTTTCCGGCTTGGACGTCGCACGCAATTCGGGCGTGGGAATAGTGGTCGTCATCGTGGCTATCCTTCCAGATAGATAGCTCCTCGTTGGGGAGGAGTGGCCCACGGACGGCGATATTCCTTTCGCAAAACGGCGTCAAGAGGAAAGCATCTGTCGCAAAACAGGCACGCGCAAAAAAGGCGGACCGAGGCCCGCCTGTTCATTCAGTATGGAAGCGCTCCTACCAGAGGTCGTAGCGCAGGCCGACCTTGATCTGGTGATAATCGACGCCTTCTTCGATGGTCGCGGTGTTGAAGTCGCGATATTCGGTCTTGGGCGAGTCGAGATACTGATAGCCGAGATCGACCGACAGATTGTCGCTGATCTGGTAGTTCACGCCTGCATTGAGCGCGTAGGCGAGACGGTACTGGTTGGAATCGATCTCGACAGGGAAGATGAAGTCGCTGGAATTGCGCGTATGAAGCACGCCGATACCCGCGCCCACATAGGGCGTAAACCCGGCAATCGTACCGAGATCGAGATAGGCGTTGGCCATTCCGTACCACGCCTTGTTCTCATCTTCGAGCGTACCAGAGAGAGCCGTGTCCACGCGGTAGCGATCGCTTCCGACGAACCCAACATTCACGTCGGAGCGCAGGAGATCGTTGAAGTGGTAGCCGATACCCACCGAGCCGGCGAACCGGTTGTTGCGAAGATCGCCGACGATGGGATCGAAATCATAGATCGGATCAGAGGCGATGTAGGTCACGTCGCCGCGCAGATACCAGCCCGAGCCGACTTCGACCGGCACGTATTCGGGCGCCTGCTCGATGAAGATCGGCGGATTGTAATCGGCGGCGAAAGCGCCGCCGCATAGCGTGGCGACGAATGCTGTGGAAGCGAGAAGGCGCAATGCGGTCCGCATATTGGTTGAACTCCGATGGCTGGCGACGGGCGTCCGAACTCCCGATTGCGAGCAGTATTAACCATGCCGGTTAATTCGCGGTTAAGGATAACAACCAGTTAGCAGGAGGCATCCGCGCGAAAACAAAAGGCCCGGACGATGCCGGGCCTCTCGTGAATGCGTTTCGCTTAGTTGAACTTGTAGCGGAAGCCCAGTTTCAGGTCGTGCGACTGAAGGTCCTTGAAGGTCCAGCCATCGTTCGGAACCGTGAAGGACGGATCGTAATTCTGCCCCGGTCCCGTCTGGCCGTCTCCGAGGAACGTATAGCTGTAGCCGAAATCGATGGCAGCGCGTTCGGTCAGGTCGTAGCTGACGCCCGCGTGAAGAGCCCAGGCCAGTTCCCACTGCGAGTTGCTGTCGGCATAGCCGCCGCCGCCGGTGAAGATGTTGCTGTCGTTGAACCCGGAAATGGTATTGCGCGACGCGCCGATGCCCGCGCCGATATAGGGCGACAGACCGGCATACTTGCCCAGATCGGCATAGACGTTCGCAAGAAGCAGAACTTCGGACTTCTTGGCGCGGTAATCGTTGATGCCGAAGATCGTGTCCGGATCGCCCGCAGCCGTGATCCGGTCGAGCGCCGTGAAGTTCGACTTGCCGCGATACTCGGCCGTCACGTCGGTGCGGAACCAGTCGTTGAACTGATAGCCGATGCCGCCACCGAAGATCGGCGCAGAACCGAAGCCGCCTTTGTCGAGCCAGATGACATCGATCGCCGGATCGTCATAACGGAAATAATCGAGGCCCTTGAAGCGCTGGTTCGACATGCCGATGTGGCCGCGCAGATACCAGCCGCCGAACGCGACGGGCTGCTCGGGAATGTAGTCCTTGTAGACCGGCTCTTGATAAATATCCGCCGCAAGGGCCGGAACGGCCGGGATGGCGATGATGCCGGCTACGGCCAATGCCGCGACGTTGATCGATTTCATGCTCTTCACCTCACGAAGCGCCGGGACGCTTAGCCACCCCCGGTAAACTGGTTCGGACGTGAAGATGCACGGCAAAGGTTAAATGCTGCTTAACCCTAATTATTTACCTTAATAAAGCGTATCCGAAACCATTCTTGGCGCAACAAAGACAAAGCCCCCGCGATACCGAGGCTTTGTCTTTGTTCGAATTCAAACGGACTTGATCAGGCGGCGCTGCGGGCAGTCGCGATCACCTGGACGAGCTCGTCCACGACCTTCTCGACCATCGCTTTGTCGTCCGCTTCCGCCATAACGCGGATCAGCGGTTCGGTTCCCGACGGCCTTATGACGAGCCGTCCCGTCTTGCCGAGCATGGATTCGGCATCCTTGATCGCCTGCTTGACCGGCTCGGTCTCGAGCGGTGATGCGCCGGAAAACCGCACATTCTTCAAGAGCTGCGGCACGGGTTCGAACTTGCTGCACACCTCGCTTACCGGCTTTCCGGCACGCTTGACGCAAGCCAGCACCTGGAGAGCGCAGACGAGACCGTCGCCGGTCGTCGAAAAGTCGGTGAGAACGACATGGCCGGATTGCTCGCCGCCGACATTGAACCCGTGGGCGCGCATGTGCTCGACGACGTAACGGTCGCCGACCTTCGTGCGGTGAAGACCAAGGCCCAGATCGCCCATGAAGCGTTCGAGGCCGAGATTCGACATGATCGTGGCGACCAGCCCGCCCCCGGCAAGACGGCCCGCCTTGTGCCAGGTTTCGGCAATCAGCGCCATGATCTGGTCGCCGTCGATGACGGTGCCGTTCTCGTCCACGATGACGACGCGATCCGCGTCACCGTCGAGCGCGATGCCGATATCGGCGCGGACCTCGTGAACCTTTTTCGACAGATTGAGCGGATGGGTCGATCCGCAATCCTCGTTGATGTTGAAACCGTTCGGATCGTCGTTGATCGTCACGACATCGGCGCCAAGCTCCCACAACGCGTTGGGAGCGACCTTGTAAGCTGCACCGTTCGCACAATCGACGACGATGCGAAGACCGCTCAGCGACATGGCGCGCGGCAAGGTGCGCTTAGCGAACTCGATGTAACGGTCCTGAACGCCGTCGATGCGCTTGGCCCGGCCAAGCCCGTCCGACGTCGCCAGAGCCTGATCGAGATCGCCATCGATCATATCCTCGATTTCCTGCTCGATCGTGTCCGACAGTTTGTAGCCGTCCGGCCCGAACAGTTTGATGCCGTTGTCGAAGAAGGGATTGTGCGAGGCGGAAATCATCACGCCAATATCGGCGCGAAGCGAACGGGCGAGCATCGCCACCGCCGGAGTGGGGATAGGTCCAAGCAGAAAGACGTCCATGCCTGCCGCGCAAAAGCCCGCGACCATGGCGTTTTCGATCATGTAACCCGACAGGCGCGTATCCTTGCCGATGACGACGCGGTGACGGTGCGTGCCGCGCTGGAATGACAATCCGGTCGCCATGCCGACGCGCATAGCGGTCTCGGCCGTCATCGGGAATTTGTTGGCGCGGCCGCGAATGCCGTCGGTCCCGAAATAGCGTCTCGTCATCGAGTCGTCCTGTCGTTGAAAACCACGTTATTTGCCACGACGTCACCAGTATCGCGCGTCAAGAATTGTTACCTGCCTAAAGACGTCACGATCTGCGGGCCAAGGCATTACCTTAAGCATCCCACAAGTTCTTAACGTTTCCCTGAAGTTCGGTCTATACGGCGCGATCGTCGATCTCGCCCATGGGGTTGGCGCGCGTCGACATGCGTTTGATGTGCGGATAGAGATCGCGCGAGAAGACCGCGTAGACGCGCCGCAATTCCGCGATCGGATCGTCGTGCTCATCCACCCGGACATCCCAGAGCGGATATTCTTCCGTGTCTACGACATAGACCGTCGACGACTTTTCTTGCTTGCGGTCGCCACCGCTGGCGTCTCCGGCCGCAACCGCCTCGACGAGCCTTCCGGCGAGCGGAAGATCGGCATGGGCGTCGAAAGCATCGCGAATGGCGGCTATCACCTGCGGTCCTTCGAGCCGGTTGCCCTGGATCGTCAGGTTTGGAAAGATCGCATGGCCGGCCCAGTCGATGCAGTCGCTTCCGGTCCACACAGCACCGTTGCCCGTCGCGTCCATCACCGCGAACTGGCGATTCTCGATCTCCGGATCGTCACCTTTCAAAATGCGCAGAACCTCTTCGGCGCTCTTGCCTTCGCGCAGCAGCGTCAGCCCGTCGATACCCAGATACGGATTGACCAGCGCCTGCGTGGCCACCGCTCCTGCTTTCGGCCACGCATAGGTCAAAAGCTTGCCGACTGCCGGCATCGCCGTCACCGCGCCGATACCGAACTGGCCGGTGCGGGCACATCTGGCAATCAGCGAGAATGTCATGCGGTCCGGCCGGCTGGAGCCAGATGGCCGAACGCCTCGATGACCGAAAGATAAACGCCACGTTTGAACGGAACGATCAGGTCCGGCAATTCCTGCATCGGCTTCCACGCCCAGTCGTCGAATTCGGCCGAATGGCCGCCAGGCGGCGGGTCGATCTCGATTTCGCCGTCCTCACCTTCGAAGCGGAAGGCGAACCAGCGTTGCGTCTGCCCGCGATACTTGCCCTTGAGCGCGATCCCGACGAGATGTTCCGGCAGGTCATAGTCGATCCAGTCCGGTGCCTCGGCGATCAGGGAAATGCTGCGCATGCCCGTCTCTTCGTAAAGTTCGCGGCGGGCGGCGACGAGCGGGTCCTCGCCCGGATCGATGCCGCCTTGCGGCATCTGCCAGAGGCGGCTCGCACCGGCCATCTCGCCATCGGGTTCGGCAATGCGCCGCCCGACCCATACGAGGTCGTCCCGGTTCAAGACCATGATGCCGACGCAAGGCCGGTAAGGAAGCTGCTTTGTCATGACGGCCGTTTTATCTGCGCTCGGGGTCGGTGGCCAGCGACGAATAGGCAACGATCTCGATACCGCGACGACGCGCTTCGGCGACCCATGACGTAACGGCGTCGACCGTCACGTCGAAAGCCGCCCCGACCACGACTGCCGAGCCGGTTGCGCGCGCGATCCTTTCCGCCTCGTCGAGCCTTTCGAGGATCGCGCCGCGATCGCGAACCGCATCGATCGTGACGTCTGCGGCGGCAAACGGCACACCGGAGGTCTGGGCCTCGTCGGCGGCAAGGCTGCGGGCCGACGATCCGTCGTCGAGATAGCCGAGCCCGCGATCGGCAAGTTCCGCCATCAATTCGCGTACCGCGCTTTGATCGCTCACCAGCCGCGCGCCCATATGGTTCATGATGCCGGTATAGTTCGTGATGCGCCCGAGCGACCAGTAAAGCTCCTCGCGGAAACCTGACGGATCGGCGCCCACCGTCAGCGTGCCGCGCCCCGGATCGACGCTTGGATAATCGAATGGCTCCATCGGCACCTGCATCAGGATTTCGTGGCCCTTGCGCCGTGCATTTTGCATCCAGCGGTCGAGGCTGTTTCCGGCCGACGCGAATGCGAGCGTGACTTCCGCCGGCAGCACCTCGATCGCGCGCTGCGTTCCTGTCTGCGACAGCCCCAGCCCACCAACGACGATGGTGATACGCGCGCCGCGCGCGCCTGACCACGGCCGCGCGTAGACGTCGAAGGGACGACGTCCATCCTCCGCGCGGCGCGGAAGCGGCCCGAAATCGGAAGCCTCGATCAGATCGGGGTCGGGCAGATGCGCCATGACCGCGCCCTGCGACAGCGATGCAGGATCGCGCACCGTCACACGTCCGTCGCCCTGCGGCTCGACACGCGTGACCGAAGGTCCACCTGCCCGCTCAGTTACAGCCGGGGCAGTTTCTTCGATCGGCGTTGCGATGACTACGGGTGGCGGCGAACGAAGGCCGTCATCATAAAGCATGGACGCAACCGACAGCGCGAACAGCACGATCGCAGCCCCCGCAACGGTTGCAAGCCGGATCGTCTCGCGGCGCTCGCGTCGACGCTTCGGGCGTGGTCCAAGCCCCAGCGGCCGGTCGATTTCCCTGTCGCCGAAATCAAGCACTGCGTTCGCCCCTATCCCGAATCATATGCCGAGAATCCTGCATCCTGGGCAAATATGCAAAGGCCGGCGAAGTCGCCTTCGCCGGCCTTTGGATTACAATGATCGCTCCTGAACTACTGCTGCAACACCGCACGATCGGGACTGGGCGGGAAAGACGGATCGGTCCGTTCTCCGCGCAGAAGATCGTAGGCGAAGTTGAGCTGGATATCGTCCTCGGGCTCCGGCGGCACATAGGACGAGGAACCGGAGCCGTCTTCACCCTCGCGCTCACCGCGAATATGACCCGGCAAGGCAGATTCACCGCGCGTCGCTTCCGCCGCGGCCGCTCTCAGTTCTTCCGGCAGCGGCTGATCGACCGAGATGTCCGGCGAGATGCCCGTGCCCTGGATCGAGGTGCCCGACGGCGTGTAATAAAGCGCCGTCGTCAAGCGAAGGGCACCGTTCTCGCCAAGCGGAATGATGGTCTGGACCGATCCCTTGCCGAAGGAACGCGATCCGACCACCGTTGCGCGTTTATGATCCTGCAACGCACCAGCCACGATTTCGGACGCACTCGCCGACCCGCCATTGATGAGGACGATGAGCGGCTTGCCGTCAATCGAATCGCCTGGCCGCGAATCGAAGCGCGTCACATTGGAGGCTTCGCGGCCACGGGTCGAAACGATCTCGCCCCGGTCGAGGAACGTGTCCGAAACGCTGACCGACTGGTCGAGCAGACCGCCCGGATTGAGCCTCAGGTCGAGGACGTACCCCTTGAGTTCGTCGTCCGGGATCTGTGACTTGATATCCTCGATCGCCGCGTCCAGATCGGTCTGCGTCTTTTCCGTGAAGGAATTGATCCGGATGTAGCCGATGTCGTCTTCGACCCGGTGACGCACGGCACGAACCTGGATAATGGCGCGCGTGATCTCGATATTGATCGGCTCGGCGGCACCTTCGCGAACGATCGTCAGATCGATCGACGTATCGACCTTGCCGCGCATCTTGTCCACGGCGTCCGCGAGCGTGAGGCCGCGCACTTCCTCGCCGTCGATATGCGAGATCAAGTCACCAGCCAGAACCCCGGCGCGTGCCGCAGGCGTGTCCTCGATTGGCGAAATCACCTTGACGAGGTCGTTTTCCATCGTGACTTCGATGCCGAGGCCACCAAATTCGCCGCGCGTCTGCACGCGCATGTCCTGCGCGTCGTCGGGCGTCAGATAGGACGAGTGCGGATCGAGCGATGTCAGCATGCCGTTGATGGCATTCTGGATCAGCTCCGAATCGTCGGGCGCGCTGACATATTGCGCGCGCACGCGTTCGAAAATGTCTCCGAAGATCGCCAGTTGCCGATAGGTCTCCGAGCCTGCCGCGTTAGCCGACGTTCCCACGCCGCCATGGACCAGGCTCATTGCGGACGCGCCCATCAACGCGCCGGCAATCAGAAGAGACATTCTACGTATCATTTCCTGTCCTTCCAGAACTGCGTTCCGCCCACCACGGTGAGGGATCGACGGGTTTTCCATCTTTGCGGAACTCTACATAGAGTTCCGGACCGTTGTTCGCATTGCCGAAGGCGGCTGCACTTGCCACCCTGGCTTCTCCCATGGCGCCGATCGGCTCGCCCGTCATCAAGGCCTGACCCAGCGCGACGCTCACGCTACTCATCCCTGCCAGGACGATATGATAGCCTTCGCCGACATTAAGGATCAAGAGTTGTCCGTATGATCTGAACGGTCCCGCATAAAGAACCGTACCCGCCGCAGGTGCCGTGACGATTGCCCCCGAATGTGTCCGAACCATGTCGCCCATCAGAGGTCGGCCCGCAACGTCGGGCTGGCCGAAACGCGGCCCGATCTGCCCGCGAACCGGTAGGATTATCTGTTTTTTGAGCGCACTGAAAGGAAGGCTCTGCGCTGTCTGCGGCGCGCGATCGCGGGCGCGCTGCCGGGTCGCTTCCTCGGCCTGACGCGCGGCTTCCACTTCTGCATCGCGTGCGCTCGAAATGTCACTTTCGAGTGATGCTATCAGGTCCTGCAACGAATCGGCCTGTTCGGCCATGGCGGAGGCGCGCGCCTGCTCGGCCGCCAGATCGGCTTGCGATCGCTCTTCCAGCTTGCGCTTTTCCTCCACAAGTCCGGCCAGACGGTGCTTTTCGCCGGCCTGATCGGCAACGGTGCGAAAAAGCTTCGACCGCTCGTCCTCAATGGAGGTTTTGAGCGCAGACAGTTCCTTCAGATCATCGAGCAGCGCCACCGTTTCGGATCGCATTTCCGGCACGACCGAGCCGAGCAGGATCGCGCTGCGCACCGATGCCAACGCGTGCTCGGGCTGGACGAGCACGGCCGGCGGCGGGTTCAGCCCCATTCGCTGCAAGGCTGCCAGCACCTCGGCCAGCAATTCGCGCCGTTCGCCGAGCGATCCGCGCAGCCGGTCCTCGCGATACCGCATCCCTTCAAGCCGATCGGCGATCGCCTCGATATCCTGCTGAAGCTTGCGCTCGGTCTTGGCCGCCTGGACCAATGCGGCCGATAAGGCAGCGTGATCCTTGCGCACCGCGTCGACCTCGGCTTCGAGTTCGGCGGCGCGCTCGCGCGTGACCACGATCTGCGAACTGATAGCTTCGAATTCTTCCGACGACTGGGAGTGGCGCAATTCAAGCGCGGCGATGTCGTCGACATCCGGGCTCGCCAGCGCGATCTGCCCGGCGCATAAAAGCGCCGTCAGCGCCGAAGCGATGCGGGTCATCCACCTGATCGTCGAAAAACTGCGCGCCATATCCAAACCGAATCGTCCCGTGCGATCCTGCCGCCGCGTTCGTTAACGAACGCTCAACCATGTGAGGGTTGTGAACAGGAACGGCAGTTCAATCGCGATGATAAGGATGGTTCGAGAGGATTGTCGTCGCGCGATAAAGCTGCTCGGCCAAAAGAACGCGCACGAGCTGGTGCGGCCAGGTCAGCGCGCCGAAGGACAGAACGAGATCGGCCCTTGCCCGCAACGCCGGATCGTGACCGTCTGCCCCGCCGATCGCAACGACAACGCCGCGTGCGCCATTGTCTCTTTGCCTGGAAAGATAGCCGGCGAAGCCACGCGAGTCGATGGATTTGCCGCGCTCATCGAGAAGCACGAGCATGGCGTCGCCGATCGTGGCTTCGAGTTTTTGCGCCTCTTCGCGCATGCGCTGCTCGGCGCTGCGGGCCTGACTTTCCGCGATTTCCGAGACGCCGGAAAACTCAAGCCCCACGGCCGGTCCCGCCTTTGAGAGCCGGTCGAGATAGCGCGCAACGAGATCGCGCTCCGGCCCGGCCTTCATGCGGCCGACCGCGTGAATGGAAAGACGCAACGTCCCGCTCCGTTCGTCGCGCGCGCCGATGTCCTGACCGGCGCGCCGTCAATCGATCCTGTGCCTTCTAGTGCACGGTTCCGTCATCGAGATCGGGCGCCTGCCACATCTTCTCGATATTGTAGAATTCGCGCACCTCGGGCCGGAAGATATGGACGATCACATCGCCGGTATCGACAAGCACCCAGTCGGCGCTGGCGAGACCTTCGACACGCGGCACGCCGAGCCCTGCCTCCTTGACCGCCTGGATCAGATGATCAGCGACGGCGGCGACATGGCGATGCGAGCGGCCCGACGCGACGACCATATAATCGCCGAGGCTGGACTTGCCCTGAATGTCGATGGGGACGATGTTTTCGGCCTTGGAGTCTTCCAGACTGGCAAGCACCGAGTTCAGGATCTGGGACGGCTCGACAAGGCGGGTCATCCCGGATGACGAAGGCACGGTTTCGGCCTTCTCTTGAAGTGCTGTTCTCAGCGTTTTTCCTTTCGATCAAGAACAACAGGCAGGGCAGCATTTGCCCTGTCCATTAGATAGGCAGAGTCGCGTTAAGGTTTCAAGACGTCCCTGGCACTCGCGCGATCACGATATACGCCCGCTCCGGATTGCGGTCGATGAAAGCGGCGAACGCGGGCCGTGGATGAACGTCCAGGCGGGCGGGCGCATGCGTGCCAGAAGGCCCGCATCCGTTTCATCGATCCGATGGCGGGAAAAGGTCTGCGCCATGCGGGCCGAAAGAAACGAAAGGGTCGAGCCCGGCCGGTCGATCACCGCGATCGGCACCGTGCGGGCGATGTCGCGCCAGCGCTGCCACAGGTGAAACTGGCGAAGATTGTCCGCGCCCATGATCCAGACGAAATCGACGCCCGGATTGCGTGCCCTGACAAAGGCAATCGTATCGGCCGTATAGCGCACGGCAGCGCCCGCTTCGAAAGCCGTCACCTTGATGCGCGGATCGGTAGCAAGCCTCTGCGAGGATGCGATACGGTCGGCGAGCGACGGTTGATCGCGCCCGGCCTTCAGCGGGTTGCCCGGGGTTACGATCCACCACAGCGCATCGAGGCGAAGGCGGCGAAGCGCCGTCTCAGCGACGAGCAAATGCCCGTCATGCGCCGGATTGAACGAGCCGCCGAAAAGGCCGACGGCCATGCCCTTTTCGGCATGAGGCATGCGCAGATAATGCTGCGGAATCGCGCTGCTCAAGGTCGCGTCTGGCCCTGGCCACGCACGCGATATTTGAACGAAGTCAGTTGCTCGACACCGACAGGCCCGCGCGCATGCATTCGGCCCGTCGCGATGCCGATCTCAGCCCCCATCCCGAACTCACCCCCATCGGCGAACTGCGTCGAGGCGTTGTGAAGAAGGATGGCCGAATCGATTTCGTTGAAAAAACGCTCCGCCGTCGCCGCGTCGTCCGTCACGATGGCTTCGGTGTGATGCGAAGAATAATGCTCGATATGATCGATCGCGCCGGAAACACCGTCGACCAGCTTCACCGAAATAATCGCGTCGAGATATTCGGTCGACCAGTCCTGTTCGTTTGCCGGCTTCGCCTTCCTGACTACGGCGCGAATGTCGTCTTCGGCACGGATTTCGCAGCCCGCCCCATCAAGCGCTTCAAGGATCGGCAAAAGATGCGTGTCTTTGACCGCGCGATCCACCAGCAGCGTTTCAGCCGATCCGCAAATCCCGGTGCGGCGCATCTTGGCGTTGACGGCGATCTTCACGGCCATGTCGAGATCGGCAGCCTTGTCGATGTAAAGATGGCAGATGCCTTCCAGATGCGCGAAGACCGGCACGCGCGCTTCGGTCTGCACGCGCGAAACGAGGCTCTTGCCGCCGCGCGGCACGATGACGTCGAGATTGCCCGACAGCCCCTTGAGCATCTCGCCGACCGCCGCACGATCCGTCGTCGGCACGAGCTGGATCGCATCTTCGGGCAGTCCGGCCGCTTTCAGACCCTGGACGAGGCAAGCATGGATCGCGCGTGAGGAATTGAGCGAATCCGAGCCGCCGCGCAGGATCACGGCGTTGCCCGCCGCAAGGCAAAGCGCGCCGGCGTCGGCCGTCACGTTCGGCCGGCTTTCATAAATGACGCCGATGACGCCGAGCGGCGTTCGCACGCGCTCGATATGAAGACCGTTCGGACGATCCCATTCGGCAATCACTTCGCCGATCGGGTCCTTCAGGTCCGCGACCGCACGGATACCTTCGGCCATCGCGCCGATGCGCCCGGCGTCAAGCTTCAACCTGTCCATCATCGCGGGCGAAAGCCGGGCTTCCTCGCCATTTTCCATGTCGATCGCATTGGCGGCTAGGATATCAACCTGCCCGGCGATCACGGCGTCAGCCATGGCGATCAAGGCCGCATGCTTTTGCTGCGCCGACGCCAGCGAAAGCGGTCGCGCGGCGGCGCGGGCCTTGCGCCCGATGCCTTCCATCAAACCGGCTATGTCGCTCGTTGCGTCATGCGTCGTCAGCATCGACCTTGTCCTTCTTCGTAAGGCGCGACATGACGAGGTCGTCGCGATGGATCATCGCCGTGCGCGCCTGATAGCCCAGAACCTTTTCGATCTCGGCCGTTTTCAGCCCTGCGATCTTTACGGCATCGCCTGCATCATAGGCAACAAGTCCGCGCGCAACCTCCATCCCGTCGGGGCCGAGGATCGCTACGGTATCGCCGCGCGAGAACTGCCCGGAAACAAGCGTCACACCCGCCGGCAAAAGCGACTTTCCCGCATCGAGCGCCCTCACCGCGCCGGCATCGACAGACACACGTCCCGCCGGTTCGAGCTGGCCGGCAATCCACGTCTTGTAGCCGCGCACAGGATTGGCGCTCGCCTTGAAATAGGTCGACCGCTCGCCCGCATCGATCGCGGCGAGCGGATTTTTGCGCAGGCCCGACGTGATGATCATCGCCGTACCGGCGGCGGTCGCGATCTTGCCGGCGTCGAGCTTGGTGCGCATGCCGCCACGCGACAATTCAGACGCGGCAGCACCCGCCATACTTTCGATCTGCGGCGTGATCGCTTCGACCAGCGGGATAAATTGCGCATCGGGGTCCTGCGCCGGCGGCGCGGTATAAAGCCCGTCGATATCCGACAGGAGCACGAGCAGGTCGGCGCCCATCATGGTCGCGACACGCGCGGCCAGACGGTCATTGTCGCCATAACGGATTTCGGACGTTGCAACCGTATCGTTCTCGTTGATGACCGGCACCGCATCGAGCTTGAGCAGCGTCGAGATCGTCGCACGCGCGTTGAGATAACGCCGCCGTTCCTCGGTGTCGCCGAGTGTGACGAGCACCTGCCCGGAGCGCAGGCCGACGCGGGAAAGCTCTTCGGCCCACGCGCCGGCAAGGGCGATCTGCCCTGCAGCGGCCGCCGCCTGGCTTTCCTCCAGCCGCAGCGCGCGACGACCAAGACCCAAAATGTTGCGGCCGAGCGCGATCGCACCCGACGAGACGACAAGAACTTCGGAGCCTTTTTGTGCCAGGCCCGCAATGTCGTCGCACAGACCCGCAAGCCAGTCACGCTTCAACCCTGTCGCGCGATCGACGAGCAGCGCCGATCCGATCTTGACGGTGATGCGGCGGTGGGCGGACAGAAGGGCCACGAGGCTTACTCCGCCACCCACCGGGGATCGTCTGACGGCGGCGCTTCGGCCGACCGTGCGGACGTCACTTCCGCCATCAGCGCACGCAGCACGTCCTGTACGCCCTGACTGGTCGCCGCCGAAAGGAGCATCGGGGCATGCCCCGCTACCTCTTCCAATTCGGCGGCCTTTGCGGCCAGCGTTTCTTCATCGACCGTATCGGCCTGGCTGAGCGCAAGAATCTCGGGCTTTTCGTCGAGGCCATGGCCATAGGCTTCGAGTTCGCCGCGCACGGTCTCATATGCGCCCGCCACATCATCTTCGCGTGCGGAGACGAGATGAAGAAGAACGCGCGTACGCTCGACATGGCCGAGGAACCGATCGCCGATGCCGACGCCTTCATGTGCGCCTTCGATCAAGCCGGGAATGTCGGCGATGACAAATTCGCGTGCATCGACCCGCGCCACGCCGAGGCCCGGATGGAGCGTCGTGAACGGATAATCCGCGATCTTGGGCTTTGCCGCCGTCACCGTGGCGAGGAAGGTCGACTTGCCGGCATTGGGCAGGCCGACGAGGCCTGCATCGGCGATCAGCTTCAGCCGCAGCCAGATCGTGCGCTCCTCGCCTTCAAGGCCGGGATTCGCACGGCGCGGGGCCTGATTGGTCGAGGTCTTGAAATGCTGGTTGCCGAAGCCGCCATTGCCGCCCTTGGCCAGCAGGAACCGCTGGCCGACGACTGTCAGATCGCAGACCACGGTCTCGTTGTCTTCCTCGAAGACTTGCGTGCCGACAGGCACCTTGAGCACGACATCCTTGCCACCCGCGCCGGTACGGTTGCGGCCCATGCCGTGAACGCCGGTCTGCGCCTTGAAGTGCTGCTGGTAACGGTAGTCGATCAGCGTGTTCAGCCCGTCGACCGCCTCGGCCCACACGTCGCCGCCACGACCGCCATCACCGCCGTCCGGCCCGCCGAACTCGATGAACTTCTCGCGCCGGAACGAAACCGCGCCCGCGCCTCCGTCGCCGGAGCGGATATAGACTTTGGCCTGATCGAGAAATTTCATCGGATTGCAATCGTTTGGACGTTTTTCATGTTGGGCGATCCTCTACCGCATATGCGGTGCGAGCGCGAGGGGCGGAAACCGCAGCTCTGCAATGCTTCAGGCGGCATCGAACCGCTTGTGGTCCGATGCCGCCCGAACTCAGGCCAGCCCCCAGCTTCTCAGGCTCACCCAGGTCTTGCGGTCGAGACGGTAGCGCTCGACCGGCACCCGGCCGGCAACCTGCGAATCCAGCATGCCCTGCCCGGAATACTGGAAGCCGCATTTGTGGATGACCGAACGCGAGCCGGGATTGATGACCCGGCACGAGACGTGCAGCGTATCGATTGTCGTAGCGCGGAATGCCAGATCGACCAGGGCATGCGCAGCCTCAGTCGCATAGCCGCGTCCCCAATAGGGTTCGCCGATCCAGTAGCCGAGTTCCAGCCCGCGCGCGGTCGGATTGAGGCCCGCGCAACCGATGAACGCGCCGTTTTCGCCGAGCGCGATCGCGTAGGCGCAGCCTTCACCCGCTTTGCGCACGGCATTGACGAATTGCTGCGCGTCGGCGGGGCCGTAGGGATGCGGCATGCGACCGAGCATCTCGGCAATCTTGCGGTTGTTGGCGAGCTCCGCCAGTTCCTCAAGATCGTCGACATGCGGCGGACGCAGCACCAGCCTCTCGGTGACGAGGACGGGGCAGTCGATCCGCAAACTCTCGTCTTCTAAGTCTTCCTTTTCCAGAACCATGGGTCTTCCTCCAGATCAAAACGGCAAAAGGGGAGATGGCGACCCATCTCCCCTGATGTTTTGTCCTGGATTTTTGACCAGACACCGGACCCGAGATGGGGCGCCGGTGTTGTGGTGCGGATCCGGCCTACTCCGCTGCTTCCGTAATCGGGTTCACCGACACGTAGGTTCGCTTGTTCGCTTTGCGCGCAAACGAGACCACACCTTCTTGCATCGCAAAAAGGGTATGATCCTTGCCCATGCCGACATTGGAGCCGGGATGCCACTTGGTCCCGCGCTGACGGATGATGATGTTGCCCGCTACGACGGCTTCGCCGCCGAACTTCTTCACGCCGAGGCGCTTGGATTCGGAATCGCGACCGTTGCGCGAGGAACCGCCGGCTTTCTTGTGTGCCATAGGAGTTCTCCTTTAACCTTCGTTCTTACTTGGCTGCGTCGGCGGCGGCCTGATCGACCTTCGCGCGCGGCGGCTTGCCGGCAATGAGTTCCTTGGCCTGTTCGACCCATTCGTCGCGCTCGATACGTCCGCCGAGCGAGAGTTCTTCGTCGAGCTTGGCGATTTCCGACTTCTTCAGCTTGGCAACCTGCTTCAGCGAGGTGATGCCGGCTTCCTCGAGTTTCGTCTTGAGCGCCGGGCCGACACCCGAGATCAGCGAAACGTCGTCCTTGAACGCGCCAGCGTCAGCTGCAGCTTCCTTCTTAGGCGCCGCCTTCTTCGAAGGCTTGGCGCCGTCGACGAGGATTTCCGAGATACGGACCGTCGTCAGGAGCTGGCGATGACCGCGCTTGCGGCGCGAATTCTGGCGGCGGCGCTTCTTGAAGGCGATGACCTTCTCGCCGCGATTCTGGTCGAGGATCTCGGCCGAAACCGAAGCGCCCGAGACGAGCGGCGCGCCGAGCGTGACATCGTCGCCATTGCCGTGCGCAAGCACGTCGCCGATCTGGATGATATCACCGACATTGCCTTCGAGACGGCCGATTTCGAGAACCTGGTCGGCATTGACGCGGTACTGCTTGCCGCCGGTTTTGATGACTGCGAACATTTTTTGTCCTTTCTGTTCGTCCCCGGCTCTGGATGCGAGCACCCGGCCGGCTTCTTGTTCAGTCGGTTGAAGATGTCCTGTCGGCCTCATCCGAACGGATTTTTCCAACAGGAAACCGGCGCAGCGCAGAGGCTACACCGGATTTTCCGCCCGCACATACGTCAGCAAGGCCGTAAAGTCAACGCGGATCGCCGGTCGATGCGGCGGCATTCAATGCCTTCAGGAGGTAGCCGAACTGGCCGAGCGTCATGGCGTGACCATTGATCGTTGCAAGTCCGCGCCCGGCCGCCATTCCCAGGAGTTGCGTTTCGACCGGGTCAGTAATCGCGTCGGCGACGATCGCATGAGCGGGCAAGGTCGCGATAAGGCCTGAGGAAAAGACGCTGCCCGGCGCGTGCCTCATGCCGACCGGGGTCGCGTTCACCGCCATGTCGAAGGCATCGAGTGATGCAGGCATGCCGATCGTGACCGCCACGCCGGTCGGCGCGAGGCGCACCTGAAGCGCGCTTGCTTCCGCCTCGTTTGCAGACCAGATGGCGACATGGCTGCCGCCGCGCCGTGCAAACTCGTATGCGATTGCGCTGCCCGCCGCGCCGGCTCCGGCCAGAACGATGGACTTTCCTTTCGGATCGAAGCCGTTTGCTTCCGCCCCGTTCCAGAACCCCGCGCCGTCCGCCATGTCGCCGAAAAGCCGGCCATCGGCATCGCGGCGCACGACATTCACGCTTTCGAGTTGGCGCGCCGTCTCGCTGACCTCATCCACGAGTTCCAGAAGCGCGCGCTTGTGCGGCAGTGTCGCGACGAACCCGTCGCAATTGGACGCATCGCGCACGGTTCGAACGAAATACGGCAGCGCCTCTGCGCTGACATCGAGCGGCACCATGACGCGGTCGACGCCATGCTCGGCGAAGTACCGATTGAAGAGCACGGGCGAACGCACCTGCGCAATCGGGGTGCCGATCATGAAAATAACGCGCGTTGCGCCTGTCACGACGATGCCTGCCTGATCCATGAAGTCGTCTCCTCCGCTTGACGTCGGAACGTTTAATCCATAACAGCCAAAATATTGAAGATTTTTTCGCGCGTTGGAGGAGAATGCGTGTTTGGGAGACAAAGCCGGGAGACCGAAACGGTCGTTCGCCTGCTTGCCGAGCAAGTTCGCCGCGACATCTCGACCGGCATTCTGGAACCTGACGCCAAGCTGAAGATCGACGAGTTGCGCCAGCGTTACGGCGGATCGGCGCACTCCTTTCGCGAAGCGCTCACCCAGCTTTCGAGCGAAGGTCTCGTGGAAGCCAGCGCCCAGCGCGGCTTTCGCGTCGCCTCGGCAACCCGAACCGACCTCGAAGACATCGCCCGTTTGCGCGCCGAGATCGAACCGCTCGGCCTTGGCTGGTCGGTCAAACATGGCGACCTGGCTTGGGAAGGCACGGTTCTGGCGGCATTCCACACCTATACGCGCCTTTGCCAGCAGGCCGTTTCGGACCGCGCCGGCATGGCGATCGAGTGGGACGAAGCGGGTCGCCATTTGCATGCCGCGCTCGTCGCGGCCTGCAGATCACCGCGATTGATCGACTTTCAAGCGCGTCTTTACATTCAAAGCCGGCGGTTCCGCTATGCCGGGCTTGTCGAGGGGCGTATCGATCTTAACGATGAAACACGCGACCTGCGCGCAGTGGTCGACGCCGCCATCGCCCGCGACGCGGTCTCGGCGCAGAACGCCCTGTCGCAACATATTCTCGGCGCTCTCAGGCACTGAGTAACCGGCCGCCACGGCCACCAGAATGAAAGCACCGTCTCAGGGAGGAAATCCATGCTTTCGATGACACGCAGAACCTTCGGCCTTCTGGCTGCAACGACAATGCTGATGGCCGCGAGCGCGGCAAGCGCCGAACCCGTCAAGGTCGGCATCCTGTCGCTGACCTCGCACTCGCCCTCGATCATCGCGCAGGGCAAGGGCTATTACGAAGAGGCCGGTCTTGAGGTCGAGTTCGTGCCCTTCCAGGCCGCGCAGCCCATGGCAGTTGCGATCGCATCCGGCGACGTCGATTTCGGCCTGACGGCGATGACCGCCGGCCTCGTCAGCCTCGCCGAACGCGGCGCGGTGAAGATCATCGGCGGCGCGATGGCCGAGGAAGAAGGCATCGAGGGCCACAAAGTTCTCGTCTCGAAGGCCGCGCATGAGGCCGGCGCAACGACGCCTGCCGACCTCGAAGGCAAGCGCTTCGGCATCACCACGGCCGGTTCGTCGTTCCACTACATGGCTCATAAGGTCGCCGACGGCGAAGGTTTCGAGCGCTCCTCGATGGAACTGGTCCCGCTGAATGCCGTGCCTGCCGTCATCGCCTCGCTGCGTTCGGGCCAGATCGACGCCTGGGCGATCCAGCCCAACATCGCCAACGGCCTGATCGCCAGCGGCGACGTTTTCGAGGTCGGCCGCATCGGGGACTATATCGACGGCTATCAGGTGACGACCCTGTTCACCTCGAGCGATCTCGCCGCCAACAATCGCGAACAGGTCGAGAGCTTTGTTTCGGCATTTTCCAAGGGCGTCGCGGACTACAATGCGGCTTTCGTCGAAAAGACCATGCCCGAAGAGGAAAGCGCCGAACTCGTCGCGATGATCCACGAATGGGTCTATTCGGATCGTCCTCTGGCCGACGCCGACGCGGCGATCCGCGAAGGCGCGATGCGCATCAACGAAGGCGCGAAGCTCAACCTCGCCAGCATCGAGGACCAACTCGAATGGTTCAAGTCCGAGAACCTCGTGCCGCAGGACGCCTCGATGGAAAACCTCGTCGATCCGAGCTTCGTCGAAACCTACTGAACGTGAGCGGCTGGTCCGGCGCAGTTCATCGCCGGGCCGGCCCCACCTGAAAACGCGGAGACGATCATGGATCTTGTGATCGACGGCATCACCCATCGCTACGGCCAGACCGATGTTCTGGACGATGTGAGCTTCGAACTGAAGCGCGGCGAAATCGTTTGCATCATCGGCCCGTCCGGATGCGGAAAATCGACGCTTCTCCGGTTCATCGGCGGTCTGGAGCGGCCGACATCCGGCCAGGTGCTGATATCGGGCGAGCCACCGGCCGGTTCGCTCAATCCGCTCACCTACATCTTTCAGGATTTCGCGCTTTTGCCGTGGCGCACCGTGGAGGGCAATGTCAGCCTCGTTCTGGAGGATCACGGCATTCGCGGACGCAAGGCCGACGCGATCATCGAGGACGTCCTTGGCCGCACCAAGCTTCTTGATTTTCGCACCGCCCTTCCCCGCCAGCTTTCGGGCGGCATGAAGCAGCGCGTCGCCATCGCGCGGGCGCTTTCGGTCAACCCCGCAGTCATGCTGATGGACGAGCCGCTCTCGGCGCTCGACAGCCAGACGCGCGAACTTCTTCTCGACGATCTCGTCGAACTGTGGTCGCGCGAAAAATTCTCCGCCTGCTATGTCACCCACAATCTCGCCGAGGCCGTGCGGCTTGGCCACAGGATCATCGTCCTGTCGCGCCGTCCCGGCCGCATCCGGCAGATCGTCGAGATCGACATGCCGCTGAATGAACGCGTCGAGCGCCTTGCCGAACTCGAAGACACGCAGCGTCACCTTTGGAACCTGATGCGCGACGAAGCGCGCGCGGCCGACATGGAGCTGTCCGATGTCGCTTGAAACCATGAGCACGACCGTCCCGGCTGATGCCGGGGAAAAACCGGCTGCACCCGCGGGAGCGCGGCCCGTACCGTTTCGCGGCGGCGGCTTTCGCACGAAGAAGTTCGGCTATGTCGGCCCGCTCGTCTTCATCGTTCTGATTGCGATCTGGGAACTGGGTTCGCAGACGGGAATCATCAGCCCGATCGCCCTTCCCGCTCCCTCCGAAGTCTTCGGCGCGTTTCAGGATCTCGTGCGCACGGGGCAGTTGTGGACCCATCTTCAGGCCAGCCTTTATCGCCTTTCGGTCGGCTGGTTCTTCGGCTCTCTGCTCGGCGTCACGGCGGGGCTTGCAATCGGCCTTTTCTCGGTCGCCCGCGCCGGCATCTCGCCGATCGTCTCGGCTTTGTTCCCGATTCCCAAAATCGCGCTTTTGCCGCTCTTCATCGTCTGGTTCGGCATCGGCGAAGGCTCGAAAGTGGCGACGATCCTTTTCGGTACCTTCTTCCCGACGGTGATCGCGACCTATGGCGGCGTCGACAATGTGGACCGGAACCTGATCCGCATGGGCCAGTCCTTCGGCCTGTCGTGGCTGTCCATCGTGCGCAAGATCATCATTCCGGGCGCGCTTCCCGCCATATTGTCGGGCTTCCGCATCTCCGCCTCCATCGCCATCGTCCTTCTCGTGGCCGCCGAGATGATCGGCGCGCAATATGGCATCGGCGCCTACATCCTGATGGCCGGTGCGATCTTCGCCACGGATCAGCTCATCGCGGGCGTCGCGATGCTGTCGGTCCTCGGCCTGACGGTCGGCTGGCTGATCGGCAAGGCTGAGCAGTATTTCCTCAACTGGCGCACCTGACGGATAGACTATGACCAAGCGAGTTGAAGCCGATTATGATGTCGTCGTGTGCGGCGGCGGGGCGGCGGGCGTTGCCGCTGCCATAGGCGCGGCGAAGGCCGGGGCGAAGGTATGCCTCGTCGAGAAATACGGGTTTCTGGGCGGCGCTGCGACGACATCGCAGGTCTATGCCTATTGCGGCCTCTATCAGCAGGGCCGCGAGCCGGTGAAGGCCGTCGAGGGCGTCGGTGCCGAAGTCGTCGAGGAGTTGCGGCGGCATGGGCTCGACGGTGAGGCTTTCCGCTCCGAGACGACCGGCAACTGGATCGTCCTGCTCGACGGCGAATTGCTGAAATTCGCGCTCGACAATCTCGTCCGCCGCTACGGCGTCGACGTCAAGCTTCATACGCGCGTCGCATCCGTCGCGCGCACGGCAGACCGGCTGGAGGCCGTCACGCTTGCCGGCATGAGCGGGCGCACCCGCGCGGTGGCCGAGGCCTTCGTCGACGCATCCGGCGATGCAAACCTTGCCATGCTCGCTGGCGTTCCCTTCCGCACCGGCGACGGGGATGGAAATCTTCAGGCGCTCACCATGCCGATCCGCATCGGCGGCATCGCGCCCGATCTCGACATCGACCGCAACGCATTGAGGGCCGCGATCTCGCGCTATAATGAGACCGGCGCGCACCCGATTCAGCGCACCGATGGCGGCATCATCATCCGCCTGCCGCTGTCACGCGACATGTGGTGGATGACCGTCGACGTCGCGCTGCCGGACCTCACCTCGGAAAGCTTCACGTCTGCAGAGATGGAAGCGCGTGCTCGCGCCAACGACTACGTCGCCATGCTGAAGCGTGAGCTGCCGGGTTTCGGGAATTGCTACCTCGTCGCCACCGGCCCGCAGATCGGCGTGCGCGAAACGCGCCACCCCGCCGCCCGCTACGAAATGACGGGAGAGGACGTCGTCTCCGGGCGGCTGCGCGACGACGGGATCGCAAGGGCAGCATGGCCGATCGAGCTTCACGGCGAAGCCGGCAAGCCGAGCTACACGTCGATCGGGGGAGCCGGCTACTGCCATGTCCCTTACGATTCCATCCGCGCGAAGGGGCTCGACAATCTGTGGTATGGCGGACGTGTCATCGGCGCGGACCCCAACGCCTACGGCTCGATCCGCGTCATGGGTACGGCCTTCGCGACGGGACAGGCGGCGGGCGTTGCCGCCGCCGATCATGTCGATGCGGACCACCGCAACAGCGCGGCGCGCGTTCAGGCCCGCCTTAAGGAGCAGAACGCCCTTATCTGATCTCCGAACGGACGCCGCGACAGGCGCGGCGTCCGCTTCTTTTGGCGTCAAAAGCGGATGTCGAGCCCTACCCGCCCGCCATGTTCCGAGCTTCCGGAACCGTACTGCCCCTGATACGATACGCCGAGCGTTGCAGCAGGCGTGATCGCAAAGTCGAGGCCCGCTTCGACCACCGCCGTATCCCGCGCGATCGCGGCACCGGTGATGGCGAAGGCATCGCTGCCGGTAAATGCCTGCGTCACGCTCGGCTCGACATCACCGAACGCATGGCGCCAGCCGGCCATGCCGTGCACTGTCACCGTCGCGTTGCCCAGCGCGAAATCGGTTTCAGCGCGAAGCCCGAGCGTCGTGAAGGTCGTGTCGGTCGACTGACTTGCGGCGGTCAGTGCGGCCGAGCCACCCGTTTCGGTGTAGCCGTCGCTGCGGTGGCGGACATGGGCCAGATTGACGAAGGGTTCGAGCCGAGCGCCCTCCAAATCCAATGCATAGCCAAGCTCGCCGAAAGCCTGGAACGTACCGGCGTTATAGGACGCGGTCAGTTCTTCCGAAAAGCCGGGGAAGGCGACCGAGCGCGCCGTATCGATGTCATGCCAGGTGTAGGCAAGACCGGTGCGCAGTCCGACGGCGCCCCATTGCGTGCCTCCGTAGACACCCAGATGGAAGCTGTCGGCAGAACCGGACGACGCGCGGTCTTCGACATCGAACGATGTTTGACTGTAACCGGCCAACATGCCGACGCGCCATGTGTCGAGCATGCCGTCGATACCGGCGACGACACCGCCGGTCGAGTGGTCAACACCGGCCGCATTGGAGGTTCCGTCGACCGAATTCCACGAACCGAAGACGTTGCCCCAGCCCGTCGCGCCCTGTGAGGCAACGGCATCCGGCGCAAGTCCCGGCATCTTGTCGAGACCGTCGTCGCCATATGCCATGACCGTCAGCGGGGTGACTGCCGCCGAGCCGAATGCACCGCGGATACGATTGTTGACGGCGTTGCGCACATCGGTAGAAGCTCCGACGAGCGCCGTCTGCGATGAGGCATGCACCTCGCCCGATAAAGTGTCGAAAACATTTTGGATAAGATCGATGTCGTCGGGAAGCTGAGCGACCGCGTCGAATACCGGACTACCGGCGGCAAAGCCGATGCTGTCGAGCGCCTCTGCGGTGGCCACCTGATTGCCTGTGGCGGCCATCGAGGAGAAAGCACGGCTGTTACGCCAGAGATCGAGCGTCACATTGCCCGCCGCGTAGTCGTAGACAAGTCGCGGCTGGAGAAAGGCGAAGTCCGAGGTGACGTCGCCGAAAGTGCCTTCCAGCGAACCTGCCGAAAGGATCGTGTAGGCCGAGCGCAGATCGTAAACGCCGCTGGCGCCGACATGTGCGACCGAGCCGCCTTCGAGGCTGGCCGTTCCTGTGACCGCCAGCATGTCGCTGTCGGTTCCGCCGGGGTTCGTCTCGATCTCGAAACGCGATCCGGCCTCGAATACGGCGTCGCCGGCAACGGTCAGCGTGCCGATCGAATTGCCAGGTGCGAGCGTACCACCGGATGCAACGATCAGATTGCCGACAGTTCCGGAGCCGCCGAGAAAGCCGCCATCGGCCACCGATGTCATCGAGGACGCGGCGATCGAACCATTGACGATGAGTGCGCCGGCCTCGATATTCGTCTCGCCGGTGTAGCTATGCGTATTGTCGAGGAACAGCGCACCGGAACCTTGCTTAGAAAGGCTTCCGTCGCCGGAGATTTCCCTGTCGATCAAAACGGCGTTGCTCGCCTGTTCCACGTCGATCGTACCGCCACCGCTGCCAAGCACCACATGACGGTCGAGCCTTTGCATGCGCTCGCCGGCGATGCGCAGGCTTCCATTATCCAGCACCAGATCAGCGTCTGAGCCGCCAAGGGCCGCATCCTCGTCGACGACAACCGTGCCGCCGTCGGCGACCAGCGTTTCACCGATGAAGGAATGATCATCGATGCAGTATTCTGCGATGGCCTGCTGAAGACGCGAATCGTCGCTTGCGCAGTCGAGCAGCGTTTTCTTCTCGTCATCGCTTAGCCAGGTGAGGATCGGCATGCCGTTTTCGTCGGAAATCTGCCCGAGATAGACGTCGTCGCGCATGTTGTTGCGCGACAGGTTGAACACGCCGTCCTTCGCCGCGAACTGCGAAGCGTCCCCGTCCCATGCGAGCCTCGTCCGCTCGACCGGCGTGCCATTTTCTTCCGTCTCGAATGCTTCGAGCCTCGGGCCGACCCAGCGCAATTCGTGCGCAACGGGTTCATGGTCCGATATCGCCTCGGTGGAACCGTCCGGGTGCGTGATGATGCTGACATCATCGACGATACCGAGATAGGGATCGTTGGGGTCGTCGGCGAGTTCCCACCATTTCGCGAAGGGACGAGCGGCCAGAAAATGGTCGATCCGCACACGGTCCCAGCTTGTCCATGTGTTCGTCGCATCCTCGCCGGCCGACGGCCAGGTCACGACACCGTTGCCCAGTTCATGCGGCGCGAACTGCTCGCGTTCCGACGGGTTCTGAAGAATCTGAAACTGCTTCTTCAAGACGTTCATCGTTTGCGGTGTGTTTCCGGCAACCGGATAGGTTTCGTCCTCGAATGTCAGGCCTTTCGCGGCCATGTCGAGGGCGATGATCGCTTCCCACTGACGCCAGCTCAGATCCGAAATGCTGGACGCGCCGGGATAGTCGTCCCGGTTGGCGTCGAAGTGATTTTGAAGGACCGTTCGAAAGCGCTCCCCGCCATTGCCGTCGATGGCGCGCATCTCAGCGGCATAGGTCTCGAATTCGGCGCGGCGCTCGTCCGGAACATATTCGCCGGCGAGTTGATGCCAGAGCGATCGCGCGCCGCCATCGACAATAGTGCGGGCGAACAGGTGAGCCTGCTGTTCGGCGCGGTGCAGCCCACGCTCGGAAACGTCGCCGGCGTTGAAATCGCCTGCCAGAATGAACGGGTTTTGCAGGCCTCGCGCCCACTCGCTGATCGCTTTCGCTTCCGCGATGCGGCGGGTCGGATCGTCGTCATAGTCCATATGGATGCTGCCGACGATCGTGGCGGGGCGCCCTCCATCGCCATCGACGAGCGTATGGGGCACGTTGCGCCCCTGCGAGGAAATGCCCGGTGCCGTGAAGATGTCGAGCGTGCCCGGCAATCTGGTGATCAGGCCGGGGCTGCCGCCTTCCAAGCCCTGATAGCTGCCAAGTCCTGCCCCTTCGAGTATCGCGGGAAGGCCGGTGACGTAGTCCGTGTTCGAAATTTCCTGAAACAGCAGGATATCGTAGTTGCCCTTGATCATGAAATCGCTGACGGGAGCGATGTTCCGGTCGAACTTGTTCCACACGTTGAGCGACAGGATTCGCAACGGCTCGTCCGCCTGCGCCCCTCCGGCAAGTCCGGCCAATACGCCGACACTGCACAAAAGTCGTGTGGCGATACGCGCCATTCGAGGTGACGCTTGTTTTGGTGAACATTCAGACGACATGGCTCTCTCCATTATTGGCGATGAAAAGCTGACCGCCAATGAGACGAGCGACGAGGACGAAGCGCGCGTAAGCGATCTGAAGTCCCGGAAACTATCGAAAGCAAATGTCAGTTTTGCAACATTTTGCTGTGTGGATGTTGGAATTCGGACACGAGCGTGGTGCGCATACGTGACAAACCATTTTTCGGACGTCAGGATTGCGATGGGAAGCTTGGGAGCAATCGATGGACAAGAAGGGCAGGCGTCAGGCCGTGCTGATGGATCATTTGACCCGTCAGGGCTATATCGCGGTCGACGACATAGCGCGGCTGTTTTCGGTAACCTCGCAAACCGCGCGGCGCGATATCATGGAGCTTGAGGAGGCCGGGAAGTTGCGCCGTCTCCATGGTGGTGCAACCCTTGCCATGACGGTCGACGCGCAGACCTATCGCCGCCGGCGCATAGAGAACGCCGCGGGCAAGGACAGGATCGCCCGGCTGGTGGCTGACATGATCCCGGATGGTGCGGCCCTCTTCATCGATACCGGCACGACCTGCGAGGCGATCGCAGCAGCGCTGATGGACAAAAGAGGCTTGCGCGTGGTGACGTACAGCCTGCGCGTAGCCAGCCTGCTGAGCGACAACACCGATTTCACCATCGCAATTCCTGGCGGCATCGTGCGCCAGGTCGATGGCGGGGTCTTTCGAGAGGAAACAGGGGATTTCATCCGGCGCTTCAAGTTCGACACGGCCATCGTCTCGGTCAGCGGCATCGACAGCGCAGGAGACCTTGGCGATGACGATCACGCCGAAGTGGCGGCGGTCACGGCGGCCATGGGCCAGGCGGAGCGCAAATTGCTGGCGGTCGACGCCAGCAAGTTCGGAAAACGCGGATTGGTTCGCCTCGCCTCGCTACGCGACATGGACGCCGTCGTGACGGATCGACAGCCCCCACCTGCCTATGCCACGTTAATAGGCAACGCAGAAACGCGCCTCCAATATTGATGGTGCCATGGAAACGTGAGCCGCTCGCCGGACAGGCATCGAACCTGTGAGGAGTTCCGGCCTTAAGACCACCGCAATTTATTTCCGGTAGCGAGCAGAGGATAAATACCTACCATCCGCGATTACAGGTTTTATCGCGCTACGTGACGGAATCGGCGGCGTTTGGCGGAGAGGGAGGGATTCGAACCCCCGATGGGCTTGCACCCATGCCGCATTTCGAGTGCGGTGCATTCGACCACTCTGCCACCTCTCCGCGGGTCGTGGTTCGCTCGTTGCCGAGCGCGGCGCACACATAGCCACTGATCCCGTATCAGGCAAGGGCCTTCGCGCGCTTTTCCTGATCGGTAACGACAAGTCGTCACGCGCAGGTCACCCCGACTTAACCCGCCATCTCTCGTATGAGTAGCTCGAACGTCACGCAAACGCGGTTGGAACCGGGCAAAAGCATGCCCTCGTGAAGCGCGCCCGACAGATCCACGAGCGCGACTTTCAGGTTACATGCGCCATTCGCCACGCGCCCCGACGTGAGAAAAACTTCCGTCGCGTATGAGTCAACGAAGCGACCATCGGCAAAATCGACGCCGACGAAACTCCCCACTCCGTCTACGCTCGCATCTGCGAAACCATGCGCGCAGCAAATGTCCGCGACGGCTTTGCCAAGTTCGACATTCGGCCGGATCGTACAAGCGAGCGCGCGCACGCCGTTTTCGCGCCCGGCAAGCGTATCTGCGGTTTCGGCGGCGAAGAGCTTGAAGTTCGTTTCGGCATCGTCGCGCGCGACGAAGTTTGCGCCCGCAAGTCCCCAGGCTTCGATCGTCACGTCTTTGGCTATCTCCGCCTCGTGCGGCAAGAGATGCCCGCCCAAGCGCTCACCGTTTTCCGTTTGCCAGATGCCATGGCAATGGATGAAGGGTGCACCATCGCGAACACCGGCAACGAGCCCAGCATCCTCGACAATAGCCATGCCGGCGGGCGCGAAGGTCTCGCTGTACCAGGCCGCATGGGCATCATTCGGAGATGGGGCGGGCATGACATAGCGCAGCGGTTCAAGCTGCACGCCCGCAAGCCGCGCATAGCCGCTCGAAAAGCCCGCCGCGCCGAGTACGCCGGTAACGGCCCGATTGACGCTTTCGCCGGCTTTCAGATCAAGAGATACGCGATGCGCCGTGCAGGGTGCGACCTTCATGCGCTCCGGCGCGACCGGCCCGGGATGGCGTATGAAACGGCTCACACTGCCAGCCCCGCATGGACGAAGCCGCCATCGACGGCCAGCACCTGACCGTTGACGTAACTGGCGTCGTCCGAAAGCAGGAACGCGACAGCGGTGGCGATTTCGCGCGGGTCCCCGTATCGGCCCTGCGGCACGCGTGAAGCCCACTGCCGGCGCACATCCTCGGTGTGGACGGAACGGGCGAGAGGCGTATCGACCGGCCCGGGCGCTACAGCGTTGACACGGATGCTGTGCGCACCGAGTTCCGTCGCCAGAACCATGGTCATCAAATTGACGCCGCCCTTGGACGAACCATAGGCAACGCGGCCCTTGTTGCCGGTCAGGCCCGAAACCGAACTGATATTGACGATGGACCCGCCACTTCCTGCTGCGATCCAGCGCCGCGCCGCCGCGCGCGCGACGAGGAACGAGCCGGTAAGGTTCACGTCAACGATGCGGCGAAAATCGGCAACATCCGTTTCGATCGCGGGCCGGTCCATGCCGATGCCGGCCGAGTTGACGACGCCGGAAAGCTGTTGTCCGGCCGCATCCATCGCCCGCTCGACAGCGTCCTCATCGGCGACGCTGCCGGCAAGACCTTTCGCCGTCGTGCCGAGCCGGTCGCAGGCATCACGCACCGCATGTTCGTCGAGATCGAAGATAAAGGGGGCGACGCCGCGTTCCACCAGCAGCGCGGCCGTGTCGAACCCGATGCCGGACGCACCGCCCGTGATGAAAACCACGCCGCCCATCAGCCCGCCCTCGCCATGATCGGCGCGAGATCGCCGCGCTTTTCCAGTTCCTCGCGGATCATCTTCTTGGCGATCTTGCCATAGGCCGATTTCGGCATCTCGTCCCAGAAGACGAAGAGCTTCGGCATCTTGTAGCGCGAGATCTTCTCGTCCAGGAATTCGCGCAGTTCGATGTCCGCCTCGCTTAAGCCGGGTTTGAGCACGCACACGGCGACACCGACTTCTCCCCACATCGGATCGGGCACGCCCAGAACCGCCGTCTCGAAAATGGCTGGATGGGTCAGGATCTTTTCCTCGATTTCGCGCGGATAGATGTTGGAACCGCCGGAGATGTACATGTCCGACGCACGGCCCGTGAGATAGACGAAACCTTCCGCATCCATGTGGCCGAGGTCGCCGGTGCGGAACCAGCCGTTGCGGAACGACTTCGCATTGGCGTCGGGATTGTCCCAGTAGCCGGCGAAGACGGCCGGGCCGACGACGCAGATTTCGCCGGTTTCGCCCGGGCCGAGCGCCGTGCCGTCGTCGTTCTGGATTTCGACCTGCATGCCGGTCCGCTCGAAACCGCAGGTGCCGATCCGCGCATGCGGGCCATCCTGAGGGTCGTGCAACGCGGCCGGCAGGACGGTGATGTTTCCCGTCACCTCGCCCAGCCCGAAATACTGGACCATGACGGGTCCGAGTTTTTCGAGCGCCTTTTTCTGGTCGGTTCGGTACATCGGCGCGCCGGCATAGATCACGTATCGCAGCGACGAGTGGTCGAATTGATCCACCGACGCATCTTCGACCAGAAGCTTCACGATCGTCGGCACGGTGAAGATATTGGTGACGCGCCATTTTTCGACGAGTTGCCACACGGTCGGCACGTCGAGCTTGTCGGTCGGCAACAAGATGGTCTTCACGCCATGGGCAACCTGCGCCAGCTGATGAACCCCTGCCCCGTGCGACAGCGGCGCGACGACGATCGACGCGTCGTCGCGCGTCGTTCCCGGCATCAGGTCGCACAGATGATTGGTGACGACGAAACCCATCTGGCCGTGCGTCAGAACGGCGGCTTTCGGCCTGCCCGTCGTGCCGGAGGTGAAGAAAAACCAGCACGGATCGTCCCGATCCACCGCTTCCATGGGCACGGTTTGTCCCGCGTGACGCTCGACGATGGCGTCGTAATCCTCGCCGAATTCGGCATCGCCGATCGCCACCACCGACTTCACGCCTGGGACCTGTTCGCGCACGATCTTCGCATGGCTGGCGAACTGCGCCGCGCAAATCATCGCGGTCGCGCCGCTTGCCGTGGCGAGATAGGCGACTTCCTGCGGCGACTGCCGGTAGTTCGTGGGAACCCACACCGCGCCGATGCGGAAACACGCGAACATGGATTCGAACATCTGGTTGCAGTTAACCGACTGAACCAGCACCCGGTCGCCTTTGCGCACGCCAAGTTCGCCGACGAGCGCCGAAGCGAAGGCCTCGACGCGCGCCTCGATCTGCCGCCATGTCCATGTCTCGTCGCGCCAGACGAACCCGATGTCCTCGGGATGGCGCCGCGCCGCCTGGGCGAGAAAATTCGCAAGGTTCATGGCACGCGTTGTGGCTGGCTGCATTCTGGACATCCCCGAAAATTCTAGGCTTGTTTTCGCCCGTTTTCCGAAACGGGTGTGAAATAGACCGATTGACGTTGAGCGAGTTTTGCTTCGACGCGCCGTGCTTCCGCATGAAGGGCCGCGACGATTTCGCTGCAGCGCGGCTCCTGCAACCGCGTGTCGATCGCGGCAATGGAAAGTGCGCCGACAGGCCGGCCGGCGGGGTCGAGAATGGCAACGCCCACGCCCCATGAATTGGCGACGATCAGCCCCGGATTGAGCGCGTATCCCGTCTGACGGGCGCGAGCGACGTCCTCGCGGATTCGCTTGGGCAAAAGCAGCGGATAGCGGCTTTCCAGCACGTCTCGGTTTGCCGTCAGAATCTCGTCGATCTCGGCATCGGACAGAGCCGCGAGGATCGCGAGCGAGCCTGCCCCGCAGCCGAGCGGATGCTCGAACCCGGCCTGAAGCGCATGCGTTCGCACCGGATATGTGCCTTCTTCGCGATGCAGGCAGACGGAGACGGCGTCCCGGCGCACCGAGACGAACGCCGAATCCGCAGTCTGGCGCGACAGGCGAACGACGCTGTCCATGGCGAACTGCAAAATGCCGTGGCGCGACGCGGCCAGCGCTCCGGTCACATAGGCTTCAGAACCGAGATGGTAGTGGCGTGTTTCTTCGTCCTGCTCGACGAATCCGGCACGGATCAGCGCGAGCAGCAAGCGGCGAACGGTCGCCTTGTTCAGTCCTGTCTCGCGAACGAGCGCAGCCAGCGACGTGCCGGTGTCGGCATGCCGGCCGACAAGGGCGAGCAGGCCCAGTGCCCTGTCGACGCTTTGCGCCCCGTTGAACTGCAAAAATCCATCCTCCCGAACCTCCAGCGAGGTTCACACTATGGAGCCAGACGCTAGTCGCCGATCTCACGCCTGTAAAGATGCCTCAAGAAATCCCTTGCAATTGAGGCTTTGACACGTATCGTTCGGCTGCGTGGAGGAAATTTTTAGGTTCACAATATGAACCGATGAGTTCGACTAGGTCGGACAACGGTTCGAGGGAGGAAGAATGAATTTCAGGATCAAGCTCGCGGCGCTCGCATCCGCCGCCGCAATGTGTGCCGTTTCGACCTACGCGTCGGCCGAGACGTTCCGCCTGTCGCATAATACGGGCGACACGACGACATGGCACCGTGGAGCAGAACGCTTCAACGAATTGCTGGGCGAGGCGACCGGTGGCGAAATGTCGGTGCGCATTTTCCCCAATGCCCAGCTTTCGGGCGGCGATCAGATGCGTCAGGCCGAAATGGTGGGACGCGGTGCGCTCGATTTCGTCGTGACGTCGGCGATCAACGTGACGCCGCTCGAACCGCAGATGGCCGTTTTCTCGCTGCCATATCTCTACGCCAATTACGAGGAGGTCGACCGCACGACGGACGGCGCGCCCGGCGACCGCATGAAGGAAATCATGCTCAACCACAATGTCGTGGTTCTGGCATGGGGTGAAAACGGCTTTCGCGAGATTACCAACAGCCAGCGGCCGATCGTGACCCCGCAGGACATGCAGGGTCTCAAGGTTCGCGTCGCCGGCCCGATGTATATCGACGTCATGAACTCCCTGGGCGCGAACCCGCAGCAGATGCAGTGGACCGAAACCTTCACCGCGCTCCAGCAGGGCGTCGTGGACGGTCAGGAAAACCCCATTGGTGCGGTCATCATTCCGCAGCGTGTCTACGAGGTCCAGAACCACCTGACGACGTGGCACTATTCCTACGACCCGATCTTCATCGGCGTATCCAAGCGCCTGTGGGATTCATGGGACGCGGAAGTGCAGGCCAAGGTGCAGGAAGCCGCGAACGAGGCCATGGCCTACCAGAAGGAAATCACGCGCTCCGAAACGGCCGAAGGTCTCGATGTTCTCCGCGGTCACGGCATGGAAATCCACGAATCCACGCCCGAAGAACTGCAGGCGTTCCGTGATGCGACGCAGCCCGCTTTCGACAAGTGGGCCGCTCAGGTCGGCGAGGAACTCGTCACCGAGTTCCAGAGCGCCATCAGCGCGTCGAACTGATAAGACCGGTACGTAACAAGCCGTTCGCACGGAAGCTGCGGACGGCTTGTGCGATGTTTGCAAGCGTGGAAAGAGAGCGTATGCGCACCCTCCTGCGGGATTTCGAAAAGATCGCATGCTTCGTCATCTTTTCCGCGATGACGTTGCTTGGCTTTGCCAATGTCGTGGTGCGCTATCTGACCAACTCCTCGCTTGCAGCGTCGGAGGAACTCCTCGTCAACGGCTTTCTCCTGCTGACGATCCTCGGTGCGGCCATCGCCGCGCGTAACGGCGAACATCTGGCCGTGACGCTCGTCTACGATCTGGCGCCCCGCTGGCTCCGTAAATCGATCCTCATCGTTTCATCTGCTCTGGCTGCGGGGCTTCTGGCGGCGTCGACCTGGTTCACCTTCGAACTTCTGCGCAACGAACTGGCGACCGGTATGCGCTCCTATGCCCTGCAACTGCCTGCCTGGTATTACAGCGCAGCCTTGCCGTTCGCATTCGCACTGGTGCTCGTGCGTTACATCCAGCACGCATGCGACGAATGGCGCAGCCGCGAGACGACGGAGATCCCCCTTGTTTGATCTCGGTGCCGGCACGCAGATGGTCGTTGTCTTCTTCGTCATGCTTTTCCTGCGCGTGCCCGTCGCCTTCGCGCTTGGCCTGTCGGCCATATGGGGCATGTGGCAGATCGGTTTCGGGCTGGAACTGGCCGGCGACCTGATCGCCACCGGCATCGCGCGCTATTCGCTTCTGGCGATCCCGTTCTTCATCCTTGCAGGAACGCTGATGGGCGCGCTCGGCATCGCCGCGCGGATGATCTACTTCTTCCGTGTGCTGATCGGCGGCCTGCCCGGCGGCATGGGCGTCGTCGGCACGGTCGTTTGCCTCTTCTGGGGGGCGGTGTCGGGATCGGGTCCGGCGTCGGTCGCCGCCATCGGTCCGCTCATCATCAAGGGAATGGAAGAGGATGGATATACCCGCCCCTTCGCAGCGGGACTGGTCTGTTGCGGAGCGGCGCTGTCGATCGTGATCCCCCCGTCGATCGGGCTCGTAATCTACGGCGTCATCGCCGAAGTCTCGATCTCGCAACTGTTCATAGCGGCCATCATACCGGGCATGCTGCTCGGCGTGATCATGCTTCTGACCCTTCCCTTCGCGCAGCGCACTGCAGCACCCGCCGGTGCGCCGAGCCTCGAAGCGCTCGCCCCGGTCGACGACCGTGACCTGCCTTACGGTCGCCGTCTCCTGAAAGCGTTTCGCGAATCCTTCTGGGGGCTGATGACGCCGGTCGTCATTCTCGGCGGCATCTATTCGGGCATTTTCACACCCACGGAAGCAGCCATCGTGGCGACCGTCTACGCCGTTCTCGTCGGTGGCATCGCCTATCGCACCTTGTCCTTCTCGCGGCTTTACGAGGCCGTCGTGGCGGCCAGCGCATCGTCTGCGGTCGTGATGCTGGTGGTCGCCTATGCAAGCCTCTTCGGCTGGATGGTCACGGTCGACGATCTCGTCGGGCAATATTCCAGCGTGCTCCTGTCGCTGTCCGAAAACCCCTGGGTCATCCTGGCGGTGATCATGCTCATCCTGCTCATCGCAGGCATGTTCATGGACGCCATAACGATCATGTTCATCGCCCTTCCCATTTTCCTCCCGGTCGCCCGTGAGATGCAATGGGATCTCGTCTGGTTCGGCGTGCTCGTCATGATCAATCTGGCGATCGGACTTTTCACGCCACCGGTCGGCATCAATCTTTATGTCGCCGCCAACGTCACGAAACTGCCTCTCGAACGCATCGCATACGGCGTCCTGCCGTTTTTGGTCGTCTGCCTCATCGGACTGGCGATCGTCGCCGCCGTCCCGCAAACGTCCAGCTTTCTGGTCAATCTGCTGCGCTGAAAGCGCAACTTTCCGCTGGCGCACCGATGCGGCGATTGGCATAAGACGGCCCATGACCGACATCGCACGCATCCGGGCAGCCAGCGCCCGTCTCGACGGGAAAGCCCGCAAAACGCCGCTCCTGTCGTCGCCATTTCTCGACGAGATCGCCGGCAGGCGCATCTTCGTGAAGGCCGAATGCCTCCAGCACACCGGCTCGTTCAAGTTTCGCGGCGCATGGTCGGCGATTTCGGCGCTTGCGCCCGAAACGCGTGAACGCGGCGTCATCGCCTTTTCGTCGGGCAATCACGCGCAGGGCATCGCCTATGCCGCGAAGCTGCACGGCATCCCGGCCGTGATCGTCATGCCCTTCGACGCGCCGAAGATGAAGATCGACAACACCCGCACCTATGGCGCCGAGGTCGTGCTTTACGATCGCATCAAGGAAGACCGCGATGCGATCGGCGAGAAACTGGCCGCCGAGCGCGGCCTCACCCTCATCCGTCCGTTCGACGAACCGGAAGTGATCGCCGGTCAGGGCACGGTCGGGCTGGAGATCGCTGAACAGGCTGCTGAACTTGGCGTTTCAGCAGGCGACATTCTCGTCCCATGCGGCGGCGGCGGTCTGACCTCCGGCATCGCGCTGGCGCTGGAGAGCGAATCGCCTTCGTTTCGCGTGCGCACCTGCGAGCCGCAGGGCTTCGACGATGTCGCCCGCTCGCTCGAGGCCGGCGAAATACGCTCCAACGAACCGGGAGCCTCATCGATCTGCGACGCGATCGTGACGCCCCATCCCGGCCGCATCACCTTCCCGATCATGAAGCGCCTGTGCGGCCCGGGCATCGCGGTCAGCGACGACGACGCACGCCGCGCCATGGCGCTCGCCTTCACGCGGCTGAAGATCGTCGTCGAACCGGGCGGTGCGGTGGCGCTTGCCGCAGCTCTGTTCCACGGCGACACGCTTTCGGGAGACGATGTCATCGTCGTCGTTTCCGGCGGCAATGCCGACCCGGAGACGTTTTCGACGCTCTTCGGCTAAGGTTTCTATCCCTCCGGTTCGATCTCGACCTCGCCGCGCCGAGCCCTGATCTCCGGCAGCGCCAGCACGATATCGGCCAGATCGCGCGGCAACGTCAGCGTCACGCGCTCGTCGGGGAAATGGCCCGGCTCGACCCGGTCCGCGATCATGCCGCCGGCGATCGTGTTGTTGGTCTGCGGGCTGATCAGGATGAAAGCGCCGGTATCGCGGCAATCCTCGAACCGGTCGAAGTTCGCCGCGCTCTCGAATTCGAGCCGGACGCGCCCGATCGCGTTGACCGGCAGCGCGCCGGACTTCGCCCAGCTTCCATTGGCCAGATCGTAGGTCTCGTCGATATGGATGCGCACCCGCAAGAGCCTGCCGGCGGCCTTCAGCCAATAGCGTCCGCCATCGGAAAGCCCTTCCGCCTGCAAGGTGACGACCGTGGCGGCAAACGCATGGCCGGAGAGCGGCGGCTCGTTTTCATCGGCGAGAACGTCGCCGCGCGCCGCATCGACCTGACGGTCGAAAAGGAGCGTGACCGCCTCGCCCGCCGATGCGCGCTCCGCTTCCCCGTCGAAGGTGACGATCTTCGAAACGCTTACGCGTTCGCCGGACGGCGCGACGACGATCTCGCGCCCGACCGAAATCTCGCCGGCCGCAATCGTCCCCTGATAGCCGCGAAAGCTTTCGCCGGGACGCGACACGCGCTGGACAGGCATGCGAAACGGCAGGTTCGAGGCGGTTGCAGGCTGCGCCGTTTCCAGCGCCTCGATAAGCGTGGGCCCCGAATACCAGCCGATCGCCTCACCGGCGGGCGTCACAATGTTTTCGCCCTTGAGCGCCGAAAGCGGGATCGCCGTGACACGCATTTCGCCAAGCCCGGCGGCGAAGACGCGAAATGCCCGCTCGATCTTCTGGAAGATTTTCTGGTCGTAGCCGACGAGATCGATCTTGTTGACGGCGAGGATCACTTGCCGGATTCCCATCAGATGGACGATGGCCGCGTGGCGGCGCGTCTGCTCAAGCAGCCCGGCACGCGCATCGACCAGCAGGACGGCGAGATCGGCCGTCGACGCGCCGGTGGCCATGTTGCGGGTATATTGTTCGTGCCCCGGCGTATCAGCGACGATGAAGGCCCGGCGCTTCGTCTGGAAATAGCGATAGGCAACGTCGATCGTGATGCCCTGCTCCTGTTCAGCCTTGAGGCCATCGAGCAGCAGCCCGAAATCGGGCAGCGACAAATCGTTCTGCTTCGAACCTTTGGCGAGAAGTGCTGCGCGATGGTCCTCGGAAACGGATTTCGTATCCCACAAAAGCCGTCCGATCAGTGTCGACTTTCCATCGTCCACGCTGCCGCAGACGAGGAAGCGCAAACGCCGCCCGTCCTTTGGATCGGATGCGCCTTCGATTTCAGGTTCGAAGTCCTGATCGAGTTGAACGATGTCGGCATCGAGCGTCATCAAAAATACCCCTCGAGCTTCTTCTTCTCCATCGAGCCGGCCTCGTCGCGGTCGATGGCCCTGCCCTGCCGTTCGGAGACGGTCGAGGTGGTGATTTCGGTGATGATGTCGTCGATCGTCGTCGCCTCTGAGCGGATGCCGCCCGACAGCGCGAAACAGCCGAGCGTGCGGAAGCGGATCATTCCTTCCTGCTTCACCTCGCCTGGCCACAGTTCCAGCCGTTCGTCCTCGGCAAGAATGATCATGCCGTCGCGCTGCACGAAGGGCCGGCGCTTGGCGAAGTAGAGATCGACGATCGGAATGCTCTCGGCCTTGATGTAGTGCCAGACGTCGAGCTCGGTCCAGTTCGACAGCGGGAAGACACGCACGCTCTCGCCCTTGCGAATGCGGCCGTTATAGAGATTCCACAGTTCCGGCCGCTGGTTGCGCGCATCCCAGCGATGCTCTGGTGTGCGGAAGGAAAAGATGCGCTCCTTCGAACGCGACGCATCCTCGTCGCGCCGCGCACCGCCGAAGGCCGCGTCGTAGCGCGCGGCGTCGAGCGCCTGCCGCAGCGCTTCCGTCTTCATCACATCGGTGAAGTAGGACGAGCCATGCGCAAAGGGGCTGAGGTTCTCAGCAGCGCCGCGCGGATTGGTGTGAACGTGAAGGTCGAGGCCGAGCTCTTTCGCGGTCCGGTCGCGAAAGGCGATCATCTGCGAAAACTTCCAGCCCGTATCGACATGCAGCAGGGGAAACGGCACCGGCTCGGGATAGAACGCCTTGCGCGCGACATGCAGCAAGACGGAGGAATCCTTGCCGACTGAGTACAGCATGACGGGCCGCTCGAACTCTGCGGCGACCTCGCGGAAAATATGGATCGCCTCGTTTTCGAGCGCCTTGAGGTGCGGGGAGAGCGGAGAGGACTGGTGATTGTCGTCGGTTGCGAGAATGCGGGCTGCGGATGCGGTCATGATATCGGCACTGACACTTTCGGGGACGCGGGAGGGATTATCGGAGAAGAAGCGGCGGCTTTGACGTGCAGCCCACATTCGCGGGTCTGATCCTGTTCCCACCACCAGCGACCGGCGCGCTCCGGTTCGCCGGGCTTGATCGCGCGGGTACAAGGTTCGCAGCCGATCGAGGGGTAGCCGCGCGCGTGAAGCGGATTGAGCGGCACGTCGTGCGCTCTCGCATATGCCTCGATGGCGTCGAGCGTCATGTCGGCAAGCGGATTGACCTTAATCAGGTCGCGCGAAGCGTCGAACTCGGCGAGAGGCGTTTGCGCCCGCGCGCCGGACTGGCCACGACGTACGCCCGTGATCCAGAGCGACGCCCCGTCGAGGGCCAGAGCCAGTGGACGCAATTTGCGGATGTCGCAGCAGGCGTGCCGCGCTTCTACGCTGTCGTAAAAGCCGTTGATTCCATAGCGCGCCCGATAGTCCTCGATGTCGATGGGTGCGGGCCGGAAGCGCTCGATGGAAAGCGCGAAGCGCAGCTCCGTTTCCTCGATCAGCGCGCGCGTCTCGTCGAACAGGCGGCCGGTGTCAAGCGTCACGATCTCCACTGCGGACGCCGCGCCTGACCGCGCGATCGCGGCAGTGATCACTTGATCCTCGATGCCGAGGCTGGTCGTGAACACGGCCCGCCCGGCGAACCGGGCGACGCGACGAAGTCTCGCCTCCAGATGGAGCGGGGCGAGTTCGTCCGCGAGACGTTTGGCAATCTGGCTTGGCGTATCGTGCGTCATGACGGAATAATGGGCGATAGCCCGGCCCCGATACAGGAAACGTGCCCTCATTCCGTCCGCGAATTGAGCAAATTCGAGCCGGTTTTCCAGCTTCGGGAAAAATTGTCACTGCGTCGGAAAGAGCTTCCAGGAATTGGGACGGAACGCGATGCGGCTTCCTTCCTGTATCGAGCGGTGCGCCGGAACCTCGATCTCGATGCGATGGTCCGGCCCGCCCACCGCCAGTTCGACGCGCCGTTTCGCCTCGACGCGGCGCGAGGCGGTGACGGTTCCCGCAATGGCACCGCCCGACCCTTCCAGAACCTCGATATCGTGCGGCCGGAAGAAAAGCTGCGCGGGACCGGCCGGCGCATGCGCCGCGTCCAGTCCCAGCAAGCGATCTTCCAGCCAGACCTTCCCGTCCTCGACGCGCACGGGAAGTCGGCTCGATTCGCCGATGAAGCCGTAGACGAAAGGCGAGTTCGGCGCGTCATAGACGTCATCGGCCGAGCCGATCTGCTCGATGCGGCCCTTGCTCATCACGACGACGCGGTCGGCCAGTTCCAGCGCTTCTTCCTGATCGTGCGTGACGAAGACGGTCGTATGGCCGGTGCGGTCGTGGATCTCGCGCAGCCAGCGGCGAAGGTCGCGGCGCACTTGCGCGTCGAGCGCGCCAAAAGGTTCGTCGAGCAGCAACACCTTCGGCTCGATAGCGAGCGCTCTTGCGAGCGCGACGCGCTGGCGCTGGCCGCCGGACAACTGGTTCGGATAGCGGCTCTCCAGTCCCGACAGTTGCACGAGATCGAGAAGTTCGAGCGCGCGGCGGCGGATTTCGCTTTTTGGCGGGCGCGTCGCGGCTGGGCGCACTTTCAGGCCGAAACCGATATTGTCCGCGACCGTCATATGCCGGAACAGCGCATAATGCTGGAAGACGAAGCCGACATTGCGCTCCTGCACGCTCTTGGCGGAGGCGTCCTCACTGCCGAAATGGATCGCACCGCCTGTCGGGAAATCGAGACCGGCGATAAGGCGCAACAGTGTGGTCTTGCCCGAGCCGGACGGCCCCAGAAGCGCGATCAGTTCGCCCGAATGAATGTCGAGCGAAACGTCGTCGAGCGCGGCAACGCCGGAAAAGCTCTTGTCGATCGAGTTGACGCGAAGGTCCATTGATGTGTCTCCGAAGTTTCAGTGCCGCGCGCCGTGCTCGCGTCCGTAGACGCGCTCCAGAACGGTCTTGAGCACGAGCGTGACGAGGGCGAGCAGCGCCAGAAGCGAGGCAACGGCGAAGGCGGCGACGAAATTATATTCGTTGTAGAGAATCTCGACTTGCAGCGGCATGGTGATGGTCTCGCCGCGCAGCCGGCCCGAAACGACCGAGACGGCGCCGAATTCGCCCATCGCCCGCGCGTTGCAAAGCAGGACGCCGTAAAGCAGACCCCATTTGATGTTGGGAAGCGTGACGTAGCGAAACGCCTGCCACCCGTTCGCGCCAAGCGAGATCGCCGCCTCCTCGTCGCCCGTCCCCTGATCCTGCATCAGCGGAATCAGTTCGCGCGCGATGAACGGAAAGGTGACGAAGATCGTCGCCAGCACCACGCCCGGCACCGCGAAAAGGACTTGCAGCCCCCACGAATTGAGCACCGGGCCGAGATAGCTGCCCGCCCCGAAAAGCAGGATGTAGACGAGGCCGGCGATCACCGGCGAGACCGAAAAGGGAAGGTCGATGAGCGTGATGAGAAACGCTTTTCCCCTGAACTCGAATTTGGCGATCGACCATGCCGCCGCCACGCCGAAGACGAGATTGAGCGGCACGGCGATCGCCGCGACGAAAAGCGTCAGCTTGATCGCCGCGCGGGCGTCCGGCTCGACGACCGCGGCGAGCGCCACCTGCCAGCCGCGCCGAAGCGCCTCGGCGAAAACCGCGACGAGCGGCATGAACAGGATCAACGCGAGAAAAGCCACGGCAATCGAGATAAGCGTCCATTTGGCGACCGGACCTTCTGCTGTCGGATCACGGAAAGGAGCTTGCGGCGTTGCCGCGAACGAGCCCTGCAAGGCCAGACTATCCGCCATAACCATACCTCCTGCGGCTCCATGCCTGGATCAGATTGATCGCAAGCAATACGATGAAAGCCAGCACCAGCATGATCGCGCCGATGGCGGTGGCGGCCGGATAGTTGAATTCCTCAAGCCGGATCACGATCAGCAAAGGCGCGATCTCGGAGACGAACGGAATGTTGCCGGCGATGAAGAGGACGGAGCCGTATTCACCGACCGCGCGGCCGAAGGCGAGCGAAAAGCCGGTCAGGATCGCCGGCGCCAGCCCAGGCAGGACGACGCGCCAGAGCGTCTGGAAACGGTTCGCCCCCAGAGAGGCGGCCGCCTCTTCCACCTCACGGCTGATTTCCTCCATCACTGGCTGCACTGTGCGAACGACGAAAGGCAGGCCGATGAAAATCAGCGCGATGACGATGCCGATCGGCGTATAGGCGATGCGGATGCCGTAGGGCTGGAAGAACTGGCCGATCCAGCCATTCGGCGCGTAGATCGCGGTCAGCGCGATTCCCGCTACAGCCGTCGGCAGTGCGAATGGAAGGTCCACCGCCGCGTCGATCAGCCTGCGGCCGGGAAAGCGGTAGCGAACCAGCACCCAGGCGACGATCACGCCGAAGACGACATTGACCGAGGCGGCGAAGATCGACGTCCAGAAACTCGTTTTGAGCGAGGCGACAAGGCGCGGATCGCTCGCCAGCCGCCAGAACTCGGGCCAGCCGAGCGCGGCGGAGCGCCAGCCGAGACCGGCAAGCGGAATAAGGATCAGGACGGAGAGATAGAAGATTGTGAAGCCGAACGTCAGCCCGAAACCCGGGATGACGCTCGGCTGTTTCCATTGCCAGCGCGAAGCGGGCAAGGCCGTTACGGCGCGCATGCGTTACCGGCCAGGCTGGTAGATCTGGTCGAAGACGCCGCCGTCTCCGAAGAAGCGCGGCTGCACGTCGGCCCATCCACCCAGATCGTCGATGGTGACGAGTTCGAGGTCAGGGAAGCGTTCAAGCGCCGATGGCTCGACCACATTGGGGTTGCTGGGACGGTAAAAATGCTTGGCGGCGAGGTTCTGTCCGACATCCGAGTACAGATAGTCGAGATAGGCGGTCGCAACCTCACGCGTGCCCTTCGCATCGACATTGGCGTCGACGATTGCGACCGGTGGTTCGGCGAGGATCGAGATCGACGGGACGACGATGTCGAACGCGTCCGGCCCCAGTTCCTCGATGGCGAGAAACGCCTCGTTCTCCCATGCCAGCAACACGTCGCCGATGCCGCGCTGGACGAAAGTGGTGGTCGATCCGCGCGCGCCGCCATCGAGCACAGGGACGTTGCGGTAGATATTCCCGACGAACTCGGCCGTTCTTGTCTCGTCGCCCTCGAATTCGCGCAGGCCCCATGCCCAGGCGGCCAGAAGGTTCCAGCGCGCCCCGCCCGACGATTTCGGGTTCGGCGTGATCACCTCGACCCCATCCTTTGCAAGATCGCCCCAGTCGGCCAGCCCTTTCGGATTGCCTTTGCGCACGAGGAACACGATGGTCGAAGTGTAGGGCGAGCTGTTGTTGGCGAGCGTGCCGCGCCAGTCCTCCCTGATTTTGCCGGTATTTTCCGCGATTGCGTTGATGTCGGCTTCGAGCGCCAGCGTCACGACATCGGCGTCGAGCCCGTCGATGACGGCGCGGGCCTGCTGACCGGACCCGCCATGCGTGGTCTGGATGCGTACGGCCTCACCCTTTTCCGCCTCCCAGTGTTCGGCGAATGCGGCATTGAACTCGCGATAAAGTTCGCGGGTCGGGTCGTAGGAGACATTGATGATGGTCTGCTGCGCTTGAGCCGGCACGAAACCGCTCAACTGGACCGATGCAGCCAGAGCCGCCGTAAAAAGCAGGTTCCTGCGATTGAACATTGAACTGCCTCCGTTGATGACGAATGCAATCGTAGGGACTGGAACGGCGGCGTGAATGTCGGCTTCGACCAAACTTGCCGCCTTAGGGGAACCCGTGTTCCAAAATCCGGGTCGCCGGCGCAAAATACGTGTATGACGATGGGCGGGTCCGCTGACGCACGGTGTCATGCGACCTTGACCCGCATGTCAAAAGAATGCCTTGCTCACCATGTTATGACGATCTGAAACAGATCGCGCCCGACCGCAGACGGAAGCCCGTGAACGAACATCAATCCCGTACGCCCCCGATCGAGCCGCGCTGGCTCGGCCCGACGACCTCAGGGCGTATCGCGCTCGTTCCGCCCTTGTCGGCGGCGCGCTGGCTTCTCATCCTGGTTGTGGCTGCCGGCATCTATTTCTTCCACGGCTTTCTCGTTCCGGTGCTGGCCGCCCTCGTCATTGCCTTTGCAAGCTGGCCGATCTACCGGCGCCTGCGCGAGCACATCGGCGGCTCAAACACGCTGGCCGCCACCATCGCCATCACGCTCATCGTTTCGTTTCTCGTCGTGCCGCTGATCATGGCGGTGAGCTATGCGGCGACCGAGATGCGCGACTGGTTCTTCTGGGCCGTGGAGGCAAACCGCACCGGCAGTCCGACACCCGAATGGATGACGGCGCTGCCTGCCGTCGGCGACTGGATCGACGAACAGTGGGAGCGCTATATCGGCCATCCCGGCGCCATCGGCGAACTCGTGCAGATCGTATCGGGCGCCAATATCGGCAACATCTACCGCGCTGTGCTGGCGACGGGCGGCGGGTTGTTCAACCTGTTCCTGACGCTGCTCTTCATGCTGATCGCGCTGTTTTTCGTCTATAAGGACGGCGAGCGCTTCGTCGGCCAGGTCGACCGCATCGGCGAGCGCATCCTGCCGACGCGCTGGAGCCGCATCTCGCGCGTCGTCCCGGCCACCATTTCCTCGACCGTCACCGGCATGACGCTGATCGCCATCGGCGAAGGCATCGTGCTCGGCATCGCCTACTGGATCGCTGGCGCACCCTCGCCCGTCACGCTCGGCGTTATCACCGGCTTCATGGCGATGATCCCCGGCGGCGCACCGCTCTCCTTCTCGCTGGTCTCGCTCTATCTGATCGCCTCGGGTTCGCCCGTCGCCGGCATGCTTTTGTGGATTTGGGGTTCGGTCGAGCTCTTCATCGTCGACAAGACATTGCGTCCGAGGCTCGTCGGCGGGCCGATCAAGCTGCCGTTCCTGCCGACCTTCTTCGGCCTCATCGGCGGCGTGAAGACCATGGGCTTCCTCGGCCTCTTCATCGGCCCGGTGCTGATGGCCCTCCTCGTCGCCATCTGGCGCGAATGGGTGCGCGAGGTCGAAATCGCCGAGCCGACACCCGCTGCCGAACCCGTACCGCCGGATTCGCCGCACGCAACACCACCAGCCTCCACGCTTGGATAGAAAGCGTCAGTATCCCGATGTCACAAAAAAACCCCGCTCCAAGGCGGGGTTTTCCAAATGCGGTGGGTGCGATCTTGAAATCAGCCGATCTTCTGGCCGGTCTTGGCCCAGTCGGCGAGGAAGGATTCAAGGCCCTTGTCGGTCAGCGGATGCTTGACGAGCGCCTTCAGCGTCGCAGGCGGCACGGTCGCAACGTCGGCGCCGATCATCGCGGCGAGCTTGACGTGGTTTACCGTGCGGATCGAAGCCGCGAGGATGTTCGTCTGGAAATCGTAATTGTCGTAGATGGTGCGGATTTCCGAGATCAGCTCCATGCCGTCGACGCCCATATCGTCGATGCGGCCGATGAAGGGCGAGATGTAGGTTGCGCCGGCCTTGGCGGCGAGCAGCGCCTGAGTCGCCGAGAAGCACAAAGTGACGTTGGTCTGGCGGCCGTCGTCCGTCAGCGCCTTGCAGGCTTTCAGGCCGTCGAGCGTCAGCGGCAGCTTGATGCAGATATTGTCGGCGATCTTCGACAGGGCGTCGGCCTCGCGCATCATCTCGGCATATTCGACTGCGGTCACCTCGGACGAGACCGGGCCATCTACGATGTCGCAGATTTCCTTCGTTACTTCCTTGATGTCGCGCCCGGCCTTGAGGATCAGCGAGGGATTGGTGGTCACGCCGTCGAGCAGGCCATACTCGTTGAGTTCGCGGATTTCTGCCACGTCGGCGGTGTCGACGAAGAACTTCATGGGATGCACTCCTTGATCGGCAGGTCTGCCATTCATGTTGGCTCTTGCACTACCGCAAGATCGGGGCAAGGTCACGTCCAATGAAACAAGATTCGCTTTCGTCGCTGTTCGACCTGACCGTCGTTCCGGTGCTGGTTCCGCTGCCCGCGGACCGGCCCTATTCCTATGTGGTGCCGCAGGGGATGAAGGTCGAGCCGGGATCGATCGTGCGCGTACCGCTCGGGCCGCGTCAGGTGGCAGGTGTCGTGTGGGACGGCGATGGCGGCCGCGTCGATCCGAAGAAGCTGCGCGCGATCGAGGAGGTATTCGACTGCCCACCGATTGCCGAGCCCTTGCGCCGTTTCGTCGACAAGGTCGCCGCCTATACGCTTTCGCCGCCCGGCATGGTCGCGCGCATGCTCCTTCGTGCGCCCGCCGCCTTCGATCCCGAACCGATGATCGACGGGCTTGTCATTTCCGGCCAGCATCCTGACCGGATGACCGACGCGCGCCGGCGCGTGCTCGAATTGGCCTCCGACGGACTTGCCTGGACCCGTTCGGGGCTGGCGCGCGCCGCCGGAACGTCGCTGACGGTGATCGACGGGCTGAAGGCGCAGGGCGTCTTCGATGAAGTCGAGATCGCCCCGCCCCCGGTCGTCGCCGCGCCGGACCCGGACTACAAGCACGCGGAACTGACCGGCGAACAAAAACAGGCGGCAGACCATCTGATCGCGCGAGTGCGCGATGGCGGGTTCTCCACCACTCTCATCGACGGCGTGACCGGCTCAGGCAAGACGGAGGTCTATTTCGAAGCGATTTCCGAGGCGGTGCGTGCCGGCAAACAGGTGCTCGTGCTCGTACCCGAAATCGCGCTGACTGCTGCATTCCTTGAGCGCTTTCACGACCGGTTCGGCGCAAAGCCAGCCGAGTGGCACTCCGATCTTGCGCCTAAAACGCGCGAACGCGTCTGGCGGCAGGTCGCGGAGGGCCGCGTAAAGGTCGTCGCAGGCGCGCGGTCGGCGCTGTTCCTGCCATTTCAGGATCTCGGCCTCGTCATCGTCGACGAGGAGCACGACCCGGCCTACAAGCAGGAAGACCGGGTTTTCTACAACGCCCGCGACATGGCGGTTTTGCGCGGGCATATCAGCGGATTTCCGGTCGTTCTCGCCTCCGCGACGCCGTCGGTCGAAAGCCGCGTCAACGCGATTTCCGGCCGCTATGGACGCGAGGTGCTGTCGGGCCGTTTCGCAGACGCCGCGCTCCCCGACATCCGCTCGGTCGACATGCGCCGTCACCCGCCCCAGCGCGGCGGGTTCCTGTCGCCGGTTCTGATCGAGGCCGCACGCCGCGCCGTCGAGCGCGAAGAGCAGGCGCTGTTCTTCCTCAACCGGCGCGGTTACGCGCCGCTGACGCTGTGCCGCGTATGCGGGCATCGCTTCCAGTGCCCGTCCTGTTCGAGCTGGCTCGTGGAGCATCGCTTTCGCGGCCAGTTGATGTGCCACCATTGCGGACACAACGAAGCGCGTCCCGAGGCGTGCCCGTCCTGCGGAACGCTCGATCATCTGGTGCCGTGCGGACCCGGCGTCGAGCGGATTGCGGAAGAAGTCGTCTCGCATTTCCCCGATGCGCGCGTGATTGTTTTGTCGTCCGATATGCTCGGCGGCGTGAAACGGCTGCGCCTCGAACTCGACGCCATCGCCAAGGGCGAGGCCGACATCGTCATCGGCACGCAACTCGTCGCCAAGGGGCACAATTTCCCCAACATGACGCTGGTCGGCGTCATCGACGCCGACCTCGGATTAGCAAATGGCGACCCGCGTGCGGCTGAGCGCACGTTCCAGCTTCTCAGCCAGGTGACGGGTCGGGCCGGGCGCACCGGCAAGAAAAGCGCAGGTCTGCTCCAGACATATCAGCCTGAGCATCCGGTCATGCGTGCGCTCGTTTCGGGCGACGCGGAAGCCTTTTACGACCGTGAGGTTGCCGAGCGCGAGCGCGGACGCCTACCTCCCTTCGGCCGGCTGGCGGGCGTCATCGTCAGTGCAGCAACACGCGCCGAAGCCGAAGGTCATGCACGCGGCCTTCGTCAATCCGCACCACAGACAAACGAGATCATGGTGCTCGGCCCGGCCGAAGCGCCGCTATCGCTCGTCGCCGGCCGTCACCGCTTCCGCCTGCTGATCCATGCCGAGCGGCGCGCGGACATCCAGTCCTTCATTCGAGAAATGCTGGCAAGGGGACCGAAGGAACGCGGCTCGGTCAGGGTGAACGTGGACATCGACCCGCAAAGCTTTTTGTAGCTGATATCTGAAGAAACTCGGCTAATGTCGCGCGCGATTCGCGTGATCATCTGGGGGCGTTTGATGGAACTTTCATTTCCGTGGCCGTATTCGCAAGGCGAGTGGCTGGCATGGTCGTCGGCGGCGATCACGGTTCTGTTCGGCCTGATGACGCTGTTCGCGCCGCGCTTCTCTTTGCGCATCCTGCGCCTGCAAACGACGCCCGATCATCCCGAGGCGGTCGCGGAATCGCGCGCGACCATGTCGGGCTTTTATCTCGGCGTCGGCCTGTGCTGCATTTTGCTCGCCCAGCCCCTGCTCTACTTGACGCTCGGCGCATGTTGGGCGCTGACGGCTTTCGGGCGGGTCGTATCGATGCTGTCGGACCGGGGCAATACGCCTTACAACTGGGTCGCGCTCATCGTCGAGATCGTGCTGGGCGCTCTTCCGATGGCCTTCGCGCTCGGCTTCGCCGTCTGATATCCACGGCTGCGACAAAACGGACGAAAACCGCGCCGCAAGGCGTGTTGCGAGTCCTGAATGCCTGTGCTAGACGGCAATCGACTTTTGACCGGGGCGGGCGGCGAGGCCGCATGTCCGAGGGGAAATTTTCAACAAGGCCAAGGGCTTAGGCGGTTTTTACACCGACGTCCGATTTTGCGGCCTTCCAGATGAAGAGAAAACACGGTTCGTGGCACAGTCTGGCTCGATGATTACAGGTGTTTCGGAGCGCTATGCGCGCTCGCTGTTCGAACTGGCGCGGGATGAAAACGCGCTTGCCGAAACCGAAACCGATCTTTCCCGCTTCGCCGAACTTCTGGGCGGCAGCGATGATATGAAGCGGCTCATTTCGAGCCCGGTCTTTTCCGCCGAGGACCAGTCTCGCGCCATCTCGGCCATTCTGGACAAGGCAGGCTTCAAGGGCCTCGTCGCCAACTTCCTGCGCGTCGTCGCGCAGAACCGCCGTCTTTTCGCAGTTCCCGGCATCATCGACGCGTTCCGCCGCATCGCGGCCGAGGCACGCGGTGAGGTTTCGGCCGACGTCATTTCCGCGCACGAGCTTTCCGCCGCGCAGGAAAAGGAACTCAAGGCGGCGCTGAAGAGCGTCGTCGGCAAGGACGTCGCGTTCAATCTCACGGTCGATCCCTCTATCCTCGGCGGCCTCGTCGTCCGGGTCGGATCGCGCCAGATCGATACGTCGCTCAAGACTAAACTCAATTCGCTCAAGCTTGCACTGAAAGAGGTCGGCTGATGGACATCCGCGCCGCGGAAATTTCCGCAATTCTCAAGGACCAGATCAAGAATTTCGGCCGTGAGGCCGAGGTTTCCGAGGTCGGTCAGGTTCTCTCCGTCGGCGACGGCATCGCGCGCGTCTACGGTCTCGACAACGTCCAGGCGGGCGAAATGGTCGAGTTCCCCGGCGGCATTCGCGGCATGGCGCTCAACCTTGAAGCCGACAATGTCGGCGTCGTCATCTTCGGTGCTGACCGCGACATCAAGGAAGGCGACACCGTCAAGCGTACCGGCGCGATCGTGGACGTTCCGGTCGGCCCGGGTCTGCTCGGCCGCGTGGTCGACGCTCTCGGCAACCCGATCGACGGCAAGGGTCCGATCGAAGGCATCGAGCGCAAGCGCGTCGACGTCAAGGCACCCGGCATCATTCCGCGCAAGTCGGTTCACGAGCCGATGTCGACGGGTCTCAAGGCCATCGACGCCCTGATCCCGGTCGGTCGCGGCCAGCGCGAGCTGGTCATCGGCGATCGCCAGACCGGCAAGACCGCGATCATTCTCGACACGTTTCTCAACCAGAAGCCGCTCAACGATGGCGACGACGAGAGCCAGAAGCTCTATTGCGTCTACGTCGCCGTCGGCCAGAAGCGCTCGACCGTCGCGCAGTTGGTCAAGGTTCTGGAAGAGCGCGGCGCGATGGACTATTCCATCGTCATCGCAGCAACCGCCTCCGATCCGGCTCCGATGCAGTATCTGGCCCCGTTCGCCGGCTGCACCATGGCCGAATATTTCCGCGACAATGGCAAGCACGCGCTGATCGCCTATGACGATCTGTCGAAGCAGGCCGTCGCCTACCGCCAGATGTCGCTGCTGCTGCGCCGTCCGCCCGGCCGCGAAGCCTATCCGGGCGACGTCTTCTACCTGCACTCGCGTCTCCTGGAGCGCGCCGCCAAGCTGAACGACGAGCTGGGCGCCGGTTCGCTCACCGCTCTGCCGGTCATCGAGACACAGGCCAACGACGTTTCGGCCTACATCCCGACCAACGTGATTTCGATCACCGACGGCCAGATCTTCCTTGAGACGAACCTGTTCTTCCAGGGCATCCGTCCTGCCGTGAACGTCGGCCTTTCGGTGTCGCGCGTCGGATCGGCCGCTCAGGTCAAGGCGATGAAGCAGGTCGCCGGCTCGATCAAGGGCGAGCTCGCCCAGTATCGCGAAATGGCCGCCTTCGCGCAGTTCGGCTCGGACCTCGACGCCTCGACGCAGCGCCTCTTGAACCGTGGCGCGCGTCTGACGGAGCTTTTGAAGCAGCCGCAGTTCTCGCCGCTCAAGACGGAAGAACAGGTCGCGGTGATCTTCGCGGGAACGCAGGGTTATCTCGACAAGCTGCCGCTCGGCGACGTCGGCAAGTTCGAACAGGGTCTGCTGGCTCATATGCGTTCGGACGGAAAGGCCGTTCTGGAAGCCATCCGCAAGGAAAAGGCGCTTTCGGACGACCTGCGCGGCAAGCTCAAGGGCGAGATCGACAAGTTCGCGAAGAACTTCGCCTGAGGCCTTTGACGAGAAAGCAGAGATTGCCGCATGGCTTCACTGAAAGACCTTCGTAACCGCATCGCCTCGGTCAAGGCGACGCAGAAGATCACCAAGGCGATGCAGATGGTCGCCGCGGCGAAGCTGCGTCGCGCGCAGGAGGCTGCCGAGGCCGCGCGCCCCTATTCGGAGCGCATGTCGGCGGTTCTGGCGAACATTGCAGGTGCGGTCGACGCCGTCGACGCGCCCCCGCTGATGTCGGGCACCGGCAAGGACGACGTGCATCTGCTCGTTGTCGCGACTGCCGATCGCGGACTGTGCGGCGGCTTCAATTCGCAGATTTCGCGTTTGGCGCGCGACCATGCCCGCAAGCTTCTGGCCGAAGGCAAGACAGTCAAGATCATCACCGTCGGCAAGAAGGGTTACGATATCCTTCGTCGCGACTATGCCAATCTGATTGTCGAGCGCATCGAACTGCGCGACGTCAAGCAGGTGGGCTTCGCCAATGCGGACCAGATCGCGCGCAAGGTCATCCAGCTCTTCAATCAGGGCGAGTTCGACGTCGCGACGCTGTTCTATTCGCGGTTCAAATCGGTGATCAGCCAGATTCCGACGGCGCAGCAGCTCATTCCGGCTTCCGCACCGGTCGTATCGGATGAGCAGGTCGGCAATACGCCGGTTTACGAATACGAGCCGGATGCGAGCGAAATCCTCGGCGATCTCATTCCGCGTAACATCTCGATCCAGATTTTCCGCGCGCTGCTCGAAAACGCAGCCGGCGAGATGGGGTCCAAGATGACCGCGATGGATAATGCCACGCGCAATGCCGGCGACATGATCAAGAAGCTCTCGATCACCTACAACCGTCAGCGCCAGGCGCAGATCACCAAGGAACTGATCGAAATCATTTCCGGCGCGGAAGCGCTGTAATCGACTTGGGCGCACCTTGTGCGCCATGAAGAAAGAGGCTGAGAAACGATGGCTAAAGCAGCTACCAAAATCACGGCGGCCCCGCCTGCCGCATCTGGCGCGACCGGCACGGTCCGTCAGGTCATCGGCGCCGTCGTCGACGTTGCCTTCGAGGGACAGCTCCCTGCGATCTTGAACGCGCTCGAGACCGACAACAATGGTCAGCGGCTCGTCCTGGAGGTCGCGCAGCACCTCGGCGAGAACACCATCCGCACGATCGCCATGGACTCGACCGAAGGTCTCGTCCGCGGTCAGGCCGTGCGCGACACCGGCGCGCCGATCTCGGTGCCCGTCGGCCCCGAAATGCTCGGCCGCATCATCAACGTCGTCGGTGAAGCCATCGACGAGGCCGGCCCGCTCGGCGCCAAGGAAACCCGCGCGATCCACGCGCCGGCTCCCGAATATATCGAGCAGTCGACCGAATCCGAAATTCTCGTCACCGGCATCAAGGTCATCGACCTTCTGGCGCCCTACGCCAAGGGCGGCAAGATCGGCCTGTTCGGCGGCGCCGGCGTCGGCAAGACCGTTCTCATTCAGGAATTGATCAACAACGTCGCCAAGGCGCACGGCGGTTACTCGGTGTTCGCCGGCGTCGGCGAGCGCACCCGCGAGGGCAACGATCTTTATCATGAGTTCATCGAGTCGGGCGTCAACAAGGCCGGCGGCGGCGAAGGCTCCAAAGCCGCGCTTGTCTACGGCCAGATGAACGAGCCGCCCGGTGCGCGTGCCCGCGTCGGCCTGACGGGTCTGACCGTCGCCGAATATTTCCGCGATCAGGGCCAGGACGTTCTGTTCTTCGTCGACAACATCTTCCGCTTCACGCAGGCGGGTTCGGAAGTGTCGGCGCTTCTCGGCCGTATTCCTTCGGCCGTGGGCTATCAGCCGACGCTCGCGACCGACATGGGCGCCCTGCAGGAGCGCATCACGACGACGACCAAGGGTTCGATCACCTCGGTTCAGGCCATCTACGTTCCGGCCGACGACTTGACCGATCCGGCTCCGGCGACCTCGTTCGCGCACCTTGATGCGACGACGACGTTGAACCGCTCGATCGCCGAAAAGGGTATCTACCCGGCCGTCGATCCGCTGGACTCCACCTCGCGCATGCTCGATCCGCAGATCGTCGGCGAGGAGCATTATGCGGTCGCCCGCGACGTGCAGCAGACGCTCCAGCGCTACAAGTCGCTTCAGGACATCATCGCGATCCTGGGCATGGACGAGCTTTCCGAAGAGGACAAGCTGACCGTCGCCCGCGCCCGCAAGATCGAGCGTTTCCTGTCACAGCCCTTCTTCGTCGCCGAAGTCTTCACCGGCGCGCCGGGCAAGCTCGTCGACCTCGCCGACACCATCAAGAGCTTCAAGGGCCTTGTTGCCGGTGAATACGACCACCTTCCGGAAGCCGCCTTCTACATGGTCGGCTCCATCGACGAAGCCGTCGAAAAGGGCAAGAAGCTCGCTGCCGAAGCGGCCTGATCCAGACTGTTCGAAGGACGCGCCGATGCGCGTCCTTCCCTTTCCTTCCTACCCGCGTGAGTGACCATGGCTGAACGCTTCAAATTCGAACTCGTCTCGCCGGAACGCCTCCTCGTTTCCGAGGAAGTCGAAGCTGTCGTTATCCCCGGCTCCGAGGGCGAATTCACCGTCATGGCCAACCATGCTCCGTTCATGACGACGGTGAAGCCGGGTGTCGTGCGAGTGCAGTTCAGTGGTGGGCGCGAAGATCGCTACGTCGTTTTCGGCGGCTTTGCCGACGTCCTTCCTGAAGGCTGCACCTTGCTGGCCGAATCGTCCGTCGCGGTTGCCGAACTGGACAAGAACGACATCCAGCAGCGCATCCAGGACGCGCGCGAGGACCTTGACGACGCCAAGGACGACGACAGCCGCTCGAAGGCCGAGCAGCTGATCGCGCAGCTTTCCACGCTGCACGACGCCGTCTGATTTCAGGCGCATATCCAGACACGATCATGGCGGGCATTGCCCGCCATTTTCATTTTTGCGCTTTCCTGACTACTTCACCCGGTGCAGCACCGGAATCGCCATCATCACGACGGCGGCCGCGGCTAGGAAGCCGATCCCGGCCTTTTGAGGTTTCTCGCCCGTCTGCCCATCCTTCATGTGTTCGTCGGGAATATGGGTTTCAGCCTGCCGGCCGAGCGTGTCGGCCATCGTCGCGCCGCGCAATCCGAGCGGACGCTTTTTGCCGATCGTTGTGTCGATTGCGGTCTGGTGCTCGATCTCGGCATTGATCTCGGCTCCGACGATAACGATCATCGCGGAAATCCACGTCCACATCATGAAGCCGATGACGGCGCCGAGCGAACCGTAAGTCGCGTTGTAGTCGGCGAAGTTCTGGAGATACCACGAAAAACCGACCGAGGTTATGACCCACACGATCGACGAGAAGCATGCACCCCATGACAGCCAGCGCCACTTGGCGAACTCGCGGCTCGGCCCGAACCGGTAGAGAAGCGAAATGCCGGTGACGATGATCAGCAACATGATCGGCCAGCGCATCGCCGCGATGAGCATCGGTCCGAACTCGTCGAGTCGCAAAAGCGCAAGAGCGGCCGGCACGACACCCACAGTGAAGATGAAAGAGATGGCCAGGAACATCGCGCCGAGCGTGAAGCAGAACGAGATCAGGTTGAGCTTGATGAAGGAGCGCTTCTCTGTCTCCTGATTGGCGACGTTCATCGCCTCGAACATCGACTTGATGCCGTTATTCGCACTCCACAGCGCGATGAGAAGGCCAGTGATGAACCCGAAGCTCAGCGCTTCGGTTCTCTGCTCGGCCAGCGCTTCGAGCTGCGTGTAGATGATATCGAGCGATGCGGACGGCAACAGCCCACCGAGGAACGAGATATGGTCGGCGACCGTGACCGGATCGGCGACGAACCCGTAGATCGACACGAAAGCCGCAAGCGCGGGGAAGAGAGCCAGCAAGAGATAGAACGTGACGCCCGCCGCGATCAGCATCACCCGGTGTTCGTTGATGTTCGCCCACACACGCCAGAAAATGTCCGTCCACCCGGCCTTCGGGATGGCCGAGGGCCACTCCGCGTCACGTCCGCGTGGTGTCTTCGTCGCCTGTCCGGTCATGTGGTATCGCCCCGTATTCGTTCATGAGCGAAACCTTGAATGGAGCGATAGGTTGCATGACGGGAGGCGATGATTTCAGGAAAGCGCGGACGTGCGCGAGGGATGCCGGGCAGAGGCATCGGCACGTGACTCGCGTTCAAAGATGAGCTTCAGAAAACCATCGAGCCAGGCCTTCAATTTAAGGTCCCACATCATCCGACCATGCAGATGATCCCTGCCCGGCTGCGCACCGGGCAGCACGAAACGATGCGCGCCCTTCACCACCCATTTGTGCATCATGACGCGGGTCAGTTCGGCATGGAACTGGATGCCCCACGCGTTCTCTCCATAGCGGAACGCCTGATTGGGATAGTCGCGCGCCGTGGCCAGAAGTTGCGCGCCGGACGGCAGCGAAAAGCCTTCGCGATGGAACTGGTAGACCATGTCCGGCCAGTCGATCGGTAGGGAACGCGCCTCGTCGGTCGCCTCGATCGGATACCAGCCGATTTCGACCAAACCGTCCTCGCGACCGCCTACCTTGCCACCGAGATGGTTGACCAGCATCTGCGCACCAAGGCAGATGCCCAGAAACGGCTTTTTCTCCCGAAGCGGCACCGCGATCCAGTCTGTTTCGCGCTTGACGTATTCTTCCGGGTCGTTGGCGCTCATAGGACCACCGAAAACGACGGCACCGTCATGCTCTGCAAGCGTATCCGGCAAAGGGTCGCCAAGCGGCGGCCGCCGGATATCGAGGTGAAAACCGTTGGCGACGAGCAACTGGCCGACACGGCCGGGGCTCGAATGCTCCTGATGAAGAACGACGAGGATCTGTCTTTTGCCGCGCGCGGCTATCTGGATCGGCCGGTCAAGCATCGCCCTTACGTTTCCCCTTCGGTTTCCCCGCTTCTCAGCCGTTCGGCAACGCGGCGGCGAAGCGCCACGCGGTCCTGCGGCTCGATGCCGATCAATTCGGAGACGCGCCACACGATGTTGTCTTCCAACTCGTGGCGCTCGCCGTCGGCATAGACCATCTCCCACAACAGGGAGACGAGTTCCTGTTTTGCCGGATGATCGAGATGCCGGTTGACGACGCTGGTGAAGGTATAAAGATCGACGGCATCGCGCTCGGCCGTTTCGCCCTCGACCAGAATGTTGTCGAGTTCGCTGCCGGAAAGCTGATAGGCCTCGGCGATCGTCCGGCGCAGCGTGTTCGCCTCCTCGGCACCGCGGACGCCGTCCGCATCGATGATGTGGTACATCAGTGCCGCGACCGCCACGCGCGGATCGTCGGAGCGATCCGCATTGCTCCGGTGGGCAGGCACGTCACGGAAAAGCGATAGAAGTCGGTCGAGCATGGGTGAGCGGCGTTCCCTGAATGCGAGCTTGAAGAATCACGCGCCTGTGCATTCATTTAACGCAACGCGCGTGCAATGGCCAATATTAAGGCAATGAAGAAAACCGTCAGAACAGCTTGAACCGGCTTTCGGCCTGCGGCTTGTCGTTTTCGTCGACACCCGGATCGTCGGGAATCGGTGCCTTGACCGGTTCGCGCTCGATCTCGTCTACTGGTTCGCCATCCGGCATGACCGGCTTTTGTTCCGCCGGTTTCGGCTGCGCCTCGGTTATGGCCGGTGGCGCTTTCGCCTCGCTCAAGGGCTTCACGTCGTTCGCAGGCTGGGGCCGTGCAGGTTCCGCCTTCGGCGCAGGCTTTGGTTCGGGCACCGGCTTTTCCATCGGCTTCACCTGCGCTTTTTCAGGCTCCTGCGGAACGATGGCAGGCGTATCCTTCGGCTCGGCTTTTGGTTTTTCAGCCGTTGCATCGACCTGCTTTGCAGGCGCGGGCTCCGGCGTGTCCTCCACGTCGATGATGTCGTCCTGCGCGTCGAGAAGGCGCGTTTCGGGTTTTCCGGGCTTCGCTTCACTTGGAGCCGGCAAGATAGGCTTAATAGCGAGCGCTTCGTCCCCGGCCTCGATGACCTGGCCGAGCCGCTCGACCGGCGCGCGCCATTCGAAGGCGTCGAGATGGCCGGTGACAGGCGACAGCGGTGCCCATCGGTCCGAGACATACCCGTCGGCGACCCAGGCCGGATCGCGCGGCGCGCGAAGCGCCTTGCCGAGCCACTGGCGCACACGGCCCTGATCGCCCGTCTCGGCCTCCTCGATGTCGGCGAGAACGAGATAGGCTCCCTCGCGCGGCTCCTGACGGATCGCCGCTTCGGCCTGCTCGCGGGCAAGCTTGTAATCGCCGGCGGCGAGCGCCGCGCGGGCCACGACCAGCGCCGATTCGGGATTGTTCTGCTTCAGCGCCTGAAGCTTCTTCGCGCGGGTCAGACGGTCGAGCGTGGAATCGCCCAGCCGCGCATTGACGTAGGCGTCGGCGATTTCAGGGTGCGCTTGCCGCTTCCATGCGGCTTCAAGCACCTTTGCGCCCTTGCGCAGATCGTCGAGGCGAAACAGCGCCTTCGCAGCTGTCACGGCAGCCGGCACGAGATCGGGCGCAAGCCGGCTGGCTTCAAGCGCAGCGTTCTTGGCCTGTACGGGTTCGGCATCGAGAAGGTCCATCGCCCGCGCGGTCAGCAGAACGGCCTTGCGGCGCTCGGCGGTCTCGCGGTCGATCTGCTGGGTGGATTTCTGGGTGTCGACAAGACGCAGCGCGCCGTCCCAGTCGCCCGCCTCCGTGCGCTCTTCGAGCGCCGCGCCAGACGCCCAAGCAAGCTGTGGCGCGGTCTCGACCGCCCGTTCGGCATAATGGCGCGCGACCTGACGGTCGCCGACGCGCTCGGCTTCAAGGTAAAGGCCGCGCAGGCCCAGAAGCTTCATCTCCGGCTTCTCCAGCATCGCCTCGAACTTGGCGCGCGCGGCCGGGTGGTCACCTTCCAGAAGCGATGCCTGCGCGTCGAGAAGCGCGACCAGCGGCTCGCGATCCGACGACAGGAGCTTCATCGCCTCCTTCTTCTTCTTGCGCGCCAAGGTCGGATCGCCCGCGCCGGCTGCGATCATGCCGGCCGACAGCGCCTCGTAGCCACGTTCGCGGCGGCGCTTCCTGAAATGGCTGGAAACGGCGTGCGGGCTCGTCCAGATCGACTTGGCGAGCCACCACGCGATCATGACGGCCGCAACGAGCGCCGTGACCAGAAGCGCGGCGACGAAAAGGCTCACCTGATACTGATAGCCGCCGAAGGTGACGATCATGTCGCCCGGCCGGTCGGCGAGCCACGCGAACGCGATGCCGAGCGCAAAGACGGGAACGAGGAAGAACAGGATGCGGATCATGGTGTCGTCGTTTCCTCAGCTATCCTGAAGCGCGGTGGCAAGCGCGTCGTCGATCAGTTGGTCGGCCGCGTGCCGCGCGCGCACCTTTTCGATGAAATCGGCGCCCGCCGACTGCACGTCCTGCGGCAAGCTCTCATATTCGGATATCGCGCGCACATAGTCGTCCTGCTGCACGGAGGTCTCTATCCGTGCGACGATCGCCGAAACGTCCTCGCCTTCAGCCATGCCCACCGGGCGCACCTGGATCAGCGAGCGGGCGCTGGCTGAAAGCCTGTCGAGAAGTCCTGCATCGGCGGCAGCGCCAGAACCTGCGGCGATCATCGCACGCGCGACAGTCTCCACCTCGCCATTGATTTCGGCCCGCGTTGGAACACCGGCATCCGCATAGGGCCGCAGATCGTCGAGTTCGCTTCCTTCACCGCCGAGCGCCGCATAAGCGTCGAGTTCGCCCGCGAAAGGCTGGCCGCGATCGATCGCGGATTTAAGGGCCGACGCCGCGATGATGCGCTGGCCGGGGCTGGTTTCCTCGGCCGCTGCAAGGCGCGTTTCCAGATCGGTCACGCTCTGCTCGATCGCGTCGAGACGCGAAGCGTTCTGCGTCGATGTTTCGCCCGTGCTCGTCAGTTGCTGCTCCACCTCGGCGAGCGCAGCGCTTGCGTCGGGCGCGTTGCCGACATCGGCGATGGCGGTCTCGAGTGCGGCAAGACGCTCGTTCGTTGCAGCGCTGTCGCCGGTTGCGGAGCGAAGCTGGTTGATGTCGGCGCGCAGTGTATCGACCTCGCTCTGCAACGCGATGACGCGCCCGTCGTCCTGCTGCTCGCTCGTCGGCCAGAAACCAGCCATCTGAAGCCCCGCACCAAGCGCCAGCACGATCAGGCCGCCGATCACGCCGCCCATGAGCGCGGAACTGCCGCGCTTGTCCTGTCGCGCAGGCGGTGGCGTGGAAGCGCTCGCGGGCTTCGTGGCAAAGGCGGACGGCGTGGCGGTCGAAGCTTTCGGCTTATCGTCGGGCTTGGCGGTAGTCGGCTTCAAAGGCTCAGGCTTGACTTCCGGTTTAGCCTTGGCAGCCTCGGCCGGTTTAGTATCGGGCGTCACCTTGGCGGATGAGGCGGGCGGGACAACTGGCGCTGGCTTGACCTCGACTGGCTTGGCATCCTTCGCATCGTCTGCCGGCGTCATGCTCTCCTTCGAGGTGATGTCGCTGACGCCTTCCTCGGGCGCAGGCGTCGTGCCTTCGATGCGCTTCACATCTTTCGGATCGATGTCGATCGTGCTCCCCGACTGCTTCGGCCCCGACTGTCGCGATCTAGGCGTCTTCGACATGCCCGCACTCCCGTTCTCAGTTTCCGGGGCATGTTCGCCCCTCAATTCCGTCAGTCCAGCCGTTCGAGCGCGTCCAGCATGCCCGCCTCGTCAGGCGAATCTGCAAAGGCTAGTTCGCACCTCGTATCTGCAAGGCCAGAACCGGCTTCCCTAGAAATGCACACGAAAACCGTGGAGGCAAACGACGCTGGCACCTGCGTTGCAATCTGTCTCAGGATTTCGCCCCCGCGCTGCGAATACACCAACGCGGACCAGAACGGCTCTGCGCCGAGTTTGGTTCCGATTTCGCCCGGCTCGAACGCGAACGGAACGGCATCGTAGACTTCGATCTCGACCACCTTATGACCGACCGCTTCGAGGCTTTCTTTTAGCGCTGTGTGGCGCACACGGCCCGCCAGATGCAGGATGTGCGACGACGGTTTGAGATGCGCGATCATCTTATCGGCAAGCGCTGCTGCGTCGCTCGCGCTGGACCTCGCGGACCGCTTCGCAGCCGCCGCCGTTTTTTCGCCGACAACGTAGAGCGGCTTGTCGGCCAGTTGCCCTAAAAGCGCAGGCGGCGCATGGCGAAACGCGTTGGCGCTGGTCGCGACCACCGCGTCGATCCGTTCCGGCAATGGCGCTGGCTCGACCGGTACGATCCTCGTCAACGGCAAAACGACCGGCTCGAAGCCGCATGCGGCAAGGCGTTTCGCCGTCGCACCCGCGCCCGGCTCGGGCCGTGTTACGAGCACGCGCCGGGCCATTCAGATCCAGCTTTCGAAGAATTGCGCCCCGGCTCGCGCGCGAATGTCCTCGCCCGCCGAAGCTCCGATCGCGGCAGCGTCCGCCGCCCTGCCCTCGCGGCGGACTTCATGAACCTGCCGCCCGTCCGGAGACAGGATCATGCCGAAAAATGAAAGCGCGTCGCCGTCGATCTGTGCATAGCCGGCCAGCGGCGTGCGGCACGATCCGTCGAGCGTGCCGAGAAACGCGCGCTCGCAAAGGAGCGCCTGCGTCGTCTTCTCGTGCGAGATCGGCGTGAGAAGATCGAGCACACGGCGATCCCCGATCCGGCTCTCGATGCAGATCGCACCCTGCCCCGGTGCGGGCGGAAAGCTTTCGACCGGCAGAAGCTCGGTGATGACGTGATCGAGGCCGAGCCGCTTCAGCCCGGCATTGGCGAGAAGCGTGCCGTCGACGACGCCTTCGGAAAGCTTTCGCAGCCGCGTCTGCACGTTGCCGCGATAGAGCACGACATCGATATCCGGGCGAATTCGGCGGATCAGCGCCTGCCGGCGCAGCGACGAGGACCCGATGACCGCATTTTGCGGCAGGTCTTCCAGCTTGGGCGCTTTCCTGCCGATATAAGCGTCGCGCACGTCCTCACGTTCGAGGAAGCAGGAAAGCTCCAGCCCGTCGGGAAGCAGAGTCGGCATGTCCTTGGAGGAATGGACGGCGATGTCGATCCCGCCTGCGATCAACGCCTCCTCGATCTCTTTCGTGAACAGCCCCTTGCCGCCGGCCTCCGACAGCGGCCGATCTTGAATGCGGTCACCGCTCGTCGAGATGACAACGATCTCGAACGCGTCGGCCGGCAGGGCATGCGCCGCCATCAGGCGCGCACGCGTTTCCTCGGCTTGCGCCAACGCCAGCGCGCTTCCGCGCGTTCCGATCCGGATAAGGTCTGTTTGCATAAAGTAGCGTCCGTGATAGGTCGCCCCTACCTAGCGACGAAGGCCGACAACGGCAACCGAACGACGGTTCTTGAAAAGGTGTAGCGACGATATGCGCGTGCTTGGCATCGAGACGAGCTGCGACGAGACGGCGGCGGCCGTGGTGGCGCGCGCCGATGATGGCGCGCCCGCGATCCTGTCCGATATCGTGCTCAGCCAGATCGAGGATCATGCGGCGTTCGGCGGCGTGGTGCCGGAAATCGCCGCGCGTGCCCATGTCGAAGCGCTCGACGGTGTCATAGAAGCCGCACTTGGCGAAGCCGGCGTGAAGCTTGGCGATCTCGATGCCGTCGCAGTCACCGCCGGCCCGGGCCTGATCGGCGGGCTCATCGTCGGGCTGATGACCGCCAAAGCGATGTCGGCGGCCTCCGGCGTGCCGCTCGTGGCGGTCAATCACCTCGAAGGCCATGCTCTGACCGCACGCCTCGTCGAAAATGTCGCGTTCCCTTATCTCCTGTTGCTCGTCTCCGGCGGTCATACGCAGATCGTCGAAGTGCGCGGCGTGGGCGATTATCGCCGCCTCGGCTCGACCATCGACGACGCGCTCGGCGAGGCGTTCGACAAGACGGCGAAGCTTCTCGGCCTTCCCTATCCGGGCGGGCCGAGCGTCGAGGAATGGGTGTCGCGCGGCGACCGCAAGCGCTTTTCCTTTCCGCGCCCGCTGCGCGGAGAAGCCCGGCCCGATTTTTCGTTTTCCGGCCTGAAAACGGCAGTGCGTCAAGCCGCCAACGCCATCGCGCCGCTTTCCGATCAGGACGTCGCCGACATCTGCGCGTCGTTTCAGGCTGCCATCGTCGATACGCTTCAGGAGCGGCTCGGCAAGGCACTTGCCGCCTTCGCAGCTTCCTATCCCGATCAGGCGGACCGCGTGCTGGTTGTCGCCGGCGGCGTCGCGGCTAACAAGGCGATCCGCGCCGCGCTCGAAACATCCTGCGCGGCGGCGGGTTTCAGGCTGATCGCGCCGCCCATGGCGCTGTGTACCGACAACGCCGCGATGATCGCCTGGGCCGGTGCGGAAAGGTTGGCGGCCGGTCTTGATGTGGGAGACGCGATGGACCTTGCCCCGCGCTCGCGCTGGCCGCTGGATGAAGCCGCCGCGCCCGTCATCGGGTCCGGCAAGCGGGGAGCCAAGGCATGAGCGGCCGGATCGCGGTTCTGGGCGGCGGCGCATGGGGCACGGCGCTCGCCGTCACCATGCTGCGCGCCGGTCACGAGGTCAGGCTTTGGGCACGCGATAGCGAAACGGTCGACGCGATCAACGAGCGCCGCGAGAACCCGCGCTATCTGCCGGGCGTTAAGCTGGATGCGGGTTTGATCGCCACAACGGATCTTGGCGCATCGCTCGCCGGCGCTGACATCGTGCTTTCCGTGATCCCCACGCAGGCAACGCGTGCAGTACTGGGCGAAGCGGCGGCCTTCATATCCGCCGCTTCGCCGCTCGTCCTCGCCGCCAAGGGCATCGAACGGACGACCGGACGGCTCGTCTCGGAAATCGCCCGCGAAATCCTGCCCGACACGACGATTGCGGCGCTGTCCGGCCCAAGCTTCGCGGCTGATGTGGTGCGCGGACTGCCGACTGCCGTCACGGTCGCGTCGGAAGACGAGAGCCAGGCATTCGCGCTTGCCGAACGCCTCTCCGCGCCCGCTTTCCGGTGCTATTCCACGGACGACCTCGTCGGTGTCGAAATCGGCGGCGCGTTGAAAAACGTGCTCGCCATCGCGGCCGGCGCAGTGTCGGGCGCAGGCCTCGGCGCGTCGGCGCAGGCGGCCACGATCACGCGCGGCTTCGTCGAATTGCGCCGTATCGGCGCAGCGTTCTGCGCGCGGTCCGAAACACTGATGGGCCTATCCGGCCTCGGCGATCTGATGCTGACCTGCGCGTCGACGCAGTCGCGCAACTTCGCCTATGGCGTGGCGCTGGGCGAAGGGCGCGACCGAACCGGCATGAAGCTCGCCGAAGGCGCGGCGACCGCCGGCATCGCGCTGTCCATCGCGCGCGACAAGGGCGTCGACGTGCCGATCATCGAGGCGACGGCCGAACTGATCGCGGGGCACATCACCATGAAGGACGCCGCCACACGTCTTTTATCGCGCCCGCTGAAAAGCGAGACGGATTAGAGCTACCTTGCCATCGCGTGATATTCGTCGTTCGGACGCATATCGATCGCCGCGGCGACGCGGTTGGACATGTTGTAGAACCCGACGGTTGAGGCGATGTCGAAAATGTCGCGATCCGAGAATCCTGCATCGCGCAGCCCCTGCCGGTCGGCTTCCTCGATTTTGTCAGGCGTCTCCGTCAGCTTCACCGCGAAATCGAGCATCGCCTTCTGCTTTGCGCTCAGGTCTGCCGCACGATAATTCATCGCCATTATCTCTCCGAGCTTTGGATCGCCTGACAATTGCCGTACCGCCGCGCCATGCGCGGTCAGGCAGTAATAGCAATGGTTCACCGCCGAGACCGCGACCGCGATCATCTCGCGTTCGAGCTTTGACAGCCCCGAATCGCCCAGCATCAGATCGTTGTACATGTCGGTGAAGGCGCGCAGTTTCTTCTCGTCGAAGGCATAGGCGCGAAGAACGTTGGGCACGAGCCCCAGCTTTTCCTCGCATTTGGCGAAATAGGCTTTCGTGCCGTCCGAAAGTTCGGGTTGCTCGATTTTCAGTGCGGTGACGCGCTCGCTCATCCTGTCATCTCCCTTTCAAACGTATCTGCAACCGATACGACGTGAATTTCCTCCGTTAAACCGGTGCCACTTTCCGGCCGGATGATCTAGTGTCGGCGACAAAACAGGACGGGAGACGCTTTTCATGGCTGCGCGCAAGACTGCATCGACGACGAATGTGGATCCGGATGCCGGTGCCGAAAAGCTCGCCGGCTTCTTCAAGTCGCGCGCACCCGTCGAGGATCGCGAAGCCTATACGCCGCAAGCCTTCGCCAAAGCGGCCGAACTTGCCTACCGGGCGTTAACGAAGCACAAGCGCGGCGACAGCCTCGTCGTGTTCGACAATGGCGGCGAGATCGAACGGCAGGGCCGTACACTCACCGCGATCACCATCATCAACGACAACATGCCGTTCCTGTTCGATTCTGTCATGGGCGAGATCGCCGAACAGGCCGGCGAAGCCATGCTCGTCCTTCACCCCGTGGTTCTCGTGCGCCACGAGAAGAAGGGCGTTTCCGAACTCGTCAGCGAAGCCGGCGGCGCGCATGGCGATGCGGACACCGACCGTGTTTCGATCATCCATGTCCATGTCGCCAGACTGACGGACGAGGAATGCGCGGCGCTGAAAACCCGTATCCAGCATGTACTCGGACAGGTCCGCCTTGCCGTATCCAACTGGAAACCGATGCTGGCACGCCTCGATCAGGCGATCAGCGAATACCGCTATAACCCGATCCCAATCGAAAAGAGCCAGATGGCCGAGGCCGTCGCCTTCCTCGAATGGCTGCGTGACGACAATTTCACGTTCCTGGGCATGCGCGAGCTGCGCTATTCGGGCGGCGAGACCGACGGCACGCTGGAGCGCTCGCCCAAAGGCGGACTCGGCATCCTTGCCGATCCCGACGTGCGCGTGTTGCGCCGTGGCGGAGAGCCGGTGACGACGACGCCTGAAATCCGCGAGTTCCTGCACGGCCCCGACGCGCTGCTCGTCACCAAGGCGAACGCGAAATCGGTCGTCCACCGCCGCATCTATCTCGACTATGTCGGCGTCAAGACCTTCGACCAGAAGGGGCGGCTGCTCGGCGAATTGCGCATCGTGGGCCTTTTCACCTCCACCGCCTATACGCGGTCGGTCCTGAAAATCCCCTATCTGCGCTCCAAGGTGGGCGCGGTTCTGGAAAAATCCGGTTTCGATCCGTCCGATCATTCCGGCAAGGCGCTCATCAACGTCCTCGAATCCTATCCGCGCGACGAGCTTTTCCAGATTTCCGTGCCGGTTCTTCGCAAACATGCCGAAGCGATCCTCGCGCTTGGCGAACGGCCGCGCGTGCGCGTTCTTCACCGCGTCGACCAGTTCGACCGCTTCGTCTCCGTCATCGTCTATGTGCCGCGCGACCGCTACGATTCGGCGGTGCGCGAACGCATCGGCCGTTACCTGGCGAAAACCTTCGACGGTCGCCTCTCGGCCTATTACCCAGCCTTCCCGGAAGGCTCGCTGGCACGCGTCCATTTCATCATCGGCCGATCCGGAGGCAAGACGCCGAGGTGCGACACGAACGAGATGGAAGCCGCGCTGCGTGACATCGTGCGCACCTTCGACGACGCGCTGCGCGAAGAGGTGAGCGAGAACCAGGCCGATCCGAAATTCGCCGCCCTTGCCGCCGGCTTCGGCGAAGCCTACCGGAATTTCTTTTCTGCACGCGATGCGATGCGCGATGCCGCCGTCGTCGCCGACCTTGACAACGACGCCAAGATCGCGATCGATTTTTACCGACAACCCGGCGAAAAAAAAACGCAGGCCAGCCTGAAAATCTATCATCAGGGCGAACCCGTCGCCTTGTCCAAACGCGTTCCCCTTCTTGAGAACATGGGGTTCAGGGTCATCTCGGAACGCACTTTCGAACTTGCACGCGGCAGCGATGCGCCGGTCTTCCTGCACGACATGGAACTGGTGAGCGCTTTTGGCGGCGAAATCGACATGAAGGATGGCGGCGAACTTTTGAAGACCGTGTTCCTGTCGGTATGGAACGGCGAAAGCGACAATGACGCCTATGCCTCGCTGGTCCAGACGGCGGGCCTGACGGCGCAGAACATCGGCCTGTTGCGTGCCTATGGCCGCTATCTCCAGCAGGCCGGGATTCCGCAGAATCAGGATTTCATCGCATCCGTCCTCAATCGGTATCCCGACATCGCCCGGCATCTGATCTCGCTGTTTACGGCGCGCTTCGATCCGGCCGGCACTGGCGATGACGGCTCGGTCGACAAGGCCGTCGAAGCCATCGAAAAGGCGCTGGAGGACGTGCCGCAGATCGACGACGACGCCGTCATCCGCCGCTATCTGAACCTCATCCAGTCCACCTTGCGCACCAACTTCTACGCCGCCGAACGGGACGGCGTCTCACTTGCCTTCAAGCTCGATTCACGCGCGCTTCGCGGCTTGCCGGACCCGAGGCCTTGGCGCGAAATCTTCGTCTATGGTCCTCAGGTCGAGGGCGTGCATCTGCGTTTCGGCGCGGTCGCGCGCGGCGGCCTTCGCTGGTCCGACCGTGCGCAGGACTACCGCACCGAGGTGCTCGGCCTCGTCAAGGCGCAGCAGGTCAAGAACGCGGTTATCGTGCCGGTCGGCGCAAAGGGCGGCTTTTATCCCAAGCAATTGCCAGTCGGCGGCAACCGGGGCGAAATCTTCGAAGCGGGCAAGGCCGCCTATATCAACTTCATCACTTCACTCTTGTCGGTCACCGACAATCTGGAAGACGGCAAGGTCGTCACACCCGACAACGTCCTGCGCCATGATGGGGACGATCCTTATTTCGTCGTCGCGGCCGACAAGGGCACCGCGACCTTCTCCGATACGGCCAACGCCATCAGTCAGGCGCACGGCTTCTGGCTCGACGACGCTTTCGCGTCTGGAGGCTCTGCGGGCTACGATCACAAGAAGATGGGCATCACGGCGCGCGGCGCGTGGGAAGCGGTCAAGCGCCATTTCCGCGAGATGGACCGCGACATCCAGACCGAGCCGTTCACCGTCGTCGGCGTTGGCGACATGTCGGGCGACGTCTTCGGCAACGGCATGCTCCTGTCGCATGCGACACGCCTGATCGCCGCATTCGACCATCGCGACATCTTCATCGATCCGAACCCGGACGCCGAAACCTCGTTCGAGGAACGCAAGCGCCTTTTCGACAAGGGACAATCGAGCTGGCAGGACTATGACAAAAGCAAGCTGTCCGAAGGCGGCATGATCGTCTCGCGCAATCAGAAATCGATCGAGCTCAGCCAGGCGGCGGCCGATGCCATCGGCCTTGGCGCGACGCGCGCCACACCGGTTGAGATCATGCGCGCGATTCTGATGGCGAAGGTCGATCTTCTCTGGTTCGGCGGTATCGGCACCTATGCGCGCGGCTCGACCGAATCGAACGCAGATGTCGGCGACAAGACCAACGATTCGCTGCGCGTCACCGCTGCGGAAATCGGCGCGAAAGTCATCGGCGAAGGCGCGAATCTCGGCGTCACGCAGCGTGCCCGCATCGAATACGGAATGCTGGGCGGGCGCTGCAATTCTGATGCGATCGACAATTCGGCCGGCGTCAATTCCTCAGACGTCGAGGTCAACATCAAGATCGCGCTCGCATCGGCCATGCGCGTCGGCAGCCTCACCCGCCCCAACCGCGACAAGCTTCTGGCCGACATGACCGACGAGGTGGCGCATCTGGTTCTCGCCAACAATTACCGCCAGTCGCTCGCCATATCGCTCGCCGCCCGTCGCGGCGTGGCCGATCTGGGCTATCAGGAGCGCTTCATGGAGGCGCTGGAAGCGCGGCAGCTTCTCGACCGCGCGGTCGAGGTGCTGCCCTCGACCCAGATGATGGCGGAACGGGAAAGCCGTGGTCAGCCGCTGACCCGCGCCGAAATCGGCGTGCTGCTCGCCTATGCCAAGCTCGTGCTGTTCGACGATCTTGTCGCGTCCGGCCTGCCTGACGATGCGCATCTGGAAGCCGACCTGATCGCCTATTTCCCGGCCAAGATGGCCAAGAAATTTCCTGGCGATATCAAGACGCACCGGCTGCGCCGTGAGATCATCGCGACCCAGCTTGCCAATGAGGCGATCAATCGCGGCGGGCCGTCCTTCGTGACCCGCCTGCAGGATCTGACTGGCCGGTCCGCCGCCGATATCGTCGCGGCCTTCACTGTAGTTCGCGACGGTTTCGACCTGCCGGCGCTCTATTCGGATATCGACGCGCTCGACACGAAAATCGAGGGCACGACTCAGCTTGAGCTCTACCAGCAGGTCGGCCGGCTCGTGCATTCGGCGAGCGCCTGGTTCCTCAAGAACGACCTGACCGGCGAGACCGTCGGGGCGGAGATCGAACGGCTGCGCAACGCGCGAAAGGCGCTTGAGCCGAAGCTTGGCCGAATGCTGCCGCCCTTCACTGCCGAACGGCAGGAGGAACGCATTGCCGCCATGCTGAAAGCCGGCGTCTCGCAAAAGCTCGCCGAGCGGGTCGCCCATCTTCATGTCTTCGAGATGATCCCCGACATCGCGCTCGTCGCCGAAACCGCATCGGCCGGGCTGGAAACCGCCGCGCGCGCCTTCTTCGCCGTAACCGACGCGTTCCGGATCGGCCGCATCGCCGATGCGGCGCGCTCGATCTCGACCGCCGATTATTATGACGGCCTCGCCGTCGCCCGTGCGACCGACCAGATCAACGCGGCACGTCGCGGCATCGCGGCTTCTGCGCTCGGGGCCTTTCCGAAGGACGCCGCGCCCGTCGACGCATGGATCGAGGCCGGCGGCGCACGCATATCGCGCACGCGCGAGCGTCTGCAAAGCCTGACGGAAGGCGGAGACATCACCGTATCGCGCCTGACCGTCGCGGCCGGGTTGATGGCGGATCTGACAGACGTGGCCGTGACAAACTAGGCAGAGAAGATAGGGGGAGCGATGGCGAGCACGCAGACGGGGAAGCATGCGTCGTGGCATGACGGTGAACAACGCGCCTCGCGGCGCGGCATCTGGGGATGGATGCTGTTCGACTGGGCGCAGCAGCCGTTCCATACGCTCATCGTCACCTTCGTCTTCGCGCCCTATTTCGCCGCCGCCGTCGCACCGGATGCCGCGCGCGGTCAGGAAATGTGGGGCTACGCGACCGGTATCGGTGGGCTGCTCATCGCCTTTTCGTCTCCCGTTCTTGGCGCGATCGCCGATGCGAGCGGACCGCGCAAACCGTGGATCGCCGTCTTTTCGGTAATCGGCATCTTCGCCTGCTGGATGCTCTGGTTCGCCACCCCGGGCATGAGCGACCCGACATGGATACTCGTGATCGTCGCGCTCGCGGTTTTCGGCATGGAATATGCTGCCGTCTTCAACAACGCCATGATGCCGACGCTGGTCCCGCGCGCCGAACTCGGTCGCCTGTCCGGCTCGGCATGGGGGCTGGGCTATGTCGGCGGGCTGATCACCCTGATCCTCGTTCTCGGCTTCATGTCGGCCTCTCCGGAGACGGGCCGCACGCTGCTCGGCTTCGAGCCGATCCTTGGCCTAGACCCGGCGGCGCGTGAAGGCGACCGCGCGGCGGGCCCGCTAACGGCTCTGTGGTATCTCGTCTTTCTGCTCCCGATGATGCTCTTCACGCCCGACATCGCGCGTAAGCCGGCCATAAAAGGTGCCATCCGTGAAGGTCTGACGAAGCTCCGCCAGACGCTGAAGCGCCTGCCGTCCGAGCGCAGCTATTTCTCCTTCCTGATCTCATCCATGTTCTATCGCGACGGGCTGAATGCGCTCTATGCCTTCGGCGGCATCTATGCGGCCGGCGTACTCGGCCTCTCGATCATCCAGATCGGTATTTTCGGAATCTTGTCCAACATCACCGGAGCGGTCGGTGCCTGGGTCGGCGGCCTGATGGATCAGCGCCATGGACCGAAACGCGTCGTCGCATGGTCGGTGGTCGTCCTTGCGCTTTGCTGTGCGCTGATCATTTCGACGACGCAAACGCAGGTGCTGTTCATGCCGGTCGCCGAAGGCAGTGGCCTGCCAGTCATCGCCTTTTACGTCGCAGGCTGTCTCATCGGCGCGGCGGGCGGCTCGATCCAGGCTGCCTCGCGCACCCTGCTGGTCGATCAGGTCGACAAGGAGCGCGTGACCGAAGCCTTTGGTCTTTACGCACTATCAGGCAAGGCGACTGCCTTCATCGGTCCGCTCGCCATCGCCGTCGTCACTGGCATCGTGGCATCCGAAGGGTTCGGCCTGTCACCGGTCGATGCGCAGCGCGTCGGCGTGACGCCGATCATCTTCCTGTTCATTATCGGTCTTGCCCTGTTGCCCTTCGTGAAGAGCCGGCATGGCGAGACGCGTTGACGAACCGTCTTCGAGCGCCCACATTGGGTGTGTGTTCAACGAACTGAAAGGAGGTGATCCGATGTCGAGTGATTCCATGTTCCGTAGCGTGGTCCCGGCGGATCGTCCTTTCGGGAAGCAGTCTTCCTGATAAGGCGCGTGACGCGACGACGGCAGTGATCGCTGCCGCACGGGTCGCGCCACGGACGGAAACACGAAAGGGCCGCCTTTAAGGGCGGCCCTTTTTCTATCTGCTGACATAGAGACTTTCGATGGTCCCGGCGATTTCCAGAAACGCCGTTTTAAGTTCGTCGCCAGTGGCCACATCGTAAAAATAGCGCCGCGTCTGGCTTCCCGCCGACGCGCAGTCGCGCATCGTGTTTCGCGCGTTGGAGTCACGCAGATCGAACCCGATGGTGAAAATCTCGATCCCCTGCGCCTTCATTTCACGGCAAAGACGCACTGCCGCGTCGCGCGTCTGACGCTTGCCGTTTCCGTTATAGACCTGGTCGTGATGCGACGCGTCGAAATAGGACAGGTTGAATTCGCCATCCGTCATCAAGATCGCGTATTTTCTCACATTGTCCGTCACGCGCGCCGGACGCGAGACGGCAGGCAACACCCCCGCCCACCGTTCCGACAGCATGTACCACGTCCACTGAATGCCGATATGCCCGCCGGTGCCCCCGACGGCCTTGAAGCTGTCGATCGCTTTGTTCAAAGTGCTGCGGTCACTGGTGAGCGGCACAAGCGCTGTCGTCGGACACGTGCGGCTTTTTACATTCCTGTCGTAATAACGAATGAAGTCGTCGATCAAGTAATCGCGGTTGATCATCGAATATTCGGGACCGGCATCGCTGTACCGATAGCGCGCGTCCTTGCGTTCGGTGGCGCAATTGTCCGGTCGCATCGCGACAGTCCTCGCCGCAGTGTTGGCAGGCGCTGCCTTGCGGTCCGCCATGCTGCGCTCGACGAACACGCTGCTTTCGGCAAGCAACCCGGCATTGACGGAATTGGCATATGGCACGATCGAAACGCGAACCCGCTCCTGCCCAGCACGCTGGCCGCCCAGTAGCGTTTCGACGGCGATGTTGGCGGCGGCCTTGAGTTCCCTGAGCTTCCAGCCATCCATCGACCCCGTCACATCGAGCATCATCGCGACCTCGACCTTCTGGTCCGAATAGACCGCCGCCGTGCGCGCGCCGACTTGCCGGACCGGTTCCGCGCCAAACAGCGGAAACGCAAGCGGGACATTCACCGTCGCTGTCGCATCGACCGTCTTGGCGCGGCGATCTACGATCACGTCGTCAAGCGTGACGCCTTGGCGCGCGAACGAACCGGCGCCGTTTGCGGTCAGGAACGCCTCGACGGACACCCGCGCGTCTTCCTCGCGGATCACGCCCGTCGTCAAATCGCGCGCCGTGGAGGTCACAGCCGCATCGAGCGCGTTCTGGAGTGATGACTTGGCGTTGAAAAGCTGCGCCGTGTTGACCCCAAACCCTGCGCCCGTCGCAAGCACCGACAGGGCGACGCCCATCAGAATCGCGAAATTCCCGCGCTTGTCCGCCGCAAAGCGTTCTGCCGATTTCCAAACCTGTGCCATCTCGCCTCTCCTTCCGGCCCGCCGCGGCCGCTCGGCAGACCAGGAGCATGTCCGACGCCAAAACCGGCGCGACGTACGAGATGCGCATCTATCCTATTGGAAAGAATGGATTTTACAGGTAATTAAGGTTACCGCTTCCTAGCCTGGAAGATGAAAATTCCGATCAGTCTTGGCAACGCTCCACGGACGTCTCAAATCGGAACGTCCTCACTGTCTCAATTCGGATCGCCGCACCATGCGGTGCGTTTGCCGCCCTCATAGGGACGCGCAAGGTCGGCCGCGAGCAGAAGCGGTGCTACGGCGTCACCTTCATCCGTTTCCAGATCGGCCACCACCCGGCCGTAGAACTTGTCGCGCGCGATGTTGCGGACATTGACCGCGCCGGACCCAAGCAGCGCCGACAGATGCGCGCGGGCGCGTTCAGCCATCCTACGCTCTTCGTCGCACCGCGAACGCAGTTCCGGCGCATCGATGCCGCGCAGTCTCACCGAAACGCGTACGGTGTGTCCGGGCCAAACATGCGCGTCCGCCTCGACAGTGTCGCCATCGATAACCCGCACAACTGTCGCTCGCACGGGTCCGGGCATGTCCGCCGCTGCGACAGTGCCCATCATAACCAGCAAGAAAAAAATAGGAATAAATGCCATTACGGCATTTATTCCTATTTTGCGATGTTTGGCAAGAGCCGTCAGGCCGAGAGGCTAAGAGTCCCTTCGGCGGGGCGGGGCGCCCGGCGCAGATCGGCGGCCATCGGCTCGTCCTTTTGCTCGTAGCTCCAGACCTCGAATTTCGTCAGTCTGTGCGGGCCGAACGTATGGAGGATCGGCACGTCGGTCGCATCGCGCCCGCGTGCGACGACGACACGACCTGTGCGCGGTACGTTGTGGCGCGCGTCGAATGTGTGCCACCCGCCTTCCAGATAGACTTCAAACCAGGCCGAAAAATCCATCGGGGCTGAATCGGCAGTCACGTTGATGTCGCCGAGATAGCCGGTAGCGTAGCGGGCCGGGATGTTGAGCGCGCGGCAAAGCGTGATCGCCAGATGCGCGAAATCGCGGCAGACGCCGACCCGTTCCTCGAAGGCCTGGCTGGCCGACCGGCTCGAACGCGCATAGCCATATCCGAACGAAACGCGATCATGGACGAAATCGCAGATCGCCTGAACGCGCGACCAGCCCGGTTTCATATCGCCGAAGAGCCGCCAGGCCGTCGCGCTCAAATGGTCGGTTTCGCAGTAGCGGCTGCCAAGGAGATATATCAGCGTTTCGGGTGGCAGGTCGTCGACCGGCACTTCGTCTGCACCGTCCAGAACCGGATCTGGCATACCGCCATCTTCCACGACTGCGTCGTAGCGGACGATCAGCTCGCCTTGCGGCGCGACCACACGGCGGCAGCGATTGCCGAACTGGTCCATATAGGTGCGCATCGGCAGCATCGGCCGCGACGTCACGCCGCTTTGCCAGCGTATGTCAGCGCGGCGATCCGGGTGAAGGTCGAGCGACAGGACCATGGGCGTGGGCTGCGGGCAGTCCAGCTCGATTTCGTAACCAAGGCGAATCAGCATGGCACAACCCTTTCAAGACAGCGTTCGACCGTCTAACTCGCGATGCGATGCTACGTTCCTTTACATTGGGTCACATTTCGACAGCGCAGATGACGCAACGTCAAAAGTCGCTGGCGCGGCCTTTCACTTCCCAGTCGCCGTAGCGGGCGGGATCGCGCCCGCCGCGCCCGCCTTTTTCGGTTGGGCGTTCGGCTTCGACGTCGTCATAGAGACGGCGGCGCGCCTCGGCTTCTTCAAGCGCGCGGCGCGCTGCGTCGCTCAAGGTGCGTGGCGGTTCGGCGGGGATTGGATCGTCGTGATGGTCGGACATCGTCTCGATGGTATGAATATTGAAAGAACGGGGCGATATGCCCATCATATAGGGCGTGCAGCCCGTGCTGCGAAGCTTCGAGTTGAAGAGGATCACCATTCGATGAACATCATGCGCACCGCCATGCTTCTGGCTTTCATGACGGCGCTATTCATGGGCGTAGGCTATCTCCTGGGCGGGGCCGGCGGCATGATGATCGCATTCGTCGTCGCGGCGGGCATGAACCTCTTCAGCTACTGGAATTCGGACAAGATGGTGCTGCGCATGCACAACGCCGTCGAAGTCGACGAGCGTTCGGCACCCGAATATTACGGCATGGTGCGCGATCTGGCGCAGCGGGCCGGCCTTCCGATGCCGAAGGTCTATCTGATCCGCGAGGACCAGCCGAACGCATTTGCCACCGGTCGCAACCCGCAGAACGCTGCCGTCGCCGCCACAACGGGCCTGCTCGACCGTTTGACCTATGAAGAGGTCGCCGGTGTCATGGCGCACGAACTTGCCCATGTGCAGAACCGCGACACGCTGATCATGACGCTCACGGCGACCATCGCCGGTGCCATCTCCATGCTCGCGAATTTCGCCCTCTTCTTTCGCGGCAACAACAACAATCCGCTCGGCATCATCGGCGTTCTCATCGCCATGATCGTCGCGCCGTTTGCCGCTATGCTGGTGCAGATGGCGATCAGCCGCACGCGCGAATATTCGGCCGACCGGCGTGGCGCGGAAATCTGCGGCAATCCCGAATGGCTCGCCTCCGCGCTTGGCAAGATTTCGTCCGCCGCCCCGCGTATTCGCAACGACGAGGCCGAGCGCAATCCGGCAACCGCGCATATGTTCATCATCAATCCGCTCTCCGGCGAGAAGATGGACAATCTGTTCTCCACCCACCCCGCCACGCAAAACCGCATCGCAGCGCTGATGAAGATGCAGGGCGAATTCGCGCCGCAGGCGGCTGCGCGCCGCCCGAGTTCGGGCAATGACGGTCCATGGTCGAACAATCCGACCGGCCCGAAAGGCCCGTGGTCGTGAGCGCGCCGAACAGGCAGCCGCGAACGAAACCGGACTTGAACAAAACCGAAGACGACGCGCCAGGCCTCGCCGCCCGGCGCACGGCCGTCCGGCTTCTGTCCGCCGTCATCGATGCGAAAACGCCGCTCGACGGCCTGACGGACGGCGAACACGGTCATCCGCAATATCGTGCGCTCGATCCGCGCGACCGGGGGCTGGTGCGCGCCATCCTGACCACCGCATTGCGCCACCGTCGGACCATCGAGGCACTGATTGCTGCGCGGCTCGACCGGCCGCTTCCCGCCAATGCAACCGCGCTGTCCCACATCCTTCATGTTGGCGCGGCGCAGATGCTGTTCCTCGATATTCCCGACAGCGCGGCGGTGGACCTCGCTGTCAGCCACGCCAAGGCCGATCCGAGAACGCGCCGTTTCGCCAATCTGGTGAACGCCATCCTGCGCGAGATCGGACGACGCAAGGAGCGTGCGCTGCCCGCCGCCCTTGCGAAGACGGTGGAAGCGCCCGACTGGTTCGCCAAAAGCCTTGTTGCGGCCTATGGCGACGAGCATGCCCGCCGCATCCTCGACATGCACCGTTTCGAAGCGGCGATCGACCTGACCGTCAAATCCGATGCGCAAGGCTGGGCGGAGAGGCTCGGCGGCGTCGTCCTGCCGACCGGCTCGGTGCGCCTGCCTTCCGTCGATGGCCCGGTTTCGACCCTTCCCGGCTTCGAAGACGGCGAATGGTGGGTACAGGACGCCGCGGCCGCGCTTCCCGCGCGCCTGATGGGCGACATCGCGGGCAAACGCGTTGGCGATCTGTGCGCCGCACCGGGTGGCAAGACGGCGCAGCTTGCGGCAGCGGACGCACGCGTGACCGCGATCGAGAAAGTGCCCAATCGCGCAAAGCGCCTCGCCACAAATCTGGACCGGCTGAAGCTGTCCGTTGACATCGTCGTTGAAGATTTGTTCGAACATCGCCCGTCCGAACTTTACGACGCGGTGCTTCTCGATGCGCCATGCTCCTCGACCGGAACGGTGCGCCGTCACCCCGACGTCCCGTGGACCAAGTCGCCGGACGACATCGACCGCCTCGCAGCCCTCCAGAGGCGCATGCTCGATCATGCCTCAACGCTGGTGAAGCCGGGCGGCATGATCCTGTTTTGCAACTGTTCGCTCGATCCGTCCGAAGGCGAGGAAATGGTTGAACGCGCCGTCGCGGAAAACGGGCGCCTGCAGCGCGACCCGATCCAGCCGGGCGAATTTCCCTTCGCCGACGCGTTTCTTGACGGGTTCGGCGCTGTCCGCACCACGCCGGCCGGTCTGCCGGATGATCAACCCGTATTGGCCGGGCTTGACGGATTTTACGCCACGCGCCTCAAGGTCACGGCATGACCGTTTCAATTTGAAACGCATTTGATCTTCGCACAAGCGTTTGAATCAGCTATGATTCCGCGCATTGGATGAGCATGGATCGGTTGCGTCGGGGCATCGCGCCCGTTTCCCATGCGGTGGGCAGCGCGTGAGTGCGATCGGGAGGCCGGGGTTTTGGCAATGGCGTGGAACTACGATCCCCAATTGTGGGGCTTCGTGGCGAGCGAGGCATGGCGCCGCGCCCGCAGACGCCTGCGTTCGGGGCCCCTTTACCGCTGGCGCTTTTCCGGCAAGACGCCCGAACGCATCCTGATAGCCCCGCCCGATTTGAGGCTGGCCGACGGCGCGACCGCGCAGGAATTCTACCGTGGACGCTTCCCGCTCGCCGGCTCCGTCGTTGAAACGGGCGGCACCTCGCCGTTCCGCGTCGAACGCGCGCCTTTGGCCTGGCAGGAGGCGCTGCACAGCTTTCGCTGGCTGCGCCACATGCGCGCGGCCGAAACGACGCTTGCCGCCGGCAATGCCCGCGCGCTCGTATCGGAATGGATATCGATCCACGGCCGCCGGATTTCCGCGCCTGCCTGGTCACCGGACATTGTCGCGCGCCGGCTGATTTCGTGGCTTCAGCATTCCCCGATCGTGCTGGCCGGCGCCGATATGGCCGCCTATCGCGCCTTCCTGAAGTCGCTTGCCGTGCAGATGCGCTATCTGCGCGCGGTCGCCGGCGAAATGCCCGATGGCGAGGAGCGGGTGCGCGCGCGCATCGCCATCGTCTTCGCCACGCTGTCGCTACCCTCTTCGCCTGCGCGTCTGCATGCGGTCTCCAAGGCGCTCGCGCTTGAACTCGAACGGCAGATCCTGCCGGACGGCATTCACATATCGCGCAATCCGGGTGCGGGGCTCGAGCTTCTTGCCGACCTTTTGCCGTTGCGCCAGACCTATTTCAATCAGGGCGAGGCGCCGCCCGACGCGCTGATCGGCGCGATCGAGCGGATGCTTCCCGCCTTGCGCTTCTTCCGTCATCAGGACGGCGTGCTCGCCCGTTTCAACGGCATGGGCGCGACGAGCCACGACCGCGTCGCTGCGATCCTCCATCACGACGACACCGGCGGCGCGCCGATCCTGCATGCCTCGCATGGCGGCTACGACCGGCTGGCGCTCGGCGGCACCACGATCATAGCCGATACGGGCGAGCCGCCGCCGCCCGATGTAAGCCACGAGGCGCAGGCCGGCTGCCTGTCCTTCGAGATGTCGTCGGGACGGCATCACTTCATCGTCAATTGCGGCGTCGACTCTTACGGCGCGGACGATTTCCGGCTGCTTTCGCGCTCCACGGCCGCCCATTCGACCGCGACCGTCAACGACACGTCCTCCGCGCGTTTCACCTTGCCCAATCGTCTGCGCGCCATGGTCGGCTCGCCGCTGATCGGTCCGATCCGCAAAGTGCGCTGCAAGCGGTTCGACAGCCCCGGCGTGCATGGCGTCTCGGCCAGCCATGACGGCTATCTGGCGCGCTTCGGCCTCATCCACGAGCGTGAACTGATGCTCGCCGGAAACGGCGATATCTTCGAGGGCACCGACCGCTTTTATTCGCACAAGGATGGCATGGCCCGTCCCGCCCCCGGGATGACGGCGCAGATCCGCTTTCATCTGCATCCCGATATCGGCGTCTTCCGGAACGAGCGCGGCCAGCTTGTCCTCAAGGGTAACGACACCGACATCTGGACCGTGGAAGTCGAGGGTGTCGCGCCTATCGTCGAGGAATCGATGTTCTTCGCGTCGATCGGCGGGCCGCGCCGTTCGCGCCAGCTCGTCGTCGAGATCGACCCTTCGGTGCTGCCGGAAGTCGCCTGGCGCTTCACGCGCATCGAAAAGGCGGGAAGCTGACCCTTCGCGGTTGATTCCGGCCCGCGCACCCGGTAGGCGAAGCCATCTCCCGCTTGCCCGAAGGATACCCCGCCATGGCCGTCGCGTCGAAGAACATTCCCGCCCCCGATCGTGTGCGCGCCACCCGCGCGCTCCTGTCGGTTTCCGACAAGACTGGCCTCGTGGACCTTGCCCGCGAACTCGTGGCGCTCGGCATCGAACTCGTCTCGACGGGCGGCACCTCGAAAGCGATCGCGGATGCGGGCCTGAAGGTTCGCGACGTATCCGACATCACCGGCTTTCCCGAGATCATGGACGGGCGCGTCAAGACGCTGCACCCATCCGTCCATGGCGGTCTTCTCGCCATCCGCGACGATGCGGAGCATCGCGAGGCGATGGAAGCGCATGGCATCGGCCCGATCGACATCGCGATCATCAACCTCTACCCCTTCGAGGAGGTGCGGCGCGCGGGCGGCGACTATGCCGCGACTGTCGAGAACATCGATATCGGCGGCCCGGCCATGGTTCGCGCATCGGCCAAGAACCATGCCTATGTGGCGGTTGTGACGGACCCGGCGGACTATCCGCGCTTCGTCGAAATCCTGAAGGCGAACGAAGGCGAGACCGACTATCGCTTCCGCCAGGAACTTGCCGCCAAAGCCTATGCGCGCACCGCCGCATACGACGCGGCGATCTCGGGCTGGTTCGCCGAGACGCTTCACCTCGACGCACCCGCCTCGCGCGCCTTCGGCGGTCGCCTTTCGGCCGAGATGCGCTATGGCGAGAACCCGCACCAGAAGGCGGCGTTCTACGTCAATGGCGACCAGCGACCCGGCGTCGCGACGGCGAAACAGGTGCAGGGCAAGCAGCTCTCCTACAACAACATCAACGACACCGATGCGGCGTTCGAACTCGTTGGCGAATTCGACCCGAATGCGGGTGCGGCGGTCGCGATCATCAAGCACGCAAATCCGTGCGGCGTCGGCACCGGCGTCTCCCTCAAGGACGCCTATCTAAAGGCACTCGAATGCGATCCGGTCTCGGCATTCGGCGGCATCGTGGCGCTGAACGGCCTGCTCGACGCCGATGCGGCCGAGGAGATCGTCAAGACGTTCACCGAGGTCATCATCGCGCCGCAAGCCTCGGACGACGCGATCGCGCTCGTCGCGGCGAAGAAGAATTTGCGCCTGCTCGTCACCGGCGGGCTGCCCGATCCGCGCGCGGGCGGTCTGGCGTTCAAGTCGGTAGCCGGCGGCATGCTGGTCCAGAGCCGCGACAACGGCGTCGTCGACGATCTGGATTTGAAGGTCGTCACGAAGCGCGCGCCGACAGATGCGGAGATGGCCGATCTGCGCTTCGCCTTCCGCGTCGCCAAGCATGTGAAGTCCAACGCCATCGTCTATGCCCGCGACGGCGCGACGGTCGGCATCGGGGCGGGCCAGATGAGCCGCGTCGATTCCTCGCGCATCGCCGTTCGCAAGGCCGAGGATGCCGCACAGGCGGCGGGCTTTGCCGAGCCGAAGACGAAGGGCTCCGTTGTCGCCTCTGACGCCTTCTTCCCCTTCGCCGACGGTCTGGTCGCGGCGATCGAGGCAGGCGCGACGGCGGTTATTCAGCCGGGCGGCTCGATGCGCGACGACGAGGTCATCGCGGCAGCCGACGAACACGGCATCGCGATGGTCTTCACCGGAATGCGCCATTTCCGCCATTGAAGGCGACTTCCCTTCTCTCCCTGTGGGAGAAGGAACCTCTCAGTCCAGATCGAACCGCGCGATCACCGGCACATGGTCGGAGGGGCGTTCCCAGCCGCGCGCGTCAGTCAGAACATCCATGCCGGTCAGATGGGGCGAGAGATTCTGCGACGACCAGACATGGTCGAGCCTTCGTCCGCGGTTCGACGCCAACCAGTCCTTGGAGCGATAGCTCCACCATGTGAAGAGCTTTTCATCGGGTGGGATCGCCTGGCGCATCAGATCCACCCAATTACCCGCCTTGCGCATCGCCTCGAAACTTTCCGTCTCGATCGGCGTGTGGCTGACGACTTTCAGCAATTGCCGGTGCGACCACACATCGGTTTCGAGCGGCGCGATGTTGAGGTCGCCGACGAGGATCGAGGCGTTGTCGTCGCCGCTCGTCGCCGCAACGTGATGCATCTCCGCGACGAAATCGAGCTTGTGACGGAACTTCGGATTGATCTCCGGGTCCGGCTCGTCGCCGCCAGCCGGCACGTAGAAATTGTGCAGGAGGATGCGCTTGCCGCCGGCCGATACGTTGACGGAAAGATGCCGGCAGTCCCCCTTGGTGCAGAAATCGCGCTTCTCGACGAGTTCCAGCGGCCGCTTCGAGACCGTCGCGACACCGTGATACCCCTTTTGACCGCTGATCTCGATATGCTCGTAGCCGAGTTTCCTGAGCGGCTTCAGCGGGAACATGTCATCCGGGCACTTGGTCTCCTGCAAACACAGGACGTCCGGCTGGTTAGCGCTGAGAAACTGTTCGACCAGCGGCATGCGCAGGCGAACGGAATTGATGTTCCAGGTGGCGACGGAAAAAGGCATGGGAGCGAACGGGACCGGAAAGAAGAAAGGATGCGGCCGGACCCTGCCAGCCGCATCCCGTCAACTCAAGTCTTTCGCCCTTGTTGCGGCGAAAACCGCCGCTCGTCCACAGTTAGACTGGCCTAGCGCTGGTTGTCCCGTCGCGTGGCGATCTCGTTGATGCGCTGATAGTTGATCGCGAAGACGGACGGATCGAACGTCACGCCCGACTGCACATTGTAGATCATCACGGTCGTGTCGCGACCCTGCGCATCGGTGATGGTCCATTGCTTCAGTTCGAAGTTCTGCGGATCGAACATCATCGTGATGGTCGAATTGCCGAACACCGAGCGATCCTGCAACTTGATGGTGGTCGCATCCGATTCCTGCTCCACGCTCTGCACCTTATTGCCCGAAAGGTCGATGCGCTCGTCGAGAAGCAGCTTCAGCGGTGTAGACGACAGCGAATAAAGGTCGGCCGTGTTCATGCGCGTGTTTTCGAGGACGACGGATTGTCCGTCCGACGTCACGCGGAAGGTCGACGGCTGCTCGTAGTTGAACCGTACCTTGCCGGGCCGCTCGATGTAGAATTTGCCACCGGTCTGGTCGCCATTCGGCCCGAACTGGACGAAATCGCCCATCATCGTCTTCACGCTGGCGAAATGGTCGGCGATCTGCTGCGCCTCGCCTGCCGCCGCCTGCGCGCTCGCTGGCGTCACGAAGGCGGGCGAAAGCGCGGTTGCCGCCACCATCGCCGCCGCGCCGAATGCCAGAAAGCCGCGCCGCGTCTTGGAAAGGCCCGGAAAGGTCGGTTTTACCATCGTCATCAGTCTCGCAAGTTCAGGTGTTGCCCTCGACCGAATGCGTAACGCGTCAGTAGGGCTTTAGTTGGGCTGGTCGGCGAGCAAATTTGTCGCAAGCCACCCACCCGCGCAGCATCAATATGTTTCTTCCTCGGTCGGCACGAGAATCTCGCGCTTGCCCGCATGGTTCGCCGGGCCGACGATGCCTTCCTGCTCCATCTTTTCGATGATCGAGGCGGCGCGGTTGTAGCCGATGCCGAGCCGGCGCTGGATATAGGAGGTGGACGCCTTGCCGTCGCGCAGGACGACCGCGACGGCCTGATCGTAAGGATCGTCCGAATCGTCGAGATTGCTGTTGCCGGACGAGCCGCCCTTGCCCGATGCGCCGCCATCTTCATCCTCGCCGTCGTCCTCGGTGATGGAATCGAGATATTCAGGCACGCCCTGAAGCTTCAGATGCGCGACGACCTTCTCGACCTCGTCGTCGGAAACGAACGGCCCGTGGACACGCTGGATACGCCCGCCGCCGGCCATGTAGAGCATGTCGCCCATGCCCAGAAGCTGCTCGGCGCCCTGTTCGCCAAGGATCGTGCGGCTATCGATCTTCGACGTGACTTGGAAGGACATGCGGGTCGGGAAATTCGCCTTGATCGTACCGGTGATGACGTCGACCGACGGACGCTGCGTGGCCATGATGACGTGAATGCCGGCCGCGCGAGCCATCTGCGCGAGACGCTGCACAGCCCCTTCGATGTCCTTGCCCGCAACCATCATCAGGTCGGCCATCTCGTCGATGATGACGACGATATAGGGCATGCGCTCCATTTCGAGCGTTTCGGTCTCGTAGATCGCCTCGCCCGTCTCGCGGTCGAAGCCGGTCTGGACGGTGCGGCTGATCTGCTCGCCCTTCTTCTCGGCATTGGCGACGCGCTGATTGAAGCCGTCGATGTTGCGAACGCCCACTTTCGACATCTTGCGGTAGCGATCCTCCATCTCGCGCACGGTCCATTTGAGCGCGACGACGGCCTTTTTCGGATCGGTGACGACCGGCGTCAAAAGGTGCGGAATGCCGTCATAAACGGACAGTTCCAGCATCTTCGGGTCGATCATGATCAGGCGGCATTCGTCCGGCGTCATCCGGTAGAGAAGCGACAGGATCATGGTGTTGATGGCGACCGACTTGCCCGAGCCGGTCGTGCCGGCGACGAGGACGTGCGGCATCTTGGCGATGTCGACGATGACGGCGTCGCCATTGATCGACTTGCCAAGCGCCAGCGCGAGCTTCGCCTTTGTCGTGCCGAAATCCTGGCTGGCGAGAAGCTCGCGCAGATAGACCGTTTCGCGCCGCGCATTGGGCAGTTCGATGCCGATCGCGTTGCGACCGGGAACGACGGCGACACGCGCGGCGATCGCGCTCATGGAGCGCGCGATGTCGTCGGCAAGGCCGATAACGCGGGAGGACTTGATGCCGGGAGCCGGCTCCAGTTCGTAGAGCGTTACGACCGGGCCGGGGCGGACTTGGATGATCTCGCCCTTGACGCCGAAATCTTCCAGCACCCCTTCGAGGATACGCGCGTTCTGCGTCAAAGCGTCCTGCGAGAGCGAAGCGTCGCGCTGCAGCGCGCGCGGCTCGGACAAAAATTCGATATCCGGCATCTCGAAGCCGCCATCCCCGCGCCGCGCCATCGGCTGGGCGGCGCGCTGTACGGTGCGCGGCGCAGCGGCACGAGCGGCGCCCGCCTGAGCGCGGCGGGCAGCGATTTCCTGCGGGCTTGGAACCGGGGCATCGAGGTCGAGATCGTCTTCCGAAAGGCCGATATCGTCCTCGTCGAATGGCGGCGCGACCGACGGCGCGTTCCCCCCATCGCCTCGAAGCCCGGCTCCACGCGCCCGGCCGGGCGACGCGCCAACTCGTCGAGCCCGTCGAATTCGTCGTCGTCGCGGCGACGGCGCGACATCGTCGGCAGAGCGCCGTTGCGCTTCAGGAACGCGTGCGCAGAAAGCCACATATGCGCCACGGCACCGATGGCCGCGAAGCGCCGGCCCTCGCCGTCCTCGTCTTCATAGTCGTCGTCGTAATCGTCGTCCTCGACCTCTTCGGCAACGGCTGCCTTGCGCGCGGTCTTCTTGCGCTCCGCGGGCAGCGTGCCGAGCGCGTTGCAGGCGACGTAAAGCAGCGCGCCCGCCGGAACGAAAAGCAGCGCGGCAGTGACGAAACCGGCCATCCCGCTCGGATAGGCCCCGATGAATCGGCCCGGCAGTGCCAGCACGATGTCCCCGAATACACCGCCGAGGCCGGAGGGCAGCGGCCATGTCGGAGGCGCCTCGACGCAGCCGATGATGCCTGCGCCGAGGGCGGCAGCGCCGAACCAGGCGAGGCCACGCTTGCCCGGCTGGAGGATGCGTCGTCCAAGCACAAGCCCGATCGCCCACACGATCGCCGGGATCAGGACGATCACCGAACCGAGGCCGAAGAACTGCATCAATATGTCGGAGACGACCGCGCCCGGATACCCGGCTGCATTGGTGACGGGGTTGTCGGTCGCATGGCTGAAAGACGGGTCGGCGACGTTCCATGTCGCCAGTGCGGCCACGATCGCAGCGACGACGACGAGGATCGCCGTGCCCGCAAGCTTTCGCACCTGCCGACGCAGGAAGCCCGTGAAACCGTCGTCGCCCTCGTTCAAGCTGAGCGCATGAGACTGCGAACGCATGCCTTACCCCGTATGCCCGTCGCGCCGGTAAACCGGCCAGATTCGCATCACGCTACAAGGTGCGGGTTAAGACGGCATTAACCACGAAAACGCACTCGCGATCGGGATTCTCGACAGTCGGGAACGCACGCCACGTAAAGCGGCGTGCGAATATCGTCAGTCCGACACGCGGTAGTCGAGCGGTGCTTCGCGATCGCCGAGCAGTGCGGAGTAGGAAAAGTCGGCACCGCGCGCATCTTCGAATTCGGCCTTGGCCTTTTCGATCAGCTCCGGAGACTGGAGGAGTTCTGCCGCCGTCAACGCCAAAGTCTCTGCCGCAAGACGCGTGCCCTTGTGGCCGATGGACATGCCGCCCGCGGCGACCGCTTGCCAGCTATGGGTTGCGGTGCCGGGCACCCAGGTCGCCGTACCGAGGCCGACGGTGGGGGTAGCCCAGCTGACATCACCCACATCGGTCGAATAAAAGCCCTGATCGCCGAAGCTGTAGTCCTGAACTTCGCCGACCGTCGTCAGCGGTGGCTGCGCGCGCAAAGTCGTCTGTAGCTGGGTAGCAAATGCCGTCTCCTCATCGCCCCATTCGATCGCTTCGGCACTGCGCAGATTGGCGTCCATGATCCGGCCGAGCGTATCGTTCGGCAGCACGGAATAGACACCGCTCATCCGCTCGACTTCATATTCGGTGCCCGTACCGAGCGCCGCACCTTCGGCCGCCTTCTCGATGCGCGCGAACACGTCCGCAACAACAGCCGGATCGGGATGGCGGACGTAGAGATAGCTTTCGGCAAAGTCTGGAACGACGTTAGGCGCGGCACCGCCATTGGAAACGACGTAGTGAATGCGCGTCTCCTGCGGCACGTGCTCGCGCATCATATTGATCATGTGATGCATGGCCTCCACGCCGTCGAGAGCCGAACGGCCACGCTCGGGATACATCGCAGCGTGCGCCGATTCGCCGTGGAAGCGGATTTTCGCGCTGACATTGGCGAGCGAACGACCCTGCCCCGCCGAGTTCTGGCTGGATGGATGCCAGTGGAGCACGACGTCGACATCGTCGAACAGGCCCTCGCGCACCATGTAGACCTTGCCCGAACCGCCCTCCTCGGCGGGCGTTCCATAAAGCCGCACCTGACCCTCGACACCGTTCTCTTCAAGCCATTTCGCCACCGCAATAGCTGCAGCAGCGGAGCCTGCTCCGAACAGATGATGACCGCATGCGTGCCCGCTTTCGATGCCCTCGACGTCTTCCTGATGCGGCGCGGCCGCTTGCGAAAAGCCCGGCAGCGCATCCATCTCGGCGAGGATGGCGATCACCGGTCCTTCGTCAGACCCGGCCGTCGCGATAAAGGCGGTCGGGATACCGCCGACCTCGCGCTCGATGCGAAATCCGTTGCCCTCGAGTTCGCCGATCAAAAGCGCCGTCGTTTCCGTTTCGAGATAGCCGAGTTCCGGCGTTGCCCAGATCGCGTCTGCAACTTCGTTCATGCGCGTTTCATAGCCGGCGATATGATCGGCAAGCTGCGTTCGGTTCTCATCGGAAAGCGACGAAGCCAGGGCGGCGGACGAGGCGGACACCAGCAATGCCGTCGCAACGGCGCCTATGGAAACGAACTTCATTTGCGTACCCTCTCTTGAAAACATGCCAACAAAGTCTCAGAGCGGATATTCGGAGACAAGTCACAATAGCCCGATAAAAGTGGGCCAATCGGCGATTGTCGTCGCGTGCCGGCGTAGCAGGAAAAGCCATGAACCTGACCTCGATCCAGACCTGGGAATTGCTGAGCTACGTCGTCACGGTGATCGGCCTGCCCGTCGCGATCGTGATCTTCACCATGGAGCAGCGCAAGGAACGCCAGAACGAAGAGGCGGAAATCCAGCAGACGCTGGCCGACGGCTATACGGATTTCCTGAAACTGGCGCTCGAACATCCCGACCTGCGGCTCTTGAGTGCGAACCGTACGCCTGACCTTTCGCCCGAACAGGCTGAGCGCGTGCGCGCGATCTATTCGGTGCTCGTCTCCTTCTTCGAACGCACCTACGTCCTGACCTACCGGTCGCGCATGAATGCGCGCCAGAAGCGCTACTGGAAAAGCTGGGAAGACCTGATGCGCGAATGGTGCGCACGCGACGACTTCCGCGACCTCTTGCCAAACCTTCTCATCGGGGAAGACCCGCAATTCGCCGACCATCTGACCGCGATCGCCGCCAAGCTCGAACGCGGCTGACCCATAAAAAGAGGCCCGGCAATGCCGGGCCTCAAGGTTGCAGCACCCGTTTCGGGATGCTGCGACGGGATTGGATATCAGCGGATGTTGGCGCCCGGGAATTCCGGATAGGCTTCGACGCCCACTTCCACTTTGTCGAGGCCAAGATATTCCTCTTCTTCGGTCGGACGCAGGCCCATGACGGCCTTGACCACGAGCCACACCACCGCGCTGGTTACGATGACGAACGCACCGACCACGACGATCGCGTAAAGCTGCGTGACGATGCTTGCGTCCGGGTTCGTGAAGACGACAGCGATCGTGCCCCAGATGCCAGCCAGAAGGTGGACCGGGATCGCGCCGACGACGTCGTCGATCTTGAACTTGTCGAGGAGCGGCACCGAGAACACGACGATCACGCCGCCTATGGCACCGATCAGCGTTGCCGTGCCGAGGCCCGGCGTCAGCGGCTCGGCCGTGACGGAAACGAGACCGGCAAGTGCGCCGTTGATGACGAAGGTCAGGTCGACTTTCTTGTACATGACCTGCGTGAGGATCGCAGCGGCAAGTGCGCCGCCGATCGCGCCGGCATTGGTGTTGGCCATGACGCGGCCGACATCGGCGATGTCACCGACGGTGCCCATGGCAAGCTGCGAAGCGCCGTTGAAGCCGTACCAACCCATCCACAAGATGAACATGCCGAGGACGGCGAGCGGCATGTTGGAGCCGGGCATGACGTTGACCGTGCCGTCGGCGTTGTACTTGCCCTTGCGTGCACCGAGGATAATCGCGCCGGTGAGCGCAGCCCAGCCGCCGACCGAGTGAACGACCGTCGAACCGGCGAAGTCGAGGAAACCGGCTTCGTCGAGGAAACCGCCGCCCCACTTCCAGGAAGCCTGGATCGGGTAGATCAGCGCCGTCAGGAAGAAGACGAAGACGAGGAACGGCCAAAGCTTGATGCGCTCCGCGACCGTGCCCGAGACGATCGAGGCAGCGGTGGCGCAGAACATGATCTGGAAGAAGAAGTCGGCCGAAACCGTCGCATAGGTCAGGTCGACGCCATCGGGGCCGACGCCGACAGGCTCGAGAACCGCGATGCCGATCGCGCCGAGCACGCCGTTGACCATCCAGGCGTCGCCCGGATACATGATCATGTAGCCGATGAGATAATAGGCGAAGCACGCCAGCGAATACATGGCGATGTTCTTCAAGAGCTGCATCGACACGTTCTTGGTGCGCACGAAGCCGGCTTCGAGCATCGAGAAGCCCGCGGCCATCCAGAACACCAGAATGCCGCCGATGAGCATCAGGAGCGAGTTCAAGATGAACTGGGTGTGCTGGGCAGCTTCACCGGCGACGGCCTCGGCCGCCCCTTCGGCGGCTTCCTGCGCGCCGGCAGGCATGGCTGCGAACGCTGCCAGCGCCAGCGCCCCCAGCGCCGGGCGAGCGATTGCGGAAAAATTCATGGTCTTCATTTCTGGTCTCCTGAGAACGGCGTCTTAGAGCGCGTCGGTGTCGGTTTCGCCGGTGCGGATGCGCAGCGCCTGGTCGATGCCGTAGACGAAGATCTTTCCGTCACCGATCTGGCCGGTCTTGGCGGCCGATGCGATGGCCTCGACGGCCTTGTCGACGAGTTCCGCGCCGACGGCGATTTCGACCTTGATCTTCGGCAGGAAGGACACGGCGTATTCGGCGCCACGATAGATTTCGGTGTGGCCCTTCTGGCGCCCGTAGCCCTTCACTTCGGTGACGGTAAGTCCCTGGATGCCGACGGCGGTGAGCGCTTCGCGCACCTCGTCGAGCTTGAACGGCTTGATGATAGCCATCACGATTTTCATAAGCTTTCGCCCTTTCCCCTGCGCGGAATCCCGCTGCTGCGTGACAACCGCCGCGGCCGTTGCTCGCAGGCGATCACGTCTAGGGAATCAAGAGCCGTGCCAGTTTGGCCGCGCCCGCGAAACGCGGCGCAAAAAAGGCAATGACGGCTTTTTCATCAGCCGTCATTGCCTTATAAATAAGCAATTACCTGCGAAAAACGCCGAAATGCCTATTTTTCGCGCTTTGTCTTCAGGCGGATAAGCCCTTCCTGCGCCACCGAAGCGATAAGGCGGCCATCCCGTCCATAAAGAAATCCGCGCGACAGACCGCGCGCGCCGATGGAATTGGGGCTGTCCATCGTATAGAGCAGCCAGTCGTCGAGCTTGTGCGGCCTGTGAAACCACATCGCGTGATCGAGGCTCGCCATCTGGATTTCTGGATCGAAACCATTGCGGCCATGCGCGAAGGTTGAGGTGTCGAGCAGCGTCATGTCCGAAAGATAGGCGAGAATCGCCGCCTGCAGCGCGCGGTCGTCCGGCACCTCGCCGGTCGTCCGCACCCACACATGCTGCTGCGGCGCAAGCTTCTTGCGGGTCGTGTAGTGCTCCAGAACCACCGGCTTGATCTCCAGCGGTCGCTCCCGCGCCCAGAACTTGCGGATCGCCTCGGGCACGTCTTCGCCCATCATTTCCAGAAGCTCGGTCTGCGACTTGAGCGCTTCGGGCTCCGGCACGTCGAGCGTATTGTCGATCTGATGCTCCAGACCCGGCTCCTCGACCTGGAAAGAGGCTTCCAGCGAGAAGATCGCATGGCCGTGCTGGATCGCGATGACCCGTCGCGTGGTGAACGACCCGCCGTCGCGAATGCGGTCGACCTCGTAGATAATCGGCACCGAGGGATCGCCCGGCCGCATGAAGTAGCAATGCAGCGAATGAACGAAGCGGTCGGCCGCCACCGTACGCTGCGCGGCGACGAGCGCCTGGCCGATGACCTGCCCGCCGAAGACGCGCTGCCAGCCCGCCTGCGGGCTGCGACCCCGATAAAGGTTGTGTTCGAGCCGTTCGAGGTCGAGTATGGACAAAAGCTCGTGCATTGCCGTCGTCATGTTGAAATCCCCCGGCAAATGCCGACATCCAGTATGGGTTCGGTTCATCAGGATCGAACCGCGAAGTCAAGAATTCGTGCGGAAAGGCCACCTCGATGGCGCAAACCAGAAATGACGCCCTCCCTGATATCGTGCCCGCCTTCGATATCGTCATCGCCGGCGCAGGCTACGTCGGCCTTGCAACCGCCGTCTCGATCAAGGCCGCGCGGCCGAACCTTTCCGTCCTGATCGTCGACGCGGCGCCTGAGGGGGTCTGGCAGCGCGACACACGCGCCTCGGCCATCGCGGCGGCGGCGACGCGCATGCTCGATCAACTGGGTTGCTGGACCGAAATCGCGCCCGGCGCACAGGCGATGACGGAAATGGTGGTGACCGATTCGCGCACGTCCGATCCCGTCCGCCCGGTCTTCCTCACTTTCGACGGCGAGGTCGGCCCCGGCGAAGCCTTTGCCCATATGGTCGCCAACAAGGACCTGAACGGCGCGCTGCGCCGCCGGGCGGGCGAGCTTGGCGTGGAATTGCGCGAGGGGCTTGCCGTCTCCGCCTTCGAGATGCTGCCTGCCGCAACGCGCGTTTCTTTCGCCGACGGCTCCTCCGTCGAGGCGAAGCTTCTGGTCGCCGCCGATGGCGTCAAGTCGCGCCTGCGCGACATGGCCGGCATCAGGACGGTCGACTGGGATTACGGCCAGTCCGGCATCGTGTGCACCGTCCATCACGAGCGCCCACACAATGGCCGCGCCGAAGAGCACTTCCTGCCGGCCGGTCCCTTCGCCACCTTGCCGCTTGCGCCTGATAGCGACGGCAACAACCGCTCGTCGATCGTGTGGACTGAAAGCACGCGCGATGCCGAACGCCTCGTCGCATCGGACATCATCGTCTTCGAGCACGAACTGGAGCAGCGCTTCGGCCTCCAACTCGGTGAAATCCGCGTCGAGGGCAAACCCCGCGCATGGCCGCTCGGCCTGACGCTCGCGCGCGATTTCGTCAAGCCGCGCTTCGCGCTGGTCGGAGACGCTGCGCACGGCATCCATCCGATCGCGGGCCAGGGCCTCAATCTGGGCTTCAAGGACGCCGCCGCTCTTGCCGAAACCATCGTCGAGGCCGACCGGCTTGGCCAGGATATCGGCACGCTCGACATTCTTGAGCGCTACGAGCGCTGGCGTCGCTTTGACACGGTGCAGATGGGCGTGACGACGGACGTCCTCAACCGGCTCTTTTCCAACGACCTCGCGCCGGTTCGCGCGGTGCGCGATATCGGCCTTGGCCTTGTCGAGCGCATGCCGCGCCTGAAGGACTTCTTCATCCGCCAGGCCTCCGGCCTTTCGCCGTCCGCCCCACGCCTCCTGCGCGGCGAGGCGCTTTAAATCGTCTGAACCGGCTGGACTTTCAATGAGCCTTGAATCCGTACGCGCGTTTTTCGCCGAGAACGCCCCCGACATACACGTCATCGAAACCGAACAGAGTTCCGCCACCGTGACGCTGGCCGCCGAGGCGCATGGCGTCGAACCGGACCAGATTGCCAAGACGATCTGCCTGCGTGTCGGCGACGAAACCATGCTGATCGTCGCGTCGGGCCTGTCGCGGCTCGATAACCGTAAGTTCAAGGACCGCTTCGGCGGTAAGGCGCGCATGCTGGCGGCGGAGGATGTCGTCGCGACCACCTCTCATCCGGTCGGCGGGGTCTGTCCGTTCGGCCTTCCAGCACCCCTTCCGATCTATTGCGACGTGTCGCTGAAAAAGTTCGACGACGTCGTGCCGGCAGCCGGCGCGACAAACGCCGCCGTGCGCCTGCCCATCGAACGCCTCGTTGCCCTGACAAGCGCCGAATGGATCGACGTTTGCCAATAGAGTCTGGAACACGAGGCGGCGGGCGCTAGTTTCACCCTCGAAAGTCCAACCCGAGGAGACTGACATGAACAGACATGCAACGGCGATCTGGCAAGGGGCGCTTCAGGACGGATCGGGCACGCTCGACACCCAGAGCGGCGCCTTTTCCAAGCAGCCCTATTCCTTCAAGGGACGCTTTCAGGACGAAAGCGGCAAGTCCGGCACCAATCCCGAGGAACTGATCGCCGCCGCGCATGCCGGCTGCTTCGCCATGCAGCTTTCGCATTTCCTTGCCGAAAACGGCACGCCGGCCGAAAAGCTCGATGCCAAGGCGGTCGTCACCTACGGACCGGCGGAAGGCGGTGGCTTCGAAATCACCGAAAGCGCCATCCAGTTGACCGGTAACGTGCCCGGCATCGACGAGGCGAAGTTCAAGGAACTCGCCGAAAAAGCCAAGGAAGGTTGCCCTGTCTCCAAGGCGCTCGGCGCGATCAAGGTTTCGCTCGACGCGAAACTGGCCTGACGCAGACAGCCGGGAATAAGGACCTGCGCGAAGGACGCGCGCAGGAAATTTCCTGACGCCCGCATCGATTTTGACGCAAGGGAATGACCGGTTTCCTTGCGTCTTCGCAACCAAAGATCGGCCGATCCACCCTATGATGTTGCACACGCAACGGACGGGAGGAAAACGCCATGTTGCACGCCTTGAAGCCTGCCGCACAGCACGCGCAGACGACCCTTGAAATCACTGACATCACCGAAGACGCCAAGCTTTTGCCCGGCTTTGACGGGCATGAGCGTGTCGTGCTCGGCCGCGACGAGACCCGCGGGCTGATCGCGATCGTCGCGATCCACGATACGCGCCTTGGCCCCGCCCTTGGCGGCACGCGCGTGTGGAAGCATGACAGCCTTGAAGCGGCGATCACCGACGCGTTGCGCCTGTCGCATGGCATGACCTACAAATCCGCCATCGCAGGCATGCCCTTTGGCGGCGGCAAGGCCGTCATCATGGCCAACGCGAAGACCGACAAGACGCCTGAACTTCTCGAAGCCTATGCCGAGATGCTGAGCGTCCTCGACGGCGACTATTACACGGGCGAGGATGTGGGCCTGACGCTCGCAGACGCGGATTTCCTGCGTGCGCGCACACCGAACGTTACCGGCACGACGCTGGGCGGCTCGGAAAATCCCTCGCCCGTCACCGCACACGGCGTCTTTCTCGGCCTGAAGGCCTCGGTCGCGCATCGTCTGGGTCGCACCGATCTTGCTGGCCTCAAGGTGGCCGTTCAGGGTCTGGGATCGGTCGGTCGCCGTCTGTGCGAGGAATTGCACGAAGCAGGGGCAAAGCTCGTCGTTGCGGATATCGATCCCGCGCGGGTTGCGGCAGCGCGCAACGATTTCGATGCGGAAGTCACGGGTTCCGACGAGATCACACGCGCCGATGTCGATGTTTTCGCCCCCTGCGCGCTCGGCGGCGTCATTCATAGCGATATGATCGATGTGATCAGGGCGAAGGTGATTGCGGGCGCGGCTAACAACCAGCTTGCCGAGGCCTCAGACGCACAGCGTCTTGCCGATCGCGGCATTCTTTACGCGCCGGACTATGTCATCAACTCCGGCGGCCTGATCAACGTGGCCAGCGAACTCCTGCCCGGCGGCTACGACCGCGCCCGTGCGATGAAGCTCGTCGAAACCATACCGGCCACGCTTGGCGATATCTTCGCGCGGGCCGAAGCCACCGGCCGTCCGACGGACGCAGTCGCGCAGGCGCTCGCTGAGGAGCGCCTGTCCGCCGGCAACCGATGATCCTTAGGGGAACCGGCCGGAAGATCGCGCGATGCGACGCCGGCCGGATTTGCCTTATGAGTGTTCGGGAATGCCGTACATCGCGGCCGCGCCCCACACCTGCTTGACGCGCGCGTCGCGCTGGCAGGCGCGGCGGTAGCTCATGTAACGCAGTGCGTTCTTCGCCGCGAAGTTCTGGTGATACTCCTCGGCGGGCCAGAATTGCGGCGCAGGCAGCACCTCCGTCACCACCTTAGCCTCGCCAAGCACGTCCTGCGCAGCGTCCTTCGCGGCCTGCGCAGATGCGAGTTGGGCATCGTCCACTGCGTAGACCGCTGTCGTATAAGAGTAGCCGCGATCGCAGAACTGACCGTCCGGGTCGGTCGGGTCGATGGAGCGGAAGAAGCTCGTGACGAGTTGGTCGTAGCTCACCTGCGCCGGGTCGAACGTGATCTCGACCGCCTCGTGGAACCCTTCATGGTTCTCATAGGTCGGATTTTGTCGGTCGCCGCCGATATATCCGGAAATGGTCGATACGACGCCCGGCACCTTGTCGAAGTCGGATTCGACGGACCAGAAGCACCCGCCCGCGAAAATCGCGCGTTGAGTGTCCTGCGCGAAAGCGGGCATGGCGGCGAAAGAAACAAGAATGGCGATTGAAGCGGCGCGGATCATCGAACGAACTCCGTTTGTTCCGGAGAAACGTACGCCTTGCCGCGCAAGTTTCAAATCAACGCTTCGCGACCGCGACTCAAACCAGCCATTCGATCCATCGGCCATGATAGTCGCAGCGCGCCAGTTGCCGCGTCCCGCCGCCCGGCCACATCGTAAGCGAGAGTGTCGCGAACGCATCGCGCGTGTCGATGGGCTCCATGCGAAGCCAGGCCACAGGCGCGTCCTGTGACGCACGCGCACCGGCGTCATTCATCGCGCTCTGGATGTCGTCGCGTATCGCTTCGGGCAGATATTGCCACATGATCGAATGAAACAGGACGCGGCACGCGCCGCTTGACTGCCCGGCGAATTTGTCGCGTACGAAGTCGGCGGCGTCAGCGCGCTTGAGCGAGAATGACATTTCGGCAGCGATGGCGAGCGCACCATCGAGACGCGCCAATCGCTCGGGCTGATCGGGCCAGATATAGGAACGCAGCCGTTTCCGATCCTCGGGGCGACCTGCATCGATCGGCGCAATGTCGCATCCCGCTCGGGCTACGATGGCAAGGTCGCCGACAAGCGGCGGCACGCTGGCGCGTATCTGCGGGACCAAGTGCACGCTGGAGGACGCATCGCCCCACTCGGCCTCACCGTATCGATAGTAAAAGCGGTCGAACAAAAGGTTCAGTCCCGCACTGGAACCGATTTCGGCAAGGCTGAGTGGCATGCCCGCTTCTCTGGCAATACTCAGGAATCCCGGCAAAAGCATCGCCGACCGTGCGATCTCGTTCGTTTGTGGCGGCGAATCGAGTGCGGTACACAAGGTGGCATCGTGACGGGAAAGGGCGGCGCCCACGACGCGAACCAATTCGCCGTCGCTGACGTCATGCGGCGGATAGGCGGCGATCAGTCCGCCGTCCGCCCCTTCCAGGACCAGACGGTGCAGCCCGCCGCACAGACGAAGCGCCAAAGCGTCGGCACGAGCATCGCCGGGCCATCGCGTAACGCGACTGCCCACACGTGTCGTCTCATCGAGAATGTTAACGAGCAGCCTGCAAAGGCGCGCGGTAAAGGGCGAGCCGAGCCGTTCGCACGCATCGGCCTGACGCTCGAAATGCTCCGCAATCGGCCCCTTCAGCGCCATCGCGTTGTCCCTTTTGTTTCAGACCCGACGCTCCACCATCATCTTCTTGATTTCAGCAATCGCCTTGGCGGGGTTCAGCCCCTTCTGGCATGCCTGCGTACAGTTCATTGCCGCCTGCCCGCAGGGCGAAGCCCGAGGACAGGCAACCAGGAAGCGATCATGAACGAAGGTCAGACGCGACGCTCCACCATCATCTTCTTGATTTCAGCGATCGCCTTGGCGGGATTCAACCCCTTCGAGCATGCCTGCGTGCAGTTCATTGCCGCCTGCCCGCAGGGCGAAGCCCGAGGACAGGCAATCAGGAAGCGATCATGAACGAAGGTCAGACCCGACGCTCCACCATCATCTTCTTGATTTCAGCAATCGCCTTGGCGGGGTTCAACCCCTTCGGGCATGCCTGCGTACAGTTCATGATCGTGTGGCAGCGATAAAGCCGGAACGGGTCTTCGAGATTGTCGAGCCGCTCGCCGGTCGCCTCGTCTCTGGAGTCGATCAGCCAGCGATAAGCCTGCAGCAGGACGGCGGGGCCGAGATAGCGCTCACCGTTCCACCAGTAGGACGGGCACGACGTCTGGCAGCAGAAGCACAGGATACACTCGTAAAGCCCGTCGAGCTTCTGGCGATCCTCGTGGCTTTGCGTCCATTCCTTCGCCGGCTCCGGCGAGACGGTCTGAAGCCATGGCTGGATCGACGACAATTGCGCGTAAGGCACGGTCAGATCCGGCACGAGGTCCTTGACCACCGGCATATGCGGCAGCGGATAGACCTTCACGGCGCCTGAAATCTCGTCCGCACCCTTGGTGCAGGCGAGCGTGTTCGTCCCGTCGATATTCATCGCGCAGGAGCCGCAGATGCCCTCACGGCAGGAACGGCGCAGCGTCAGCGTCGGATCGATATTGTTCTTGATCCAGAGAAGACCGTCGAGGATCATCGGCCCGCAATCGTCCATGTCGACATAATAGGTGTCGGTGCGCGGGTTCTCGTCGTCGTCGGGCGACCAACGATAGATCTTGTATTCGCGCAGATTGGTCGCGCCTTCCGGCTTCGGCCAGGTCTTGCCCTGCTTGATCTGCGAATTCTTGGGGAGGGTCAGTTCAACCATTCTTCCGCTCCTCAGTACACGCGCTTCTTCGGCGCGATCTTGGCCGGATCGATGCCGCCCTGATCGACGGCGAGCATCGTTTCGGTGTGGACGCCGCGATAGTCGAGCCGGACCTTGCCGGCCTCGTCGACCCATGACAGCGTGTGCTTGCGCCAGTTGGCGTCGTCGCGATCGGCAAAGTCCTCGCGGGCATGCGCGCCGCGGCTTTCCTTGCGCGCCTCGGCCGAATAGACCGTGGTGATCGCGTTCGCCATCAGGTTTTCCAGTTCCAGCGTCTCGACGAGGTCCGAGTTCCAGATCATCGAGCGGTCGTAAACCTTGAGGTCGGCCATTTCGCCCCAGATCTGGGAGATGCGCTGGCAGCCCTGCTCAAGCGATTCCTGCGTACGGAAGACGGCGGCGTCTTCCTGCATCGCCTTTTGCATCCGGTCGCGGATTTTCGCCGTCGGCGTCGATCCGTTGGCGTTACGGATGCGGTCGAACCGTTCCATGATCGCATCGCAGGCCGCGACGTTGAGCGCAGGGACCTTGGCATCCTTGTCGACGACTTCCGCCGCGCGGATCGCGGCGGCGCGGCCGAAGACGACGAGATCGATCAGCGAGTTCGAGCCGAGGCGGTTCGCGCCGTGAACCGAGGCACAGCCCGCCTCGCCGACAGCCATCAGGCCCGGCGCGGTGGCATCCGGATTGTCGGCGGTCGGGTTCAGCACCTCGCCCCAATAATTCGTCGGGATACCGCCCATATTGTAATGGACGGTCGGCAGAACCGGGATCGGCTCGCGCGTCACGTCGACGCCCGCAAAGATCTTGGCGCTTTCCGAGATGCCGGGAAGCCGCTCATGCAGGACGGCCGGGTCAAGATGGTCGAGGTGAAGGTAGATATGGTCCTTCTCCTTACCGACGCCGCGTCCCTCGCGGATTTCCATGGTCATGCAGCGCGAGACGACGTCGCGCGATGCCAGATCCTTGGCCGACGGCGCGTAGCGCTCCATGAAGCGCTCGCCCTCGGAATTGACGAGATAGCCGCCCTCGCCGCGCGCGCCTTCGGTGATGAGGCAGCCCGCGCCGTAGATGCCGGTCGGATGGAACTGCACGAATTCCATGTCCTGCAAGGGCAGGCCCGCGCGCGCGACCATGCCGCCACCGTCACCGGTACAGGTGTGGGCCGAGGTCGCCGACTGGTAGGCGCGGCCATAGCCGCCCGTCGCCAGAACGACCATCTTGGCGGCGAAGCGGTGGATCGTGCCGTCGTCGAGGTTCCAGGCGACGACGCCGGTGCAAACCCCGTCGGTCATGATCAGGTCGAGCGCGAAATATTCGATGAAGAACTGCGCGTTGTTGCGAACCGACTGACCATAGAGCGTGTGCAGGATGGCGTGGCCGGTGCGGTCGGCCGCCGCGCAGGTGCGCTGGACGGGTGGCCCGTCGCCGAAATTCTGCATGTGTCCGCCGAAGGGGCGCTGATAGATCTTGCCTTCTTCGGTGCGGCTGAACGGAACGCCGTAATGTTCGAGTTCGTAGACGGCAGCAGGAGCCTCACGCGCGAGGTATTCCATGGCGTCGACGTCGCCCAGCCAGTCGGAGCCCTTAACGGTGTCGTAAAGGTGCCACTGCCACGAATCCGGCCCCATGTTTCTCAGCGAGGCGGCGATGCCGCCCTGCGCCGCGACGGTGTGCGAGCGCGTCGGGAAGACCTTCGTGATACAGGCCGTCTTCAAACCCTGCTCGGCCATGCCGAGCGTGGCGCGAAGGCCGGCACCGCCGGCACCCACGACGACGACGTCGTAGGAATGGTCGACATAGGTGTAGGCATCGCTCACGGTGCGCGAAGCGTTGTTTCTGGTCTCGGTGTCAGCCACGCTTCAGCCTCCGAATGCGATTTTCAACAGCGCGAACACCGATGCGGCGCCCACGGCGAAGGTGAAGAAGATATTGAGCGCGATGAGCAGGATCTTCGTGCCCTCGCCATGCACGTAATCTTCGATGATGACCTGCATGCCGAGCTTCATGTGATAAAGCACCGACAGAAGGAACAGGATCAGCACCAGCGCGACGAACGGGCTGGCGAGCGTCGCGCGAACGGCCTCATAGGGTTGCCCGGCGAGCGAGACGATCAGCCCGAGCGCGAAAAGCACCAGCGGCACGTTCGCGAGCGCGGTGAGACGCTGCTTCCAGAAATGGTCCGTGCCTTCCTTGGCCGAACCGAGGCCGCGAACGCGGCGAAGGGGTGTGCGCATGTCCGCCATCGATCAGGCTCCCCGCGAGAAGATTGCGACGATCCAGATCAGGATCGTGATGCCGGCCGAAATGAGGGGCATGGCCTGCGCCGCTTTTGTCGACGCCGCCTTGCCAAGCGCAAGGTCGCTGCCGGCGTCCATGACGAAATGGCGAATGCCGCCGACCATGTGATGGATCAGCACCCAAGTGTAGCCAAAAAGAACAAAGAGGCCGAACCACGAGCCGTAGATCGCTTGAACCCGCGCGAAGCTTTCCGGCGATCCGGCGGCCGCCAGAAGCCAGATCGCAACCAGGACCGTACCGAAGTAAAGGCCGGCTCCCGTGATGCGATGAACGATCGACATCAGCATTGTCGGGATCAGTCTGTAGACCTGAAGATGCGGAGACATGGGTCTCGCGCGGGTGGCTGTGGTTTTGCTCATGGCTCCCCCGGCCGCAACGGTTGTCCTGAGGCCTCAGGCCGCATGCGGGCTTCGACGTGAAGTGTTGGCGCTTTCTAATGCGCTTTTTGCAGCGCGTCAAAGCCGGAACGCGCTGATTTAGCCTGCTTTTTGCGCCTAATTACGTCGCGGAAAATCTTCAATCGATTAAGCGGCGGCGCATGACATGCGCCTGTCGCCGCCCATCACGTTAACCATGTTTGTTAAAACCTTGGGCGCAAAGCGCCGCGTTTGGCGTGACAAACGTTAAGAACGCGTTAACCTGTATTAACGTCGCGGGCGATCGCTTTCGTCTGCATCAACGGAGCAAGTGCCATGAAGATATATGTTTGCGCCATGTTCACTGCGCTTTGCATTGCAGTCATGCCTGCGTCCGCAAGCGGGATCGACCGGGAGCGCGCTCACGCGGACAGTTTCGGCAATCTCGTGATCTATTCGCCGGCCGGCTACAAGCGCATCGTCGTCGGCGCCGGAGAAGCCGCCTCTGGCCACAAGACCACCGGCTCCTATCACGAAACGAACGCATCCCGCGTCGCGCGTCATGGCGGCGAACGCCTGCACCTCACACGCGCGCGCGACTGCGGGTTCGGCGCTGTGCTCCTTCATGGCCGCTCCTATATGTACGGCCTGCCCGACGGCGTCGTTCCCACCCCGGCCGACGTGCTTTGCCGGTAGGCGTCACACATATTCGTGACTGCGGTGCCGGGAGGCGTGACCGCGCGCGTCCATTTTTCGACACCTTTGTTTTGCCTTTGCGAAGCAAGAGGTTAAGAAATGGCTAATCACACCACCGCCCGAAACATCCGCAACCACGTCGCCTCGCTGCAAACGATGACGCGCTTCGTTCTGGCGACGCTGGCGCTGGCAAGCGGCGTCTACACCTATCTGGGCGTGCGCAGCCTGCTCGACGGGGATGCGACGTTCGTCTTCTTCGCGGCCATCATCTATTCGGTTGCGGTCTCGGTGGGCATTTACGGGTTCTGGACCTATCTGGCGCGTCTCCTGCCTGAAATGCGCGATGCCGGCTCACGCATTTCGCTTTTTCTCGTCATGTGCGTCGGCTCGCTGATGATTATCGCCATGTCGTCTTGGCTGAACGCGGCGGCGCTGGCCGGTTCGGCAGCCGTCGAACAGCATCTGGCGACCACGCAGGAAGGCTATACGGCCGATCTCGACCAGGCGAATTCCAACGCCATCGCGGCTCTTTCCCTCCTGCCCGACATCCAGCGCGCGGGCGAACGCTTTGCGCGCCTTGCCGACGAAGAGCGCCAGTCCGGCGCGCTCACCGGCACGTCCGGTTCGGGGACCGTTGTGCAGCTTCTGTCCCAGATGTCGGCGCAGATGCGCGAACTGGAAGCCAACATCCTCGCTTCGCGCGGACGGGTGCAGGAACTGTTCGAAGAGGGCCAGCAACATCTGGCGACCATGCGCGGCCTCGTTTCCGGCGCTGGCCCCGTTCAGCCGCGTTCGGATTCCTTCGCGGAGGAAAGCGTCCAGCTTGCGGGCGTCATCGCCGCCTTGCAGCAGACGTCTATTGCACCGTCCGTGGCGCGCGCCGCACAGGATCTGTCCACCGGCTTCATCGCACCGGTCGCGGGCGGATTGTCGCCCGACCTCGCCGGCCGTCAGACCGAAGTCATGAGTTCGATCCGCGCTTCGGTGGATGCGCAGTCGCAGGCGCTGTCCACCGCCGCCGCCGAAATCCTCGCACAGCCGCGCGTCGAGGAACGCCGTTTCGTGCCGCTGTCCTCGGCCGAAGCCGTCATCCTTTATGCGTCGAGCTTCCTGCCGAGCTGGGCCGGCGCGATCTCGATCGATCTTCTCCCGGGCGTACTCGTCGCCATGCTCGCCGTCGCCCATGCCGCCCAGCGGCGCGACGAGGAAGGCCTGACCGATGCCGACCGCGTCACCGCCGCCGACATGATGCGCGCCATCGAGCTGCATGAGGCGATGGAGCGGGCACGGGGCGAGCGCTTTCATGAGCCCCAGCCGGACGAGGCCGACATGCCGGAACCTGTCGAGGAAGAGCCGGCAGCAGCGCCGCGACCGCCATCGGCCCAGCCGACGAGCAGTGAGAACGTCACACCCCTTTCCGTCAACGAGCGCAAACGGTTCGACCCATGAGCATCAAGCCCAAGGACATTCAGGCCAAAAGCGGTTTTGCCGCACTGATCGACCGGCTCGACGATGGCGACATCATGCGTGTCGTGTTCGGCGCCATGCTGGCCGGAACCGTCTGCGTGCTCGCGCTCGACGTGAACGATATGCGCAAACAGACCGGTGGGCTTTGGCCATCGTCGGACCCTTCGGTCAATGTTTCGCAACCAATCCTGCCGCCCGCCGTCGAGACGGACGGCTCGGCTTCCGGCTCGCAGGACCCACGCGAAAACGTGCAGACGAACGAGGCGGCGTTGAAAGACGCGATCCGCTTCGAGCTGAAGCCCGGCGGCGTTCTTGCCGCGACCGGCTCGATCGATGTCGGCTCGTCCACCCGCCTTGCGGAAGAACTCGACGCGCGCGGCGAATATGTGCGCACGGTGTCGCTCGATTCTCCCGGCGGCTCGCTGGAAGACGCGATGGCGATGGCCCGGATGATCCGCGAACGCGATCTTGGAACCCTCGTACCGGACGGCGCGCTGTGCGCCTCGTCCTGCCCCCTCGTGCTCGCCGGCGGCACGACCCGCACGGTCGGCCAGAAGGCGGCGGTCGGCCTGCACCAGTTCTATTCCGGTTCGGCCGAAATGCCCGGCCCAGAGCAGGCGATGTCGGACGCGCAGATCACCGCCGCGCGCATTTCGCGCTATTTGATGGAGATGGGGGTCGAGCCGGCCATGTGGTTGCACGCTCTCGATACGCCGCCTCGCGCGCTTTATTACCTGTCGCAGCAGGAAATGGCCGAATACGGGCTTGTTACGACGACTGGCCCGCTCGCGATGCGGTGACCTGTCCGCCGCCGCCCTTGACGGTGAGCGGCAGCGCGGCCCGCACGCAATCGCGCCCGCCATCCTTGGCCGCGTAAAGCGCGGCGTCCGCTCTTTTGTGCAGGCTGACGGCCGGCTCGCCATGCGACCGTTCGGCCACGCCGAAACTCGCCGTCACGCGCTCGTCCTCCCGCAGCCCTTCGATGGCGAGATGCTGCATGCGCAGGCGCACATCCTCCGCGAAAAGCCGTGCGGCGGACACAGTATAGCCCGGCAAAAGCACCGCGAATTCCTCGCCGCCGATCCGGCCGACGAAATGCGAATCTTTCGTCGCCTCGCGCAATGTGCGAGAGAAGGCGACGATCACAGCGTCACCGACGCCGTGCCCATAGGTGTCGTTCACGGTTTTGAAATGGTCGAGGTCGGCAACGACGAGCGACAGTGGTTGACCGCCGGTGCGCCCGTAAAGCTCGAGATGGCGCTCGAAGCCGCGCCGGTTGAGCGTTTGCGACAGCATGTCCGTTTCCGACTGCTGCGTCAGCGCGGCAAGAAGATTGCGCACGAGGATGACGAACAGCGTCAGAGCCACGCTGACGGCGAGGACCGCCGCGGCCGACTGACCGATCTGCGCATAGAGAGTGGATGTGTAATCCGCCGGCGTCGCACCCGGCCCGCCGGTCACCTGAGCGAGGAAGGGCTTGGCGAGATAGTGAAGCGCCGTCAGCCCCAGGAGACCCGCCAGAACGTAGTCGAGGCGGTGGCAGTGGCGCGAGCGCACGACGAGCAGTGCGCCGATCGACTGCAAGATGAAATAGGGCGCCTGATAGATCATCATGCGCACGACGGATTCACGCGGCATGCCGTCGCTGAAGATCTTCGCCGCCAGCCCGATAACGAGCACGACGGCGATCAGCCTGACCGGCTGGCGCACGTCGTAGAAGCGCGAAACGCCGGTATTGAACGCAACGAGCGCAGCCAGAAACGCCACATAGCCCAAGCTCTCGGCGATCAGCCCGCCATGGGCGAGCGGCGTGAAAAGTTCGACGCCGAAGAATGCCGCGCCCAGCGCATAGCCGAGCGCGAACCAGCGGGCCGATAACCGCTGGTCATCATAGATCGCAATCGCCAGAAACGCTGCAGCCAGAAGGCAGGCGATCGCGAAATTGGCCGCCAGAAGAAATTCCGCACCCAATGGTCAACCTCGTACGACATATCGGGCCGTTGCCTGCCGAACGATCCACCGCCGATACTCGCGGCAATGATACGATCAGGCGACAGGAACAACGCAAATAAACAAGATGGGAGCCGCCGCCGCAGTCCCGATCTTCGATGCTTATGGTTAGCGAATTGCAAAGGCGCTGCAAGCAAAAGCCGCAGCACCTTAACGTTAATCCGGCATGCGCCAGTCGGCGATCAATGCCAGTCGCGGATATCCACGAAATGGCCCGCGATCGCCGCCGCCGCCGCCATCGCGGGCGAGACGAGATGCGTGCGACCCTTGAAGCCCTGCCGCCCCTCGAAATTGCGGTTCGAGGTCGAGGCACAGCGCTCCTGCGGCTTCAGCCGGTCGTCGTTCATTGCAAGACACATGGAGCAGCCCGGCTCGCGCCAGTCGAAGCCGGCAGCCTTGAAAATCTTGTCGAGACCTTCCTCCTCGGCCTGCTTCTTTACGAGGCCGGAACCGGGCACGACCATGGCGTCGACGCTGGACGCGACCGTCCTGCCTTCGATCACCTTCGCTGCCGCACGCAGATCTTCGATGCGGCCATTTGTGCATGAGCCGATGAATACCCGGTCGATGGAGATATCGGTGATCTTCGTCCCCGGCGTGAGGCCCATATAGTCGAGCGCGCGCTGCTTGGAGATGCGCTTGGTCTCTTCCTTGATTGCGGCCGGGTCCGGCACGACGCCGCCGACCGAGATGACGTCTTCGGGCGACGATCCCCACGAGACGATCGGCGGTAGGTTCGCCGCATCGAGCACCACGACCTTATCGTAATGCGCGCCCTCGTCGGAGGTCAGCGTCTTCCAGTAGTCCAGGGCCATATCCCAGGCCTTGCCTTTCGGCGCACGCGGCTTGTCCTTCACATAGGCGAAGGTCGTCTCGTCGGGCGCGATCAGGCCCGCCCGAGCCCCACCTTCGATGCTCATGTTGCAGATCGTCATGCGGCCTTCCATCGAAAGCGCGCGGATCGCTTCGCCCGCATATTCGATGACGTAGCCGGTGCCGCCGGCCGTGCCGATCTCGCCGATGATGGCAAGGATGATGTCCTTTGCGGTGACGCCTGCGGGCAACTGCCCGTCGACGCGCACCAGCATGTTCTTCGCCTTTTTCTGAATCAGCGTCTGCGTGGCGAGCACATGCTCGACCTCGGACGTGCCTATACCGTGCGCGAGCGCGCCGAACGCGCCATGCGTGGAAGTGTGGCTGTCGCCGCACACGATCGTCATGCCCGGCAGGGTGAAGCCCTGTTCCGGCCCGATGATGTGGACGATGCCCTGCCGGATATCGACCTCGTTATAGTAGTCGATGCCGAAATCGGCCGCGTTCTTCGCCAGCGCCTCGACCTGGATGCGGCTTTCCTCGTTCTTGATACCGTCCTTGCGGTCGGGCGAGGTTGGCACGTTATGATCGACGACGGCGAGCGTGCGCTCGGGATGGCGCACCTTGCGGCCGGCCATGCGCAGTCCCTCGAAGGCCTGCGGGCTGGTCACTTCATGGACGAGGTGGCGGTCGATATAAAGAAGGCAGGTGCCGTCGGCCTGACGGTCGACCACATGGTCGTCGAAAATCTTGTCATAAAGGGTGCGCGGTGCGCTCATGGCTTGTATTCCGTAATTTGGAAACTGGCGAAGGCGGCCATGATCGGCCGCATGAAAAGCGGAATTACGCGCCGGGCGCGCGCGTCGAGATTGCGCCGGACACGCGGGCATAGAACCGCGCGGGCAGGCGCTTCCTGTCCTGCAGCGTGAACCGCCTGTAGCCGGGTTTTCCGAAGAGCTTTTCCATCACCGCTTCAATACCAGCCTTTTCAGGTAGCTTCAATCGTCCGGCGGGCCGTCCTGACCGTCGACGCGGCCAAGCCGCTTTTCCAAAGCGTGCATCAGGCCCAGGATGATGATCGCCAGCAACGTCGCGAATGCGCCGACCTGCCAGAACCCCAGCCCGGAGGCGAGCCCGATAGCCCCCGCCAACCACAGGCCCGCACCCGTCGTCAGTCCTTTGACCTTGCCTTGAGCAAAGATAATGGAACCGGCCGCCAGAAAGGCAACGCCGGCCGTGACCGCTTCGATCAAGCGCAACGGATCGAGGCGCGAGGCGTCGGCCTCGAACTGGTTGGAATGGACAATCTCGATGCCGAGGATCGCAAAGGCGGCCGAGGCGAGCGCCACCAGCATATGCGTTCGAAGGCCCGCCGGATGTGAGCGCCATTCGCGCTCGAAGCCGATCATAGCGCCGAACAGCGCTGCCGCCAGAAGTCGCGCCACGATAACGCCGAACGGCAGATGGGTGGGATGGCCGAAGTCAAGGAGGATGTCGTCCATGAAGGTGGCACCGGCAGGAAAGTTGCGTTTCCCAGCAACGCCGCTCCGCCGCATTCGTTCACCGACTGCTAAAATTTATGCCGGCGAAGCATTCACCGACTACGCGACAGTTCCCGTGTCGCCCGCTCCAGCCCGTTGAGGGTGAGCGGGTACATGCGCTCGCCGACGATCTCCCGGATCATCTGGATCGAATGCGTATAGGACCAATGTTTCTCGCGCACCGGGTTGAGCCAAACCGCCTTCGGCCATTGCGCGAGCGCGCGTTGCAGCCAAACGATGCCGGCTTCCTCGTTCCAGTGTTCCACCGCACCGCCCGGATATGCGATCTCATAAGGGCTCATGGAGGCGTCGCCAACGAAGATCGCCTTGTAGTCCGGCCCATATTTGTGAAGCACATCGAAGGTACGCATCACTTCGGAGTGACGTCGACGATTGTCCTTCCAAACGCCCTCGTAAAGGCAGTTGTGGAAGTAGAAATATTCCATGTGCTTGAATTCGCCGCGCACGGCCGAAAACAGTTCCTCAACCACCTTGATATGGTCATCCATCGACCCACCGACGTCGAAGAACATCAGGAGCTTGACCGCGTTGCGCCGCTCCGGCCGTGTCTGGACGTCGAGATAGCCATGCTCGGCGGTCGAGCGGATCGTGCCGGAAAGATCGAACTCCTCGTCGGCGCCCTCTCGCACCCAGCGCCGCAGGCGCTTCAGCGCAACCTTGATGTTGCGCGTACCAAGCTCGACGGAATCGTCGAAGTTCTTGAACTCGCGCTTGTCCCACACCTTCACCGCGCGCCGATGCCGGCTTTCGTGCTGGCCGATCCTGACGCCGTCGGGATTGTAGCCATAAGCGCCGAAGGGCGACGTGCCCGCCGTGCCGATCCATTTCGAACCGCTCTGGTGGCGGCCTTTCTGCTCCTGCAGACGCTGTTTCAACGTCTCCATCAGCTTTTCGAACCCGCCGAGCGCCTCGACGAGCTTCTTTTCCTCGTCTGTCAGATGCTTTTCGGCAAGCCGGCGCAGCCATTCGTCGGGCAAATTGCGCGCATCGATGGCCCCTTCGCCAAACACCGCCTCCACGCCCTTGAAGACGTGCCCGAACACCTGATCGAACCGGTCGATGTGCCGCTCATCCTTCACCAGCGCTGCGCGCGACAGATAGTAGAAGCCCTCTACATCGTATTCGACGAGGCGTGCATCCATGCCTTCGAGCAGCGTCAGATATTCGCGCAGGGAAACGGGAACGCGCGCGGCTTTCAGTTCGAGGAAGAACGGAATGAACATCATCGCAGGCTAAAGCAAGAACCTGAAAAGTGGAAACCGGTTTTGGGACAAATCCGATGCTTCATAAAGGAGCTCTTGCCACGTCTGGCGGCCCATTCTATGTCTTTGCCATCTAACGGGGTGCCGCGTCCGTCGCGGCTGAGAGGCATCGCCAACCCGCTGAACCTGATCCGGCTCATACCGGCGGAGGGATTAGACGCAAAATCATCCGGCGCCTGTCCTTCAACACGTAAAAGGAGGCAATGATGATCTCGTCCCGTATAGTCGCAACCGCGCTTTTTGCATCCGCTGCCGCCCTGCCGGCTGCCGCGCAGGAAACGCTGACCGTCTACACCTATGACAGCTTCACAGCAGAATGGGGGCCGGGCCCGCTCGTCAAGCAGGCGTTCGAGGCCGAATGCGGCTGCACGCTGAATTTCGTCGCAGCCGCCGACGGGGTCGCACTCCTGAACCGCCTGAAGCTCGAAGGCGAAAACACCGATGCCGATATCGTGCTCGGCCTCGACACCAATCTGACCTTCGAGGCGCAGGAAAGCGGCCTTTTTGCCCCGCACGGCATCTCGCTGGAGACCGTCACCGTACCGCATGGCTGGAACGACGACATCTTCGTGCCGTTCGACTACGGATATTTCGCCTTCGTCTACGATTCCGAGGTGATCGACACTCCGCCAGCAAGCTTCGCAGAACTGCTGGACGGCGACCCGGAAACGAAGATCGTCATTCAGGACCCGCGCACCTCGACGCCCGGTCTTGGCCTGCTCCTCTGGGTCAAGGCGATCTATGGCGACGAATCGCAGGAAGCGTGGGAGAAATTGTCGGAACGCGTTCTGACAGTCACGCCGGGCTGGAGCGAGGCCTACGGACTGTTCACCTCCGGCGAGGCACCGATGGTTCTGTCCTATACGACATCGCCCGCCTATCATCAGATATCCGAGCGCACGAACCGCTATCAGGCGGCGATCTTTGAAGAAGGGCATTATCTTCAGGTCGAGGTTGCAGCCGCGACGGTGGGCGGCGCGCAAAATCCGCTGACCGCGCAGTTCCTCGAATTCATGACCGGCCCCGGCTTTCAGGACGCGATTCCCGAGCACAACTGGATGTTCCCGGCCGGCCCCACCTCCGAACCGCTCAATCCCGTTTTCGAAGACGCCGTCGCGCCGGAAGACGCACTGCAATTGCCGGCTGAGGAAATCGCGGAAAACCGCAGCGCCTGGATCGATGAATGGCTCTCCGTCATGAGCCGCTGAGAGGCGCGGTCGCGGCGGGCACCATTGCACTCGCTGCGCTTGCCCTCATCGTCGGCGGTGCGTTTGTCGGGCTGATAATCGAGGGTGCGCGGGACCCGTCGGGCGCGCTGTCCGCATTCGATCCCTATCTACTGCGTGTCGCACGCTTCACGCTCTGGCAGGCGATCCTTTCCACCGCGGTCTCGGTCCTGCCTGCGATCCTCGTTGCGCGCGCATTATCGCGCCGGCCCGATTTCTCCGGCCGCCGTCTGCTGCTCGCCCTTTTCGCGGTGCCGCTCGCTTTGCCGGCCATCGTCGCCGCGCTCGGTGTGCTGGCGCTGCTCGGCCGTGCGGGGCTTCTTGCCGAGACACTGACGTCGCTCACCGGCGCGCGCTGGCAGGGAATTTACGGCCTGTCGGGTATTCTCGTCGCGCACGCCTTCTTCAACCTACCGCTCGCGACCCGGCTTTTGCTCGCTGCCCTCGACACGGTACCGAACGACCGCTGGCGGCTGGCGAGCCAGCTCGGCCTCGGGTCCTGGGCGACGTTTCGCATCGTCGAATGGCCGGTCCTGCGCGCCGCGTTGCCGGGCGTCGCCGGCCTCGTCTTCATGTTGTGCGTGACCTCCTTCACCATCGTCCTGATCCTTGGCGGCGGCCCGCGCGCTACAACGCTCGAAGTCGCGATCTATCAGGCGTTGCGCTTCGACTTCGCGCCAGCCCGCGCCGTCGCGCTCGTCGCGGTGCAGATCGCGCTGACCCTCGCCATAGTCGTCGCGCTAAAGCGCATCGGAGCGGACCTTGCGCCCGATACGGCCATCGGCATGACCGCGCGTCGACCGCGCTCGCGCGCGTGGTCCGGCAAGATCGCGGATGCCGTGCCCATCCTCGCCGCAATCGTCTTCGTCGCAGCCCCGATGGCGACCGTGATCATTTCCGGCCTGCGCGCCGATCTTCTTCGGCTCGCTGCCGATCCGGCTGTCCATGCCGCGACCTTGACCAGCCTGCGCCTTGCAGCATTCGCGGCCTGCTTCACGCTCGTGCTTTCGCTCTGCCTCGTGCGCGCCCGTCAGCGGCTGGAAATTCGCCGCGCAGGTCGCCGGCCCGGCCTTCTGGAACGTGCGATGGATACGGGCGCAGGCTTCGTGCTCGTCATCCCGCCCATCGTCGTCGGCGCTGGCTGGTTCATCCTTCTGCGCAACACCGGCAACGTTCTCCTCTACGCCGCGCCGATGGTCGTCGCGGTTAATACCGTAATGGCGCTGCCCTTCGCGCTGCGCATCCTGCGTCCGGCACATGACGCGGCAGCCGCACGCTACGACCGGCTCGCCGCCTCGCTCGGCATGAGCGCTTTCGATCGCGCACGCCTCGTCGACTGGCCGCTTTTGCGCCGTCCGCTCTTTACCGCCTTCGCCTTCGCGATGGCCCTGTCGCTCGGCGATCTCGGCGTCATCGCCCTTTTCGGGTCGGATGCCGTGCAGACACTGCCCTATCTTCTTCTGTCGCGCATGGGCGCATACCGCACCGAGGACGCGGCCGGCATCGCGCTTTTCTTAGCCCTCCTGACGCTGATACTGATGCTGGCTTCCGAATGTGCGGGACGCAGGCAAAGATGACGAACGCACTCGAACTTCACGATATCCGCTTCGCCTATCCGGGCGGCAGCGAAATGGCGTTCGATTTTTCCGTTCCGGCCGGCGAGATCGTCGGACTTTTAGGCGCGAGCGGCTCGGGCAAGTCGACGCTTCTGCATCTCGTTGCCGGTTTCGAGGAACCGCAGGACGGTACGATCCGCATCGGCGGGCAGGATGTGACGCGGATCGACCCGGCCAAACGCCCCGTCTCGATGGTCTTTCAGGAGAACAATCTCTTTCACCACCTCACCGTCGCAGACAATGTCGGGCTTGGCCGTTCGCCCGCGCTGCGGCTGACAGAAGCGGACCGCGCCGATATCGCTCAAGCGCTTGCCGATGTCGGCCTCGCCGGCAAGGAGGATCGACGGCCAGACGCCCTGTCCGGCGGCGAGCGTCAACGCACCGCGCTCGCCCGCGCACTCGTGCGTCGCCATCCGCTGCTGCTTCTCGACGAACCCTTCGCTTCGCTCGGTCCCGCGCTTCGCAGCGAAATGATCGAACTCGTCCGCAAGCTGCACGCACGTTCCGGCATGACGATCGTCTTCGTCACCCATGCGCCGGAGGATGCCCGCGCATTGGCCGACCGAATCATCTTCCTCGAAAACGGCCGCGTCGCCGCCGATGGGCCGGTCGAATCGTTCTACGGGCCGGACGCGCCCGCCGCGTTCGCGAACTATGTCGGACGTTCGCCTTTTGTTTGACGGAAACGAACCGCGCAATTGCCCGGTTAAGACCACATTCGCGATGCACAGAGCATCGTGAGCGAAGAGGGGCACTTGTCTTTCGATAAGGATTCTGGTGTGTGCGGGAAATCCCGCAACCTTGAACGCGACCATATGTCGTAACGTGGGGAGGCCGAACTGGCCGCAGAACCGATCGAGATTGACCGCAACCGTCGCGCCGGGCCGAAAGGCTACGGGCGGCTGGCGATCGCGCTCCTTCTGGCGAGCGCGCTCACCTCCTGTCAGGCTTTCGACAGCGCATCCCTGTCCGAGGACGCATTTCGTCCGTCCGCAAATCCGGTTACGGTCGATTCGGTCACACGCGACGACCGCATGGCAGCGATCGCGCGTGAACAGCATCCGCGCATCCTTGCGACCTATGGCGGCGAATATTCCGATCCGAAGCTCGAACGGTCGATCGCGCGCATCATCGGCTCGTTGACGCTCGATCCGGACAATCCGAACCAGACCTACCAGATCACGATTCTGAACTCTCCCAACATCAACGCCTTCGCGCTGCCGGGCGGCTTCCTCTATGTGACGCGCGGGCTTCTGGCGCTCGCCAACGATTCGGCAGAAGTCGCCGCTGTCGTCGCGCACGAAATGGCGCATGTCACCGCCAATCACGGCATTGCGCGCCAGCAGCGTGAGGCCGAGGAGGTGCTCGCTTCGCGCGTCGTCTCCGATGTCCTGGGCGGCGGTTCTGGCGGGCAGGTTGCGCTCATCCGGGGCAAATTGCGTCTGGCCCAGTTCTCGCGCAATCAGGAACTGGAAGCCGATGCGATCGGCATCCGGTCGATCGGCCGTGCCGGCTACGATCCTTATGCGGCCGCACGCTTCCTGCAGGCGATGGCCGCCTATTCGGAGTCGCGGACCGTCTCGTCCTCGGCCAACCCCAATCTCGATTTTCTGGCGAGCCACCCCAACCCGCCGCAGCGGATCGATCTGGCCATGCGCCATGCGCGCCAGTTTGGCCAGCCCGGCACTGGCAACCGCGACCGAGACGCCTTCCTCGACGGTGTGGACGGCATGCTTTTCGGCGACACGCCCGAAGAAGGTTTCGTTCGCGGCACGCGTTTCATTCACCCGGTGCTCGGCATCAGCTTCGACGTACCGCAGGGTTTCGTCATCGACAATTCGGCCGCTGCCGTGACAGCTTCGGGTCCGGGCGACATGGCCGTGCGCTTCGACGGCGTGACCGTAGAGCAGCGCCAGTCGCTCAGCGACTATATCCGCTCCGGCTGGGTCGCCGGCCTCGATCCGGCCTCGGTGCGCACGACCACGATCAATGGTAACGAGGCCGTCAACGCGCAGGCCCGCGCCGAAGGTTGGCAGTTCGACGTGACGCTGATCCGCTCGGGACGTCAGGTCTATCGCCTTTTGACGGCTACGCCGCTCGCATCCAACGATCTTCAAAGGGTCGCGCAGTCGGTCTCCGGCAGCTTCCGCACTCTGTCAGCCGCCGACAGGGCGCAGATACGACCGCTGCGCATCCGCGTCGTCACGGTCGGGGCGGGTGACACGGTTGCATCGATGGCGAACCGCATGGTCGGTACGGATCGCCCGCAGGACCTCTTCCGGCTCCTCAACGGCCTTGGCCCCGGTGCCAGCCTGTCGGTCGGCAGCCGGGTCAAGATCGTCTCCGACAGGTAGGTTATTCGACCCGTTCGGAAGCGTACATCCACCAAACGTGACGCTGACGCGTCCTTAAAGCCCGCCCTTGCCGCCCGAGCCGATATAGGCGATGCGCAGCATATTGGTCGCGCCGGGCGTTCTCAGTGGCACGCCGGCCGTGATGATGACCCGATCGCCAGCATTCCCGAACCCTTCGCGATGCGCGATCCGGCAAGCCCGGTCCACCACGTCGTCGAGATCGTTGGCGTCTTCCGTCACCACGCAATGTGTGCCCCACAGGATCGACAGCCGCCGTGCGGTTTCGATAACCGGCGACAGCGCGATGATGGAAACCTGCGGACGCTCGCGTGCAACGCGCAGGCCGGTCGTGCCTGACCCGGTGTAACAGATGATGGCAGAGAGATTGAGCGTATCGGCGATCTGCCGCGCGGCGAGCGCAATGGCGTCCGGTCCGGTCGCGTCCGGCTCGGTGCGCTGCGCGTTGATGATGCCGGGATAGAGCGGGTCGCGCTCGACCTGCACGGCGATCGAATTCATCGTCGCGACGGCCTCGACCGGATATTGGCCGGCAGCCGATTCGGCCGACAGCATGACGGCGTCCGCACCTTCGAAAACCGCGATCGACACGTCGGACACTTCGGCGCGTGTCGGCACCGGTGCGGAGATCATCGATTCCAGCATCTGCGTGGCGACGACCACCGGCTTGCCGGCGCGGCGAGCGGCGCGCGTGATCTGCTTTTGAATGCCCGGAACGGCCTCGAGCGGCATCTCGACGCCCAGATCGCCGCGCGCGACCATCAGCGCGTCCGACAATTCGATGATCTCGGCCAGCCGCGCGACGGCCTGCGGCTTCTCGATCTTCGACATGATGGCGGCACGCCCGCGCGCGATCTTGCGTACTTCGGCGATGTCGTCAGGCCGCTGCACGAAGGACAGGGCGACCCAGTCGACGCCTGTCGCCAGAACCGCGTCGAGATCCTTGCGGTCCTTTTCCGTCAGCGCACCGACCGGCAGTTCGGTGTCCGGCAGCGAAACGCCCTTGCGGTCGGAAATCTTGGAGCCCGCGACGACGACGCAGCGCACTGTTTTGCCGTCCGTTTCCTCGACCTTCAGCGTCAGGCGGCCGTCATCGATCAGGAGCCGATGCCCCGCCTGCACGGACGCGAGGATTTCAGGGTGCGGCAGGTTCACGCGATGCAAATCGCCCGGGGCCGGATCGGCGTCGAGCGTGAAGCTCTGACCGATTTCCAGCATCTCGGCGCCGTTGGCGAACTTGCCCACGCGCAGCTTCGGCCCCTGAAGGTCGGCAAGAATGCCGATCGGCCGGCCGACCTCGCTTTCGACCTTGCGCAGGCGCGCGACCAGCGTGCGCATCAATTCATGGCTCGAATGGCTCATATTGATGCGAAAGACGTCCGCGCCTGCATCGAAGAGCCTGCGGATCATCGGCTCCTCGGAAGAAGCCGGACCGAGGGTTGCGAGGATCTTGACCTTGCGGCTGCGTTTCATTGGGATTCGCCCGGTGTGGAGCCGTTCATAGGCGTGGAACCATTCATGGGTGCGCCATTCATGTGCGGTGTCGAGCTGTCTTCCGGCTCGTCGGTAAGCTGGACCATCCAGCTCGATTGCTCGCGCGTGTCGTATTCCTGAAAGCCGGCGCGCTGAAAGCCGCGCGGAACGCAATCGCCGGGGCCGGAAATCTTGAACTCACGCTCGGCCACGCACATGTTGATCGCCCCTTCCCAGCGCCCGCCGCGTTGGGCATCCTCGGCGTAGAGATAATAATAGCGCGAGGCGAGCGCGCCCTCGATCAGCGTGCGGCAGCTCGACGCCTCGATATGCCACCAGCCTTCCGTGACCCAGCCGGCCTGCGCGCGATAGCCGATCGCCACCCCGACGAGGCTTTGCGTGGCGTTGCAGACGCGAAAATCGGCCATGGCGGGAACGGCCGTCGCGCCGAGCCCCAGCGCCGCGAGAAAGCCGATAAGAGATGCACGCCGTCGCAGGCGTCCGGCGGCGGCATAAAGCGGGCACATGAGGTGTGAAATCAGCATGGTTTCAACCTTTTCGGCAATCGTCCGGGCCTTGTCAACGCGTCCTCGCGCCGAAGCAAATCGATTTAAGGAAGCCCGCCCCGAATCGACCGGCAGACCCTTGATCGCGATCTTGTCGCATGGATGACATTGCATGGGCCTTGCGTCCATGACACATGAAAGAAGCGCCAGCCATACCATACGGATCAGACTTTCCATGACGCGAACCGCCCTTTTCAATCCCGTCGAGCTTGTCGAGGGTGACCGGACGCGCGGCATGGTGCTTGTCGCGGACCATGCGCGCAACGCGCTGCCGGACGAATATGGCGACCTTGGCCTGCCGGCAGACGAATTCACCCGCCACATCGCCTATGACATTGGCGTCGAGGCGATGACGCGCGCTCTGGCCGCAAAGCTTTCAGCTCCGGCCGTTATGGCGACATGGTCGCGGCTCCTGATCGACCCGAACCGGGGCGAGGACGATCCGACGCTGATCCGCCAGCTTTACGACGGCACGATCGTTCCGGCGAACTATCCGATGAGCCCGGACGAAAGAGAGACACGGCTGAGCCGGTTCTACCGGCCCTATCACGACGAGGTCGCGGCGATGATCGCCTCCGTCGCGGCGGCGGGCGAAGGCACGCCCTTCATCGTTTCGGTCCATTCGTTCACTCCCACGATGCAGGGCCGTCCTCGTCCGTGGGAGATCGGCATTTTGTGGGATTCGGACCCGCGCGCCGTCGAGCCGATGCTGGAAGCGCTGCGCGCCGATCCGGCGCTGACGGTCGGCGACAACGAACCTTATGACGGTGCGCTGCGTGGCGACACCATGTTCCGCCACGCCATCGTCAACGGCTATGCGCATCTCCTGATCGAAATCCGGCAGGATCTGATCGCAGACGACGAAGGCGTCGCAGAATGGACCGATCGCCTCGCGCCAATCCTTGAAGCGATCAATGCGCGCCCCGACATTCATGTCGCGAAACAATTCGGCTCGCGCACCGGTCCATTTTGAACTGATGGAGGAAATCATGACCGACCTCGACGACGCGCAGAAACAGGCGCTTGAAGCCGCCGCGTTCCGCCGACTGGTGGCGCATCTGCGCGAACGTACCGACGTTCAGAACATCGACCTGATGAATCTTGCCGGCTTTTGCCGCAACTGCCTGTCCAACTGGTATCGCGAAGCCGCCGAAGCGGACGGCATCGCGATGACCAAGGACCAGTCGCGCGAGATCGTCTACGGCATGCCCTATGCCGAGTGGCAGGCGAAGCACCAGACGGACGCAAGCACGTCACAAAAGGCCGCTTTCGAAGCGTCTCGTCCAAAAGACCATTGACCGGCCTGCCCGGCTGGGGCAACCAAGCGCCGATCCTTTTCCGGGGCGTCGTCGCGAGTCGCGGCCGCACCGGAAATACCCGCCTGTTTCAGGTCGCGCCAGCCGCGTCCATCCCATAAGGCATCATACGATTGAACGGAATTTGACGATGGCAGACGAAGTTTCGGACAGCACGCACGAAGTCGCAGCAGGACAGTTGCGCTCCTTTATCGAACGCATCGAGCGCCTCGAAGAAGAAAAGAAGGCGCTCGCGGACGACATCAAGGAAGTCTACGCCGAAGCCAAAGGCACAGGCTTCGATACCGGCGCGATCCGCCAGTTGATCCGCATCCGCAAGCAGGATGCGTCGGAGCGCCAGGAAGCCGAAGCGATCCTCGATCTCTACATGAACGCGCTCGGCATGGCCTGAGCCACCACTCCCTGAAAGCAGGCGGGCCGAACTGCCTTACGCGTTCGGTGCCGCAGGCTTCGGAAAATCGATCATGTCCCCCGGATCACCCTCGATAGGCATGCGCGTGCTGACCGCACTCGCCGCGAGCTTGTTCCTTGCGGCTCCCGCGCTTGCCCAGGAGCCTGCCCTTTCCGAATGGCAGATCACCAAATGTGAGGTTTATACCGAGGCGTTCGAGGACGCGTCGGCCAGCGACGCAGATAACCTCAGCCAGTCCTTTATCGACGAGAACGAAGCCTTCATCGCGCAAGGATGCGTCGAGCGCGTGGCCGTGTGTCCACGCACGCAGGCCGATCTCGACATCGCCAACATATTGACGATCGCCGCGATGAATGCCGGCACGGCCAGCACCTTTCTTCCGTTCGCCTGCACGGACGGCTGACGACGCGAAAGCGTCACCGATCCGTCAGGAAATCCTGTCCCTGACCGAGGATCAGCGGGTCGGGTTCGGCAACCACGTTTTCGTCCCTGCCGTCATAGTCGAAACGCCCGAGAATATGGCGCATCACCGAAATCCGCGCGCGTCTCTTGTCGTTCGCGCGCACGATCGTCCAAGGCGCATGTGCCGTATGCGTCCGCTCGATCATCTGGCTGCGCGCTTTGGTGTATTCGTCCCATTTGCTCATGCCCTGAACGTCGATCGGCGAAAATTTCCACGTCTTGAGCGGATCATGCACGCGGTCATGGAAGCGCTTGAGCTGCATCTCGCGGCCGATATTCAGCCAGAACTTGAAAAGATGAATCCCCTCATCGACGATCATCCGCTCGAAATCGGGCGCGTCGCCGAGAAAGGTCTCATGCTGCTTCGGCGTACAGAACCCCATCACGGGCTCGACCACGCCGCGATTGTACCAGGAGCGGTCGAAGCTAACGAACTCGCCGCTGGTGGGGAAATGCTCGACATAGCGCTGGAAGTACCATTGCCCGCACTCCGTCTCGGTCGGCTTCGGCAAAGCCACGTTACGGGACGAGCGCGGGTTCATGTACTGGCGCAAGACAAAGATCGTGCCGCCCTTGCCGGCCGCGTCGCGCCCTTCGAACAGCGCGATCACCCGCTCGCCTTTGGTCTGCATCCAGTATTGCAGCTTCACGAGTTCTTCCTGAAGCGCTTCCAGTTCGGCTTTGTAAGCCTTCCGAACCATCTTTTCGGAATAGGGGTAGTCGCCCGAGCCGAGCGCGTCAGACGCGATCCAGTCGGGCAGCTTCGGATTTTCGATATCGAACGAGCGCTTGCGCCCGTCGAAGTCGATCTCGATCGGTTTGACCTTCTCGCGGCCGTAACTGGTCTTCTTTGCGGGCATGCGGCAGGTTCTCCGGTTGCATCGACGAATGCTAGTCCATCGCACCGAAAAGAAAAGCCGCCCGCCTCTCGGGCGCAATGACCGCGCCCGATTTTATCGCTTTCCTCCGCCCGCCATCCATGCTCATTTGTCGGCGTTCGAGGTGCCCTTGGCCCGCAAGGTCGAAGGGATAATTGGGAAGCCGGTTTGATGCCGGCGCTGCCCCCGCAACGGTAACGAAACTCGTTTTCCGACGAAAGCCACTGGGTCGAAGACCCGGGAAGGCGTCGGAAAGGTCTCTCGATGAGACGGCTTCGAAGCCCGGAAACCAGCCTTGATCAAATGAAACCGACTGATCGCGGTGGGCGATCGGAAGAGACACGCGACCGTGCGGCCTCTCGCCTGCCGGTCGTCACCCTTCCGTCTTCCGCCGGTTTGGTCCTCGAATGAGGCAACGGCATGGACGACGACTTCCCGCGCATCGATACCAGAATTCATCCACGCCGATCACAGGGAGCGGGACACGTCACGCCCGAAACCGTCTTCCTGCAATGGCTCCTGTCGCTGCCGGCGGGCACGCCTGTCGACGCTGCCGCTCAAAGGCAGATCGACATGATCGACACCCGCGCAACGAACCATCCGGACGCTACGCGCCTTCGCGAGCTTTTCGCTGCGGCGGCCGGCGAGCCGCCCCGTCCCATCCTCAACTGATCGATCGGAGATTTACTCATGGCTACAAGAACCGAACCCGCCCCGCACAAGCAGGGATTGCTCGAACGGCTTGCTGCCGGTCCTGTCATCTGCGCGGAAGGCTATCTGTTTGAACTCGAACGGCGCGGCTATCTCCAAGCTGGGCCTTTCGTTCCCGAAGTAGTGCTGGAGCACCCCGAGGCGGTCACGCGCCTGCACGAGGACTTCGTTCATGCCGGCAGCGACGTCGTCGAAGCCTTCACCTATTACGCTCATCGCCAGAAGCTGAAGGTGATCGGTCGCGAGGACAGTCTTGAGACGATCAATCGTCAGGCGCTTCGTATTGCCAAGGATGTCGCCGACCGCAACGGCTGCCTGATGGCCGGCAATATCTGCAACACCAACGCCTATGAGGCCGCAGACGCTTCGACGCACAACGCGGTGCGTGCCATGTTCGAAGAGCAGATCGGCTGGGCGGTCGAGGAAGGGGCCGATTTTCTCATCGCCGAGACCATCGACTGGCTGGGCGAAGCCGAGATCGCGCTCGACGTGATGAAGAAGACCGGCCTGCCCACTGTCGTGACGCTTTCGGTCCACCGCGAGGAAAAGATGTTCGACGGCGCGTCCATCGTGGAGGCGTGCAAGCGGCTCGAAGCGGCCGGCGCCGATGTCGTCGGCCTCAACTGCCAACGCGGCCCGAAGACGCTGATGCCCGTCGTCCGCAAAGTGCGCGAGGCCGTCTCGTGCCACGTCGCGGCGCTGCCCGTGCCCTATCGCACGACGGATGCCGAGCCGACCTTCCAGTCGCTGACCGACCGGGCCTGCTCATGCATTCCCGCCGATCGCCCGTTCCCGACGGCGCTCGATCCGTTTACCTGCAACCGTTACGAATGCGCCGAATTCGCCCGCGAAGCCTATGATGCGGGCGTGCACTATATCGGGCTTTGCTGCGGGGCCGCCCCGCACCACATCCGGGCAGTCGCAGAGGCGCTCGGCCGAACCGTTCCGGCGAGCCGCTATTCTCCCGACATGTCCAAGCACGCCTTCTTCGGAACCGACGCGGCGATCCCCGATGCCTATCGCGGCAGACAGAAAGTAATCTAGGTCAGATGGCGGCCCGCCGGTGAAGGCGGGCCGCCCGCTTACTCATTCGTGGTCATGTGTCGCGCCGGACCCGCCCACGGCAACGATCGTGTAGGGCACGCCTTCGATTTCGATCGTGCCGGTTTCCTCCAGTGTTTGCGTCGAGATCAACCGGACGATGCCCTCGCGCGGATCGGTGATCGCAATCGACTCGCCCGCAACAGCCAGACGCGGGCGCGGATCGCGCCAGTGGCCATCCATCGAATAGGCATCCGTCACCGCCACGCTTTGCTCGATCTTGCCCGAGACGACATCGACGAGATGCAGCCTGCCGTCTTCGGTGAGCACATAGGCATTGCGAGGCTGTGCGGGATCGAGCGCGAAATCGACCCGGCGCATCGGCAGGTCGATTTTTGTGAATTGCGTTTCATCGCCCGGCTCGATGACGACAATTGCCGACGGGCCGTAATTTCCGAGGAAGTAGCTCATCGCCGTTCCGCCCTTCAGAGTCGAGACGTTGCCCTCGCCGAGATCGGCAGTCGGTATATGCTTCAGCGCCGGCGCTTCGCCGCCGGAGCCCGGTGACGCGATGACGATCCCGTCGCGGCAGCCGAAGGCGAAGATGCGCGCCGACTGCGCCTGCCCGTGAACGCCGGGGCAGGCGACGACGTCGCCAACATCGTTCCCCTCCCGGTCGATCACCTTCAGCCCGACCCGTGGCTCGTCGGGATTTTCATGCGGCACGGAGACGACGAGATAATCGCCCATCGGCGCGGCGAGCCCATGATGGGCGGAACCCGGCTGGAGAACGCGCGGTTCGAAACGCCCGCCCAGCACATCGCTTTCGGCAAAAAGCGAAACGTCACCTGACCCGTCGTCGAAAAGCGCGATCGTCCCCGAGCCCTCGACCACATGCGCAGGCTTCGTGCCTCCGATCTCGGTATCGAGCAGCTTCGCGTCCTCGACCTTCAGATCGGCATGGTCGCCATGGTCCTCGAAGGTGATGCCGGTGTCGATCACGGCCACCTTGCCGGCGTCGCCCTGAACGGCGAACACCACGCGACCGCTTTCGCTTCGCGTCAGCGCCGGTGTCTGCTCGATTTCGAAAACACCGGCGGGTGAACCGTCAATGTCGAAAGCGCGCACGACGCCTTCGGCGTGATCTCCGATGAACAGCCGATAATGCGCGTCGTGCGGCTCGTTCGCCATCGCCGGAATTGAATGACCGACATTTAGCGCGAGTGCGCCGATTGCGGCGGACAGCGCGAGAATGCATGTCTGATTTGAAATCGAAATCATGAAGTGCTCCGTTAATTGAACGGTACGTAATAACATAACGTTTTTGAACGGCAATGGTGTGTCGATGAAAATGACCTCGGCCCGGAAACGAAACGGGGCGCCCATTAAGGACGCCCCGCCACATATCGGTCATGAATTTGCGAGTGCTACTGCTCGCCTGTCGGCGAGGCGTGCTTTTGCGCTTCGACCGGATCGGGTTCCTCGCCGCGTGTGGCGAACAGCGAGGCGACGACGCCAATAGCCAGGATCGTGAAGGTAACGCCGAGCGAGATCGTCGGCGGAATCTTTTCGATACCCATGATGCCGGCCGCGAACACCTTGCCGCCGATGAAGATCAGCACGGCCGATAGCGCGTATTTCAGGTAGACGAAGCGGTGAGCCATGGCCGAGAGCGCGAAATAGAGCGCGCGCAGGCCGAGGATCGCGAAGATGTTCGACGTGTAGACGATATAGGGATCGGTCGTGATGGCGAAGATCGCCGGCACGGAATCGACTGCGAAGATCACGTCGGCGATCTCGATCAGCACAAGCGCCATCAGGAGCGGCGTGATGTAGAGCACCTCCTTGCCCGTCTTCGGGTCGGGCAGGCGGACGGTGAAGCGAGAGCCGTGAAAATCCTCCGTGACGCGGAAGCGTCGACGCATGAACCGGATCAGCGGATTGTCGCCGATCGGCTTTTCCTCGTCGGAGGAAAACAGCATCTTGATGCCGGTGATGATCAGGAAACCGGCGAAGATGTAGAGCACCCACTCGAAATTGGTCACGATCGCCGCGCCTGCGCCAATCATGATGCCGCGCAGCAGGATGACGCCGAGAATGCCCCAGAAGAGCACGCGGTACTGATAGATGCGCGGCACCGCGAAATAGGAGAAGATCAGCGCGATGACGAAGACATTGTCCATCGCCAGCGTCTTTTCGACGAGAAAGCCGGTCACATAGTTGAGCCCGGCCTCGTCGCCGAGTTGCCACCACACGAAGCCGCCGAAGGCGAGACCGAGTGCGATGTAGAAGCCTGAAAGCGCGAAGCTTTCCTTCACGCCGATTTCGCGGTCGTCCCTGTGCAGGACGCCCAGATCGAAGGCCAGAAGCGCGATGACGACGGTGATGAAGCCGAGCCACATCCAGGCCGGTTTGCCGAGCCAGTCGGCAAAAAGAAACGCGAATTCCATCGGAAGATATCCCTCTCACGGCCGGCAGGCGACATCGGGATAACGGTCCGACATCACAAGAGAGCCGGCGCTCTTGCCAGAGGGGCCCGGACCAACGGGACGGCGACAATAATGGGGCGTCGGGCCCGCCTTTTCAAGACCTCGAAGGACTATCCTTCGGCTGAAATGGCTTCGATCCGCCCGACGATAGCCTCCAGCGGCTCCGGCCGGTGCAGGAAAAAGCCCTGCCCATATTCGATGCCGAGTTCCGCCAGGAGTTCGAGCGTTTGTTCGTCCTCGATCTTTTCGGCCACGACGACAAGGTTGGCTGCATGCGCCACGTCGCGGATCGAGCGGACGATCGCCTGGTCGAAGGTCGAGCCGGTCAGATTTTCGATGAAGGTGCCGGTGATCTTGATACTGTCGACGGGAAAACGCCGCAGATAATCGAACGAACTCAAACCGGACCCGAAATCGTCGAGGCTGACGAGACAACCACGTTCACGCGCGGCATGAAGGAACCGCTCCGCCGTCTGAAAATTGGTCACGGCAGCCGTTTCGGTTATTTCGAAAACGAGGTTGCGGTGCGCGGCTTTCGAGGTGGTCACTTCGCGGTCGATGAAATCCCACAAGCCCGGATCGCTCAGGGTCTGCGCCGAAAGATTGATGCCAAGCACGAGGCCCGCCGGCCCGTTCATCACGTGCCCGAAGCGCTGAAGCGCATCGCGCACGATCCAGCGGTCGAGACGGGCGGCCATGCCGAAGCGCTCGGCAGCGGGAATGAAGACGCCGGGCGGGATCAGACGGCCGTCCCTGCCCTCCAGCCGCGACAGGACCTCGTAGCGATGCGACGGGCTGCGCGGGTGAACGATCATCTGAATTTGCTGCGCGTAGAGCCTGACGCGATGTTCTTCCATCGCGTCGACCGTTTCGGAAACGATGCGCGCAGCCGTCAGGCCCGATGTCGCGCCTTCGTTGCCTTCGCCGAACGCGACGCAGCGATTGCGGCCGGACGCCTTTGCGGCGTAGCAGGCATCGTCGGCACGTGCCAGCGCGTCGGCCGGCGAGATGCCTTTTTCCGCGATCACGGCATAGCCGATGCTGGCGCCCAGCTTCGTCGCCTCGCTCATGTCGCCGAAATTTTCCGCGGCGATGCGCGCAAGTATGCGTTCGGCCAGATGCGCGGGATCGAACCCGCCCGTAAGTGGCGCGATGAATGCGAACTCGTCCCCGCCAAGACGCGCCGATACGCCGCCCGCTGGCATTTCGCCCGAGATGATGGCTCCGATTTTCGCTAATGCCCTATCGCCGGCGGCATGGCCGGCAACGTCGTTCAGGGCCTTGAAGTAATCGAGATCGAGATAGTAGACGATCACGGGCTTGGAACGCGCCGCACCGACCGCGCTTTTCAGTTCGCCGTCGAAGGCGGCGCGGTTCAAAAGACCCGTCAGCGTGTCGTGCCGCGCCGCATAGGCCAGCCGCTCCTCGCGCTCATGCTCTTCGGTAACGTCCCGCGTGGTGCCGACGAACTGGCCCTTGCTCCCGAATTCGGGCACGAAGCGCGTCAGCGTCTCCAGATGCCGCAGCGCCTTGTCCTTGCGGATGATGCGATAGCGCATCTTGAGCGTTTCGCCCGCACGCTTAGTGGTCAGATGCTCACCGGCCATCGCCCGTTCACGGTCGTCCGGATGAAGATGGGACTGCCATCGCTCCATCGGCACTTCCGACACGGATGGCCTGTAGCCGAAAATCTCGTGCGTGCGCGCGTCCCAGAAACTCTTTTCCCGGGCGACATCGTGATGCCATACCCCGGTTTCACTCGCCGCGAGCGCGAGGCGAAAACGTGCGTTGAGCTGCACGAGACGGTCCTCGGTATCCCTGCGCCGGGTGATGTCGCTGTGAACGCCGACGAGGCGCACGGCCTTTCCCGCCGCATCGCGCTCGATGATCCCGCCACGATTGAGTACCCAGATCCAGCGCCCCTCCTTGTGACGCATCCGCAGTTCCGTCTCGATGCGCGGCGTGCGCCCGGCGATGTGACGCTCGACGCTTGCGATGGCCGCTTCCCGATCATCGGGATGCGTCAGTTCGATGCGCAGGGCCGGGTCGTCGGAAAGGTCATGCTGCTCATAGCCGAGCATCCTTGCCCAGCCGGGCGAGTAATAGCAGGTGCCGGCCTGCATATCCCAGTCCCACACACCAAGGCGCACGCGTTCCAGCGCTCGCGCCCATACGCCTTCGCGCCTTGCATCAGTCCCGTTTTCAGCATTCATCGTCGTCGTCGATTTCATTGTCGGGCGCATCGCTTCACCCGTTCGCGGGACACTTTTTCCCACGCTTGGACCGAAAGCCAGAAAAAAACGGTTAAACAGCCGGCGCCTGCGGCGGGGACGGCTGCGCGCATATGTCGAGATTGAAGGCGTCGTTTGCGATGCGATCCTCGACGAGAAGCGACAAGGCGTCGATATCGATGTCAAGGCCGGCGACACGCTCGATCGCGGCCACAGTCAGTTCTGGTGCCACCCAATCGGGCTTGTGGCCCAGATTACGCACCCAGACCCCCTCGGCTCCGGGAATGTCGCGGATCAGCCCGGCAGCGTGAATTTCCTCGTAGACGACCGTATCGCGGTCGCCGGAAATGACGATCGTCGGCGCGGCGATATCGCCGTAGCGCGGCGCGGCCGCAAGCGTGTGTTCGTAAAGCCCGGCAACGTCGACGGCGTTCGCCCGAAAGGCGGATGGCCGCAAGACCAGCGGTATGCCGGCGTCTTGAAGATAGGTCGGCGAAAGCGCGTTGGGTGAAAAGACGCAGGCCGAGGCGTCGCGCATGCGCGACCAGCCTGCCGGCAGCGTCAGCGTTTGGGAAAACAGCCGCCCGACGACAGGCCGCGCCGCCAGCGTATAATACCAGGACGTATCCGCGCCCGGCCATGGGTGGCTGGCCGGTGCGAGAAAAACGAGGCCGGCGACTTTTTGCGGATGATCGAGCGCCAGCGCCGCCGTCACCGCCGCACCGAAGGAATGGCCGACGATGATGGCGCGTTCGATCCCCATTTCATCCATCAGTGCGGCGATCGTGGCGGCTTGCGCGAACGGGGTCTCGTTGTTGCCCGGTCCGCGTGCCGACCATCCATGTCCGGGACGATCGAGGAACAACAACTCGGCGCGACCTTCCAGCCGCCCACGCACCGGGATCATCGCATCGAGCAGATTGGCGCTCGCGCCGTGGATGAAGACGATGGGCGGCAAATCCGCGTCCGGCCCCGCCGGTAGATGAACATGATGAAGCCGCGTGTCGTTGACGGTCGCGAAGGTGCCGACCGGCGGATATTTGCGCTCGATCAGCCAGACGCCAACGCGGGTGACGCCGACGAAAACGAGCAGCAGCGCGAGAAGAAAGGCGGCGGCAGCCGTCAAAAGGTTCATTCCGGCCCTAGCCCGGTCGCAGGACGTATCGTCAGATGCCCTGCCCCGCCAGTTCGTCGGAAAGCGTCCCGACCCTGTCCTGCGCCCTGCGCATCATCGGATAGACGTCGAGTACGCGTTCATAGGCATGCAACGCGCTTTGCTTGCGCCCACCCTGCTCCAGAATGCGCGCCATGCCGGATAGCGCGCCAAAATGGCGCGGCTCCAGCCGCAGCGTCCGGTCGATATCGGCCATCGACATCGCATAATTGTCCATCATGAAATGCACGGTCGCGCGCCGGTTCCAGCCTTCCGCATAATCCGGCGACAAGGTGACGACCTGATCGAGAAAGTCGAGCGCGACGTCGAATTTTCGCGCCTGCATCGCCTCGCCCGACCATTGCATCATCAAGTCTATGGAACGGCTGCCCGACCGCGCCCATTCCCGCTCGATCCGACCCGCAATGCGCGCCGCCGCCTGTTCGTTGCCGCTGCGCTTCAGTTCGGCGAAAAGCCCATCGAGAACCGCGCCTGCCGTTGGCTCCTGCTCAGGCGTTGCGGCACGAACGGCATCTTCGGCCTGTGCTGAACCGGCCAGAAGAAAAATCGCAAGCGCGCATGACAAAACGTTCCGCATGTGCGCCATGGTAGGCGCGCCATGCGGAACGTCAAATTGAAATCTGCGTGACAGTCGGCCCAAAAGCCGTCGATCCGGTTTCGCGGCCGAAAACGCTCACGCGCTTCAGCCGGAACTGTGTTGGATCAGCCCTGACGCGCCTTGAAGCGCGGGTTGGACTTGTTGATGATGTAGATGCGGCCCTTGCGGCGCACGAGGCGGTTTTCGCGGTGACGGCCCTTGAGCGCCTTGAGCGAGTTCTTGATCTTCATCGGTCTGCCCGTTTTTCTTCTTGCCCTTCAACGGGCGCCAAACGACAAGGACGCGCCACAGGGCGCGCCCGAATTTGTTGGCTGGCTCTTACCGGACCTGCCCCGCGCATGTCAACCGGACTCGCGCCGTATCGACGCTGTTCAGGCCGTCGGAATACGCGCGATCACCTTGATCTCGAAATCGAAACCGGCAAGCCAGTTTACGCCGATCGCGGTCCAGTTCGGGTAAGGCGCTTCTGGGAACACCTCGTTCTTGACCTTCAAGACCGTCTCGAACTGGTTTTCGGGGTCGGTGTGAAAGCAGGTTACATCCACGATGTCGTCGATCGAAGCGCCGCCGGCATCGAGCACGGCTTTCATGTTGCTGAACGCCTTTCGCACCTGCGTTTCGAAATCCGGTTCCGGCGAGCCATCCTGCCGGCTACCGACCTGCCCGGAAACGAACAGGAGATCGCCGGACTGGATCGCGGCGGAATAACGATGCTTTTCGTAAAGGTCGCTGCGATCGGCAGGAAAAACGGTTTTGCGTTTGGTCATGATCTTCGTTCCTTCTTCAACGGCCGATGACGGATTGCATATTTCGGGGTTCAAAATCCGCATTGGCGATTTATATACGTTGCGTATGTGAAACTAGTAGCATACGATCCGTATGTCAATCCGCATACGTAGCGTATATGAAAGAAGGCTCGCCATGCCGCCGAAACCTCGTGCCGAAACGATGGCTTATAACCGCGCAAAGCTGCTTGTCGCAGCAAGGCTGGCGTTCGCCGCAAAAGGCTTCGCCGGCGCATCGATGGACGATTTCACGGCGCAGGCCGGTCTGACGCGCGGCGCGCTCTATCACAATTTCGGCGACAAGAAGGGCCTCTTCGCTGCGGTCGTCGCCGAAGTCGATGGCGAGATGGCCAAGCGCGCGCAGGAGGTCGGCGCGGCGGCGGGCGATGGCTGGAACGCGCTTTTGGCGGAGGGCGAAGCCTATATCGAAATGGCGCTCGTTCCCGAAATCCGCCGGATCGTTCTTCTCGACGGTCCCGCCGTTCTGGGCGATCCCTCGCAATGGCCGAGCCAGAACGCATGTCTGGACGTGACCCGGCAAGCGGTCGCGCAGCTGATAATAGATGGCGTCATGGTCGAGGTCGATGTTGAGGCGGCGGCGCGCCTTCTCAGCGGCGCGGCGATGAACGCCGCGTTGTGGGTGGCATCGAGCGAAGACCCGCACGCAGCCCTGCCAAGGGCCATCGACGCGTTTCGAAAAATGGCGTCGGGCTTTCTGGCCGCGCCATTGCCGGCTCGCGAGCCGTCAACTACGCGGTGAAATCCGCGTGAAATGGCCCATCTTCCGGCCGGGCCGTGCTTCGCTCTTTCCGTAAAGATGAAGAACGACGCCAGGCTCTCCAGCCAGTGTCTCGACCTGTTCGATGTCGTCGCCGATCAGGTTTTCCATTACGCAGTTCGAATGGCGCGCGCTGTTGCCCAGCGGCAGGCCGCTGATTGCGCGGATGTGCTGCTCGAACTGCGACACGGCGCAGGCGGCTTCCGTCCAGTGGCCGGAATTGTGGACGCGCGGCGCCATTTCGTTGGCGATCACCGAACCGTCGCCGAGAACAAAAAACTCGACGCCGATCACTCCGACATAGTCGAGCGCGTCGAGAACGTTGAACGTCGCTTCGCGCGCGGCGCCGAGCGTCTTCGGGCGCACCTTCGCCGGTACAGTCGACCGTTTCAGGATACCGCCCTGATGCACGTTTTCGGCCGCATCGAAGGCGACCTTCGCTCCCGTAAGGTCACGCGCCGCCACCACGGACAATTCACTTGCGAACGGCACGAAGCCTTCGAGGATCAGCGGAACGGAACCCATATTCTCGTAGACGCCGTGCGCCTGATCGCCACCCGCGTCGCGAAAGACCTTCTGGCCCTTGCCGTCATAGCCCATCCGGCGCGTCTTCAGGACGCCCGAGCCGCCGAAGGTCTGAAGCGCGCGCGAAAGATCGGTATTGCTGTCGATCGCCTTGTAGGGTGCCGTGGCGATGCCGGCATCGTTGAGGAACTGCTTCTCGATCAGGCGGTCCTGCGCCATTTCGAGCGCACGCGGCGGCGGGAAGACTGGATGGTCAGCCGCAAGGCTTTTCGCAGCCTCGACCGGCACGTTCTCGAATTCATAGGTGATGACGTCGCATTCGGAGCCCAGACGCGCCAGGCCGTGGGCGTCGTCATAGGCGGCGACGATCTGTTCGTTGGCGACCTGCGCTGCAGGGCAATCGCCCTGCGGATCGAGGATCACGGTGCGATAGCCGAGCTTCGCGGCCGCCATGGCGAGCATGCGGCCAAGCTGGCCCCCGCCGATGATGCCAATGGTCGAGCCTGATTTGAGCGCGCTCATGGCTCGTCCGTCGGCCGTTCGGCGACCGCGTCGCTCTGCTTTTGACGCCACGCATCAAGTCGGGTCGCCAGATCTTCATCGTAAAGCGCCAGCACGGCTGCGGCCAAAAGCGCGGCGTTGACGGCGCCCGCGCGACCGATGGCGAGCGTGCCGACCGGAATGCCGGCCGGCATCTGGACGATGGACAAAAGCGAATCCTGACCCGAAAGCGCCTTCGATTCGACCGGCACGCCGAAGACCGGCAGCGGTGTCAGGGCCGCCGCCATTCCAGGCAGATGCGCCGCGCCGCCTGCGCCTGCGATCACGACCTTGAAGCCTTCGCCCTTCGCACTCTTGGCGAAATCGTAGAGTCGCTCGGGCGTCCGGTGCGCCGAGACGATCCGCGCGTCGTAACCGAGGCCGAGCGCATCCAGCGTTTCGGCGGCGTGACGCATCGTGGCCCAGTCCGACTGGCTGCCCATGATGATGGCGATTTCAACTTTGGCTTGCGGCATGGAATCCGGTTCGATGTAACGCGCTCAGGCGATGATGTCGGGAATGATCCGATCTTCGAGCTTGGACAATTTGTCCTTCAGCGCAAGCTTCTTCTTCTTCATGCGCTGGATCTGGAGCGGGTCGCACCCGACCTCGATCATCGCATTGATCGCGGCATCGAAATCCGCGTGCTCCTGCTTGGTCCGGGCAAATTCGAGACGAATCTCCGCCTGATCCTGTTCCGACATCTTCACCGTCTGCTGAATGCGAGGCGCGCTCGCGAAGGCGGGCCGCGTCAGACGCGATCCTCGTGGGCGATTCATATCACATGTCGATTTGTCAGGAAATGCTACTACTGGGTGTTCGACAGCTTTTGCGAGTGATGGCACACTGTCATCGTGCTGTCATATCCGGTTCCGACCGGGAACCGGACGGCGAGCACGCGAACGAGGAACCAGGAAGGGAGAGCCCGGAATGTCTCTAGCGTCCCATTTACAGGAACTCCAGCGCAAACACGGCGATGTCGACAAGCAACTGGACGAGGTGATGGCGCATCCCTCGGCCGATCCGCTCGAGATCGCTTCATTGAAACGGCGGAAGCTGGCCCTGAAGGACGAAATGGAAAAAATCCGGTCGTATCCGACCAGGCACTAAACGCCGGGCTTTTGAGGGAAAGCCCATAGGGGACCTGCCGGTGGCGTTCGCGCCGCCGGCTTTGTTTTTTCGGGCTCGATCACCCCTCCCAGAACTGATCCAACCACAAATTGAGCTTGAGGAAGCCGGCGGGCTCGATCTCGTAGACCCGCTTTGTGCCTTCACTGGTGGCGAGAACGAGCCCCGCATCGAGCAGCGCCTTCAGATGCTGCGAAACCGCCGGGCGCGATATCGGCAAGCCGGCGGCAAGTTCGCCCACCGTCTTCGGACCGCGCCGCAACTCTTCCAGCAAATGCCGCCGCGTCGGGTCGGCGATCGCGGAAAAGGCGTCCGCTCCGCTCATGCGGCGTCCCGCCGCTCCGCGTCCTCACTCGTATCCTCGGTATCGCTGCGCGGATCGAGCAGCACCGCCTGCGGCGTGACGGCGCGCTCGGACGGCAAGGTCTTGAACGCCTCGCGTTCCTCGATCGGCACCGGCGCGCGGCGCGAGACGCGAAGCATGGTGTAGCCGGCCAGAACGAGATGCGGCAGGGCGGTCGCCAGGAACAGGCTTTCGGGGCGCAGATAGTCCATCAAAGGAGCGGCCACCATCGGCCCGATCATCGTTCCGAACCCGTAGAGCAGCAGCAGCCCGCCCGAAACCTTGACGAAATCCTCCGGGCTCGCATGGTCGTTGGCATGCGCGACGGCGATCGAATAGAGCGTATAGGCGAACATGCCGTAGGCGCCGGTCATCACGAGAACGACGATGCCGTTTCGCGGCGCGATCAAAAAGATCACCAGCGCGATCAATCCGCAGAAAGCCGATGCGCTCGCCAGCACGTAGCGCCGGTCGGTGCGGTCTGAAATCCGGCCGACCGGCATCTGCGCCAGCGCACCGGCAAGCACCACGAGGCTCATCATCAGCGCGATCTCGAAAGTGGTGATGCCGATTCGCGCGCCATAGACCGCGCCGAGCGTGCCCCACGCACCGTTCGCGATGCCCACGAGAAGGCACGCAGCCGAAGCCACCGGCGAGTTGCGGTACAGCCCTTTCAGGTCGAGCGAGACGCTTTGCAGCGGTTTCGGAGCCATAGCGGAGGAGATCGCGGTCGGGATCAGCGAGGCGCAGAACAGGATGCCCGCCATCATGAACAGGGACGCGTTGCCGATATCGGCGGACGCGACCACCATCTGTCCGGCCATGATCGAGGCGTAGGTCACCATCATGTAAAGACCGAAGATGCTGCCCCGGTTCTCGTTCGACGAGCGCTCGTTGAGCCAGCTCTCGATGACCATGAAGGCACCTGCCATCGCAAAGCCGGTGCAGGCACGAAGGATGATCCAGGCAACCTCGTTGATCCAGATGCCGGTCATCAGCGCGACGATGGAAGCGGTTGCCGCGAACGCGCCATAGGCACGTACGTGACCGACGCGCTGCACGAGATACGGCGCGCGATAGCAGCCCGCAACGAAACCGACGGCCCAGGCCGTGCCCAAAAGACCGAGCGAGGTGGTCGTAAATCCTTCCGCCTGCCCGCGCAGCGGCAGAACCAGCCCATGCAAACCTGAGCCGGAAAGCAGGAACGCCGTACCGAAAAGCAGCGAAAGGACGGGGCGGATGGACATGAACATCAAACGAATCTCTTGTGGTCGAGGCGGCGTCGCAGCGCCGGGACAATAGACCTATTACGACCTTTTGACGGCGCGGCTGCGACAGCGGCTGGGGAAAAACCGTCGTCTGCCGATCAGCTCGTCCTGAACAGCGCCTCCGCTGCCGATCGTGTGGAGCCCTTGTCGGCCATTTCGGCCTCCAACCGCGCGATCTCCACCTTCAGCGCCTCGACGCGCTCTGCAAGTTCGCCCACCGAAAGCAAAGACAGGTCCTGCCCGATCTCGTGTACTTTTTTCCGGCGCACCGGTTCGTCGTCGAAAGCGGCCATGGCGCATACTCCCGTTTGATCGTCGCCTCTTAAAGCTACATAAGGAGGCGGTTGCGATCAAACCCGCCAAAGGAGTCATGAATGAGCGTCGACCTGCCCGAAAAGATGACCGCTGTTGCCATCACCGAACCGGGCGGACCGCTTGTCCTGAAACCGGAACGCCGAGCGCTTCCCGAATTGCGCGAGGGCGAAATCCTGATCCGCGTACGCGCAGCCGGCGTCAATCGCCCGGACGTGCAGCAGCGGAAGGGCGCCTATCCGCCGCCGCCGGATGCGTCGGACCTGCCGGGGCTGGAAGCTGCCGGCGAGGTCGCGGCAGTCGGGCCGAACGTCAAACGCTGGCGTGTCGGCGATCAGGTGACGGCGCTGACGCCGGGCGGTGGCTATGCCGAATATTGCCGCGTCCACGAAACCAATGCGCTGCCGATCCCACACGGCTTCACCTCTACCGAGGCGGCGGCGATCCCCGAAACGTTCTTCACCGTCTGGAACAACGTCTTCCAGCGCGGCGAACTTCAGGAAGGCGAAACGCTTCTGGTTCATGGCGGCTCGTCCGGCATCGGCACGACGGCCATCCAGATCGCCTCGAAGCTGGGTGCGAAGGTGATCGTCACGGCCGGCTCGGCCGATAAATGCGAGGCCTGCGAAAAGCTCGGCGCGGCTCTGGCCATCAACTACCGTGAGACCGATTTCGTCGAGGCGGTGAAAGACTTTACCGACGGCAAGGGCGCGAACGTCATCCTCGACATGGTTGGCGGCTCCTATGTCGCGCGCAATTACGATGCCGCCGCCGTCGAAGGCCGCATCGTCCAGATCGCCACGATGGGCGGCGCGACGGGTGAAGCGAACTACGCCAAGCTGATGGTCAAGCGCCTGACGCATACCGGCTCGACTTTGCGCCCGCGCACCGTCGCGTTCAAGGCGAAGGTGGCGTCCGAACTGGAGTCACGCGTGTGGCCACTGCTTGCCGCGCGCGAGATCGCACCAGTCATGGACATGATATTCCCGTTGAAGGAAGCCTGGCGCGCACATGAGCGCATGGAAGAAGGCGACCACATCGGCAAGATCGTGCTCGACGTGGCGTGATCGCCATAGCCACGCGTGACCGACCATTCAATTGCTGACGCCGGGCTTGGAATCACCGAGCCCGACGCTTGCGTCACCCGTCCCTCGCACAACGCGCGTTCCTACTGCGTGACAGACCCCTCGCGCATATAGCGCACATACATCCAGCCTTCATGGTCGGCGGTTTTGACCAGATGCCAGTTGCCGTCGACCTGAACGGAATGGACCCGCGTGCCGGCGGGCGCTGTCCACACGATGTTGAAGCTCGACGCCGGCCCGCTGCGCATGCGCACATTCGCGGTGGTGTAGAATACCTCGCCCTCGATCTCCTGCGGCTCCTCGGCGACAGGCTCGGGCGTGACGGAAGCCGTTGATGAGGGCATGGACGAAGAGGCGAGCGGGGCGGCCTCCTCGATACCGGGCCGCTGCGTCACGGCCGCAACCTGTGGCGACAGCGCCTCGCGCTCCACAGGGGACCACCATCCCATTGCGATGGCGACCACGATGATGCTCAATCCGAACAAGGCCGATAGCGTACGCATGAAAGTCCATAAAGCTTTGGCAGTCCCTTCCTGCAACTGTAGCACGAATGCAACTGACAGGGTCTTAACATGACCGCGATTTCGTATTTCAGACGGCAAGGGACAGGCTGCACGATTCTCGCCACTTTCCGCTTCTAGCCGGAATTCATGTTTCGCCTGCGCCCCATCCTGTTCATTATCGCTTCCTGCCTGGTGCTTGTCGTGCCGGCGCAGGCCAGTGCGATGATGGAGGGCATCGGCCCCAAATGCCGTATGTTGCAGGAAAAGCTGATCGAGATGACCGGCGAGAGCCAGATTCCGGCCGATAGCGAGGCCGCCATCGCCGTTTGCGTCGGCATCCAGGCGATTACGCCGCGCGACACGGACCTTGGCGTCACGCCTTCAACCGAGAACCATGCTCCTTCGAGCCATACGCGGCTGGTCATCGCCAAGCGCCCTTCAGGCATCGAGCGCCCGCCGCAGGGCTGATCCTCTCCGCCCCTAACGGGCATCCACCTTCGACACTCCGATTGCGTGCCGTTCCATGGCACGACAGACTTTTATTTCGAGGCAACAATGACCGAACAAACCTCAGGCGACGGGCGCTTTCCTCCCGCGCGCATGAACCGCCGTTTTCTTCTTCTGGGGGCCGGCTCGCTGGCGCTTGCAGGCTGCATGTCGACGCCCGAGCCGCAGCCCGAACCCTTGCCGCCCCCACCGCCGGTCCGCCCGTCGATGTACGACGCACTGCCCGAGGAACAGTTCGACGTTCCCGCCGTCGACGTCTCCCAGATGGCGCCCGAATGGTGGCGCCGCGAAGTCGACTACGAAACCGACGAACGCCCCGGCACGCTCATCGTCGAGACCGGCGAGAAATATCTCTACCACGTCCGGCCGAACGGGCGCGCCATGCGCTACGGCATCGGCGTTGGGCGTGACGGTTTCTCGTGGCAGGGCCGCGCGATCATCGCATACAAGCGCGTGTGGCCGCGCTGGACGCCGCCGGATTCCATGGTCGCGCGCCAGCCTGAACTCGAACCCTATTCGATCGCCAATGGCGGTATGGCCCCGGGCCCAACGAACCCGATGGGCGCGCGCGGTCTCTACATCCACCAGAACGGCCGCGATACGATCTACCGCGTTCATGGCACGCACCAGCCATGGTCGATCGGCCGGTCGATCTCGTCGGGCTGCATCCGCCTGATCAATCAGGACATCATCCACCTCCATGCCAATGTGCGCGACGGCAGCGCCATCGTCGTGCGGCATGCCACGGCGCCCGATCTGATCGCAGTGGCGGGGTGATAAACTGACGCGGGAAGGTTCAGGCCTTTCCGCGCACCAGTGCAAAGGCGGGCAGAAGCACTTTGCCGACGATCGGGACGAGCGCGAGACCCAGCGCCAATCCGAAGACGCCATCGAGCGCGGCGGTGACGATCCATTCCACCGCCGCCTCGCCTGCCCCGATGAGATGGGCCGCCTGTGCCGCGACGCCTTCGATGAAATGGCTGATCGCACCGAAACCGAGAACGGCGAGCCCATGGGTCACGATCTGTCCACCGACCCACAGCATCGCCGCCGTGCCGACGATCGAGATCACGTTCATGATGCCGGGCATCGCCTTGACCAGCCCGCGCCCGAAGGCGCGCGTTCCAGAAAGCCGTCCGATCTGGGCGAGTTTCAATCCGGCATCGTCCATCTTTACCAAAAGCGCGACCGCGCCATAGACGAGCGCCGTGATCCCGACCGCGACCAGCGCCAACACGATGCCGCGCGTGATAACGCCCTCGGCCTCGATCGCTGCCAGCGCAATCGTCATGATCTCGGCCGACAAGATGAAATCGGTCTTGATCGCGCCCGCCACGCGCTCTTCTTCCAGCCGCGCGGCGTCGAGTTGCTGCGGCTGTTCCGCATGATCTTCTTCATGCGGCGAAAAGAGATGCGCGACCTTCTCCGCACCCTCGAAACACAGATAACAACCGCCCAGCATCAATAGCGGCGTCATCAGCCAAGGCGCGAAACTGTCGAGCAGGAGCGCGAGAGGCAGGAGGATCACGATCTTGTTGAAGACCGAGCCGCGCGCGATCTTCCACACAATCGGCAATTCGCGTGCTGCCGGCAGGTTCTGGACGTATTTCGGCGTCACCGCCGTGTCGTCGATGACCACGCCGAGCGATTTCGCGCCTGCTTTCGCCGTATCGTCGATCACCGCGCCCGCGACCTTGACGCCGACACGTCCCGCCTGCGCGGCTACGTCGTCCACCTGTGCGGCGGCGAGTTTCGCCAGCGCGGCCACGTCATCGAGAAGCGCAAGCAGTCCGCTCATGCTGCATATCCCTGTTTCATTGGCACGCTAAACCGGCCGCCCCCGCTCCACAACATCGCGCATGCCTGGGCCACTTTCCGTTGCGAACAAACCGAATTGCCTTTATATGCAGTAGTGATTTTCCCAATTCGGTGGCATTGCCCACCGCCCGCGGCAGGGACCGCGGGCGAACAGGAAGGATTTATCTCATGGCCAACACCCTGCTCATGCCCAAGGCGACGGCCGTCTGGCTGGTCGACAACACCGCGCTTTCCTTCGATCAGATCGCAGCGTTCTGCACGTTGCACCCGCTCGAAGTGAAGGCGATTGCCGACGGCGAGGCCGCGCAGGGCATCAAGGGTCTCGATCCGGTCATGACCGGCCAGATCACGCGCGAGGAGATCGCCAAGGGCGAAGCGGACGAGAATTACAAGCTCAAGATCGCCGAGCCGAAGGTGCGCGTGCCCGAAACCAAGCGCCGCACGCCACGCTATACGCCGCTTTCCAAGCGGCAGGATCGCCCCAACGCCATTTTGTGGCTGGTGCGCAATCATCCCGAACTGAAGGACGCGCAGATTTCGCGCCTCGTCGGCACGACCAAGGCGACGATCGAGCAGATCCGCGAGCGTAAGCACTGGAATTCGGCTCACCTCGTTCCGATGGACCCTGTGACGCTCGGCCTTTCCTCGCAGATCGACCTCGACCTTGAAGTGCAGAAGGCCTCGCGCAACCTGCCGGCGTCAGAGCCGACCGGCGGAACGCTGCTGCCGGCCCGCGAAACCGAAACGCTGGAAGTCGGCACCGAAAAGGACAACGACGAACTCGACGCGGATGCCGTCTTCGCCAAGCTGTCGTCGCTGAAGTCGACCAATACCGATGACGAGGAAGACGACAACCGCTTCTGACGGTCGGAACAAAACAAATAAAAAGAAGGGCGCTTCGAGCGCCCTTCTTTTTATATGCTGCTTGTCGGTCAGGCCGCTTCCCTGCGACGTGCATGTTCGGCGTTCAGCCGCTTCATCGCACCCGCCAGAACGGCAAGCTTCGCCTTGTTGCCGGTCGCCGAGGTCGCGGCTTCGTTGCCCTTAGGCGCCGCCTTGCCGCGCATCTCGCGCCTGCGGCGCTGAACTTCGGAACTTGCCTTGTCGCGGCGCTCGCGCATCAGCTTGATGACCGATGCCAGTTCCTTGTCCTTGAGGTTCTGCAATTCGGGGTGATGGGTCTTGGCGACGATTTCGCGCTCGTCTTTTGTCAAAGCGCGGTCTTCGTCACGGCGGCTGATGGACATGGTTTTCTCCCCTTCGTCTCATTGAACGGTTCGGGGGACCAACGGGCGCTTTGCCCGATGGTTTCATGAAAAATCAGCGCAGCCGCCCTGCCTCCATCGTCTCGACGCGGCGTTCGAGATTCGCCTGGCGAACCATCGAAGGCAAGAGGAACAGGTCGATGATCTGGCCGATGCCGAGCAGGCCGAGCGTGAACAGCCAGAGCAGGCCGGTCCAGATGCGTCCGGTATAAAAGCGGTGCAGCCCGCAAAAGCCGACGAGGCCGACGAGCCACAAGAGGAAGGCGACGGGTCCCGATTTCATGCGTCCAATTCTCCGGATCGAGTTTTACCGCACCACAGATAGGCACGCATCGCTCCGATTGCGAGATCAGGACGTGGTGCGCCGTTCGGCCCATTCGCGCGCGGACTGATCGTGCTCGATCCTTCGGTAGAAATCGGCGAGCCGCTTGCCCTTCTCGTGCCGAAAGACGGTGCCGTCGCAGGCGACCGAGGCGATCCTGTCGATGCGGAACGCCCGGAAGTCGTCGCGCAATTCGCACCAGGCGACGACCGTCCAGACCTTTCCCCAGAACCAGAGACCGAGCGGCCGGATCTGCCGGCAGGACGACGCGCCCGCCTCGTCGCGATAGTCGATCGAAAGCACATGTCGCGCCTCGACCGCGCGTTCCAATGTGTCGATCGTCCGGCGCTCGGCATCGCTGACGACCCAGAGCGGCATGTGGATTTCAGTGCGGTCGATACGCCCGCGCTCCGCATCGGGCAGCACGGCGGAAATCTTGACCAGCGCCTCTTCGGCAGCCCGCGCCATGGCCGCTCCGCCGAAGGCGCGCACCATGCGCGCGCCGGCGACAAGCGCCACGATCTCGTCGCGGGTGAACATCAATGGCGGCAGGTCGAAGCCTTCGCGCAGGATGTAGCCGACGCCAGCCTCGCCATCGATCGGCACCCCGGTCGACTGCAAATCCGCAATATCACGATAGATCGTGCGGTCAGACACTTCCAGCCGCTCGGCCAGCATGTGCGCGGTAACGAGCCGCCCGCCGCGAAGATGTTGCACGATCTGGAACAGCCGATCCGCGCGTCGCATGGGACGATCCTCTCCTCGGGGCCTTCCCCGTCAGATTGTCAGTATGGACGGCTCCTCCTGACAGCCTGATGTCAGGAGGATGTCAGCTTTCGGGCTTTACCTCCACCGTGTAGTTGAGCGGCAGGCGCCCGCCATCGGCATAGACGGTCTGGCCCGTGACGTAGGATGCGTCGTCGGAGGCAAGGAACACCGCGACCGATGCGATCTCGGACGGATCGCCGATCCTGCCCATCGGCGTGCGCGACAGGATGCGGTTCTTCGCCGCCGGGTCGGCGTTCACTGCCGCCAGCATGTCGGTCATGATCGAACCTGGCCCGATCGCGTTGACGCGGATGCCATGCGGCGCAAGCGAAATCGCCATCGCCTTGGTAAGCTGCGAAACACCGCCCTTGGAGATCGAATACGGTATCTGGTTAGGCAGCGCGAAGACGGCGTTGATGGATGACATGTTGACGATCGCGCCGGGCGCGCCGCCCTTTTCGATCTTTTCGACCATGTAGCGCGCGACAGCCTGACCCGTCAGGAACGAGCCTTTGAGATTGACGCCGAGCACGCGGTCGAAATCGTCCTCCTTCAGATCGAGGAACTCAGCGCCATGGACGATGCCGGCATTGTTGACGAGGATGTCGATGTCGCCGAAAGCGTCGAGCGTCGCGGTGACGAGGTTCTGCACGTCGAGCCGCTTCGACACGTCCGCCTTGATAAAACGCACCTTGCCGAGCCCCGACAGGTCGCTTTCGGCCTTGCCGCCCTTGGTCGTGTCGATATCGGCGATGACGACCTTCGCCCCTTCACGCAGGAAGCGGTCCGCGATGGCGTAGCCGATGCCGCCCGCCGCGCCCGTCACGATCGCCGTCTTTCCATCGAGTCTCATGTCGTATCCTTTCTCGTCAGTCGGTGAATCCATAGCGCGAGGCTAAGCGAAGGAGCAAGGCATGCAGGGACGTCGCCGCGCCGACAGGCATCGGCAGTCGTTCGGAGCGATGACGCGCGGCAGTGCCTCCGCACCGAAAAGTCGGCCGGATCGTGCGAAGAGAAGATCGGGAAGGCGACGGTCCGCTTCACGCTCTTGAGAATATTGTTATTGCGATCGGCAGGACCGTCGCCCGGCGGTTTCGTATCGCGTCCACATCACTGGGGCAGAAGGTTCGGGAAGACCCGACTTCTCTGCCTTAGCGCGCGTATGGCGCACCCCGTACCTTTAAACGGGCTGCAAGATGCCCCGGCCGCGACATCCCTAACCGCACGGCTACGTTTTCCGCACGACCAGAGCGCCGGTTCCTCCCCGCATCAGAACGTCTCCGGACGCGTTCCCGGCGGGAGGAACTGCGGTGGATGATAGAGCAGGTGTGGAGAGGGTGGATAAGTTTTGCCGAAAGAACGGAACCCGAGCGTCGGCCAGCGGACGGGTTAGGGCATGAATTTCGGTGACGAGCACGGGACTAACGGCTTCAAGCTTTATGCCAATAGTGGATTTCGAGATTTGCAGAACGTCCGTGAGGGCCGTCATTGTACTCGTAACGAGAGCCTAGCCTCGAACTTTCCGTCATTCCATCCTGCCTTGCCAGTCGTTGGGCAGGCCGAAGGTTTCGGCAAGGCCGCGCTCGCCGCTGCGCGTGACGATGAGCGCGCGGCTGTCCGGCAAGCGCTTTACCCATTGGCGTTCCACAAGGCGATCAAGAATCGCTGCACCGAGCCGTCCGGCCAGATGATGCCGGCGCTCGCTCCAGTCGAGGCATGTCCGGCAAAGCGGCCGTTTCGAACCATTGCTGAGATCGAGCCCGAAATCCGTGACGAAACCTTGTCCTGCCGGCGTCAGCATGCCGGCACCGTCGGCAAGCACGATCAGGTTTCTTGACTGCATGGAATCGGCGATGGCGAGGCCGAGCCTGCCGGCAATATGATCGTAGCAGGTACGGGCCTTGCGAAGTGCCGTATCACGCGGGCCGAGCGGATGATGTCGCTTCGGTCCCATGGATGCGACGATCGAAAGCGTTTCGACCATCTGTGCGACTTCGGCGGAGGCCATTCTGTAGTAGCGGTGCCGACCCTGCCGTTCGGGCACGATCAATTCGGCTTCCGCAAGACGAGAAAGATGCCCGCTCGTCGTTTGCGCCGTTACGCCGGACGAACGGGCCAGCTCTCCCGCCGTCAGCGCCTGCCCGCTCATAAGGGCGGACATGATGTTGGCGCGAGCAGGCTCACCCAGAAGCGCTGCTACGGTCGCGATGGCATTGCCTGAAGCCATGTTCGTCATGCGTGGCAGCATAGAAGCAACCGTCTGGAAAGCCAGCCCGAACGCTTCGGTCCCGGCCGAAACATCCACAGTCGCAAGCCAGGTAGAAAGGGAGGATCGATGTTTCGAAAGTGATCCGATATGGCCGCAAACGAAATCGCCAGCTTCGGTGTGCCGTGCCACCGCCCGCCCTCGCTCACGCACAGGAACTGTTCCGCGCTACGCCTCATTTTTCGGATCTGGCCGCAAAGGCGGGACCAGCGCGCAAGGTTGCTCGAACTCGAACCTCATGAGCTTCGCGATATCGGCATCGACCGGGATGAGGCCTTGCGAGAGGGGTGCAAACCATTCTGGCGATGATCAGCACCAACCCGTTGCAAGGCGGCGTCCCGGTTGAGAATCGAATATCCGTATTATTGAAAGTTCGCCGCGATGAAGGCGGAAAGGTTGGCGATATCCTCATCGGACAGATTCGCTGCGACTGGCCGCATCAGACCCGAGTTGGGACCGACATTTTCTCCCGCGCGATATTGCTCGAGCCGGTTGACGAGGTAGTCGGCATCCTTGCCCTCGACCGGGGGGAAGGACGCCATACCGCGCCCGGTACGTCCGTGGCATCTTGCACACGAACTCGCATACATCTTTTCCCCCGCGGCGATATCGGCGGTCGACGTATTTTGTGCGAAGGCGGGAAATGCGAAGGCCAGCAAAACCGCTGAGCCGGTCAAAACTCTCATGATGAAGCACCCTTTGGAATTGGACGATATCGAAGGCGCACCGGGCAGCGACCGCCGGGACGGCAGCCGCTGCCCGGTTGATAAGCCGCACGGCCTTTTGGCGATGCGGCCTGCACCGACCTATTCGGGCGTGATGCGGTAGATGTCGCCCTCGTCGATGGCTGCGTAGAGATTGCCATCCGGCCCCTGCACCAGCGACCGGAAACGCCCGGACTCCATCGGAAGCTCCATTTCCGACACGTCGTTGACCGAAAGCCCGTCTTCAGCCAGATCGATGATGTCGATACGCTGGCCGACCGGCGTTCCGCCGAAGCCGATCCCCATCAGACCGACGACCAGACGGCCATCCCATTCGCCCCATTGATCGCCCGAAAGGAACGCGGCGGAGACACTTCCCTGAGAAAGGCCGTTATTGTTCCATGCCGGCTTCATGGCGTCCGGATAGGTCGCAAGATCCGTCATCGGCATATATTCGGCACGTTCCTGCGGATTCATCTCATCCATCTGGTTCGGCTCGTAGCCGCAGTAGCCATCGGGGCACTCGCCGCGTCCGGCCTCGTCGGGGCGCGGGTCCCATCCGCCATTGCCGCCGGCGACCAGCGCGGTGATTTCGTCGGAATGCCATGGACCGTGTTCGGCGACGACCGGCTGCCCGGTGTCGGGGCGGAACGCGATGCCCTGAACGTTGCGGTGGCCATAAGTGAAGATGCGCGGATCGAACCCTTCGGGCGCGCCATTGCCCTCGATCGGCTCGCCGTCACGGTCGATGCGCAGCACCTTGCCGCCGAGCAGCGTCGGGCTTTGCGGCACTTCGGCATTGTGCGTGTCGCCCGTCGTCACGAAAAGATGGCCTTCGGGGTCGAAACGGATGCGTCCGCCATTATGCGCGCCGGGCCCGCCGAAAGGCTGATCCGTTGCGACTGGCTTGTAGGGAATGTCGTCGACGATGTCGGTGCGGTCCGAAACTTCGCTGAGATCGTCATTGACCACCATCCGCAGGACACGGTTTCCGCCCGGCTCGGTCAGATTTGACGCCGAATAGACATAGATGAAACGGTTCTCGTCGAAATCGGGATCGACGGCAACGCCGTTCATGCCGGCCTGACCCTCGCAGAACAGATCATCCCCGGCGCTGGAAAAACCCTCCGTGTCCCCCATGCCCAGAAGCGGATTGACGTCCCCGGACGGCAGCAATACCGAAAGGCCACGGCATTTTTCCGTGAAGAACATGGTGCCGTCCGGCAAGAACGCCATGTCCCAAGGGTCCTGAAGTTCGGAAAGCACGATCTCGTGGCTGAGGCCCGGTCCCTGACCTTGCGCCAGCGCCGCAGCCGGCAAAATGACGACCGTTGCAGTTGCAACAGCCGCCACTGCCGGCCAAGTTTTCAACTTGCTAGGCATTGAAATTCCTCCCGTTGTTTACGGGAAGAATATAACCACACCGATCACATCAGAACCAGCTTATATTACGCAAGGGAATGTAGCTGAAATCTAGATCAGCATGCCGCCCGAAACTTCGATACGCTGCGCGTTGACCCAGCGATTGTCGTCGCTCAGGAGCGAGGCGATGGCCGGGCCGATATCGTCCGCCACCCCGACGCGGCCAAGCGCGATCGTGCCGGCGACATGCGCATTCACGTCCGGGTTGTCCCGCACGACGCCGCCGCCGAAATCGGTCTCGATGGCGCCCGGCGCGACGGCATTGACCGTTATGCCGCGCGATCCCAGTTCCTTGGCGAGATAACGCGTCAAAACCTCGATGCCGCCCTTCATCATCGCATAGGCCGAATAGCCGGGCAGTGAGAAGCGGGCCAGGCCGCTCGACAAATTGACGATGCGCCCGCCATCGGAAATGACCGGCAACAGCTTCTGCGTCAGGAAGAACACGCCCTTGAGATGGATATTCATCAGGCGGTCGAAATCGGCCTCGCTCGTCTCCGCGAAAGGCGAATTGATGCCGATACCGGCATTGTTGACGAGATAGTCGAAATTGTCGCGCTGCCAGTCGCGCTTCAGCGCAGCTTTCACCGCCTCGACGAAATCCGGGAACGTCGCGGATGCGCCGGTATCGAGCTGAAGCATGACCGCGCGACGGCCAAGAGCGCGCACCTCGTTCGCGGTGGCTTCGGCCTCTTGCGCGTTGGAATGATAGGTTCCGATCACATCGATGCCGCGACGAGCGAGCGCAAGCGCGGTGTTGCGCCCGAGCCCGCGGCTGGCGCCGGTCACGATGGCGATTTTGACGTCCTTTGACATGTCGTTTTCCTTTTCGGTTTTGCCTGCACTATCTGGTTGCTGTTGCCGTTCGGATAAACCATCATAATTCGCGTACACTATTCGGGATTTTCGGATTATGGATCGTCTGGACGCCATGCTCGTCTTTACGCGCGTCGTAGAGCGGCAGAGCTTCGTGCGCGCGGCGGAAGATTTGGCGCTGCCCGCCTCGACCGTGACGGATGCGATCAAGAAGCTCGAACGGCGCATCGGCGTGCGTCTTCTGGAGCGCACGACACGGCAGGTTCGCGTGACGTTGGACGGCGATGCCTATTACCGGCGCTGCGTCGATATTCTGGGCGACATCGAGGACGCTGAAAGCGCGTTCAGCGCCGCCGAACCGGGCGGTTTGCTGCGCGCCAACGTGCTTGGCAGCCAGGCACGGGAAATGATCCTGCCACACCTGCCGGCATTCCTCGACCGGTATCCTCAAATCGATCTCCATCTCAGCGAGGCCGACCGGTTCGTCGATCCGGTGCGCGAAGGGTTCGACTGCGTCATACGCGCCGGCGCGTCACAGGAAAGCGACCTCGTCGGTCGGCAGATCGCGCTGCTGCGCGAGGCGACGATCGCCTCCGCTGGTTACGTCCAGCGATTCGGCATGCCCAAGCGCTGGGACAAGCTCGACGGGCACCGGATGGTCGGGTTCCATTCATCGCGGCTGGGGGCCGTGATGCCGCTGGAATTTCAGGTCGATGGCGAACTGCGCACCGTTACGCTTCCGACCCGGCTGGTGGTGAGCGGAACCGAATCGCTACTGGCGGCCGCGCTCGAAGGCATCGGCATCATCCAGGTGCCGCGCTACTCGATCAGGGCGCATATCGAGCGAGGCGCGCTCGTCGAAATGCTCGCGCAAACGCCGCCGTCGCCGACGCCCATTCATGTGCTCTACCCGCCCAACCGCCATCTCAGCTTGCGCGTGCGCGTCTTCATCGACTGGATCGTCGAGCTTTACCGGAAGCTCGAACAGGGCTGACGCAGATCGTTCCTAACCGATCCCGCGTCCCTTCAGCGCCGCGCTGACTTCGTCCAGTACCGCCGGATCGTCGATGGTCGCGGGCATCGACCAATCCTCGCGGTCGGCGATCTTCTGCATGGTCGCGCGCAGGATCTTACCCGAGCGGGTCTTGGGCAGCCGCTTGACCGAGACCACGGTGCGCAGGGCCGCGACGGGGCCGATCTTCTCACGCACCAGCGCGACGATTTCGCGCTCGATCTCGCCGGTGGGACGGTCGACACCGGCATTCAGAACCACGAAGCCGCAGGGAATCTGCCCCTTCATCGTGTCGGCAATCCCGACGACGGCGCATTCGGCGACGTCGGGATGTTCGGCGATGACTTCCTCCATCCCGCCGGTCGACAGACGATGGCCGGCCACGTTGATGATGTCGTCGGTGCGCGCCATGATGAAAAGATAGCCGTCTTCATCGATGATGCCCGCGTCGGCGGTTTTGTAATAGCCAGGGAATTCGTCGAGATAGGCGCTTTTGAAGCGGTCGTCCGCGTTCCACAGCGTCGGAAAGGAACCGGGCGGCAGCGGCAGTTTGGCGACGACGTTGCCGAGCGTGCCGTGCGGAACTACGTGGCCGGCATCATCGAGGATCGCCATGTCCCAGCCGGGCATCGGAACACCGGGCGAGCCGTATTTGACCGGCAACATGCCGAGCCCGACCGGGTTCTGCGTGATCGGCGCGCCGGTTTCGGTCTGCCACCAATGGTCGATGACCGGTTTTCCAAGATGGGTTTCCGCCCATTTCACCGTTTCGGGATCGGCCCGCTCGCCGGCTAGGAAAAGGGTTCGGAATTTCGACAGATCGTATTTGCCGATGAATTCGCCCTTCGGGTCCTGTCCCTTGATGGCGCGAAAGGCGGTCGGGGCGGTAAAGAGCGCGACGACGCCATGCTCTGAAATGACGCGCCAGTAGGTTCCGGCGTCGGGCGTGCCGACCGGCTTGCCCTCGAAGACGATGGACGTGCAGCCATGAAAGAGCGGTGCATAGACGATGTAGGAGTGGCCGACGACCCAGCCGACATCCGACGCCGCCCAGAAGACCTCCCCCGGCTTGATGCCGAACTCGTTTTCCATCGACCAGGCGAGCATGACGAGATGCCCGCCATTGTCGCGCACGACGCCCTTGGGCTGGCCCGTCGTGCCGGAAGTGTAGAGGATGTAGAGCGGATCGGTGGCCTTCACCGGCACGCATTCCACGTCGCGCTTTTCCGCTATGGCCTTCGCGACGGTGGACGCATAGTCGATGTCACGGTCGGGCGTCAGTTCGCAGGTCTGCTGTTCGCGCTGAAGGACGATGACGGTCTCGACCTTGTGCCGGGCCAGCGCGATCGCACCGTCATAAAGCGGCTGGTAAGCGACGACGCGCGTCGGCTCGATGCCGCAGGAAGCGGCGATGATGGCTTTCGGTTTCGCGTCGTCGATGCGGGTGGCAAGCTCACGCGCGGCAAATCCGCCGAAGACGACCGAATGCACCGCGCCGATCCGCGCGCAGGCAAGCATGGCGACGGCCGCCTCGGGCACCATCGGCATGTAGATGATGACGCGGTCGCCCTTCTCGATGCCACGGTCCTGCAACACGGCGGCCAGCGCGACCACTTCGGTCTTGAGGTCGCCATAGGTCAGCGTGCGCCGGGTTTCGGTGACGGGACTGTCGTGGATCAGTGCGGGCTGGTCGGCGCGGCCGTTTTCCACATGACGGTCGACAGCGTTGTAGCAGGTGTTGCAGATCGCATCGGGAAACCAGCGTCCGTAGATTCCGGCGGACGGATCGAAAATCCGGTCCGGCTCGCGCACCCAGTCGACCAGCCGCGCCGCCTCGCGCCAGAAGCCGTCCGGGTCGGCCCGCCAGCGTGCATAGGTCTCGTGATAGCGCGATGCCATATGTTCCTCCCTCTCTTCCGAATTGGTAGCGGGCCGACAGCGGGCCTGTCCAGCGCGGCGAAAGTCGGACAGACGTGCCCATACCTGCTATGGAAGGTGACAGGGGATTCGCAAAACATGCAGTCGAAAGTCGTCGCCTTCCTGTTCATCGCCGCGATGGTCGTGCAGATCATCAAGCCGATCGGCATTCCGGGCCTGAGAAAACGCGGCGATTTCTGGAAGATCGCGGTGGCGGCGATCGCCGTCATGATGCTGACGGTGCTGATCCGGCCTTACTGAAACGCGCAAGCGCAATTACGCTTCGACGATATCGGTATCGAGCAGGATCGGCAGGAGATGCTCGGCCCAGCGGTCATAGCCGGCTTCCGACGCATGGAAACCGTCGAGCGAAAAGCCGGCGATGGGGTCGTCGATCGGCAGGCGCGTGGCAGGCACCGCGCCGCGTTCAAGACACAGGCGATGGCCCCAGTAATTGATCAGCCCGGCACGAATTTCGAGGATGCGCCCTAGCGCGGGCGGCAGCGCCGGCATCAAGGACATTTCCACGACCGGCGACCACACGACGCGCGCTTCCGGCCATTTGGCCCGCAGCGCATAAAGCAGCGTGCCGAATTCGCGGTTGAACCGGCGGCCGGTGTGGAAGTTCTTTGCATCGTTGGAGCCGACGGTCAGGACCAGATGCGTCCAGTGGCCGGGGTCCATGTTCGGCACGACATGGTCACGCAGCCGTCCGGCGGTCGCCGAATTGAAGCCGGCCGCGCGCCAGACGACGGGACGGCCGGTGGCCTCATGCGCACGTTGCGCGATCCGCGCGGCTAGGCCGCGCTCGGAGCTTTCGACGCCGACCGACGCGGCAGATGAGTCACCGAGAACCAGAAGATTGATCGGCTCCCCCTCCCCCGCGATGCGGTGGATGACGGGGCCTTCGGCCGGCAGCATGCGTGCCACGCGGCGGCGCACGGAAAGTCCCTGCCAGACATAGACTGGAAAGGCGAGCCAGGTGAGGAGCGGCAGAAGCGACATCGCCCGATTATAGCGAGCAAGCTGGCAGCAAAAAGCCCGGATGAGGGTCATCCGGGCTTGTGCGTCACTGTGACCTGCAAGTGGCGGTGTATCAGCCCTGCTTTTCGAGGTCTGCCGACCATTTGCCCTGAGCGGCAAGGCCGTTCATCTTCGCACGGTGGGCGAAGGCGGCCTGCGCGGCGGCGACGTTGTCCGCCTTGCCGGCCCATGCCTTTTGGGGTGCGGCCTGAAGCGCGCGGCCATAGGAGAAGGTGACCTTCCACGGCAGCGGGCCTGCCGCGTTTATGGCGTTGAGGTTGGCGGTCGCTTCCTCGTCGGACTGGCCGCCCGACAGGAAGGCGATGCCCGGAACGGCGACGGGAACGGTCTCACGGAAAACCTTGAGCGTCATTTCGGCGATCTGCTCGGGTGACGCCTTGGCGCCCGACTTCTTGCCGGGAATGACCATGTTCGGCTTCAGGATCGTGCCTTCGAGGTTCACATCGGCCGCGTAGAGCTCGGAATAAAGCTGGAGCAGCGTGACCTTGGTCACCTCGTAGCAGGTGTCGATATCGTGCGCGCCGTCCATCAGGACTTCCGGCTCGACGATCGGCACGATGCCCGCTTCCTGGCAAAGCGCCGCATAGCGCGCGAGCGCATGGCAGTTGGCGTCGATCGACGTGGCTGACGGGACGTTGTTTTCCTCGTCGATGTCGATCACGGCACGCCATTTGGCGAAGCGTGCGCCCAGCTTGTAATAGTCGGCAAGACGTTCGCGCAGGCCGTCGAGACCCTCGGTGACGGTATCGCCGGGAAAACCGGCAAGCGGCTTGGCACCGGCATCGACCTTGATGCCCGGAACAGCGCCAGCGGCCTTGATAAGATCGACGAGCTTCGTGCCGTCGGCGGCCTTCTGGCGGATCGTCTCGTCATAGAGGATGACGCCGGAGATGTGGTTCTTCATGGCGGCGTCGGCGCGGAACATCAGCTCGCGATAGTCGCGGCGGTTCTCTTCGGTGGACTCCACCTTGATTGCATCGAAACGCTTCTTGATCGTGCCGGAGCTTTCGTCGGCGGCGAGGATGCCCTTGCCGTCGGCAACCATGGCGAGCGCGATATCTTCGAGACGTTCCGTCATCTGCAATCTTCTCCTGATTAACTGGGTGGATTGCCGATAGCAGATGGCAGCTTGTAACGGAATGCTGCGCCGCACGCTCCAATCGATTGAAATATCACGCCTTGCAACGAAACGAAAAAGGGCGGCCAAAAGGCCGCCCCGATCCAGCTATTCGTTCGCCGCGACTACTCGCGGTTGCCCATGAACTGGAGCATGAACAGGAACAGGTTGATGAAGTCGAGGTAAAGACGCAGCGCACCCATGATCGCCTTGCGGCCCATGGCAACGGCACCGTCACCCTCGTAGTACATTTCCTTGATCTTCTGCGTGTCGTAGGCGGTCAGGCCAGCGAAGACGAGAACGCCGATCGCCGAGACGGCGAACTGAAGCGCCGAAGACTGCAGGAAGATGTTCACGATCATCGCGATGATCAGGCCGAACACGCCCATGATCAGGAACGAGCCCATGCCCGTCAGATCGCGCTTGGTCGTGTAGCCCCACAGCGACAGAGCGCCGAAGGCGGTCGCAGTGATGAAGAAGGTCTGCGTGATCGACTGGGCCGTGTAGACCAGGAAGATCGACGACAGCGACACGCCCATCAGCGCGGCATAGGCCCAGAACGTCGTCTGTGCGGCCGATACGCTCATCTTGTCGATGCGGAACGACAGGAAGAAGACGAGAGCGAGCGGAGCGAGCATGACGACCCAGCGCAGCGGCGAGCCGTAAAGCGTCGCGCCGAGCGAGGTGAGCATCTGTCCGTTGCCGAGCGTGGCGACGGCCTGGCCCGGATCGGACGTGACGGCCAGCGAAACGGTGCCGAGCGCGGCAACGCCGGTGATGGCAAGGCCAAGCGCCATCAGATTGTAGACCCTGAGCATATAGGAGCGCAGGCCCTGGTCGATCGACGCGTCGGCCTGGACGCCGCCAGCGGCCCCGTACCGCGCCTGATAATTACGAAGGTCAGCCATGTGAATGGTTCCTCTTGCTATGCGTCCCGTCCGGTGTCGGGCCGTTTGAGATCAAACGCCCCAGGCGCCGCTGGCGGGACTCCAGCATGCCTGACGCAGAATATGCGCATTCTTTGCTGCGTTCACAAGACCAAACCGGCCCTGAAACACCCCGTGAGCGGCGGCAATTGGTCCCAACCGTAAAAAATATGCGCCTTTCCTAAAGTTCTCTGAGCACCGGCGCGGCCTTATGGCCGAGAACACGCCATGTTCCCACCAGCCCGAAGCCGACCGTCAGCACCAGCGCGAGGACGATCGTGGAGAACGCAACCTCGGGCAAAAAGGCCGATGGGAGGCCCATGATGCGCGCGATGACAAACCACGCGGCAACCCCGCCTGCAAAGAGCGCGAAGGTTGCCGTCGCAAGGCCGATGATGGCGTATTCGAGCGAGAAGGCCGAAATCAGCGTGCGCCGTGTCGCGCCGAGCGTCTTGAGCACCACCGCATCGTGGACCCGCGCGCGATTGCCGGCGGCCAGCGCACCCGAAAGGACGAGCACGGACGCGACCAGAGCGACCGCCGCCGCCGCGCGAATGGCGATGGCAAGCTGGGCGACGATCTCGTTGACGATGTCGAGCGCATCCTTGACGCGCACCGACGTGACCGACGGGAACGTGCGCGTGATGGAATTCAAGATGCGTGCTTCCTCGCTCGCGCTCGCCCCGTCGTCGGAGAGCGTCGCCAGCCAGGAATGCGGCGCGCCCGCAAACGTGTTGGGCGAGAACACCATGACGAAGTTGATGCCCATCGATTCCCACTCGACCTGCCGGAAATTCGCTATCTGTGCAATGATGTTGCGGCCAAGCACATTGACGGTGATCGTGTCGCCAAGCGCCAGACCAAGCTCCTGCCCCTCGTCGGCCGCGAAGGAGACGAGCGGCTCGCCGTCGTAATCAGCCGGCCACCATTCGCCCGCGGTAAGCGTCGAATTTTCCGGCACATTTTGCGCATAGGTAATGCCCCGATCGCCGCGCAGCACCCATGCGCCTTCCGGCGGCACGGTGATTTCGCGCACGTCGACATCGTTGATAGCCATGATACGCCCGCGCAGCATCGGAACGCGAATGAGCTTGCCTTCGGGAGCTTCCGCTTCGACCAGAGCGGCGAAATCGTCCACTTCGCTCGCCTGAATGTCGACGAAGAAGAAGTTCGGCGCCTGTTCCGGTAGGTTTCCGGATATCTGGCGGCGCAGATTTCCATCAATTAGCGCCAGCGTGACGAGAAGCGTCAGCCCGAGGCCAAGCGACAGGACGACGGAGGGCGTCAGCGCGCCCGGGCGGTGAATGTTGCCCACGGCAAGCCGCAGCGCGGTGGAAGAGACGCGCGGCGCGCGTTTGGCGAGGAATTGGACAAGCCAACCGACGGCGCGCAGGACGAGGAAGGCGAAGATCGCCGCCCCGACGAAGATGATCGCGATGCGCCTGTCGCCCGAAAAGCCGATTGCGAGCACGGCAAGACCGATCGCGATGGCGGCTGCGGTGACGACATAGACGGCACGCGGCAGGCCGCGTCCTTCAAGCCCCAGTTCGCGGAAGAGCGCGGTCGCCGGAACGTCGCGCGCTCGCCCTAGCGGCAGAATGGCGAAGGCCAGCGTAACCATAAGGCCGAAGACGGCAGCCAGCGCCAGAGCGCCCGGATAAAGGCCGCCCTCGGACGGGATCGGCAGGACGGCCGCGAGCATCGCGCTTGCGGCAAACGGCATAAGCGCGGCCAGCACCAGCCCGATGGCGATGCCGACGACCGCGATGATGAGGATCTGGATCAGGTAGATCGCAAAGACCAGCGCGCCCGACGCGCCGAGGCTCTTGAAGGTGGCGATGACGCCGCGCTTGGCGTCGAGATAGGCGCGCACGGCGTTCGCCACGCCGACGCCGCCGACAACGAGCGCGGTGAGGCCGACAAGCGTCAGGAACTGCGAGAAGCGCTCGATGTTGGAGGATAGCGCGGGCGCGGCGTTGGTGCGCGAGCGGATCGACCAGCCGGCCTCGGGAAAATCGGTTCCGGCTGCTTCGCGCACAGCTTCGATCTCGTCTTCCGACGTGCCGAGCGGCATGCGGATCTTGTAGCCGTGCTCGACGAGGCTGCCTTCCTGCAAAAGGCCGGAAGCGCGAAGCCCGTCCATCGAGATGAGAAAACGCGGCGCAAGGCCGAAGCCGTCCGAGATGGCGTCAGGCTCATTGACGAGTTCGGCGCGAAGCTCGAACGCCTGCTCGCCCAGCATGACGCGGTCGCCGACTTCAAGGCCGAGACGCTGGAAGAGGATGTCGGGCGCAACCGCGCCGAAAACGCCGTCGCGCTCGGCAAGCTGGTCCTGGAAGGGTTCGGCAAGGGTCGTTTCGACCGCGCCGTAAAGCGGGTAGGCCTCGTCCACGGCCTTCGCTTCGACCAGCGTCTGGTCCGACCCGTCTTCGAGCCGCACCATGGAGCGGATGCCGGCCGTGTGGGTGACATCGCCCTGAGCATCGAGAAAGGCGCGTTCTGTGTCGTTCACCTCGCGGTGGACGAGTTCGAAGCGCATATCGCCGCCGAGCAGCGTCTGGCCCTGATTGGAAACGCCGAGCGTGATCGCCTGCGCGACCGAATTGACGCCGCCTATGGCGGCGACCCCGAGCGCGATGCAGGCAATGAAGATCAAAAAGCCGGAAAGCCCGGCGCGCATCTCGCGCACGGCGAAACGGAAGGCGAGCGAGACGTCGCGCGAATTCACGCGGTCACCGCGTGAAGCTGCTGCGGTTCGGCCTCGATGCGACCCGAGCGGATCGCGATCTGGCGCGAACAGCGCGCCGCAAGTGCGGGATCGTGCGTGACGAGCATCAAGGTCATGTCGCGCTCGGCGGCCTTGGCGAACAGCATGTCGGAAATCTGCCTGCCGGTCGCCTGATCGAGATTGCCCGTCGGCTCGTCGGCGATAAGGAGACGCGGCGACGGCGCGAGCGCACGGGCAATGGCCACGCGCTGCTGCTCGCCGCCCGACAACTCGCCGGGATAGTGGGTGAGACGGTCCTTCAGGCCCACCTCCGTCAATTCGCGCTCCGCGATCTCGAACGCGTCAGCACGGCCGGCAAGCTCCAGCGGCACGGCGACATTTTCGAGCGCCGTCATGTTGGGGATCAGGTGGAAGGACTGGAAGACGATGCCGACATTCCTGCCGCGAAAGGCGGCGAGCCTGTCCTCGCTCATTTTCGTCAAATCCTCGCCGGCGATGGCGATCGTGCCCGCGTCGATGCGCTCCAGCCCGGCGAGCACCATCAGGAGCGTCGACTTGCCCGAACCGGAAGGGCCGACGATGCCGGCCGTCTCACCAGCGGCGATATCGAGGCTGATGCCCTTCAGGACGTGGACCGACGACGCGCCCTCGCCGAGCGTGAGCGAAACGTCCTTCATGCGGATGACGGGTTCTGCCAAGGACGATCGCTCCTATATGATGCCATGATGGGAACGACCGTTCCCGAATGGGCCGGGATTCCGGCTGGTCGAATATGGGTTTTCGATGATGGCGTTCAATTCTTCCATACGCGTTTTGGTCGCAGCCTGCTTCGCGGCGATGGCGGCGATCGGCTCCGCACGCGCGCAGGAGGCCCAGATCGTCGCGTTCGGCGACAGTCTGATGGCCGGATACCAGCTCAATCCGGGCGAATCCTTTCCCGAAAAGCTGGAAGCGGCGCTGCGCGAGCGCGGTCACGATGTGGTGATCGCCAATGCCGGCGTCTCCGGCGACACGACGACGGCGGGCCTGGCCCGGCTCGACTGGTCCGTGCCGGACGGGACGGACCTCGTCATCCTCGGCCTCGGCGCCAATGACATGCTGCGCGGTGTCGACCCGGACATTCCCCGCCGCAACCTGGCCGAAATGATCGAGCGCCTGGAAGCGCGCGACATCGAAATCATGCTGATGGGCATGCTCGCCGCGCCCAATCTCGGCGCGAATTACGGCGAACGCTTCGACGCGATCTATCCCGATCTGGCCGCACAGTTCGGCCTCGAACTCTACCCGTTCTTCCTAGACGGGGTGACGACCGTCGCCGGCATGACGCTTGAGGACCGGATGCATCCGAGCGCCGCGGGTGTCGACCGCATGGTCGAGGGCGTTCTTCCGATGGTCGAGGCATGGCTGAACGCGCAGGAATGAGGCTTTAACCGTTGATGATTTACGCTGCGCTGCAAAATCGCTTGCGAACCAAAGCCAGCGATGATTCGTTTAAGGCAGACGCAGTCGATTCGAGGAGGTGAACAGGCCGGACTCGGAGTGCCGGTGACAATTCCCGGACGGCAGATGCCGCTATTTCCGACGCGTTTTTCTGACCAACCGGCTCTCGCCCGATCTTCGGGCTTCGATCCCGCCTTCGGCCTTTTTTCAAAATCCAGCCGAAGCGCAGGGCACCGCGCTTGAATTGCCGGTGGATCAAGGGGAAGGACCAGACATGCCGCGATTGTTCACAGCACTCGAAATCCCGCGCGATGCAGCTCTTTCATTGTCTTTGTTACGTGGCGGCCTTTACGGCGCGCGCTGGATCGACCCCGAAAACTATCATCTGACGCTGCGCTTCTTCGGCGACGTCGAAGGCCATGTCGCAGACGAAATTGCCGGTGCGCTCGACCGCGTGCATCGCGCCTCGTTCACGCTCGCCCTTTCCGGCGTCGGCGCGTTCGGCTCCAAGAAGCCGCACTCAATTTATGCCGGTATCGCGCCCTCTCCCGCGCTTCACGCGCTGCAGGGCGAGATCGACCGCATCTGCCGGCGGCTCGGCCTGCCTGCCGACGCACGCAAGTTCACGCCTCACGTGACGGTCGCGCGCCTGCGCAACGTGACGCCGGGCGAGGTCGCGCATTATCTGTCCCAGCGCGGAAATTTCTCGACCGCGCCCTTTACTGTCTCCCGCTTCGTCATGATGTCCTCGCGCGATTCGGTCGGCGGTGGGCCCTATGTGATCGAAGAGACCTGGCCGCTCGATGCGAATGAAAAAACCGGCGCAGGCGCGGATTGGGGCCTGTCGCCGCAACCGGCATGGCAGGCGCGGTAGCGTCGGGCCGAAAAGTGGGCACCGGTTTTCGGATAGACCCGATGCGCCGTCGAAGAGGAGAACGATAATGCCGGTCGCAAAACTTGACGAGGCCGCGATCGCAAAGGCGATCGCTGCCCTACCCGGCTGGACGCGCGACGAAGACGGCCTCGGCATCTCGCGAAAGTTCAAGTTCAGAAACTTCAACGAAGCGTTCGGCTTCATGACGCGCTGCGCGCTGGAAGCAGAAAAGGCCGACCACCACCCCGAATGGTCGAACGTTTACAACAAGGTCGATATTCGCCTGACGACGCATGATGCGGGCGGGCTTTCGCAGCGCGATTTCGACCTCGCGGCCAAGATCGACAAAATCACGGAACGTTGAAGACGGCCTCGCGGCTTCCCATCTGAGTACCGTGAAACACGGGGTTTGGAGCCATGAAACAGGCGACCATCGACGACATTTTGGAACCGGGCGACGAGGCCGCGAACACGCGCCGTGCAAAGCGCGTCGCACGCGGATTCTGGCGCACATTCGCGCGTGCGGCGCGCCACATTCCTTTTGCGGAGGAACTGGTCGCGGCCTATTACGCCGCGCTCGATCCGAAGACGCCGTTTCGCGTACGCGGAACGCTGCTTGCCGCGCTCGCCTATTTCGTCCTGCCCTTAGACTTGGTGCCGGACATGCTTCTGGGCCTTGGCTTCACCGACGATATCGCCGTACTGACGGCAGCGCTCGCTGCTGTTCGCCCGCATATCCGCGCCCGCCATCACAATGCTGCGCGCGCCGCGCTCGACCGATTCTCAACCGGAGATCAGCAAAAGCGCGCTGGCGCATAAGGGCGCATGTCGATATTCGGCGCGGTGCCTGAAATCATCTGCGCCAGAAGCCGCCCTGTCTTCGGTCCGCCGGTCAACCCCACATGATGATGCCCGAAGCCGAGCCATGCACCGGCAATCTTCGGCGACGGCCCGATCAGGGGAATGGAATCGGATGCGGTTGGGCGATGGCCCATCCATTCGCGCGTTTCCTTCCATGTCAGGCCCGGCATCGCGGCGCGGATGTTGCGCATCAACAAGTCGAAAGGCGCGCGCGAGGGCGGCGCGTCGAAGCCGCCGAACTCGACGATACCGGCAAGCCTTAACCGCCCGTCCATCGGCGTGACCACGAACTTTCCCGACGCGATCATCACCGGAGACCGAGGTATGACGCTCGGCTCGACAAGTTCGACATGATAGCCGCGCTCGCTTTCGAGCGGCACGTTCACGCCGAGCTTTCGCGCCAGGTCCTTCGACCAGATGCCGGCCGCCAGAACGACGCCGGCACAGTCTATCGTCTCGCCGCCTGCCCGCAGACCGGTGACGCGACCATCCTCGATGACGAAATCGTCCACCTGCGCTTTCAGGAGTCGCGCGCCGTTGGCTTCGGCATGAGCGGCGAGGTCTTTCACATAGTGGCCCGGATCGGCGATCCGGCCATGATTGGCCAATCGCGCACCGAAGCCGATTTCGGGCGAGAAAACCGGGTCGTAGTCACGCAGCGCCTCGCCTTCGAGTTCGTCCCATTCGAAGCCATGCGCGCGGCGAATTTCCCATCCGAACGTATCGGCTTCGAACGCCGCCCGGTCGCGATAAAGAAAGACGTAGTCGGACGGCACGAGCCATCGTTCCGCTTCCGTGCCAGAGGCGAGTGCCTGATGGTCCGACAGACTGTCGCCGATGACCGCATGAAGCGCGGCGGCGATCCGGCGTGTCTCGTCAGCCGTTGCATGGGAGAGAAAACGCCGCAGCCACGGGGCAAGGCGCGGCAGATACGACCACTTCATGAAAAGCGGCTGATCGCGCGACAGCAGCATGCCGGGAGCCTTGGCCATCAGGCCGGGAACCGTGACCGGGATAATGGCCGCCGAGGCGAGAACGCCGCCATTGCCGTAGCTCGTGCCTTCGCCCGGTCCGGCCCGGTCGATGAGGATGACGTCGTGGCCCGCACGCTGAAGCCAGATCGCGGTCGAGACGCCGACGATGCCGGCACCGATGATTGCGATCGGGGATTTATCTGGCGGATTTTCCATGCGCACCGACTTTATACGCGCGCGAAAGGACTGCAATCGGTCAGACCGAAGTGGCGCTGCTCCTTTCTCCCTGTGGGAAAAGGACAAAAAAGCCGGGCGCGAGGCCCGGCTTTTCGATTTCGCGTCACGGCGATCCTCAGCCCTGAGGCTGCGGTTCCATGCCGGCATCCGGCTCCTCGCCGCCCTTCTTAACGTCCGGGCGCTTGCCGGCCTTCGGAACCGTCGAGCCACGCGTCGGCGGCGTGTCGTCGCCCATATCCCGCGCGGGCTTTTCGCCCTTGATCAACTGCTTGATCTCGTCGCCCGACAGCGTCTCGTATTCGAGCAACCCTTCGGCGATCGCCAGCCACTCGTCGCGATGATCCGTCAGGATGCGGCGGGCTTCCGTATAGGCCTCGTCGATCAGGCGGCGCACTTCGCCATCGATGATCTGCGAGGTTTCCTCGGAGATGTTTTGCTGGCGCGCGACGGAATGGCCGAGGAAGACCTCTTCCTGATTCTCGCCATAGGCGACCTGTCCAAGCTTGTCGGAAAAGCCCCAGCGCGTGACCATCGCACGGGCAAGCTTGGTTGCCTGATCGATGTCGGACGACGCGCCGGAGGTGATGTTCTCCTTGCCGAACTTGATCTCCTCGGCAACCCGGCCACCCATCATGATGACGAGGCGCGAGACCATGTATTTGTAGCTCATGGAATAGCGGTCGCCCTCGGGCAACTGCATGACCATGCCGAGCGCGCGACCGCGCGGGATGATCGTCGCCTTGTGGAGCGGATCGGCGGAGGGAACGTGCAGCGCGGTGATCGCGTGGCCGGCCTCGTGATAGGCGGTCAGTTCCTTTTCGGCCTGCGTCATGGCGTTGGAGCGCCGCTCCGCGCCCATCATGATCTTGTCCTTGGCGTCCTCGAATTCGGCCATGGTAACGAGACGCTTGTTGCGCCGCGCCGCCATCAGCGCTGCCTCGTTGACGAGATTGGCAAGGTCCGCGCCGGAGAAACCGGGCGTACCGCGCGCCATGACCTTTAGGTCGACATTGGGTGCGAGCGGAACGTTGCGCACATGAACCTTCAAAATCTTCTCGCGGCCCTGAACGTCCGGGTTCGGCACGACGACCTGACGGTCGAAGCGGCCCGGACGCAGGAGCGCCGGATCGAGAACGTCGGGACGGTTCGTCGCCGCGATCAGGATGATGCCCTCATTCGCCTCGAAGCCATCCATTTCGACGAGAAGCTGGTTCAGCGTCTGCTCGCGCTCGTCATTGCCGCCGCCGAGGCCCGCGCCGCGATGGCGGCCGACCGCGTCGATTTCGTCGATGAAGATGATGCAGGGCGCGTTCTTTTTGGCCTGTTCGAACATGTCGCGCACGCGGGATGCACCCACGCCGACGAACATTTCGACGAAGTCCGAACCGGAAATGGTGAAGAACGGCACATTGGCTTCGCCCGCGACGGCGCGTGCAGTCAGCGTCTTGCCCGTTCCGGGCGGGCCGACGAGGAGCACGCCGCGCGGAATCTTGCCGCCAAGGCGCTGGAATTTCTGCGGATCGCGCAGGAACTCGACGATTTCTTCAAGATCCTGCTTGGCCTCGTCGACGCCTGCGACGTCGGCGAAAGTCACGCGGCCATGCGCTTCCGTCAGGAGCTTGGCCTTGGATTTGCCGAAGCCCATGGCGCGGCCGGAACCCGACTGCATCTGGCGCATGAAGAAAATCCACACGCCGAGGATCAGGATCATGGGCAGCCAGGAGAGCAGATAGCCGAAGATCGAGTTCGACCCGTCAGTTTCGGGGCGGGCATTGATCGTAATGCCCTGCTCTTCGAGCCGCGGCACGAGATTGGCGTCGGTCGGCGCGTAGGTCTGGAAGCCCTGCGATGAATCGTTATAGGTGCCGGTGATGCGGCTGCCGGTGATCGTCACCGACTGGACGCGGCCGCTCTCGACCTCCTGGACGAACTCCGAATACGGCACTTCGCGCGCCGCGCCGCGCTGCTGGGGCGCCTGGAAAAGATTGAAAAGCGCGATCAGAAGGACGGCGATGACCGCCCACAGCGCGAGGTTGCGATAATTCGGATTCATCGTCCATCCCGTTGATGCCCGCCTTGCGGGCGAAAGTCCGAGCCATCTGGCTTGCCGCTAACATAGGAAGATACCCAACCCTTGCCAAGCGCAGCGCAAAGGGAAGGTTAAGGTCATTCGCGAATGTGGTCGCGCCAAGGCGATGGCGGCAAATCCGGCAGGCTGAGGACATGTCGCAGCGCGGCGGCAGGCGCAAGATCGAAAGTAGGTAGAAAAAGCCGCCACGGGCCGAGAACCGGACGGGCTTCGTCGCGCCGCAGGGGACGGACGAACGACCCGCCCTGATAAAGCGCCGGTTCGGCGGCAAGCGCAGCACGAACAAGGGCTTGGCTGGCGCGCTCCGGGATCGGCACATCGATTTCGCCTGCATTTTCCCCAATCGGGGCAAGGGTGGCGTCCGCACCGGGCGCGTCGATCAGCCGATAGCGCCCGTCCCAGATCGCGTCAGTCGAAAAAGGCATCGGAGGCGGCAGGGAGCGGCGCTCCCGGTGAAGCCAGATCGAACCACCTCGCCTGTCGACCACCGCGCGCGACAATGTGGCGCGCAGGCGTGGCGCTGCAAGACGCGCGACGAGCGCCTCGCCCCGCGCGCGATCAGGCAGGTGATCCGTGCCGCCAATGACGGCGAGGAGCATGCGCAAAGCCGTGGCCGCGCCGGGAGCGGTCACGATGTCGGCATCCAATCGAAAAAGGCCGGGCGACGCCTGTTCGACGGAGGCGAGGAGGATCGCGGCGTGTGCGTTTTCGGTGAGGCGCGACGTGGCGTCTGCCTGTGCGGTCGCGCCGCTGTGACGCACGCGGACGCGCTCGTAGGATGGGTCGCAATTGGAGGGATCGTCGATCCAGCCGATATGCCGGTCCGTCAGATAGGCGCGTAAATCTGCACGCGAGACGTCGAGCAGCGGCCGGGCGAACCATGTGCATTCGTCGTAAAGCGTGGCGCGTGCCATGCCCGCGTCCCCGCGCCCGCCTTCGGATGCACGCGCGCGGCGCATGGCGACTGTTTCGCGCTGGTCGTCCTCGGTATGACCGAGAAGGACGAGATTGGTGCCGGCTTCCTTCGCGGCTTCCGCCAGAAGACGGTAGCGGGCAAGGCGGGCTGCCGCCTGAATGCCCGTGGACGGCTTGTCGCCCGACCAGCGCAAGGTCACATGCTCGATGCCAAGCGCGGCGCAAAGGGTCGCGACGGAACGCGCCTCGTTTGCGGATTCGGCACGTAAGGCATGATCGACGGTGGCCGCGACGACGCGAATGCCGTGTCGTTCGGCAAATGAACTGAAAAGATGAAGAAGCGCGGTGGAATCGCTGCCACCTGAAACCGCGACGAGAACGGTGCGTCGGGCGGAAAGGTCGAGGGGCGCGAAGAGCCGTTCAGGGTCGAGCCGCATGGCAGGCTCGCGGATCAGCAGGAGGTGAGCTGCTTTTCCTGCGCGACACGCTCTTTCAGCGCCTCGGACATTTGCGGATAGCGCTGGCCGACCTCGTTGAAGGTCGCGCAGGCGACTTCGCGCTGGTTGAGCGCGGCAAGCGACACGCCAAGCTTGAAGAGCATTTCGGGCGCGCGGCGCGACTGGGGATGATCGCGGCTGGCGGCAAGGAAGGTTTCGGCGGCGTCGCGGTAGCGCTCCTGTCCCAAGAGCGCTTCGCCGAGCCAGAACTGGGCGTCGGGAATCTGCTCGTCCTGCGGGAAGCGCGCGATCAGGTCGCGAAACCCGGCCTCGGCGGTCGCATAATCTCCCGACAGGATAAATTCGTAGGAATTGCGGTAAAGCTGGCCGGCGTCGTTCGCCGGAGGCAGGGCAGCAACCGTCGTGCCGTCCGACGATGCGCCCGGCACGCCCGGTTGCGGGGCGACGGGGTCGGCAACGCCGCCCCCGCGCACATTACCGTCGGCATCGAAGGTGATGGAGCCGAGTTCGCGCGGCGGCACGCCAAGATCACCGGAACCGCCGACGCCCGGCAACCCGCCGCCAGCGTTCGGCTGGGGCTGGGGCTGCGAAGTCGCTTGCGCCATGTCATTGGTCGCGGGCGGCGGCAAGCTGCCCTGATCGTTCGATCCCGAATTGGTGGACGAACCCGAACCGCCGCCGGAACCGCCCTCGAGTTCCTGGAAGCGGAACTCGTTGTCTTCCTGCATGCGGCGAAGCTGGTCCTGCATCTGGAGAACCTGGAAGTTGAGTTCTTCCACGAGCCCGTTCAACTGGCGAAGCTGGTCTTCCATCTGGAGGACGCGCTGGTCGCTCGTCTGCGCGAATACGGGGGACGCCACCAAAAGTGGCAGTGCAATCGCGCAACTCATTAATGTTGCAAATCTCATCATGTCTCTCGCTTGACGATGATTGTGTCGAAACAGACCCCGAATGGAACGCCTGCCCTTCGCTTTTACCTAACGTTGCCGAGTTCGGCCAAATTTTGTTTTACCTGCCCGAAATGAAAAGGGCGGCCCGAAAGCCGCCCCCGTCGCCTGAGATTGTTGCAAAAATGGATCAGCTGCCCGCGCCGTCGATGACGGTGACCGCACGGCGGTTCTGCGACCAGCAGGAAATGTCGTCGCACACGGCGACCGGACGTTCCTTGCCGTAGGAGATGGTGCGCACGCGATTGGCCTGAACGCCCTGGCTGACGAGATAGTCGCGAGCGGCGGCGGCACGGCGGGCGGACAGCGCGAGGTTGTATTCACGCGTGCCGCGCTCGTCGGCATGGCCTTCCATGGTGATGCCGTACTGGCGGTACTGGTTCAGCCACTGTGCCTGACGGGCGAGCGTCTGCTGCGCGTCGGCGCGGATCACGGTCGAATCGGTATCGAAGAAGATACGGTCGCCGACATTGACGGTGAAGTCCTGGCTGGAGCCGGGGGTGGCGGCGATGCCCGAGCCGGCGCCTCCGCCGAGGCCGAGATCGGCGGCGTTGTTGGGCGTGTTCCTGCTGGCGCAGGCCGAAAGGGCAAGACCGGCGACGAGCGCGACGATCAGGGGGCTACGGGTGATGGCTGCGATACGGCGCATGGCCGCCTCTCCTTCGCGCTAGTGGGTTTCGTTGATCTACCAGTAACCATGACAAGGTTAACACGGCCTCAACAGGCTGGATTCAATTTGATTCGCCAATTGTTGGCGAACACTGGTGACGCTAAGGCCGATTGGGGCCAAACCGGGGCCGGTCCGTGTCCTCTGCGCCACACTATTCGAGAAGCGGCGACCAGGCGGGGTCGGAGCCGAAATTCGGCGTCGGGATGCGCTGTTCGTTGCGGCCCGTCAGGTCGATCGAATGCAGCGCCGGCCCGGCCGCGCCCGCCACTTCGCGGAAGAACATGATGACGCGGCCGTTCGGCGCCCAGGTCGGGCCTTCCTGCAGATAGCCGGTGGTCAGGATACGCTCGCCCGAACCGTCGGTGCGCATCACACCGATCTGGAACTGGCCGCCGTTCTGCTTGGTGAAGGCGATGAGGTCGCCGCGCGGCGACCAGACCGGCGTCGAATAGGAGCCGTCGCCGAACGAAATGCGGCGCGCGTTTGAGCCGTCCGCGCCCATCACGTAGATGTGCGGGCGACCGCCGCGATCCGACGTGAAGGCCACCTGCGAGCCGTCCGGCGAATAGGTCGGCGAGGTATCGATGGCGTTGGAGCTGGTCAGGCGCGTCGTCGAGCGTGAGCGCAGATCCATCGAATAGATGTTCGAATTGCCGTCGTCGCGCAGAAGGCTCATCACGATGCGCTGGCCTTCTGGCGAAAAGCGCGGCGCGAAGGTCATGCCGGGAAAGTTGCCGACGAGTTCGCGCTGGCCGGTTTCGATCTGCAACAGATAGACCTGCGGCGTGCCGCCCTCATAGGACATGTAGGTGATTTCCTGACGCGTCGGCGAAAAGCGCGGGGTCAGGACGATCGAGCGGCCATCGGTCAGCGTGCGTTGGTTCGCGCCGTCCTGATCCATGATCGCGAGACGCTTGACGCGCTGGTTCTTCGGCCCGGATTCGTCGACATAGACGATGCGCGTATCGAAATAGCCGCTCTCGCCGGTCAAATTCTCATAGATCGAATCGGAGATGATGTGGGCGATGCGCCGCCAGTTCTGGCGGTTGGCGAAATATTGCTCGCCGACGACCTGCTGGCCCGAAAACGTGTCCCAGAGGCGATACTCGGCGCGAAGGCGACCGTCCGCTTCCTGGCTGACGCGGCCGGTGACGAGGGCCTGCGCGTTGATGACGGTCCAGTCGTTGAAGCGCGGCGCGACGTCCGGATTGGAAATGCGCTCGATGAAGGCGTTGCGGGCGATCGGCGCGAAAAGCCCCGAACGGCGCAGATTGGCCTCGATGACCTGGCTGATCTCGGCCCCGACATTGTCGCTCGACAGGAAGTCTGTCACCGCGACCGGCATCGGCTCGACGACGCCTTGCGTCACGTCGATCTGGAGCTGGGCGCGGGCGGGCGCGGTAGCGGCAACGGCCGCTCCGAGCGCAACGGCGCTGATCGCAATGCAGGTCTTCAGAAATTTCATCATCGTTTATCGCCTCATTGTCCGGACACGGGAAACTGCCGCGACGGGTGGGGTCAGAACATGTCTCTGGGATCGAAGTTGAACTGGACGTCGGCCCAGGCTTCGTATTTGTCGGCCGGTGCGTTGAACGGCGCGCAGCGCATGACCGCGCGGCGCGCGGCGTCCGCCGCCGCACGCTCGGCCATCGACGCGCCACGACCCGAAACGATCTCGGGGTTGCCGTCGAGCGCGCCGGACGGGTCGAGCCGCAGCCGGATCGACACGACCATGCTCTCCGCTTCCGCCGCACCGACGGGCGGGTTCCAGCAGCGCGACACCTGGCTGCGCAGCGAATCGATCTCGCTTTGCGACAACGTCGCGCCGGTCGTGTTGCGCCCGCCGAGCGAGGCCTGCTCGTTCGAACGGGACGCACCGCCGCCGCGTGCTTCTTCCTGGGAAAGAAGCGCCGCGATCTCGTCGGCGTTGAAATCGCTTTCCTGCGAAGGCTGCTGCGCGGTTTCCTGCGTCGGACGCGGGCGTTCCGGCTCGCGCTGCGGCGGCTGCTGGGCGACCTGCGGCTGCGGACGGGATTGCGGACGCGGCGCGCTGTCGGGCAGCGCCACGGCATCGCGCGGCTGTTCCTGTGCCACGGCCTGCTCGGTCGGCTGCGGCGTTTCGGCCTCGACCGGCGCTGGCTCGGGTTCCGGCTCGGGAGGCGGCGCTTCGGCGGCCGGCGGCGGAGCAGGTTCGGGATCGGGTGTCGGCTCGGCCTCCTGAACAGGCGCCGGAGGCGGTTCCTCGGCAGGCGGTGGAGGAGCGGCCGATTCGATCGGACGGTTACCCGGCAGCGCGGCTACGTTCGGCAGGTCGACCTCGTTGTCGCCGATATTCTGCACGTTCTCGACCTGGCTTTCGGCGGTCGTCGGTTCCGGCGCGGGACGCTCGGAGACGGGTGCCTCCATCTCGCCGCGCACGGAGGAGGACAGTTCCGAGATCGGCACCATCTCGACAGGGAAGGATTCGAAATTCGAGCTTTCGAGCGGCGTCGGCGACGACAGGCTCACCAGCCCCGCCCCGATCAGCACGACATGCATGGCCACCGATGTCGTCAGCCCGGCTTTCATCTGTTTGCTCAGCTATCCTCGGGAAGGGTCACGAGACCCACATTGCGGTAACCCGCGCCGTTGATGCGGCCGAGTACGCGCATGACCATGGCGTAGTTCGCCGCTCCATCGGCGCGCACATAAATGCGCTCGTCATAGCCCGTGGTGCCGATGGCCTCGAGCGTGGGAACGATGTCGTCGAGCGAAATCTCGGTCTCCTGAAGATAGACCTGCCCGTCGGCGTTGACCGAAACGGTGATCGGCGTCGTCTCCGAATTGAGCGCGTTGGCGCGCGTTTCCGGCAGATCAATCGGCACGCCCACGGTGAGCAGCGGCGCGGCGACCATGAAGATGATCAAAAGCACGAGCATCACGTCGACGAAGGGCGTCACGTTGATCTCGGAGACGAGCGCGTGGCGCTTGCCCCGCCGTCTGTGGCTGCGTCCGCCGCCTGCCTGTCCGACCGACATTCCCATGATTCGTCTCCCCTGCGATCAGGCCGCGGCCCGAGGCGCGACCTTCTCATCGATCTGGCGCGAGAGTATGGCGGAGAACTCGTCCGAGAAGCCTTCCATGCGGCCGGCGAGCTTGCCCGCATCGGCGGAAAGCTTGTTGTAGGCGATGACGGCTGGAATGGCGGCGAGAAGGCCGAGCGCGGTCGCCAGAAGCGCTTCCGCGATGCCAGGCGCGACAACCGCAAGGTTGGTCGACTGCGAGCCGGCGATCGCCTGGAACGAGGTCATGATGCCGACGACGGTGCCGAAAAGGCCGATGAACGGGGCCGCCGAGCCGATCGAGGCGAGGTAGCCGAGACGACCCTCCAGCCCATCCATCTCGCGGGTGATGGCGAGTTCCATCGCCTTGTCGATGCGTGTCTGAAGGCCGATCGGCGATTTCGCGCCCTTCTCGAAGCTCTTCTTCCATTCGCGCATCGCCGAGACGAACACCGCGCCCATGCCGGTCGTCTTGCGGTCGGCAAGCGTGCGGTAGAGTTCTTCCAGAGACTGGCCGGACCAGAACACCTGCTCGAAACGGTTCAGCGAGGCGTCCATGCGCTTGTAGGCGATGATCTTGTCGACGATGATCGCCCAGGTCCAGATCGATGCGGCGATGAGGCCGAGCATCACGAACTTGACGACCCAGCCCGCCTGCATGAACAGGCCCCAGATCGAATGATCGCCGCCGGGCGCGGCCAAAGTCACGGTTTCCATGTCGAAACGTCCTTCAAAAGAGTGCGACCGGCAAAAGCCGATTGTCCTCCAGGTTCGCCTGTCCGATGTCGTCGATTGCGTGCCGGCCTCGACCCCACGGCACCATACCCGGCCTTGTTCAAGGCAAATTTGGTGAAAGGAAGGCGCGAAGCGTTATCGACGATTTGCATCATCCTGTTCATGCCCTGTTAGGGTTAAGGAACGATGAAAATGCGCCTTAAGTCGTCGGCATGAAGGCGCTGATCCAGTCCTTCGGAAACCGTCGCGGCCGGCCCGATTCGGAAATGATCGCCGCTTCGACGCGCGCTTCGACGAGAAGGTCGTCGCCGCGTTTGAGTTGTTGCGCCATGGTGATGCGCGCGCCAGAGATCGCTTCGGTGCGCGTATCGACGGTCAAGATGTCGTCGATCCGCGCAGAGCCGCGAAAGTCGATCTCCATGCGTTTGACGACCCAGACGAGCTTTTCGCCATGTTTGCCGTCGGCAAGCTCGGCGTGGTGAACGCCGGCAAGGCGCAGGAAATCGGAGCGCCCGCGCTCGAAGAATTCCAGATAGCGCGCATGATAGACGACGCCGGAAAAATCGGTGTCGGCATAGTAGACACGCGCGAACAGACGATGGCCGAAGGGCGTGAGTTCGCCGGAGAGGCCGGCCGGATCATGCATTGCGGTTTTCCCGTGCGGCGGCAGCGGGGAGACGACGCTCGAAACGCTGCTCGTGAACGCCGCCCTGCCATTGGTCCTCGGTCATCTCGCTGACAAGGGCGAAGCCGGCGTGTTCGTAGAGCCGCCGCGCCGCGCCGAGGCCATCGAAGGTTGTTAGATAAATCGAATGAAACCCGTTCTTGTCGGCATGGGCGACAGCGCCCGACAGGAGGCGCTGCCCCAAGCCTGCGCCGCGGGCCGTGTCCGAAACGATGAACCACCGCAGATGCGCCATCGGCTCGTGTGCGCGCGGCGCCTCAAGGCTGATCGTGCCGGAGAGCCGCCCATCATCGTCCCATTCCGCCACGAAAAAATCGATGCCGTGCCGGAAATGGGTCAGAAAGGCCGACAGTTCCTGAGCAACCTTCGCTTCGAATGCCAGGCCGAAGTTCCACTCGCGCGCATAATAGTCGGCGTGCAGCCGAACGATTTCGGCGATCGTTCCGGGACGGTAGCCCGGCACGATCATTCTTCTTCCTCGAACAGGGTCGTTTGGCGCGCCGCAATGTCACGCGGAGCCTCCAGCCCAAGATGTCGCCAGGCATTGGCCGTCAGCATGCGTCCGCGCGGGGTGCGCTGGATGAAGCCCTGCTGGATGAGATAGGGCTCGATGATGTCCTCGATCGCGTCGCGCGGCTCGGACAGCCCCGCCGCAATCGTCTCGATACCGACCGGACCGCCGCCGAAATTGCTCGCGATCATGTTGAGGTATCGCCGGTCGAGACTGTCGAGGCCGAGCGCGTCTACTTCGAGCCGGGTGAGCGCCGCGTCCGCGACCTTGCGGTCCACCGTTTCGGCTCCCGCGACGGAAGCGAAATCGCGCACGCGGCGTAAAAGGCGGCCCGCGATGCGAGGCGTACCGCGCGCGCGCCGCGCGATCTCGACCGCGCCGTCCTCGCTCATGGGCAGGGAGAGGATGCGCGCGCCGCGCGAAACGATCTTTTCCAGTTCCTCGACCGTGTAGAAATCGAGCCGGGTCGGAATGCCGAAACGGTCGCGCAAGGGGTTGGTCAAAAGACCGAGACGCGTCGTCGCCGCGACGAGCGTGAAGCGCGCAAGATCGATCTTGACCGACCGCGCCGCCGGCCCCTCACCGATGATCAGGTCGAGCTGGAAATCCTCCATCGCCGGATAGAGAATTTCCTCGACCGCCGGATTGAGGCGGTGGATTTCGTCGATGAAAAGCACATCGCGGTCTTCGAGATTCGTCAACAGGGCGGCCAGATCGCCCGCCTTGGCGATGACCGGGCCGGAGGTGGAGCGGAAATTGACGCCGAGTTCCCGCGCCATGATCTGCGCCAGCGTCGTCTTGCCGAGGCCGGGCGGGCCGACGAACAGCACATGGTCGAGCGCCTCGCCGCGCGTCTTGGCCGCCTCGATGAACACCTTGAGATTGGCGCGCGCGGCCGCCTGACCGACGAAATCGTCGAGCGTTTGCGGGCGCAGCGTCGTATCGACGTCCTCGCCGCGCTTTTCCGGCGTGATTAGACGGGGGTCGGTGTTCACAAGATGAGTTCCATTGAGGTCATCGGCAGTCTGCTTCATACAGCAATGTCGAACAAGCGCCATGCCAGCCAGCCGACCAATGCACGCGCAACAAGAGCCGCGACAACGCATGGTATGGCGAAAAACGGCATCAGCACGAACAAGCCGCCAAGAACTGGCAACGAAACGATGCACGGGACCAGAAAGGCGATCAGCGCCGTCGCGCCATAGCCTATCGTTCCATGGCGCGAGACGATCCAGGAGATTGGTAGAGCGGTTGCCAGCGCAAAGGGAAGGCCGACACGCAACGCGAGATATGCGATGCCGGGAAGATCGCGCATGTAGGTCGGTCCGAAACTTGCGAGCGAAAAGACGAAGCCGCCGATGAGGGGGCCAAGTATGGCGCTCGCGATCAGGACGACCAAACCTCTGCGCCAGTAAGGAAAACCGCTCACTGGTTGAGGTGGCGTTGGGCTCTGCCGCCATTCCTCATGCATCATCGCATCACCGCGCCAGTTCCTTCAGTCCGAGCCTGATCAGCTTCGACGAATCGGCGTCCTCGCCTGCCGTCTTGAGCGCGGCCGAGACGGCATTGGCTGCGATGTCGCGCGAATAGCCCAGATTGACGAGCGCCGAGACCGCGTCGGCGATCGGCGCGGGCGCAACGCCTTGGCCAAGTTCCTGCTTCAGCCCGATCGTGCCGGTCGCCTCGCCGGCATAGGCGGGCGCCTTGGCTTTGAGTTCAGTCACGATGCGCTCGGCGACTTTCTTGCCGACCCCAGGGGCGCGCGCGACCATTGCGATGTCGCGCAGTGCGATGGCGTTGGCGAGTTCGGACGGCGACAATGTGGACAGGACGGCGAGCGAGACCTTCGCGCCGACGCCTTGCACGCTTTGCAGAAGACGAAACCATTCGCGCTCCAGCGTCGAGGCGAAGCCGTAGAGCCGGATCATATCCTCTCGCACATAGGTCTCGATGAAGAGGATCGCCGCCTCGCCGGTGTTCAGCGTGGCCAGCGTACGGGTCGCGCAATAAGCAACGTAACCAACGCCGTGCACGTCGAGGATGCAATGATCCTCTCCGATTTCGTCGATGGTGCCCTTCAGCTTTCCGATCATGGATGCGTATCCGGTGCGATGATGTCGATGTCAGGAAAATAGCCGCGATACCGCGCGGGATCGCGGGTCAAGATGGTGTGGCCCGCGACCTCAGCATGCGCGCCGATCATAAAATCAGGCAAGGTGCGCTCGCGCGTGCCACCGCGCGAGCGGTAGAGCGCATGTGCTCGACCCGCACGCCAGGCGGCTGGAAAAGGCAAGGCTTCGCGCTCGAACTCCAGACCTTCAAGCGCTTCTTCGAGTTTTTGTTCGCTAACATACCGGGCGCCGATCTCCGACCAGACGACTGGATTGACGACCAATTCGCTCTCGGCACCATGACGCACGAGTTTCGAACGGCTCCAGCCAAAGCCTGCGCCACCTCCAAGCATGTCCAGCAGAATATTGGAATCAATGAGGATCGAGGTCTTCACGCGGCCCCCTCAGCCAGTCGACATATTCCTTGCCGTCCATGCCGTCGAGATCGAGTGTCCCGGAAACACGATCTGCCCATGCTTCGATTGCCCTTGCACGGCGGACGGAGCTATCGGTTGACGCGCGTTCAACACGCACGATTTTTCCATCACGCACGAAATCCACCTCCATCCCCGGCTTGATGCCGAGATGGTCGCGGATGGCCTTTGGGATCGTGACCTGCCCTTTTTCAGTGACGCGCATAAGTAATACCTCAGAGGTATTACTTATGCTGCAAATGAGAACAAGTCAAGAACGATTAGCCCGCAAGAGCCGCTGCCAGCCGACCCGTGACGCTTTGCCGGTGATGGGCGTGGCAGATCGCGATGGCAATGGCGTCAGCGGCGTCGTCCGTATCGAAGGTGGCGCGCGGCATCAGCACCTTGACCATCATGTGGATTTGCTTCTTGTCGCCATGGCCGACGCCGATGACGGATTTCTTGACCGCGTTCGGTGCGTATTCGGCAACGCGTAGACCGCCGCGCGCGGGGACCAGCATGGCGATGCCGCGCGCCTGACCGAGCTTCAGCGTCGCGTTCGCGTCCTTGTTGACGAAGGTCTGCTCGACGGCGGCCTCCACCGGCATGTGGGTGTGGATGATTTCTTCAAGCCCGTCATGCAACTGGCACAGCCGGGAGGCGAGGTCCATTTCGGCGTCCGAACGGATCGTGCCGGACCCGACGAAGCGCAGCGAATTGCCGATCGCATCAATGATTCCCCAACCGGTGCGCCTTAGCCCCGGATCGATGCCGATGATTCGAATCGCGTCTGCCATGATGTCCCCGTTTCCATATCGATATGCCATGGAAACGTGAACAAATCAGCAACAAATTTGCAGGATCAGCGACCGAAGGCGGTTCTGAGCAAAGTGATCTGGTCGGAAACCGGATTAACCGCACGGCGGTCGTCGGCGCGGCGGCGCTGCCCGTAGACCTCGCCATCCATGCGCTGGACGAGCGCCTGAAGGCGCAGCGAACGGTCGACGAGATCGCGAAACGGTTCGGGCAGTTCGCCCCAGCAGCGATCGGCTTCGAACGCCGAAGCCGTGTCGAGGCGCACCTTGGATTTTTCGGCCGCGACCTGTTCGCGCGTCATCTCGCCCGAATTGGCAGCGCGCTGGAGAAGCAGCCACGAGGCGATCTGCATCAGGCGGGTGGTGAGCCGCATGGATTCGGCCGCATAGAGCGTTGCCGCAAGGCGCGTCAGCGACTTGGCGTGAACGCGCCCGTCACCGTCTAGGTACTCGGCCGCCTCCTCGACGAGATGCATGCCTTCGCCATAGAGCTTCTTGAACGAGCCGGAAAAGACGCGATGTTCGGCAAGATTGACCGTTGCGGCCTCGCTACGTCCAGCTTCCATTCCAATCATCGCGCTGAAATTCCTTGAAAAAACTGCCAGTGCTGCCCGAAAAACGGCAAGTGGCCCCTGAGGTTCCACGAATTGCCGCCGGCTACAAGAACAAGCATGCGCTCTGTCCACCGTGGGGGCAACCGGATGTTTAACAAAGGGTTAACGCCGCTCCACACAAGCTTGCGTGAAGGCCAAAAAAAAGAGCCACGGGAAGCGCGGCTCTCAGGAGTTTAACAGGGAGGCGTCAAACGAAGTGGGCGAACCACTCGGTAAGAATCCAGAAGACTGGATGGGGACAGTAAACACCCGTAAAGCTTAACGAAGCGTAAAATTGTCAGAAATTTTACCGAAAATTCGTCGAAAATCGCCATCAGAGCGCCTTCGCCATTTCGCGCAGGCGGAATTTCTGGATCTTGCCGGTCGACGTCTTCGGCACCTCGCAAAAGACGACCGTGCGCGGGCATTTGTAGCGGGCGATCAGCGAGCGGCAATGCTCGATGATTTCGTCTTCGCTCGCGGTGCGGCCGGGCTTCAGTTCGACATAGGCGACGGGTGTCTCGCCCCATTTGTCGTCGACGCGGCCGACGACCCCGCACGACGCGACGGCAGGATGCTTGTAGAGCGCGTCCTCGACCTCGATCGACGAGATGTTCTCGCCGCCGGAAATGATGATGTCCTTGGAGCGGTCCTTGAGCTGAACATAGCCGTCGGGATGCATGACGCCGAGATCGCCCGAATGGAACCAGCCGCCCGCGAACGCCTCGTCGGTCGCTTGCTTGTTTTTGAGATACCCCTTCATGACGATGTTGCCGCGAAACATGACCTCGCCGAGCGTTTCGCCGTCATGCGGCGTTTCCTTCATCGTTTCGGGGTCCATGACGGTCAGCCCCTCGAGCGCGGCGTAGCGCACGCCTTGCCGGGCCTTCTTCGTGGTCCGCGCGCCCTTTTCGAGATCGTCCCACTCCGCCTTCCATTCGTTGACCGTGGCGGGACCGTAGGTTTCGGTCAGGCCGTAAAGATGGGTCACCGCGAAACCCGCATCGGCCATGCCGGACAGGACCGCCTCCGGCGGCGGGGCGGCGGCGGTGTTGAACGTCACGGTCTGCGGGAATTCGCGCTTGTCACCCTCCTCGGCGTTAAGCAGTGTCGCCATGACGATCGGCGCGCCGCACAGATGGGTGACGCCGTTTTCGGCAATCGCGTCATACATCGCCTTCGCGCGCACCCAGCGCAGGCACACATGGGTGCCGATCTGCAAAGCGACGGTCCACGGAAAGCACCAGCCATTGGCGTGGAACATCGGCAGCGTCCAAAGATAGACGCAGTGCTTGTCCATGCCGGCATGGATCGTGTTGGCGTAGCACATCAGCGCAGCGCCGCGATGATGGCACACGACGCCCTTGGGATTGCCGGTCGTGCCGGACGTATAGTTGAGCGAGACCGCGTCCCATTCGTCGTCGGGCATCGACCATGCAAAGTCCGGGTCGCCGCCTGCCAGAAACGCTTCATAGTCCTCGGAGCCGATCCGCTCGCCCTTCGGGTAGGGCGCATCGGTAGGATATTCGGGATCGTCATAATCGATGACGAGCGGCTTCACCTTTGCCATGGCGAGCGCCTCACCGACGATTTTCGCGTGCTCGCGGTCGACGATCAGCACTTTCGCTTCGGCATGGTCGAGTTGGAAGGCGATGGCGGCGGCGTCGAGGCGTGTGTTCAGCGAGTGGAGCACCGCCTTGACCATCGGCACACCGTAATGCGCTTCGAGCATCGGCGGCGTGTTCGACAGCATGACCGTGACGGTGTCGCCCTTGCCGATCCCGCGCGCGTCGAGCGCCGAGGCAAGGCGCAGCGCGCGCTCCCAAAAATCCTTGTAGGTGGTGCGCTGCGCGCCGTGGACGATGGCGACGTGATCCGGGAAGACCTTCGCGGCGCGCTCGAGGAAGGTGATCGGCGTCAGCGGCTGGTGGTTGGCGGGGTTCTTGTCGAGGTCGGTCTCATAAGCGTTCATGCGGTGTTTCCTCCCGAATTTCGGATCGAGAGAAGAGACCGGCGTGCGCCCTCCCGTCAAGCAGGCCAGACCAAAGCATAGGGTCTCGACCTGCTCATTTGACTGGAATGGTCGGAGCGGATTTGTGTGGGTGCGAGAAGCGCGGTCGCCGGAAGGCTCAAGCCTTTCAAGACCGTGCGACAATGCAATCCATGCAAATCCACCCGATCCGAAGGACGATCGATCTGGCATCGATCTGCGTCGTCAAAGCCCTCTACCGGGGGAACGACCCCGCTCTTCGGGCTCTTCCTCGCATCTCTCGCCATCTCGAACGCCATTCCAATCAAATGAGCAGATCGAGACCCTTAACACCATCATAGATGAGCTTCAGCGCGACGACGAAGACCATCGCGTACATGAAAGGGTAGAAGACTGCCGCGCTCATACGCTTGACTATCCATGCCCCGGCGAAGGTAGCGACCGGCGCGAGCGGCATCAGGACTGCGGACGCGGCAAGGTTTGCCGCATCGAACTGGCCGAGCGCGAAATAGGGCACGAGCTTGATCGCGTTGACGACGGCGAAGAAGATGACGCTGGTGCCGACATAGATTCGCGGCTCCTGGCCGAGCGCCAGCGCGTAGACCTGATAGGGCGGCCCGCCCGCATGGGCGACGAAGGATGTGAAGCCGCTGACGACACCCCAGAACCCGCCGCGCAGGCGGTTGTGGCCGGCGCGGTGCTCCGTGCCGCCGAGCCTCGACGCCAGCCACCGAAGAAAGAACACCAGCGCGACGACGCCGACGATGAGCCGCACCATCGCATCGGTGACCACCGCCGCGAGCAGCCAGCCGATCGCGATGCCGAGAACAGCGCCGGGCAGCATAATGCGAAGCGTCGTCCCGTCGCGGTTGCCGCGCCACAGCCAAAGCGACACGATGTCCATCAGGATCAGGATCGGCAGGAGGATGGCGGCCGCCTGCACGGGCGGCATGACGAGCGCCATCAGAGGCACGCCGATCAGCGCCGCAGCTCCGCCGAGCCCGCCTTTCGACAGGCCGACAAGCAGGACGGACGGGATGGCGGCGGCGTAGAACCAGGGATCTGTCAGCAAGGCGGGGCGTTTTCGTTGGCTTCTGGCAATTGCCCTTCTTATGCCCTATGCCGCAATCACGACAAGATAGCGCGCCAGATCGGCGTCAACCAACCGAGAAGTCCAGATGACCGAAACCGCCCCCAATCGCTGCCGCCTCGTGCTGATCGCGCCCATGGCGGGTGACGACGCCGCGCCGATCGAGGCGGCGCTTTCCGGCGGCGACGTCGCCTCGATCCTTTTGCCGCGCGGTGCGCGCAGCGATGAGGCCTATCAGGCTTTCGTGGAAAAGGTGGCGCCGGTCGCGCAAGGGCGGGGCGTCGCGGTCATCGTCGAGGGCGATGCGCGCATCGCCATGCGGGCAAAGGCGGATGGGCTTTATTTCGAGGGATCGAAAGCCGATCTGACGGATATGGTCGAGCGCCACGGAGCCAAGATCATGGTCGGAACCGGCGGTGTGAAGACGCGCGACGACGCGCTCGAACTGGGCGAAACGCAGCCCGACTTCATGTTCTTCGGCCGCTTTGGCTATGACGGGAAGCCCGACGTGCATCCGCGCAATCTGGCGCTCGGCGAGTGGTGGGCGCAGATGGTCGCCGTGCCGGGCATCGTCATGGCGGGTTCGTCCGACGAGAGCGTCGCAGCGGTCGCGGAGACGGGCGTGGATTTCGTGGCGGTCGAGGCGGCGGTGTTCGCTGGCGGTGAACCCGGCGAACGGGTCGCGGCGCTGAACGCGCTTCTGGACGAAAAGGCCCCACGCTTTGAAGACTAGGCTTTTCCTCACCCTTGCAATTGTCGCCGCGATGACCGCCCCGGCCATCGCGCAGGACGGCGGTGCGGTGACCGGCCCGCAGGCATCCGAGGTCGCGCCGAGCCGCTTCGGCACGCGCGCACCGGATGAAGCCTATGGCGCGTTTCAGCGTGGTCTCTACATCACCGCCTTGCGATTTGCCCTGCCGCGCGCCGAGGACGGCGATAAGGCCGCGCAAACGCTGGTCGCCGAAATCTACGCGCGCGGGCTGGGCGTTCCACGCGACGGAGCCGAGGCGGCGCGCTGGTACGAAGCCGCAGCCGAGCAGGGCGTTGCCGAGGCGCAGTTCCAGACCGCGCTGATGCTCCTCGACGGCGAATTCCTGCCGCGCGACGAGGACCGCGCCTTCGATCTGATGAAGGCGGCGGCCGACGCGGGAAACCCGATGGCGCAGTTCAACCTCGCGCAGATTTTCCTTGATCGGGGCGACGAGGCCGAGGCCGTTCAATATCTGGAGCGCGCGGCCGAAACCGGCCTTCCCGACGCGCAATATACGCTGGCGCTCGTCATTGCGAGCCGCGACGGCGACGAGACCGATTTCGAGGAGGCCCGACGCTGGCTCGTGCGCGCCGCACAGCAAAATTACGACACGGCGCAGATCGAACTCGGCTCCTGGCTCGTCGAGGGAATCGGCGGGCTGCGCGAGATGGAGACCGGCTTTTCCTGGATCGAGCTTGCCGCGCGCGGCGGAAACGTTGCGGCGCGCAACCGGCTCGCCAAACTCTATTGGGCCGGGATGGGCGTCGAGGGCGACCGCATCGCCGCCGCTGCGTGGTACATGCTGGCGCGGCAGGGCGGCCTGACAGACGCAGTCATGGAAGAATTTCTGGCCGGCCTGTCCGACGAGCAGATCGAGGCGGCGCGCACGCGCATGGCCGAACTCGAACAGGCGGGAGCAGAAGCTGCTTCGCTGGAACAGCCGACCGAGGCTGGCGACGAGACCGAACCGGCTCCCGAAGGCGACGGTTCCGAGGAACCTTGAGCATCAACGCAACAACCGGGCAAGGTCACGCCCTGCCCGATTATCGCTATCGCCGTTGGGTCACATGCTCGGCATCAACGGGTCGCTGGCCCCGAACACATAGAAGCCGGCGAGCAGCAACAGCCCCGACAGGACCAGATAGTAAATGGTCGGCAGGATCGTGATGCGCAGCGTCGCCCCTTCCCGTCCCAGAAGCCCCACGGTTGCCGAGGCCGCCACGACGTTGTGAATGGCGATCATGTTGCCGGCGGCAGCGCCGACGGACTGGCCGGACACCATCAGCGCCGACGACAGCCCGAGCCCTTCGGCGACCGAGAACTGGAACTGGCTGAGCATCACGTTGCTGACGGTGTTGGAGCCGGCGAGGAACGCGCCGAGCGCGCCGACCGATGGCGCGAAGAACGGATAGACCGCTCCCATCTGCATCGAGACCCAGTCGGCGACGACGACGGGCATGCTTTCCAGTCCCTGCGTGTTGACGCCGGAATTGATCATCACGCGGACCATCGGCACGGTGAAGATCAGCACGAAGCCGGCGCCGATCAGCGTGTTGGCGCTTTCGCCCGTTGCCGTCATGAAGCGCGAGAACGACATCCGGTGCAGCGCCAGCGTGATCAGGCAGATGATGACGAGAATGCCGCCCGGCGAAAACAGAAGCGGGAAATCGCCCGAAATACCTTCTTCGCCCAAAATGCCGCTGAAGGCGACGGTCGTCGTTTTCAGCGCATCGCCGACCGCCGGAACTGTGCGGCTGATGACGAGGAAGATCGCCAGCAGGACATAAGGCGCCCATGCTAGCGCGAGCGGAATACGCTGCTGAGCCAGATTGTCGAGCTTGATGTCGATCTTGCCGAACCAGTCCTGCGGCCACTGCGAGACAGGCGCGAAATCCCACGTGTCACGCGGAATGAGGAAACCGGCGCGCGCGGCGAGCGTCACGATTGCAAGACCGACGAGACCTCCGATGAGCGAGGGAAATTCGGCTCCGAGGAAATAGGCGGCGAGAACGTAAGGCACGGTCATCGCGAACGCGGCGAAGATCGAGAAAGGCAGGATCGAAAGACCTTCGGTCCACGATTTTTTCTGACCGAAGAACCGCGTCATGACCAAGATGAGAAAAAGCGGCATAAGCGTGCCGCAAATCGCGTGCAGGAGTGCGACCTCCGAGGTGATGACGTGGAAGAACGCTTCCCAGCTCGAACCGCCTTCGGTCAGACGATCTGAGATCGCCTGCCGGTCGAGCCCGGTCTGCACGCCGACGATCAGCGGCGTTCCCACCGCTCCGAAGGAAACCGGCGTCGACTGTATCATCAGGCCGAACACGACAGCCGCGACGGCGGGAAACCCGATCGCGACCATCAACGGCGCGGCGACCGCCGCAGGCGTGCCGAAGCCGGACGCGCCCTCGATGAACGAGCCGAACAGCCATGCGATGAGGATGACCTGCACGCGCCGGTCCGGACTGATCGTGGTGAAACCGGCGCGGATCGTCGAGATCGCGCCCGAATGTTTGAGCGTATTCAACAGGAGGATCGCGCCGAAGATGATCCAGAGCAGTCCCGCCGTCTGCAGCAGGCCCTGCAATGTGGACGCGACGATGCGGTTGGTGCTGACGCCCCAGAAGACGATGGCGATGACGACCGCCATCGCATAGGTGAGCGGCATGACGATGCGCGCCGGCAGTCGAAATCCGATCAGAAGAATACCCGCCGTCGCAATCGGTAAAAACGCCAGCAGCGCAAGAAAGCCAGTCGACATTTTAGAATTTCCCCCAGGTTCAGATATGCACCTGCCCTGGTGTGGGAAGAACAGGTCGTATCGGTATCGGGGAAAGCTCCTCCCTCCCCTCTTGGGCATCTTGCCCACAATCCCCCCGATTACAAACGATAATGGATGTCTTCCTCGCTCGCATCGCGACGTCTGCCGGAAAACGTCTTGGATTAGGGGCGGGTTTCACGCCCCATCCTATCCGAAAGTCTAAGGCCGGCTGACTGTATTCGTGCGTCCGTGGTGGCGGCATCGGTCGGTCATTTGCCGAAAAGCTCCTGTGTTCGATCGACATGGCCACCCGCCACACCCTTGCCTGATGCGGCGTTTTATGGTCTTGGAAGCCGCAAATTGCGGCCGCGCGGCCAAACTCAATCCTTGCGAAAGACGATCATGGCGAAGATTAACGGCAACGAAATCCGTCCCGGCAATGTCATCGAGCACGATGGCGGCCTGTGGGTCGCGGTCAAGACCAATGCGGTGAAGCCCGGCAAGGGCGGCGCCTACAACCAGGTCGAACTGAAGAACCTCATTAACGGCACCAAGCTCAACGAGCGCTTCCGCGCCGCCGAGACGGTCGAGAAAGTCCGCCTCGAGCAGAAGGACTTCTCCTATCTCTACGAGCAGGGCGAAGCGCTCGTCTTCATGGACGACGAAAGCTACGAGCAGCTCGAGCTTCTCAAGGATTTCGTCGGCGAGCGCGCCGCCTTCCTGCAGGACGGCATGAAGGTGACGGTCGAACTCTACGAGGAAAAGCCGATCGGCATTTCGCTGCCGGACTACGTGACGCTGACGATCGCCGAGGCCGATCCGGTCGTGAAGGGCCAGACCGCCGCATCCTCCTACAAGCCGGCGGTGATGGAAAACGGCGTGCGCGTCATGGTCCCGCCCTTCATCTCGTCGGGTGAGCGCATCATCGTCGATACGAATGAAATAACCTACGTGCGCCGCGCCGATTGAGACGGCATAGCTCTTTCGACCGGAGCGGCCTGCAAATGGTGGCCTGCCGCGCTTCCGGTGCTCACGTACGGATGTACGCTCCGCTCCGGTCGCAATCCACCATTTTCGGCTCACACCGATCAAAATTCCGGCGCATCCAGATCGCGCCACACAGGGGAATTTCCTGATGGCACGTTCTGCTCTTCTCAACGTCATGGTTCAGGCCGCAATGAAGGCCGGTCGCTCGCTCGCGCGCGATTTCGGCGAGGTGCAGAACCTTCAGGTCTCGCTCAAGGGTCCGGGCGACTATGTCAGCCAGGCCGACCGCAAGGCCGAGGACATCATCCATGCCGAACTGTCTCGCGCGCGGCCGGGCTACTCGTTTCTGATGGAAGAGCGCGGCGCGATCGAGGGCGATGACGGCCAGCATACCTGGATCGTCGATCCGCTCGACGGCACGACCAACTTCCTTCACGGCATCCCGATCTTCGCGATCTCGATTGCGCTGGAACGTCAGGGGCAGATTGTCGCCGGCGTCGTCTACAACCCTGCGATGGACGAGCTTTATACCGCCGAGCGCGGCGGCGGCGCTTTCATGAACGATCGCCGTCTGCGTGTGGCCGCCCGCTCGAAACTCTCCGATTCCGTCATCGCGACCGGCATCCCGCATCTGGGACGCGGTCATCACGGCAAGGCGCTGGTGGACCTCAGGAACGTGATGGGCGAAGTCTCCGGCATCCGCCGTATGGGCGCCGCCTCGCTCGACCTCGCCTATGTGGCTGCCGGCCGTGTCGACGGTTACTGGGAAGACTGGCTCGCCGCCTGGGACATGGCCGCCGGCCTCCTTCTGGTGCGCGAGGCGGGCGGCTTCGCCTCGGACCGCGACGGCGGGCAGGACGTGCTGGCGGGCGGCTCGGTCGTTGCTGGCAACGAACTCATCCACAAGGCGCTTTTGAAGACGCTCGCCAAACCGGTCTGATTTAATCGGGCTTTTTTGGATCCGAAGCCGGCCGGCGCACGTAGTAATCTTTCAATTTCGCCACGATTGCGTTTAAGGTCGTGATGAGTTGAAATATACGGCACGAATCCGGGGCGCGGCATGGCCTTTTTGAAAACCCTGGGTGCTGACGATACAGCCGACGCTGCGGATTACGATCCGCGCGGCCTGTCCAGCCCCCAGGTCTTCCTGTTCTCGATGATCATCTTCCTGGCGATCGTCGGCTTCATCGCGGCGATCCTCTATCGGCAGATTTCGTCCGCGTTCCAGACCAATCCGGGCCTGAACGGTCTCATCTTCGGCGTGCTGCTGATCGGCATCCTGCTCGTCTTCGGGCAGGTGATCCGCCTCTTCCGCGAAATCCGCTGGGTCAATTCCTTCCGCGCCGGCTCCGCCGAGACCGAACCCGTGCTGCTTGCGCCGATGAAGGCGCTTTTGAGTCGCTCGCGGACCATGGCGCTGTCGACCGCAACCTTGCGGTCGATCCTCGATTCCATTGCCACGCGCCTCGACGAAAGCCGCGACATCTCGCGCTATCTGATCGGGCTTCTCGTCTTTCTCGGCCTGCTGGGCACCTTCTGGGGTCTGCTCCAGACCATCGGCTCGATCTCGAACACGATCCAGACGCTCGATCCGGGGACGGGTAGCCCGAGCGACACGCTCGCTTCGCTGCAGGCGGGGCTTACCGCACCTTTGTCGGGCATGGGCACGGCGTTCTCGTCCTCGCTCTTCGGTCTTTCCGGGTCGCTCGTGCTCGGCTTCCTCGACCTTCAGGCGGGGCGCGCGCAGAACCGCTTTTATGTCGAGCTTGAAAACTGGCTGTCGTCGGTCACCGATCTCGGTTCCGACCTTTCGGTCGCCGATCCGCTCAAGGCGACCTCGGCCGACGAGATCAAGGCGATGTCGGAGCGGCTGCGCCTGATGCAGGAACAGGGCGGCGGCTCCAACCCACGCGTCGCGGCCGCGATGGCCAACCTTGCGGACGGCATTTCCGGCCTTGTCAAGAACATGCGCTCGGAGCAGCAGATGATGCGCGACTGGGTGGAAAATCAGGCGAACGAACAACGCGAAATGCGCGCCACGTTGGAGCGCATCGCGGGCGCGCTCGAAAAGCAGGACAAGGGCTGACATGGCGCTTGCCCGGGGCAGGCGCAGTCAGCGCCATGTCGATTACTGGCCCGGCTTCGTCGACGCGCTGTCGACGCTGCTTCTCGCCATCATGTTTCTTTTGTCGGTCTTCGTGCTGGCGCAATTCCTGCTTAGCCAGGAGATCAGCGGGCGCGATCAGGCGCTGATCCGGCTCAACGCGCAGATCAACGAACTGACGCAGTTGCTCGCGCTCGAACAGTCCAACACACAGGATATGGAAGACGCGCTCTCCACCTTGCAGGCCTCGCTGTCGCAGGCGGAAGGCGAACGCTCGCGGCTTCAGCAGCTTCTGGATTCGGGTGCGGGAGCAGGCGCCGAGGCCGACGCGCAGATCGGCTCGCTGACCGGCGAACTCGACGACGAACGGCAGGTCTCGCAGCGCGCGCTTTCACAGGTAGAACTCCTGAACCAGCAGATCGCCGCCCTGCGCAGCCAGATCGGCGCGCTGGAAGCGGCGCTGGACGTATCGGAGGCGCGCGATCAGGAATCGAGCGCGCGGATCGCCGATCTCGGCCGACGGCTCAACGTCGCGCTCGCGCAGCGCGTACAGGAGTTGAACCGCTATCGCTCCGACTTCTTCGGCCGCCTGCGCGAGATCCTGTCGGACCGCGAGAACATCCGCATCGTCGGCGACCGCTTCGTCTTCCAGTCCGAGGTCCTGTTCCCGGTCGGCTCCGACCAGATCAACCCGGCGGGGCAACAGGAGATGGCGACGCTCGCCGGCGCGGTGCTCGACCTCCAGCGCGAAATCCCGCCGGAGATCAACTGGGTCCTGCGTGTCGACGGGCACACCGACAACGTGCCGCTTTCGGGCACCGGCCGCTTCCGCGACAATTGGGAACTGTCGGCTGCGCGCGCGATATCCGTTGTGAAGTTCCTCGTCGATCAGGGCGTGCCGGCTGACCGGCTCGTCGCGGCCGGCTTCGGCGAGTTCCAGCCGCTCGATGCCACCGACACGCCGCAGGCGCGCGACCGCAACCGCCGTATCGAACTGAAGCTCACCGAACGCTGATCATACGCCGAGCGCCAAAGCCACGAGGCCGATAGCGGCGGGCAGCGCCTGAACGAACAGGATTTTCCGGCTTGCCGTGGCAGCGCCGTAGAGCCCCGCGACGAGGACGCAGGCGAGGAAGAAAACCTTGACGTCGATCCCGTCTGTACCAAGCCACAGCCCCCACAAAAGGCCAGCGACAAGGAAACCGTTGTAAAGGCCCTGGTTGCCGGCGAGCACCCTGGTCGCGTCGGCGAATTCAGGCGTGGTATTGAAGGCACGGCGGGCGCGTTCGCTCTCCCACAGGAACATTTCGAGGATCACGATATAGACGTGAATGGCGGCAACAACGGCGATGACGATGTTGGCGATCATGAAAGCCCCTCTTGAAGACGATCGGGATTGACCCGGACGCGCAATTTTCCGAACTTCGCGCGGTCTTGTCGAGGGAGGCGATCATGGACGCGGACGCAATCATCATCGGCGGCGGGCTTTCGGGCCTCGTTGCGGCCGCCGAACTCGGCGACCGCGGCAAGCGGGTGATCATTCTCGAACAGGAAGGCGAAAACTCGCTTGGCGGGCAGGCCTTCTGGTCGCTCGGCGGCCTCTTCATGATCGACACGCCCGAACAGCGGCGTATGCGCATTCGCGACAGCCGGGACTTGGCCGCATCCGACTGGGCCGGCTCCGCCGGGTTCGACCGCAAGGAGGACTTCTGGCCGAAAAAAGTCGCCGACGCCTATCTCGATTTCGCCGCCGGAGAAATGCGCGCTTGGCTCCACCAGATGAGCATGCGCTGGTTTCCGGTCGTCGGCTGGGCCGAGCGCGGCGGCTCTCTTGCCACCGGCCACGGCAACTCCGCGCCGCGCTTCCACCTGACATGGGGAACCGGACCCGGCGTCGTCGAGCCGTTCGAACGGCGCGTGCGCGAACACGTCGCCGCCGGCCGGATCAAACTGAAATTCCGTCACCGTGCGAGCCGGCTGGTCAAGACCGATGGGAAGGTGATGGGCGTTTCCGGCGAGGTGCTGGCCCCTTCCACCGTGGGGCGTGGCGAAAAAAGCGCGCGCGAGGTCGCGGGCGACTTCGAACTTCAGGCGGGCGCGGTGATCGTCACGTCGGGCGGCATCGGCGGCGATCATGATCTCGTGCGGCAAAACTGGCCGGTCAACCGCCTCGGCCCTGCGCCCAAAACGATGGTGGCGGGCGTGCCGCACCATGTCGACGGGCGCATGATCGGCATCGCGCGCGAGGCGGGCGCGTCGGTCATCAACGAGGACCGGATGTGGCACTATACGGAAGGGCTGAAGAACTGGAATCCGATCTGGCCGAACCACGGCATCCGCATCCTGCCCGGCCCGTCCTCCATGTGGTTCGACGCTTTCGGGACCCGCATGGAAGCGCCCTGCATGCCCGGCTTCGACACACTGTCGACCCTGAAACGCATCCTGGCGACCGGGCGCGACCATTCCTGGTTCGTGCTGACGCAGAAGATCATCGAAAAGGAATTCGCGCTATCGGGGTCGGAGCAGAACCCGGACCTGACCTCGAAGGAATGGATGCAGGTTCTGAAAAGCCGGCGCGGCAAGGGCGCGCCGCCGCCGGTCGAGGCCTTCAAGCAAAACGGCGAGGATTTCATCGTCTCGTCATCGCTCGGCGAGCTCGTTGCGGGCATGAACAAGCTCGTCGGCGAAGATCTGATCGACCATGAAAGGCTGGAGGCGCAGATCGTCGCGCGCGACCGGCAGATCGAAAATCCCTTCGCCAAGGATGCGCAGATCACAGCCATTCGCGGCGCGCGCGCCTATCTCGGCGATCGGTTGATCCGCACCGCAAAGCCGCACAGGATTCTCGATCCGGCAAACGGCCCGCTGATCGCCGTGCGTCTCAACATCCTGACGCGCAAATCGCTCGGTGGCATCCATACCGATCTCGACGGGCAGGTTCTGGATACCGACGGACAGCCGATGGCGGGCCTGTTCGCGGCAGGCGAGGCGGCCGGGTTCGGCGGCGGCGGTTATCACGGCTATAACGCGCTCGAAGGAACATTCCTCGGCGGCTGCATCTTTTCCGGTCGCAATGCGGGCCGCAAGGCAGCGGACTGAAAGGGACGTCATGCACCTGACAAACAGCGACATCGCCGAACTGACCGAATGGCGGCGCAAGCTTCATCGCCAGCCGGAAATCTCGAACGAGGAGGAGAAGACGGCGCTGGAAATCGTTTCGTTCCTGACGCCAACCGAACCCGATGAAATACTGACCGGGCTCGGCGGGCATGGCGTCGCCGCCGTCTACGACAGTGGCTTGCCGGGACCGACGCTGCTTTTTCGCGCCGAACTCGACGCCCTGCCGATCGCGGAACTGGGCGACGTGCCGTACAGATCGCAGGTGCCGGGCAAATCGCATATGTGTGGTCATGACGGACATATGGCGATCCTCGCTGCGCTCAGCCGCGTGTTTTCGCGCGAGCGTCCGGCATCGGGACGCGTCGTCCTGATGTTCCAGCCGGCCGAGGAGACGGGAGACGGGGCGGCGGGCGTCGTGGCGGATGCGCGTTATGAAACGATCCTGCCGGACTTCGCCTTTTCGCTGCATAATCTGCCCGGCGTTCCTTTCGGCCATGTGCGGATCAGGGACGGCGTCGTGAACTGCGCCTCGCGCGGTATGCGTATCACGCTGACCGGAAAGACCGCGCATTCCTCGATGCCCGAGACAGGCGCCTCGCCGATGCGCGCCATCGCCGAACTCATGCCGGCGCTGGCCGCGCTCGGCGGCGGGCGTTTCGACGAGGATTCATTCGCCATGGCGACGGTCACGCATTGCATGATGGGCGAGCCGGTCTTCGGCATCGCGCCCGGCCATGGCGAGGTCCGCGTCACCTTGCGCACGCGCCTCGACGAGCGCATGGCGTTGCTGTGCGAACAGGCCGAGGCACTCGCGAACCGCGTCAGCCGGGAATCCGGCCTTGGCCTGACAGTCGACTATCACGAAATTTTCGTCGCCTCGCTGAACGACCAGCAAGCCGCGAACCATCTACGCCGGGCGATGGACGATGAAGGCGTCAAGCATGACGGCGAGGATTTGCCGATGCGTGCCTCTGAGGATTTCGGCACGTTCGGCCACAAGGCGAAATCGGCCATGCTGTTCCTTGGCGCGGGCGAGCGGCAGCCGCAGCTTCACAATCCCGACTACGATTTTCCCGACGATTTGATCCCGATCGGCGCGCGCGTTTTCCTACGCACGGTCAAGAACCTTTTAGGGTGATTACTCTGCCGCGCCCCTGAACGCTTCGGCTCCGACGTCGAACTGGAGGCTGGCGAGGCGGGCATAGACGCCGCCCTTCGCCACGAGGCTGGCATGCGTGCCTTCCTCGACGATACGGCCGGCTTCCATGACGAGGATGCGGTCCGCCTTCAGCACGGTCGCCAGCCGGTGCGCGATGACGAGCGTGGTGCGCCCTTTCATCAGCCGTTCGAGCCCAGCCTGAACCAGCGTTTCGCTTTGCGCGTCGAGAGCGGAGGTCGCCTCGTCGAGCAGCAGGATGGGCGCGTCGCGCAGGATTGCGCGGGCGATCGCCACGCGCTGGCGCTGGCCGCCCGAAAGGGTGACGCCGCGCTCGCCAAGCTGGGTGTCGAAGCCCTGGTCGAGATCGCGGATGAATGCGTCGGCATGGGCTTGCCGCGCCGCCGCCTCGATCTCGTCTTGCGACGAGCCGGGCCGTCCGAAGCCGATATTCTCGGCGGCCGTCGCGGCGAAGATCGTCACCTCCTGCGGAACGATGGCCATGCGGGCGCGCAGTTCGGCGGGATCGGCTTTCGCCACGTCGACGCCGTCGACCAGCACCTTTCCGCAATCGGGGTCGTAAAAGCGCAAAAGCAGCGAAAAGAGCGTCGACTTGCCCGCGCCGGACGGGCCGACGATCGCGACCGTCTCGCCGGGCTTCACCGTAAAGGAGAGGTCGCGCAGCGCCGACTGGCCGGGCCGCACCGGATAGGCGAAGCCGACATGCGAAAATTCGATTTCGCCGCGCGGCGGAACGGGCAGTGCGGCCGGGTTCGCTGGCACGGCGACCATCGGCTTTTCGGCCAGAAGCTCCGTCAGCCGCTCGGACGCGCCTGCGGCCTGCGCAAGCTCGCCCCACACTTCCGATAGCGCGCCGAGCGCGCCGGCGGCGAAGACGGCATAGAGCAGGAACTGCGAGAGCGTGCCCGGGCTCATGTCGCCCGACAAGACGTCGCGCGATCCGAACCAGAGGACCGCGACGATGGACGAGAAGATCGTCAGGATTGCCACGAAGGTGAGGAAGGCGCGGGCGAAGACCGAAAGACGCGCCGCTTCAAATGCCTCTTCCACGGCGGTAGAATAGCGGCCCGTCACCAGCGCCTCGTTGGTGAAGGCCTGGAGCGTGCGCACCGAGCCGATCTGCTCCGAAGCGTAAGCGGTCGCGTGCGCGAGCGTGTCCTGCGCGTGGCGCGATTTTGCCCGCACGGAACGCCCGAACGCCACCAGCGGCAGGACGATCAGCGGAATGGCGGCGATGACCAGCCCCGACAATTTCGGACTGGTGATGACCATCATCGTCAGCGCGCCGATACACAAGATGACGTTGCGCAGCGCGACGGAGGCGGTCGCGCCGAGCGCGGACTTGATCTGCGTCGTATCGGCGGTCAGCCGCGACACGATCTCGCCCGACTGGACCGTGTCGAAGAAGCCGGGCGACAGCCGCGCAACATGGGCGAAAACGGCGCTGCGGATATCCGAGACGACGCGCTCGCCGAGCGTGATGACGAAATAATAGCGTCCCGCCGAAGCCGCCGCGAGCACCACGGCGATGACGATCAGCATGGAGAAATAGTTGGAGATCAACTGGCCGTCATGCGGCGCGAAGCCATGATCGATCATGCGTCTGACGGCGAGCGGCAGCGTCAGCGTGGTCAGCGCGGCAAGCGACAGGAAGAATATGGCGCCAGCCATTTTCCCGCGATAGCGCGTCAGATATGGCAGCATGGAACTGAGCGGGCGCAGCGAGCGGCGTTTGGCCTCGGCGTCAGTTTCCGCGCGTCGCATGGCTTCCTTTCGCTCCGCGTCCGATTTTCGCGCGGCGCTCTTGTGATTCAATTTCGGCTCCTGTATAGGCCAGCCGACGTTTTGAGGAAGCCCTAGACCCTGAAGGTCGAGGCTTCAAGTGCCCGGGGCGGGCGCAATCGCCGCAGGCATGGCCCCGCACCCCAGCGAACAGATTTAGGACAGGACCGATGAAAGCCGATATCCATCCCGATTACCACACCATCAAGGTCGTCATGACGGACGGCACCGAGTATTTCACGCGCTCCACCTGGGGTTCGGAAGGCGATACGATGAACCTCGACATCGACCCGACGACGCACCCGGCCTGGACCGGTGGCCAGCAGGGTCTGATGGACCGTGGCGGCCGCGTCTCGAAGTTCAAGAACAAGTTCGCCAATCTGGGTATCTAAAGCCAGGTTCGAGCCGACAGTTCGAAAAACCCGCCCTCGTGGCGGGTTTTTTGTTGGGCGCGGCTTTAACCGCCCGGACGCTCTGCAATGGTTTGACCCGCCGCCCAGCCGGACGACCACGCCCACTGGAAATTGTAGCCGCCGAGCCAACCGGTCACGTCCACCACCTCGCCGATGAAGTAAAGGCCCGGCACGTCCTTCGCCTCCATCGTGCGCGAGTTCAGCGCGGACGTATCGACGCCGCCGAGCGTGACTTCGGCAGTCCGATAGCCTTCGGAGCCGATCGGAAAGACCTCCCAGCTCTGCAACAACGCGGCGATATTGGTCAGACGTTTGTCGCCCGCTTCGCCGATCACGCCTGACCAGCCCTGCGTGTCGCAGAAATAGGCGGCAAGCCGCTTTGGCAATATGTCGGCGAGCGCCGTCTGGATCGTGCGGCGCGGGTTCTCGCGCTTGGCTGCGATTAAAAGCGCGGCGATATCGATACCGGGCAACAGGCCTATGCGAACGGGGTGAGTCTCGCGCCAGTAGGACGAGACCTGCAGGATCGCCGGTCCCGATAGCCCCCGATGGGTGAACAGGAGCGCCTCTTCGAACCCGGTCTTGCCGCAGGAAATGCGTGTGTCGATGGAAACCCCGGCGATCTCGCGAAAACCCGCGAGCATGTCCTCACCGAAGGTCAACGGCACGAGCGCGGGTCGCGTTTCCGTCACCACCAGGCCGAACTGGTCGGCGATCCGGTAGCCGAGACCGGTCGCGCCCATCTTTGGGATCGACTTGCCGCCGCAGGCGACGACGAAATTTCGACATGTGATCGTTCCCGCACCATCACCGCCGAGCACAAGCGAAAAGCCGCCGTCGCGATGCTCGATATTTTCCAGCGTCGTCCGGAGCCGCAATTCGCAACCGGCGCGCTCCATCTCGGCAAGTAGCATCGCGACGATCTGCTTCGAGGAGCCGTCGCAAAAGAGCTGGCCGAGCGTCTTTTCATGCCAGGCGATGCCGTGCCGCTCGACCAGCGCGACGAAATCGTGCTGCGTGTAGCGGCCGAGCGCGGACTTCGCGAAATGGGGATTGGCGGACAGGAAATTTCGGGCGGTCGTGCCCAGATTGGTGAAATTGCAGCGCCCGCCGCCGGAGATGCGGATCTTTTCGCCCGGCGCTTTCGCATGGTCGATGACCAGCACGCGCTGCCCACGCGAAGCGGCATGCACCGCGCACATCATCCCCGCCGCGCCTGCGCCAAGGATGATCGTATCGAAGGTCTGAACGCTCACTTATCGATCTGAATGGCCAAGATCGCGCTCCGGCCAGACCACGTCTCGCACGCGCTGTTTCAACACCTTGGCCTCTGGAAAACCACCATCCGCCTTGCGATCCCAGATCGTTTCGCCGTCGATCGTGATGGTGAAGATGCCGCCCGTTCCGGGAATGAGCGCGACCTCGCCGACATCCTGCCCGAAGGTCGACAACAATTCCTGCGCCATCCATGCGGCGCGCAAAAGCCAGCTACACTGCGTGCAATAGGTGATGGCGATCCGCGGCGCTACTGCGCTCATCGCGGCATCTCCCGCTCGTCTTCGGGTATCCGTTCGAGATAGCAGACTTCCGTACGCTCCGTCAGACGTCTGCCTTCATGCATTTCCCCGGCATCGAAAACGCGGCAACCGAGCCATGGCGGGCTTTCGCTCGTCATTTCGACGCGAACGCCCGAATAGGATCGGTTGGAAAAATCATGGCTGCCGATCCTGACATTGTCGCCGAAGTTCACCTGTGCGAGCGCGCCGACGCACCCACAAAGAAGAAGAGCAACCGTCAGAAGTGGGCGCGCCCGCTGCATCAGGCGGCCGACAGCTTGGCCAGCGTTGCTTCGTCGACCTCGAAATTGGCGTAGACGTTCTGCACGTCGTCATCGTCGTCGAGAACGCCGATAAGCTTGAGGATCGACTGTGCCTTTTCCTCGTCGACCGGCGTTCCGGTCTGCGGACGCCAGATCGCCTTGACGCTTTCGGCTTCGCCGAGCGCTGCTTCCAGCGCCGAGGTCACATCGCCGAAATCCTCGAAGGCGCAGGTGATGGTGTGGCCGTTTTCGTCCGACTGAACGTCTTCCGCGCCGGCTTCGATCGCCGCTTCCATCACGGCGTCGGCATCGCCAGCTTCCGGCTTGTAGACGATCTCGCCGACCCGGTCGAACATGAAGGCGACCGAACCGGTCTCGCCCATCGCCCCACCGGACTTTGTGAAGGCCGCGCGCACATTGGAAGCGGTGCGGTTGCGGTTATCGGTCAGCGCCTCGACGATGACGGCGACGCCACCGGGACCGTACCCCTCGTAGCGGACCTCTTCGTAATTATCGCCATCGCCCACGGACGCCTTGTTGATGGCGCGCTGGATGTTGTCCTTGGGCATCGACTGCGCCTTGGCGTTCTGGACGGCCAGGCGCAAGCGCGGGTTCATGGCGGGATCGGGCGTGCCCATCTTCGCTGCGACGGTGATTTCGCGCGCTAGTTTTGAGAACATCTTGGAGCGGACCGCATCCTGACGGCCCTTGCGGTGCATGATGTTCTTGAACTGTGAATGGCCGGCCATGGCACCCCTGTTTGAGCGGTTTTGATGTGTGGATTTGCCGGCGCTTATAGTGAAAAGCCGACGCAACGTCCAGAAGCGAGCAACAAGGCGCTCGCGCAAACGTGAGATGAGCAGGATTGGAACGAAGTTACGCTGGGGCATCAGATCTCATGGAGACCGCCCATGCGCCGCGCCCTCGCCTGCCTCGCCTTCGTTCTCGCAGCCGGTTCAGCGTCAGCGCAGGACGAGCCGGTGCCAAGCCAGTGCATCGCAATCGCGAATGCGCTGCCGAACGTCACCTATGCCGCGTTCACACCGGTGCAGGCCGAAGCGGAAACGGTGACGATCACCTATGCGGGGCATTCCACCTATATCATCGAGACGCCTGGCGGCGTCCGGATCGCGACGGATTATTCCGGCGCATACGGCTCTGAGCCTTTGCCGGACGTGATCACCATGAACCGCGCGCACGGAACCCATTTCACGATGAGCCCGGATTCGGATATCGCCCATGTGTTTCCCGGCTGGGGCGAGAATGGTGAACCGGCCCGGCACGCTTCGGTGATCGACGACGTCTATATCCGCAATGTACCGACGGACATCATGCGATGGGGCACGTTCGAGGAAGGCGGCAACTCGATCTTTATCTTCGAGGTTGCGGGGTTGTGCATCGGCCATGTCGGACATTTGCATCACGCGCTCGCGCCCGAACATTATGCCGCGATCGGCCGGCTCGACGTTGTGATGGTGCCCATCGACGGCGGCATGACGATGTCGCTGAACGATGTTTCGGAAATCACGACGCGGCTGCAATCCTCGATCGTCCTGCCGATGCACCGTTTTTCGACGCCCATTTCCACCTTCGCCGCGCGCATCGGCGAGGGCTTCGCGGTGGACTACCGCGAAAGCCGGTCGCTGGAAGTGTCGCTGCGCTCTTTGCCGCGACAGCCGACGGTCATCATCCTCGAAGGTGTCTAGCTCAACCCGACAGCTTCGGTGCGCTTTCGTCCGGCGTATGGGCCGCTGGCGTCGCGTGCCCGCCGCCCTTTCGGCGGCGCGCCAGCATGTTGAGCCCCTCGACCAGAGCCGAAAAGCCCATCGCAGCGTAGATGTAGCCCTTGGGAACGTGGAAGCCCATGCCTTCGGCGATCAGCGTCATGCCGATCATCAAAAGGAACGCCAGCGCCAGCATGACGATGGTCGGGTTCTTGGCGATGAAGTTGGCAAGCGGCGTCGCCGCGATCAGCATCACCGTCACCGTGACGATCACGGCGATATACATGATCGCGATATGCTCGGTCATGCCGACGGCGGTGATGATGGAATCGACCGAAAAGACGAGGTCGAGCAGCAGGATCTGGAAGATCGCCGCGCCCATCGTGTTCGTCGCCGTGCGGCTGACGATCGCGTCCTTGTGATCTTCCGGATCGACCGTGTGGTGGATTTCCTTCGTCGCCTTCCAGACGAGAAAAAGTCCGCCGACGAGAAGGATGATGTCCTTCCAGGAGAACGGTTCGCCGAACAGCGTGAAGACCGGCTGGGTCAGGCCTACGATAAAGGCGACGGTGGCGAGCAGAAGCAGGCGCATGATCAGCGCCGCGCCGATGCCGAGACGCCGCGCGCGTTCGCGCTGATGCTCGGGCAGCTTGTTCGACAGGATCGAAATGAAGATGAGATTGTCGATGCCGAGAACGACTTCGAGCGCGATCAGGGTTGCGAGCGCGACCCATGCGGCCGGATCGTTCAACCAGTCGAAATAACCGGCAAGCCATTCCATCGATAAAGCCCCCAAAGCCGCAGGAGATCGGGTGCGGTGCCCGCGTTCAACCGCTATGTGGGCGTCGACGCCGAAACGTCAATTCACAGGACATTTCCGAACAATGCGGTGAGGTGATCGCAAGGACATTTGGCGATGCTTTCCACTAGCGATAGGCTTTGGCTTGAGGCCGCATAAAGGAAAAACGGCATGGATGAATTTGAAATCTATTGCGCCAACAAGAGCGCACAAGAACGCGACGCGCTCGGACCCGTCCGCGACCTTATCCGGCAAACGCTGCCTGACCTGACAGAAGGGCGTGTCCATTTCTATCTTGCCCACTTCATCGGAAGCCTTCCCGTTGTGAAGCTGCATGTGGACGCCAAGGGGCAGGCGAACATGACGTTCGCAACGGGCAGCGAACTGAATGACCCGGCGAACCTGCTGGCCGGCAAGAGCCTTTCGCGGACTGTGAAGGTCAAGTCGGCCGCCTATCTCGAAAAGCATCGCGACGGGATCGCCGACCTTCTCAGTCAGGCTTATACGCTGCTGAAAAGTCGCGATGCCGGTTCGGGACCGCCGCGTGTGCTGCGCCCCGATCAGCCAAGCCCCTGAAGTCAGTTCCAGAACGCGGGCGTCGTTTCCTCAAGCCGCGGCCCAAGGCGCAGCGGCGCGATCTTTTCGGCAAGGCCGGTGCGGTCGGAAATGTCGACGCCGACGCCGCAGATCGTCGCCGGTCCGGAGGCCGCCTCCATCCGCCCTTTCGGAACCTTGGACAGGAACCGGTTGAGTGGCTCCTCCTTGTCCATGCCGAGCGAGGAATCGTAGTCGCCGCACATGCCCGCATCGGTGAGATAGGCCGTGCCGCCGTTTAATATCTGGTGGTCGGCGGTCGGGTGATGCGTGTGGGTGCCGACGACGAGGCTTGCGCGCCCGTCGACGAAATGGCCGAAGCACATTTTCTCCGATGTCGCCTCGGCATGGAAATCGATGACTACCGCGTCGGCCTGTTCGCCGAGAGGGCACACCGCCAGTTCCTCCTCGACGCATTTGAACGGGTCGTCGAGTTCGGGATGCATGAACACCCGGCCCATGATGTTGGAGACGAGGACGCGCGCGCCGTTCTTCGCCATGTAAAGCCCGGTGCCGCGCCCCGGCGTTCCCTTCGGAAAATTGGCGGGACGCAGGAAGCGTTCTTCATGCGGGGCGAATTGCAGCGCCTCGCGCTGGTCCCACACATGGTTGCCGGTCGTCACCACATCCGCGCCGGCATTGATCGTCGCGTTGAAGATGTCTTCGGTAATACCGAAGCCGCCGGCCGCATTCTCGCCATTGACGATGACGAAGTCGAGTTTGAAGTCGGAAATCAGGCCCGGCAGGCGCTCGAAGACCGCCGTGCGGCCCGTCCGTCCTACCATGTCGCCAAGAAAAAGAAGTCGCATGCCTTCCCTATAGACCATGATGCCGAAAACTGGGAACCGGTTTTCGGACGACATCATGGTCTAACTTATTCTTTTTGCCCGCATGTCTGCGACGCCAAGTGTTTCCACCTGGCTGCATCATGCTCCGAGAGGCTGGACGAAGGCGCGCAACCCGCTTTCGGTAAGGATTTCGTCGAGCTGGACATCGTGCGGCTGATCCGGCACCGCATCCACTTCCTGACAGTCAAAGGCGATCGCGATGAGGCGCGGCGTATGTCCCTGCGCCTGAAGGCGTTCGATCGCACGGTCGTAATAGCCTGCACCGTAGCCGATCCGGTGGCCGCGTGCGTCGAATGCAGCAAGCGGGATCAGCATGATCTGGGGAATGAGTTCATCCGCATCCGGTCCCGGCCCCCATGTGCCGAACCCCATGTCGATCATTTCGCCGCCGCGCTTCAGTTCGCGAAAGACGATGGTCTCCTTGTCGAGGATTGCCGGCAGGCAAAGCCGTGCGCCGCGGTCGGCAAGGGCCGCCATCAGGGGGCGTACGTCCACTTCCGAGCGCATCGGCCAGAACCCGGAAACAACCATGCCGGGGCTGGTCGCAAGCTTGTCGGCCACGCCGGCCATCGCAATCGCCGCTTCGATGCGCCATTGCGGCTCAAGCCCGTCGCGACGGGCAAGCGCCTCGACGCGCAGGCTCTTTTTCAGTTCACGATGGTTCATGAATGGTCGCCCCTCCTGTCGGCTCTGCAAATAGACCTGCAAAACCCTAACGGAAGGGTACGAAGACGGTTGCGAAGGAAAGACGGCGAACCGCGACATCCGATGGAGAGGTTTGATCCCGGGTGCCTACAAAGTAGGTGGGCGCCATATGCCCGAGCCCACGAGCCCGGACAGGGACAGCTCCCTTGAGATCAATAAGGCCCCGAGAATTAAGTTACTCCTGTCGAGACGCGCAGAACGCTGTCGCCAATATAGGCTGCGCCGCCGTCCCGCGCCAGAGCGTTCCGGCCGCGCTTTTCGTTAAGTTTTGGAACATCGATTTAAACCCCTGACCCATCACGAACGCGCGAGAGATCGAGTGACTCATCGTTCACAGTTTCAGCCATTTCGGATCGATAACCGGCAACATAGATGGGTGGTTACCGGACGATACTTACCCCGGTTCCGGGCAGCATTGCCGCTTACGGGATGTTGGCCGGACATTCGATGAGAAGGATTATTTATCATGAACCGCATTTTGCTCGCCTCCGCCCTCGTGCTCGGCATTTCCGGCGCCGCGATGGCCCAGCAGGCTCCCCATACGATCGGCAATTTTTCGGCCTCGGTCGAACAGGCCTTGAACCCGCAGCAGAAGATCGAGCGTCCCGCCGGCGAGCGTTCCGTTAACGGCAATGTGGACCGGACGACCACCGCTTCGATCAATACGACCCGGAGCGACGAGCAGCCGGTCGGCAATGTCTCGATCCCGCTGGAGCGTACCCGCTAAATAGCGGCCAGCGTATCGGCATACCCAAACCCCGTGGCGTCCGCGCTGCGGGGTTTTACATTGGCGCCTCACTTGCAAGCCCTTGCAAGCAACCCTAGGCTTCCGGGGATTTTCATGCTGGGAGTTCGTGAATGCGTTTTGAGGGAACATCGTCCTACGTCGCCGATAAGGATCTGATGATCGCGATCAATGCCGCGATCGCGCTGGAGCGGCCGCTCCTCGTCAAGGGCGAGCCGGGTACCGGCAAGACCGAACTCGCAAGGCAGATCGCGTCGGCGCTGGACCTCGATCTTTTCGAATGGAACGTGAAGTCGACGACCAAGGCGCAGCAGGGGCTTTACGAGTACGACGCCGTCTCGCGCCTGCGCGACAGCCAGCTTGGCGATGACCGCTTCAATGACATCTCGAACTACATCAAGCGCGGCAAATTGTGGGAGGCGTTCACCGCCGACCGCAAGGTCGTTCTGCTCATCGACGAGATCGACAAGGCCGACATCGAATTCCCGAACGATCTCTTGCAGGAACTCGACCGAAACGAATTCCACGTCTACGAGACGGGCGAGACGGTTCGCGCCGTCCATCGCCCCATCGTCATCATCACATCGAACAACGAGAAGGAACTGCCGGACGCGTTTTTGCGCCGCTGCTTCTTTCATTATATCCGCTTCCCCGAGGCCGAGACGCTGGCCCGCATCGTCGAGGTGCATTATCCGGGCATCAAGCAAGCCCTGGTGCGTGCCGCGCTGACGCAGTTCTATGAAGTGCGTGAGGTGCCCGGCCTCAAGAAAAAGCCCTCGACATCCGAAGCGCTCGACTGGATCCGGCTTCTGGTCGCCGACGACGTCGATCCCGCCGATCTGCGAGCCGAGGCGAAGAACGCCCTGCCGAAGCTGCATGGCGCGCTTTTGAAAAACGAGCAGGACGTGCATCTTTTCGAACGTCTTGCCTTCATGGCACGGCGGCAGGGATAGCCGGTCGCGCAATGGCTGGCACAAAGTTTTGTGCCAGTTGTCTCGTTTGCCTTGTCGCGTTCGCATGAGACCGTTTTACGGCGATGCAAGAAAAGGACGGCCAAATGACGAGAGATTTGACGGTAAGGCGGATCGAAGCCGGTGACGAGGCGGAGTGGCGGCGTCTATGGACCGCCTATCTGGAATTTTACGAGACAAGCGCTTCCGAGGACGTCTACCGGACGACGTTCGAGCGCATTTTGGGTAATGGTGAGTTCGAGCCGAATGGCTTCATCGCGCGGGTGGATGACCGCCCGGTCGGGCTGGTTCATTACATCCAACACCGCACCTGTTGGTCTCAGAAGAACAATTGCTACCTTCAGGATCTCTATGCCGATCCCGAAATACGCGGAAAGGGTGTCGGACGCGCGTTGATCGAGGCCGTTTATGCGGAAGCCGACAGGCTCGATCTCGCCAACGTCTACTGGCTGACGCAGGAGCACAACGCGACTGCGCGAAAGCTGTACGACCGCATCGCGCGCAACACGAAATTCATTCGCTACATGCGCTGAACGAAAACGGCCCCGACATGCGGGGCCGAATTTTTCGACGGCTTATTGCGCCGGTGCAGGCTCGGTCGGCGCGGGAGCCGGTGCCTCATCGGCCGGGGCCGGTGCGGTATCCTCGGCAGCAGGCGGCGTCGTCTCCGCCGGAGCAGTGGTTTCAGGCGCAGGCGCAACCGGTGCCTCGGCGGCAGGCGGCGTTGCGGGGTCCTCGGTCGCTGGTTCTCCGGGCGTTGTCGCCGTATCGGTCGCTGGCGTCCAGTTCATGAACACAAGAAGCGCGACGACGATTGCTGCGGCTATGACGCCGAGCACGAGCGCGTTGGAACCGCCCGAACGGCCGGTATTGTTGACGATCACCGTGTCGGCAGGACGCGGCGCGCCGGTGACGGGATCGACGCCGGCCGGATCGTTGACGGGATGGCGCGGGTCAGACGGGTCGTTTGCGACAGGGTCGCGATCACGCAGTGGGTCGACCATAGTGCTGGCTCCTCAAGACATAAGTCGTGACTGATAAACGCCCGGAGCAGCACGCAGTTCCGAATAGCCTAATTGGCGGTGACTGGAGATACCTCGAAACCGGCCTCGCGAAGGAGTTCGACGACGCCCTCTTCGCCCGGCAGATGCAACGCGCCGACGGCGACGAAGGCGTCACCACTGTCGAGATGGGGCTTTGCGCGGGTCGCCATCGTATGGTTGCGATCGGTGATGACCGACTGCTCGAAACCGGCGATGGCGACGGCGTCTCCCGCGCCGCCCGGAAGCACTTTTTCGAAGAACGGCCAGAAAAGACCCGGCTCGCCGCGCTGGTGAATGACGATCATGGTCTCGATGATGTCGTCGATCCTGTCGCCGAGAGCGAGCGTGTCGACGAGCGCACGCATATGAAAATCGAGCGGCAGCGCCGCCATCGCACCGAGCTGCTCGGCCGTGGCTTCCAGTCCCTCGATCTTCATGCCCGCCTCGCCGGCGCGTGTGGCGAGCGCCACATCGAGAATTTCGGTGCCTGCCGCCGCACGCGTCATTTCGCAGACCGGCAGCGTCGCCATCGCCGCGATCATCCAGGGCTTCATCTTGTCGAGTGAAGCGAGCGACAGACCGCGTTCCTGCAAGGCGGATTCAACCAGCGCGCGTTCGTCTTCGTCGAGCAGCGACGATAAAGTCGTCGCATCGGTGAACATCATCAGGTCGGGATGTTCGGCCATGGCCGCCATCATCGCCGACGGGTCCAGAATATCCGTCGTTTCGATGACCAGCGTGTCGGACGCATCGAACGCGGCCTGCGCGTCAGGCGCAAGTTGCGTGATGCGCGGATCGGTGACGTGCATGGTGCCGTAAAGATGCGAGACCGCACCATCCGGCGCTTCGACGCGCCACAGGATCGCCTCGCCATTGAGGTTTGCCTGCGCCTCTTCCATCAGGGCGCGATACGCGTCCGGATCGTCGCGCTCCATCGCGGCGAGCAAATCCTCGCCCGTGCAGGCGACGGTCTCGGCGCGGGCATCCATGGCGAAGGCGAGGACGAACACGAAGCTTGCGAATGCCAGCGTCGTCAGCATCGCGATGAAACGCAGCGCCGCGTCGGTGAGGCGGTCGGGATGGATCGTCATGCGGCGTTCCTTTTTCCGCGCGGATGAGCCTTGTCGTAGATTTCGAGCAGTCTGGCCGAATCGACGCCGGTATAGATTTGCGTGGTGGAAAGGCTCGCATGGCCGAGCAGTTCCTGAATGGCGCGCAGGTCCCCGCCGCGCGCCAGAAGATGGGTCGCGAAGGAATGGCGCAGCGCGTGCGGGGTCGCGGTGTCGGGAAGCCCGAGCGCCGAACGCATCTTCTTCATTTCGCGCTGGATGATTGCCGGCGCGAGCGGACCGCCTTTCGCACCGCGAAAGAGCGGCTTGTCCGTTTCGAGATGATAGGGGCAAAGGCGACGATACTCGCTGAGCGCAGCCAGCGCGGCGGGCAGCACCGGGACGAGCCGCGTCTTGCCCCCCTTGCCGGTGACGCGCAGGATCGTCTCGGATGCGTCTGAGAGATCGCCGCCGGAAAGCGCGAGCGCCTCGGAAATGCGCAGCCCGCAGGCGTAGAGAAGGGTAAGAACTGCCGCGTTGCGCGCGGCAATCCACGGCTCTTCGGCAAGCTGGTCGCTTTGCGAAACGACGCGGCGCGCATCTGCCGCCGTCAACGGCTTCGGCAGCGATTTCGGTTGCTTGGGCGAGCGCATCGCCGACGCGCCGGCCGAATTGACGAGGCCGCGCCGTTCGAGAAACCGCAAGAGCGAGCGGATGCCGGCCAGCCCGCGGCCGAGCGTTCGTGCGCCGACACCGTCGCTTCGGCGCGAAGCCAGATAGCCTCGCAGATCCGCCGGGCGCAGATTTTCGATATCCGAAATCGCGGGCGGCGCGCCGAGATGGCCGGTGAGAAACCGCAGGAACTGGCGCGTGTCGCGCTCATAGGCTTCGACGGTCAGCGCGGCCAGCCGGCGCTCGGTGGCAAGCGCCTTCAGCCAGTCTTCGCGCGCGGCCGAAAGGTCGGGTCTGGCAATGACGAGAAACTCGGACATGGCACCATCATGGCGCACCAAGGTTGACAGGCGATGAAGGGCGGCGTTTGAAGCGTGCCTGACAGGAAAAGGCCGCGACATGAGCGAAAAGATATTGATGGCCGTGATCGGCGCACCGCACGGCGTGCGCGGCGAGGTGCGGGTGAAGACGTTCACCGGCGATCCGCTGGCGCTCGGCGATTACGGGCCGCTCTTCGACGCAGCCGGCAAGAGCTACACGATCCTCGATTTGCGCCCGTCAAAGACGGTCGTCGTGGCGAAGATCAGGGAAATCGCGTCGCGCGAGGCGGCCGAGGCGGCAAACGGGACGGAGCTTTTCGTCGCGCGTAAGGCGCTGCCGGACGATCTGGACGATGATGAGTTCTATCAGGCCGATCTGATCGGCCTCGCCGCTGTCGATGAGGCCGGCGCAAGGCTCGGCACGGTCAAGGCGCTGCACGATTTCGGCGCGGGCGATATTATCGAATTGGCGCTTGCAGCTGGCGGCACGGCCTTGATCCCTTTCACCAAAGCCGCGGTTCCGCGTGTTGCGCTGGCGGAAGGGCGCGTCGAGATCGACGCGATCGCTGCGGGCCTCGTCGGTGACGATGAAGACGAGCCGCAGGAATGAGTTTTCGCGCGACCGTCCTGACGCTTTACCCGGAAATGTTTCCTGGGCCGCTCGGCCTTTCCATGTCCGGTCGCGCGCTCGAAAAGGGGATGTGGGCGCTGGAAACGGTGCAGCTTCGCGATTTTGCGACCGACCGGCATCGCACGGTCGACGACACGCCGGCGGGCGGCGGAGCGGGCATGGTGTTGAAGGCGGATATCGTGGCGAAGGCCATCGATCACGCCTCACCGCCGGGCGATTCGCGCCCGCGTCTCCTGATGAGCCCGCGTGGCAGGCCGTTGACACAGGCGCGCGTGCGCGAACTCAGCGCCGGGCCGGGCGCGGTGATCCTCTGCGGGCGCTTCGAGGGCGTCGACCAGCGCGTGATCGACGCGCGGGGTTTGGAGGAAGTCTCCATCGGCGACTACATCCTGTCCGGCGGCGAGCTTGCCGCGCAAGTGCTGATCGACGTGGTCGTTCGGCTCATTCCCGGCGTCATGGGAAATGCGGCGTCGGGCGAGGAGGAAAGCTTCGAGAGCGGGCTTCTGGAGCATCCGCACTATACCCGTCCCGCCGAGTTCGAAGGTATGGCGATCCCGGACATATTGACCTCGGGCAATCATGCGAAAATCGCGGCCTGGCGACGCGGCGAGGCGTTGCGCCTGACGCGGGAACGGCGGCCCGATCTTCTCGACGAAAAATGACGCCCCGCGCCGAAGGCGTGTGACACATGCTACGAAGGCGCGTGACAAAGCCCTAAAAGGCGTGTATGAGCGCGCCCGAGCCCGGATTCTGTGCCGGACCCGACAACAATTACTGTCCATCGCTCCTGCCTTCCGGTCTTGCCGGTTTGCATAGTTTCGCGGTCCGAAGCGACTGAAAAACGAGAGCCGAGCGCGCTGGCTGTTCGAAGAACAAGAAGAGGATACCGCGATGGACATCATCCGTCAGCTCGAGGCCGAACAGGCCGCCAAGATCGAAGAAAAGCGCACGCTTCCCGAATTTCAGCCGGGCGACACCGTCCGCGTTCTGGTGCGCGTCACCGAAGGTACGCGTACCCGCGTCCAAGCCTATGAAGGCGTGTGCATCGCCCGTTCGGGCGCCGGCCTCAACGAGAACTTCACGGTTCGCAAGATTTCCTACGGCGAAGGCGTGGAGCGCGTGTTCCCGGTCTATTCGCCGCTGGTCGAGGGCGTCGAAGTCGTGCGCCGCGGCAAGGTCCGTCGCGCCAAGCTCTATTACCTGCGCGACCGTCGCGGCAAGTCGGCCCGTATCGTCGAGAACACCGGCGTCCGCGCCCGCAAGCTGAACGACGCCGAGCGTGAGGCCGCTGCCGCAGAGCGCGCCAATCGCGAAGCCGAAAAGGTCGCCGCAGCGCAGGCGCTCGCCGCCGAAAAGGCCGCGCAGGACGCCGAGACCAACGCGTAAGCAAGACGCGATATCAGATTGCCGGAACGGGCGCGGATCATATCCGCGCCCGTTTTGCATTCATGGCCCGCCTGCCTATGCTTGCCGCTTCGCAATGACGAGGAGAAGCAGATGACGGATGCCGGCAAGGCACGAGGTCTCGACAAGGTCTATGGCGCAAGCGATGCGGCGGAACTGGCGACGGCCTATGCCGCCTGGGCTGCCGAATACGACCGCGACACGATCGGTCTTGGCTATTGCCTGCCCTTCGTCATCGCCGGCTGGGTGGGGCGTTATGCACGCCCCGGCGCCGCGTTGCTCGATGTCGGTTGCGGAACGGGGCTTTCTGGTCCCGTTTTGCACGCGATGGGACATGACGATCTCACCGGCCTCGACATGTCGCCGCATATGCTGGAAATCGCAGCAACGCGCGGTGCTTATTCAAGCCTCGTCGAAGGCCAGCTTGGAGAGCGCCTTCCCTTCGAGGACGGCCGGTTCGATCTTTGCCTTGCGTCGGGCGTTTTCACCTGCGGTCACGCACCGGCAATCGGGCTGGAGGAAATCGTTCGTATCACCAAGCCGGGCGGTCATGTCGTCGCGACGATCCGTGACCTTCTGATGGAAAGCGAATTCCGACCCGTCATCGACCGGCTGACCGAAGCCGGTCGTTGCGAGACGATTGAGGAAAGCCCGTATTTTCGCCCCTTCGTGCTCGGCGAGGACGATGCGCGAACCTCCGTGGTCGTCCTTCGGAAACGATGAGCGATTTATCTTGACTAAAATTATCAAGTTTTAGCTTGCCTTTGCTTTTGCCTTGGCTAATGTGCCGGCCAAATCCACGATGGAGCTTGGCATGCACGAATATGAACGCAGGCAGGATCAGGCGCGCGAGCACATCCGCGCGACCATCATGAACGAGTTTTGCGAGGTGATGCGCACGACGGGATTGCCGCCGATGGTGGTGATGAGGCTCGCCGCACAATCGGTCGGCGCGGTCTATCGCGAAGTCGCAGCTACTCACGTGGGCAGCGAACCGTGCCCCTGCGGCTGGCAGCCCATCGAGGCGTCCGATATCGAGGTGATGATCTCGGCCTTGCGCCACGCCGCGCGGCCTGCCGCGCCGGTGACCGACCTCGTCGCGATGCGCGTCGCCGGAACGGCCTGACCCAGCGACCGGTCGGAAAGAGGGCGAGGACAACCTTCTCGCTTGCGGTCAAGCGGCGTCGCGGATTATGATTAACAAATCATGAAGACGCTCTCGATCGACATTCGCAAGGCCGACCCGCACGACGCGGAAGCGATCGCAGGCGTTCACCATGACGCCTGGGTCGGGGCCTATGCCGGCCTCATCCCGCATACGGCCCTGAATTCGATGCTGTCGCGCCGGGGCACGCAATGGTGGGAAAAGGCGATCCGCCGCGCCGCCAGCGTGCTTGTCGTGGAAATCGACGGTGATGTCGTCGGCTATGCCACCATCGGGCGCAACCGCGCGCGTGACCTGCCCCAGGGCGGCGAAATCTACGAACTCTATCTCCTGCCCGAATATCAGGGCATCGGTCTCGGCACCCGCCTTTTCAAGGCTGCGCGCGACCGGTTGAAGGCGCATGGGCTGACCGGCCTCGTCGTCTGGGCGCTGGAGGAGAATTCGGGCGCGCGTGCCTTCTACGAGGGCGCGGGCGGGCGGGATGTCGCCGAGGGCGTCGAAATCTTCGACGAAAAGGCGCTGCGCAAGGTCGCCTATATCTGGAACTGACGGCGCGAAACCACCCGTCATTTGCATTGCAGCATCATCCGCGCTAACGGCTGTCCGCAATTTTCATCGCTACAAGGATAGCCCATGCGCATCGACGCCATTTCCATCGGCGACACCCCGCCCGACGACGTCAACGTCATCATCGAGGTGCCGGTCGGCGGCCAGCCGATCAAATACGAGATGGACAAGGATGCCGGCGCGCTGTTCGTCGATCGTTTTCTCTATACGCCGATGCGCTATCCGGGAAATTACGGCTTCGTGCCGCATACGCTCTCCGAAGACGGCGATCCGATCGACGTGCTCGTCTGCAACACCCGCGAACTGGTGCCGGGCTGCGTCATCAACGTACGCCCCATCGGCGTTCTCGTGATGGAGGACGACGGCGGCAAGGACGAGAAGATCATCGCGGTTCCCTCCCCGCATATCACGCGCCGCTACGAGAACGTGAAGACCTATACCGACCTGCCGGCGATCACGCTCAAGCAAATCGAGCACTTTTTCGAACACTACAAGGATCTGGAACCCGGCAAATGGGTCAAGATCGGCGGCTGGCAGGGCGTGGACGTCGCCCGCAAGATGATCGTCGAGGCGATCGACCGCGCCAAGGCCAAGGGCTGAGTATGAATGTCGAAGGGAGCGCGCGCAGCGCTCCCTTGTTCATTGGCTGACGAGAGCGCGGACATCCGGATCGGCGATGATGCGCTCGTCAGACGCGCAGTCAAAATCGCGCGCGTTCTCGTCCGCGATCCGCCGCGCCTCCACATTCGCCTCCGGGTTGCCGGACGCCATCACGAAGCCGACGAAGCATGCCGCACGGTCTTGCATCGTCGCGACCTTGCTGACCGTCAGGATTTCCATGTCGCGCGCGCCTTCCTCACCGGTGCTGATGAACCAGCGGTGGATGGCGGCGAAGGGTTCTTCAACGCGCTCGCCGCGGTCCATGCGCCATTCGATACGCGTGCCGGGATGGTTGAACGGATGGAAGCCGGCCTGGCGCGGTAACTGCCCCTCGGGCGGCAGGCCATAATAGGCGACGTAGCGCAAATCCGTGTAGGTCACGATCACCGGATAGCCGCGATAGCCGGCGCAGATAAGATCGGCCCAGTCGCCTTCGCCGTCGGGGGCCGCGCGAAACATCGAGCATCCTCCGTCGGCATCGAAGTCGGTATATTCGGAAACGATCTCCGCGCGGGCTGCGGTGGCGCAAAGAAGCGCGGCGGCAATGAGAATGCTTCGCATCATGACAGGATCACTCCGGCTTTTTTCATTTCTCCGGTCATCGCGTCGAGCGAACCGCCCAGATCGATGGCCCGGCAGGCTTCCATCGCAACCGTGACGGAGAAGCCGAGCCGCACCGCATCCAGCGCGGAATAGGCGACGCAGAAATCAGTGGCGAGGCCGACAAGCGTCAATCGCGAAATACCGCGTTCTTTCAGATAGCCGCCAAGGCCGGTCGGCGTCGAACGGTCGTTTTCGAAAAAAGCGGAATAGGAGTCGATCGCCGGGCGAAACCCCTTGCGCAGAACGAGTTCGGCGCGCGTCCAGTCGAGATCGGGATGAAAGGCTGCGCCCTTCGTGCCCTGCACGCAGTGGTCGGGCCAAAGCGTCTGTTGCCCGTAATCGGCCTCAACCGTCTCGAAGGGTGCCTTCCCCTCGTGCCGCGAGGCGAAGCTCGAATGACCGGCCGGGTGCCAGTCCTGCGTCAGGATCACATGCGGCGTCGCCTCGATCATGCGGTTGACGATCGGCACGATCTCATCGCCGCCCTCGACGGCAAGCGCTCCGCCGGGGCAGAAATCGTTCTGCACATCGATGACGATCAGCGCTTCGTCGGCCATTCGGGTCTCCTAGATATGCCGTTGGCCGCACCGTAACGGCAGCATTGGAATGCGGCAATCTTTTCGGTTTCAACGCGCATGAATGCTGGATAGGGTCGAACGACCATGAGCGACGACAGGAACGCGCGCGAATCGCGCCGCATCATCAATCGGGTTGGACAGGAAACCGAGGCGTCGATGGCGCAGCGCGTGCGCGACCATATGGAAGGGCGCGATGCCGACCAGAACGACTGGGCGGAAGTGTGGGGCACGCGCATTGGGCGCGCTCTTGGCCTTGTCATCCTGCTGATTCTCCTCTGGTCGCTGTTCTCGCTCATCACCGGCGGCTGAAACTCGCATGACCAAGCCTGCGATCATCGTCATATCCAGCCACGTCGTGCGCGGCACGGTCGGTAATCGTGCTGCCGTCTTTGCGCTCGAAACGCTCGGCTTTCCCGTCTGGGCCGTGCCGACGATCGTTCTGCCATGGCATCCGGGCCATGGCCCGGCAACGCGGATCGTGCCGCCAAACGAAGCATTCACGGCTATGCTCGCCGATCTGGAGCGCGCGCCCTGGCTGGGCGAGGTCGGCGGGGTGCTGACCGGCTATCTTGGCGATGCCGGACAGGCAGAGCCCATCGCGCGGCTGATCGGCAAAGTGAAGGCGATCAACCCCGTTGCGCTTCATATCTGCGATCCGGTGATCGGCGACCGGGGCGGGCTCTACGTGCCTGAGAGAACGGCAGAGGCGATCCGCGACAAGCTTTTGCCGCTTGCCGACATCGCCACGCCGAACCGGTACGAACTCGACTGGCTGGCGCGGCGCGCATCCACCGATACCGCCACGATCGTCGAGACCGCACGAACGGCTGGCCCCGCCACGATGATCGTCACTTCAGCGCCAGCCGGCGACGGGCGGATCGGCAATCTTCTGGTGGAGCAGGATGAAGCATGGCTTGCCGGGCATGAGGCGATCGACAAGCCGCCGAACGGACTCGGCGACATGACGGCGGCGCTCTTTCTCGCTCACCGTCTCGGCGGACTCGCCCCGCGAGACGCTTTGGTGCGAACCACCGGCTCGGTCTTCGACTGCCTCGCCGCAGCCGTCGCACGCGGCAGTGACGAGTTGATGCTGGAAACCGATGCCGACCTTGTGCGCGCGCCACGTACGAGGCTTGCGGAAATATCCGTTGATGCTGCGGAAATTTCCGCATAATCCCAAGCCATGACCCATCTGCCGGAAAGCCTTCTCGCGGGCTATCGCGAGTTCATGAACGGTCGCTACGAAAGCGAACGCTATCGCACGCTCGCAAAGGACGGGCAAAAGCCCGAGACGATGGTGATCGCCTGCTGCGACAGCCGCGCCGCGCCCGAAACCATCTTCAACGCCAATCCGGGCGAACTTTTCGTCGTGCGCAATGTCGCCAATCTCGTGCCGCCCTATGAGCCGGACGACAAGCTGCACGCGACATCGGCGGCGCTCGAATTCGCCGTGCAGGCGCTCAAGATCAAACATATCGTGGTGCTCGGCCATGGCCGCTGTGGCGGCATCTCGGCAGCGCTCAACCCCATGACCGAGCCGTTGTCTCCGGGCGACTTCATCGGCCACTGGATGAGCCTCGTCGCGCCCGCCGCGCAGGTCGTCGCCGGCAACGAGGCGATGACAGCGTCCGAGCGCCAGACCGCGATGGAGCGCATATCGATCCGCTTCTCGCTCGCCAATCTGCGCACGTTCCCTTGCGTGGACATTCTGGAAAAGAAGGGGCGGCTCACGCTTCACGGCGCGTGGTTCGACATCTCGTCGGGCGAATTGTGGGCGATGGACCCGGCGACGGGCGATTTCGAGCGGCCGAACTGATCTATTCCGCCGGCGGAACGGGCGGCGTGATAACCGTTCGCGCCAGCGCGGGTTCCGGATAGCGGCTCCACAGATACCAGGACAGAACCGCGAACGCGCCCATGCCGGGGATGATCGTGCTGATGCCCGTCACCGGGTCGCCGACGAAAGCGGCGATGACGCCGCCGGCAAGCCCGCCGCCCATCTGCAGGAAGCCGCTGAGCGAAGCCGCCGCGCCGGCCATATGCGGATAAGGCGCGATGGCGGCGGTCGACATGGCCGGCATGACGAAGGCGATGCCGAACGCGTAGACACCGACCGGTGCCATCACCCATAGAAAAGTCGGCTCGACGATGTGCAGCCCGACGAACAGCAACGCACTGCCTGCCGCGATGAAGACCAGGCCCGGCCGCACCAGCCGATAGGCGCTGTGACGGTTCATCAGCCGGCGCATGACGACCGAGCCGAAGAAGAACGCGCCCGACTGCATCAGCATGCCGATGCCGAACTGTGAGGGTGTCAGGCCGACGCGGTCCATCAGGACGAAGGGAAGCAAAGTCGCCAGCGTGTAGAGCGCGCCGACGGAGCCGCCAAGAACGAGGCTCGACCACATGAAATAGCCGCTCGTCGCCAGCGTACGGTAGGAGCGGAAAAGCGCACGCGGCCTGACACGCGACGGATCGCGCACAACCGTCTCGGTCATCGAATACCTGACCATCAACAGGATCGTCAGCCCGAACAGGAGCATGAACGCGAAGATCGAATGCCACCCGAACAATTCGGTCGCCACGCCGCCGATGGTGGGCGACAGGGCCGGCCCGATGCCCAGTATCATGCCGATGAGGTTCATGATGCGTGCGGAACGTTCGCTGGTGAAAAGATCGCGCACGACGGCCCGTGCAATCGCCACACCGACCGCCGCACCGACGCCCTGGACGAAGCGCGAGGCGATCAGGAGTTCGATGGTGGGCGCGAGAATGGCAGCCACCGTCGCGGCCAGATAGATCCCCACGAAAACGATGGTGACGGGCTTGCGGCCATATCCATCCGAAAGCGGGCCGCAAACGAGCTGGGCGAAGGCGAAACCCGCGAAGTAAAGCGAAAGGGTCATCGCCACGGCCGCGTCCGTGGTTCCGAATGCCTTGACGATTTCGGGCATGGCCGGCGTAAAAAGCGCCATCGAAATCGGTCCGAGCGCGACGAGCATCGCGCCGATGACCGAAACGCGCAATTCGCTCATCACCGGCGCGGGCGCGGCTGGCGGCGTGGGCTGCATGTTCATTCGGCCGCGCTCCTGGCCTCTATTCGCGCGTCGGAGACGTTGCAGCGTATAATCTTGAGCGCAGCCAGAACCCGGTCCCAATCCCGCGGCGCAATTCCCCGCGATGCCGTCTGCCGCGTCTCGTTTGCCAGCATGACGATCTTGTCGAGGATCGCGTCGGCTGCATCGGTCAGCGCGATCAGCTTGGCGCGACGATCGCTTGGGTCTGGCAGGCGCTCTATGAGACCGCGCGCTTCGAGCCGGTCGACATAGGTCGAGACTGTCATGGCTTCGACGCCGATACGCTCGGCAAGAACCGTCTGGCGCACCTGTCCGGCCCGCGCGGCCTGCACGAGTAGGCGCACCTCGCCCGGCGTCAGGTCGATGCCGGAGGCGGTAATGCGGCGGTCCATATCGGCGCGCATCAGGCGCGCAATATCGGTGACGAGAAAGCCGAAGCCTTCGGGGTCGAGTGTGCGTGTCATAACCGTAAGTGAAGCTTATTATCAACGCTACTTAGTATTTGCCGTCATGGCCGTCAAGCACGCCCGTTGAGATATGGGGTGTACCGGCCTAAATGTGGGAGACAATATCCAGCCCGAGGATTTCCATGACGTCGAAGATCGATCTCGCCACCCATCCGCTGACGAACTGGACGGGGCCGCTTGGCCTACCCGCCTTCGAGACGATTTCGGACGACGATTTTGCGCCGGTCTTCGATGTGGCGCTCGTCGCACACAGGCAAGAGATCGATGCGATCGCGAACGATCCTTCAGAGGTGTCCGTCGATAATGTGCTCGTTGCGCTCGAACTTGCCGGCAAACCGCTCGGCCGCGTCTCGGCGATCTTCTGGTGCAAGGCGGGCGCGGACACCAATCCGGTGATCCAGAAGATCGAGCGCGAGATTTCGCCGAAAATGGCGCGGCACTTCTCCGCCATCAACATGGACAAGGCGCTCTTTTCCCGTGTCGATGCGCTTTATGAGAAGCGCGGCGCGCTCAACCTCGATGCCGAGACGAAGCGCGTCCTGGAAAAGACCTGGAAGCATTTCGTCAAGGCTGGCGCCAAGCTCGACGACAACGCGAAGGAACGTCTCGGAGCGATCAATGAGGAACTGGCGGGTCTGGGAACGGGCTTCGGCCAGAACGTACTCGCCGACGAGGCTGATTGGGCATTGTTCCTCGACGAAAGCGACCTCGACGGTGTACCCGATTTTTTGAAGGACGCGATGGCCGAGGCGGCAGAGGAACGTGGCAAGGAAGGCAAGTTCGCCGTCACACTTTCGCGCTCGATTTATGAGCCGTTCACGACTTATTCCACGCGCCGCGATCTGCGCGAAAAGGCATGGCGCGGCTTCACCGCGCGCGGCGAGACGAAGAACGCCGATCTCGTCAAACGCACGCTGGCTTTGCGCTCCGAAAAAGCGAAGCTGCTCGGCTATGAAAGCTACGCGGCGCTGAAACTCGACGACACGATGGCGAAGACGCCGCAGGCGGTTCTCGGCCTGCTCGAACCCGTATGGGAAAAGGCGCGGACGCGGGCCGGCGAAGACCAGCGCGAACTGGAACGGCTGGCGACTGCGGCCGGAGCGAACGAGCCGTTCGCGGCTTGGGACTGGAGGCACTATGCCGAAAAGTTGCGGGCCGAGCGCTACGCCTTCGATGATGCTGAACTCAAACCCTATCTCCAACTCGACCGAATTATCGAGGCGGCGTTCGATGTCGCGACACGTCTCTTCGGCCTGACTTTCGAGGCGAGGAAGGGTGTTGCCGCATGGCACCCGGACGTACGCGTATTCGAGGTGAAGAATGCGGATGGAACGCACCGGGCGACCTTCCTCGGCGACTATTTCAACCGCGCTTCCAAGCGCTCGGGCGCGTGGATGAGTTCGCTGCAATCGGGCTACCGGTTGGGCGAAGGCCGGTCCCCGATCATCTACAACGTCATGAACTTCGCCAAACCGCCGAAGGGCGAACCCGCGCTGCTTTCCATGGACGACGCGCGCACGCTTTTCCATGAGTTCGGCCACGCGCTGCATGGCATGCTGACCGACGTGACGTGGCCGTCGGTGTCCGGCACATCCGTCTCGCGCGATTTCGTGGAACTGCCCTCGCAGCTTTACGAACACTGGCTGACCGTGCCGGAAATCCTGAAAGCCCACGCGGTGCATTACCGGACCGGCGAGCCTCTCCCCGCCGCTCTTCTGGAAAAGATGCTCGCGGCGAAGAATTTCGGGCAAGGGTTCGCGACGGTCGAGTTCACGGCTTCCGCGCTGGTCGACATGGCGTACCATGCCGAAACGCAGGCTCCCGCCGACCCCGCCGCCTTCGAAGCCAAGACATTGGCACGGCTCGACATGCCCGGCGCTATCGCCATGCGCCACCGCACACCGCACTTCCTGCATGTGTTTTCCGGCGACGGCTATTCAGCCGGCTATTATTCCTACATGTGGTCGGAAGTTCTGGACGCCGATGCGTTTTCGGCATTCGAGGAGACAGGCAACCCGTTCGACCCCGCGATGGCCGGCATGCTGCGTAAATACATCTATTCGGCCGGCGGGTCGCAGGACCCCGAAGAGCTTTACACCGCGTTTCGCGGCCGCATGCCGACGGCGGAAGCGATGATGGAAAAGCGCGGACTGGTCTGAACGAAAAAGGGGCGCCGGATGGCGCCCTTTTTAGTCATGTCGATGCGATTGCGATCACATGTGGATCGGCTTGAAGAAGGTGCCGAGCGCGGCTTCCTTGACGGCTTCCGACATGGTCGGGTGCGCGTGGCAGGTGCGCGCGAGGTCTTCGGACGAGCCACCGAACTCCATCAGCACCGCCGCCTCGTGGATCATTTCGCCCGCGCCGAAGCCGACGATGTGGACGCCGAGCACGCGATCGGTCGCCGCATCGGCAAGCACCTTCACGAAGCCGTCCGTCGCGAGCATGGCGCGTGCGCGGCCATTCGCCGAAAACGGGAACTTGCCGGCCTTGTAGACGATGCCAGCTTTCTTCAGTTCTTCCTCCGTCTTGCCGACGGAAGCTACCTCCGGGCTGGTATAGACGACGCTCGGGATAACCTCGTAGTTCACATGGCCGGCCTGTCCGGCGAGGATTTCGGCAACGGCGACGCCCTCGTCTTCCGCCTTGTGGGCGAGCATCGGCCCCGCGATCACGTCGCCGATGGCGTAGATGCCTTCGACCGAGGTGCGCCAGTGATCGTCCGTCTTGATGCGGCCGCGCTCGTCGAGTGCCACGCCGGCGGCGTCGAGGCCGAGGCTTTCCACATGTGGCTTGCGACCGGTCGCGACCAGCACGACATCGGCTTCGAGCGTCTCCGCATCGCCGCCCTTTACGGGTTCGAAAGTGACGGTCGCGCCCTTCTTGGCCTTTTCGACACCGGTGACCTTCGCGCCGAGCTTGAACTCGATGCCCTGTTTGGCCAACATGCGCTGGAACTGCTTGGAGACCTCGCCGTCCATGCCGCCGAGGATCGCGTCGAGATATTCGACGACCGTGACCTTGGCCCCAAGCCGCGCCCAGACCGAGCCGAGTTCGAGACCGATGACGCCGCCGCCGACGACGATCATGCGCTCCGGAACCTTGGACAATTCGAGCGCGCCGGTGGACGACACGACGACCTTTTCGTCGAACTTCACGTCGACGCCGGGAATGCCCGCCACGTCGGAGCCGGACGCGATAACGATGTTTTTCGTCTGGACGGTCTGTTCCTCGCCGCCCTCGGCGGTAACGACGACCTTGCCGGTGCCCGCAACCTTGCCGATGCCATGCAGCCAGTCGATCTTGTTCTTCTTGATCAGGAATTCGAGGCCCTTGACGTTGGCGTCGACCGTCGCGGTCTTGTGACCGAGCATCTTTTCAAGGTTCAGCTTCGGCGCGCCGACATCGATGCCGAGATCGGCGAACTGGTGGCCGACTTCCGCGAATTTTTCCGATGCGTGCAACAGCGCCTTAGAGGGAATACAGCCGATATTGATGCAGGTGCCGCCCGGCGTCTCGCGCTTTTCGACGAGGCCGACCTTGAGGCCGAGCTGGGCGGCCTTGATGGCGCAGACATAGCCGCCGGGACCTGCTCCGATGACGACGAGATCGTATTGGGTCGGGTTCGTATCGGACATTATTTCGGCAGCCTTTGTTCGATTAGAAAAAGAAGCGGATCAGCATCAAAAGAAGGCCGATCATCGAGACGAGATAGGTCATGCTGCGCCAGCGCGGCACGCCGTAAAGATAAAGCGGAAGATAGACGATGCGCGCGACGAACCAAACCACCGCTCCGATTGCGCCGATGCCGCCCGTCGAGCCTGTGACGGCCAGACCCAGCGAAAGCGCGATGAAGGCGGGCCAGGTCTCCTTGAAATTATCAAGCGCACGCTGGGCACGCCCGGCGCGTTCGCCAAGTGGAGCGGCCATGCCGTCACGCGGGCCGATGTTCCAGTCGATGCCACGCTCGCGCGTGGCCATCTGGCCCTGAATGGCGGTGTGGACGACCAGCAGGACGACCGAAAGTCCGAGAATGACGAGTTCAACCGAAAGCGTGCTGTCCATTTTCGATCCTCACTCCTGATCGACGGCGACCCTGCGGCCGCCATCGAAATCCAGCCTGCGATTACAGGTCGAGCACGAGGCGCTCGGGGTCTTCCAGCGTTTCCTTGACGCGCACGAGGAAGGTGACCGCTTCCTTGCCGTCGACGATGCGGTGATCGTAGGAGAGCGCGAGATACATCATCGGGCGAATAACGATCTGCCCACCGACGACGACCGGGCGCTCCTGGATCTTGTGCATGCCCAGAATGCCAGACTGCGGCGCATTGAGGATCGGTGTCGACATCAAGGAGCCGTAGACGCCGCCATTCGAGATGGTGAAGGTGCCGCCCTGCATGTCGGCCATGCCGAGCTTGCCATCGCGAGCGGCAAGGCCGAGGCGGCCGATTTCCTTTTCGATCTCGGCGATCGACATCTGGTCCGCATCGCGCACGACCGGCACGACGAGACCCTTTTCGGTGCCGACCGCGACGCCGATATGGGCGAAGTTCTTGTAGATGATATCGGTGCCGTCGATCTCGGCGTTGACCGCCGGGATTTCGGCCAGCGCGTGCGTGACCGCCTTGGTGAAGAAGCCCATGAAGCCAAGCTTCACTCCGTGCTTCTTCTCGAAGAGATCCTTGTACTTCGAACGCAAATCCATGACCGGCTTCATGTCCACCTCGTTGAAGGTGGTGAGCATGGCGGCGGTGTCCTGCGCGTCCTTCAGCCGGCGCGCGATTGTCTGACGCAGGCGCGTCATCTTCACACGCTCTTCACGCGATGCGTCGTCGCCCGAGGACGGGGCGCGCGCAGCTTTCGGCGCTTCGGCCTTTGCGGAGGGGCCTTTGGCGATCGCGTCGAGCACGTCGCCCTTGAGCACCTGACCGCGCTTGCCGGAACCCGAAACCTGATCGGCCGACACGTTCTTCTCGGCCATCAGCTTGGCAGCGGACGGCGCGGCGGGCATGTCGCCGGACTTGGCCGGCGCAGCGGCCTTTTCTTCCTTGGCCGGAGCCGCCTTGGCTTCCGCCTTCGGCTCTTCCTTTTTCGCCGGAGCGGGCGCTGCGCCCGAACCTTCGCCGATCATGCCCAAAAGTGCGCCGACCTCGACGGTCTCGCCTTCCTGAACGGTGATCTCGGCGAGCGTTCCGGCGGCTGGCGCAGGAACCTCGATCGTGACCTTGTCGGTTTCCAGTTCGACGATCGGCTCGTCGGCGGCGATCGCCTCGCCGGCCTTCTTAAACCACTTGCCGATGGTCGCTTCGGAGACGGATTCACCCAGAGTGGGGACGCGGATTTCGGTTGCCATCTTCTTTTCCGTTGCCTTCTTTGAGGTGATTTATTCGCCGCCGCCGAGCGCGTCTTCCAGAAACGCTTCAAGCTGCGCAAGATGCTTGGACATGAGACCCGTCGCCGGAGATGCGGCGGCCGGGCGGCCGGTGTATCGAACGCGGCTGTGCTTTGCCTCGATATGCTGAAGCACCCATTCGATATAGGGTTCGACGAAAGTCCAGCCGCCCATATTCTTGGGCTCTTCCTGGCACCAAACCATCTCGGCATTCTTGAAGCGCGACAATTCGTTGATCAGCGCCTTGGCCGGGAACGGATAGAGCTGTTCGACACGCAGGAGATAGACGTCGTCGATGCCGCGCTTTTCACGTTCCTCGTAGAGATCGTAATAGACCTTGCCCGAGCACATGACCACGCGGCGAACCTTCGAATCCTTGACGAGCTTGACCGGCTGGTCTCCGAGATATTGCGCATCGTCCCACAAAAGCCGGTGAAAGGTGCTTTCACCGGAAAGTTCGGCCATGGTCGACACCGCGCGCTTGTGGCGCAGAAGCGATTTCGGCGTCATCAGGATCAGCGGCTTGCGAAAATCGCGCTTCAGCTGGCGACGCAGGATGTGGAAATAGTTTGCCGGCGTCGTGACGTTGGCGACCTGCATATTGTCTTCCGCACACATCTGCAGGAAGCGTTCGAGGCGCGCCGAGGAATGCTCCGGCCCTTGCCCTTCATAGCCATGTGGCAAAAGGCAGACGAGGCCGGACATGCGAAGCCACTTGCGCTCGCCGCTCGAGATGAACTGGTCGAAGACGACCTGCGCGCCGTTTGCGAAATCGCCGAACTGCGCTTCCCAGAGCGTCAGCGCGCGCGGTTCGGCTAGGCTGAAACCGTATTCGAAGCCGAGCACGGCCTCTTCCGAGAGCATCGAGTTGATGACCTCGTAATTCGCCTGCTGCGGTCCGAGATTATTGAGCGGGATATAGCGGTTCTCGTCCTTCTGGTCGTAAAGGACGGTGTGGCGCTGCGAGAAGGTGCCGCGCTCCGAATCCTGACCCGACAGACGGATCGGATTGCCGTCCATCAGGATCGCACCGAAGGCGAGCGATTCGGCCGTCGCCCAGTCGATCCCCTCGCCGGAAGTGATCGCCTTGCGGCGATTGTCGAGAAAGCGCTGGACGGTGCGGTGAACCTCGAAGTCGGCGGGCACTTCGGTCAGCTTCTTGCCGATATCCTTCAGGGACTTGACCGGCATAGCGGTCTTGCCGCGGCGCTGCTCGTCCTGATTATCGGCGGTGCGCAGGCCCGACCATGCGCCGTCGAGCCAGTCCGCCTTGTTGGGCTTGTAGGACTGCCCGGCCTCGAACTCGCCTTCGAGGCGCGCGCGCCAGTCGGCGCGCATCTTGTCGACTTCCGCGTCGGAGACGACGCCTTCGGAGACGAGCTTGCCCGAATAAAGCTTCACGACCGTGTCGTGGCTGCGGATGGCCTTGTACATGATCGGCTGGGTGAAGCCGGGTTCGTCGCCTTCATTGTGGCCGAAGCGGCGGTAGCAGAACATGTCGATGACGACCGGCTTATGGAACGTCATGCGATATTCCATCGCGATCTTCGCGGCGTAGACGACCGCTTCCGGATCGTCGCCGTTCACATGGAAGATCGGGGCCTCGATCATCTTCGCCACGTCCGACGGATAGGGCGAGGAGCGCGAGAAGCGCGGATTGGTGGTGAAACCGATCTGGTTGTTGATGATGAAATGCAGGGTGCCGGCGACCCGGTGCCCCTTGAGGCCCGACAGGCCGAGGCACTCGGCCACGACACCTTGTCCCGCGAACGCGGCGTCGCCGTGCAGCAACAGCGGCAGCACCTTGGCGCGATCTTCCGCCGGCACGACGTCCTCGCGCGTGCGCCCGAAAATCTGGTCCTGCTTCGCGCGCGCCTTGCCCATCACGACGGGATTGACGATTTCGAGATGCGACGGGTTCGCCGTCAGCGACAGATGGACTTTGTTGCCGTCGAATTCACGGTCGGACGACGCGCCGAGGTGGTACTTGACGTCGCCGGAGCCTTCCACGTCGTCCGGCGCGTAGGAGCCGCCCTTGAACTCGTGGAAGATCGCGCGATGCGGCTTCTGCATCACCTGGGAAAGGACGTTCAGGCGGCCGCGATGCGCCATGCCGAGCACGATTTCCTTCAGGCCCATCGAGCCGCCGCGCTTGACGATCTGCTCGAGCGCGGGAATGAGCGACTCACCGCCGTCGAGACCGAAGCGCTTGGTGCCCTTGTACTTGACGTCGATGAACTGCTCGAAGCCTTCCGCCTCGATCAGCTTCGACAGGATCGCCTTCTTGCCGTTGGCCGTGAACTCGATGCCCTTGTCCGGCCCTTCGATGCGCTCCTGAATCCAGGCCTTTTCGGCCGGCGAGGAGATGTGCATGAACTCGACGCCGATGGTCGAGCAATAGGTCCGCTTGAGGATGTCGACCATCTCGCGCAAGGTCGCGAATTCGAGGCCGAGAACATTGTCGATAAAGATCGGACGGTCGAGATCTGCTTCGGTAAAGCCGTAATTTTCCGGCGACAGCTCGTTATAGTCTTCCTTCTCCTCCGCCAGCCCAAGCGGGTCGAGATTGGCGTGGAGATGGCCGCGCATGCGGAAGGCCCGGATCATCATGATGGCGCGAACCGAATCGCGCGTCGCCTGCTGGACCTGCGCATCCGTCATCGGAGCGCTCTGCGCCTCGGCCTTGCCCTTCAGCTTCTTGTCGAAGTGCTTTTCGACAGCGCCCCAGTCGCCGTCGAGCGCGGAGACGAGTTCGCCATTGGCGGAAAGCGGCCAGTTCTTGCGCTGCCAGGAGGCACCGGCAGCATTCTTGCGAACGTCGTCGGCATCATCCTTCAGGGCGGCGAAGAAGTCGCGCCATTCGGCATCGACGGAACTGGGGTTGTCCTGCCAGGCGGCGTAGAGCTCGTCGATATAAGCGGCGTTACCGCCATAAAGAAACGAGGTGAGCGCTGCCTGGTCGTTGGCCTGGTCCTGACGTGACATCTTCTTCAATCTCGGAGCGTTGGCTCCGTCTCCTGATTTGAGGTGAGTAGGGCAGTAGGTGAGTAGGGGAATAGGGCGAGAAGATGCCGGTTTTCCCTTAATGCCTTACTGCCTTACTCCCCTATTCCCTTTAAGCCTTCAACGCTTCGACCAGCGTCTGGCCGAGACGTGCCGGCGAAGGCGAGACGCGGATGCCCGCTTCCTCCATCGCCGCGATCTTCGATTCCGCGTCGCCCTTGCCGCCGGACACGACCGCGCCGGCATGGCCCATCGTGCGACCCTTCGGAGCGGTGCGACCGGCGATGAAACCGGCCATCGGCTTCGAGCGCCCCTTCTTCGCCTCGTCGATCAGGAACTGCGCGGCGTCTTCTTCCGCCGAGCCGCCGATCTCGCCGATCATGATGATCGACTTGGTTTCATCATCGGCCAGGAACATTTCCAAAACATCGATGAACTCGGTGCCCTTGACCGGATCGCCGCCGATGCCGACGGCAGTCGTCTGTCCGAGACCTTCATTGGTGGTCTGGAAGACCGCTTCATAGGTAAGCGTTCCCGAGCGCGACACAACGCCGACCGAACCCTTGCGGAAGATCGAGCCGGGCATGATGCCAATCTTGCACTCGTCGGGCGTGACGAGGCCGGGGCAGTTCGGGCCGATGAGACGCGACTTCGAACGGTCGAGACGCGCCTTGACCTTGACCATGTCCATGACCGGGATGCCCTCGGTGATGCACACGATCAGCTCCATCTCGGCCTCAATGGCCTCGATGATGGCGGCTGCCGCGCCTGCCGGCGGAACGTAGACGACCGAAGCCGTCGCGCCGGTGCGGTCCTTGCCCTCAGCGACCGATGCAAAGATCGGAAGCGTCTCGCCCTTCGCGCCGGTCCAGTTTTCGCCGCCCTTCTTCGGGTGGATGCCGCCGACCATCTGCGTGCCGTGATAGGCGAGCGCCTGCTCGGTGTGGAACGTCCCGGTCTTGCCGGTGAGGCCCTGGACGAGAACCTTGGTGTCTTTGTTGATCAGAATCGACATGAATAAGGGTCCTGTCCGTTAGCCGTTGATCGCAGCGACGATCTTCTTTGCCGCGTCGTCGAGATCGTCGGCCGCCGTGATGGCGAGGCCGGATTCGTTGAGGATCTTCTTGCCGAGCTCGACATTCGTGCCTTCGAGGCGCACGACCAGCGGCACCTTCAGACCCACTTCCTGAACGGCGGCGACAACGCCCTCGGCGATGACGTCACACTTCATGATGCCGCCGAAAATGTTGACGAGGATGCCCTCGACCTTCGGGTCGGCCGTGATTATCTTGAAGGCCGCGGCAACCTTGTCCTTGCCCGCGCCGCCGCCGACGTCGCAGAAATTCGCCGGCTCCTTGCCGTAGAGCTTGATGATGTCCATCGTCGCCATGGCAAGGCCCGCGCCGTTGACCATGCAGCCGATATTGCCGTCGAGCGCCACATAGGCGAGATCCCACTTGGACGCCTCGATTTCCTTGGCGTCTTCCTCGGTCTCGTCGCGCAGTTCCTTGATGTCGTCGTGACGGAAGAGCGCGTTGCCGTCGAAGGAAACCTTGGCGTCGAGAACGCGCAGGCGTCCGTTTTCCATGACGATCAGCGGATTGATCTCCAGAAGCGCCATGTCCTTTTCGGTGAACGCCTTGTAGAGGATCGGGAACAGCTTCTCGCCGTCCTTTGCCGCTTCGCCGTCGAGCTTCAGCGCGTCGTTGATCTTCGAAACGTCGTCAGCGGTGACGCCCGTTTCCGGGTCGATCGCGACGGTGACAATCTTTTCAGGCGTATCGTGGGCGACTGCCTCGATGTCCATGCCGCCTTCCGTCGAAACGACGAAGGCGACGCGGCCGACCGAGCGGTCCACGAGGATCGAGAGGTAAAGCTCGCGGTCGATGTCCGCGCCGTCCTCGATATAGAGGCGGTTGACCTGCTTGCCCGCGTCACCGGTCTGCGCGGTGACGAGCGTGTTGCCGAGCATGTCCTTCGAATGCGCGACGACTTCCTCGATCGACTTGGCCAAGCGCACGCCGCCCTTGGCATCGGGCGACAATTCCTTGAACTTGCCCTTGCCGCGCCCACCGGCGTGGATCTGGCTCTTCACCACATAGAGCGGGCCCGGAAGCTGCTTTGCGGCAGCCTCGGCTTCTTCCGCCTTGAGGATCGCGACGCCGTCAGCGACGGGCGCGCCATAGGATTTCAGGACCTGCTTGGCCTGATACTCATGAATGTTCATGCGGGCAAATCCTTACTTTTTCAGGTTCGGGGCGATTTCGGCGCAGGCATCGCAAAGGCCCTTCACCGATTCCACCGACTTGTCGAACATCTTCTGTTCGGCCTTGTTCAGATCGATCTCGATCACGCGCTCGATGCCGCCGGCACCGATCACGGTCGGAACGCCGACATACATGTCCTTGACGCCGTACTGGCCGTCGAGATGGGCCGCGCAGGGCAGGACGCGCTTCTTGTCCTTGAGATACGCTTCGGCCATCTGCACCGCCGAGGAGGCCGGCGCGTAATAGGCCGAACCGGTCTTGAGCAGGCCGACGATCTCCGCACCGCCGTCACGGGTGCGCTGGACGATCTGGTCGAGCTTTTCCTGGCTGGTCCAGCCCATCTTGACGAGGTCGGGCAGCGGGACGCCGGCAACCGTCGAATAGCGCGTCAGCGGAACCATCGAGTCGCCGTGGCCACCCAGAACGAAGGCGGTAACGTCCTCGACCGACACCTTGAATTCTTCGGACAGGAAGTAGCGGAAGCGGGCCGAGTCCAGCACGCCGGCCATTCCGACGACGTGGCTCTTGGGCAGGCCGGAGAATTTCTGCAGCGCCCAGACCATCGCGTCGAGCGGGTTGGTAATGCAGATGACGAATGCGTTCGGGGCATACTTCTTGATGCCCGCGCCGACCTGCTCCATGACCTTCAGATTGATGCCGAGAAGATCGTCGCGGCTCATGCCGGGCTTGCGCGGCACCCCGGCGGTGACGATGCACACATCCGCGCCCTCGATGCCGGCATAGTCGTTGACCCCGACATAGCTGGCGTCGAAGCCGTCGACCGGCGAGGACTGCGCGATGTCGAGACCCTTGCCCTGCGGCATTCCTTCGGCGATGTCGAACAGGACGACGTCGCCCAGTTCCTTGAGGCCGATCATGTGAGCGAGCGTGCCGCCGATCATGCCGGAGCCGATGAGGGCAATCTTGTTGCGAGCCATGTCTTGGAAGTCCCCTTTGATGATCGTCGGCAGAACGACCGACAATGAATGCGTTACAGGTTTAACGCGGGCATGGGAGGCTGCCCGAAAGTCGCCGGTCGCATAGACCGAACAGCACGAAAATTCAACCGATTATTTCATATCCAGTATTTTCAATCGTTTAGATGATTGCGGATTTACGTAAACGTAAGAAAAAATCATGCCGCTTCATGCGTTTTCGCCCAATCGGCGCTCTGCATCTCGATAAGACGCGAGACCGTCCGGTCGAATTCGAAACGTTCCGTGCCGGAGGAGGCGGAGTAAAGCTCGTGCGGCGGCGCTTCGGCGCTGAGTATAACCCGCACATGCCGGTCGTAAAGCGTATCGACGAGCAGGATGAAGCGCTTGGCCTCGTTGCGCCGGTCCATCTCCATCTTCGGGACGCAGTCGATCAGGATCGTATCGAACTCGGCGGCGATCGCGAGATAGTCGCGCGCGCCGAGCGGGCGGGAGCACAAATCGGCGAAATCGAAACGCGCGGCGCGGCCCGCAGCATGCGGGACCGGGATTTCGCGGCCCTTGACCGAGATCGCGCGTGGGCCGACAGGATGCCCCTCGCTCGCCACCTTCCACGCCTCGTCCATCAGCGCGCGTCCGGCCTCGTCGCATGGCGTGATATAGACCGGCATGCGACCGAGTTTTTCCATGCGGTAGTCGATCGCCCCGTCGAGCGGGACGATGTCGCAATGCGCCTTGAGGATTTCGACAAAGGGCAGGAACAGCCCGCGATTGAGGCCGTCGCGATAAAGATCGTCGGGCGCGACGTTGGAAGTGGCGACAAGCACCACGCCACGTTCGAACAATGCCGTGAAGAGCCGCGACAGGATCATCGCGTCGGCGATGTCGGTGACGGTGAATTCGTCGAAGCACAGGACCCACGCCTCTTCGGCGAGCGCCGCGGCGACGACGGGGATCGGATCGGTTTCCTTCGTCTCGCCGCGCTTCAATGCTTCGCGGTGGCGGCCGATCCTGTCATGCGCGTCGGCCATGAAGTCATTGAAATGCGCGCGGCGCTTGCGCTTGACCGGAACCAGTCCGAAGAAGAGGTCCATCAGCATGGTCTTGCCGCGCCCGACCCCGCCATGAAGGTAAAGCCCTTTGACGGGGGCCTTGGTCTCGCGCTTCTTGCCGAACAGCCAGCCGAGCGCGCTCGATTTGGTGGCGACGCGCTTGGTACGCAGATCGTCGATCAGCCTGTCGAACAGGCGGGCGAGCTCGACCTGACGCTCGTCGCGCGAAAGCTCGCCAGCCTTCACGCGCTGGAGATAGGCGTCCTGAACCGAGCGAAAGGTCGGTAGGCCCTCATGCGGCATGAAAGCTCGGCTCGTTTTGCGACACTATCGGGTGAGCGAAAGCGGCTGGCCGGACGAGGTCTGGCCGCTGAAATTGCCGCCACCGCCCGAAAGATTAGCGAGCGCGCCGCCATTGGCGTCGTAAAGCGTCAACGTCGAGCCGGAGACGTTCCACGAGCGCACGCCGTCGAGCGGCGCGGGGCAGCGGAGCGGACCGGCGCGGAAGCCTTCGCCGAAGCGCGTCTGCGGAGTTGCAATGCGGCAGGACTGGCCCGCCACCGACGCGTTCCACACGCCAGCGACACCGCCCGCCGAAACCGGAGCGCCACCACCTGCGGGCGGAAGCGAAGCCATCTGCGTACCGCCTTCCTGTCCCGGAGCCTGCGGGAAGGCACCCTGCGCGCCCTGCACGGTCGGCGCCATACCCGGCTGGCTGGGCGGGGGCAACTGGCTGGACTGAACCTGGCCCGCGGGTGCCGCCATGATCGGCGAGGGCGACGAGACCGTCGGGGAGACGTTCGAGCCGCCTGAGAAACGGTCGCTTGTGCAGCCGGCGAGCGCCAGAGCGGAAACCGCGATGATGAGCGTGCTTTTAGTCAGGTTCATTGATCCACCTCCGTCGAAGCAACGCCGCGTCACTCCTCAGGTTCCTATTCCAGTGTCCTATGCAGCACCAATAATGGCATCGTTCGGGACATATCCAACAGAACACGGTTAATTTACGGTGTGCTGTTGCAGAATATCAACAGGACAGGCGACGATTGCCCTCGTTTTTCAGAGGATCGCGTGCCTGACCTTGGCCGACACCCATTCTGACACGACAACCGTCACGAGGATCAGAGCGAAGATCACCGAGACTTGGCTCCAGGCGAGCATGTTGAGCGAGCTTTGCAGTTGCAGCCCGATGCCGCCCGCGCCGACCAGACCCAAAATGGTGGATTCGCGGATATTGATGTCCCAGCGGAACACAGACATGCCGAGAAAGGCGGGCAGTATCTGCGGGACGATCCCGTAATCCATCACCTGCACGGCCCCCGCCCCAGTCGCGCGCACGGCCTCGACCTGGCTCTCGTCGATCTCCTCAATTGCCTCGTAGAGCAATTTTCCGATGAACCCGATCGAGCGCAGCGCGATGGCGAGGATGCCAGCGAGCAATCCCGGCCCAAGGATGGTGACGAGGATCAGCGCCCAGATCAGCGAGTTGATGGAGCGCGAGGCGACGATGATCAAAAGCGCGAGTGGGCGCAGGAACGTGGCGCTTGGCGTCGTGTTACGCGCGGCAAGGAACGCGACCGGCACGGCGATGACGATGCCGAGCAGCGTGCCGAGCGTCGCCATGTTGATCGTATCCCACAAAGGGAGCCAAAGGCGATCGAGATAGCTCCAGCGCGGCGGCAGGGCGCGGGTGAGAAGGTCGCCCGCCTGACGCGGCGCGTCCCACACGAACGACCAGATCGTGGTCTGGTTCATCACCTGCCAGCACCAGACGAACAGCGCGACGAGGCCGAGCCACCCGGCGAAGCCGAGCCATTGGCGGGCGGTGGTGCGATGCTGCCAGACGGCGGTTCCGTTCGATTGGCTGACCGGCATCACTGCACCCATTTGCGAATGTGGCTGGACGCGTATTCGGCGACCATGACCAGAGCGATGATGACGACGAGGATCGCGCCTGCCGTGTCGTAGTCATAGCGGCTCATCGCGGTGTTGAGCGTTGCGCCGATGCCGCCCGCACCCACGATGCCGATGACGGCGGATTCGCGGAAATTGATGTCGAGGCGGTAGACCGACAATCCGATCAGGCGCGGCATCACCTGCGGCTGGACGCCGTAGTTCAAAAGCTGCACCCAGCTTGCCCCGGTGGCGCGGATCGCCTCGGCCTGTGCCTCGTCGATGTCCTCGATGTCTTCGGCGAGCAGCTTGGACAGGAAACCGATCGTGGCGAAGGCGAGCGTCAGGAAACCGGCGAACGGCCCGAAGCCGAACATGGCGACGAACAGGATCGCGACGACGATCTCCTGAAAGGCGCGCGAAACGGCGATGATCGAGCGGCAGACATAATAGACGACGGGTGGTGCCACGTTGCGCGCCGCACCAATGCCGATCGGAATCGAGATGAAAACGCCGACGACGGTCGCGGTCAGCGTCATCGTCAGGCTTTCGATCAGCCCTTGCTGGATATCGCGCCAGCGCGAGGTGAAATCGGGCTGAAAGAAGCCGGACAGAACGCGCCCGGATCGTTCGAGACCTTCGGCCACGCGCGTCCAGTTGATGTCGAGCGTGCCGACGGCCAGCACGAGATAGGCAAGCGCGCCGCCATAGATAACGAATCGCCAGAAGCGCGAATGGATGAAGAGCGGTGGACGCTTCCAGCGGCGGCCCGTTGCGGCAACAGCGGCGGCGGCGCTCATGCCGGTACGGTTTCCATACGCCGCTCACGCCCCGCCTCGAAGGCAGCGACATCGGCGGCGTCCTGGGCCTCGTCGTCGCGCTCCTTGCGCTGCGCGTTCCAGTCTTCCTCGCCGTAGATGCGCGAAAGAACGTCGTTGGTCAGCGCATCGGGCGCGCCGTCGAAGACGATTTCGCCGGCCTTCAGGCCGATGATGCGGTCGACGAACATCTGCGCCAGCGCGACGTCGTGGATGTTGATGATCGCCGGCAGCTTCCGCTCGGCGCAGATTTCGCAGATGAGCCGCATGATCTGGCGCGAGGTCTTCGGGTCGAGCGAAGCCGTCGGTTCGTCGACGAGGAGGAGTTCGGGGTCCTGTTCGAGCGCGCGGGCGATGCCGACGCGCTGGCGCTGGCCGCCCGACAGCGCGTCGGCGCGCTTGTCGACATGTGCCGAAAGACCGACGCGCTCGATCAGCGCGAACGCCTTGTCGACGTCGGTCTGCGGAAACCGACGCAGGAAGGAGCGCCAGAACGGCACGTAGCCGAGGCGACCGGACAGCACGTTCTCCATCACCGTCAGCCGCTCGACCAGCGCATATTCCTGAAAGATCATGCCGATGCGGCGGCGCGCCTTGCGCAGGTCAGAGCGCGATACGGCGCTGATGTCGACATCGTTGAGGAAGATCTTGCCGCCGGTTGGTTCGACGAGGCGGTTGATGCAGCGGATCAGCGAGGATTTGCCTGCACCCGACGGTCCGATCAGCCCGACGACCTGCCCCGGCTCCACCGTGAAGCCGACACCCTTCAAAGCGTGATCGCCGGTCTTGTAGCGTTTTTCGAGTGCTTCGATGCGCAGCATGCCGCCCCTCTCGTCTTTTATGAATAGCCGAAAGGAGCGCCGCTGCCGGCGCTCCTTCCGATAGCAGGCACGCCTGAAATCAGTTGCAGGTGTAGGTGACGCCCATCGCTTCGTCGATCTGGCGGATGACCGCCCAATGCTCGGCGAAGGTGATCGGGATGAACTGCTCTTCGCCGGCCGAACCGAACTCTTCCGCAAGGCCAGAGCCTTCCCAGTCGAAGGAGAAGAACGCTTCCTGGATTTTTTCCTGAAGGTCCGGCGTGAGATTGTAGACGACGCCGTAACCCGTCGTCGGAAAGGTGTCGGACTTGAAGATCGACACGATGTCGTCGGCGGAGACGACTTCGCGCTCGATCATGCGGCCCATGACGGAATTGGCGACCGCAGCGGCGTCATAATCGCGATTGGCGACGCCGAGAATCGAATTGTCATGCGCGCCGGAAAAGGCCGGCGAAAAGTCGGTCTCGACGACCATGTTGTATTCGCTCTCCAGCAGCGCCTGCGGCGCCTTGAAGCCCGAATTGGACGTCTCGGAGGTGAAGGCGATGGTACGGCCCTTCATGTCCTCGACGTTCTCGATGCCGGAATCCGGATGCGTGATGAATTCCATCTCGTAGCCGAACGAGCCGTCGCTGGCGGCCATCATGGCGAAGGGGCGGAAACCGGCGCAGGCGACGGCGAGCGGATTGCCGCCCGTGTTGACGCCGGCGATGTGCAGACGGCCGGCACGCATGGCTTCAAGCTGGGCCGCGTTCGACTGAACGGGGAAGAACTGGACGTCCTTGCCGGTGACTTCCGACAGATGCTCGAGGAAACCGGCCCACACGTCGACATAGACAGCAGGGTCCTCGACGGGCGTATAGGCGAAGATCAGCGTGTCCGGATCGACCAACTGAGCCTCGTCGGTCGGGATGTCGGCGACCATGTCGCCGTCGGCGTCGGTGAAGCGCGAATCGAGTTCGAATGCCGATGCGGAGCCGGCAAACGCGGTGATGGCGACGGATGCGGCGAGAATTTTGATGAACCTGGTCATGACAAACCCCCTGTCAAAAACGATGGTTGACGATCAGGGCTGAAAATCATCTACGCGTGACGCCCACATAACGGTTCGATGACACTTTCATGAAACGCGCCTCACAAGCCGGTCAGTTCACAAACTTGTCGGCTTGACGGCTGCGCGGATCGGCTTGAGAGAAGGCTGGCGGATTTGCAAAAGGGCATGACGATGAACAGGCGGCGCATGCTGAAATGGCTGGGACTGGGCGGACTGGCGACGGCAGCCGGACTGGGGGCGACGAAGGCCATGGCGGGCAATCCCTATTATAACGGTCCGGTCAGCGACCATTTCGACGGCACGACCTTCTTCAATCCGGGCGGCGAGGAGCCGCGCGGCTTTTCCGATCTCCTGCGCTGGCAGTTCGGCGAGAGCCGCGCGTCATGGCCATCGACGTTTCCAAGCCCCTATGCCGGGAACGTCCCGGACGCGTCCGTCTCCGGCGATGCTTTGCGCGTGACCATGATCGGCCACGCGACGATGCTGATCCAGGTTGCCGGAACCAACATTTTGACCGATCCGGTGTTTTCGGACCGCGCCTCGCCTTTCGGCTTCGTGGGCCCGAGCCGCGTCAACCCGCCCGGCGTCGCCTTCGAAGACCTGCCGCAGATCGACCTCGTTCTCCTGTCGCACAATCATTACGACCACCTCGACGTGACCAGCCTCCAGCGGTTGCGCGCGGCGCACAATCCCCTCGTCGTCACGCCTCTGGGCAACGACAAGATCGTCCATCATGACGTGCCGACCATGCGCGTTGCCGCCCATGACTGGGGTGAGGCGGTTCGCTTTCGCGACATCACGATCCATCTGGAACCGGCGCATCATTGGTCGGCGCGCGGCTTTCGCGACAGGCGCATGGCGCTTTGGGCATCGTTCGCGGTCGAAACGCCAGCCGGCAAGCTTTACCACATCGGCGACACCGGCTTTCATCAGGGCATCAACTACCGAGCAGCGGCGCAAAAGCACGGCAGGTTTCGGCTCGCGATCCTCCCGATCGGCGCCTACGACCCGCGCTGGTTCATGGCCGCGCAGCATCAGGACCCGGTCGAGGCGGTCGAGGGCATGCGGCTCGCCAACGTCGATTTCGCGGTCGGTCATCACTGGGGCACGTTCCAGCTCACAAATGAACGGATCGAGGAACCGCGCGACCTTCTGGGCACCGCTCTTGCCGATCGCGGCATCGCGGCAGAACGCTTTCGCGCAATGCAGCCGGGCGAGGCATGGGACATTCCCGCGCAAATCGCGTAAGGTAGCCCCATCTTTCAAAGGGGGCTTTGAATGTTCGGCTGGTTCATCTTCTTCGTCGTCATTGCCGTGATTGCGGGCGCGATCGGCATGCGCAGCGTCTCGCGGGTTGCAAGCCGCATCGCCTTCGCGATCGCCGCGCTGGCGATCATCCTGTTCGTCATCATGCTGCTGGTGTTTGGCTGGGCCGATTCGGTCCAGCTCTGAACGCTCGATCTCTGGTAATCGCCGGCCGTTTCGGCCATATAGCGGGCCATGAGCATGACTGCGCCATTTGCGAAGATGAACGGGCTCGGCAACCAGATCCTGGTCGCCGACATGCGCGGCCGTGCCGATCAGGTGACGCCCGACGCCGCCGTTCGGCTCAACGCCGACCCCGCGACCCGCTTCGACCAGATCATGGCGATCCACGATGCGCGGACGCCTGGCACCGACAATTACGTCGCCATACTGAACTCCGACGGCTCCATGGCGCAGGCCTGCGGCAACGGGATGCGCTGCGTCGTCTCCGCGCTGGCCGCCGAGACAGGACGCGCCGCCTTCACCTTTGAGACCATCGCGGGCATCCTGACCGCGAAGGAACATGAGGACGGGCAGATTTCGGTCGATATGGGTATTCCGCGTTTCGGCTGGCAGGACATTCCGCTGGCCGAGGAATTCCGCGATACGCGCATGATCGAATTGCAGATCGGCCCGATCGACGCGCCGGTCCTGCATTCGCCATCCGTGGCCTCGATGGGCAATCCGCACGCGATCTTCTGGGTCGACGGGGATGTGTGGTCCTACGACCTCGAACGCTTCGGGCCGTTGCTCGAAAACCATCCGATCTTTCCAGAACGCGCCAACATCACCATCGCAAACGTGACCGCGCGCGATGCGATGACCATCCGCACATGGGAGCGCGGCGCAGGACTGACACGGGCCTGCGGCTCTGCCGCCTGCGCCGCTGCCGTCTCGGCCGCACGCACGAAGCGGACGAACCGCACCGTTACCGTCACGGTTCCCGGCGGACCTCTTCTGATCGAGTGGCGCGAGGACGACCACGTCATGATGACCGGCCCGGCCGAGTGGGAATTTTCCGGCACGTTCGACCCGGCATCGGGCATATGGACCCGCGACGAAAAGGGCGCGGCATGACGGCGAAGAGGGGTCTCGACATCGTCACCTTCGGGTGCCGCATGAACACCTACGAATCCGAGGTGATGCGGCGCGAGGCGACGGAGGCCGGCCTCGGCGAACTCGACGGTGGCGCGATCGTCTTCAACACCTGCGCCGTCACATCCGAAGCCGTGCGGCAGGCGCGGCAGGCGATCCGCAAGGCGCGCCGGGAAAACCCCGACGCGCGCATCATCGTGACCGGCTGCGCCGCGCAGACGGAACCGGCCACGTTCGCGGAAATGGGCGAAGTCGATCTAGTTCTTGGCAACGAGGAAAAGCTGAAGGCGCACAACTATCGCGCCTTGCCCGATTTCGGCGTCAACAATTTCGAAAAGGCGCGCGTCAACGACATCATGTCGGTGACGGAGACCGCCGGACATATGGTCGACGCCATCGAGGGCCGCGCACGCGCCTTCGTGCAGGTGCAGAACGGCTGCGACCATCGCTGCACCTTCTGCATCATCCCCTATGGACGCGGCAATTCGCGCTCCGTGCCGATGGGCGCGGTGGTCGATCAGGTCAAGCGCCTCGTCAGCAATGGCTATTCGGAAGTCGTGCTGACCGGCGTCGACATGACGAGCTACGGCGCGGACCTGCCCGGATCGCCTCGCCTCGGCAAGCTCGTCCGCACGATATTGCGGCAGGTGCCGGACCTTTCCCGCCTGCGCCTTTCTTCCATCGATTCCATCGAGGCCGACCCGGATCTGATGGAAGCGATCGCAACCGAAGCGCGGCTGATGCCGCATCTGCATCTGTCGCTGCAGGCCGGCGACGACATGATCCTCAAACGCATGAAGCGCCGTCATCTGCGGGACGACTCCATCCGGTTTTGTCAGGAGGTGCGGACGATGCGTCCCGACATGGTGTTCGGCGCTGATATCATCGCCGGATTCCCGACCGAGACGGAGGCGATGTTCGAAAATTCGCTGAAAATCGTCGAGGAATGCGGACTGACGCATCTGCACGTCTTCTCGTTCTCGCCGCGCGAGGGAACGCCCGCCGCGCGCATGCCGCAGGTCAGGCGCGAGATCGTCAAGGAACGCGCTGCGCGCCTGCGCGCTATCGGCGACGCCGCCTACCGACGCCATCTCGACCGGCTGGTCGGCACGACGCAGAAAATTCTGATCGAGCGCGACGGCGTCGGTCGCACGGAAGGCTTCACCATGGCCGCCTGCGACGAAGGCGTGCCCGGCGAGATCGTCGAGCGGCGCGTATCCGCCCATGATGGCGAGCGGCTGATTGCAACGACACGCGCCAGGCGCGCGGCTTAAGGACGACCGATGGCGGGTTTCTTCAAGAAAATGTTCTCTTTCGGCCGCAAGGACGAGGAACCGAAGGAGGAACACATCGCCTCGACGCAGGCCGCTGAGGCCGCCGTCGACGCGCCGGCCCTGCCCGAGTTCCTGCGCCAGACGACCGAGCCGGTTCAGGCGGACGAGGATGCACCGCGTCCGGACTCCGTGCCTGAAGTGCCGATCGAAACGCCCTCGCATTCCCCCGAACCGAAGCCGGAATTGCCCGAACCCCAGCCGGTGACGCCGCCCGTCGAGCCGGAACCGGTCACTCCGCCTGCCGAGATTCCAGCACCTGGGACGCCTGCTGAGCCTCAGCCGGAGGTTCCGCCAGCCGAAGTGCCGGTGGAACCGATGCCGGCCCCGGTCGAAGTCCCGCCCGCTCCAGTCGAAATTCCACAAACGCCGCAAGAGACCCCGCAGCCGGCGCCAGTCGAAGTGCCGCCAGAGACGCCGACCGAACCTGTCCCGGCATCGCCTGCCGCCGAAGCACCCGCCGTGCCGGAGTTTTTGAAACGCGAAGTCGAGGCCGTCGCTGAACCGGGTGAACGCGTCCGCGTGGCAAAGACCGTCGAGCGTGGCCCAGTCGCCGAGGAAGCCGCACCCGCCGCCCAGCGTGCGTGGTTCGACCGTCTGCGCGACGGCCTGTCGCGATCCTCGCGCGAATTGTCGACCGGGATTTCCGGCGTCTTCACCAAGCGCCGGCTCGACGAGGATACACTTCAAGACCTCGAGGACGTGCTCCTGCGCGCCGATCTCGGTATGGAGACGGCGATCCGCATCACCGACACCTTGTCCGAGGGACGGTTTGGTCGCGACGTGTCGGACGCAGAGGTGCGCACGGTGATGGCGAGCGAGGTGGAGAAAGTTCTCGGCCCCGTCGCGTTGCCGCTGGAGCTCGATCTGTCCCATAAGCCGCATGTCATCCTCGTCGTCGGCGTCAACGGCACCGGCAAGACGACCACGATCGGCAAGCTCGCCGCCAAGCTGACGGCCGGCGGGCTGAAGGTCACGCTCGGCGCGGGCGACACGTTCCGCGCGGCCGCCATCGAGCAATTGAAGATCTGGGGCGATCGCACCGGCTCGGATGTCGTCTCGTCCAAGCTCGGCGCGGACGCGGCCGGCCTTGCCTGGGACGCCTATGAAAAGGCGAAGGAAAACGGCTCCGACGTTCTCATTATCGACACGGCCGGACGCCTCCAGAACAAGGCCGAACTGATGGCCGAACTGGAAAAAGTCGTGCGCGTCCTCAATCGCCACGATCCGGATGCCCCGCACACCGTCCTTCAGACCGTCGATGCGACGACCGGGCAGAACGCGATGAATCAGGTCGAGATTTTCCGCAACGTCGCGGGCGTCAACGGCATCGTCATGACCAAGCTCGACGGCACCGCGCGCGGCGGTATTTTGGTCGCAATCGCCGCCAAATATCGCTTGCCGGTTTATTTCATCGGCGTCGGCGAAGGCGTCGACGACCTCGAACCTTTCCAAGCGCGCGATTTCGCCCGGGCGATCGCGGGAGTGAGTTGAACATGAGCGAACCCATCGTCGAACGCGAACCGGGCGATCCGAAAAAGGAAGAGATCAATCCGCTCCTGAAGCTGGCTCTGGAACTCGGCCCGCTGATGGTCTTCTTCTTCGCCAATATGCGCGGCGAGTGGATCGTGCGCACCTTCCCCATACTTGAGCCTGTCGGCGACCCGATCTTCCTGGCCACCTTCCTGTTCATGATCGCGACGGCGATCTCGCTCTCGGTCTCGTGGGTGCTCCTGCGCACCTTGCCGATGATGCCGCTCGTCTCGGGCGTCGTGGTCTTCGTCTTCGGCGCGCTGACGCTTTATCTGCAGGACGAAATCTTCATCAAGATGAAGCCGACCATTGTCAACGGCATGTTTGCAGCCGTTCTGCTCGGCGGTCTTTTGTTCGGCAAGGCGCTGCTCGGCTACGTCTTCGATTCGGCGTTCAAGCTGGACGCCGAAGGCTGGCGCAAGCTGACGCTGCGGTGGGGCGTGTTCTTCGTCTTCCTCGCCATCCTGAACGAGGTCGTCTGGCGCATGTTCTCGACCGATTTCTGGGTCGCGTTCAAGGTCTGGGGCACGATGCCGATCACCATCGCATTCACGCTGGCGCAGATGCCGCTGATCATGCGTCATTCGCTGGAAGACCCGCAGAAGAAGCAGCCGGCGGAATAGCGGCTCGACGGCAAAGACGGATCGTCCTATCGCAGATGATCCGTCGATTCTGTTTGAGGCCGTCATGAACCGAACCGCTTCCGCCTTCCTGCTCGTCGCCGCCATCGCCGGCCTTTTGATGGCGCTCGGTTTCGGGCTTCAGATGAAAGGATACGCGTTCGGCCAGCTCGGCAACGGACGGCTCGCCGGCCTCGCTTCCTCGGCCTCCTTCATGCCACTGGCCGCGATTTACGCGCTGACGGGCGCGCTCGTGATGCTCTTGCCGTTGCGCGCCGCCGCCTTCGTCCATTCGCATGGCTCGACGCCGATCCATTCGACCGCGCTGATGTTGCTCGCGATCATCGTCGGCGTCGCAGTCTCCCGTTTCGCATTCGGTGTCGGCAACGCGCTTTGGACACTTGCCGACTGGCAACTGGCCTTCGCGGCGGGCATCGTCATCGCCCATCTGGCGATGGAGAGGCTGCGCAAGAACGTGCTCTTGCGCTCCGTCGCGTTTGTCGCCTTCACCGCTGCCATGCTCGCCTGCCTTTACTGGACCTTCCGGTTGTAAGCACCGGAACCGAAATCCCCGATGGCGAGTTTATCAGTGTGACTTAATTAGCGGGGCCTCATGCAATGAGCTTACTTGTCAGCGTACTCATCACCTTTCTCATCATCATCCTGGTGCTTTATCTGATCGGAATGCTCCCGATCGACGGACGCGCCAAGCAGATCGCCCGGATCATCGTCATCGTCATCGGTGTCATTTCGCTGCTGCGCTATCTTCAGGTGTTCTGACTTCAAAGAACACTATTCGACGAACGTGATTTGCCGATTGCGCCAGGTAGTTGTCCTGTCACAATCGGCTGTCATGGTGTCGGCAAAACAATTTTCTGGAGTGCGCTGGAATGAAGATCGCAGTTCTTGGTGGCGACGGGTTCGTAGGTTGGCCGACGAGCTTGCATCTGTCGGATGCGGGCCACGACGTCCACATCATCGACAATCTGTCCCGCCGCTGGATCGATACGGAGCTTGGCGTCCAGTCGCTGACACCGATGGATTCGATCCAGGAGCGCACGCGCATCTGGTATCAGGAGACAGGCCGGCGCATTCATTTCCACCTGATCGATCTTTGCCGGGACTATGAAATTCTCAAAGCCTGGCTGGCGTCGGAGCGCCCTGACGCGATCATCCACTTCGCCGAGCAGCGCGCCGCGCCCTATTCGATGAAATCGGACCGGCACAAGAACTACACGGTCAACAACAACGTCAACGCCACGCACAATCTGCTCAACGCCATGGTCGAGACCGGCGTCGACGCGCATCTGGTGCATCTGGGCACGATGGGCGTCTATGGCTATTCGACCGTCGGCGCGGCGATTCCCGAGGGCTATCTGCCGGTCGGCATCGAGACGATGGCAGGCGAAACCGTGAAGCAGGATATCCTTTATCCGGCAAATCCCGGCTCGATCTATCACATGACGAAGTGCCTCGATCAGCTTCTTTTCCAGTTCTACGCCAAGAACGACGGCGTGCGGATCACCGACCTGCATCAAGGCATCGTATGGGGCACGCATACCGATCAGACACGCCGTCATGACCAGCTCGTCAACCGTTTCGATTATGACGGCGACTACGGCACGGTGCTGAACCGCTTTTTGATCCAGGCCGCGATCGGCTATCCGCTGACCGTCCATGGCACGGGCGGACAGACGCGCGCCTTCATCCACATTCAGGATTCGGTCCGTTGCATCGAAATCGCGTTGAAGAACGCGCCGAAGCGCGGCGAGCGCGTGAAAATCTTCAACCAGATGACGGAGACGCATCGCGTGCGCGACCTGGCCGAGATGGTGGCGCGGATCGGGGGCGCGAAGGTCGCCTATATGCCGAACCCGCGGAAGGAAGCGGCCGAAAACGATCTCGTCGTCAAGAACGAACAGTTCCTCGAACTCGGCCTTGACCCGATCCGTCTCGAAACGGGTCTGTTGTCGGAGGTGGTCGATGTGGCGAAGAAGTTCGCTTACCGCGTCGATCGCTCGCGCATTCCTGCCGTTTCGGCCTGGACCAGAGACATCGCACCTACACTCGACCGCGACCCTGAAGGCAAGGCGCTGAAGAGCGTGATCTAATGGTCAGTGCACTGGTAGTTAGTTTTTACAACCGTTCTTATCGCATGTGATTCGACCTCCTGTAGCAACCCAGTGGCTAGGATGTGTCCGTGTATCGAAACCGCACCCCGTCGTTCCTCCTTTTGCTCCGTTGTGCACCACGTCGGTAGGGATATGCTTGACCGCCATTATTTGAATCCTTCAATACAAAGTCATGCAACTTATAATTGTACAAAACCAACAAAACACCATAGATTGTAGTCGAAAAAACGCGCCTCAATACGATTAATGGCCAATCTCCATAATAATGAAAAAAGCGACGCCTACGTCACGCTTGTCACCAATGCCGATTACGTGCCCGGCGCAGTCGCGCTCGTTCGCTCGCTGAAACTGACAGAAACTACAGCCGACATCGTCGTCATGCATACGGGCGGGGTCGCGTGCGACGTGCTGGCGCCGTTGCAAGCGCTCGGAGCGAGCCTGCGCGAAGTCGACCTTTTGCCGACATCCGATGCGTTCAACGAGCGCCACGCCCGCGCGCGTATCCATGCCGACAAACCGTTCACAAAGGGCCGTAAGCCGGACTTCCATACGCCGCTCGACAATTTTGCCAAGCTGCGGCTGTGGCAGATGAAGGAATATGAGCGCGTCGTCTTCATCGACGCCGACGCCATCGTTATCCGCAACATCGACCGGCTGTTCGGATATCCCGAATTTTCAGCCGCGCCGAACGTTTATGAGGGGTTGGCCGATTTCCACCGGCTGAATTCCGGCGTCTTCGTCGCTGCACCGTCGCAGGCGACCTTCGACACGATGCTGGAACGACTTGATGCGCCAAACGCGCACTGGCCGCGCACGGATCAGACGTTTTTGCAGACCTTCTTTCCCGACTGGCACGGCCTGCCGGTCTTTTTCAACATGCTGCAATATGTTTGGTTCACACTGCCCGAACTGTGGGACTGGAAGTCGGTCCACGTGATCCATTTCCAGTATGAAAAACCGTGGGAGGCCGACCATCCCAAGGCTGACCGGCTGCGTCCGCTGATCGAACTGTGGCAAGCCCATCTGACCGGCGAAAACCTGCCCGACATCGACAGCCTGCCCAATCCGGCTCCCGCATGACGAAAATGCTTGTCACCGGTGGAACGGGCTATGTCGGGCGGTTCCTCGTCGAGCGGCTTCTGATGGATGGCGACGCAGTGATCGTCTATGGCCGCAACGCCCCGGCGAGCGGTTTCTTTTCGAAGCCTGTCGGTTTTGTTGCGGGCCAGCTTGAACCTGAAAACTTCACGCCGGACCTGCTCGCCGGATTTGATACTGTCATCCACGCTGCGTTCGATCATGTGCCGGGGAAATATCGCGGCGGTGAGGGCGACGACGTGGACGGATTCGTTCGCCGAAACCGGGATGCCAGCATCGCGCTTTTCAACGCGGCGAAGAACGCCGGCGTCCGGCGGTTCGTGTTTCTATCGACACGCGCGATCTACGGGCCGAAAGCGCCCGGCACGCTTTTGTCCGAGGAAACGCCAGCCGAACCGGACACGCTTTACGGCCGCGTGAAGCTGGAGGCCGAACGCGCGTTGACCGCGCTGGCAGATGACAATTTCACGACCGTTTCGCTGCGGGTGACGGGCGTCTACGGACCCGCTAGACCGGGGCGCGCCCACAAATGGGCCGACTTGTTCGCCGATCATCTGGCCGAAAAGCACGTTTCGCCGCGCGTCGGCACGGAAGTGCATGGCGAGGACGTTGCCTCGGCCATGCGCGTTGCGCTCGATCACATCGCTCCGCCGCCGGTCCTGAACGTTTCCGATTTGTTGGTAGACCGCCGCGACCTGCTCGAAATGGTCAATCGGATCACGGGGGTCGAACGGCCTTTGCCGGGGCGTGCAGATGCGTCCGCGGTCAATGCGATGGACTGCACGCGTTTGAAGGCGCTGGGCTGGAAGCCGGGAGGCGAGGCGCTTTTGCGCAGGACCGTTAGCGAATTGCTCGGTTAATAGCCGGAGCGCGCGCGCTCGATGGCGGCCATCAGCCCGTCGCGCATCGATTGCGGCGTGAACGGCCCCACATGCTTGTAGAGGATCGTGCCGTCAGGGCCGACGAGGAAGGTCTCCGGCACGCCGTAGACGCCCCAGTCGATCGCGGTGCGGCCGGAGCCGTCGACGCCAATGGCGTCGTAGGGATTGCCGAGTTCGGCCAGGAAGCCGCGCGCTTGTTCAGGCCGGTCCTTGTAGTTCAGCCCGGCGATGGTCAGGCCCTCGTCCTCGGCAAGGTCCATCAAAAGCGGATGTTCCTGCCGGCAGGGCGCGCACCACGAGGCCCAGACATTGACGATGGTCAGTTCGCCGTCGAACGCGGCGCTTTCGATACCGGGCAGGGACGAGCCTTCGAGCGGCGGCAAATTCGTCTGCGGAGCCGGCGCGCCGATCAGTGCGGACGGGACGACAGACGCATCGCGGCCCGAAAGCAGCATGACGAGAAAGACGCCGGCAAGCCCGAGGAACAGAGCCAGCGGCATGATCGCCAGAAGCGGAAGGCGGCGGCGCGGGGCACCTTGCGTTTCGGTGCTCATTTCGCGGACCGGCGTCGCACGCCGCGTGCCTCGAGTTCGGCAAGTTCGCGCTTGCGCGCGCGGTGGTCGACGAACAGCCACAAAGCGATGCCGCCGAGCGTGAGGATCGTCACGCCATAGGCGGCGGAGACGAATGCGACATGGTTCATGATGCAGCTCCATCCGCACGCCGTGCCGCAAGACGCCGCATGGATGCCACGCGCCGTCGCCGGATTTCCGTTCGCATCGCCGTCAAATGAAAGGCGAGGAACAGCACGGTGAAGCCGACCGCCATGACGATCAGCGGCCACAGCATGGAAGAATGGATCGTCGGCCCGTCAAGCCGGATGACGGAGGCCGGCTGATGCAGCGTGTTCCACCAGTCGACCGAGAACTTGATGATCGGGATGTTGACGAAGCCGACCAGCGTGACGATGGCGGCTGCCCTCGCCGAACGCCCCGGATCGTCGAGCGCGCGGGTGAGCGCGATGATGCCCAGATACATGAGGAACAGCACGAAGACAGAGGTGAGCCGCGCGTCCCACACCCACCACGTTCCCCACATCGGCTTGCCCCAGATCGAGCCGGTGGCAAGCGCCAGAAGGGTGAATGCCGCACCGAGCGGGGCGGCGGCCTTGAGCGCGACGTCGGCAAGCGGATGCCGCCAGACGAGCGTGCCAAGCGCCGAAAGCGCCATGATCGAGTAGCACATCATCGAAAGCCACGCGAAGGGCACGTGGATATACATGATGCGAACGGTGATGCCCTGCTGATAGTCCTGCGGCGCGGTAAAGCTCATATAGAGACCGATGGCGAGGACGATGCCGGCAAGCGCATAGGCGAACGGGATCAGCCGATCCGCCAGCGCGATGAAGCGGGTCGGATTGGCAAGATCGGTCAGGCGCGTGGGTGCAACGCTCGTGTCGCTCATGGCCTCTCACATAGCTTCAAGCCGCTTTTGGCGCAATTCGCCGTCGATCAAGCTGCCGTGCGTGATGTCGTCGCGTCAGTCATTCGCTGATTTCAGGGCGAGTGCTGCGGCAACCGGTCCGATCACGGCGAAGAACAGGGTGAGCGCGCACAATATCAGAAACGGCGGCAGGAAGGGCTGCGGGTCGTTGGCAGCGCCGTAGGCCGCCGAAACGCCGAAGATCAGCACGGGAATAACGAGCGGCAGGACCAGCACCGATACCAGAAGGCCACCGCGCGGCAAGGCGACCGCGACCGCAGCGCCCACAGCGCCGATGAAGGCGATGGCGGGCGTGCCGGCGAGAAGCGTGGCGGAGGTGGCGAGGATCGCGACCGGCTCCATGTTCATGAAGAGGCCGAGGAGCGGCGAGGCGACGACGAGCGGCAGGATGCTCGCCGTCCAATGGGCAAGGCACTTCACGAAAACGGTCACGGCCAGCATGTGACGCGTGTCGGCGAGGATCAGGAGATCGAGCGAACCGTCCTCGCGATCGGCCTGGAAAAGCCGGTCGAGGCCGAGAAGGCCGGCGAGAAGCGCACCGATCCACAGCATCGCCGGCCCGATGCGGGCCAGAAGGTTGAGATCCGGCCCGACACCGAAGGGCACGACCGCGACGACGGCGAGGAAGAACAGGACGCCCACCAGCATCCCGCCGCCGGCGCGGATGCCGAGCCGGATGTCTCGGATGAAGAGGGCTAGCAAACGCTTCGCTCCGGAAGGGTGTGATAGAGCGCGATCATTTCAACGTTCTCCCATCACCAGTTCGCTCGCGCCGCTGATCCCGAGCGGAATATGCGTCGCCGCGACGATGATCCCGCCATCTTCCAGATGTGCCTCCATCAACGCAGCGAAACGGCGTTCCGAACGCGCGTCGAGCCCGGCGGTGGGCTCGTCGAGCAGCCAGAGCGGACGATAGCTGACGAGCAGCTTCGCGATGGAAACACGCCGTCTCTGGCCGGTCGACAGGTAGCCGAACGGCAGATGACCCAGATCGGGAAGGCCGACCTCCTCCAGCGCCTGTTCATTGGTGAGGAACGGCTCGCCGTTGAACTCGCGCCAGAAATCGAGGTTCTCGTTAACCGAAAGTGCGGCCTTCATCGCGTTCTGGTGACCGAGATAATGCGCGGCGGCGGCAACGAGGCCGTCTTCGGCGCCGTCGAGCCTGACGGAACCGGAAGCGGCCGGCAAAAGACCGGCGACGACGCGCAGCAGCGTCGATTTGCCCGACCCGTTCTCGCCGGTGACGACGAGCGCCTCGCTTCTTCCCAACGCGAAATCGAGCGGCCCGAACACGGGCTCGCCGCCGCGTTCGCCGCAAAGTGCCTCGGCGACGAGCCGCATGCGTCCACCCCCTGCCAATTATTGATGCGGGCAATGCATTTTACCGGCCCGCTACTCTGGAACTCTTATAAGAAATTCTCTATAGAACCGGCAACCACGCCAGCGGTCGGCGTGTGGACCAAATTTGCGCCGAGCCAGCGCGCGTGCCGCCTTGAACGGCCGGGTTGCGGGGTGACGGACAGCGGAAATGACCGTACCCGCAACCTTTGCGCGTGATGCACACTGGCGTTCGTCCCCTCTCGGCACCGACAGTTAGGGAACGCACGTGACACAATCACTCGACAGCTTCAATTGCCGCCGCACGCTTGACGTGAACGGCACCGAATACACCTACTTCAACCTTATCGAAGCGGAAAAGAACGGCCTGGCCGGCATCTCGAAGCTTCCCTTCTCGATGAAGGTGCTGCTCGAGAATCTTCTGCGCAACGAGGACGGCCGCTCCGTCACCAAGGAATCGATCGAAGCCGTCGCGCAATGGCTGAACGACAAGGGCACGGCCGGCGTCGAGATCGCCTATCGCCCGGCCCGCGTCCTGATGCAGGACTTCACCGGCGTTCCGGCCGTTGTCGATCTCGCCGCGATGCGCGACGCGATGGTCTCGCTCGGCGGTGACCCGGAAAAGATCAATCCGCTCGTTCCGGTCGACCTCGTCATCGACCACTCGGTCATCGTCGATGAGTTCGGCACGCCGATGGCGTTCGCCCGTAACGTCGAGCTCGAATACGAGCGCAACGAGGAGCGCTACAAGTTCCTGAAATGGGGCCAGCAGGCGTTCCGCAACTTCCGGGTCGTTCCCCCCGGCACCGGCATCTGCCACCAGGTCAACCTCGAATATCTCGGCCAGACCGTCTGGACGAAGGAAGAGGACGGCGTCACCGTCGCCTATCCGGACACCTGCGTCGGCACCGATTCGCACACGACGATGATCAACGGCCTCGGCGTTCTGGGCTGGGGCGTCGGCGGTATCGAGGCGGAGGCGGCCATGCTCGGCCAGCCGGTCTCCATGCTCCTGCCTGAAGTCATCGGTTTCAAGCTGACCGGCAAACTCAAGGAAGGCGTGACCGCGACCGACCTCGTGCTCACCGTCGTGCAGATGCTGCGCAAGAAGGGCGTCGTCGGAAAGTTCGTGGAATTCTACGGTTCGGGCCTCGGCAACATGACGCTCGCCGACCGTGCCACGATCGGCAATATGGGTCCCGAATACGGCGCGACCTGCGGCTTCTTCCCCGTCGACGGCGAAACCATCAACTATTTGACCATGTCGGGCCGTGACGAGCAGCGCATCGCGCTGGTCGAGGCCTATTCGAAGGCTCAAGGGATGTGGCGCGACGGCGACGGCTCCGACCTCGTCTTCACCGACACGCTGGAACTCGACATGGGTACGGTGGTGCCGTCCATGGCCGGCCCGAAGCGCCCCGAAGGCCGCGTCGCTCTGGAGGACATCGCGTCGGGCTTCGCCGAGGCTCTCGGCAAGGAATACAAGAAGACGGCGGACACCGACCGCCGCTATGCGGTGGAAGGCGAGGATTTCGACATCGGCCATGGCGACGTCGCCATCGCGGCGATCACGTCCTGCACCAACACGTCTAACCCGTCAGTGCTGATCGCCGCCGGTCTTCTGGCACGCAACGCCAACCGCCTCGGCCTGAAGCAGAAGCCCTGGGTGAAGACCTCGCTCGCACCCGGATCGCAGGTGGTCGCCGAGTATCTGGAACGCGCCGGCCTCCAGACCGAACTCGACCAGATCGGCTTCAACCTCGTCGGCTTCGGCTGCACGACCTGCATCGGCAATTCCGGTCCGCTGCCAGGTCCGATCTCGAAGACGATCAACGACAAGGGTCTGATCGCGGCGGCCGTTCTTTCGGGCAACCGCAACTTCGAGGGCCGTGTCTCGCCGGACGTTCAGGCGAACTACCTCGCCTCGCCGCCACTGGTCGTCGCCTACGCGCTTGCCGGTTCGGTAACGAAGGATCTGACCACGGAGCCGCTCGGCCAGGACAAGGACGGCAAGGACGTCTTCCTGAAGGACATCTGGCCGACCTCGGCCGAAATCCAGGACTTCATCGCGAAGAACGTCACGCGCGAACTGTTCGCCGAGAAATATGCAGACGTCTTCAAGGGCGACGAGAATTGGCAGAAGGTGCAGGTTTCGGCCGGCCAGACCTACACCTGGGACGACGATTCGACCTATGTGCAGAACCCGCCTTACTTCGAAGGCATGCAGAAGAAGTCCGACGGCAAGATCGCACCGATCAACGGCGCGCGCGTCCTCGGCCTCTTCGGCGACAAGATCACGACCGACCACATCTCGCCGGCCGGTTCGATCAAGGCGGCCTCGCCGGCAGGTGCTTACCTGACCGAGCATGGCGTCGGCGTCGCCGACTTCAACCAGTACGGCACGCGGCGCGGCAACCATGAGGTGATGATGCGCGGCACCTTCGCCAATATCCGCATCCGCAACCACATGCTGGGCGAAAACGGGCGCGAGGGCGGCTACACGATCCACTATCCTTCCAAGGAGGAGATGTCGATCTACGACGCCGCCATGCGCTACAAGGAAGAAGGCGTCCCGCTGGTAATCTTCTCGGGCGTCGAATACGGCAACGGCTCGTCGCGCGACTGGGCGGCCAAGGGCACGAATCTTCTGGGCGTGCGCGCGGTCATCGCGCAGTCGTTCGAGCGTATTCACCGTTCGAACCTTGTCGGCATGGGCGTCATCCCGTTCGTTCTGGAAGACGGTACGAGCTGGGCGGAGCTGGCGCTCAAGGGCGACGAGACCGTGACCATCGAGGGCCTCGATGCGATCAAGCCGCGTCAGAAGATGGTCGCCAAGGTGACCTATGCGGACGGCACCGAAAAGGACGTGCCGATCTGGTGCCGGATCGATACGCTCGATGAGCTCGACTACTTCAAGAATGGCGGCATCCTGCAATACGTCTTGCGCGATCTCGCCGCCTGAGCGAACGCGCATAATGAAATCATCGACCGGGGCGTTCGCGCCCCGGTTTTTTTGCGCCTGCGTTTCACCCGAACGTGACTTTCCGTTGACCTCACGCAATGCCTAACCTTATGTCGATTGCGGCGGCGCCATTCCGGCTCGCCGCCTGAAACCGGATCGATCATGGGAATGCCACGCGCATCTGGGCTCATCGCCTTTGCGATAGCCGGCTTTGTTACCTTTGCCGCATCGGCCTCGCCCGATGTCGACAAGCCCGTCGCCGTGGTCGAACTCTTCACCAGCCAGGGCTGCAACTCCTGCCCGAAGGCCGACGCCAAGCTCGCCGAACTTGCCGAGACCGGCGACGTGGTCGCGCTTGGTTTCCATGTCGACTATTGGGATTATCTGGGCTGGAAGGACACGCTTGCCACGCCCGAAAACACCGATCGCCAGCGCGATTATTCGCGCATTTTCGGAAACCGGTCGGTCTATACGCCGCAGATCGTCATCAACGGTGAGGGCGATTTGAAGGGCTCGAAACCCGACCGCGTGGACGCGGCGATTCGCCGTGTTCGCAAAGGCGGTCTTTTGCCCGTCGATGTCGATCTTCGTTTCGACCCGGACAGTCTCGTGATTTCGGTCGGTGAAGGCGTTGCCCGCGGCGAGGCGAGCGTGCTCGTGGTCTATTTCGCCGACCGAACCGAGGTCGATATCGGACAGGGACGAAATCGCGGGCGCTCGCATGCCTATGTTCATCCGGTGAAGGCGTTTCACAGCGCTGGCATGTGGGAAGGGAAGGCTGCCGAGATGCGCCTGCCGCTGCATGACGTTCGCAAGAAAGGCGCGGGAGGGGTGGCGGTTCTCTTGCAGGAGATCGACGCGAACGGCCTGCCGGGCGAAATCCGCGGCGCAGCCCTGATTCATCATCACGAAGGATCGTAATCCTCGCGGCTGGCTGCTGACGATTTCAAGGGAAGAAGTTGCCGAGTTGGTTCGATCCGACGTCGATCCCGTGGGCGGGGGGCTTGGGGTTACGGCACCGGGCCGGACCGAACCGTCTCAGGCAACGGTGGGACTTTGGTCTTCGATTGAGGCCGGACCTTGGATTAATTGCGGCGACAATGAGGCCGACAATCACCAATTCCGACAGGCTGTCCCTTGGCGTGAGGTTGAATAACCGTACGACTCGGCAAATGTTTTGACCTTGCAATTGCGTGTGGCGCGGGCGAACCTGCTCTCATGTCGCGAAACTGTCACGAGGAGGTTCGCCGATGACCGATGGCGGACATGGCGCAGGCGCCGAGCGCTCCGCAACGCTCATCCCGCTTCATGAGGCGCGCCGCGAGCGCATGGAGCTTCCGGTGACGTTTCACCGCCTCGAACTCGATCTGATCCTGCGGCTCTACAGTCGGATGGTCGCCGCCGGCGAATGGCGCGACTATGCGATCGATCATTTGAAGGATCGCGCCATCTTTTCCGTTTTCCGGCGCACCAGCGAGGTTCCGCTGTTCCAGATCGTCAAGACGCCGGCGCTCGCGCGCAAGCAGGGCGCGTTTTCCGTCATGGCGGCGAACGGCGTCGTCTTGAAGCGCGGGCACGAACTTGCCCGCGTCATGACCGTCTTCGACAAGAAGTTGAAACTCGTCGGCGCGTAGCTTTCGGGGCGTTTTAGCCCTGCGCGGCGACGACGATGATCTCGACCTTGTATTTCGGCGCGGCGAGCTTGGCTTCGCCGGTTGCGCGTGCGGGCGTGTTCGACGGATCGACCCAGGCGTCCCAAACCGCGTTCATCTCGGCGAAATCGGCCATGTCGGAAAGCCAGATCTGAGCCGACAGGATGCGCGACTTCGACGAACCGCCGATAGCCAGAAGACGGTCGACTTCCTTCAGGACCGATTCGGTCTGCGCCTTGACGGTGTCGCCCTCGCCTACCTGACCTGCGAGATAGACGACGCCGTTGAAGACATTGACATGGCTCATGCGCGGGCCGGTCTCGTGGCGGGTGATGGTCATGGAGAAATCCTCTTATGAAACGCGTTGAATGGCTCTCGCCATAACGCGGCGAGGTCGCTTCGGCAACGCGGTTGCATCGCGCATTGGATTGATCGGCCAGAATGGTATAGCGCTCGAACTTTCACCGCATGAAGGTCATGGAATTTGACACGTCCGGCTTCCCTCAATCCGCTGATCGCCAATCTGTCCGCCCCGCCGATCCCGCTCGTGCAGGGTTGGGGCCGCGCCTATGACGGACGGATGGGGCCGCTGATCGATCTAAGTCAGGCCGTGCCGGGCTATCCGCCCGAAAAGCGCATGCTTGACTGGCTGGCCGAGGCGGCCGGTTCGGTCGCCGCCACCGGTTATGGGCCGATCGAGGGAGAAAGCGCCCTGCGCGCAGCCTATGCCGAGCACCAGAGCGCGCTTTACGGGGCGTCGATCAAAGCGGCGAACATCCACATTACAGCCGGCTGCAATCAGGCCTTCGTCACTGCCGCGATGGCCGTTGCCGGGGCTGGTGACGCGGTTTTGATGACCAATCCGTGCTATTTTAACCACGAAACGACGCTGGCCATGCTCGGCATCGAGCCGCGTTATGTGCGCTGCCACGCGGAAAACGGATTTTTGCCGGCCGTCGAAGACGTCGCCGCCGCCATCGACGAAAAGGTCCGGGCGCTTGCCATCGTCACGCCGAACAATCCGACCGGCGCCGTCTATCCGCTTGCGCTTCTGGCCGAGCTTCTGGCGCTGTGCCGCGACAAGGGAATCTGGCTGATCCTCGACGAAACCTATCGCGATTTCCTGTCAGTTGCAGATACGCGCCCGCACGATCTCTTTGCCGAACCGCGCTGGGGCGACAATCTGATCGGGCTTTATTCCTTTTCCAAATCCTTCTGCATTCCGGGTCATCGGCTCGGCGCGGTGACCGGATCGCCGCAAATCGTCGAAGCGATCGCCAAGATCATGGACAATGTCCAGATCTGTGCGCCGCGCGCACCGCAAATCGCGCTGACGAAGGCGATCCCGGCGCTGATAGATTGGCGCGAGGAAAACCGCATCGAGATCGCGAACCGGGCCGACGCGCTACGCACTGCACTCGACGGCGTCAATGGCTGGACGCTCGATGCGGTCGGTGCATATTTCGCCTTTCTGCGGCACCCGTTCGACACCGTGTCGAGCGTCGATGTCGCGGAAAGGCTGGCGCGCGAGGCGGGCGTCATCACGATACCCGGCTCGTTCTTCGGATCGCAGAACGAGCGCCATCTGCGCGTCGCCTTCGCCAATGCGACGGCCGAGACATTGAAGGAATTGCCGGCACGACTGGCAGCGCTCGGCGTCTAATCTTCGCCGCGAAAGCGCCTTTCTGGAAGCGAGGCCGGATCGGGCGCTGCACCCGCGCCCTCGTTCAACGCAAGCTGCATGAAGGCCGTGTCGAGCCAGCGCCCGTGTTTGTAGCCTGTGCCTGTGAGCTTGCCGGCATCGGCGAAGCCGAGCTTGGCGTGAAGCTTTACGGAGGCGCTGCCCGGATGTCCGTCGCCGATGACGGCGATGATCTGGCGAAAGCCGAGCCGCGTCGCTTCCTCGATCAGTCCTTCCATCAGCGCACGCCCGACGCCCTTGCCCTTGGCGCTCGGCGCGACATAGACCGAATCCTCGACGATGAAGCGATAGGCCGGGCGCGGGCGGAACGCACCGGCATAGGCATAGCCCGCGACGACACCGTCGGCTTCCGCGACGAGATAGGGAAACCCGCCCTCGATCAGCGCATCGAAGCGCTTCGTCATTTCGGCAAGGTCGGGCGGAGTGAGTTCGTAAGTTGCCGTGCCGTTGAGGACGGCATCCTCGTAGATGTCCGTAATCTGCTGCAAATCGCTTTCGCGCGCGGCACGAATGATGGTGGTCATTGCAGGGTCTTTCTTCATGCAAAAAGCGCGCGATCCCGTTCGACGGTCTGCGCGATATGTGCCGCAACGGCCTGGATGCGGCGGACCGGCCGCACGGATTCGTGATAGACGAGCCAATAGGCGCGCCTGATGGGCTTGATCGCCTCGATATGCACGAGATCGGCGTGCTTGCGCGCGATGAAGGAATGCAGGATGCCGATGCCGGCTCCCGCTCGCACCGCCTCGACCTGGCCCAGCGCGGACGACACCGAATAGCGCGCCTCCCATTGCGGATGGAACTGGCGCGCATAGTCGAGCGAGGGCGAGACGATCAGGTCCGGCACGTAGCCGATGAGCCGATGGTTCGGCAGGTCGTCAGCATCTTGGGGCAACGCGTTGGCGGCGGCATAATCGCGCGAAACATAAAGCGCCAGCGTGTAGTCGACGAGTTTGACCGCCACGAGCCGCCCCTCGGTCGGCCGGTCCACAGTGACGGCGATATCCGCCTCATGCCGCGAAAGGGAAAACGAGCGCGGCACCGGCACCAGTTGCAAATCGAGGTCGGGATGAAGCGCGGACAATTGCGGCAGGCGTCCGGCAAGATAGGCAACGCCGAAACCGTCCGGCGCGCCGATCCTGACCGTACCGGAAAGGGAGCCGCCCTCATCGGCCATCTCCGCGCGCGCGGCGATCACGTCGGCCTCCATACGCTCGGCCACCGACAGGAAACGTTCGCCTTCCGGCGTCAGTTCGCAGCCTGTCGTCAGCCGGTTGAGCAGCTTCGCGCCGAGCGCGGATTCGAGCGCGACCACGCGCCGCGAAACCGTCGCATGATTGAGGCCGAGCCGCTTTCCCGCCCCCAATATCTGCCCGGATCGCGCCACGGCCAGGAATACGCGCATATCGTCCCAGTTCATCGAATATCCTCCGGCCGCCTCCATACCGCGTTGCGCATATTACTGCACCTTGTTTCTTGCGCACTCATTCATGCACAGCGGATTGCACCAGCGTGACGTTGCTTTCCCGGTTTTCCGGGTCGATGATGCGACCAACCACAAGGGAGAGACGCTCATGATCGAGGTCGGACATTTCATCGGCGGCAAGCGCGTCGCCGGAACTTCGGGACGCAGCCAGGACATCATGCAGCCGATGGACGGCTCGGTGCGCGGCAAGGTGGCGCTTGCCTCGCGCGAGGAACTGCGCAAGGCCGTCGAAAATGCGAAGGAAGCCCAGATCGGCTGGGCCGCGACCAATCCGCAGCGCCGGGTGCGCGTTTTGATGAAGTTCCTCGAACTCGTCCAGAACGGATATGACGAACTGGCCGAAATGCTGGCCCGCGAGCATGGAAAGACCATCCCCGACGCCAAGGGCGACATCCAGCGCGGCCTCGAAGTAATCGAGGTTTGTCTCGGTGCGCCGCATCTGATGAAGGGCGAATACACCGACGGTGCCGGCCCCGGCATCGATGTCTATTCGCTGCGTCAGCCGCTCGGCGTCGTCGCCGGCATCACGCCGTTCAACTTCCCGGCCATGATTCCGCTCTGGAAGATCGGTCCGGCCATCGCGGCGGGCAACGCCTTCATCCTGAAGCCGTCGGAACGCGACCCGTCCGTGCCAATGCGCATCGCCGAACTCTTCATCGAGGCCGGGCTGCCGGCCGGCGTCCTCAATGTCGTCAATGGCGACAAGGACGTGGTCGACGGCATTCTCGACGATCCGGACATCAAGGCCGTGGGCTTTGTCGGCTCGACGCCGATCGCGCAGTACATCTATTCGCGCGCAACGGCGAACGGCAAACGTGCGCAGTGCTTCGGCGGTGCCAAGAACCACATGATCATCATGCCTGACGCCGATATGGACCAGACCGTCGACGCATTGATCGGCGCAGGCTACGGCTCGGCCGGCGAGCGCTGCATGGCCATCTCGGTTGCGGTGCCCGTCGGCGAGGAAACCGCCAACCGGCTGGTCGAAAAGCTGGCTCCGCGCGTCGAGGCGCTGAAGATCGGCTCATCGCTCGACGCATCTGCCGATTTCGGACCGGTGGTCACCGCCGACGCGCTTGCGCGCATCAAGACTTATGTCGATGGCGGCGTGAAGGAAGGCGCAAAACTCGTCGTCGACGGGCGCGACTTCAAGATGCAGGGCTATGAGAATGGCTATTACATGGCCGGCTGCCTGTTCGACCACGTCACGCCCGACATGAAGATCTACAAGGAAGAGATTTTCGGCCCCGTCCTGTCGGTGGTGCGCGCCAAAAACTATGAGGAAGCGATCCGCCTGCCGAACGAGCACGAATACGGCAACGGCGTCTCGATCTTCACGCGCGACGGCGATGCCGCACGCGATTTCGCCTCCCGCGTTCAAGTCGGCATGGTCGGCGTCAACGTGCCGATTCCGGTGCCGATCGCCTATTACACGTTCGGCGGCTGGAAAGCCTCGGGCTTCGGTGACCTCAACCAGCACGGACCGGACGCGTTTCGCTTCTATACCAAGACCAAGACGGTTACGTCACGCTGGCCGTCCGGCATCAAGGACGGCGCGGAGTTCGTCATCCCAACGATGAACTGATGCCGCACGGTTTTCTGTCTGCGCGGCCTCGCCTTTGGCCGCGGGCGCGCGGGCGGGCATCAGGGACGGCGCGGAGTTCGTCATTCTCACGATGGATTGACGTTCTTTGCTACTATAAATCTTGTAGAACGGGCGTCCAATGACGCCCGTTTTCTTTGGGTTCCATCAGCTCAAGTAACGTATCGTCACAAAATGGTGATGGAACGGATACCTTTTCTCAACCCTTGTTTGCCCGAGACCGCCAAGCGCGGAAATGTAGAGATTTCAAGGTCGGGCCAGGGTATTTTGTAGAGCGTCGTTCCCCGCTGACCGAAACGCAGGAGGTGCCATCATGGCACGTACGGCATTTATCGTTTCAGCGTCCGCAGCCGCCATGGTTCTGACTGCTCTTCCCTTCGCGTCGGCAACCAGCCCAAACGCGGATATGGCGACCCAGACGACCGCACCCGTCGAACAGCAGCTTCCGGCGATGAATGCCAACATGCTCAACATGAATATGTGCAGCGATCGCACCCATATCGTTTCCGAACTAGAACAGCAGTTCAAGGAGAACGTTACCGCAGTCGGCATGGTCGACCAGAATGCTGTCGTGGAAATCTTCGTGTCGGACAGCGGATCCTGGACGATCCTCGCAACCGGTACGGACGGCAATAGCTGCATCATTTCGGCCGGCGAAGGCTGGGAATCGACCCAGATGGTTCGCGGGACCGACGCCTGATCCCCTCGTCAGGCAAACAAAAAAGCCGGGCAATGCCCGGCTTTTTTAATGCACAAGGGAAGGCTCAGCCTTCCTTCGGCGTCAACACCTGGCGACCGCGATACATACCGGTCTTAAGATCGATATGGTGCGGGCGGCGCATCTCGCCGGAATTCTTGTCTTCGGTGAAGGTCGGCGACTTCAGCGCATCGGCCGAACGACGCATGCCACGCTTCGAAGGCGAGGTCTTCCTTTTAGGTACTGCCATTTGTCTGCTCCGGTAAACGGTCGATGGCCGCCGCCGCCCTTTGGACAAGGGCCTGCAACTGGCCGAATTCTGCGAAGGTTGCGGTGCCTATACACGCATGGGCGTGGCTTGGCCAGACTCGGCGTGCAGATTTTTATCTGCGTTCCCGCTTACCGCAAACACCCGACATAAGCGCCAGCCTGCGCCGCGCGGCGCTCGATCGTATTGGCGAGGCGACTGAGGCCGGGGCCCGGATTGCCGGGATTTCGCGTCAGCGGGCTCGGCAGCGACACCGCCAGAAGCGCCGCCTGTCGGGCGGTCAGATCGCGCGCCGAGCGGCCGAAATGATATTGCGCGGCCGCTTCCGCGCCATAGATGTTCGGTCCCCACTCGGCGATGTTCAGGTATATTTCCATGATCCGCTTCTTCGGCAGCACGGCGTCAACATAAAGCGACAGCGGCACCTCGATGCCTTTGCGGATGACCGAGCGGCCATGCCAGAGGAACAGGTTCTTGGTGGTCTGCATGGAGATGGTCGAAGCGCCGCGCGTGCGTTCGCCGGACATCGCACCCTCTATGACGGTGTTGAGCGCGCTCCAGTCGACGCCCTGATGAGCGCAGAACTGGCCGTCCTCCGACATCATGACCGCATGGACGATGCGTGTTCCCATGTCGTCGATCGGCACCCAGCGCCGGTCGTAGCCCTGAAAGGTCAGCGCATCGCGCACCATCAGCGTGGACGGAGCGGGCACGGCCGGCAGGCGGTAAAGCAGCGTCAGAACCATCGGCAACAGCGCAATGATGACGAGCAACATCAGCCCGCGCCGAAGCCAGCGTAGCCGCGACTTGCGCGTGCGGCGCGGTTTCAGCAGCGCCATGGCCTCGGGCCTTTCGCGTCTGCGCGGCTCGACCTCGATTGCAGGCTCGTCCACCCGTTTCTTCCATGTCCTGACACCTGATCCCGTCTAGCGTCTCAGGGCGAAAGGCGCAATCTTCGCCAGCCGACTTGACCGTGACGTGATTTGCGGCGATGCCTCGCCGATGCAGACCGATATCGATTTCGAAACGCTGCTCTCCAGCGCCGCCTTGCGTGTGGAGACGATGCTGGAAGCCCTGCTCGCGCCGGACTTGGCCGAAGGAGAACTTGCGCGCCCCGCGCGCCTTCTGGCGGCGATGCGCCACGGCGTCCTGAACGGGGGCAAGCGCCTGCGCCCGTTCCTGTTGACGGAAAGCACAGCAATGTTCGGCGTGGATGGCGAGGCCGTGCTGCGCGTGGCGGCCGCACTCGAATGCATCCACTGCTATTCGCTGATCCATGACGACCTGCCGGCCATGGACGACGACGATCTGCGCCGAGGCCAGCCGACCGTTCATAAGGCGTTCGACGAGGCGGCCGGCATTCTCGCTGGCGACGCGCTTTTGACGCTCGCCTTCGACATCGTCGCCGACGCGGCGACCGACCTTCCCGCCGAAACGCGCCTCGCCCTGACCTTGAAGCTTGCCCGCGCGGCCGGCATCGGCGGCATGGTCGGCGGGCAGGCGCTCGATCTTTCGGCCGTGCACGACGCGCCGGACGAGGCCGCCATCATCCGGCTTCAGGCGATGAAGACCGGCGCGCTGATCCGGTTCGCCTGCGAAGCCGGCGCGATCGCAGCCGGTGCATCAAAAACGGATATCGAGCGTATGGGCGAGTTCGGCTCGGCGGTCGGCCTTGCGTTTCAGCTCGCCGACGACCTTCTCGACCGTACCGCAAGCGCCGAGGCCATGGGCAAGGCGACCGGCAAGGACACCGGTGCCGGCAAGGCGACATTGGTCGATCTGCATGGCGAGGCGTGGGCGCGCACGCAGTTGAAGGGTCTCGTCACGCAGGCCGAGGATGTGCTCGCACCTTATGGCACGCGCGCAGGCATTCTCATCGCGACGGCGCGGTTCGTGGCAAGCCGCCAACGATGAAAGGTTAAGACGCCGGCTAACGGCCAGTTAACCAGCCGGGCGCAATCTCGCCATCGAATCGGTGCATGCGACGCGCCGAAATGCGAGACCATATGAACGCCATCGATCAGCAGCTTTTTCTCATGCTCAACGCGTCGAGCGACAATTGGGGCGTTATGGCCGCCATCGCCTTCGTCGCGGCGAAAATGATCATCTATCTGATTCCGCTCCATCTGGTCATGATCTGGGTGCTGGGCGACCGTTCCGTACGACGGCAGGCGCTGATCCTCCTCACCGCGCTCGTGGCAGGTCTGGCTGTCAGCTATCTCATCGGCAAGATCGTGCCGACGCAGCGCCCCTATCTGATCCCGATCGGTCACGCGCTGGTCGAGCATCGTTCCAGCCCATCCTTCCCGTCCAATCACGGGCTGATCATGTTCACTTATGCGATCACAATGGCGATGCTTTCGCATTGGCGTCATGCGCTGGTGATCGGCGCAGCCGGGCTTATCGTGGCTTGGGCGCGCATCTATGTCGGCGTCCATTTCCCGTTCGATATGGTGGGCGCCGTGTTTGTCGGCGCATTGGCGGCATGGCTGGCCATCCGCTTCGACCGACTGTTCGGCGCTCGCCTGCTCGCGCTGGCGGACCGGCTTTACGCGCTGTTCGTGCTGCGCCCGGCGCGCGGCCTTGCGCAACGCTTCAACGGTTAGCGATTGCGTATGACGATGCAGGAGCCACCCGAATGGCGCAGCGCCGCGCAGATTTCGTCCGCCTCGCCCCGCGTTGCCGCTCCGATCCGCACCGCATAGACACCCGCCCGCCCGCGACCCGAGCGCATGCGGCTGACGACCGGCTCATGATCGGCAAGCACCCGTACATGCGACTGGCGCAATCGTTGCCATTGCCGGAGCGCCGCATCGCGGCGGAAATTTCCCGCGACCTGAATGCCCCATGGCAGGATGTGCTGGCTCGCCATGGCGATCATCGACGCGCCGGTCGCGGGAAGCTGCCGGCAGGCGTCGTCGAACGGCTTATCGTCATCAAGTGGCTGGACCGCGACCGCCCTCGTTACGCCGATAAACGAATCGGCCGGCGCACCCATGATGTCGAGCACGTAGTTTTCCGTTTCCAGCGGCAGGAAGCCGCCCGACGCGAGCCAGCGCGACACGCGCCCTTCGCCCGAATTATAGGCGGCCGCGGCAAGGCCGGGATTGCCGTATTTGGCGGACAGTTCGGCGAGATACGCTGCGGAGGCCGCAAGCGCGCGATGCAGATCGAAGGAATCGCCAAGCCCGCGCAACGCCGCAGTGCCGGGCATGAACTGCGCGATGCCCTCGGCCCCGGCCGGACTGACGGCGTTCGGGTCGAACCGGCTCTCCTTCCAGATAAGACGCGCGAAATAATCGACCGACAAATCGTTACGCACTGCGTTCTCAGCGATGAGGTCGCAGACGAGGCCGATTGTGGGGGGAGCCTTTTCGGCGGCGTGCAGGTGCGCGGAATAAAGAAGGGCGAGCGCTGAAAGAGCTGCCCGCCACCGCATGTCAGGCGGTTTCGCCGCGCCCGAAGCGCTTTTCGATATAGTCCGCGACCATCACCTGAAAATCGGCGGCGATTGCCGGACCGCGCAAGGTGGCCGCCTTCGCGCCGTCGATAAAGACGGGTGCGGCCGGCGTCTCGCCCGTTCCGGGCAGTGAAATGCCGATATCGGCATGTTTCGATTCGCCCGGCCCGTTGACGATGCAGCCCATCACCGCAACCTTGAGATTTTCGACGCCCGGATATTTCTCGCGCCAGACAGGCATGTTGCGGCGAAGATCGCCCTCGATGGTCTGCGCGAGTTCCTGAAAGACGGTCGAGGTCGTCCGCCCGCAACCCGGGCACGCCGCAACCACCGGCAGGAACTGGCGAAAGCCCATGGTCTGCAGCAATTCCTGCCCGACCTGAACCTCGCGCGTGCGGTCCCCGCCCGGCTCGGGCGTCAGCGAAATGCGGATCGTGTCGCCGATGCCCTGCTGAAGAAGAACGCCCATGGCGGCCGACGAGGCGACGATGCCCTTCGTGCCCATTCCGGCTTCGGTGAGACCCAGATGCAGCGCATGGTTCGAACGCTTGGAAAGCTCGACATAGACGGCGATCAGGTCCTGAACCTGAGAAACCTTGGCTGACAGGATGATGCGCTCGCGCGCCAGCCCGATCTCTTCGGCAAGCTCTGCCGACAGAATCGCAGACTGCACGATCGCTTCGCGCGTCACTTCCTGCGCCGTCATCGGCGCGCCTTTCGCCTGATTGTCGTCCATCAGGCGCGTCAGAAGTTCCTGATCGAGCGAGCCCCAATTGACGCCGATACGCACCGGCTTGTCGTGCCGGATCGCGGTTTCGACGATGGCGGCGAACTGCTTGTCCTTCTTGTCCTTGAAGCCGACATTGCCCGGATTGATCCGGTACTTCGCCAGCGCTTCCGCGCAGGCAGGATGATCAGCGAGAAGCTTGTGGCCGATATAATGGAAATCGCCGACGAGCGGCACGTCGACGCCGACCCGCTCCAGCCGTTCGCGGATTTTCGGCACGGCGGCCGCGCTTTCGTCCCGGTCGACGGTGATCCGCACTATCTCCGAGCCGGCGCGGTGAAGCGCGGCGACCTGCGCCACCGTAGCGTCGATGTCTGCCGTGTCGGTGTTGGTCATCGACTGGACGACGACCGGTGCGCCACCGCCGACGAGAACACCGCCGACGGGCACCGGAACCGAAACGCGCCGCGTCAGCGGACGGTCGAGAAACTGGACATGCGGGTTCACTGGGTCGCCTCGTTCTGCGCCTGATCCTCCCGGATTAAACCCCGCTCCGGGCAGGAGCAAGGCACACCGGCTGGATTTTGTGCTGCACTGCAATATATGATCGGGAAAAGAAGATACAAACGAATGACGGGTTGAAAACGATGAACGCACGAACCGCCGTGGTAACCGGATCGACCTCGGGCATAGGACTTGCCATCGCAAGGTCGCTCGCGGGCAAGGGTTTTAACCTTGTCCTTAACTCCTACACCAACGATGAGGCCGACACGGCGCTTGCCGAAAAACTCGCCGAGGAGTTCGGCGTGAAGGCGATCTATGTCAGCGCCGACATGTCGAAGGCGGCCGATTGCCGCGCACTCATCGAAAAGGCGGCACAGGCATCTGGAACGGTGGATTTGCTCGTCAACAATGCCGGCATCCAGCATGTCGCGCCGATCGACAAGTTTCCGACAGATCAGTGGGACCGGATCATCGCGATCAATCTGAGTTCGGCCTTCCACACCACGGCTGCCGTGCTTCCGCTGATGCGCAAGGCTGGCTGGGGGCGCATCGTCAACATCGCGTCGGCGCATGGCCTTCGCGCCTCGGTCAACAAATCGGCATATGTCGCCGCCAAGCACGGCATCGTCGGCTTCACCAAGGTTACGGCGCTGGAAACGGCGGGTGAGGGCATCACGGCGAATGCCGTTTGCCCCGGTTTCGTCCTGACGCCGCTCGTCGAAAAGCAGATCGAGGATCTGATCGCCGAAACGGGCGAGAGCCGCGACGACGTGGTCGCGAACCGCATCCTGCAAAAGCAGCCGTCGAAACAATTCGCCACCGTCGAGGAAATCGGCGGAACGGTCGCATTCCTGGCATCCGACGACGCCGCGCAGATCACCGGCACGACGATCTCCGTCGATGGCGGCTGGACCGCGCAATGAACGCGCGAGCCGGCAGCACGAAGCCGGTCAATGTCGCGCTTCAGGGCGGCGGCTCGCACGGCGCGTTCTCGTGGGGCGTGCTCGACCGGCTGCTGGAGGACGGGCGGCTCGATGTCGCCGCGCTTTCGGGAACCAGCGCCGGTGCGATGAACACGGTCGCCTTTGCCGATGGCTGGGCGCGCGGACGCCATGACGGCGCGCGCGAGGCTCTGTCGAATTTCTGGGCGGCGGTGGCGCGCAAGGGACGATTCAGCCCGATCCAGCGGACGCCGTGGGATGTTTTGTGGGGCAATTGGCAGGTCGAGAACTCGCCGGGTTACGTCTTCTTCGACGCCTTCACCCGCATGGTCTCGCCTTATGTGGCGAACCCGCTCAACCTCAATCCGCTGCGCGACGTCGTCGAACACGAGATCGATTTCGAACGCGTAAGGACCGCGTCCGGGCCGAACCTCTTCATCTCCGCAACGAATGTGCTGTCCGGCCAGATCCGCGTCTTCGGCAAGAAGGAAATCACGGTCGATGCGGTGATGGCGTCAGCCTGCCTGCCCCATATCTTCCAGGCGGTCGAGATCGATGGCGAGCCTTACTGGGACGGCGGTTATGGCGGCAACCCGGCGCTCTTTCCGTTCTTCACCGGCTCGAAGACCGACGACGTGCTTCTCGTCCAGATCAATCCCGTCGCCCGCGACCGCGCGCCGACCTCATCGCGCGAAATACAGAACCGGATCGACGAGATCACCTTCAACGCCGCGCTTTTGCGCGAATTTCGCGCCATCGCCTTCGTCAAGGAACTGATCGCCGCCGGCAAGATCGATTCGGGCCAGTATCGCGACATACGCATGCATCGGATCGATGCGGACGAGGCGTTCAAGGATTTGTCGGCGTCTTCGAAGATCAACGCCGAATGGGCGTTTCTGGAATATCTGCGCGATCTGGGGCGCAGCGCCGCCGAAGACTGGCTGGCCGATCATTTCGACGCGGTCGGCAAAATGCCGACACTCGACATTTCCGACATGCTGACGCCCGACATGAAGCCGAAGCAGCGCGCGCTTGGCCGCCGCGTTCAGGAATTCATGCAGACCCGCAAGAATCCGGTCGACACCGCCGCGTGAGCCTGTTTCCCTGACGCTGTTAGAAACAGGCGGAGACGGCATGCACCGGGATATCGTGATCATCGGCGGCGCGATCATGGGCGCGTCGTTGGCGTACTTTCTGCGTGAGGAAGGGTTTACGGGCACGGTCGCCGTCATCGAGCGCGACCCGGCCTTCGCGCAGGCCGCCACGACACTGTCCTGCGCCTCGATCCGCCAGCAATTCTCGATCCCCGAAAACATCCGCCTGTCACGCTTTACGCTCGGCTTTTTCCGGGAGTTGCGTGACCGCTTCGGCGACGATGCCGACATCGGTTTTCGTGAAAAAGGATATCTCATCCTCGCAAGCGCCGAGGGACGCGCGATCCTCAAAGCCAATCACGAAATCCAGATGCGGGAAGGCGCGGATATCGCTTTGATGTCAGCGGGCGACCTCGAAGCGCGATTTTCATGGCTATCGGCGGACGGCATCGCAGCAGGTGCCTATGGGCGAAGCGGCGAAGGCTGGTTCGACGCCCATGCGCTGCTCGGCCTGATCCGCAAGAGCCTGAAGACCCGCGATATCGACCTTGTTCAAGGCGAGGTGACGGGCATCAATCGGCAAGCCGATAGCGTCACAGGCATCATGCTCGCCGACGGAACGCGCATCGAGGCGGGCCTGGTCATCAACGCTGCCGGCCCGAATGCGGGGCGCGTCGCCGCGATGGCAGGGATCGATCTGCCGATCGAGCCGCGCAAACGCTCCGTCTTCGTCTTCGAGGCGCAGGAGCGTTTCGACGACATGCCGCTAACTGTCGATCCGTCCGGCATCTATGTGCGGCCGGAGGGCGGCGTCTATATTACAGGCGGAGCGGAGGATCACACGGGCGACACGGCCGCCGATCCGTGCGACTTCGAACCGGACTGGCCGCTTTTCGAGGAACGCATCTGGCCGGTTCTGGCCGTGCGCATCCCCGCTTTCGAGGCGCTGAAACCCGGCCGCGCCTGGGCCGGGCATTACGACTACAATACGCTCGACCAGAACGCCGTGATTGGACCGCACCCGGAGGTGTCGAACTTCATCTTCGCCAACGGCTTTTCCGGCCACGGTTTGCAACAGGCACCGGCCGTCGGCAAGGCGCTCGCGGAACTGGTCGTCCATGGCGAATACCGCACGATCGACTGCACGCCTTTCGGCTATGCACGCATCCGCGAAGGCCGTCCGTTTCGCGAGCTGAACGTCATATAAGCAGCCATTGAACAAACGAAAGCCGGTACCTATCTGCGCGTCGGGCCGGAAGCGCCCGCCGTCCGCAGGCGCCAAGCCAAGGTGAAGTCTTCCCTCGTCATTCGTTTCCCCTGTCATGTGACGGCCGAAACGGCAAAGCGGACACCCGTCGCGTAAATCGCCGCATCGATAGGAGAGATCCGGATGACCAACAGTGTATCCGCATTCAAGGACCATGCCCGCCGCCTGCGCACAGCGCTCAAGGAGGACGGGATCGAAATCACGCATTCGAAGGCGCTCGAACTCGTCGCCCGCCAGGAAGGCGTGCGCGACTGGAACGTGCTTGCCGCGCGGCCGGAAACGCAAGAAGCGCTGCCCTTTACCGTCGGCGATGCCGTTTCGGGCACGTTCAACGGCAAACCGGCGAAAGGTCATGTCCACGCGCTGGCGAAGACCATCAAGCCCGATCTGTGGCGCATGACGGTCACGTTCGACCCGCCGGTCGATGTCGTTACCTCGCCGCATTTCTCGGCCGAGCGGCGACGCGTGGAGATGGTCGTCGGTAAGGATGGCCGCTCGCGGCGTCTGACCGGCACCGAGACGGGCGTTGCCGAACTCGCCCGCGTTTAAGATCGAACGCGTCTGACATGAAAAGGGGCAGCCTTCACGGGTTGCCCCTTTGCTTTGGCGGGTCGGTTGGAGTAAACCAGCGCGCAACGATCGAAAAGAGAACGGACTTCGGTAAGATGGAAAAGTTCACGAAGCTGACGGGCGTCGCCGCCCCCCTGCCCATCGTCAATGTCGATACCGACATGATCATTCCGAAGGACTATCTGAAAACGATCAAGCGCACAGGGCTTTCAAAGGGCCTGTTCGCCGAAATGCGCTTCAATGAGGACGGTACGGAAAACCCGGATTTCGTCCTGAACAAGCCAGCCTATCGCAAGGCGCAGATCCTCGTTGCAGGCGACAATTTCGGCTGCGGATCGAGCCGCGAGCATGCACCCTGGGCCCTGCTCGATTTCGGCATTCGCTGCGTGATCTCCACGTCCTTCGCCGACATTTTCTACAACAACTGCTTCAAGAACGGCATCTTGCCGATCATGGTCAGCCAGGACGACCTCGACAAGCTGATGGACGACGCCGAGCGCGGCGCGAACGCGACCTTGACGATCGATCTGGAAGCCATGGAAATCCATGGTCCCGATGGCGGCACCGTCAAGTTCGACCTCGATGAATTCAAGCGCCATTGCCTTCTGAACGGGCTCGACGATATCGGCCTGACCATGGAAAAGGCCACGTCCATCGACGGCTTCGAAAAGACCTACGCCGAAACCCGCCCCTGGGCCTGACAGCGAAACGTAAGGACGGAGCCGGCCATGCGAAGCACGATGTCCCTCTTCGCCGGCCTGCTCGTGCTTGCCGTTCCGGTATGGGCGCAGGACGACGCGCCGATCGAGTTTGCCGGTACGACTTTCACTATTACCGAAGCGGATGACCTGCAAAAAATCCTGACGGCCGACGGCGAGGAGATCGCGCGTGACTATGTGATCTTCCATGACCGCAACGTGACGCTCGGCGACATCGAGGTCGCGATCTTCCAGAAAGGCCCGGGCGGCAATATGTGCGGCTCGGTCAGCGTTATGGTGTGGCGCGACGGTGCCGGCGATTTGCAGGCGGCTTCGCCGCCGGACGAGTGCGGCGCGCCCTCGCCCGCCGTGACGCAGGATGCGATCTTCTTCGTTCCCTATCTGATGCCGGGCGCGCAAGCCGTGGTGCGGCGTTGGTCTCCCGACGAGGGAATGCGGACCCATGGCTCGATCGCCTATGTACCCGAGCCCGATACGGGATGGGACGATTTCGATCCCGCTGCGATGTCCTACCCGACGGATGTTTTCCGCAACGCGGCGATCTACGAAATGGCGCTTGCCACCCTGGGCGACAATTTGAGCAACGTGACGACCGCGCTGCTCGTTTCGGCGGGCCTCGAACCTCTCGGCGACAGCGGCATTTACACCGCGAATGGCTGCGTGCCTCATGCCTGTGGCGCATCGGATGGCTTCATGGCGATCGACACCGCGAACAGGCGGCTCTATTTCGCGCAGCAGCACGCGAGAACGGCGTGGCCTCCGCTCGATGATTGGCCCGAGAATATCCGCGCTGCAAAGGACGAGGCGATCGGAGCCGAATGATCCGGGCGTCCTTGTCCTGACACGAAAAACGGCTAAACCGTTTTCCAACGCTTTCAGAACGCAAGGATCGCCCGTGACGAACAAGACCCTGACCCGCTTTCTCGTCGAACAGCAACGCGAGAAGGACGCGCTTCCCGGCCAGTTGCGCCTCTTGATCGAAATCGTCGCACGCGCCTGCAAGGCGATCAGCCATTCGGTGAACAAGGGCGCGCTCGGCGGCATGCTCGGCGATCTGGGCAGCGAGAACGTACAGGGCGAAGTCCAGAAAAAGCTCGACGTCATCGCCAACGAAATCCTTCTGGAAGCCAACGAATGGGGCGGGCATCTGGCCGCCATGGCTTCGGAAGAGATGGAGGCGATCTATCCGACGCCAAACCGTTTCCCACGCGGCGAATATCTTCTGCTTTTCGATCCGATCGACGGCTCGTCCAATATCGACGTCGATATCTCGGTCGGCACAATCTTCTCGGTGCTGAAGGCACCGGCCGGGGCTGAAGGGCGCGAAATAAACGAGGCCGATTTCCTTCAGAGCGGTGCGACGCAGGTCGCCGCTGGCTACGCGATCTACGGCCCGCAGACGCTTCTCGTGCTGACGGTCGGCACCGGCGTCTACGAATTCGCACTCGACCGCGACATGGGCTCCTGGCGCATGACGCAGTCCAACATCACCATCCCCAAAGCCTATGCCGAGTTCGCCATCAACATGTCGAACTATCGCCACTGGGCACCGCCCGTTCGCCGCTATGTCGACGAGTGCCTCGCGGGCAAGGAAGGCGCTCGCGAAAAGAATTTCAACATGCGCTGGACGGCTTCGATGGTCGCCGACGTGCATCGCATTTTGAAGCGCGGCGGCATCTTCATGTATCCCTGGGACGCCCGCAAACCCGACACGCCGGGCAAGCTGCGCTTGATGTACGAGGCGAACCCGATGGCGTTCCTTATCGAGCAGGCCGGCGGCGCGGCATTCGACGGGCGCACGCGCATCATGGATGTCGACGCAACCGCGCTGCACCAGCGCGTCGGCGTGGTTCTCGGCGATGCTGACGAGGTCGAGCGTGTCGTCGCCTATCACCGCGAGCACGATCAGGCGAGCACCTGACGAAGCGCTGCGATGCGTGATGGAACCGATGCGGTGTTGCCGGGCTTGATCCCCTGTCCGGAACCAACGCCTGCAAAGGATCGATGACGCCAGCGAAGAAACCAGCCCGCCCAATACGCCGCCCCGCAAGGCAGAAAGATGCAGGCTCGTGGGGCGTGCTCGCCGCGATCGCGGCGGCGATCGGCGGGCTTGCGATGGCGGGGGTGTTGATGCTTGCCATCGTGCCCGACCACTTCCTGTTTCGCGACCGCCTCGCCTTTTCCATCCTCGATTTCGGCACCGAGCGCGAAATGCTTCCGCTCGACCAGACGACGCATGACGGGCTGATAGTGCGCTCGTGGTATGTCGCGCCGCAGGCCGGCCGTCCTGTCATCGTCTATTTCGCTGGCCGCGACGGCGATATCGTCAGGAAGCCAGCGCATCTGGTCGACCGCGTTGCGGATGGGTTCGGTCTGGTTCTGGTTGGTTATCGCGGCTATGGCGGCAATCCGGGCGTGCCGCGCGAGATCGACATGCACCGCGACATTCTCGCCCTACTGGCCAAGCTTCGCGACGATGGCCTGACAGGCAGCGGCACGATCCTTTATGGCTATTCGATGGGATCGGGTTTCGCCGCCAACGCCGCGTCGCTGACCGACCCGTTGGCCGTGATCCTCGAAGCGCCGATCAGCAACTTTCTGGCCGCCGTGCGCCAGCAGGCCGGCCCGGTGCCGAGCTTTCTGGTTCGCACTCGGCTCGACAATCTCGCACGCATTCGCGAAATCAATGCGCCGGTGTTGCTTCTGGCAGGTGGGCAGGACGCGGTGACGCCGCCCTCTTTCGCGCGGGCGCTGGCCGCCGCCAATCCATCCTTCGCCAGTGTCGAAATCTTTCCCGAGGCCAACCATGTCAACATCGTGCGGCTGGGCGGGCGTGAGAGGATCGGCGCGTTTCTGGATCGCATCGACAGCCGCACCATGGCCGCTGGTCCATCACCGAATCCAGCCTGATTGCTTCGCAAAGACTGGACGCCCGCGCTCAAGCGCAATATCAGCAAGACCGACAGAAACTGTCGCAGTGATCACACTTGGCGACACAATCGACCGGAGGTTCTTCATGGCATCGCGCAAGCTTCTTCTTCTGCCCGGCGACGGTATCGGCCCGGAGGCCATGGCCGAGGTGCGCAAGCTGATCGCGATCATGAACGACGAAATGGGCGCGGGCTTCGAAGTGGAGGAAGGTCTGGTCGGCGGCAGCGCCTATGACACGCATGGTCAGGCGATCTCCGAGGCCGACATGGAAAAGGCGATGGCGGCTGACGCCGTCCTGTTCGGCGCAGTCGGCGGGCCGAAGTGGGACAGCGTCCCCTATGAGGTGCGTCCCGAGGCCGGGCTTCTGCGCCTTCGCAAGGACATGGAGCTTTTCGCCAATCTGCGTCCGGCGATCTGCTATCCCGCGCTTGCCGCGTCGTCCTCGCTCAAGCCGGAAGTGGTCGAAGGTCTCGACATCCTCATCATCCGCGAACTGACCGGCGGCGTCTATTTCGGAGAGCCGAAAACGATCACGGATCTCGGCAACGGCCAGAAGCGCGCCATCGACACACAAGTCTACGACACGTTCGAAATCGAGCGCATTTCGGGCGTGGCCTTCGAGCTTGCGCGCACGCGCCGAAATGAAGTCTGCTCGATGGAAAAGCGCAACGTCATGAAGTCGGGCGTCCTTTGGAACGAGGTCGTCACCGCGACCCACAAAGCGAAATATTCCGATGTAAAGCTGACTCACATGCTGGCTGACGCTGGCGGTATGCAGCTCGTGCGCTGGCCCAAGCAGTTCGACGTGATCGTCACGGACAATCTTTTCGGAGACATGTTGTCCGACGTTGCCGCCATGCTGACCGGCTCGCTCGGCATGCTGCCGTCGGCCTCGCTTGGCGCACCCGACGCGAAGACCGGCAAGCGCAAGGCGCTCTATGAGCCGGTACATGGCTCCGCCCCCGACATCGCCGGTCAGGGCATCGCCAACCCGATCGCGATGATTGCGTCCTTCGCCATGTGCCTGCGGTATTCGTTTAACATGGTGGCAGAGGCCGACCGTCTGGAAGCGGCGATCTCGGCTGTTCTCGACGATGGCATCCGCACGAAGGACATTGCTTCCGAAGGCGCGCGTACGGTCTCGACGACCGAGATGGGCGACGCCGTGGTGGCGAAGTTCCGGAGCTGACACCGCTCCATTCTGCAAAAGGGCCGTGACGCGAAACAGGCGCGTCGCGTAGCTCGCAATTGACGCGAAAGCGTTTCACGCCGCCCGATTGCACCGCTCGGGCGGCGATGCTATCTCAACGGCAACCTTCCCGCGCCCGCCACGCATTGATTGCGAAGCCGCAAAAGGCGCCGGTTCAAGATGTATCAAGGATAGCCATGCAGACCGCAGCGCTTGCCGCCACCGACATTGCCGCCCCGGATTTCCCGATCCCCGCCAACACCTATGCCGAAAAGGTGGTGTCGGTGACGCATTACACCGACAGCCTGTTCTCGTTCCGCATTACAAGGCCCGCCGCCTTTCGCTTTCGCTCGGGCGAGTTCGTCATGATCGGCCTGCCCAATGCGCAAAAGCCGGTGTTCCGCGCCTATTCGATCGCAAGTCCTTCATGGGACGAGGAGGTCGAGTTCTATTCGATCAAGGTCGAGGACGGCCCGTTGACGCAGCATCTGCAGAAGATTCAGCCCGGCGACACCGTGCTGATGAAGCAGAAATCGACCGGCACGCTGGTGCTGGACGCGCTGAAGCCCGGCAAGCGCCTGTGGCTGATCGCCACCGGCACCGGCTTCGCCCCCTGGGCGAGCCTTTTGCGCGATCCAGAAACCTACGAGAAGTTCGACGAGATCGTCGTCACCAACACCTGTCGGGATGCTGCCGACCTTGCCTATGGCAATCATCTCGTCGCTTCGCTGCATGCCGATCCGCTGATCGGCGAACTGACGGCGGGACGCGTGAAGTACATCGCCACCACCACCCGCGAGCTGTCTGCGCAGATGGGTCGTATCACCACCTTGATCGAAAACGGAGAACTGTTCGCCATCGCCGACTGCGCGCCGTTCGATGCCGCGAGCGACCGTGTGATGATCTGCGGCTCGATGGCGATGCTGAACGACGTCAAGGCGCTCATCGAAGCGCATGGCCTCGAAGAAGGCTCCAACGCCAAGCCCGCCGACTTCGTCGTCGAGCGCGCCTTCGTCGGCTGAACAGCCGAGTGCGCAGGAACCGGCAAACCGGCCGGACGTTCTCATGGGTATCGAAGGAGACGACCCATGAAGATCGACGACATCCGCGTTTCGCGCGCCGCCAATGACGGCGGTGCAGCAGAAGTCACTTTGAGCGACGAGGACGGCGCGGAAATTCGCATCGTTTTCCCGGTAGCCGGGCATGCCGTCGAGGATCGCGCCCATATTCTCGATGAAGCGCGCAGCCTGCTCGTCGTGGCCGCCGACAGCATCGGTGCACCGACCGCCCTGCCCGACGGATTGACGGCAGCGAACGGCAATGACGAAGTGCCGCTCGAAGTCCTGGAACGCGCCGATGGCGGTCGCCCGCTCGAATCGCTCGAAGAAGACGACGACAACGCCTATCAGGATTCCGACGACGCGCTGCCTGACGAGCGCGAGGAACAGGCGCTCGCGGCAGGCCTGACGCGCGGCCGCTTCGGCGACCCGACCTGAGGGCATCCGGCAAATCAAGATGACAGGCGGTTCGGCGAGCGCTAATGTTCGCGGACGGCCCGAGGCAGCCTGCAGTCCGCGCTCTTAATCAGAGTATGGCGAATGCCTCGCAAATGATTTCCCTGACTGGTTCAACCGTTGGGCGAAGGCGTTGGTAATGCGGATGCTGACGACGACTTCGCCATGACGGAGAACGAATGATGCGCGACTATCGCGATTCAAAATCCATGGCCAAGGCCTTGCGGGACGAGCTCACCGCACGCCAGACCACGATCACCCACAGCGAAGCCCTTGAAATCGTCGCACGCCAGTTCGGCGCGCCGAACTGGAACGTTCTTTCAGCAAAGATAGGCGATGGCGAGGCCCGCGAAGCGGGCATCGTCATGCAGTCTGCGGTTCCGATCGTGCGAATCTTCGACATTCCCAAGGCCGACGAGTTCTATCTCGGATTCCTCGGTTTTTCGGTCGACTGGGATCATCGTTACGGCGACAATTTTCCGCTCTACCGGCAAGTTTCACGGTCTGGACTGAGGCTTCATCTGTCCGAGCATGCGGGTGACGCGACACCGGGCGGTAACATGTGCGTTTATATGACGGGCATCCGCGAATTTCATCGCGAACTCAGTGACCGTGATTATAGGTACATGAAGCCCGGACTGGAAAAACAGGACAACCGGCTTGAAGTGCAGGTCACGGACCCGTTCAACAACCGCATCCGCTTCATGGAAATCGTTTCGGGATGAAGCCCGATGCCGGCAGCGGATTGCGAAATCCGCTGCCACGCATTCAACCTATCAGCCGATGTCCGGCAGTTTGCGAACCGCGCCCTTGTCGGCGCTGGTCGCGAAGGCGGCATATGCCTTGAGCGCCGTCGTGACGTTGCGCTTGCGCGGTTCTGACGGCTTCCAGCCGGCCTTGTCCTGCGCGGTCCGGCGCTGCGCCAGTTCGCCCTCATCGACGCTGAGCCGGATCGTGCGTCCGGGAATGTCGATCTCGATCGTATCGCCGTCCTGAACGAGGCCGATCAGGCCGCCATCGGCAGCTTCGGGCGAAACGTGGCCGATGGAAAGGCCCGACGTGCCGCCGGAAAAGCGGCCATCCGTCAAAAGAGCGCAGGCCTTTCCGAGCCCCTTCGACTTGAGGTAGCTGGTCGGGTAGAGCATTTCCTGCATGCCCGGCCCGCCCTTCGGTCCCTCATAGCGGATGACGACCACATCGCCGGCCTTGACCTCGTTTCCGAGAATTCCCTTCACCGCCGCGTCCTGGCTTTCGAAGACCTTGGCCGGTCCGGTGAATTTCAGGATCGATTCGTCGACGCCCGCCGTCTTCACGATGCAGCCATCGAGCGCGATGTTGCCGCTGAGAACCGCAAGCCCGCCATCCTTGGAGAACGGATGCTGCACATCGCGGATGACGCCGTTTTCGCGGTCCGTGTCGAGCTCTTTCCAGCGCGCGTTCTGGCTGAAGGCAACCTGCGTAGGAATGCCGCCCGGCGCAGCGGAAAAGAGTTCGAGCGCGGCCGGATTGTCGGTGACGGCGATGTCCCAGCGGTCGATCGCATCGCCGATGGTCTTTTCGTGGACGGTCGGCAGGTCGCGATGAATGAGACCGCCGCGATCGAGTTCGCCGAGGATCGCCATGATGCCGCCCGCCCGGTGAACGTCCTCCATGTGAACGTCGGACTTTGCGGGAGCGACCTTCGACAGGCACGGCACCTTGCGCGAGAGCCGGTCGATATCGTCGAGCGTGAAATCGATCTCGCCCTCATGCGCGGCGGCGAGGATATGAAGAACCGTGTTGGTCGATCCGCCCATGGCGATGTCGAGCGCCATCGCATTCTCGAACGCGCCCTTAGATGCGATATTCCGCGGAAGCGCCGTCTCGTCGTCCTGCTCATACCAACGCTGCGCAAGGCCGACGATCCGCTGTCCGGCCTCGAGGAACAGCCGCTTGCGATCGCCATGCGTGGCGAGCGTCGAGCCGTTGCCGGGCAGCGATAGGCCGAGCGCCTCGGTCAGGCAGTTCATCGAGTTCGCCGTGAACATGCCCGAACAGGACCCGCAGGTCGGGCAGGCAGACCGCTCGATGACCTGAACGTCCTCGTCGGACATCGTCTCGTCGGCGGCCGCAACCATCGCGTCGACCAGATCGAGCGAATGCGTCTTGCCGTCCGACAGCACGACCTTGCCAGCCTCCATCGGTCCGCCCGAAACGAAGATCGTCGGGATATTGAGGCGCAGCGACGCCATCAGCATGCCGGGCGTGATCTTGTCGCAATTGGAGATGCAGACCATGGCGTCCGCGCAATGCGCGTTGACCATGTATTCGACAGAGTCGGCGATGATCTCGCGCGAAGGCAGCGAATAGAGCATGCCGTCATGGCCCATCGCGATGCCGTCATCGACCGCGATCGTGTTGAATTCCTTGGCGACACCGCCGGACGCCTCGATCTCGCGTGCGACGAGCTGGCCAAGATCTTTCAGATGGACGTGCCCGGGCACGAACTGCGTGAAGGAATTGACCACGGCGATGATCGGCTTGCCGAAATCGGCATCCTTCATGCCAGTGGCGCGCCAAAGTCCGCGGGCACCAGCCATGTTGCGGCCATGTGTGGTGGTTCTCGACCGATAGGGGGGCATTTTGGTCTCCTCGTCACAGCCTTGCGAAACGAATAGACGTTCCGAAAGGGCTTTAACGTTATTTTCTTTCCAGTCGCGCCGTTGATAACGGGCTTGAGGCTCAAGGGAAAGCCCGAGAGATGGAACCGAAGCCGGAAAAAGAAAAGGCCCGTCGGGGGAGGAGATCCGACGGGCCAGATTTCGTGCGGTGCGGGAGGAGGTGCACCGCAGTCTTGTCTCGGGCCAGGGAGGAGGTTGGCCGTTGACAATCCGAAGATAGAAAAACGCTTCCGATTGTGCAACGCAATAAATCGCATACCAGCCATGCGTTTATGCCTGCGCTGTTTTGGCGAAACTGCCAACCCATTGAAAACATGACGTTAGGAAAATTGCTGAATGGTCAGACAGAGTGCACAAACTTTAATCTGAACTTGCCGCAAACACCATCATACCGCAACGCACAATAAACTCCGGTGCTTGCCGCATATTTCATTGGGAACAAGCAGACGCGCTTTTCGGTTAGCGTGGGCAAGCAGGTGTGGCGCGTGTCAATCGGGCCTGACGTCAAAGGGGAACAAGGCGATTTCCCGCCTTGGCCAACGAAACGGCAGACGAGCCTCTATCCCGTCCGCGCAGCATCTGTTTTCCGAATAGGCCCGCGATACGTGGAAGCCGGGATCAATGCACAGCCGATATACTTCCGAAGCTGATGACCGATGGCGGATTTGATGGCGCATGAGACGAAGGGTCCGGCTGCGGCCGTCGACCATAAGAAGGACGGTGTACGGATCGACGCCTCGACCCACAGCGCAGCGCTCGCCGCTGACCCCGGTATCCGCCAGCATTATCCGATCTTGTCGGCAGCGCTTTCGCATGATGAGAAAACAATAGGGAGCGATCTTCTCCAGCGCACGCGATGTCCGTATTTCCATGACATGCAAAGCGCCTGCAACAAACGCGAGCCGGGCTCGGGCTGCGATGCAATCATGAGGCATAATCAGCCTCATGCGATCATCGGCGCGAGCGAAGAATGCATCGCGGTTCATCCCTCAGACCTGGCGGTTGCAATGGTTGCGCTTGGCGCGCAGGTCGAAACGGCGCTGACAAAGGACGGCGGACGCATCCTCCCGATGGACGCGCTACACCGCCTGCCAGGCTCGACACCGCATATCGACCATCAACTACGCAAGGGCGAGCGCGTCATAAGTGTCGTCCTGCATAAACCGGCCGAACACCAGTTCTACCGCGTGATGCGTGATCGTTCGTCTGGCACCGACGTTACCATTTCGATCGCGATCACTTTCGATCTGGAACTTGACCACTTCATGAACATCCGCATCGGGCTTGGCGGGGTCGCGCACAAGCCATGGCGCGCAGCGCGGGCCGAAGAAGTGCTTGAGGGCAAGGCTCCCTCGCCCAAGCTTTTCGCGGACGCGGCGCGGGCCGAGTTGGCGGAGGCCAAAGGCTACGGTCACAACGATTTCAAGATCCCGATGATGCGCAAACTGATCGTCGATACCCTCACAGAAATGGCACGGTGAAGACCGAATGCGATCCGCCAAACTTTTGATCTATTGACGGGAACCTTATTTCACGAAAAACATTCACCGCACACAATGCGTGAGGAGGCATCGCGAATGTCCGAATTTCGGTTTGACGAACCGGTCGTTCTCAAGACGGGCGACCACGTATTCGAAGTATGCGACGTGCAGCAGGCCGCGCGCACATTGCGCGAGTCATGGCCCGAAACGCGCGGAAAATGGTACTACGCTGCCAATCGTGCGTGCCGCAGCGCCGCCAAGGGCGAAACGTCACCTCTTCTTGCGCGGCGCATGTTCAAGGAAGCCGTCGACGAATCCCGCCTTGGCGCATGACGAATTGTCGCGGGCCGTTTTGCATAGCTTCCATGCAGTTTTTCGGATTGCCAAAATAATCATCTGACGCCACATTCGGGGACGTCGACGGATCAACCTCCTCCCTGATCCTCGACGTTTGCGGCGCACCTCCTCCCGCGCCGCAGGAAATTGGCCCGCCGGACCTCCTCCCCTGGCGGGCCTTTTCACATCTGCACTCCCCCGTCTGATTACCTGACCTTAAGCCTTGCCTGTCATCATCTTGACATGGCCAGACGACGGAAAAGCAGGACAGGAAAATGGCTCGTGACGGGCGCACTCGCGGCATTGCTTGCCGGAGGCGGTTATTGGTGGGTCGCCAGCAGCAACCGGCCGATGCCCTCGATTTCAAAATCCGGCCCCACATCATCGACTTCGCGCACGACTAGCACGGCAAAGCAGCCGGCCCGCGCGCAGGAAACGCGGCGTGCGACATCGGCTGCGCGCCCCGTCGCTCCGGCCTCGATGCCGGTCGATCGTGTCATGAAAAACACCGTTCCGCGTCCAGCGATCTCCGTCGGCGGGTAGTTCAGGTCGCGTTTTCCTCGATCCGCTCCATATCGTCATCGGACAGGCCGAAATGATGTCCGATCTCATGGATCAGGACATGGGAGACGATATCGCCCAGCGTTTCCTCGTTTTCGGACCAGTAATCAAGGATCGCTCGCCGATAAAGCGTGATGCGGTTAGGTCCTTCGCCCGATTGCGGGTTCCATCTTTCGGCAATGCCGACACCCTCGAACAGCCCCAGAAGGTCGAACGGCGTTTCAAGCGCCAGATCGTCCATGATGTCCTCGGTTGGAAACTCGGCGATCTGGATAACAATCTCGCCCGTCAGCTGCCGGAACGCGTCCGGCAGGTGTGCGTAGGTTTCCAGAGCCAGCAATTCAAACTCTTCCAGCGACGGGGAAAGCTGATCATGCCAGGCGCGTGTTCTGTAAATTCGGCCCATATTTCGCCATATAGAGCGTTTGGCAAAGCAATGCGACCCCTCGGCGAGTTCGTCAGCCGCCTTCGCTCTCCTCAAGCCTGCGCGCCTCGGAGGGAAGCATGATCGCAATGCCGTCGCGAATGGGATAGGCGAGACGCGCGTGCCGGGACACCAGTTCCTGCTTCGCCTCGTCATAGGTCAGCGTCCCCTTGGTCAAGGGACAGACAAGCAGTTCGAGCAGCTTCGGGTCCGTCGCACGGCTCCTTCCCGGCTGGAGCGCGCTACTGGATACTGTTTCCGACATCCTTGCCCTCCTTCGCAAGCGCCATCTCGGTAATGGCGATCAGCGTTTCGGCACGCGTCTTCAAATCCGGCGCCTCCAGAAGCGCCTGCTTTTCGGCTGCACCATAAGGTGCCATCATCGACAGTGCATTGACCAGCGAGGCGTTCTCCGCCCGGCGGATGCTCGCCCAGTCCGCATCGAGATCATGCGCCTGCAGATAGGACTGGAAGGCGCGAAGCAGCGCCGGGCGATCCAGTTCGCTGGTGTCGGCCGCACTGTCGAGATCGGTGACGAAGGGCAGGATATGGCCCTGCCGGAACGGCGTGCGCACGTTCAACTCCCGGTCAAGCCGGAACCGGCACACGCCTTGAAGCGAAATCAGGTAGCGCCCGTCACCCGTTTCGGCGAAGGACGTCAGGCGGCCAAGACAGCCCACATCGCAAAGCAGCGGCTCGCCGTCTTCGCGGCAACTGCCGTCAAGCGCGGGCTGGATCATGCCGATGACGCGGTGCTTCGGCAGGACCGCATCGATCATCGCCAGATAGCGAGGCTCGAATATGTTGAGGGGCATGCGCCCGCCCGGCAGCAAAAGGGCGCCGCCGAGCGGAAATACTGGAATGGCTTCCGGAACGTCTTTCGCGCTGCGATAGCGTGCGTTTCCCGCCTGCACGAATTGCTCCATTCGATCTTCTGGATGGTCGCGACCACACGCCGCGACCGCCCCTTAATGTGGAGCAGCGAAAACGAAGCTCAATAGGACCGCGATGACCCGCCGTTCACGAAAACAGAAGCGAGGACAGCTTGCGTCGCGCAGCGAGCGTTGCCGGATCGGTCATGCCCCACGCCTCGAAGAACTTCAAAAGCTGCGCCCGCGCACCATCCTCGCGCCACTCCCGATCGGCCTTGACGATTGCCAGAAGACTGTCGGTCGCCGCAGTCCTGTCGCCTTGCGCGTTTTGGATCAGGGCAAGGTCGAACCGTGCCTCGTGATCGGCCGGGTCGGCCTCGAGCCGCGCGGCCAAGGCTTGCGGATCGCAGAGCCCGGCGACTTGCGCGCCCAGTTCCAACCTTGCCTTGACGGCGGCGATTTCGGGGTGGCCGGCCTTGTCCGCCGGGACCTGATCGATGACCGAACGCGCGTCGTCCTCCTGGCCGGCGTCGAGCAGCATGGCGGCAAGCGCGGCGCTCGCCTGCGGATGTCCCGCTTCCTCGGCCAGCACCGCCGAATAGATTTGCACCGCGCCCTGCAGATCACCGGCCTGTCGCGCTTCTGCGGCGGCATTCAGTGCGTCCTCGATGCCTGCGGCTGCGCCGCCGGGACCGGCGACCTTGTCGATGAATTCGGTGATCTTGCTTTCGGGCACGGCACCCATGAAGCCATCGACCGGCTGGCCGTCCTTGAAGGCAATGACGGCCGGGATCGACTGGATGCCGAGCTGCCCTGCGATCGACGGATGCTCGTCGATATTCATCTTGACCAGCTTGACCCGCCCCTTGGCTGCCGCAACGACCTTTTCCAGCGCAGGCTGGAGCTGCTTGCACGGTCCGCACCAAGGCGCCCAGAAATCGACGAGCACCGGCTGATTGCGTGATTCCTGGACTACGTCGGCCGCGAACGTCGCCGTCGTCGTGTCCTTGATCAGGTCAGCTGGCTGGGCAGCCCCGCCGCCGATGAGATCTGACCCGCCCTCGAACGAAGCGGCGAAGACGGGGTGAGCGGAACGGCGGTGCATCGGCAATCCTTTCGAATGAGGCGGGCAGCTGAACTGCCGTCAATGTGGCGAGGGCGTCGAAACATTCAAGATCAACGGATCGTGACCGGTCGCCCGCAAAAATGTCAGAAGGTCGTCGCGGCGAATGGAGGTCGTCGCCTCGTTCGTCAAGGGGTGGGCGTTGATGATTTCGCTTTCCATGAGTGCACGATCGAGAACGACGGTGACATCGAGGCCAGCATCGTTGATCGCACCGAACACCGTCACCGCGCCGGGCGTAACGCCGAGATATTCCATCAGTTTTTCCGGCTTGCCGAACGAAACGCGCGAGGCTGCACCGATGATGTGATGGATCTGCTTGAGATCGACGCTCGCTTTTTCCTCGACCGTCAGCATGAAAAAGCGGTCCTTCTTGTCCTTGACGAAAAGGTTCTTGGTATGCGCGCCGGCGATCTTGCCCCGCAGGGATTGCGATTCCTCGACAGTGAAGAGCGGTGGGTGCGAAACCGTATCGACCTCGATGTCGAGATCGGCGAGCATCGCGAAGAGGTCGTCGGTTGTTTTCGTCATGGGCGCGCCTGTTGGACGGGGGTCGTCGCCGTCTTAGTCGCTGAGGCTCCGTTGCGAAAGCATTGGGCAGCAAAATTCCCTGTTGCATTCATCGGGCCGTTCCGTCATATAGGCGCGGTTCCGGCGACGAGCCGGTGCGAGCGGGTGTAGCTCAGGGGTAGAGCACAACCTTGCCAAGGTTGGGGTCGAGCGTTCGAATCGCTTCACCCGCTCCAAGTTTACCTCAACGAAAAGCCGCGGTTCACCGCGGCTTTCGTGTTTTTTGGCGGATTGAAATCGCAAGTCGTAGAAGCGGTCGGGAAGGTTGCGGTTACAAGCGGGTTACCAGTTTGGGGAATCGAGGCGGCGTGAAATCGAGGTGTCGCTGGAGTGCGCAGTGGTGGTCAGAATTCAAATAACGGCCCTGTACCAGTGCCTTTTCTGCGCGTCTCACGCTCACGATCCTCGCAGACCTGGCGCCACATCTCGTAAGTGGATGAAACCATCATCTCAAGATCATCCAGGCTGTAAAGATCGAGGCCTTCATCGGTAAACAAACGCGCAGCGCGCCTGTCACCATCTGGATCGCTGAAACGTATGATAGCCAGCTTTATTGAAGCGAAGTCTGCATCTGCAGCTCCGATCCGCTCGTGCGCCGAAAGCGCCGCTACGCACGCGCACCCATTCGCCGGCCGCACGCCGCATTGCGAGATATTCGCCGAGCGTCCGCGCCTGTGCTTCGCTCATCTTGCTCAGGAGGCGATTTTCGCCAAGCTCGATCGCGCCCTTTTCGTTGGAGCGCTTGTCCGTCTTGCGGTTGGATTTGAAGCCGCGCCGCTGGTCGAGATGGAAGATCGCGCGCCCGATGTGATGAAGCGGCAGCTTTTCGTTCAAGGCACGCGCGCGCAAATTGTAGACGTCGGTGAGAACGGTTTCTTCGGCTTTACGGTCGCGTGTTTCCTTCAAGAGCGCCTGACGTCTTGCCGTGTCTGGCGGCATCAAACCGTATTCGCTCAACGTGCGTAGAACAGCCTTGCGCCGCCTCTTGTAGCGCTCACGCCGCCGCGACATCCCGCGCGCCATGCGTCGGCCTTCGGCAAGCGAGTTTCCCGATTTCGGCTCGCGGCCGTCGCTGAAGATGCGCACGCCAGCGGCAACTATCTGGCCGGGCTCAACCGAGCCATTATTTCCGAGAACGCACCATCCGATCGAGTTCGTTCCGATATCGAACGAGAACGTGCGTATCGACGACATATACCCCTCCACCAAAAGCCCGACGCATGGTCAAACACAGTGGGGGCAATGTAAAGTTGTAATGTCCGGCGGGATCGGCTTGCACGGCGCTACGCATGTGCTAACTTTGGCTCAGTGCTTAGCAGTTCAGAAAACGCGGTCTGGCCGTTAACAAGCCTCGACCAGCACCAGATAAGGCCCTCGCCACGGCGGGGGCTTTTTGTTTTTAAGGCTTCGACGGTCCTAAAGGCTGCGGAATATCACTCGGCGGCCTCGAGACGCGACTCGGCCGGCGCGGTCTTCAATCGCTCGGTCAAACGCTTGCGCTCGCCTTCAGCACGCTTCGCGTTCGCCGCCTTGACGTGACCGAAGCCTCGGATCGTCTGCGGAAGGGACGCCAGCGCCGTTGCTTCCACGATCCGGCCGGGAGCCAGAAGCGAGCGGATAAGGTCGAGGTCGGTCTCGTAGCCGGCGAGCAATTGGCGCTCGTGACGACGCTCGGCCGTATAGCCGAAGACATCGAGCGGCGTGCCGCGCAGCCGCTTTAGCCCCGCGAGAATGCCGAACGCCTTCATCATCCACGGCCCGAAATTCGACTTGCGCGGCTGGCCGTCACTTCCCTTACGCCCGAGGATCGGCGGGGCGAGGTGGAATTCGAGCCGCTCGTAATTGGAGAATTCCCGCGCAAGCTGGCGCTTGAAATTCCCATCCGTATAAAGCCGCGCCACCTCGTACTCGTCCTTGATCGCCATCAGCTTGAAGAGGGAGCGCGCCGCAGCTTCACTCACCACAGTCGACCCCGGCTCGGCCGCTTCCTCCGCGGCACGGATGGCGGCGATATTGTCGGCGTAACGCTGCGCATAGGCCGCATTCTGATAGTCCGTCAGGAACTCGACGCGTCGTGCGACGATGTCATCGAGCGTTACGCTGAGCTTCGTCGCCTCGGTTGCGTCCTCTTGGACCAGTGCGGCGATCTCGTCGGGCTTCACGGCTGCGCGTCGGCCCCAGCGGAAGGCCGCAACGTTCATGGCGACGGCCTGACCGTTGAGATCGATCGCTTTTTCGATCGCCTCGGCCGACAGCGGCAGCGCCCCATGCTGATAGGCGAAGCCCAGCATGAACATGTTGGCGGCAAGCGCGTTGCCGAACAGGATTTGCGCGGTGCGCGTCGCGTTGATGAAATGCGCGTTTTCAACGCCTACCGCCTTCGTGACGGCACGCTTCACGCGTTCGACGGGGAGCGAGAAATCGGCAGAACGTGCGAAATCTCCCGGCATGACTTCCGCCGTATTGCCGACAAAGATCGTCTTGCCCTCGCGCACCGACGACAGGATCTTGGCGCTGCCGGAGACGACGAGGTCGCAGCCGAGCACCATGTCGGCCTTGCCGGCGGACACGCGGATGGCGTTGATGTCATCGGGCGTCTTGGCGATGCGCATATGGCTGAAAACCGCGCCGCCCTTCTGCGCCAGACCCGCCATGTCGATGACACCGCAGCCCTTGCCTTCCAGATGCGCCGCCATGCCGATCACCGCGCCGATGGTCACGACGCCGGTGCCGCCGATGCCGTCGACGATCCCCGACCAACCCGCGTCGAGAGAGGCAAGACGCGGCTCGGTGACGCCGTCCAGCGGATCGCCGCTTGCAGCGCGACCCTCCGCCTTGCGGATTTTCGCGCCATGCACCGTCACGAAGGACGGGCAGAACCCGTTGACGCAGGAGAAATCCTTGTTGCACGACGACTGGTCGATCCGCCTCTTGCGCCCGAATTCGGTCTCGGCCGGCTGCACGGAGACGCAGTTGGACTTCACGCCGCAATCGCCGCAGCCCTCGCAGACCAGTTCGTTGATGATGACGCGCTTGTCCGGATCGGGGAACGTTCCGCGCTTGCGCCGACGGCGCTTTTCGGCCGCACAGGTCTGGTCGTAAAGCAGGACCGATACGCCCTCGATCTCGCGAAGCTCGCGCTGGACGGCGTCGAGATCGTCGCGGTGATGGATGGTCGCGCCTGTCGGAAACTGCATGCGCCCGGAATATTTGCCCGGCTCGTCGGTGACGATGGCGATGCGGTCGACGCCTTCGCCGCGTACCTGGTTCGCGATCATGTCGACGGTCAGTCCGCCTTCGTGCGGCTGACCGCCCGTCATCGCGACGGCGTCGTTATAGAGGATCTTGTAGGTGATGTTGGCGTCGCTCGCGAGCGCGAAGCGCAGCGCCAGCGAGCCGGAGTGATTATAAGTGCCGTCACCGAGATTCTGGAAGATGTGGCCGCGTTTCGAGAACGGTGCCTGCCCCACCCATTGCGCTCCCTCGCCGCCCATGGCCGTGAAACCGACCGTCGAGCGGTCCATCCACAAGGACATGAAATGGCAACCGATGCCGGCCGCCGCGAGCGAGCCCTCGGGCACCTTCGTCGACGAATTGTGCGGACAGCCCGAGCAGAAATAGGGCGTGCGTGTCGCGACATTCACCGTCTCGGCCATCATCGCCTGAAACTGGCGCATCTGCGCTACGCGCGCGGCGATTTCTTCCGAATGCCCGATGGTCTTCAGGACCCGGTCGCCGATCGCGATCGCGATGTCGTTCGGATCGAGCGCGCCGGGCGCAGGAAAGAGCCAGTCGCCGCGCTCGTCCTTCTTGCCGACGATCTTGGGCTGCATGGCGGTGCCATAAAGATGCTCGCGCATCTGCACCTCGATCAGCGAGCGCTTTTCCTCGACCACGATGACCGTTTCGAGCCCTTCGGCGAATTCGGCGATGTGCTCGTAGTCGAGCGGCCAGGGGCACGCGACCTTGAACAGGCGGATGCCAAGCCGGTTCGCCTCGGCTTCAGTGATGCCGATATCGTCGAGCGCCTGGCGCACGTCGAGATAGGATTTGCCGATGGTGATGATTCCGAGCTTCGCCGCCGATCCGCCGGAATAGACGATCCTGTTGAGCTTGTTCGCCCGAATGAAGGCAGCGGCTGCAGCGCGCTTGTATTCGTGCAGCCGCGCTTCCTGACCCATCTGGTCGATCTCGTGGCGGATCGAAAGGCCGCCTTGCGGCATGTCGATTTCCGGCAGTACGATGTTCAGCCGGTCGAGCGACACGTCGACGGACGCGGTCGATTCGATGTTGTCCTTGACGCATTTCATCGCCGACCAGACGCTGGCGAAACGCGACAGCGCATAGCCATAAAGCCCGTAGTCGACGAGTTCCTGCACGCCGGCCGGATTGAAGATCGGGCTCATCGTGTCGACGAACAGGAACTCCGTCGCATGCGCGTTGGTGGAGGATTCGGCCGTATGGTCGTCGCCCATCAGCGCGAGAACGCCACCATGCGGCGAGGTGCCGGCGAGATTGGCATGGCGAAAGACGTCGCCGGACCGGTCGACGCCCGGCCCCTTGCCGTACCAGAGCGCGAACACGCCGTCGTGCCTGCCTTCGCCCAGAAGCTCTGTCTGCTGGGTGCCCCAGCAGGCCGTTGCGGCGAGCTCCTCGTTAAGGCCCGCCTGAAAGACGACGTCGGATTCCCTCAGTTCGCGCTTCGCCTTCCAGAGCTGCTGGTCAAGCCCGCCGAGCGGCGAACCGCGATAACCCGACACGAACCCCGCCGTGTTGAGGCCGTTTCTCCGATCGCGCTCGCGCTGCATCATCAGCATGCGAACGATGGCCTGCGACCCGGAAATGAAGATGCGCTCCTTCGACAAATCGTATTTGTCGTTCAGCGCGACATCGTGAAGCGTCATGAAAATCCTCCCGCTGGCACGACCCTGATGGGTCGACTGGCTAAGTCAATTTTGGCGTGCATGCCAAATCCGTCAAACCTTTTCCCTGCGTCATGCAAAAGAGCAACGACCGACAAGATTATTCATCCGCCGCGCAATATTCTATCGCCAGAACCGGCCCGCATGATGTGTCATGTCGAAAACGCTTCTGTTGGACGGGCAAAACTGTTAGGAGCCGCCAGATTTTCCAGTGCGACATTTGACAAGCGCGACGCCGCCCGCATTGTCGTCATGGAAGAAGTGGGAGCAGTCGCCGACGAACAGACCGCCAGAAGCGGCAGCCGGCGAAAGGTGGAGGACCGATGTTTCACGCAATCAGGAATTGTGCATGCGCACGCCATGCCGTGGCGACCGCACGCCATTCGAGGGCATATTCATGGGACTGATCGTGTTCCTGATCCGGGCGATCTCCGGGTTCAACCGCATACTCGGCAACACCTTTGCATGGCTGTCTCTGGCCATGGTCGCCGTCTGTTTCACCGTCGTCGTACAGCGCTACGTGTTCGGCTTTTCCATCATCTGGATGCAGGACCTCTATGTCTGGCTGAACGGTGCAATGTTCACGGCGGTCGCCGGCTATGCGCTGCTGAGAGACTCGCATGTGCGCGTCGACATTTTCTATCGGCCCGCCTCGATCCCGCGCAAGGCATTGATCGACCTGATCGGCGTCGTGGTCTTCCTGATCCCGTTCTGCTGGATCGTCTACGTCTATAGCTGGACCTATATCGCGCGTTCCTGGCGCATCTCCGAAGGGTCGGCGAATTTCGGCGGCATGCCGGGCCTCTACATCCTCAAGAGCTTCATCCTGGTCTTCGCCTTCGTCGTGTTCATTCAGGGCGTCGCCATGGCCCTTCGCTCAATTCTCGTGCTGATGGGCAAGGAGCATCTTCTGCCTGCCGATCTGCGCTACCCGGTACATCAGGACTGATACACGATGGATCCCGTACTTCTCGGTGAAATTCTTTCCGGTCTGATGTTCTTCGGCATCATCGGCTTTCTCATGCTCGGTTTTCCGGTGGCGTTCACGCTTGCGGGTGTGTCGCTGATCTTCGGCGCCGTCGGCATGCTCCTGGGTGTTTTCGATCCGTCAAACTTCGGCTCGCTCGCCAACCGCTTCCTCGGCACGATGACGAACGAAGTGTTCGTGGCCGTTCCGCTGTTCGTATTCATGGGCGTCATCCTCGAACGCTCGAAGATCGCCGAGCAGCTTCTGACGACGATGGGCAAGCTGTTCGGCAATATGCGCGGCGGCCTTGGAATGTCGGTCATCCTCGTCGGTGCGCTTCTTGCCGCATCGACAGGCGTCGTCGGCGCGACCGTCGTCACCATGGGCCTGATCTCGTTGCCCGCCATGCTGCGGGCCGGCTACGATCCGAAGCTGTCCTGCGGCATCATCTGCGCGTCGGGCACGCTCGGCCAGATCGTTCCTCCCTCGACGGTCCTGATCTTGATGGGCGACATGCTTTCGGGCATCAACGCGCAGGTCCAGATGGCGCAGGGCAATTTCGCGCCTGTTCCGATGTCCGTCGGCGATCTCTTCGCCGGCGCTTTGGTGCCGAGCGCCCTTCTCATCTTGCTTTATCTCGGCTGGATGGTCTTCAAGGCGATCTTCGATCCCGAAAGCTGCCCCGCAACGCCCGTCCCTGAGGCCGAGAAGAAGGGCCTCTGGCTGGAAATCATCACGGCGCTCGTTCCTCCGCTTCTCCTGATCATCGCCGTTCTCGGCTCCATTCTGGGCGGCATCGCGACGCCGACGGAGGCCTCCTCTGTCGGTGCAGTCGGCGCGATGCTTCTTGCGATCCTGCGCGGACGCATGAGCTATACGATGATGCGCGAGGCCGTGCGCTCGACAGCATCCATCACGACGATGATCTTCGTGATCCTGTTCGGCGCGGCCGTGTTCTCGATCGTGTTCCGAATGATGGGCGGCGAGGCGCTGGTTCACGAGTTTCTGGAGAACATGCCGGGTGGCATCGGCATGGCGATCCTCGTCGTGATGGCGCTGATGTTCGTCCTCGGCTTCATTCTCGACGCCTTCGAGATCATTTTCATCGTCGTGCCGATCACGGCACCGGTGCTTTTGGCGATGGGCATCGATCCGATCCTGCTGGGCGTGATGATCGGCGTTAATCTGCAGACGTCGTTTATGACACCGCCCTTCGGCTTCTCGCTCTTCTATCTGCGAGGCGTAGCGCCCAACAACGTGTCGACGGGCATGATCTATCGTGGCGTCATTCCGTTCGTCTTCCTTCAGCTCATCGCCCTTGCGATCATCTTCACCTTTCCGGCGATCGCGACCTGGCTACCCCGCTGGCTCTATAGCTGACGAACAGCACATCGTGCTAAAGGGCCGGCAATCGTCGGCCCTTTTTCATGTCGAGGCCTTATGTCGCTTCCCTATCCCGAACGCTCCGAGACCGTCGGTGAAGCGCTGACGCGAATGATCGCCTCGCTGTCCGCCCCCCGCGTGACGCTAAGGCAGATCCTGCGCGATTTCGGCGACCACGGTTCGCTTCTCCTGTGCGCGCTCTTGACGATTCCGTTTCTTCTGCCGGTGTCGATCCCCGGCGTCAGCACGGTCTTCGGCCTTGCGATCCTCCTTCTGTCGGTCGGTATCGTCGCCAATCAAACGCCTTGGCTGCCGGCGCGCATCATGGACCGTTCGCTGGACGCCGACGCGCTTAAGGGCGTCCTTGCGCGCGGCATCAGCATCATCGCCCGTGTCGAGCGCGTGGTGCGCCAGCGGCTCGAAGGTTTGACCCGCACCGCCTTTGCAAACCGCGTCAACGGCCTGGGTATTCTGGTCGGCGCGATATTGCTGATGTTTCCGCTCGGGCTCGTGCCGTTTTCCAATACGCTGCCGGCGTTCGCGATCCTGTTCCTGTCGCTCGGCATGGCGCAGCGCGACGGACTGTTCGTCATCGCGGGCTATGCGATGCTGGCGGCGACGACCGTTTACTTCGGTGCTCTCGCCTATCTGGTCTTCTTTGCCGGGCGCAGCCTCGCCTCATTTGCCTTGACCTGAGGCTTGAGCGGCCGGCTGAGATAAAGCGAACCGGCCTCCGCGAAGCGCCATTCGATATCGACCGCTTTGGAAATTCCGACCCGCACACCGGCGACGATTTCGGGATTGGAATGGCGGCGCATCACCTGATGCATGGGCAGACCGTTCCACGCAGCATCGACACCGAGCGCCTGTGCGAGCCGTCCGGGTCCGGCGCAAAGAAGACGCGGCGCTTCCAGGCCGCGCCGCTTACGCATCAGGTCAAGTCCACCGACAGGCTCCAGCGCGCGCAACAGCACCGCGCTGCCTGAGATGCAGACGATGTTCAGGCACCAGTGCAACCCATAGGATCGGTAGACATAGGCCGTTCCGGGAGCGCCGAACATCGCCGCGTTGCGCGACGTCGGACCACGAAAAGAATGCGATGCAGGATCGTCGGTCGCATAGGCTTCGGTTTCCACGATGACGCCCGCCGCACCGCCTGCGGCAAGTTCGACGCCGATCAGATCGCGCGCCACCTCGGCCGGGTGGCGATCGAAGAACGAGGCGGAAGGAACGTCAGGCATGCATCGGCGGCTCGTCGTTCTCATCCGGATTAGGCATCGGCGTCTCGTCCGGCAACCGGTCGGGTTCGGGCTCCTTGATCGGCGGCGGCTGCGGGGTCGGCGGCGGATCAGGCGTTTTCGGATCGGGGGAAAGCATGTTCATCTCGATGTCTCCTCGATCATGAAGACGCGCCAGTCGCCGATCCTGTTCCCTTGTGCGGCTTCGCAAGCTATGTCGGAAGATAATGAAATCGGTCAGGAGCGACGGCATGGAAAAACGCAGGCTCGGAGAACACGGTCCGGAAATCGGCGCGGTCGGCCTCGGCTGCATGAGCTTCGGCGGCATGTATGGCGCGACCGACGAGGCGGAAAGTCATCGCACACTCGTCCGCGCACTCGATCTCGGCGTCGATCATCTCGATACGGCCAACATCTATGGAGACGGCGTTTCGGAAGACGTGATCGGATCGTTTATCCGCGCCAACGGAAACCGGTTCACCATCGCGACCAAAGCCGGGATCGTCAGCGGCCCGCCGCGCAGTTTCGACAACTCGCCGGAACATCTGCGCGCCAATCTCGAAGCGTCGCTGCGCCGGCTCGGCGTCGATCACATCGCGCTTTACTACATTCATCGGCGCGAACAGTCGCGTCCGATCGAAGACGTGATGGAAACGCTCGTCCGCTTCAAGGACGAGGGCAAGATCGGCGCGATCGGCCTGTCGGAAATCGCGCCTTCGACGCTCGAACGCGCTTCAGCCATTCATCCGGTCGCGGCAGTCCAGAACGAATATTCGCTGTGGACGCGGCTTCCCGAGATCGGCCTCGTCGAAGCGTGCCGGCGCCACGGCACGGCCCTCGTCGCCTTCTCGCCGCTCGCGCGCGGAATGTTCTCGTCGACGGCGGTCGATCCCGAAAGTTTCGGTTCCTCCGATTTCCGCCGCACCAATCCGCGTTTCATGGAGCCGAACTTCGCCTATAACGCCAAAGTCTTCGACCGCTTCCGCGCTTTCGCAAAAGATAAGGGCGTATCCCCCGCCGCTCTGGCAATTGCGTGGGTGTTGTCGCGCGGACCGCATGTCATCGCCATTCCGGGAACCCGGACCGAAGAACATCTGGCCGAATGCGCGGCAGGTGCGGCGGTCAGCCTGTCGCCTGACGATCTCGCTGCCATCGACACGATCATGCCGTCAGGCTTTGCACATGGGGATCGCTATAACGACGCGCAGGCGGTCGGCCCCGAGCGCTATTGTTGAGAAAAGAAACGGCGGCCCTCGTAAGAGAGCCGCCGCAACTGTCTATGCCCGGATCAGAATGGTGAATCGGGGAAATAGAACTGTTCGGCATTGTCCTGCGTGATCAGGACCGAGCCGATGATGAAATTCCCCGAGACCGGCGCGTTGCCGACATAGTTGAGGGCCGTCAGTTCGATCGCCGTGCCGATCATGGCCGGCGGGTAGGTGACGTCCGCCGGGACCATCTCGTCGCCATCCATGACGCGCTGGATCATTTCCTTCATGCCGGCGCCGCCAAGCACCCACATTTCACCTTCGCGGCCGGCCTGGTTGATGGCCTCGATCGCGCCTACGGCCATGTCGTCGTCGGACGCCCAGACGGCGACCACGTCGGAATTGCGCGACAGAAGGTCCTGCGTGACCTCAAAGGCGTCGTCGCGGTTCCAGTTGCCGTGCTCCATGCCGACGATTTCGATGCCCGAGCCTTCGATCGCACTCTGGAACGCCTCGACGCGCTCATTGTCGATCGTGGTCGGAATGCCGCGCAGGACGATGATGTTGCCGCCGTCCGGCAGGCGCTCCTTGAAGAACTCGCCCGCAACGCGCCCAAAGCCGGAATTGTCGCCGGCGACGTAAAGGTCTTCGATGTTGTCCTGGCTAAGACCACGATCGACCACGGTCACCCATTTGCCGGCTTCCTTCACACGCTGGACCGGCCCGGTCAGCGGCTCGGATTCGAAGGGCAGGACGACGAGCGCGTCGATGTTGCGCGTGGCCATCATGTCCTCGATGTCGGAGACCTGCTGGCCCGGATCGGACGCCGTCGAGAGCACGAAGTCGAGGTTTTCGTAGCGCTCCTCCAGTGCGTCGATGGTCGCCTGCGCATGGAAATTCATGCCGCCGGCCCAACCATGGGTGGCTGCCGGGATCGACACGCCGATGACGGACGTTTCGCCATCTTGCGCGTAAAGCGGGGTGGCGAATGCGACGCCAAGCGCGAGCACGCCGGCCAATGCTGAAAGTTTCATGATCTTACCTCCCTTTGTTGACTTCGCTGGAACGGAAATCTCCTACCGCTCCGTTTTTTTCTGCCGCTGCAACACGACGGCCAGAATGATGATGACGCCCTGGATCGCCCCGTTGAGATAGGGGCTGACGAGGTTCGCCAGATTGAGGATATTGCCGATCAGGCTGAGGATCAGGACGCCGACGACCGTGCCCCAAACGCGCCCGAAGCCGCCCTTCAGCACCGTGCCGCCGATGATGACCGCCGCGATGGCTTCCAGTTCCCACAGCACGCCCGTCGAGGACGAGGCCGAACCGAGGCGCGGCACATACATGATCGTCGCGATACCGACGAGAACGCCGAGCAGCACATAGGCCGCGAGCCGCACGCGCTCGACATGGACGGCCGAATAGCGCGCGACCTGCTCGTTCGACCCGATGGCTGCGCAATGACGGCCGAACGGCGTCTTGCGCATGATGATCTCGCCGATGATGGCGACGAGCGCGAAGACGATGATCGGCCAGGCGACGCCGAGAATGCCGCCGTAATAGACCGGCCGGTAAACCTCGCGCACGGCGAAATCGAGTGACAGCGTGCCGCCATCGGCAAGCCAGGTGATCAGCGAACGGAAGATGCCCATCGTGCCGAGCGTGACGATGAAGGCCTCGATCCGCGCCTGCGTGATGAGGAGGCCGTTGATCAGACCTGCCGCCACGCCGACGGCGAGCGCCGCCGCCATGCCGACGAAGATGACGCCCCAGCCGACGCCCATCGACGGCACCAGCGCATTCATCACCATGATCATGACGCCGGCGATGAAGGCGGCCATCGACCCGACGGAAAGATCGAGCCCGCCCGACGTGATGACGAAGGTCATGCCGACCGCAATGATGCCGATAAAGGCCGAGCGCGCGAGCACGTTCGTCACATTGCCGTAAGACAGGAAGTTCGGGTTGAGGAACGCGCCGAGCGCGATCAGCGCCAGAAGCGCGATCACCGGCCCCCATACGTGGAAGTCGATGCGAAAGCCCGAGCGGGCAGGAGCGGCCGTCGCCGTTTCGCTGGTCATGCTGCTTCCTTGCCTTCAAGACCCATCGCGTAACGCACGATCTGGTCCTCGTTGATCTCCGCGCCCTGCAAAATGCCGGTGATGCGGCCCGACCGCATGACGACGACCCTGTGGGAGAGACCGATGATCTCGGCCATCTCGGAAGAGATGACGATGACGCTCTTGCCGGAGGCGGCGAGCTTGTGGATGAATTCGTAGATCTGCTGCTTGGTGCCGATGTCGATGCCGCGTGTCGGCTCGTCGATGATGACGATGTCGGGTTCGGCCAGCATGGTCTTTGCCAAAAGCAGCTTCTGCTGATTGCCGCCCGACAGGTTCCCGACCTTGACCGCGCGTGTCGGCGCACGCACGTCGAACTCCGAGATCGCCTTGTCCAGCGCCGCTTCTTCGGCGCGTCGGTCGATCGCGTAACGGCCGAAACGGTCGAGCGCCAGAAGCGTCAGATTCTCGCGCATGCCTTGCGTCAGCACGAGGCCGCGCCCTTTGCGGTCCTCGGTGAGGTAGACGATGCCCGCCCGGCGCGCGTCCTTGACGTTGCGGATCGTCGCCGGCTTGCCCTCGACTTCGATCGTGCCGTTTGCCGGACGAACGCCGATCACGCCTTCCATGAGTTCGGTACGCCCGGCTCCCACGAGGCCCGCAAAGCCGAGAATTTCGCCGCGCCGCAGATCGAAGGAGGCATCCTTGACGATGTCCTCGACATCGAGATTGCGCACGGAAAGGATGGTTTCGGCCGCGCTTGCGGGCACCTTGACCGGGAACAGGTTCGACAATTCGCGCCCGACCATGGCCTGCGCCATCTGGTCTTCGTTCATCTCGCCCGCCTCTACGGCCGCCACCCCCGCCCCGTCGCGAAAGACGGTAATCCGGTCGGCGATGCGCGCGACTTCGTCGAGCTTATGCGAGGTGTAGAGGATCGCGGTGCCCTTCTCCTTCAGCCGCGCGATCTGGCGAAACAGCACCTCCGCTTCGCGGTTGGTCAGAACAGCCGTCGGCTCGTCCATGATCAGCACGCGCGCATTGCGCGACAGGGCTTTGGCGATCTCGACCATCTGCTTGTCGGAAACGGAAATGTCGGAGACGCGCGCGTCCGGGCTGACGCGCGTTTCGAGTTCGGACAAAAGCCGGGCGGCTTCGGCGCGCATCGCTTTCTTGTCGAGAAAGATGCCGCGCTTCAGTTCGCGCCCAAGGAAGATGTTTTCCTCGACGCTCAGTTGCTCGGCGAGATTGAACTCCTGATGGATCAGGATGACGCCCTTGTTCTCAGCGTCCTCGCTGGAGGAAAAACGTGTCGGCGCGCCGTCGAGCAGCAATTCGCCCTTCGTCGGTTCGAGATATCCCGACAGGATTTTCATGATCGTTGACTTGCCCGCGCCGTTCTCACCGATCAGCGCGTGCACCTCGCCACCTTGAAGTGCGATGCCGACCTCGTGCAGCACCTCGACCGGGCCGAAGGACCGGGAGACGTCACGTGCTTCGAGGATGGCGGCGTGCTCGCTCACAGCTTGACGAAGCCCCCGTTCTTTGCCGACGAACGAATGCAGGCATCGATGAATTTAAGGCCCTCGACGCCGTCGGCGACGGTTGGGTAGATCACGTCCTCCGGCAGCTTTTCGCCCGCCTGCTTCGCCCGGATCGCACGGGCGGCCTCTGTGTAGATATTTGCGAAGCCTTCTAGGTAGCCTTCCGGATGGCCGGGCGGAATGCGGCTGACGCGTGCGGCAGCGGGTCCTGCGCCCGCGCCGTTGCGCGTGATGAGACGCTTCGGCTCTCCGAATGGCGTGAACCAGAGCTTGTTCGGCTCTTCTTGGCACCATTCGATGCCGCCCTTCTCGCCGTAGATGCGCAGCTTCAGGCCGTTTTCGCAGCCCGGCGCGACCTGGCTCGACCACAGCATGCCGCGCGCGCCGCCGGCAAAGCGCAGAAGAATATGGGCGTTGTCGTCGACGCGTCGTCCGGGCACGAAGCGGTGCAGTTCGGCCGCCAGTTCATCTGTCCTGAGACCTGTAACGAACGAAAGCAGATTAAAGGCATGCGTGCCGATGTCGCCGATCGACCCACCAGCGCCGGACTGTGCGGGATCGGTGCGCCACGCGGCCTGCTTCGATCCAGCATCCTCTGCTGCCTCGGTCAGCCAGTCCTGTGCATATTCGGCCTGCACGACGCGGAGCTGCCCGAGATCGCCATTCGCGATCATTTCGCGCGCCTGCCGGATCATCGGGTAGCCGGTATAATTGTGCGTCAGCACGAACAGCGCATCGCTTTCGTTCGCCAGTTTTTCGAGCTTCTTGGCGTCTGCCAGCGTCGAGGTCAGCGGCTTGTCGCAAATGACGTGAATGCCGCGCTTCAGGAACTCGCGCGCGATCGGATAGTGCATGTGGTTCGGCGTGACGATGGCGACCGCCTCGATCCCGTCCTTCAGCCGCGCCTCGCGCGAAGCCATGTCGCGATAGGAGCCGTAGATGCGCTTTTCGTCGAGGCCGAGCGCCCGGCCCGATTCCAGCGCTTTTTGCGGCGTAGAAGAGAGCGCACCCGCAACAAGCGCGTATTCGCCGTCGAGACGCGCGGCGATGCGATGGACGGCCCCGATAAACGCGTCCTTGCCGCCGCCGACCATGCCGAGCCGGATCGGTCCCCGCCGTGTCTCGGAGCTTCCCGTAATCGCCATCCACTGCCCCCTACGCCAGACCAAGCATGCGGCGATTGGCGGCTTCGTCGGTGCCGCCGTCGGCGAAATCGTCGAAAGCCTTGTCCGTCACGCGAATGATATGGTCCTTGACGAATTGCGCGCCTTCGCGCGCGCCGTCCTCGGGATGCTTCAGGCAGCATTCCCACTCGACCACAGCCCAGCCGTCGAAATCATTTGCCGTGAGCTTCGAGAACACCGCGCCGAAATCGACCTGTCCGTCGCCGAGCGAGCGGAAGCGCCCGGCGCGGTTGATCCACGGCTGGAAGCCCGAATAGACGCCTTGCCGCCCGGTCGGATTGAACTCGGCATCCTTGACGTGGAACATGCGGATGCGCTCGGCATAGATGTCGATATTGTCGAGATAGTCGAGACATTGCAGCACGTAGTGCGACGGGTCGTAGAGCATGTTGGCGCGGGCGTGGTTGCCGACGCGTTCGAGGAACATCTCGAAGGTCGTCCCGTCGAAGAGGTCCTCGCCTGGATGGATCTCGTAACAGACATCGACGCCGCAGGAATCGGCATGGTCGAGGATCGGCTTCCAGCGTCGGGCCAATTCGTCGAATGCCGTCTCGATGAGGCCGGCGGGGCGTTGCGGCCACGGATAAAGATACGGCCATGCAAGCGCACCGGAGAAAGAGGCTAACGCGCCGATGCCAAGGTTCTTCGAGGCACTGAGCGCCTTCTTCACCTGATCGACGGCCCATTCCTGACGCGCCTTCGTATTGCCGCGCATCTGCGGGACGGTGAAGCCGTCATAGGCTTCGTCATAGGCCGGATGCGTGGCGACGAGCTGGCCTTGCAGATGCGTCGATAGCTCGGTCACCTCGACGCCGTTTTCACGCGCCTTGCCCGCGAACTCGTCGCAATAATCCTTGGAAGTGGCCGCTTTTTCCAGATCGATCAGACGGCTGTCCCAGCTTGGCACCTGAACGCCCTTGTAGCCGCAATCGGCGGCCCATCTGGTGATCGAATCCCAGGAATTGAACGGCGCTTCGTCGCCTGCGAACTGCGCCAAAAACAGCGCAGGGCCCTTGATCGTCTTCATGCATCTCCTCCGGGGCGCCTCCACGCCCGACCTCGATATCTCACATTTGCAGCGCAAAACTGTTGCGTTGCAGCGATGTAATCGATTGCATTCAATGCAAACACAGAAGTTAATGGCTGACAAGTCGATTTTTGCGGAAGCCGAACCAATGAAGACTGGTGACGAACTCCACGCCGCACGCTATCTGGCCCGCAGGCGGAACGGCGAATGACAGACAGATTTCCGAAAATCAGGGATGTGGCGATAGCCGCAGGCGTTTCGACCGCAACGGTAAGCCGTTCGCTGTCTGCACCCGACCGCGTGTCGGAGACGACCCGCGCGAGCGTCCTCAAGGCGATCGAGGAAACCGGCTACCGGATCAATCACGCGGCGCGTAATCTGCGCCGCAGGCAGGCCGGCGGCATCGTCGTTCTGGTGCCGAACCTCGCCAACCCGTTCTTTTCGCAAATCCTTTCGGGTATTACCGCCGCAATGGCCACATCCGGCTACAATGTGCTGATCGCCGATACGCGGCCGGCCTCGGACGCAGACCACCGCATCACGGACTATCTCCACAACAACCGCGCGGACGGCCTGATCGTGCTCGACGCCGACCTGCCAGCGGACGTGTTGTCGATCAGTGAGACCACGACCCGTCATCCGCCGATCGTCTTCGCCTGCGAATGGCTGGACAGCGATCCGCGCCCGACCGTCACGATCGACAATGTGGAAGGCGCACGGCTTGCCATCGGCCATCTGGCCGATCTCGGTCATACGCGGATCGGACACCTGATGGGTCCTCCCGACAACATCCTCACCATCACGCGGCGACATGGCGCACGGGCAGCGCTGACCGAACGGGCACTCGAAATCCGTGAGGACTGGTTCTTTACGGGAGACTTCTCGCTCGCGTCGGGCGCGGCCGCCGCGGATCGCTGGCTAGCGCTGGAAGAGCGGCCGAGCGCGGTGTTCTGCGCGTCGGATGCGATGGCTTGCGGCTTTATCGGAGCGCTGCATCAGCGTGGCGTATCGGTACCGCACGATGTGTCTGTTGTCGGTTTCGACGACATCGAGATCGCCGCGCATTTCGTGCCATCGCTGACGACGATCGCGCAGCCCCGCGCGCTGATCGGCGAAACGGCGGCGAGAACGCTGCTCTCTTTGATCGAGACCAGCCAAAACGGGGACGCGACACCCGCGATTTCGCAAACACTTCCCGTTCGTCTGGTCGTTCGCGAGAGCGCCGCGCCGCCGGAAAAGTGAAGCCTTACTGCTCGCCGAGCTTCATCGACGGATCGTATTCGACGCCCGGAACGTCCTTGATCACCGCCTGGCCGCAACGCATCGCCTTGGCTTCAGCGTCATAGGAATAGGTCGGCGATCCATGCAGATGCCAGCCCTTCGCCAGAGCGTTGGACACCTTGTGGCAAAAGCTCGAATCGTCGGGGCCGGTCAACAAACGATAGAGGCGCATTCAGACAGTCTCCTTTTTGCCGGCCCGGGCCAAAAGCCGCTCGGCCTGTTCCAGATGAAGCCGCTCGACCATCCGGCCATCGATCGACAGAACGCCTTTGCCGGCGTTTTCCGGCGCGGAGAATGCCGCGCGGATCGCTTCGGCTTCCCGGATTGCATCCTCGGCGGGTGAAAAAGCCAGACTAGCCGGTGCGACCTGTGCGGGATGGATCAGCGTCTTGCCGTCGAAACCCATATTCGCGGCCTCGCTGCACTCGGCCGAAAACGCGTCCAGATCGCGAAAATCGTTCGAGACGCCGTCGAGAACATCGAGCGAGCCTGCACGCGCGGCCAGCACCATCTGCATCAGCCATGGCGTCAGGTAGCGGCGATCCGGCGTCGAAAGAACGCCCGTATCCTTGACGAGGTCGTTGGTGCCGGCGACGAGGCAGGCGAGCCGCGCGGCATTGTCGCGGCCAAGTTCCGCAATCGCGCCGAGATTGAGCATTGCGCGCGGCGTCTCGATCATCGCCCAAAGCCACAAGGACGGATCGGTCCCAGCACGGTCGAGCATGCGGTCCGCCTCCAGAATGTCGCGCGGGCCATCGACCTTCGGCAGCAGGATCGCATCGGGCTTGGCTTCGCGCACCGCCTTCAGGTCGTCCCGCCCCCATTCGCTGGACAGGGCATTGATGCGGATTACGGTTTCCTTCGAACCCGCGCCGTGTTCGGCGATGAAGGCTACGGCAGCCGCGCGCGCGGCCTTCTTGTCCTGCGGCGCGACGGCGTCTTCCAGATCGATAATGACGGCGTCGCAATCCAAGCTGGCGGTCTTGGCCAGCGCCTTGGCGTTCGTGGCGGGAACGTAGAGAACGGAGCGGCGCGGGCGATAAGGACGGGATGTCATGCAGCTTTGTGGCCGACCGGTGCGGCGCGTGCAAGGGCGGAAGCGGAACCTGCGGGCGGCTTCATGCATTTAGGGCGCAGAACGGGATCATCTCGTTCGAGGAGAGTTGGGGAACCACGTCATGACGCTCGGTACAATTCTGATAATCATTCTGATCCTGATCCTGCTCGGCGCCATACCCGCCTGGCCGCATTCGCGCGGCTGGGGCTATGGCCCGTCCGGCATTCTCGGGGTCGTCCTGGTAGTAGTGCTGATCCTCGTATTGATGGGCCGCATCTAGCGCCCTCTGCGAGACGGAGCACGCCTTCGCCCGGCGGTGAAAACCTGCCGGGCGTTTTGGCTTTATGGGGCCGGCTTTTGGCGATCGGCGATGGACGCGACAGGCGCGAACGCCGCCAGCACCAGGATAAGAACGGCCAATGCCACGAAAATCGGCGCAAACCCTGTCCGCTCGCCGATGAAGCCGATCGCCGAAGGCGCGACGAGGATGCCCGAATAGCCCATCGTGGTCGCCACGCTCATGCCGACGCCGGGCAAAAGGCCCGTCTGGTTGCCGGCAGCCGAAAACGCGATCGGCACGATATTGGCAAGCCCCAGCCCCGCAAGCGCAAAGAAGGCGATGGCAAGATCTGGCGACGGTGACAGCCCAGCCCCCACAAGCCCTGCGCTTGCGATCAGACAGGATGCACGCAGCGTTAAGACCGCGCCGAATCGGTCACGGATCAAATCACCGGAAAAGCGCATGACGGCCATGGCCGCCGAGAACAGTGCGAAAGCGAGGCTGGCCTGTGCAGGACCGGCACCCTGTTCGCGCTGGAGGTAAAGCGCCGCCCAATCGAGAATGGCACCTTCTGGAATCATGCCGAGAAGCGCCGCCAGTCCCAGAAGATAAGGCAACGGCGTCAGCGGCCATCGCACACGCAGCGCTGTCTCGCCTTCGGACGGCTTATCCCGAAACGCAAGACGTGCCACCGCGAGACTCAGGAGCCCGGCCACGATCCCGGCGGCGACTGACTGGGCGAATGCTCCATAAGCTTGCAACAAATATCCGCCCGCCGCCGCCCCGGCAAAACCGCCAAGGCTCCAGAAGCCATGCGACGACGACATGATCGCGCGGTCGAGATGGCGCTCGACGGCGACCGCGTTGGCGTTCATGGCCACGTCCATGCCACCGATCAATGCGCCGAAGCCGAACATGGCAAATGCCGCGACCATGAAATCGGGAGCCAGTACGACCGCCGGCAGGCTGAACGGCATCAAGGCCGCGAAAACAACGAGCGGACGGCGAGAGCCGTGCCTTGCAATGAGGCCGCCGCACCAGGGCATGGCGACAAGCGCGCCAAGACCGAAAACAAGGATCAGCAACCCGAGCCGGCTTTCCGACAGATCGATCCGCTCGGCAAGCGCTGGGATCTGCGGTGCCCAGGCACCGATGACCAGTCCGTTCGCTATAAAGGCCAACGCGACGGCAATACGCGTTGGCGGAAAGGAAAATTCACGTTTCATTACGCACTGCAATACCCAATAAGAGCTATTTTGTTTGTTTGAACCGATTTAAATATTGTGTGTCAAATAATTTTGTTGCGTTGCTGCCCTGTAACAGGTCCGCCGTTTCTTAACGGGCAATTAACCCGGCTCATCACCGCCACAATCGATGTTATGTTGTCGCAAAGAGGGATTCACGAATCTGCTTCGCCGCCTACATCGCCCGCCTGTTCGGCTGCGGCGATCGTGCAAGCAGTAGTTTAGGGTTTGATAGAATGTCCGTAGACACGCCGCGTCGTCGTATCGATTGGAATGGCGAGGGGAACGAACACGAAATCAGTCGGATTTTGAAGCCGAAGAACCTGATGCGCAAGGCAGCAGCGCCTGCCGCCATCTGCCTTGTCGGCCTTGCTCTGGTTGGAGCGCTGGCCGTCGGCCCCGTCGCACGCAGCCTCACCACGACCTCTCCCGACTCAGCCGATACGGCGCAGCAGGCAACGGAGGAAAGCGCCGCCGTTGCTGTCGACGCCGCCCAGCCTGCCGTGGAAACCGTATCCGCCGACGCTACGCCCGCCCCGGTCGCGACTACAGCAGCGCGCATGACCGGCACCGACGCATCCGGGCTTGCCGCCAACGACCCGCGCTGGAGCGCCGACGCGCTTGCGGTCGACGAAAACAAGATGGCCGAGCTTAAAAAGGCCATCGACGAGACCGTCGCGGCCGTCGAGATCGCGGGCACGCTCGGTTCGGACGATGCGCTCTACACCTCGACCATCCCTGCACAGGCGGCTGGATTTGCCCCTGAGCGGCCAGCTATCGCCCCGCGCGAGCGTAGCGCATTCGACGCTGCCCTTTCCGGCACCGGTGAGACGGCTGAAGCTGAGCCGGCGCTCGCAAGCAACCTTCAGCCTGCCAAGGCCAGCCAGTACGTCAACATGCGCTCGGCTCCCGCCGACGATGCGAACGTCGTCGCAGTCGTTCCCGCGAATGCCTCGATCGAGGCCGAAACCGACTGCCGCTGGTGCGAAGTCAGCTATGACGGACAAAAGGGCTATATCTTCCAGTCCTTCATCACGCGCTGATCGGAACGCCCCGCAAGACGGCAATTATCCAGCTTGAGATCTCCAATGAACCCGTCGATTTTCGGCGGGTTTTTTGCGTCTTGCGGGCGGGCCAAATCAATTATTGATCGGTGCGAACCGAACATGCGAACTAAGGTCGCACAAGGGAGACAATCGCATGCGCAACTTCGACCTGCCTGGCCGCTCGGCCGTCTATGCCGAGAACGGAATGGCCGCGACATCGCACCCGCTGGCGACGATGACGGCCCTGTCCGTCCTGAAATCCGGCGGCAACGCGGTCGATGCGGCGATCGCCGCTTGCGCGACGCTTTGCGTGGTCGAACCGCACATGACCGGCATCGGCGGCGACTGCTTCGTCATCCTTGCTGAGCCTGACGGAACGATCCATGCCCTCAACGGCTCGGGACGCGCGCCGATGGGAGCCGATCCGCAACGTTATCGCGACCTTGGCCATGCCAAGATGCCCACATTCGGCGCTCTTGCCGTCACGGTTCCCGGCGCGATCGACGCCTGGGAAAAGCTGTCGCAACGCTTCGGCACCAAAGGTTTCGACGAACTCTTCTCTGACGCGATCCGCTACGGCGAGGACGGCTATGCCGTTCACGGCCGCGTCGCGCTCGACTGGCCGAAGGCGGCCGAATGGCTGGCGAAAGATTCCGGCGCAGCGAGACATTATCTCGTCGACGGCAAGGCGCCCACAATCGGTTCTCGCCACAGCGCCCCGGCGCTGGCGCAAACGTTCCGGGCTATAGCGAAGGACGGAGCAAAGGCCTTCTATCAGGGCGCCATCGGCGCCGAGATCGCGGCGACCGTTCAGGCCGGGGGTGGCTTCATGACGGAAGAGGATCTAGCGGCCGTCTCGGCGGATTGGGTCGACACCATCTCCACGCGCTACGGCGACCTCGACGTGCACGAAATTCCGCCGAACGGGCAGGGCATCACCGCGCTGATCCTGATGCGGCTTCTGGCAAAGCTCGGCGGTGGTGCACTTGCGCCCGATTCGGCCGACCGCGTCCATCTCGAAATCGAGGCAGCGCGCCTCGCCTATTCGGTGCGCGATCACCTTGTCGCCGATCCGGCGACGATGACCGTCACCCCAGCCGAGCTCCTGTCGGATGCCTATATCGACCGGCTCGCCGCCCGCTTTAATCCCGAACGACGCATCGCCGATTTAACGCCGCCGGAAATGCCTTCGTCCGACACCGTCTATCTCACCGTCGTCGATCGCGACCGGCGCGCGGTCTCTTTCATCAACTCGACCTATTACGCGTTCGGTTCGCGGCTGGTCACACCCGTTTCCGGGATCACGTTGCAGAATCGCGGCGCGGGCTTCTCGCTGACCGCCGGCCATCCGAACGAGATCGGTCCCGGCAAGCGGCCGATGCACACCATCATCCCGGCGATGGCGACGCGCGCCGGCAAGGCTGCGATTTCATTCGGCGTCATGGGCGGCGACTATCAGCCGATGGGCCATGCGCATGTGATTTCGAATATGGTCGATCACGGCATGGACCCGCAGGAAGCGATCGATCATCCGCGCATCTTCTGGGGCGACGACGAAGACGTACTGCGGGTCGAAACGGCGATCGGCGAGGACGTCCGTTCCGAACTCGAAAGACGCGGTCACACGGTCCGCGCCGCAGACGCCCCGCATGGCGGCGGCCAGGCGATCGTCATCGATGAGAAGTCCGGCTTCCTGATCGGCGGCTCCGACCCGCGCAAGGACGGCTGCGCGATGGGGTGGTAGTTACGCGCGGGGTATCAACCGGCGCACGATCAGCCAGCAAATACCCGCAGGAATCAGATGCGCGAGCATCATCAATGCCGACACATACCAGTCATCATTCTTGTACCAGACATAAATAATTGCGGTCAGGAACGCTGCCCCTAGCGGCAACCAGAGCGGCGCATAGCCACGAAGTCCAATCGCCGTGCCGGTGATACCGCCGACAAGCAGTGCCTGCAGACCGCCTGCCAAATACCCGAACGGTGACAAGAAGATCGCCGCCATGAAAAGGTGCGGCCCACCCTGGATGCTTGCGATGTTCAGGAGTGCGACGGAAAAACCCAGAACCATAGCGCCGGCGGGTGGTCCGATCAGAACGAAGACAAGAATTGTCAAGAATGCCGGGAACATCGTTCCGGCCTACTTCCCGATTTGGTCGAGCTTGCGCTGCATCGCGGCGATCTGCTCCTTCAGTTCGGAAAGGTCATCGCCGCCCTTGGTCTCGGCAGCGCCATCATCGGCGGGCTTGGCGGCATCGTGACCGCCAGTCACCGGAAAAGGTGTGAACATGCGCATGGCGTTCTGAAAAAGTTCGGCGTTGCGCAGCGCCTGATCTTCCATCGCTTTCAGCGGCGCGGTCATCGGCATCATGCCCATTGGCGACTTGCCGACCGAATCCTTCATCTGCTGGCGAAACCGCTCCTGCTCCTTGGCGAATGCGACCATCGACTGTTCGAGGAAGCTCGGCACGACCATCTGCATCTGATCGCCGTAAAATGCGATGAGCTGGCGCAGGAACGGGATCGGCAGCATGTTCTGCCCGTCGCGATTTTCCAGTTCGAAGATGATCTGCGTCAGAACCGAATGGGTGATGTCCTCGCCCGAGCGCGCGTCCTGAACCGAAAACTCCTCGCCGCGCTTGACCATCTCGGCCAGGTCTTCGAGCGTCACATAGGTACTCGTGCCCGTATTGTAGAGCCGCCGGTTCGCATATTTCTTGATGACCACCGGTTCGTTCTTCTTTGCGGGCATAAGGCTGGCTCCCAGGGATTAACCGACTGTTTCCGCTCGGCAAGCGCAAAGGATATGCGCAAAAGGCAGGCAATTGAAAGCGCTTTGTGCACTGCACGTTTCCTGTTTGCCGGTTTGACTAACGGCGACGAACCGGCAAGAAATGGGCAAAAGCGCCGCTTGCGCGCGTTCTGACCGGAGTAACCTACATGTCCGAGACACATTCCATCGTCGTCGCGAGTGCGGCCCGCACCCCTGTCGGCTCGTTCAACGGCGCATTCGCCGCCGTTCCCGCCCATGAACTGGGCGCAGCCGCCATCAAGGGCGCGCTCGAACGCGCTGGTGTCGACGGCAAAGACGTTGACGAAGTGATCATGGGCCAGATCCTGCAGGCCGGCGAGGGCCAGAACCCGGCACGTCAGGCCGCAATGGCGGCCGGCATTCCGCAGGAAGCTACAGCCTGGAGCCTCAACCAGCTTTGCGGCTCGGGACTTCGCGCCGTCGCCCTCGGCATGCAGCAGATCGCCACCGGCGATGCGAAAATCATCGTTGCGGGCGGGCAGGAATCCATGTCGATGGCTCCACATGCCGCACATATGCGTGCCGGCCAGAAGATGGGCGACTTCAAGATGATCGACACGATGATCAAGGACGGACTGTGGGACGCCTTTTACGGCTATCACATGGGCAACACGGCCGAGAATGTCGCTCGCCAATGGCAGTTGACGCGTGAGGAACAGGATCAGTTCGCGGTCGCCTCGCAGAACAAGGCGGAAGCTGCGCAGAAGGCCGGCCGCTTCAAGGACGAGATCGTCCCGTTCACGATCAAGACCCGCAAGGGCGACGTGGTGGTCGAGGACGATGAATATATCCGCCATGGCGCAACGATCGAAGCCATGCAGAAACTGAAGCCGGCTTTCGACAAGGAAGGCACGGTGACGGCTGCGAACGCGTCCGGCATTAATGACGGCGCGGCCGCCGTCGTTTTGATGAGCGCCGACGAAGCAAAGCGCCGCGGCATCACCCCGCTCGCTCGCATCGTTTCCTGGGCGACGGCCGGCGTCGACCCGCAGATCATGGGCACCGGCCCGATCCCCGCCTCGCGCAAGGCTCTTGAAAAGGCCGGCTGGTCCGTCGCCGACCTCGATCTCGTCGAGGCGAACGAGGCCTTTGCCGCACAGGCCTGCGCCGTCAACAAGGACATGGGCTGGAACCCGGACATCGTGAACGTCAATGGCGGCGCGATCGCCATCGGTCATCCGATCGGTGCATCGGGCGCGCGCGTCTTCAACACGCTGCTCTTCGAGATGAAGCGCCGCGGTGCGCAAAAGGGTCTCGCAACGCTTTGCATCGGCGGCGGAATGGGCGTCGCCATGTGCGTGGAAGCGGTGAACTGAGGGAAACAGGGAGTGGGGAAAGGGAAACAGGGACAAGCAATTCCCTACTTCCTCCTTGCCCGCTCCCCTCATAAAGAAGGGGAGGAGTATTCATGACCACACGCACAGCACTCGTCACTGGCGGCTCGCGCGGCATCGGCGCGGCTATTTCGCAGGCACTGACGGCCGCCGGATACAAGGTCGCCGCGACCTATGCCGGCAATGACGAGAAGGCGAACGCCTTTAGGGCCGAGACGGGCATTCCGGTGTTTAAATGGGATGTTTCGAGCTACGAGGCTTGCAAGGAAGGTATCGCCAAAGTCGAGGCCGAGATCGGGCCGATCGATGTGCTGGTCAACAATGCGGGAATCACGCGGGACGCGATGTTCCACCGCATGACGCCGGATATGTGGAACGAGGTCATCGGCACCAATCTGACCGGCCTGTTCAACATGACGCATCCGGTGTGGAGCGGCATGCGCGAGCGCAAATTCGGCCGGGTCATCAATATCTCGTCGATCAACGGTCAGAAGGGCCAGATGGGGCAGGCGAACTATTCAGCGGCGAAGGCCGGCGATATCGGCTTCACCAAGGCGCTTGCGCAGGAAGGCGCGAAGGCCGGCATCACAGTCAACGCCATTTGCCCCGGCTATATCGGCACCGACATGGTCATGGCCGTGCCGGAAAAGGTGCGCGAGGGCATCATCGCCCAGATTCCCGTCGGGCGTCTGGGCGAGCCGGATGAAATCGCGCGCTGCGTCGTCTTCCTCGCTTCCGACGACGCCAGCTTCATCACCGGCTCGACCATTTCGGCCAATGGCGGCCAGTTCGTCGTCTGAACGTCACCGACAAGCCCGTCTTTCCGCTCCGAAAATGCGTGGAAAGACGGTGCACGACTTGTGGACAACCGGTGGATGAATTGCCGTTGCGTGAACTGGAAGCGGCGCAAAAAGGAACGGAACGAGAACCTGCCGAGTCAGCGATTCGATCCCTTTTCGTTCCAGACTCGTTCCGCTTGGGCGACTGGCGCATGACGTTTCGAAATACTATGTGGGGCGCGCAAGAGGTCCGCCCATTCACTTGGCGGAGCCGGGGTGCTAACCGTTCCCGACATTCCGTCGGCCAAAAGGCCTTTTTGGATAGATGAACATTCAGCCTCGCCCGTCGCAGCCTTTGATCGTTTCCGGCCGCGACGTCACCGCGATCCTCGGTCCGACGAACACCGGCAAGACGCATCTGGCGATCGAACGCATGGTCGCCCATGAATCCGGCGTCATCGGCCTGCCTTTGCGCCTGCTCGCGCGTGAGGTCTATACGCGCGTGGTCGAAAAGGTCGGCGCATCGAAGGTCGCGCTGATCACGGGCGAGGAGAAGATCGTGCCGCCCGGCGCGCGCTATTCGGTCTGCACGGTGGAAGCGATGCCGCGCGAGACGGATGCGGCTTTCGTCGCCATCGACGAGGTGCAGCTTGCCGCCGATTTCGAGCGCGGCCACATCTTCACAGACCGCATCCTCAATCTGCGCGGCCGTCAGGAAACACTGCTTCTTGGCGCGGCGACGATGCGCCCGATCCTCGAAAAGCTCCTGCGCGGCGTTTCCGTCGTCACCCGTCCGCGCATGTCGCATCTGGCCTATGCGGGCTCCAAGAAGCTGACGCGCCTGCCGCGCCGCACGGCGATCGTCGCCTTCTCCGCCGACGAGGTCTACGCCATCGCCGAATTGATCCGCCGCCAGCGCGGCGGGGCGGCTGTGGTGCTCGGCGCGCTCAGCCCTCGCACGCGAAACGCACAGGTCGAGCTCTACCAGTCCGGCGATGTCGATTACCTCATCGCCACCGACGCGATCGGCATGGGTTTGAATCTCGATGTGGACCATGTCGCCTTCGCACAGAACCGCAAATTCGACGGCTTCCAGTATCGCGAATTGACGCCTGCCGAGTTCGGCCAGATCGCCGGGCGGGCCGGACGTCACCTGCGCGACGGCACCTTCGGCGTGACCGGCCGGGTCGATCCTTTGAGCGACGAACTGGTCGAGCGCATCGAGGCGCATAATTTCGACAGCGTGAAAGTGCTTCAATGGCGTAGCGCCGTGTTCGATTTTTCCTCGATCGACGCCCTGAAGCGCTCGATCGACGCTCCACCACCTCTGGAAGGCCTGGCGCGCGCCCTTCCGGCGGTCGACGCCAAGGCGCTCGACATTCTGGCGCAGGACGATCGCGTACGCGCGTTGGCTGACACGCCCGAACGCGTGGCGCTTTTGTGGGATGCGTGCGCCCTGCCCGACTATCGCCGCATCGCGCCCGCACAGCATGCCGAACTGATCCGGTCGATCTTCATCGACCTTGCGACCAAGAGGTATGTCGATGCCGATTATATGGCCGAGCAGGTTCACCGTGCCGACGCCACGAGCGGCGACATCGACGCGCTCTCTCACCGGATCGCTCAGATTAGGACCTGGACTTTTGTTTCGAACCGGCCGGGATGGCTTGCCGATCCGGTCTATTGGCAGGAAAAAACACGCGATATCGAGGACAGACTGTCCGATGCGCTCCACGAACGATTGACGAAACGCTTCGTAGACCGCAGGACATCGGTGCTGATGCGGCGCTTAAGAGAAAATAGCATGCTTGAAGCTGAAATTAATCCGGCCGGCGACGTTTTGGTCGAAGGCCACCATGTGGGCGAATTGCAAGGCTTTCGCTTTACCGCCGACCAGAAGGCGGAAGGCGAGGACGCCAAGGCCGTGCGCGCTGCTGCGCAAAAGGTGCTTGCGAGCGAATTCGAGGCACGCGCCGAACGGTTCGCGGCGAGCGGCAATTCCGACTTCGCGCTGACGGCCGATGGCCTCGTGCGCTGGATCGGCGCGCCCGTCGCGACATTGACGGCAGGCGACGAGGCATTGCGCCCGCGGGCAATTCTTCTTGCCGACGAGCAATTGACCGGTGCGGCGCGTGACAAGGTCGCCGCCCGCATCGACCGTTTCGTCAACTATCAGATCGAGACGGCGCTGAAGCCGCTTTTCGACTTGACCGCGGCCGAGCAACTTTCGGGCATGGCGCGCGGCATCGCGTTCCAGCTCGTTGAGAATTTCGGCCTCCTGAACCGCCGCGACGTGGCCGAGGACGTGCGCGGGCTCGATCAGGACGCACGCGCCGCGCTGCGTCGTCTGGGCGTGCGCTTCGGCGCATTCCATGTCTTCATCCCCGCGCTGTTGAAGCCCGGCCCGGCCGGCATCGTCACGCTGCTCTGGGCGCTGAAGAACGACGGCAAGGACAAGCCCGGCTTCGGCGATGTGGTCAACGCACTCGCCTCGGGCCGCACCTCGCTCGTGATCGATCAGGCGATCGACAAGGATTTCTACAGGCTCGCCGGCTACCGCAATCTTGGCCGGCGCGCGGTGCGCGTCGATATTCTCGAGCGCCTCGCCGATCTCATTCGCCCTGCGCTTGCCTGGAAGGCAGGCGTCGGCCCCCGTCCTGACGGTGCATTCGACGGCAACGCCTTCATCGTCACACCCGCCATGATGTCGATCCTCGGTGCGACCGCCGAGGACATGGACGAAATCCTGAAGGGTCTCGGTTATCGCGGCGACGTCAAACCGGAAGAAGAAGTAAAGGCGAAGCTCGACGCGTTCGACGCCGAGGCGAAAGCCAAGGCAGAACCGGCGCAACCAGCGGAGGAAGCTGCCGCTTCGAGCGAGCCGGCGGATGAACAGGGTGACGTCGAGCCTGCCGAACCGGCCAGCGCAGAAGCGCCCGAACCTGTGGCTGCCGCTGACCAGCCCGCGCAGACCGAAAGCGTCGATGAGGCTTCGCCGGACACATCGGTGGAAGATGCGTCTTCCGAAGACGTCGCAACCGAGCCGGAAGAACCCAAGACGATCACCATCTGGCGGCAGGGCCGGTTCGACGGGCGCCCGCGCCGCGAGCAAGGTAACCGCAACCCGCGCGGAGACCAGCGCCGTCAGGGCGGCCGCTCCGACGAGGCGAACAACGCAGACGGCGAAAAGCGCAGCTTCCGTGGCAAAGGCCGCGAGGACCGGCGGGATGGGGCCAAGGGGCCGCGCAAGGGTAACAAGCCGCACGGCGGCCGGGATGCCAGACCGGGCGGCGCAGAGCGCCGCTGGGAAGCCAAAGCCCCGCGCGAAGCCAAGCCGGCGAAGATCGATCCCGATTCACCCTTCGCCAAGCTCGCCGCGCTCAAGGACCAGTTGAAGAAATAGGGAACCGGCATTCGGAATGACCGACGTCGCGCGCCAGCGCATCGATAAATGGCTCTTCTTCACCCGCGCGGTGAAGTCGCGCTCGCTGGCGGCGAAGATCGTTCAGGCCGGCAAGGTCCGGCTCAACCGCGAGAAGATCGATCACGCGGCACAGAACGTGAAGCCGGGCGACGTGCTGACAATCACGCTCGATCGGCGCATTCTCGTTTTGAAAGTGTTGCTGCCGGGAACGCGCCGTGGTCCGGCGGAAGAAGCGCGCACGCTTTACGAAGACCTGTCGCCGCCTTCGGAAGCGCGACCGCCCACTGATGCCCCGGTTGCCGAACGCGATCCGGGCACGGGCCGACCGACGAAGCGCGAGCGCCGGGAGATCGATCGGTTCGAAGGTCGCGGGTAGAAATCCATTCCGCTCCGCGCCTTTGTGGCGCATTCGCCGCCTCTTGCCACATGGCAAGCGAGCGGCTACCTGACCACTCGATAAGACTTGACGCCTGGAAGGCCGGAGCCGGCACGATGACCTATCTCGTCACCGACAATTGCATCAAATGCAAATACATGGACTGCATCGAGGTATGTCCCGTCGACTGCTTCTATGAAGGCGACAACATGCTCGTCATCCATCCTGACGAATGCATCGATTGCGGCGTGTGCGAACCGGAATGCCCGGCCGACGCGATCAAGCCGGATACGGAACCGGGCCTCGACAAGTGGCTCGAGATCAACACCGAATATGCCCAGAAATGGCCGAACATCACGGCTAAAAAGGAACCGCCGGAAGACGCCAAGACGTTCGACGGTGAAGAAGGCAAGTTCGAGAAATACTTCTCGCCGGAGCCCGGCACGGGCGATTAATTCGGCAAATGATCGAAACGGGACGCACCTGACGTTCCGTCCAGGTGATGAACGCCTTGTTTGTCCTGGAGACGATCTTGTATCGTTCGACCAAAGACGCTTGCGGCATCATGCCGCAGCGCAGCGAATCATTTGCAAGGGATGCGGTGCCGCGGCGCGGCGCTTAGTCCAAATGGTTGATTCTGTCCACATTTTGTGTTACACATTTACGAAATGCCGGTGACAAACGTCGATTCATTGCGCAAGCGCACAAATCACTGAGAGGCGGAATCATATACGGACCAGGGCGATCTGGGCCGCAGTCAACTCATTCGGGTGGACTTGGCCGCTTTTGCTCCCGGAACGGACCTCCGCATTTGTCCCGACACCATGCTGGCCGAAGTTCGGCCATTCCGGATGACCGGTCCTGAAGAGGCCGGTATCGCAACAGGGAGTATCTGGCGTATGGCAACCCCACAGAAGAAGTCCGCGGCACGTCAAGGTTTCAAGACCGGCGAATACATCGTCTATCCCGCTCATGGCGTCGGCCAGATCACCGCGATCGAGGAGCAGGAAGTTGCGGGCCACAAGCTGGAACTCTTCGTCATCGACTTCCAGAAAGACAAGATGCGCCTCAAGGTGCCGGTCGCCAAGGCGACGTCGATCGGCATGCGCAAGCTCTCCGAGACCGACTATGTCGATCGTGCGCTCAAGGTGGTTCAGGGCCGCGCGCGCGTAAAGCGCACCATGTGGTCGCGCCGTGCGCAGGAATACGATGCGAAGATCAATTCGGGCGACCTCATCTCCATTTCGGAAGTCGTTCGCGACCTTTACCGCGCTGAAAACCAGCCCGAGCAGTCCTATTCCGAACGTCAGCTTTATGAGGCTGCGCTCGACCGCATGGCGCGCGAGATCGGCGCGGTCAACCGCGTGTCGGAGACCGAGGCCGTGCACCTCATCGAGCTCAACTTGAACAAGGGCCCGAAGCGCGGCGCCAAGGCGGACAACGAAGAAACCGAGACCGAGCAGGAAGAAGCCGCATAAAGCGGAGCTTCCCCAAACGTTTCGAAAGACCCGGCCATCGCGCCGGGTCTTTTCGTTTCAAATGCCAGCGATCGCGGCATCCAAACAAAAGCTCAACCGAAAGCGACATTGTCGGCATTGCGGCAAATTCACGGCAGCTATGGAACCTGAGGATGCATTCGGCGTTCAGTCCCCGGGCGCGCCATGGCGCATCTCCTCGGTAATGACCGGCCGGAACGGAACGTCTCGATGATCCGCTATCTGGCGCAGGCCGTACCGACGACAAGGGTAGGCTGAAAAAATCGGGAGCGGCCGGATATGGATAACAGCTCTAGAAGGTCGATGATCCGCGCGGCCATGAAGGCGCCCTACCTCGAACGCGACGAGGAATTGGAACTGGCGATCCAGTGGAAGGAGAACCGGGACCAGCAGGCGCTGCACAGGATCACCACCGCGCATATGCGCCTTGTGATTTCCATGGCTTCGAAATTCCGGCACTTCGGATTGTCGATGAGCGATCTCATTCAGGAAGGCCATGTCGGACTGCTCGAAGCGGCCGCCCGGTTCGAACCGGAGCGCGAGGTTCGGTTCTCGACCTATGCGACCTGGTGGATCAGGGCATCCATGCAGGACTATATCCTGCGCAATTGGTCGATCGTGCGCGGTGGAACGTCGTCGGCGCAAAAGGCGCTTTTCTTCAATCTGCGCCGTCTTCGCGCCAAGCTTCAAAGCGGCCCGGAACTGATATCGAACGCAGATCTTTATCGCCATGTCGCTCTGGCGCTCGGCGTCAACGAGGCAGACGTGGCGATCATGGACGCGCGCCTTTCCGGTTCCGATACGTCTCTCAACGCGCCGGTCGTGGAAGATTCGTCGGGAAGTTCCGATCGGATGTCACTCCTTCCCTCCGACGCGCCATTGCCGGACGAGGTCGTGACCGACACGATCGACGGCGAGCGGCGGACCAAATGGCTGTCCGGTGCGTTGACGGCGCTCAATCCGCGCGAACTGAAGATCATTCGCGAACGCCGCCTGCGTGAAGACGGCGCAACTCTTGAATCGCTTGGCGAGCGCCTCGGAATTTCGAAGGAGCGCGTACGCCAGATCGAAAGCCGCGCACTAGAGAAGCTGCGCACGGCGCTGGTCGACGGCAACCCGGAAATGGCTGCGACGGCCTAATTTTCCCGGCTCGCTTCCGCTATCGCCTTTGTCTTGATACACGGCGCATCATGAATGCGCCTTCCACACATTTTGCGATCCTGCTTGGCGGTGAGGTCGTGCCGACCGATCGCCTAGCGCGACAGATTGCCGGATGCCGCGTGATTGCGGCGGATTCAGGCATGCGTCATTCGTCGGCCCTGGGCCTTCGCCCTGAATTGTGGACGGGGGATTTCGATTCCGTCGATGCCAAGCTGAGCGCCGCCTTGCCCGACATCGAGCGCGAAGTCTTCCCCCCAGCGAAAGATTTGACCGACGGCGAAATCGCGGTCGAAGCGGCGCTGGCGCGCGGCGCAACGGCGTTGACGCTTGTCGGCGCGTTCGGCGGCCCGCGTGCCGACCATGCCTTTCTTCATCTCGCGCTCGCGATCCGGTTATCTGAGGACGGCCTCGACGTACGGCTGACGACCGGGGTCGAGGAGGGCATTCCTCTCGCACACCGTGAGCAGAATTTCGACTTCGCCCCCGGCACGCTCTTTTCGGTCCTGGCCATGAGCGAACTCGAAGGGCTGACGCTGACAGGCGCGCGCTGGCCGTTAGAGGCCCGCCATGTGCCGTTCGGCTCGTCGCTCACACTCTCCAACGAGGTCGTCGGCAACCTCTCCGTCTCCCTTCAGAGCGGCCGTGCGATCCTCGTCGCTCATCCGCTCGGCACCGCCTGACTGGTCCTGATAAATGGCTCCACCGCTCCTCAATCTTGATGGCATCAAACTGACGTTCGGCGGCGCGCCGCTGCTCGATGGCGCATCTCTGGTGGCCGGCGAAGGCGATCGCATCGCGCTTGTCGGACGCAACGGCTCGGGCAAGTCGACGCTGTTGAAGATCGCAGCCGGCCTCATCGAGGCACAGGACGGCGAAATCTTCCGCCAGCCTTCCGCTACGATCCGCTATCTGAAGCAAGTGCCGGACATGGAGGGATTTTCGACCGTTCTTAGCTATGTCGAAGCGGGCCTTGGGCCTGCGGACGATCCGCATCGCGCCACCTATCTGGTCGAAAATCTCGATCTCGATCCGTCCGCCGATCCCGGCAACCTGTCGGGCGGCGAGGCCCGGCGCGCAGCGCTTGCGCGCGTTCTTGCGCCGCAACCGGACATTCTCCTTCTCGACGAGCCTACCAATCATCTCGACCTCGCCACGATCGAATGGCTCGAAGGTGAACTCGTCCGCTCGACCTCGGCGATTATCGTCATTTCGCACGACCGACGCTTTCTCGAGCGCGTTTCGAAATCGACCGTCTGGCTCGATCGCGGTCAGACGCGGCGGCTGGAAAAGGGCTTTGCCCATTTCGAGGAATGGCGCGACCAGCTTCTGGAGGAAGAAGAACGCGACCAGCACAAGCTCGGCCGGCAGATCGTGCGCGAGGAGCACTGGCTGCGCTACGGCGTTTCCGCACGGCGCAAGCGCAACATGCGCCGTCTGGGCGAATTACATTCGATGCGCAGTCAGTTCCGCAACCATCGCGGAGCCGAAGGCAAGGCAACGTTGCAGGCGAGCGACGCCGCCGAGTCCGGCAAGCTCGTTATCGAGGCGAAATCGATCGCAAAGACATTCGGCGAACGCCGGATCGTGTCCGATTTCTCGATCCGGGTGCAGCGCGGCGACCGGATCGGTCTCGTCGGTCCGAACGGTGCCGGCAAGACAACGCTCCTGAAAATGCTGACCGGCGAACTTTCCCCCGATGCCGGAACCGTACGGCTCGGCGTCAATCTGGAAATCGCCACTCTCGACCAGAAACGCGATCTCGATCTCGATGAGACGCTGAGCCACTATTTGACGGACGGGCGCGGCGACAGCGTCGTCGTCAATGGCGAGGAGCGCCATGTCGTTTCCTACATGAAGGATTTCCTGTTCAAGCCGGAGCAGGCGCGTACGCCGATCCGCGAACTGTCGGGCGGCGAGCGGGCGCGACTGGTGCTGGCGCGATTGCTCGCACGGCCCGCCAATCTGCTCGTCCTCGACGAGCCGACCAACGATCTCGACATGGAAACGCTCGATCTTCTGCAGGAACTCGTCGCCGGTTTTCCCGGAACGGTCATCCTCGTCAGCCACGATCGCGATTTCCTCGACCGCACGGTGACGAGCACCATCGCGCCCGACAGCGATGGACGCTGGATTGAATATGCCGGCGGCTATGCCGACATGCTGACGCAGCGCGGCACCAAGGCGTTCGCACAGAAGACGCCGAAGAGCGAGCCTAAGGACAAATCCGCCGTCGCGGTGCCGAAACAGACCGCGACCTCCTCATCGAAGAAGCTTTCATTCAAACAGAAATTCGCTCTGGAAAAATTGCCCGGCGAGATGGAAGCGACGACCGGGAAGATCGCAGCACTTGAAGCCAAGATGGCGGATGCCGCTTTCTATACCCGCGACCCGGATGGCTTCGCGAAAACCGCCACCACGCTCGACACGCTCCGCGCCGATCTGGCGCGAATGGAGGAAGAGTGGCTGGAACTGGAGATGCTGCGCGAGGAAGTCGGAGGCTGATTGCGAGGCACGGAAAATGCGCATATAATATGCGCAGGAGAATTCCACATGCTTACTCGTGCGCCCCGCAAATCGGTCAATGTTTCCATCGATGTTGACCTGCTCGCCGAAGCCAAAGAGTTGAACGTGAACATATCGCGCGCCGCTGATGCTGGCCTTACGCAGGCGATCAGCGCTCGCAAGGCGCAATTGTGGCTGGAAGAAAATCGCGAAGCGATCGATGAGAACAATCGGTATTTTGCGCAGAACGGTCTGCCGTTCTCAGAATATCGCGGTTTTTGATGGCGAGATACGACGTCTATCGCGATCCGCGCGGAACCGACAATTTACTCGTCAGCATTCAGTCTGACGTCTTCGATGCCCTCGATACGCGCATGGCGATACCGCTTTTGCCTGAACGTGCCGATCGCACAGCGCTGAAGAAACTGAACCCTATCATCGACATTGCCGGCAAGCGTTACGCACTCTACACGCAGTTGATGCTCGCAGTTCCCGTCAGCGCGCTGCGTGAAAAAGTGACGAATATTTCCGGCAGCCGCGACGAAATCACCGCCGCACTCGACATGCTGTTTCAGGGGTTTTGATCAGACTTGGCGCGGCCGCCCGGCGAGACGATCGGCCAGAACCTCGACGCGTTCGGCAAAACCCGCCAATGCGCCGGTCAGTGCCGCGTCGTTCTTGTCGGCCTTGGTCAGCGCGTCGTCGCGCGTCTTGCGCAAGGTGCCGATCTCACTTTCCAGCCCTTTGACCCGCTTTTGCAACTCGGCAAGTTCGTCCATGACCATGATGCCGGCCATGACGGTCAGACGCTGATCGCCGATCTCGCCGAACGAATCCTTCAGATGCGACACGTAGCGGTCGAAGCGCGTTGCAAGGGAGACGAGATGTTCTTCCTGCCCCTCGTCGCAGGCCATCCGGTAGGCTTTGCCGTCAATCGTTACCGTGACTTGAGCCATCTTCCCCTACCTGTCCAAAACGGCGCGAATGGTCTCCATCGCGGTCACGAGTCGGCGTGAGACTTCCTTGTTGGCGTCTTCGAGACGTTCGCCGCGCGCCTCGGACGCATCGAGCTCCTGCGCGAGCCGTGTGCGGTCCGCGTTCATGCGCTGCACTTCGGCGTCGGCTTCCTGATAGTCCTGGTCATTATCAAGGCGCGTCGAAACCGCGCCTTCCAGCGCGTCGACGGCGGCCCCAAGACGGCCGATGACTTCTCTGAGCGTGGTTTCCCCGGACATGGCTCCCGTTCCCTGGCTCGCAACCGAATCATTGTGCCGCAAGAACGCTTTAATCGAAAAACATTAGGCGTCAGGCGAATCGGCCGTCAACTGAAGCGCGCGACTATCCCCGTCATTCCGTCATCTTCAAGGCCGGCTTGGCGTTGACTCCGTGCTCCGAACGCGTATGTGTCCCCTGCCTGACGGCCATATGGCCCATAAATCTCCCTTTTTCGGCAGGACAGAGCGATCATGACCACACGCGACAAGCACGACCGCATGGCCAATGCGATCCGCTTCCTTTCCATGGATGCGGTCGAAAAGGCCAATTCGGGCCACCCCGGACTGCCGATGGGCGCGGCCGATATCGCGACCGTCCTGTTCACGCGCTTTTTGAAATACGACCCGCAGAACCCGAAATGGGCCGACCGCGATCGCTTCGTCCTGTCGGCTGGCCACGGTTCGATGCTTTTGTATTCGCTGCTCTATCTGACCGGCTACGAGGACATCACGATCGAAGAGATCGAGAATTTCCGCCAACTCGGCTCCAAGACCGCCGGCCACCCCGAATATGGCCACGCCGCCGGCATCGAGACGACGACCGGCCCGCTCGGGCAGGGTCTGGCCAATTCAGTCGGCATGGCGATGGCGGAGCGCATCTTGAACGCGCATTACGGCGACGACCTCGTCGACCATCACACCTATACGCTCGTCGGCGATGGCTGCCTCATGGAGGGCATCAGCCAGGAGGCGATTTCGCTCGCCGGGCATCTGAAGCTGAACAAGCTGATCGTTATGTGGGACGACAACAATATCTCCATCGACGGTCCGGTCTCACTCGCCGATTCCACTGACCAGATCGCTCGTTTCAAGGCATCGGGATGGAACACGCTGTCGGCGGACGGCCATGACCCCGAGGCCATCGCCGCAGCGCTCGAAAGCGCCAAGACCTCCGATCGCCCGACGCTGATCGCCTTCAGAACGACGATCGGCTTCGGCGCGCCGACCCGCGCCGGCACCAACAAGGCGCATGGTTCGCCGCTCGGCGCAGAAGAGATCGCAGAAACGCGCAAGGCGCTCGGCTGGGAGTACGAACCTTTCGTCGTGCCCTCGGACATCCTCGACGCATGGCGTCTGGCCGGTCTCAACGCCGCAAAGGCGAAGAAGGGCTGGGAAGAGCGTCTCGGCAAGGGGGATGCCGAAAAGCGCGGCGAATTTGAGCGGCGCATGCGCGGCGAACTGCCCGATGGCCTCGACGCGGCCATCGTCGACTACAAGAAGAAGCTGTCGGCCGATAAGCCGAAGGTCGCCACCCGCAAGGCGTCGGAAATGGCGCTCGAGATCGTCAACGGCCTCATGCCGGACACGATCGGCGGCTCGGCCGACCTCACCGGCTCGAACAACACCAAGACCTCGCAGACCAAGCCGATCACGCCGATCGATTTTTCGGGCCGCTACCTCCATTACGGCATTCGCGAGCACGGCATGGCCGCGGCGATGAACGGCATGGCGCTGCATGGCGGCATCATCCCCTATGGCGGCACGTTCCTCGTCTTTTCCGACTATGCGCGCCCGTCGATGCGCCTTGCTTCGCTGATGGGCATCCGCTCGATCTTCGTCATGACCCACGATTCCATCGGGCTTGGCGAAGACGGTCCGACGCACCAACCTGTCGAGCAGCTTGCCGCCCTGCGTGCGATCCCGAACCATTACGTCTTCCGTCCGGCAGATGTGGTCGAAACGGCCGAATGCTGGCAGATCGCGCTGGAATCGGAGACGACCCCGTCGACGCTGGCCCTCACCCGCCAGAACCTGCCGACGCTGCGTACCGAGCACAATGAGGACAATCTGTCTTCGCTCGGCGCGTACGAACTCGCCACGGCGAGCGCTGCGGCCAAGGTCACGATCTTCGCATCGGGCTCCGAAGTCGAGATCGCGATGAAGGCGCGCGAAATCCTCGAAGCCAAGGGTCATCCGACCCGCGTCGTCTCAGTTCCGTGCGTCGAATTGTTCGAAGAGCAGGAAGAGGATTATCGCACCGCGATCCTCGGTGACGGCTCGCTCAAGGTCGCCGTCGAGGCAGGCATCCGCATGGGTTGGGATCACCTGATCGGCTCCGACGGTATTTTCATCGGCATGTCGTCCTTCGGCGCGTCCGGTCCCTACGAGAAGCTTTATAAGCATTTCGGCATCACGCCGGAGGCGACGGTCGCAGCCATCGAAGCCGCACTTTCGAAGGCCTGAGAAAATAAAACCGATTAAGTTGGAAAGGGCGGGTCCTGCACCTGCCCTTTTCGCATGTCTGGTGCTGGATTCTGTCGGCATGGCTGGCTAAGACACGGCACCCAAGACTTCATTTCTCCCGGGAGACAGCGAATGACTGTGAGAGTTGCCATCAACGGTTTTGGCCGCATCGGCCGCAACGTTCTGCGCGCGATCTACGAATCGGGCCGCACCGACATCGAGGTCGTCGCGATCAACGATCTCGGCCCGGTCGAGACCAACGCGCATTTGATGCGCTACGATTCCGTCCATGGACGCTTTCCGGGCGAAGTGAAGGTCGTCGGCGACGCCATCGACGCCGGTCGCGGACCGATCAAGGTTCATGCGGCGCGCAACCCGGCCGAACTGCCGTGGAAGGAAGAGGGCGTCGACATCGCGCTCGAATGCACCGGCATCTTCACTTCGAAGGAAAAGGCGTCGGCGCATCTGGAAGCAGGTGCCAAGCGCGTCATCGTCTCGGCACCGGCTGACAATGCCGACCTGACCGTCGTCTACGGCGTCAACCACGACAAGCTGACGAAGGACCACATGGTCATTTCGAACGCCTCGTGCACGACCAACTGCCTTGCGCCGGTCGCGCAGGTGCTGAACGAGGCCATCGGCATCGACCACGGCTTCATGACGACGATCCACTCCTATACCGGCGACCAGCCGACGCTCGACACGATGCACAAGGACCTTTACCGCGCCCGCGCGGCGGCCCTTTCCATGATCCCGACCTCGACCGGCGCGGCCAAGGCTGTCGGCCTCGTGCTGCCCGAACTCAACGGCAAGCTCGATGGCTCGTCGATCCGCGTGCCGACCCCCAACGTCTCGGTCGTCGATCTCAAATTTGTCGCCAAGCGCGCCACGACGGTTCAGGAAATCAACGAAGCGATCAAGGCTGCTGCCAATGGCCGCCTAAAAGGCGTTCTGGGCTTCACCACCGATCCGAACGTGTCGATCGACTTCAACCACGATCCGCATTCCTCGATCTTCGCGCTCGACCAGACAAAGGTTCTGGACGGCACTTTCGTGCGCATCCTCACCTGGTACGACAATGAATGGGGCTTCTCCAACCGCATGAGCGACACGGCCGTCGCCTTCGGCAAGCTCATCTAAGCGACATGTTCCGCGCCCTCGCCACGCGAACAATTCGCTGGCGTCCGCTTGGGGGCGCGGGACTGGAACATCTGACGCTGTCGCCTGCCGGCGGCGGCGTCACCGCCACAAGCGTCGTGGTCGGTGAATTTGGTGGCACGGCATTCGGCGCGCGCTACCGCATCGAATGCGATGCGGGCTGGACGGTTCGCTCATTCCATATCGAAACCACGGATGGGCGCTCGCTTGCCATCAGCGGCGACGGCAAAGGCCACTGGCGCGATGCGTCGGGCCTGCAATTGCCTCAGTTTGACGGCTGCATCGACATCGATCTGTCCGTCACGCCCTTCACCAACACGCTGCCGATCCGCCGGTTGGCGCTTGGGCGCGATACCGGGACCGTCCCGCTCTCGATGATCTATGTGCCGTTCGACACGCTCGAACCGTTCGTCGACGGCCAAAACTACACCTGCCTCGAAGATGCCAGTCTCTATCGCTACGAGGCGGCCGACCGCACTTTTGCTGCCGACCTGCCGGTCAACGAGGACGGTATCGTCCTCGATTATCCCACGCTTTTCGAGCGGCTTTGACCGCCACGGAGAAACCGCATGAGCTTTCGCACCCTCGACGACATCGACGCAGCCGGCAAGCGCGTCCTCGTCCGTGTCGACCTCAACGTGCCACTGAACGATGACGGCACGATCTCGGACGCGACCCGTATCGAGCGCGTCGCGCCGACGATCAGGGAATTGTCCAAAAAGGGCGGTAAAGTCATTCTGCTCGCCCATTTCGCCCGTCCGAAGGGCGAAGTCGTCAAGGGCATGTCGCTTCGACCGATCGGGCAAGGCGTCGCTGACGCCATCAAACACGAGGTCGCCTTCGCCGACGACTGTATCGGCCCCGCCGCCGAAAAGGCCGTCTCCGTGATGAAGGATGGCGACGTTCTGCTTCTGGAAAACACCCGTTTCCACAAGGGCGAGGAAAAGAACGACGCCGAGTTCGCCAAGGCACTGGCCGCAAATGGCGATCTTTACGTCAACGACGCGTTCTCGGCAGCGCATCGGGCGCATGCTTCGACTGAAGGGCTTGCGCGCTTGCTGCCGTCCTATGCCGGCCGCACCATGCAGGAAGAGCTGGAAGCGCTGGAAAAAGGTCTCGGAAAGCCACAAAAGCCGGTCGTCGCCATCGTCGGCGGCGCGAAGGTGTCGACCAAGATCGACCTTTTGCTCAACCTCGTGAAAAAGGTCGATGCCGTCGTCATCGGCGGCGGTATGGCCAACACGTTTTTGGCCGCGCGCGGCACGAAAGTCGGCAAGTCGCTGTGCGAGCATGATCTGGCCGCAACCGCGAAAACGATCATGACCGAAGCCGCGAGCGCCGGCTGCGCCATCGTCCTGCCGGTCGATGCCGTTATCGCGCGTGAGTTCAAGGCGGGTGCGGCAAGCGAAGTGGTGCCTGTCGATCGGGTGCCCGACGATGCGATGATCCTCGATGCAGGCCCGCAGACCGTTGAGAAAATCGCCGAATGGATCGGTCGCGCGAAGACGCTGGTCTGGAACGGGCCGCTCGGTGCGTTCGAGATCGAGCCTTTCGACAAGGCGACGATGACCGCAGCCCGTTTCGCTGCAAAGGAAACGAAGGCAGGAAATCTCGTTTCGGTCGCCGGCGGTGGCGACACGGTTGCAGCGCTGAACCAGGCGGGCGTGGCCGGAGACTTCACCTATGTCTCGACGGCCGGCGGCGCATTTCTGGAATGGATGGAAGGCAAGGAACTGCCCGGCGTCGCTGCACTCGAGAAATAGGCCACGGGCTTGACTTCGCTTCTGCGAACCCATCGTCTTTGCAAGTCACAAATGGCTGGAAGGGACGATGGCAGGACGGATCGATCAGGTAAGAAGCGAAATCTGGGCCGGTGAACTGACCGACGAAGAGGTCGAGCGCGCCGCGCGCGGCATGAGCGAGCGCGGCTACGCGAAAGGCGCCTATATCTGCCATCGTGGCGACCGGCTTGACTCATGGACGGGTGTCGTTACCGGCCTCGTCAAGATGAGCGCCATCGCGCGCACCGGAAAGGCGATCACCTTCGCCGGCATCGGTGCGGGCGGGTGGTTCGGCGAAGGCTCGATGCTCAAGAACGAAGAGCGCAAATACGACCTCGTCGCGCTGCGCGACACGCGCATCAACCTGATGACCCGCGCGACCTTCGTGTGGTTGTGCGAAAACAGCGTCGGCTTCAACCGCTTTCTCGTGCGCCAGCTCAACGAACGGCTCGGCCAGTTCATCGCGATCACCGAGCACGACCGCTCCTTCGATGCGAAAGCGCGGGTGGCGCGAAACCTGTCATGGATCTGCAATCCGGTGCTGAGCCCCCGCGTCGGCGAGATCATCGAAATCACGCAGGAAGAGGTCGGTCTGCTGGCCAGCGTGTCGCGACAGGTGGCGAACCGATGCCTCGCTGAACTTGCCGATGAAGGACTGATCGCACTAGGCGCTGGCACGATCCGCCCGCTCGACGTCGAGGCGCTGGCCGATTACGGCGCGTGAAATTCAACAATGTGGGGATTGGAGCGCAGACGCGCTGCCGATCCAACAGACTATTCCATGCGCTGTCTGTCAAGGCCCGTATTGCCCGCCATCGTGATTCGTGGAAACTTCATCGCAAGGATGGTTTCGAACGAGAGGAGCCTGCACGTGCAGGACGTTCGATTCAGGTCCGACAATGACGGGACCGTTTGAAGCCTGCCGCTGAGGAGCGGGCGGCGGTCCGGGAGGAGCAGAAGTTGGCCGAGGCACACGCCTTGCCCGATACGTTCCCGAAATATCTGCTGCGCAATGCACAGATGTTCGGATCGCGATGGGCTATGCGCCACAAGGATCGTGGCATCTGGCAAAGCTGGACCTGGTCGCAGCAACGGGACGAGATACGCGATTTCGCGATCGGTCTTGCCGAACTCGGCTGCCGACACGGCGACAAGGTCGCGATTGTCGGCGCCAACCGGCCGCGTCTCTACTGGGCGGTTTGCGCGGTCCAATCGCTCGGCGGCGTGCCTGTCCCGGTCTATGCCGATGCCGTTGCCGAAGAACTTTCCTACGTTTTGTCCCATGCGGGCGTGCGCTTCGCGGTCGTGCAGGATCAGGAGCAGGTCGACAAGCTGGCAAGCTTCGCCGACAAGCTGACCGACCTCGTCGCCACCATCTATGACGAGCCGCGCGGCCTTGCCGACTATGACCGCGCCGCGCTTCACGATTTCGCCGACCTGCAGGAGATAGGCTGGCGCGTGCAGGAGGCCGATGATGGCCGCGCGAAGGCATGGGAAGACGCCATCAGCGCGGCTTCCGGCGACGATATCTCGATCATGCTCTACACCTCCGGCACGACAGGCCGCTCCAAGGGCGTGATGCTGAAGGCGAAGAATGCGGTGAAGGCCGCGCAGGACACGGTCGCCTTCGATGGACTGACCGAAAAGGACAGCGTCCTCGCCTATCTGCCGCTCGCCTGGGTCGGCGATCATTATCTGAACTACGCGCAGGGCTACGTCTCGGGCTTCACCATGGCATGCCCGGAAAGCAGCCAGACCGTCGCGCAGGATTTGCGCGAGCTTGCCCCGACCTTCTATTTCGCGCCGCCGCGCGTCTTCGAAGGGCTTTTGACCTCCGTTACGATTCGCATGGAGGACGCCGGTCGTCTCAAACGCGCAATGTATCGGCACTTTATCGAAGTGGCCCGCAGACACGGCGAGGCGATCCTCGAAGGGCGCAGCGTGCCGCTTGGCGCGCGGCTGTCCTACGCGCTTGGAAACATGCTCGTCTATGGGCCGCTGAAGAACGTGCTCGGCCTGTCGAACATCCGCGTCGCCTACACGGCCGGCGAAGCGATCGGTTCGGACCTGTTCTCTTATTTCCGCTCGCTCGGCGTGAACCTGAAGCAGCTTTACGGGCAGACGGAAGCGTTTCTTTACGTGACCTGCCAGAAGGACGGCGAAGTCCGCTCCGATACGGTCGGCCCGCCCGCGCCCAATGTCGACATCCGCATTTCTGAGGATGGCGAAGTGCAGTTCCGCTCGCCCGGCATGTTCTCCGGCTATTATCTCGAAGACGAAAAGACGGCGGAAGCGATGACGCCGGACGGCTATGTGAAGACCGGCGACGCGGGCTTTTTCGATACGGACGGCCAGCTCAAGATCATCGACCGCGCCAAGGATGTCGGCAAGCTTGCCTCAGGCGCACTGTTCGCACCCAAATACCTTGAAAACATGCTGAAATTCTTCCCCAACATCAAGGAAGCGGTCGCCTATGGCGACGGGCGCGACTTTGCCGCCGCCTTCGTCAATATCGATCTTCAGGCCGTCGGCAACTGGGCCGAGCGCAACAACATCGCCTACGCCTCCTATCAGGAACTTGCCGGCCATCCGCAGGTCTATGAGATGATCGCGGCGAATGTGGAGGAGACGAACCGGCGTCTGTCGCAGGAGCCGATGATGGCGGCCGCACAGATCCGGCGCTTCCTCATCCTGCACAAAGAACTCGACGCCGACGACGGCGAGTTGACCCGCACGCAAAAGGTTCGCCGGTCCTTCGTGGCCGAGCGTTACGACGGGTTGATCGAGGCGCTCTACGACGGCTCGCCCGAAAAGTTCGTCGAGACGGAAGTGACCTATGAAGACGGGCGCAAGGGCCGCATCCGCGCCACGGTGAAGATCGTCGACGTTCCGGTGTTCAGTGCAGCCAACCCAGTCAGGGAGGCTGCCGAATGAACGCGCATCCCGACCACGATCTGATCGTCGCGCCCGAAGACGACGGCATTGCCAAGGGTGCCCTTTTGATGGACGTCAAGAACGTCTCGCTCGCCTTTGGCGGGGTCAAGGCGATCACCGACATCTCGTTCGACGTCCGCAAAGGCGAAATCCGCGCCATCATCGGCCCGAATGGCGCGGGCAAGACGTCGATGCTCAACGTCATCAATGGCTTCTATACGCCGCAGGTCGGCACCATCACCTTTCGCGGCCAGACGCGCCGCGCGATGAAGCCGCACCATGCCGTGCGGCAGGGCATCGCGCGCACCTTCCAGAACGTCGCGCTGTTCAAGGGCATGTCAACGCTCGACAACATCATGGCTGGCCGGTCGGTGCTGATGAAGCGCAACATATTGTGGCAGATGCTGTGGCACGGACCCGCGCTCGCCGAGGAAATCCAGCATCGCGAAAAGGTCGAGGAAATCATCGACTTCCTCGAAATCGAGCACATCAGGCATACGCCGGTCGGCAAGCTGCCCTACGGCCTGCAAAAGCGCGTCGAGCTTGGCCGCGCGCTCGCGATGGAGCCGTCGCTCCTTCTTCTCGACGAGCCGATGGCCGGAATGAACCTGGAGGAGAAAGAGGACATGAGCCGCTTCATCCTCGACGTGAACCAGCAGCGCGGAACGACCATCGCGCTGATCGAGCACGATATGGGCGTCGTCATGGATTTGTCGGATCGGGTGGTGGTGCTCGACTACGGCAAGAAAATCGCCGACGGGCCGCCGGACGAGGTCAAGGCCAATCAGGCCGTGATCGACGCCTATCTCGGCGTGCCGCATTGATCGGGAGGGGATAATGGAAAGCTTGCATTCGATCTTCGTGGCGCCCTTCGCCGACATGGCGGCCGCGCCCGATTTCCTCATTCAGGTCGTCTGGGAAGGGCTGGTCTCGGGCGTGCTTTACGCGTTGATCGCGCTCGGCTTCGTGCTGATCTACAAATCCTCGCGCATTTTCAACTTCGCGCAGGGCATCATGGTCGTCTTCGCGGCGTTGACGCTCGTCGGCCTCTACCAGATGGGCGTGCCGGCTCTGCTTGCGGTGATCCTCACGCTCGCCGTCATGTTCGTGCTCGCCGTCACCATCGAGCGGGTCGTGCTGCGCCCGCTCGTCAACCAGCCCGACATTATCCTGTTCATGGCGACGATCGGCATCACGCTGTTCCTGATCGGTCTCGGCGAGACGATCTTCGGCGGCGAGAACAAGCGGATGATCACCAGCGAACTCTACATTCCCACGGGAAGCTGGATGCTGGAGCCTTTCGGCGGCTTCGTCTCCATCGAGCAGCGCGACGTGACCGCCGTCGTCGGCGCGGTGGCGCTCGTGGCGCTGCTTCTCGTCTTTCTCAACAAGTCGCGCATGGGCCGCGCGATCCGCGCACTCGGCGACGACCATCAGGCCGCGCTTTCGGTCGGCATCTCGCTGTCGACTATCTGGGTCATCGTCTGGTTCATCGCAGGCATCATCGCACTGGCGACGGGCATCGCGTGGGGCGCCCGGGCGGGCGTCTCATTCGCGCTGGAGGTGATCGCGCTGAAAGCCTTGCCGGTGCTGATGCTGGGCGGGCTGGAAAGCGTGACCGGTGCGATCGTCGCTGGCCTTGCCATCGGCATCCTCGAAAAGGTTTTCGAAATCTATTGGGGCCAGCCGCTTCTCGGCGGCAATACGGAAGCCTGGTTCGCCTATATTCTGGCGCTTCTTGTCCTGCTCGCCAGACCGCAGGGTCTGTTCGGCGAAAAAATCATCGAGCGGGTGTAAGCACATGTTCTATCGCGTCGCGGGCCAGTACAAGACCAGCTACAAGGCGGATTACGCCCTCTTCCCCGTCAGGCAGGATGCGATCCTGCTAGCCATCATCCTAGTCGTCGCCTTCGTGGTATTTCCGCTGACGGCGAGCAACTTTGCGTTCCGCGCGCTTTTGATCCCGGTGTTGATCTACGCGCTCGCAGCCCTCGGGCTGAACATTTTGACCGGCTATGCAGGCCAGCTTTCGCTCGGGACCGGCGCGTTCATGGGCGTGGGCGCCTATGCCTGCTACAAGCTCATCACGATCTTTCCCGAGATGAATATCCTCGTCGCGATCGCCCTATCCGGGTTCTTCTCGGCCATGGTCGGCGTCGCCTTCGGCCTCCCGTCCTTGAGGATCAAGGGGTTCTATCTCGCCATCGCGACGCTCGCCGCGCAGTTCTTCCTTGTCTGGCTATTCCAGAAATGGGGCTGGCTCTACAATTACAACGCATCGGGAGCGATCCAAGTGCCGAACACGCAGATGTTGGGCGTGACCGTGACCGGCGCGCGCGCCTCGGCGCTGACGCAGTACTACGTCGTTTTGTGCATCGTCTGCGTCGTTACGCTTTTCGCCATCAACATCACACGTGGACGCATCGGGCGGACTTGGAAGGCCGTGCGCGACATGGACATCGCGGCAGAACTCGTCGGCATCAATTTGATGAAGGCGAAGCTCTCGGCGTTCTTCGTTTCGTCCTACATCGTCGGCATCGCCGGCGCGATGTTTGTCTTTTTGTGGCGCGGCGCGGCTGAGGCCGATCTGTTCGACATCCAGTTGTCGTTCCGCGTGCTCTTCATCGCGATCATCGGCGGGCTGGGCTCGATAATGGGCAACTATCTCGGCGCGATCCTGATCGTCGCCCTGCCCGTCATCATCAATTCGGTACCTGCCGCATTCGGCATTCCGATCTCCTCGGCCATGGTCGAGCATTTGAACACCATGATCATCGGCGCGCTGATCATCGGCTTCCTGATCATCGAGCCGCACGGGCTGGCGCGTTTTTGGGCCGTGATCCGCGAAAAACTGATCATCTGGCCGTTCCCGCATTGAGGAGTGCGGGATTTCATTAAGGCAAAGCCCGGTGGAAACGGGCGAAGTGGAGGAAAGAGCATGAGACTGAAATATACGACGGCCCTGATGGCCGGCATCGTCGCGGTCGGTTTCGCAGCCCCCGCCTTGGCGCAGGACACGCTGAAACTGCCCAACATGTCGTACCGCACCGGACCCTTCGCCGCGACCGGCACGCCGCATATGAACGGCCAGCTCGACTACATGACCATGCTGAACGAGCGCGACGGCGGCATCGGCGGCGTTCGCATCGCCTTCGAGGAATGCGAGACCGGTTACAACACCGAAAAGGGTGTCGAGTGCTACGAGAAGCTGACGTCGGAAGGCGCGCTCGTCACGCAGCCCTGGTCGACCGGCATCACGCTTCAGGTGTTGCCGCGCACCAATGTCGATGAAATTCCGATGTATGCCCCCGGCTACGGCTTTTCGGCCATGCAGGACGGCAGGACGTTCAAATGGGCCTTCAACCCACCGACCTCCTACTGGGACGGTGCGTCGATGATTATGCGAGGTATTTCGGACGGCAATCTCGACAATCTCAACGGCCAGAAGATCGCCTTCCTGCATCTCGACCATCCCTACGGCAAGGAGCCGATCCCGCTTCTCGAACAGCTTGCCGAAACGCACGGCTTCACGCTGCTGCCGATCCCCGTCGGCCTGACGGAAATGCAGAACCAGTCCGCGCAATGGCTCCAGATCCGCCGCGAGCGACCCGACTACGTCATCATGTGGGGCTGGGGCGCGATGAATGCCGGCGCGATCACGGAAGCGGTCAAGACGCGCTATCCGATGGAGCAGTTCGTGTCGGTGTGGTGGGGCGCGCACGAACCCGACCTCAATCTCGTCGGTGAACAGGGCAAGGGCTTCCGCGCCCTGTCGTGGAACTTCGCCCACTCCGAATCGAGCCTGATGCAGGATGTGAAGACGCATGTGGTCGACGCTGGAAAGTCGCAGCTCAACCAGAGCGCGGGCGAATTCGATTCGACCGCCTACCAGCGCGGTATCCTGATGTCGGTCATCCTTGCCGAGGCGGTGGAGGCCGCGCAGGAAGAAGCCGGCACGCCGATGATCGACCGCGAGCAGCTTCGCAAGGGTCTCGAAAACGTCAATCTCGACGAGGCGCGCCTGGCCGAGCTCGGCATCGGAGAGATGATGGCGCCCTTCGCCATGAGCTGTTCGAACCACACGGGCCACGCTTCCGCATGGATGGTCGAGTGGGACGGCGCGAAATTCGTCAAGGTCTCGGACCTGATCGAAGCCGACCGATCGGTCATCGACCCGTTGGTCGAGCAGGCATCGGCTGACTACGCGTCCGCCAATCAGCCCTGGGACATGAACGACGAGTGCTCCGACTAAGGCGCTGATATGCGGCGGCCACGCGCCGCCGCATGCTCCAAAGAAAAAGGTCTCGATAATGAGTGAAGCGACAGCACGCGCGCCCGATCCCGCTGAGCCGATTCTGTCGGTCAACAATATCGAGGTGATCTACGACCACGTTATTCTCGTTTTGAAAGGCGTGTCGCTTTCGGTACCGCGCGGCGGCATCACCGCGCTGTTGGGCGCAAACGGTGCCGGCAAGACGACGACGCTGAAGGCGATTTCCAATCTCCTCCACGCCGAGCGCGGCGAGGTGACGAAGGGCACGATCCTGTTCGAGGGCGGGCAGGTTCAGGCGCTCTCGCCCAACGATCTGGTCCGGCGCGGCTGCATTCAGGTCATGGAAGGGAGGCACTGCTTCGGCCATCTTTCCGTCGAGGACAATCTGATGACCGGCGCGTTCACGCGGCGCGACGGAAACGCGGCGATCAAGGACGACCTCGAACTCGTCTACCAGTATTTCCCGCGCCTGCGCGAGCGGCGAAACAGCCAGGCCGGCTACACGTCAGGCGGCGAGCAGCAGATGACAGCGATCGGGCGGGCGTTGATGTCGCGGCCCAAGATGATCCTCCTCGACGAACCGTCGATGGGCCTTGCGCCGCAACTCGTGGAGGAAATCTTCGAGATCGTGAAGAAGCTGAATGACGAGCAGGGCGTCTCCTTCCTGCTTGCCGAGCAGAACACCAATGTCGCGCTGCGCTATGCCAAATACGGCTACATCCTCGAATCGGGCCGCGTCGTGCTCGACGGCGAAGCATCGGCCCTGCGCGAAAATGACGATGTGAAGGAATTTTACCTCGGCGTCGGCGGCGAGGGACGCAAATCGTTCCGCGACGTAAAACATTACAAACGCCGCAAGCGCTGGCTGTCATGAGTGAAAGCGACCTCCTCGCCGCGTTGCGCGCGCAGCTTTCCCTGGCGATTGCTGAACAGCCGTATTGGGCGAAAAGCCTGGCCGGGATCGATGTCGAAACGCTGACATCACGCGCTGCGCTGGCTGCACTTCCCGTCCTGCGCAAGTCGGACCTTGCCGGATTGCAGGCCGCTCAGCCGCCCTTCGGCGGATTGAACGCCACGCCGGCGGGATCGCTATCACGCCTCTTCATCTCGCCCGGCCCGATCTTCGATCCCGAAGGACGTGGGCGCGACTGGTGGGGGGCGGCAAGGCCGCTGGAAGCTGCGGGCGTAAAAGCCGGCGACATCGTTCTCAACACCTTCTCCTACCATCTGACGCCGGCTGGCGCGATGTTCGAAAGCGGCGCGCACGCGCTCGGCTGCGCGGTGATTCCGGCTGGGCCCGGCAACACCGCCGACCAGCTCGTCGCGATCGGCCAGTTCCGCCCGACAGCCTATGTCGGCACGCCGGATTTCCTGAAAATCCTGCTCGACAAGGCGACGGAGGCCGAGGTCGATACTAGCTCGATCAGGCGAGCGATCGTCTCCGGTGCGGCTTTGCCACCCTCGCTTCGCGCCGAACTCGAAGGGCACGGCGTGCATGTGACGCAGGCCTACGGCACGGCCGATCTCGGCATCGTCGCCTATGAGGACGGCGGCGAGGGAATGGCCATCAACGACGGCGTGGTGCTGGAGATCGTCCGCCCGGGAACCGGCGAACTCTTGGCGGATGGCGAAGTCGGTGAAATCGTCGTCACGCGGCTCAACCGCGACTATCCGCTGATCCGCTTCGCGACCGGTGACATGTCCAAAATGCTAAAAGCGGGTGCCGACGGGCGGCGACGCATCGCGGGCTGGATGGGTCGCGCCGATCAGGCCGCCAAGGTCAAGGGCATGTTCGTGCGGCCGGAGCAGATCGCGGCGCTGGGCAAGGCATTGGGCACCGATGGGCGCATGCGCCTTGTCGTCACTCGCGCGAACGAACAGGATGCCATGGTCCTGAAACTTGAACATCCCGATCCGTCGATCGCCGAAAAGGCAGCCGGCAAACTTTCAGAGCTGACGAAGCTGAAAGGCGTGGTCGAGATCGTGCCGCCCGGCACGCTGCCCAATGACGGCAAGGTCATTTCCGACGAGCGCTAAAAATCGTCACCGCCTTCGCCGGGAATGAACGCGTCGAAAGCCGCCCAGAACTGGTCGCGATACCGATCCTTTTCCTGCAGGATTTCGTGCTTTGCGCCGTCGATCGTGACAAGAGAGGCCCCGCGCAATTGCTGCGCATAGGCTTCGATCGCGGGCGTGGAGACGAGCGTATCCGCACCGGCCGCAATCAGCAGCGTTGGAATGCGGTTGTTGCGCAGGAATTCGCGCGTCTGGACTCGCGCTGAAGCCGCACTCGCGGCATGGACCCAGCCCACCGTCGTCGCGCCGAGGGCGAGATTCGGATGCTCGGCATAGATGCCCTGGTTGCGTGCGAAGCGTTCCGGGTCGCTGGTCACGATATTCGTTTCGAAAATCTGGTTCTGCGGCTTTCTTTGCCCGCGCGCGAGGTACACACGGCCCAATCCGATACGCGTCAAGAATCCGGTAACGCGGCGCAGCGTTTTCATCGAAACCGGGATGCGCTCGAGCGTCAGAAGCGGCGCGAGCAGCACCATCCGGCGCACACGGTTCGTGAGTCGCGGCGCGGCGAGCAGCGCCGTCAGCGCGCCGGTCGAATGGCCGAGAAGATAGAAAGGTGCGCGGCAGTCCGGCAAAAGGATTTCGGAAACGAAAGCATCGATGTCGGCGAGATGGTCCTGAAACGAACGCACATGGCCACGCCGGGGATTTCTGGTCAGGCGTTGCGATCCGCCCTGCCCGCGCCAGTCGAAGATGGCGACCGCAAAGCCGCGACCCTGCAACTCGCCGATGGTCTCGAAATACTTCTCGATCGCTTCGTTGCGGCCGGGAAAGATGACGACAGTTCCCTTGAGCGGCCGTCCGGTGGCGGCGAAGCGTGCATAGCGCAGCCGCACCTTTCCCTTGCCGGGAAACGTTCCGGTACTGGCGTCCGAAGGAGCGGGATTGCCGGCGCTGGCGAATATCTGGTCGGCCATGGATACCCTGTCTGTCTCGATACACGTGATAGAAACAGGCACGCCGAAAGGCAAAGACTATCGCAAGGCTTGGGCGCAAAAGGTAAGGCCGGAAGCTCCTTTTGGGAAACTTCCGGCCTCTGACGAACCGGGAGGAAGGGACGTTACACCCGGTCCGGCTTGGGTGACGACCAGCGGCTTGATGGCCGTCTGTTCGAATTCATTGATCGCAATCTAGCCGGACGCGGCTGAACGAAATCCGAAGTGGCGGTTCATCTGGCGTTCATCGCGCGCATCTTGAAACGCGGCGCGCCAAAACCCACCTCAGTCCAGCGGTCGCCGATGTCGGGGCCGCTGGACGCCAAGAGGAAGGACCCAAGGTCTTCCCGACGCGCTCCACACGCAAAACACGTTGCTCAATTGGAGAACACACCCATGCGTCACGTTGATTTTTCACCGCTCTATCGCTCGACCGTCGGCTTCGACCGCCTGTTCACGATGCTCGATTCGCTCGGGCAGCCGGATACCGGCCAGTCCTATCCGCCCTACAATATCGAGCGCACGGGCGAGGACGCCTATCGCATCTCGATGGCCGTCGCCGGCTTCGGCGAAGAGGACATCTCGATCGAGGCGCATCGCAACGTCCTGACCGTGAAGGGCGAGAAGCCTGAGACTAAGGACCAGACGTCCGAGTTCCTGCATCGCGGGATTGCCGCGCGCGCTTTCGAGCGCCGCTTCCAGCTTGCCGACCACGTCGAAGTCGTCGGTGCGCTTTTGAAGAACGGCCTCCTGCACATCGAGCTGAAGCGCTCGGTTCCCGAAGAGCTGAAGCCGCGCAAGATCACGATCGAGGCCAGTTCGTCCGGAGCCAAACAGATCGAAGGCCAGACGGTCAACTAAGACCACCTGACCTTGAATATACGAACGGCGTCCCTCGGGACGCCGTTTTTCGTTGGATGCGCTTTAAGCGTCAGTCCTTGACTTCGGTCTGCGGTCGATCGCCGCCGCTGGCGCTTTCTTCGTGCCACACGCCTTCGCGATCCTGATATTCGATCGCTTCGTCGTTACCGCCAAGCTGCTGCTCGGCAGCGGCGCGCTCTGCCGCCTTGTGAGCGGCCTCGCGCGTTGGAAAGGGTTCCGAAAAGACGTTCTTGGCCTTGTAGGCCCATCCGCCGTCATGTTCGACGATTTCGTAGATGAGCTTGCTCACGAGCGCGACCCGCCCGTGCGTCGGCGGCCGGGCGTCCGCCTTGTTCCGGTTCGCTGGTCCGCGATGCGTTGCGGCGGTTCGTTTTCGAGCGGTGCGTAAATTCGGTAGAGCGTATAGGCGCCGAGCGCCATGAGCAGCAGACGGATCATCGGAAATCATTCTCCCTTGTCGAAGCGGCTGACGGCTGTCATGCATTCGGGCTGACAACCGCCAGACAGGCCGACTGGTTCCGTTATTCGCGCATGTTCCGCTTCACCCGTTGCCGGGCGCGTTTATTTTTTCCACCAGCGCAGCGACATGCACGACAGGCCTGCATCGATCTTGCCGATCTCGGTCGTCTTCAGCGCGAAAGAACTCTCACGAGCGGCGATCGATCTTGCGCCGCTAAGGGCCGCACTTCGAACCGCGCATGCCATCGGAAAACCAGCCCTGATCGAGGTGATGACGCCCTGAGAAATACGATGCATTTCGGGTGTTTAGTCATAATTGTATGAGCTCAAGTATCGTTACGTAAGTTTCTCGCCCGGATAAATTCGATCACAAAATCGCCTCGAAATCGCCCAAACGATTACCAAGTCGTGCCTCATCGACCCTTCAGATGCGCTTCGCGAAGACTTTGTGGTCTCGCGCTCAACAAGGGTTATTCGATAAATGCTTCAATCAAAGGCGGCGAAAGCCGCATTCGTCATATGCGCACTTTCGCTTGGTGCCGCGTTGCCGGCTCATGCCAACGACAAGGTGGAAGCCTTGAAGACAATCACCGGCCCGGCCTCATGGTATGGCTCGAAATTCCATGGCCGCACGACGGCCAATGGCGAGCGATACAACATGCACGAGATGACAGCCGCCCATAAAACGCTTCCGTTCGGGACGAAGGTCCGCGTAACGAACCAGAGGACCGGGCAGGCCGTGACCGTGCGCATCAACGATCGTGGACCGTTCGTCGGCAATCGGGTCATCGACCTCTCACGCGGCGCGGCGCAGGCCGTCGGCATGATCAATCAGGGTGTCGCGTCCGTAAAAATCGAAGTGCTTTGACCTCAGGCTCGGGCGACTAATGCGTCGTCGCGGCAACCTGCATAGGCTGTTCTTCGGCGGTCCGCTCGAACAGAGCCGTCACGATGCTCATGACGAAATTCTCCGCTGTGTTGACGCCGGAAAGCTGCCCCTGGCCGACCGATGTGAAGTCGATGCTCTCCTCCGCGGCGGGCAGGAAGTTCGCTCCGACGATGCGGACGTCGCGTCGCGCATCGGGAATTTCCTGTTCGGTCGTGGAAATCTGCGCCACTTCGCGATGTATCGTTGCAAGGCTTGTCTGAGCAGAAACCTCCACGGCGGGACGATCGACCGGGAGCGGAGCGTGCTCCGGCAGAACCACCGCGCCCGCCACGCCCGGAACCAGCATCGCTGTCAAAATAGCGAGGGTGGAAGCCTTGGTTTTGAAGCGAACGAATGCGGTTCTCATAATTGTTGCCTTGCAGTCATGCGTTAATCTGTTCCGTCACATCCGAGCACCCTTGCGGCACCGCAAGTGACCGCCCTGAAAACGCCGCGACCTCGCTCCGGTTCCCTCCCGTTTTCGTGATGGTGTCGACGCCGCTGAACGCGATCAAAAAGAGAGCCCGCCGAAAAATTGCGCGCTATGCGAGCGCCCCACATGGCGATTTTGTGGCTTCCTCGGGAACGAAGGACAAATTGGCGTGTTGATGAGCAGCCACTAACATTGGGAGCTTCATCATGCACGGCATCATCTATCTCGTCGGCCTCGTCGTGGTCGTCCTCTTCATCCTTTCGCTTCTCGGCCTTCGCTGAACAATGACCGGAGAACTTCGATGACTCCTGAATACGGGGCTGCACCCACCGCGCCTGTCGGCGCGACGGCCATAGCGACAGGCGATGAGAAATCATATGTCGACTGGCCTGCAATCATCGGCGGCGCGGTTCTCGCGACCGCCATTTCTTTTGTTCTTCTCGCTTTCGGCTCCGCGCTTGGGCTGAGCTTCACCTCGGCTTATGAGGGCTCGGGCATTTCGCTTGCCGCATTCGCCATCGCTGCGGCCCTCTGGCTGATCTGGGTTCAGGTCTCGGCCTTCATGGCGGGTGGCTATCTGACCGGACGTCTTCGCCGCCGCAACTACGATGCGACGGAGGAAGAATCCGATATCCGCGATGGATCGCACGGCCTGCTCGTCTGGGGTCTTGGCGTTCTTCTGGGCGCGGTGCTTGCCTTCTCCAGCGCTTCGGCGGTTCTCGGCACGGCGGCCAACGCAGTCGGGTCGGCGGTCGGCGGAGCGGCCTCGGGCGCGGCGACGCTGGCCGACAACGTCAACCCGAACGCGCTTTTGAGCGACCGTCTCCTGCGCCCGGGAACGGCGACCGACACCGCGACTGCCGAACAACGCGAAGAGGTCGGCCGCATTCTCCTGACGGCTGTGGCCGATGGCGAACTCGCACTGGACGATCGCGATTATCTTGCAGGCATCGTCGCCGCCCGGACCGGAACCGACGAGGCCGAAGCGCAGGCGCGCGTCGATCAGGTGTGGGCACAGGCGCAGGAACTGGAAGCGACCGCACGTGAGGCGGCCGAACGGACACGCCGCGTCACCATGGTTGCTGCCTTCATCACCGCCGCTTCGCTCCTGATAAGCGCCGTGGGTGCTTATTTCGGTGCAGTGACCGGCGGCAATCACCGTGATCGCCACACGATCGTTCAGGGCTGGGTCCGCCCCTGGTAAAAGCTGACATCTTAGCGAAACATCAACGCCGTCCCGGATTTCAGGGCGGCGTTTTTCGTTCGGATGAGGCAAAACTTGACTCCGTGTCGGTTTTTGGAACATAAGCCGCCTGTTCAAGCGACGAGTGACCAACTCGAGCAGCCGACCGGGGCGCTTTCCTGATTGAGGAAAGGCCGGATCCCGGAGGTCAACACCCGGCAGCGCCATGCGCCCCCGGGTGTCGTTTTGCTTTGCGGGTTGGGTCGGCGCTCCGGACGCATTACCTCTCGGGCGATGACGCGCGAGACATGAAGGACGGATGATGTTCGAAAACCTGCAAGAGCGCCTTGGCTCCATCCTGAACGGCCTGACGGGTCGTGGCGCGCTTTCGGAAGCCGACGTTTCGGCCGCGCTGCGCGAAGTGCGCCGCGCGCTGATTGAGGCCGACGTAGCGCTGGAGGTCGTCCGCTCCTTCACAGGCCGGGTGCGCGAAAAGGCAGTCGGCGCTGAAGTCCTGAAATCGATCAAGCCCGGCCAGATGGTCGTCAAGATCGTTCATGACGAGTTGATCGAGATGCTCGGCGCGGAAGGCGAGACGATCGACCTCAACGCGCCCGCGCCCGTCGTCGTGATGATGGTGGGCCTTCAGGGTTCGGGCAAGACGACGACATCGGCCAAGATCGCCAAGCGACTGACGGCGCGTCAAGGCAAGAAGGTCCTGATGGCCTCGCTCGACACACGCCGCCCGGCAGCGCAGGAGCAGCTACGCCAGCTTGGCGAGCAGACGAGCGTCCCGACGCTGCCGATCGTCGCCGGCCAATCGCCGGTCGACATCGCCCGCCGTGCGGTTCAGGCCGCAAAGCTCGGCGGCCACGATGTCGTCATCCTCGACACGGCCGGTCGCACCCATATCGACGAGCCGCTGATGGCGGAGATGGCGGAAATCCGTCAGGTCGCCAACCCGCACGAAATCCTGCTCGTCGCCGATTCGCTGACCGGTCAGGACGCGGTCAATCTCGCGCAGAACTTCGACGCCAGAGTTGGTATCACCGGCCTTGTCCTGACCCGCATGGACGGCGACGGTCGCGGCGGCGCCGCTCTTTCCATGCGTGCCGTCACCGGCAAGCCGATCAAGCTGATCGGCACCGGCGAAAAGATGGATGCGCTGGAGGAGTTCTATCCCAAGCGTATCGCCGACCGTATTCTTGGCATGGGCGACATCGTCTCCCTCGTCGAGCGCGCATCCGAGACCATCGACGCCGAAAAGGCGCAGGCGATGGCAAAGAAGATGCAGGCCGGCAAGTTCGACCTGAACGACCTTGCCGACCAGCTTCGCCAGATGCAGCAGATGGGCGGAATGGGCGGAATCATGGGAATGATGCCCGGCATGGGCAAAATGAAGGATCAGGTCGCGGCCGCCGGTTTCGACGACAAGACCTTCGGTCGCCAGATCGCGATCATCCAGTCGATGACAAAGGCGGAGCGGTCTAATCCCGATCTTTTGAAGCATTCACGCAAGAAGCGCATCGCTGCCGGTTCGGGCACCGACGCCGCGGCGATCAACAAGCTTTTGAAGATGCACCGCCAGATGGCCGACATGATGAAGGCCATGGGCGGCAAGGGTAAGGGCGGCGGCATGATGCGCGCTGCCATGGGCGGCCTCGCCTCCAAGATGGGGCTCGGCGCAGGCATGGGCGGTCTCGGTGGAATGGGCGGCGGCATGCCGGACCTTTCCAAGATGGACCCAAAGCAGCTCGAAGCCCTGCAAAAGCAGGTTCAGGCATCCGGCCTCGGCAAGGGAATGCCGGGTGGCCTTCCCGGCGGCGGTCTGCCGGGCCTTGGCGGCGGCTCGCTTCCCGGTCTCGGCGGCCTGCCCGGTCTGCCGAAAGGCGGCAGGAAATGATCCCGACGCTCGAAACGGAGCGCCTGATCCTGCGCGCACCCCGCGCCACGGATTTCGACGCCTATGCGCGCTTTTACGAAAGCGACGCGTCACGTTTCGTCGGCGGTCCGCAGGATCGTATCGGCGCGTGGCGGTTTCTGGCCACGTCAGCCGGAACCTGGCATCTGCGCGGTTTCGGTGAATTCGCAGTCGAGGAAAAGGCGAGCGGCGCTTCCGTTGGTCTTGTCGGCCCGTGGTTTCCCGAAGGTTGGCCGGAGCCGGAAATCGGCTGGATGATCTTTCCCGAGCACCAGCAGCGCGGCTACGGCTTCGAGGCCGCAGTGCGGGCCATCGCGTTTGCCTATCGCGATCTTGGTTGGAAGGCCGCCATCTCGTTGATCGTGGACGAAAACGAACCGTCGGCCGCTCTTGCCAGAAGGCTCGGTGCCGTGCGCGAAGGTGAAGCCGAGTTCAAGCCCTACGGTATCAACCCGTTCTGGCGGCACCTGCCGCCGGCTGATTTCCTCGCGCGCCATTCAGGGAAGCTTTCATGACCGAAACATTGGATGCACAGCGCGCCCGCGAAGTCCTCGCCTCCTACCGCGCGTCGATCGACAATATCGACGCCGCGCTGATCCACATGCTCGCCGAGCGCTTTCGCTGCACGCAGGCCGTGGGCAAGCTCAAGGCGCAGCATGACCTGCCCGCTGCCGATCCCTCGCGCGAGCAGACCCAGATCGAACGGCTTCGCCGCCTTGCGAACGAAGCCAATCTCGACCCCGATTTCGCGGAGAAGTTTTTGAACTTCATCATCCGTGAAGTCATCCGCCACCACGAGGCCATCGCCTCGCAGAAACATTGAACCGAACATCCATCCCAGGAGAACTGAAATGGCACTGAAAATTCGTCTGGCCCGCGCGGGCTCCAAGAAGCGTCCTTACTACCATGTCGTCATCGCCGACGTTCGCGCTCCGCGCGACGGTCGCTTCATCGAGCAGGTCGGCTCGTGGAACCCGATGCTGCCCAAGGACGGCGAGCGCGTGAAGCTCAATGAAGAGCGCATCAAGTACTGGCTCGACAACGGCGCGCAGCCGACCGATCGCGTGCTGCGCTTCCTCGATCAGGCAGGCGTTGCCAAGCGTGACGAGCGCCAGAACCCGACGAAGGCCGAGCCGGGCAAGAAGGCGCAGGAGCGTCTGGCTGCCCAGAAGCAGGCCGAGGAAGATGCAGCCGCCAAGGCTGCCGCCGAAGCCGAAGCTGCGAACGCACCGGCCGAGGAAGCTTCGGAAGAAGCCGCTTCGTAAGTTTCTGTCGCTTTTCGACAGTCGAAACCCCGTCGGCTCGTGCCGGCGGGGTTTTTCATTTTGCAGCGCCACAAAAATTATCGTTGCGGCGAAAGTCGGATCGGTCTTGTCTCATGCGTCTTTCAAAACGAAGCGCACGAGGCCGAACATGCTCTACGCCATACTTTGCTACGACCACGAAGATGCCGTCGGCCAGTGGACCGACGAAGAGGACGCCGCCGTCATGCAACGCCTCGACGGCGTTCTGCAAAAGGTCGAGAAGACGGGCCGGCTTGGTCCCGTCGCGCGCCTCCTTCCGACAACGGCGGCGACGACACTCCGCAAATCGGCCGGCGAGCCGCTCGTCATCGACGGACCGTTCGCCGAGACGAAGGAGCAATTCCTTGGTTTTTACCTGATCGATTGCACCGATCTCGACGAGGCCATCGCCTTTTCGAAGGAACTCGCCGAAGCAAATCCGGGCAACGGCTCCTATGAGATCCGACCGGTAGGCTACATGCGCCCGCCCAGTGCGCAGCAGGACGGCTGATGAGCGAACCGGCGACCATCGACAGGACGCTTTCCGCAGCACGTCCGCAAGCCGTCGGCGCACTGCTGCGCTATTTCCGCGATCTCGATCGGGCAGAGGATGCATTTCAAGAAGCGAGCCTTCGCGCGCTGAAAAACTGGCCGAAGAACGGACCGCCACGCGATCCGGCAGCCTGGCTCATCTTCGTCGGTCGCAATGTCGGGATCGACGCGGTGCGCCGCGACAAGCGACTGGTCGCCCTGCCGCACGAGGAAGCACTGTCCGAACTCGGCGACGTCGAAACGCCGATGGTCGAAACGCTCGACGGGCAGGACTACCGCGACGATATTTTGCGCCTCCTGTTTACCTGCTGCGACCCGGCTCTGCCGCCCGAACATCAGGTGGCTCTGGCGTTGCGCATCGTTTCCGGGCTGACGGTGCCGCAGATCGCCCGCGCCTTCCTCGTTTCCGACACCGCCATGGAACAACGGATCACCCGTGCCAAGTCGCGGATCGCGGCATCCGGCCGCGAATTCGAAACGCCCGACGCAGTCGCTCGGGTGCAGCGTGTGGGCGCGGTCGCCGCGATGGTCTATCTCGTCTTCAACGAAGGCTATTCCTCGCGAGCCGAAAACGTCGCGGCATCCGGTGTCCTGTGCGAGGAGGCGATCCGGCTTGGCCGCCTGCTGCTGCGCCTTTTTCCGACAGAGCCCGAGATCATGGGGCTTCTGGCCCTGATGCTTCTTCAGCATGCGCGGTCTGCGGCGCGCCTCGACGCGACCGGCGCGATCGTGCTCCTCGCCGACCAGGACCGGACCCGCTGGAACGCAAAAATGATCGCGGAAGGGCTGGCGCTCGTCGACAAGGCGTTTCGTCATAAAAGGCCGGGCAGCTACCAGATTCAGGCGGCCATCGCAGCGCTGCATGCGCGCGCTAAAACGGCGGCGGAAACCGACTGGACAGAAATCGAGCTGCTATACCGCATGCTGGAAACAGTCGAGCCATCGCCCGTCGTTACGCTCAACCGCGCGGTCGCGCTTGCCAAGGTGCAAGGTCCGAAGGCGGCTCTCGATCTCATCGAACCGCTCGGCGATCGCCTCGGCAGTTATTTTCATTTCCATGGCCTGCGAGGCGGGCTGCTTGCCGAACTCGGTCGCTGCCGCGAAGCGCGCGAAGCGTTCGACCGCGCGATCGCGCTTGCCCGCACACCTGCGGAGGCCACGCACATCCGCCGCCATCTGGATGAGATGCAGGTTTAGGCCGCTGCCTTGGCGCGCTTGTCGAGGAAGCCGGACATAAGCTCCAGCCCTTTACGCAGGATCGCCTCGTCATTGGCATAGCCGATGCGCAGATACCCTTCCATGCCGAACGCGCTTCCCGGCGTCAGCATCACGCCTGTCTCGTCGAGCAGGGCAAGGCAGAACGCTTCGGACGACATCGGCAGATTATAGCGCAGCATGGCGATGGTGCCCGATTGCGGCTTCACCCAGTCGATGAGCGGCTCGCGGGCGACCCAATCCGACAGGATCGCAAGATTGGTGCGCGTGATGCGCTTTGAGCGCGCAAGCATCGCGTCGGCGTTTTCGAGCGCCAGTGCGGCAAAATGATCGTCGATCATGCCGACGCTGATCGTGTTGTAGTCGCGGTGGATCGAGATCGCCTCGATGATTTCCGTTGGCGCGCAGACCCAGCCGAGCCGAAGACCAGCCAGCGCGAACGCCTTCGACATCGAACCCGTGCTAACGCCTTTTTCATAGAGGTCGGCAATGGAAACGGTCGCCCCGCCGCCGTCCTGATCGGTGCCGCGATAGACCTCGTCGCACAGGACCCAGGCTCCACTAGCGCGGGCGATCGATACGATTTCTTCCAGCCCCTCGCGGCCGATCAGAGCGCCGGTCGGATTGTTCGGATTGGTCAGGACGATCAGCTTCGTTCCATCTGTAGCAAGCCGGCGCAATTCGGCCGTATCGAGCCGGAAATCATCCTCCCGTCGCAGTTCGAGCCGAACGATTTCGGCCCCAAGGCTTTGCGGGATGGAGACGTGCTGCTGATAGGTGGGGATGACCGAGATGACGCGGTCACCCGGCTCGACGAGCGCCTGATGAACGAGTGCGTTCGCACCGGCCGCGCCATGCGCCACGATGATATTTTCCGGCTTCTGGTGCTCGTAGAGCGCTGCGATAGCCGCACGCAACCGCTCCGACCCCTCGATCGCGCCATAGGAAAGGCGCATCGTCAAAAGCTCCGTCAGATCGGCCGGGCCTTTGCCGGCGAGTTCCAGAAGTTCGGCGAGCGTCACCGAATCGACGCAGGTCTCCGCCAGATTGAAATCGCATCTTGTTTCATGCGCGTTCATCCAGATTTCGACGGCGAACGGATCGATTTTCATGGCAGGCGTCTCCGATATTGCAGACCAAGCGTGGCCATCGGTTCCTTAATGTCAAGCCGAACGGAATTTTGGAACCGACCTGTCGGATCGTGTCAGCGCGGATCGTCCTGATACCGACAACGCAGTGCGGAACCTATGGGAGCCTCTTATGACCGAACATTCCAACGACCTCGTTCTCGATCGTCTTATCGATGCGCCTGCCGACAAGCTGTTTCGTTGCTGGACAGATGCGGAGTTGCTGAAGCAATGGTTCGTTCCCGCGCCATGGACGATCGCAGGCGTTGAAATCGATCCCCGGCCGGGAGGGGCGTCGTCTATTACGATGCGCGATCCCGAGGGGAACGAATATCCGAACAACGGCGTCTATCTGGAAATCGTGCCGAACCGGAAGATCGTCTTCACCGACGCCTACACCGCCGGATGGGTGCCTGCGGAAAAGCCGTTCTTCACGGGCATCATCACCTTTGCCGACGAGGACGGCAAAACGCGCTATACTGCCCGCGCCCGCCATTGGCGTATCGAGGACCGGGACGCGCACGAAAAGATGGGTTTCCATGAGGGTTGGGGCAAAAGTGCCGACCAGCTCGCGGAACTGGCAAAGCGAATTTGAGCTTTTCTGACAATCGATGTCGGATCGGTACGATCCGGTTCGTCTTTCTTTCAGATCAACCAAAGGGAGAATCGAAATGAGCTATGTCGACGGATTCCTGCTTGCCGTTCCGAAGGCGCGACTGGACGAATACAAGAAGACCGCCACCCTGGCCTCCGAGGTCTGGCTCGAACATGGCGCGACCAGCTATGTCGAATGCGTCGCCGAGGACGTGCCCTATGGCGAATTGACATCATTTCCGCGCGCGGTTCAGGCCAAGGACGACGAGATCGTCATCTTCGCCTGGGCGACCTATCCCGACCGCGCCACACGCGACGCGGTGATGAAGAAGGTCTTCGAGGATTCACGCCTGAAGGCGCAGATGGAGGACATGCCGTTCGACGGCAAGCGGATGATTTTCGGCGGGTTCGAGGCGTTCATCGAACGCTGACCGGCAACAGGAGGAAACGATGTCCGACTACAAATATCCAGGCGTGATCCCGCATCTGAGTTCCAAGGATGCGAACGCCGCAATCGACTTCTACAAGGCCGCGTTCGGTGCTGAGGAAAACGGCGAGCGCACGCGCATGGATGACGGCAAGCGCGTCATGCATTGCGAACTGAAGATCAATGGCGGCACGTTGATGATCGCGGACGCCATGCCAGAATACGGCTATCCATGGGTCGAACCGCAGGGCGTCACGCTCAATCTGATCGGCGACGACGCGCGCGCCATCTGGGACCGCGCCGTAAACGCCGGTTGCGAGGTGGTGATGCCCTTGGAAGTTGCGTTCTGGGGCGACCTTTACGGCGTTCTGAAAGACCCGTTCGGGCACAGCTGGGCCGTCGTCGGACCCGCTCCGAAAAGCTGATGCACACATAAAAAAGGCCGCGATGCGCGGCCTTTTTTGCATGATCGGGCAGGTATCAGGCAGCTTGTTTCTTGGGCTGGATCAGGCCGCGTGCAACGAGCAGCTCGGCGATCTGAACCGTATTGAGCGCAGCGCCCTTCCGCAGATTGTCCGAGACGATCCAGATGTTGAGGCCGTTCTCGATCGTCTGGTCCTCGCGAATGCGGGAAATATAGGTCGCGTCCTCACCGGCCGAATCGAGCGGCGTGACGTAGCCGCCATCCTCGCGCTTGTCGATGACGAGGCAACCGGGTGCTTCGCGCAGGATGTCGCGCGCCTCGTCGGCGGTGATCGGATTTTCGAACTCGATATTGACCGCTTCGGAGTGCCCGATGAAGACCGGCACACGCACCGCGGTGCAGGTGACCTTGATCTTCGGGTCGAGCATCTTCTTGGTCTCGGCCATCACCTTCCATTCCTCCTTGGTCGAGCCGTCTTCCATGAAGACGTCGATATGGGGAATGACGTTGAAGGCGATGCGCTTGGTGAACTTCTTCGCTTCCACCGGATCGGCGACGAAGACGGCGCGCGTCTGCGTGAAAAGCTCGTCCATGCCTTCCTTGCCCGCGCCGGAAACCGACTGGTAAGTCGAGACGACGACGCGCCGGATTTTCGCCTTGTCATGAAGCGGCTTGAGGGCCACGACGAGCTGCGCGGTCGAGCAGTTCGGGTTGGCGATGATGTTCTTCTTCGTAAAACCGTCGATGGCGTCGGCGTTCACTTCCGGAACGATCAGCGGCACGTCCTGATCGTAGCGCCACGCCGACGAATTATCGATGACGACACAGCCCTGGCGACCGATCTTCGGCGACCATTCCTTCGACACGTTGCCGCCGGCCGACATCAGGCAGATATCGGTATCGGAGAAGTCGTATTGCGCGAGGTCGCGAACCTTCAGCGTCTTGTCGCCATAGGAGACTTCCGTGCCCTGGCTGCGACGCGAGGCGAGCGCGACGACCTCATCGGCCGGAAAGCCGCGCTCTTCCAGAATGTTCAGCATTTCGCGCCCGACATTGCCGGTTGCGCCTACGACTGCGATCTTGAAACCCATAGTCTTTCTTCCTCGATCTCTCCGCGTTCACCTTGGAGACTATCCGCCGCCGGCAGCGGGGCTCTCCTCCGGCCGATCCCGGGGAGAGGGCGAGGCGGCCGGACGGTCAGACGGTTTTGGTCGTCGTTTTGGAGAGCGTGCCGGCCGGGGTGAAGCGGTCGCGCGAAGGCATGCGATCGGTAAAACGTGCCGATTGCGAAAACGCCATGAATGCCATCAGAAGGCCGCGCATTTGAAAAATTCCCGTTCGGCAGGGCTTTTACGCGGATTGCGGGCAGAGTCAATTGGGGAGGGAAGAGGCGATCATCATAGGCGGCGGGAAGCGTAACCGCCAATTGATTGCTCCCTCTTCCCATCAATGCGGCCCGGCCCGCCCGCGCGTCTCGCCCAGAAGCTCATGCACGAAACGCAACTTCTCGCCCACCTGCTCGGAGATGACGAACGGATAGAGATCGGGCAGGCCCATGCAGCGGTTGATCTGGTTCGACGCCTCGCAGACGATCAGCCAGCGGGTCAAAAGCTCGTCGAAATCAGCCGGCGGCTCCGGGTGCTCGACATGGGTGGCGACGGGCGTGTCGGCAAAATCGCCCTCGTTCGGCGGCAGATCATGCTCGACGGCGGTGTCGAGGCGTCCGAGCGGCATGTTGAGCGCGGCGACCATTTCCAGCGTGTCATAGATGTGGAGATAATGGGCCCAGGTCTCGGCCCAGTCTTCCCATGCGTGGCTCGCCGCATAGTGCGAGATGTGGTTTTGCTCCCATCCGGCAACCGGCCCGGCTTCGTAATGGCGCTGGAGCGCCTGCGCATAATCCTCGCGGTCGTCGCCGAAGACCGCCCGGCAGCGATCGAGCCATTGCGGATCGTCACGGATCAGCCGGTCCCAGTAATAATGTCCGAGTTCATGGCGGAAATGGCCGAGAAGCGTGCGATACGCTTCGCCCATCGAAACGCGCATCTTCTCGCGTTCAGGGCTGTCGGCCTCGGCGACATTGAGCGTGATCAATCCATTGTCGTGCCCGGTCAGGATGCGCTCCCCGCCCGGTCCGCCACCAATCGGATCGGCCAGAAAATCGAAGGCGAGGCCGACTTCGTCTTCCGGCGCAGCTTTCGGCGCCACGTCGAGCCCGAAATGAAGGAGCTGATAGACCGCGCGACGCTTGGCAGCCTCGGTTTTCGCCCATCGCCGGTCGTTGCCGGCGACACTCATGTCGGGAACTGTCTTGTTGAGCGAACAGGCGCGGCAAAAGCCGGCCTCCGTTTCGGCCACCCAGTTGCAGCCGGCCGGAACGGCGTTGGTGCAGGCGATCCCCTCCTGTCCGGCGACAACGAAGTTCTCCTGCATCGGGTTGTAAAGGACGGTGGTGCCGCAGGCGAGACAAAGCCCGTTCTCGAAGTAAAGGCGACTGGAACAGTGCGGACAGGAGAAAAGCTTCATGGCGGAAAATCCGGGCGCGTGATTGCGCAGCAAAACGCGGCTTGCAGACCGATGTTCCGCCGCCCGAGCCGATCCCTGAGGTGTGCCATTTTTGCGGCACTTTTCTGCCGAATGCGGGCCGGGCTTGCTGCCGGCGCAGCGAATCACAATTCGGTCATCATGCTCTTTCAACGAGCCGGTCTAACCTGCCGGTAAGAAAACGCGTGCGAGTGTGGGCAAAAGCTGCAAAACGCATGCGCATTCGGGCATGGAAATATTCTCAGGTATTCTTGGAAAGGTGGACGGATGGCGGGACGGGGACTGGCAAAGACCATTTTCGGCGCGATCGTGGCGCTCGGCGCGACCATGTCGCTGGCGCACGCGCAGCAATGCGGCAATGACGGCTCGGGCTTCAACACCTGGAAAGGGCAGTTCGCCCAGCGCGCGGCATCGAGCGGTATTGGCCAGCGCGGCCTGAACGCGCTGCAGGGAACGAGTTACGCGACACGCACGATTTCCGCCGACCGAAAGCAGGGCGGTGGCTTCACCCTGACGCTCGACCAGTTTCTGGAGCGGCGTGGCGGCAACGCGATCGTCTCGCGCGGCACGCAGCTGAAGCGCCAGCACGCCGACCTTTTGAACCGTATCGAACGTGTCTATGGCGTGCCGGCCGGCCCCTTGATGGCGATCTGGGGCATGGAAACGGGCTTCGGCGGCTTCCTCGGCAATGAAAACATTCTCTCGGCAGTCGCGACGCTCGCTTATGATTGCCGCCGCTCCGAGTTCTTCTCCGAACATCTGGTTGGTGCGCTGCGCCTCGTCGATCAGGGCAATTTGTCGCCTCAGGCCAAGGGCGCGGCCCATGGTGAGATCGGACAGACGCAGTTCCTGCCGGCAAACGTCGTGCGCTACGGCGTCGACGGCGACGGCGACGGCCGCATCGACCTGATCGGTTCGCGCGCCGACGCGCTTGCCTCGACCGCCAACTTCCTGCGCGGCCATGGCTGGCGTCCAGGTGCCGGCTACCAGCAGGGCGAGCCGAATTATGCGGCGATCCAGGGCTGGAACGCGGCCCGCGTCTATCAGCAGGCGATCGCCGTTCTGGGCGCGCGGATCGACGCGGCGAATTGATAGCTGTCGCCAGATGACATTGAAAAGGCGCTGCGAAGCGCCTTTTTTCTTGCCTGCATTCCCGAAATGGCCATCGGGTATGGACGAAGCCGTTTCATGATACATTTAACCCGATAAGGACATTTGCCGCAGCTGAGGGGAACCGCGTCATGGCCGCCATCATCGATGTCATCAATTCCTATCTTTGGGGCTATGTCCTCGTTTACGGGCTGCTCGCCGTCGGCATTTTCTTCACGATAAGGCTGGGTTTCATCCAGTTCGCTCATTTCGGCGAGATGTTTCGCGTGCTCAAGGGCGGCGCGGAAACGGACCGCAAGGGCATCTCGCCGCTTCAGGCGCTGACAATCAGTCTTGCCTCGCGCGTCGGCACCGGCAACATCGTCGGTGTCGCGGTCGCGCTTACCCTCGGCGGCCCCGGAGCCGTTTTCTGGATGTGGATGGTCGCGCTTGTCGGCATGGCGACGGCTTATTCGGAATCGACGCTCGGGCAGCTTTACAAGATCGAGAATTCGGACGGCGAATATCGCGGCGGACCGGCCTTCTACATCACGCGCGGTCTCGGCGCGCGTTGGGCCGGCATGCTCTTCTCGTTCTTCCTTATCCTGAGCTTCGGCCTCGTCTTCAACGCGGTCCAGGCAAACTCGATTGCCGAGGCGGTCGAAGGCGCACTCGGCGTCCCGCGAATCTGGATTGGCCTCGTTATCGCCGTTCTTGCCGGTGTCGTTATTTTCGGCGGCATCCGCCAGATCGCGCGGGTCGCGCAGGTCATCATTCCGACGATGGCGGGCCTCTATCTCCTGATGGCGATCGTCGTTTTGGCGATGAACGCCTCGGAAGTTCCCGGTATCATCGCCTCGATCTTCGCGCACGCTTTCGGTTTCGAGCAGGCTGCGGGCGGTGTCGCGGGCGGGCTTATGGCCGCTATGCTGAACGGCGTTCAGCGCGGCCTGTTCTCCAACGAGGCGGGCATGGGCTCGGCACCTAACATCGCCGCCGTCGCGACCCCTCACCCGCATCACCCGTCGGCGCAGGGATTCGTGCAGGCGCTCGGCGTCTTCATCGACACCATTGTCATCTGCACGTGCACGGCGGTCATCATTCTCCTGTCCGACGTCTATGGAGGCGCGGGCGAGGCGCAGGGCGCGGCCCTGACCCAGTCGGCCCTTCAGGAGCAGTTCGGCGCGGTGGGCGTCTATTTCCTCGCCATCGCGATCTTCTTCTTCGCCTTCACCTCGATCATCGGCAATTATGCCTATGCCGAAAACGCGATGACGTTTCTGGGTTTGGACGGCAAGATCGGCTTGACCGTGCTTCGGCTTGCGCTTTTGGCGATGGTCGTCTGGGGGTCGTATGAGAGCGTTGCGACGGTGTTCAATGCCGCCGATGCCTCGATGGGCCTGATGGCGACGATCAACCTGATCGCGATTCTCCTTCTGTCCGGCACGGTCGCCAAGCTGACGAAGGACTATTTCGCGCAGCGCAAGGCGGGCAAACGGCCCCGGTTTGAGGTCGAGGAATATCCCGAACTGCAAGGCCGGATCGATCGCGACATCTGGAAGTGAGAGTCAGAGCAGCCATTCGATATTGAGGCGCTTCAAAAGACCTATGAAGGCGCGGCTGGCAAATCCCATGCCCGGCTCCTCAAGACGAACACGACCGGACGCCTCCTGCCATGCGATGCGGCCCGACCCGTTCGTGACCACGCGATAGGCCATCTGCGGCACGTCGTCGGTAAAAAGGTCAGCGGCGATGCCTGCAAGGCGCGGCGATTCGATCACCACGCCCATTTCGGTGTTGAGATCGACCGAGCGCGGATCGAAATTGAACGAGCCGACGAACAGACGTTCGCGATCGACGCTGAACGTCTTGGCGTGAAGCGTGGTCGCACCGGCGCGCAGCGCCGACACGGCCGCGCTGCCTGAACCGCGCAAGCGCCGCGATACGCCGATCCGTGCGCCCTTGCGGCGCTCCCTTCGGGTCGGCACCTGCCGCGTTTGCGCACGCATCTCGTAGAGCTTGATGCCCGCCGCCACCAGCGCCTTGCGATAGGGCGCGTAGCCGGCATGAACCACGCTGACATCGCTCGCCTCATAGGCATTGGTAAGAATCGAAATGTCGACGCCGCGCTTTCGCATCGAGGTCAAATCCGCGACCCCGACGCGCCCTGGTACGAAATAGCCCGAGATGATCTGAAGCTCGCGCTGCGGCGTTCCGATCACGTTTTGCAGAAGCCCGGCGAGATGCGTTTTCTCAGCGCCGAGCGCCTTTTTCGGATCGTCGGCGAAAAGCCGCACCTTCGCCCATTCCATCGGCAGCCGCGCGTCTGCCAGTTCGCGCACGATTTCAAGATCGCGCATCGCCTCGACATAGCGCTTTGCGGCAGGGTCGCGCTCCACGATGGACGAACGCCGGCGCAGACGGCGCAAATCGCGCGGCCCGACCCGTCGCAGGAGAAGGCGCGCGGGAAAGGCCGAGGACGCGTTCCAGTAGCGTTCGAATTGCACGCCTGTGTCTGCCACGACCGGACCGATCGCCAGAACGTCGAGATCGGCGAAGAGCGGGCCGTCCTCAACGCCGAAATACTCGTCGCCGATATTGCGCCCGCCGACGATGGTGGCATGGCCGTCAACCGTCAGACTCTTATTATGCATGCGCCGGTTGAGACGGCGAAAATCGAATGCGTATCCGATCGCCTTCGGCCAGCGGATCGGAAACGGGTTGAACAGCCGCACCTCGATATTTTGATGCCGGTCGAGCGCGAAAAGAACGTTGTCGAGCCCGTCGATGCCATTGTCGTCGAGCAGCAGGCGCACACGGACGCCGCGCTCGGCGGCCTCCAGCGCAGCCTCCAGAAGCAGCGTCCCGGTCCGGTCGCCGCGCCAGATATAATATTGAAGATCGAGCGTCTTTTCGGCCTGACGGATCAGCGCCATGCGGGTGGCGAACGCTTCCGTGCCGTCGGACAGGAGATAAACGCCGGAAAGCCCGGGGTGACGGGCTGCATAAGGGCCGATGGCGCGCGCGAGCGTGGTGCCGCTGACATCCGGAGCCGGGCCGGACGGCGGAAGGGCAAGCTCGGGCAGGCGCGTGGCCCGTCGCACCGCACCGGCGATAAGCAGGCCGCCGGCAACCGCGAACAGCAAGGACGATAAGCGCATGAACACCCTCCGCGCCCTATAAGTATCACAAAGGCGCGGAGGTTCCCGCCGCTTGTGGCGGCCGGGCGAGAAAGAGAATCAGCCCTTGCGTTTGCGAGCCGCCAGCGTGCGAAGGCGCAGCGCGTTGAGACGGATGAAGCCTTCGGCGTCCTTCTGGTCGTAAGCCCCGCGATCGTCTTCAAAGGTCACGAGCGCGTCGGAATAAAGCGACTTGTCAGACTTGCGGCCGGTGACGATGACGTTGCCCTTGTAGAGCTTCAGGCGAACCTCGCCTTCGACGTCCTCCTGGCTCTTGTCGATCAGCGCCTGCAGCATCTCGCGTTCGGGCGAGAACCAGAAGCCGTTATAGATGAGTTCAGCGTAGCGCGGCATCAGCTCGTCCTTCAGATGCGCCGCACCCCGGTCGAGCGTGATCGATTCGATCGCGCGATGCGCAGCCAGCAGGATCGTGCCGCCGGGCGTCTCGTAAACGCCACGCGATTTCATGCCGACGAAGCGGTTTTCGACCAGATCGAGACGGCCGATACCGTTGTCGCGTCCAAGCTCGTTGAGCTTGGTGAAAAGCGTCGCCGGCGACATCTCCTTGCCGTCGATAGCGACCGCGTCACCATTGCGGAACGAGATCGTCACTTCCGTGACGGCGTCGGGCGCGTCCATCGGCGAGACGGTGCGCATGTGGACATATTCAGGCGCTTCGGCCCATGGATCTTCCAGCACCTTGCCCTCGGAAGAGGAGTGCAGGAGATTTGCGTCGACCGAGAAAGGCGCCTCACCCTTCTTGTCTTTCGTGACCTGAATCTGGTGCTGTTCGGCGAAATTGATCAGGTCGGTGCGCGACTTGAAGGTCCAGTCGCGCCACGGCGCGATGACCTTGATATCCGGATTGAGCGCGTAGGCCGAAAGCTCGAAACGAACCTGATCGTTGCCCTTGCCGGTCGCGCCATGCGCGATGGCGTCGGCGCCGGTTTCCTTGGCGATTTCGACGAGGCGCTTGGAGATCAGCGGCCGGGCAATCGAGGTGCCAAGCAGATAGGTGCCTTCATAAACCGCGTTCGCGCGGAACATCGGGAATACGAAATCGCGGATGAACTCCTCGCGCACGTCCTCGATGTAAATCTCCTTGATGCCCATCATCTCGGCCTTGCGGCGCGCCGGCTCCAGTTCCTCGCCCTGCCCGAGATCGGCGGTGAAGGTGACGACTTCCGCGCCGAGTTCGGTCTGGAGCCATTTGAGGATGATGGAGGTGTCGAGACCGCCCGAATAGGCGAGTACGACCTTCTTGACGTCTTTCCACTTGGACATTTGGCGGGCCTGCTACGGTTGGGTTTTCGACCGCCTTTTATCAGGAATGACGGGCCGGACAAGGCGTCCGGGCCGCCTTGGCTTGTCACCGGTCCGCCGCACCCGCACGCCTGGCGCGCCGGTCCCGTCGTCCTGTTTCAAACAGATCGTAGAGAACGGCGAGCGCGCCCAGCCCGATGACGACCGCAAGATCGAGCCGCGGCACCTTCCACAAGATGACCCCGAAGAAGGCGACAAAGGCAAGGACGGCGAGGATCTGGATGAGTCTGTTGACGAGCATGACGGCGCTCCTATCGCCCGTAGATCGTTTGGGGCAACCAGTAGACGATCTGGGGGAAGGTGTAGAGAATCGCCATGGTGATGAAGACCATTCCTACATAAGGCAGCGACCCGGCGAAGATCTGCGTCAACCGCACTTCCGGCGGAGCGATGCCCTTCAGATAGTAGGCCGACATCGCCATCGGCGGGGTCAGGAACGAGGTTTGCAGGTTGAGCGCGATAAGAATGCCGAAGAACAGCGGGTCGATCTCGAAAATCACCAGTAGCGGCAGGAAGATCGGCACGAAGATGATGATGATCTCCGACCACTCCAGCGGCCAGCCGAGCAGGAAGATGATGAGCTGCGCCATTAAAAGGAACTGGAACGGCGTCAGGTCAAGCCCGACGACGAAATCGCGGACCACGTGCTCGCCCCCGAGATAGGAGAAGACCGAGGCGAACACCCACGATCCGACGAACAGCCAGCACACCATCGCGGTGGTGCGCACGGAAAGATAGACGGATTCGCGCAGCCGCCGCCATGTCAGCGCACGGTAGGCGATGGCGAGAACGAGCCCGCCCAGCGCACCGATCGCTGCCGCTTCCGAAGGCGTGGCGAAGCCGAAGAGGATGGCACCCAGCACCGACAAGATGAGAACCGCCAGCGGGAAGAACGAGGTCAGCATCATCCACATCAGCCGCGCGATCGGGATCGGTTCGGTCGGCTCAGCGATCTTTGGCGCAAGGCTCGGCTGCATGATCGCACGGATGATAATGTAGACCAGATACATGCCGGCGAGCAGGAAGCCGGGCAGCAGCGCGCCGGCGTAAAGCCGCACGATCGACGTACCTGATGCAGCAGCATAGACGATGAGCATGATCGATGGCGGGATGAGGATGCCGAGCGTTCCGCCCGCACAGATCACGCCGGACGCGAAGCTGGTGTCGTAGCGCGCCTTCATCATGGCCGGGAACGCCAGCAGCCCCATCAGCGTGACGACTGCGCCGACGATGCCGGTGGCGGTGGCGAACAACGCACAGGTGATGAGCGCGGCGACGGCCATGGAACCGGGCACGCGCCGCGTGGCGATGCTGAGCGTCTCGAACAGGCGGTCGACGATATTCGCCCGCTCGACGATGTAGCCCATGAACAGGAACAGCGGGATCGCCGTCAGAACGTCGTTCGCCATGACCGAATAGGTCTGGTTCACGAAGAGGTCGAAAATCCGGTTGTTGAAAAAGCCCCCGATCCATGACTGCCAGAGATCGAGTTGCGACACGTCCTGATCGAGAAGCCTATTATAGGGCGCCCACATGCGCCCGGCGTCGAAATAGGCGTAGTAGCCGAAGGCGATTGCCAACGCCATCAGCGTAAAGGCGATGGGAAAGCCCAGCATGATGACGAAGATGAAGAGCCCGAGCATGACGAGGGCGACGACTGGATCGCTCATGAACGTGGCTCCCGGGGCGTGACGACATCGACGGCTTCGCTGCCATGCTGGAGAACGGGCGCGTTCTCGCGCAGCATGATCGTTTCCAGTTCCTCCACGTCGGGAGCCGGCTGCGGCCATTCGTTCGTGCGCATGGTAACGATGCAGCGGCAGACCTGCGCGATCCCTTGCAGGAAAAGCAGAAGCCCGGCGGCCACGATCACCGTCTTGAACTGGTAGATCGGCATTCCGGCCGGGCTCATCGTGCTGACTTCCATGTAGCCCCATGAGCGGCTGGCATATTTCCAGCCGGAGATCACGAGGGCGAGAATACCGGGAAAGAAGAAGAAGAAATAAAGCACGAACTCGACCTTGGCCTGCGTTCGCGGCTGCCAGAGCCGGTACACGAAATCGCCGCGGACATGCCCGTTGCGCGACAGCGTATAGGCACCCGCCATCATGAACATCGTGCCGTACATCATGTAGCTGAGGTCGAATGACCATGGCGTCGGCGCGCGGAAAGCATAGCGCACGACGACTTCATATCCGACGCCGAGCGTCATGATGATGATGCACCAGGCAAACACCTTCCCGAACCACGCCGACACCTCGTCGGCGAATGCAATGAAGCGGAGCATGTCGGAGATCGTCCATTTCTGTGGGCGGCACCGACTGCCGCCGATAGACGGCAGTCGGCCGGAAAGGATGAGGACGCCGAGCCTAGCTCTGCATTCTCAGCTTGCCCGGGAAGTAATGCTCATAGGCGAGCGTCAGATCGGCCGAGTTCATGATTTCGTAGAACGTGACGCGCTCGACCCATTCGCGCTGGCTGACGAGGATCTTCTTCATCATGGGATCGGCCTCCAGCGTGGGAATGAGCTGGTCCCATGCCTCGAGCTGGGCGCTGAGAATTTCCATCGGTGTGCGATGGACGGTCACGCCGTGCTCGTCCTGCAGCCTGACGAGATCGGCCGAGTAATTGTCGAGCGCCAGAGCGGTGTTGGCCGTGGAAGCCGCCTCGACCGAATATTCGAGAATTGCCTTGAGATCGTCGTCGAGCGAATCGAACACGTCTCGGTTGAACATGAACTCGAAGGTTTCGCTCGCCTGATGATAGGACGACAGCATGTAGTGCTTGGCGACATCCTGCGAGCCGAAGCGAAGATCGGACGACGGGTTGTTGAACTCGAACGCGTCGATGACGCCGCGCTCCATGGCCGGCACGATTTCGCCGCCGGGCAATTGCGCCACGCTCATGCCCATCGATTGTAGGAGATCGGCGGCCAGCCCAACGGTGCGGTATTTGAAACCGTTGATGTCGGCGACTGTCGCAACCGGCTCCTTGAACCAGCCGAAAGGCTGGGCAGGCATCGGGAAACCATAGAACGCGACCACGTTCAGCCCCATCACGTCCTGCGTCAGTTCACGGTAGAGTTCCTTGCCGCCGCCCTGATGGAACCAGGCGAGCATGGTGGTCGCACTACCACCGAAGACCGGACCGGTGCCGAATAGGGACGCGGCCTTATGCTTGCCGTACCAGTAGGCGGCGACGGTATGCGTCGCGTCGATGATGCCGTCATTGACGGCGTCGAGCACCTGAAACGCGCCGACGACCGCGCCTGCCGGCAAAAGCTCGAACTTGATCCGGCCGGCCGACATCTTTTCGACGCGCTCGATATACTGCCGGGCAAAATCCATCCAGATGTCCGACGACGGCCACGACGTCTGCATCTTGATCGTCACCGGAGCCTGCGCAAGAACCGCCGGAGCGGCAAGCGCGCTGGCCGCACTCGCGCCAACGAGCGTTGATGCGCCGAGAAACTTCCGGCGCGAAAGCGTCTTCATGTCCATATCTATCCTCCCTGAGCGGCTCCGCTTGTTTTCCGGATTGTCCGCTGCCGGGGAGAATATTCATTACGCAACGTAAAGCAAGAAAAACTGTGCGTTTTTGTCGCACATCGTATTGAACGATAGTCGTAGTCGCCGACCGACCAGTCATCTGGGCAACATAGCCTGCCGGATGACATCTTGCGGAACAGCGACGGGCATGTTTACCCATCGGGATCGCAGAACCGTTAGGACTGCGCGAAAGGTGATTTGATGGACTTCCTGCCGACCACTGCAATTCTCATCCAGTTCGCGATCGCGACTTTCGTCATCTCGATCACACCCGGCCCGGACATGACGCTCTTCGTCGGTCGCGCGCTCTCGGAAGGACGGGCGGCGGGCTTTGCCTGCATGCTGGGCGCGATGTCGGGCATCGTCGTTCACACGACGCTGGTGGCGCTCGGCCTTTCGGCACTCATCGTCGCTTCGCCGCAGGCGTTCTTCGTGCTGAAGCTCGTCGGTGCGGTCTATCTGGTCTGGCTGGCGTACCAGGCGATCCGGTACGGCTCGGCCTTTTCGCCGGCAACGGGCGAGCAACGCTCAAAGCGGTCCTTCTTCGCCAACTGGGCGACGGGTCTCGGCATCAATCTGCTCAACCCGAAGATCATTTTGTTCTTCATGACCTTCCTGCCGCAATTCGTCTCTGCGAGCGATCCGAACGCACCGGGCAAGCTCTTCTTCCTCGGGGCGATGTTCATCGTGCTTGCTTTGCCGGTAACAGTTCCGATGGTAATCGCGGCCGATTCGTTCTCGGCGCTCCTGAAGCGCTCGCCGCGCGTTACCCGGATCATCGACTATCTGTTCGCAAGCGTCTTTGCCGCCTTCGCACTGCGCATCCTTATGACAAACGCGCGGTGACCTCGTCGCGCCAGTTTCCGGCGTTTCGTCCCGCGATCGCCCAATAGGCGATGCCACCAATCAACCCCGCAGCGAGCGTGACGAGCATCAGCCCGGCATCGGAAGCAGCGTCCGGCCGATCCATCGCCTCAGCGAACCGCCAGCCGGTGTAAAGCCCCACAACCGCCCCGCACCCGGCATGGGCAAGCCAAGAGCGCCAGCTTAGAAGTTCAGCCGCGACGGCGGCGATCATGAAGACGCCGAAGGACATATTGGCGATGATCAATGCGAAGAACGGAACCGTGACGTAAAGCGCCGGGCCGGCCTGCGACAGTTCGGGAACGATGGCGACGATGCTCGACGCAAAGAGCAGATTGACGAACAGGCTCGCCGTCAGACAGGCGCCGATGAAGCCGACGAGGATCGCAACGAAGCGGACGAGATAGGTAACGAAACGGCTCAAATCGCCGCTCTCACGCTTCGCCGTGGCCGGCGATCATCATCGCTTCCAGTTTGAGGCGGTCGGACTTTTTCATCCGCTCCGATTCCGACTTGAGCTGCCCGCAGGCGGCCAGGATGTCGCGGCCGCGCGGTGTGCGGATCGGCGAAGCGTAGCCGGCCGCGTTGACGTAATCCGCGAACTTTTCGATCTGCTCCCAGTCCGAGCACTGGTAGTTCGAGCCCGGCCATGGATTGAACGGGATCAGGTTGATCTTGGCTGGAATGCCCCTGAGCAGCTTCACCAGCGCCTTGGCATCTTCCATGGAATCGTTGATGTCCTTGAGCATCACATATTCGAAGGTGATGCGCTTCGCGTTCGACAGGCCGGGATAATCGCGGCAGGCCTGAATGAGTTGTTCGAGCGGATACTTCTTGTTGATCGGAACCAGAAGGTCTCGCAAATCGTCGTTCACCGCATGGAGCGAGATAGCGAGCATGACGCCGATCTCCTCGCCAGTGCGGTAGATTTCCGGCACGACGCCCGAGGTCGACAGCGTGATGCGGCGCTTCGACAGGGAAAGACCGTCCCCGTCGGACGCGATCAGGAGCGCCTTCTTCACTTCCTCGAAATTATAGAGCGGCTCGCCCATGCCCATCATGACGATGTTGGTGATCTTGCGTCCTTCGGCTGGTACGATGGCACCGTCCGGCGTGTCGCGGTCGGGAAAGTCGCCGAGCCGGTCGCGCGCGGTAAGGAGTTGCGCGAGGATTTCCTCGGCCGTCAGGTTGCGTACCAGCTTTTGCGTACCGGTATGGCAGAACGTACAGGTCAGCGTGCAGCCGACCTGGCTGGAGATGCACAGCGTCCCGCGCCCTTCCTCGGGAATATAAACCGTTTCGATCTCGACGGGACGACCGGCCCCGCGCGGCGGAAAGCGGAACAGCCATTTGCGCGTGCCGTCCTCGGAAATCTGCTCTTCGACGATTTCCGGCCGCCCGATCGTGAACGCCTCGGAGAGTTTGGCGCGCAGATCCTTGGAGATGTTGAACATATGCGCGAAATCGGCGACGCCGCGCACATAGAGCCAGTGCCAGAGCTGCTGCACGCGCATGCGGCGCTGCTTTTCGGGAATGCCGATCTCGCCGAGCGCCGCCGCCATCTCCTCGCGCGTCATGCCGATCAGCGACGGCTTTTCGCTGGTCTTGGGACGAAGCGCGGCGCGCGTGTCGGGCTGGGTGAGATCGAGCGTCAGGGTCATGGGCGTTCAAATGTCCAGTTGTCGCGGTGGCCGCGAGGAGCTAAGTTGTAACATGAAATGCGGGTCGGCCGCCAAGCGCGGGCCTGCCGGGACATGCCCGGCGAATGATGGCGTCCACATAAGCGACGTTGCGGCAAATGAAAAGGCCGGAGCATGCGCCCCGGCCTGTTCAAGACAGAGAAGCCGCCGAAATCAGCTGCAATTCTGGATCGAGTTCAGCGCCGCAGTAATGCCGCGCAGCGAGAACGTGTAGCTCGTGTCGTTGCCACGTCCGGATTTCGCGGCGACCTTCATGTCGGCACCGCCGCGCATGGCCGTGATCAGCTCGCTTTCCTGGGCAGCGTTTTCGAGCCATGCCGACGTGCCGCGCGTGAACAGCGAATAGCTCGAATTGCCGACCTGCACGGTAACCTTCGAGTTCGCCTGGAAATCGTATGAGGCGATGAACTGCGGCTCGTAGGTGACGTTCTGTCCCGGCTTCTGGCTGACGAAGAAATAGATGTCGCCATGGTTGAGGCTGGCCGGCTGCTTTTCCGTGGGCACTGTAAGCACATAGCACACGCGCCCGCCGTCACCCTCATATGAATAGGTGCCCCAGGCATTGTGCTGGCCGATCTTGGTTGCGGACTGGGCGAGCGCCGGCGAGGCGAGCGCGACCATGCCGAGGCAGGAGAGTGTCGCGAGAGTTCTGCGCATGGCTGACCTTGTGTGATCGTGTGAATGTTTAACGAGACGGACCGAAGGCCCGATTACGTCGAATTTTAGGGAAACGAGGTTACCAAAGACTGAATGCACAACGGCACGGCGATCTTCGGTTCTCCTTCCATGCTCTTGCATTGACGTCATCGCGAGCGGATTCACGATGCCTCTGTCCCTGACAGGAGTTGAACCGGGCAAAGACGGCAAGAATTTGACTGAATGTGTCGGCTTGTAAAGTTCGTCGGCAACTTGCCGGTTGCGCCCCAAACGCGTGCCCCGTAGACTTGAACTATACAGCGGCCTGAGGCCGTTCGGGAGAGTTTTCCGCCGCGCATGACGACGACGACTTCAAACGACCATGCCCGGCTGGCCGCCCGCGTGGCCCGCGATCGCGACCGCGCCGCTTTCGAAGCGCTTTTCGATCATTTCGCGCCGCGTGTGAACTTCTATCTCCAGCGTCTGGGGATGGATGCGGCGCAGGCCGAAGATATTGCGCAGGAGGTGATGTCGGTCCTGTGGCACAAGGCGCATCTTTTCGATCCCGCCAAATCGTCGCTGGCGACATGGCTATTCCGTGTTGCACGCAACCGGCGCATCGATCTGGCCCGCCGCGACAAATCGCACCGCATCGATCCGTTCGATCCGATTTTCGAGCCGGACGCCCCGGAACCGGCAGACCGCGTGGTCGACGGCGCTTTGCGAGATACCCGCGTTCAGATCGCGTTGAAAGTGCTGCCGCGCGAACAGATCGAACTCGTTCAACTCGCATTTTTCGTCGGCCTCACCCACAGCCAGATCGCGGAGCGGACCGGCCTGCCCCTCGGAACGGTGAAGTCACGCATCCGCTTGGCTTTCGCGCGGCTGCGGCAGGCGATCGAGGCCGATCCGCAGGTGGATAAGGATATCTGATCGCGGCCCGACGAATTTCGTTGACTCATTTGTTTCAATCAATTTCATTATCGAAACAAACGTTTCAACGAGCAGCCTGTGAGCCTCCCCGATATCTGGCAGCGCCTCGAAGCGCGCTATGACGGATTTTCCCCGCAATTGCAGCGGGCGGCGCGGTTCGTGCGTGAGCATCCGCAGGATGTGGCGTTGAACTCGATGCGGACCTTGTCGTCGCGTGCCGGTGTTTCTCCCGCTGCGATGTCTCGCCTGACGCAGGCGCTCGACATCGAGAACTGGGAGGCATTTCAGGCCGAGCACCGCGATTGGTTGACAACCGAACGGCAGGGCGTTTTCTCGAACCGGGCCGGCCGGCTCCTCGACAGCATGAAACTGCTGCAAGGCGAGGACGTCCTGCTCGACGCCATTCGCGATGCCGAGATGGCGAATGTGGAAACGGCTTTCGCGCCGCAGACGCGCAGGATGATCGACAAGGCCGCAGCGCTTCTCATCGAGGCGCCGTCGATAACCGTCTTCGGTATCAGAAGCTGCTTTCCGGTTGCCTTTTCGATCCACTATTCGCTTTCGCTGTTTTCGACCGGTGCGCGGTTGGCGACGGGAACGGGCGGCGCGCTGCTCGACGAGCTGGATCATCTCCGTCCCGGCGACGCCATCATCATCGTTTCGGTCGATCCCTATAGTCGCGAGGCGGTAGAGGCCGCCCGGCGCGCACAGGAAGCCGGCGCGCGCATCGTGGCCTTGACGGACGGGCCGCTCAGCCCGATCGCTCTCCTGGCCGAAGTCGCTTTGGTCGCGGGAAATGCCGGCCCAGCCTATATCGCATCGCCGATCGGCCTTCTGGCGCTCGCGCAGGGCCTGACGACACTTCTTTTCGCGCGCGGCGGTGATGACGCGCTTGCCGCGCTGCGCCGCCGCGAGAGCGCACTCGCCACACGATCCGCTTATCTGCCTTCAGGAAAACAGACATGACTGCCAACCGCACACGCATCCTTCATCGCGATCCCGCACGCATCTTGCCGCTGGCGGTCGGTGGCGACGGCCCGTATCTCATCGACAGCGCGGGAAAGCGCTATCTGGACGCCTCCGGCGGTGCGGCGGTCTCGTGTCTCGGGCACAGCGAGCGCCGCGTGATTGACGCGATCAAGGCGCAGCTCGACGTGCTGCCCTTCGCCCATACCGGCTTCTTCACCAACGAACCGGCCGAAAAGCTTGCCGATCACCTGATCGCCCGCGCTCCGGACGGGCTTAGCCACGTCTATTTCATCTCCGGCGGCTCGGAAGCCAATGAGACGGCTATGAAACTCGCGCGGCAATATTTCTACGAGCGTGGCGAAACCGGGCGCAAACATTTCATCGCCCGCCGGCAAAGCTATCACGGCAACACGATCGGCGCGCTGTCGGCTGGCGGCAACGCGGCACGACGCGCCGTCTACGAGCCGATTCTCCTGCCGGTCAGCCATATCGACCCGTGCTTCGACTATCGCGAGCGCCGCGAAGACGAGACGCCCGAAGAATACGGCTTGCGCGCCGCAAACGCGCTGGAGGCCGAAATCCTGCGGCTCGGGCCAGAAACCGTCATCGCCTTCATCGCCGAGACGGTAGTGGGCGCGACGATCGGCGCGGTGCCGCCCGCGCCCGGCTATTTCAAACGCATCCGCGAAATCTGCGACCGCTACGGCGTTCTTCTCATCCTCGACGAGGTGATGTCAGGCATGGGTCGCACCGGTACGCTTTACGGTTGCGAACAGGACGACGTTTCGCCCGATATCCTGACATGCGCGAAGGGTCTGGGAGCCGGCTACCAGCCGATCGGCGCGTGCATCCTGTCCGGCGCGATCCATGACACGATCACAGGCGGTTCGGGCGCGTTCCAGCACGGCTTCACCTATATCGGCCACGCAAGTGCCTGCGCCGGGGCGCTCGCCGTCCAGAACGTGATTGAGGAAGACGGTCTTCTGGAAAATTGCCGTGCGATGGGCGAGCTTCTCGACACCCGGCTGCGCGATGAATTTGGCGATCACCCGCATATCGGCGACATTCGCGGACGCGGGCTTTTCCGAGCCGCCGAGCTTGTCGAAGACCGGGAAACCAAAGCGCCGTTCGATCCGGCGCTGAAACTTCACGCGAAGATCAAGTCGGCCGCAATGGAGGAAGGCCTGATGGTGTATCCAACCGGTGGCACCGCCGATGGCAAGGCGGGCGATCATGTCCTGCTCGCGCCGCCGTTCATCATCGGCGAGGCTGAAGTCGACATCATCGTCGAGCGCCTGTCGCGCGCAATCGAAACCGCACTCAAGGCGGCCGCGTGAGCTTCCGGCCCTTCGCCATCGCCGTTGCGCCGAACGGTGCGCGCCGTACAAAAGCGGATCATCCGCGCTTGCCGATGAGCATCGACGATATCGCCCGTGACGCCGCCGAAGCGCTGGAAGCCGGGGCGGCGATGATCCATCTTCATGTGCGCGATGCGGAGGGTTGCCACACGCTCGACGTCGATCTTTATCGCGAGGCCGTCAAGGCCGTGCGCGATGCGGTCGGTGACGACCTGATCGTGCAGGTGACGACCGAGGCTGTCGGTCTTTACGCACCGCCCGAGCAAATCGCGGTCATCGACGCGCTCCAGCCTGAATCCGTTTCCATCGCCCTGCGGGAAATCCTGCCGGAAAACGGTGATGAACGCGCGGTTGCCGCATTGTTCGAGCGGATGGAAAAGGCGGGCACGCTTCACCAGATCATCCTTTATGAAGCCGGCGAACTGTCTCGCGTCGAAAGACTGGCAGCGCGCGGCATATTGCCGGACGGGCCGCTTGCGATATTGGCCGTTCTGGGTCGATATTTCGAGGCTGGCGCGACAGACGACGAATTCGACGCCTTCGTGAGCGCCGGTATCGCGCGACACCAATGGATGGCCTGCGCCTTCGGCCCGCGAGAGATCGAATTCATGCACCGGGTGGCCGAAGCGGGCGGTCACGCGCGCGTCGGCTTTGAAAATAATCTGTGGCTGTCGGACGGATCGCTGGCACAATCGAATGCCGCGCTGGTATCCGCAACAGCAACCTGCGCCAGCCCCCGAGGGCTTGCAAAAGCTGACGATTTGCGCAGGTTCTGGCGAGAGCCTGCGGTGGGGCTCGGTGTTGAAAAGCCGACCGGATAAGAGACGGACGGAAAATCCGGTGCTGATGCACGCAGCCCGGCAAGACAAACTTTCGACCCGCAAGGGGGAACGTGCAGCAAAGGAGAAGCGGAATGAAACCTAAGAATTTGATCGGCCTTGGCCTTGCCGTCGCGATGGGCGGCACGCTCGCCACCGGCGCAGCCAGCGCACAACAGCAATTCGTCACCATCGGCACGGGCGGCGTTACCGGCGTCTACTACGCTGCCGGCGGCGCGATCTGCCGTCTCATGAACCAGACGCGTGCGGATCACGGCTTCCGCTGCTCGGCCGAATCGACCGGCGGCTCGGTGTTCAATCTGAACGCCATGCGTCAGGGTGAATTCGACCTCGGCATGGTGCAGTCCGACTGGCAGTACCATTCGTTCAATGGCTCGAGCGACTTCGAAGAAGCCGGCCCATGGGAAGACCTGCGCGCCGTATTCTCGATCCACCCCGAGCCGTTCACGCTCGTCACGCGCGCCGACGCCAACATCGCCTCGCTGGACGATCTCGAAGGCAAGCGCGTGAATATCGGCAATCCGGGTTCGGGCACGCAGGCCTCGATGCAGATCATGCTCGACGCGCTCGGCTGGGAGCGCAGCGCGTTCTCGCTGGCGGCAGAACTTCGTCCCGATGAGCACGGTCCAGCGCTTTGCGACAACCAGATCGACGCTTTCTATTATGCTGTCGGTCATCCTTCGGCCAACATCGCCGACCCGACGACGACCTGCGGCGCGAAGATCGTCGCGATCGAAGGCGATGCGATCGACCAGCTCGTCGCCGACAACCCGTTCTATGCGAGCGTGTCGATCCCCGGCGGGCTCTACACCGGCAATGACGAGGACATCCCGACCTACGGCGTGCTCGCCACGCTGGTCGCCTCGACCGACGTTTCGGAAGATGCCGTCTACAATCTGGTGAAATCGGTCTTCGACAATTTCGACGCCTTCCGCCAGCTTCACCCCGCCTTCGCAAATCTGGAGCCGGAGAACATGGTGACGGACGGTAACTCGGCCCCCCTTCACCCGGGCGCGGAACGCTATTACAGGGAACAGGGCTGGCTCTAAGTCGGTCTTGAAGGGGTGCTCTGGCACCCCTTTCTCTTTTCAGGGGCCTGAGGGATTATCCGATGAACGCACGCACCGATGACGCACCGCGCAGCGACGAACTTGCGCAAATCGTGGCGGAGGCCGATACGGGCGGACGCGCGCCCACCGATCGCTTCTCGCGTTTCATGCTTCTGGCGGTGCCGCTTTGCTGGGCGCTGTTCCAGATCTGGTACGCCTCTCCTTGGCCCTATCAGCTTCGCATCGGTGTCTTCAACGCCACCGAAGCGCGCGCCATCCACCTCGCCTTCGGCGTTTTTCTCGCCTTCGTCGCCTATCCGGCGTTCAAGGGTTCGCCGCGCAACCATATTCCGTTGATCGACTGGGCGCTCGCGCTGGGCGCGGCTTTTTGCGCCGCCTATCTGTTCCTCTATCAGGCCGAACTCGCCCGCCGTCCCGGTCTGCCGACGACGATGGACCTGACCGTTGCGGTTCTCGGCATCCTGTTTCTTCTGGAAGGCGCGCGCCGCACGCTCGGCCTGGCCCTGCCCATCGTCGGTCTCGTCTTCATCGCCTACGCCTTCTTCGGCTCCTATCTACCGGGCTTGCTCGCCCATCGCGGCGCGTCGCTCTCGCGCGCAGCCTCGCAATACTGGCTGACGACAGAAGGCGTCTTCGGCGTCGCGCTCGGCGTCTCCACGGCCTTCGTCTTCCTGTTTGTGCTGTTCGGATCGCTTCTGGAGCGCGCGGGCGCGGGCAATTACTTCATCAAGCTCGCCTTCGGCCTCCTCGGCCATCTGCGCGGCGGACCGGCCAAAGCCGCCGTTCTCGGCTCGGCGTCGACAGGCCTCATTTCCGGTTCGTCAGTCGCCAATGTCGTGACCACCGGCACGTTCACCATCCCGCTGATGAAGCGGGTCGGCTATCCGCCCGTCAAGGCAGGGGCGATTGAAGTTTCGGCCTCGGTCAACGGCCAGATCATGCCGCCAGTCATGGGCGCCGCCGCCTTCCTCATCGCCGAATATGTCGGCATTTCCTATGCCGAGGTCGTACGCCACGCCATTATCCCGGCACTTTTGACCTATCTGTCGTTGTTCTACGTCGTCGATATCGAGGCGCGCAAATACGGCATGAAAGGCGTCAAGCAGGAACGACGGCGCAGCCGGCTGACGAGCCTTGCCATCGGCGGCATGACGATCAGCGGCTTCATCCTGTTCTGCGGCTTCGTCTATTACGCGCTCGGCTGGACCCGCTCGGCTTTCGGCAGCTATGCAAGCTGGGCCGCCGGTCTCGGCGCGCTGGCCGTCTATGTCGGCTCGATCGCGTGGCGCGCGCGCTACCCCGACCTCGAGGCCGACGACCCGGCCGCGATGGCCGACAAATTGCCCGACGCGGTCGAGGTCGCGCCTGCCGGCATCCATTACGTCATGCCGGTCTTTATCCTCGTCTGGTGCCTCATGGTCGAGGAACTCTCGCCCGGCCTTTCCGCCTTTTACGGCACCATGGCGTTGATCTTCCTCGTTGCCACGCAACGCCCGCTGATCGCGTTCTTCCGCCGTGACTTCAACCTGATCGCTCCGCTCAAGGCCGGCCTCGTCGATGTCGTCGAAGGGCTGGCAACGGGCGCGCGAAACATGGTCGGCATTGCCATCGCGACCGCCGCCGCCGGTATCGTCGTCGGCACCGTGGCACTCACGGGCATCGGCCTCGTCCTGTCGGAAATCGTCATCGCGGCGTCGGGCGGCAACCTCCTGATCATGCTCCTGATGACGGCTTTGATCTGCATGGTCGTCGGTCTCGGCATGCCGACGACGGCGAACTACGTCGTCGTCGCCACACTCATGGCACCGGTCATCGTCGAGGTAGCGACGCTGAATGGCCTCGCCGTCGCGCTCGTCGCCGTCCACCTCTACGTCTTCTATTTCGGTCTCATGGCCGACGTGACGCCGCCCGTCGGCCTTGCATCTTTCGCGGCCTCTGCCATCTCCCGCGCGGACCCGCTCCGGACCGGCATTCAGGCCTTCCGCTATGAAATGCGAACGGCCATCCTGCCACTGGTTTTCATCTTCAATCACCAACTCCTGCTGATCGGCATCGACAGTTGGTGGCATCTGATAATCGTGGTGACCGGCGCGCTTGTCGGCATGTTGATGTTCGTTTCCGTCACGCAGCAGATCTTCGTTACGCGCTCGCGCATCTGGGAAAGCGCGATCCTGCTTCTGGCCTGTTTCATGCTTTTCCGTCCGGGCTTCTTCATGGATCGGATTTCTGATCCCTATATCGACGAGCCGGGCGACAGAATTGTCGAGATCGCCGAAAGCATGCCGGCCGACGCTTTCCTGCGCTTCGAGGTCGAAGGCATGGATCTGTCTGGAAACGACGTCACCCGCATCGTGCAGCTCCCGCTCGGCGAAGCCGGACCCGGTGCGGAACGGCTGGCGGCTTCCGGCGTTCAGATCACCGCTTTCGGCGGACAGACCCAGATCGTCAATGTCCGCTTTCGCAGTCAGGCCGAACGAATCGGCCTGGAGGTCGGACAGAGGGTGTCGCGCGTCGAGGTCCCCGATCCGCAGACATGGCGCAACGAATGGATGTTCATTCCGGCCTTCGCACTGATCGGCTTCGTCGCCGCGCTTCAGTGGCGACGGCGTGAGTGGGATCAGCCGGCGATGCCGAAAACAAGGCCCGCCTGAACGAACGATACAACGGAAAAGCCGCCTCTCCATGAGGCGGCTTTCTCATATGCGCAGCTTGCACCTGGCCGGCAGACACAACCATGCCGACAGCCTGTCCCTATCGGCGGGCAGGACCATAAGGTATGGAGCCGGATGCATCACCGGCAGGCATCTGCCCGGAATTTACGCAAGCCGAGCTGGTGCCGCGATCCAGCGAACGTCCATCGAGGTTTTCCACGCCGTGAACACCGCTGCTCCGATATCCCCCCATCCGACCTTTGCCGATTGGGGAAGCCATGTGCGCGAGACGCTTGTTCTCGGCCTGCCGCTGATCGCCGCGCAATTCGCACAGATGGCGATCAACCTGACGAACACGCTGGTGCTCGGACGACTGGGACCGGAGGAGCTCGCGGCCTCCGTTCTCGGCTGGCAGCTCTTCTTTGTCGTGTGGATGTTCGGGTCGGGATTCGCGTTCGCCGTTATGCCGCTCGTCGCCAACGCGATCGGATCGAACGATCCGCGTGGTGGGCGGCGCTTCGTGCGCATGGGGCTTTGGGTCAGCTTCGCCTATGCCTGCGTGATGATCGTGCCCCTGTGGAACGCGCATGCGATCTTTCTGGCGCTCGGGCAGGACCCGGTCATCGCCGCGCTCGCGGCCGATTATACCGGTATCCTCAAATGGTCGCTCTTCCCGCAGCTTTCGATCATCGTCCTGCGCTCCTTTCTCGGCGCACTCGGCCGCCCGTCGATCGTGGTGACGGCGCTTGTCATCGGCGTCGGCATCAATGCGGCCCTCAATATCGCGCTCGTGTTCGGCAATTTCGGTTTCCCGTCCATGGGAATGCGTGGCGCGGGCTTTGCGACGCTCATCGCTACGTGCTGCGTCGTTCTGTTCCTCGTCGTCTACATCTCCCGTCACCGTATCCTGCGCCAGCAGGAGATATTTGTCCGCTTCTTGAAGCCGGACATGCCCGCAATCGCCGAGGTGTTCCGTCTGGGCTGGCCCATCGGAACCACCATCGTCGCCGAGGTTGCGCTGTTCACGGCCACCTCCTTCATGATGGGCCGGATCGGCACGATGGAACTGGCGGCGCATGGAATCGCGCTTCAGCTGAGCGGTCTCGCTTTCATGATCCCACTCGGCCTGTCCGCCGCGACGACCATCAGGGTCGGCCACGCCTATGGCCGACGGAACCGGCAGGATGTCTTCCGCGCGACCATGACGTCACTCTTGATGGGGGCTGGCATAGCCGTTCTGTCGGCGGCGATCTTCCTGACGATGCCCCATGCGCTTATCGGTCTTTATCTGGACCTCGACGATCCGTCTGTTTCATCGGTCGTGACGCTCGCAGTCTCGTTTCTCGCGGTCGCGGGCCTGTTCCAGATCGTCGACGGCATTCAGGCGCTGTCGAGCGGCGGGCTCAGGGGCATGCGTGAAACGCGCGTTCCGATGATCATCGCGCTCGTCAGTTATTGGGCGGTCGGCATTCCGGCGGGATACGGGCTTGCCCATCTTGCCGGGTGGGGCGGCATCGGCATTTGGTGGGGGCTAGCGCTCGGCCTTGCGGCCGCCGCGATCCTGATGACCGCGCGTCTCCTCTCCAGAATTGGGCACCTGCCGGCCTGACGGACACGAGATGCAAAAGGCCGGGAACGACCCGGCCTTTTTCTTTCGGCGTGGAGGCGGCGCTTACGTATTCGCCAGCGCTCCACTCCTTTGTGCCGTCACATAATTATAACCGAGGATACCGATGATCGCGGCGACGCTGACGATCTCGGCCGGCACGCTCGGCCACAGGCAGCCAATACCGCCCGCCAGCAGGATGCCACGGCCTACAATGTCGATGCGCTCGAAGAGATAGCCTTCCAGCATGGCGACGAACGCCACCAATGCCACCAGCGCGACGACACCGTTCCAGATTACCAGATGCACCGGCCCGCCGATGATGATTTCCGGATTGAAGACCATGAAAAGCGGGATGATGTAGAGCCCTTTGGCGAACTTCCATGCCTGAAAGCTCGTCTCGATCGGCTTCGATCCGGCGATGGCGGCACCGGCGAATGCGGCAAGCGCGATCGGTGGTGTGACGTTCGAATCCTGCGAGTACCAGAAGACGACGAGGTGGACGATCAGGAGCGGGATGCCGAACTCGGCGCTCATCGCCGGGCCAACGAGAATGATCAGCACGATGTAGCTCGCCGTGACCGGCAGACCGAAGCCGATGACGAGGCTGGCGATCAGCACGAGCAGCAGGGCGAGGACGATATTGCCCTGCGAGAAACTCATCATCAGCGAGGAGAATTTCAGTCCCAGCCCGGTCAGACCGATGACGCCGACAATGATGCCGCCGACGGCACAGGCGAGAGAGACGGTAAGCGCCGAACGCACGCCGACTTCGCAGGCTTCCACCAGTTTCGATGCGCTTGCGCGCGTGACACCAAAAGCGCCGCCATATTCGGCCAGTTTCTCAGCCGGCGACGAACCGTGGCGGCTTGCCATCGCGATTTCGACGACGAAGCGAAGGGCGGCGACGGCAAGGATCGCGAGGATCGCGAAGAAGCCGACGCGCATCGGCGACAGGCCCGCGACCAGCAGCCAGATCAGCAAGGCCAGCGGTGCAAGGAAATGCCAGCCTTCGCGCATCACCTGACGCACGGACGGCAATTCACTTGCCGGCAGACCTTTCAGCCCCTGCTTGATCGCGATCAGGTGAACGAACATGTAGACAGTAAGGAAGTAGAGGAACGCCGGATAGATCGAGACCAGCACGATCTGGGCATAAGGAATCTGCGTGTATTCGGCGATGAGGAACGCGCCCGCGCCCATCAGCGGCGGCGTGATCTGCCCGCCCGTTGACGCGGCAGCCTCGATGCCCGCAGCCTGGCTCGGCTTGTAGCCAAGACGCTTCATCAGCGGGATGGTGAAGGGACCGGTCGTCGCGACGTTCGCGATGGCCGATCCGGTGATCGACCCCATCGTGCACGATGCCACGACGGCCGCCTTGGCCGGGCCGCCGCGCTTTTTCCCGGTCGCGGCATAGGCGAGGTCGATGAAGAACTTGCCCGCGCCGGTCACTTCCAGCACCGCGCCGAACAGCACGAAGATGAAGACATAGGTTGCGGCGACGCCGAGCGGCAGTCCGAAGATACCCTCCTGCCCCAGATAGAGCTGGGCTATGAGGCGTTCGATATTGTAGCCACGATGCGACAGGATGCCCGGCATGAACTCGCCAAGCCAGGGCAGCGTGCCGCGCGGCCCCGCCAGTGCGTAAAGAATGAAGATGAGGCCGATAATGGTGATGCCAAGACCGACGACGCGGCGGCTGGCCTCGAGCAACGTGACGACGGCGAGAACACCGATCCAGATATCGGTCTGCGTCCAGAACCCGGCGCGCTCGAAAATCTCGTCGAGATAGACCGTGATGTAGAAACCGGAGACGATGGCCGCGACGAAGAAGGCCGCATCGATCACGCCTCCAACGATGCCGCGCTCCTTGTGACGCCCGAAAGCCGGAAACATCAGGAATGCGATCATCATGATCAGCGCGAGATGGATCGTGCGCTGATAGAAAAGACCGAGCGGCTGGATGCCTGCGGCGTAAAGCTGGAAGAGGCAAAGCCCGACCGACAGGAGCACGATAAGCTTGGCGACCGGCCAGGGTTGCGCTAACGCCGGCGGTTCGACCAGTCCGGCTCCCGTGTCGCCCGTTGCCGCGTCACGCTTCGTCGCGCTGCCCCAGAATTTGTTCAACATTCCCGAATGTCCCTGCTCTCGGAATCGCTCGCACGAATGGCGACGCTTGTCCCCTCGGCGAGTCTGGTGAGGCTTATTTCGATATCGCCCGCAACGATCCGGTGGTCGACCCGCGCCGAACCGATCCGCAGGCGGTAGCAATTTCCAGGCACGACCTCGTCGATGCCGTCTATCCAGTAACCGCCAGCGCCGTCCGATCTCTGGACGCCGCGTTCGGGGATGTGTCCGAGCCCGGCGGCAAAGTCCGGCTGGTGACTCCGTTCCAGAACCATCGCGCCGTCGCGCAGACTGTAACAGTCCTCGACTTCGAAACCGGCAACCGAATGGTTCCACACGATGCACCACGACTGCGCTTCGACGCTTGCCAGCGTGCCGCGATCTGGACCAATCACCTCTATTGTCCCGGCCACGGTCGGCATCACCGAAACGGTGAGTGCGAGGGCGGACAAAAGCCCGCACCTCGCGATCTTGAATGCGTCATGCCGCATTGAGCGGCTCCGGTCCTACTGCTCGCGCAGATTGTCCGGGATTTCCGCACCGACTTCTTCATAATAACGCAGAGCGCCGGCATGAAGCGGGATCGGGCTGGAACCCATGGTGAACTCGACGGTCGTGTCGTTTGCCGCCGGGTGGATGGCGACGAGATCGGCATGGCGATCGTAGAGCATCTTCGTGAGTTGATATGCCAACTCCTCGTCCATCTCCTCCGAAACGAACCAGACATTCGGGATGCCGACCGTCGGCACGTCCTCGGTGACGCCGTCATAGATGCCCGAAGGCAGCGTGTAGGCGGCGAAGATCGGCTCGATCTCCTGCGCGGCGGCGACCTGCTCGTCCGTGACCGGAATGAGGCGAATATTGCGGTTCGCCGTCAGGTTCATGATCGAGGAGGTTGGCGGGCCGACGCTCCAGATGCCGGCGTCGATGTCATTGTCGCGCAGCGCGTCGGCGGTCTCGTTGAAGTTGAGACGCTGTGCTGCGGCCAGATCATCATAGGTCATACCGACGGCTTCAAGAAGCGCGCGTGCATTGAGCTCCGTGCCCGAACCCGGCGCACCGACGGAAACACGCTTGCCGCGCAGATCTTCGAGCGACTGGATGTCGGAATCGGCCGGAACGACGATCTGCACCGCATTCGGATAGACCGAAGCAAGAACGCGCAGACCCTCAGCCTGACGGCCTTCGAACTGGCCGGTACCGGTGAAGCCCTGATAGACGCTGTCGCCAAGACCGATGGCGATGTCCGAATCGCCGCGATGGATCAGCGCGACGTTCTCCACCGAAGCGCCAGTGACTTCGGCGACGGCCGCATAGCCTTCGAGATGCTGGTTGATCAGTTCGGCGAGACCACCGCCGATCGGGTAGTAAACACCGCCCGTTCCGCCGGTCGCGACAGACAATTGTTCCTGCGCAAGCGCAGGGCCGGCCATGATGACAGAAGCGGCAAGTAGCGCCGTCTTGAATAATTTCATCCTGAAAACCTCCCTCAGGCATTGAGTGGGCGAAACATGAGGCACGAGTGAAAAGATATTGAAACGCCCGCAGCCTGGCTGCGGGTATTCCCTTTTGCGTTGATACTCATGCCTCGTCGGGTGAGATCGACGCCGCAGCCGGCGACCGATAGTTCTATTTGAGCAAGCCGCCACCTAGAAGACAATAGGGCGGCGGCCTGCGTATTAAGATCAGTCAGGTTTCGTGATCCTGCTTTCAGCCAATCAGGAGCCTCCGGCCTGCTCGGCCGCCAGTTCGGCGCGCGTGAGTTTCCGCTGCTTGATCGCCGACCATATGCCCCAGATGAGAAGCAATAGCGTGATCGCCATCACGGTCGCCGAGATCGGTCGATCGATGAAGGTCGAGAAATTGCCGCGCGACAGGAGCATCGCTCGCCGGAAATGCTCTTCCATCATCGGCCCCAACACAAAGCCGAGGAGAAGCGGAGCGGCCGGGAAATCGAAAATGCGCATCGCATAGCCGACGAAACCGAAGAAGACGACGAGCCAAACCTCGAATGCACTGTTGTTGACCGAATACGTGCCGATGCAGATGAACACCAGAACGGCCGGGTAAAGGAGATGATAGGGAATGGTCAAAAGCCGTACCCAAAGGCCGATCAGCGGCACGTTGAGGACGACGAGCATCAGATTGCCGATCCAGAACGACATAATAAGGCCCCAGAACAGCGAGGGCTGCTCGTTGATCAGGCTGGGACCAGGGGCGATGCCGTGGATCATCAGCGCGCCTAGCATCAGCGCCATGGTCGGGCTGCCGGGAATGCCGAGCGAAAGCGTCGGAATGAACGCGGTCTGGTCGGCAGCATTGTTGGCTGATTCGGGCGCCGCAATGCCTTCAACCGCGCCCTTGCCGAACCGTTTCGGGTCTTTCGAGACGCGCTTTTCCATCGCATAGGCGATGAAGGCGGCAATCGACGGCCCGGTACCCGGGAGAGCACCGAAAAACGCTCCGATCGCGGAACCGCGCAGGACGGGTCCGCCTGCGCGCTTTACCTCGTCCTTGGTCGGCTTCATCGCCCGGAACGACACGCTCTTGCGGTCGATAGTCGACGTATGAACATTGCGAACTGAGGCGATCACCTCGGAGACGCCGAAGATACCCATGGCGAGCGCCACCAGACTGACAGCATCCGTCAGTTCCAAAACGCCGAAAGAAAAGCGCGGCGTGCCGGTGTAGATGTCAGCCCCGACCGTGCCGAACATGATGCCGAGAATCACCATGGCGAGACCTTTGACCGCCGAGCCGTCGGAAATGGTTGCCGCGGCCACGAGGCCCATCACCATCAGCGCGAAATACTCGGCCGAACCGAAACTCAGCGCATAGGTCGCGATGACCGGACCGAACAGCATGATCAGCAGGATGCCGATCGAGCCGCCCGCGAAGGAGGAAAGCGCTGCGGTGAGAAGCGCGACGCCGCCGCGTCCCGAGCGAGCCAGCGGATAGCCGTCGAGACAGGTCACGGCATTGGCGGGCGTGCCGGGAATGTTGAGCAGGATCGCGGCGATCGAGCCGCCATAGGTCGTGCCGTACCAGATGCCGCCGAGCATGATCAAAGCCGTCGTCGGCTCCAGATAGAACGTGATCGGCAACAGCATCGAGATCGCCGAAATCGCACCGACGCCAGGAATGACGCCGATTATGGTCCCGACCAGAACGCCGATGAAGCAATAGAGAAGGTTCGTGCTGGAAAGGGCGGTGTCGAGGCCGAGCGCGATATTTGAAAAAAGGTCCATGGTCTAATCCTCCTCAGAACGGCCAGCGATACATGGCCATTGGCAGTCCAAGACCGACGGAAAAGATCAGCCACGACATGATGCAAAGGACGGCGCACAGAAGGAAAAGGCTGACTGGCCGGACACGCAGTTCAGCGAACGACGACAGGACCGTCACGCCGACGATCGCCGGCAAGAGCCCGAAAGGCCTGATCATGAGCGCGAATGCGCCGACGCCCAGCATGATGAACAGAGGTGTCCAGATGCGAACCGTGATCTTCGGACCTGGCTTGAAGAAAGCCGGAATCACCATTGCCACGCCGAAAAGGGCGAGCGTTATCCCCAGCGCGACCGGAAACATGCCCGGCCCCATGCGCCGCAGCGTGCCCATGTCGTAATGCGTCGCGGCGTACCAGGAAAACAAAAGGCCGCCGAAGATCAAAAGGCCGCCGCCGACGATGTCACGATAGTCGCGGGTTAGCATCCGCACCTCCCTATAGGTGAAGGGCCGCCTTTGCCGGGCGGCCCCTCAATTGCAGTTTTCAAGCTCAGTTCGCGTAGACGCCGGCCGCCTCGATGATCGGGCGCCACAGATCGATTTCGCTCTGGAGCTTGGCCTGGAGCGCTTCTGGCGTTGCGTCCTCGGCCGGCGAGGGAACAGTTCCCAGATCGCCGAAGCGGGCGATGACCGTTTCATCGGCGAGTGCAACCTGCAACGCCTGGCTCAAACGCTGAACAACCTCGTCCGGCGTATCCTTCGGTGCGTAGAGACCGTGCCAGATAGACACCTCGAACCCTTCGATGCCGGATTCGGCGCCGGTCGGAACGTCCGGCAGGCTTTCAACGCGATCGGGAACGGTCACGGCGAATGCCTTGATCGAGCCTTCATTGATCTGCGGAACGGTATTGGTGGTCTGGTCGCACATCAGATCGACCTGTCCGCCCATCAGGTCGGTGAGCGCAGGGCCGGTACCCTGATAGGGAATGGTCGTCATTTGCGTGTCGATGGCGTCCATGAACAGGAGGCCGCACAGATGCGACGCCGCGCCGATGCCGGCATTCGCATACATCACATCCTCACCGCCCTCGCGGACATAGTTGACGACTTCCTCGAGCGTTTCGGCTTCGAGATCGGGACGGCTGACCATGACCATCGGAACCTCGGTGACGAGACCGACGTAGGAGAAATCTTCGAGCGCGTTGAACGGAAGCTCGCGGTAAAGCGTAGCCGTCGTCGCCATGCCGATATGGTGGAGAAGCAGCGTGTAACCGTCCGGCTGCGACTGTGCGACGCGCCCCGCCCCAAGCGTGCCGCCGGCTCCGCCGACATTCTCAACGACGATCTGCTGACCAAGATCGGCGCTCATTGCCTGAGCAACGAGACGCGTTACGGTGTCGGTGGGACCGCCGGCCGAGAACGGCACGACGATGGTGATCGGCTGAGCCGGGTAGTCCTGCGCGGCCGCGATCTGCGGCGTGAGCGCCATGGCGGTGGCAAGCGTCAAAGACGCGACAAGAGCTTTCATCTGAAGTCCTCCCTTGGGAAAGCACGTCAACCGGCCCGGCGAGTTTGATCCTCCGCACACCGGTCAGTGAGAGCGATTAGAAAAAGCTGGAGAACGGGATGACAACGACTGATCGGAAATAAACGTCATCAGATGAGAATTGATTTCGTTCGCTTGGGTGGATTTCGTAACATTTGGAGCGAAGCGTGTGTGAAGGTCTACCCATTTTAAATGATGAGAGCGCTCAAGAGTGTTTCTTGTCCAGTTCGTAACGCTGCATTTTCTCGTAAAGTGTCTTTCGTGAAATGCCGAGCGCCTCATAGACGGGCTTGAGGCTGCCACCATGCGAACGCAAAGCATCCGCTATGACAGTTTTTTCGAAGCGGGCAACACGTTCGCCCAGCCTCAGGCCCGCATCGCCCACCGGCAACGGATCGAGCCCATCGATACCCAGCCCAAGTACGCAACGATCGGCGGCGTTGCGCAATTCGCGAACATTGCCCGGCCAGTCGCGCCGGGTGATCTCGGCAAGTAGCGGTTGAGGGATATCGACCATCTCGCGGCGATAGCGCCCTGCCGCTTCCCGAACGAGCTGGAGGAAAAGGACCGGTACGTCCTCGCGGCGCGCGCTGAGCGGCGGAATGCGCAGCGTGACGACATTGAGCCTGTAAAGAAGGTCGGCGCGAAACCGGCCTGCACTCGTTTCGTCCTCCAGTTCCACCTTGCTCGTCGCGATGAAACGGACGTCGAGCGGGATCTGTTCGTTCGACCCCAGACGTACGATCATCCTGTCCTGAATGACACGGATGAGCTTGGCCTGCAGATCGGCCGGCATCGAGCCGATCTCGTCCAGCAGCACCGTTCCGCCGCGCGCGTGTTCGAATTTTCCGTATCGCGCGCGGATCGCGCCTGGAAAAGCGCCAGCCTCGTGGCCGAAAAGCTCGCTCTCGATGAGATTGGCGGGCAGGGCAGCGCAGTTGATTGCAACGAACGGCTTCGTCGAACGGCCGCTCAGATCATGCAGCGCGCGTGCCGCAACCTCCTTGCCAACGCCCGTGTCGCCGACGATTAGAACGTCCGCGTCAGTAGCCGCGACGGCGCGCAGGCGGTAACGCAGGTCGATCATCGCCGGAGAGCGGCCCAGAAGCCTTGCCTCGACATCGTCGCGCTGGCCCGCCGCCGCGCGCAGGAGCCGATTTTCCAGAACCAGACTGCGCCAGTCGATCGCGCGCAGTGCGACGTCGGCGAGATGCTGACCGTTGAACGGTTTCTCGATGAAGTCATATGCCCCTTCGCGCATCGCCCGCACCGCGAGTTGCACATCGCCATGCCCGGTCACGAGAATGACTGGAACGTCGGCATCGATGTCGCGAACCTTGGACAGAAGTGTCATGCCGTCCATGCCCGGCATGCGGATGTCGCTGATAACCACGCTCTTGAACCCGGGTGTTATGTAATCGAGCGCCGGCTCGGCGGCCGCGAACTCGCTCACGTCGAAACCGGCGAGTTCGAGCGTCTGTGCCGTCGAGCGCCGGATCTCCTCTTCGTCGTCGATGAGCAATAGGGACGGCGGCGTCATTCGGCGGCCTCGCGGATTTCCAGTGTCGACGCATCAAGCAGGATCGTAACGAGCGCACCGCCTTCAAGGTGACGCTCCACCGTCAACTCGCCGCCGAAATCCTTGACGATGTTATAGGAGATCGAAAGTCCGAGGCCGAGACCCTTGCCGACGCCTTTCGTCGAAAAGAACGGGTCGAAGATGCGCCCCGCGATCGCCTCGGGCACCCCGGGGCCATGGTCGCGGATTGTGATCGCGATGCGCTCGCCGAGCGGCTGGGCACGCAACTCGATGTTGCGGTCTGCAAGCCCTTCGACCGCATCGGCGGCATTCGCGATGATGTTGACGAGCACTTGCTGCATCCGCACGGAGCCCGCACTGACGACGAGCGGTTCCGGGCCGAGATCGACGATAAGGTTCGCATCCGCCGCCTTCAGCCGCCATGCGATGATTTCCATCGTGTCCCTGACGACCTCGTCCAGAAGGACGGGACCGAGCTTTTCGTTCGGCTTGCGCGCGAAATTGCGCAGATGCCGGCTGATCGACGCCATCCGGTCGATCAGTCTCGATATGCGCTGGACATTGTCTCGTGCCTCGTCAGGGCGCTGGCGTTCGATGAGCACTGCGGCGTTGTCGGCATAGGAGCGCGCTGCCGCAAGCGGCTGGTTGAACTCGTGCGACAGCGCAGCCGACATCTGGCCGAGCGCGGCAAGCTTGCCCGCCTGAACGAGGTCGGACTGCGTCTTTCGAAGCGCGCGCTCGGTCGCCCTGCGCTCACCGACTTCCTCCTCCAGCAGGCGATTGACGGCGGCGAGGTCGGCGGTGCGCTCCGCAACGCGCCGCTCGAGCGTTTCCTGCGCCTCGCGCTGGACCTGAAGCCGTTCGGCGAGCCGTGCGCGCCGTTGCAGCCAGGCGATCGCACCCAATGTTCCAAGGCCGATGAGAAGCATCAGCAAGGCGATCGTCGTCAATGCCTGCGCGCGTGCCGACGCGGTGTCGAGCAGAACTTTCACCGTCCAGTCGGCTTCAGGCATCACCTCGGTGATGGCAAGATACTCGCGCGCCCCGTCTGCGCCAGCTATCCTCATGAGGTTGAGCCCGTCGGCCGTCCTGCTGCGCGTTACGGGCAGTTCGGTCAGATCCGCATCCGCATAGCGCCTTGTGGCAGCGGTACGCGCCCGCCGCTCTTCGGTCAGCGGTTCCACGGCCGAGAACATCCATTCCTGCCGGCCGGTCATGAAGACGATGCCTTCGGGGTCTGTCACGATGATCTCGTAGTCGCTGCCCCGCCAGGAGCGCTCGATCGCATCGACATCGACCTTGAACACGACGACGCCTGCGATCTGATTGGCGATCTGGATCGGCGCACCGAAATAATAGCCACGCTTCAAAGAGGTTGTACCGAGCGCGAAGAACCGCCCGTTCTTGCCGGCAAGGGCATTCTGAAAATAGGGTCGGTAACTGAAATTCTCGCCGACGAAGGAGGTCGGCCCGTCGAAATTCGATGCCGCGAGTGTCGTTCCGCTCGGCGCCATCACATAGATGTCCGATGATTCCAGAAGCTCGTTGATCGATTTGAGATAGACATTGACGGCGTCGACGAGATTGCGGTCGTCCGGACGCACCGCAAGCGCTTTTATGGTGTCCTGATCGGCGATGAGCTGCGGCAGCTTCTCGTAGCGATCGAGCTGGCCGCGCAACGCCGTGACGGCGAGTCCGAGCGTGTTCGCACCGCGCGTTGCCGCCTGATCCAGATAGATTGCGGTCACGGTGCGCGTTCCGAACCACGCGACGAGCACGGCAAGCATCGCGGCGGCAACCGCCAACCCGATCGAATGTCGACGCCGAAGCTCGTTCATCTTGCGTTTCGCACGCCTCCCATTCCTGCCCTGGCATCGACTATAGCGCGGCATTTAAACCGCTGTCGAACGGGTAGGGCGCCGCCTGCCGCTATCGGATATATTGCGGACGGAAGCGGAACCTTGGCCGGGCAGTCTGTGGCAGATGCCGGTTCAGCCGCTTGTTGGCAAGCCCGAACAGGCCGATGACGACAAGTGTCAGCAAAATGAAATACGCCGCCACGATCGGATAGCTGACGAAGGGATTGAAGGTCTGGTCGGCGAAATAGCGTGCGTAATAGAGCGCGTCGCCCGATTGCTGCCAGGACGGAAAACCCGAGAAAAAGACAAGCGTCGTCGCGTGCGTCAGAAAGATCGCTTCATTGGTGTAGGATGGCCAGGCAAGCCGCAGCATCGTCGGCCATATGATGCGGCGGAATTTTGAGAAGCCGCTCATTCCATAGGCGTCGGCTGCTTCGAGATCGCCCTTGGGGATCGAACGCAGGGCACCGTAGAAGATTTCCGCCGTGTAGGCCGACGTGTTGAACCACAGGACGACGAGCGCACCGCTGGTGGCGCGCGCCAGCCAGCGTGTTTCCGCCGTGATCGTTGTGAAGAGGAGATTGATCTCGATGCCGGCGCGCGGCAGGAGGATGAACAACTCGTAGGCGAAGAAGAACTGGATGAAGAGCGGCGAACCGCGAAACAGGAAGATGAATCCCGACGCAGGCTTGCTGAGGAGGCGGTTTTCGCTGAACTTTCCCAGTGCGAGCGCGGTCGCGACGAAGAAGCCGGCGGCAAGCGCGAGCACGGCGAAATATACGTTCCAGATCAGGCCGGATGCGATCAAAAACACCTGATCGCACAAGGTGATGTCCAGTCCGCGCGGAAGCAGGCGCTCGCCATAGTCGCCACCAAGCGAACGCAGGATATAGGCGTCGAAACTTTCCTGGCAGCTCCTCATGCGGCCACCCTTCTCTGGCGCTCGCCGGCGGCCGTCGCCTGTCCATGGCTGAAACGGCGCATCAGCCATTCGAAGACGCGTTCGCTGCATGCGGTCAGCGCGAGGTAGAAGATCAGCACGACGAGGAAATACCAGACCCGCCAGTCGGGGTGCGGATAGGCGTAAAAGCCCGTCTTGTGGCCGCCCAGTTCCCGAGCCCAATAGACGATGTCGCGAATGCCGAGCAAAAAGAGCAGCGGCGTCGCCTTGATCAGGATCATCCACAAATTCGAAAGACCCGGCAGCGCGTAGACCCACATCTGCGGCAGGAGCACGCGGCGGAAAGCCTGCGGCTTCGTCATACCGTAGGCTTCCGCGGTTTCGGTCTGCGCCTTGGGAACGGCGTTCATCGCGCCATAAAGCGTGTTCGCGGCAAACGCACCGAACACCAGCGCGAAGGCGACCAGGGCCAGCGAGAACGCGTAGATGTCATGTACCCATGCCGGCGATGACGCGAGCGGAACCTTCGCTTGCGCGCAGACGAGGAAGTCGTTTCCGCGCCGGATCGGCATGTCCCAGTCCGGGCAGCGCACCTGATGCAGGATGTATTCGAGCGATTGGTCGATCGCGATCGGGATGAAGAGGAAAAAGACGATGTCGGGAACGCCGCGCACCATCGATGTATAAGTGCGTCCGACAAGCCGCACCGGGCCGATATGCGAGCGTGTGGCGAGAGCGCCGGCAAAGCCGAACGCCAAAGCGAAGGGCGCGGCCAGCAAGATCAGCACCATGACGACCACGAACGACCAGTAGAACGCCAGATGCGTCCCGCTCGTCAGATAGCAGGCGAACCACTGCCAGTCTGGCAGCGTGCTCGGGTCGGTGCAAAATTCGAACATCGGCGACATTCCGGGCGGCGCAGCGGCCGCCCGGCTTCAGTTCGAGGATCAGAAGGTTGGTGCGTCCGCGCCGAACCACTTGGTGATGAGCTCGTTCAGCGAACCGTCCGCCTTCATCTCGTCGATGGCGGCGTTGAACGTGTCGCGCAACTCCTCGTCCGACTGACGCAGGCCAATGCCGAGGCCTTCGCCGAGCTGGACATCCTCACCGACGAATTCGAAGTCGCCCTGTTCGACGTACTGGACGAGGAAGTCCTTGTCGGCCATCACGGCGTCGGCTTCGCCGGAGCGAACGGCAGCGATGGTCTCGTCCGGGGTCGGGAATTCGACCAGCGTGGCGTCGGTTTCAGCGACGTAGCTCGCCTGCATCGTGTTCGACTGCACGGCCACAACGCCGGTTGCGACCGATTCATCTGCACCGGTGGGTGCCATATATGCCGAAAGGTCGGCCGGCATGTAGTTCTGGCTGAAGCCGATGACCTGTTTGCGCGCATCGGTGATCGACATGCCAGCCATGATGGCGTCGTAATTGCCGCCGACGAGGTTCGGGATAATCGTATCCCAGTCGTTCAGGACCCATTCGCAATTGAGCTCGGCGCGCTCGCAAAGCGCATCGCCGAATTCGCGCTCGAAGCCGTCGAGTTCGTTCTGTTCGTTGATGAAATTGTAGGGTGGGTAAGCGCCTTCCGTGCCGATGCGCACGATATCTTGGGCAAGGGCGGTGCCTGACGCGAAGGCGAGCGCGGCAGTTGCCAGGATCAGCTTTTTCATTTTCTCAAGTTCTCCTCTGAGGTGGTTTTCTTATGCTTGTGTTGCACGGAGAAAGCCGCGCAACCTTTGTGTTTGCGGGTTGCCGAACAGCTCTTGCGGCGGGCCCTCTTCCTCGATCCTGCCCTGATGCAGGAAAACGACGTGATCGGAAACGTCCGCTGCAAGCCGCATGTCGTGCGTGACCAGAAGCATGGTGCGCCCCTCGTCCGCAAGAGCCTTGATGACGCGTACGACTTCCTGCTCAAGTTCGGGATCGAGCGCGGAGGTCGGCTCGTCGAACAAAAGCGCGCGCGGCTCCATGCAAAGCGCGCGGGCGATCGCCGCCCTTTGCTGCTGTCCACCGGACAACATGGCCGGATAGGAGCCGGCCTTGTCCGCTATGCCGACCTTGTCCAGCAAGGACAGCGCCCGTGCCTCGACCTCGTCGCGCGGCTGGCGCAGAACCGTAAGCGGCGCCTCCATCACGTTCTGCAGGATCGTCATGTGCGCCCACAGATTGAACTGCTGAAACACCATCGAAAGGTTTGACCGGATTCGGATCACCTGCGACCGATCGGCCGGATGACGGTGATGGCCGTGACCACGCCAACGGACGGGTTCGCCCTCGAACCGGATTTCACCGTCCTGACTGTCCTCGAGAAGGTTACAGCAGCGCAGGAGCGTCGACTTTCCCGAGCCGGAAGATCCGATCAGCGACACGACATGCCCCCGCGGCGCGGTCATGTCGACGCCCTTCAGGACTTCCAGATTGCCGTAGCTTTTGTGCAGATTCTCGATCGAGATGACCGGTGATTCAGTATTGGCCACGCGCGCCCTTTGCCGTGATAAAGTCGTTCAGCCGCAATAGGGCGCAAAAGTCGCCCAAATGCAACGCCTTCCGATCAGGTCAAGCTGTCGCGGGTGCCCGGTTGTCCTTCATATTGACTTCACCCCGTCGCTTGGTGCCTTTGATGCTGCCGAGGAGGCATGAATGGCCCAGAAGAAAGCCCATGAAGTCGACGCGTGGCTGGCACGGCCGCAAACCGCCTTTCCCGTCGTTCTTATCTACGGTCCCGACCGGGGGCTGGTATCTGAACGTGCATATGCGTTTGTCAAACAGTCCGGCTTTAACGCCAACGATGCATTTTCCACGGTCAGGCTCGATGCGGCTGAACTCGAAGCCGATCCCGGCCGCCTTTTCGACGAGGCGCATACCGTCGCGATGTTTGCCGAGCGCCGCCTGATATGGGTACGCGGCGCGGGCGCTCAAAAAGCTCTGGCGGGCGCGTTGAAGGATCTGTGCGCCGAGCCGCCAGAAAGCGCTGTCATTCTGGTCGAGGGTAGTGATCTGAAGAAGGGATCGCCGATCCGCGCGGCGATCGAGGCGGGAGCGGCCGGCATGGCCCTGCCCTGCTACGCCGATCAGGCGCGTGCGATCGACGCGGTCATCGACGAGGTTCTGGGACGCGACGCTCTGTCCATCGCTCCCGATGCGAGGCAGGCGCTCAAGGCGTCACTCGGCGGAGACAGGCTCGCGACGCGGGGCGAGATCGAAAAACTCGCGCTTTATGCACGCGAATTCGGACGTATCGAACTCGAACACGTCTCCGATATCGTCGGGGACGTTTCGGCAAAGTCGCTCGACGATGCGACCGATGCGATCCTGTCCGGCAATGTCGCCGCTTTCGACGGCGCTTATGCGGGCTGGATACGCGGCGGCAATGCACCGTTCCAATTGTTGTCGGCGGTCATGCGTCAGTTTCAGCAATTGGAACTTTTGCGAAGTGCTGTCGACAATGGCGCATCGGCGCAATCGGCAGTATCCAGCGCACGTCCACCCGTATTTTTTAGCCGGCGAAATATCGTGGAAAGTGCCGTGAAACGCTGGAATGCGAACGCGTTAGCACGCGCTCTTGCCAGATTGCAGGCAACGGTTCTGGCTTCCCGTAGCCGCGCGAACCTCGATACTTCCACCATTCGTCAGGCATTGCTCGCCGTTACGGTGGAGGCGGGACGACTACGATAAACGGCGTTGTTTCACGTGAGTCGAAACCATTAAATACTGCGCTTAATGCGTCCGTTGCAGCTTGTGACAAATTGCGTCCAGCTGTTCGAGAGTGGCGTAGCGAATCTTGATATCGCCGCCCTTTTGCCCGTGCGTGATCGATACCTTGAGTCCGAGCGCATCGGTCAGCGTCTTTTCCAGCGCGATCGTGTCGGCATCTTTCTGTGCACCACCACCTTCTGAGCGCGCCTTTGCCGTTTCGCCGGAACGAACAGGTTGTTGCGCGAGCGCCTCGGCCTGCCGGACCGAAAGCCCCTCCTCCACGATCCGGCTCGCAAGCCCGTCTGGATCGATCGCGGTAACGAGTGTACGCGCATGGCCGGCCGACAATGAACCGTCCGTCACCATTTCGCGCACACGCTGCGAAAGTTTTAGCAATCGCAACGTGTTGGCGACATGGCTTCGGCTCTTTCCGATAACCTGCCCGAGGTCGGCCTGCGTATAATTGTGCTCATCGATCAACTGCTGATAGCCGAGTGCTTCTTCGACGGCATTCAGATCGGCGCGCTGCACGTTCTCGATGATCGCAAGTTCAAGCGCCACGCGGTCGGTCACGTCTCGGATGACGACCGGTACTTCCGTCAGCCCTGCGCGCTGCGCTGCACGCCAGCGGCGTTCACCGGCGATGATTTCAAAGCTGTCGCCCGGCATGCGCCGAACGACGACCGGCTGAACGATACCGTGCTCCCGGATCGACTGGGTCAAATCTTCAAGATCGGGCTCGGCAAATGTTCGCCTGGGATTGCGCGGATTCGGCGCGATTCGCTCGATCCCTGCCAGCCCGTCCGCGCGAACCGTTGGGGTCTCATCCTGCGCAATACCTGGCTTGTCTAGATCACCGATCAGCGCCGCCAGACCACGACCAAGGCGTTTGCGTGACAGATCTTCGCTCATCTCTTACTCCCTAGGCGGCACGCAGCGTACGTTCACGGCGGATAACTTCGGACGCCAACTGCAGATAAGCTTGGCTGCCCGAGCACTTCAAATCATAGAGAATTGCCGGCTTTCCATATGAAGGCGCTTCGGAAACCCGCACATTCCGCGGGATCACCGTTTCATAAACCTTGTCGCCCATGTGGGTGCGCACATCCTGTACAACCTGATTAGCGAGATTGTTCCGACCGTCGAACATCGTCATCACAATCCCCTGGATCGTCAGACGAGGATTGAGACTGGTCCGCACCTGATTGACGGTGTGCAGTAGCTGGCTCAACCCTTCGAGGGCGAAAAACTCGCATTGAAGCGGCACGAGAACGGAATCGGCCGCCGCCATCGAATTGAGTGTCAGGAGATTGAGGGATGGGGGACAGTCGATCAGGATGTAATCATACGCGTCCGCGCCGCCATCCGTCGCTTCGATTGCTTTGCGAAGCCGCAACGCCCGGTCGGGAGAAGACGAAATCTCCATTTCAACACCAAGGAGATCGAGGGTCGACGGGACGACTGCAAGCCCCGGGACCGCGTTCTGCACGGCGGATTGCGCGATCGTGACGTCGCCGAGCAGAAGATCATAAGACGATATTTCGCGCTCGCTGCGCTCGACACCGAGGCCAGTACTGGCATTGCCCTGCGGATCGAGATCGATGATCAGCACACGCTCGCCGATTGCGGCGAGAGCGGTTGCAAGATTGATTGCCGTCGTCGTCTTGCCGACTCCGCCCTTTTGATTGGCGACGGTTATAATTCTCGGGCGCTTGGCAACCATCATGAATGCTCCAGACGCTTCACATTCGATATCTCGAGAATCCGACTCATCGGATCGACCATGCTTTGATGCTCTACCAGATCGAATGACCATTGGTCACGCGCTTTACGGATTTCGGCCGCGTAATCCCGACCTTTGTGATAGAGCGCCCGCCCGGCTCCAGGTGCAATCCAATGGTTTGTCATCGACAAAAGCGCGTTTAGATCGGCTAGCGCACGCGCGGACACGATATCCGGAGCGATGCCGTCAACGCCTTCAATGCGCTGTGTGAGGATATCGACTGGCAAATCGTATTGCGAAACGCAGGTCCGTAGAAACGCAGCTTTCTTGTGATTGCTCTCAACAAGCGTCAACCGGAGTTTTGAGCCAATGGCGAGAATCCCGATCACGATGCCAGGCAGTCCGCCGCCACTTCCCAGATCAAGCCATGTTCGGGCATGCCCGCGATAAGCCCAGAGTTGAACAGAATCGAGCACATGACGATCCCAGAATTCCGCCAGTGTCGAGGGTGCTGCTAGGTTTATGGAGCGGTTCCAGTGCTTGAACAGCACTTCGAAATCACGCAGACGCTCTACCGTTTCACGTGAAACGGTGACACCCGCTATGTCCACCTGCTGACCGAAAATCATGCGGCTTCGGAAGAATTATAACGCTCGCGATGCGCGAGAAGTAGGGACAACGCGGCTGGCGTCATGCCCTCGAGCTTCGATGCTTGCGCTATTGATTCCGGCTTGACCTGCGCTAGGCGACCACGCAATTCCGTCGAAAGTCCTGCAATTGCCGCGTAGTCGATAGTATCCGAAAGCCGTGCCGATTCCTGTTGTTTCAAGCGCTCGATGTCGCGATCCTGCCGCTTCATGTAAACAGCATATTTGGCTTCGATATCGATCAAACGAACGATGTTGGAATCAATCATATTAAGCTGTGGCCAAAGCACACGCAGTTTCTCGAATGTGATCGAAGCATAGCTCAACAAATCATAGGCCGACCTGCGGCGACCGTCGGCATTTATCGGAAGGCCAAGTTTGCCGGCCTCTCCTGATGTTAACGTAAGAGATTGAAGATCTGCTCTTGCACGATCGAGCTTGAATCGTCGCTCAATGTAAGCTTGTTCCCGACGAGCCCCAACCACGCCGGCCTTCATACCCAAAGGTGTCAGACGTTCTTCGGCATTATCCGCACGTAGAGAAAGCCTAAATTCCGCACGCGACGTGAACATGCGATAGGGCTCGCTTACGCCCTTGGAGACGAGATCGTCCACCATCACGCCGATATACGCGTCACCGCGAGACAGGATCGTCGGGTCGTTACCAGCGGCTCGATTTGCGGCATTGATGCCTGCGAGCAAGCCCTGCGCGCCAGCCTCTTCATAGCCTGTCGTTCCGTTAATCTGCCCTGCCAGAAACAATCCTTTGCACGACTTCGTTTCAAGCGATGGGGACAATTCTCGCGGATCGACATGATCATATTCAATCGCGTAGCCAGGCTGCACGATCTCAACCTGACCAAGACCAGGCAGAGAACGAACGAATGCGGTCTGCACATCGAGCGGCAGCGACGTCGAGATGCCGTTTGGATAGACAAGGTCGCTATCGAGCCCTTCCGGTTCTAGAAAAATCTGATGGCCGTTTCGATCACCGAAGCGAACGATTTTGTCTTCTATCGACGGGCAGTAACGCGGCCCGACACCTTCAATTGCCCCACTATACATGGCCGATCGACCGATATTCTCCCGGATCAACCGATGCGTCTCGTCGTTGGTTCGGGTGATCGCGCACGCAATCTGTTCGGTTTCGATCTGATCCGTCAGCAAGGAAAACGGCACCGGATGTGCATCCGCATCCTGCTTTTCGAGCGACGCCCAGTCGATCGTCCTACGGGACAGACGCGGCGGTGTACCTGTCTTTAGGCGTCCAAGTCTTAAACCGAGTGATGCAAGCGTTTGTGCAAGACCGGTGGTACCTGCTTCACCCATACGCCCGGCAGGAAATGTCTTGTCACCAATGTGGATGAGTCCGCGTAAGAATGTTCCGGTCGTTAAGACGACTGCGCCGCATGCAAGTCGCCCACCGTTCTTCAGCACAACGCTTGAAACGCGCCCGTCGACAATATCGATATCCACCACTTCGTCGGCCACGACATCCAGATTGGACTGTTCGAGAACGAGTTCGGTAACTGCCTTGGCGTAGAGCTTACGATCCGCTTGAGTGCGCGGGCCATGCACAGCAGGTCCTTTGCTGCGATTGAGGATGCGGAACTGAATGCCGGCACGGTCGGCCGCTCGCCCCATGATGCCATCCAGAGCATCAATCTCGCGAACAAGCTGGCCTTTTCCCAGACCGCCAATTGCCGGATTACACGACATGACGCCGAGATTATTGAGGCTCATCGTCACGAGAGCGGTAGTCGCACCCATACGCGCGGCCGCAGTTGCTGCCTCGACGCCAGCATGACCACCACCGACGACAACCACATCGTAAACAGATGAAACGTGTTTCACGTGAGTCATTTCCCTATGCAAAACCGGGAGAAGATATCGCCTAAAAGTTCTTCCACATCAACGGCGCCTGTAATACGGCCCAATGCATCTGTCGCCCTTCGCAATTCCTCGGCAATCAGCTCCGGTTCCAAAAGAGCCTTAGCAGACTTCATGCTCGAAACAGAGACTTCGATCTCCGCAACATGCCGATCCCGCGACGGCACAGTATCGTAAACACCAATATGCCGCTCGATCAAATCGCCGATAAAGGACAGCAACGCCTCAATACCATCACCGGTTTTTGTCGAAATGCGCGGCGATCCCGAATGGTTGATAATGTCGGATTTGGTATAGACCGCAAGAATCTTGGTGTCCGATTGGACGACTTGCAGACCGCTTCCATCGTCGAGCAGCAAAATGAGGTCTGCTTGGTCCATGGCATCGCGCGCACGTTCGATTCCGATCTGCTCGACTTCGTCCGTGGCATCGCGCAAGCCGGCGGTGTCTGTGACACGAACCAGATGGCCGTCAAGCTCGACACGTATATCGATCAGGTCACGCGTTGTGCCCGCAATGTCGGTGACAATCGCAACCTCACGCTTTGCTAAGTAATTGATAAAACTAGATTTTCCAGAGTTTGGGGGGCCAGCGACGACAATATGATAGCCATCATTGATGATCTCGGCTGCCGAAAAACCATTTAAATGGCGCTCCATAGCTGTGATGAGTTCGTCGAGCGGGTCGGCGAAAGCATTGCCGAACGCGTCCGGCACGTCCTCCTGATCGGAAAAGTCGAGGTCCGCTTCGACACGCGCCCATATGGAAATCAACTGGCTGCGCCAGCTTTCGTAAAGCCGCTTTTGCGCGCCGTCCGCATTGGCCAAAGCGAGTTTACGTTGTGCTTCGGTTTCGGCAACGATCAGATCGGAGAGGGCCTCGGCAGCAGTCAGGTCGATCTGCCCGTTCAAGAACGCCCGCATCGTGAACGCGCCAGGTTCGGCAGGTTCGAACCCTCCGATCGCCCCAAGACGACGCAGCAGTGCAGAAACGATCGCCCGGCTGCCATGGAGCTGAATTTCCAGCACGTCTTCGCCCGTAAAGCTTTTCGGAGCTGGAAAATAGATGCAAAGCGCCTTGTCGATGACCTCGCCATTGCCGTCCAAAACAGGCGTCAACGTGGCAACGCGCGGCTCAAGCGCGGAACGACCGGTGAGCAGCGGAATGGCTTGTGGCACATGTGGGCCTGACACACGCACGATGGCGACGCCTGCGGGAAGTTTCCCGCTCGAAAGTGCATAAATCGTCGAGGCTTGAGCCATGCAACTCTCCAATGCAAAACGGCGGACATTGCTTGTCCGCCGATCCACAATCTTTCAGCCGATTTCGGCCAGGCTTAAGTATTCATCGAATCGAAGAAATCCGAGTTCGTCTTGGTCTGCTTCAGCTTGTCCATGAGGAACTCGATCGCATCGGTCGTTCCCATCGGCGCGAGAATGCGGCGAAGCACAAAAATCTTCTGAAGGTCCTGGCGCGGGACGAGAAGATCCTCTTTGCGTGTACCCGACTTGAGGATATCCATAGCCGGATAAATACGCTTATCGGCCACTTTGCGGTCCAGCACGATTTCCGAATTGCCGGTGCCCTTGAACTCTTCGAAAATGACTTCGTCCATACGGCTTCCGGTATCGATCAGTGCGGTCGCAATGATCGTCAAAGACCCACCTTCCTCGATATTGCGCGCGGCGCCGAAAAAGCGCTTGGGCCGTTGTAGCGCATTGGCATCCACACCGCCGGTCAGCACCTTGCCGGAAGACGGCACGACGGTGTTGTAGGCCCTGCCAAGCCGGGTAATCGAATCGAGCAGGATGACGACGTCGCGGCCGTGCTCGACAAGGCGTTTGGCTTTTTCGATGACCATTTCGGCCACCTGGACGTGACGCGTAGCCGGTTCGTCGAAGGTGGAGGAGACAACCTCACCCTTCACCGAACGCTGCATATCGGTCACTTCCTCGGGCCGCTCATCGATAAGAAGAACAATGAGGTAGGCCTCGGGGTGGTTGGTGGTAATCGACTGCGCGATGTTCTGCATCAGCACCGTTTTACCGACGCGCGGCGGTGCGATGATGAGTGCGCGCTGGCCCTTGCCGATCGGCGCGACGAGGTCGACCACGCGGGCGGAAATGTCCTTGCTGGTCGGAACGGCCAGTTCCATCTTGATCCGCTCGGTCGGGTAGAGCGGCGTCAGATTGTCGAAGTGGATTTTGTGACGGATCTTTTCCGGATCGTCGAAATTGATCGTGTTGACCTTGAGCAGCGCGAAATACCGCTCGCCTTCCTTGGGGCTGCGGATCGGGCCTTCCACAGTATCGCCCGTCTTCAGCGAAAAACGCCTGATCTGCGACGGAGAGATGTAAATGTCGTCCGGACCGGGCAGATAGTTCGCATTGGCCGAGCGCAGAAAGCCGAAACCGTCCTGAAGCACCTCAACGACGCCCTCGCCGATGATTTCGATCTCCTGCGAGGCGAGTTTCTTCAAAATCGCGAACATCAGCTCCTGCTTGCGCATAACGCTGGCGTTCTCGACCTCGAGCGATTCGGCAAACGCGATCAGATCGGTCGGCGATTTGCTTTTCAGCTCTTGTAGTTTCATTTCCTGCATGGACGCACCGGGCTGGTGTGGGAGAATCAATGGAAAAATAGGAAGGCTGCGACGCGGGACGTGCCGTCAACGGAAAATCGTGCCGCGTTGCGTAGGAAGGACTGCCCTTTTATCGCCGGTTTGCGTCAAGCGCAAGCGACAAGCGGCATCGTCAGAAAGGCTTTACCACCACGAGGATGACAATGACAATCATCAGCACGGTCGGCGCTTCGTTCATGATACGCCAATGTCGGGAGGATTTCTCGTTCCGGTCTTCGGCAAAGAGCCGAACCGCTTTCGAGAAATAGCCGTGCAAACCAGACATGGCGATCACCAGTAGAATCTTCAAGTGCAGCCAGCCGCCCGAAAAGGAAAATCCTTTCCACGCAAGCCACAGGCCAAGCACCCAGGTGATCGTCATCGCCGGATTGATGATGACGCGCAGCAAGCGCCCTTCCATGATTTTGAAGGTTTCCGACTGCGCCGATCCGACCCCTGCCTCGGCGTGATAGACGAACAGCCGCGGCAAATAGAGCATGCCCGCCATCCAAGCGATCACGGCGATGATGTGAAAAGCCTTTGCCCAAAGATAGAACGCATCTGGAAAGATGAGGGCGGCCACCACGGCCAGTACAGCAAAGGTCGCGAGCCCGATCACCGCCCGCATGCCAGGGCTGGCATTTTTCCTGAGTTCGCTCATTTCGCGCTGTCCCGGACAAGCTGGATCATGCGCTCGACATGCGCGATCGGCGTTTGCGGCGTGATCCCGTGCCCGAGATTGAAGATGAACGGCCCATCGGTCAATTCGTCGAGTATCCGCTTCACGCCTTCCTCCAGTGCCGTTCCGCCAACAACGAGCCTGAGCGGGTCGAGATTGCCCTGCACCGGCCCCTCGGCCTGCAGGCGCTTTGCCTGGCTCCAGGGGACGGACCAGTCGAGACCGAGCGCGGTAACGCCTGTCGCCTGCCGGTAGCCGTCGTAGAGCGCGCCTGCGCCCTTCGGAAAGCCGATGATCGGCACATCGGGATAGACACGGCGCACCTTCTCGACGATGCGCCGGACGGGCCGCACGCAATGCTCCTGAAAGGAAGCTTCATCGAGAACGCCCGACCAGGAATCGAAAATCTGGACGCAATCTGCGCCGGCCTCGATCTGGCGGATCAGATAATCGGCAGAGCAGTCGGCCAGAAGGTCGAGGAGGGCACGCATCTCGGTCGGGTGCCGATAGGCGAACAACCGGGCTGGCGCCTGATCGGGCGTGCCATGCCCTGCGATCATATAGGTCGCCACGGTCCATGGTGCCCCGCAGAACCCGATCAGCGTCGTCTCGTTCGGCAACTCGGCACGAAGCCGCCTGACGGTCTCGTAGACCGGTGCCAGATGCTCGTGGATGCGGGAAGGGTCGAGCCGTTCGATGTCCTGCGCCTCGATCGGCGTCATCAACGGCCCACGCCCTTCCTCGAAGCGAAGGTCGCGGCCGAGCGCGTGCGGGATGACGAGTATGTCGGAAAACAGGATCGATGCATCGAAGCCGAAACGCCTGATCGGTTGCAAGGTCACTTCGACGGCAAAGTCTGGATTGTAGCAAAGGTCGAGAAAACTGCCGGCAGTTTTTCGCGCTTCGCGATACTCGGGCAGATACCGGCCGGCCTGACGCATCATCCAGATCGGCGGTGGCGATACCGTTTCGCCTTTCAATACCCGCAGCATCTTGCGTTCGATCGACATTCTCGGCCTTTCCGGTGAGCGCCTTAAAAAAGAAAAGAAATTTTTAACGATTATTCTGTTTCTTAGAGTCTGTTGGAATCGGGGTTTCCCGCTTCTCCACGACGCCATGCGCGTCGGCCAGTGCTTATATCGCCGCAGGGCGAATCGCGAAACCTGTTGATGAGCAACGGGGATGGCTGCGATTCCACTTGGCGATTCAAGGCCTTCGATAGCGCATGTCCAGCCGGGTTGGTTCGATCGGGTTCTGGACAAGCGGTGCTTTGACCACGATCTTTCCCACAGGCGCAAAGCCGTTCGCACAGCAGCGCGAATTGTGGACAAATCGCGATCTGATACAGTGCCCGCAAAAAGGCGCCGTCTCTCTCCCGCTTTATGCACAGGCGCCCACAGGTCGGGCAGAATCGCGTGAACAAGCCGCAAAACTTCTTCCATCTCCATCTTGTTTCTGACGCGACCGGCGAAACGCTTCTTGCGGCGGGACGTGCAGCGGCCGCGCAATACAAGAACGCGCGCGCGATCGAGCACATCTACCCGCTGATCCGTACCGAAAAGCAGCTTGAGCGCGTCTTTGCCGATATCGAGGAAGCGCCCGGTATCGTGCTTTACACCGTCGTCGACCAGGATCTGGCCGCGCGGATCGACGCGCACTGCCAGTCGCTCGGACTGCCGGCCGTTTCTGTGCTGGAGCCTGTTCTGATGGTGTTCCAGTCCTATCTTGGAACCCCAGCCGGGCGGCGCGTCGGCGCACAGCACGTTCTCGACGCTGATTATTTTCGGCGCATCGACGCGCTGAATTTCACGATGGAGCATGATGACGGGCAATTGCCGCTCGATATCGAGGAAGCCGACATCATCTTGATCGGTATCTCGCGAACGTCCAAGACGCCGACCTCGATCTATCTCGCCAATCGCGGCATCAAGACCGCCAATGTCCCGATTGTCGTGGGCGTGCCGATCCCGCCCCAGATCGTGACGGCGAAACGCCCGCTGACCGTCGGGCTGATCGCGACCGCCGAACGGATTTCGCAGGTTCGGCAGAACCGCGTCCTCGGCGGTGCAGGCTTCGACCATGGCGCGTATGTCGACCGGCTTTCGATTTCCGAGGAACTGGCCTATGCCCGGCAAATCTGCAACCGGCACGGCTGGCCGACCATTGACGTGACGCGTCGTTCGATCGAGGAAACGGCGGCAGCCATTGTTGCCTTGCGCAACAAGACATTTCGCGAGGACACGCAATGACCCAACCGATCATACTGGCATCGGGAAGCCCTTTTCGCCGCAAGATACTGGAGGATGCGGGGATTGCGTTTACGGTCGAGCGGCCGCAGATCGACGAACGGGCGGTGGAAGAGGCCGTTGCGGCATCAGGCATGACGCCGGACGATCTGGCAACGATCCTCGCCGAGGCGAAGGCGGTCGATGTCAGCCAGAATCATCCAGGCGCGCTCGTCATCGGCTCCGACCAGACGTTGTCGATGGATGGCGAATTGTTTCACAAGCCGGCCGACATGGAGGAGGCCCGCCGTCGTCTCCTGAAACTTTCCGGCAGGACGCACCAGTTGAACAGCGCCGTTGTCATCGCACGCGACGGCGAGGCGATCTGGCGGCACGTCGCGATCGCACAATTGACGATGCGCACGCTCGATCCCGGTTTTGTCGGCCGTCATCTGTCGGCGGTGGGCGACGCCGCGTTAACGTCGGTTGGAGGCTACCAGATCGAGGGCAGGGGCATCCAGCTTTTCGAAAAGATCGAGGGCGATCATTTCACCATTATCGGTCTGCCGCTTCTGCCGCTCCTTCAAAAGCTGAGGGAACTGGGCGCGATCGATGGCTGACACATCCCATGCCTTCGTGATCGGGCATCCGGTCGCACATTCGCGCTCGCCCATGATTCATCGCTACTGGCTCGAGCAGCATGGCATCGACGGAAGCTACGATGCGATTGATGTCGCGCCGGGCGATCTCGGTCCATTTATTGAACGTATTCGCGCCGGCGAGTTCGTCGGTGGCAACGTCACGATCCCGCACAAGGAAGAGGTGCGGCAGCTTGTTGCTCGCCGGGACGAAGCGGCCGAGGCGATCGGAGCGGTCAACACGCTCTGGGTAGAAAAGGGCGAACTCGTCGGCGGCAATACCGATGCCTACGGGTTCGCGGCCAGTCTCGATACGGGTGCTTCCGGCTGGCGCAATGCCCAATCCGCCCTCGTTCTTGGTGCTGGGGGTGCCGCGCGCGCCGTGGTCCATGCACTGCGTGCGGCCCGGATCGGCAAGGTCACGGTCGTAAATCGCACGCCCGCACGCGCCGGCGAACTTGCGCTGGCCTTTCCGGGCGTAAAGCCTGCCGGTTTCGACAAGGCGCAATCCCTGCTCGCGCGAACCGACCTTCTTATCAACACGACCTCGCTCGGCATGAAAGGCCAGCCGCCGCTCGACCTTGAGCTTGAAGCGCTGCCTGACGACGCCATCGTCACCGATATCGTCTATGCGCCGCTCGAAACGCCGCTTTTGAAGAAAGCCCGTGAAAGGGAACTGGCGACGGTGGACGGCCTCGGCATGCTCCTGCATCAGGCCGTGCCCGGTTTCGAGCGCTGGTTCGGCGTGCGATCCGAGGTGACGGATGCGTTGCGCGATCTGATCGTGGCTGATCTGGAGGCAAAACGATGATCGTCATCGGCCTGACGGGGTCGATCGGTATGGGCAAGTCGACGACTGCGCGGTTTTTTCGCGAGGCGGGCGTGCCGGTTCACGATTCGGACGAGGCCGTACATCGGCTATATGCCGGCAAGGCCGCACCGTTGATCGGGGCTGCCTTCCCCGGCACCGTGAACGATGGCGTGGTCGACCGGAAGCTTCTGGCGGAGCGCATCTTGGGTGATGCAGAGGCAATCAAAACGGTCGAGCGCATCGTTCATCCGCTGGTGCGCGCTGACGCGGATGCATTTTTGGAAACGCATCGCGCGGCGGGAGAGAAGCTGGTGGTGCTCGACATTCCGCTTCTGTTCGAAACCGGTGGTGAGAACCGCGTCGATAGGATCGTCGTCGTCTCCGCGCCGGCCGACATCCAGCGCCGACGCGTTCTGGACCGGCCGGGAATGACCGTGGAAAAATTCGAGGCTATCCTTGCAAGACAGACCCCGGATGCCGAAAAGAGAAACCGCGCCGACTTCATCGTCGAAAGCGGCGAGGGGCTCGACGTTGCCCGCCGGTCTGTGGATGCCATTGTGGCGCGGTTGAAGGACGAAGCGAAATCCGATGCGTGAAATCATCTTCGACACCGAAACGACCGGCCTCGATTCGTCAGAAGACCGGATCATCGAGTTCGGCGGCATCGAACTCGTCAACAGGTTTCCGACGGGAAAAACCTTCCACGTCTATATCAACCCGCAGGGTCGTAAGGTTCATCCCGACGCGCTAGCGGTGCATGGCATCACGGACGCTTCGCTCGCCGACAAACCTGTTTTCAGCGGCATAACGGATGGGCTTCTCGCTTTCCTGGAAGGCGCGGACCTGATCGCCCACAACGCCAATTTCGACATCGGCTTCCTCAATGCCGAATTCGCGCGGCTCGATATTCCGATGGTCGAGCCATCGCGCGTGGTCGATACGCTAGCGATCGCGCGGCGCAAGCATCCGATGGGGCCGAACTCGCTCGATGCTTTGTGCCGGCGCTATGGGATCGACAATTCGCATCGCACCAAGCACGGCGCGCTGCTCGATTCGGAGCTTCTGGCGGAAGTTTATATCGAACTGATCGGCGGCAAGCAGGCCGCGCTCATGCTCGATGTCCAAAATGGCAACGGAAGCGATGGCGCGAGGGGCGGAACGGTCGTCGCGATCAAGCCGCGCCCAAATCCGCTGACGCCCCGGCTGTCGGATGACGAACTGGCAGCCCATCGCAAACTCGTCGACGGACTTGGCGATGCGGCGATCTGGCGTGCGGTCGATCCATCTTACGCCGCCGCCTCGCATGGCTCATGAAAAAAGCCCGGTCTGAGCCGGGCTTTTTATTTCGTCGTGGAGTGCCGATCAGGCGGTGCCGGTAGGCTGCGCGACCTTCGCCTTGGCCTGTTCCTCGGCCATACGACGCTGGAACATCTGCGCGAAGTCGATCGGATCGATCATCAGCGGCGGGAAACCGCCCTGGCGCGTGATGTCGGCGACGATCTGGCGCGCGAACGGGAAGAGCAGGCGGGGGCACTCGATGAAGAGCAGCGGCAGCATGTGCTCCTGCGGGAAGCCATCGACCTTGAAAATGCCGCCATAGACCAGTTCGACGTTGAAAAGCACGGCCTTGTCGGCTTCAGCCTTGGCAGTGAGCGTCAGGACGACGTCGAACTCCTTTTCGCCGATCGGATTCGCGTTGACGTTGACGTTGATATTGATGCCGGGCGGCTGGGTGCGGTTGCGCAGCGATGCGGGCGCGCCCGGATTTTCGAAGGACAAATCCTTCACATATTGCGCGACGACGTTGAACGTCGCGCCCTGTGCCGTCTGCCCGGTGGGCTGACCGGCGGCTCCGCCGCCATTTTGACCATTGGTGTTTTCGGGCGACTCGGCCATTTTTCTTCCTCTCATCGCGCGCAGGGCTTTGCCGCACGGTTTCTTTATTCGGAAAATCGGGCGTTCGCTAACACGTGATGCCCTCACGTGACAAGTTTATCGCGGGGGAAGGCGCCGATCGGATGGAGGCGGGTTTGGCGGTTCCATGTCGAGATCGTGGTAATCGTCCTCGTTGAGATCCACGACGCCGTCGCGGTTGCGCCGCCGCGGGTCCCAGGACGTTCTCGTTTGAACTGTCGCGACCTGGATTCTTCCCTTCAGGAAGCGCCAGCCGAAGTCACGCACCGGCGGCAGGAACAGCAAAAGGCCGATCGCGTCACTGACGAAACCGGGAATGATGAGCAATATGCCTGCCACGAGGATCATCATTCCGTGCACGAGATCGCGACCGGGCGAGCCGCCCCGGTCGAGTTCGGCGCGGATTCGCTGCACGGTACTGAAGCCCTGAATACGCACCAGCACGATGCCGAGGATTGCGGACGCAAAGAGAAGGCCGAGCGTCGCCAGAACGCCGATTTCACTGCCGACGGCAATCAGCACGGCGATCTCGATGACCGGCATGGCGAGGATAAGAATGGGAATGAGCGGAAAACGCACGTTTGGTCCTCGAAATAACTTCTGCATCATATAGGTAAGGCACAAGGATATTTGAATGCGGCGTGTTGGCGATCTATATGCACAATAGTTGCATCGGCTTGATTTCGTGCCGGAAGGCTTCACCATAGAGAAACGACAACAGGGTCTTGGCGGACGACATGGAATTTTTCGATTTCGGAACGATCTTTTTCATCGTTGCCGCCGCGGTCATCTTTTACCAGCTCCGCAGCGTTCTCGGTCGTCGTACGGGCAATGAACGCCCGCCGCACGATCCCTATACGCGCCCTGAAAACGACCAGCAGCCCGCGCCCGAGAACGTCGTCTCGCTGCCGCGCCGAAAGAGTGCAGCAGGCGCGCCTGAGGCTGACTATTCCGCTATCGACGCGGTTGCGCCCGAAGGCACGCCGCTCAATGCCGGCCTGCGCACGATTCGCCAGGCCGATCCGACCTTCGATCCAAAGGAATTCGTCAACGGTGCGCGCATGGCCTACGAGATGATCGTGATGGCCTATGCCGACGGCGACCGGCAGACGCTCAAGAACCTCCTCTCGCGAGAGGTCTATGACGGGTTCGTGCAGGCGATTTCGGATCGCGAGACGCGCAACGAAAAGGTCCAGTCCTCCTTCGTGGGCATTGACAAGGCCGATATCGTCGCCGCCGAGCAGAAGGGCTCCGAAGCCCACATCACTTTGCGGATTATCAGCGAACTCATCTCCGCGACCCGCAACGATGCCGGCGAGGTCGTCGACGGCGATCCCGAAACGGTCGTCGAGGTCAAGGATGTGTGGACCTTCGCCCGCGACACGAGGTCGCGCGACCCCAACTGGAAGCTGGTCGCGACCGAAGCGGAAGAATAGGACGAAGGCGCTGGCATGAACGCGCCGGCAGCTCTGAACTTCATTTCATTCGACGACATCGAAGGCTGGCCCGGTGACGATCATCGCGCGGCCTTCGACGCGTTTCGTCGGTCAGCATTCCACGGGCTTGAAAAGCCGTATCGGACCGGCACATTCGGCATCTCGCATGAAGATCTGGCCCTTGCCTTTGCCGCGGCGCGTGCTGGCAGCAGCGTTGATGCGCGCGGTTTCTTCGAGCAGCATTTCATTCCCGCGCGGATAAAGGCCGAAGGTTTCGTCACCGGCTTTTACGAACCTATTGTTTCGGCTAGCCTCACGCGCACGGACACGTTCCAGTTGCCGATCCTGTCACGGCCTGATGATCTGGTCGCCGTGGATGATGACAACAGGCCGGCCGGTTGGAACGAGAATGTCGCGTTCGGCCGCCGGACGGGTGACGGGCTCCAAACCTATTTCGATCGCGGCGAGATCGAGCGTGGTGCGCTTGACGGCCGGGGGCTGGAACTCGCCTGGCTTGCCGACAGGGTCGATCTGTTTTTCATCCACGTGCAGGGCGCGGCGCGCCTCCGTTTGACGAATGGAGCCGAGCGCCGGGTCACCTATGCCGCGAAGTCCGGGCATCCCTTCACCGGGCCGGGCCGGATTCTTGCCGAGATGGGCGAGATCGCGCGCGAGAAGGTGACGATGCAGTCGATTCGCGCCTGGTTTCGGGAAAATCCCGGACGGATCGATGAAATCCTGTGGCAGAACCGCTCCTTCATCTTCTTTCGCGATGCGCCGGTCGATGATCCGGCGGCGGGGCCGATTGCGGCGGCGAAAGTCCCGCTGACGGCGGGGCGCTCGCTCGCCGTCGACCGCAAGCTGCACAGTTTCGCAACGCCCTTCTTCATCGAAGTGCCCGGCATGGATTTCGCGCGGTTGATGATCGCGCAGGATACCGGTTCGGCGATCGTCGGGCCGGCGCGTGGCGATATTTTCTGCGGGTCCGGGGATGAAGCGGGTGACGAGGCGGGCATTATCAAGCATGCCGCCAGCTTCACCATGCTCGTTCCTCGCGCGGCTGCGGAGCGTATGCGGTGAGCCGGCGTGCGAAGGGACTGACCCGTGAAGATCAGGTCCTGTGGTCGAAAGTCGCCCGCTCCGTCGAGCCGATGAAGGGAAAGTCCTTACCCGAAGCGCCGGTACAGAGCGACGAGGTCATGATGGGCGAAGAGGCTACGTCCTCGCAACTGCCGCCCGTTATGGCCGATGCCAAGCATCAGGCGGAAATTCTTCGCCGCCGCACGCCGCAACCTGCATCGATCGACCGCTCGACGAAAAAGAAGCTCGCAAAGGGGCGGCTTGCCATCGAGGCGAAGATCGATCTTCACGGCATGACGCAGAGCGAAGCCTATGGAACGCTCCTCTCGTTCCTGCACAACGCCTATGGGCAGGGAAGGCGTCACGTTCTGGTTGTCACCGGAAAAGGCGCGTCGATGGGCAGCGACGGCATCTTGCGAAGGCAGGTTCCGATATGGTTCTCGACACCTTCATTTCGCGGTCTCGTCTCGGCTCATGAGGATGCCGCGCGTCATCATGGCGGGCAAGGCGCGCTTTACGTGCGGTTGCGCCGCCGTCCCGGCCACGCGACATGACACCATTCGGCGAGAAACTGCGCGAAATGCGCCGCGAGCGCGGCCTGTCGCAAAAAGAAATGGCAGCGGAAATCGGCGTCAGCGCGGCCTATCTGTCGGCGCTCGAACATGGCCGGCGCGGCGTGCCGAACTGGGCGATGGTGCAAAAGATCATCGGTTATTTCAACGTGATCTGGGACGAGGCGGAGGAACTGGAGACGCTGGCATGGTCGTCCGATCCGCGTGTCGTGCTGGACACAGCGGGCCTGTCGCCGAAAGCCACGCTTCTGGCGAACCGGCTTGCAGAGGCGATCGGGAAAATGTCGGAAGACGATATCGCGCGATGCAACGCGCTACTCGACGAATTGAGAACGAGGGCCTTTAGAAAAGCGCCTTGAGCTCGTCGATCCGGTCGTTGACCAGCCACCCGTAATAATTTTCTTCGGGCAGGCGTGGGCTCTGGCTGCTTGCCTTGCGCTGATCGTTCTCGCGCTTTAGCCGCCGCGCGCGTTCTTCCGGGCTGCCGATATTGTAAAGCGTCGCCGTTACGCCCGGATTGGTCGAAATGTCGAAACCGGCGATCTGCCGGTAGGCATCGATAGAGGTTTTCAATGTCGCGGCGACATAGGCGAGCGTCAGGTCCGGGTCCATGATCGTGCGATAGACCGCCTGCGGATTGGAAGCCTCTAGTCTGGGCAGGCGCGACACCTTGTGCACGAGATCGCTCATCTGCAGGGCCGTCAGCGGATTGAGCTGACCGATCCCGAAGGTCTGCCCGGCATAAAGCGGCTGGAAAAAGACCGCGCCGAAACGATTGTCGGGAAAGGATGCGCCATCGACGGACTTGCCACGGAACTTTGCGTTCCAAACTCGCTCGCGGCAGGCCCAAAGATCGTAGCTGTCGCCTGCAAACTTGTCGCATTCGGCAAATTGCGGCCGGGTGACGAAGTCTGACACCAATTCGCCGCCATGCCCAAACTGGAAGCTCGTGCCCAGATAAGAGACGGCTTTGACGTAATAGGTCTGAAGCCGGTCATACGCGTCGACATTGTAGGTGTGTTCGCCGACGATGGCTCCCGCCATGTGGACGGGGTCGATGCCATACTGGGCCGAAATCTGACGGATTTTGGAGCGCAGCCCTTCATCCTGACGGAAAAGCCTCATGACGCGCTGATATTTGGCGTCGTAGGTCGTCGCCATCGCGCGGGTGCGGCTGGCCGATCCGCCCGGGACTGCCGGTTGCTCGGCATTGCGATTGCCGGCTGGAACCTTGACCTGCGCGAATGCGTCGCCCGCAAAGGTGACGAGCGAAAGCGACAGCCAAAGTCCGATCAAAGCTTTCATTGCGAATCCGGAGAGGTCGGGAAGTGGCGCGACCATAGTGATCGACCCGACGCCCGTCGAGATGCAAGAAAGCCCGGAACGGTGCCGGGCTTTCAAATGATTGCGAGGTGTTGCAGATCACCTACAGGATGAAGCGCGACAGGTCCGTGTTGCGCGACAGGTCGCCGACATTCTTCTCGACATAATCCGCGTCGATCGTGACCGTATCGCCCGATTTGTCCGGCGCATTGTAGGAAATGTCGTCGAGCACCCGCTCCATCACGGTCTGAAGACGCCGCGCGCCGATATTTTCGACCGTCGCGTTGAGGTCGACGGCGATGCCGGCCAATGCGTCGATCGCGTCGTCGGTAAAGTCGAGCGTCACGCCTTCCGTCTCCATCAGGGCGATATACTGCTTGATGAGGCTGGCCTCCGTTTCGGTCAGGATACGACGGAAATCTTCTTTTTCCAGCGCGCGCAGCTCGACACGGATCGGCAGGCGACCCTGCAGTTCAGGCAGGAGATCGGACGGCTTGGCGACGTGGAACGCACCGGACGCGATGAACAGGATGTGGTCCGTCTTCACCGGCCCGTATTTGGTCGCGACGGTCGTGCCTTCCACCAGCGGCAGGAGATCGCGCTGAACACCTTCGCGCGAGGGGCCCGCGCGCGAATCCGAACCGGCCACCTTGTCGATCTCGTCGAGGAAAACGATGCCGTCATTTTGCGTCACGTCGAGCGCGCGGGCGATCACTTCGTCATTGTCGAGAAGCTTGTCGGATTCATCGTTGATGAGCTGCGCGTAGGATTCCTTGACCGTCGTCTTGCGCGTTTTGGTGCGCTGGCCGCCCATCGCCTTTTGCAGCATGTCGTTGATGTTCAGCATCTGCGCGCCCGGCATACCGGGAATCTCGAAGCCGCCAGCGGGCTGTCCGGTATCGGCCACCTCGATCTCGATTTCCTTGTCGTCGAGTTCGTTGTCGCGCAGCTTCTTGCGGAAGGAATCACGCGTCGCGGGGCTTGCAGTCTTGCCGACCAATGCCTCGAGAACGCGTTCCTCGGCATTGATGTGGGCGCGTGCCTTGACGTCCTCGCGCATCTTTTCGCGCGTCAGGCCGATGGCCGTTTCGACCAGATCGCGGATGATCTGTTCGACGTCGCGACCGACATAGCCGACCTCGGTGAATTTCGTCGCCTCGACCTTAATGAACGGCGCTCCGGCAAGTTTGGCGAGACGGCGCGAAATTTCAGTCTTGCCGACGCCGGTCGGTCCGATCATCAGGATGTTCTTCGGCATCACCTCCTCGCGCAGTGAACTGTCGAGCTGCTGGCGTCGCCAGCGGTTGCGCAGCGCGATAGCCACGGCGCGCTTGGCGTCCTTTTGGCCGATGATGTAGCGGTCGAGTTCGGAAACGATCTCGCGGGGGGAAAACGTGCTCATGATTTTTCCATGTCTTCGGGAGCGTCCAAGGCCATCAGATAGGCCGGACCATATTGTGAACTTCGCGTGTCGATGTGCCGGAAGCCGGCTTTCTCGTAGGCGCGTATCGCCCTTGCGTTGCCTGGGTCGGGATCGATGACGAGACGCGGCGCGCCTTCCTCGAAAAGCTCGGCGGCGAACTGCGCGATGATCGCGCTGCCATGGCCTTTGCCGACGAGGTCGGCTTCGCCGATCGAAATGTCGAGACCGAGCGTGCCCGTCGGCTGATCCGCATAAGGATGATCGTCTTCCAGATGCGGGTCGTAGGATTGGAGATAGGCGATCGGCTTCCCGTCCAGTTCGACGATCAGCGGCTCGACGGAAATCTCGTCCATCGCGGCTTCGATTTCGGCGACGCCCTTGTCGGGATCGCCCCACCATTGCCGCACATGCGGCTGACGCAGCCACTGCCCGATCATCGGCAGATCGTCCGGCTCGACGTTACGCAAGCTGTAGCGCCGGCTATTCGGCATCCAGAACTTCCATGACGATATTGTCGTTGGTGTAGACGCAGATCTCGCCGGCGATCTTCATGGCGCGCTTGGCGATTTCCTCGGCATCCATGTCGGTGTCGATCAGCGCGCGCGCGGCGGCGAGCGCATAATTGCCGCCCGAGCCGATCGCCATGACGCCCTGTTCAGGCTCCAGCACGTCGCCGTTTCCAGTCAAGGCGAGCGTAACGGATTTGTCGGCGACGAGCATCATGGCTTCCAGCCGTCGCAGATAGCGGTCGGTGCGCCAGTCCTTGGCGAGTTCGACGCAGGCGCGCGTCAACTGGTCGGGATATTGTTCGAGCTTGGCTTCGAGCCGTTCGAGCAGCGTGAAAGCGTCGGCAGTCGCACCCGCGAAGCCCGAAATCACATTGCCCTTGCCGATGCGCCGCACCTTGCGTGCGTTGCCCTTCATGATCGTCTGGCCGAGCGAGACCTGCCCGTCGCCCGCGATCACCACCTTATTACCCTTGCGCACGGTGACGATCGTCGTGGCGTGCATGGATTGTTCGTTGGACATATCTTCTCCGATACTGTCTGCGGCGGGCCCGATGGCGCCCGCCGCTCGGTTCGTTATGTATGCCGTCGCGAAGCGTTTGCAATCGGCGCGGCTTGACTGGTATGACGCGGGCGCTTTTTCCAAAACGGGCAGGACGCCACCAAATGGCCGAGGACAGTGCGGCGCGCAGCGCCACCATCGAGCGCAAGACGAAGGAAACCGCGATTTCCGTCACCGTCGATCTCGACGGAACCGGAAAGGCGGACATCGCCACTGGCGTCGGCTTCTTCGACCATATGCTCGACCAGCTTTCAAGGCACTCGCTGATCGACATGACGATCAAGGCCGATGGCGACCTGCACATCGACGATCACCACACGGTCGAGGACACAGGCATCGCCATCGGGCAGGCGATTTCCAAGGCGCTCGGCGACCGGCGCGGGATCGCGCGCTACGCTTCGATCGACCTTGCCATGGACGAGACCCTGACGAAGGCGGCGATCGACGTATCGGGCCGGCCGTTTCTTGTCTGGAACGTCGAGTTTTCCAGTCCGAAGGTCGGCACGTTCGACACCGAACTGGTGCGCGAGTTCTTCCAGGCACTGGCCCAGAATGCCGGGATCACGCTCCACGTGATGAACTATTACGGTGCGAACAATCACCATATAGCCGAGACCTGCTTCAAGGCCGTGGCGCGCGCCCTGCGCGCAGCCGTCGAGCCGGACCCGCGGCAGGCAGGCATGATCCCCTCCACCAAGGGAACGCTGAAAGGCTGACGCGATGGCAAGCTATGTGGTGATGGAACCACCCTTGCGCGATCCGGCCGAAAAGGCCGTTCTGGTGCGCGACGGGTTTCATGTGCTGGCCTTTCTCGTGCCGTTCCTGTGGTTCGCGTTCCATCGCATGTGGTGGGAGGCGGCGATCACGCTTGGCGTCGGTATCGCTCTGTCTGCTGTCGGCTCTTTCGTCGGGCTTGGCGCGGCGAGCGGATGGCTGTCGTTGCTCGTCGGCCTTTATGTCGGGCTGGAAGGCGCAGCCCTGCGCATCGCGGCGTTGAAGCGTGCGGACTGGGCAGAGTGGGGCGTCGTCGAGGCGCAGAACGCCACCGATGCCGAAATCCGCTATCTGAACGATCGCGACGAGACCATCGAGCCGGAAGCGCCGCGCGTGATGGCGCCATGGTCGCGCACATCTCCGCATGCGCAACGCAGCGGTCCGGCGCTCGGCATGCTCAGCTATCCGGGGGCGCGTTGATGCGCGTTGCGATCATCGATTACGGCTCGGGCAATCTGCGCTCGGCGACGAAGGCGTTCGAGCGCGCCGCGCGAGAGACTGGACTTTCCGCGCAAATCGACCTGACGGATGATGCGGAACACGTGGCGAATGCCGACCGGATCGTGCTGCCCGGCGTCGGAGCCTATGCCGACTGCCGGCGCGGGCTGGACGCGGTACCCGGAATGGTTGACGCGCTGAACGAGGCGGTTATCGCCAAGGGCCGTCCGTTTCTGGGTATCTGCGTCGGCATGCAGCTTTTGTCGACGCGCGGACTTGAAAAGACGACGAGCTACGGGCTCGACTGGATCGGCGGGGACGTGGTCGAAATGACCCCGTCGGACACGTCGCTGAAAATCCCGCAGATCGGCTGGAACACGATTCACGTGAAACAGGATCACCCGCTTTTTACGGGGATATCCACCGGCGAGAACGGCCTGCACGCCTATTTTGTACACTCCTATCATCTTGCCGCAAGCGATCCTGCCGACGTGCTGGCCGAGACGGACTATGGTGGTACCGTTACCGCTGCCGTCGCCCGCGACAATGTCGCCGGTACGCAGTTCCATCCTGAAAAGAGCCAGGCGCTGGGCCTGGCTCTGATCGCCAATTTCCTGAAGTGGAAGCCATGATCCTTTTCCCCGCCATCGACCTGAAGGATGGTCAGTGCGTGCGCCTGAAGCTCGGCGAGATGGACTCTGCGACAGTCTACAATCCCGACCCGGCGGCACAGGCGAAAGCATTCGAGGATCAGGGTTTCGAGTGGTTGCACGTCGTCGATCTGAACGGCGCGTTCGAAGGCCAGTCGGTCAATGGTGCGTCGGTCGAGGAGATCCTGAAGGCGACGAAGAACCCGGTCCAGCTTGGCGGTGGCATCCGCACGCTTGCCCATATCGAAAGCTGGCTGGACAAGGGCTTGGCGCGCGTCATTCTCGGGACGGTTGCGGTGCGCGATCCCGAACTCGTGCGCGAAGCATGCCGGCTATTTCCCGGACAAATCGCAGTCGGCATCGACGCCAAGGGCGGCAAGGTCGCTGTCGAGGGCTGGGCGGAAGCCTCGACTTTGGGCGTCGAAGAACTGGCGCGAAAGTTCGAAGGCGCGGGCGTTTCGGCGATCATCTACACCGATATCGACCGCGACGGCGTCCTGACCGGGATCAACTGGGAATCAACCATCGCGCTGGCGGATGCCGTTTCGATTCCCGTCATCGCGTCGGGCGGTCTCGCCTCGCTCGCCGATATCGTTCGCATGACCATGCCGGATGCGCAGAAGCTGGAAGGCGCGATTTCCGGCCGTGCTCTTTACGACGGCCGCATCAATCCGGCCGAGGCGCTGGCAATCCTGCGAGGAGAAGGCGCCGGATGACCCTCAAAACCCGCGTAATTCCCTGCCTCGATTTGAAGGACAGGCCGCGACGCTCGCAGCGGCGCAGCCGCGAGGACGCGCAAGCAAAAAAGGAGGCCGTCCTTTGACCCTCAAAGCCCGCGTCATCCCCTGTCTCGACGTGAAGGACGGCCGCGTCGTCAAGGGCGTCAATTTCGTCGATCTCATCGATGCGGGCGACCCGGTCGAGGCGGCGAAGGCCTATGACGCGGCGGGTGCGGACGAATTGTGCTTCCTCGACATCACGGCTTCATCGGACAACCGCGAGACGATTTTCGATGTTATCGCGCGCACGGCCGAACAGTGCTTTATGCCTTTGACGGTCGGCGGCGGCGTCCGGCAGGTCGGCGATATCCGCAAGCTTTTGCTTGCGGGGGCCGACAAGGTGTCGATCAACACGGCGGCGGTGACGAATCCGGATTTTGTCGCCGAGGCCGCCGACAAATTCGGCAACCAGTGCATCGTCGTCGCCATCGACGCTAAGAAGGTGTCGGGCGCGGACGAGGCGGCGCGGTGGGAAATCTTCACCCATGGCGGACGCGAGCGCACCGGCATCGACGCGGTTGAATTCGCCAGAAAGGTCGTTGATCTCGGCGCGGGCGAAATCCTTTTGACCTCGATGGATCGTGACGGCACCAAGATCGGCTACGATCTCGACCTGACGCGCGCCGTCGCGGATGCCGTGCGTGCGCCTGTCATTGCGTCGGGCGGTGTCGGCAATCTCGATCATCTGGTCGAGGGCGTGCGTGACGGACATGCCGGCGCGGTTCTTGCTGCCTCGATCTTCCATTTCGGCACCTACACGATTGCACAGGCCAAGGCCCATATGGCAAAAGCAGGCTTGCCCATGCGGCTCGATCCGGCCGCATAAAGCAATTCCAGGAAAAGTGTCTTGCGGTTTTCCGTTCGGAATTGCGGCATACTTGATCCGGAGGGACATATGGCGGATTTTTCGCTCGCCGATCTTGAACGCATCGTGACCGAACGCGGCCGCTCGGGCGATCCTGCTTCCTGGACGGCGAAGCTTTTCGCCGGCGGGCCGGAGCGCGCCGCCAAGAAGATGGGCGAGGAAGCGGTCGAGGCCGTCATAGCGGCGGTCAAGGGCGAGCGCGCAGAGCTCGTCTCGGAAACCGCCGATCTTCTCTATCATCTGACGGTCGTGCTTGCCGTCGCAGACATCCCGCTTGATGAGGTGATGGCGGAACTTGAGCGGCGCACCGCGCAGTCCGGTATCGCCGAAAAGGCATCCCGCGAAAAATGAGCGCCGGCCGCAAGATTTCGACGACGGGCCGGAATAAGCGCGCCACACGCGGGGCCGACCAATTCTATTCGCCTTACCGCCGTTTTTCGGCGGACGAGTGGGCGGGTTTCCGCGCCGATACGCCGCTGACCTTGAGCGGTGACGAAATTCGCCGACTGCGCTCGATGGGCGATCCGATCGATCTGGAAGAGACGCGGCGCATTTATCTGTCGCTGTCGCGAGTCTTGTCGGCGCATGTCGAGGCGAGCCAACTCCTGTTTCGACAGCGCCAGGTATTCTTTCGTTCCGAGGAAGCGCGCAAGACGCCGTTCATCATCGGCATCGCCGGCTCGGTCGCTGTCGGCAAATCGACCACCGCGCGTATCCTGAAAGAGCTTTTGCGCCGTTGGCCATCGAGCCCGAAGGTCGATCTCGTCACGACAGACGGCTTTCTCCTCCCCAACGCGGAATTGCGCCGTCAGGGATTGATGGAGCGCAAGGGCTTCCCTGAAAGCTACGATGTCGGCGCGCTTTTGCGCTTCCTCTCCGGCATCAAGTCCGGTGTGCGCGATATGAAGGCGCCGCTTTATTCGCATTTCAGCTACGATGTCCTGCCCGGTGAATTCGTCACGATCGACCAGCCGGATATCCTGATCTTCGAAGGCATCAACGTCCTGCAGACGCGCGATCTGCCGAAGGATGGCAAGGCCGTGCCTTTCGTCTCGGATTTCTTCGACTTTTCGATCTATGTCGATGCCGAGGAAAGCCAAATCCGGCAATGGTATATCGAACGCTTCATGCGCCTTCGCGAAACGGCGTTCCTCAACCCGGACGCGTTCTTCCATAAATATTCGCAGCTTTCCGAACCGGCCGCGCTGGCGATTGCGGAAAGCCTGTGGGCCAACATCAACCTGAAGAACCTTCACGAGAACATCCAACCGACGCGCCCGCGTGCCGACATCATCCTGAAGAAGGGACCGGATCACCTCGTCGAGGAAGTGGCGCTGCGCCGGCTATGAGGACGCCGCTGATCTATATTGGCGCGGCATTTGCCGAAATCGCCGGCTGTTTCGCTTTCTGGGCGTGGTTGAGGCTGGACAAATCGGTGTTCTGGCTCGTCCCGGGCATGCTCTCGCTCGCCGCCTTCGCGTATCTCCTGACGCTGATCGAAGCCGAGGCGGCGGGCCGCGCCTATGCGACCTATGGCGGCGTCTATATCGCAGCATCCCTCGCCTGGCTGTGGGCGTTCGAGGGTATGCGACCCGACCGATGGGACGTGACCGGCGCGGCCATCTGCCTTGTCGGCGCGGGCGTCATCCTGTTCGGCCCGCGACCCGCTTAAACGGTGACACGTCTAAGCGTCAGATTGATCCGCCCGCCATTCTTCAACAGCGTCGATGTGCCCGGATAGATGCGGTCGACGCCGTGAAAGGCGAGCCGGCTATAGCCGCCGAGAATAACCACGTCGCCGCTTTTCAGACGCAACGACCGGGTCGGATCGGAACGTTCCGTCCCGCCGATGCGGAAGAGGCATTCGTCGCCGAGCGAGACCGAAACGACAGGCGCGGCAAACTCGGCCTCGTCCTTGTCCTGATGCAGCCCCATCTTCGCGGTGTCATCGTAGAAATTGACGAGACAGGCCTGAGGGTCGGCATCGAAGCCGGCTTCCGCGCGCCACAAATCAAGCAGCGTCGATGGAATCGCGGGCCACGGATTTCCGGTTTCGGGATGGGCCGCCTGATAGCGGTAGCCGCGCTCCTTGTCCGTCATCCAGCCAAGAGCGCCGCAATTCGTCATGCGAACACTCATCGGCTTGCCTGTGCGCGGCATACGCGGCACGTAAAGCGGTGCGGCGGCGACCACATTGCGAATGTCCGCGACCAGCCTTTCCTGCGCTGCCCGGTCGAAATATCCCGGGAGATGGCGGAAGCCGGCCGGAAGCGAAAAGCCCGCCATCAGTCGAACCCGACCTTGCCGCGGTTTTTCTTGATCGTGGATCGTCCGGATTTGGCTTTCAGCCGCCGTTCGACAGAGCCTTTTGTCGGCTTCGTCTTTCGGCGTGGCTTGGGCGGCGGCTCGGCGGCCTTGGCGATCAGCTCGATAAGGCGGGATCGCGCGTCCTCGCGGTTCTGCTCCTGCGTGCGGAAGCGCCCGGCCTCAATGACGATCACGCCGTCCTTCGTCGCGCGTTGGCCGGCCAGCTTGATCGTGCGTTCGCGCACGCGCTCGGACAATCCCGGCGAACCGGCCGCATCGAAGCGAAGCTGGACGGCGGTCGCGACCTTGTTGACGTTTTGTCCACCCGGTCCGGACGAGCGAATGAACTGCTCCTCGAGTTCGCTTTCGGCGATCTCGATGTTTGGCGGAATGCGAAGGCCGTCACGCGTGCTCATGATCTTCATGTGCCGTGCCGGCGCGCAAAAGAAAAGGCCCGGACGATGCCGGGCCTTGTCGTTTTCGTTCGCGAAAGACTACTCCGCCGCTTCCTGATAGCGCGGCGCGGCGCCCATGACGCTTGCATCGACATGGCTTTCGAACTTGGTGAAATTGTCCGTGAACATCGTCGCGAGCTTTTCGGCCTGCCGGTCATAGGCGGCAGTGTCGGCCCAGGTCGAGCGCGGATCGAGGATTTTCGAATCGACGCCCGAAACGGCGACCGGAACCGCAAAGCCGAAATTCGGATCGGTGCGGAACTCGGCGTCCTTGAGCGAACCATCGAGCGCTGCGGAAAGCAGCGCGCGTGTCGCCTTGATCGGCATGCGATGGCCGACGCCGTGCGCGCCGCCGGTCCAGCCGGTATTGACCAGCCAGCAATCAACCTCGTGACGCGCGATCAACTCCTTCAGGAGATTGCCGTACTCGGACGGATGACGTGGCATGAACGGCGCACCGAAGCAGGTCGAGAACGTCGCTTCCGGTTCCGTCACGCCCTTTTCCGTGCCGGCGACCTTGGCCGTGTAGCCCGAGAGGAAGTGGTACATGGCCTGTGCGGGTGTCAGCTTGGCGATGGGCGGCATGACGCCGAAAGCGTCCGCCGTCAGCATGATGATGTTCTTGGGATGCGGTGCGACGCCCGTCGCGCTCGCATTGGGGATGAAATCGAGCGGATAGGCGCAGCGCGTATTTTCCGTCAGCGATCCGTCGTCGAAATCCGGCACGCGGGCCTCGTCGAGGATCACGTTTTCAAGAACCGTGCCGAAGCGGCGCGTGGTGGCGAAGATTTCCGGTTCGGCTTCAGCCGACAGCTTGATCGTCTTGGCGTAGCAGCCGCCCTCGAAATTGAAGATGCCGTCTTCGCCCCAGCCATGCTCGTCGTCGCCGACAAGTGTGCGGCGCGGATCGGCCGAAAGAGTGGTCTTGCCGGTTCCCGACAGGCCGAAGAACACGGCCGAATCGCCGTCCGGCCCGACATTGGCCGAGCAGTGCATCGGCATGACGGACTTTTCCGGCAAGAGATAATTGAGCGCGGTGAAGACCGACTTCTTCATCTCGCCGGCATAGGACGTGCCGCCGATCAGAACGATCATGCGCGAGAAATCGACGGCGATGACCGTTTCGGTGCGCGAGCCGTGGCGTTCGGTGTCGGCTTTGAAGGACGGCAGGTCGATGATCGTCAGCTTCGGCACGAAGCCGGCAAGATCGGCGCGATCCGGCCTGATCAGAAGGTTGCGGATAAAGAGCGAATGCCAGGCATATTCGGTCACGACGCGCGTCGGCAGCGCATGGCCGACATCCGCTCCGCCGACGAGATCCTGAACGAAAAGGTCCTTGCCCTTCGCGTGTTCGAGGAAATCGGCGTGGAGCCGGTCGAACTTCTCCCGAGACATAGGCTTGTTGTTGTCCCACCAGATACGCGGCTTCGTCGTCTCGTCCTCAACGATGAACTTGTCTTTCGGCGAGCGTCCGGTGTGCTGGCCGGTGCGCGCCAGAAGCGCGCCATGGGCGGTCAGTTCGGCCTCGCCGCGGCGCAGTGATTCTTCATAGAGTTCGGCGGCGCCGAGATTGTAGTGGACCTTGCCGAGGTCTTTCAGACCGCTTGCATCGATCCCGCAGGCCGGATTGCGCTTACCGATTTCCGTCATGTTCCATCCACCAAAAGAAGTCCGCGTCAAGAAAAGCTAGGCCCGTTCGACCCGAAGAGCGAAAGGTTAAAAGCAGGCTGTCAGGTGGAGAACCAGAAAAGCATAGCGATATCAAATCATTAATCGATTTAGAAATTTGCCGGGCCGGTTTAATCGGTTATATCCTCCGCGACCGACACACGCCGAGGTCATGCGACGGGAGCGGTGCGACGGCCATGACGCGCAACGCCCTGTGACAATGCGCGAAAACTGTGCCACATTTTGTACCAGATTTGTCCCTCAAGAGACGGCGCGTTTCTTAGACAGCAAGGGACACCCGCCTATGAAGGAGCCGCTGGAAATGGCAACGATCGCGCTTGTCGATGACGACCGCAACATTCTTACTTCGGTCTCGATCGCGCTTGAATCGGAAGGCTATCGCGTCGAGACCTATACCGACGGAGCTTCGGCGCTGGAGGGGCTGGGCGCTCGCCCACCGAACCTTGCGATATTCGATATCAAGATGCCGCGCATGGATGGCATGGAGCTATTGCGCCGCCTTCGCCAGAAGACGGACCTGCCCGTGATCTTCCTGACGTCCAAGGACGACGAGATCGACGAACTCTTCGGCCTGAAGATGGGTGCCGACGATTTCATCCGCAAACCGTTTTCGCAGCGGCTTCTGGTCGAGCGCGTCCGCGCGGTTCTGCGCCGGGCCAGCGCCCGTGACGCGAGCGCGAAGCCGGCCGCGCAGCAGGCCCGCTCGCTGGAACGGGGGCAGCTCGTCATGGATCAGGAGCGGCACACCTGCACCTGGAAAGGCGAGCCGGTAACGCTGACCGTGACTGAATTCCTGATCCTTCATTCGCTGGCGCAGCGCCCCGGTGTCGTCAAAAGCCGTGACGCGCTGATGGATTCGGCCTATGACGAGCAGGTCTATGTCGACGACCGCACGATCGACAGCCACATCAAGCGGCTGCGCAAGAAATTCAAGTCGGTCGACGACAGTTTCGATATGATCGAAACACTCTATGGCGTCGGATATCGCTTCCGCGAGGCCTGATATCGGATGCCGCGAATGTTCGGATGAGAAATGGCGGCTGACACCGATCGATCGATGACGTCCCTGCCGCGTGCCGCGCGGCCGGGCGTCGTGCGCTGGACGCGGTCGTGGCGCGCGATGCGGCGCGTGCTCGGGCAGTATATGTTCTCGAGTCTGACCAAACGCATCCTGTTTCTCAATCTGGCGGGTCTCGGCGTTCTGGTCGTCGGTATTCTCTACATGAACCAGTTTCGCGACGGCCTGATCGATGCGCGCGTCGAAAGCCTGATGACGCAAAGTGAGATCATCGCAGGGGCAATCGCCGCCTCGGCGACGGTCGAGACCGATTCGATCACCATCGATCCCGAACGTCTCCTCGAATTGCAAGCCGGTGAAAGCTTGCCGCCCGATCAGGGCGCGCTCGACAGTCTCGAGTTTCCGATCAATCCCGAAAAGGTCGCGCCGGTGCTTCGGCGGCTCATCTCGCCGACGCATACGCGCGCGCGCATTTTCGACCCCGACATGAATTTGCTGCTCGATTCGCGGCATCTTTATTCGCGCGGCCAGATCCTGCGTTACGACTTGCCGCCCGTCGAGCCGGCCGAACCCACTTTCTTCGACCGGCTGCGCGTGATCTTCGCCGAGTTCTTCCGCCGCACCGACCTGCCGATCTATCGCGAACAGCCCGGCGGAACGGGCGCGGCCTTTCCCGAAGTCGTGGCCGCGGCGCACGGCACTCCCGGCTATCTCGTGCGCCTGTCCGAACAGGGCGAACAGATCATCTCTGTCGCCGTCCCGATCCAGCGTTTCCGGGCCGTCCATGGCGTCCTGATGCTGTCGACGCAGGGCGGCGACATCGACCGGATCGTCGCGGCCGAGCGACGCGCCATCCTGCGTCTGTTCGGCGTGGCGGCGCTGGTCACTGCGATCCTGTCCATGCTTCTCGCCTCGACCATCGCCAATCCGCTGCGTCGGCTTTCGGCGGCGGCGGTGCGTGTGCGCCGCGGTGGCAAGGATCGCGAGGAGATCCCCGATTTCTCCGACAGGCAGGACGAGATCGGCAATCTGTCCGTCGCGCTGCGCGAGATGACCAACGCGCTTTATGCGCGCATCGAGGCGATCGAAAGCTTTGCGGCCGATGTCAGTCATGAGCTGAAAAACCCGCTGACGTCTTTGAGAAGTGCGGTCGAGACCCTGCCATTGGCGAAGAACGAGACGTCCCGTGCCCGTCTGATGGAAGTCATCCAGCATGATGTGCGCCGCCTCGACCGGTTGATCACCGACATATCCGACGCATCGCGCCTCGATGCGGAACTGGCGCGCGATGATGCCGAACGCATCGATGTCGAAAAGCTCGTCGGAGATTTGACGCGGCTGCTCGCCGATCATGGCCGCAAGATCGACAAAAAGGTCGAGATCGATTTCAAGGTCGAAAAAGCCCCGCAACAGCAGCAAAAGGGCTTCTTCGTCATCGGACACGATCTGCGGCTCGGTCAGGTCATTACCAATCTCGTTGAAAACGCGCGCTCCTTCGTTCCCGAAAAGGGCGGCCGGGTGGTCGTGACACTCGCACGCACGCAACGCTCCGTTCTCGTGACCATCGAGGACAACGGGCCAGGCATCCGCATCGACAATATCGACCGCATCTTCGAGCGCTTCTATACCGACCGGCCCTCGTCCGAGGCATTCGGCCAGAATTCGGGTCTTGGCCTCTCGATCAGTCGCCAGATCGTCGAAGCGCATGGCGGAACGATCACCGCCGACAATATCCTCGGCGGCAAGCCCGGTGATATCCGCGGTGCACGGTTCGTCGTACGTCTCCCGGCCGACGGTTGATGGAGACGGGAAACCGTCACGCATCGCTCGTCCTCCTCGGTGATCGGGGTATTTTGATCAGCGGCCCGTCCGGTGCCGGCAAGTCCGCGCTGGCGCTTGAACTGATAACGCATGCAGATGGGTTTGCCGTGCTGGTCGGCGACGATCGGGTGATCGTTCAGAAGAAGGCTGACGGCCGCTATGTCGGGAGCGTGCCAAACCCGATTGCCGGGCTGATCGAGGTGCGGGGACTTGGCGTTATTGCGCAGCCCCACGAAGCGGAAGTGGTCATCGACCTGATGGTCGAACTTGTCGAGGGCAACGAAATCGAACGGATACCCGAACCGCTGTCGAGCGACGGAATTGCGCTCGTGCAGGTTCCCCGAAACGACTGTCTGTCCGCGCGTCAGCGCATTGCTGGAGCTCTTAGCCGGTTGAAATCGTGATTTTGCGCCACACCTGATGTCCGAATGATACCGAAAGCGCTGCCGATTTATCGATTCGACCTTGTCAACGGCCAAACTCGTGACAAGGATGTCGCCTCTGTCAAACGCGGCGTCTGTCGCCGGACTGACGATCAAAAGGTTCGATTGGCCGCCGGGCTTTTGATCCCGGGTCTTGGCGCGATGCAAAGCTTACGGAGCACAAATTGACTGGAACATGCACCGCGCGCGGGGGCCGGCGGACACATGCGGACCTGAAACGAAAATTCGAACAGGTCCATGCCGCATGATCGGCATCGTTCTCGTGACCCATGGACATCTGGCGGACGAGTTTCGCAATGCCGTACAACATGTCGTCGGTGAGCAGGAACAGCTCGAGACGGTCTCGATAGAGGCCGATGACGATATGGAGCAACGTCGCCGCGACATCGTTGATGCGGTCGCCCGCGCCGACAGCGGCGTTGGCGTGATCATCCTGACCGACATGTTTGGCGGAACGCCGTCCAATCTGGCGATCTCGGTCATGGCGGCCGACAATGTCGAGGTGATCGCGGGCGTAAACCTGCCCATGCTGATCAAGCTGACCAGCGTGCGAAAGTGCGATGATATGGCGCTGGCGCTCGAAGAAGCGCAAAATGCCGGGCGCAAATACATCAATGTCGCCAGTCAGGTTCTGAACGCCAAATGAGCGGAGCCGAAGTCAAAAGCCCCATCGTACGCGATCTCATGATCCTCAATCAGCGCGGCCTGCATGCGCGTGCGTCGGCCAAGTTCGTCCAGCTTGCCGGCGCCTATGACGCTGTTATCGAAGTCGCGAAGGATGGAACGACGGTCGGCGGCACCTCGATCATGGGCTTGATGATGCTGGCGGCTAGCCCCGGATGCAGCATACGCGTGTCGGTGAGCGGACCGCAGGCCGAAGATGCGATGAATGCGATCGAAGCGCTTGTCGCCGATCGTTTCGGCGAGGAAATCTGACGCGTCGGTAACCCTGTCATATAACGATATCCTTATATCCATTGCCGACCGGCCCCTTGTTTGCTAGGTACGCGCCACGATGGGCGGCTGCCGCCCCGCATTTTAGACAATCAAGACCGGGAGCCGTTCATGGCCGTCAATGACTATGTAGTTGCCGACATTTCCCTGGCCGACTGGGGCCGCAAGGAAATCGAGATCGCCGAAACGGAAATGCCGGGTCTGATGGCCTGCCGAGAGGAATTCGGCTCCGATCAGCCGCTCAAGGGCGCACGCATCACCGGTTCGTTGCACATGACGATCCAGACGGCGGTGCTGATCGAGACGCTCAAGAGCCTCGGTGCGGATATACGCTGGGCTTCGTGCAACATCTTCTCGACGCAGGATCATGCGGCAGCCGCGATCGCGGCAGGCGGAACGCCGGTCTTCGCGGTCAAGGGCGAGAGCCTTGAGGAATACTGGACCTACACCGACCAGATTTTCCAGTGGCCGGATGGTGAACCGTCCAACATGATCCTCGACGATGGCGGCGACGCCACGATGTATATCCTGCTCGGTGCGCGCGCGGAGGCCGGCGAGGACGTTCTGAAAAACCCCGGTTCGGAAGAAGAGGAAATCCTGTTCGCGCAGATCAAGAAGCGTCTGGCACAGACGCCGGGCTTCTTCGCTCGTCAGCGCGACGCGATCAAGGGCGTGACCGAGGAGACGACGACAGGCGTCAACCGTCTCTACCAGTTGCAGAAGAAGGGCCTTCTTCCGTTCCCGGCGATCAACGTCAACGACAGCGTCACCAAGTCGAAATTCGACAACAAGTATGGCTGCAAGGAATCGCTGGTCGACGGCATCCGTCGCGGCACGGACGTGATGATGGCCGGCAAGGTCGCCGTCGTGTGTGGCTATGGCGACGTCGGCAAGGGTTCGGCCGCTTCGCTCGCCGGTGCCGGCGCGCGCGTCAAGGTGACCGAGGTCGATCCGATCTGCGCGCTTCAGGCGGCGATGGACGGCTTTGAAGTCGTCACGCTCGAAGATGCCGCGCCGACCGCCGACATCGTGATCACCACGACGGGCAACAAGGATGTCGTCCGGCTGGAGCATATGCGCGCTTTGAAGGACATGGCGATCGTCGGCAATATCGGCCATTTCGACAACGAGATTCAGATCGCCGCCCTGCGCAACATGAAATGGACGAACGTGAAGCCGCAGGTCGACATGATTTCCTTCCCGGACGGCAAGCGCATGATCCTTCTGTCGGAAGGGCGTCTGCTCAATCTGGGCAACGCGACCGGGCATCCGAGCTTCGTGATGAGCGCGTCCTTCACCAACCAGGTTCTGGCGCAGATCGAGCTCTGGACGAAGGGCGAGGCCTACACGAACGAAGTCTACGTCCTGCCCAAGCACCTCGACGAGAAGGTCGCCCGTCTGCACCTCGACAAGCTCGGCGCGCGGCTTTCGGTCCTGTCGGACGAACAGGCGAGCTATATCGGCGTCACGCCGCAAGGCCCGTTCAAGCCGGAACATTACCGGTACTGACAGGGTAGAAACGCAACATCCGACGATGATTCGGCGTCCCACTGGGCCGCCGATTGCGTTTTGAAGCGGCACGCAAGCTTCACGCAGTCCGGCGCAGGCGATACATTGTCATGATTCGCGGGAATGTCATGCGTCGCGGGGGCGGCGGGCATTGATCTCCAATGCCCGTGAAGCGGCGAGAGGTTGGGACATCGATGTCAGGCATGGAGCCAGTGCAGAAGGCCGTTTCACGCCAATGGTCGACATTGCGGCGTTGCACCTCGACTGCGCTTCTTCTGGCGACGACCGCGTTTGCGACCGGCCCCGCCTTCGCACAGGAAGAAAGCCTGGAAGTCTCGTCCGTCGCCCAGTTCGCGCTTCTGGCCGGCGTCATGTCGGCCGCTTTCATCTCCGCCATCCTGCTGATCCGTGAGCGCGCGCGCATCGATCGCGAGAACGGTCAGCTCAAGGCGCGGCTTGCCGAACTCGGCGGTACGCTGCGACGCTCCGAAGCGCTGCTCAATCTGCGCGATCAGCGCATCGTCGTCTGGGATGACCGGAACGCACGTCCCGAACTCGTCGGGTCGCTTGGGGCCGAGACAGGCGCGCCGGACGATCGTGCGACGTTTCTCGCCTTTGGCAGGTGGCTTGCGCCGCATTCCGCCTCTGCGCTCGAGGGTGCGCTGAGTGCGCTGCGCGATGCCGGCACCCAATTCGAAATGGTGGTCGAGACCGTATCGGGCGCGGTTCTCGATGTTCAGGGACGCAGCAGCCTGTCGCATTGCCTTGTCAGGTTCGCGTCGGTCGCGCGTCGCCAGCAGGAATTCGCCGAACTGAAGCTCGATCATCAAAGGCTTGTCCGCGATCACGAGACGACGCTGGCGCTGCTTGATGCTTTGCCGATGCCGTTCTGGCTGCGCGATGCGCGCGGCAGGCTCGAATGGGTCAACCGGGCCTATGCCGCAAGCGTCGACGCGCCTGACGCAGGCGTCGCCCTTCGCGAGCAGCGAGAGCTTTTGTCGGAAACGGCGCGTGACGCGCTCGATCGCCACCACGCGGCAAAGCCGCTTTTCGAGCAGACACTGTCCGTCGTGATCGGCGGCGAGCGGCATATGTATTCCGTCACCGATTTCGCAGCGGGGGAAGCATCCGCAGGCCTTGCCGTCGACCGCACGGAGATCGAGGCGATCCGCGAGGAATACCAGCGCACGATCATCAGCCACGCCGATACGCTCGATCAGCTTCAGACCGCCGTCGCAATCTTCGATGCCGACCAGAAGCTCCTGTTCTTCAATCAGGCGTTCCAGAAACTGTGGGATCTGGATTCGGCGTTTCTGGAGAGCATGCCGGACCAGACGCTGCTTCTCGACCGGCTGCGCAGCGACGGAAAGCTCGCCGAGCAGCCCGAATGGCGGCGCTGGAAGGAAACGATCCTTGCCGCCTATCGCGCGATCGACCCGCAGGAACATGTCTGGCATCTGCCGGACGGGCGCACGCTGCGCGTCGTCGGAAATCCGCAGCCCAAGGGCGGCGTGACATGGGTGTTCGAGAATCTGACCGAACAGCTCAGTCTCGAAAGCCGCTACCAAACGGCGGTGCGGGTTCAGGGCGAGACGCTGGACAATCTGGCCGAAGGCGTCGCCGTGTTCGGGCCGGACGGCAAGGTCCGGCTCGCCAATCCCGCCTTCTCGAACCTGTGGAGCTTGCCTCCCGATCTCGTTCGCTCCGGCACGCATATCGCCGTCATCCGCGCGGCCTGCGAAGGTAATGCCGTCGTCAGCCCGTGGAGCGAACTGATCGCGCTCGTCACCGGTTTTGATGAGGAGCGTCGTGACCGCAACGGGCGTGCCGAAATGCGCGACGGCACCGTACTGCGCTATGCGGTGATCCATCTGCCGAACGGGCAGGTGATGACGACCTTCGTCGACGTGTCGGACAGCGTGAACATCGAACGCGCGCTGAAGGACAAGAACGAGGCCCTCCAGCGCGCCGACCGCCTGAAGAACGATTTCGTCCAGCACGTTTCCTACGAACTGCGCTCGCCGCTCACCAACATTATCGGTTTCACCGAGCTTCTGTCGTTCGACGGCACGGGTTTGCTTAACGAGCGCCAGCGTGAATATGTCGGTCATATCGGCTCGTCCTCGGCCGTCCTTTTGACCATCGTCAACGACATTCTCGATCTGGCGACGGTCGACGCCGGCATCATGCAACTCGATATCAGCGAAATCGTCGTCGAGGACGCGGTAAGCTCGGCCGCCGATCTGGTCGTGGAGCGTTTGCGCGAGCACAACATCAAGCTGGACGTGGACTTGTCGCGTTCGCCAGCGACCATCCAAGCGGATGGGCACCGGCTGCGCCAAATCCTTTACAACGTCCTGAACAATGCGGCGAACTACGCACCGGAAGGCTCCACGGTACGGCTTGAAGTCGACGAAGCGAAGGAAATCGTCGAGTTTCGCGTTCACGACGACGGACCGGGCATGTCGCAGGAGGTTCTCGAAACCATCTTCCAGCGTTTCGAAACGCACGCGAATGGCGGCCGCAAACGCGGTGCCGGACTTGGCCTGTCCATCGTTAAAAGCTTCATCGAGTTGCATGGCGGAACCGTCGATATCAGGACGGGCCGGGATCAGGGCACGTCGGTCATCTGCCGCATGCCGTCGGTCGCGACACCCGTTCGCGCTGCGGCGGAGTAGATAATCGTGATCGAACGCCTGCTCGGCGACGAAGCCGCGACGCTGCAAGCCGGAAACGATCTTGCAGCAGCCCTGCGCCGTGGAGATGCGCTGGCGCTTCACGGCGATCTGGGCGCGGGCAAGACGACTTTGGCTCGCGCCATCATCCGCTCTCTGGCCGGCGATCCCCTGCTGGACGTTCCAAGCCCGACCTTCACGCTGGTACAGCTTTACGATAGCCGGTTGCCGGTCGCTCATTTCGACCTCTACCGCATCGGCGAACCTGACGAGGTGATGGAACTGGGGCTGGAAGATGCGATTCAGGGCGGCGTCGCTTTGATCGAATGGCCGGACAAGGCCGGCGTTTACCTTCCCGAAACCACGATTCACGTGAAACTTCTGGATGAAGGCGAGGGGCGACGGCTGGTTGTTGACGGCCCCATTGAGTCGCTGGCCCGCTTTGAGCGGGCATTTGCCATTCGTGATTTCCTCGATGGATCGGACCGCCGGTCAGCCATGCGCGGCTATCTGGCCGGCGACGCGTCGGCGCGCAGCTACGAGACGATCGAGAGCGGGGCGGGAGCGGAACTCTTGATGAACGCCCCGCGCCAGCCGGACGGACCGCCGATCCGAGACGGCAAGCCCTATAGCCGCATCGCGCATCTGGCCGAATCCGTTCATCCGTTCGTGGCGATTGCCAACGCGTTGCGTGATCATGGATTCGCCGCGCCGCAGATCAAGGCGATGGACCTCGATGCTGGATTGTTGCTGATCGAGAATCTCGGTCCGGACGGTATTCTTGACGGTGAAGGTCGACCGCTTGCGGAGCGATACGCTGCGGCGGCCGAAACACTGTCCGTCATGCACACGAAGACATGGTTCGATACGTTCGCTCTGCCTGGTGGCGGCACCTATCATGTGCCGGCTTATGATCGCGGCGCAATGGGTGTCGAGACCGAGCTTCTGATCGACTGGTATCTGCCCTATGCGACGGGACGAGCCGCAACGCCGGAAGAGCGGGCCGACTTTCGCGCGTGCTGGGAAAAACTGTTCGAACGGCTAGACCGATCTGAAAAAAGCATCGTCCTGCGGGATTATCATTCGCCCAATATCATCTGGCGCGATGGGGCCGTCGGCACGGATCGCATCGGCATCATCGACTTTCAGGACGCGCTGATCGGCCCGTCCGCCTATGACGTCGCCTCGTTGGCGATGGATGCGCGTGTGACGATTTCCGAGGAACTGGAAGCCGACATCCGCGCGACATATCTCACCGGGCGCATCGATGCTTCATTCGACCGCGCGGCATTCGATCGGGCCTATGCGATCATGGCAACGCAGCGCAATTCGAAGATTCTCGGCATATTCGTTCGTCTGAACGCGCGCGACGGCAAGCCGCAATATCTGAAACATCTGCCGCGCATCCGGGATTATCTGGAGCGTGCGACCCGGCATCCCGATCTTTCGGAATTGCGCGAACTCTACCGGCGGATGCGCGTACTGCCGGAGGCTGCGAAATGAATCCGGCTAAGATGAGCGCAATGGTGCTGGCGGCGGGTCTGGGAACGCGGATGCGCCCCATTACCGATACCGTGCCGAAGCCATTGGTCGAAGTCGCCGGTCGCACATTGCTCGACAGGGCGCTGGACGCCCTCGAAGCGGTCGGCGTTACGCGCGCGGTGGTCAATGTCCATCATCTGGCCGACCGGATCGAGGCGCATTGCAGAACCCGTTCAACGCCCGGCATCGTGATTTCCGACGAACGCGCTGAATTGCTGGATTCGGCTGGCGGCATTGTGCGTGCGTTGCCGGCATTGGGGGCCGAGCCGTTCTATCTTCTCAACGCCGATACGTTCTGGATCGACAGCGATCGTCCAAGTCTTGCAGCGCTGGCGGATGCGTGGGACGCTGCGCAGATGGACATGCTCTTGATGCTCGTGCCGGTCTCGGACACAACGGGACACGGCACGAAGACGGATTTTCTGATAGGAGAAGAGGGACGTTTGAGCCGCGCAAATGGCGACCCGCAGGGTCTCGTCTATGCGGGCGCGGCGATCGTCGATCCGGCGATATTCGCCGACGCCAAGGCCGCGCCGCATTCGCTCAATCTCTATTTCGATCGCGCGATCGAGCAGGGTCGCCTCTTCAGCCATGTTATGGAAGGCCACTGGATCACGGTCGGTACGCCGCAGGCGATCGGTGAAGCCGAGCGCGCTTTGAAGCGCATCGCCATGCAGGCGTCATGACGGCGCGACATCCGCACGTCCTGAATATTGCGGCCGCAGCGCCCTTCATTCCCACGCTCATAGATGCGTTGCTCGATGGCCGGCTGGTCCCAGGATTTCGCTATGACGGGTCGCCGCTTTCGCTTGCCGACGTGACGATCTACGTGCCGACGCGCCGTGCGGCACGCGAATTGCGGTCGGGCTTTCTGGAAAAGTTCGACCGGCAATCGGCGATCCTCCCGGTTATCCGCCCGCTCGGAGAGTTCGACGACGATAGCTGGATTTCCGGCGCGTCGGAATTGGATGTTCTGCCGGCAATCGATCCGCTCGAACGGATCGTTCGCCTTGCGCCGCTAGTGCAGGCATGGAAGCGGCGTCTGCCGTCGCATCTCGCCGCGCTCTACGGCGAAGACCTAGCCATTCCCGCCTCGCTGTCGGATGCGATCTGGCTTGCCCGCGATCTTTCCTCCCTGATCGATGAAATCGAGACCGAAGGCGGCGACTGGACGCGCCTGTCGGAGCTCGTTCCGGCCGAACTTGCCGGCTGGTGGCAAGTGACGCTCGATTTCCTTCAGATCGTCACGCAGGCTTGGCCGCAATATCTTGCCGAGGCTGGGCGTGTGAATCCGGCTCATCATCGTGACGCCCAGATTAGAGCGGAGGCCGAGCGGCTGAACAGCCGCGCCCTTAGGGGACCCGTTATCGCGGCCGGTTCGACCGGTTCGATCCCGGCGACGGCGGAATTGCTGGCGACGATCAGCCGTCTTGAACAAGGTGCCGTGGTCCTGCCGGGGCTCGATCGCGCGATGGACGAGCAGGCATGGCAAGCTATCGGCCGCGAGAACGCGTCACCCGCGATCCACGGACATCCCCAGGCAGGCCTGAAGAAGCTGCTTCGCCGGCTCGGTATCGACCGGCGCGATGTCGGCGAGCTTGGCGAGGGACGGGAAGACATCGCGGCGCGGATTTCGCTTGTCGGCGAGGCTCTGCGACCGGCGGAGACGACCGAAGCCTGGGCACAGGATCGCGATGGCCTGATGGATATGGTCGCGCGCGGTGCGCTGGATGACGTGACGCTGGTCGAGGCGGCGAACGAGCGCGAGGAGGCTCTGGCTATCGCGATCGCCCTGCGCCTTGCGGTGCAGGAACCGGAAAAGACGGCTGCGCTCGTCACGACGGACCGCGATCTTGCACGGCGCGTGTCCGGAGAATTGCGCCGCTTCGGCATCATCGCAGACGATTCTGCTGGTACGCTTCTGGCTGACGAAGCGCCGGCAGTGCTGATGCGCCTTGCGGTCGAAACGGCACTTCGTCCAGGCGATGCGGTTTCGGTTCTGTCGCTTCTCAAGCATCCGCTTCTGCATCTTGGCTTGCCGCGCGGAAATGTCAGGCGTGGCACCGAGACTATCGATCTCGTAACGCTTCGCGGCGGCACGGGACGGCCGGATATTGCCTCGATCGGTGAGGATTTCGCGGAACGCCTTGCAGCGCATGACGAACAGGCCCGCAAGCCGTTCTGGCTTGGCCGGCTGGACGAAGAGCGCCGCAGCGAAGCGGGCGAGATCGCCGAGCGGCTTGCGCGTGCGGTTCAACCCTTGTGCGCTTTGCGCACGCTCGGTGAAATCGACCTGCAACAAGCCCTGCGCGCGACCGTCGAGACCATCGAGGCGCTCGGGCGTGACGAGACGGGTCGCCTTGATCCGGTCTACGGTAACGAAGCGGGAAACAGGCTGGCCGATTTTCTGCGCGGCCTTGCCGGGCTGGATGCCTCGCTTTCTTTCGCGCCTGCCGAGTGGCCCGATATCCTGGCCGCGCTGATCGCAAACGAGACCGTAAAGCCGACGCCGGCGGGCGATCCGCGCGTGTCGATCTGGGGGCCGCTCGAAGCGCGCCTTCAGACCGTCGATACGATGATCGTCGGTGGCTTGAACGAGGGCAACTGGCCGCGCAAGGCAGAGGCCGACCGCTTCATGTCGCGCATGATGAAGCAAGGACTCGATCTAGAGCCGCCAGAGCGCCGCATTGGCCAGTCGGCTCATGACTTCGTCATGGCGATGGTCAATCCACGCGTGATCCTCACGCGTTCAGCCCGTGCCGGCGAAGCGCCGGCCGTCGCCTCGCGCTGGCTTCAGCGGTTGCTGACCTGTGCCGGGCCGGAAGCCACTGGGGCGCTGCGTGCACGCGGTCGCGACTATATCGCCTGGACACGCGGTATCGACGCGCGGCCGGATATGGCGCTGGCCGGACGGCCCGAGCCGCGCCCGCCTATCGAGGTGCGTCCGACGCATTTTTCGGTCACGGAAGTGGAGACGCTGCGGCGCGATCCCTACGCGATCTATGCGCGGAAGGTTTTGCGGCTGCAGGCTGTCGAGCCCTTGTTGCGCGATCCGGGAGCGGCCGAGCGCGGAACGCTCTTTCACGACATCCTGCATGGTTTCGCCGTCGCCGAAATCGACCCTTTTGCGCCGGGCGCAGTCGATCATCTGCTGCGTATCGGTCGTGAAAAATTCGACGAAACCGCACTGCCGCCCGATGTCGACGCCGTCTGGTGGCCCCGCTTCCAAAAGATGGCAGGCCGTTTCGTCGGCTGGGAGCGCAGCCGCGTCGGTGTCGTTCGGCGGATCGCCGAAGCGCGGGCGGACCCGACGGCGGTCGGCGCGAGCGGCGTGACGTTGTCGGGTTATGCCGACCGGATCGACCTTCTGGCGGCGGGCATGGCCGACATCATCGATTTCAAGACCGGCACCAATCCCTCCAAGGGTCAGGCGCACAGCTTGCTTGCGCCGCAGCTTGCGCTGGAGGCGGCGCTCCTTATGCGTGGCGCGTTTGTCGGAATCGGTGAGGCGATGCCTGCCGAACTCGCTTATGTGAGGTTGAAGGCGAATGGCGATGTCGAACATGACGGCATCCACGAGTTCAAGAAGGAACTCAAATCCGGACCCGACCTTGCCCATGAGGCATGGGAGCGGCTGGAACGGCTTATCGCGCATTATCAGCAGCCGCAAAACGGATACATCTCACGCGCCGTGCCGTTCCGCGAGGGCGATTTCAGCGGCGATTACGATCATCTGGCGCGCGTGCATGAATGGTCTGCGGGTGGCGACGGTGACGGTGGAGGCGAAGAATGAGACCGGCATTCGTCATTCCAGAATCCACGCGCCTCGATCAGGCGCGCGCATCCGATCCAAAGAATTCCGCGTGGGTTTCGGCCAATGCCGGCTCGGGAAAGACGCATGTCCTGTCGCAGCGTGTCATCCGGCTCCTTCTCGACGGCACCGATCCCTCGCGTATCCTGTGCCTCACCTATACGCGCGCGGCCGCCGCGAACATGTCGAACCGCGTCTTCCAGACGCTGAGCGCGTGGACCGCGCTTGACGAGGAAGCGCTGCGCAAGACGATCGCCGCGATCGACGGACGCATGCCGTCACCGTCGCGACTGACGCGCGCGCGCCGCCTCTTTGCCGAGGCGCTGGAAACACCGGGTGGCCTGAAAATCCAGACGATCCACGCCTTTTGCGAAGCGATCCTGCATCAGTTTCCGCTCGAAGCGAATGTCGCCGGCCATTTTGAACTGCTGGATAGCCAGATGGAGGCGGCGCTGATCGCCGAGGCGCGCCGCTCGATGATCGCAGGTGCAGCCGAGAACGCCGACCCGGAACTGACGGCTGCCTTTGCCGACATCCTCGATATTGCCGGTGAAGCGGGGCTGCAAAATCTCCTGAGCGAGATCGTGCGTCAGCGCGATGATCTGCGCGCTTTCGTCGTGGAAGTAGGCGCGCCGCCGGAAAATTTCGCGCCGTTCTTTGGTGCCTTCGGCTTTGCTGGTGGCGAGACGAGCGACGATCTTCTCGCGGGGTTTTTTCCTGACGCATATTTTGACGCTGCGTTCGCCGAACGGTTCGCCGACCGTGCGGCAGCTGCTGGAAAGGCGCGTGCATCGGAGTTCGCGGACAATTTGAAGGTGGCTTGTACGGTAAGCGATGCGGATGCGTGTTTCGCGGCGCTGCGCAAGACCTTCCTGGCGAAAAAAGGTCCGGTCTACGAGGCGCGGTCGACCAAGCAGATTCTCTCCAAGGGCGTCGCCGAGTATTTTCCCGAGTTCGAGGTCGAGTTCGCACGCATGGCCGAGGCTGTTCGCGCGACCCTAGACCGCGCGGCGCTTTTAGCAATGCTGAACGCGTCGCGCTCAGCGCTGACCCTCGCCGAATGGTTGATCGCGCGCTACGAACGCTTGAAAAGCGCGCGCGGGTTTCTCGATTTCAACGACCTCATCCGCCGCACCGCAGCGCTCTTGCAGCGCAAGGATGCGGGCGCGTGGGTCCATTACAAGCTCGACAAGGGCATCGACCACATTCTGCTCGACGAGGCGCAGGATACGAGCCCCGACCAATGGCGGGTTGTACGGCAACTCGCCGACGAATTCTTTGCCGGCGAAACGGCGCATGAGGAATTGCGCACCGTCTTCGCGGTCGGTGACGAGAAACAGTCGATCTACTCCTTCCAGGGCGCGGAGCCGGAAGCTTTCGCCATGTCCGGGCACGAGTTCGGCCTCCGTGTCGAAAGCTCGCAAAAAAGCTTCGAGCGGGTGCGCTTAAGCCATTCGTTCCGCTCGACGCAGGACGTCTTGTCGGCGGTCGATCTCGTCTTCGCCGAGCCGTCGTCGCGCGAAGGGCTGACCCGCGACATCGAGGATATCCGCCACAGTGCGATCCGCACGGACGATGCGGGGCAGGTCGAGGTCTGGCCGTCGCTGACGCCCGATGAGGTCGAAGCGCCGGACGACTGGACGCTCGCGATCGATCACACATCCGCGCCCGCGGCCCGGCTTGCGCGCAACATCGCCGTCACGTTGCAAAGCTGGCTCGATTCGGGCGAAACCATTCCCGGACGCGGAAGACGCCTGACGCCGGGCGACGTGATGGTGCTCGTCAGGAAACGCGGCAGCTTCGTCAATGCCCTGTCGCGTGAGTTGAAAAACCGGCATGTACCTGTGGCGGGTGCCGACCGGCTCGTTCTGGCAGACCATATCGCCGTTAAGGACCTGATGGCGATCGGCCGCTTCGCGCTCCAGCCCGAGGACGATCTGTCTTTGGCCGCCTTGCTCCGCAGTCCGATCTTCGGCTTGTCGGAAGAGCGTCTCTTCGAGGTCGCGCATGGTCGCGGACGCTCTTCGCTTTACGCGGTCTTGCGCGCCAAGGCCGCAAATGACGTTGAGATCAGGCTGATCCATGATCAGTTGCAGGTTTGGCGCGACGAGGTCGGCTTCATGCCCGCCTTCGAATTTTACGGACGGATTCTCGGCCGTGACGGCGCACGCGCAAAGATTGTTGCACGGCTCGGACCCGAAGCCGGCGACGTGGTCGACGAATTCCTGAACTTCTGCCTTGCCGCGCAAAAGAGCGGCGCTGCGGGGCTTGAGGCCGTTCTGGCCATGCTCGATGGGGATGGCCCCGAGATCAAGCGTGAGATGGACCAGTCGCGCGGCGAGGTTCGCATCATGACGACCCATGCCGCCAAGGGACTGGAAGCGCCGGTCGTCTTTCTGGTCGACAGCGGTTCGGCTCCTTTTTCAGATAGCCATCTGCCGATCCTGATGCCTTTCGATGCGCCGAACCGGGAATGGCCGGGGCGCGGTTTCCTGTGGCGCGCCGGGGCCGATACGAACAACGATTTCGCCCGTGCCATCGCCGCCGTCGCGCGGCGCAAGGTGGAAGAAGAGTATAGGCGTCTCCTCTATGTCGGCATGACCCGAGCGGAGGACCGGCTGATCGTGTGCGGCTATCAGGGCAAGCGCGCACCGTCCGACATGACGTGGCACGCAATGGTCTCCCGCGCTCTGGAAGCGTCGCCGGCAACCGTTCGCCAGACGCATCCGGCCATCAGCGAGGAGATTTCAGTTTATCGCCTCACGCCGCAAGGGGCGGAGCAGACAATTGCGGAGACGACAGCCACAGCCGCTGACCCTGTGGTCCTTCCAGCCGCCCTACGCGAACGCCTGCCTGCTGCGCCGGTTCTGCCGAGACCGCTCGCTCCGTCCGGCGTCAGGCTTGTGATCGAACCGGGGGCGGAAACCGCCGCTGTTTCCGGCTCTCCCGTCCTCGACGTGGTGGTGCAAACGTCGCATGCGCTCGAACGCGGAACGGCGATCCACCGGTTGCTTCAGTCCTTGCCGGACGTGCCGCCCGACACGCGCGAAACGAGCGCGCATCGCTATCTTGACCGGCTTGCCTGGAGTGAGGGCGATCGCGCGGAGGCATGGAGCCGGATTGACGCGATCCTGAACGATCCCGAATTCACGGAGCTTTTCGCACCGAATTCGCGTGCCGAAGTCTCGATCATGGGACGCGTGCGGATCGGGGCGGCCGACCGCGCGATCTCAGGCAAGATCGACCGGCTCGTCGTCACGGACGATCATGTCCTGATCGTCGATTACAAGACCAATCGTCCGCCGCCGCAGACCTTGGCGCAGGTTCCGCCCGGCTATGTCGCGCAGATGGCGCTCTACCGCGCCCTGCTCCAGCCACTCTACCCGGACCATGTGGTTCGCGCCGCGTTGCTTTTTACCGAAGCGCCGGTGCTGATCGAGGTGTCGCAAGCGCAGATGGAAGCCGCCCTGTCGCGGCTGGCCGAAGCCGAACGCTAGCTACGTCAAAGGGGGTTGCGGCGCGGATCACGCGACCGCACATAGATGTTCGAAATCGATACGGGGCGAGGTAGCGAGTGGACGAGCGCGTAATCATCATCGGCGGCGGACATGGCGGCTCGCAGGCGGCAGCAAGCCTGCGTCAGGAAGGCTTCGAAGGGCAGATTGCACTCGTCAACGATGAAACTGAACTACCCTACCACAAGCCACCGCTGTCGAAGACGTTCCTGAAAACGCCCGATGCCGGTTCGCAGATGCTGCGCCCGGAAAGTTTCTACCGTGACAATCAGGTCGAACTGATGCTCGGTCGCCGGGTGGATGTTCTCGATCGAAATGCCGGTCGTGTCCTGTTCGACGACGGTATGATTTTGCCCTTCTCCCATGTCATACTGGCAACGGGCGCGCGGCCGCGCCTGCTCGATGTCGACGGCTCCAGTCTCGACAGCATCTTCCCGCTGCGCAACTTCACCGACGCGGTCCGCATCCGGCAGGCGACGGAGCGGGCGCACTCCGCTGTCGTTGTCGGCGGCGGGTTCATCGGCATGGAAATCGCGCATACGCTGGCCGCGCTCGGCAAAAGCGTAACACTCATCGAGATGGCGCCGCGTGTTCTCGGCCGGTCCGTCGCGCCGCTCATTTCATCTTATGCCGAACGGCGTGCGAAAGAGGCGGGGATCGATCTGCGAACGAATGTCGGTGTCGCCGGCTTCGAGGGTTCGGGCAGCCATGTCGAAGCCGTGCTTCTTGCGGACGGCACGCGCGTTCCAGCCGATCTCGTTGTCCTGGGAACGGGCGTCGTGCCGAATGTCGAGCTTGCGGCTAAAGCCGGACTTGAAATCGACAATGGCATCGTCGTCGATGAGGCGATGCGCACTGGCGATCCGCGCATCCTGGCATTGGGCGATGTCGCAAGCTTCCGCCACTGGCATGCGGCGCGTTCCGTGCGGCTGGAATCTGTGCAGAACGCGACCGATCAGGCAAAGCACGCCGCGCGCACGATCACCGGAAAGCCGGCTTCCTATCGCGAGGTACCGTGGTTCTGGTCGGATCAGGGAGATACCAAGCTCCAGACGGCGGGTCTTTCCTTCGACGCCGATCATTATGTCGTGTCGGGCGATCCCGACACGAACGCGTTTTCGGTCTGGCACTTCGCTGGATCGAGGTTGCTTGCGGTCGATTCGATCAACCGTGCGGCCGATCATATGATCGCAAGACGGCTTCTCGCAGCCGGCATCGACCCGAGCGAGGAAGATATCGATCTCGGCGCAGCGCGATTGAAGGAAATGATTTCCCATAAATAGTTCTTCAAAGAGTATCTGATTCTATTATCGCCGCCATATTGGCCAGTGCGGAAGTATAGAGTTGCTAAGCCGTCCTTCCTTTCTATAATCATTCCAAAGAGGCGGTGCGCTTGCACCCCGGAGGGATTTGGAAAGGGGGCTTATCCATGTTCTCGAAACAGTTTCGAAAGGCCGTCGCCGCTGCGGCCGTGCTGGGTGCACTCGCTGGGCCTGCCAGCGCGTTGAGCGAAGACGAGGTGTCCGTGCTTGCTGGCACCTGCGCCAACTGCCACGGCACGGATGGCCGATCGCCGGGCGCGATACCGGCGATCGCCGGTCAGGACTACGACATCCTGCGCGAGCAGCTTCTGGCCTTCAAGGCGGGCGAGGTCGAGGGTGCGACGATCATGACACGTCACGCCACCGGCTATTCCGACGAGGAGCTCGACGCGCTCGCCCGTTATTTCTCCGAAATCGAGCCATGAGGGAGCGCACCATGATCACCCGTCGCAAAATGCTTGCATTCGGTGCCGCCGCCTTCGCCGCGCCGCTCGCCATGCCCAACATTCTGCGTGCTCAAGGTTCTGCAGGCCGTGTCATCATCGTTGGCGGCGGCTTCGGAGGCGCGACCGCCGCGAAATACATCAAGCGGCACAACCCCGATATCGACGTCACGCTGATCGAGGCGCAGGAGCGGTTCTATACGTGCCCGTTCTCGAACCTTTATCTCGGCGGCCTTCGCGATTTCGAATCGATCGGCCATTCCTATGACGAACTGACCGGCGAATATGGCGTCAACCTCGTCACCGCGCTTGCCGAGGATGTAGATGGCGAGGCGCATAATGTTACGCTGTCGAATGGCGAGACGGTCGAATACGACAAGCTGATCCTGTCCCCGGGTATCGACATCAACTGGAATGCGCTGGAAGGCTATGACGAGGCTGCGGCAGAGCTTGCACCGCATGCTTGGAAGGCTGGTGCGCAGACGCAGCTTTTGAAGCGTCAGCTCGAGGAAATGGAAGATGGCGGCATGTTCGTCCTCTCCGCGCCGGCCGATCCGTTCCGCTGCCCGCCCGGACCTTACGAGCGCGTGTCGATGATCGCGCATTACTTTAGGGAAAATAAGCCGAATTCGAAGATCCTGCTTCTGGACTCCAAGGACCAGTTTTCCAAGCAGGGTCTGTTTACTGCTGGTTGGCAGTCGCTCTATGGCGACATGATCGAATGGGTCGGCCTGTCGGATGACGGCCGTGTCGTGCGCGTCGATGCGGAAAATCTCGAGGTCGAGACTGAATTTGGCACGGTGCATCAGGCAAACGTCCTCAACATCGTGCCTCCGCAAAAGGCCGGCTTCATTGCCGAGCGCGCGGGCGTCACGAACGAGGGCGGCTGGGTGCCGATCAAGGCGTCGACCTTCGAATCGCGCGCCGTCGCGGACATCCACGTCATCGGGGATGCGGCAATTGCCTCGCCGATGCCGAAATCCGGCTTCTGCGCCAATACGCAAGGCAAGGTCGCTGCCGCCGCGATCGTCGCCGCGCTTGCCGGCGAAGAAGCACCCGCCGCTTCGTGGTCGAACACTTGCTACAGCCTGATCGGCCCCGATTACGGCATCTCCGTCGTCGGCGTCTACGAGGCTGTCGACGATGAGGTCGTGCAGGTCGAGGGGTCGGGCGGCGTCAGCCCGTCGGATGCGGATGCCGACTTCCGTCTACGCGAGGCGCAATATGCGGTTGGCTGGTACGATGCTATCGCCAACGACACATGGGGCACCGTGCCGGTCTGATCGAGCGGCGCGCGCTTTGTTGCAATGAAGCCGCCCGGACACCGGGCGGTTCTCATTTGACGGGACGGGGACAAGACGCATGACGCCATCGCCGGAAACGATGCTTTGGGCCGCTTTTGCCATCGGCCTCGTCTTCGGCGCGGTCGGTCAGGTTTCTGGCTTTTGCCTGATGAGCGGCCTGCGCGGCTGGTGGGTCGAAGGCAGCGGCCTCAGGATTCGTGCGTTCGCTTTGGCGCTCGCCATCGCGATCCTCGGCAGCCAGCTTCTCGACGCGGCGGGCGTGGTGCGTCTTGCCGGCTCGCTTTACATGCAACCCGTTCTGCCCGTGCCGCTCCTGCTGATCGGCGGGGCGCTTTTCGGTTACGGCATGGTGATGTCCAACGGCTGCGGCGCTCGCTCGTTGGTGCTGCTGGGGACGGGCAATCTTCGCTCCGTGCTTGTCCTGCTTTGCCTCGGCATCGCCGCCCAGATGACTTTGACCGGGCTGATTGCGCCATGGCGCGCCGCTGGCCAGGCCGTAATGGCGCTGCAAGCACCCGTGTCGCCGCCGACACTGACGACGTTGCTGGGTGGCGGTTTTGCGCGGTGGATTATCGTCGCCCTTATCAGCGGCGGCCTTGCGTTGTTCGCGTTCAGCCATGCACCGTTTCGCGCGGCGGCGATCCATATTCTCGGTGGCACGGTCGTCGGCCTGCTCGTCATAGCCGGCTGGTATGCGACGGGCGTTCTCGGCGCGGACGATTTCGATCCCGCGCCGCTCGCCTCGCTGACCTTCATCGCGCCAATTGGCGATACGATCCAGTATGTGATGCTGGCGACGGGCGTCCGTCTTTCGTTCGGTGTCGCGGTGGTGACGGGCGTCGTCCTCGGCGCGCTCGCAATGGCGCTCGTCACACGCACGGCGCGATTGCAGGGCTTCACGCGGCCGGGATCGATGCTGCGCTATATGGGCGGTGGCACGCTGATGGGCATTGGCGGTGCGCTCGCGCTTGGTTGCTCGGTCGGTCAAGGACTGACCGGCCTCTCGACGCTTGCACTCGGCTCCTTCATCGCCGCTGCCGGCATTCTCGCAGGCGCGGCGCTTGGTCTGGTCGGGCCGCTGCGCCTGCCCGCGCCCCAGCCTTGAGCCGGACGGTCGGATCTCTATATCAGGGACATGATGGATACGAACGACATGACCTTTTTGACGCGCCGCTCTGTGCTTGCACTTTCAGGTGCAGGCGCTCTCGCCATGATCGGCTTTCGTCCCGCATCGGCGCAGACCGGTGCCTGGCAGCGCCTCGACGCGGCGCGTGAAATCGTCGGTGACGCAACGCCGACATCCGGCATAACGCTGGAACTGCCGCTGGTCTCGGAAAATGGCGCAGCGGTGCCGTTGTCGTTTCGTGTGGAGCGCCCGCTTAACGACGCGGACCCGGTCGAGACGGTGCATCTTTTCGCGCCGCTTAATCCCGACCCGCTCATCGCCATCTTCCATTTTACCCCGCTTGCTGGCCGGGCGGACATCGCCACGCGCGTCAGGCTCAACGAAAGCCAGACGGTGATCGCGATCGCGCGAACCGCGTCGGGCGAGGTCATGATCGGCGAGCGCGAGGTGCGGGTAACGACGACCGGCTGTCTGATGGTCGACGACACCTATGAGAGCGCGAACGTTTTCCAGACTCGGCTGCGCGCGCCGGAAAGCGTCGCGGCGGGCGAGGCGGGCGAAGTGCTGTCGATGATCAATCATCCGATGGAAACGGGCCTTCGCACCAATTCGTCCGGCGATACGCTGCCCAAGCGCATCATCGAGCGCCTGGAGGCGACGGTCGGCGGTGCGCCGATCCTGACCGTCGAACTCAATCGCTCGGTATCGGCGAACCCGTATCTGCGCTTCCTCGTAGCCCCGACGGAGACCGGGACGCTGCAGCTGGTCTGGACGGAAGATACCGGTGAAAGCGTCGAGGCAAGCGCCGAGATTGCGGTCGGGTAATTCAGGCCCGTCCGCCAGCCGGCGGCCACATGCGCGAGAACACGCCGTCGCGCCGGATCAGCCCATGCCAGGTCGCGGCTGCGACATGCAGCACGATGAAGAACATCAGCGTGAACTTGGCCGTTGCGTGGATCGACTTTGCCGTTTCGGCGAGCGCCTCGTCGCGCGGCACGAATGACGGCACGCTCATCGCATCGAGCATCTCGATCGGAAAACCGCCGGCACGTACCCGTACATAGCCGCTGACAGCCATGACGATGAGCAGAAAATAAAGCGCGAAATGGCTGATTTTCGCTGCAGCCTTCTGAGCGCGCGGCATCGAGCCCGGCAAGGGCGGCGCGGGGTGTGTCGCGCGCCATGCGACGCGGATGACCAGAAGGATCAGCAACAGCGCGCCCGTATTCTTGTGAAAGATGAACAAGGTGTCCTGAAGGGCGCGGTTTTCGGTGTCTGCCATCACGAGGCCCGCCGGAATCATCGCCAGCACGAGGATCGCCATCAGCCAGTGCAGGATGCGGGTAATCCGATCGTAGCCCATTGGCGTATCCTCTCTCGTCGGGACACGGCAAGAATGACGCGAATGTGAGCAAAGTCAAAGCTTTAAAGCGCGTGAGGGACTTGCAGCCGGCAAAGTCCGGCCCATCATCATCGGCGTGGAGGATCGAAATGGACGTGATACTGCGCCGGTTTCCGCATGTTCGGGAACTCGTGATGCGAACGGGGCTGTGGCTTTTGGCGGTGGGAGCGGTCGTCTTCTTCGCGGCCATCGCGCTCGAAACGTTCGATCTGGGCTCTGGCGTCGTCGCAATTCTGCTTTATCTGGCGGTTTCCTGCTGCGTGATCATGCGCATTTCAGGCAGCCACCCTCATGAGGCCTTCGGGGCCGCCAACGCTATCACGCTCGTGCGTGCCGGCATGACCGCGCTTGTGGCCGCCACGCTTTTCGTGCCGCTCGAAAACGAGGCTGCACTTGCGATAGCGGCATTTTGCGCGCTGGCGTTGGCGCTGGACGGCGTCGATGGATGGTTCGCCCGCCGCAGTGGACTTGCATCGACATTCGGTGCCCGGTTCGACCTTGAAATCGATGCGCTTTTTGTCCTCGTTCTGTCCGCGTCGGCCTATACCCACGGCAAGGCCGGAGCGTGGGTGCTGCTGATCGGGCTGATGCGCTACGCGTTCTTCAGCGCCGGCATGCTGTCCAAGCGACTGGAAGCGCCCCTTCCGGAATCGATGCGCCGCAAGGCGGTCTGCGTCGTTCAGATCGCAGCGCTTGCGCTTCTCCTGCTTCCGCAGATCGTCCCGCCGCTATCGGTCTCGATTGCGGCAGGGGCATTATTGCTTTTGACCTGGTCCTTCGCGGTCGACATCAATTATCTCTTGAGGCGGGAGCGGTCCGCATGAGCCTACGCAGCGCCGCTGGCCTAGCGCGTTCCCTGATCATCTACTATTCCCGCCCCCACCGCATCGGCCGCACCGCGCGTCTTTACGCCGAATTCGCCGGCGCGGGCGACGTGGTCTTCGACATCGGCGGCCACGTCGGCAACCGGTCGCGCGCGTTGCGCCGCACCGGCGCCAAGGTGATCACGCTGGAGCCGCAGCCGCTTTTCTACGGGTTCCTGAAACGGACATTGCCGGCCGATATCACGGTCCTGCCCGTCGCCGCCGGTCCGCGCACCGAGCGAGCCGCCATGGCGGTGTCGAGCCTGCATCCGACCGTGTCGTCGATGCGCACGGACATTGCCGGCGCAGTTCGCAGCGATCCAGGTTTTGACCGCGTGTCGTGGGATCGCTCCGCAATGGTGGAGATGACGACGCTCGATGCGCTGATCGATCGTTACGGCCTGCCTGCTTTCGTCAAGATCGACGTGGAAGGTTTCGAGGATCAGGTTCTTTCAGGGTTGAGCCTGCCCGTCCCCGCGCTGGCGTTCGAGTTTCTTCCCGCCTTGCGCGATGTGACCGAAGCCTGCATTTCGCGGCTCGAATCGCTCGGGCGCTACCGCTTCAATTTGATGACGGGCGAGCGGCTTCGCTTTGCCTCGAACGACTGGCTCGACGCGGCAGAGCTGCGCGAACGCCTCGACGAAACGATGGGCAACGGACGGTCAGGAGATATCTATGCGCGCCTCGACCATGCGTGAGCGCCCACGCGCCGTTGCGATTTTTTTTGCGCTTGCGATCCTCGTCGCCGTGCTTGCGCTGCCGGGCCGGCCACAGGACGCAACTTTACCGCAGCTTGCGCATCTGCCGCTCGAATTGGTCGCGATGGTGGCGATCCTCCTGTTCCTGCCGCGCGGCGGACTCGTGTCCGGAACGGTGCGGACTGCCTTTACGGTTTTGCTCGCCACGCTTCTTCTCCTGAAGATCGCCGATCTTTCGCTCTATGGGTCGTTAAACAGGCCGTTCAACCTCGCCTACGATCTTCCGCTTCTTCATGCCGGCTGGATGCTTGTCTCAGGCACGAGCGGATTGGTCCGCGCGAGCATTTACGTCGTTGGCGCGGGCTTTTCGATCATTTTCGCCGCCATCGCCATCTGGTGGGCGACCGGGATCGTCGCACGGCTGCGCCCGCGCCGCGCGGTCCCGATCTTTGTCGTGTCGCTGATCTTCGCCTTCGCGCTTGCCTCCATCGGCCGCGCCTCGTTCGGTGCGACGGAACTGCTGGTCTCTCATGTTGAGGCGGCGCGCACCGCGCAAACGCAGATCGCGGCGCTCGAAAATGAGGCAGGAACCGACGACATCGCCATCCCCGCCGACGCAAATCTGCTTCAGGCGCTCAAAGGACGCGACGTGTTTTTCATCTTCGTCGAATCCTATGGACGCTCGACGCTCGACAACCCGCTTTACGCAGATACGACGCGCGAAGCGCTCGCCGATCTCGAAACGAACGCCGCGCACCATGGTCTCGCCGTTAAATCCGCATTTCTGACCGCACCGACTGTCGGCGGCCAGAGCTGGCTTGCGCATGCCAGCGTCCTGTCGGGTCTGTGGATCGACAGTCAGGGCCGTTACCGCGCAATGCTGGCCAGCTCACGAAAATCGCTGATGCAGCTTGCCTCGGAATCGGGTTGGGAAAGCGTGGGAGTGATGCCGGCGATCACCATGGCGTGGCCGGAAGGCGCATGGTTCGGCTATGACCACATATTGGCGAAGGACGATCTCGGCTATCGCGGCCTGCCCTTCAATTGGGTGACGATGCCGGACCAGTACACGCTCTCGGCTTTCGAGCGGCTGGCGCTGAAACAACCAGATCGCGCGCCGGTTTTCGCGGAGATCGCTCTGATTTCGTCCCATGCGCCGTGGACGCCGATTCCCGAGCCGGTCGACTGGGACGCGATCGGCGACGGGAGGATTTTCGATGTTCAGGCTCAGTCCGGCGACACGCCGGAGATGGTCTGGCGCGACCGCGACCGCGTGCGCGACCAGTTTCGCCAGTCGATTAACTATTCCTTGCGCACGGTCGCATCCTTTCTCGATCGGTTGGACGGGCCGCCGCCGCTGATCGTCGTTTTAGGCGATCATCAACCCGCGACGTTCGTCTCAGGCAGCGAGACGAACCGCGACGTGCCGATCCATATTATTTCCGACCATGCGACCTTGAACGCAATCGAAGGCTGGGCGTTTAGCGAAGGCGCGGTGCCGGCCGACGATGCGCCCGTATGGCGCATGGACGCGTTTCGCAAACGGTTCGTCGATGCCTTCTCGACACCATTGCCACAGGATGGCCAAGCCAATGAACCGGTATGAGCGTGTCGCGCCCATGACAGAACCCACACATTTCGGCGGTAGTGATCCGCAAATGCCGATTGCGTCGATCGATATGACCGACCGTGTCTGGGATGCCCTCGTCGATGAAAAAGACGATGCGAAGGACGATTGGACACCGGCCGAACTTGCCGCTTGGCATCTTTATGCGCCACTGCGCGGCGTGGCCGGAAAGCCCATTGTCTTCGCGCAGATCGGCCAGTCGCTCGATGGACGTGTGGCAACGGTGGACGGCGATGCTGCCGATATTTCCGGCTGCGAAGGTTTGAAGCATCTTCATCGCTGCCGCGCATTGGCGGATTGCGTCGTCGTAGGTGTGAACACAGCCGTGCAGGACGATCCGCGCCTGACCGTACGGCTTGTGCCGGGTGACAATCCCGCCCGCGTCGTGATCGATCCGAACGGCCGGCTTGGCAACGAAGCGGCGATGATGGCGGGGAGGGGCGAACGCTGCTTCGTGGTTCAATCCTGCGACCGTTCGCGTCCCACCGGGATCGAGACGATCAAGGTCGCTTCGTCGAACGGCGGTGTCGACCCGGTCGCCATCATCGCCGCTTTGGTCGAGCGCGGTTTCAGGCGCATTCTCATCGAAGGCGGCGGCATCACTATCGGCCGGTTCATGGATGCCGGCATCGTCGACCGACTGCATGTCGCGATTGCGCCGCTCATCATCGGCGCGGGGCCTTCGAGCCTGACGGCGCGGCCGATTTCGCTTTTGTCGCAGGCAAAGCGTCCGAAATCGCGGGTTTACGGGCTCGGCTCCGACATCGTCATCGATTGCGAGCTTCGTTAGGCCGGCAGCGCCAGGACGTCGACATGACCGACCGTGCATTGGCTTTGCCCGGCGGCTTCAAGCCTGCGCGCCAGCCAGGCGGCGGCATTCGCCATGCCCGAACGCCCGGCAGCCTCCGCTATCCCTTCCAGAAGCGATGCGTGCAACGCCGCCCCCGCTTCGCCAAGCCGCCAGGGGCTCTGCGCGATGGTCACCTCAAAGCCACGCATCCGCAGAGCTTCGGCGAGATACGTTCCGCCATCGGGTCCGAGCGCCGGCCCGAAGCTCTTCACTGTGCGCTGATCGGCGTTGAACGCAGTTCTGGCATCCGCGTCTTCGTCATCCGCCGGATCCCATTCAAGCACGCCGTCATATGTGAGCGCGGCATAGATGCCGATGCGCGCCTTGGCGAGTCTGTCGGCAAGCGCGTCGATCCACTCGGCGCCGACCAGATCGAAAAGCGCCGATGCGGTGACGAGCGACGCGCCGTCGAGCGGGATGGCCTCGACGCGCGTCAGATCCATTTCAGCGGTCTCGACCGTCGAACCACCACGTCGTGCAGCTTCGGCGAGAAGCGCCGGATCGTGATCGACCAGTCGCCATTTTGCATTCGCCACATCCAGCGCCCGCATGGTCGAGCCGGTTCCGGCACCCAGATCGACGACAAGCGGATCGGACGCCGAGCCGAGAAACGCCGTCACACGGTTTCGTAGGTCAGCATCGCGCGCGGCGTTGTCGGCTGCCTCGCGCAGATCGAGCCAATCGGTCGTGAAACTCATATGTCGATACCTTCCAACGCCCGGGCGATGATGGCGACGCTGTCCTCCCAGCGCGGCAAAGTCTCAGCTGCGGCCCGCGCGCCTTCGGCAGCGCTGTCGTATACGTTGTCTTTCTCCAGCAATTCGCGGAGGGCATCTGCGAAGGCGGAGGCGTTGTCCGACGGCACCAAGGCCCCCGCGTTCGGCGGCACGACTTCCGGAACGGCCCCGACCGCGCATCCGACGACCGGCAGACCTGCGGCGAGCGCCTCTGCATAGGCCATGCCATAGCCTTCGTGCCGGGTAGCAAGGACGAAAATGCCCGCCGCCGCATATTCGGGATCGAGATCGTTAAGCCGCCCGGTGAAACTGATCCGGTCGCCAAGACCACGCGAAGCAATCTGCTGATCTAATCGCGCGCGCCATAGATCGTCGCGTGACGGCCCGACGAAACGCGCGGTCCAGTCGTGATTCTTGAGCAGCGCGAAGGCCTCGATCAGCACGTCATGCCCTTTACGCTGCACGATCGACGCAACGCAAAGAAGCCGGTTCCTTTGGCGATTATCGGTAAGTAATGACTTACGTTCAGTTCCCGGCGGTGCGATGTGAAGCTGTGTCGAAGAAACCCCGTAAGCATCCATCAGCCTGCGCCCGGTCGTCTCGCTCGTGCATATGACGGCGCGTGCGTTTTCAAGCGCGGCGATCTCGTCCGTTTTGAAATCATGCGCGATCTCTTCGGAAAGATTCCCTTCGTCGGCGAGCGGGTGATGGACGAGCGCCGCCAGTCGCAACCGCCTGGAATGGCGGCGTGCAACATCCGGCAGTCGCGCAAAGGCGAGACCGTCAACCAGCACCAGAGCGTTGTCCGGAAGGGCAGCAAATGCGGCGTTGGCCTTTGCCAGCGTATCCGCGTCGGTGTGGGGATACGTGCCGGGCAGCGAGACGATTTCGACCTGCCATCCCAGCGTACGAAGGCCGGCGGCGATGCGGCGATCATAGCCGTAGCCGCCTGTCGGCGTGTCGATGTCGCCGGGAACGACGAAGTGAAGCTGCCTGCCGGTCACAATTCGCTTTCGTACCAGGCGCGCGCGACATGGCTCTCATGCAGCATGACGCGGATTTTCGCGATGCGGCCATTGTCGCCTAATCCCTTGTCGCGAGCGGCGTGGGCCAAGGCGTCGAAGATGTGCTTGCAAAGGAATTCCGTGGTCGTGATCTTGCCTTTGAACGCCTCGACATCGTCGAGATTTCCATAGCGTAACGGATCGAGCGCCGCCTTCAGCGCCTCCGTGGCAAGGCCGATATCGACCACCAGCCCGTTCTCATCGATATCGCGGGTGAAAAACGCGGCATCCACGACGAATGTCGCCCCGTGAACGCCTTGGGCCGGCCCGAAGACCGGAGAGGGCAGGCTATGGGCGATCATGATGTGGTCACGGACTTCGACGGCGAACATTCAGTGTCCTTTGGCAGGTGTTTCGTAGCGTATACGGTGGCAAAGCGTTTCGGGATTACCGAGAATGCCGGCATAGTCGTGGTCGAGCGTTTCGAACGGTGTCTCGCCCGAAATCAGCGCATCGAGCGCGTCGTCGGTCGCCAGAAGTCGCAACGCGGTCGAAAGCCGTCGTGCATAGGTCCAGCGTGCCGATCGATCAGCCGGGATCGATCCCACCTGCGAGGACACGAGTTGGAGACGGCGGCTGTGAAAGCCAGCCCCGAGCCCGATCTCGACCGGTTTGTCGCCGTACCAGCTTGCCTCGACGATGCGCGCTTCGGAGCCGGCGATGTTGAGCGCGGTCTGAAGGCCCGCCGCGCTGGCGCTTGCATGGATGACCACGTCGCAATCTGCGGGCGCCATATTAGGTTTTGAGAATGCAGCACCGAGTGTTTCGGCAAGCGACTGCCGGTCCGGGTTCACATCGACCAGCGTCACGTCAGAGCCGGGCAAACGCGCGCAAAGCCACGCCGCCAAAGCGCCGACAACGCCCGCACCGATGACGGCGATGCGGTCGCCAGGGCCAGCCTTCGAATCCCAGACGATGTTGAGCGCCGTCTCCATATTGGCAGCCAGCACGGCGCGCTCAGCCGGCAGGCCGTCGGGCAACGCATGAAGTTCACCATCAGGCAGGGCGAAGGGATCCTGATGGGGATGAAGCGCAAAGACGAGTTCGCCTTTTCGGGTTCCGTTGAGAATGCGCCCGACGCTTGCATAGCCATATTTGACCGGGAACGGAAAATCGCCGCCCTGATTCGGACAGCGCATGCGCTCATATTCGCCTTGCGGGACCGATCCTGCGAAAACCAGCGATTCGGTTCCCCGGCTGATGCCCGAATAAAGAGCCTCCACCTCGACGAGGCCGTCGCCGCTCGGCAGTTCCTCCTGCCGCAACGCACATTTGTGCGTGCCCGTGATCCACAACGCTTTCGGCAAGATAACCCCTTGTTTGACTCGGTCGAAACTAGAGGCGGCACGCGACGAGACAAGCCGTTAAGGCTGGAGAAAGGCCTTTGAGCGAGAATCGTGTTCTATTGCATTGCAACAAGAGCCTGCTTAATTTCGTTATACAGGACAACAACAGCCCCGACCGTACGGCTCATCGCCGGCCGAGGCTATCCGGGGCAAAAGCATGTACTACCAGTTTTACGAATTGAACCACGCAGCGCTCCAGCCGGCGCGCGCCTTTGCCGATACGGTGAAGCTGCTTTATTCCAATCCGCTCAATCCACTGTCGCATACGCCGGTCGGTCGGACCATCGCGGCCGGCGCGGAGATGTTCGAGCGCACGACGCGGCGCTATTCGAAGCCCGCCTTTGGGATCACGGAGACGAAAGTCGCGTTCGACACCGTCGCTGTGAGCGAGCGGGTCGTCTGGAATAAGCCGTTCTGCAATCTCATCCATTTCGATCGCGCGCTGCCCAAGGGTCGCAAGGCGGACCCGAAGCTGCTGATCGTCGCGCCGATGTCGGGCCACTATGCGACGCTGTTGCGTGGCACGGTCGAATCGATGATCCAGCATGCCGAGGTCTACATCACCGACTGGACCGATGCGCGCATGGTTCCCGTTGCCGAAGGCCGGTTCGACCTCGATGATTATGTCGACTACGTGATCGAGATGCTCCACCATCTTGGCCCCGACACGCATGTCATGGCCGTCTGCCAGCCTTCCGTGCCGGTCCTTGCGGCTGCGGCGGTCATGGAAGCGCGGGGGGACCGATTTGCACCCGCCTCGATGACCCTGATGGGCGGCCCGATCGACACGCGCCGGAACCCGACAGCGGTCAACAAGCTTGCCGAGGAAAAGGGGATCGACTGGTTCCGCGACAACGTCATCATGCAGGTGCCGTGGCCCGAACCCGGCTTCATGCGCTCGGTCTATCCGGGTTTCCTGCAGCTTTCGGGCTTCATGAGCATGAATCTCGATCGCCATATCATCGCGCACAAGGACTTCTTCATGCACCTCGTCAAAGACGACGGGGAGCCGGCCGAAAAGCACCGCGATTTCTATGACGAATATCTCGCGGTCATGGATTTGACGGCCGAATTCTATCTACAGACCGTCGAGACCGTGTTCGTCGAGCATGCGCTTCCCAAGGGCGAGATGCGCCATCGCGGAGAACTGGTCGACCCGTCGGCCATCCGCAATGTCGCGCTTTTGACCGTCGAGGGCGAGAACGACGATATTTCGGGCATCGGCCAGACGAAGGCGGCGCACGATTTATGCGTCAACATCCCTGATGATATGCGGGCGCACTACATGCAGCCCAAGGTCGGCCATTACGGCGTCTTCAACGGCTCGCGTTTCCGCGCCGAGATCGTGCCGCGCATCGTGGATTTCATGGCCAGCAATCCGGGAGCCGGCAAGCGCCAGCGTCCGAAGCCCAAGATCGTCGCGTCGAAAGTATGATGCAGCCGGGTCGAACGACCCGGCGTCGCAGACATCCGTCTGGAAAATACTGATCAGCCGAAGACGAGCAGCGCGATCATGCCGACCGTGCCGATGAAGATGCGCCAAAGTGCGAACGGCGTGTAGCCGCGCTTCGCAACGAAATCGAGCAGATAGCGCACGACGAAGACCGCTGCGATGAAGGCCGTGATGAAACCGACCGTGATGATCCAAAGATCGTCGCCGGACAGGATGTCGCGGTTCTTGAACAGGTCGTAGGTGAACGCGCCGGCCATGGTCGGCATGGCGAGGAAGAAGGAAAATTCCGCCGCCGAACGCTTGTCCGCGCCCATCAAGAGCGCGCCGACGATGGTAGCGCCCGACCGCGACGTGCCGGGGATCATCGCCAGGCACTGGATGAGCCCGATACGAAAGCACACGGACAGCGGAAATTCCGCGACATGCGTGTATTTCGATTCCATCGGGCGCTTGTCGATCCACAGCAGGATGAAGCCGCCGATAATGAGCGAAACGCATACCACCATCGGCGTTTCGAACAGGACTGTCTTGATGAAATCATGTGCGAACACGCCGATCACCGCCGCCGGCATGAAGGCGAGCAGGATGCCGCCGACGAAATATTGCGTTTCGCGATTGTTCGGCAGCGTGACGGCAAGGTGCCAAAGCCGCGCGAAATAGACGCTGACGATGGCGAGGATCGCGCCGAGCTGGATCAGCACCTCGAAGCTGCGGCCCGTCGATTGAAAGCCAAGAAAATGGCCCGCCAGCAAAAGGTGGCCGGTCGATGAAACGGGAATGAATTCCGTCAGCCCCTCAAGGATACCGAGGAAGGCTGCGATGAGAAGCGATTGTTCGTCCATGAACACTCCGGCGCGGGCAGGGATCGCGAGGCGCCGCTTGGGAGGGCCGGCACCGCCACGATCCGAATCTCGGAAGGAGCATCGGACAGGTCCGATCGGCGGATGCCGCTTACCGGTCCCCATGCTCCCGTCACAAAGGTTCGCTTGTCACGCGCGCGCTGCTTGCCTATAGCTCTGGCCCGCATCGGCGTGGTCGAATCCGAAACCGCGCCGAGGATTATCCGCCGAAGCGCGAAAAGGCCATACCCTTTCCTCGCCCTGCGACGCACCGCCCATTCATGAGTTCGAGTGCCAATGCTGACCCTTTTCCATCATCCGCTCTATGCGCCCTGCCGTTTCATCCGCCTGGCTTTCGGCGAATATGGCGAGGAGTTGTCCCTGATCGAGGAAAAGCCGTGGGCGCGGCGCAGGGAGTTTTTGCAGCTTAACCCGGCCGCGACGCTTCCCGTTCTTCTGGCCGAAGCCGATGAGCCGATCGTCGGCGCATCCGTCATCGCCGAATATGTCGATGAGACGCGCGGCGCGCTGAAGCGCGACAAGCGGCTGATGGCTGAAAACCCGGTCACGCGCGCTGAAATCCGCCGTCTGGTCGAATGGTATCTGGTCAAGACCGATGGCGAGGTTACGAAGCATCTGGTTCGCGAGCGCGCGCTGAAGCCGCATATGCCGACCGAACAGGGTGGCGGCTCGCCCAATTCGGCCGCGATCCGCGCCGCCCGCGCGAACATACGCCAGCACATGAAATATACGAACTGGCTCGCCGGCACCCGAAACTGGCTTGCCGGGCCGCGCCTGACCTATGCCGACCTTGCCGCCGCCGCCGCCATATCGGTGCTCGATTATATGGGCGAGATCGAATGGTCCGAGCACGGCGCGGCGAGAGAATGGTATACGCGCATGAAGTCCCGGCCATCCTTCCGGCCGCTGCTCGCCGATCGAATCCGTGGGCTGACGCCCGCTTCGCACTACGCCGATCTGGATTTCTGACATGACCGCTCCCCGAAACCCCGTTCCGGCGGCGCGTCTTCGGGAATTCATCGAAGGCGAGGCCCGTGCGCTCGGGTTCGACGCGGTGCGGATCGCGCGTCCTGAGGCGGGGTGGCCGGCCGCTTCGCGACTTCGCACCTTCGTGGAAAAAGGCCGCCACGGCACGATGGAGTGGATGGCCGAAACGGCCGAGCGCCGTTCCCATCCCAATGCTCTTTGGCCTGAAGCACGCTCGGTCATCATGCTGGCCATGAATTACGGGCCGGACGAAAACCCGCTGGCGCTTCTGGAGCGTCGGGATCGGGCGGCGATTTCCGTCTATGCACGCAATCGCGACTATCACGACGTCATCAAGGGAAAGCTGAAGACGCTGGCCCAGAAATTCGCCGCCCGCACGGGTGCCGAGGTCAAGGTCTTCGTTGACACAGCTCCTGTCATGGAAAAGCCGCTTGCGGCGGCGGCGGGCCTTGGCTGGCAAGGCAAGCACACCAATCTCGTCAGCCGCGAGTTCGGATCGTGGCTGTTTCTCGGCTCGATCTTCACGGCGGCCGACCTTGAGCCTGACATGGCGGAGATCGATCATTGCGGCTCGTGCCGCGCTTGTCTCGACATCTGCCCGACGGCCGCCTTTCCAGCGCCCTACCAGTTGGACGCGCGCCGCTGCATCTCGTATCTGACGATCGAGCACAAGGGATCGATCCCGCCCGAATTCCGGCCCCTGATGGGCAACCGCATCTATGGGTGCGACGATTGCCTTGCGGTTTGCCCGTGGAACAAATTCGCCAAGGAAGCCAGCGAGGCGAAGCTCGCCGCGCGCGACGATCTGGCCGCACCCGCAATTGCCGAACTGCTGATGCTGGACGATGCAGGATTTCGCGAAAAGTTTTCCGGTTCGTCGATCAAGCGGATCGGGCGCGACCGCTTTATCCGCAACGTGCTGATCGCGGCGGGAAACTCGGGCGATACGTCGCTGGTGCCGTATGTCGAGGCGCTGCTGGCCGATCCCGCGCCGCTGGTGCGCGGTGCGGCTGTGTGGGCGCTTTCGCGCATTTCGCAGCCGGCGCAGTTTGAACAGCTTTCGAAAGCGCGTCTGCCAAGTGAAACGGACGACACCGTGAGAGCGGAATGGACAAACGCGATGGAGCCTGCATGACGCGGACCTTTTTCCTGTTCGGTGCCGGTTATTCCGCCAAAGCGTTCGCCCGACGCGCGCTCGAAAATGGCGACAGGGTTTTCGGTACGACGCGCAGCGCCGATAAGCTGGAAGGGCTACGCGCCGTTGGCATCGAGCCGTTATTGTTCGACGGCACGCTCGATGCTGCCGGAAGCTCCGCTCTGGGCGAAACGACCCATCTCGTCATATCGATAGCGCCTGGCGATGGCGGCGACCCGGCGCTTTTCGTCGTCGCGGCTACGTCGATGCCGAAGCTTCGATGGATCGGCTATCTGTCGACCGTCGGCGTTTATGGCGATCATGGCGGCGGCTGGGTTGACGAGGAAAGCCAATGCAGGCCGGTCTCGAAACGCTCGATCCAGCGGGTCGATGCCGAGCGCGCATGGTCCGAACAAGCCGCCTGCATAAACGTGCCGCTTTCCATCCTGCGCCTGTCGGGCATCTACGGTCCCGGTCGCAACGCCTTTGTCAATCTGGAGCGGGGGACAGCAAAGCGGATCGTCAAGCAGGGGCAGGTCTTCAACCGCATCCATGTCGACGATATCGCAGGCGCGCTGGCCCATCTCGCGGGGCAAGAGGCGGACGGCATCTTTAACGTGACGGACGATCAGCCGGCTCCGCCGCAGGATGTGGTACTCCACGCGGCCGAGCTGATGAACGTGCCGCCTCCGCCCGAAACGCCTTTCGCCGAAGCTGAGATGACGCCGATGGCGCGGTCTTTCTACGGTGAGAACAAGCGCGTCTCGAATGCGAAGTTGAAGGCGGCGGGCTATTCGTTCAGATATCCCGCCTATCCCGACGCGCTCGACGCAATGTGGCGCGACGGTACTTGGCGCTAGCGCGATCCACGTTAGGATTGCGGTAACCATTCGGCGCAAGGCTGGGAACAGACGATTCCGGGAGAGATGCGATGAAATTGGGTAGGCTGGTGCAATCCGTAGCGATGCTTTTGAGCGTGCTGATGGCCGCGCCGGCCGTCGCCGATCCGCTGGCCAAGGATCTCTTCGGCAATACGCCGCTGCCCGCCGCGACGCAGGCCAGCGTTTACGGTTCCTATTCGAAAGGCTGTTTTTCCGGTGGTGTCGCGATCGCGACCGACGGACCGCAATGGCAGGCCATGCGCCTGTCGCGAAACCGCCGCTGGGGCCATCCCAACCTCGTCAATCTGGTCGAACGCCTGTCGCGCGAGGCGACAGCAGATGGCTGGCCGGGCCTTCTCGTCGGGGATATTTCGCAGCCGCGCGGTGGCCCGATGCTGTCGGGTCACGCCTCGCACCAGCTTGGCCTCGATGTCGACATATGGTTCCAGCCCATGCCGCAGCGCCGGCTTTCGACGCGCGAGCGCGAAAACATGGAATTCGTCTCGATGATTCGCGATGGCGCGCTGACGGTGGACGATCGCAAATGGACGCCCGCTCATGCCGGTATTCTGCGCCGCGCGGCGTCTTATCCAGAGGTCGAGCGCATTCTCGTGCATCCCGGCATCAAGAAGAAGCTGTGCGACACGGTGACGGGTGACCGGTCATGGCTCGGCAAGGTGCGCCCTTTCTGGGGGCACGATTCGCATTTCCATGTCCGCATCGGTTGTCCCGCCGGCTCGCCGAATTGTCGTCGTCAGGAGCCGATCGGGCGCGGCGATGGGTGCGATTCGTCGCTTGCCTGGTGGTTCACCGAGGAGCCGTGGCGTCCTGCGACCGGCCCGCAGCAGCCGCGCGCGCGCGACGTGATGCGCATTTCGGATCTGCCGCGCGAATGTCGCGCCGTGCTCGACGCGCCGGCCCCGCAATCCGAGGCGGCCGTCACTGTGACCGGACCGGGTCGCACGATCGCCGCGACGGGCGCGCCTGTCGCCGCCAGCGCCTATGCGCCGACCCCCGAAAGCCGCATCCCCTTGCCGATGCCGCGCCCTCAGCCTTGACTCGGGCGCGCGCGTGTGACCTTCAAGGAGCCTTGATCCAGACGTCATGTGCGGCAATTTTCCATGCCTGTTGAGACCGACGCCGCAGGCGTCCTGCATTTTCCCGTCCTTGTCGGCGATATCGGCGGAACCAACGCACGGTTCGCGATCCTGCCTGCGCCTGATGCCGAGGCGATCGACTTACCAAACGTGGCGACCTCGGATTTCCCGGATATCGACGTCGCGATCGAGGAAGCCGTGCTGGCGCGCAGCACGGTCAGGCCGCACTCGGTGGTGCTGGCGATCGCCGCACCCGTCACGGGAAATGAAATCCGGCTGACGAACAGCCCGTGGACCGTTCGCCCGGACCTGTTGATCGAACGCCTCGGCTTTTCCGAAGTCGTCATCCTGAACGATTTCGAGGCGCAGGCGCTGGCAGTGGTCGCGATCGGGCCGGAGCATCTCGTGCAGATCGGCGGCGGCGCGGTGGACCCCGATGCCAGCCGCGTTGTTCTGGGGCCGGGTACAGGACTGGGCGTCGCCGGGCTCGTCAACGCGAATGGCGTCTGGATACCCGTTCCCGGCGAGGGTGGTCATGTCGACATGGGGCCTCGCACGCCGCGCGATTTTCATGTCTTCCCGCATATCGAACGGATCGACGGACGCATTTCGGGCGAGCAGATGCTGTGCGGGCGCGGTCTGGTCAATCTTTACCGAGCCGTTGCGGCGGCCGACGCGGTGCCGACCCCCCTTGCCACGCCGGCGGCAATAACCAGTGCGGCGCTAGCGAAAAACGATGGCGTGGCCGAGGAGGCCCTCGACATTTTCGTTACCTGCCTTGGTCGCCTTGCCGGCGATCTGGCGCTGATCTTCATGGCGCGGGGCGGCATCTATCTGACCGGCGGTATTGCGCAAAAAATTGTTTCGGCGCTCGGGCATCCGCGTTTTCGCGAGGCGTTCGAGGACAAGGCTCCGCATTCGGCATTGATGCGCGGATTGCCGGTCTTCGTCATGACGCACCCGCTGGCGGCGCTTGTCGGGCTGGCCGCCTATGCGCGAACGCCGCAAGCGTTTCATATCCGCACCACCGGCCGCCACTGGCGCGGCGGGAAAGCTGGATGAGGCCATTTGCCGATTGCATCCGCAGCATTCAGCCTGCATAGGCTGGCAGCCGCATCCGAGCCGGCACGAAAACGGGAAACCGCCAGCCTTGGCACAGGTCGACAATCAACAGCGCAAGCCCGAGCCGGGCGAGATCGTCGCGGTCATCAGGCGCATTCTGTCCGAAAACGGCCGCGACTACATGGGCCAATACGGGCTGGCGACGGTTTGCCTGCTCGCCGTCGCGGCCACGACCGCGTTCAGCGCGTGGATCATGCGCGACATCGTCGACGAGATCTTCTACCGCGAGAATTACGGGCTCGTACCCTATATCTGCGGCGCGATCGTCGTCGCCTTCGCGATCCGGGGCATCGCCAGCTACGGGCAGGCGGTGATCCTCGCCAAGATCGGCAACAATCTCGTCGCGCGCTACCAGCAACGCCTGTTCGACCATCTGATGAAGCTCGGGCTCGATTTTTATTCGAGCGCGCGCTCGGGCCACCTCGCCGCGCAGATCAGCCAGAACGTCACCGGCATTCGCGACATGCTGTCGATTACGCTGACATCCATCGCGCGCGATGCGGTGTCGCTGATCGCGCTTGTCGGGGTCATGATCATGCAGGACCCGCTCCTGTCGATGATCGGGCTTCTGATCGGCCCGCCTTTGGTCTACTCGGTCAACTATCTGATGCGCCGCTTGCGCCGTGTCACACGTGAATCGGTCGAGGTGAATTCGCATCTGTTCGGCGCCATGCAGGAGACCGTACAGGGCATATCCATCGTCAAGGCATTCACGATGGAAGAGCAGCTTTCGGCCAAAATGGCCGATCTCGCCGCCTATGCGGAAAACCGCGCCAACCGGATCGCGCGCGTGTCCGAGCGCCTGACCCCGATCACCGAGATGCTGGCCGGCTTCGCCATCGCCGGCGTCATAGGCTATGCGGCCTATCGCGCCGCATCGGCCGGCCAGTCGCCCGGCTCCGTCTTCGCCTTCATCACGGCGCTGCTTCTGGCCTACGATCCGGCACGCCGTCTTGCGCGCGTTCAGGTCAATCTGGAGCGTTCGCTGGTCAATGCGCGCATGATCTACGAGCTTCTCGACATGGAACCGCCGCAGCGCGACGCGCCCGGCGCGGTGCCTCTCGATGTAGCTGCCGGCGGCATCGCGTTCCGTGATGTGTCCTTTTCCTATTCGCGGGAAAAGCCGGTTCTGCGCGATGTTTCTTTCGAGGCGGCGCCCGGCAAGGTGACGGCCATCGTCGGCTCCTCCGGTGCGGGCAAGTCGACGCTCGTCGCGCTCGTCCAGCGCTTTTACGATCTGGATTCGGGTCGCATCGAGATCGACGGGCAGGACATCGCCCACGTCACAAAATCGTCGCTACGCGCGAAGATCGCCTATGTCTCGCAACATCCCTACCTCTTCGAAGGCACGATCCGTGACAATATCCGCTACGGCCGCCCCGACGCCTCGGATGCGCAAATCGAGGAAGCCGCGCGGCTGGCCAACGCGCAGGATTTCATCGCCGGAACCGCAGCCGGCTACGACACGCTCGTGGGCGAAAACGGCGTTACCTTGTCTGGCGGCCAGCGCCAGCGCCTGTCGATCGCCCGCGCCATCGTGCGCAATGCGCCGATCCTTCTGCTCGACGAGGCAACCTCGGCGCTCGATAATGAATCTGAGGCACGCGTGCAGGAAGCGCTGGAGACGGTTATGAAGGGGCGCACGACCATCGTCATCGCGCACCGTCTGTCGACAGTCGTCAATGCGGACACGATCGTCGTGATGGAGGAAGGCCGCGTCGTCGAAAAGGGCGCGCACCGCGAACTGATCGCCGATGCTGCCGGGCTTTACGCGCGCTTCCATCGGCTTCAGGGCGAGCGCAGTCTCGAACTCGTCGACGATACGCACAAGGCCGGGGAGAAGCAGGCATGAGCGAGATGGGCGTGGTCGTGGTCGGCGCTGCCGGCCGGATGGGACAGGCGATCCTTCGCACCATAGTCGAAACGGATGGTGTCGTTGTCGTCGGCGCACTCGACCGGAAGGGCTCCGATCATATCGGACGGGATGCGGGCGAGATCGCCGGGCTCGGCTCAATCGGCGTTTCGATCACCGACGATCCGCTGCCGCTCTTCGCCAAGGCCGATGGCGTGATCGACTTCAGCAGCCCTGCGGCGAGCGTCGAATATGCCGGCTACGCCGCGCAGGCGCGCATCATCCACGTGATCGGCACGACCGGATGTTCGCCGCAGGACGATGCGGCGATCCTCGCTGCCGCCCGCCACGCCACCATCGTCAAGTCGGGCAATATGAGCCTTGGCGTCAATCTTCTCGCGGCGCTGGTCGAAGACGCCGCCCGGGCGCTTGCCGCATCCGATTTCGACATCGAAGTGCTGGAAATGCATCATCGCCATAAGGTCGACGCGCCGTCAGGAACCGCGCTTCTTCTGGGCGAGGCAGTAGCGAAAGGACGCGGCGTCGATCTTGCCGAAAACTCCGTGCGCGTACGTGACGGGCATATGGGCGCGCGCGAAGCCGGAACGATCGGTTTCGCAAGCTTGCGTGGCGGCTCGGTGGTCGGAGACCATTCGGTGATTCTCGCCGGCACAGGCGAGCGTGTGACGCTTTCCCATCAGGCGGAAGACCGCGCGATCTTCGCGCGCGGCGCGGTTCAGGCCGCGCTTTGGGCGCGCGAGAAGAAGCCCGGGCTTTACTCGATGCGAGATGTTCTGGGCCTTTCCCGCTAATTTGCCGGCGGTCCCCGTTTTGACGTTGACACGATACGCGTCCCCGCTTACATCGGCGGCGCGCTAGGAGACCTCTTGCCAATCCTCCAAGCGTTCGCGGGCGTGTTCCAACGCGCTCCGGCCCAGGTGGCGGAATTGGTAGACGCGCACGGTTCAGGTCCGTGTGCCGCGAGGCGTGGAGGTTCGAGTCCTCTCCTGGGCACCACCTTTCTGAAAGTGAATTATCCTTTATATTGCTGAAATAGCTGCCGTTTTCACTTCATCAGTTGATGGATGGGGTGGCTGAGAATCAGCCTGACTTCGGGTAACATTTTCGAGCGACAGGCAGTTTCTCGGCCTTCCAGTCGATGGTCAGCGCGTGTTGTTTGCCGAGCATGCCTTTTATGAATTCAGGTCGAACAAGATTGTGTCGGTCAGGTCGATTATCGACAAGGCTGCGATTGAAGCGCAGATCGGGAGCAGTTTGAACGCAAAACACCCGCCGCAGCCATAATCCGTCGCCGCGCCGGCCTGCCGACCCCGGTCCCGCATGTCCGTCATCATAGTGCGTTCAATGCTTACCGGTCTGTTGTATTGGCAAGACCGGCTGCACCTCGTTTGCAAGGTTGGCTTTGACGAAGACATCGTATCGGGTGCTTTTCCCCGCGATTTGATAGGACGGCCGAGGGAGCGAAGCCATTGCGTCGGCGCGCTGTGGCCATTTCAGAACAACGCGATTGCGCGCGCTCGAAATAGCAACGCGCATCAGTTCTTCAGCGTCTTCATCGACCCCGACGACTTCGCGGATCAGCCGCATTTCCTTCTTGACGAGTGCGGTGTTTTTGCGAGGTGGATGCATGGGATCGACGAGCACGACCTGGGGAGCGATTTCAGGGAGCAGGCTGCGTGCGTCACCATAGATCAGCGTCATGCGCCTAATCACCTCGGCCACCTTTCCCCCCACCGTGCTCGCGTGCTCCATCCCCTCGGCCAGAAGGCGGTGCATCGTCTGCGACCTTTCTATCAAGGTCACCTCCGCTCCGAGAGAAGCCAGCAAGAACGCATCCCTGCCAAGCCCGGCCGTTGCATCGACGATTTTGGGTGTTGAGCCGGCAGTCAGTCCCACCGCCTTTGCAAGAGGCTGGCGCCGGCCTTCACCCACGCGCAGCCGATGTCCGACCGAACCACCCACGAAATCGACAACAAGCGATGACAGGTCGAATTTTTGCATAAGCGCGCACTCAAAATGGAACCGGGGCCGAATAACTGACGTCAGAGCCGTTCGGATGCTGAAAGCTCAGTGTCTCGGCATGCAGGAGCAGACGGCTCGCCGCGTGCAGCGCTTCTCCTTGTGCATAGAGCTCATCGCCGAGGATCACATGTCCGATCGCCTTGAGATGGACGCGCAGTTGGTGGGTACGGCCGGTCACGGGGGTTAGCTGTAAGCGTGTGCTGTTGGGTCCATAGGAAAGAACACGCCACCTGGTCAGCGCCGGTTTGCCGTGCTGATGATCGACACGATGCCTGGGCTTTGCGTCAGGGTCTAATGCCAGCGGGAGATCGATGTCTCCCTGCGTTTCGGTCGGTCGCCCCCAAACCTCAGCAACATACGACTTACGGGTAGTCCGCGCTTCGAATTGTGCAGCCACCTTCGAGTGAGCATTCCGCGTGAGGGATGCCAGCACCACCCCGGATGTATCCTTGTCCAGACGATGAATAAGTTTGGCATGAGGAAATGCCTGCTGAACCCTTGAGGTCAGACTGTCGGCAAGCGCCGGATGCCGGCCGGGCACAGATAGAAGGCCACTCGGTTTGTCGAGGACCAACACATCGTCGTCGCGATGGAGGATGGAAAGGTAAGGATCCAGAGGCGGATGATAAACGGGATCGTCGCACATGCTCATGTCACCAGATAACACGGCTGCCGTTGGAAGTATCCGCTCTCGACCGGACTGGGCAAAAATGATCGCAGAACGTCGATGGACCGTACCATGCGGCACGATTTGCCGGATTGGTAGGCGTTGGGCCACACTCACGCCTTGGATGGGCTATGTCGGGTGCCGGACTTCCCTCACGCGATGAAACCGACGTTTTGGGCCTATTTACGAGCGTCTCAGATCGCTCAGGCGCGATGGATCGGTGCCAGACTGTAACTAAGAACAGGGTTCCGCAAGCGACACAAAAGCGCCCGCCACCTGACGGCAGCGGGCGCAATAGCTAGCGCTAATCAGTCATCGATTAGTTGCTGGTCAGGCCAGCGGCCTCACACTCGGCAAGCGTGATGACTTCGACGTCGACCACACCACTTGCACCTTCGGCAGTTTCAGGCCCTGCACCGGTTGCAGCGGCGGAATTGTCGACACCGACATTCGTATCCGTCAGCGGCTGGTCGGCAGGCGCGTTGCTGGAAGCCAATGTTTCGCAGTGAGTGGTTACGGCAGGCATGTCGGCATCCGACACTTCCTGCGAGCCAACCATCGTTTGCGCAAAGGCGACAGAACCAAACGACAGAGCGGCGGTCATCGCAATGGCGGCTGCAGATTTCTTGAACATGATAATCTCCGTTGTTGCACTGAGGTGAATTCTCAACGGATCGGAAACGACATGCGTTCCTGATTATCTTTTCTGGTTTCGACGGAACCAAAACGCACGTCGATGAGGTAATCAGCGTACTTGGCTCACTTCACTCATCTTCTGTGGGTGGCTTTCACCGGGATGTCACCATTTCGATCTGTGCCTCGAGCTGCTGCTGAGTGTAAGGCTTGCCGAGTCTTGGCAGATCGATCTCGGAACCGTCGGGAAGTTCCGCATATCCCGTCGCGAGGATTATGGGCAGATTTGGCCTTAGCTCTCGTGCAGCTTTCGCCAACTGCGCGCCGTTCATCCGGGGCATCGAAAAATCGGTGATCATCAAATCGAACACTTCGTTCTCGGCCAGATAACGTAGAGCCGCCTCCCCGGAATTAGCCTCCACGACCTCGTGTCCGAGATCTTCGAGCATATCGACGCTGCTCATCGCGATGAGCACATCGTCATCGACCATCAGTATGCGCAGCTTGGATGACAACGCCGGGGTCGGAGTGGCGGTCACAACTTCGGTGGATGCCGTAAGCTGCTTGGTGGTTTCGGGAAAGAACAGTTCGGCCGTCGTCCCGACGCCAACCTTGCTCGACAGTTTGAACTCTCCGCCCAATTGAACGACCAGTCCATGGATCATGGAAAGGCCGAGGCCCGTTCCCTTGCCCACGCCCTTGGTCGAGAAAAACGGTTCGGTCGCTTTTTCGAGCGTGGCGTTATCCATCCCATGGCCAGTGTCAGTTACCGACAATCGCACGAAGCGCTCGGCCATGTCGGCGTTTGACGGCGAATGCCCCGTGTCGACCTTGATGGAGAGACTTCCTCCCTCCGGCATTGCATCGCGCGCATTCACGACAAGGTTGAGAAGCGCAAGTTCAACCTGATTGATGTCGAGTTCGGCGTGCGCGCGCTCCGCTGACAGGTCGAATTTGAGTTCGATCATCGAGCCGGTCGTGCGCTCGATCAGCTGGGTCATATTGTAAACGAGTTCGCCAAGGTCGGTGACCGCCAGGCTGAGATCCTGACGTCGGGCAAAGGCTAAAAGACGTTGTGTGAGGGATGCGCCCCGTTGCGCGCCTTGCAAGGCCCCGTCGATCAACCTTATGGCGCGCGGGTCGGACGACAAATGTTTTTTCAGAAGGTCAAGGTTGCCCAGGACAGCCATCAGCAAATTGTTGAAGTCGTGAGCGACACCACCGGTCAATTGGCCGATCATTTCCATTTTCTGGGACTGACGAAGCTTTCCTTCGGCCGCTTCGCGTTGGGCTATCTGCTCCAGTGCGATGCTATGTGCCTTTTCAAGCTCTCTCGTGCGCTCGGCGACGCGGGCTTCGAGAGTCTCGTTTTCGAGCAGAAGTCGGCTCTCCGCAGCCTTTCGCGCAGTAATGTCCGCAGAGACGCCGACCATCCGCGTTCTTCCTCCCGAACGAACCAGACGCGCACGAATTTCGGCCCAGTGATGCGAGCCGTCCGGCCAGATCGTGCGATACTCGATCGCATAGTCTTCGCCTGTTTCGATAGTACGCCGTACAGAAGCTCGCATCCGATCACGATCATCTGGATGAACGCTGGACAGGAGATGGTCATAAGTGAACAATTGTTCGGACGAACGGCCGAAAGTCGCTTTGCAGGAGTCGGAAACACTGAGTTCCAGTCGCTCTACGTCCAGTTCCCACGAGCCGAGCCTGCCAGCGACCAGTGCGGTCGACAAACGCTCTCCACTTTCGCGCAACTCGTCCAGCGTTGTCCTGCTCTGGAACTGTCGGCGACGTCCCCTCAACGCCGTTTTGGCAACACTGAGGAAAGTGGTCGGATGAAAGGGACGTTCGACAAAAGTGACGTTTCCGAGCGTCTCGGATATTCGCGCGGCTGCGGGGTTCCGCTCGGGCCCGCCACCATGATTTGTCAAAATGATGAAAGTCAGGTCTGACCAGCTCGGCTGATTTTGCGCCCAATTTTGAAGCGAACGAAGATCGCTGGTTCGCAGCGTTTCTTCGGTGAGAACGACGAAAAGCACGTTGTCCGCAAGGCTTTCGACAAGGCCGAAAATGTCTTTAACCTGCTTGGACGTGACCGCGATTTCCTTGAGCAGGGAGGATGCTATTTCGGAATCGCGACCGACCGGTGCCAAAATTAACGCATGGGGATTGAGGACGGACCCTGGCATTGTCAGCGCGCCGCATTATCCAAAAGATTGTCGGTGCCTTTACCTACAAAAGTCGGGACGCCTCTCAAAACGCCCTGAAACTGTTCCAGGGGTTGGCCGACGGTCAGGCCGTTATCGCCGATGCTATACTCACGGATGGTATCTTCGTGGCGGCCCGCACGCTTCTTCACCACGGATATGGCGCGTCGCATTTTACCGATCGCTTCGAAGTAGCGAAGCAGGACGACGGTATCGGCAAGATAGGTTATGTCGACCGGCGATTTCATGTCGCCTACCAATCCATGCTGCGCGACCGTCAGTATCGTGGTCGCGCCCTGCCTGTTCAGAAACTGCAAAAGTTCATGCATGTGGAGGATCAGCGAATTTTCTTCCGGCATCGAAGCCTGATAGCCATTGAGGCTGTCGATCAAGACCATCTTGGCCTGGGTTTTGGAGACATGGTAGCGAACGCGGTGCGCAAACTCCCCGGGTGAAAGTTCGGCCGCATCGAGTTGTTCGATGTGGAGCATGCCGCGATCAATTTCGGCCGGAAGGTCGAAACCCATGGACTTCATGCGATCGAAGAGCAGTCCAAGCTCTTCGTCGAAAAGGAACATCGCGGCTTTTTCGCCGCGCGCTATAGCCGACATGATGAACTGTATGGCAATGAGCGACTTGCCCGCGCCTGCTGGTCCCAGAACAAGAGCACTCGTTCCCTGTTCGATGCCGCCGCCGAGCAATGCATCCAACTGTGCGACGCCGCTGCTCATCGTCCGACGATCGAAATCCGTGCGGTGTTCGAGCGCGATGAGACGCGGGTAGACCTCCACCCCGCCCGTCACGATCTTCATATCGTGATATCCGCCACGATAGGCCGTGCCACGATATTTCGTGATCCTCGCCCGACGGCGCTCTGAGCCATATTCGGGGGCCAGTTCCTCAAGATGAACGACGCCATGCACGACGCTGTGAACGGTCTTGTCGGCACTTTCCGCCGTCAAATCATCAAGCATGATGACAGTGCCGCCACTACGCGCAAAATAGTGTTTCAGCGCGAGGATTTGTCGTCGATACCGCAACGAGCCTTGGGCAAGCAGCCGTATTTCGGAAAGACTGTCGAGCACGATGCGCTTCGGTTTCACGCGCTCCACGGTCTCAAAGATCAGTCGCGTCGTCTCGCCCAGCTCCAGATCGGACGAGTACAGCAGGCTTTGCTGCTGGTCGGCGTTGAGCAGGCTTTCGGGCGGCACGACTTCAAAGACACTGATCAACGGACCGAGTTCCCAGCCATGCGAGGCCGCGCCAGCCCTGAGCTCATCTTCAGTTTCAGAAAGTGTTATATAAAGACCGGGCTCGCCGAGCTTTTCTCCCTCGATCAGAAAATTGAGGGCAATGGTCGTCTTGCCAGTTCCAGGGCTCCCTTCGAGCAGAAACACATGCCCTTCGGTCAGGCCACCACTTAAAATATCATCCAGGCCTTCAACGCCGGTTTTGGCACGTATCGTTTCAAGTTTCGTCATGCCATCACCTTGCACTGCAGCTTCCGTTTATCAAAGACGCCGGCAACTGTGAAATGGTGCATGCTCCATTCGGTGCCAGTGGTCGTACTGAAGTGCTTGAGTACAATGATTTGAGCCGGGAGGCAGCCCCCGACGGGCTGGATGTCTTCATTTTACCGAGATCGTTGCGGTGTCGCAGTGGGCGAAGCGCGGGTCCGGATGGTCCTGCATCTTCATTTTCCTGCCACCTCGCGGTAGGCACAACCATCGCAGCCACTGGCTCATATGCGATGCGCAAGAGCGCGTCGGGGCCTCTTCAACGACAGAAATTCCTATAGGATTTTTATTTCTTCGCCGCGCACTCTCTCTCGAACCTTTATGCGGTTCGAGACCATATTCCGGCAGCTTCTGAACGGCATGGCCTGTCGCCCGAAACGGGCGCTCCGCTTGCCTCAAGGGAAGCATCATCCGAAAGCGCCGCACTGCTTTCAGGCAACGATGAGGCCGGACACATGATCCTCGAATACATTCTGGGCGGGGCGGTGACGTTGTTCGTCACCGCCTATCTGACCTACGCGCTTTTGCAGCCCGAGCGATTCTGAATCGCCTGCGGCGCCCAACGCGATCCCTCAAAACCTGACCGCATTACGGCGCGCCTGATGACTGGCGTGTCGCAGTGATGCGTCATTCTGCCGAAAAGCTGGAGTCTCTTATGAGCCAGTCGAAATCCGCGAGCATCTTCGATGCGCGCATACTTGTCCCCGCGATCGGGGGCGCATTCCAAAAACTCTCACCTGCCGCGCTGGCGAAGAACCCCGTGATGTTCGTCGTCGCGGTGGTTTCCCTGCTGACGACAATTCTGTTTTTGAAAGACCTCGTAACCGGAGCGGACGGCCTTGGCTTTTCCTTCCAGATCATCCTGTGGCTTTGGTTCACGGTGCTGTTCGCCAATTTTGCCGAAGCCGTGGCCGAGGGCCGCGGCAAGGCGCAGGCAGAATCCCTGCGCAAGACACGCACGGAAACCGAGGCCAAGCTTCTGGCGGATGCCGCCCGCGACGACTTCAAAATCGTGCCAGGCAACAGCCTCAAACTCGGCGACGTCGTGCTCGTCGAGGCGAGAGACATCATCCCCTCCGACGGCGAGATCGTCGCGGGCGTCGCCTCGGTCAACGAAGCGGCGATCACCGGCGAATCCGCGCCCGTCATCCGCGAGTCTGGCGGTGACCGATCGGCTGTGACCGGCGGCACGCAGGTCCTGTCCGACTGGATCAAGGTGAAGATCACAGCCGCCCCCGGCTCGACCTTCATCGACCGGATGATCTCGCTGGTCGAAGGGGCCGAACGCCAGAAGACGCCGAACGAAATCGCGCTCAACGTGCTTCTCGCCGGCCTGACGCTGATATTCGTGCTGGCAACCGCCACCATTCCGGCTTTTGCCGCCTATGCGGACGGCTACATTCCGGTGGTCGTTCTGGTGGCGCTGTTCGTCACGCTCATCCCGACAACCATCGGCGCGCTCGTCTCGGCCATTGGCATCGCGGGCATGGATCGTCTCGTGCGTTTCAACGTGCTGGCCATGTCCGGCCGCGCCGTTGAGGCGGCGGGCGACGTCGACACGCTGCTTCTCGACAAGACCGGCACGATCACGCTCGGCAACCGCCAGGCGACGGAGTTCCTGCCGGTCAAGGGCGTCAGCGAAGAGGAACTGGCCGATGCGGCGCAGCTCGCCTCGCTGGCCGACGAAACGCCGGAAGGACGTTCCATCGTCGTTCTGGCGAAGGAGAAATACAACATTCGCGCCCGCGACATGGCCAGCATCCATGCGAGTTTCGTGCCGTTTACGGCGCAAAGCCGCATGAGCGGTGTCGATCTCGACGGTTCTTCAATCCGCAAGGGTGCAGTCGAGGCGGTGTTGAAGCATGTGGATCTTGCCACGGTCGCAACAGGTAGCCCCGGCACGGCGGCGCAAAGCGTGCGCGATCTTCAGGTCATCGCCGACGATGTCGCAAAGAAGGGCGGCACGCCGCTCGCCGTCGTGCGCGACGGGCAGCTTCTCGGCGTCATCTACCTGAAAGATATCGTCAAGGGCGGCATAAGCGAGCGTTTCGCCGAGCTTCGCCGCATGGGCATCCGCACGGTGATGATCACCGGCGACAACCCGATGACGGCGGCGGCCATCGCGGCCGAAGCGGGCGTCGACGATTTTCTCGCCGAGGCGACCCCGGAAAACAAGCTCTCGCTGATCCGCGAGGAGCAGGCCAAGGGCAAGCTCGTCGCCATGTGCGGCGACGGCACCAACGATGCGCCGGCGCTTGCGCAGGCCGATGTCGGCGTTGCGATGAACACGGGCACGGTTGCCGCGCGCGAGGCGGGCAACATGGTCGACCTCGACTCGGACCCGACCAAGCTCATCGAGATCGTTGAGATCGGCAAGCAGCTTCTGATGACGCGTGGCGCGCTGACGACCTTCTCCATCGCCAACGACGTGGCCAAGTATTTCGCGGTCCTGCCGGCGATGTTCGTCACGCTCTATCCGCCGCTTTCGGCACTGAACGTGATGGGCCTTTCGACGCCGCAAAGCGCGATCCTGTCGGCCATTATCTTCAACGCTCTGATCATCGTCGCGCTGATCCCGCTGGCGCTCCGGGGCGTCGCCTACAAGGCCGTCGGTGCCGACGCGCTCCTGCGCCGCAACCTCCTGATCTACGGCCTCGGCGGCCTGATCGTGCCGTTCATCGGCATCAAGATCATCGACGTCATCATCACCGCCCTCGGCCTTGCCTGAACGAAGGACACCAAACCATGACACTCGTCTTTTTCCTCCTCGGACTGGCGGTTTTCGGCCTTCTTCTGGTCCTGACCAACGCCGCCGACCGGACCTGACGCCCGCGCGATGACGGAGTAATCCAATGACTATTCAACCGATACTGTTTGTGCTCCTGATCGTGGGCGGCACGGCGCTTTTATCCTGGCCGCTTGGCCGATACATGAAATGGGCGATGGACCCGGCGGGAGGCGTCAATTTTGCTACCCGCGCATTCCAGGGCATCGGCGGCGCGCTGGCCGCCAAGGACCAGGACTGGAAGCGCTACATGGTTTCCATCCTGGTCTTCAACGTGGTCATGTTCACGCTGACCTTCGGCATCCTCGCCTTCCAGCAATATCTGCCGCTCAATCCCGACGGCAAGGAAGGGTTGAGCGCCGATCTGATCTTCAACACGGCTGCGTCCTTCACCACCAACACCAACCTCCAGCACTATTCGGGTGAGGTTTCGCTTTCCTACCTGTCGCAGCTCGGCGCACTGATGTGGCTCCAGTTCGTTTCGGCAGCCACCGGCATCGCGGCTCTTGCCGCGCTGGCGCGCGGTCTGGCCGGGCGCGGCTTCGGCAACTTCTTCGTCGACCTTCAGCGCGCAGCGTTCCTCGTGCTCCTGCCGCTGGCGCTCGTCTTTGCCGCACTTCTCGTCCTCGGCGGCGTGCCGATGACGTTCAACGGTGCGGCGGTCGCCACGACGCTCGAAGGCGCGCAGCAGATCATCGCGCGCGGACCGGTCGCCGCCTTCGTTACCATCAAGCAGCTCGGCACCAATGGCGGCGGCTTCTTCGGCCCGAATTCGACCCATCCGCTGGAAAACCCGACCTTCTGGACGAATATCGTCGAGATGGTCGCTATCCTCCTGATCCCGATGGCGTGCGTGTGGATGTTTGGCCGCATCATCGGGCGCATCAAGCACTCGGCGGTCATCTTCGCCGTCATGCTCGCCTTTCTTGCGGTCAAGATCACCGGCGCGGTGACATTCGAGACGGCTCCGACGCAGGCCTTCGCGAACCTGCCGATCGAGCAGAATGTCGGCAATCTTGAAGGCAAGGAACTGCGCTTCGGCGCAACCGGCGGTCCGCTCTGGTCCGTCCTGACGACCTCGACCTCCAACGGTTCGGTCGGCTCCATGCATGACAGCCTCAACCCGATGACCGGCATGATGCCGATGGTCGGCATGTGGCTCAACGCCACCTTCGGCGGCGTCGGCGTCGGCATGATCAACATGTTCCTCTACATCGTTGTCGGCGTTTTCATCGCCGGCATGATGATCGGCCGCACGCCCGAATATCTGGGCTGGCGCGTGGAGGCCAAGGAGGTGAAGTTGTCGCTCTTCGCGCTTCTGGCACACGGCCTCTTCATCCTCGGCGGTACGGCGATCTTCGCGGCGACGCCATGGGGCATCGACGCCCTGAACAATGCCGGGTCGCACGGCTTTTCGGAAATTCTCTACGAGTTCTCGTCGGCCGCAGCCAATAACGGTTCGGGTTTCGAGGGTCTCGGCGACAACACCGGTCCGTGGAACACCTTCACCGGCATCGTGATGCTGCTCGGACGCTTCATCCCGATCATCCTGCCGCTCGCCATCGTCGGCTCGCTCGCCTCCAAGCGGCGCAGCACCGAATCCTCCGGCACGCTCAGTGTCGAAGGCGGCACATTCGCCACCATGCTGGGTGCCACGGTCGTCGTGGTCGGCGCGCTGACCTTCTTCCCGGCAGCTACGCTCGGCCCGATCGCCGAACACCTGATGTTCCCGAATTAAAAGAGCTGGAGACAAAAATGCTGAACGCTCTTCTTGCAAGCCTGCGCATAACCGTCGCGACGATGGGTATCTGCGTCGTCGGCTACGCCACAGTGGTCTGGGCTTTTGCCCAGGCCGTCACCCCGGACACCGCCGAAGGCTCGCTGATCGTCGCCGAGGCCGGCACGGTCGTCGGCAGCCGCCAGATCGCCCAGGCCTTCACTCAGCCGGGTTATTTCTGGCCGCGTCCGTCTGCCGTCGATTATGACGGTGCGGGCGCTGGCGGCTCCAACTGGTCGCCGACCAGCCCGGACGTTGCGGCGCGCGGCGAGGATGTCGTCGCGACCTATGGCGCAACAGCGGACAACCCGCTCCCCGCCGATCTGGCGGCCGCATCGGGCGCGGGGCTCGATCCGCATATCTCCGAGGCCGGCGCGCTCTATCAAGTGCCCCGGATCGCCGAGGCGCGGGGTTTCAAGATCGGCGCAGTGGAGGATCTTGTCCGGCGCGAAGCCTCCGCTCCCGGCGGGTTTCTCGGACCTGACCGGATCGTCAACGTGCTGGAACTCAATCTGGCGCTCGACGCGTTATAAGGCGACAATGGCGGCGGGCCTCACACGGGGACGCCGCCCCTTCTTGTGAAACAGACCATGGCCAAGACCGATCACGCGAGCGATACCCGCCCCTCCCCGGACGCGCTCCTGGCGCGCGCCCAGCAGGAAACGCGTGGCCGCCTGAAGATTTTCCTCGGCGCGGCACCCGGCGTCGGCAAGACCTATGAGATGCTGATGTCCGGCCGGGCGCGCAAATCGGACGGCGTGGACGTCGTGATAGGCGTCGTCGAGACGCATGGCCGCCGCGAAACCGAGGGCCTGACCTTCGGCTTCGAGACCATCTCGCGCGCGAGGATCGCCTATAAAGGTCAGGACCTCGAGGAGATGGACCTCGACGCGCTCATCGCGCGCAAGCCGAGCCTCGCTCTCGTCGACGAACTTGCGCATACCAATGCGCCCGGCAGCCGCCATCCCAAGCGCTATCTCGATGTGCTCGAACTGCTCGACAACGGCATCGACGTCTATACGACGCTCAACGTCCAGCACATCGAAAGCCTCAACGATGTGGTGGCCCAGATCACGCGCATTCGCGTGCGCGAGACGGTGCCGGATTCCGTCATCGACCGGGCCGACGACATCGAGATCATCGACCTGACGCCGGACGACCTCATCAAGCGGCTGAGTGAGGGAAAGGTCTACCTGCCGAAGACGGCCAAACGCGCGATCCAGAACTATTTCTCGCCCGGCAATCTGACCGCCCTGCGCGAACTTGCCCTGCGGCGCACGGCCCAGCGCGTCGACGACCAGCTTGTCAGCCACATGCAGGCGCATGCCATTCGCGGGCCATGGGCGGCAGGCGAGCGCGTTCTCGTCTGCATCGATGAAGACCCGCGAGGCATCTCGCTGGTGCGCAGCGCGCGCCGGCAGGCCGACAGGTTGCGCGCGCCGTGGACCGCGCTTTACGTCGAACGTCCGCGCGCGGTGGACCTGACGGACGCGCAAAAGGACAATGTCGCCGCCGCCCTTCGCCTTGCCGAACAACTCGGCGGCGAAGCGACAACCATTCCCGGCGAGAACGTCGCCGGCGAAATCCTGCGTCATGCGACGGCGACCAACGTCACGCATATCGTCGTCGGGCGCAGCGACAAGCCGCGCTGGCGCGAACTTCTGCAAGGCTCGGTCGCGCACGATCTCATCCGCAATTCCGGCGATATCAGCGTTCACGTCATTTCCGGCACCGAGCGCAGCAACGCCGTCACTGCCCGCCGCATCAGCCTTGCCACACCGCGCCGCTTCAAAGTGCAGCCCTATCTTCTGAGTCTTGCCTATGTCGCCGTGGCATTCGGCTTCGGCAAGCTTCTGTCGCAGATACTCGATGTCCAGAACATCGCGCTCGCCTTCGTCATGGCCGTGCTCGCCTCGGCTGCGACAGCGGGTCTCTGGCCGGCGCTCTTCGGGTCGCTCGTTGCCGCTATGGTGTTCAACTTCTTCTTCCTCGACCCGCTCTACAACTTCACAATCCGCGACCCCGAAAGCGTCATCGCGTTCTTCTTCTTTCTCGGCGCGGCTGCGATCACCAGCAATCTGACGGCACGCGTTCACCGGCAGGCGTCGGCGGCCCGCCAACGCGCCCGGACCACGGAAGACCTTTATCTTTTTGCCAAGAAGCTGGCCGGCGCGACCACGCTCGACGACGTGTTGTGGACCACGGCCTACCAGATGGCGTCCATGCTCAAGCTTCGTGTTGTCCTGTTGTTGCCCGAAGAAGGCACCGTCGCGGTCCGCGCCGGCTATCCACCGGACGACACGCTGGTCGATGCCGATATCGCGGCTGCGCGCTGGGCATGGGAGCACAATCGTCCGGCCGGTCGCGGCGCGGACACGCTGCCGGGTGCAAAGCGCCTCTATCTGCCGCTCATCACGGGCAAGACGCCGGTCGGTATCGTCGGCCTCGACAACGACAGGGACGGCCCGCTCCTGACGCCGGTCCAGCAACGGCTGTTCGATGCGCTTGCCGATCAGGCAGCGGTGGCGATCGAGCGCATCCAACTCGTCGCCGATGTCGACAAGGCCAAGCGCGCAGCGGAAGCCGACAAGCTGCGCTCGGCGCTTTTGACGTCCATCTCGCACGATCTGAAGACGCCGCTCGCCGCCGTCATGGGCGCGGCCGGAACCCTCAAGGACTATGGAAGCGCGATGGATGCTGCCGATCGTGAAGACCTCCTGTCGACCATCGTCGACGAATCCGAGCGTCTCAATCGCTTCATCGCCAATCTGCTCGACATGACGCGCATCGAATCCGGCGCGACATCGCCGAATATGTCGCCCCAATATCTCGACGATGTCGTAGCGTCCGCCGCACGCCGCGCGGCAAAGATCATGTCCGCGCACAAACTATCGGTTTCGATCCCACCCGAACTGCCGACGGTGAAGATCGATCCGGTCCTCTTCGAACAGGTGATGTTCAATCTGTTCGACAATGCAGCCAAATATGCCGCTGAAGGGACGACGATCACGGTGCACGGGTGGCAGGATGGCGCGCGCGCCGTTGTCGAGGTTCTGGACGAGGGACCAGGCATTCCCCCGGAAGACCTGCAGCGGATATTCGACAGTTTCCATCGCGTGCGAAAGACCGATCAGGTCCGCGCGGGAACCGGGCTCGGCCTGGCGATCTGCAAGGGTTTCGTCGAAGCGATGGGCGGGACGATAACGGCGGGCAACCGCAGCGGGCGGCCAGGCGCAGTGTTTACGATCCGTGTGCCGCTCGCGGCGGAACCACGCAAGGATGACGCACCATGAACCAGTCATCGGTCAAAATCCTCATCGTTGATGACGAACCGCCGATCCGCAAGCTTCTTCGCGTGGGGCTGACCGCCGAAGGCTATTCTGTGATCGAAGCTTCGAATGCGAAAACCGCGATTGCCCTGATGGAAGCCGAACGCCCCGATCTCGTCCTACTCGATCTCGGCCTGCCCGACATGCAGGGCCATGACCTTCTCGCCCGATGGCGCGATGCAGCGATCGATCTGCCGATCGTCATCCTGTCGAGCCGTACCGATGAGGCAGGCATCGTCAAAGCGCTGGAACTGGGTGCGGACGACTATGTCACCAAGCCGTTCGGAACGCGCGAACTCGTCGCGCGCATTCGCGTGGCGCTGCGCCACCAGCTGCAGCAGCAAGGAGAGCGGGCGATCTTCCAGACCGGCGACCTTTCGGTCGATCTGGTCCGCCGCATCGTCAAGCTTGGCGAGAACGAGATCAAGCTGTCGCCGAAGGAATACGACATATTGCGCGTGCTCGTTCAGCATGCCGGCAAGGTCATCACCCACAGGCACCTTCTCGAACAGGTCTGGGGCGGCTCGACCGATGTTCAATATCTGCGCGTTTATGTTCGTCAGCTCCGCCAGAAGCTGGAGGCGAGTGCCGACGAACCGCACTACATCACGACGGAAACCGGCGTCGGCTATCGCCTGCGTGAGGCCGACCCGATCGCCAGCGAGTAATGGCAGCGCGCCGGAAGAATCGCGTGCAAGTCGCAAGATGACGCTCGTTGGTTTGGAAAACGGCACGATCGCCGCCGCCGATTTTCTCGAGCGGCGCCTGGAAGCGAGATTGATACCAGGATGACTTTCCAGCCTTCCCGTGACGTTGTTGGCCCGAGTGCCTCGTTCCGTTAACGCTCGGCGCGCTTGGCTCTCGCCCATTTCGACAGTTTGAACTACAAATCGGATCGTCCAGACAGATAGCGGTCGTCGTTTCGCGCGGTGTCGGCTCGAACGGTTAGGGGAACCGCGTTGGAACTTCTCATAATCATTGCCATCGGCGTGGCATTCTTCCTGCTGAACAAGCAGAACGCGCGCCTTCAGGCTCTGGAGCGCAGCATCGCATCGTTACGGCAGCAGGTTGCAACGTCGAATGCTGGAACGGCCACACAGACTGCACTGGTGGAAGTTGCCGATGCTCCCGCGAAGCCTGAGCCAAGCGCTCCGACTCTAAAAGAAGCGGTTTTTGCCGGCCCTTGGCAGTTGTCAACTTCGACGCCGTCGCTTCAGACGGAGCAGGCGACGCCGTCGTCACCGCCAGCCGACAAACTGAAAGCCGGCAAGCCGGATATCGAGACGGCGCTCGGCACACGCTGGGCAGTCTGGGTGGGTGGATTGGCCCTCGCGCTCGGCGGCATCTTTCTCGTGCGTTATTCGCTCGAAGCGGGCATTTTCGGCCCGGGCGTGCGGCTGACATTCGCTGCGCTTTTCGGCGTCATGCTGGCGGTTGCCGGCGAGTTTGCGCGCCGAAGAGGCTTTCAGGCACCGGTCGCGGGCGTAAATGGTGCGTATATACCTGCGATCCTCACGGCCGCCGCCGCCTTCACCTTGTTTGGCGCGGTCTATGCGGCGCATGCGCTTTACTGGTTCATCGGTCCCGCCACGACGTTTGTGCTGCTTGGCGCAGTCGCCATCGCGACGGTCGTCGTCGCGCTGGCACACGGGCAGGTGCTGGCAGGTCTCGGTCTGATCGGCTCCTATCTGACACCGATGCTCGTCTCGTCCGACGCGCCGAACCCATGGGTGCTCTTCGTCTATCTGGCCATCGTGCTCGCCGCGACGGTGAGCGTGGCTTCCATCCGGCGTTGGCATGCCCTTGCAGCAACAGCCTTTGCTGGTGCGGGTCTGTGGAGCATTGCCTATCTGCTGGTGATGTTCGAGCCGTCCGCGGGGCCGGTGGCATTCCTGCATCTGGTCGGACTGGCCGCGATCGCCGGCATCTGGCTGAGACGGGCCGACGATGAAGCACCGAACCGCCCCGATATGCCCTCGGTGATGGCGGGCGTGATGACCGGAATAGTGACGGCGCTGCTCGTTCGGGAACTCGCGGGACTGGTCTCAGCGCGCCTTCTGGCGACGACGCTTCTCGCGGCCATGGTCGGCATCGCCATGTGGCGTCCGCGCGCGATCGAGTTGCTTCATGCGGCGGGCGCGACCGCTATCCTCATTCAGGTTTGGGATTATCTCGACGGAAGCTTTTACATGCTTCTGGAGCGTGGAACGATCGCGCTCGATGGCGCGTGGCCGCTCACGGTCGGAATGATCTTCGCGCCCTATTCGGCGGCAATCGCCATCCTCGTCCTCATCGCAGGCGTCTTCATGGCCCGCAAATTGGCAGCCGAACGCGCCTTGCATGCTGCCGCATGGGCGTTCTGGGCTGCCGCCTTGCCGCTCGTCACCGTGGCTGCGACATGGGTTCTCGTCGGCAATCTCAATATCGACTGGCGTTTTGCACTCCTTGCCCTTGGTCTTGCCGGTGTTCTCGCAGCCAGTGCCGAACTGGTCGGCCGGGCTGAAGAACGGCCGCAGAGGGGTGGTTCTGCCGTTTCATTCCTGGCGGCGGGTGCCGCCGCCGCCTTCTGCCTGGCATTGCTTGCCGGTTTCGGTCCCGTGATGACCACGATCCTGACCGGGCTGGCAGCAGCCGTGCCGGCAGCCGCAACACGGCTGCGAAGCTGGCCAGTACTCGGCTGGCTCTCGGTTGGCATAGCCGCCGTGACGCTGGCGAGGATCGGCGTCGATCCCACGATCGCCGGTTCGCAATGGCTGTCCACGACACCGGTTCTCAATGCGCTGACGCCCGGCTATCTGCTTCCGGCGGCCGCGTTCGCCTATGCGGCATGGCAGCTCGCCCGAACTGCCGACGGCCGGGCTCGCCTTGCCATGGAAGCCTTTGGCGCATTGTTTGCCCTGCTCGGTGTCGCCATGCTCGTCCGCCACGCGATGAATGGCGGCGTGATCGACGCCAGTGAGCCGGCGCTGGCCGAGCAGGCGATCTACACGCTCATCATGATCGGCGGCGGCGGGATTCTTCTGGCGCTCGACCGGCGCGCGCCAAGCCCCGTCTTTCAGTGGGGATCGATCGCGCTCGGTATGCTGTCGTTGCTGTTCATCGTGTCGTCGCACCTGATCACGCTGAACCCGCTTTTCACCAACGCGTCGACCGGCTCGATTCCAGTCTTCAACCTGTTGCTGCTGGCTTACCTCATCCCGGCCGCCGCCATGGCGGCGCTCGCATGGCGTGCGCGCGACATTCGTCCCGACTGGTACGTTACTACCCTTGCCATAGGCGCATCGGCGCTGGCCTTCGCCTATGTCGGCTTTTCGGTCCGGCGCATCTTCCAGGGCGAGTTCATCGGAGCATGGAAAGGCATGGGCGAACTCGAAACCTACACGCATTCGGCGATCTGGCTGCTGCTCGGCGTCGCGCTGCTCGTCGCGGGGCTGCGGTTCGGATCGCGCACGCTTCGACTTGCATCCGCCGCACTGGTGGTGCTCGCCGTCGCCAAGGTGTTTCTCTACGATATGCGCCAGCTCGAAGGCGTGTTGAGGGCCCTGTCCTTCATGGGGTTGGGCGGCGTCCTGATAGGCATCGGGCTTTTCTATCAGCGGATGCTGGGAAAGGCCCCGGACTTGCGCCGGCCAGATGAAAGTGCCGGGGAAGCGAGCCCGTCCTGATCGGATTCTCGTTCGCCGGATCGTGACCTATTCTTTGCCGAACGCCGGGCCGTCGAGTGATACCGCCTTGCCCGTAATGGCCGATTGTTGCGCGGCAAGGCCCATTGCGACGGCCCACAGGCCGTCTTCGGCGGTCACCTCGACCGGACCCGTTCCCGCGATTGCGCGCGCAAAGCGCATGTGCTGGTAGAAGGTCGAGCCATTGTGGTCTCCTGCTTCCAGAAGTTGCGGATCGACCGGGATGGTGACGACGCGTGGCCCCTTCGACGCGCGGGGCGAGACAATCACCTGCGCGACGGGCGGCTCGCCCAGATGCTCCGGCCAGAACCTCGCTGGCCCGGGAACATGGCACTCGATTTTGCCAGCGGGACCGATGGCGCAGATTTCTTCTTGATAACGCGAGCCTTCGGCGAACATGCAAAGTTCCAGCATGGCGCGCGCACCGGAGGCGAAATCGACGATCACATAGGCGTTGTCCCAAATGTCGGCCGGCGCGCCTTCATAGGTCTCGCCCTTGTGATTGACCGCTTGCGAACCGGACGCCATGACCCGCACCGGGTCCGATTTGAGGATATGTCGCATCAGGTCGAAGAAGTGGCAGCATTTTTCGACGAGCGTACCGCCCGTGCGCCGGTTCGTCCGGTTCCAGTTTCCGACCTTCGTCAGGAAGGGGAAACGGTGTTCGCGAAGTGTGAGCATGCAGATGCCGCCGGTGGCCGCGTCGGCCTCTTCGATCAGCCGCGCGACCGGCGGCATGTAGCGATATTCCATCGCGACCCAAAGCGGCGCGGGGTAGTCGCGCCGAAGAATTGCCAGGTGGCCGATTTCATCCTTCGAGACAACGAGGGGTTTTTCGACGAGAACGGGAAGGGGGCGCATTCTGGCGATCGTTTCCAGTTGCGACATATGCATGTCGTTCGGGCTGGCGATCAACAGGCAGTTCACCTCGGGCAAAGCCAGAAGCGCCTCGATTGAGGCGACCATCTCTGCGTTTGGTGCTATCTGCGCGGCCCTGTCGCGCATCTCGCCGTCCGGCTCGAAGATCGCAACGACCTCGCCGCCGGGCACGAGTGCGATGTTGCGCAGATGCTCGCGCCCCATCATGCCGCAGCCGATCACGCCATATCGCGGGTTGTTCTGCATGTGTCGTCTCGTCCTATTTCAATCGGGTGACGTAGCGGGCGACGGCGTGGTCGAACCATGTTCGCGAGACTTCCGCGCGCCGCCCGACGGCGTCAACGCTGATGCGAAGCACGTGCGGGATCGGCGCACCTGGAGCAGGGCCGAAGTCCGGCGGCGACCAGTCGGGCACATGGTCGAGGCCGATCTGGTCCTCAGCCCGCGCGATCCAGAGATTCAGCCGTGTGCGATAGAAAAGGTAGAGGCTTTCCGAAAGGTCGGCGCGCGAGATCGCGGCGGCATAGTCGCCATCGAGCCAGATTTCCTCCACCGCCGCCGGCCTGTCGTTCAAAAAACGCAGACGCCGGATGCGGTGCCCCTCCGGCGATGTCCCGAAATCCGGCAAATCATCGGGCTTGGCCATTCGGTCCACCGATAGCACCTTCGCCGTCGGCAGGCCGCCGCCTTCGATCAACTCGATGCGGAACATGGCATAGATGCTGCGCGTGTCGGCAATCGCGCGCACATAATTCCCCGACCCCTGCACCCGCTCCAGAAGGCCGCGCTCCTCGACCTCGGCGAGTGCCTTTCTGAGCGTGCCGACGGCGACGCCAAGCTGTTCGGCCATGTCGCGCTCCGGCAAAAGCTTTTCTCCGTCGATCAGCCGGCCGGCGGCAATATCGCGGGCGAGAAGCTCGGCGATCTGGAGGAAGCGCGGCAGGCTGCCAATCGGGTCGGACATCGGACGAGGCGAAGCTTTCCGAAAATTGATACACTATTGCTTCACATATATTCATGGTGTAGTTCAAGAGGGCAATGGCTGAAATGTTTGAAGAAAAGGGAGCAGAGGTTCATGTCCGTCGTTCCGGTGCGATCGCAGGATCTCGACAGCGCGGAAGTGTCCTGGTTCTCGGCGCTTTGCTCTGACGATTATGCGCTGCTCGGCGTTCCGGACGGTTCGCTGCGCTCCAGTTTCGAACATTGCTCGAAAATCGCCCTGAAGGCGGAAGAGCTCGGGTTTCGCAATATATTGTGCCCGTCCTCCTATCAGGTCGGACAGGATACGCTCAGCTTCGTCGCGGGCTGTGCACCGCTGACGGATCGGATGAACTTTCTTGCGGCGATCCGCTGCGGCGAGATGCAGCCGATCATGCTCGCCCGCACGGTCGCGACGCTCGACCATATGCTCAAGGGCCGTCTGACGCTGAACGTCATCTCGTCCGATTTTCCCGGCGAAAAGGCCGACAGCGCATATCGCTACCGGCGCAGCCATGAAGTGGTGGAGATTCTTCGTCAGGCGTGGACGCGTGAGACGATCGACCATGACGGCGAAATCTATCAATTCAGCGGCGTGCCCACCGATCCCGCGCGCCCCTATCAGCAAAATGGCGGCCCGCTGCTTTATTTCGGCGGCTATTCACCCGACGCTCTCGAGCTTTGCGGGGCGCAATGCGACGTCTATCTGATGTGGCCCGAGCCGAAGGATATGCTGGCCGAGCGCATGCGCGCGGTGAACGAGCGCGCGGCAGCGCATGGGCGCGTCCTCGATTATGGTCTGCGCGTCCACGTGATCGTGCGCGACACCGAACAGGAGGCGCGCGACTATGCCGAGCATCTGGTCTCCGGGCTCGATGACGAATATGGCCGCCTGATCCGCGACCGTGCGCATGATTCCATTTCGCTCGGCGTTGCGCATCAGGCGCGGGCGCGCGAACTCGCCGACGAGTACGGCTATGTCGAGCCGCATCTCTGGACAGGTATCGGACGTGCGCGTTCGGGCTGCGGCGCGGCGATCGTCGGCTCGACGGATCAGGTTTTGTCGGAACTCGAAGTGTACCGGAACATGGGAATTCGCGCCTTCATCCTGTCCGGCTATCCGCATCTTGACGAGGCCGAGCATTTCGGCACCAAGGTCCTGCCGCAATTGAAGACATGTTCGCTGCCGCATGAATATGGTCGTGTGCCAGCCCAAGCGCCCGCAACACCGCTCGGAAACGGAGAGCGCCGCTGATGGAACGCGTATCGATCGCGCCCGATCTGTCATTCTCACGCCTCGTCTACGGCATGTGGCGGCTGGCCGATGATGAGGATACCTCGCCGGCCCATGTCGCCGCGAAGGTCGAGGCTTGTCTGGCACAGGGCATCACCACGATGGATCATGCCGACATCTATGGTGGCTATATCGGCGAAAAAATCTTCGGCGAGGCGTTGCGCCACGCGCCGGAGCTTCGCGACCGGATCGAGATCGTCACCAAATGCGACATCGTCGCGCCGATGGGCCGGCACAAGGGCGCGCGGGTCAAGCATTACGACACGTCCAAGGCGCATATCCGCGCTTCGGTCGAGCAGTCCTTGCGCGACATGAACGTCGAGCGCGTCGATCTTCTTTTGATCCACCGCCCCGACCCGCTGATGGATCATGTCGAAACGGGCGAGTTTCTCGACGAACTCGTCGCCTCCGGCAAGGTCCGGGCGGTCGGCGTTTCGAATTTCCGCCCGTGGGATTTCACGCTCCTGCAATCGGCGATGTCGCAAAAGCTCGTCGCCAACCAGATCGAAATCAGCCTCGTCGAACACCGTCCGTTCAACAATGGCGACCTCGCCTTCATCCAGGAGCGCGGCATCGTGCCGATGGCATGGTCACCGCTCGGCGGCGGTTCCCTCTTTGCCGGCGAACGAACGGATTTGATGCAGGCGATCGATCGCATCGCCAGGGAGCAGGGCGTAGACGAAGCTGCGGTTGCCGTCGCGTGGCTCTTGCGCCATCCCGCGCGCATTCTTCCCGTTCTGGGAACCAACCGTCCGGACCGGATCGCGCGCATTGGCGATGCTGCGAAGGTCGAGATCGACCGCCAGACATGGTTCGAACTCTATACCCTTGCCCTCGGTCACGAGGTGCCGTGATGCAGGTTGTCATGTCCCGACACGAAACGCTCTTCATTCCCGAACTCGCCAACCAGCGCAGCCTGCGGACGGCTCTGGGCAGTTTCACGACCGGCGTGGCCGTCGTCACCGCGGCGACCGGGAACGGGCCGATTGGCATGACCGCCAACAGTTTCGCATCCGTCTCGCTCGATCCGCCTCTGGTGCTGTGGTCGCCCGCCAAAAGCTCGCGCCGTCATGCACCCTTCGTTTCGGCCGAACACTATGCGATCCATGTGCTTGGGGCCGAGCAGCACGAGATCGGCGAACGTTTCGTGCGCCATGCCAACGATTTTTCGGGGCTGGACTGGACTGAAAACGAGGAAGGCGTTCCGGTAATCGCCGGCGCGCTCGCCCGTTTCGAATGCGCGCGCTGGACCGTGCACGATGGCGGCGATCATTCGATCGTCATCGGGCGCGTGCTGCGCGCGGCGCATCGGGAGGGGGAGCCCCTGTGCTTTTCGCGCGGCAGCTTCGGTCACTTCGCCGGCAGGAACTGACGCGAAGCAGGGTTTGCGGAGGAGGCGCATGACCCAGCGGAATGCAGGAAATCTGGCAAACGATGCCTTAGCATCGACGGGAGGAGGAATGGTTTGCTCGACTTTTCAGTGATCCGGCCCGGCGGATGCTTGCCAGCGCATCGCGCGCGCAACACTATGCGCGCAACGGCGACCCGGCCGCCTGCCGCCAACCAACAAGAGTGAACGCTCAATCGTGAGGAGGAACTTTCGGATGTTCGATATCAAGGCGGCTCTGGCTGCGACAACGGCTCTTGCCACGCTTTTCCTGACGCCAATGGCTGCATTTTCGCAAGATGGCGCGAATCTGCGCGTCTTCGTCGGTGCGCAGCAAAGGCCGGACCTGATGGAGCAGCTCTTCGACATGTATGAAGAGCAGAATCCCGGCGTGACCGTCGAACTTGAGACGGGCGGCGCGACGTCCGAGTTGCAGAGCAACTATCTGTCGACCGTGCTTTCGGCGCAGGATTCGGCGATCGACATCATGCTGATCGATGTCGTCAACCCGGCTCAGTACAAGGCGGCCGGCTGGCTCGAACCCTTGAACGAGCACATCGACGGCGATGTCGACACGTTCATGTCGCAATATCTGCCGGCCTATGCCGAGGCAGATGTCATCGACGGCGAACTCGTCGCACTGCCTGCCTTTGCCGACGCCATGATGCTTTTCTACCGCACGGACCTCTTCGAAGCGGCCGGCATCGAGCCGCCGACGACATGGGAAGAAGTCGAGACCGCCGCCGCCGCGATCAAGGGAACCGAAGGCAATGCCGACATTCAGGGCCTGTCCTTTCAGGCCCGCGCGATCGAAGGGGCGGTCTGCACCTTCCTGATGCCGTACTGGAGCCAGGGCGGAGAGCTGGAAGCCGGCAGCCGGCAGCCGCTCAACGAGGACTATGCGGTCAGCAGCTTCAACGTGTGGCTCGACATGGTCGAGAGCGGCACGTCGAAGGCGAATATCGCTGAAGTCGGTACCGACGACACGCGCCGCGAATTCCAGGCGGGCGATGTCGCAATGGCAGTGCTGTGGCCCTATGGCTGGGCGCATTTCCAGGGCGACGAATCGGAAGTCGTCGGCAAGGTCGGCGTCGCGACCCTGCCGACAACCGAAGGTGGGGAAAGCACGAGCTGCCTCGGCGGTTGGCAGTGGGCCGTTTCGGCCTTTTCGGAAAGCAAGGATGAGGCAGCGGGCCTCATCCAGTTTCTGGCGAGCGAGGAAGCCTCGAAATTCCTCGCCGTCGAGGGTTCGATGCTGCCGACGCGATCCGCGCTTTACGCAGATGCCGACGTGCTTGCCGCGAACGCATGGTTCGAGCAGGCGCTGCCCGTGATGGAAACAGCGCGCGCGCGTCCGACTTCGCCAAACTATCCGCGCGTGTCCGACACGATCCGCTCGCGCGTCAATGCCGTTCTGGCCGGGGCCGAGACGCCGGAGGCGGCGGTTTCGACCATGCAGGGTGAACTCGCACGCGCTCTGCGCTGATCCCAAGGGCGTCGGCACGGCCGCGACCGATGCGTCGCGGCCGGATTGTCGTCTTCGGCGGTCGAAGAAAATCGGGAGGCGGCTCTGGCCACAGTCAGTTTGAAAAAGCTCGGCAAGAGCTATGGTGTGGTCGATGTCGTCAAGGGCATCGACTGCGAGATCAGGGATGGCGAATTCGTGGTTCTCGTTGGACCTTCGGGTTGCGGCAAGTCCACGACGCTGCGGATGATCGCCGGGCTGGAGCCGATCTCGTCGGGCGAGGTGCATATCGGCGAGCGGCTGGTCAACGCGTTGCCTCCGCGCGCGCGCGACGTGGCGATGGTGTTTCAGGACTACGCGCTTTATCCGCACAAGACCGTCTACGAGAACATGGCGTTCAGCCTCAAGGTGCGCGGCACGCCGAAGCATGAAATCCGCCCGCTCGTCGAACAGGCGGCCGCAATGCTCGGTATCGAGGCGCTTCTGGAGCGGCGGCCGGGGCAATTGTCCGGTGGTCAGCGGCAGCGCGTGGCCATGGGTCGGGCGATCGTCCGCCGTCCCCAGGTGTTCTTGTTCGACGAGCCGCTTTCGAATCTGGACGCCAAGTTGCGCGGCCAAGTCCGGGCCGAGATCAAGAAGCTCCACCAGACCATCGGAACCACGACCGTCTACGTCACGCACGATCAGGTCGAGGCCATGACGATGGCCGATCGCATCGTCATCATGCGCGACGGATTGATCGAGCAGGACGGTACGCCCGACGAACTCTACAACCAGCCGGCCAGCACTTTCGTCGGCGGCTTCATCGGCGCGCCCGCGATGAATTTCGTCGATGTGACGATCGAGCATGGCGCTGCCCGTCTGGGTCCGGAAACGACGTTGCCGCTCGCGACCCGCTACGGATCGGTCGCTTCAAATCTTGAAGGTCGCCGCGCCGTATTGGGCATACGCCCCGAACATTTTCGTCCGGCAGAGCGCAGCACGGACAAGATCGGGGGGATCGTCCAGATCGTCGAGCCGCTCGGTTCCGATACATTGCTGCACATCGAAACCACTGGAGGAACAGTGACGGCGCGACTGCCGCCCGAAGCGCGGCCTTCTGTCGGAGAACGCGTGGAAATCGGCGTCGATATGGCCCGGACGCATCTTTTCGATGCGGAAACGGGCCGGGCGCTGGTCTAGGGGATGGCGATGGATGTGAACCATGCCCTGTCCGGCAAAGAACCGCAGCCAACCCGCTGGAGCCGGCTTCTCGACCCGGGCGACACGGCGCTCGCATTCGTGCTTCTGCTGCCGGCCGCGCTGCTTTTGTCGCTGGTCGTGCTCTATCCGATCGGACGCCTCGTCTATACGAGCTTCACCGATCTCGCCTTGACCTCGGGCGTGCCCGCATCCTTCGTCGGCATCGAGAACTATTTATGGATTCTGGATGACGACACGTTCTGGCAAACGACATTCAACACGATCCTGATCACCGTGATCACGGTGCCCGGCGCGCTTGTCGTGGGGCTGGGAATGGCGCTGCTCGCCAATCTGCCGTTCCGAATGAAATGGCCGGTCCGGCTGTCGCTGCTTATTCCCTGGGCGCTTCCCCTGTCCTTCGCGGGCCTGATCTTCGCCTGGTTCTTCCATTCCGAATATGGCGTCGTGAACGACACCTTGGGCCGGCTCGGCTTTGCCGGAATCATCTGGTTCAACTCCCCCGGTTGGGCGATGGCGGCCATCTGCCTGACGATCATCTGGAAGACCTCGTCCTTCATGGCGCTGATCATCCTCGCCGGCCTTCAGACGATCCCGCGTTCGCTCTACGAGGCAGCCGATGTCGATGGCGCGGGACGTTGGCGTCAGTTCGTCGAGATCACCTTGCCGCTCCTGAAACCGGCGATCGTCGTCGCGCTCATCTTCCGCACGATCACCGCGCTTCAGACTTTCGATATCCCCTATATGATGACGCGCGGGGGGCCGGGTTCGTCCACGGCGACACTCGCCATGTATATCCACCAGAACACCGTCTCGTTCCTCGATCTCGGTTATGGCTCCGCGCTGGCGGTCGTCATGTTCGCTATCTCGATGGTGTTCACCGCGCTTTATCTGCGCATGATCCGAACGCGAGGGTGACCGGCATGGCGAACGCTGTTTCCAACCGCCCCTTGCTCGGCTTCTCGTTGTCGGGACGGCCGTTGCGGGCCATCGCGGCTCTGGTACTTCTGGTCAACGGCCTGTTCCCGGCGATCTGGATCCTGCTGACCTCGCTGAAGAGCGAGCCGGAACTGACCCGCAGTCCGATCACCTATCTGCCTGAAAACCCGACAGTTCAGAACTATATCGTCGCGTTTTCGGACCAGCCGCTCCACCTGTTCCTGTTCAATTCCTTCATGGTAGCGACGCTCTCGACGATCGCCACGTTGTTCGTTTCCACGCTTGCCGCTTACGCCCTCGCGCGGCTCAATCTTCGATATCGCGATCTGATCCTGGCGGCGATCATCGGCATCTCGACATTTCCGCTGGTCACGCTGCTCGTGCCCCTTTTCGAGATCATGCGTGCGCTCGGCCTTCTCAACACGTGGGCGGCGCTCGTCATTCCGTACACCGTTCTGAGCCTGCCGGTATGTACGCTCGTGCTCGCCGCATTCTTCGAGGGCGTACCGAAGGATTTGGAAAACGCCGCGATGATCGACGGCTGCACGCGTGTCGGCGCGCTGTTCCGCGTCATCGTGCCCCTGTCGGCGCCCGGCGTGTTTACCGCCGCCATCCTCGCCTTCGTCAACGCATGGGACGAATTCCTCCTGGCGTTGTCCTTCAATTCCAACCCGGCTTTGCGAACCCTGCCGGTCGGCATCCAGCTTTATCAGGGCGAATTCAACTTCCCCTGGCCGGTGATTTCGGCGGCCTTGGTCGTCGGCATCGTGCCGCTCGCAATCCTGATTGTCCTGTTTCAGGAAAGGGTGGTTTCAGGCCTGATGACCGGCGGCGTGAAGGGCTGACCGTTAGAACGCAGCTTATGCCTGAAGCGTACGCAGGGCGGTAGGTGTCACAGAAAGGGTCGGCAAAAGCGGATAAAGCGCCGCCTGAAGCGAGTGATATATATCCGGTTTGCCGATGAATTGCGTGTCATCCGGAAGTCCGGCAGCATCGACCTCGGGCAGCCACGCACCGTTTTGCTTGTCGATGAACAGCCGTTCGGCTGCCTGCCAGAACATGAGGTAGTCATCCGACCGATCCTGTCCGGCCTTGATCATGGCCGCAGCCGCGCCGATCGCTTCCGTGACCGGCCACCAGTAGCGGTTGGGTCGAAGCGTTGCACCGGTCGAAGGATCGATCGTGTAGACGATGCCGGTTCGCTCGCGGTCCCAGCCGTCGGCCAGCGCACGGTCGTATAGATTGGACGCCCAGATCGTGAGCCTTGAATCCGATCCGCCCTCCATTTCGTTCAGTTGAAGTAGGAGGCGGGCAAGTTCGAACGAATGACCGGGCGTCGCGCCGCGCGGCCGGAACATCGGATTTCCTTCATAGTCGGAATCGACCTTCCATTTTGATGTGAAATGTTCGGGCAGTCGCCAGCCATTGGCGGCCCCGACCTCACCGATAAAGAACTCGAAAATGCCACGCGCCCGGGCAGCCAATTCCATGTCGCCCGTCGCCTCGGCGGCAGCCAGCAAGGCCTCGGACATATGCATGTTGGCATTCATGCCCCGGTAGTCCGAGAACGGTTGCCAGTTTCGCGAAAACTCTTCCTTCATGCGGCGGCGATCATGGTCCCAGAAATGTCGGTCGATGACGTCCAGCACATCGCCGATCAGCCTGTTGGCATCCGGATGCCCGGCCATTTTCGCGCTTGCGCCTGCCAGAAGCACGAATGCGTGGCCATAGGCCAGTTTCCTGTCGTCAGCGACGGTTCCGCCGGGCGCAAACGACCACACATAGCCGCCATGAACCGTATCCCGATGGTTGCGCCACAAGGTCGCCATGCCGTGGTCGATCATGTCGCCGGTATCTGCGAAGCCGGCCATGCGGGCCAGCGAGAAGGAATGGACCATGCGCGTCGTCGCGTGAAGTTCGCGCTCGGCGCCGGCGATCGGCTCGCCATGGAAATCCTGCGCATGAAATCCACCGGCACGATCGAGGCTGGGCCGGAAAAAGTCGATCTGGCGATTTGCGTCGGCAAGGAGATAGGCTTTGTGCGCCGCTGTGCCCCACCATGCGCCCGCATTCGGCATTGTCGGGTCGTTCGTCATGGTCATGAGGTTTCGCCGATGGAAGGTTCGATTTCGGGCACTGTTTGCAGATGGTTGAGCGTGTCGGCTCCCTCGCCCTTGATCGCGCGCAGGAGAAGATCGCCCATGCGTTCGCCCGCGCCGCTCAGGTCTTCGAAGATGCTCGTGATCCGGGGGCGGAACATCGCCGCTGTCCGCGAGGTGCTTTTCATGATCAGCGTGCAGTCGCCGGCGCGCCCTGAATCGGCACAGGCGGCACGAACCGCCAGCGCGCTCGTCTCACCCGGGCAGACCATGCCCTCCGGCAGGTCGCCCTGTGCGATCAACTGGCTGAAATACGCGTAGATGTCGTCCGCCGAACTGTCGAGCGTAACCGCTTCGACGATTTTGCCGACGACACCCGTTTCGGCGCAACCGCGCAGGAATCCCATGCGCAGATGCTGGGCGAACGTGAAGCGTGACGGCGGCGCGATGAGACCGGCGCGGCGCACGCCGGTTTCCGCGAGCCGTCTTACGGCCGCATGCGCAAAAGCGAAATTGTCGTAGTCGACATAAGGATGCGCCGTCGCCAGTTCCGTGCGCCCGTGCGAGACGAACGGGAAGTCCCGCTCCAAAAGAAGGCGCACACGCAGATCGTGCGGCTCCGTTCGGGAAATGATGACCCCGTCGGCCAGCCGGTTTCGCAAAATGTTCTCGATCTGCTCGACCGGTTCGCGGTCGGCAAAATTGGGCATGACGACCAGATGATAGGGTGTCGCGCGCAAAGATCGGGTCAGGCCGGCTATCAGCGAGGAACCGAAGCCGATGATTTCCTCATGCGGATTGAGGACGAGCGCGATCACATTGGTGCGCCCGGTTCGCAGCCTTTGGGCCGCGCGGTTCGGCAGATAGCCGATCTCGCGCGCCACGTTCGCCACGCGGCTGCGCGTTTCCGGTGCGATCTGCTGGTCGCCAGCCAGCGCGCGTGAAACCGTTGCCACGGCCAGACCCGTCATCGATGCCAGCGTCCGCAATGTCGGCCGTTCCTGCCTGATCATCCCATACCTTCATCCAGACGGTAGTCTGAAATTTAAAACGTTATAACAACCGCTTTGCATACGCCTTCCACGGCGCGGAGGCGATTTGATACAGGTTGAGACACGATTTTCAACAGATTTTGGCGTTAGCCGCGATCTCGTCGGGGATTGACACGAGCGATATTTGAAACGTTATAAATAGAAATCTGCGGGATGGTTCGCCCGCTCAGGGAGGATTTGATGAAAAAGTTTCTGATGGCCGGTACGGCCGTTTTCGCGATCGCCGCCGGAACGGCGCATGCGCAGGAGAGCGTCGAGGTTCTCCACTGGTGGACGGCAGGCGGCGAAGCTGCCGCCCTCAACGTCCTGAAGGAAGATCTCGCGGAAAAGGGCATCGGCTGGAACGATATGCCCGTAGCTGGCGGCTCCGGCGTTCAGGCGATGACGGCGCTGCGCGCCCGCGTGACGGCCGGAGACCCGCCGACCGCCGTTCAGATGCTCGGCTTCGACATTCGCGACTGGGCGGAAATGGGCGTTCTGGGAAATCTCGACGATCTTGCAGCCGAGCAGGGGTGGGACGGCGTCGTGCCGCCGGCTTTGCAGGAGTTTTCCAAATATGACGGGAGCTGGATCGCCGCCCCCGTCAACGTGCACTCGACCAACTGGCTCTGGATCAACAAGGCTGCGCTCGATGAGGCAGGCGGGCAGGAGCCGGAAAACATCGAGGACTTCTTCGCAATGCTCGACAATTTCCGCGAGCAAGGCATCACGCCGCTCGCGCATGGCGGCCAGCCCTGGCAGGACGGAACGCTCTGGGAATCCGTGGTGGTCTCGGTCGGCGGCCTGGATTTCTACAAATCGGCCGTTCTGGAAGCCGATCCCGAAGCACTCGGCGGTGAAACGATGCGCGAGGTGTTCGACACGATGTCGCGTCTGCGTGAATATTTCGACGACAGCTTCTCCGGCCGCGACTGGAACCTCGCTTCGGCCATGGTCATCGAGGGAACTGCCGGCGCGCAGCAGATGGGCGACTGGGCCAAGGGCGAATTCCTGCGGGCCGACCAGACGCCCGGCGAGGATTTCGTGTGTATCCGTTTTCCCGGAACGCAGGGCACCGTTCTGTTCAATTCGGATCAGTTCGTGATGTTCGAACTGGGTGACGGGGAAGAGCGCAACGCGCAGGTGGAAATGGCCTCGGCCGTCATGGACCCGGCTTTCCAGGTCGCCTTCAACACCGTCAAGGGCTCGGTGCCCGCGCGAACCGACATCGAGGACACCGAATTCGACGATTGCGGCAAGAAGGGCATGGCCGATCTCGCCGAGGCATCGTCGGGCGGCACGCTCGCAGGCTCGCTCGCCCACGGACATGGGCAGCCCTCAGCCGTGAAGGAAGCCGTGTTCGACGTGGTCACGCAGCACCTCAACGGACAGATCAGCACCGACGACGCGCTAACGCGCCTGCCGCAGGCAGTCGCCGCCGCGCAGTAAAAAACGAAGCGCGGGAGCGGACATCCATCCGCTCCTGCTCGCAAGACAGGCGCAACGCATGTCCGTTTTCTCGCCCGCATCACCCGGATTGACGCGCCGCCTGCAGGACTGGTTGCCACGCATGGTGCTGGCGCCGTCCTTCGCGCTGGTGCTTTTGTTCGTCTACGGCTTCATCGTGTGGACGGCGGTCATCTCGATGACCAATTCGCGCATCCTGCCGGTCTATAACTGGGCCGGATTCGATGCCTATCGCCGGCTTTTCGCACAGCCGAACTGGTATGTGGCGTTGGAAAACCTCGCCATTTTCGGCTCGCTCTACATCGTCGTCTGCATCGTGCTCGGACTGACGCTGGCGATCCTGCTCGACCAGAAAATCCGCATCGAAGGCTTTTTGCGTCCGATCTATCTTTATCCGATGGCGCTGTCCTTCGTCGTCACCGGCACCGCATGGAAGTGGTTCCTCAATCCCGGCATGGGCCTGCAGAACGCCATGCGTCAGCTTGGTTGGGAAAGCTTCACCTTCGACTGGCTCGTCAATCCGAACATGGCGATCTACACGGTTGCGATCGCCGGCATCTGGCAGGCATCCGGCTTCGTCATGGCGATGTTCCTGGCAGGCTTGCGTGGCATCGACAGTGAAATGCTGAAAGCGGCGACCGTCGACGGTGCATCGACATTCACCATCTATCGTCGGATCGTCATTCCGCTTTTGCGCCCCGCTTTTCTTTCCGCGATCGTCGTTCTGGCCCATATGGCCATCAAATCCTATGACCTTGTCATCGCGCTGACGGGCGGCGGTCCCGGCAATGCGACCGAGCTGCCATCGACGTTCATGTATTCCTACACGTTCACGCGCAGCCAGATGGCGGTGGGCTCGGCCTCGGCGATCATCATGCTGATGGGCATCGCCGCGATCATGGTTCCCTATCTCTACTCCGAACTGAAGGAGCGGGATCACCGATGAGCGCGACCGATACGGCCATCGCCACAGCTGGCGCGCCTTCGCGGGCAAGCCGCACCGTGATCTACGCGATCCTCCTCGTGTTCGCGGCGCTCTATCTTTTGCCGCTCTTCGTGATGCTGACCACATCGTTCAAGGATCTCGCCGAGGTGAGGGCCGGCAACATTCTGGCGTTGCCGGAGCAGCCAACCGCGCAGCCATGGCTGCGTGCCTGGGGCGAGGCGTGCATCGGCGTGACGTGCGAAGGCATCAAGGGGTATTTCTGGAATTCCATCAAGATGGTGGTTCCGGCGGTTCTTGTTTCGACGATCCTCGGCGCGCTCAACGGCTACATCCTCACCAAATGGCGCTTTCCGGGCCACAAGATCGTCTTCGGGCTGATGCTGTTCGCATGCTTCATCCCGTTCCAGGCGGTGCTGATCCCCATGGCGCGCGTTTTGGGAATGCTCGGCCTTTCCAACTCCACCGCAGGACTGGTGCTGGTGCATGTGGTCTACGGCATCGGCTTCACGACGCTGTTCTTCCGCAATTACTACGACGCCTTTCCGTCCGAACTGATCCATTCGGCCCAGATGGACGGAGCGGGGTTCTTCACCATCTTCCGCCGGATCATGCTGCCGTCCTCCGGGCCGATCATTGTCGTCACGGTGATCTATCAGTTCACGAATATCTGGAACGACTTCCTGTTCGGCGTCTCGTTCTCGTCGGGCGCGTCGGCGCCGATGACCGTCGCGCTCAACAATCTCGTCGCCTCGTCCACCGGGGTGAAGGAATACAATGTCGACATGGCCGCGGCGGTGATCGCCGCCCTTCCAACCCTCATCGTCTATATCGTTGCCGGGCGCTATTTCATGCGTGGCCTGATGGCAGGCGCGGTGAAAGGATAGCGCATGGCATTCATCGAACTCGAACAGGTCGAGCGTCAGGTCGGCTCGCTCAAAATCCTGAAGGGCGTCGACATCTCGCTCGACAAGGGCGGCTTTCTCGTACTGCTCGGCCCGTCGGGATGCGGCAAGTCGACCTTGCTCAACGCCATCGCGGGGTTGCAGCCGCTCACCGCCGGCGACGTCCGCATCGACGGGCACAGCGTCACCGGGCTGCACCCCTCGAAACGCGATATCGCGATGGTCTTCCAGTCCTACGCTCTTTATCCCAACATGACCGTGGCGCAGAACATCGCCTTTCCGCTGGAAATGGCGGGCACGGCGAAAGCGCAGCGCGACAGCGAGACGAAGGCCGTCGCGAAGACCTTGCAGATCGAGCATCTTCTCGAGCGCCGCCCCGCGCAATTGTCGGGCGGTCAGCGTCAACGTGTGGCGATGGCGCGCGCGCTGGTGCGCAAGCCGCGCCTTTTCCTGTTCGACGAGCCGCTTTCCAACCTCGACGCAAAGCTGCGCGTGGAAGTGCGCGCCGAGATCAAACGGCTGCATCAGGATACCGGCGCGACCATCATCTACGTGACCCACGACCAGATCGAGGCGATGACGCTTGCAACGCAGATCGTCGTCATGAAGGACGGAATCATCCAGCAGGCAGGCGCTCCGGCAGAAATCTACAACCGGCCCGCAAACATGTTCGTTGCCGATTTCATGGGTTCGCCGTCGATGAACATGATCGAAGGCACGGTGACACCAGATGGAAGAGGTCTCGTGCCAGACGCGGCACCGTCGCATGTGCTTCGCCTGCCTGCGCCTCTCGATGCGGGCCGACGGGTCGTTCTGGGCCTGCGGCCGGAAAATGTCGGCGGCGAAGGTGTCGGGCGCGAGGCGCAGCGGCTCGAACTGCCGGTCGAGATCGTCGAGCCGACCGGATCGGACGTTTTCTTATGGCTGAAACTCGGCGACATACAGCTTTCGGCCCGGCTTCCAGCGGCGGCGAAAGTCACGCCGGGGGATACGATCCCGATCTGGCTGGCATGGGAGACGGGCGTCGTTTTCGATGCCCAGTCCAAGGAGCGGATCGTCTGAGCGAGGTTTCAGCTTTCAGACAGTTCCCGATCTCCACTGCCCTTTGATGGCCGATTGATGTTCCCTGTCGGCGAAGTCGCGCCTGGCGGCTTCGATAGCCGCCTTGTTTACCGCCGCCCACTCCAAAATGCCGCGCGTGTGCGGTTCCAGCGAAGCGCCAAGTGGCGAAACCTCGTAGACGACCGCAACGGGAGACGTGCTGACGACCGATCGAAAGATCAGTCCGCTGGCCTCGAGCCTGCGCAGGCATTGCGTCAGCGCCTTTTGCGAAATGCCAAGGTGAGCGCGCTTGAGCGCGTTGAAGCGCGCCGGTCCGTCGCAGAGCGTGTTGAGGATCAGCAACGCCCATTTGTTCGTCAGTTCCTCGAGGACAGAGCGAATGAGTTCGAGATCCTCGATCTTTTGGATCGGCATGCAGAGATACTTTCGGTTACCTGGTGACATACCAGTGCGTTATTGCATGCAGGTATATTATTTATACTTATGTCGCTTTCAAGGATGAAGGAAAGCGATATGCCGGCAAGCGAACGCACACACGAAACGATTGGCGATATGGATAGGCGCGTGTTGGTTCTTGGTGGAACCGGGCAGCAGGGCGGCGCCGTCATTTGTGCCTTGAAGGCGCGCAACAGGCCCGTCCGCGCGATGGTCCGCAATCCCGATACGGCTGCGGCCAAAACCCTGGTGTCTCTCGGTGTAGAGGTCGTGCGTGGCGACCTCTCCGACCCAGCGTCTCTTCGTTTCGCCATGGCCGGCATGGCGGGTGTGTTCAGCATCCAGCCCAATTCCGGCAACCAAAATGCGCAGCTTACCGATGCCGAAGAGGTTCGTTACGGCAAGGCGGTCGCGGACATCGCCGTCGAAACCGGCGTCGACCAACTCGTCTACACGTCAGCGTCGATCATTCGTGGAGGTCCGACGGGCGTCGCCAATCTCGATTGCAAGCTGGAGATCGAGGACCACATACGCGCCCTGCCGATCTCGTCGACGATCGTCCGGCCGGCGACGTTCATGGAACTGCTCATGCTTCCCGCCTTCGGGCTGGCGCAACGCAATATGTCGTTTTTCCTGCAGCCGCATGAGGCGGCGGAGTTCATTGCCGTCGATGACATTGGCAACATCGTCGCCCAGATATTTGAAGATCGAACCCGCTTCGCCGGTCGGACGATCGAAATTGCAGGTGACGAAATCACTGGCGCGGACCTGCAACGCGAGATCAGTGCGACCGCCGGCAAGCCGATCGGCTATCAGCGCTTTCCGGAATCACTTCTGGGCAAGCACGAAGCTTTGCGCAAAACCACCCGGCTGTTCGGCGATGGTCGGGCGAAAGACAATGCGGACATGGCCGCCCTGACCGACGAATTCGGTCATCTCATGCGGTTCAGGGAGTGGCTGTCCAAAGCGGGTGGGCCGCTGGTGCGGGAGGCGCTTGCGGCCGGCGGAAATTAGAACGCTTCGCCAAAGTCGACGCCCGGCGTCAAATGCGCGCAACGGGTAAAGCCGCGTTCCAATGTCCTGCGGAGCCTGATATCGGTGACGCGGTTCGGAGGGCATTGCGTGCCGCTTTTCGTGGGACAGCGCTGGAAAATGAGGACCGCGATTTTCGCGGCCTTCATGCTGTTCGTCCAGTTGCTGGTCGGCGGTTTCGCGCTCGGGACGGCGGCCGCCGCGCCGCCGATGCTCGACATCTTCGGCAACCCGCTTTGTATCACCAGCGCGGATCACGATGGTGACGAGGACGGGAAAGGCCACACCGGCCTGCCTGATTGCTGCGCTCCCGGCTGCACGATGTTCGCGCCCGTCAAGTCCGCCGATCGCGCGCCGCTGGCGCTTTCGAATCCGCTTGAGGCTCCGGTCGCTTGCCGTCCCATGGCCGTTGCCATCGTCGGCCCGGCCGACGCCGAACACGAACCCGGCAATCCTCGTGCGCCGCCTTTGCACGCCTGACATCCGTTAGCCCATAATTGTCAGATTGCGCGCGATCTGCGGATCGCCCGCGTGCATGAGGAACTATCCATGTCATTCAATCTTCGTATTGCTGCTTGCATCGCAGCTCTTTTCCTTGCCGGCGCGCAAGGTGCCTTCGCCCACGGTTTCGAGGTCGGCGACATCGAGATCGCCCATCCCTGGTCTCGCGCGACGCCCGAGGGCGCACGTGTGGCGGCCGGATATATGGTCCTGAAGAACAACGGCTCGGAGGCCGACCGTCTCGTCACGATCACGAGCGAAATTTCAGGCCGCGCCGAAATCCACGAGATGAGCGTCAATGCCGAGGGCGTCATGACGATGCGCCCGCTCACCGAAGGGGTCGAAGTGCCTGCCGGCGGTGAAGTCGCTCTTGAGCCCGGCGGCTATCACATCATGTTCCTCGATCTCGAAAAGGGCCCCGTGGAGGGTGAAAAATTCTCCGGCACGCTGACCTTCGAAAAGGCCGGCGAGGTCGAGGTCGAATATGCCGTCGAGGCGATGGGCGGCAATGACGGTCATAGCGGCCATGGCAACTAAGATGCGCCGGCGCGGTCTTCTGGCCGCGATCGTCGCTCTGTCGGCTCTCCTGGGGCTGCTTCTTGCGGTGACGATCCATGTGCTCGTTTCGCCGCAGGGAGGCCCGGAGCCGGCGCAGGCGACAGTCGATATCGGCGGGCCGTTCGAACTTGCCACGCATGACGGCGGCACGCTGTCGAATGCGGATCTGGCCGGCGAGCCTTTTGCCGTGTTCTTCGGCTTCACCAACTGCCCGGACGTGTGTCCGACCACGCTTTGGGAAATGTCGGAGGCGCTTGACGAACTGGGCGAGGATGCCGATCGCCTGCGGGTTCTGTTCATCACGGTCGATCCTGAACGGGACACGCCCGAATTCATGGCGCGGTATCTCCAATCTTTCGATTCCCGGATCGTGGGACTGACGGGAAGCGAGGAAGAGATCGCGGAAATCGCCCGGTTGTACCGAGCCTATTTCGAGAAGGTTCCGACGGGCGACGACGACTATACGATGAACCACACTGCGCTCGTCTTCCTGATGAACGGGCGAGGTGAGTTCGCCGGCACGATCGCCTATGAGGAAGACCAGCAATCGCGCCTGGCGAAGTTGCAAAACCTGCTTCGAGGCTGATCTTCGCCGCCGAGGTCAAACGACTTCGGCGGCACATTCAACGCACCGGCTTGGCGGTCTCCAGGTCGGAGAGGATCGGACAATCGGGTCGGTCGTCGCCCGCGCAGCAATCGGCGAGCGTTTCGAGCGTATCGGCCATCTGTTTCAGCTTGTCGATCTTGCCGCGCAACTCGTCGATATGCGCTCTGGCGATCTGCTTCACGTCAGCGCTCTTGCGGCTTCGGTCCTGCCAAAGGCTGAGCAGTTCTTCGATCTCCGCAACGGAAAAGCCCAGATCGCGCGCGCGGCGGATGAAGCGCAGGACGTGAACATCGGACGCGCTGTAGTCGCGATATCCCGACGCCGTTCGCTCGACGGGCCGCATCAGGCCGGTCTGTTCGTAATAGCGGATCATCTTGGCCGAAACGCCGGACGCTTTCGAAGCATCGCCGATAATCATTGTGTTCTCCATTCGAGGCAGGGCGTCGCAAACGCCGCCGATCAGCCATACATAGATAAAAGTTCTTGACCTTCCAATGATGGGAAGGTGTAGGCCGTTGCAGCGATATGGCGACAGTGCCTGCATTCTTATCGAAGGAGCATTTCATGAAAGAACGAATTCGGATTGCGGCGATAGTCGTCCTTGCGGCGGGCGTCGGCCTGACGGGTGCGCAGGCGCAAATGGGCGGACATGGCGGCCACGGCACGCATTCCGCACCGGCTTCCGATGCGGCGGCCACGCCCGCGACCGAGGCTTACCGTGCCGCCAACAGCCGCATGCATGAAGACATGGCGGTCGAATTTTCCGGCGACGCGGATGTGGATTTCATGCGCGCGATGATCCCGCATCATCAAGGCGCGGTCGACATGGCGCGGATCGTTCTCGAACACGGCTCGGACCCTGAGGTCCGTGCGCTGGCGCAGGAGGTCATTTCCACGCAGGAGGCCGAAATCGCGATGATGGAAAACTGGCTCGCGCAACACGATCGTTAAGACGGTCACGAAACGAGCGGCAAGAATGGACATATGATAATGACGGCAACGAAACGGGCCGAACTTCACCGCATGGTGATGCCCGAACATATCTGCCCTTCGGGGCTGAAGGCGCTCGATCTTCTCAAGCGTGAGGGCTACGCGGTCGACGATCACGAACTGACCTCGCGCGCGGAGGTCGACGCCTTCAAGGAAAAGCATGACGTCAAAACGACGCCTCAGGTTTTCATAGGGGGGCAGCGGATCGGCGGTTATGACGATCTGCGCGTCCATCTGGGCAAGGATACGAAGGCCAAGGACGCGCCGACCTATACGCCGGTGATCGCGCTCTTCGCCATGGCCGTGCTGATGGCGCTGGCGGCGAGCTGGGCAGCCTTCGGAAGCATTCTTACGGTCGCCGCCGCCGAATGGTTCATCGCCATATCGATGTGTCTGTTGGCGCTTCAAAAACTAAAGGACGTGGAAGCCTTTTCCACGATGTTCCTCAACTACGACCTGCTGGCACGGCGCTGGGTCCGCTACGGCTATGTCTACCCGTTTGCCGAAGGGCTGGCAGGCGTTTTGATGATGTCCGGCGCGCTGATGTGGGTGTCGATTCCCGTCGCGCTCTTCATCGGCACGGTCGGTGCGGTTTCGGTGTTCAAGGCTGTCTATGTCGACAAGCGCGAATTGAAATGCGCCTGCGTAGGCGGCGACAGCAAGGTGCCGCTCGGCTTCGTCTCGCTGACGGAAAACCTGATGATGGTGGCCATGGCCCTTTGGATGCTCTTCAAGCCGATGGGCATCGGCCTCGGCTGATAGCAAGCTTCAAGACGAGGACGGCGGCGAAATCTCGCCGCCGTTTTTGTTTATTTGCCGATGAGGATTTCGCGCTTGCCGACATGGTTGGGTGCGCCGACAAGCCCTTCCTGCTCCATGCGCTCGACGAGCGATGCGGCCCGGTTGTAGCCGACACCGAGACGGCGCTGGATGTAGGATGTCGAGCACTTCTTGTCGCGCGTGACGACCTTGACCGCTTCGGAAAAGAGTGCGTCGCCGTCATCTGAATCCACGGACGTCATCTCGACGGCGTCGGTCTCGTCCGAGGCAATTTCGTCCTCGTCTTCCGTTACCGTTTCCAGATATTCGGGTGCCGCCTGCGTCTTCAGATGCGCGACGACCTTTTCGACCTCGGCATCCGAGACGAAGGGGCCATGAACACGCGCCAGACGCCCGCCGCCGGCCATGTGGAGCATGTCGCCCTGGCCGAGGAGCTGTTCGGCTCCCTGTTCGCCGAGAATGGTGCGGCTGTCGATCTTCGAGGTGACCTGAAAGGAAATGCGGGTCGGGAAGTTCGCCTTGATCGTGCCGGTGATGACGTCGACCGACGGACGCTGGGTCGCCATGATAAGGTGGATACCAGCGGCGCGTGCCATCTGCGCGAGGCGCTGGATCGCGCCCTCGATCTCCTTGCCGGCGACCATCATCAAATCGGCCATCTCATCGACGATGACGACGATGAACGGCATATGCGAGAGGTCGATCTCCCGCTCCTCGAAGGTCGGCTCGCCGGTTCCCTTCTCGAAGCCGGTCTGCACCTGCATGACGACTGTCTCGCCGGCCTCGCGGGCGCTTGCGGCGCGGGAGTTGTAGCCGTCTATGTTGCGCACGCCGAGCCGCGCCATCTTGCGATAGCGGTCCTCCATCTCGCGTACCGCCCATTTAAGCGCCGTCACGGCCTTGTGCGGGTCGGTGACGACGGGCGTCAAAAGGTGCGGGATGCCGTCATAGACGGACAGTTCCAGCATCTTCGGGTCGACCATGATGAGCCGGCATTCCTCCGGCTTCAGCCGGTAGAGCAGCGACAAGATCATGGTGTTGATGGCGACGGACTTGCCGGAGCCGGTCGTACCCGCGACGAGCAGATGCGGCATGCGGGCAAGATCGGCGATAATTGGTTCGCCGCCGATATCCTTGCCGAGGCAAAGTGCGAGCTTGGCCGTCGACCGGCCGAATTCGTCCGATTCGATCATGTCGCGGAAATAGACGGTCTCGCGTTCCTCGTTCGGCAGCTCGATGCCGATGACGTTGCGGCCGGGCACAACGGCCACGCGTGCCGAAACGGACGACATCGAGCGGGCAATATCGTCGGCGAGGTTGATGACGCGGCTCGACTTGACGCCTGGCGCAGGCTCAAATTCGTAGAGCGTGACGACGGGGCCAGGGCGCACATGGATGATCTCGCCCTTGACGCCGAAATCCTCCAGAACGCTTTCCAGAAGGTCGGCGTTCTGCTCCAGACGCTCCTGCGTCATGTAGAAGCCCTGCCCGGATGGCGGCAGTTGCAAAAGGTCCGGCGAGGGCAGTTCGTAACCGTCGATCGAGGCGGTTGTTGTCATAACCGCGCCTGCGGGAAGCGAGGGCATGGTGGGCCGATGGGCAGGTGCCATAACCGCGCGAGCGGGACGGGTAGGCTCGGGCGTGGCAACAGGCGCTGCCACCTGGATGACCGGCGTTACCGCCTCCCGGCTCGTCGGCGTGGCGCCCGCGCCGCAATCGATAACACGGTAGAGGTTCGAAACGTCGTCTGTCGTGGCAGGGGCGGGAGCCGGGGTGGCGACAACCGGATGCTTCGCCGGAACTGTGCTCGCCGCCGGCTTCGCAACAGGGCTTTTGATCGGCGCGTCGTCGTTCGGTACGATTCCAAGATCGAAGAAGGCGTGATCGGACAGATAGGCGATGGGGCCAACCGGAATTTGCGCTGCCGGCTGAGGCTCTGCGCGTGCGACGGGCTCGTCCAGCGCCTCGGCCAGCAATGAAGACAGCGCGATCACGTCCCAGTTTCCACCTGCGGCAATGGATTTCGCGACCGGCTGCTGCGCTGCCGGAGCATCGGCGGGAGAGGGTGCCGGCTGCGTATTCGCGGGCGTCAGCTCGATGGAGGCATCGACTTCAGGTGCTGCGGCCTGCTCGTCGCCCGGCCGCGTCGCAGGGCGATCGGGCGTGCGCGTGAAACGCACATTCGGAGCCATGAAGAAATGCTTTTCCCATTCGGGCTTCGGAGCGTCGGGCTGCTCGTGCGATGCGGTCGGCATGGGCGCGTCGGCGTCCTCCGGTCTTGCCGTCGAAACGGCGGTGTAGCGGGAAATCGGGATGATATTGGCGCGGGTGGGTCGCGGCGATGACATGCGGAAGACTCTCGGCTGGTTCGACCCAATTGATAGAAAGCCGTGGTTAACAGACCCTTTTTGAGCGAGCCGTTTTCCCATCCATCTTTTCGTCGTGGTCATCATGCAACGGCGGTGGACGAAACACCGTTCGGGCAAATGGTTAACGACTTGTTAACCATTTCGCGGCTAGCTGGGTGCAATAGAAAATTAACGATGATGATCAAATTGTTAACACAGTCCCGGCCGATCCGCCTCAAGGGTCGCTCCTTCCTCGCATTGGTCCTGACGCCCGAACTTCCTTTCGAGGACTGGCTGGCGCGTCTCGACGATCTGGCTGCCCGTTCGGCGGGGTTTTTCCTGCGTCGGCCGGTCGTGCTCGATGTCGCGGCACTGGAGATCGACAAGGGCGAACTGCGCCGTCTCGTCGATGAACTGGGCACGCGCAACGTGCGGATCATGGGCATCGAGGGCGCACGCGCTTCGCTGCTTGATTCGGCCTTGCCGCCGGCGATGACGGATGGCCGTCCGGCAGCCGATTTCGAGGCACCGGAAGAAAAGGCCGAGTCCGAGCAGCCGGAAGACGAGGCAGCCTCAGCGCCAATTCGTCACGAGCCGCAGGCGCGGCCCGTCGCCTCGCTCGTCGTCACCGAGCCGGTCCGGTCCGGCCAGTCGCTGATTTTTCCTGAAGGCGACGTCACCATCGTCGGTTCGGTAGCGTCGGGCGCGGAAGTGGTCGCGGGCGGCTCCATTCATGTCTACGGCACGCTGCGCGGGCGCGCGCTTGCCGGAACGATGGGCAATGGCGAGGCGCGCATCTTCTGCCGCAAGCTGGAAGCCGAACTGATCGCGATCGACGGCTTCTACAAGACCGCCGAGGACATGGAGCCGAACTGGCGCGGCAAGGCCGTCCAGATCTGGCTGGAAGGCGAGACGATCGAGATCGAGCCACTGGCGTGATCCACACTCGCGCAAGGCGCGCGATCTATCGGGATTCGAAAGTGCGCATGCACGGTGAATCGGGAATTGGAATGACATGGAAATGACGGGCGCGGGCGAACAGGAGAGGGAAATGGGCAAGGTAATCGTTGTCACATCTGGCAAGGGCGGCGTCGGCAAGACGACTTCCAGTGCCGCACTGGGCGCGGCGCTCGCCAAGAACGGCGCCAAGGTCGTGGTCGTCGATTTCGACGTCGGCCTTCGCAATCTCGACCTCGTCATGGGTGCCGAGCGCCGGGTCGTCTACGACCTCGTCAACGTCATCCAGGGCGACGCCAAGCTGACGCAGGCGCTGATCCGCGACAAGCGCGTGGAATCGCTCTATCTGCTGCCGGCCTCGCAGACACGCGACAAGGACAATCTGACGACCGAGGGCGTCGAGAAGGTCATTTCCGCACTGAAGAAAAACTTCGATTGGGTCATCTGCGACAGCCCGGCCGGCATCGAGCGCGGCGCGACCTTGGCCATGCGCCATGCCGACGTCGCCATCATCGTGACCAACCCCGAAGTCTCGTCGGTGCGCGATTCGGATCGCATCATCGGCCTTCTGGATTCCAAGACGCTGAAGGCCGAAAAGGGCGAGCGAGTCGAAAAGCATCTGCTGCTCACGCGCTACGATCCGTTGCGGGCCGAACGCGGCGACATGCTCAAGGTCGACGACGTCCTCGAAATCCTGTCGATCCCGCTGCTCGGCATCATCCCCGAGAGCATGGACGTCCTGCGCGCTTCGAACGTCGGCTCGCCGGTCACGCTCGCCGACGGCGACAGCGCGCCTGCTCGCGCTTATTTCGACGCCGTTCGCCGCCTGAATGGCGAGGAAATCCCTGTCACCGTTCCGGGCGAAAAGCGCGGCTTCCTGTCCCGGATGTTCGGGAGGAAGGCGGCATGAACCTTTTCAAATTTTTCACCCGCACGCCGGGCAATTCTGCGCCCGCCGCTCGCGAGCGGCTTCAGGTCCTGCTCGCCCATGAACGCGCCTCGACCGGCACGTCCGACCTCGTCAACGTCCTGCGCGACGAGATCATGGCCGTCATCGCCAAGCATATGCAGATCGACAGCGAGAAGGTGAACGTCAAGCTCGAGCGCGGCGAGAAGGTCTCGACGCTCGCGGTCGACGTCGAAATTCCGTTCGATGCGTCGAAGACGAAGAAAAAAGCGGCCTGAACCGGATTCGGGGCGCTGCAATCGCAATCGCAACTAGGAGCTTGACGCCATGACGAGACTCGAACTTCTGCAACGGCTGAAGGAACTCCAGCAGATGCCGAAATACGAGGCGCGCGACATCACCACCGTTTCGGCGATGCTGTCGCGCGACGCACTCGCGCGCCACATCGAGGTCTGCGAAATGGCGCTCCAGCCGCCGGCTCCCAGAGCGACTCCGGCGCAAAAGCCCGGCCACTGAAGGCACAGTTCGCCGGGCGCGGCTTTAAAGCGCCCGGTATCAATCAGCCTGCGATACGCGCCTCACGTCGATCGTCGTGCCCTGCTGGCAGATCGACATTTCGGCGATACGACCTTCCACGAAGATGCGGTCGCCAGGGCGAAAGCCGCGCAATTCGCCTGCCAGCGAATAGGTGCGTCCGTCATCCCCGCGCATCACGGGGCATTCCGCGCCTTGCCGCGTCAGCGTTCCGCTCATCTCGATCCGGCCCCGGTCGGGCTGTGGCGCAGGTCGGCGACCTGCCACTTCATAGGGTCGTGAGATAACGGCCCGCGCATTGCTGTCGCGCGATTCGAGTCCGAAATAGACTGCCGAACCCGGCCGCGCCCAGCGCGGCAGGTCGACGCTTGCCTCGACGTCGCCGCGCCGGTTGGCGCGCAGCGTCACGTCGCCATTGAGGCGATATGGGCCTTCGCCGATAAGCACGCGCACACGTTCGCCCGGACGAAAGCCCGATCCGTAGATCACCACCTGATCGTCGATGCGCCCGCGATATGTGTCGAGTTCTGCCGATACACGCGAGACCGGACCGGCGGTTGCGGGCAGGTAGATGGTCTGGCCGACGCGAAGAAAGCGCGCATCGACATCCGGGTTCAGCGCCTGCAATTCGCGCAGCGAGATATTGGCGGCGCGGGCGATCGACGACAGCGTGTCGCCGCTGCGCACCTGATAGCGCGAGACTTCGCGCTCGACCATGCGACCCTGCGCGCTGGCGGGCTCGATCAGGATCGTCGGTGCGATGACGGAAGCGGAAAGGGCGAGAGCAAGAAGAGAAGTGCGGAAACGGCGCATGGTGTTGTCCCTGAAAGGCGTGTTCGGCTGACAGATAGGGCAGTTTGGCTGAACGGCGCGTGAATGCGTGGCCTTGGCATCACGCAATTTGTCGCCAGCGGCTTCACCATGGCGCGCCATTGGACTAGACACGTGCCGAAAGAATTCGAAAGGCGCATTCATGACCGACATTTCCCCCGTCCTTGCCCGTCTCGACGCCGATCTCGACGCATCGATCGTTCGTCTGGCGGAACTCGTGAAAATCCCGTCCATCTCGACGGACCCGGACTACGACGCCGACTGCCGGCGCGCGGCCGAATGGCTGGTGGAGGATTTGAAGACGATCGGCTTCGACGCGTCGGTTCGCGACACGGAAGGTCATCCGATGGTCGTTGCCCATCACGATGGCCCGGCCGGCGAAAATGTCCCACACGTTCTTTTCTACGGTCATTATGATGTGCAGCCCGTCGACCCGCTCGATCTGTGGGATGCCGATCCGTTCGAAGCCAAGGTGATCGAACGCGACGGCGTGAAAGTGATCACGGGACGTGGCTCGGCCGACGACAAGGGCCAGTTGATGACCTTCGTGGAGGCCTGCCGCGCCTATAAGGCCGTTCACGGCGCGCTGCCTTGCAAGGTGTCGATCCTGTTCGAGGGCGAAGAAGAATCCGGCTCGCCTTCGCTGAAACCCTTCCTCGACACCAACGCCGACGAGCTAAAGGCTGATTTTGCGCTCGTCTGTGACACCGGCATGTGGGATGCCGAAACCCCGGCGATCTCGGTCGCATTGCGCGGTCTCGTCGGCGAGGAAATTACGGTCAAGGCGGCCGACTTCGATCTTCATTCGGGTCATTATGGCGGCGCTGCCGCGAACCCGATCCGCATCCTGTCGAAAATCCTGGCCGACATCCACGACGAGACTGGCCGTGTCACTATCCCCGGCTTTTACGATGGCGTCGAAGAGGTGCCGACGCAGATTCTGGAGTCCTGGAAGGGTCTCGGTCTGACGGCGGAAAGCTTCCTCGGACCGATCGGCCTTGCCGAACCTTCCGGCGAAAAGGGACGTGACATTCTCGAACTGATCTGGTCGCGGCCAACCGCCGAGTTCAATGGCATTCAGGGCGGCTATACCGGCAAGGGCTTCAAGACCGTGATTGCGGCCGAGGCTTCCGCAAAGGTCTCGTTCCGCCTTGTCGGCAAGCAGGACCCGGTTGCGATCCGCGACAACTTCCGCAAGTTCGTCGAAGAGCGGCTCCCGTCCGATTGTTCGGTCGAGTTCCATCCGCATGGCGGCTCGGGCGCGATCCAGCTTTCCTACGACGCGCCGTTCCTAGTAAAGGCGCAGACCGCGCTGACCGACGAGTGGCAAAAGCCAGCCGTCATGATCGCCATGGGCGGCTCGATCCCGATCGTCGGCGATTTCCAGTCGATGCTCGGCATGGAATCGCTGCTCGTCGGCTTCGGTCTCGACGACGACCGCATCCATTCCCCCAACGAGAAGTACAATCTGACGTCCTTCGCCAAGGGTCAGCGCAGCTGGGCGCGCATCCTCGACGCGCTGGCGGGCGCATGATGCCGAAAAGTGGTATCCGGTTTTTGGGCAACATCATGCGAAATGAGAAGGGGTAATCGCCATGAACGTACGTTTTCACAAAGGCGATCTGCCGGGCCTTTCCGCCTACACCGGTGATGTCGCGATCGACACTGAAACGCTCGGCCTCAACCCGCATCGCGACCGGCTATGTGTCGTCCAGCTTTCGCCGGGCGACGGCACGGCGGATGTGGTGCAGATCGCGGCTGGCCAGACCGATGCACCGAACATCAAGGCGCTCTTGGCCGACCGCACGAAGACGAAGCTCTTCCATTTCGGCCGCTTCGATATCGCGGTGCTCTATCATGCCTTCGGCGTGATGGCGGGGCCGGTCTTTTGCACCAAGATCGCCTCGCGCCTGACGCGCACCTACACGGACCGGCACGGGCTGAAGGATGTGTGCTCCGAGCTTTTGGGCGTCTCCCTGTCGAAGCAGCAGCAATCGTCCGATTGGGGCGCGGAGACGTTGACGCCGGAGCAATTGGACTATGCGGCATCCGACGTTCTCTACCTCCATGGCCTGCGTGACAAGCTGACGGAGCGACTGGTGCGTGAGAACCGGCTCGGCGAGGCGGAAGCGTGTTTCGGTTTCCTTCCGACCCGCGCCAAGCTGGACCTGATGGGTTGGGACGAGCAGGACATCTTCGCCCATAGCTAGAGCGATAAGGAAAAGGCGGCCTTGGGCCGCCTTTTTCATTCCGCCGGAACGATCGGCCTTTCGGTGACGCGCGGCCTGTCGATATGTGCCCAGTCGGGCCGCTCGAACAGGAAGCGGCCATAGCCGGTCCACTGGATGAGGCCATAGAGCACGACCGGTCCGGCGATGCCCGCGACTGTCACCAGCGCCGACATTGTGCCGATGTCGAGGCCAGTGCGCATCAGGATCGCGCGGGAAACCGCCATCGGCAGGAAAAAGGCGAGATAGATCACGATCGAATGCGCGCCGAGCCAGGAGAGCCAGCGGCTCCATGGACGCTCGGCGATAAGCGCCGCGACCGCCACGACCGCAAGCGCGCCGGCAAAGCCGAGCGCGAGCGAGATGAAGGGCAGTTCCGACAGGCCGTTAGTCGCGCCGGTTTCGCCGAGTTCCGCCGTGACGAGATGCATCAGATATGCCGGGGCATGGGTGAAGACCAGCCAGCCATTGATCGGCGCCCACACCGCGAGGATCGCCAGCGCCGCCAGCGGGCGGGCCTGCAGCCACGAAGCGATGCGGAAGATGTTGGTGGCAAACGCATAGCCGGCGAAGAAATAGACGTAACGCGAGGCGAACTCGTCGGCAAGCATCCAGCCGGTCTTGATCGGCAGGATCTCAAGCGCAGCTGCCGCAGCGAACACGAGAACGATCGGAACCGATTTCATCAGACGCGTGACGAGGAAGAAGATCGGCAGGATGTAGATGAACCACAGCGTGCCGAACGGTTCGACGAAAGAGATGAGATAATGCTGCGCGGTTCCGGCAACGCCGTCTTCCATCGCCATGCCGGGTGCCTTGAAGGCGAACTGGATCGTCAGCCACAGGACATAGAAATAGGCGAAATGCACGACCTTGCGGTCGAGATAGCGCATCCATGGCCGATCGATGACGAGGCCGAGGAAGAGGCCGGAAATAAGGAAGAAGTCCGGCATACGGAAGGGCCGGGCAAACTCGACCACGGCATGAAGCCAGCCCTGTCCGTCCATCGCGACGCCAACGCCGAGCGTCGAATGCATCATGACGACGAAAATGATGCAGATGCCCTTGGCAGCATCCACCCAGCCGACACGGCCGGCCCCGATTCCCTGATCGACTGACTGCACGGTACCCACCCTCGAAACGAGAAACCCCGAGCCCGCAAAATACGCGGATAAGTTGTCCGATGTGTTAACGGCCGGTTAAAACCAAATGTAAACCTTAACGAGACCTTGCCTGCAACGTGCGAATTCGATTCAAAGTTTCAGCGAGCGATTAACGCTTCAGACGATCAGCCCACGCGCGCCGTCGGATGCCTGTCGGATCGCATCGATGTTCTTGGCGTATGCTTCGGTCGTGCCGCCCTTGAAGACGGCCGAGCCGGCGACGAGCACGTTCGCTCCGGCTTTTGCCACCAGAGGCGCGGTTTCAGGTGTCACGCCACCGTCGATCTCGATATCGATGGGTCGATCACCGATCAGCGCTTTCACGCGGCGTACCTTTTCGACGACTGCCGGAATGAACGCCTGCCCGCCGAAGCCGGGATTGACGGTCATCAGGAGGACGAGGTCGAGACGGTCGAGCACGTATTCGATGACGCTTTCGGGCGTCGAGGGGTTGAGCGAGACGCCGGCCTTTTTGCCGAGATTACGGATCGCCTGCAACGAGCGGTCGAGATGCGGACCGGCCTCGGCATGCACTGTGATGATGTCGCAGCCGGCATCGGCGAACGCAGCGAGATAGGGATCGGCAGGCGTAATCATCAAATGGCAGTCGAACACCTTGTCGGTGCGATTTCGGATCGACTTGATGATCTGCGGACCGAAGGTGATGTTCGGCACGAAATGCCCGTCCATCACGTCGAGATGAATCCAATCCGCGCCCGCCGCGACGACGGCCTCGACCTCGTCGCCGAGCCGCGAGAAATCCGCCGACAGGACGGAAGGGGCGATGAGGGTAGGGCTGGTCACGGGGCAGGCTCCGGCGCGCGGGTTTCGTCGCGCTTCGCCTAGCGGCAAATCAGAGCTTTGTCACCATGCGATAGGCGGGGGGATGAACCATACGCACGAGGGTGATCGGCTTTTGCGCGAGCCATGTGACGCGCTCGCCGACGAAGGCCGGCGCGCCGGGTGCAATATCGAGATATTGCGCTTCCTCGCCGGCTATGTCGGCAAAGAAGGCGAATTCAGCATGGGTGAAGGGTGCGGTCTCGACCAGCCATTCGTTCGGGCCGATGGTCGCGAAATCAGCGGAGGCGGCCTCGGGCACGGTGTCGATGACGATATACCGGTCCTCGAACTGGAACGGTGCGCCATCGGCATAATGTAAAGCGCGCACATGGCGAAGTCGCGTTCCACCGGGCAAATGAAGCCGTTCGGCAATCGCGTTGGGCGCGGCGATCAGGTCGCTCGACAACAATCGGTAGCTGTAGACCTGTCCGGCAGCTTCCACCTCCTGCCGAACCAATGGAATCGCAAAGCGAGCCTCGCGCACGGGATGAAGCGCAACGCGCGTTCCCGCCTTGCGCCGACGCTCGACCAGACCCTGTTCGGCAAGCTCGCGCAAGGCGCGGTTGACCGTCGCGCGGGCCGCGCCGAACTCGCCCGCCAGCGCCTCCTCGCCGGGGATCAGCGCGCCGGGCAACCATACGCGGCTGGCGATGCGGCGCGAGATCTCGTCGCGGATGGTGCGGTAGGAAGAGCGTGCGGTCACAGACGATCCATGATCGAGGAAAGGCAAGCGCCATATCGCGCGGATATATCCTCGCGTGCGACGTGGCGTCCCTCCCTTACCATATGGCGGCCCGCCGACCAGACATCCGTGACCGCTTCGCGGCTGCCCGCGAACATCCATGCATCGAGGGTCAGATCGCTTTTCAGCCCGTGCAAACCGTCACGCGCGGGGTCGATGGCGACCATGTCGGCGAATTTGCCGGTTTCGATCGCGCCGGATGCGCGACCGAGCGCCTGCGCGCCGCCTGCAAGCGCGGCCCCGTAGAGCCGCCGCCCGACCGAACCGGAAGGCTCGGCGAGAACGACGCGGGCGCGGTCGCGAAGGCGCTGCGAATAATCGAGCTGGCGCAATTCGCCGATGGTGGAGATCGAGATGTTGGAATCGGAGCCGACGCCGAACCGACCGCCATGGCCAAGAAAGCGTTCGCCGTCGAAAATGCCGTCGCCCAGATTGGCTTCTGTGATGGGGCAAAGGCCAGCGACGGCGCCCGATGCGGCCAGTTTCTCCGTTTCGCCGGGTTCCATATGGGTGCAGTGAATCAGGCACCAGCGCTGATCGACGTCGTGATTTGCGAGGAGCCAGTCCATCGGGCGCGCGCCGAGAACGGCGATCGTTTCCTCGATTTCCGCTTCCTGCTCGGCGATGTGCATGTGGATCGGTCGGTCAGGTCGCAGTCGGGCAAGCTCGGCAAGGTCAGAGACCGGCACAGCGCGCAGCGAGTGTGGCGCAAGGCCGACGACCGTATCAGCGCGGCCCTTCGCCAATTCCTCGGAACGCGCCAGAAGCCTGACGAAACCGTCGAGCGAATTGGCGAAGCGAAGCTGCCCACCCTTGAGCGGCCTGCCGTCGACGCCGCCTTGCGCGTAATGAACGGGCAAGAGCGTCAGGCCGATGCCGGTTGTCCGGCTTGCCGCGACAATGCGTGCGGCAAGCTCGCCCGGATCGTCGTAAGCGCCACCGCCCTGCCGGTTGTGGAGATAGTGAAACTCGGCAACGGCCGAAAATCCGGCCTCCTGCATTTCCATGAAGGCGAAGGCGGCGATGGCCTCGATCTCGTCGGGCGAGAGGATGTCGAGGAAGCGGTACATAACCTCCCGCCATGTCCAGAAGGAATCGCGGCCGCTCGGGCCACGCCTCTCCGTCAGCCCGGCCATGGCGCGCTGGAATGTGTGGCTGTGAAGGTTCGAAAGCGCTGGCAGCAGCACCTTCACGCGCTCGTCTTCGCTTGCTGTCGAAGCGTCGGTTTCGACCGCGGAGATCTTGCCGTCGGCATCGATTTTGACGCGGACATTTTCGCGCCAGCCGTCTGGAAGGAGTGCGGTTTCAGCGAAGATGGCGGTCATGGCAAATCCCGATTGACACAATATGTCTATACATAATAGCGTAATCACCTATCGGATCAAGCGCCAGGCGGTGTCGATGAAAACGCTTCTGACGAATTTAACGCTCGCGACGATGGCCGAGGGCGGCGCGCCCTACGGCCTCGTCGAGGACGGCGCGGTGGCAATAAACGACGGACGCATCGTCTTTGCCGGCCGGGTGCAGGACTTTTCCGAAGAGTTCGACGAATACGAGACGCGCGACATGGAAGGCCGGCTCGTCACGCCGGCTTTGATCGATTGCCACACCCATCTCGTCTTCGGTGGAAACCGCGCGCGCGAATTCGAAATGCGCCTGGAAGGCGCGACCTATGAGGAGATCGCGCGAGCGGGCGGCGGCATCGTCTCGACCGTTTCGGCCACGCGCGGCCTTTCGCAACAGGAACTCGCGCGACAGGCGCTGCCGCGCCTCGATGCGATGATCGCCGAAGGCGTCGGCACCGTCGAGATCAAGTCTGGCTACGGCTTGAGCGTCGAGGACGAGTTGAAGATGCTGCGCGCCGCGCGCGAGCTTGGCCGGCTGCGCAAGGTGCGCGTGAAGACGAGCTACCTCGCTGCCCATGCCGTGCCGGTCGAGTACAAAGGCCGCTCGGACGCCTATATCGACGAGGTGGTGCTGCCCGGCATGAAAGAGGGTGCCGAAGAGGGCCTGATCGATGCCGTCGACGGGTTTTGCGAAGGCATCGCGTTTTCAACTGACCAGATCGCTCGTGTCTTCGATAAGGCGAAGGCGCTCGGGCTGGCGGTCAAACTCCACGCCGAGCAATTGTCGGACCTCGGCGGCGCGAAGCTCGCGGCGGAGCATGGCGCGCTCTCGGCAGATCATCTGGAATATCTGGGCGCGGACGGCATTGCCGCGATGGCCGCGTCCGGCACGGTGGCGGTGCTTCTGCCGGGTGCGTTCTATACGCTGCGGGAAAAGCAATATCCGCCGGTCGAAGCCCTGCGCTCAACCGGCGTTCGAATCGCTATTGCGACTGACTGCAATCCCGGTTCTTCGCCGCTCGCATCCCCGCTTTTGACCATGAACATGGCGGCGACTTTGTTTCGCCTGACGCCGGAAGAAGCGCTCGCCGGACTGACACGCAACGCGGCGCACGCGCTCGGGCTGGCGAGCGAGATCGGCACTGTGGAGCCCGGCAAGCGTGCCGAACTGGCGGTATGGGACGCCGCGCATCCGTCCGAACTTGCCTATCGCATCGGCTTCAATGCGCTCCGTGAAAGGATCGTCGGATGAACGTCATCCTGACACCGGGTTCCGTAACGCTCGACCAGCTTTACGAAATTTACTGGAATGACGCCGGGGCACGGCTCGATGATGCCAGCCGTCCGGGCATCGAGCGCGCCGCGAAGATCATCGCGGATATCGCCAGGGGCGATACGCCCGTCTACGGCATTAACACCGGTTTTGGGAAGCTCGCCTCGGTCAAGATCGCGGCGGGCGACGTCGCTACGCTCCAGCGCAATTTGATCCTGTCGCATTGCTGCGGTGTGGGTGCGCCCCTGCCGGGCGAAATCGTCCGGCTGATCATGGCCTTGAAGCTTGCCTCGCTGGGGCGCGGTGCATCGGGCGTGCAGCCGGCGACGGTCGAACTGATTGAGGCGATGCTGGACAAGGGCGTCGTCCCTGTCATCCCCGAGAAAGGCTCGGTCGGCGCGTCGGGCGACCTTGCACCGCTGGCGCATATGACCGCTGCAATGATCGGCGAGGGTGAGGCGTATTTCGCCGGCGAAAGGCTCGCCGGCGCGGAGGCGCTGAAGCGCGCCGGGCTTATGCCGATCACGCTCGCCGCCAAAGAAGGTCTGGCGCTGATCAACGGCACGCAGGTCTCGACCGCGCTTGCCTTGGCTGGACTGTTCAAGGCTCATCGAGCAGCGAACGCGGCGCTGATAACGGGCGCGCTTTCGACCGATGCGGCAATGGGGTCTTCCGCGCCGTTCCATCCTGAAATCCACGCCCTTCGCGGGCATCGAGGCCAGATCGACACGGCCTCTGCATTGTGGGCGCTTCTGGATGGCTCGCAAATCCGCGAAAGCCATCGCGAGGGCGACGAGCGCGTGCAGGACCCGTATTGCATCCGCTGCCAGCCGCAGGTCGACGGCGCGTGCCTCGACGTGTTGCGTCAGGCGGCAAAGACGCTGGTGATCGAGGCGAACGCCGTCACCGACAATCCGCTGGTGCTTTCGGACGGCTCGGTCGTCTCCGGCGGCAATTTCCATGCCGAGCCGGTGGCCTTCGCCGCCGACCAGATCGCGCTCGCGATCTGCGAGATCGGCGCGATTTCGCAGCGGCGCATCGCGCTTCTGGTCGATCCGGCGCTGTCGTTCGGCCTGCCTGCCTTTCTGGCGAAAAAGCCCGGACTGAATTCCGGCCTGATGATCGCGGAAGTCACCTCCGCCGCGCTGATGAGCGAGAACAAGCAGATGGCGCATCCGGCCTCGGTCGATTCGACGCCGACTTCCGCCAATCAGGAAGACCACGTCTCCATGGCCTGCCACGGCGCGCGCCGGTTGTTGGCAATGACCGACAACCTCGCCCATATCGTCGGCATCGAGGCGGTGACGGCTGCGCAGGGTGTCGAGTTTCGCGCCCCGCTGACGACATCGGCCGAACTGATGAAGGCGATGGGGGCGATCCGTGCCGTCGTGCCGTCTCTGGAGGTGGATCGCTATATGGCGAACGACCTCGAAGCTGCTGGTGAGTTGGTGCGCTCCGGCGCGCTCAATGCGAGCGTCGGTGCCGATATTCTGCCGGGGTTGGACGAATGAACCCCGTCGCCATCGAACAGGGCTCCTCGCCCGTCATCCTCGGCATGCCGCACACCGGCACGTATCTGCCCGAAGATGTGACGGCGACGCTGAATGACGAGGGCCTGCGCCTGCGCGACACGGACTGGCATATCGATCGCCTCTATGCGGGTCTTTTGCCGAATGCGACGGTGGTGAAAGCCAACTTCCATCGATACGTCATCGACGTCAACCGCGATCCGTCCGGCCAGAGCCTCTATCCCGGCCAGAACACGACGAGTTTGGTGCCGACGACCGATTTCGACAACCAGCCGATCTGGCAAGAAGAGCCGGACGCAGGCGAAATCGCGCGCCGCCTCCGGGACTGGCACGCGCCCTATCATGCGGCACTCGAAGCCGAGATCGCACGCGTAAAGAAATTGCACGGCGTCGCGATCCTCTACGACTGTCACTCGATCCGCTCGCACTGCCCGTTCCTGTTCGAGGGCGAACTGCCGGTGCTCAACATCGGCACGAATAATGGGGCGACCTCGGCGCCTGAATTTGCCGCCGATGTGGAAGCGGTCGCTGCCGCGTCCGGCCTGACATGGGTGGCGAATGGCCGCTTCAAGGGTGGCTGGACAACGCGGCATTATGGAAAGCCTCGAAGCGGTGTCCACGCGATCCAGATGGAGATTGCGCAGTCGGCCTATCTCGCTTCCGAAACCGAACCCTTCGCCTATGACGAGGCGCGCGCGGAACCCTTGCGCGCCGTCCTGAAATCTATTCTCGCTGGGCTCGAAGCCCGCGCTTTCACGCTGGGAGCCTGACATGACCAATCCACGTCACAATATTCGCGAAATCCGCAGCCCTCACGGCGCGGAGCTGAACGCGAAATACTGGACGACGGAAGCGCCGCTTCGCATGCTGATGAACAATCTCGACCCGGACGTGGCCGAGAACCCGAACGAGCTTGTCGTCTATGGCGGCATCGGGCGCGCGGCACGCACATGGGCGGATTTCGACACTATCGTCGCGAGCCTCAAGACGCTCGAGGAAGACCAGACGCTGCTCGTCCAATCCGGCAAGCCGGTCGGCGTCTTTCGTACCCACAAGGATGCGCCCCGCGTCCTGATCGCCAATTCCAACCTCGTGCCGCATTGGGCCGACTGGGACCATTTCAACCAGCTCGATAAGCTCGGCCTGATGATGTACGGCCAGATGACGGCCGGCTCGTGGATTTATATCGGCACGCAGGGCATCGTGCAGGGCACATACGAGACATTCGTGGAAGCCGGCCGCCAGCATTATGGCGGCGACCTGAAGGGCAAATGGATTCTGACCGGCGGGCTTGGCGGCATGGGCGGCGCGCAGCCGCTGGCGGCCGTCATGGCGGGCGCGTCGTGCCTCACCATCGAATGCGATGAGACCCGCATCGATTTTCGCCAGCGCACCCGATATGTCGACGAAAAGGCAACGAGCCTCGACGAGGCGCTCGAGATGATCGATCGCTGGACGAAGGCGGGCGAAGCCAAGTCGGTCGGCCTTCTGGGCAACGCAGCCGACATCGTGCCCGAACTTGTGCGACGCGGCGTGCGCCCCGACATCGTGACGGACCAGACCTCCGCGCATGATCCGCTCAACGGCTATTTGCCGAAGGGCTGGACGATCGAGGAGTGGAAGGCGAAACGCGAGAGCGATCCGAAAGCCGTCGAAAAAGCTGCACGCGCGTCGATGCGTGAGCATGTTGCCGCGATGGTCGCGTTCCACGAACAGGGAGTGCCGACGCTCGACTACGGCAACAATATCCGCCAGGTCGCCAAGGAAGAGGGCCTTGAAAACGCCTTCGCGTTCCCCGGTTTCGTACCGGCCTATATCCGTCCGCTCTTCTGTCGCGGCATCGGCCCGTTTCGCTGGGCGGCGCTTTCGGGCGACCCGGAAGATATCTACAAGACCGACGCCAAGGTGAAGGAAATCTTACCCGACAACGCGCATCTGCATCGCTGGCTCGACATGGCACGGGAGCGCATCGCGTTTCAGGGGCTGCCGGCGCGCATCTGCTGGGTCGGGCTTGGCGACCGCCACCGCCTTGGCCTCGCCTTCAACGAAATGGTGAAAAACGGCGAGCTGAAAGCGCCGGTCGTCATCGGCCGCGATCACCTTGATTCCGGGTCCGTCGCGTCGCCCAACCGCGAGACGGAAGCGATGAAGGACGGCTCAGATGCTGTGTCCGACTGGCCGCTTTTGAACGCGCTGCTCAACACCGCGTCCGGCGCGACATGGGTGTCGCTGCATCACGGAGGCGGCGTCGGCATGGGCTTTTCGCAGCATTCGGGCATGGTCGTCGTCGCGGACGGCACGGACGATGCGGCGCGGCGACTGGAGCGGGTGCTCTGGAACGATCCGGCGACCGGCGTCATGCGCCATGCGGATGCCGGCTACGACGAAGCGCTCGACTGCGCGCGCGAAAAAGGGCTCGACCTGCCCGGCATACTCGGCAAATAGCATCGCGAAACAAGCGGGGCGGCGCGGCAAGCGTCGCCCTTTTCTTTGCAACGAACATAAATGGGGAACAAATGAGCGAAACGAGCATCGGCAGCGATCGGGGATCGCGCGGCATGGCCGCATTCCGGCTGATCGTCTATTCGGCGATCGGCATCTTCTTTTTCTTCATACCGGTGACGATCAACGAGCGTTCGACACTGCTGATCGACCATGCCGCATCGGCCATCGCATCGAATTTCCGGCCCGTCGCCATCGTCTTCGTGACGGCGCTGATCGCCTATGGTGCACTGGCGCCGTTCATTTCCGGAAGCTGGAAGAAGAACCGCACCGAGATGGTGTTCTCGGCGTTGCGTGTTCTCGGTCTCATCCTGACGGTCATGTTTCTGGCCGGCGTGGGGCCGGCCGCGATCTTCGAGCCAGACATGCTGCCGTTCCTGTTCGACCGTCTCGTCATGTCGGTCGGCCTCATCGTGCCGATCGGCGCGCTGGCGCTCGGTTTCCTGATCGGCTACGGCCTGCTGGAACTCACCGGCGTGATCGTACAGCCGGTCATGCGCCCTGTCTGGCGCACACCCGGCTGGTCGGCCATCGACGCGGTCGCTTCCTTCGTCGGGTCCTATTCGCTGGCGCTGCTGATTACCGATCGGCTCTACAAGGAAGGTCGGTACACGACCCGCGAGGCGGCGATCATCGCAACCGGTTTCGCGACCGTTTCCGTCGCCTTCATGATCGTCGTAGCGCGCACGCTTGGCCTCATGGAGATGTGGAACTTCTACTTCTGGTCGACGCTGGTCATAACCTTCATCGTATCGGCCATCGTCGCTCGCCTGTGGCCCATCAGTTCGATGGAGCATGAGGGCGACCGCGATCAGCCCTTGCCAGAACGCCGCGGGCGCATCGCCGCCGCGATCGACGCCGGGCTTGAACAGGCCGCGCGTGCGCCGTCGCTGCTATCGTTGTTGAAGTCCAGCCTGATCGACGGTTTGCGCATGGCATCGCTGATCCTGCCCAGCATTATGGCGGTGGGACTTCTGGGGCTGCTCGCATCTAAATATACGCCGCTTTTCGACGTTCTGGGCCTGACGCTCTATCCGTTCACATGGCTCGTGCAACTTTCCGAGCCGATGCAGGCAGCAAGCGCGCTGTCGGCCGGGCTGGCAGAAATGTTCCTGCCGGCTGTGCTCCTGGCCGAAGCGGACGCGGCGACGCGCCTCATCGCCGGCATCGTATGTGTCAGCCAGATCCTGTTCCTGTCGGCGTCGATCCCCTGCGTCATGGCGACGACGATCCCGATCTCAATCTGGCAGCTTGTCGTGATCTGGTACGTGCGAACGGTCGCCTCGATCCTCCTGGCCGCGCCGGTGGCGTGGTTCGCGGTGTCGATGGGTTGGATCGCCTGACGGAAATGACAAGCGGCGCGGTGTTGTTCAAACACCGCGCCGCTTTGGTTAAAAGGGTTTGCGCTGATCAGCGCGCGAGACGCACGACCCGCAACGAGTTGCCGATGTCCTCGAAGGCAGCGAGCAGATCGTCGCTGCTAGACGCGTCGAAATAGTGAGTGGCCGGGTCGCTCGAGCAGCTTTCGAGCATGGATTTGGCCGATGCCTCCTCAACCATGAAGGCGACAGTGAATATCTCGATGCCCTGCGCCTTCATGTTACGGCAGATCGCCAGCGTATCAGCATCCGTGACTGCAACCTGAGCTTGGTTTAACACGCCGGTTTCTCGGTTCATCGCGCTGGCGTGAGTGCCGGCCGATCCTCCCGATGGCACAAAGCGCATTGTGTTTGCGCCGTCTGTCATCAGGACGGCCACCTTGCGCGGTCGCTGGTTCTTCGGGTCGTAGTCGGAAGGTCCCGTCAGCGGGTGACCCGGCGCCAGAGTGTTGTACCCCCAGATCAAGCCTGAAGGGATATAGGTCAGCGGCTCATACCACTCCTCGCGATTGGTGATCAGACCATCGATCGCGCTTTTGAGCGCCTGTTTGTTGCTGGTCAGTTCGACAATGGGCGTGACACACATGTGCCGTTCTGCGCGCGTCAGGATGCCCTCGAATTGGACGGTCGTCGGGTTTTTATTATGAAGACGATTGTCGCTTCCGATGCGAGATTTCACGCAGCCATGCCACGTAAAATGCGTATAGGTCGTTTTGGGTTCGCCGCCGCCTGTGCAATAATCGTAAGGCTCGACGTCGTAGGTTTCCTGACCACCCGGCGCACAGCCTCCACCGCACGTTTTGGGTTTCTCGACGCCATCGACATAGTAGGGACAGGAATAGGTTGGCTCGTTCCTGACACAACGCGTGCGCGTAGTGCGCCTCTCGCATGTTCGCGGTGGGGGATTTGACGTAGAGGACGTCGAATAGTCCGCCGCGACCTTCAACCATGGCGCACCACGATATTGTGTGCCGACATTTACATAGTCGGCATACGGAACAATGGCTATCCGCGCGGCTCCATCGGCCTCTTTCAGCAGTTCGTCGATGAGCTTCTTCGACGCGGTCCTGAGAACATCGATCCGACGCTTGCCGCCTACTGAATCAGACATCGAGAAGGTGTTGTCGAGAATGAGGGACACCTCGACTTGTCCGTTCACCGCCCGTTCGGCCAGCGCCGAGGCGCGCACGTTGAGCGTCTCGTAACCCGCAAGCGCCATGAAGGTCGTCGGGATCGTGCCGGACGCCGCAATATCCACGTCGTCGTCCGTGGATTTCAACTGGTCGAGGCGCACATGCTGGACGCGGTTGACGTTCTGGTTGCCGGCCAGAAAATCCGTCGCCAGACGCTCAAGCTTAGATTGGTCCTTTTCGCGGCTGGCGGCGAGCGACAGCGAGGTTGCGTCGACCATTTCCTGAAGATGCTTCTGGGCGGACAGATGGCGCGAATAGTCGATCGCCAGTCCCGCAGCCAGACACAGCGGTACGATGGCAACTCCGGCGAGGATGGCGAAATTGCCGGATCGCGACTGGACGAATTTTCGGAACATGGCAGGCCCCCGCCTTGAACATGGCTTGTACTGAGGGGCACTATGTCGGGCATGGACAGTAAAAGAGTGCTAACGCCGCGCTCTCAACTGTTGCGTCGGTTAAAGTACGGTTAAGCCGTCGCGAAAATTACGATCTGAGCCAGTCTCCGTGGTGTTCGCCCGAGCCGTCGATGCGCTCGAAGCCGTGCGCGCCGAAGAAGTCGCGCTGACCCTGGATGAGGTTGGCCGTGCCGCGTCCCTGCCGGAAAGCGTCGAAATAGGTGACGGCCGCGCCAAGTGCCGGAACGGGAAGACCGGCCTCGACCGCACGCGCGACAACCCGGCGCAAGGCGGGGCTCGCCTGCGACATGGTTTCCACGAAGGCCGGCAGAAGCAGGAGGTGGGCTGGGTCGGCGCTCGTCTCGTAGGCGCTCGCGATCTCGCTCAGGAACTGCGAGCGGATGATGCAGCCGGCTCGCCAGATGCGCGCGACCGTACCGAGCGGCACGTTCCAGCGGAACTCTGAGGAGGCTTCCTCCATGACGGCGAAGCCCTGCGCATAGGCGGCGACCTTGGCGCCGAGCAACGCCTGTTCCAGATCGGCGATGAAGGCGGCATCCACCTTGATCGACGGAGCAGCGGGTGCGCCATAGGTCTTTTCGGCCGACAGGCGCAAATCCTTTTCCGCGGAAAGGCTTCGCGCGGCGACGGCCGTTTCGATGGTCGTGGCGGGCACGCCCATCAATTGCGCCTCGACGGCGGCCCAGCGCCCGGTACCCTTTTGTCCCGCCTGATCGGCGATGACGTCGACCAGCGCCTTGCCGCTTGCAGCGTCCTGCGTGCGCAGGACGCTGGCGGTGATCTCGACGAGATAGGATTCGAGCGGGCCGGAATTCCAGCGCGCAAAGATGTCGGCGATTTCGGCCGGTGTCATGCCGGCACCGTCGCGCAGGATGCCGTAGATTTCGGCGATCATCTGCATGTCGGCATATTCGATGCCGTTGTGGATGGTCTTGACGAAATGACCGGCCCCGCCGGGCCCGAGCCACGCCGCGCATGGCTCGCCACGATAGCGCGCGGCGATGTCCTCGAGGATCGGCTGGATCTGGTTCCACGCCTCCTGCGCGCCGCCGACCATGATCGACGGCCCGTGCCGCGCGCCGTCTTCGCCGCCCGAAACGCCCATGCCAACGAAGGTAAGGCCCGAGCCCTCCAGTTCGCCGAAGCGGCGGATCGTGTCGCGGAAATTGGCGTTGCCGGCATCGATGATCATGTCGCCTGCGCTCAGATGCTCACGCAGCGCGGCGATCTGTTCATCGACGGCCTTGCCGGCCTGCACCATCAAGATGACGGGACGGGGCGGGCGGATCTGCTGAACGAATTCGGTGAGCGTGGTGCAGGGCACGATCCGTTCGCGCAGGTCGCCGGCATTTTCAAAGAACGCGCCCGTTTTTTCTGCCGTGCGGTTGTAGACGGCCACCGCGTGGCCTTTCTCGGCGATGTTGAGAGCAAGGTTCGACCCCATCGTGCCGAGTCCCAGAAGACCGATTTGCGCTTTGGCCATTGTCCATCCCTGACGATTTTTCTCGTTGCGCCGGTTGCGGCGGATCGCAATGTGTCGCGCTGGCAGCCCATCGCGTCAACTCACGCAGCGGCATGCCAGCCATGCAAGGCGAACAATGTTCGCCCGATCCTCGTTCCTGCGCCTCTTGACCCTTTGCCTTTCACGACAAAATGACTAAGAAAGCCGCGAAGATTTCACAGAGCAGGACGCGATGACCCCCGTCACCCAGATGCCTCCCCTCGTCACGATCATCGGCGGATCGGGCTTCGTCGGCCGCCATGTCGTTCGCGCCCTTGCCATGCGCGGCTACCGCATCCGCGTCGTCGCCCGCAATCCGAACACGGCGCATCATCTTCAGCCGCTCGGCAATGTCGGCCAGATCGTTCCGGTCCGGGGCAATCTGCGCGACCGTGCCTCGATCGACAGGGCGGTGCAGGGTGCCGACTGCGTGATCAATCTCGTCGGCATTCTCCATGAGGGCGGCAGGCAGACCTTCCAGGCCGTGCAGGCCTTCGGCGCGCGGGTCGCAGCGGAGGCGGCACGTGCCGTCGGCGCACGGTTCATCCAGATTTCGGCGATCGGGGCGGACCCGGATTCGCCGTCAGCCTATGCGCGCACGAAAGCCGAAGGCGAGGCGGCCGTGTTCGAGACGCTGCCCGACGCGATTGTCTTTCGCCCGTCAATCATCTTCGGGCCGGAGGACGGTTTTTTCAATCGTTTCGCCGCCATGGCGCGTCTTTCGCCGGCGCTGCCGATGATCGGCGGCGGCCACACGATGTTCCAGCCGGTCTATGTCGCGGACGTCGCCGAGGCGATCGCGCGCGCTGCCGACGGAAAGGTCGAGGGCGGCAAGATCTACGAACTGGGCGGGCCATCGAAACGGTCGTTCCGCGACTGCATGGCGTATATGCTCGAAGTGATCGGCCGCAAGCGGCTCTTCGTCTCTGTCCCGTGGCCGATTGCCGAGATTCAGGGATCGTTCCTCGGCATGCTGCCCAAGCCGCTCCTGACGCGCGATCAGGTCGATATGCTCAAGGTCGACAATGTCGTCTCGCCCAAGGCCGAAGCTGAAGGGCGCACGATCGAGGCGCTCGGCATCGAGCCGCAGGCGATCGAAGCCATTCTTCCGACCTATCTTTGGACGTATCGCGCCGCCGGCCAGTTCACCCGCCCGCAGGGCATGTAAGGCCGGTTGGACGCCGCTCTCGCCCTTCTGCCGGATGGTCTGGGCGTTGCGGCCGCGACCTTCCTCATCATTGCGAGCTTCTTCACCTCGGCGCTGACGGCATCGTTCGGCGTCGGCGGCGGGATCGCCATGCTGGCGTTGATGGGGGTGTTCCTGCCGGTTGCCGCGTTGATCCCCGTCCATGGCGCGGTGCAACTCGGATCGAACAGCGGCCGCGCCTGGCATCAGCGCGCGGCGATCCGCCACGACATCTTCCTGCCCTTCCTTGCCGGGTCTCTCGTCGGGGCGATCGTGGGCGCGTTCGTCGTGGTGCAATTGCCCGACGCGGTTATGAAGCTGGTGCTCGGCACCTTCATCATCGCGGTGACATGGACAAAGATACCCGGTCTGGAAAAACTCGGCCGCATCGGCCTTGCCGTCGGCAGCGCCGTGACCGCTCTTTTGACCATGATGGTCGGCGCGACGGGCATGTTGCTGGCCAGTGTCTTCGCGCAGGCCATACCCAACGATCGCAAGGGGCTGGTGGCGACGCAGGCTGCCGGCATGACGATCCAGCATCTTCTAAAGGTGGTGGTCTTCGGCCTTGCCGGATTCGCCTTTTCGGCGTGGCTGCCGCTGATCGCCGTGATGATCGTATCCGGCTATCTCGGCACGATCTATGGCAGCCGCTGGCTGGACCGGCTACCCGAAGAAAGCTTCCGGCGCTGGTTTCGTATCGGCTTGACGCTACTTGCGCTCGACCTCGTGCGGCAGGGCGTTTTCGCGATTGCCTGAGCTGGCTCGGTGCTTGAACGGCCGTGGCGCTGCCGTGACTGAGGCAGACCTTCTATCTCCAAGGGTAAGGAGGACATCTTCGTGGAACCCATTCCCGATCCAGATCGCGTGAGCCAGATCGATGGGCGCTATGCCTGGACGCGGCTCGTCATGTCCGTCCTGATCGCCACGATTGGTTCGGTCGGGATGTGGTCGGTCGTCGTCGTTCTGCCTGCTATCGAAGCCGAGTTCGGCACCATGCGGGCGCAGGCCTCGCTCCCATATACAATGACGATGGTCGGCTTCGCGTTCGGCAACGTTTTCATGGGTCGCTTCGTCGACCGCGCAGGCATATTGATGCCAGTCGTCGCATCGGCGCTTGCGCTTGCCATCGGTTATACGGCGGCCGCCGCAGCGCCATCGATCTGGGTCTTCGCCATCGTGCAGGCCATCATCGGCTTCGGCGCGTCAGCGACGTTCGGCCCGCTGATCGCCGATATTTCGCACTGGTTCGTCAAAAGGCGCGGCGTCGCGGTCGCAGCAGCAGCCAGCGGCAACTATTTTGCCGGCGCGATCTGGCCGCTCGTCATGCAGGCGGTGCTGCCCGATCTCGGCTGGCGAACGACCTATCTTATGATCGGCGCGTTCTGTGTCGTCACCATGCTGCCGCTCGCGTTCATGTTTCTTAAGGCGCGCGCGCCCGATCTAGGCTCCGGCGCGCATGCGAGCGTGCCGAAGCCAGTCCGCGCGATCGACCTGTCGCCACGCCAGCTTCAGATCCTGCTCTCCATCGCCGGGCTCGGTTGCTGCGTGGCGATGGCGATGCCGCAGGTCCATATCGTCGCTTATTGCGTCGATCTTGGTTTCGGTGTCGGTACGGGCGCGGAAATGCTGTCGCTGATGCTGATCGGCGGCGTCGTCAGTCGTCTGGCTTCCGGTTTTCTGGCAGACTATATCGGCGGCGTGAAGACGCTGCTTCTCGGCTCGTTCTTCCAGATGCTGGCGCTCGCCGCCTATATTCCGTTTGACGGCCTTGCCTCGCTTTACATCGTCTCTCTCGTGTTCGGTCTGTCGCAGGGTGGCATCGTGCCGAGCTACGCGCTGATCGTGCGCGAATATCTGCCCGCGCACGAGGCGGGACGGCGCGTCGGCTTCGTCATCATGGCAACGATTGTCGGCATGGCGCTTGGCGGCTGGATGTCGGGCTATATCTACGACCTGACGGGATCGTATCAGGCCGCGTTCATCAACGGTATCGCCTGGAACCTCATGAACGTCCTGATCATGGCCGCGATCCTGTGGCGCACGACACGGCTGCGACCCAGGACGGCTTGATCAGAACGCCTTGAATGTGAGCGTCGTCAGCGAGCGCACGATGCCCGGCACATTGGCGATGTTTTCGGCGACGAACTTGCCGATATCGTTCTTCTGCTCGTCGATATAGACCTTGAGCAGAAGGTCATAGTCGCCGCTGGTGGAGTAAAGCTCGGAGGCGATCTCGCGCTTGTAGAGTTCTTCGGCGACCTCGTAGGTCTTGCCGGGGACGCAGCGCACTTGCACGAAAACGGGTCTCATCGATTGCCTTTCCTGATGGCCGGAACGTCGTGCGTAACGCTCAATCTGTCAACAGGCATCGCGTCAGCGGATGGTCGGGATCGGCAAGACCGTCGATGATGTCGAAATGGTGCCGGTCGGGTTCCTCGTTGCAGGCCGTCGCCGCGCCGAGGCCGGTCCAGATATTGGCAAGCAGGGCGTTCTGGCGACGAAATTCGGCGCGCTCCGTACCACCGACCCAGCACGTTACCCGCGCACCGTCCGTCGGAGACAGGAGCGCCGGGCTCTCGGTTATCGCTTCGGCCTGATCGATCTTCAGGTCGGCGTTCATCGCGGTCTTCATCATCGGGCGTAGATCGTGGACGCCGGAAATGGAAACGGTGCGGGCGATGCGCGCACGGACTTCTTCGCGCAGAGGCGAGGTGATCGTGATCATGCGGGTCGCCAGATGCCCGCCCGCCGAATGGCCGGTCAGACGGATCGGCCCGTCGACTATCGACGCCGCCTTCTCGATCGCCACGCCGATTTCGGCCACGATGCCGGAAATGCGGATGTCGGGGCAAAGCGTATAGGACGGCATCGCAACGGCGTATCCGTGCGCGAGCGGGCCGGCTGCCAGATGGGACCAGAAACTCTTGTCGAGCTTCAGCCAGAAGCCGCCATGGATGAAGACGACGAGGCCCGAAACGTCCCGGTCGGGCAGGAAGAGGTCGAGCCGGTTGCGCTCGGCATCGCCATAGGTGACGTCGAGTTCGGCGCGGCCTGCCTCGACGCGCGCTTTGCGAAAGGCGGTTGCCGGTTCTACCCACAGGCCGGGCCAGCGATCCCCGCCGGCAATGTTCGCCCCGTTGGCATAGGCGTTGTCCCAGTCGCTCACCCGATGCGGCATCATGCGCTTTCTCCCCGAAGTCCGATCAATTCTTCAGCGTCCTGCAAATTATTTCAACCTTGAAATTTCATGCTTGAAACATATCCGGTTCGGTGCAATCCTCGGACAGATGACAGCAACGGGGAACGCGTGGCGATGAAGGTTGCAGTGCTCGGTGGAGGACCGGCGGGTCTCTATTTCGCGATCTCGATGAAGCTTCGGGACGCCGCGCACGATATCACGGTCTACGAGCGTAACAAGGCCGACGACACGTTCGGCTGGGGCGTCGTCCTTTCCGACGAGACGCTCGACCATCTGGCCGAAAACGACCCGAAAAGCGCCGCCGCCATCCGTGAACACTTCGCCTATTGGGACGATATCGCAGTCGTTCACAAAGGCGTGCGCACGCTTTCGACCGGGCACGGTTTCTGCGGGATCGGGCGGAAGAAGCTTTTGACACTATTGCAGGAGCGCGCGCGCGAACTCGGCGTCAATCTGGAATTTCAGCACGATATCGACGATCCGCGTCCCTTCATGGAAAGCCACGACATGGTGCTGGCTGCCGACGGGCTGAACTCGCGCTCGCGGGCGGCTTTCGCGGATCATTTCCAGCCGGATATCGACACGCGCAAGTGCAAGTTCGTATGGCTCGGCACGCACCAGAAATTCGACGACGCCTTCACCTTCATCTTCGAGAAAACGGAGCATGGCTGGGTGTGGGCGCATGCCTATCAGTTCGATCCCGATACGGCGACGTTCATCGTGGAATGCAGCCAGGAGACGTGGGATCGCTTCGGCTTCGGCGCGATGAGCCAGCAGGAGTCCATCGCGGTCTGCGAGAGGATTTTCGAAAAGCACCTCGGCGGCCATGCTCTGATGACCAACGCCAACCACATTCGCGGTTCGGCCTGGATCAACTTCCCCCGCGTGCTTTGCGAGCGCTGGTCGTACCAGAACCTCGCTTTGATGGGCGATGCTGCGGCGAGCGCGCATTTTTCGATCGGGTCCGGCACGAAGCTCGCGCTCGAAAGCGCGATCGCGATGGCCGACTATCTGCACTCCGAGCCGACGCTCGAACGCGCCTTCGAGAAATATGAGGATGCGCGGCGCACCGAAGTGCTCAAGCTGCAATCGGCGGCGCGCAATTCGCTCGAATGGTTCGAGGATGTCGAGCGCTATCTCGGTCTCGATCCGGTCCAGTTCAACTATTCGCTTTTGACGCGTTCGCAGCGCATCAGCCACGAAAACCTGCGCCTGCGCGACGAAAAATGGCTCGGCAGCGCCGAGGAATGGTTCCAGCAGCATGCGGGCGCGGCGGCGAACACCAACCGTCCGCCCATGCTGGCCCCGTTCAAGCTGCGCGGCATGGAATTGAAGAACCGCGTCGTGGTTTCGCCGATGGCGCAGTACAAGGCTGTCGACGGCACGCCGACCGACTGGCATTTCGTCCATTATGCCGAGCGCGCCAAGGGCGGCGCGGGGCTGGTCTATATCGAGATGACCTGCGTGTCGGCGGATGGGCGCATCACCCCTGGCTGCCCCGGCTTCTACGCTCCCGAGCATGAGACTGCGTGGACGCGGCTGGTCGATTTCGTTCATGCCGAGACCGAGGCGAAAATCTGTGCGCAGATCGGCCATGCGGGGCCTAAAGGCTCGACCCAACTCGGCTGGGAAGAAATGGACGCACCGCTGAAAGACGGCAACTGGCCGCTGCTGGCAGCGTCCGAAATTGCGTGGTCGCCGAAGAACCAGATGCCAAAGGCGATGGACCGCGCCGACATGGACCGCGTACGGGACGAGTTCGTCGCGTCGGTGGAAATGGCCGAACGGTGTGGCTTCGACATGATCGAACTGCATTTCGCCCATGGTTATCTCCTGTCCACCTTCATTTCGCCGCTGACGAACAAGCGCACCGACGAATATGGCGGCAGCCTCGAAAACCGCATGCGCTATCCACTGGAAATCTTTGCGGCGGTGCGTGCCGTCTGGCCGGAGGACAAGCCGATCTCGGTGCGCATCTCGGCCAATGACTGGGTCGGCGACGAGGGCGTGACGCCTGAAGAGGCGGTGAAGATCGCGAAGATTCTGCAGGAAGCGGGCGTCGATATCTGCGACGTCTCTGCCGGGCAGACCTCGAAACGCGCGCGGCCGGTTTATGGCCGCATGTTCCAGACGCCGTTCTCCGATCGTATCCGCAACGAGACGGGCATGGCGACGATGGCCGTCGGTAACATCTTCGAGCCGGACCACGTCAATTCGATCCTGATGGCCGGCCGGGCCGATCTCGTCTGCCTTGCACGTCCGCATCTTGCCGATCCCTATTGGACGCTTCACGCCGCCGCCAGCCTTGGCGACCGGCAGGAGAAATGGCCCGATCCGTATATTCCCGGCCGCGATCAGCTCTATCGCCTCGCCGAACGCGCGCAGGAACAGATGACGGGGAAAGTGTGATGGCGCACGCGCTTGTCACGGGCGGCGGAACCGGCGTCGGCAAGGCGATCGCGCTGGCTTTGGCGGGTGCCGGTCATCAGGTGACGATCTGCGGACGCCGGCAGGATGTTCTCGATGCAGCGGCGAAGGGACACGCGAATCTCCATGCGCTCGCCGCCGACGTAACCGATCACGCGGCGATCTCGGCGCTTTACGAAAAGGCGGAAGCGGCGCGCGGACCGTTCGACATCGTCGTTGCCAATGCGGGCGGCACGGAGAGTGCGCCGGCGCATCGTGTGAGCGTGCCGCAATGGCATGCGACGCTGGAGACGAACCTGACCGGCGCGTTCCTGACCGTGCAGCCGGCGCTTGCGCCGATGGCCAAACGTGGCGCTGGCCGCATCGTGTTCGTTGCTTCGACCGCGGGCCTCAAGGGCTACGCCTATGTCGCGCCCTATGTGGCCGCCAAACACGGCGTCGTAGGACTGATGCGCGCGCTGGCGGCGGAACTCGCCGGAAAGGGCGTGACAGTCAATGCCGTCTGCCCCGGTTTCGTCGAGACAGACATGCTGGCGCAGTCCGTCGCCAACATCGTCGAGAAGACAGGTCGCAGCGAGGCCGAAGCGCGCGCCGAACTCTCTTCGGTCAACCCGCAGGGCCGTTTCATCCAGCCGGACGAGGTCGCTGCCGCCGTGCTCTACCTTGTCGGCGAAGGCGCGCGCTCGATCACCGGACAGGCGATTTCGGTTTCGGGAGGCGAGACATGGTGAGTGCGCCGCTCGATACGGTCGACCGCCCGCTGGTGGCCAAGGAACGGCTTCGGCTGTGGATTCGGCTCCTGCGCACCTCACGCCTGATCGAAAACGAGCTTCGCGAGCGGCTGAAACGCGACTTTGACACGACGCTGCCGCGCTTCGACGTGATGGCAGCGCTCTATCGCCAGCCGGACGGCATGGCGATGAGCGACCTGTCGCGCTTTCTGCTCGTCTCGAATGGGAATGTCACCGGCATCGTCGAACGACTGGTGAAGGACGGGCTCGTCTCGCGCACCGCGCGCGAAGGCGACCGCCGGGCCTTCATCGTCAAGCTGACACCTGCCGGCAAGACGCGATTTCGTGACATGGCGGCCGCGCACGAGACATGGATCGAGGAATTTCTGGGCGACGTGGCGCATGGCGACGCGATACGCCTGTCGGCGACGCTGAAGGCGTTCCGCAGCAATTGGGAGGAAGCACATTGACGACAATGGCCGGCCTACAGCCGAAACATTTCCTGTGGCGCATGGAGGGCAATGTTGCGGTCATCCAGCTTGACCGGCCGGAGCGTAAGAATCCGCTTACGTTCGAATCCTATGCGGAATTGCGCGATACGTTTCGTGACCTTGTCTATGCCGACGATGTCGACGTCGTGGTGTTTTTGCCGAATGGCGGCAATTTCTGCTCGGGTGGGGACGTTCACGATATCATCGGCCCGCTGGTCGAGATGGACATGAAGGGCCTGCTCGCCTTCACCCGTATGACAGGCGATTTCGTCAAGGCGATGCTCGCCTGCGGCAAGCCGATCATCTCGGCGGTGGACGGCGTTGCGGTCGGCGCAGGGGCGATCATCACCATGGCGTCCGACATTCGCATCGCCACGCCCGAGGCGAAGACGGCTTTCCTCTTCACTCGCGTCGGTCTCGCCGGCTGCGACATGGGGGCGTGCGCGATGCTGCCACGCCTGATCGGGCAGGGTCGCGCCGCCGAACTTCTTTACACCGGCCGCTCGATGAGCGCCGAGGAAGGCGAGCGCTGGGGCTATTACAACCGGCTCGTCGCCGCAGATGCGCTGGAAGCCGATGCGATGAAGATCGCGAGCCAAATCGCGTCCGGCCCGACCTTCGCGCATGGCATCACAAAGACGCAGCTCAATCAGGAATGGTCGATGGGGCTTGAACAGGCGATCGAGGCTGAAGCGCAGGCGCAGGCGATCTGCATGCAGACGCAGGACTTTTCCCGCGCCTATCAAGCCTTCGTCGCCAAGCAGCGTCCGGTCTTCGAGGGGAATTGATGGTCGACCGCTCCTTCCTCAACTGGCCGTTTTTCGAAGACAAGCATCGCGAACATGCGGCGCGACTGGAAGACTGGTGCGCGGCAAATTTGCCCGTCGATCATTCGGACGTGGACGCGGCGTGCAAGTCACTGGTCGCGAAACTCGGTGAAGCGGGCTTCCTGAACGCCACCGCGGTCGATCCCGACGATCCGCAGCCGCTCGACGTGCGCATCTTGTGCATCACGCGCGAGACGCTGGCGCGGCACGATGGGCTTGCCGATTTCGCCTTCGCCATGCAAGGGCTGGGAACCGGTGCGATCAGCCTATTCGGCTCCGATGAGCAGAAGGAATGGCTGAGGAAGACGCGCAGTGGCAAGGCACTGTCGGCCTTTGCGCTGTCCGAGCCGCGCTCCGGGTCCGATGTCGCCAATATGGAAATGACGGCGACGCGAGACGGCGACGACTATGTTCTCGCCGGCGAGAAGACGTGGATTTCGAATGGCGGCATTGCCGATCTCTACTGCGTCTTCGCGCGTACCGGCGAGGCGCCGGGCGCGAAGGGCATTTCAGCTTTTCTGGTTCCCGCCGACACTCCTGGATTGAGCGTCGCCGAGCGGCTGGAAGTCATCGCACCCCATCCGCTGGCACGGCTGTCATTCGAGAATGTCCGCATTCCCGCATCCGCGTTGATCGGCAAGGCAGGCGATGGTTTCAAGATCGCCATGTCAGTGCTGGACGTGTTCCGCTCCACGGTCGGCGCGGCGGCGCTCGGTTTCGCGCGGCGCGCGCTTGATGAGACCACTGCGCGGGCCGGTTCGCGTCAATTGTTCGGCGCGCCGCTTTTCGATCTCCAAATGGTGCAGGGCCACATCGCCGACATGGCACTCGGGGTCGACGCTTCGGCTCTGCTCGTCTATCGCGCGGCCTGGACGAAGGATTCAGGCGCGCCGCGCGTGACGCGAGAGGCGGCGATGGCCAAGCTTTACGCGACGGACACCGCGCAACAGATCATCGATCAGGCGGTTCAGATTCATGGCGGGGACGGTGTGAAAAAGGGACATATCGTCGAAAGCCTCTACAGGGAAATCCGTGCATTGCGCATCTATGAGGGCGCGTCAGACGTCCAGAAGATCGTGATCGCGCGGCAGACAATGGGAGCATGACATGCTGGGGCCATCCGCCCACACCGACAGTTTCACGCGAGACAATCTTCCGCCATTCGACCAGTGGCCGCAGATCGACCTAGGCGCGTTCGAGTATCCGGATTATCTGAACGCCGCCGTCGAACTGACCGACCGCATGGTCGAAAGAGGCTTCGGCGATCGCACCGCGCTGATCGGCAACGGACGCCGGCGCACCTACAAGGAACTGTCGGATTGGACAAACCGCCTCGCCCACGCGCTGGTCGAGGATTACGGCGTTGAGCCGGGCAATCGCGTCCTGATCCGGTCGGCCAACAACCCAGCCATGGTCGCCTGCTGGCTTGCTGCGACGAAGGCTGGGGCGGTCGTCGTCAACACGATGCCGATGCTGCGTGCCGGCGAGCTGACGAAGATCGTCGATAAGGCTGAAGTCACGCTGGCGCTGTGCGATACGCGGCTGATGGACGAGATGGTGGCCTGTGCCAAGGAAAGCCGATTTCTGAAAAAGGTGATCGGCTTCGACGGCACGGCCAATCACGACGCCGAACTCGACCGCATCGCGCTCGACAAATCCGTGAAATTCGACGCTGTGAAAACCGGACGCGATGACGTGGCGCTGCTCGGCTTCACCTCGGGCACGACGGGCGTTCCCAAGGCGACGATGCATTTTCACCGGGATATCCTGATCATCGCGGACGCCTATGCGAAGGAAGTGCTCGGCGTGACGCCGGACGACGTGTTCGTCGGCTCGCCGCCGCTCGCCTTCACCTTCGGTCTTGGCGGGCTTGCCGTGTTTCCGCTGCGCTTTGGCGCGTCGGCTGCGCTTCTGGAAAGCGCGACGCCGCCCAACATGGTCGAGATTATTCAGAAATATGGCGGCACGATCACCTTCACCGCGCCGACCGCTTATCGGGCGATGATGAAGGCGATGGACGAAGGGGCTGACTTGTCGTCGCTGCGCGTCGCGGTCTCGGCAGGCGAAACGTTGCCCGGCCCCGTCTTCGAGGAATGGGTGAAGAAGACCGGCAAGCCGATCCTCGACGGAATCGGCGCGACGGAGATGTTGCATATCTTCATTTCGAACCGCTTCGATGACACGCATCCGGCGACCACAGGCCGGCCGCTCACCGGCTACGAGGCTAAGATCGTCGACGAGGACATGAACGAGGTGGAGCGCGGACAGATCGGGCGGCTCGCCGTTCGCGGCCCGGTCGGCTGCCGCTACATGGCAGACGACCGGCAGAAGGATTATGTCAGGGGCGGCTGGAACCTGACCGGAGATTCGTTCTGGCAGGACGAAGATGGCCGCTTTCACTTCGCCGCGCGCTCCGACGACATGATCGTATCGGCCGGCTACAACATCGCCGGACCGGAGGTCGAGGCGGCGCTTCTGTCCCATGACGACGTTCTGGAATGTGCGGTAATCGGCGTCATGGACGAGGGGCGCGGCGAGATTGTCGAGGCGCATGTGGTTCTGGCCGACGGCAGGGCCGGCGACGCGTTGATGATCAAGCGCTTGCAGGATCATGTAAAGGCAGCGATAGCGCCTTATAAATATCCCCGCTCGGTTAAGTTCACGACAGCCTTGCCGAAGACGGAAAGCGGCAAAATCCAGCGGTTCCGTCTGAAGGACGCTAAATGACCGACATCTTTTCCCGCACACGCGATCTGTTCCGCATTCCTGACGGGACGATCTATCTCGACGGAAATTCGCTCGGCGTGTTGCCGAAGGCGGTTGGCGCGCGCGTGCAGGAAACGATCGAGGCCGAGTGGGGCGACATGCTCATCACTGCCTGGAACAAGGCTGGCTGGATGGACATGCCTGCTCGCGTCGGTGACCGGATCGGCCGGCTGATCGGCGCGCCGTCCGGCTCGGTGACGATGGGTGACACGCTGTCAATCAAGGTCTATCAGGCGCTCGCTTCGGCCCTCGAGTTGAACCCGGATCGCAAGATCGTCTTGTCGGACAGCGGCAATTTCCCGACCGATCTTTATATGGCGCAGGGGCTGATCGCCTCGCTCGGCAAGGGGCACGAGCTGAAAATCGTCGCGCCCGAAGAGGTCGAGGCGCATATCGACGAGACCGTCGCCGCGCTGATGATCACCGAGGTCGACTATCGCACGGGCCGCCTGCACGACATGAAGCGTCTGACGCAAAAGGCGCATGAGGCTGGCGCGCTGGTTATCTGGGATTTGGCGCATTCGGCCGGTGCGTTGCCCGTCGATCTGGCGGGCGCGGATGCCGATTTCGCGGTCGGCTGCACCTATAAATACCTCAATGGCGGACCCGGCGCGCCCGCCTTCATCTATGTCGCGCTGCGTCTTGCGGAAAAGGTAAGACCGGCTTTGTCCGGCTGGATCGGGCACGAAGCGCCCTTCGCCTTCGATCTCGACTATCGACCCGGCAAGGGCGTCGAGCGCATGCGCGTCGGCACGCCGCCGATCCTCGCTTTGACCGCACTCGACGCCGCGCTCGACGCGTGGGACGTCGTGACGATGGATCAGGTTCGCGCGCGCTCCATCGAACTGTCGGAGCATTTCATCGCCGAGGTCGAGCGCCGCTGCCCGGAGCTTGAACTGGCATCTCCGCGCGATCCGCAAAAGCGCGGCAGCCAGGTCTCGTTCCGTTTTTCCGAGGGGTATGCCGCCATGCAGGCGCTGATCTCGAAGGGCGTGGTCGGCGATTTCCGCGCGCCGGATATCATGCGCTTCGGCTTCACACCGCTTTATCTGTCGAAGGCCGACGTGACGCGCGCAGCTGAAATCCTCGAAGACATCATGTCGAATAGGCTCTGGGACACGCCAGAATTCAAGGCGCGGAGCAAAGTGACGTGAGCGCGTCGCACAATACGCCAGAAGGCGCGGAAACGGATTTCTCGCAGAAGATGTCCTATTCGGACTATCTGCGCCTCGACACGATTCTCGACGCGCAAACGACATTGTCGAAATCGCCCGATGAGCTTCTCTTCATCATCCAACACCAGACGTCCGAGCTTTGGATGAAGCTTGCGGTCCACGAAATCCGCGCCGCAATGGACGCGATTTCGCGCGACGATCTTCAGCCGGCTTTCAAGGGGCTGACGCGCGTTGCCCGAATTTTCGAACAGTTGAACAGCGCGTGGGACGTTCTGCGCACCATGACGCCATCCGAATATACGCGCTTTCGCGACGATCTGGGGCAGTCCTCGGGCTTCCAATCCTGGCAATATCGCGCCATCGAATATCTGGCCGGAAATCGCAATCTCGCGATGTTGAAGCCGCATGAGCATTCGGGCGTCAGGACCACGCCGCTGGAGGCGATCCTCGAAAAGCCGAGCCTTTACGACGAGGCGATCCGGCTGCTCGCTTGCAACGGCTTCGATGTCGGCGGCGAGGATCGGCGCACGAACTGGCGCGACAAGCGGCCCGAAAGTGCTGCCGTCATGGAAGCATGGAAGGTGGTCTATCGCGATCCGGAACGCTGGTGGATGCTTTACGAACTGGCCGAGAAGCTCGTCGATTTCGAGGATTATTTCCGCCGCTGGCGCTTTAACCACGTCACCACGGTCGAGCGCATCGTCGGGCTGAAGCGGGGCACGGGCGGAACGGCCGGCGTCTCCTATCTGCGGCGCATGCTGGAGGTCGAACTTTTCCCGGAACTGTGGAAAGTTAGGACCGAATTATAAGAAATACGGCTGTACGGACCCGGGAAAGTCCGGCAGCGGTGGGAACTGACGAACAACCAATGGGAGTGTTGGAAATGAAGAGCATAATCAAAGCGACCGTCCTCGGTCTGGCAATGTCGGTTTCGGGTCTGGCCATGGCCGAGCCGGTGAAGATCGGCATGATCACCACCCTATCGGGCGGCGGCGCGGGCCTTGGCATCGACACGCGTGACGGCTTCATGCTGGCGATCGATCAGGCCGGCAACGACGAGATCGAGGTCGTCACCGAAGACGACGGGCAGCGGCCCGAACTCGCGGTCCAGATCGCCGACAAGATGATCCAGTCCGATCAGGTCGACATCTTGACCGGCATCGTGTGGTCGAACCTTGCCATGGCTGTGGTGCCGTCGGCGACAGCGCAGGGCAAGTTCTACGTTTCGACCAACGCCGCGCCGGCGGCTCTCGCGGGCGCGAATTGCCACCCGCTCTATTTCAACGCCGCCTATCAGAACGACAATCTTCACGAGGCGGCGGGCGAATACGCCAACGGCACCTACGAGAAAATGTTCATCATGGCGCCGAATTACCCGGCGGGCCAGGATTCGCTCACCGGCTTCAAGCGTTACTTCGAGGGTGAAGTCACCAACGAAGTCTATACGCAGGTCGGCCAGACCGACTACGCCGCCGAGATCGCGCAGATCCGCGATTCCGGTGCGGACGCCGTCTTCATGTTCCTGCCAGGCGGCATGGGCATCGCCTTCATGAAGCAATATGCGCAGTCGGGCGTGGATATTCCGGTCACCGGTCCGGGCTTCTCGTTCTCTCAGGACGTTCTGCCGGCCATTGGCGAGGCCGCGCTCGGCGTGAAAAATTCGGGCCAGTGGGCGCCCGACTTCGAAAACGAGGCGTCGGTGGCTTTCACCGCTGCGTTCCAGGAGGCATACGGCCGCCTGCCGTCGATCTACGCGGTTCAGGCCTATGACGCGGCGCAACTCATCCTCTCGGCTGCCGAAAAGGCCGACGTGAAGGACACCGAAGCCTTCGCCGCCGCGCTGATGGAAGCCGATATCCAGTCGCCGCGCGGCGATTTCTCGTTCAACACCAACCGTCATCCGATCCAGGACATCTACATGATGGAAGTGGTGGACAAGGACGGCACGCTCACCAACGCGACGCTTGAAAAAGTCTTCGACGACCATGGCGACGCCTATGCGGAGCAGTGCACCCAGTAAGGCAATCCGGCCCGCGCCGCTCAAATCGTGCGGGCCGACCCTTTCCGACCTCGGATACGCCAGAGGCCAATTTGTCCAGCGCACTTTTAATCGAGCAGCTTTTGAACGGGCTGCAACTCGGCGTCATGCTGTTTCTCATGGCTGCGGGCCTGACGCTCATCTTCGGCGTCATGGGTCTGATCAACCTCGCGCATGGCTCGCTCTACATGGTGGGTGCGTTCGCCTGCGCATGGGTCGCGGCGCAGACTGGTTCGTTCTGGATCGGCCTTGCGGCAAGCCTTGCCGCAGCTGCCGCTATGGGGGCGCTGGTCGAAATTCTCGTCATTCGGCGGCTCTATAAGCGCGACCATCTCGATCAGGTTCTGGCGACCTTCGCGCTGATCCTGATCTTTTCGGAAGGCACGCGCTATCTCTTCGGCTCGGTGCCGCTCTATCTAAACGTGCCGCCCGAGCTTGCCGGCTTCGTGGTCCTGCCGGGCGGCTCGCGCTATCAGCTTTATCGCCTCGCAATCATCGGCGTTGGCATCGCCGTAGCAATAAGCTTGTGGCTGCTCATATCCAAGACGCGTCTGGGCATGCGTATCCGCGCTGGCGAGTCCGACCGCGAGATGATCGGCGCGCTCGGTGTCGACATCCGCACGCTCTACACCATCGTCTTTGCGCTCGGCGCGGCACTGGCCGGCTTTGCAGGCGCGATGGTCGGCGCATTGCAATCGGTCCAGGTGGGCATGGGCGAGCCTGTGTTGATCCTCGCCTTCGTCGTCATCGTCATCGGCGGCATTGGGTCGATTAAGGGTGCGCTCGTTGGCGCAATCCTTGTCGGGCTGATTGACACGATGGGCCGCTTCCTCGTGCCACAGATATTTTCCCTGTTCATGGGCACGTCGCAGGCCGCGACGGCCGGTGCGGCGGTCGCCTCCATGCTGATCTACATCGTCATGGCCATCATTCTGGCGGTGCGCCCGCAGGGACTGTTTGCGGGGGCGAGATGATGCACATGACACGCGAAACATATGTGAATATCGCGCTCGCGCTGCTGCTGCTGGCAATTCCGTTTGCCGCGCTTCAATGGGGCTCGCCCTTTTACGTGACGCTTGCGACGCGCATGGCGATCCTGGCGCTGGCGGCGGTCGGGCTGAACCTTGCGCTCGGCCTCGGCGGGCTCGTCTCGTTCGGTCATGCCGCCTTCTTCGGCGTCGGCGGCTACGCGGCGGGCATCCTCGCCAGCCACGCCTTTTCCATGCAGCCGCTCAATCTCGGCTTCATGAGCGTGGCCGGCACCAATTCGATGCTCGTCATCTGGCTCGTCGCGGTTCTGGTCGCCGGCTTCGTCGCGTTGCTCATCGGCCTGATTTCGCTGCGTACGTCCGGCGTCTATTTCATCATGATCACGCTCGCCTTCGCGCAGATGACCTATTATTTCGCGATTTCCTGGCCTGCCTATGGCGGCGAGGACGGGCTGTCGATCCTGGTGCGCAACCAGTTCCCCGGCATCAATACGATGGTGCCGCTGTCCTTCTTCCTGCTGTGCTACGGCGTGCTGATCGCGGTCCTGATCCTGTTCGCGTTCATGCGTGGTTCCCGCTTCGGCGCGGCATTGCAGGCGGCACGGCAAAACGAGGTGCGCGTCGCCTCGGTCGGCATCGCGCCGTTCCGAATAAGGCTGGCCGCCTTCGTCCTGTCCGGCATGATCACGGCGCTGGCCGGCGCTCTTTATGCCGATTTGAACCGCTTCGTCAGCCCGTCGATGATGTCGTGGCACATGTCGGGCGAGTTCATCGTCCTGATCGTGCTCGGCGGCGTCGGACGTCTCTACGGGCCGGTGGCCGGCGCGATGCTTTTCGTCATGGTCGAGTTCCTGCTCGGCGGCTGGACGGATCGCTGGCAGTTCTTCCTCGGGCTCGGCCTTCTTGCAGTCGTTTTGTTCGCGCGGGGCGGCATCGTCGGCGCGCTGGCCGGAAAGGTGCGTCATGGCTGAGCCGGTTCTTTCGCTGACGAATGTCTACAAGAGTTTCGGCGCGCTGAAAGCGACGGAGAACGTTTCGCTCGATCTTTATCCGGGCGAAATCCATGCGCTGATCGGGCCGAACGGTGCGGGTAAGTCGACGCTGATCCACCAGATCGCTGGCACGCTGCGGCCGGATGCGGGCGAGATCAGCTTCCTCGGCGAGCGCATCGATGGCTTGAAGGTAGCGGAACGTGCCCGGCGCGGGCTTGGCCGCTCGTTTCAGGTGTCGTCCCTTGCGCCGGAGTTTTCGGCGCTGCGCAATGTGATGCTCGCGGTCCAGTCGGTTCAGGGATCGAGCTTCCGCTTCTTCAAGCCGGTGATGGGTGACAAATCGCTGGTCGATCCGGCGATGGCGGCGCTCGCGCGCGTCGGCTTGCAGGATCGGGCGCGCGTGCCGGCGGCGGAACTCTCACATGGTGAGCGACGCCAGCTCGAAATTGCCATTGCGCTCGCACTCGGCTCCAAGGCATTCCTGCTCGACGAACCGATGGCCGGCATGGGACCGGAAGGGTCGAAGGCGTTGACTGGCTTCCTGTCGGATCTTCGCCGCGAAGCGCCGATCCTTCTGGTCGAGCACGATATGGATGCGGTATTCGCGCTCGCTGACCGCATTTCAGTGCTGGTCTATGGCCGCGTGATCGCGTCGGGGACGGTGGACGAAATCCGCGGCGATCCCGAAGTGCGCCGCGCCTATCTGGGAGACGAATGATGAGCCTGCTCGAAGTCTCCGGCCTCGAAACCTTCTATGGCGCGAGCCAGGCGCTTTTCGGCGTCGAACTGGACGTTGCCGAGGGCGAGGTGGTGGCGCTGATGGGCCGCAACGGCATGGGCAAAACGACCACGATCCGCTCGATCATGGGCATGACCCCTGCGCGTTCGGGCACGGTCCGGTTCAAGGGAAATGCTATCGAGAAGCGCTCGCCGCACCGCATCGCGCGCCTCGGGCTGGGTCTCGTGCCGGAGGGGCGCCGCTGCTTCCCGAACCTGACCGTCGAGGAAAATCTCCTGGCGGCCGCAAGAAAAGGGCGCTGGAGCCTGAAGGCGATCCACGATCTTTTCCCCCGCCTTGCCGAACGGCGCGAGCAGATGGCCCGCACGCTTTCGGGCGGCGAGCAGCAGATGCTGGCCATCGGCCGCGCGCTGATGACCGATCCCGACCTCCTGATACTGGACGAGGCGACCGAAGGGCTCGCGCCGGTCATCCGTCACGATATCTGGGCCGTGATCCGCAAATTGAAGGACGAGGGCCAGTCGATCCTCGTCGTCGACAAGACGCTGGCCGAACTATTGCCGTCCGCCGACCGCTGCATCGTCCTTGAAAAGGGCGCGACCGTGTGGCGCGGGACGCCGGCCGAACTCACCCCCGACATTCAGGACCGCTATCTCGGCGTCTGAACATTCAGCCGGCAAAGAACCGGCGCGCAAGGAAACGACAATGACCGCTCCCATCCACGAAATCCTGCATCCGGCAAACTGGAAGAAGGCGTCCGGCTACGCCAACGGCGTCGCGGCGCGTGGACGCACCGTCTATGTCGGCGGCCAGATCGGGTGGACGGCAGATCAGGTCTTCGAGGAAAAGGACCTTGTCGGCCAGACGAGGCAGACATTGCAGAATATCGTCGACATTCTCGCGGAGGCCGGCGCCGGTCCGCAGCACCTGACACGCATGACGTGGTACATCACCGACAAGAGCGCTTATCTCGACAATTTGAAGGGGATAGGAGCAGCCTATCGCGAGGTGATCGGCCGCAATTTCCCGGCGATGGCGATGGTGCAGGTCGTCGCCCTGATCGAGGACGACGCGAAGGTCGAGATCGAGGCGACCGCCGTCGTCCCGGACTGATTTTCCGCGTAACCTGATGGAACCTGCGACAGGCAGGAACGTTCACGCAATGTGAACGCTGAGGGGAAGCGCGTGTACGATCGGATTTTCCATACGCTGGCTATGGCCGAACCCGCTATATTGGGCGCGGTGAAGAAAATCTCGACCGCTAAAGGCAGTCGGCCATGAACGCCTCTGCGATCCCCTATTGCGGACCTGCGCCGCTTCCGGCCGATCTTTGGATGACGTGGAATTTCGATCCGCTTCTGATCATCATCTTTGCGCTGATGGGCGGCGGAGCGCTGCTTGCCTCGCGCGCTCATCTCAGGGATGTTGCCCGCTCGCGATACGGGCTGGGTGCACTTGTAATTTTGCTGGTCGCCTTCGTCTCGCCGATCTGCGCGCTCTCGACGGCTCTGTTCTCTGCGCGCATCGCCCATCATCTGCTGCTTGTCGCCTTCGCCGCGCCGCTTCTGGCGCTGGCGATGCCGACGCGGTTTGCGCGACTGCCGGTCTCGCCGTTCTTCCTCGCCCATACCGTGCTGATGTGGGTCTGGCATGCGCCTGTGCCCTATGAATGGGCGCTGGCCTCGATGCCGGTCTACTGGGCAATGGAACTGACGTTGTTCTTTTCGGCATTCTTCATGTGGCAGGCGATTTTCGCCGCACGTCCCGGCCCGGCCCTGTCGGGTCTTCTCGGCTCGATCGTGCAGATGGGCATGCTTGGCGCGCTTTTGACCTTTGCAGGCAGGCCGCTTTACGAACCGCATCTGACGACGACGCTGCCCTATGGGCTGACGCCGCTTGCCGACCAGCAACTTGCGGGTCTTTTGATGTGGGTGCCTGCGGCGCTTCCCTATCTGCTGGTGGCCCTTCTTATCGCCTGGCGGCAGTTCGGCGAGGCTGAATCCTATTCCGGCCGGCCGCACTGAGATGGTGTGGCTGAAATTCATTCACATGGCCGCTATTTCGATCTGGTGCGCGGGGCTGATCTGCCTGCCGGGTCTCTACGCCCAGCGCCATGCAGTCGAGGGTGACGCGCTTTACCGGCTTCAGGGATTGGTGCGCTTCGCCTATGTCTCGATCATTTCGCCGGCCGCCTTCGTGTCGATCGGCTCGGGCATCGCTCTGATCTTCCTTCAGGCCACCTTTGTCGAATGGTTCTCAGTCAAGATGGCGTTCGTCGGCGTTTTGGTCGTGATTCATATCCTGACCGGCCTCGTCATCATCCGCCTGTTCGAGGACGGCGAAAGCTATCCGGGCTGGCGCTTCGTCGGCGTGACGATCGCAACGACGCTCGTCGTCTTCGCCATCCTCGTCGTGGTGCTGGCAAAGCCCCCACTCCATTGGGACTGGGTGCCGGTCGATTTCACGCGGCCGGGCGCTTTGCGCGATTTCGTCGCCGAATTCATTCCTTCGCTGTCACGATGAGGCCGACACCGTGATCGAAAACGAGCTTTCCGCCATGCCAGCCGGCCAGACCCGTGAAGATCGAAGCCAGCACCGAAAGGAGCAGGCCGTGCGGCAGGATCGCGGACGGCTCGATGAGGCGCAGCCCCCAGTTCGTGCCGGCGATCGCGAGCAACGTCATGGCGGCGACCGCGTGCGTCCAGCTTGCAACGCGCATGCGGATGCCCGGAACGAGGAGCAGTTCCAGCGTGCCGACGATGCCCGCCGCAACGCCGGTCGCGAAGGCGAAGCCCGCCGCCCAAACGCTGACGCGCACCCAGAACGGGTCACCCGACCACCAGTAGAAAATGTCGCAGCCGAGCACGGCGAAGACGAGCGCGATCGGGAAATGCACGCTCATGGCGTGGATCGGATGACCGGCGACGGCGACGGTGGAGGCGATCTCCTCCTCGGCCACTTCCTCGATGACGGGATTGCCCCGGTCGCGCGTCTCGCTCATGCAAAGTCCCTTGTTCCAGCCTCGACGGAGACGATCCTGCCTCGTTCCGCAAAACCGGATTCTAGAGCGCGCGCGCGCGCTGTCGAGTGGCGGATCGCTCCGCTTGTCGCGCTGACGCCGCTCGCCGCCTGTTCGGGCCCGCTCTCCACGCTCGATCCGGCAGGCCCCGCCGCTTCCAACATCGCGATCCTGTGGTGGATCATGTTCTGGGGCTCGGCGGTTTTGTTCGTCTTGGTCATGGGCCTTTTCGCCTGGGCCTTCTGGCGTCCGGGGGCGCTTGCGCGCTTTTCGCTCGGGCAGTGGGTCGTGGGCGGCGGGCTTATCATGCCGGTGATCGTCCTGATCGCGCTCGTCACGTCCGCTTTCGTGCTTGGCGAGCGATTGATCCCGAAGCCGATGGAGAACCAGCCGCTGCGCGTCCATGCGATGGCGCATCAGTGGAACTGGCAGTTCGGCTATGACGATGCCGAGGGACAGACGTTGCAACTGCACATTCCCGCCGGAACACCGGTCGACGTGGTGGTGACGACGTCCGACGTCATTCATTCCTTCTGGGTGCCGCGCCTTGCCGGCAAGATCGACGCCATTCCCGGTCATGAAAACGTTCTGCGGATCGAGGCCGACCGGCCCGGCACCTATCGCGGCGTGTGCGCCGAGTTCTGTGGCGATGGCCATACGCGCATGCGCTTTACCGTGATCGCGCACGAACCGGAACAATACGAGGCCGCACGCGCTGCCGCCATTGCGAGGGCCGGCCGATGAGCGAGCAACCGAAATCCAACGCCATTCGGCTCCATCGCGAACTGGATGAAATCTGGAAGACCGGGCCGGGCCTGCAGCGCCTTGCCGCCGTCAACCATACGATCCTCGGCAAGCGCTTCATGGTCGCTGCCTTCGTATTCTTCGCCATCGGCGGCATCTTGTCGATGCTGATCCGCGCGCAGCTTGCCACGCCGAACACCGCCTTCGTTGGGCCGGAAATCTACAACCAGATTTTCACCATGCACGGCACGGTGATGATGTTCCTCTTCGCGATCCCGATGTTCGAGGGCATGGCGATCTATTTCCTGCCCAAGCTTCTGGGCGCGCGCGACCTTGCCTTTCCACGCCTGACCGCGCTCGGCTTTTATTGCTACATCTTCGGCGGCTCGATCCTGATCGTGGCGATGCTGATGGGCGTCGCACCCGACAGCGGCTGGTTCATGTATACGCCGCTGTCGTCCTCGACGTATACGCCCGGCATCAATGCGGATGTCTGGCTGCTCGGCATCACCTTCGTCGAGATTTCGGCAATAGCGGCGGCTGTCGAGATTACCGTGACGATCCTGAAGATGCGCGCGCCGGGCATGTCGCTCAATCGCATGCCGATCATGGGCTGGTATCTGCTCGTCACGGCCGGGATGATGCTGGTCGGCTTCCCGCCGCTGATCCTCGGCTCGATCCTGCTCGAACTCGAACGCGCCTTCGATCTGCCCTTCTTCGACCCGACGCGCGGCGGCGATTCGCTTTTGTGGCAGCACCTGTTCTGGCTGTTCGGCCATCCGGAAGTCTACATCATCTTCCTGCCGGCGGCGGGCGCGATCTCGACCATCATTCCCGTCTTCGCCAGACAGGAACTGATGGGCTACCGCGCGATCGTCGTTGCGATCGTCGCGGTCGCATTCCTGTCCTTCGGCCTGTGGGTCCATCACATGTTCACGGTGGGCATTCCGCATCTGGCGCTGGCTTTCTTTTCGGCGGCGAGCGCGCTGGTCGCGATCCCGACGGCGGTGCAGATTTTCGCCTGGCTGGCAACGCTCGCGCATGGGCGCCCGCGTCTGGACGTGCCGATGCTCTACGTCTTCGGCTTCCTGTTCGTCTTCGTGCTGGGCGGGCTGACGGGCGTCATGCTCGCCATGGTGCCCTTCAACTGGCAGGTCCACGACAGCTATTTCGTCGTCGCGCATCTGCACTATGTGCTCGTCGGCGGCTTCATCTTCCCGATGCTCGCCGCCGCCTATTACTGGCTGCCGCACGTCACCGGACGGCTGACCATGCACCGGCTTTCCGTGCCGGCCTTCTGGCTGATCTTCGTCGGCTTCAACATGACGTTCTTCATGATGCACATGACGGGCCTGCGCGGCATGCCCAGACGCGTCCACACCTACCCGTCGGGCGTCGGCTGGGACTGGCTCAACCTCTTGTCGTCCGTCGGCGGGTTCATCCTTACAATGGGCTTTGCGCTGATCGTCATCGATATCGTCCTGCAGTTCCGCTACGGGAAACCCTACCGGCGCAATCCGTGGGGAGCGAAGACGCTCGAATGGGCGCAGCCCAATCCGCCGCCATCTTACAATTTCGCGGCTCTGCCGCTGGTCGAGCGCCGTGCGGACATGCTCGACCCGCATGCGATCGGCAACGAACTTGCCGCCGGACGAGGGTATCTCGGCTTTGCTCGCCATGGCTGGATGGAAACGCTCGGAGTCGACATGACGAGCGGCCGTCCGGACCAGACGATCATCCTGCCGAACTCGACCTTCCTGCCGCTTTGGACGGCGCTGACCATCGGCGCGTTCGTGCTGTGCCTCCTGTTCAAGCTTTACTGGTGGTCGCTTCTGCCACTGGCGCTCGTGCTGGTCCTGTGCCTGCGCTGGACCCATGCGACTGGCATGGAGCGCGATCACGGCGACCTGGACATCGGCAAGGGCACGTCCGTGCCGACGCATTACGAAGCGGACGGTCCGCCATCCTGGTGGGCGATGGTGTTCACGCTGATCTGCAACGGGACCTTGTTCGCCTCGCTGATCTTCGCCGTGTTCTTCCTGTGGCTCGTCGCGCCGGGTTGGCCGCCCGCCGAACTCGTCGAGACGGGATTGCTCCCGCCCGCGCTCGCCGCCATCGCGCTTCTCGGTGCAGCGCTCACGGCGCGCATGGCGGTTCAGGCCAATGCATCTGGCGGCGGCGCGTCCGTGCTGCTTATGGCGAGCGCCGGATCGCATGTTCTGGCGACCGGCCTCATCTTCTACCTGATCGCCACGGCGTTACCGGAGCCGACCAGCCACGCCTATGCGGCGACGGCCTTTTTTACGCTGTGCTACATCGCGCTTCATTCGGCGCTCGGCATCGTCTTTGCGCTGTTCGGCGTCTGGCGCATCCATATCGGTCGCGTATCGGCCCGCCGCAGCCTCGATCTGCGCATCGGCAAGCTCTGGCACGATTATACGGCGTTGACCGGCATCGTCGGCATCGCGCTCGTTCTCGTCATGCCGTTGATCGTCTCGGCTTCGGGAGGCGCGCAATGATGGCAGAGCGCGTTTCCGCGTGGCGTATCGTATGGATGATGGCCGGCTTTCTCGTTTGGGCAGTCGCCTTCGCTGCGCTCTATTCGGTGCTGTCCATCGGCTGCGCTTTTGGATGGGACGAGATTGCGGCAATCGGACCCATCTCACTGCAACGCGTGGTGCTTATAGCGCTTCTACTCGTCTCGCTCGGCGCGGGCTGGGCCGTGGTTCGTGTCTCGAATGCGCACCGCAAGGCGGCGGGCGGCGAGGGGCTGACGCTGAAGCCGTTCGTCGAAAGCGCGGCATGGCTGGCCGCCTGGGCCGCGCTCGCCTCCACGCTGTTTTCGCTTGGCCCGGTGCTTTTCCTCACCTCCTGCTACTGACGAACCGGCTTGCTATCAAAACTTCACATTTGTTAGCTCTCATGGCTCATCGCGCCCGACCGGGCAGAATCCTAGTCCCAGCCAACGGAAAACCGAGATGGATGACGTGAGAGCCACGCTCGCCCACCCCGTAACTGCGCCCAAAACGGTCGATGCCGAATGGTGGCGTGGCGCGGTGATCTACCAGATCTATCCGCGCTCCTTTCAGGATTCGAACGGCGACGGGATCGGCGATCTGGCCGGCATCGTGCGCCGCCTGCCGCATGTCGCTTCGCTCGGCGTCGATGCGATCTGGATTTCGCCGTTCTTCAAGTCGCCGCAGCGCGATTTCGGCTACGACATCGCCGATTATCGCGACGTCGACCCGATGTTCGGTACGCTGGAGGATTTCGACGCGCTGATTTCCGAGGCGCATCGACTGGGCCTGAAGGTCATGATCGACCTCGTCCTGTCGCACACCGCGTTCGAGCATCCCTGGTTCATCGAAAGCCGGGTAAACAAGACCAATCCGAAGGCCGACTGGTTCGTGTGGGCGGACCCGAAGCCGGACGGCTCGCCGCCCAACAACTGGCTGTCGATGTTCGGCGGTTCGGCCTGGCAATGGGATAGCCCGCGCCGGCAATATTACCTGCACAATTTCCTGTCCGAGCAGCCGGACCTGAATTTTCACAATGAGGAAGTTCAGACCGAACTTCTCGACATCGCCCGCTTCTGGCTTGACCGGGGCGTCGACGGATTCCGGCTCGACGTGATCAACTTCTTTTTTCACTCCAAGGGGCTGGAGGACAATCCGGCCTTGCCGGAGGATCAGCGTAACGATTCCATCGCGCCTTCCGTCAATCCGTATAATTATCAGGATCATCTCTACGACAAGAGCCAGCCGGAAAACCTCGATTTCCTGCGTCGATTCCGTGCGCTGCTCGATGAATATCCGGGTGTGACGACGGTCGGCGAGGTGGGCGACGCGCAGCGCGGGCTCGACATCGTCGCCGCCTACACGGCCGGCAACGAGCGCGTGCATATGTGCTACGCGTTCGACTTCCTCCAGCCTATGAAGATTTCGGCGCCGCGCGTGCGCCGCGTGCTCGAAGAATTCGAGACCGTCGCGCGCACAGGCTGGTCCTGCTGGGCTTTTTCCAATCATGACGTCATGCGCCACGCCTCGCGCTGGGGCGAATGGGAGATGGACCCCGTCGCCTACGTCAAGATCGTCTCGGCGCTGCTCTTTTCGCTGCGCGGCTCCGTTTGCCTTTATCAGGGCGAGGAACTGGGCCTGCCGGAAGCCGAACTCGCCTTCGAGGATTTGCGCGATCCCTACGGTATCCGCTTCTGGCCCGAATATCGCGGCCGTGACGGATGCCGCACGCCGATGGTGTGGGAGGAGGGCGACAACGCGTCCGGCTTTTCGGAGGGCGTTCCGTGGTTGCCGGTCTCACCCACGCATGGGCCTCTGTCTGTGTCTGCGCAGATCGGCCGGCCGGATTCCGTGCTTGAACATTATCGTCGGTTCCTGGCCTTCCGCCGCAACCATGTCGCGCTGATCAAGGGATCGATCACCTTCCTCGTCGCGGAAGGGGATGCGCTGGTGTTCGAGCGGCGCGATGCGGACGAGCGCCTGCTGTGCGCCTTCAATCTGGGTTGCGGCGAGGTTTCCTTTGCCGTCGACGACCTGAAACTCGTGCCGCTGGACGAGCACGGTTTCGTCGGCACCTATGAGACCGGCGAAATCAGGCTCGGGCCGTATCAGGCTTTCTTCGCCGAGATAGCCTGAACGGCGCGGCGGTCGCGGATTTGCGACCATGCGAACGAAGCGAGGAACAGCGAAGCCATGACCAGAACGATGGTCGGCGCTGGCGCTGAATCGATGAAGAACGACAGGTAGATTCCAAGCGCGGCTGAAAAAACCGCGACGCATGCCGAAACGATCATCATAGCGCGGAAGGTGCGCGTCATCAGGAACGCGATGGCTCCGGGAGCGATCAAAAACGCGATGGCGAGGATGATGCCGACTGCCTGCAAGCCGCCGACAATGGTCAGCGAAAGCATGGTCAAAAGCCCGTAATGCAGGAACCTCACCTTGAGGCCGACCGTGCGCGCGTGACCAGGGTCGAAGGAGAACAGCATCAGATCACGGCCGAAGACAATGAGCGCGAGCACCGTCGCGCCTGCAATGATGCCGGTTTCGCCAATATCGCGCCAGGTGATGCCGAGCACGTCGCCGAACAGGATATGGGAGAGGTGAACGCTCGTCTCGATCGCGACGAACATGACGAGGCCAAGCCCGAACATGCCCGAAAAGACGACCCCCATGGCGGTGTCTTCCTTGATGCGCGAATTGTCCTTCAAAAAGCCGGTGGCGATGGCGCACAGGAGCCCGGCGGCGAACGCCCCGAGCGCCAGTGGCAGGCCGGCGACGTAAGCGAGAACGATACCCGGCAGAACGGCATGGCTGATCGCGTCGCCCATCAACGACCAGCCCTTGAGGACGAGGTAGGGCGACAAAAGCCCCATCGGCAGCGCGACCAGCATCGAGATGACGAATGCCTGCTGCATGAAGGGAAACTGGAAAGGGGCGACGAGCGTCTCGATCATGCGTCGGCTTCCGAACTGGTGCGAGCAAGGCGTCGGATCGCGATCAATCCGTGCTTCGGCGCGAAGAGGAAGGCGGCGAGGAACACCAGCGTTTGCAACACGACGATCACGCCGCCCGTTGCGCCATCGAGATGAAAGCTCGCATAGGCTCCGATCAGGCTCGTCAGAGCGCCGATGGCGACCGAAATGACGATCAGGCGCGGGAAGCGGTCGGTCAGGAGGTAGGCCGTCGCGCCGGGCGTCACCACCATGGCGATGACAAGAAACGCGCCGACGGTCTGTAGCGCGGCGACGGTGGAGGCAGCGAGCAGCGTAAAGAAAACAACCTTGAGGACGTTCGGGCGCAGGCCGATGGAGCGCGCGTGGGTCTCGTCGAAGAAGACGACCATCAGGTCGCGCCATTTGGCGATGAGGATGGCGAGCGAGACGCCGGAGATGATGACGAGTTGCAGCGTGTCGGCCGGCGTGATGGCGAGAATGTTGCCAAGCACGATGGTCTGGATGTTCACCGAAACGGGCGACAGCGAGATCATGAAGAGGCCGAGGCCGAAGAATGAGGTGAAGATCAGTCCGATCACCGCGTCCTGCCGCAGCTTGGTCTGCGCCGACAGGAACAGCATCGCGGCGGCGGCCAGTCCTCCGGAAAGAAACGCCCCTGCCGCGAAAGGCAGGCCGAGCATGTAGGCTCCGGCAACGCCCGGTACGATGGAGTGCGAGAGCGCATCGCCGATCAGCGACCAGCCCTTGAGCATCAGATAGGCCGACAGGAACGCGCAGGTCGCCCCGACCAGAGCGCTGACCCACATCGCGTTGAAGATGTAGCTGTAGGTGAACGGCTCGATCAGCGTCTCGATCATGCGGCCGGCCCGCCTGTCTTTTTCGTCTCGTCGCCGTAAAGCACGAAGGGGCGCTCGTCGTCGGTGAGGACAGTGACGTGGCGCGCGTCCTCGTCGTCATGCAGATCTGCGCCGCCGAGCACGAAGTGGCGCAACACGCCGCCGAAGGCGCGTTCGAGATTGGCTCGCGTAAAGACTTCCTCCGTCAGCCCGGAGGCAAGGACGGTCCTGTTCAAAAGGATCGCCCGGTCGCAGAATTCCGGCACCGAACCGAGATTATGCGTGGAAACGAGCATCACGCGGCCCTCCTCGCGCAATTCCTGCAAGAGCTTGATGATGGCTTCTTCGGTCGTCACGTCGACGCCGGTGAACGGCTCGTCGAGCAAGATCAACCGCCCTTCCTGCGCGAGCGCGCGGGCGAGGAAGACGCGCTTCTTCTGGCCACCGGACAATTCGCCGATCTGCCGTTTGGCGTATGCAGTCATTCCAACCCGGGCGAGTGCCGCGTCGACCATTTCGCGGTCGCGTGCCGAGGCGATGCGCAGGAAACCCATATGGCCGTAGCGACCCATCATCACCACGTCCTCGACAAGGACGGGAAAATTCCAGTCGACTTCCTCCGACTGCGGAACATAGGCGATGACGTTGCGCTTGAGGGCTTTGCCCGCAGGCTCGCCAAACACGGTGACGGTGCCGCCGCCTGTGTTGACGAGACCCATGATCGACTTGAAGAGCGTCGACTTGCCCGAACCGTTGACGCCGACGAGCGCGGTGATCGTGCCGCGCGGAATGGCGAAGGAGGCGTCGTGCAGGGCCGTTTGCCCGTTGCGATAGGTGACGGTCACACCCTCGACGCTAAGACCCTGGGCGTCTGCCGCGACCGGTTTTCGGGCTTCGACATTCATTGCGAAAGGCCTTTTACTATCGTCTCCGTCGTCACGCGCAAAAGGTCGAGATAGGTCGGCACCGGGCCGTTACTCTCCGACAGCGAGTCGACATAGAGCACGCCGCCATAGGCCGCCCCCGTCTCGCGCGCGACCTGCTGGGCGGGTGCGGCCGAAACCGTACTTTCGGAAAAGACGGCAGGAATGGAGTTTTGCCGCACCGCGTCGATGACGCGGCGCACCTGCTGCGGCGTGCCTTGCGCGTCGGCATTGATCGGCCACAGATAAAGCTCCCGAAGGCCGAAATCGCGCGCGAGATAGGAGAACGCACCCTCGCTCGTCACCAGCCAGCGCCGCTCCTCCGGGATCGCGCCGATCTCAGCGCGCAGCGGCGCGACCGTGGTCTCGATCTCGGCCTTATACGCTTCGGCGTTAGCCCGGTAGGTCTCGGCATTGTCGGGGTCGTGCTCGGCGAAAGCGGCGGCGATGTTGTCGACATAGATCAGTGCGGCCGACGGCGACATCCATGCATGCGGGTTGGGCTGGCCTTCATAGGGGCCGTCACCGATGCTCATCGGCTCAACACCGTCCGAGACGGTGACGCCCGGCACGTCGGACAGATTTGCGAAAAAGCGTTCGAACCAAAGTTCCAGATTGAGACCGTTCCACAAGATCAGGTCGGCGTCCTGTGCGCGCACCAGATCGCGAGGCGTCGGCTGGTATTCGTGAATTTCCGCGCCGGGGCGGGTGATCGATTCGACCGTTGCCGCATCGCCCGCGACGTTGCGTGCCATGTCGGCGATGACGGTGAAGGTCGTCACCACCTTGAAGTCCTCGGTGCGGGCGGCGGTAGTGACAAGAACGAGGCCGGCGGCGATGGCGAGGCTGCGCAGAATTCGCATGGACAGGGAGCGCTCCGATGTTTCCGTTACCGCATACGTAGCGTCATGATGAGTGAACGTCAATGCAATTGCAAATCGTTTGCAACTAGAAGGCATCCAGTTGCGAAATCTGCACTTTGCATCGCATTCGCAACTGGCGCATAGTCCGGTCATGACTGAGACGACGCATACCCGCCCCGATTACGAAGCCGAATTGCGCAAGACCGGCGTACGCATCACGCGGCCGCGCAAGGTGATCCTGTCGATCCTGTCTGAGGCGGGCGACCATCCGGACGCGCTCGAAATCTTCAAGCGCGCGGTCGAGATCGATTCGGGGATTTCGCTGTCGACCGTCTACCGCACGATGAAGCTGCTCGAAGGCATCGGCGCGATCCATCGTCATGCCTTCGAAGGCGGCCCCTCACGCTTCGAGCCGGCCGGCGAGGAGCATCACGACCATCTGATCGACCTCGATACGGGCGACGTGATCGAATTCCATTCGGCCCGCATTGAGGAATTGCAGGAAGAGATCGCGCGCGAACTCGGCTACGACATCGTCCACCACCGGCTTGAGCTTTACGGGCGCAAGCGGCGGACAGGGAAGAGCAGATCCAGATAGCCGGCTAAGCGGCGAGACACGTCGCGCAGATGCCGCGAATCTCGATCGCCGTCTTGGTCGGCCTGAAGCCGTGCTCGCGCGACCATTCGCCAAGCCGCTTTTCGACCGTCTTGTCGGAAAACTCCTCCACCTGCCCGCATTTTTCGCAGATCGCGAAGGCGAGGCTGCCATGGTCGTGGCAATGCGGCCCGGCGCAGGCGACGAAGGAATTGATCGTTTCCAGCCGGTGGACGAGCCCGTAATCGGTCAGCTTGTCGAGCGCGCGATAAACCTGGAGCGGCGCGCGAAAGCCGCGATCGCGCAGCCGGTCGAGGATCGTATAGGCCGAAAGCGGCCCGTCAGCGGCGGCCAGTGTGCCGAAAACGAGTTCCTGGTTTTTCGTCAGGTCGTGATGGGCGGTCATGGCAGCGCTTTCGAGGATCGCGTTCCGAAGGATAACAAGCTTAGCAGAAAGATGGCGAGCGCGGCGACGACGATCGACGGGCCGGACGGTGTGTCGAAATGAAGCGAGCCGTAAAGCCCGCCGATCACGGCCGCAACGCCGATAGCCGAGGCGAGCACCGCCATCATCTCGGGCGTGGATGAAAACCGCCGGGCCGTGGCTGCTGGAATGATCAGCAGCGAGGTGATCAAAAGGACGCCGACGATTTTCATGGCAATGGCGATGACGAGCGCCATCAAAAGCATGAAGACGAACCGCGCACGCTCCGGCGCCATGCCTTCGGCTTCGGCGAGTTCCTCGTTGACAGTGGAGGCCAGAAGCGGCTTCCAGAGCCACGCCATGATGGCGAGGATGAGCGCGCCGCCGCCATAGACGAAAGCGATATCCGCGCGCGAAACGGCGAGAATGTCGCCGAACAGGAAGCCCATCAGATCGACGCGCACCCAACTCATGAACGCAACCATGACGAGGCCGAGCGCGAGCGTCGAATGCGACAGGATGCCGAGCAGCGCATCGGTGGAAAGTGCGCCGCGACGCTGGAGGAGGAGCAGCGCGATCGAGACCAGCGAGGCGACGAGGAAGACGCCCGCCATCAAATTGATCTGGAAGAGGAAGGCGAGCGCAACGCCGAGCAGCGCCGAATGCGCCATCGTGTCGCCGAAATAGGCCATGCGCCGCCACACGATGAAGCAGCCGAGCGGACCGACCATGAGCGCGACGCCGATGCCGGCAAGAAGCGCGCGGGTGAAGAAATCATCAAGCATGGCGGCCATCATGGCTGTGGTCGTGGGTATGCCCATGGTCGTGGTCATGATGCCCGTCATCGGGGTGGCAATGATCGGTCACGGAACCGTCCGTGTGCAGCACGCGCCCATCGGCCAGATGCGTATGATCGTGGCGATGACGGTAGATTCCGAGCGTTTCGGCCGCCCGCGCGCCGAAGAGTTGCAGATATTCGGGGCTTGCCGCGACCGTCTGCGGCGTTCCCCGGCAGCACACATGGCCGTTGAGGCAGATCACGGTGTCGGTGTCGGCCATGACGACATGAAGATCGTGCGAGATCAAAAGGATGCCGCAGCCCGTTTCGTCGCGGATTTTGGCGATGAGATCGTAAAGTGCCACCTCGCCGGAAAAGTCGACGCCCTGAACCGGCTCGTCGAGGACGAGCAGATCGGGCTTGCGCGCGATGGCGCGGGCGAGAAGGACGCGCTGGAATTCGCCGCCGGACAGTCCTTGCACCTGCACCTTGGCGAGGTGGGAAACGCCCGTCGCATCGAGCGCGGCATCGATTTGCGATGCCGTCGGCGATCCCGTCAGGCGCATCAGACGTTCGACCGACAGGGGAAGCGTCCAGTCGATGGCAAGCTTTTGCGGCACATATCCGACGGTCAGGCCGGCCTTGCGCGTCACCTTGCCCTCCTGAGGTTTCAGGATGCCGATGGCGGTCTTGGCTGTCGTGCTCTTGCCCGAGCCGTTCGGGCCGATCAGCGTGACGATTTCGCCGGCGCGCACGGCCATGTCGACGCCGCGCACCAGCCAGCGCCCGGCGCGGTGAACGCCCGCTCCGGTCATTTCCACGAGCGTCTCACCGGATGACTCGGGTCGTTTCAGCATCGCAGTGCTTTCAAAAAATCCAACTTTATGGCTTGCAACACGGATATAGCGGACGTTATAGCATTACGCAATTGATGTAATGTTATTACGGATTGGTGATCCTGCCATGGCGCGACTTCGCATTTTCCTTCTCTCCGCTACGGCTCTCGTCGGGTTTGGCTCGGCTCCGGCCAGCGCCCTCGATGGCGTGGTGGCTTCCATCAAGCCGGTGCATTCGCTGGTCGCCGCCGTCATGGAAGGCGTTGGTGAACCATCGCTGGTCGTGTCGGGTGCAGGATCGCCGCACACCTATTCGATGCGCCCGTCCGAGGCTCGGATGCTCGAAGGTGCATCCGTCGTTTTCTGGATCGGCCCGGACATGGAGATGTTCCTGCGAGGGCCGCTAGAGACGTTGGCAGGAAGCGCTGAAGTGGTCGAGCTCGGCGAAGCCGAAGGCATGACGCTGCTGCCTTATCGCGAGGGCGGCCCGTTCGAAAGCCATGAGCACGCGCATGATCATGAAGCCGGCGAGAGTGCACATGACCACGGCCATGAGCATGATCACAGTCACGATGATGACGCCGAGTCGCACGAGCATAGCCACGACCATTCCCATGAGGATGCGGGCAACGACCATGCACATGATCACGGTCACGACCATGATCACGGCTCGCATGACATGCATCTGTGGCTCGATCCCGAAAATGCGAAAGCGATGGTCGGTGAGATCGAAGCGGCCCTTTCGCGGGCCGATCCCAAAAATGCCGCGAGATATGCCGAGAATGCCGAAGCGACCATCTTGCGGCTGGATGAGTTGCTGGCCGATACGCGTTCCGAATTGGAGGCAGTCGAGAATCGCGGCTTCGTCGTGTTTCACGACGCCTATCAATATTACGAGAACCGGTTCGATTTTCCGGCAGCCGGATCGATCACCGTCAGCCCGGACGTCATGCCCGGCGCGCAGCGCATCGGCGAAATCCGCGATCGTATCCGAGAACTTAGCGTCTCCTGCGTCTTTTCCGAGCCGCAATTCGAACCACGACTCGTCTCCGTCGTCACCGAAGGGACGGATGCACGCTCTGGCGTGCTCGACCCGCTCGGAGCCGATCTTACGGACGGGCCGGACCTCTATTTCGAACTGATTGGCAATATGACGAATTCGGCGACATCCTGCCTCAACGGCGAAGACTGACGCCTGTAAACGAAAAAGGCTCCGCCGAAGCGGAGCCTTTCGCCGGACCGGAACCACCCGCTATGCGGGCGGCGGCCGTCAGAGCCAATCAGTGGCGCGCTGACCAGTCGTCGATCTCACGCTCGACCTCTTCCTGCGTCTTGCCGTAATGAGCCTGCAGCTTGCCCGCAAGTTCCTTGCGGTTGCCGCGGATCACGTCGAGATCGTCATTGGTGAGCTTGCCCCACTGCTTCTGGGCCTTGCCCTTGAACTGCTCCCAATTGCCTTCGATCTGATTCCAGTTCATCGCGAAATCCTTCCTCGTTCATATCGATGGACGGTTGCTCCGTCTTGAATAGGAAACGCGTCAGGCTCGCAGCAGGTTCCGCAATGAAAAACCCCGCCGGATCGCTCCGGCGGGGTCTTTGTCGTTTCAATGAAGCGCTGAGGCTTAGTTGTCGGTGTTCTGCTTCTTTAGCGCGGCGCCGAGAATGTCGCCGAGCGAAGCGCCCGAATCGGTCGAACCGTACTGGGCGACCGCTTCCTTCTCCTCGGCGATTTCCAGCGCCTTGATGGAGACGGTGAGGCGACGCGTCTTCTTGTCGAACTGCGTGACGCGGGCGTCGACCTTCTGGCCGACCGAGAAACGCTCTGGGCGCTGCTCGTCGCGGTCGCGGGACAGGTCGGCACGCTTGATGAAGCTTTCGATGTCGTGGTCGACGAGCTTCACATCGAGGCCGCCATCCTTGATGCCGGTGACTTCACAGGTGACGATCGCGCCCTTGCGCAGTTCGCCGGAAGCGGCGGCATCGCCGATCGCATCCTTGCCGAGCTGCTTGACGCCGAGCGAGATGCGCTCCTTCTCGATGTCGACATCGAGAACCTGCGCCTGAACCATGTCGCCGCGGTTGTACTCCTCGATGACCTGCTCGCCCGGACGCGTCCAGTCGAGGTCGGAGAGGTGAACCATGCCGTCGACATCGCCTTCGAGACCGATGAACAGGCCGAATTCGGTCTTGTTCTTGACCTCGCCTTCCACGACCGAGCCGGCCGGGTAGGTGCGGGCGAAGACTTCCCACGGATTTTCCAGCGTCTGCTTGAGGCCAAGCGAGATGCGGCGCTTCTGCGGGTCCACTTCGAGCACGACCACGTCGACTTCCTGCGTCGTCGACAGGATCTTGCCGGGGTGAACGTTCTTCTTGGTCCAGGACATTTCCGAAACGTGGATGAGGCCTTCGATGCCCGGCTCCAGCTCGACGAACGCGCCGTAATCGGTGATGTTCGTGACCTTGCCGGTGACGCGCTTGCCGATCGGGTAACGCGTGCCGATGCCCTCCCACGGATCCGCCTCGAGCTGCTTCATGCCGAGCGAGATACGGTGGGTTTCCTGGTTGATGCGGATGATCTGGACCTTGACGGTCTGGCCGATCGACAGGATTTCCGTCGGATGGTTGACGCGGCGCCAGGCCATGTCGGTGACGTGCAGCAGGCCGTCGATACCGCCGAGGTCGACGAACGCGCCGTAGTCGGTGATGTTCTTGACGACGCCCTCGACGACCTGACCCTCTTCGAGGTTCTGGACGATCTCGGAACGCTGCTCTGCACGGCTCTCTTCAAGAACGGTGCGGCGCGAAACGACGATGTTGCCTCGGCGCTTGTCCATCTTGAGGATTTCGAAGGGCTGCGGGTTGTGCATCAGCGGGGTGACGTCGCGGATCGGACGGATGTCGACTTGGGAGCGCGGCAGGAACGCCACGGCGCCGTCGAGATCGACCGTGAAGCCGCCCTTGACCTGATTGAAGATGATGCCTTCGACGCGCTCGCCGGCCTCGAACTTCGCTTCGAGCTTGACCCAGCTTTCCTCGCGGCGCGCCTTGTCGCGCGACAGCATGGCTTCGCCCAGCGCGTTTTCGATGCGCTCGACATAGACTTCGACCTCGTCGCCCGGCTTCAGCTGGCCATCCTTGGCCTTCGCGCCGAATTCCTTCAGCGGAACGCGGCCTTCGACCTTCAGGCCGACGTCGATGATGGCCATGTCTTTTTCGATGGCCGTGACGATGCCCTTGACGACCGAGCCTTCGGCGGAATGGTTCTCGGAGAAGGACTCTTCGAGAAGGCTGGCGAAATCGTCACGGGTTGGGTTTGCGTTTGACATTTAAGCTCCTGGAAGCTCGAGCCTTGGGCTGCGAGCGGCGCCGGGGTTGGTGTTGATGAAGGCCCCTGTCGCATCGATCCTTGCGGATCGAAAGTTCGGCGCAGGATGCGACGGGGCCGATTTCTGTTCGAAAAAGCTGAATGCCCGCGATCGCGACCGCTCAGGGGCGCGAAGCAGGCCGTCCGCTCTTCAGGACTTATGCCCGGGTGGCGAGCCGATCGTCGATCAGGGATTTCGCCGCCTGGAAGGCCGCTTCTATATCCATTTCCGTCGTATCGAGCAAGTGCGCGTCCTCGGCCGGCTTCAGCGGGGAATCGCTGCGGCCCATGTCGCGCGCGTCGCGGCGCGTGATGTCGGCAAGAACGTCGTCATAGGAAACCTCCGGCGCGTCCTGATGACGGCGCAGCGCACGCGCCTCGGGCGAGGCGGTGACGTAGAGCTTCACATCGGCGTCGGGGCACACGACCGTGCCGATGTCCCGTCCGTCGAGAACCGCGCCGGGCGGCGTCTGCGAAAATTCGCGCTGCTTGGCCACCAGCGCACGGCGCACCGAAGGCATGACCGCGACCCGCGAGGCCGCTTCGCCGACGCCATAGGCGTTGAGCCGGTTGCGGTCGAGCGCTTCGAAATCGAGATTGGCGGCCGCCTGTTCGGCCAGCGCCTCGTTGTCGAGCGACAGATCTTCCAGCAAAAGCGCAAGCGCGACGGCGCGGTAGGTCAGGCCGGTGTCGAGATGAAGCAGTCCGTAATGGTCTGCCAGCCGCCGCGCCAGCGTCCCCTTGCCGGAGGCGGCAGGACCGTCGATAGCGATGACGAGAGGGCGGCTTTCAGGTGTTTCGTTCATTCGATCTCCGCGCCGAGCGACGCCATCAGGTTCATGAATTCAGGAAAGCTGGTCGCGATCATCGCGCGGTCGTCGACCGTGACCGGTTTTTGCGCGGCAAAGCCCATGACGAGAAACGCCATGGCGATGCGATGGTCGAGATGCGTGGCGACGGTGCCGCCGCCGATGCCCTTGCCGCCGGGCGTGCCGGTGACGCGCAGGAAATCCTCGCCTTCGATACAGGAGACGCCGTTCGCCTTCAGCCCGTCGGCGGTCGCCGTCAGCCGGTCGCTCTCCTTGACGCGCAATTCGTCGAGGCCTTCCATCACCGTCTCGCCCTCGGCGAAGGATGCGGCGACGGCGAGCACCGGATATTCGTCGATCATGAAGGGAGCGCGCTCCGGCGGAACCGTGACGCCCTTCAGCTCTGAATGACGCACGCGCAGGTCGGCCACGTCTTCGCCGCCGGCATTGCGCCGGTTGAGAAGTTCGATCGAGCCGCCCATTTCGATCAGCGTGTCGATCAGCCCGGTGCGGGTCGGGTTCATCAGCATGTTCTCGATGGTGATGTCGGAGCCGGGCACGATCAGCGCGGCAACCAGCGGAAAGGCCGCCGAGGAGGGATCGCCCGGCACCTGGATCGTCTGGCCTGTCAGCTTCGGTTCGCCCTGAAGGCGGATATGGCGCACGCCCTCGGCGTCCGTTTCCACCTCGATCTGCGCCCCGAAGCCGGCGAGCATCTTTTCGGTATGGTCGCGCGTCATGACGGGTTCGATCACCGTCGTCACGCCCGGCACGTTGAGGCCGGCCAGAAGCACGGCGGATTTGACCTGCGCAGACGCCATCGGAACGCGATAGGTGATCGGCGCCGCACGCCCGGGACCGCGCAGCGTGATCGGCATACGCTCGCCATCGGCCATGTTGACGATCTGCGTGCCGAATTCGCGCAAGGGATCGAGAATGCGTTTCATCGGCCGCTTCGACAAAGACGCGTCGCCGATGAACGTGGTTTCCATGTCATAAGTGCCGACAAGTCCCATCGTCAGGCGCGCGCCGGTGCCGGCATTGCCGAAGTCGAGCGGGCCGGCGGCTTGAAGCAGCGCGCCGTTGCCGGTGCCGGAAACGATCCATTCGGCACCGTTTTTCTCGATGACCGCGCCCATGGCCTTCATCGCCTCGCCAGTGCGCAACACGTCCTCGCCCTCCAGAAGCCCGGTGATGCGGCTTTCGCCTGCCGCCAGCCCGCCGAACATCAAGGAGCGATGCGAGATCGACTTGTCGCCCGGCACGCGGACGGTTCCGTTGAGGGCGGCTCCGCTGCGAGCGGTCGCGGGTTTGGGTTCTGTGACGGCTGACATGGCGAAAACTTTGCGGGACAGGCGCTGCGGCGCGGAAGGTGGCGGAACACCGGCTTCCTAACATGCGTTTTTGCCCCGGTCATCCCCGACACGCCGTCCCGTGCGATCTGCGGTTGACATTGGCTTTGACAGTCGTTCATTCAATCGTTATGGGGACCGGCACTTTTCATCCCCCATACGACTGTCTCGCCCGCGCCGATTCTTTGAAGGTGGCTGCGGGGAGAAGCCCGAAGACACGATGAGGCTCACCGTGGCGAAAGCTGAACTTGGCACCAAGCGAATTTGCCCTGAAACGGGTCGTAAGTTCTACGACCTGAACAAGGACCCGATCGTCTCGCCCTATACGGGCCAGTCCTATCCGCGCTCCTATTTCGACAGCGGGTCCGTGATCGAGGAAGAAGAAGAGGTCGAGGAGCAGGAAGAGGAAGTCGTGGAGAGCGACGCCGACACCGTTTCGCTCGAAGATGCCGATGACGAGGCCAAGGGCGGCGATTCGTCGGACGACGATGACGATGTCGACCTCGACAATGACGATGATGACGACACCTTCCTTGCCGATGACGAAGACGAGGATGACGACGATCTCGACGACATCGTCGGGGTTGGCGACGACGACGACGACAACTGACGCTTGGGCGTCTGCGAAAGCATCGAGGCAGGCGCTTTTGGGCTTGCAATCGATCCGGGGCGGCGCTAGAAGCCGCCTCGCACCGGCCTTGGCAACAGGCCGGATGGGGCCATAGCTCAGCTGGGAGAGCGCCTGCATGGCATGCAGGAGGTCAGCGGTTCGATCCCGCTTGGCTCCACCAATTTTCCCTTATTTCACGGCAATTCTTTTTGCTCACGCCTCCGATTGGACGCGTGCATCGCGCGGCGCCGCTGAGGATTGCGAACCCTTTGGAATGGAATGGCGTCCGGGCCGGCTCCTTTTCCGCGCTCATCACCGCCGCAATTTACTGACCTGACAAGGGTCTATGTTTCCCGCGGACTCCAAACGTGTTCCATTTGGGGTTGTGCGACCCCATCGAGGTCTCATTCGCCCCCTACCCGCCACATTGATATCAACGGGTATGGATTTCTTGCATGACGGCACGTTTTATTCGCTCTTCCGGCATCGCGCTGGCCGGGGCAATCGCTTTCACCATTTCGATCGGCCACGCGAACGCGCAATGCGGCAGTGCTTCCTGGTATGCACTGACCTCGAAGACGGCTTCCGGCGAACGGATGAACCCCGAAGGCATGACTGCCGCGCATCGCAGCTTGCCGTTCGGATCGAAGATCAAGGTCGTCAACCAGCGCAATGGTTGGGAGGTCGTCGTGCGCATTAACGATCGCGGGCCGTTCACGAAAGGGCGCGTTCTCGACCTCTCGCGGGCGGCGGCAAACAAGCTCGGCTTCATCAATGCCGGCCACACCAAGATCTGCCTCGAAGGCGTCAGTTAAGCGGCTTCGGCGTCGCCGCGAGTTCGCCCGTCGCGGCAGCCGGGACGGCTCTACCGTAAAGATAGCCCTGGCCAAGCGCACAGCCGAATTCGTCGAGGCGCGCCGCTTGCGCTTCTTCTTCGATGCCTTCAGCTACCGCTTCCATTTCGAGGCCGATGCACATCGCCAAAATGGCCTTGACGATATGTTCCGACGCGCGGTCGCTTAAAAGGCTCGAAACGAAGCTTCGGTCGATCTTCAGCTTGTCGAAGGGAAACTCCCGCAACCGCCCGAGCGAGGACTGACCCGTGCCGAAATCGTCGAGCGCGATCCGTACGCCCGCATCCTTGAACTCAGTGATGATCGAGGCGGCGGTTTCCGGCATCGACATCAGTCCGGTTTCGGTGATCTCGATTTCCAGCCGACGGGGGTCGAAACCCACCCTATCGGCAATCGCGATCACCTCTCCGGCCGTCGACGCGTTGATGAGTTGGACGGATGACAAATTGAACGACAGGAAAAGCGGATCGGGCCAGTTGCGCGCTGTCTCTGCCGCCTTGAGAAGGATGAGCCTCGACAGGTCCGGCATGATGCCGCGCTCTTCGGCGATAGGAATGAAAGTAGCCGGCGAAATGACGCCAAGGTCTGGATCGCGCCATCGCGCAAGCGCCTCGAAGCCGAGGACGCGGCGCGTTTTGATCGAGACGATCGGCTGGAACCAGGGCTCGACTTCGCCATTCGAAACCGCGCGGCGCAATGCCTGCTCAATCCGCGTAACTGTCTGCGCGGCCTCGACGAGTTCGGGCGAATAGACGACGACCCGGTTTCGTCCCGACCGCCGCGCCTCGTAAAGCGCCGTTTCGGCCTTGGCGATCAGGTGAGGCGGCGTTTCACGCGCGTCGTCATAGATCGCCGAACCGACGCTCGCGGTCAGCCGGACTGTGCGCGCACCGATGTCGTAGGGTGCCGAAAGCACGTCGACCAGCGTGTAAGCCAGCCGTTCAGCCGCCTTTGCGCTGAAGACGAAGGGCGACAAGATCGTGAACTCGTCGGAACCGGTCCGCGTGACCGTCGATGCGTCATCGAGCGCGGCGCGAAGGCGCAGCGCGGCCTGTTTCAAAATTCCATCGCCGGCGCTTCGGCCATAAAGATCGTTGATCGGCTTGAAGCCGTCCAGATCAACGATGGCGATCGCAAAGGGCGCTGGATCGGCTTTGCGCTTGGCGATCAGGCGGATGATCTTGTCTTCGAGACGAAGCCGCGTGCCAAGCCCCGTCAGCGGATCGGTCATGATCCCCAGCGGCGCATCGGCTACCGATATTGTTTCGCTTGCGCTCCTCAAAGCTTCGCAGCCCTTTTCAATGATGCCGCGCACGCTTGCACAAAAAGCTTTCGCAAACGTGAGCGCCACCGAGTTGAGCGCGCGGATTGGCAATCGGATATGAAACCTCTAGATGGCGGTGACGACAGTTACCGCCCAGCCGGCCCGGAGCTTCCATGACCTTGAGAATCGCTTTCCAGATGGACCATGTCTCGACCGTTTCGATTGCGGGCGACACCACTTTCGCGCTGGCGCTGGAAGCGCAAAAGCGTGGCCATGCGCTGTTTCATTACACGCCTGATCGTCTTTCGATGCGAAACGGCAAAGTGACGGCGTATGCCGAGGAAATGCGCGTGGACGACGTGAAGGGCGCGCATTTCACGCTCGGTGAGCCGCAGCGTATGGATCTCGGCGAAATGGACGTGGTTCTCCTGCGCCAGGACCCGCCTTTCGACATGAACTACATCACCACGACGCATCTTCTCGAGCGCATCCACCCGAAGACGCTCGTGGTCAACGACCCTGCCTGGGTGCGCAACTCGCCTGAAAAGATTTTCGTTACCGAGTTCCCCGACCTGATGCCCGAAACGCTGATTACCAAGGATCCGCGCGAGGTCGACGCCTTCCGCAAGGAATATGGCGACATCATCGTCAAGCCGCTGTATGGAAATGGCGGCGCGGGTATCTTCATGCTGCAGGAGGGCGACCGAAACCTCGCCTCCCTGCTCGAAATGTTCGAGCAGATGTTCCGCGAGCCCTTCATCGTCCAACGCTATCTGAAGGAAGTCCGCAAGGGCGACAAGCGCATCATCCTGATCGACGGCGAGCCGGTCGGAGCGATCAACCGCGTGCCGGCCGAGCATGATTCGCGCTCCAACATGCATGTCGGCGGACGCGCCGAAGCGACCGAACTGACCGAGCGCGAGCGCGAGATATGTGCGCGGATCGGCCCGTCGCTGAAGGAGCGCGGCTTCATCCTCGTCGGCATCGACGTGATCGGCGACTACATGACCGAGATCAACGTAACCTCGCCTACGGGCGTTCGCGAGGTGAAGAAATTCGGCGGTGTCGATATCGCCGCGCGGTTCTGGGATGCGGTGGAGGTGAAGCGCAACTGAGACCGTTTGTTCCACCCCTGCAACCGGGTGCAACCAAGGCACAACCTTCGCGCTTTTTCGTTCACTTATTGTTCTTGATTTGATCTGATATTCATGCTTGTGTTTCCGCAAGGAGAGTGGGGCATGGTTTCAAGGGTGCGAACGATCGCCTTTCAGGGCATCGAAACGGTTCCGGTCGACGTTCAGGTCATGATCGCGCCGGGCAAGGTCGGTATGAATATCGTCGGCCTTGCCGACAAGGCGGTGGCCGAAAGCCGCGAGCGTGTGCAGGCCGCGCTGCATGCGTCGGGCCTGTCGATGCCGCCGAAAAAGGTGACGGTCAATCTGGCACCGGCCGATCTGCCGAAGGAGGGAAGCCACTATGACCTGCCGATCGCGCTCGGTCTGATGGCGGCGCTGGGCGCGATCCCTACGGATGCGCTCGACGGTTATGTCGTTCTCGGGGAGCTGTCGCTTGACGGCACGATCGCGCCGGTCGCTGGCGTTCTTCCGGCCGCGATGGGCGCAAACGGGAAGGGGCGCGGGCTCATCTGTCCGGCCGCTTGCGGATCGGAGGCGGCATGGGCCGGCGCCGATATCGACATCCTTGCGCCGCGCAGCCTGATCGCGATGGCGAACCACTTTCGCGGCACGCAGGTACTGAGCCGCCCCGAGCCGATGGTCGATCCGGCCCCAGCCGGCTTGCTCGATCTTGCCGACATCAAGGGACAGGAAAGCGCCAAGCGCGCGCTCGAAGTGGCGGCGGCCGGCGGGCATAATCTGCTGATGATCGGGCCACCCGGTTCGGGAAAATCGATGCTGGCGCAGCGCCTGCCTTCGATCCTGCCGCCGCTGGCGGCAAAGGAACTGCTCGAAGTCTCGATGATCGCCTCGATTGCAGGCGAACTTGCTGGTGGTAAATTGTCGGATCGGCGTCCGTTTCGCAGTCCCCACCACTCCGCGTCGATGGCGGCGATGGTCGGCGGCGGCCTTCGCGCGCGACCAGGAGAGGTTTCGCTCGCACATAACGGCGTGCTCTTTCTCGACGAGCTTCCGGAGTTCCAGCCGGCCGTGCTCGATTCACTTCGCCAACCGGTCGAGAACGGAGAAAGCGTGATCGCGCGCGCCAATCATCGTGTCTCCTACCCCGCCCGTATCCAACTCGTCGCGGCGATGAACCCGTGCCGATGCGGCATGGCGGGCGAACCGGGTCATCGCTGCGCACGCGGTCCGCGCTGTCAGTCCGATTATCAGGCGCGCATTTCAGGCCCGCTGCTCGACCGCATCGATCTGCGGATCGAGGTGCCGGCGGTCACCGCCGCCGATCTGATTGCGCCGGGCCGCGCTGAGACGAGCGAAACCGTTCGAACGCGTGTGGCGGCGGCGCGCGCGGTCCAGTCGCAGCGCTATGCCGCGCTCGAAATGCCGTCTTTCACGACCAATGCACTTTGCGGAGCCGCGATGATCGAGAAGGTCGCCACGCCGGATGCGGCGGGTGCGGCGCTGTTGCGGGATGCCAGCGAAAAGCTGAACCTGTCTGCACGCGCATATCACCGGGTTTTGAAGGTCGCGCGCACGCTCGCCGATCTCGACGGAAGCGAAGAGGTCGGCCGCATTCATCTGGCCGAGGCTATTTCGTACCGGATTGCAGGCGAACGGCTCGCCGCCGCCGCGTGATGCCGAAGTGGTACCCAGCTACGGGTTGATGGTGATCGGTGCCGTTAGAGCGGGTTTCGTTCTGATGCGAGGAGGGTTCGCGCATCCATGACGCTGTAGGATGACAATGAATCGTGCATTGGGCGAGATGAGTACGAGGGTTAGATAACGGTCCAGAGGGCAATTTTTCTGGCCGAGGGAATCAGCACCGCATCTTTCGGTCGGTCGAATCTGGCGCGTCCAGATACGACCTTCGCCCGGAGCACTCGACCTTCAGATTTCTCTCAGGTCAGTCGAAACAGTCCAGATGAATGGGTTCAGGCAAAAATTGGTCTTTTGCCGCCGTCGGCGATCTTTCGGGCGTGCTTATGAGCTTCGCGTGGCCGTCGCGCATTTTCTCAGGCGACAACGGAGGCTGCCTCCGGTGTCAAAACCGGTTGAGATGGCCAATTATGCTACCGCTCGAGGAACGGGCCAAGGATCGGAGAGGACGCTTGCGTACAAAGCTGAAGAGTTTTGGCCAACGTCGCCGGGCGGTCAGCGCAGCGCGCCGACCAGAAGGTTGCGGTCCTCGTGCAGTGTCACCCACCGGCCGGTGTGATTGCTCGCCTGACGCTTGAGAAACCGGTAATCCGTGTCCGTCCATGCGCGAATGTCGGGCTTCAGATTGTCGAGAATGAAGTCGCCGCGATCCGTGCGCAATGTCAGGACGGCGTGTCCCTCGCCATCGGCCTTGCGCAGAACGGTGATCAGGAGATTGGACAGCGGGATGCCGGCTTCGGCGAGCCGCTTGCGCTTTTCGAGCGCGTAGTCCTCGCAATCACCGACGCCCTTGACCGGATAGGCCCACCATTCCTCGCGACCGTAGATTTCGAGATCGCTTTTCGGTGTTACCGCCGCGTTCACCGCGCGATTGACCTTGTCGACCGCGCGCCAAATCGCCGGGGTCACCACGAGCGCGCCGCGATCGGCCGGGCGGATCGAGCACTCCTGAGGCAGGCGCTGGCAAAACTCGTAATGTCCGATCGGCTGCGAGGTCAGGCCGCCCGTCTTCATCGAGGGTGCGTGGGCTGGCATGGCCGCTGCAGCGGCTGCCTGAAAAAGCGCGCCCGCCAGTATCGCGCCCGCAAGCGCACGCCGGATGAGTGATGAACCGCCCATTCTCAAAACCCCGATTTCCGCACGTTGATCGTGTCGTTAAGGAAACGTTAAGGTTTGATATAAGTGGGTGTCAATTGACATGGGCGATATGAACAGGCCTGCGCGGGGCGTTGTGACAATCAGCACACACGAAACTGCCCGGAATCCGGGCAATAATTCGTTAACCATAAGTGCGAATTGATGTTTTTGGTAGTCGCTCCAAGCCCCCGTTCGGGTGCGTTTAACGAAAAACGCCGCGATCAGGTGCTGATCGCGGCGTCTCGGTTGTCTCGCTAATGCGGATGATCACGCATTATTGCGGCCAGCCGGCCACCGCCTTGACCTCAAGAAAGTCCTCCAGCCCGTATTTGCCGCCTTCACGGCCGATCCCGGATTGCTTGTAGCCGCCGAAGGGAGAGCCGGGCGCGCGCGACGTTCCGTTGATCTGGACCATACCGGCGCGCAAACGCTTTGCAACACGGCGGGCCTTTTCGGCGTCGCCGGTCTGCACGTAGCTCGACAGGCCGTAGGGCGTGTCGTTGGCGATCTCGACGGCTTCTTCTTCGCCATCGAAGGGGATCATGGCGAGCACCGGGCCGAAGACTTCCTCGCGTGCGATGGTCATCTCATTGGTGACGTCTGCGAAGACGGTCGGGCGAACGTAATAGCCGCGGTTAAAGCCCTCTGGGCGGCCCGGACCGCCGGCGACGAGCTTCGCGCCCTCTTTGATGGCGACATCGATCAGACCCTGCACCTTGTCGAACTGGGCTTGCGAGACGAGCGGGCCGATATGGCCGCCTTCCTCGGCTGGATTGCCGACCTTGACCTTGGTGCGGGTATGCTCGCCGGCGAGTTCCACGGCGCGGTCGTATACGGAACGCTCCACCAGCATGCGCGTCGGCGCATTGCAGGACTGGCCGGTATTCAGGAAACAGTGATCGAGCCCACGCGCAATCGCGGCCTCAAGATCGGAATCGGCGAAGACGATGTTGGGTGATTTGCCGCCGAGCTCCAGCGTTACGCGCTTGACCGTTTCGGCCGCTGCTTTGGTGACGGCGATGCCAGCGCGTGTCGAGCCGGTGAACGACATCATGTCGATATCGGGATGGCGCGACATGGCTTCGCCGACGGTCGGACCATCGCCATTGACCATGTTGAAGACGCCGACCGGAAGATCCGACGCCGCGACGATCTCGGCAAAGACGATGGACGAGAGCGGCGCGACCTCCGAAGGCTTGAGAATGACGGTGCAGCCGGCTGCGATCGCTGGCACGACCTTCAGCGTCACCTGGTTCATCGGCCAGTTCCAGGGCGTGATCAAGCCGACGACGCCGATCGGTTCATGCACGATGCGTTCCTGCGGGTTGCGCTCGTCGAGCGCGTGCTCGAATTCGAAAGTATTCAATGTCCGGATGAACGCCTTGATATGGCCGATGCCGGCGGCAGCCTGGCTTTCCATGGCAAGCGTCATCGGCGCGCCCATTTCGTCGGAAATCGCCTTGGCCATATCATCCATGCGGGCCTTGTAGGCTTCGAGCAGCCGGTCGAGCCAGGCGAGGCGCTCTTCCTTCGTCGTGACCGACCATGCGGGAAAGGCGCGCTTCGCGGCGGCAACCGCCAAATCCACATCTTCCTGCGAGCCGAGGGAAATGACCGCAAAGGGCTGTTCGTCGGCCGGATTGATCACCTCAAGTTCCTTCGGCTTCGCCGGCGCAGTCCATTTTCCGTCGATGTAAAATTCGGTCTTCCTCAGCATGGCCAATCGTCCTCTCAGCAAGCGTGTGAATCCTGCAGCCAGATATGGCGCGTCCATCTTGAAACCACAACCGCGTCAGTTCCTTGCAACTCGCGGGGTTGCGATGGTGCGGCGCACATAAACCGGCGCGGTGCATTGGGAAAAACCGTCGCGATGCACAAAAGCGGCTGTTGCAATTTGTTTTGAATTGGTGAAGCTTGGGTCAAAAGATGAGTGCCCGGTGGTCTATCCGGGCAACAGGGGAACAGTTCTGTCTATGGTGAGCGTCAGCATTGCTGCGGACGATCAAACTTTCGTTCGCTTTCATAACGTCCAGAAAAGCTATGACGGCGAAGTTCTGGTCGTGAAAAATCTCAATCTCGACATCGCTCGGGGCGAATTCCTGACGATGCTCGGGCCGTCCGGGTCCGGCAAGACGACCTGCCTGATGATGCTGGCTGGTTTCGAAAACGCGACCCATGGCGAGATACGCCTCAAGGGGCAGCGCATCGACAACGTGCCGCCGCACAAGCGCGACATCGGCATGGTCTTCCAGAATTACGCGCTCTTCCCGCATATGACGGTGGCCGAAAACCTCGCCTTTCCGTTGAAGGTGCGCGGGGTCGGCAAGGCCGAGATCGCTGACCGCGTCAAGAAGGCGCTCGACATGGTCAAGCTCGGCCATCTTGGTGGACGGATGCCCGCGCAACTTTCGGGCGGCCAGCAGCAGCGCGTGGCCGTCGCCCGCGCCCTCGTATTCGAGCCGACGCTGGTCTTGATGGATGAGCCGCTTGGTGCGCTCGACAAGAATTTGCGCGAGCAGATGCAGTACGAGATCAAGCATATCCACGAGAATCTGGGCGTTACCGTCGTCTATGTGACGCATGACCAGTCCGAAGCGCTGACCATGTCGAACCGCATCGCGGTTTTCGAAGATGGCGTGATCCAGCAGCTTGCTTCGCCGGCCGATCTTTACGAGCGGCCCGAAAACGCCTTCGTCGCCGCCTTCATCGGCGAGAACAATCGGCTGCCGGGAAAAATCGAGAGCGTGAACGGTCAGGATTGCGATGTGCGGCTCGATGACGGCTCGCTCGTCAGGGCGCTTCCGGTCAACGTTTCGGGGAAGGGCGATGCGACTACGCTCTCGCTTCGGCCCGAGCGCGTGCGCATCAATCCGGATAACGGCATCGACAACGCTTTCGACGCACGGGTCGAGGAACTGATTTATCTGGGCGACCACATACGCACGCGCGTCAATGTGTGCGGCAATGACGAATTCATCATCAAGGTGCCGAATTCCGACATGAAGGGCCGTCTCGCCGCGGGCGAGACGATCCGCGTTGGCTGGTCGGCACAGGATTGCCGGGCGCTCGACGCCTGACAAGACCGCCGGAAAGGCGGCAGACCGAAAAAAGCGCGCCGATGGTGCCATCGGCGACAAACAGAGGAGAACGTCGCATGAAGCTTACAAAGTTCAAGGTGATCGGCGCGGGAACCGCCGTCAGCCTTCTGGCGATCGGCGCCTATGCGCAGGATCCGGTCCAGCTCACCGTCGTCTCGTGGGGCGGCGCCTATTCGGAAAGCCAGCAGCGCGCCTATCTCGACCCCTATATGGAAGAGCATCCGAACGTGCGCATGGTCAACGATGACGGCTCGGCGAATGCGCTCGCCTCGCTGCGCGCGCAATCGCAGGCGAACAACGTGACGTGGGACCTCGTCGACATGCTGCCGTCGGACGCCCAGCTCGCCTGCGACGAGGGCATCATCATGCCCATCGACGCCGATGAATGGCTTGCACCCGCGCCGGACGGCACGGCCGCATCGGAAGACTTCCTGCCCGGCTCGATCGGCGAATGCTTCATTCCGCAGATCGTCTATTCGACCGTCATCGGCTACAACACCGAAATGTTCGATGAAGGCTCCGAGCCGCAGACGATCGACGACTTCTTCAACGTCGAGGATTTCCCCGGCCAGCGCGCCATCCAGGACCGTCCGGCCGGCAATCTCGAATGGGCGCTCTACGCCGATGGCGTGCCGATCGACGAAATCTACGAGACGCTGGAAACGCCGGAAGGCGTGGAGCGCGCCTTTGCCAAGCTCGACACGATCAAATCGAACCTGATCTTCTGGACGGAAGGCGCACAGGGACCGCAGCTTCTGGCCGACAAGGAAGTAGCGTTCGCGACCAGCTATAACGGTCGCCTCTTCGCCGCTGCGATCGACGAGGAACAGCCCTTCGAGATCATCTGGGACGGCCAGCTCGTCGAGTGGGACGGCTGGGTCGTGCCGGAAGGTACGCGGAATCTGGAAGCCGTGAAGGAGTTCATCTTCTGGGCGACGGACACCCAGCGCCTTGCCGATCAGGCGAAGTACATTTCCTACGGTCCGGCGCGCGAATCCTCGGCTCCGCTCGTCGGTCAGCATGAAGACAAGGGCATCGACATGGCGCCGCACATGCCGACCAACCCGGACAATTACGAGACGCCGATCGTCCTCAACAACGATTTCTGGACCGATTATGGCGACGAGCTGCGCGAGCGCTACGCCAACTGGATGCTCCAGTAGTCTCGATAACAGGACGGGCGTCGCAAGACGCCCGTCTGCTTCTTTCGCATACTGAAGGCCGCAAGGGCGAACCAGCTTCATGGCAAACGCAGCTTTGGCACCGTCGGGAAATCTCCCCGGCGAAAAGATGGTCACGGCGGACGGCGTGCCGCTCAAGACGGCTCTTGCCCGCGCAGAACGTCGGCGCAGACTGACGGCGTTCCTGCTGGTCGCGCCGCTGCTCGCATTCATCGTCATCACCTTCATCGTGCCGATCGGGCAGATGATGTGGCGCAGTGTCGATAACCCGGTCGTTGTCGCGACCTTGCCGCGAACCGTCGAGGCGCTCGCCGAGTGGGATGGCGAGGATTTGCCGTCCGAAGAGACCTACGCCGCGCTCGTCGCGGACCTTGCCGAAGCGCAGGAGAGCCGCACCATCGGCCAGCTTGCCATTCGCATGAACTATGAATTGTCGGGCGCGCGCAGCCTGTTCGCTGGCCTTGGCCGACGTGCCGACGACATGGAAGCGCCGTTCAGGGAGGCGGTGATCGACAACAACGACCGCTGGGGCGACACCGCGATCTGGCACATTCTGGAGCGTGAGGGTCGGCCTTACACCGCTGCCTATTACGTCTCAGCTGTCGACTTGCGCTACAACAGCGAGGGTGAGATCGAGCGCCAGGCAGCGAACCAGCGCATCTATGTCGCGCTCTTCCTGCGCACGCTGGCATTGTCGGTCGCGATCACATTCACGACGCTGCTGCTCGGCTACCCGATCGCGTTTCTCCTGGCTTCGCTGCCGATGCGCACGTCCAATCTCCTGATGATCTTCGTGCTCTTGCCGTTCTGGACGTCGCTTCTGGTCCGCACGACGGCGTGGATCGTGCTGTTGCAGCAGCAGGGCGTGATCAATGACATTCTCGTCTGGATGGGCCTCATATCCAACAATGGCCGGGTGTTGATGATCCATAACGCCTTCGGCACCATCGTTGCGATGACGCATATCCTGTTGCCGTTCATGGTGCTGCCGCTCTACTCCGTGATGAAGGGCATATCGCCGTCCTATATGCGCGCGGCGCGCTCGCTCGGTGCGAACAACTGGACCGCGTTCTGGAAGGTTTACATGCCGCTGACGGTGCCCGGCATCGGCGCGGGTGCGATCCTCGTCTTCATCATTTCCATCGGCTACTACATCACGCCCGCCCTTGTCGGCGGCCAGAGCGGGCAGATGATCTCGAACCTGATCGCGTTCCATATGCAAAATTCGCTGAACTGGGGTCTGGCGGCCGCGCTCGGAACGATCCTGCTGTTCGGCGTGCTGATCCTTTACTGGACCTACAGCCGCATCGTCGGCATCGACAAGGTCAAGCTGGGCTAGGACAAGAAACATGGCGCTCCCCACCTATGCCGGCCCGCTCGAACGCACGTGGTATTACGGCTTCCGCATCTTCTGCGGCCTGATCTTCTTCTTCCTGATGGCGCCGATCCTGGTGATCATCCCGCTGTCGTTCAACGTGCAGCCCTACTTCACCTATACGCGCGAGATGCTGACCCTCGATCCGGACGGGTTTTCGATGCGCTGGTACAACGCGTTCTGGAACTCGACCGCCTGGATGAACGCGATCCGCAATTCGCTGATCATCGGCGTTGCCTCGACACTGCTTGCGACCGCGCTCGGTACGCTTGCGGCGCTCGGGCTTTCGCGCCGCGAAATGCCGCTTCGCGGGCTGATCATGGGCCTTCTGATTTCACCGATGATCGTACCGCTGATCATCTCGGCCGCCGGCATGTTCTTCTTTTATTCGTCGGTCGGGCTTGCCGGGACGTTTCCGGGCGTCATCCTCGCCCATGCGGCGCTGGGAACGCCCTTCGTCATCATCACGGTGACGGCGACGCTCGTCGGCTTCGACCATTCGCTGACGCGAGCGGCGGCGGGGCTTGGGGCATCGCCCGCCACGACGTTTCGCAAGATCACCATGCCGCTGATCCTGCCGGGCGTCATTTCCGGCGCGCTCTTCGCCTTCATCACGTCCTTCGACGAGATCGTCATCGTGCTCTTCCTCGCCGGCGTCGAGCAGCGCACCATTCCGCGCGAGATGTGGTCGGGCATCCGCGAGTCGATCAGCCCGACGATCCTAGCCGTCGCGACGATCCTCGTCATGTTTTCGATCGCGCTTTTGACGACGATCGAGCTTCTGCGCCGCCGTTCAGAGCGTATGAGGGGCATGGCGCCACAGTAACCATAAAGAGAAGCCGCCGTGGGGAGGGGGATCCACGGCGGCCCTACTCTAAAGGTGCGGCAGCCCGGAGAGGGGGATGAGGCTGCCGCCTTTTAAGTCCGGTCGGGCGGGGGACGAGCCTTTTCCGGACTTCGGCATTTACATTGCCGATAGGTGATATCTGAGAATTTGAACGTGGCAATTCAAGGGCACGAACATTACAAGTGCGTAACGTAGCCGTGAGCCCTGCCGAGTTGTCATGAGCGGGCTTTCCCACCGCCTTGCCGATGGACAGGGCGATGGTGAGGCGCTACCTCAATTGCCATGAAAAAAGGCGATCACCTCTTCCTCGTCGATGGCTCCGGCTACATCTTCCGTGCCTATCACGCGCTCCCTCCGCTGACGCGCAAATCGGACGGACTGCCAATCGGGGCGGTCTCCGGTTTCTGCAACATGCTCTGGAAGCTGATGCAGAACGCGCGGGACACCGATGTCGGTGTCACGCCTACCCATTTCGCGGTGATCTTCGATTATTCGTCGAAGACGTTCCGCAACGAACTCTACGACAAATACAAAGCGAACCGGACCGAGCCGCCCGAAGACCTGATCCCCCAATTCGGCCTCATCCGGCAGGCGACGCGCGCCTTCGAACTGCCCTGCGTCGAGATGGAAGGGTTCGAGGCCGACGACCTGATCGCGACCTATGCGAAGCTTGCCTGCGAGGCCGGCGGCGACACGACGATCATCTCCTCCGACAAGGATCTGATGCAACTCGTGGGGCCGACTGTCTCCATGTACGATCCGATGAAAGACAAGGAGATCAATGTCCCTGAAGTCATCGAGAAATGGGGTGTGCCGCCGGAAAAGATGATCGACCTTCAGGCGCTGACGGGCGATTCGATCGATAACGTCCCCGGTGTGCCCGGCATCGGCCCGAAGACGGCCGCGCAGCTTCTGGAAGAATATGGCGACCTCGACACGCTTCTGGCCCGCGCCTCCGAGATCAAGCAGAACAAGCGCCGCGAAAACCTGATCGAACATGCCGCGATGGCGCGGCTGTCGCGTGAACTGGTGCGGCTCAAGGACGATGTGACGGTGACGGAAGGTCTCGACGCGTTCGTCCTCAAGCCGCCGAACGGCCCGAAGCTGATCGGCTTTTTGAAGGCGATGGAGTTCTCCTCGCTGACGAGGCGCGTGGCCGAAGCGACGGGCGCGGAGCCTTCCGAGATCGAGCCGATGCATGTCGAGGTGCAGGCTGGAAAAACCGCGCATGGTCCCGATCTGGACGTTCCCTCATCCGGCATGAGCGAGCCGGGGGAGGAAGGCGAGGTTGCGCCCGAGGCGCGCAACGGCCCAGCTACACCGCAGGACCTTGCAAAAACGCGCGCCGATGCGGCGATTGCCGGCAAGATCGACCGCACCGCCTATTTGACGATCCGCGATATCGATACGTTGAAGGCGTGGGTCGCCGAAGCCGTCGAAGCGGGCCGCGTGGCCTTCGACACCGAGACGACGTCGCTCGATCCGATGCAGGCGGAACTGTGCGGGTTCTCGCTCGCCGTCGCGCCGGGCAAGGCGGCCTATGTTCCGCTGATCCACAAATCCGGTGCGGGCGATCTGCTCGGCGGCGGTTTGGTGGAGAACCAGATACCCGTCTGCGAGGCGCTCGCCGCCATCAAGCCGATGATGGAGGACGCATCCGTCCTCAAGATCGCGCATAATTTGAAATATGACTGGCTGGTCCTGAAACGCCACGGCATCGCGGCCGACACTTGCGACGACACGATGCTGCTTTCCTATGTCGCCGACGCCGGAACGGGCGGGCAGGGCATGGATGCGCTGTCGGAGCGCTGGCTCGGCCATGTGCCGATTTCCTTCAAGGATGTGTGCGGTTCGGGCAAGTCGATGATCACCTTCGACTTCGTCGATCTGGAAAAGGCGACCGCCTACGCGGCCGAAGATGCCGACGTGACGTTGCGACTTTGGAATGTCCTCAAGCCGCGCGTGACCTCGAAAGGGCTGAACGCCGTTTACGAGCGTCTGGAGCGCCCGCTGGTGCCGGTTCTGGCGCGCATGGAAGAGCGCGGCATTTCGGTCGACCGGCAGATATTGTCGCGCCTATCGGGCGAGTTCGCGCAGCGCGCCGGCGCGTTCGAGGAGGAAGTCTACGAACTGGCTGGTGAGCGTTTCACCATCGGCTCGCCCAAGCAGCTCGGCGACATTTTGTTCGGTCGCATGGGGCTGCCGGGCGGCTCGAAGACCAAATCGGGCCAATGGTCGACCACCGCATCGGTGCTGGAGGACCTTGCGGCGGAGGGGCACGAACTGCCGCGCAAGATCGTCGACTGGCGGCAATTGTCGAAGCTGCGCTCGACCTATACGGACGCGCTTCCGGGCTATATCCACCCTGAAACGAAGCGTGTTCACACGTCTTACGCGCTGGCCGCGACGACGACTGGCCGACTCTCCTCGTCCGAGCCGAATCTCCAGAACATCCCGATCCGTACCGCCGAAGGCCGCAAGATCAGGACGGCCTTCATCGCTGGGCCGGGCAACAGGCTTATTTCTGCGGACTACAGCCAGATCGAACTGCGCGTTCTCGCCCATGTCGCCGAAATCCCGCAATTGCAGCAGGCTTTCGCCGATGGCGTCGACATTCACGCGATGACGGCGTCGGAAATGTTCAATGTGCCGGTCGAGGGCATGCCGTCCGAAGTGCGCCGACGCGCCAAGGCGATCAATTTCGGCATCATCTACGGCATCTCGGCCTTTGGGCTCGCCAACCAGCTTTCGATCGCCCGCGAGGAAGCGGGCAGCTACATCAAGAAGTATTTCGAGCGCTTTCCCGGCATCCGGGACTATATGGATGCGACCAAGGCGTTCGCGCGCGACAACGGTTATGTCGAGACGATCTTCGGCCGCCGCGTCCATTATCCCGAAATCCGCTCGGCCAATCCGTCCGTGCGCGCCTTCAACGAGCGCGCGGCCATCAATGCGCCGATCCAGGGATCTGCGGCCGACATCATCCGCCGCGCGATGGTCAAGATCGAGCCGGCTCTCGATGAGGCGGGGCTGGACCGAACGCAAATGCTTTTGCAGGTCCATGACGAACTGATCTTCGAAGCGCCGGAAGAGCAGGTCGAGGCAGCGATTCCGGTCATCACCAGCACGATGGAACATGCGGCGATGCCCGCACTCGCCATGAAGGTGCCGCTACAGGTCGACGCACGCGCCGCCGGCAACTGGGACGAAGCCCACTAAAGCATGATGCAGCCAAGTGGGATCACTTAGCGTCGCAGACATGCGCAGACAAAAATGAGTTAGTCCATCGGGATGTCTTCGGGCCTACGGCCGGGCCGGGATTTGTAGGGCGGGAAAACCCAGCCATAGGCTAGTGCGCCGCCGCGCACGAGGAAGGCAATGGAAAAGGCGATGAGCGCCGCGCCCGCTGCCGGCGCGTCGCCTAGATCGGCCAGCACATAGGCGAGTGAGCCGCATAACGCGGCCGTCACATAGATTTCGGGGCGCAGAAGAACGGACGGCTCGCCGGCCAGAAGGTCGCGCAGGATGCCGCCGAGCGTGGCTGTCAGCACGCCGGTGACGGTCGCGATCACCGGCGATCCCGTCACCAGAAGTCCCTTATAGGCACCGAAGACCGAATAGGCCGCAAGCCCCACCGCGTCGAGCCAAAGCAGGAGGCGATAGCGCGACTCGACGAGATGCGCGCCGAAGAACACTGCCAGCGTCACCGCCGCGCATACGAACAGATAATTGTGATTTGCGACCCAGAAGACCGGCACGCCGAGGATGAGGTCGCGAAACGTGCCGCCGCCGATCGCCGTCACACTGGCCAGAAACAGAAAGCCGATGATATCGAGCTGCTTGCGCGAGGCGGCGAGTGCACCGGTGGCGGCAAAGACCGCGATACCCGCATAGTCGAGGAAGATGATCGGGTTCATGGGCGGCCCCGCCTTGCTGAAACACGAAAAAGGCGCCCGAGGGCGCCCTTTGATTATGCGTCCTTTTCGGCCTGTGCGTTCGGCGGACCCGGCTCCGCCGGAGCGTCCGGCGAGGGAGCCGCCTTCGGGCCACCTTTCGAAACGCCCACCATCGCGGGGCGCAGGACGCGCTCGCCGATGACGTAGCCCGTCTGCACCACCTGCACAACCGTATTGTTCGGCACCTCGGTATTAGGCACCTCGAACATCGCCTGATGGAAGTTCGGATCGAAGCGTTCGCCCTCGGGCGAAAGCTTCCTGACGCCATGGCGCTCGAGCGCGGCCAGCATATCGCGCTCGGTCATCTCGACACCGTCGATCAGCGACTTGAAGCCGGCATCGTCCGATCCCTTTGCCTCGGCGGGGATGGCGTCCAGCGCGCGGCGCATGTTGTCGTTGACCGACAGCATGTCGCGCGCGAAGTTCGCGACCGCGTAGGACTTGGCGTCGGCAACCTCGCGCTGCGTACGGCGGCGCAGGTTTTCCATATCGGCCGCGATCCTGAGCGCGCGGTCCTTCAGGTCCTCGTTTTCCTTGGCAAGGCGCATGAAGGCCTCGAAATCGGCCTGCCCGCCCTGTCCCTCGGCAATGTCCGCCTCCGCTTCGAGGTTGATGTCCGCGGTCTGGTCAGTCGCGCGTTCGTTTTCCGGACGATCGTTCATGGCTGATCCCGTCTTTCAGATTATCGTGATTTTGAGGCCGATATCGAGTTTTACGGCGATGAAATCAAGAGGCGGCGCCTGACGATGCCGCCTCATTCGCGCGCAAAACCGTCTAGATGTCGAGATTGGCGACCGAGAGCGCGTTCTCCTGAATGAACTCGCGGCGTGGCTCGACCTCGTCGCCCATCAGGCGCGAGAACAGCGAATCGGCGTCGGTCGCGTCGTTGACCCTGACCTGCAACAGCGAACGTGCATTCGGGTCGAGCGTCGTTTCCCAAAGCTGCTCGGCGTTCATCTCGCCAAGGCCCTTGTAGCGCTGCATGGAGAGCCCTTTGCGCCCGGTCGCGAAGATCGCGTCGAGAAGAGCCATCGGGCCGGAGATGATTTCCGACTTGTCGTTGCGCTTCAAGGCCGGCTGCTTGGTGTAAACTTCCTGGAGCCGCGCCGTGTAGCGATCGATCGCGCGGGCATCGGCCGAGCCGATCAGTCCCGCATCGAGCACGACGACTTCGCGCACGCCGCGCACGGTGCGCTCGAAGACGAAACCGCCCGCGCCCTCGTTGGACGGGTTGATGCGCCCCTCCCAGCCGCGCTCGGTCTCCTCGGAGATCATGTCGAGCCGTTCGGCCACCTTCGTGACGATGTCGGCGGCCTCGGATGCGTTCGCCATGCGCTCGGCATTGAGTGCACCGGCGATCGCGGCCTGCTCGACGACCGAGCGCGAATAGCGCGTGTGAAGGCCCTGAACGAGCGTGCGCACGGCAAGCGCATCGGAGATGACGGCGCGCAGATCCTGCCCGGCGCGGACTTCCCCGGTCGACAGTTCTAGCGAGGCTTCTTCCAGACCCTGCCCGATCAGATATTCCTCGAAAGACGGCTCGTCCTTGATGTACTGGACCGACTTGCCGCGCGTGACCTTGTAGAGCGGCGGCTGGGCGATATAGAGGTGGCCGCGCTCGATCAGCTCCGGCATCTGCCGGAAGAAGAACGTCAAAAGCAGCGTACGGATATGCGCGCCGTCAACGTCGGCGTCGGTCATGATGATGATCTTGTGATAGCGCAGCTTGTCGGCGTTGAATTCGTCCTTGCCGATGCCGGTGCCGAGCGCAGTGATCATCGTGCCGATCATGTCGGACGAAAGCATCCGGTCGAAGCGCGCACGCTCCACGTTCAGGATCTTGCCGCGCAGCGGCAGGATCGCCTGGTTCTGGCGCGAACGCCCACCCTTGGCGGAGCCGCCGGCCGAGTCACCCTCGACGATGAAGATTTCGGACTTGGCGGGGTCGCGTTCCTGGCAGTCGGCCAGCTTGCCGGGCAGCGACGTGATGTCGAGCGCGCCTTTGCGGCGGGTCAGTTCGCGCGCCTTGCGAGCGGCCTCGCGCGCGGCGGCTGCCTCTATCACCTTGCTGATCAGCACCTTGGCTTCGCCCGGATGCTCTTCAAACCATGTGCCGAGCGCGTCGTTCACGAGGTTTTCGACGACAGGACGAACCTCGGAAGAGACCAGCTTGTCCTTGGTCTGCGAGGAAAATTTCGGGTCGGGAACCTTGACCGAAAGAACGGCGGTCAGGCCCTCGCGCGAATCGTCGCCGGTGATCGAGACCTTTTCCTTCTTCGTCAGACCCGAAACTTCGGCGTAGCCCGTCACCTGACGCGTCAGCGCGCCGCGAAAGCCGGCCAGATGCGTGCCGCCATCGCGCTGCGGGATGTTGTTGGTGAAGGCGAGCACGTTCTCGTGGTAGCTGTCGTTCCACCACATGGCGACTTCGACGGTGATGCCGTCGCGCTCGGCCTGAATGGCGATCGGCGCAGGAATGAGCGGCTTCTTGGCGCGGTCGAGATATTTGACGAACTCTTCCAGCCCGCCCTCATAAAGCAGTTCCTGCACCTTCACGTCGGCGTGGCGTTTGTCGGTGAGGACGATGCGCACACCCGAATTCAGGAAGGCGAGTTCGCGCAGGCGATGTTCGAGCGTTCCGTAATCGAACTCGATCATAGTGAAGGTTTCGGCGGAGGGGAAGAAAGTGATCTCCGTTCCCGAACGGCCTTCGTTGGTGCCGGGTTGCTTGTCCTCGACATAGGTGCCGGTGACGGTCAGCGGCCCGTCGGCATTGCCATGCGTGAAGCTCATCTCGTGAAGCTTGCCGCCGCGGCGAATCTTCATCTTCAGCCATGAGGACAGCGCGTTGACGACGGAGACGCCGACGCCATGCAGGCCGCCCGAAACCTTGTAGGAGTTCTGGTCGAACTTACCGCCGGCATGAAGCTGGGTCATGATGACCTCGGCCGCCGAGACGCCTTCGCCGGTATGGATGTCGGTTGGAATGCCGCGTCCGTTGTCGGTCACGGTGACCGAGCCGTCCGGGTTGAGCGTGACGGAAACCAGATCGGCATGGCCGGCCAGCGATTCGTCGATCGCGTTGTCGACGACCTCGTAGACCATGTGGTGCAGGCCCGAACCGTCGTCCGTGTCGCCGATATACATGCCAGGCCGCTTGCGAACGGCATCCAGCCCCTTCAAAACCTTGATGGATTCGGCGCCATATTCTGCCGGTGCGCCGGGAATGTTTTCTGGCGTATCGCTCATGAAATTCCGATCTTCGTAGACAAGGGCCGCTCGACATGAAACGAACGGTCGAATCAAGTGTTCTTGATAGCCCGAATATAGGGTTTTGAACCGCCGGCTCCAAGCTCGCCATGCGGGCAATGCACGGATAATAGGCCTGAATCAGGCGTTTTTGCAGCTTGAATCCGTTGCTTTGGGCGATCGAAGCAATCGCGAGCCATCATTGGCTCTTGCGCTCGAAGGTAACGAGCGTTCAGATGAGCAAGAAAGCACAGCGCAACCGATCCACATGACCGACCATTTCCCCGCGACCACAGACGATCGTCCCGCCGTTTCGGCCCGACAACTCTTCGAGGAGATGGATTGGGCGGCGACCGATATGGGGCCGGTTTCGAGCTGGCCGCGCGAACTTCTGGGCGTGGTCGGGATGATTTTCGCGTCCCCGCGCCCCATGTGCCTTCTCGTCGGGCAGGATGCCCGCATGGTCTATAACGACGCCTACCGCGTGATCGCAGGCGGTCGTCATCCAGCCTGTTTCGGCGAGCCGCTGCTGACGGCATGGCCGGAAGTTGCCGATTTCAATCGGAAGATGCTCGCGCAGGTCGGCGATGGCGGCACATTGTCGTTCCATGACCAGCAATTCGAGTTTTTGCGTAACGGCGATCCCGAAACGGTTTTCCTCGATCTGCACTATAGCGGCGTTCCCGATAACGAAGGCCGCGTGATCGGCGTCATCGCAATGGTCGAGGAGACGACCGACCGGGTCAATGCCCAATACGCGCTTCGATCGAACGAGGAGCAACTGGAGCTCGCGGCCGAAGGCGCAGGTCTGGTCGGGCACTGGAACTGGAATGTGGACGCCGACATCGTAACGGCCGACGCCAGCTTCGCAACGCTCTACAACGTTCCCGTCCCGGAGGCAGCGCGGGGCGTGCCGATCGGCCGCTTCATCGACGCCATTCACCCCGACGACCGTGAAACGCTCGGTCAGCGGATCGACACGGCGCTGCGTGAACGCGGCGATCTGCGCGTCCAGTACCGTATCATCAGGCCGAACGGGGAAATCGTCTGGATTCTCGCTCTCGGGCGTGTTTCTGGCGGCAACGGCCGGGAGCCGCTGCGCTTGCCGGGCATATCGATCGACGTGACCGATCAGCGCCGTGCGCAGGAGGCATTGGCTGAATCGGAGGCTAAGTTCCGCGCCATCGCGGACGCCATGCCGCAGATGGTATGGTCTACCACGCCGGACGGATTGCACGATTACTACAACGCCCGCTGGTACGAGTTCACCGGCGTTCCGCAAGGCTCGACGGACGGGGATGGCTGGAACGACATGTTCCACCCGGACGATCAGGCGCGGGCTTGGGACCGCTGGCAACATTCGCTGGAAACCGGCGATCCCTACCAGATCGAATATCGGCTGCGTCACAATTCGGGCGAGTATCGCTGGACGCTTGGTCGCGCTTTGCCGATCCGCGACAATGAGGGACGGATCGTGCGGTGGTTCGGAACGTGCACCGACATTCACGAGACGAAGCTTGCGGCGGAGGAGCGCGAGGTCGTCGCGCAGGAACTGTCGCATCGCATCAAGAACATCTTTTCCGTACTGGGTTCGATCGTCGGCCTGACCGCCCGTTCGCGGCCCGAGGCGCAGGGGTTTGCCGAGGAGTTGCGCGCCCGCATTCTGGCGCTCGGCACGGCGCACGAGTTCGTCAGGCCACGCGGGCTGGAACTAGGGCCTGGCTCGCATGCCTCGCTTCACGGCCTCATTTCGGCGCTGCTATCGGCCTATGACGACGGCGGGCGCATTGCGATCTCCGGCGCGGACATCGCCGTCAGTGAAGCGGCCGCCACGCCGATCGCCCTTATCTTTCATGAACTGGCCACCAATGCGGCGAAATACGGCTCGCTCGCCCATGATGGCGGGCGGCTCGACATATCGACGCGTCTCGAGGGCGACCGGTGCCTTGTCGTCTGGAAAGAAACACTTGCGAAAGACAGTGCGCGGATTTTCGCGCAGCCGGAAAAGACAGGCTTTGGTACTCGGCTGATCGAACTCAGCGTGCGTGGACAAATGGACGGGACGATTGCCCGTCAGTTCGATCCGGACGGATTGCGCGTCGAGATCGATCTTCCTCAGTGGGCGTTGCAGCGCTCGGCGCGGCTTTCACCGCGTCAGTGACGGGACCGTCTCAACTTGGAGTGGAGCCGCGCTCGGAAGCGGCTGTGTCGGGAAGCATGAACAATTGCAGCCGTGAGGGGGGCTCGGCATCCTGATGGCTGTGATAGGCCGCGACGGCATAGCGGATGCTGGCACGTAATTCGTCGTCGGCGACCGGCTTTCCGATCACCCCGAGCGTACCTGGAACACCGTCGCCGAGCTGGGTCGGATTGGCTGTCATGTAGAGGACTGTCACGTCGTGGCGGCTGGCGAGCTCACGGCCGATATCGATGCCTGTTGCGCCATCGCGCAAATTGACGTCGACCAGTGCAATATCCGCCTGACTACCGAGGGCGAGCGCCGCATCGCGATCAGCGGCGATGCCGACACACGCATAGCCGAGTTCCCCGATGACATGCTCGATTTCGATTGCGACGAATATTTCGTCTTCAACCACGATGATTTTGCAGTTCTCGTCCAATTCAAAACGTCCCACGCGCAGTCGTGACGCAATCTAACCCGAAAGGCGGGTATTCGTTGCACGACTAACATCGAATTCCTGATTTTTCTGTTTCAAGGTGATCATTTTGCCACCCGTACAGACTGTCGATCGGGGCTGAAATGCATGGGGGAGCGGCAGGTTCCATATCGGGCGCAGCCAAAATGTCGCGGCCGGGCAATGTGTTGGAGGACGGGCGAGGCGACACTAAGTGAAGTGCGAACAGCCACAAGGAGCCGCCCGATGACGGCCTTACAGTCGCCATTCGTTCCGCCTGCGCCACGCCCGCGCCAAAGCCCGCCTTCGACGCTCGGCATGATGCGGATCGTTTATAACAACCCGCTCGAACTGTGGGGCGAGCCGTCCTACAACGAGAAATGGATTTCGATCCATCCGCGCATCGGCGGCCCGATGGTGATCGCCAACGATCCCGGCCTCATCCGCTACGTGCTCGTGGAAAATGCCAAAAATTACAGGATGGCGCGCGTGCGCCAGAAGATTTTGCGGCCGATCCTGCGCGATGGTCTTCTGACGGCCGAAGGCGACGTTTGGAAACGCTCGCGCAAGGCGATGGCGCCCGTCTTCACGCCGCGCAACATCGATGGTTTCGCTGAGGCCATGCATCGATGTTCCGCTACATTCGCCGAGCGCTATGCGGTGACGGAACGCAGCGACATCTCGCGCGACATGACGATGTTGACCTACGACATCCTCGCCGAAACGCTTTTTTCGGGCGAGATCGCGGGCGAACCCGGCGCGTTTGCCCATCAGGTGGATCGCCTGTTCGAGACGATGGGCCGCGTCGATCCGATGGACCTTTTGGGCGCGCCCGACTGGCTGCCGCGCTTTACCCGCATACGCGGTAAAAAATCGCTGGAATTTTTCCGGAAGATCGTCGCCGACACGATGCTGCTGCGCAAGGCGCGGATCGAGCGCGGCGAGGACGTGCCGAACGATTTCCTGACCCTGCTTTTGAAGGCCGAGGGCGCGCAGGGTCTGTCGAGCGCGGAGATCGAGGACAACATCATCACCTTTATCGGCGCGGGTCACGAGACGACGGCGCGCGCGCTCGGCTGGACGCTTTACTGCCTGTCGCAGGCCCCGTGGGAGCGCGAGGCGATCGAGGCTGAAATCGATGCGGTGATGGCGCTGAACCTGCCGCCGCAGGCGTGGCTTTCGGCCATGCCGCTGACATGCGCCGCCTTCGAGGAGGCGATGCGGCTTTATCCGCCCGCGCCCTCCATCAACCGCGAGGCGATCGCGCCCGACCGCTATGAAGACCTCGAAATCGTGGCCGGCGCACAGGTTCTCGTCATGCCGTGGACGGTGCATCGCCATCGCGCGATCTGGGACAATCCCGAGGCGTTCATGCCCGCGCGCTTCCACCCCGAGAATCGCGACGCCATCGACCGCTATCAGTACCTGCCCTTCGGCGCAGGGCCGCGCATCTGCATCGGCTCGGTGTTCGCCATGCAGGAAGCGGTGATTGCGCTTGCCGTCCTGATGTCGCGCTATCGGTTCGACGCTTTGCCGGAAACGAAGCCCTGGCCGGTGCAGAAACTGACCACGCAGCCGCAGGGCGGCCTGCCGATGAAAATTACAAAAAGGTCCTGACGTCAGACCATCGCGAACACGCGGGCCGGTCCGCCCGTGCCGCCGCGAACCTTCGGCGCGCCGACGATCAGCGTCGCGCCCGAAACGGGAAGCGCGCCGAGATTGGCGATGCCCTCGATACCGTATCGGCCCGACGGCAACCACTCGTTATGGACGGCGAAGTCCGGCGACATGCCGTAATCGAGCGATAGTGTATCGACCGCTATCGCCTTCACATTGCCGGCTTCGATCAGCATCTGCGCCGCCTCGATGTGGAAGCCGGGAAAATGCATCGTGCCGTCGGCGTCAGCGTTGCGGAACCTGTCGTCGTGGAGATGCTTGCCCCATCCCGAAAACATAGCGACGCAAGCGCCGTCGGGCAGTTCTCCGTTCGCAAACACCCAGGCTTCGATATCGGAGGGCGTCACTTGCGCATCCGCGTCCGCTTCGGCCTTCTCGCGGATATCTACGATGACGAGCGGGCAGATCAGGTCCTCGACCGGGATTTCGGCGACCGAGCGGCCATCAGCCGAAAAGTGCAGCGGCGCGTCGACATGTGTGCCGGTATGTTCGTTGATGCGCCATTCGTTGAGGTTGAACGTATCCTGCGCGAAGGAGAATTTCTGTTCGATGAAAAGCTGCTGATCGCCGAAAAAGGTCGGGAATTCCTCGTAAAGCTCATGCGTCAAATCTTCGGCACGCGTCGTGCCCTGCGCGAGCGCTGGGCGAGCCGAAAAGCCCGTTGAGGCAATGGCGGCACCGGCCGCGACGGCGCCCGTTCCGCGAAAGAATGCGCGGCGCGACAGCATGTTGGATTTCACGTTCTCGATAACGCAGACATGGCACATGGACGGCTCTCCGGGCTGAATGACACGCGAGCGTGAACCCGAATTGACGTTGCGGCAAGCGCAAATTTTCGGCAGTCAGGTGCGGCCGTGAAAGATGTTTTGGACGTGAACCGGCCATCGGCGCGGCAGGATTGCGACCATGTCGAAGCGCATCGACAGACGCGCATGGTCCTTTTGGCGCGCCAGCCATTGGTCGGCTGCTGCCTCGATGCGGCGCTCCGACACGCCGCCGACGGCCTCCATCGCGGCGATCAGGGATCCGCGCGCCTTCACCTCGACGATGACGACGAGATCGCCGCGCCGCGCGACGATGTCGATCTCGCCGGATTTGGTGCGGAAGTTGCGCGCGAGAATGCGGTAGCCCTTCAGCCGCAGCGCCATGCAGGCGAGCCATTCCGCCCGATTTCCATGGCGATAGGCGGCGAGCCGATCAGCCATCGCCGCCTTCACGCAATTCGACCAAGCGGCGGAAAAGCTCCTGCTTCGCCAGGCCGGTCATCTTCGCCGCTTCGCCGGATGCCTTGGCGGCAGGCATGTCGCGCGCAAGCTCCAGCAACAAGCGGTCGACGTCCTGCCCTTCGGGCGCGGGCGCTTCCAGCGGCGGCCCGACGCAGACCACCACTTCGCCCTTCGGCGTATCGGCTTCTGCATAATGCGCCGCGAGTTCGCCGAGCGTTGCGCGCCGCGCCTCTTCGAATGTCTTGGTCAATTCGCGTGCCACTGTCGCGGGGCGATCGCCCAAGACATCCGCCATAGCCCTCAAGCTGTCGGCGAGGCGGCGCGGCGATTCGAAGAAGATCAGCGTCCCGGGAACGCGGGCGACCTCTTCGAGCCGCGACCGCCGCTGGCCGTCCTTCGCCGGCAGGAAACCGGCAAAGAAGAACGCGTCGGAAGGCAAGGCGGCAATCGAAAGCGCGGCAAGCGTCGACGACGCGCCGGGGATCGGCACGACGCGATGGCCAGCTTCCACCGCCTGTCCGACGAGCCGGAAGCCCGGATCGGAGACGAGCGGCGTTCCCGCATCCGAACACAGCGCCACAGACTGCCCGCTATCCAACGCGGCGATCAGCTTCGGTCCGGCCTCGGCGGCGTTATGCTCGTGATAGGCGATGAGTTTGCGACGCATGCCGTAGCGGTCGAGCAAAATGCGCGTGACGCGCGTATCTTCGCAGGCGACGATGTCGGCGGCAGCCAGCGTCTGAAGTGCGCGGATGGTGATGTCGCCAAGATTGCCGATGGGCGTCGCGACCAGATAGAGCGCGGCCGGCAGGGGCGGCGCGCTCATCGCGTTTTGCCCGATGATGAATGTGCGTTCGGTCATGCGGTCTTCATGGCATGACGGGACACGCTTTCAAAGCGCGGAACAAACGGGCGCGTTCCCGGTTCGTGTGGAACGAGGAGACCACCGACCATGTCGCTTATCATCCGGGACAGTTTCGAGCCCTATTACGACGGCAAACGTGTCAAGGAAGCGGTTCAGCGTGCCAGATCGGCGACGACCGCGTCGAGCACGATCATGCCTTCCGACGTCGCGCGCAATCGCGAATTTCCGACCGGTGCAACGAGACGTTCCTCCTGGAGCACGGCGACCCGTTTCGACGACAGCGAGCGGCCCGACAACGCCTCGTAGCGCGCAAGATCGATCCCCTCGGCAAGCCGAAGACCCATGAGCAGGAATTCGTCTGCCTCTTCCTCGCGTGTCAGCGTCTCGCCGCCGATGACGCCGTGTCCGTTTTTCTCGACATGGTCGAGCCACGTTTCGGGGTGTTTTTCGGTGAAGGTGACAATCCGACGGCGGTTTTCCACGAACCTTCCATGCGCGCCGGGCCCGACGCCGACATATTCGCCGTAGCGCCAATAGACCAGATTGTGACGGCTTTCCGCGCCCGGCCGCGCGTGGTTCGAGATTTCATAGGCTGGCAGGCCGCGCGCGGCGGTCACCTCCTGCGTCAAGGCGTAGAGATCGGCCGAATGATCGGCATCCGGCATCTGGAACTTTCCCGCCTCGTACAGAAGCTGAAAACGCGTTCCGCCCTCGATGGTCAACTGATAGAGCGACAGATGATCTGCCGCATAGGAGATCGCGCGATCGAGTTCGGCTTCCCAGACTGCGAGCGTTTGGTGCGGACGGGCATAAATCAGGTCGAAGGAAAGGCGCGGAAAGATTTCGCGCGCCAGACCGATCGCATGAAGCGCGCCTTCGACATCGTGCAGACGGCCAAGGAACTTCAGGTCTGCGTCGTTCAGAGCCTGCACGCCGAGCGAGACGCGGTTGACGCCCGCCGCGCGATAGCCGCGAAATCGCGAAGCCTCGACCGACGACGGGTTGGCTTCGAGCGTGATCTCGATTCCGTCCGGCACATGCCAGTGGCGCGCGACGCTCTCCAGCACCGCGCCGACCGTTGCCGGTTCCATCAGCGAGGGCGTGCCGCCCCCCAGAAAAATCGAGGTAACCTCGCGCGGGCCCGTGCGGGCGCGCATCGTCGCCATCTCGCGCTCGAACGCGGCAGCGAAACGCTGCTGGTCGACCGGCTGATGGCGTACATGGGAATTGAAGTCGCAATACGGGCATTTGGCCGCGCAGAACGGCCAATGAATATAAATTCCAAAGCCCGGTTCGTCGATCATGCCGCTCCCAGCATGTCGCGCGCGAAAAGCTGGAAGGCGCGGGCCCGGTGTGACAGCGCCTCGTCCTGACCGGGCTTCCAGCCGTGCTTTTCGGTCGCTTCCATCTCGCCGAAGGTCCGCTCATGGCCGGTCGGCTGGAACATCGGGTCGTAGCCGAAGCCGCTCGTCCCGCGCGGCGGCCAGACGAGCGTACCTTCCACCTCGCCGCGAAAATATTCGGCGTGCCCATCCGGCCAGGCAACACAGATGACGGAGACGAAGCGGCCCTGACGCTTCCCGGAAACCGTTGCGCCAGCTTTTTCCATCAGCATGTTGGTGCGCTCCATCGCAACGGCGAAGTCGCGCGTGCCGTCGGCCATCGTCGCCCAGTCGGCGGTGTAGACGCCCGGATCGCCGCCGAGCGCGTCGACCATCAGTCCCGAATCGTCCGAAATTGCCGGCAGGCCGGTTGCGATCGCGGCAGCGTTCGCCTTGATATAGGCGTTCTCCTCGAAGGTCGTTCCGGTCTCCTCGGGTTCTGGCAGGCCGTATTCGGCAGCCGATTTTGCCTCGAAGCCGAATGGAGCCATCAGGTCCGACATTTCTGCCAGCTTGCCCGCATTGTGGCTCGCGACCACGACTTTCCTGTCTTCCAGTACACGCATCAAAGCCCCCAGATTCTCGGTTCGGCGAACTCGATCGAATTGCCGGCCGGATCGCGAAAATAGATCGAACGTCCGACGGACGGTTCGTCCGGTTTCGATGACGGCCAGTTGAAGTCCGCCTCGATCGCAACGCCCTTACCCTCGAGATGGGCCTTCCAGCGCTCGATCTCGTCGCCCGTTGCGGCAAAGCACAGATGCCCCGCTCCGCGCGTGCCGTGTGGCGGCACAGGATATTTCGCGCCTTGTGCGGGCGGATGGATCGTCGCCTCGGCATTAAAGAGCAGCAGCACGCCCGAGCCGCAGCGGAAGAAGACGTGTCGCCCCTCGATCCTGACGATCCGCTCCAGCCCCATGATGTCGGCGTAGAACGCCTCGGCCGCATCGAGGTCGTCGACGTAAAGCGCGGATTCGAGGATCGACGAGGGCGTCATGGTCAGGCGATCGCCATCTTCTGCAGGTCGACGAGGCGCGCGATGCCCTTCTTCGCAAGTCCCATCAACTGCGCGAATTCCTCTTCGGAAAACGGTTCGCCCTCGGCCGTGCCCTGGATTTCGACGATACCGCCCCTACCGGTCATGACGAAATTGGCGTCGGTGCCGGCGGACGAATCCTCCAGATAGTCGAGGTCGATGACCGGATTGCCTTCATGGATGCCGCAGGAAATGGCAGCGACATGATCCTTCAGAACCTTGTCGACCTTCACCATCTGGCGCGTTTCCATCCAGCGCAGGCATTCGTGCAGCGCGACGAAGCCGCCGGTGATCGCCGCCGTGCGCGTGCCGCCATCGGCCTGGATCACGTCGCAGTCGACCGTGATCTGCACTTCGCCCAACGCCTGAAGGTCCACCACGGCGCGCAGCGAGCGGCCGATCAGACGCTGGATTTCCAGCGTGCGACCGCCCTGCTTGCCGGACGATGCCTCGCGGCGCATGCGGTCGCCCGTCGCGCGCGGCAACATGCCGTATTCGGCCGTCACCCAGCCCTTGCCCGAATTGCGCAGCCAGCCGGGAACGCGTTCCTCGAGGCTTGCCGTGCACAGAACGTGCGTGTCGCCAAACTTGACGAGGCAGGAGCCTTCGGCATGTTTGGAGATGCCGCATTCGAAGGAGATTGCCCGCATTTCGTCGGGCTGGCGCTTGGATGGCCGCATGGAGTTCTCTGCTTTTCTCGTCAGTTTCCGGTTTGCCCGGCTTCTAACCGCCCGGCGTTCGTGAGGCAAAGGAAAAGGAACACATGGTTCCCCGCAGCGCTCAAACTTCCTATATCTGGCGACAACCATGATGATCCAATGCATATGATGACCGATCCGACGCTGCCCAATCTCGATTCGCGCTCGCGCGACATCTTCCGGTTGATCGTCGACAATTACATGCGCGAGGGCGAGCCGCTCGGCTCGCGCAACCTGTCGCGGCTTTTGCCCGGATCGCTTTCACCGGCGACGATCCGCAACGTGATGTCGGACCTTGAGCACCTCGGACTCATCTATGCGCCGCATGTGTCGGCCGGGCGTTTGCCGACGCAAGCCGGACTTCGCTTCTTCGTCGATGCTTTCATGGAACTCGGCGACCTGACGAGCGACGAACGACGCCGCATCGAAAGCCAGGTGCGCGCGTCCGGTTCCGGCCAGACGCTGGAACACATTTTGACCGATGCGAGCCAGATGCTGTCCGGCCTGTCGCGCGGTGCGGGGCTGGTGCTGACGGCCAAGAGCGAAGCCGCGCTCAAGCATATCGAATTCATCCGGCTCGAACCCACCAAGGCGCTTGCCGTCATGGTAAGTCACAGCGGCGACGTCGAAAACCGCATCGTCGACCTTCCGGCGGGCGTGACTTCGTCCCAACTCATCGAGGCGTCGAACTTTCTCAACGCCCATATTCGCGGTCGAACACTGAGTGAAGCAAGGGCGGAAATCGGCCGGCTGAAAGAAGAGACGCGCACCGCGCTCGATTCTCTTTCACAGGATCTGGTGGAACGCGGTCTGGCGATCTGGGCGGGCGAGGGATCGGGACTTCAGGCCCGGCTTATCGTCCGCGGCCATGCAAACCTTCTGGAAAACATCACCGCACAGGCCGACATCGAACTTTTGCGGCACTTGTTTGAAGACCTCGAAACCAAGGACGGGATGCTCCAGCTTCTCGACCTCGCCGAAGCCGGGCCGGGAGTGCGTATCTTCATTGGGTCGGAGAACAAGCTGTTTTCGCTGTCCGGCTCATCGCTGGTCGTCGCGCCCTACCGCGACAGCGATTCGCGCGTCATCGGGGCGCTTGGCGTCATCGGGCCGACCCGGCTCAACTATGCCCGCATCGTACCGATGGTGGATTATACGGCCCAGATCGTCAGCCGCCTTCTCGGCTAGAGGAAACGACATTTCGGCGAAATCTGTGCCTGCGTAACGTTAGGCAAATTTAAGTAAAATTTTACTACAAATCTCACTTTCGATGGCTCTTTCGCTCGACTTGAGGAACCATCGATCCTGCATCCCTGTTGTTCGCGTGAATTTGAGGTTCGTGTCATGTGTACAAGGAAGCGAGTTGAAATGAGAGAGCCGCAGCTTTCCACGACGATCGCCAAGGAACTGACGTCGGAGACCAACCGGCGGTTTCTGGGACGCATGCCCGCATTCAAGGCGGACACTTCCATACCGGAGAGCCTGCGCGTTTTGCTCGAGCGACTGGAATCGGCCGAACAGGGCCTGCGCACCGTGCGGCACTGATAGCGCGCCTGCGCGCTTGACCAATAAAAAAGGCGGCCTTTCGGGCCGCCCTTTTTGATTCGATGAAAGCGTCTTATGCGGCTGACGTCGCCGGGCGTGCCGGGCGGGCGCCAACGGCGCGTGCCGGCTTCTTCTTCGAAGGCAGCAGGCCTTCACGCTGCGCCTGCTTGCGGGCGAGTTTGCGCGACCGGCGCACGGCTTCCGCCTTCTGGCGGGCGCGCTTTTCCGACGGCTTTTCATAGGCGCGGCGCGCCTTCATTTCGCGGAAGATGCCTTCACGCTGCATCTTCTTCTTCAGCGCGCGGAGCGCCTGTTCGACATTGTTTTCACGTACGACGACCTGCAATGTGATCCTGTCCTTTCTCGAATTGAAATGGCAACGGAACCGCGAGGCGCGGACCGATGCTACGGATTTTGCCGGAAGGAACCGACCGAACACCTCAAAGCCACGACGGGCTCACCGTGAAACTGCGTCACGCGGAGGGTGGATGAACCTTATATAGGCGTTTTCGCGAAAAAGGCAAAATCAGTGGTCGGCGCGTGACTTTAAACCGGCAGGCCGCGTCTTCGGGAGGCGGGGCCGCCGATCAGGGAGGTCGCGCTCATCGGACGCCCGAGCAGGTAGCCCTGCACCGTGTCGATGCCGAATTCGCGCACCAATTCGATCTGGGCGCGGCTTTCGACGCCTTCGACCAGAATCTTCGGGCCACGATTTCGCAACAGCCGGATGATGTCGTCGAGCATCGCGCGCCCGCGCGCAGTGCCCGCATCGTGCAGGAACGAACGGTCGATCTTGACGGTGTCGAACTCGATCAGGCGTAGCCATGAGAGGCCCGCAAACCCCGTTCCGAAATCGTCCAGCCATATCTCGACGCCGAGAAGGCGCAGGTCGTGGATACAGCGGATGATGTCGGAGTGGATTTCCATCTCCATACCTTCGGTGATCTCGAAGGCAAGCCGGTTGCCGGCAACGCCGGTCTTGACCAGGATCGAGGCTACCGACGCGGCGAAGCCTGGCATCTTCAGTTGCAGGGGCGACACGTTGACTGTGGCGATCTGGATGTCGGATCGCAGGAGAAGGTCCCGGCAGACGGTTTCGATCGACCAGCGCCCCAGATCGATGATCGCGCCGGTCCGCTCTGCCACCGGAATGAACTGCGCCGGCGAGATGGCAAGTCCGTCGAGGCTTCGAAGACGCATCAGCGCCTCGGCGGCAACGACATCGCCGCTCTGGACGTCCTCGATGGGCTGATAGACCATCGAGACCAGTTCTTTCTGGATGGCGATTCGCAAAAGCGCGGCGATGTTCTCGCTGTCGTCGATGCCCTCGAAGTCGGCGGGATCGAAGATGCGGATGCAATTGCGCCCGCTTGCCTTGGCCAGATAGAGCGCGCGGTCGGCCTCGTAGATCGTGTGTTCGAGCTTGGAGCCTTCGTGTCCGCGAACGATCGATGCGCCCACGGAAACCGTCACGATCGACGAGCCGTCGCGGCGCTGTTCGTGCGGCACGGCAAGATTTTCCACCGTTCGGCGGATTTCTTCGGCAAATGCCTCCAGTTCCTCGGGTTTGACGATCGTCGCCAGGATGATGAACTCTTCACCGCCGAAGCGCCCGATCGTGGCACCCCGCCGTTCTGCCGGTTCGCGCAGCGCTTCGGCCACCTCGATCAGGCAGCGATCGCCCTCCTGATGGCCGTAGAAATCGTTGAACCGCTTGAAGAAATCGACATCGACCAGAAGCACCGAAAAATAGGTGCGCTTTTGCTCGAAATCATCCCAAAGCGTGCGCATGCGCTCGTCGATGGCGCGTCGGTTATGAAGGCCCGTCAGAGGGTCGGCGCGTGACAGGCGATAAAGCTCTTCACCGCGTTCATCCGCGGCGCGCTGCTGCAGCCGTGCCTCGAGCGCGTTGATGAATACATTGAAGCGCTCGATGTTCAGCTTCAGATTCACGTAGGACGTGAAAACGAAGCAGGAAAGATAGAATGACGACAGCGCAAACCGATAGGCGAACGAGCCCGGGATGATGGTTAGCGCCACGAAGAATGCGACGAGGATGACTGCGGATGCCACGAGGGAAATGGCGAAACGCAGATTGAAGAAGAGGTTTGCTCCCATCATGAAGATCGAACCGAAAATCATGAAGTAGGAAAAGTTCGCAATTTCCTGTGTCTGGATCGCGGGCAGAAGCCAAACGACATATCCCGATACCATCGCGGCCGCGCAAACGATTTCAAGCCATATCGTACGGGCTCCTGAACGGCGCAGGAACTCGAAAATCGCGACAACCGTGATAGCGACGACAAAACGGGTGGTAATGGCCTGTACCGCGACATCGGGGATGAGAATGATGTCGGCAAGTGCAAATGAAATGTAGGCCAGCACGCCGATCCAAAGGCCACGACGCAGGTGGTCTCGCTGCACCGGTGCACGGTCTTCTTCGTAAAGCTGTGCCTTGACGGTCGCTGACAGGTCGCGAGCGTGCTCTACGCGTGGCAGTGCTGGATCCGCATCAGCAATACGCATCGGGGATTCGGAGCCATCAACTGCAACCGTCACGTCATTTCGGGTCATGGTCAACTCTTGTCGTGGCAAATGACGGTCGGTCCTTGGCTGTACCTGTAAATCTCCAGCGCGCTTTAAAATTCCACAATTCAACCACTTGTCGGTTAAGGCGTATAGCGGTCCTTAAGAACTTTTGATTATGATGCATGAACGGTTAAGCAAGGGGAATCGTTTTGAATCGAATCGCTCTCGACGGACAAAGCCTCGTCACACCCGAATCCATGGCTGCCGAGCTTCGGCAACTTGGTCGTCAGGAGGGCGACAAGACCTACGAGCAGGCACTCGACATTCTCGCGCTGACGCTCTCCATGGCCAAACAGCAGTTTGAAAATGGAGGCGATCCCGTCGACATCATCCATCGCACGGCGGCCGAATTGCACGTATTGCGGCGTTCCTGCGCAACCGGGGTCTGGCAAAAACTCGTGCCGATCGCCCAGGAACATCCAGTCGGCGATTATTTTCTTGAAGATCCGTTCACCCGCTGGTGCTTTGAGATTCCGCGCGGCTATTCGGGTGACGCGATCACGCAGGATTTCATTTACGGGCACGAAAGCGTCAACGAAGCGATCGACCAGGCCTCAGAGCTGGGAAAGACCCTTTACGCCTGTACCCACATGTCGCGCACATCGATCGCCGGGCGCGAGCGGTGCGAGATTCTGGCCCGTGAGGTCGATGCGTCGGCTGCGGCCCGCAGCGAGCCGATCGAAGTGCTGACGATCGCTTCCGGGCATCTTCGCGAGGCGGCCAAGTCGCAGGCACTCAAGGAGGACCGGATCAAGCGCTGGATCGCGCTCGATCAGGACCCGCTCAGCGTCGGTTCGGTCGTGCGCGATTATCAGGGCACGGTCATCGAGGGCGTCGACGGATCGGTCAAAGGCATTTTGGGCAATGCCTACAATCTTGGCCAGTTCGACCTGGTCTATGCGTCTGGCCTTTACGATTACCTGTCGCGCGGGGTCGCGGCGCGGCTGACGCGCAAGTGCATGTCGCTGTTGAAGCCGGGCGGATCGTTCCTGTTCGCCAATTTTACGGACGAGATCGTCGATGACGGCTTCATGGAAACCTTCATGAACTGGGCGCTCATGCTCCGGTCGGACGAGGACATGTGGGACATCATCAACCGCTCGGTCGACCGCAACACGATCGACGCGCGCGTGTTCTACGGTGAGAACCGCAACATCGTTTATGGCGTGATCACCAGGAAAGATTAAGCGCTTCGGCGTGCCGGTCAGGAGACCGGCACGCGTCGCCACGCATAGGCCGGTGCGTTTTCCGGCATCGCGGCCGCTTTTGCAGCAGGCTGGTAGAAGACTTCCAACCCTCCGGGTCTCCCGGCTTCCAGCCGTGCCAGCGTCGGCCCGTTGGTCACTTCGAATTCGTCAAAGCCGGTGCGCAGCATATGCGCGACGAGATCGATCAACACGTCGCCGTGAGCGCGGATCGTTCCCTTGAAGCCATAGCGACTGCGCAAAAGCTCGGCCTTGGAAAACGAACGACCGTCGGTGTAGGCGGGAAAGCCGAGCGAGATGAGCGACAGGCGATCCAGATGCGGGACGATCGCATCGAGGCTTTCGCCGGGTTCGAGATGAACCCCGAGCCGGCCCGGCTCGTTGCGCCGCGCTTCGACATGGTCGAGGAAGGCGGCGAGCGGCAGTATCACATTGTCGAAGGCATCGACCTGTGGTTCGCCATCGATTCGCGTCCAGCCTTCGTCGATGAAGCCTGCTTCGGTCCATAGGCGCGGTGCGTTGTCGTCGCTCATGATCAAGCTGCCTTCGCCTCGGCGCCGTAAAGCGCGTGCTTAAAGGGTGAGGCACCCAATCTGCGATAGGCCGAAAGGAAGGTTTCGGACTTTTCGGTTCTCAGCGACAGATAGGTGTCGACGACCGTCTCGATCGCGTCGGTGATCTCGCTTGCGGTGAAGCCGCGCCCGACGATCTCGCCGATCGAGGTGTTTTCGTCCCCCGAGCCGCCGAGCGTGATCTGGTAGAGTTCCGTGCCTTTCTTCTCGACACCCAATATGCCGATATGGCCGACGTGATGGTGGCCGCAGGCATTGATGCAGCCGGAAATCTTGAGCTTTAGTTCGCCGATCTCCTCCTGCCGCGCCTGATTGCCGAAGCGCGTGGAAATCTCCTGCGCAACCGAAATCGAGCGGGCATTGGCAAGCGCGCAATAATCAAGACCCGGGCAGGCGATGATATCCGTGACGAGACCCGAATTCGCCGTCGCCAGACCGATCTTCGCAAGCCGATCAAAGACCGCTTCGAGATCGGCGCGCGCGACATGCGGCAGAATCAGGTTCTGCTCGTGGCTGACGCGGATTTCGTCGAAGGCGAATTCTTCGGCCAGATCGGCGATCGCATCCATCTGCGCGTCCGACGCGTCCCCCGGCACTTCGCCGATTCCTTTTAGCGAGATCGTCACCGAGGCGTATTCGCGATTGCGGTGCGCGTTGACGTTGTGGGCGAGCCAGCTTGAAAAAGCCGGATTGGCTGATTGCTCGACATGCGAGCGTGCGGGCAGTTCCGGCAGCGCGAAATAGCGCTCGATGGCGTCGATGTCGGCCTGTGGCAGCTTCAGTTCGCCGCTGCGGATTTCGGCGAATTCCGCCTCGATCTGGCGCTTCAGTTCTTCCGTGCCGGTCTCGTGGACGAGGATTTTGATGCGCGCTTTGTACTTGTTGTCGCGCCGGCCGTTGAGGTTGTAGACGCGCAGGATCGCGGTCGTATAGGTCAGAAGATCGGCTTCGGGGAGGAAGTCGCGCACCTTCTTGGCCACCATCGGCGTGCGACCCTGACCGCCGCCGACATAGACGGCGAAGCCAAGTTCGCCTGCCGCGTTGCGCTTCAGATGCAGGCCGATGTCATGAACCTGAATCGCAGCCCGGTCGCGCTCAGCGCCTGTCACCGCGATCTTGAATTTTCGCGGCAGGAACGAGAATTCGGGATGGACCGACGACCATTGCCGCAGGATTTCCGCGTAAGGACGCGGGTCGGCGACTTCATCGGCGGCGGCGCCCGCGAAATGATCGGCGGTCACGTTGCGAATGCAGTTTCCCGAGGTTTGCAACGCATGCATCTCGACGGATGCGAGGTCTTGCAGAATTTGCGGAATGTCGCCCAGCGCCGGCCAGTTGAACTGAAGGTTCTGGCGCGTGGTGAAGTGACCGTAGCCCTTGTCGTAGGTGCGCGCGATATGGGCGAGCATGCGCATCTGCTTGGACGACAGCGTGCCGTAGGGGATAGCGATGCGCAGCATGTAGGCGTGAAGCTGGAGATAGACACCGTTCATAAGCCGCAGCGGCTTGAACTGGTCCTCGGTCAATTCGCCCGCGAGCCGCCGCTCGACCTGATCGGCGAATTCGGCGGTGCGGGCTTTCACGAATGCGTGGTCGAACTCATCGTAACGATACATGGAACGGCTCTTCCAAAATCAGGCGGCGACACGCACGCCCGGACGGGCCTGCTTGCCAAGATCAAGGCGATTGGTGGGACCGGCGGCGCGAATGCGCTCACGAAGGCGCTTCGGGACAATCCGGCCGTCGACGAGATCGATATCGACGAGCGCCAGATCGACCACCTCGTTCTTGCAAATCGCGGCCTTTCCGGCGCGTTCCAGCTTTTCCTCGGTGGCGATGTCGCGCGCGATCTCCGCGCCGTCGATCGCCTCGACCCAGCCATGATCCGCGCCGAGCCAAACGGCTTCGCCGTCGATGAGGCGGTTGGCGGTTACGATCTTCATGTCGCGCTCTCCTTCACAGCAATTCGGGCGGCCAGCGGCCGTGAATGTTCGAAATTGGCTCCGGCGACGGCATCGCCGATAATCGTCATGACGGGGCCGGCAAGATCGTCGCGTGTCTGCAATTGCGGCAGGTCGGCGAGCGTGCCGTGGAACAGGCGCTTGCCCGAGAGGCTGGCATTTTCGACGACCGCCACGGCGGTATCGGGAGCAAGACCGGCGTCGATCAGGCGTTGTGCAACATCGGCGGCGACCGAGCGGCCCATATAGACGGCGACCGTCGCGCCATCGATGGCAAGACGCGCCCAGTCGGGAAGCGGGCCGCCCTTCAAATCGTGACCCGTGGTGAACACCATCGAGGAGGAGACGCCCCGCAAGGTGAGCGGCAACTCGAAATCGGCGGCGGCGGCGAAGGCGGCGGTCACGCCCGGCACGACCTCATAGGAAATTCCCGCATCGCGTAGCGCCGCCATCTCTTCGCCGGCCCGGCCGAAGACCAGCGGATCGCCCGATTTCAGGCGAACGACGCGCTTGCCGTGACGGCCAAGCTCGACCAGAAGCGCGTTGATCTCGCTTTGCGTCTTGGAGTGGCAACCCTTGCGCTTTCCGGCCGCGATCCGCTCGGCGTCGCGGCGGCCCATGGCGATGACGGCCTCGGGCACCAGTGCGTCGTGGACGATCACATCCGCTTCCATCAGGAGGCGATGGGCGCGCAACGTCAACAGGTCTTCGGCGCCCGGACCGGCACCAACCAATGCGACGTGGCCGGGCGCAACGCCGCCGCGCCGCAAAAGCGCCGAGGCGGTATCACGCGCATTGTCCATATCGCCAGCGTCGACGTGGCGCGCGGTTTCGCCGGTGAAGAATTCCTTCCAGAAGCGACGGCGCGCGACGCCGCGCGGAACAAGCCGCTCGACTGCTTCGCGATAGCCGGCCGCAAGATTCGCGAGAAGCCCGAGCCGCGGGCTTAGCATCCGGTCGACGCGGGACCGGATCATCTGTGCGAGCACGGGACCGGCGCCTTCGGTGCCGATCGCGACGGCGACCGGCGCACGATTGACCAGAGCGGGCGTGAAGAAGTCGCATAGCTCGGGCCGGTCGACGGCGTTCACGAGAATGGAGCGCGCCCGCGCGTCGGCCACAATGCGCCGATCGGCTTCAAGATCGTGGGTTGCGGCGAAAACCAGCACCGCATCCTCGATAAGTCCGGCGCGATAGCGTTCGCGAACGATATCGATCCCGTTGGTATTCGCCCAGGCGGTGAGCGCGCGTTCGGGGCTGAGCGCGACGATGCGCAGCTTTGCGCTCGACTGTGACATCAGCCGAGCTTTGGCGAGCGCCTCGTCGCCTTCGCCGACGATGACGACGATGCAACCCTCGACCTTGGCGAAGATGGGGAAGGCATTAAGCCGCGAAACGGGCGCGCTGGTGGGGAAGTAACCTGACATGCCTGCATTCTCGCCAAACCAACGCCGCTGGGTAAGAAACGGCGTCGTGCGCAGATCATGCAGGCACAATCATTTTTCGCTCATAATCGCGATGAGAGAAAAATTATTCTACTTCGATCGCGAAACAGTCCGGAAATCGAACGGAACGCGCGCCGTCCGGGCGGCGTTTGATTGGCGAGACAAACACGAACGAGGAGTGTCCGATGAGCGCGATCAAGATCGATCATGACGCATGGGTTATCGTCGCAGATGGCGAAAAAGCCCTGTTCCTGCGCAACGAGGGCGATGCCGAATACCCGCATCTCGAAGTCTTTCGCGAAATTCGCGACGACAATCCGCCGACCCGCGATCAGGGGACGGACCGGCCCGGTCGCTTGCAGGACGCAGGCGGCACCGCGCATCGCAGCGCCGTGGAGGAAACCGACTGGCATCGCATCGAAAAAGAGCGCTTCGCCAAGGAAATAGCCGACCGGCTCTACCAACTCGCCCATCGCGATCAATTCAAGAAGCTGATCGTCGTCGCTCCGCCGCTGGTCCTCGGCGAAATGCGCAAGGAGTTCCACAAGGAGGTAAGCGACCGCATTACGGCGGAAGTCTCCAAGACGCTGACCAACCATCCGATCGACGAGATCGAGAAGAACCTGATGGCGGCCTAGCTTTTCAGGAAATCACGCAGCAGCTCGATTTCGCGCCCGCTCGTCAGTGTCGGCGCGTGCCCATATCCTTCGAGCGTAACGAGGCGCGATCTGGGGCCGCGCTTCGTCATTGCACTGGCAATTCCAGCCGACAGAAGATCGGATGTTTCCCCGCGCAACAGAAGCGTCGGAGCCTCGATCGCATCATAGACGGGCCAGATATCGAAATCGCCGGTCTGTCCCTTGAAGGGTTCGACGATCCTCGGATCGTAATGGACGGTAATGCGTCCGTCGTCGGTGCGACGCGCGGAAGTATCGGCCATGCGCCGCCAGAACGCGTCCTCGTTTCTGCCGAATGGCGCATAGACCGTTCGCAGCCAGGCTTCGAATTCGTCCATGGTCCGGAAAACGGGCGGATTGCCGACATAGTCGACGATCCGCGCCAATCCTTTGCCCGAAATCTCAGGCCCGACATCGTTGATGACGAGATGAGAAATCCGGTTTTTCAGCGAGCCGGCGGCGAGCACCATGCCCAGAAGACCGCCCATTGACGTGCCGATCCAGCGCACATGGTCGATGCGGTAATGATCGAGCATCGCCTCGGTTATCTTGCCGTAGATCGCATAGGAATAATCGGCCGGGTCCGCCGCCCATGAGGAAAGTCCGCGCCCGATCGTGTCGGGACAGATGACGAAATACGCGCTTGCAAGCGCTTGCGCGGCTTCGTCGAAATCGCGGCCGGTGCGCGCTAGCCCGTGCCACATGACGAGCGCCGGGTTTGTCCGGTCGCCCCATTCGGTGACGTGCAGTTCGAAGCCGGCAGCGTCGATATAGACCGACCGGCAGGCCATCATACGTGCTGGCCGCCATTGATGTGAATTTCCGCGCCCGTCATATAGGAAGACTGCTCGGAGCACAGGAAGAAAATCGTTTCCGCCACTTCGGACGTCGAGCCAAGCCGGCGCAGCGGGATCGTCTCGACGATCTTTTCCGTGCCCGGCGACAGGATCGAGGTTTCGATTTCGCCCGGCGCGATGGAGTTCACCCGAATGCCGTGCGGGCCGAAATCGGCGGCCATTTCCCGCGACAGCGATGAAAGCGCGGCCTTCGATGTAGCATAGGCCGTGCCGGCGAAGGGATGGACGCGGCTGCCGACGATCGATGTGACGTTGACAATCGAGCCTTTTGCTGCCGCAAGTTCCTTGAACAGACCGCGCGCGAGCATGATTGGCGCGAAGAAGTTCACCTGGAACACATCGCGCCACACATGCATCGGCGTCTCGAACGAGTTCATGCGCTTGCCGCCCTCGATCTTCGGCGAAATCGCGGCGTTGTTGACCAGCGCGTTGAGCTGCCCACCCTGTTCCTCCAGCCGGTGGCGGATTTCCGCGACCGCCGAGCCGACATCCTCAGGATCGGACAGGTCGATCTTGATGTGATCTTCGGGGCCGGCCGGCCAGGGGCAATCTTCTGCGAAAGCCTGCCGCGAACAGGTGATGACGCGCCATCCCTCGCGCGAAAAACGCTTGACGGTCGCATGGCCGATACCCCGGCTCGCGCCCGTCAGTACCAGTGTCTTGCGTGGGGTGGTCTCGGCCATGGGGTCATCCTTGCATGATCACCCGTATCTAGACGAGGCCGGTCCACTTTACGAGGGGCGATATCCGCTCCGCATGCACGATCAGTTGTTCCCCATGATGATGTCCATGATCGAACCGATCGGCCCCTGCCGCTGCTGCTGCGCATGCTGCTGGCCGCCGATATCGGCGGGCGGCTGGATCGAGCCGGTCGTGCCGCTGTCCTGTTGCGGATAGGCATAATTCGGGTCTTGCGAGGGAATGCCGCGATCAGACGCCAGAAGATCCTCGATGCGCTGGAACGTGTCGGGCGTCCAGCGGCCGGGCAGGTTGGCGACCGCCACGCCCTCATGCGCGCCTTCCATGAAGGTCTTCCAGGCTTTTGCCGGAAGCTGGCCGCCGGTGATGTTCTTCATCGGCTTGCCGTCGTCATTGCCGAACCAGACGCCGGTGGTGAGCGCGGCGGTGTAGCCGACGAACCATGCATCGCGCGAGTTCTGGCTGGTACCGGTCTTGCCGGCGGCCGGCCAACCGAAATCGGCGTTGCGCCCGGTGCCGGTGCCGACCGTCTCGGACATCATGTAGTTCATCATGCCGACGATCTCGGGCGAGGCGACCTGAACACCGTTTGAGGCCGGGCGCTGATAGAGCACTTCGCCGTCGATGGTCGTCACGCGCTCGACGAAATGGATGTCGTGACGCACGCCGCCGGTCGAAAACGGCACGTAGGCGGCAGTCAGTTCGAGCGGCGTGACCTCGGACGTGCCGAGCGAGATGGACAGGTTCGGCTGGAGGTCGGATTCGATGCCCATGCGCCATGCGGCTTCGACGATTGCGGACGGCCCGACCTCATGCGCCAGCACGGCGGCGATGGTGTTCGACGATCGCGCAAGCGCCTGCGAGAGGGTCATCGGCCCGTTATATTTGTTGTTGAAGTTCTGCGGCGACCATTTGCCGATCGTCACCGGCGCGTCGTTGCGAATCGTGTCGGGGAAAAGGCCCTGTTCCATCGCCGCCATCCACACGAACGACTTGAAGGCCGAGCCCGGCTGACGGCGCGCTTCGGAGGCGCGGTCGAACTGCGAATTGGCATAGTCGTAACCGCCGACCATGGCGCGCACCGCGCCGTTGGTGTCGATGGAAACGAGCGCGCCCTGGCTGACATCATGGCTCGACTTGTTCTCGTCGACCATCTGCCGGATCGCTTTTTCGCCGAGTTCCTGCAGGTCGAGGTCGATCGTCGCCTCGACGATCATGTCCTTTTGAACATCGCCGCCGATCAGGCCCGGCAACTCGCCCATGATGCGGTCGGCGACGTAGTTTTCCGAGCCTGTCCAGAAGGCGGCGGCGCGCACGGGGGGCGCGGAAATGGCGGATGCAAGCTCGCTGTCCCCGATCATGCCCTGGTCGCGCATGGCGGCCAGAACGAGCTGGGCGCGGTTTTCCGCAGCATTCGGATCGCGCGCCGGCGACAGTCGCGATGGCGCGACGAGCAACCCCGCCAGCATCGAGGCTTCGGAAAGCGTCACATCGCGCGCGGACTTGCCGAAATAGCGCCGGGACGCCGCTTCCACGCCATAGGCGCCCGAGCCGAAATAGACCCGGTTCAGGTACATTTCGAGGATCTGGTCCTTCGAATGCTCGTGCTCCAGCCAGAAGGCCATCAGCACTTCGCGGATCTTGCGGTCGTAAGAGCGTTCGTTGGTCAGGAACAGGTTCTTGGCAAGCTGCTGCGTCAGCGTCGAGCCGCCCTGCACCACGCGGCCGTTGACGACGTTTTCGTACATCGCGCGCGCAAGACCCTGCGGATCGACGCCGAAATGCGAATAGAAGCGCCGATCCTCGATCGCGACGACGGCCTGCGGGATATAGGGCGACATTTCGTGCAGCCCGATGGATTCGCCGCCCATCATGCCGCGATTGGCGACCTGCCGGCCTTCGATATCCATGATCTTGACGTTCGGCGGCCGATCCGGGATCGCCCAGGTCGAGGCGCTCGGCATCTGCGCGGCATAGAAGACCAGAACGCCCGCCGCCGCGACCCCGCCCCAGATCGCGAGGACGAACGACCAGTAAGTCGCTTTTCGCAAGGCACCGAACAACCCGCCGCCGGAACTGCGCTTTCGGCCACGCTTTTTGGTTCGTTGCTGGCTGCGCCCTTCGCCGCGCGCTTTCGGCGCGGCCTTTCGCGAAGCTGGACTCTTGGACGAACCCCGCTTGCCGTTCCGGCCGACGAGCCGGTCGTCTTCGCTGACGAATAGGCCGGGCCCTTCGTTCGATGCCGATCCGCCGAAGCTCGGCTCGATTCGTCTGTCGCCCATGGCCCCCGATGCCCGTCTTGTTGTTTGCCTGATGGTCGCTGTCGCTGAAGATTAATTGCGGCGCTTTAAGGGTTGGTTAAGCGTGACACGCGCTTGCCGTGTGCATTCGCCTTAAAACCTTTGCCAAAAATCGCTTTTCGCAACCGCAGGTTTACGGTGGGCTTACCTTTTCATGGGTAACTCGGCACGGGTTTGAGGGGTGGGAAACAAATGTCCGGCAATTATCTGCTGTCGATCGGCGTTCCGCTTATCTCGATCTTTTTTGCGTTCACGTTCGGCTTCTTGTGGCGACAGCGCCCGGACCAGACGCATATCCGGGACTGGACGCTGGTCTATGTGTTCGGCGTTATCGGCTTTGCGATCGAACTTTTGCGCATCTATGGCCTCGGCGATGTCGTGTCGCTGTTTTCCAATGTCTTCCACGGTCTGGGCGCGCTTTTCACCGCGCGCGGCGTGTTTTCGCGCTATGGCGGCCGCAATCGCGATCGCGCGCTTTGGCTGCTTTACGGCATGGGCATGGCGGGCGTCGTTTTCTTCACCTTCATCATACCGAACGTCATCGGCCGTGCCGGTACGATGAGTGTTGCGATTGCAACCATGCTTCTGATGGCTGCGTGGCGCGTTTTGCGCAGCCCGGAAAAGGATACGATCGACAGCTTTGTCATCGGCGCGATGACCGTGGTCGCCATCGCCATCCTGATACGCCCCACCGTCGGTTTCTTCGCCGGCGTTCCCACGCAGATCGGCACTTTGAATCCCGGTTCGCTGTTCGTGGTGGCTTTGAAGCTGCAATCTCTGCTGGGGTGGCTCGCCTTCGCGATCCTGTTCCTGCTTCGCTCTGCGGCCGACGTGACTCGCGACCTGGAGGAGCAGGTGCGGCGAGATTCCATGACCGGCCTTCTCAACCGGCGCGGCTTCTTCGAAAAGGCGGCGCTCGATCTTGGATGTCGCGCTCGCGACCTGCCATGCTCGATCCTGATCGTCGACATCGACCATTTCAAATCGATCAATGACCGGTTCGGCCACGCGACCGGTGATCGGGCGATTCAAGGCGTAGGTACGATCCTTGCCGAACTGCCTTTCGATCCGATCGTCGCACGGATCGGCGGCGAGGAATTTGCGGTTCTTTTGCCGGCCACGTCCCTGAAGGCGGCTGCGCTCTTCAGCGAAGGATTGCGCGGCAGCATCGCGGACTGGCGCGATACGGAAGCGCCGCGCGGACTGGCCGTAACCGCAAGCATCGGCGTTGCCGAGTTTCCGGCCGGCGACGATCTGGCCGAAGCCATGCGCCAGGCCGACATCGCTCTTTATGCTGCAAAGCGCGGCGGGCGGAACAAGGTTGCGGGCGCCGATTGGCACGACCACCGGGCTGAGAGCCTTCTTTCGATTGCGTGAGTTGCCATGCAAAAGCCCGCCGCCTGTGATGGCGACGGGCTTTCTGTAAGGCGAACGGCCTACTTCGCAGCCATTACTGATTCGGCCTGGTGCTTGCCGGCCTTCATGTCCCAGGTCACGTTGACCTTCTCGCCCGCCTTGAAGCTGGAATCCTTCACGGACATGGGCAGGTTGTAGACGGTGCCGTTGTCGAGGGTGAGGGTGTGTGCCTTGGAATCGATCGACTTGATCATGCCGGTCGTCGTTTCGGCGGCGAAGGCCGCAGGAGCGAGCGCAAGTCCGGCGGCAACCGCCACTGGAATGAAGAGAGCACGCATGTGTTTGGTCCTTGACAGTCGTTCCCAATAAAAGCCGTTCTTCGGCGTGGGAACGCGCCTTGAAGCCGTCTGGAGAACGTCGCGTCGCGATCGGGCCTTGGCAGATCGCCGGCGTTTCCCGACTTCGAGCGCGAAGATGCGCCGGTCTTTCGCTCGTTTCAAATTACGGAAAGATAATTTTCCGCGCAGCAAATTTCGCCGCAATCCGGGTTCGCGCGGTGGGTCGGTCGGGCGGAACAATCGGACCGCAAGGCCATTGCATTTCCATATCAATATGACGGGAGATGCATGATGAAACGGATTTTGACGGCAACGGCGGCCATCGCCTTGATGACGGGCGCGGCATTCGCTCAGGATGACGCCGAGCAAGCTGCACCCGCCGAGACGACGAGCGCGACCGCAAGCTTCGTCGATATGGAGGGCGCGGACAATGGCACCGCAACGCTGACGGGAACGCCGAACGGTGTCCTGATCGAGATCGAGATATCCGGACTGCCGGCCGGCGACTGGCTCGCCTTCCACGTTCACGAGACCGGCGAATGCGATGCGGCCACGCATCACGATTCGGCCGGCGGCCACTTCAACCCCGGTGACGCGCCGCACGGTTATCTGGCCGACGGCGGCCCGCATGCCGGCGACATGCCGAACCAGTATGTCGGTGAGGACGGCACGCTGCGCGCGCAGGTCTTCAATTCGATGATTACCTTGGGTGACGGCGGCGAGGCCGATATCGCCGGCCGCGCATTGATGATCCATGGCGGTGCGGACGATTACGAGACGCAGCCGACGGGCGATGCCGGCGACCGCTATGCCTGCGGCGTCATCGAATAATCGGTGCGCTTAAACGCTAAACCAGCCCGCGTTCCGTCGCTGCCTGTTTCAGGCTGAGCATGGGGCGCGGGCCGATCTGCTGGATGACCAACCCGGCGGCAAGCGATCCGAGCTTGCCGCAATCGGCAAGCGAACGGCTATTCGTGTAGCCATAAAGAAAGCCCGCCGCATAAAGGTCGCCCGCGCCGGTCGTGTCGACCAGTTCGGAAATCTCGATTGCCTCGACGATTTCGCGCTCCGCTCCGCGTACCACGACAGAACCACGCTCCGAGCGCGTGACGGCGGCAAGCTTGCAATCCTTGGCGATGGCGTCGAGACCGGCTTCGAACGAGGTCTGGTAGAGCGCCTTGAGTTCGTTTTCATTGGAAAAGACGATGTCGACGGTGCCGGAGCGCATGAGGTCGAGGAACTCGTCTCGGTAGCGATCGACGCAAAACGAATCCGACAAAGTCATCGCGACCTCGCGGCCGGCCTCGTGCGCGTGTCTGGCCGTCATGCGGATCGCGTCTTTCGCCAGTGGCGGGTCCCAAAGATAGCCCTCGAAATAAGTGACCTTGGCACCCTTCGCCTTGTCGGCCTCGACATCGTCGGGACCGAGTTCGACGCATGCGCCGAGATATGTGTTCATCGAGCGTTCGCCGTCCGGCGTGACGAAAATCATGGAGCGAGCGGTCGGCGGCGTGCCGGTCAGCGGCTTCGTGTCGAACGCGACGCCCTGCGCGCGGATGTCGTGCGTATAGACATTGCCGAGATGATCGGCCGAAACCTTGCCGAAATAGGCTGAGCGTCCGCCAAAGCTGGCGATGCCAGCGGCCGTGTTTCCCGCGCTTCCGCCCGACGCCTCGATGGCAGGTCCCATGCGCGAATAAAGGAGTTCGGCGCGTTCCGCGTCGATCAGGTTCATGGCACCCTTGATGATGTCGTTTTCCGCCAGAAACGCTTCGTCGCAGCGTGCGATGATGTCCACGATCGCGTTGCCGACGCACAGCACATCATAGTCGCTCATCAAGGTCTCCGGTCATCATGTCGGGGGAATAAAGGCGGGTTTATCCGTAGAGGCGTCGAAGTGCAAATGCGATTGCCTTGCCGCGGTGGTGCGCGCCGCCTATCTCACGCCAAACACGGGAACTCGCCGCATGATCCTGACCGCCGCACGCCGCGCCGCTGCAAACCTGACCGAACCGGAATTTCGCACGACGTTCTGGAAGACGATCGGGCTGACGCTGCTCGTCCTGATCGCGCTATGGTTCGGCCTGCGCTATCTGTTCGAGTGGCTTTTGCTGCCATGGCTGTCGGTGATGGCTCCCGACATGCCCGGCTGGGCCGAGCGCTGGGCAGACTGGTTCGGCGTCTTTGCGGGCATTGCGGCCGGGCTGGGTCTGGCAGCTGGACTGGCGCTCCTCATTGCGCCGGTCACCGCCATCATCGCCGGCCTTTTTCTCGACGACGTCGCCGAGGTGGTCGAAAAGCGGCAATACCCCGAAGACCCACCGGGAGAAGCGGTTCCACTCGTGCGGGCTGCGATCCTGTCGCTGAAATTCTTCGGCATCGTCATTCTCGGCAACCTTCTGGCCCTGACACTGCTTCTGGTGCCGGGCGTGAATTTGATCGCCTTTTTCGTCGTCAACGGCTATTTGCTAGGCCGTGAATTCTTCGAATTCGCCGCCATGCGCTTTCGCTCGGAGGACGAGGCGAAGGCGCTGCGCAAGCGCCATTCAGGTACTGTGCTGATCGCGGGCTTCATGATCGCCGCCTTGCTTGCCGTGCCTGTCCTCAATCTCGCGACGCCGCTCTTTGCGGCGGCGCTGATGGTGCATCTGCACAAGGCGATTTCGAAGCGGGATGCGCTCGCCTGATTACAAGCGGGCCAGCCGCTCCGTCAAAAGCGCGAAGAAACCGTCGGCATCGATGTCGCGCATGACTTTCGCGTTCTTTTCGCGGCCCGTGACGCCCCACCAGTCGACGACGGTGGCACCCATCGTCAGTTCGGACGCCGTTTCGATAGCCACGTTGCACTCCCGACCCATGAACAATTCGGGCTGGATGAGATAGGCGATTACGCATGGGTCGTGCAGCGGCCCGCCATCGGTGCCGTATTTGCTTTCATCGTAGCGCTCGAAGAAATCGAGAAGCTCGGCCGTCGCCTTGCCGACCGGAGTGTTGATGGCCCGGATGCCCTCGACGCGCGCGCGCGTCGTCAGCGCCTTGTGGGTCACGTCGAGCGGCATCATCACGATGGGCACACCCGAGCGGAACACGATGTCGGCCGCGTGCGGGTCAACATAGATGTTGAACTCGGCCGAAGGCGTCACGTTGCCCTGCTCGAAATAGCCGCCGCCCATAAGCACGATCTGCTTGATGCGGCTTGCGATCTTCGGTTCGCGGATCAGCGCCAGCGCAATGTTCGTCAGCGGCCCGAGGGGGCAAAGCGTCACGGTGCCCGGCTCTTCGGTCATCAGCGTGCGGACGATGAAGTCGACCGCGTGCTCGTCCTGCAAAGCCATGGTCGGCTCGGGCAGGTCCGGACCGTCGAGACCGGTCTTGCCGTGCACTTCTTCGGCGGTGACGAGTGCGCGCATCAACGGGCGTATAGCACCCGAATAGACTTTGACGTCTCGCCGGCCGGCAAGCTCGCAGATCTTGAGCGCATTCTTTCCCGTCAGCGAAAGCGGCACGTTGCCGGCGACGGCGGTGATGCCGACGATGTCGAGTTCGGGGCTTGCCAGCGCCAGAAGGATCGCCACGGCGTCGTCCTGACCGGGGTCCGTATCGATGATGATCTTGGCTGGCTGCGGCATGTGTCTCGTGTCCCTTCTGCGACTTGAACTGCGTATGGCGACAATCCATATCATAATCAACGGCCATGACGCCTTCGGGGTCGGGCCAGCACCGTCGCTCTTCGAGGACACGCATATGACGCGAATGACACCTTTTTCGAATCCGCTTTTGCTCGGTTTCGATACGATGGAAAAGACGCTGGAGCGCGTTGCCAAGGCGGGCGACAGCTATCCTCCCTACAATATCGAACGCATTTCCCCGGGCGAGAACGGCAACAATCGTCTGCGCATAACGCTTGCGGTCGCCGGGTTCGGCGAGAGCGATCTCGATGTGTCCATCGAGGAAAGTCAGCTCGTCGTGCGTGGCAAACAGGTCGATGACGGGACGCGCGAATTCCTGCACCGCGGCATCGCGGCGCGCCAGTTCCAGCGCATCTTCGTCCTTGCGGACGGCATGCGCGTGACGAGCGCGGCCTTGCGCAATGGCTTGCTGGAGATTGATCTCGACCGTCCGGAACCTGAAAGACTGGTAAAGAAGATCAACATTTCGGTGAAAGACTGATCCATGGGATCAGTCGGAACCGATAGCTCGGCTGCGGGTTGGTTCACTGAACGGCCCGCCATGCTCAGGAGGCTCAAATGACTGAGAATTATCACGAAAACCCGCTGACCAACGACGAACTTGCCCATCTGGGCGAGGGTACGGTGGCTTATCTGCGCCAGATGGACTCCGACGATCTGCGCGGCAAGTTCCCCGAGATGCCGGAGATCGCATCCGGCCTGAAATTGTGGGCGGTCTTCGCCGCTGATGGCCGGCCGATCCTTCTGACGGATCAGCGTGAAACCGCGCTGGCGGGCGCGATGCAAAACGATCTGACACCCGTCAGCATCCACTGACCGGGCAAAGAAAAGGCGGCTTCGAGCCGCCTTTTTCGTGTCGCGCCTGTTCGTTCAGGCCGCGCCGATGGCATTCTCCGAAAGGAAGCTGTGAATTGCCGACGCGTCCGTCGTGCCCCTGATCTTGGCGACGATGTCGCTGTCACGCAAAAGGCGGGCCGTGCGTGACAGGGCCTTGAGGTGATCGGCTCCCGCGCCTTCGGGCGCCAGAAGCAGGAAGACCAAATCCACGGGTTGATCGTCGAGCGCTTCGAAATCGATCGGCGTTGCAAGGCGTGCGAAGACGCCTGTGATGTGATCGATGCCCGCAAGCTTTCCGTGGGGAATGGCGATGCCGTTGCCAACGCCCGTGGAGCCGAGCCGTTCGCGTTGCAGGATGGTATCGAAGATTTCACGCTCGGGCAGACCGGTGATCGATGCCGCCTTTTCGGCAAGAAGCTGGAGAACCTGCTTCTTCGAATTCGCCTTGAGTGCCGGCATCACTGCCGACACTTCGATCAGATCGCTCAGATCCATGGAAAAAGCCTCTTGGATTGACCGGCGAGCCCCCGCCGCCGGTGCCTAGTTCGTGCCCAGGGCCGAAGACGGGTCGATCCAGCCGATATTCCCGTCCGGGCGACGATATACGATATTGACGAGGTCCGTTCCCGCATTGCGGAAGACGACGACCGGCGTGTCCTGGGTGTCGAGTTCGATGACCGCGTTGGCGACCGACAGGGTCTTGAGGGCGACGGTGGATTCGGCAACGACCGCGGGCGCGTAGTCGTCCGGCACTTCCTCGTCGTCATCGCCGACTGGCGCCATGACGCGGTAGGCCATGTCGACGGGATCGACACCGTTGGTGCCCGTATTGTGCGATTTCAGGCGGCGCTTGTAGCGACGCAGGCGCTTTTCGATGCGCTCGGCCGCACCGTCGAAAGCAAGTTGCGGGTCCTGCGCCTGGCCTGTGGCCTGGAGAACCATTCCGGTATCGATATGGATCGTACAGTCGGCGGTAAAACGTGAACCTGACTTCTCCACGGTGACGCGGCCTGAAAATCCGCCGTCGAAATACTTGTCGACGGCATCGCCGATCCGGCTTTCGATGCGCGCGCGGAACGCGTCGCCGATTTCCATGTGCTTTCCCGAAATACGCAGGCTCATGAGATGTATGACCTTCTGTTCATGCTGATCAAGGTGGTTTGCCCCCACCCGGACTACGTAGTCGAGTTTATACCCGTGACCAGCCTGCACAAGGTTTTCCCGCCCGATCTTTCACCCACTAACGTCGAATGGGGCGCGTCGGCGCATGAGGATTACCGGACGGCATCGACGCCCGGTTCGTTGCGGCGCGGCTTCTAGTCCCTAAACGCCATCTTGTCAACGAAGGCGCCAGAGCGCGGCGGCTTAAGCGGTCAGCGCCGCACGCGCGCGTTTTTCGCGCCGCCGCTGGACGGAGGAAGCGATGTTCATGCCCTCGCGATATTTCGCGACGGTCCGCCGGGCGATCTCGATTCCCTCCTTGACAAGGACGGCGACGATGGCGTCGTCGGAAAGGACGTTGCCCGGATGCTCCGCGTCGATCATCGCGCGGATGCGGTCGCGCACCGCCTCGGACGAATGCGCGTCTCCGCCGCCTGCGGCCGCGATGGCGACTGTGAAGAAATAGCGGAATTCGAAGACGCCGCGCGGCGTCATCATGAATTTGTTTGCCGTGACGCGGCTGACGGTCGATTCATGCATGCCGATCGCCTCGGCGACCTGCTTCAGGTTCAGGGGCCGCAGATGCCGCACGCCATGGGCCAGAAACGCGTCCTGCTGGCGCACGATCTCGGCTGCGACCTTGAGGATCGTCTTTGCGCGCTGGTCGAGCGAGCGCGCCAACCAATTGGCGCTCTGCAGGCATTCGGAGACGAATTCGCGGTCTCGGCTGTCGCGCGATCCGCGCGATACGGTTGCCGCATATGTCTGGTTGACGAGAACGCGCGGTAGCGCATCCGCGTTAAGGTCGATCGCCCACGAGCCGTCCGGCGCGGCGCGCACGACCACGTCGGGTTTGATGATTTCCGCCGTCTCGACGGTGAAGGCGTGGCCGGGCCGCGGGTCGAGCCCGCGCAATTCGGCCAGCATGTCGAGAAGGTCGGCCTCATCGACCCCGCACAGCCGCTTCAGGCCTGCGAAATCGCGCCGTGCGACGAGTTCCAGATTGCCGATCATCGCAGCCATTGCCGGATCGAGCCTGTCGCGGGCGCGCAATTGCAGCGAAAGACACTCGGAAAGATCACGCGCGAAAAGACCGGCCGGATCGAACGTCTGGCAGGAGGCTAGAACGTGCTTGACATCGCCTTGCGCCGCGCCGAGGCGATCGGCGATTTCGCCGATGTCGGCGCGCATATAGCCGTCGTCGTCGAGCGCGTCGGCCAGTTCGCCGGCAATCAGCCGATCCTTCGGATCGCGGATGGTGAGGGCGATCTGTTCACGCACATGCTGGCGCAGATCGGGCCGCGCCGCCGTGAGTTCGAGAAAATCGAAATCATTGTCGACCTGGCCGGTTGAAACCCGGCTGGACGAGGGCAAGGCACCGATGCCCGGTTCGTCGGGAAAGACGTTTTCGAGCGACGTGTCGAGCTGGTCGGACATGCGCTGCGAGCTCGACTGGTCGCTGGCATCGAACCATTGGTCGACACCGTCCTCGGAGGACGGTTCGCTACCCGAAGGCTCGTCATTGACGGGTTCCTCGGCTTCTGCTCTTTCCAGAAGCGGGTTGCGCTCGATTTCGGCATCGATGAACGCGTCGAGCTCGAGCTGGGTGAACTGCAGCAGACGGATCGACTGCAGCAATTGCGGTGTCATCACCAGCGATTGCGATTGCCGCAGTTGTAGTCTCGCGCCAAGCCCCATATTGCCCTGTCCCGTCAGGATCGTGATCGACCTCTTGTCAGGGCAACAAAACTGGCCCGGGACTTGCTTGTCAAGACGATCGGGCGTTTTCCGGGTCGGATTTGGCTAAAGAGTAAACCCTTCGCCCAGATAAAGCCGCCGAACATCCGGGTTGGCGACGATTTCGGGCGGCCGGCCGTGCGTGAGTACTTGTCCGGCATGGATGATATAGGCGCGGTCGATCAGGCCGAGCGTCTCGCGCACATTGTGGTCGGTGACCAGAACGCCGATGCCGCGCGAGGTCAGTTGCCGCACCAGATGCTGGATGTCGGAGACGGCGATCGGATCGACGCCGGCGAAAGGCTCGTCGAGCAGCATGAACTTCGGATTGCTGGCGAGCGAGCGCGCGATTTCGAGGCGGCGGCGCTCGCCGCCCGACAGCGAGATGGAGGTCGCCTTGCGCAGATGCGCGATGTGGAACTCGTCCAGAAGCTCGTCGAGGCGCTCCTCGCGCCGTGCGCGGTTCTTTTCGGTGATTTCAAGGATGCCGCGAATGTTCTGTTCGACCGAAAGGCCGCGAAAAATGGAGGCCTCCTGCGGCAGATAGCCGATACCGAGCCGCGCACGCCGATACATCGGCAGCGACGTCACGTCGTTGCCGTCGATCTCGATCGTGCCCTGATCGACGGGGACGAGCCCGGTGACCATGTAAAAGCACGTCGTCTTGCCGGCGCCGTTCGGTCCGAGAAGTCCCACCGCTTCGCCGGCGCGTACGCCGATCGAAACGCCCGAGACGACCTGGCGGCCCTTGTAGCTCTTCGTCAGCCCGCGTGCGATGAGCGTGCCCTTGAAGCGGCTGCGGTCGTCGGCGGCCGCCTGCGGCTCGCCCGCAATGTCCGTCTGGTTCAGCATGCCGGGTTACTGGCCTCGCGAACCCGGCTGAAGCAGCATACGTACACGCCCGCCGCCCTGACTGCCGCAGCCGTCAAGATTGGCGACGCCCGTGCTCATCTGAACGGTCAGCGCGCAGCCGACGATGACGTTATCGCCTTCCGTCAGGACGACCTCGCTGCCCGTCAGCGTGAGTTGGTCGGTGCGCATGTCGAACGTGCCGCGGTCGCCGGTCGCGACCTGCGTCGCGGTCGCGATATGGACAGTACCCTCGACTTCGAGGCGCTCGATATCAGACGAACCGGTCGACGGCGTCGAGCCGCCAGCTCCGTCACTGACATAGTGGACCACCATGCGCCCGGCGCGCAGCGTCGTCTCGCCCTGCACGACCTGCACATTTCCGGTGAAGACAGCCGTTCCCTCGTTGTCGCGAACCTCCAGCCGGTCGCTTTCGATCTCGATCGGCTGGTCGCCTTCGAGTTGCAGCCCGGACATGCGCCCGGTCTGCTGCGCGTGCGCGGTCGCCGTCAGCATCAACGCGATCCCCATCGCGCACAGTGCGGGCAAGCCGCCGATCCCCCTCATCATTGCATCACCCCGTTTGTCGTGGCCGCCGATTGCAGCTTGTCGCCTTCGATGCGCATGCGCACCCGGTTTTCGAAGATCATGATCGTACCATCATCGATGATCTGCATGGAGTCGGCGCTAACGCGCGTGCCGTCAAGATCGATTTCGACCGGATCGGACGTTTCCAGTGTTCCAGACGAAATATCGACCGATGCCGACTGGAAGCGGGCGTCGATGCCCTTTTCCGTGCGTGCCCGCATCGGGCTCGTCACTTCCAGGCGATTGGCGGCGCGGTCGAACGTTCCGGTTTCGGCCGTCACGGTGATCCAGTCGTCCGCGTCGAGCGGCAATCTGGCGTCGATGCCCTCGAGATCGATGCGGTTGCCGTCGCCGATCAACTGAGATGCGCGCGAGGCCGTCATCGAATAGGCGCGGTTATCGGAGGTGAAGCCGTCGAGCTTGGGGTCCTGCATCACGAGGCGGCCGTTTTCGACCGAGGTGGAACCGAGCTGGAAGCCGAGCGAGCCTGGCGAGGAAATATAGATCGCTGCGATGAAGACGGCGGCGAATACAATCGCGCCGATCGGCAAAACAGTCTTCAAAAGGCGCACGCGGCGCGAATGACGACGTGCCTTTTCGAACGGATCGTTCGATATCTCCAAGCGTGTCATTGCCAGTACCTTTGTCGGATCTGCGGTCGCCAAGGGGCGGAGCCTTGCGGCTTTTGCGTGAAAAACAACATCAGAGCAAGCACGGCCAGCGAAGGAAGCCTATCGCCTGCGGTACCTGAAATTTCGATGAACAAAAATCTCCGCGGACTTATTAGCGGCCAATATGGTGTTTTTCCGGCTGATGAAAAGGTCTATGCCGCGCGCAAACGGCGCTGCTGCCCCTTCTATCGCCGCGCGCCTTGCAGTAAGACAGCGGGTTCTGACCCACCCTTTTGACGAGAGGACGAGGCGGCATGGCCGGACGAGCCGACGATCTGATCGACCGCAGGCGGCTGCGGCGCAAACTTTCCTTCTGGCGCATTGCCGCAATCGTGCTTGTTGCGGCGATTGTCGTGGGCGCGGCGAGCTATTTCTGGCGCGGCGCAACGGGCGCGGCTGCAAGCCACATCGCCCGGATCAACATCCACGGCACGATCACCGAGGATGACGAACTTTTGAAGCGGCTGGAGCGCGTCCGCGAATCCGCGCTCGTCCAGGGCGTCGTCCTTCATATCAACTCGCCGGGCGGCACGACCGCGGGTGGCGAGGCGCTGTTCGAGGAAATCCGTAAGCTTGCGGCCGAAAAGCCAGTCGTGGCGCAGGTTGGAACGCTCGCCGCTTCAGCAGGCTACATGGTGGCGAGCGCCGCCGATCATATCGTCGCGCGTCAGTCGTCCATCGTCGGTTCGATCGGTGTCCTGATCCAGTATCCGGACCTGACGGGGCTGATGGAAAACTGGGGCATCGGGGTCGATGGCGTGAAATCCTCGCCGCTGAAGGCCGAGCCGTCGCCCTTCACGCCGACGACCGACGAGGAACGCGCCATGATCCGCGCGCTGGTCATGGACAGCTACGACTGGTTCGTCGGCCTCGTGGAGGATCGCCGCTCGATGTCGCGGCAGGAGGTTCTGGCTCTTGCCGACGGGTCGATCTTCACCGGACGTCAGGCGCTCGAAAGCCGTCTGGTGGATACGCTCGGCGGCGAAGACGAAGCGGTCGCGTGGCTGGGCACGCGCGGCGTCGACGGCGACCTTTCGGTGGTCGAATGGAGACCGCGCAACGAGGGCGGCTGGTTCTCGCTCGGATCGCAGGCGACGATCGCCGGGCTGATCGGACTGGACCGGCTGGCGGACGACCTTTTTGCAAAGGCCGGGCTGGAGCCGTTGTTTCTTGACGGCCTCGTATCGGTCTGGCAACCTCGCGCCTCTTTGAAGGCCGACTAAAAAACGAATGAAATCATCTAGCTAGATGCGGTGTCCTAACAGAGGGATAGAGCGATGATCAAATCAGAACTGGTGCAGACGATTGCCAACCGCAATCCGCATCTCTTCCTGCGCGACGTGGAAAATATCGTCAACGCGATCTTTGACGAGATCGCAGACGCACTGGCGCAGGGCAATCGCGTCGAGTTGCGCGGCTTCGGCGCTTTTTCGGTCAAGAACCGGCCCGCGCGCACCGGCCGGAACCCGCGCACCGGCGAGGCCGTTGAAGTCGAGGAAAAATGGGTTCCCTTCTTCAAGACGGGCAAGGAACTGCGTGAGCGACTGAACGTCGACGCGCCGTCCTGACGCTCTTCAAACGCAACAGCAGGAAGCACGCATGCGCAAATTCATCGGCCTCGCCGTCTACATTCCGGTCGCGATCATCCTGATCGCCGTCGCGGTGGCGAACCGCGGCTGGGTGCCGCTGTCGATCGATCCGTTCAACGCCGACAATCCGGCGCTGACGGTCGAAGCGCCGCTTTTCGTGCTTTTGTTCCTGGCGCTGATCCTCGGCATGTTTCTCGGCTCGATCGCGACCTGGATGCGCCAGGCGCCCTACCGGAAGATGGCGCGTCAATATCGGTCGGGCCATAGCGAGCCGGTCGACGCCGCCGGCAAGGCGGTCGCCCGTCCGCGCGCCTGAGCGTCAGCGTTCAGCCGAACGAACGAACTCCGCGATCGCTTCTACCACGCCCGTCGCCAGCGGCAGGTCCGGGTCGACATAGGTCGCAATATTGCCCGCCCGGTCGCCTGCAGGCGCGACTTTCAAAACGTGGTTCATCTCGGGAATGATCAAAAACTCCGCCGACGGATAGGCGGCGGCGAGACGCGCGGCGTCGTCCTCGCCGATCTGCATGTCGCGCCCGCCCTGAACGATCTTTAGCGGAACATGCACATTCCCAATGAGGCTGGCGGGATCGCGCCCGAAAGCGTCGATCAGGAAAGGCTGGATCGCCGGTGAAAAAAGGCCGCCAAGCGCCGGATTCATGGTGGTGACGTCAACGGTCTCGCCTGCTTCCAGCGCCTCGACGGCACGTTCGGCATCCTCCATCAGCGGCGCGTTGGCCGCATCGGCGCGCAATTGCGTCAAGATCGTCTGGCCAAGCGGGCGCGAGGGCGTGGCGACGAGGATGAGACCACACAAATTCTCCGCCTGTTGCGCGGCGACGAGCGCGGTCAGCCCGCCTTCGCTATGGCCGAGCAGGAATGCGCAATGCGCGCCGGTTGCCTCCATTGCGGTATCGATCCACGCCTGCGCGTCGGCGGCATAGTCATCGAAGGTGACCGCGTTGGGATCGCCGAAATCGCCGGTGCTGGCGAACAGGCCCCTTTTGTCGACGCGGATCGTTGGCACGCCTTCGGCAGCGAGGTCTTCGGCCAGAAGGCGATAGGGTGCGGCACTGATGCCGAGCGGGCTGTTACCGTCGCGGTCGGTGAGGCCGGACCCGGGAATGATGACGACAGGCGGGGTTACGGCCGGACTTTCGGGAGTCGTCAGCATACCCGCCAAAGGCCCGTTTTCGACCTCGACGAAAATCTCGCGCTCTTCGGCAATCGCAGGCGTCGCCAGAAGCGTGGCGGCGAGGAAAGCGGCTTTTTTCAACGTCAGGTTCCCTCGATTTCCTCGATCAGCGGCGCAAGCCCCGACAGATCGTCCATTTCACGGTAGCGCGGATTGGCTTCCGGCTTTTCGGCATGTTCGTAAGTCCATGTCAAAGCATGCGGAATATAGACGCCCCAGCTTCCGACTTCGAGCGCAGGAAGGACGTCGGACTTGAGCGAATTGCCGATCATCATTGCGTTCTGCAAATTACCCGCGAAGACGCGCCGGTAGGTCGCCGCCGACTTGTCCGAGACGATCTCGATGGCGTCGAAATGATCGCCGAGCCCTGAGGCGGCGAGCTTGCGCTCCTGATCGAAGAGATCGCCCTTGGTGATCAGCACGAGCCGGTGCCGGCCCGCGAGCGCTTCGAGCGTCTCGGTGACATAAGGCAACGTTTCGACCGGATGGCGCAGCATCTCTCGTCCGGCGGCAAGAAGCTTCGCGATCGTCTCGGCGGGAATTTTGCCGTCGGTCACTTCGATCGCCGTCTCGATCATCGAAAGCGTGAAGCCTTTGATGCCGAAGCCGTAATGTCCGAGATTGCGCTTTTCGGCTTCCAGCAGGCGTTCGGTCAGGTGCTCTTTTTCGGCGTGGTCGGCGAGGAGTTCGGCAAAATGCGCCTCGGTCATGCGGAAGAACTGCTCGTTCTGCCAGAGCGTGTCGTCGGCATCGAAGCCGATCGTGTGAAGTTTTTGCGCCATGTCCGCGTTCTAATGCCTCCATGAGCATCGGAAAAGCCGCTTTCCTTGCGATATCCGCGCCTCTATGTCAGAAGCGCGCGACCGTTTTCCAGGAGACATCAGAAGTTGAAGCCGAAGGAGCGCCAGAAGCGCCGCGACAGGCAAGACAGGCCCGAACGCGCACCGCGCGAGGCGACGCCGGCTCAAAAGCCCGTGCGCGACCTGTCGCGCCGCACTGGCGCGCTGCCCGCCGAAAGACTGCCGTTGATCCTCGAAGTCGAACCCAATGACGACTACGCGCTGATCGATTCCGGCGCGGGGCAGAAACTCGAGCAATATGGCCCCTACCGTATCGTGCGTCCCGAGGGGCAGGCGATCTGGCAGCCGGCGCTCGGCCCCCGCGACTGGGAGAATGTCGACGCGATTTTCACCGGCGACACGGACGAGGAGGGGATGGGCCGCTGGCGCTTCCCGAAAACCGCGCTAGGCGAGACCTGGCCGATGAAGCATGACGGCATCGATTATCTCGGCCGTTTCACCTCGTTCCGCCATGTCGGCGTCTTTCCCGAACAGGCTTCGCACTGGCGTCAGATGGAAGACTGGATCAAGGCGGCGAAGCGCCCGGTCAAGGTGCTGAATCTTTTCGGCTATACCGGCCTTGCCTCGCTCGTCGCAGCGCGCGCCGGCGCGGAAGTCACCCATGTCGACGCATCGAAGAAGGCGATCGGCTGGGCACGCGAAAATCAGGACATGGCCGGTCTTGCCGACAAGCCGATCCGCTGGATCTGCGAGGATGCGATGAAGTTCGTCGAGCGCGAGGAACGGCGCGGCAACGGCTACGACATCATCCTGTTCGATCCGCCTGCCTACGGGCGTGGACCAAAGGGCGAGGTCTGGCAGCTTTTCGAGGATTTGCCGGCGATGGCCGACATCTGTCGCGCGATCCTGACCGAAAAGCCGATCGGCGTCGTATTGACCGCCTATTCGATCCGCTCGTCCTTCTTCGCGATCCATGCGCTGATGCGCGATATTTTCGCCAGCCGCGGCGGGCGCGTGGAATCGGGCGAACTCATCATCCGGGAAAAGTCTGCCGGCCGGGCGCTCTCGACCTCGTTGTTCTCGCGCTGGGTGGCCGAATGAGCGAGCATCGAACCCCGCGTGTCGGGCAGGTGAAGGAAATCACCAGCCTTTCGAACCCGATCGTCAAGGACATCAAGGCGCTTGCGCTGAAGAAGTATCGCGACGAGCAGAACGCCTTCATGGCCGAGGGCCTGAAGCTTGTCATCGATGCGCTCGACGGTGGCTGGACGATCCGCACGCTGATTTATTCCAAGGCCGGGCGAGGCAATCCGGCGGTCGAGAAGGTCGCCTCCCGCACCGTCGCGAGCGGTGGGCTGGTTCTGGAAGTTTCCGAAAAGGTGCTCGGTGCGATCACGCGGCGCGACAATCCGCAAATGGTGGTCGGCGTTTTCGAGCAGAAGTTGACAAAGCTCGCCGACATCGCGCCATCCGGCGACGATGTGTGGATCGCGCTCGACCGGGTGCGCGATCCGGGCAATCTGGGCACCATCATTCGCACGGTCGACGCGGTCGGCGCGAAAGGCGTCATCCTCGTCGGCGAGACGACCGATCCGTTCTCGCTGGAAACGGTGCGCGCCACGATGGGCTCGGTCTTTTCCGTACCGGTGGCTCGCGCGGCTCCCGATGCGTTCCTGCAATGGATGGCGAAGACGAAGGCGGCGCTGATCGGTACGCATCTGAAGGGCTCGGTCGATTACCGCACGCCGTCATACGCAGGCCGGCCGGTCGTTCTCCTGATGGGCAACGAGCAGCAGGGCCTGCCCGAGAATCTGGCCGCGGCCTGCGAAGAACTGGTGCGCATTCCACAGGCAGGGCGGGCGGATTCGCTCAATCTGTCGGTCGCCACCGGCATCATGCTTTATGAAGTGCGCCGCGCTGCGCTCGCAATCGGAGACAGACTGTGACCGTCAACCGCAAAACATTGATCGGCTACGGTCTGGTCGTCATCCTCGCCGTCGCGGTGGACCAGTGGATCAAATATGCTGTCGAGACCGGCATGGCGATGCATGAGCGCATCGAGATACTGCCGTTCTTCTCGCTGTTTCGCACGCACAATACCGGCATCGCGTTTTCGCTTCTGTCGGACTTCGGCTCCGTCGGCCTCGTCGTCCTGACGACGGTGGTGACCGGCTTCGTGCTCTATCTCGCCCGGCAGACGGACGCGCATCAGCGCTGGGCGCGCATCGGTTTCGCGCTGATCATCGGCGGCGCGATCGGCAACCTCATTGACCGGGTCTTTCTCGGCTATGTGGTGGATTACCTGCTCTTCCACCTGCCAAACTGGTCCTTCGCGGTGTTCAATCTCGCCGACGCCTTCATCACTGTCGGCGCGGGGCTGGTCATCGTGGAGGAACTGATCGCCTGGCGCAAAAGCCGGCGCGCCGGGAACTCGCAGCTCGAAGATTGACGCAGGACGGGCAAGGTCCCAAAGTCCGGGCAACAAGGGCACGGATCAGGGAGTGAGCATGCCGGACAGCTTCAAGGCCATCCTCGTCAGCCGCGACGAGAACAAGGTGCAGTCGGTCGACGAGGTCGAACTGACGGATGCCGACCTGATGGACGGCGACGTGACCGTCTCGGTCGAAGCGACCACGGTCAACTACAAGGACGGACTGGCCATCACCGGCAAGGCGCCGGTCGTGCGGCGATGGCCGCTCATTCCCGGTATCGATTTCGCTGGCACGGTGACGTCGTCGAGCCATCCCGACTGGAAGGAAGGCGACAAGGTCGTGCTCAATGGCTGGGGTGTTGGCGAAACGCATCACGGCGCTTATGCGGCCCGCGCCCGCGTCAACGGCGACTGGCTGGTCAGGCTGCCTGACGGCATCAGCGCGCGCGACGCGATGGCGGTCGGCACCGCCGGCTATACGGCGATGCTGTGCGTCATGGCGCTGGAGCGGCATGGCATCGTGCCGGCGCGTGGTCCGGTCGTCGTTACGGGCGCAGCCGGCGGCGTCGGCTCCGTCGCGATCGCCATCCTCGCAAGGCTCGGCTACCACGTCATCGCCTCGACGGGGCGCACGTCCGAAACCGCCTATCTGAAATCGCTCGGCGCGCAGGACATCATCGACCGCGAGGAACTGTCCCAGCCCGCCAAGCCGCTGAACAAGGAGCGCTGGGCCGGCGGCATCGACGCGGTCGGCAGCAACACGCTGGCGAACGTCCTGTCGATGACGTCCTATGGCGGCGCAGTGGCCGCGTGCGGCCTTGCCGGCGGCATGGACCTGCCGACCAGCGTCATGCCCTTCATCCTGCGCGGTGTGTCGCTGCTCGGCGTCGATTCGGTCATGGCTCCGCGCGCGCTTCGCGAGGAAGCGTGGCGGCGCATCGCGACCGATCTCGACACGGCAAAGCTTTCCGACCTGTCGACGACGATCCCCTTCTCCGGCATCCGGCAAGCGGCGCAGGACATCGTCGAAGGCAAGATACGCGGCCGCGTCGTCGTCGAGATGTGAAATGCTGCGTGTGGCCGTCAACACGCTTGCAATTATGGCGGCCGCCTTCCTGCTTTTGATGGCGGTGGTCGCCTTTTTCGTCGGCTCGCATCCGGTCGTCGTTGCTGCATTGGCGGTTTGCGGCCTCGGTATTGCGGCGGCGCGTTTTTTTAGAGCAAACGTGTCACGCGTCGAACTCGAGGACGCCGTGCGCAAGGCTCGGGAGGCAGAGGCGGCGGACGCGGCCAAATCGCGCTTCGTCGCAACTGTCAGCCACGAAATCCGAACGCCGATGAACGGCATCATGGGCATGGCGCGGCTGCTCGGCCAGACGGAACTGACGCCCGAACAGGCGACCTATGTGGGTGCCATCACGACATCGTCGAACGCGCTTCTGGCTCTGGTCGAGGATCTGCTCGATCATTCGAAGATGGAAAATGGCCGGCTCGAACTCGATTTGCGCCCGGCATCGCCACGCGAACTTGCCGAAAACGTCGTCGAACTCTTGGCTTCGCGCGCACATGCAAAGGGCATCGGCCTAGGGCTCCATGTCGCGCGCGACGTGCCCGACCGGGCCATTTTCGACGGCGGCAAGATGCGCCAAGTTCTGCTCAATCTCGTCGGCAACGCGATAAAGTTCACCGACCGTGGCGGTGTCCTCGTCGCCGTCTCTTGCCGAAACGCGCACGGCCGCGCCATGCTGCGTTTCGAGGTGCGCGATACGGGACCGGGGCTGGAACCCGCCGATCTGGAACGCATCTTCCATGAATTCGAACAGGCCGGCGAGGAAACGGCCTCGCGTCAGGTCGGAGCCGGGCTCGGCCTCGCGATCTCGCGGCGGATCGCCGAGGCGATGGGCGGTGAACTTTCGGCGACGAGCCAACGCGGCGAAGGCTCGGCCTTCACGGCCGAGATTCCGGTGGACGTCCTCGATCATGCCGCGATGGCGGCGGATGCGCTCGTCGGCAACCGGGTTCTGATCGTGTCGCGCAACGGCATCGAAAGCGAGGCGATGCGCCTGACCATCGCCGACAATGGCGGTATCGCAACTGCCGCGAAGAGCGTCGAGGAGGTGGGGCGGATCGAGACCGACGGCCACGACATACTCATCATCGATGCCGAGCTTGAGGACGATCGGGGCACGGCATTGACCCGTTTGCGCGAGGCGCTCGGCGGCTCAGCGCGTGCAATCATTTTCATCGATCCTAAGGCGCGGGGCCGGGTCGGACATTTCCGCGCTCACGGATATGCCCATTTCCTGCCGCGCCCCTTGCGCCGCGACACGCTATTGAAGGTGCTGCTCGACGATGTCGGCCATCGCGATTCGCAAAGACCGCTCACCCGCACGCCATCCGGTGCCGCGCTCGCCGTTCTGGTCGCCGAGGACAACGAGATCAATGCGCTTTTGGCGCGGTCGGCCCTGACGCGTGCCGGCCACCGCGTGGATATCGTGTCCAACGGGCGGCAGGCCGTGGAAGCCGCGACCTCGCGGCCGGGCATGCGGCATGACGTCATTTTGATGGACTACCAGATGCCGGTCATGGACGGCATGGAGGCGATCGCGGCAATCCGCGCCCATGAGAGCGCGAACGGCCTGCTGCCGGTGCCGATCATCGTCCTGACGGCGGATGAACGCGCCGAGATCAGCGAGGCGATGCTTGCACGCGGGGCCAACGGCGTTCTCGCCAAGCCGGTCGATCCCGAGCACCTGATCTCGGCGCTGGAAGCCCTTCGCGCCTGACCGCGCTATGACTTTTCCGGCCTGTCATGCTAGTGTTGCGATGCGCCTGTAACCCCCTCTTCACGAGGTGGAGACAGGCAGATGAACCCGATCCTTCTTCCGAGCCAAGAGACGACCGGCCTTGTCATGACGGATGAGACCTTTGCGCCCCATCGGAGAGACGGCCTTCTCGGCCGCATCGGTACCCTCGAAGTGCGCCTCGCCATAAGCGACGCCGAGGTCGAGGCAGCGCAGTGCCTGCGCTATCGCGTTTTCTTCGCCGAGCGCGGCGTGACGGGAGATGCTGCGCTTGCGCGCGATGCCGATCGGTTCGACGCGGTGTGCGACCATCTTCTCGTGCTGGATGCGTCGCTTCCGGGGCCTGATGAGGCACGCGTCGTCGGCACCTACAGGCTGTTGCCGCAGGCAAAGGCGATCGCTTCGGGCGGCTTCTATTCGAATCAGGAATTCGATCTTGGCGGGCTTGCCTCTCGGCTTCCAGGTCTCAACATTCTCGAGCTCGGCCGTTCCTGCGTTCTCCCGGCCTATCGCTCGAAGCGCACGGTAGAGCTTTTGTGGCAGGGCATCTGGGCCTATACGCGCCATCGCGGCATCAATCTGATGGCAGGCTGCGCTTCCTTCGATGGGATCGTGCCCGCGCGCCATGCCGAAGCGCTCTCCTTCCTGCATCACAATTGCCGCGCGGAAGGGGACTTCTCCGTGCGCGCGGTCGATGATCGCTTTCACACGATGGACCTGATGCCGGCCGAAGCTGTGCAGGCCCGTCAGGCGCTCGCCGCCATGCCGCCGCTGATCAAGGGCTATCTGCGTTTGGGTGCCATGGTGGGCGAAGGTTGCGTGGTGGATGAGCCGTTCGGGACGACCGACGTGTTCGTCATTTTGCCCGTGGAAAAGATTTCGGCACGCTACATCGCCTATTATGGGGCCGATGCCGAGCGCTTCGCCGCCTGAAATCCTGGCTACTTTTCCCAGTCCGTTCCGATCGCTTCTTCGTCGCGGGCGCGTGCGTCCTTCACGACCTCCTGCGCATCCTTGATGTCGCCGCTATCCGGGGTGTCGGGTCGCGAATGTGCCTTTTCCTCGTCGCAGAACAACAACTCGAACAGCACGGGAAAATGATCGGAGCCGCTGGCGGCAAGCCGCTCCATGCCGACCAGTCGAAACTCGGGCGAGTGGAAAAGGTGGTCGAGCGGCCAGCGCAGGAACGGCAGGCGCGCATCGAAGGTGGAAAAGACGCGCCGGCCGATGCGCGGATCGAGCAGCCCGCTGACCTTGCGAAATCGCTCGGTCGTTAGCGACCATGCAACGTCGTTCAAATCCCCGGTGACGATGACGGGCAGGGTCTCGTCCTTCACCTTGAGTGCGGCGAGCGCCGTCTCGCCGTCGCGGCCTTCGGTGCCCTTGTGGGGGACTGGCGGTTCCGGATGGAGGCAGTAAAGCCGGAATGATCGTCCGTCCTCGACGGTGACGGTGGCGATGACGGACGGCACGCCATCGGTCAGAAGCTCCTCCACCGTTAAATTCGACAGGGGAAGCTTCGACGCTACGATCATGCCGTAGGAATTGTCGCGCGCCTCGTCGACGACGTGGTCATAGGTATCGAGCAGCGAGGCAAGGCCGTCGCGCCACTTGTCGTCGACTTCCATGAAGACGGCGATGTCGGGGTCCACGCGCGCGATTTCCGTGCGCATGGCCTCATAGCGGTCATTACCCATCTTGACGTTGGCAGAGGCAAGCTTGAGCGAGACGCCCTTGTCGCCGGGGCCGGCATCGACAGTCTGCTTGCGCCACAAGGGCGTGTAACGGACGATATGCCTGCCCTGGATGACGATGATGGCCGCGAGCGCCATTTGCATGACGCGCCAGGCGGTCTCGTCGCCGCCGAAGACGGTGCTGGCTATCAAAAGCGCCAGCGCGAGCCAGAAGATTTGCTGGCGCGGAAAGTCGCCGACGCGCACGATGCCGTGCGAGGCGGGCAGGAACGGCAGGACGGTCGCGACGACGAGAAAGAGCGTGAACGCGGCAATTGTCAGGAACACGCAATTTTCTCCGGGAAAGCGGGCAAGTGAACCATAATGTGTTTCCCCGCCCGGCGTTCCAGCGAGGCGAGGTTCAGCTTACCGAACTGTAGGCGGCGATGGCCGCCATGTTGACGATGTCGCTGTCCTTGGCGTTCAGCGAGACGATCTGGACCGGCTTGTTAAGCCCGACGAGTAACGGCCCGATGACAGTGCATCCGCCCAGTTCCTGAAGCATCTTCGTGGCGATGGACGCCGAGTGAAAGGCCGGCATGACAAGGACGTTCGCCGGGCCGGAAAGCCGGCAGAACGGATACTGTGCCATCAGCTTCGGGTTGAGCGCGACATCGGCGGCCATTTCGCCGTCATATTCGAAATCGACGCGGCGCTTGTCGAGAAGCCTGACCGCCTCCTGCACGCGCTCGGAGCGCTCGCCGGCCGGATGCCCGAAGGTGGAATAGGCGAGCATGGCGACGCGGGGTTCATACCCCATCCGTCGCGCGAACCCGGCCGCTTCCTCCGCGATGTCGGCGATCTCGACGGCGTTCGGCATGTCGTGGACGGCGGTGTCCGCGACGATGACGGTGCGCCCGCGGCACAGGGCGATGGAAGCGCCGATGACGCGGTGGCCGGGCCGTGCGTCGATCGTGCGGCGCACGTCGTCGAGAACGGTCGAATAGTTGCGCGTAACGCCCGTCACCATGCCGTCGGCGTCGCCGAGCGCGACCATCGTCGCGGCGAAATGGTTGCGGTCGTTGTTGATGAGGCGTTGCGCATCGCGGAAGAGATAGCCCTTTCGTTGCAGGCGCTCATAGAGATAGTCGGCATAAATGCCGTTGCGGCGCGACAGGCGTGCATTGATGATCTCGATGCCGGGTCGGTCGAGATCGACACCGGCATTGCGGGCGTTTTCCGCAATCACGTCGTCGCGGCCGAGCAGGATCGCCGTGCCGAGCTTCTGGCTGGCATAGGAGACGGCGGCGCGCATGACCTGTTCTTCCTCGCCTTCGGCAAAGACGATACGCTTGGGCTGGCGGCGCACGCGGTCGTAGATGCGCTGGAGCGTCGAGGCGATCGGGTCGCGCCGCGCCGACAGTTCCTGCTGGTACTTTTCAAGGTTGAGGATCGGCTTGCGCGCCACGCCGGTATCCATCGCAGCGCGGGCGACGGCCGCCGGAATGGCCGAGATCAGGCGCGGGTCGAACGGCACGGGGATGATGTAGTTCGGGCCGAATTTCGGCCGGTTGCCCTGATAGGCGGCCGCCACGTCGTCCGGCACGTCCTGACGGGCAAGATCGGCGAGCGCCTGTGCGGCGGCAACTTTCATATCGTCATTGATGGTCGTCGCGCGTACGTCGAGCGCGCCGCGGAAGATGTAGGGGAAGCCGAGGACGTTGTTGACCTGATTGGGATAATCGGAACGCCCCGTCGCCATGATCGCGTCGGTACGGATTTCGGCGACTTCCTCCGGCGTGATCTCGGGATCGGGGTTGGCCATGGCGAAGATGATCGGGTTCTTGGCCATCGACTGAACCATGGCCGGTGTCAGCGCGCCCTTGGCCGACAGGCCGAAGAAGACGTCCGCGCCTTCGACGGCGTCGGCCAGCGAACGCGCCTTGGTCGGCGCGGCGTGCGCCGACTTCCACTGGTTCATGCCCTCTTCGCGGCCCTGATAGACGACGCCTTTGGTGTCGCACAGGATGACGTTGGACGGCGTAAAGCCGAGCGACTTGACGAGTTCGATACAGGCGATGCCGGCCGCGCCCGCGCCGTTACAGACGAGCTTCGTCGTCGCCATGTCGCGACCGGTCAGATGCAGCGCGTTGATGAGGCCGGCGACCGCGATGATCGCGGTGCCGTGCTGGTCGTCGTGAAAGACGGGAATGTCCATCACCTCGCGCAGACGCTGCTCGATGATGAAGCATTCGGGGGCCTTGATGTCCTCGAGGTTGATGCCGCCGAAAGAGGGGCCGAGAAGCTTGACGCAGTTGATGAACTCGTCGGCGTCCTCGGTGTCGACTTCGAGGTCGATGGAATCGACATCCGCGAAGCGCTTGAAGAGCACGGCCTTGCCCTCCATCACCGGCTTGGAGGCCAGTGCGCCCAGATTGCCGAGACCGAGGATCGCGGTGCCGTTCGAAATGACGGCGACCATGTTGCCGCGCGTCGTGTAGTCGAAGGCGCGGGACGGGTCCTCCGCGATCGCCTTGACCGGAACCGCCACCCCCGGAGAATAGGCCAGCGACAGGTCGCGCTGCGTCGCCATCGGCTTGGTCGGGTTGATCTCCAGCTTTCCGGGCCGCCCCTGCGCATGGAAATCGAGCGCTTCGGCAGGGCTGACGGACGGCGTGGACGGTTCGGTCTTTTTCGGCATGATATTCGTTTTTCCTCCGGCCCGGTCGCGTTCTTGTGGAGTTTTGCCGGGCATTTGCGAATAAGGCTACACTTCGCCGCTGTAAATCGCCAAGCAGGGAGACCAAGTTTTTCGATGTCAGCGTCGAAGGCCGACATGAACCAGCATATGCCCGTTCCACAAGCCGGCGGTGGCACGCCGATGATCGAACAGTTCATCGAGATCAAGGCGGCGAATCCCGATTCGCTCCTGTTCTACCGCATGGGCGATTTCTACGAGTTGTTCTTCCATGATGCGGAAGTGGCCGCGCGTGCGCTCGGCATCACGCTGACCAAGCGCGGCAAGCATCGCGGCGAGGATATCCCGATGTGCGGCGTGCCGGTCCACGCTGCCGACGACTATCTGCAAAAATTGATCGGGCAGGGCTTTCGTGTCGCGGTTTGCGAGCAGGTGGAAGACCCCGCCGAGGCGAAGAAGCGCGGCTCGAAATCGGTCGTGCGGCGCGATGTGGTGCGGCTCGTCACGCCCGGCACGATCACCGAGGAAAAGCTGCTCGCGCCTGCGGAAGCCAGTTACCTGATGGCGCTCGGGCGCACGCGCGGCTCCGACGAGCTTGCATTGGCGTGGATCGACATTTCGACCGGCGCCTTCAAGGTTTGCCGCACGAATGCCGAGTGTCTTTTGACCGACATATTGCGCGTCGATCCGCGCGAGGTGGTCATGGCCGACACGGCGTTTCACGAGCCGGAATTGCGCGCGACCTTCGACGTCATCGGCCGCCTCGCCAATCCGCAGCCGGCGACCCTTTTCGATTCATCCGCCGCTTCCGGCCGCATTGCGCGGTTCTACGAGGTCGCCACGCCGGACAGCTTCGGCGAGTTTTCGAGGGCCGAGCTTTCGGCGATTGCAGGCGTCATCGCCTATATCGAAAAGACGCAAAAGGCCGAACGTCCGCCGCTCGCCTTTCCCGAGCGCGAGGAGGAAGGGACGAGCCTCTTCATCGACGCGGCCACGCGCGCCAATCTGGAGCTTTTGCGCACATTGTCGGGCAGTCGCGACGGCTCGTTGCTGAAAGCCATCGACCGCACTGTGACGGGCGGCGGCGCGCGGCTTTTGGCCGACCGGCTGATGTCGCCGCTGACCGATCCCGCTGCGATCAATGCGCGACTCGATGCGGTCTCGTTTCTGATTTCCGAGCCGCGTCTTTGCGAAAGCCTGCGCGCGGTTTTGAAGGGCGCGCCGGACATGCCGCGCGCGCTCTCGCGCCTTGCGCTGAATCGCGGCGGCCCGCGCGACATGGGTGCGATCCTTGCCGGGCTCGACGCTGCCCGACAGCTTGCCGAGCTTTTGCAGGCCGCCATGCTGCCGGCCGAACTCATCGACGCATGCGAGGCGCTGGCCGGCCTACCCGCGTCGCTTCATTCGCATCTGGCGACGGCGCTGGCGGACGAACTGCCGCTCCTGAAGCGCGACGGCAGTTTCGTCGCCAAGACCTATGACGGCGAACTCGACCAGATGCGCGGCCTTCGCGACGATACGCGTCGCGTGATCGCGGGCATGGAGCGCGATCTCGTCGAGGAAACCGGCATCCGCTCGCTGAAGATCCGGCACAACAACGTGCTCGGCTATTATATCGAGGTGACGGCCGGAAACAGCGGCGCGCTGACCGAGGGGGATGCGGCGAAGGCGCGCTTCATCCATCGCCAGACGATGGCGAATGCGATGCGCTTCACCACGACGGAACTTGCCGAACTTGAAACGAAGATCGCCAACGCCGCCGACCGCGCGCTCCAGATCGAGCTTGGCGTCTTCGATCGTCTGCTAGGCGAAATCGTCGGCCATGCCGACGCGCTGCGCAAGGGCGCTGCGGCGCTCGCCGCGATCGACGTTGCTTCGTCGCTGGCCGTTCTCGCCGAACAGGAAAATTACGCCCGACCGCTCGTCGATGACAGCCTCGCCTTCGAGATCGAGGGCGGCCGCCACCCGGTCGTGGAACAGGCGCTGCGCCGTCAGGTGGCCGATCCGTTCGTGGCCAACGATTGCGATCTGTCGCCGGTGGACGGCGAAAAGAACGGCGCGATCTGGCTTCTGACCGGCCCCAACATGGGCGGTAAGTCGACCTTCCTGCGCCAGAACGCGCTGATCGCCATCCTCGCCCAGACCGGCTCCTTCGTGCCGGCGCGAAAGGCGCATGTCGGTGTCGTCGACCGCCTGTTTTCCCGCGTCGGTGCGTCGGACGATCTGGCGCGCGGGCGCTCAACTTTCATGGTCGAAATGGTCGAGACAGCGGCGATCCTCAATCAGGCGGGCGAGCGGGCGCTGGTCATTCTGGATGAGATCGGGCGCGGCACGTCCACTTTTGACGGGCTGTCGATCGCGTGGGCGGCGGTGGAATATCTTCACGAGAAAAACCGCTGCCGCGCGATCTTCGCCACCCACTTCCACGAGATGACGGCGCTGTCTGAAAAGCTCGCCCGCCTCGCCAATGTCACCATGAAGGTGAAGGAATGGGAGGGCGACGTCGTCTTCCTGCACGAGGTTGGGAAGGGTGCGGCGGACCGGTCCTACGGCGTGCAGGTGGCGCGGCTTGCGGGCCTGCCCGACGCCGTCGTCGCCCGCGCCCGCGAAGTTCTCGGGCAGTTGGAGGCCGGCGAGACGAGCGGCAAGGCCGAGCGGCTGATCGACGATCTGCCGCTCTTTTCCGTCGCCGCGCGAAAGGCCGAGCCGAAACCCGTTGCGGACAACCGGCTTGGCGAAGCGCTCGCCGCGATCAACCCGGACGACATGACCCCTCGCGAGGCGCTGGAGGCGCTCTACCGGCTGAAGGTGGAGGCGAAGGGGTGATCGACGAGCCACAGGCCATGCCGCCACCCCGGCCACTACCGGCACGCCGCCGGCTGCCGGTGGTAGCATTCGCCGCCATCGCGGTCCTTCTCGGGCTTTGGTTGGGCGTCCTGCTGGTGGCGCTCTTGCGTGGTCAGGTTGCCGGGATGACTTTCGAGGCAGCATCCGCGCGCTACACCGTGATGGCTGCGATCGCTTTCGTAGCCATTGCCGTGACCGTCGATCTCATGGTCGCGCGCTTGTGGGCGCCTGCGCCCTTGCCCGGCTCCGGCCTTTGGGCAGCGATGCGCGTTCGGTGGCAACGCGACCGGACCGAAGAGGAATTCGCCAAGACTGTAAAGGTCTTGCTGATATGTCTCGGCCTCATCGGAGTGATCGTCTTGTTGGCTGTCGCACCGTTTCAGGTTCTAATCGGCATCGTCATCGTTTTTGCATGTCTGTGGGCGGGCGACCAGGTCGTCATGATCTGTCGGAATGCGCGCTATCGCTATTTTCCCAGTATCGTATCGGCGCTTTCAGGCGGAGCGTTCATCGGCCTCATCATCGGATATTTCGGCTCCTGACGAAACGGCGCAAATGATTCCACTTGGGGCCGAGATGTTGTAGAGGACGGCGCAAAGGAACATCCGGGCGACGATGGCGACGATTCCCCTGAAACTCGATGAGATCGTAGACGTGCGCGGCTTGCGTGGCCGTCTTGATGCGCTTGCGCCCGCGACCGGTGCCGACCGGCAAGCCATCGTCGACCTCCTGAAGGAGACGCTGGCGAACGGACACGCCCGCGCCGAAGCCATGCTGATGGACGATGGCGGCGGGACGGCCTGTGCCGAGCGCTTGTCGCATCTCATGGACGTGATCATCCGCGCCCTCAGTGACTTCACCATCACGCATGTGCACGGGAAAAAGGGTATCCGTTCGCCCGAACGCATGGCGGTGATCGCCGTTGGCGGCTACGGGCGCGGGACGCTGGCACCCGGCTCCGACATCGATCTTCTCTTTCTCCTGCCGAAAAAGCATACGGCCGAGGCCGAGAAGATCGCCGAATACATGCTTTACATGCTCTGGGATCTGGGGCTGAAAGTCGGGCATTCGACGCGCAATCTCGACGAGTGCATCCGCCTGTCGCGCACGGATGTGACGATCCGCACCGCGATCCTCGAAGCGCGCTACATCTGGGGCGATACGCCGCTTTTCGACGAACTGGTCGAGCGCTTTGACGAGGAGGTCGTCAAGGATACCGGCCCCGAATATGCGCAGGCGAAACTTGCCGAGCGCGACCAGCGCCACGCCAAGATCGGCGACACGCGCTATCTGGTCGAGCCGAACATCAAGGAAGGCAAGGGTGGGTTGCGCGACCTGCACACGCTGTTCTGGATCGGCAAGTATTTCTACCGCGTGCGCTCCGCCGAGGAGCTCGTCGGCAAGGGCGTCTTCACGCGCCGTGAATATCTGGAGTTCCGCAAGGCCGAGGACTTCCTCTGGGCCGTGCGCTGCCACATGCACTTCCTGACGGGGCGGGCGGAGGAGCGGCTCCACTTCGATATCCAGCGCGATATCGCCGAGCGGCTCGGCTACCAGAGCCATCCCGGCCTTTCCGCCGTCGAACGCTTCATGAAGCACTACTTCCTGATGGCGAAGACGGTGGGCGACCTGACGCGCATCTTCTGCGCCGCGCTGGAGGAAGAGCAGGGCAAACACGTTCCCGGCTTCAACCGCATCTTTTTGAATTTCTCGCGCCGCCGCCGAAAGCTCGCCGGCACCAGTGACTTCGTCACCGATAATCACCGCATCAACGTTGCCGACGACGAGGTTTTCAGGCGCGACCCGGTGAACCTCATCCGGCTCTTCTGGCTAGCCGACCGGCATGGGCTGGAATACCACCCCGAGGCGCTGAAACTCGTCACGCGCTCGCTCAAGCTGATCGACCGGAACCTGCGCCGGGACAAGGAGGCGAACCGCCTCTTCATGGACATCCTGACCTCGAGCCGCAGTCCCGAACTCAATTTGCGCCGCATGAACGAGGCGGGCGTGCTCGGCAAGCTCATCCCCGAATTCCGCAAGATCGTGGCGATGATGCAGTTCAACATGTACCACCACTACACGGTGGATGAGCATCTGATCCGCTGCGTCGGCGTCCTGTCGGAGATCGAGCATGGCGAACGGGCAGGGCTTCAGCCGCTGTCGCATGCGCTCATGCCGCAGATGAAGGACCGGCGCGAGCTTCTTTACACCGCCGTTCTGTTGCACGACATCGCCAAGGGACGGCCTGAAGACCATTCGACGGCCGGTGCCCGGATCGCTCGGCGGCTGTGTCCGCATATGGGCTTTTCCGCCGCCGATACCGAGACCATCGCCTGGTTGATAGAGAACCATCTGGTCATGTCGATGACTGCGCAGACGCGCGATCTCAATGACCGCAAGACCATTCAGGATTTCGGCGACGTCGTTCAGTCGGTGGATCGCCTGCGGCTGCTTCTCATTTTGACGGTTTGCGATATTTCAGGTGTCGGGCCGGGCGTCTGGAACGGCTGGAAAGGCCAGCTTTTGCGCACGCTCTATTACGAGACCGAACTGCTCCTGACGGGCGGCTTTTCGGAGCTTTCGCGCTCGGAGCGCGCCGGGATCGCGCGCGAGCAATTGTCGGCCGCGTTGGTCGACTGGTCGCCGGAAGAAGCGCGCCGCTATGTCGGGTTGCATTACGACAACTATCTTTTGACCGTCGATCTGGCCGACCAGCTTCGCCATGCGGCGTTCCTGCGCGAAGCGGATGCCGCAAGCCGCAAGCTTGCGACCGACGTTCGCACGCATGAATTCGAGGCCGTGACGGAAATCACGGTGCTCGCACCCGACCATCCGCGCCTTCTGTCGGTGATTGCCGGCGCATGCGCGGCGGCGGGCGCCAACATCGTCGATGCGCAGATTTTCACCACGACGGACGGGCGGGCGCTCGACACGATCCTGATTTCACGCGAGTTCGAGCGCGACGAGGACGAGCTGCGACGGGCGCGCCGTGTCGGCACGCTGATCGAGGAGGTGCTGTCCGGCAAGAGCCGATTGCCGCAGATTCTCGAAAAACGTGCCAAGCCGAAGCGCGGCGCGAAGGTGTTCCGGGTGGAGCCGAGGGCGAATGTGCGCAACGCACTCTCGAACCGGTTCTCCGTCGTCGAGGTGAAGTGCCTCGATCGGCCTGGTCTCCTGTCCGAGATCACTGGCGCGATCTCCGATCTTTCGCTCGACATCGCGTCGGCCCACATCACCACCTTCGGCGAAAAGGTCATCGACACATTCTATGTCACGGACCTGACGGGCCAGAAAATCGAGAACCCGACGCGGCTTCAAAACATTCAGTCCCGTTTGATCGCGACGCTCGGCGGCAACGCCGAAGGTAGCAAACAGGCTGCAGAATAGCATGAGCCTGATCCGCAAATTCGCGACCGTTGGCTTCGGTACGATGGCGAGCCGCGTGCTCGGCTTCACACGCGAAATGTTGATGGCGGCGGCGCTGGGCATCGGGCCGGTCGCGGACGCCTTCTACGCCGCCTTCCAGTTCCCGAATACCTTCCGTCGGCTGTTCGCCGAAGGCGCATTCAACGCCGCCTTCGTGCCCCTCTACGCCAAGGAGGTGGAAGCCGGCGGCATCGACGGCGCAAGGCGCCTTTCGGAGGAAGTGTTCGGCGTCCTGTTTTCCGCACTGATCGTGCTGACAATCGTGATGCAGCTTTCGATGCCGCTCATCGTGGCGACCATCGTCGCACCGGGTTTTGCCAGCGAACCGGAAAAATTCGAGCTGACGGTCTCGCTCGCCTTCATCATGTTCCCGTATCTGATCTTCATGTCACTGAGCGCGATGATGGCGGGAATGCTGAATTCGTTGCGCCACTATTTCGCGGCCGCGCTCGCACCGATCGTACTCAATATTGTGCTGATCGGCGTTCTCGCCTATGCGTGGCGGCAGGGCCATGACGGCAGAGCTGTCGGCTATGGGCTTGCATGGGGCGTGCTCGTCTCCGGCATCATTCAGCTTGCCATTTTATGGATGGCGGTGCGTCGTCTGGGCGTTCGCATCAGGCTCCGGCTGCCGCGCCTGACCCCGAACGTGAAGCGGCTGCTCTGGCTCGCCTTTCCGGCCGCGATCACGGGCGGCATCACCCAGATCAACACCCTGGTCGGCACCGCGATCGCGTCGACGCAGGCCGCCGCCGTCGCCTCGCTTGCCATGGCCGACCGCATCTATCAGCTTCCGCTCGGCGTCGTCGGCATCGCGGTCGCGATCGTGCTCCTCCCCGAACTTGCCCGCGCGCTGAAGGCCGGTGACGAGCGAGAGGCGGCGAGCCTCCAGAACCGTTCGGTCGAGTTCACGCTGTTTCTGACGCTTCCGGCTGCGGCGGCGCTCTTCGTCATCGCCGAGCCGATCATCCGTGTGCTCTACGAGCGCGGACAGTTCGCCGAAATGGACGCGACGGGACAGGTCGCCGCGATCCTCGCGATCTTCGGTCTCGGACTGCCGGCCTATGTGCTGATCCAGGCGTTCCGCCCGGGCTACTTCGCCCGCGAGGACACACGCACGCCGATGATCTTTGCCGCGGTTTCGGCCGTGACCAACATAACGCTCGCGCTTCTTCTCCTGCCGCGCCTCGGCGCGCCGGGCATCGCGGTCGCCTCGGCGGTTGCCGCATGGGTCAACGTCTCGCTCCTGTTCGCAACGCTGCTCAGGCGCGGCCATTGGATCATTGACCGTTCGCTGGCGCGACGTGTGCCGCGTCTGGTCGCGGCGGCATTCGCCATGGGGTTGGCGCTGTGGTTCGCGGCCGATTTCGCCTCGCCATGGCTTCAGCCGTCCTCCGCGCTGATCGAGCAGATCGTTGCACTTTTGACGCTGTGTGCCGGGGGAGCGATCGTCTATTTCGCGCTTGCCTTCGCCATCGGCGGCGCGGATGTGGCGACTGTCCGCCGTGCCTTGCGCCGGCGCGGCAAGGCGTCCACTGAGGATGCCGGCTTGAACGGCTAAGCTCGGCGGGCTATCAGCCTGCAACCAAACGAACAGCGTTGGCCCTCCACAAGCCTGCAGGATGACAATGACCGCTTTCCAGCCTCTCGTCTTTTCCGGTGTCCAGCCGACCGGCAATCTCCATCTCGGCAATTATCTCGGCGCGCTGACGAAATTCGTCGCGCTTCAGGACAGCCACGACTGCATCTATTGCGTGGTCGACCTTCATTCGATCACGGCGCAGCTCGTCCATGCGGACCTCGCCGAGCAGACGCGCTCGATCACGGCTGCGTTTCTCGCGTCCGGTATCGATGCCAAGAAGCACATCGTCTTCAACCAGTCAGCCGTGCCGCAGCATGCCGAACTCGCCTGGGTGTTCAACTGCGTCGCGCGCATCGGCTGGATGAACCGCATGACGCAGTTCAAGGACAAGGCCGGCAAGGATCGCGAGAATGCCTCGCTCGGTCTGCTCGCCTATCCGAGCCTGATGGCTGCCGACATTCTGGTCTACCGCGCGACGCATGTTCCCGTCGGTGACGACCAGAAGCAGCATCTGGAACTGACGCGCGATATCGCCACCAAGTTCAACAACGACTTTTCGGGCCGCATCGCCGATCTCGGCATCGGCGTCGAAATTATGATGGGCGACGAGAAGGTGAACGGCTTCTTCCCGCTGACCGAGCCTTTGATCGAGGGACCTGCGACGCGTGTCATGTCTCTGCGCGACGGCACCAAGAAGATGTCGAAATCCGATCCGTCGGACCTGTCGCGCATTAATCTGACCGACGACGCCGACACGATCTCGAAGAAGATCAGGAAGGCGAAGACCGATCCGGAAGCGTTGCCGTCCGAGCTTGACGGGCTGAAGGGACGGCCGGAAGCGGAAAACCTCGTCGGTATTTTCGCGGCGCTTTCCGGCGTCACGCGCGAAAAGGTGATCGCCGATTTCGGCGGCCGTCAGTTCTCCGAGTTCAAGCCGGCGCTGGCCGATCTCGCCGTCGAGAAACTCGCGCCGGTATCCGCCGAGATGCGCCGGATTTCGGACGACCGCGCCTATGTCGATGGCGTGCTGCGCGATGGTGCGGAGCGGGCCGGCGAACGGGCCGAAGCGACGATGAAGAATGTGCGCCGCATCGTCGGTTTCCTCCAGTAGCAAGCTGTCGCTTGCCGGTTGACCTGCCGGCTGGCAGATTGCGCGCTGGCAAATCAGACTGGGAGCCAAAATGGTATCCAAACGCCTCAGCCGGGAAGCCGGCCATCGTCGCAAATTCCTGGCGGTCGTCGACGACACGCCCGAATGCGAGACGGCGATCGCCTATGCGGCGCGGCGCGCGCAGACGACCGGCGGCGCATTGCTTCTGCTCTTCGTCGTGGAGCCGGGCGAGGTGCAGCACTGGCTCGGCGTGGAAGAGATCATGCGCGAGGAAGCGCAGGCGACCGCACGCGCTGCACTCGATGGGCATGCCGCAAAAGCGCGCGAGCGATTCGGGATCGAACCCGAATTGATCGTGCAGGAGGGCAAGGCGACCGATGCGATCCACGTCTTGATCGAGGAAGACCAGGACATCGCGATCCTTGTTCTGGCAGCGTCGAGTTCGAAGGAGGGGCCGGGACCGCTGGTCTCGACCGTCGCGGGCAAGGGCGCGGCCTTTCCAATCCCCGTAACGGTCGTGCCGGGTTCGCTGTCGGACGAGGATATCGACGCCATCGCCTGATTTTTGAGCCGGAACGGCCTGCAAACGGCAGCTTTCTGCGCTTCTGGCGCTCACCTGCGCAATGTATGCTCCGCGCCAGTTATCCGGTGCCGCCATTTTCAATGCGCTCCAGGGCCGAAAATGCGCTAAGTTGCCCCCTTGGCGCATCAAATGCGCCGGCCAGCGCGCACGATGTTGCAATCGCGCCCGCAAGCTTCTATTTTAGAACTATTCCAGATTTGCGCGACAGCGAGACAGAACCATGTTCATCCAGACGGAAGCCACTCCCAATCCGGCGACGTTGAAGTTCCTCCCCGGCAAGGTCGTCCTCGAAGAGGGCACGGCCGATTTTCGCGACGCGGCAGGTGCCGCCGAGGCTTCGCCGCTCGCCGCCCGCCTTTTCGAAGTTCCGGGCGTCACCGGCATCTTCTTCGGTTACGACTTCATCACCGTCACCAAGGACGGGGCGGATTGGCAGCATCTGAAGCCCGCCATCCTCGGAACGATCATGGAGCATTTCATGTCCGGCCAGCCGGTCATGGCTTCGGGGTCGCAGGCGCGCGCCGATGAGGCTGCCGAAGGCGAGGAGTTCTATGACGCGGCCGACGAGGAAATCGTCGTTACGATCAAGGAACTGCTCGACACCCGCGTGCGCCCGGCCGTGGCACAGGACGGTGGCGACATCACGTTCCGCGGCTACGAGAACGGCACGGTCTTTCTGCATATGAAGGGTGCCTGCGCCGGTTGCCCATCTTCGACGGCGACGCTGAAGCACGGCATCCAGAATCTGCTTCGCCACTTCGTTCCCGAAGTGCAGCAGGTCGAGCAGGTCGTCTGATCCCAGCAGACGACCAGCATACGACATGAAAAAAAGCCGGGCTTTTGGCCCGGCTTCTTTCGTTGGCGGTTATCCTGTTGCCTGGACGGCTCGCCTCAACTTTGTTGGACAAGGTTTATTCCCCGCCTCGATGATTTGCCAAGTGTAAAAGCTCGAAAAGCGAGGTTACGCTTCGCTGTGAGCGCTCAGTTGCGACAATTCGGCAACAGAAGCGACGTTGGAGCCTTTGCACAGCGGGCGAATCCTGCGAAAATCACAATATGCCGATCATATCGCCAATACCGATCAATCCGCTTGCGGACGGGCGTCAGTCAGACCGTGCGTTGCTCGTGCGCCGGGGTGTTCAGCGCCTGCTCATCGATATGGGCGTTTCGGTCTTGCCGGAACTTTGCCTGCCGACGGGCCGGCGCGCCGATCTCGTCGCGTTGACGCCGAAGGGCGAGATCTGGATCATCGAGATCAAGACGTCGATCGAGGATTTCCGGGTCGATCGCAAATGGCCCGAATACCGGCTTCATTGCGACAGGCTGTTCTTCGCGACCCATCCGGGCGTGCCGGCTGACATCTTCCCGGATGAGTGCGGTTTCATCCTTTCGGACGGGTACGGTGCGGAGATCATGCGCGAAGCGCCCGAACATCGGCTGTCTGCGCCCTTGCGAAAGGCATTGACGCTCAGGATCGCCCGCGCCGCGTCCGCACGCATCACGGCTGCGGAGATGGCGGGCGTTGCCGTGCCGCTTCTGGAAGACAATGCGGAGTGTTGATCAGCGCGGCGCGCGCTTGGCCAGGATGCGCTGAAGCGTGCGTCGGTGCATGTTGAGCCGACGCGCGGTTTCCGAGACGTTTCGGTCGCACATCTCATAGACCCGCTGGATATGCTCCCAGCGCACGCGATCCGCCGACATCGGGTTTTCCGGCGGAGCGGCCTTTTCTCCCGACTGGCGCGTCAACGCTGCGAATACGTCGTCTGCATCGGCGGGTTTCGACAGGTAATCGACCGCACCGAGTTTCACGGCGGTCACCGCCGTTGCGATATTGCCGTACCCGGTCAGGATTACCGTGCGGCAATCATCGCGCTTGTCGCGGATGGCGGAGACCACGTCGAGACCGTTGCCATCGCCGAGCCGCATATCAACAACAGCATAGGCTGGCGGCGCGGCGCGCACCTTGCCGACTGCCTCCTCGACGCTCTCGGCGGTGTCGACGAGAAAGCCCCGGCTTTCCATCGCGCGCGCCAGACGCGTCACGAACGGCTTGTCGTCATCGACAAGAAGAAGGGTTGCGTCGTCACCCAGATCGGCTTGGTCGAGTGTGGCTTCGTCTTCGATCATCGTTTTGGTCCTATGTTCGCCTCTATCTAGGCGAAATTGCCGTATTTTCCAGCATTTCAGTCATTTTCGAGGGCAAATTCGCATCGATGACGCCGCGCGGCCACGAAACCTTCACGACCGCGCCCTGACCCGGTCCATGCGCGTTGCCGAAGCTGACGGTCGCTCCAGAGCGTTCAAGCAATGTCTTGGCGATGAAAAGACCGAGGCCCAGTCCGCCGCCGGCCGATGCGGCCGAACGTTTCGTCATATACGGCTCGCCGATGCGGTCGAGCACTTCGGGCGAAAACCCCTCGCCATCGTCCAGAACCTCAAGCGAGACCGACCCGGCGTTCCATTCCCATCGGATGGAAACGGTGCTGCGGGCGAAATCGACTGCGTTCTCCACAACGTTGCCGAGCCCGTAAATAACGCCGGGATTGCGTCGCCCGACGGGTTCGGGGCCGACGAGCTTGCCGGGCAGAAGGTTGATCTCGATCCCGAAGTCCCGGTGCGGTGCGATCACATCCTCGATCAGCGACGTGAAGGGCAGCCTTTCCATATGCGCTTCGCCTTGCGAGGACAGGCTGGTGAGCTGTTTCAGGATGGTGCGGCAGCGTTCGCTTTGCGAGCGCAGCAATTTGACGTCCTCGCCGTAGCGCGGGTCCTTGCCGAGCGCGCGTTCCATTTCCTTGGCGACCAGCGTGATCGTGGCGAGCGGCGTGCCGAGTTCATGCGCGGCGGCGGCAGCAAGGCCGTCGAGGGCCGACAGATGCTGCTCTCGCTGGAGAACGAGTTCGGTGGCGGCAAGGGCGGTCGCCAGCAGCCGCGCTTCCTCGGCCACGCGGTAGGCGTAGAAAGCCGTAAAAGCGAGGCAGGAGACGATCGCCATCCAGATGCCGGCTACATAGATGATCGGCATGGACAGTTCGGTGCCGGGAAACCACGGCAGCGGATGGTGGAAGAAGGCGAGGCCCGTCGCCATCGCGATCACCAGCGTGCCGAGCATGGCCGTCCAGCGCAGCGGCAGCGAAGTCGCGGAGATGATGACCGGCACGGTCATCAACAATGCGAACGGGTTGGTGAGGCCGCCCGTCATGTAGAGAAGTCCGCCCAGTTGCAGCGCGTCGAAGGTGAGGATGGCAAGGGCAGCGAGTGGCGGCAGGCGGTGCGTCGCCGGGTAACGCACCGCCATCAGGACGTTGAGCCATGCCGAGCAGGCGATGAGCGCGAGGCAAAGGGCGACGGGAACGGGAAACTGCAGCCAGAAGGCGACGATCAGCACCGCCGCGCTCTGACCGACAACCGCAAGCCAGCGCAGCCGGATCAGCGTGTTCAGCCTTATGTGGTGGGTATGCCGGGGGTCCGGCGCGAGAAGCTCATCGACCATCGCACCCTTATGCGTCCGCTCGCGCCAAACGCCAAGCGCGCTCATGTCGCATTCCTAAGTGCCGCGCGGCTTGGCGCGGGCTGTCGCCTGCGCCTCCAGCGGATTGTCCGGCCAGTGATGTTTCGGGTAGCGCCCGCGCATATCCGCCCGCACGTCGGCCCACGAGCCGCGCCAGAAGCCCGGCAGGTCGCGCGTCGTCTGGATTGGCCGGTGCGCGGGTGAAAGGAGTTCGAGTGTCATCGGCACGGTGCCGTCCGCGATGGAAGGATGCGTGTCGAGGCCGAAGAGTTCCTGCACGCGAATGGCGAGCACCGGACCGTTCTCCTCGTAGCGAACGGGCACGCGGCTGCCGGACGGCGCGTCGTAATGAGTCGGTGCCAGTGCATCGAGCTTGCGGTGCAATTCATAGGGCACGCGCGACATCAGCCCATCGTGAAGCGCGGAGACTGGAATGCGGGAGAGGTCGGCGGTGCCGGTCAGGAACGGCGCCAGCCAGTCGTCGAGCGTAGCCAAAAGCGTGTCGTCCTCCATGGCGGGCCATGGGTCGCCCAGCCCGCGATGGAGCCAGCCGAGCCGCGCGCGCAACGTTTGCGCGTTCTTGTTCCACGGCAGGATGGAAAGGCCATTGGCGCGTACGGCGTCGATGATCGCGTGGTCGGCATCCTCGCCTTTCGGTGCGGGCAGTTGCCGTTCGGCGAGCACGATCGCGCCGAGTCGTTCGGTTTCACGCACGCGCACCATCCCTCGCTCGCGGTCGAACGCGGCTTCGCGTATGGTTTCTATTCCATCTGAAAGAGCGAGGCGGATTTCGTCCTCGGTGATGGCGGCGGCCGAAGCGATGCGCGCATTCTGCGCGCGGCCCTGAAGGTCGGCGACGACGATGAATGGCGCGGCGGCAAGGCCGTCTGCCGCGTCGATCGTGCCGCCCCGGCCATTGGCGAGCACGAAATGTCCATGCGTGCCCCGTGCCTTGGCGACGCGGTCGGGATAGGCGAGGAGCAGCGTCGAGCCGGCGCTTGCCGTGCCGTGGTTTGATGCGCCAGCCTGCCCTGCGAGCCGCTTCGCCAGATCGCGCGCGGCGTCAGCACGCTGGCCTTTTTCGCCGGCAAAACGGCGCAGCCGCGTTTCGAGATCAATGCTCGTACCTCCCAGCCCGCGCTCGGTCAAAAGCACGGCAAGCCTTGCCGCAAGCCGGCTGTCGGGCGCTTCCGCCACCATATGCGCCAGCCTGACAGGTAAGGCGAGTTTGCGCATGCTCTGACCGGAATCGGTAAGTCGTTCATTACCGTCGAGTGCGCCAAGACGCTCCAGAAGTGCGCGTGCTTCGGCCAGCGCCGGGGCTGGAGGCGCATCGAGAAAGGCAAGCGTTGCCGGATCGGTCACGCCGAAGGCGGCCGCGTCGAGGATCAGGCCGGAAAGATCGGCTTCGAGAATTTCGGGCGTCGAAAAGGCGGGAAGGGCGGCGGTTTGCTCGGCGCGCCAGAGACGGATCGCGATGCCCGGTTCGGTGCGGCCCGCGCGGCCCGCGCGCTGGTCGGCGGACGCTCGTGAGGCGCGGACCGTTTCGAGCCGCGTCAGCCCGGTTGCGGGCTCGTATTTCGGCACGCGGGAAAGGCCCGAATCGATGACGATCCGTACGCCGTCGATCGTGATGGAGGTTTCCGCGATCGAGGTCGCCAGCACGACCTTGCGGCGTCCGGCGGCAGGCGGGCGGATCGCATCGTCCTGCGCCTTGCCGGCAAGCGCGCCGTAGAGCGGGATGATATCGGTGTCGGCGGCCACGCACCCTTCAAGACGCTCCGCGACGCGCTCGATCTCGCGCTGTCCCGGCAGGAAAGCGAGAATACTGCCTGAATCTTCGCTCAAAGCGGCGCGGATTGCGTCGGCCATCGCGTCTTCCACGGTGACGGAGGCAGGTCGTTCCCGGTAGCGTGTCTCGACCGGAAAGCTTCGCCCTTCGCTGGTGATGACCGGTGCGTCGCCAAGAAGCGTGGAAACGCGCGCGCCGTCGATGGTCGCAGACATGACGAGAAGCTTCAGTTCGGGTCGCAGCGCCTCTTGTACGTCAAGCGCCAGCGCCAGCCCGAAATCGCCGTCAAGCGAACGCTCGTGGAATTCGTCGAACAAAACCGCCGAAACGCCGGGCAATTCCGGGTTATCGAGGATCATACGCGACAGGATGCCTTCGGTGACGACGAGAATGCGCGTTTCAGGGCTGGACCGCGAATCCATGCGCATTGCATAGCCGACCGTCTTTCCGACCTCCTCACCGAGGAGGCTTGCCATGCGTCGTGCGGCGGCACGCGCGGCAAGGCGCCGAGGCTCCAGAAGAAGAATGCGGCCGTCATCGGCGATACCGGACTGCAAAAGATGGAGCGGCACGAGTGTCGTCTTGCCCGCACCCGGCGGAGCGACGAGCACAGCGCGGCCGTGACCCGCCAGCGCATCGGCCAGCGTTCCGAGCACATCGGTGACGGGGAGATCGGGCAGAATCATAATGTTGCCGGCATGACGACAGATCTGCCGGATCGCCTGGATGAAGGCGCGCAGGAATCCGGCCGCAAAGACAGGTCTCCTGCGCGTCGACGGGTTTTATTCGGCGTCGTTGGCCGGTTCCGCGTTGAGCTGGCCGTATTTTTCCTCGCCGAGCTTTTCGAGCAGTTCGAGCTGCGTTTCGAGGAAATCGATATGGCCTTCCTCGTCCGCGAGAAGCTCTTCGAACAGCTTCATCGTGACGTAGTCGCCCTTGTCGTGGCAGACTTCGCGCGACTTCTTGTAGGACGTGCGCGCATCATACTCGCCGGCGAGATCGGCCTCGAGCACTTCCTTCACATTCTGGCCGATGCGTAGCGGACCGACCTTTTGCAGGTTCGGATGGCCTTCAAGGAAGATGATGCGATCGATCAGCTTGTCGGCGTGATGCATCTCTTCGATGGATTCCTCGCGCTCCTTCTTGGCGAGCTTGCCGTAGCCCCAATCGTGTAGGAGCCGGTAGTGCAACCAGTATTGGTTGACCGCACCGAGTTCGAGGAAGAGGGCTTCGTTAAGCCGCTCGATGATTTTTGGATCGCCCTTCATTGGCATTGCTCCCGAATTGACCACGCAAACCGCGTACACGGTCGAGATATGTAACGACCTCGCCACCGGTGTCCACCGACCGGCGATGATATTCTTCCGTCACGCGGATGATCGTCTCTATCACATTCGGAAAGCAACCGCAGCACCGACCGCGCTGCTTGAGCGTATGGTAAACCTTGGCTGGCACAATGAGTTGCCAGGGATCGGAATCGAGCAAGGATATAATCGTCGCCTCGATTTCCTTCTGCGTAATGATATTGCAATGGCAAACAAGCATTCAGGCACACAACTGGCTGGCCGGGACTCGAATGCGAGCAGCGCTGGCGCCGGCACGATCCGGGAGCGGGATCGGCCTTTGTCGCTCCGCCCGGGTTCAAGGCCCGAACTTAGCTACCGACGCCCGTGGACAAAGGCGTCATGCCCCTAAGAAAAGCCTTCCCGTGTCGCTTGTCAATGAAAACATGATCAAATTGATCAAGTTGGAATTCTTCTAAACTTTGCCTTGGCTGCATCCGGTTATGAAAAAGGGCGACGCAGAAGCGCCGCCCTCCAAATTTTGTTTCGCGAGGCGGGTGTCAGCCGCCGGCGCGCGAGACGCGCAGGATCGACGAGCCACCGCCGCCGCGCTGTTCGGTGACCGCGTAGACCGCGCCATCGGGGCCGACCTGAACGTCGCGAATGCGTGCTTCGAGCGGCACGCGCTCCTCAAAGGAGACCTGATCTCCATCCAGATGAACCACGACGAGTCCCGTCGACACGAGACCGCCGATCAGGAACGCGTCCTGCCATTCGGGGAATTCCTCACCGTCATAAAGCGCCATGCCCGAGGGGCCGATGACCGGGTCCCAGTAATAGACGGGCTGTTCCATGCCGTCCTGTGCGGTCAGGCCGCCGCCAACTTCGGCGCCGGAATATTCGACACCATAGGTGATGACCGGCCAGCCATAGTTGAGGCCCGATTGCGGCATGTTCAGTTCGTCGCCGCCGGCTGGGCCGTGCTCGACGGTCCACAGGCGGCCTTCGGCGTCGAGTGCGGCCGACTGAAGGTTGCGGTGGCCGTATGACCAGATTTCCGGCAGCCCGCCGCCATCGACGAACGGGTTGTCGTCGAGCGGTTCGCCGTCGAAGGTGATGCGGAATACCTTGCCAAGGCCGCTTTCGGTGTCCTGCGCCTGCTCGCGGATCGGCGCGTCGGAGCGCTCGCCCACGGTGACGAAGAGTTCGTTGTCACCCGAGACGACGAGGCGCGAGCCGAAATGCTTGTCGCCGTCATAGCTGGGCATCTGCTGGAAGATCACATTGACGTCCTCCAGCGCACCGCCGCCGTCCTCGTCGGCAACGAGGGTCGCCGATGCGACGGAGGTACCGTTGCCGTCGTCGCGGGGCTCGGAGAACGAGAAGAAGATGCGGCCGGAGCTTTCGAAGTCAGGGGCGAGCGCGACATCGAGCAATCCGCCCTGACCGGCTGAGTCCACTTCCGGCACGCCGTCGATTTCCGGGCCGGCTTCGCCTTCGGCGGAGACGATGTGCATCGCGCCGTCCTTGGCCGTCACGAGCATGCGCCCGTCCGGCATGAACTCCATGGCCCACAGATGCGGCAGGCCGCTCGCCACCTCGTCGACGGTGACTTCCGGCATTTCGGCCGGCTGCGGTGCGCGCGTCTGCTCCGGGAAAGCCGGCTCCTGATCGGGCGCGTTGGCCTCTTCCGTTTCTACAGGTTCGCCGGCTGCGGTCGCTTCGTTACCTTCGGCTGGCGGGACGCCATCGACATTGTCGAGAGGCGAATCGTCGCCGGTCGATTGTGCCATGGCAGGTGCCGCCAGGAGACTCGCGGACAAAATGGTCGATGCCAGCAAGACGCGTGTGATCCTGATCATTGAAAGCTCCTCGTTGATTTCGATGTGTCGCGGCGCGTAGCGCCAAAACCTCGCATCCCAACGAGATGGATCGGGGAGCGTTGCATGAAATCACGTTTGATTTATCCGACCATAGGGAAGCTTTTCTCATGACGCGCGCTCCCGAAACCTTGCCGAGGTTTTCGCCAGCCGATAGCTTGCCGTTGCGGTGGAGCGCGGAGGAAGTTTCAAATGAACATTCAGGCGAGGCACGAGGCCGGCGTCATCGTAGCCAAGGGCGTATTCGTCGACAACCGGTGGATGGAGAGCGAGAGCGGCGAGACGGTCGACGTGATCGCCCCGGCGACCGGCGCGGTGGTGGCGCGGATCGCGGCGGGCAATGCGGCGGACATCGACAACGCGTATCGGGCCGCGCGCCGTGCCTTCGAGACGGGAGCGTGGAGCAAGCTCACCGCAGTCGAGCGCGGACGGCTGCTGACGAAGCTGTCGCGCCTCATCGAGAATAATGCGGACGAGCTGACCGCACTGGAGGCGCTCGATACCGGCAAGCCGATGAAGCAGGCGCGTGCGGATATTGTCGCCTGCGCGCGCTATTTCGAGTTCTACGGCGGTGCCGCCGACAAGGTGCATGGCGAGACGATCCCGTTCCTCAACGGCTACATGGCGCTTACCGAGCGCGTGCCGCATGGCGTTACCGGCCAGATCATCCCTTGGAACTATCCCGCGCAGATGTTCGGCCGCACGCTCGGACCGGCGCTTGCCATGGGCAACGCGACGGTGATGAAGCCTGCGGAGGATGCATGTCTGACGCCGCAGCGCCTTGCCGAGCTTGCCGCCGAGGCAGGCTTTCCAGAAGGTGCGATCAATATCGTGCCCGGTCTGGGTGAGGAGGCCGGCGCGGCCCTGACCGCCCATCCCGGCTTCGACTTCCTGTCGTTTACCGGAAGCCCGGAGGTCGGCACGATGGTGCAGATCGCAGCGGCCAAGAACCATATCGGGTGCACGCTGGAACTTGGAGGCAAGTCGCCGCAGGTGGTCTTCGCCGATGTCGATCTCGATGCCGCGCTACCATCGCTCGTCAATGCGATCGTGCAGAATGCCGGCCAGACCTGCTCGGCCGGCTCGCGCCTTCTGGTCGAGAAATCGGCCTACGACCGGATCGTCGGCGCGGTCGCCGAACGCTTTTCGAAACTGAAAGCCGGCACGCCGGACATGGACCTCGATCTCGGGCCGGTCATCAATGCGCGCCAGAAGAGCCGCGTCGAGCGCTTCTGCCACAATGCCGTCGGGGACGGCATCGAGATCATCGCGGAAGGCAGCGTGGCCGAGAACGTGCCGGAAGGCGGGTTCTACGTTGCGCCGAAAATGTTCGGCCGCGTTCCGCGCGACAACGCGCTCGCGCTCGACGAAGTATTCGGCCCAGTCCTTTCCGTCATCCCGTTCGAGGACGAGGCGGACGCGGTCGCGCTGGCGAACGGAACGGATTACGGCCTCGTCGCGGGCGTATGGACGCAGAACGCGAACCGGGCGCTGCGTGTCGGGCGCAAGATCCGCGCCGGTCAGGTTTTCGTCAACGCCTATGGCGCGGGCGGCGGCATCGAACTGCCCTTCGGCGGCATGAAGAAATCGGGCCATGGCCGTGAAAAGGGCTTCGAGGCGCTGAAGGATTTGTCGGCGTTGAGAACCATGGTCGTCAGGCACGACTGAACCAAACATCATCTGCATAAAGGGAGGAATTTCATGCGGCTTGAAGGCAAGACGGCACTGGTGACGGGCGGGGCTTCCGGGTTCGGCGCTGAGATCGCGACGACTTTCGTGCGCGAGGGCGCGCATGTCACGATCATGGATTTGAACCAGAAGGGCGCCGAGGCACAGGCGAAGGCGTGCGGCAACGGGACCGTTGCCGTCGGCGGCGACGTGACGAACGCGCAGGACATCCGCCGCGCCGTCGAGGCTGCGACACGGAACGGTCGCCTCGACATCGTCGTCAACAATGCCGGCTGGACGCATCGCAACAAGCCGATGCTGGATGTGACCGAAGACGAATTCGACAAGGTCTACGCGATCAACGTCAAGTCGATCTTCCATATGACCAACGCCACGGTGCCGGTGATGCGCGCGCAGGGTGGAGGCGTCGTGATCAATATCGGTTCGACGGCCGGCATCCGCCCGCGTCCCGGTCTGTCCTGGTACAACTCGACAAAAGGCGCGGTGAATCTCCTGTCGCGGTCGATGGCGGTGGAACTCGCGCCGGACAATATCCGTGTCAATTGCATCGCTCCGGTTATGGGCGCGACCGGCCTGCTGACTTCCTTCATGGGCGCTGAGGACACACCGGAAAACCGGGCGAAGTTCGTTTCGACCATTCCGCTCGGCCGTATGTCGACGCCGAAGGACATCGCCAATGCGTGCCTTTATCTGGCGTCCGACGAGGCGGAATTCATCACCGGCGTGATCCTGGAGGTGGATGGCGGTCGCACGATCTGACCGGCTTCACCCGGCCATGAAATCGTAGATGATCTTGATGGCGAGGGCGGCGAGAAAGGCGAGGATCACGCGGTCGAAGGTCTCTTTCGAAAGCCGCTGCGCCAACGCCGATCCGACCGGCATGAACATCAGGATCGGCAGCATGGCGGCAAAGGAAATGGCCAGTCCGTGCCATGTCATGATTCCTGCCGCTGCGAGCGTGGGAACCTGGGTGAGCGTCATCGCGACGAAGAAGATCGAGACGGTCGAGATGAACACCGGCCGCTCGAGCCGCATGGCATTGAGGAAGGTCAGCGAGACGGGCGCGGATACGCCCGACGCGCCCTGCATGATGCCGGCCGTCAGCCCAACGGGGATGCTCAGACGCTCGGCGAGGGGACGCCCCACCATCCAGTCCGGCCGTGCAAGGCGCGCGGCGATATAGGCGAAGACGCCGAAGGCGACGAGCAGCGACAGATAGTCGGCCGGGAAGATCGCGAGCATCACCGTTCCGACGATCGCGCCGACTGCACCGGCGATAGCGAACGTCCATATGAACGGGCCGGGCATCCGCGTTTTCCAGAACCGCCATGCCTGAAGCACGTTTGTCAGAAGATTGGGCACCATCATCACGACCACGGCAAAGCGCACGTCGAACATCATGGCGAGGGCAGGCACGGCGATGACCGGTGCGCCCGCGCCGGTCGCGCCCTTCAGAACGCCGCCGGCAGCCAGACACAGAAAGGCGATAGCGAGTGTGGACCAGTCGAACATTGCTTTCGTCTATCAGTGCCGGCGCGCCGCTGCGAGCGGGAAACGCTGCTGGACCGCCAAAAGTCACGCTGTGACCGTTTCGTCCAATTCGCCATGGAGGTCGCTAAAACGATAGCGCTGTCGCGATAGCGGCGTCAGGCTAAGGCATAACTGAAACAAGAAGAGAAAATTACATGTGCGGTTTTGTGTGTTTGTGGAATTTCGGCGACGAAGCGCTTGCGGCGCGAATGATCGCGAAGATCGGCCATCGCGGTCCTGACGCGGTGGCGGTGACGCGTCTCGAAGGCGCTCCGGTGATCATGGCGCATTGCCGACTGTCGATCATCGGGACGGAAGATGGCGCTCAGCCGATTGGTCAGGGCGACGACATGCTGGTTGTTAATGGCGAAATCTACAATTACGCCGATCTGCGCGCGATGCTGGGCGAAGAGCTCTTTCATACGAAAAGCGACAGCGAGACGGTACTGCACGCCTTCCGCACGGATGCGCCGCGCTGGGTGAACCGGCTCGACGGCATGTTCGCCTTCGTGCTCGCCACGCGCGAGCGGATGATCGCGGCGCGCGATCCGCTCGGCATCAAGCCGCTTTACGTCGCGCGGGTAGGTGAAGGCATGGCCTTCGCGTCCGAACTCAAGGCGTTTGACGGCCTTCATGTGGACAGTGTCGAGGCCATCCCGCCTGGCGGTCTGGTCGACAGCCGCGAGGGCACGCGCCATTGGTATCGCCGGCCACATGGCGCGGCGACGGCTGAGCCCGGTCTCGACGAAGAAATGGTGCGGCGCGAACTGCGCTTCGTTCTCGAAGCCGCCGTCGCCAAATGGATGGTCGCGGATGTCGAGGTTGGCTCGTTCCTGTCGGGCGGGCTGGACAGTTCCATCATCGCCGCGCTGGCGATGCAAAAAGGCCCGCGCCGGCTCAAGACCTTTTCCGTGGGGCTTGCCGGCAGCCCTGACCTTGTCGCGGCGCGTCGGGTGGCCGAGCATATCGGGTCCGAGCATTTCGAGCATGCCTTCACTGCGCGCGACATCGCCGACGTTTTGCCGCATGTGATCTATCATCTGGAAAGCGCCGACGTCGATCTGGTGCGCAGCGCGGTGCCGACCCATTTCGCGGCGAAGTTGGCGCGAAAGCATGTCAAAGCCGTTCTGACCGGTGAAGGCGCGGACGAGCTTTTTGCCGGCTACACCTATCATCACGCCTATGTCGATCGCCCGCGCGCGCTCGCCGACGAACTGACGCGTTCGCTCGGCACGATGCACAACATCAACCTTCAGCGCGTCGACCGCATCACGATGGCGGAAAGCCTCGAAGCGCGCACGCCGTTTCTCGATCGCGAACTGATCGACTTCGCCCAGTCCATACCGGCCGAGCTGAAGCTGCGCCGAACCGACCCCGCAGCGCGCGACGCGACGGGGCCGACGACGGAAAAATGGATATTGCGCAAGGCCTGCGAGGACCTGCTGCCGCACGATCTCATCTGGCGCAAGAAGGCGCAGTTCGACGAAGGTTCAGGAACGGTCGACGCGCTCGCCGAGGCGTTGCGCATGATCGAGGGAACTGACGCGCCGCTCGACCGCGAGGCCGAAGGTGCCCTTTATGAGCGTCTTCTTCGCGGGCAATATGCCGAGCCGGATTTGATCCTGAAGAACGCCGGCACATGGGTCATGAACCGCGAGGCGGTCTGACCAGTCCCTGGCTCTATTCGTTCGGCGAGTGCGGGTCTTTCAACGCGGCGTCCGGACGGCTGATCGGCACGCGGTCATTCGATGTGCGGCGTGCCATCGTCTTTTCGCCGCTGCGCTGAAGCATGGCGCGGAAAGTGGGGTGCATGCCGCCGTCAAGATAGGCGTGTTCGCGGAAACTCATGCCGGAGGTCAGCATGGCTTCCATCTGCATGCGGTCCGCTTCGCCGCGATTCGCGATCGCCGGTTCCGCCGCATTGACGGGACAGGCGGCCATCGGATCGGTCGACTGGATGTCTGTGTCGAAGACGTAACGGCCTTCGCAATAGGCAACGCGCGGCTGGCGGCGCGTGACCTCGAAAATGTCGTAGCCGCGCTTCAGGTCCTGCCAGAAGGCGAAATTCGCATTGCCCCGGTGCTTGGCCATGTTGCGCGGCGTCATGCGGAAGGGAAACGCCTGCACCTGAAACGCGGACTGTCCGCCGCGCAGCGCATCGCGCACCACCGCGTAGATTTCGCCGACGCCTTCGTCGGTCATCGCGTAGCAGCCGGAGGACGAACACGCGCCATGAACCATCAGCGCGTCGCCGGTATAGCCATGGGCAGCTTCCAGCCTGTTCGGATAGCCCAGATTGAACGACAAATGATATTGCGAGCGCGGGTTCAGCATGTTCGCGTTGACGTGATAAAAGCCTTCGGGTGCCTGCCGGTCGCCCGCGCGGGTCTTCGGCCCAAGCTGGCCCGACCAGCGGCACATCGGATAGGTCTTCAAAAGCGCGTAGCGGCCGTTGCGGTCCTGCTTCCAGACTTCCAGTTCGCTTTCCTGCTTGAAAATGCGAACGAGAACCGGGCTTTTCGGCGTCATCTGCTTTTGCGACATCTGCGCCACGAGGGCAGCCGGGATCGGCTGCGTGCCGCGCGTATCGACGTCGAGCACGCTGGATACGCAGCCCGAAAGGGCGAGCGACAATGCAAGGGCGACGACAGGCTTCAACATACGCAACATGGCACAAGATTCCGCTTCGGATCGGGTCCGCCTTTGAACCCGGCAATGCCGAAACCTGCGCCTTCGTGGTTAAGAAGAGGTTTCAGCATATCCTTTATTGCCCGCCGATTCGGCCGATCAGCTCACCCCATGACAAATCGTGATCGAATTTGCCGTGCTGGAGAAATTCGACGACCTGCGCGATGACCAGCGGATTGTTCATCATGAAAGTGTGGGTGACGGGCAGGACGATATGGTCGCTCATGCCGGCCAGCCGTGTGCTTTCGACGGAAACCTTGCCATCGTTCGGGCCTTGGAACGTTGTCGACAGGATCGGGTTGACCGTGCGGTCGCCGGCGATGATGCCGACCTCGAAATTCGCCTCGGGCAGCATGTTCGGAAAACTGTCCGCTTTGGTGCCCAGTTGCATGCCGGCAGGTCCGTTGACCAGTTCGAAGAGCGCGATGCCGCCGAACGTGTCGACGACTTCGGAGCCGTGATTGGGTGGGGCCAGCATGACGACGCGGCCGAGACTGTCAGGCTTGCCTTCCTGCAACCACGCGCGGGCGAGAATGCCGCCCATCGAGTGGGTGACGAAGTGGAAGCGCCGGTCGCCGCATTCGGCGACGGCCTTGTCGACATTTCTCAAAAGCGCCTCGATGGAAAGCTCGGTCGACGGATAGGTCTCGCTGATAACGGTGTAGTCGAGCCGTTCCAGTGTCTCCTCGATCAGGAGCATGGATGCTTCGGTACGTGCCAGCCCATGAAGCAGCACGACGCATTCTTCCGCCCAGGCTTTGGCGGGAAGAAGAAGGAGAAGAACGAGTATGAATGCACGCACGGGCCGGCTCCCGACAGCTTATGTCGCGCAATGATTGCCACATGGAGCATTGGCAAGGAACTCAAATTTTCCGGCGTGCTACACGTCGAATTTCATATCCGCCATTTCATGCGCGTCGATTGTCGCGAGCTGATCGGCAACCGCCTTGCGATAGGCAGGCCTGTCGAAACAGCGATCCTGATAGGCGACCAACGCCGGAAATTTCTCAAGAATGTGGGGGCGTCTCGCTATCTTCAGGACGGACGACATCATCAGATCGGCGATGGTGAATTCGTTGCCGACGAGCCAGATGCGCTCGCCCAGGGCGGTTTGCAATTGTTCGAGCCTTTGCTGCGCTGCTGCGACAACGATCGGCCGGCGCCTGTCTGCCTCTTGCTTGTCGTCGATAAAATATTCGACCTCGGCGATATTCATCAGGAACGGCTCGATCGAATTCAGCGCGGCAATAACCCAACATATAACCTGCGAGCGCTCGTTGGCGTCGGTTGGCAGGAGCTTGTCTGCGCGCGTCGCGACATCGATGACGATCGCACCGCTTTCGAACAGCGTCGGCCGGCCGTCTTCTTCGAGATACGGAACCTGCCCGAAGGGCTGCCGGGCGCGGTATTCAGCGGATTTGAGCGTTGGCGCGTCGATCAGCCGGACTTCGTACGGCCAGTTCACCTCGTTGAGAACCCAGCGTGCGCGATGGTCCCGCACTTGACCCGCCGCAAAGGGCGGCACCCATTTCATTGCCGTGATCGTGATCATCGAGTGTCTCCCGTGGGTATTTTCAAGAAAGACGTGGCCACACTATCCGATCCGACAAGATGTGTTCGAAGTGTCGGGACTTTTATCGGTTGGCGGCCAGCGACACGCTCTTGATCTGGGCGAACACGTTCTCGCCTTCGACGAGGCGCAAGGCTTCGGCCGAGCGCCGCGTGATGCGTGCGCGGATCGGCGCTTCGAAGTCGACGCCGATATCGAGCCGAACGCTCGCTTCCGCGGCGTCGAGCATGTCGATGCCGACGATGCGCGCCGGCAGGATGTTGAGCATGCTGGTGGCGTCTGGAAGGCTTCGGGCGATGGAAACGTCGCTCGCCGCTATGCGTACGCGCGCCTGTTCGCCGACGTTGAGCGACTTTGCCACGACGAGCATTTCACGTCCGGCGATGTCGAGAACCGCGATGCCGTCCGGATCGTGTCGCTCGACCTTTGCGGGAAGGACGGCCGCGAAGTCGCGCCGCGCAGCAAGCGGCGAATCCGGCGCTGACAGAACCTCGTTGAGTGGGCCGGAGGCGACCAGCTTTCCCTGCCGCAACAAGACGAGGTGGTCGGCCAGCCGCTCGACCTCGGAAATGTCGTGCGTCACGAACAGGATCGGGATTTTCAGATTCGCATGCAGCGCCTCGAAATAGGGGAGGATTTCGTCCTTCGCCATGCGGTCGAGTGCGGAGAGCGGCTCGTCCATAAGGAGCAGGCGCGGCTGGGAAAGAAGCGCGCGACCTATCGAGACGCGCTGGCGCTCGCCGCCTGAAAGGTTGGCTGGCGAGCGGTCGACGAGATGCGCGATGCCCAGAAGATCGACGATATCGTCGAAGCGCACGTGCTTTTCGTCGGCCTTGGCACGGCGCTCGCCATAGGTCAGGTTCTGGCGAACGGTGAGGTGGGCGAAGAGGCTCGCCTCCTGAAAAACGTAGCCGAGCGATCTCTTATGCGTCGGCACGAATTGCCGTTCGTCCTGCCAGACCTCGCTGCCGATCGCCACGCGGCCCGGCGTGCGATTGAGGCCGGCTACCGAACGCAGGATCGACGTCTTGCCGCATCCAGATGGTCCGAAAAGCGCGGTGATGCCGTGCATGGGCACGGAAAGATCGACGTCGAGCCGGAAGGTGCCAAGAGTTCCCTTCAGCGCGATTTCAATCCGCTCGGCCATCAAAACGCTCTCCGGCCGGTGCGCCGTGCCAGAAGCGACACCGACAGGATGACGACGAACGAAAACGCCATCATGCCTGCTGAGAGAATGTGCGCCTCGCGCCACCGCAGGGTTTCCACGAAATCGTAGATGGCGATCGACAGCACTTTCGTCTCACCGGGGATGTTGCCGCCGATCATGAGGATGACGCCGAATTCGCCGACCGTATGCGCGAAGCCGAGAACCGCGCCGGTCAGAAGGCCGGGGACCGCGAGCGGCAGGGCAATGGTGACGAAGCGGTCCCATGGCGAAGCGCGCAAGGTGGCCGCCACTTCGAGTGGTCGCACGCCCATCGCCTCGAAGGAATTGCGAATGGGCTGCACCATGAAGGGCAGCGAGGAAATGACGGACCCGACGACCAGCGCTTCGAATGAAAATGCGAAGGTGCGCATTCCGAACCACGGGCCGAGCCAGCCGCCGAGCGCCTGTGGTCCGAGCGCTACGAGAATGTAGAAGCCGAGCACGGTCGGTGGCAGGACGAGCGGCAGAGCGACGACCGTTGCCACCACTTCCTTCCAGCGCGATTTCGTCCAGGCGAGCCACCATGCGATCGGGGTGCCGACCACGATGAGCAGGATCGTGGTGATGGCGGCAAGCTCGAGCGTCAGCCGGATCGGCGACCAGAGTTCCTGAGACAGCGTTTCATTCCCCCGAAATGAAAAGCCGCGCCCCGGTCGTCCAGAGGCGCGGCGATTTCAAACTATCGGATCAGCGGTCGAGCGCGTAGCCGTATTTCTCGATGATGGCGGATGCCTCGTCGCCCGTCAGGAATTCAAGGAATGCCGCGGCGGCGGGATTGGCTTCTCCGGTGGTCAGGAGAACGGCGTCCTGCCGGATCAATTCGTAATTTTCCTGCGGGACGACCCAGCGCGAGCCGGCATCGGTCTGCGAGACCTGTCCGAGCGCCACGAAGCCGACCTCGGCATTGCCGGTTTCGACGAACTGGTAGGCTTGGCCGATGTTCTGGCCCTGCACGATCTTCGGCTGAAGAGCCTCATAGACGCCCAGCGCTTCCATCGTCTCGACAGCTGCCTTGCCGTAGGGCGCGGTTTCCGGATTGGCGATCGCGATCTGCTGGAAGTCTCCTGCTTCCAGTGTCTCCGGGCCTGTCACCTTGCCGTCCTCGATCGAATAGAGGACGAGCTGACCGATGGCGTAGGTGAAAACGGTACCCTCGACGCCGTAACCCTCTTCCACGGCCTGCGTCGGCCGCTGATCGTCGGCGGCAAGGAAAACCTCGAAGGGCGCGCCCTGCGTGATCTGCGTATAGAACTGACCGGTCGCTCCGAACGACAATACCGCTTCATGGTCGGTCGCCTCGGCGAACGCGGCTGCGATCTCGTTGGCGGCGTCGGTGAAATTGGCCGCAACGGCCACGTTTACGGTATCAGCGTGAGCTGCGGAAGCCAGCAGCGACGCGGTTGCAAATGCCAGAACGAAACGACGCATCGGCGCCCTCCTTTATATTGCGCTGAATATATTGGTAGTCGTATCGGGACTGATGCGCGCGCGCAAGTTCGTCTTTCACAATTCGTGACTTCGCAAATGCCGGCCACCGATCGCCGATGAAATGAGTGGCATTGGCGCAAACGCGGGTCTGTTAGCGTTCATACTCTGTGTCCGCATGCGGTCCGCGTTTAAGTTGACTATTCAAGTCAGGAATATTATCGCCTCTCTCGAAACGTCCTACCCAGCCGGTCGGCAAGGCAAGCGGTTCACCCGTCTTAGTTTTGTCGTCCGGGGGATTGGATGAAGGTCAAACTGCTTGCTTGCGCGTCTGCCGCGCTTCTCGCTGGCACCTGCGCATATGCACAGGATGATGCCACGGTTCTCGATGCGCTCGTGGTCGAGGGGGGCGATGCGCAGCAGACGGGTGGCTCCAGAGGTGAGACGATCGCACAGGATTCGGCAACAGCGACGAAGACCGATACGCCGATCATCGAGACGCCGCGCTCCGTCTCGGTCGTCACCCAACAGCGCATGGCCGATCAGGGTGTCCAGTCCGTGCAGGATGCGCTCGTCTATACGCCCGGTGTCTTCGGCGCGACCTTCGGCTTCGATACGCGCGGCGACTGGTCACGCATTCGCGGCGTCGATCCGGTCCAGTATCGCGACGGGCTGCAGGAACTCTTCGGCTTCTACAACAATGTGCGCCCGCACCCTTACGCGCTTGAGCGCATCGACATCCTCAAGGGGCCGGCTTCGGTGCTTTATGGACAAGGCTCCATCGGGGGCATCGTCAATCTGTCGAGCAAGCTGCCGCAGGCCGAGGCGCGGCGCGAGGCCTATGTCGAATATGGAAATCACGACCGCAAGGAGATCGGCTTCGATCTGACCGGCTCGGCCAATGCCGACGAGACGTTCCTTTACCGCCTCACCGGCGCGCTGCGCGACAGCGACACGCAGGTCGATTACGTGCCTGACGATTCGTTTTTCTTCGCGCCGTCCTTCACCTGGCGGCCGAGCGCGGATACGAGCTTCACGCTCCTCGCCAACCTCCAGCGCAACGAATCCGGCACCTCGACGCAGTTCCTGCCATGGGCCGGCACGATCTTCCCGGCACCGAACGGGCCGATCCGCGACGGCGTGTTCCTGTCCGAACCTGGCTTCGACGGCTACGATACCGAGCAAAAGGCCATCACCGGCATTTTCGACCATCGCTTCGACGAGGTCTGGTCGATGAGCGTGCGGGCGCGCTATTCGGACAGCACGTCCGATTATCGGACGATGTATCCGTCCTTCCCGCCGACCATCAATCCGGACGGCACCACCATCGACCGTATCGTGTCGGTCTCGCAATACGATGCGCGCGCCTTCACCGGCGACGTGCGCTTCAACGCGGATACGTCGACGGGCGCGCTCGGGCACAAGATCGCCTTCGGCATCGACCAGCAATATGTGAATCTCGGCTCGGCGTTCGCCGGCGGCATCGCAACGCCGATCGACCTTTACGATCCGGTCTACGGCAACCTGCCGATCGTCGACCCCTTGTCGCCTCGCACGGTGACTAACACGCGCCAGACCGGCTTTTATCTCAGCGACCAGATGAAATGGGACCGCTGGCATGCCTCCGTCGGTGTGCGCTATGACCTTGCCCGTGACGGTTCGGGCAATACGGAAGACGTCGTATCGAAGGATTTCGGGCTTCTCTACGCGTTCGACAACGGCATCTCGCCCTATGTCAGCTATTCGGAATCCTTCCTGCCCACCATCGGCGTAGATATTAACGACGATCCGTTCCGGCCGCGGCGTGGCAAGCAGGTGGAAGCGGGTATCAAATATCAGCCGCCAGGTTCTCCCTCGCTCTACACGGCATCCGTTTTCCATATCGAAGAGAACGGCCGCCTCGTTGGCGATCCGACCAATCCCGGTTTTCAGGCACAGCTTGGCGACGTGACGATCAGAGGCTTCGAACTGGAAGCGCAGACGGTCATCGCGGACGAGTTCGAGCTTCTGGGCGGCTACTCCTATCTCGACACTGAAACGTCGGACGGCTTTCGTCTTTCCAGCGTTCCCACCCATCAGGCGATGGCCTGGGCGACGTGGCGGCCGGGCGGTGAATGGGAAGGCTTCAAGATCGGCGCGGGCGCACGCTACGTCGGCTCGTCCTATGACGGCGTCGATACGATCAAGGTGCCCGACTACGTTCTGGCGGATGCCATGGTCGGCTACGAGGCGGAGAACTGGGAAGTTACGCTCAACGCACGCAACCTGTTCGACAAGTCGCATGTCGTCACCTGCCTCGCGCGTGGCGATTGCTTCCTCGGCCAGCGGCGCACGGTCTCCATGAAACTGACGTCTAAATTCTGAGGATCGGATGGGCATGGCGATATCGAAGCATTCGGACGAAGCGGCCTTCATGGCCGCCGTCCATGCTGCCATGCCGGGCATCGACGCCGAATTCGGCGAGACGCCGCCGGACTGGCTGGGTGGCGAGGACGACCGGCAGGACGCCGAGGCCGTCGCAACACTTCATCGGGAGATCGCCACAGCCTTTCCCGGCGCGGGGCGCGCCTATCATGCGGTGCGAAGCTGGTCGATGCTCGTCTGGCAACCGGCCATGACCGGCGTCATGGCGGTTCATTCCCACGGTCTCGCCTTGCCGGTCGAGCGCATGGGCCAGCGTGTCGCAGATGGCGGGGTCTATGGCTTTCGCCTGCCCGGCGGGCTGTCCAGCCATGGCACGACGGAGCATCTGATCGACATCACGGCGATGCGCATCAGGGCCATGTCGGATCGCCTTCACGCATTGCTTGGCGAGATCGCGCCTATGAAGGAGAAGATCGCGTTCCGGCTGCTCGCGGACCGGATCCTCGGCACGCTCGTTCATATCCATGCGCACGAACCGCAGTTGCGGGTTTGCGACCACGCCGCGCATTGGCTCGACGCTGCCGGTCTGGGCGAGATGAGCGGACTTGCCGAGGTCACACTCGACAGCGGCGCGCCGCATCCCGTCCTCGACCGCAAGGCCTGCTGCCTTCATTATCTGTGCGAGCCCGGCGCGCTTTGCATGTCCTGCCCCAAGCAGCCGCGCGAAATTCGCTTGGCGCGCATGCGCGACTACTGGAACGGCCATGCTTGAGTTGCGCGACATCGTCATGCGCCATGGCGGCCGCGAGGTGCTGAACGTGCCGTCGCTCGACCTGTCAGATGACGGTTTCACTGCCATCATCGGGCATAACGGGTCCGGCAAGTCGACGCTGATGAGCCTGATCGCGCGTCAGCAGACGCCATCATCCGGTGTCGTTCGCCTCGACGGGCGCGCAATCGACAGTTTTCCGCAGCGCGAACTCGCCCAACGTATCGCTTTCCTGCCCCAGGAACTCAGCACCGCGCCGGGGCTCGACGTGCGCGAACTGGTCGGGCTTGGCCGCTATGCCTGGCGCGGGGCGCTCGGACGCTGGCGCGAGGAGGACCGGCAGGCGGTGAACGCCGCGCTCGCGCAAACCGACATGACGGATTTTGCCGACCGCATGGCCGACCATCTGTCCGGCGGTGAGCGCCAGCGGGCGTGGATTGCCATGCTGATCGCGCAGGACGCGCCGCTCCTGCTTCTCGACGAACCCACCTCCGCGCTCGACCTCGTGCATCAATATGCCGTCATGTCGCTTCTTCGCAGTCTGAACCGTAAGGCGGGGCGGGGCATCGCGGTCGTCCTCCACGACGTCAATCTGGCCGCGCGTTTCGCCGACCGGGTGATCGCGCTCAAGAACGGTCGCATCGCCTTCGATGGCACGCCGCAGGAATTGATGGCGGACGACCTTTTGAGCGACCTCTACGGCATCGATATCCGGCTGGTCGCTCACCCCGACGACGCGCACCCCATCGCCATCGTGGCCTGATCCATGGCACGTCTGAGACTGGTCGCCCTCATCGCGGCGTTTCTTTTTTCCGCAAGCGCGATAGCCGGCGTGACGATCACCGATGATCGCGGAACGCAGACTTTCGATGAAACGCCCCAGCGCGTGATCGCGCTTTCATGGGCGGTCGTCGAGCAACTCGTCGAACTCGACATCGAGCCTGTCGCCATTGCCGATCCCGAAGGATACCGGCTCTGGGTCGTCCAGCCAGCAATCGGCGAAGGCATCGCCAATGTCGGACGCCGTGACGAGCCGAATATCGAACTGATCGCCGAGCTTGAACCCGACGTCATCGTCATCTCCGACGATCAGGAGCAGCTTGCGCCCGTATTGGAGCGGATCGCGCCGGTCGTCTATTTCAAGCTCTTCAGCATCGATCACGACAATGCGGAGGTGACGCGTACGAGCTATCTCGAACTTGCGCGCCTCCTCGGACGCGAGGACTACGCCCGGGAAAGGCTGCAAGCGCTCGATGATCGTCTTGCCGCCCTGCGCCGCAAGGTGTCCGATCATTTCGGTGGACGGCTTCCCAAGGCAACCGCGATCAGCCTCATGGATCAGGCGAGGGTGCGCGTCCATGGCGACAACTCCACCTCGCAGGCCGCACTTGCCGCACTCGGCTTCGAACCCGCCTTTCCGCAGCCGACGAGCGCATGGGGCTTCGTCCAGAAACGGGTCGACCAGCTTGGCACCGTGGAGGAAGGCGTCATCCTCAACATCGAGCCGTTTCCAGGCGCGGACCAGCTATTCGCATCACCGATCTGGCAGGCCATGCCGTTTATCCGCGCGGACCGCTTCGCGCGCGTGCGGCCGAGTTGGACGTTCGGCGGAGCCTTTTCCATCGGCTATCTGGCCGACGCCTTCACTGATGCGCTCCTGACACTGGACCCTGAATGAACCGCGCCGCGCTCTGCCTTGCCGCGCTCGCCGCATCCGTGCTCGCGCATCTTCTGGCGGCGAGCGCGCTGCCGCTCGGCGAACAGCTCGCGATCGTCTTCGGACGCGTGCCCGATCTTTTCGAGGAAGTGCGCTTTTACTATTCGGTCCTGCCGCGTCTTTCCATGGCGCTCATATGCGGCGCGGCGCTCGGCCTTGCCGGAGCCGTCATGCAGGAGGCGACGCAGAACCGTCTCGCCTCGCCGATGACGCTCGGCGTATCTGCGGGCGCCCGCGTCGGGCTTTATGCTGCGACGATCTTCCTGCCGGGTCTCGCCGCGGCTTACGGCGTCTGGTTCGCTCTTCTGGGCGCGGCGCTGTCCATGGCGCTGGTGCTGTCGATCGCCGGGCGTCAGGGCATAGGCGGCCTGCCGATTGTGCTCGCCGGCATGGCGCTCAACATGCTTTTGACGGCCATCGCCGTCGCCCTCATCCTCATGAACGAGTTCTACGTCCGTCACCTTTTCATCTGGGGCGCGGGCGACCTGACGCAGATCGACTGGACGAATGTGGAATGGCTGTGGCCGCGCATCGCGCTCGTCATTCCGCTGACCTTCCTTCTCGCGCGGCCTCTGACGCTTCTCCGCCTTGGCGAAAAGGGCGCGAGCGCGCGCGGCCTGCCGGTGCTGCCCGTCCTGGGGCTGGCGGCGGCGGCCTCTCTCTGGCTCACGGCTGCTGTCGTCGCGATCGTCGGCGTCATCGGCTTCATCGGCCTGATCGCGCCGAACATCGCGCGCATGTCGGGTGCGCAGTCGACGGCGTCCCGCTTCGCGTTGTCGACGCTGCTTGGCGCGGCGCTTCTCGTGGCGACAGACGCCGTCGCTCTGTTCGGCTCGAACTTCACCTCTGACATGATCCCGAGCGGCGCGACCGCTGCGCTTGTCGGCGCACCCGCGCTCGTCTGGCTCGCCGTCACGCAGATGCGTGCGCGTGAGAATGTCCGCTTCTTCCTGCCGAAGGGGCGCGATCGCCTGCCAAGTATAGGACTGGCTTTCATCGTCGCGCTCGCCGGTATCTTCATCGTCGCCTCGCTTTCGGTCGCAATCACTGCCGAGGGCTGGCGTATCGGCTGGCCGAACGAGCTTTTACTGGCCTTGCGCTGGCCGCGTGTCGCGGCGGCGGCCGCAGCCGGCGCATCGATCGCCATCGCCGGCGTCGTTCTCCAGCGACTGATCCGCAATCCACTGGCCAGCCCTGACATCATGGGCATGAGCTCCGGCGCGACGCTGGCGCTGGTCGGCTCGGCGCTGCTTGCCGGCGGATCGATCCATCAGGCAAGTTCGGGCGTTGCCGTTCTGGGCTCGGCGGCCGTCCTCGTCGCACTCGTCTTTTTCGGCCGCCGCAACGATTTCGCACCGGCGATCATGGCGCTCGCGGGCATTTCGCTTGCCGCCTTTCTTGACGCTGTCGTCCAGTTCGTCATCGCGCGCGGCGGCGAAGAGGCCTATGCGGTGATCGGGTGGCTTTCAGGCTCGACCTATCGCGTCCAGGCCGGCGAGGCAGCGTTTCTGGCATTCGCGGCCGTGCTTTTCGGGGCGATCGCGCTTCTGGCACGTCGTGCGCTGACGCTGATCGTAGCGGGCGACGGCACGGCTTCGGCGCGAGGACTATCGATATCTGTCGCGCGCCTCTCGATGCTCGTCTTCGCGGCAATCATCACGGCGACCGTCACTTCGGTCATGGGGCCGGTCGCCTTTGTCGGGCTGGTCGCGCCGCATCTCGCCTCGATCCTCGGCGCGCGCCGCGCAGCCGACCAGACGATTGCCGCAGCCGCGCTTGGAGCCAGCTTGATGGTTGCTTCCGATTGGCTCGGTCGCACGGTTCTTTATCCGGCTCAATTGCCGGCGGGGACCATCGCGGCGATCCTCGGCGGCAGCTATCTGATTTTCCTTCTGGCGAGACGGCGTCCGGTCTGAAGCCCTCGCAGTCTAACCGCGATGACGGCCGTTCCACGAACGGCGCGCAGTGTCGTGCGCTTCCTCGTAGGAGCGGTGTTCGCCGATCGCCAGTAGCGCGAACGCGGCGGTGGCGACGATCGTTTCCTCCGCGTCCTCGTCTTTCGCCGCGTCGTCCCACACGGCCTGCCAGTATTCAAGGCTGCTGTAGCCGTCCAGCCGTCGGGATGCGGACGCCCTCGACAACGCGGCCATCTGGAACTGCGAGATGCCGCCATCGGCCTGAAGCTTGACTTCCGAACGCCGGAAAGGGGTCGCCTGCGCGACGTCGCGATGGCTGCCGATCGTCAGCAGACGCGGCCAGCCCAGTTGCAGAGCCGCCTCCTGATGCAGCGAATGCAGCGCGCCGGCCGGCACACCCAGAATCGTAGCCGGCGCGCTTGCCGGGTTCAAAAGCTGGACGATCAGATTCAACGGCGAGCGCATCTCGAACTGGCGATAAAGCGCGATCAGGGCCTGAAGTTGCGGATCGACGGCGGCAAGCGGCAGATAGGCGATGTTGTGCCGGTCGAGCGCCATCTGGGCGTCTTCGAGGGACAGGCATCGCGCGATGCTCCCTATGCGCATGGCGGCGTCCAGCGGGTCGCCATGGTTGGCGAAACCGTGCAAAAGCACACGCCGGCCCGTGCCGGCCACCAGCCGCGCGGCGTGAAGGAACCATGGCGGACGGGTGTCGCGCGGCGACAGATAGGCCGGCCAGTCGAGATCGGCGATAGGTGAGGGCGGGGCACCGCGCCGCGCCGCACGAACCATGCCCGCCAGTTCGTTGGCGGTGGGATTGCGATATTGGAGAGCGATAAGGAATGCGCCGATCTGCACAGGATCGGCTTCGCCCTCAACGATGATCGAAAAGGCGTCTTCCGCTTCCTGTGGCGTCAGCGAACGCGACCGTCCCGCGCCCGCGCCCACCGTGGCGATGTAGCGTGCAAGACGAGCCTGCGCCGGCGCGTCGGCGCCAATCTCGGAAAGCCGTCTGGCATGAAAAGAGGGGTCGGGCTGGCCTTCCAGTATGACGGCGGGCCGCATGGCCAGCGGCGGCGACTGGATCAGGAGAGGACGATCCGCGGACTGCGCGTTCGAGGCGGGTGATGACGCGCCGCGCACGATATTGTCGACCTCGCTCGCCACCGCGCGCAATCGAATACGCAAATTCTCGGCAAAGGGTGTCGGCACGAAGCCGCGTCCGGTACGCGTGACGATTTCGTCGCCGAACATGTCTCGGATCTGGGCCAGAAGCCGGCTCATCGCCGGAACGCCGATGCCGAGTTGTGCGGCCGCGCCCTTGGCCGAGCCGGCGACGAGCAACGCGTCGAGCGCAACGAGCAGGCGCAACTGGCCGAGCGTGTCTCCGCCTCGCGCATCATCCTCGGTGGAACCGGCCCCGCTCAATGGCAGATCCCCGTTCCGGCGCATGGGTGCAGGTGGTCGAATTGCGATTTTTGCAACTTGGAATCGTTCTTAAACATCGACGTTGACCGTCCGGCACCTCGCGATAATAGGAGTGCTATAGTCAAGTTTGCAGATTGGGGCAATTCAATGATCGCTGGCAACGGGCGGGGGATTTCGCGCGCTATTTTGAACCATCACACCGGGCGGCTTCTGGCAGGTTCCTGCGTGGCATGTCTGGCGTTCGGGCCGGCTCTGGCGCAGGACGAGGAAGAAACCGTCATCACGCTTGACGGCGCGACGCAACTCCAGCAACTCGTCGTGACGGCCGCCGGTTTCGAGCAGAACGTCGCCGACGCGCCTGCCAGCATCTCCGTCATTTCGCGGGAAGACCTCGAAAAGGGCGCGTTTCGTGACCTGACCGACGCGCTCAAGGAAGTGCAGGGCGTTTCCGTCACCGGCATCGCCAATGAGCGCGACATCTTCATTCGTGGCCTGCCGGGCCAATACACGCTGATCCTCGTCGACGGCAAGCGCCAGACGACCCGCGATGCACGGCCGAACGGAAGCTCGGGCTATGAGCAGAGCTTCATCCCGCCGATCAGCGCCATCGAGCGCATCGAGGTCGTGCGCGGTCCGATGTCGTCGCTCTACGGCTCCGACGCGATGGGCGGCGTCATCAATATCATCACCCGCAAGGTTTCGGACGTATGGACCGGCGAAGTGACCGTCGAAGGCACCGTTCAGGAAAACCGCGACGCAGGCGACAGCGGGCAGGTTTCGTTCTATGGCGCGGGGCCGATCGTCAACGACGTCATGGGCCTGCAGGTCTGGGGGCGCGGTCTGCGGCGCGGCGAAGACCATTTCCTTGACGGGTTTCAGGGCAACCGCGAAGGCAACCTTGCTGGTCGCCTGACCATCACGCCGAATGCCGACCACGACATCTTCCTAGAAGCCGGTACGAGCCGTGTGCGCGGTTATACGAGTGCAGGCAAGGTGCTCGCCGACACTGCGAACGATTCCTATCGCGACTACGACCGCGACCACTGGTCGATCAGCCATACAGGCCGCTGGGGGCCGACGACCTCGGACTTCTCGTTCCAGCAGGAATGGGGGCAGCGCACGACGACGACCTGGAGCCCGGGGCTTGGCAGCTTCGTGGAAAATCCGCGCGCACCGAAGGTTCGCAATTCGGTTCTGGACGGAAAGTTCACGACGCCGTTCGACATGCTCGGGCAGCACACGCTCGTCACCGGCGGCCAGTTCCGCGATACGACGCTGACCGACCAGGGCCATCTGCCCGAGGACCAGACGATCTCGATCCAGCAATGGGCGGTGTTCGCCGAGGACGAGTGGCAGATGACGGACAGCTTCGCGCTGACCGGCGGCCTGCGCATGGATCACCACGAGGTTTACGGCACGCATTTCAGCCCGCGCCTTTACGGCGTTTGGCACGCGACGAACAATCTGACGCTCAAGGGCGGCGTGTCGACCGGCTTCCGTGCGCCGGAAATCCGGCAGATCGCGCCGGGCTATTACATGCCCACGCAGCAGGGCGTCGGCTTGATCGCGCCCAATCCCGATCTGCAACCCGAAAGCAGCGTCAATTACGAAATCGGCGCGCTTTACGACAACTACGCAGGCTTCACGGCCGGAGCGACGCTCTTCTACACCGAGTTCTCCGACAAGCTGAGCAACATGAACACGCACCAGCTCGTCGATCCCGTGACGGGCGACATCATCGACCCGCTCGGTGGAGCCTCGTGTAACGCAGCCGCGCTGGGACCCTATCCGGGTTATTCGTGCCTGTGGCAGAATTTCAATATCGACGAAGCCGTGATCCGGGGTATCGAGCTCACTTCCACATGGGACGCGACTGACGCGCTCACATTGCGGGCGAGCTACACCTTCACCGATTCCGAGCAGACCACCGGCGCTTTTGCCGGCTTCCCGCTCGCCCGCACGCCCAAGCACCGCGCTTCGCTGCGCGCCGACTGGATGACGCCGGTCGAAAACCTCGATGTGTGGGGAACGCTCACCTATCACGGCTCGGAGATCAATGCCGGCGCGCGCATCGGCGGCAACGGAACGCCGGTCGTCATCGACGGTGCGACGGGCCGCAAATACGATCCCTATACGACGGTCGATTTCGGCGGCTCCTACGCCTTCAGCGAAAGCGTGCGCCTCAACGCCGCTATCTACAACGTCTTCGACAAGACGCTCGACGTCGGGGACTACAACGCCACGATCGACGGCCGGCGGCTTTGGGTCAGCCTGAGCTCGACCTTCTAGGAGCATTCATGGACGCTTCGACAAACGCGGCTATGCCAGTCAACCGTCCTTCGGGACGGCCGGCGCTGCCCTCCTACAGGCTGGTCGTGCGCGGCGCGCAGGATGCGCCGGGCAACATGCGCCGCGTGATCTTCGATCTTCCGGGCGGATTCGACTATGCGCCCGGTCAGGCGCTGGTCACGATGATCCCGCTCGAAGACGGCGCGTTCGGACGCCGGGACTATACGATCAGGAGCATCGATCGAGCCGCTCGGACCCTCGCGATCGATTTCTTCCTTCACGGCGACACGCCCGGGCCGAACTGGGCGCGTCAGGCGAAGGAAGGCGATGAAATCGATGCGCGAGGTCCGCGCGGGCGAACGGTTTTCGATCCTTCGGCGGACTGGCATCTGATGACCGGTGACGAAACCTGCATTCCGGCGATTGCGCATATTCTCGAAACGGTTGCTGACGGCACCCGCGTCTTTGCCTTTATCGAGGTTGCGACACAACAGGACCGGATAGAGGTCGATACGCGCGCAGCGCTTGAAATCGTCTGGCTTTCCCGTGACGGAGCGCCCGCCGGTCCATCGCGCCTGATGAGCGATGCCGTCGCGGGGTTCACGCTGCCTCAGGGACGCGGCAAGGCCTACATCATCGGCGAGACGAGCAATGTTCGCGCCCAGCGCCGCGACCTCGTCGCGCGCGGCATGGAGCGCGCCGACATTCTCTCCGAAGGTTACTGGCGGCCCGGACGGGTCGGCGGTCACGACCATGTCGACGACTGACCGGCAAATCATATCAGGAACGGATATCTCATCATGAAGCACATGACATTTTTCGCCGCTCTGGCGCTTGGCGCGCTCCTTGCCGGTCCCGGCCACGCACTTACCGTCACGCACGCGCAGGGCGAAACCGAAGTGGCTGACAACCCGCAGACCGTGCTCGTCTTCGATCTGGCCACGCTCGATACGCTCGACGCGCTCGGCGTTAATGTGCAGGGCGTGCCGAGCGGCGCGATGCCGTCCTATCTCGAACAGTATCAGGGCAATGACGTCGCGCGCATCGGCTCGCTCTTCGAGCCGGATTACGAAGCCGTCGCCGCCGCACAGCCTGACCTCATCATTGTCGGAGGCCGCTCCGCCGCGAAATACGCCGATCTTGCGCGCATCGCGCCGACCATCGATCTCACCGTGGATCGCACGAACTTCATCGAGAGCGCGAAGGAAAACGTCGAGACGCTTGGCGAAATCTTCGGCAAGCAGGCGGAAGCGGAGGTGAAGCTCGCCGAACTCGACGCCTCAATCGCGAACCTCAACGAGGTCGCCGCCGATGCCGGATCGGTGCTCGTCATCCTGACGACCGGCGGACGCATGAGCGCGCATGGACCCGGTTCGCGCTTCGGCGTCATTTACGGTGAATACGGCCTGACGCCCGCGGTCGAGGGTCTCGATACCGGAAATCACGGACAGGCGATCTCCAACGAATTCATCCTCGAAAACAACCCCGACTGGCTCTTCGTCGTCGATCGCGACGCTGCCATCGGCCGCGAGGGAGAAGCTGCGGCTCAGTTGCTCGACAACGAACTCGTCGGCCAGACGACCGCATGGCAGAACGATCAGGTGGTCTATCTCGACCCGGTCGGCTGGTATCTCGTCGGCGGCGGCCTGACCGCGATGCAGATGAGCGTCGACCAGATCGCGACTGCGCTGTCGACGAACTGACCGCCTCGCCATGATGAGGTAGCCGGCGTCCGAACGGGCGCCGGCATCGCCGTTTTTGAAGATCGTTTCATCGGAACCTGAAAAGTGCGAGCCAGCCTTCCGCCAGCCATCGCCGCGCTTGTCGTGCTCATGATCGCCAGCCTGTTCGTCGGCGTCAGCAGCATCTCGCTGCCGGCGCTGTGGGCCGAGGGGCTGGACGGGCGCGCCGCACAGGTTCTGTTCGCAAGTCGCGTGCCGCGCACGCTCGCGCTCGTTCTGGCCGGAGCTGGCATGGCGGTCGCCGGCCTCATCATGCAGATGCTGGTGCGCAATCGTTTCGTCGAACCATCGACCGTCGGCACGGTCGAAGCGGCGACGTTCGGCATCCTGCTCGTCACCGTTTTCGCGCCGGGCATGCCCATCGTTGGACGGATGGTCGTGGCGGCCATATGTGCGCTCGCCGGCACCGCGCTCTTTATGCAGATCTTGCGTTTCGTGCCCTTGCGCTCGATCCTGATGGTGCCGCTGATCGGCATCCTTTTGTCTGGCGTCATCGGGGCTGTGACGACCTTCTTCGCCTACCGCTACGACCTTTTGCAATCGCTTGGCGCGTGGACGAGCGGCGATTTCTCGATCGTCCTTCGCGGCCGCTACGAACTCTTGTGGATTGCCGGCTTCATGACGGTGATGGCCTATGTGGCCGCAGATCGCTTCACCGTCGCCGGGCTCGGCAAGGATTTTTCGACCAATCTCGGCCTCGACTACCGCAAGGTCGTCGCGCTTGGCCTCGTCGTCGTGGCACTGGTCAGCGCCTCCGTCGTCGTCACGGTGGGCGTCATCCCGTTTCTGGGCCTCGTCGTGCCCAATGTCATCAGCCTGATGATCGGCGACAATCTGCGCCGCGCGCTGCCGCTCGTGGCGGTGATGGGAGCGGGGATGGTGCTTGTCTGCGACATCGTCGGCAGGCTGGTGATCCATCCTTATGAAATTCCCATCGGCACGATGATGGGGATGATCGGAAGCGCCTTCTTCCTGTATCTCCTGTTGCGGAAGAACACCCGTGTCGCCTGAGGTCAGAACACGCCGGATTACTCTGACATTCGTGCTTCTGTGCGGGCTGGCCTTCGTCGCTGTCGCCGCCTTCATGACGCTCGGCGCGCGAGGCAACTGGAGCTTCGTCCTGCCGTTTCGCGGCACGAAGCTGGTCGGCCTCGTTCTCGTCGCCGTTGCTATCGCCGTATCGACGGTCGTCTTCCAGACGATCACCAACAACCGCATCCTCACGCCCTCGATCATGGGATTCGACGCGCTCTACGTCCTGATCCAGACGGTGCTGGTATTCGCCATGGGAGCTGGAACGGTTTCCGCGCTCGATCCGCGTGCCACCTTCGCCATGGAAGTCGCGCTGATGCTCGTCTTCGCCAGTCTGCTCTATCGCTGGCTGTTCGCCGCGACCGTCCATTCGCTGCATCTTCTGCTGCTCGTCGGCATCGTCTTCGGCGTCTTCTTCCGCTCGGTATCGGGTTTCCTCCAGCGCATCATCGACCCGAGCGAATTTCTCGTCCTTCAGGACCGGCTTTTCGCCAGCTTCAACACGGTTGATCCGAGCCTGCTCGCGATCTCCTGTGTCGTGGTCGGTGCGATCTCGCTTGCACTTTGGCGCATGCTGCCGGTTCTGGACGTGCTCGCGCTCGGCCGCGACAACGCGATCGCGCTCGGTGTTTCCCATCAGCGAATGGTGGCCGTCTCGCTGGTCCTCGTCACTATCCTCGTCGCCGTGTCCACCGCGCTGGTTGGACCGGTAAGCTTCTTCGGCCTGCTCGTGGCAAACCTCGCCTATCTGGCGATGCCGAGTGCGCGCCATGCCGTCATCCTTCCGGCAGCCGCGCTTTTGGCCGTCATCTTCCTCGTCGGCGGGCAAGTCATTCTCGAACGCGTCTTCGCCTTCGATACGGCGCTCGCCGTCGTCATCGAGTTCATCGGCGGGATCGTCTTCATCGCCCTCGTCATTCGTGGAGCCGCGCGTTGATCGAAATCGAAACGCTTTCCAAATCCTATGGCGAAACATGCGTCCTCGATGCCGTGAGCCTGCAATTCGAACGCGCCGGCGTCACCGGCATCATCGGTCCAAACGGGGCAGGAAAATCGACGCTTCTGTCGATCGTCGGGCGGATCGTTTCGGCGGATAGGGGACGCGTCAGCGTTGACGGACTAGACATAAAAGCGACGTCCGGCGACACGATCGCCAAACGTCTTTCGATCCTGCGGCAGGACAACCACATGGCGGCGCGGCTGACCGTGCGCGATCTCGTCGCCTTCGGCCGCTATCCGTATACGAAGGGACGCACCACGATCGAGGATCGCGCCCATGTGGACCGTGCGATCTCCTATCTCGGGCTGGACGATTTCGCCGACCGCTTCCTCGACGAGCTATCCGGTGGCCAGCGCCAGCGCGCGCATATCGCGATGGTCCTGTGCCAGGATACCGATTACGTGCTGCTCGACGAGCCGCTCAACAATCTCGACATCAAGCATGCGGTCGCGATCATGAAATTGATCCGCCGCGCCGCGCACGAGCTTGGCAAGACGATCATCGTCGTCCTGCACGATATCAACATGGCGTCCGCCTATTGTGACCGGCTCGTCGTCATGAAGGACGGGCGCATCGTTGAGCACGGTGCGCCGCGCGATGTCATGGCGGCCGGACTTCTGGAGACAGTCTACGAGACGACGGTGAAGATCGTCGAAATCGAGGATCGTCTCGTCGCGATCTACTGAAGGCGGTCCCGCGACGAAAGCTACTGATTGATCTCGGGCTCGACGAGTTTTGCAAGCTTGCGCAGCGAATCCTGCCAGCCGAGATAGCAGGCCTCGGGCGGGATGATGTCCGGCACGCCTTGCTGCTCGATGTTGATTTCCGTGCCGACCGAAACGGCTTTGAGACTGACGGTGACCTTCATCTCGCCTGGTAGGTTCGGATCGTCGAATGAATCGGTGTAGACGAGACGTTCGCCCGGAACGAGTTCCAGATAAGAGCCGCCGAAGGAATGACTTTGGCCGGTGGTGAAATTGCGGAACGACATGCGGTGACTGCCGCTGACCTTCGCCTCAAGTTCGTGGACGGTGCAAAGAAAACCGTATGGCGGAAGCCAGCTTGCGACCGCATCCGGTTCGATGAATGCGCGATAGACTTTCTCGGGCTTGGTGGCGATGACGCGGTGAAGGCGGATCGTGCTGGGCATGGGTTTCTCCCGTGGTTCGTTTCTGCCGCCCGGCGGCATCTTGCCACCGGACATACGTAAGACGAAGACGCACGGGAAAAGCCGACATGCCGGCGAACAAATCCGGCATTGCTGAAAAGCACGGGAAACCGGCCGGGCGTCAATCGTCCGGCCGGCTTTGAACCGCGGCTCAGGTATAGCGGTAGGGCGCGCCCGCATCGTTCATGGTCTGCGCGTAGGTCTTCAGGATATCGACGACTCGGCGGTTACGCTCCGAGGTCTCGGCGATCTCGTCCCAGAATTCGAGCGCGGCCGCTTCGACGGTCGCCCATTCTTCGGCGGGAATGGACGTCAGCTCCAGCTTGCCGCCCTGCGTGCGGTAATGGGCTTCTCCCCACCAATACCAGTGCTGGCGGTAATAGTTCGAGGAATCGATCGTCAGCCGGTAGATTTCCTGCAGATGCGGGGGCACCTCGTTCCAGCGATCGGTGTTGACGAAATAGGAGCCGGCCCATGCGCCGCTGATATTGTTGGTCAGATAGTACTGGTTGATGTCGGCCCAGCCGACCGTGTAGGTCTCCGTCGCGCCGCACCAGGCCACGCCGTCGAGTTCGCCGGTCTGGATGGCCACTTCGATGTCTTCCCACGGCAGTGTCACCGGCACGACGCCGAAGCGCTGGAGGAAGCGCCCGCCCGTCGGGAAGGTGAAGACGCGCAGTCCCTGAAGGTCGGCCAGCGAACGGATCGGTTTGGTAGTGACGAAGTTGCACGGGTCCCATGCGCCCGCGGAAAGCCATGTTACGCCCGGGATTTCGGCATAGGCTTCCTCCCAGATTTCCTTCAGCCCATACCATTCCCACAGCACGGGCACGTCGAGCCCGTAGCGCGAAGCGAACGGGAAAAACGCGCCGAAGACCGACACGTCCACCGGCGAGGCCATTGAATCGTCGTCGCTCTGCGCGGCGTCGATCGTTCCGCGTTGTACGGCGCGGAACAGTTCGCCCTGCGGCACGAGTTGGTCGGCGGTGTAGAGTTCGATCTCCATTTCGCCATTGGCAGCGCGGTTGAAAGCCTCGATCTGCGGCTGGATCACATGTTCGGCGAGCGCCGGGCCCGCATAGGTCTGAAGCCGCCAGCGGATTGGCGCCTGCGCCTTCACATAGGGCATGGCGAGCGTGCTTGCGCCCGCCGCGCCGGCTGTCACGAGGCCGGCCTTCTTGAAGAAATCGCGTTTTGTCAGCTTGTCCTTTATTATCATGTCGTCGTTCCCCTTTTTTGTTGAACGCGCCCGATTTCGCCCGGACGCTTGGCGGCATCGAAAGCTGTCCTGCGGCGATGGTCTCCCTTTGTTTTGTCAGCGGCCGACGTAAAGTTGCGGCAGCCAGAGCGCGATTTGCGGAAAGGCCATGACGATGACCATCGTCAGCGCCATGAGCGCGACAAACGGCACGATCGAGCGATAGATGTCGACGAGCGTGATCTCCGGCGGCGCCATGGCGCGCATCAGGAACAGATTGTAGCCGAATGGCGGGGTAATATACGCGATCTGGCAGGTGATCGTGTAGAGGATGCCGAACCAGATCGGATTGAAGTCGAGCGCGATCACGAGCGGGATGTAAAGCGGCGCGACGATCACCAGCATGGCGGTGTCGTCGAGGAACATGCCGAGCACGATGAACGACAAAAGCATGAAGATCAGTATCGTCCACGGATCGAGCGTCCATGTGTCAAGCAAAAGCGCGCGGATCGCCCGTACCGCGCCGAGGCCGTCATAGACCGCACCGAAGCACAGCGCTGCAAGGATGATCCACAGGAACATGCACGAGATGCCCATCGTGCGGCGCGTGGATTCGTGAAGCACGGCCCAGCTCAGCCGCCGCGTCACGAGGGCCGCCAGCGTTGCCAAGAGTGCGCCGACAGCCGAGCTTTCGATAAGGCTCGTCACCCCGGTCAGGAACATGCCCATCATCGTGCCGAAGACGAAAAGCGGCAGGAGACCGGCGCGCAGGAGCTGGAATTTTTCCGCTCGCGTGATCGCCTCGCGTTCCTCGCGCGGCACGATCGGCGCAAGTTCCGGCTGCAGGTGGCAGCGAATATAGACATAGGCCGCGAACAGGCTTGCCATCAGAAGGCTCGGCAGGATGCCTGCGAGCCAAAGCTGCAGCACCGGCTGGCGCGCGATCATCGCGTAAAGAACCAGCACCACGGACGGCGGTATCAGGATGCCGAGCGATGAGCCGGCCTGAATGACGCCGGTCATCAGGCGCTTGTCGTAACCGCGCTTGAGAAGTTCGGGCAGCGCGACCGTCGCGCCGATCGCCATGCCGGCCACCGAAAGCCCGTTCATACACGAGATCAGCACCATCAGCCCGATCGTGCCGAGCGCCAGACCACCGCGCATCGAGCCGAACCAGACATGGAACATGCGGTAGAGGTTCGACGCGATGCCGCTTTCCGACAGGATGAAGCCCATGAAGACAAAGAACGGAACGGTGATCAGCGGAAACCAGTTCAACACCTGGAAGGCCGCATTGAACGGCATTTCCATTGAGCCCTGGCCCCATAGCCACAGTGACGCTGCCGCGCCGACGAACCCGATGACGCCGAAGACGCGCTGGCCCGTCAGCAGCAATACCATCATCGTGGAGAACATGAAGAACGTGATGAATTCCGAACTCATGCGATCGGCCTTCCGCGCGCCGCTGCAATGTCCTTGAAGAATTGCGAGATCATCTGCAAAAGCATCAGGAAGATGCCGATCGTCATGATCATTTTGATCGGCCACATGGGCGGAGCCCAGGACGTGTAGTTCTTCTGGTTGTAGGTGATCGCATATTCGGTGCTGGAAACGCCGCCGGCGAAAAGCACGCCCAGATAGAAGATCACGAAAAGGATGGTGAAGGCGTCGAGCATGGCTTTGCGCCGAAAGCTCATGCGGCTGTAAAACAGGTCCATGCGCACATGGGCGTCCATCTGGAGCGAGTAGGCACCGCCGAGCAGGTAATAGGCGGACAGGAGGAACTGGCTCATTTCGAGCGACCAGTTGACCGGAGCGCCGAAGACCAGCCGCGAAAAGACCGAGTAAAGAAGAACCGCCGCCAGTACGAAGAACAGGTACATCGCGAACCGCCCGACCCAGGCGTTGACGGTATCGACATAACGCACATAGAGCCGGATCGGTTTAGGCATTAACGGCCTCCCGGACTGATGCGCGGGGGCCGGTCACAAGCGAGCCGTAAAGTTCCGAAGGCACGATCGTGCAAAAAGAAGAGGGGTGAACACCCCTCGGCATCGACGACAGACAGGTCCGTACCGTTCAAGACACCCCCGCGACATCACCGCTCCTGTTACTGGCAGTAATTCGGGATGCGCGCATCGTGTCAATACCGCGAAACCTGTTTCCCCTTGCCATCACGACTGTCCCGCATGCTGGGGACGAACGGCCGGTCATTGACGACGCGACTTAAAAGTCCCGAATTGACTATCTCCCCTTGAACACAGGCGCACGCTTTTCCACGAAAGCTGTTTGCGCTTCGCGGGCATCATCGGTGTTCGAAAGGTCGACGGTCACCGTCTGTTCGAACCTGTAGGCTTCGCGCTCCGGCATTTCCTCGATGACCTGCATCGCCCGCTTTATGCGGTTGATGGCAAGCGGGCTCTTTGCAGCGATCTCGCGGGCCATCTGCATGACTTCGGCCCACATTTCCTCTTTGGGCAAGGCGGCTTCGATGACGCCGAGACGATAGAGTTCCGCAGCCGGATAGCGGCGGCCGGTCAGATACATGGCGTTGGTGCGCGATTTTCCGAAATGCTTCGAAACGAACTTGACGCCGCCTGCGAGACCCACGTCGATCTCGGGCATGACGAAATAAGCGTCCTCGACGGCGAACATGATGTCGCAAGCCAGCATGAGTGCGAAACCGGCGCCGAAGGCCGGACCGTTGACGGCGGCGATGACCGGCTTGTTGCAGTCGGAGACGGCGTAGAAATATTCGCGCGTCAACCTGTTGTGGCGCAGATAGTGTCCGGGTTCCTTCGAAAAGCCGGCGCGTTCCTTGATGTCAGCGCCAGCCGAGAAATACGCGCCCGAAGCCGTGAGAACCACCACGCGCACGTCCTCGCGGTCGTTCAGCGCATCGAATATCTCGATGAGTTCTTCGCGTTGGCCTTTGTTCTGAGCATTGACCGGCGGCCGGTCGATCGTGACGATGGCGATACCCTCGGCCACATCCAGCTTGTGAAACGAATAAGTCGGGTTGGACATACGGGCGCTCCTTCGTTGACGATGTCGACAGAATTAACGGCATCGATTTTGATGGAGCGAGCGCGCATCTGGAAAACCAGCTTTGCGCAAACTGGAACCTTGCGCAAAATCAGATCGTGCGGCGGAACGCTTCCACGATGAAGTCGACGAACAGCCGGGTCTTCGGCGATGTGTGCCGGCTGCGCTGGAAGACGGCGTAAAATCCCGTGTCGAAACCGACATGCGAAACATGATAATCGTCGAAGAGCCGCACGAGCCGTCCGTCTTCGATATCGGCTCGCACCGCCCATTCGTACATCAGGCAGATGCCCGTCCCGCCCAGAGCGCAATCCCTGAGCGCCGGCCCGAAATCCGACCGGAAATTGCCGTTGATCACGATGTCCGAGCGCGTGCCCGCGCTATCGAGAAACGACCATACGGACCGGCCGAGGTTCAGGCAGTAGGCAAGGCAGTTATGGTCTGCGAGATCGTGCGGTTCACGCGGTCGCGCATGGCGTTCCAGATAAGAAGGGCTGGCGACGACGACACGCTCGCTGTCGCCCAGCTTGCGGGCCAGATAGGCGCTATCGCGCTGTTTGCCGACGCGAATGTCGATGTCGACGTTCTGATTGACGAGGTCGCAATCGTGGTTCGACAACATCAGGTCGACCGAGATTTCGGGGTTTTCTTCCAGAAACCGGGGTATCAGCGGCACGAGAAACTGCGTGCCGACGAAAATGCGCGAGTGAACCCTCAGCGTGCCTTTGGGCCGTTGCCCGTAATCGCGTGCGCTGTCGGCAGCTTCCCCGACCTGCTGGAGAATGTTCTCGGCTTGAGGGAAATAGCTCTGCCCGGCCTCCGTCAGCGTCAATGCCCGGCTCGTCCGGTTGAGAAGACGCGTGCCGAGATCGTCCTCCAGCGCATTGATCAGCCGCGACACCGAAGCCGTCGACAAACCGAGATACCGCCCGGCGGCCGAGAGGCTTCCCTCCTGTACCGCCGCGCAAAACACCTGCATCGATCTGAACTTGTCCATGACAGGCAGATAGCACCGTCCATCGATCGGGAACAACTGATCGCAGACATCTGACCTTTCGCGAAATGCAAAGATGCTTGTCGAGCTTTAAGTGTTCATTTGCCGCACTCGACTTGCAATGAATCGGATCATGCTGTTCCGCCATGTCGAGCGGGGCGCGACGGGAGGGTCGCATGCCGAGGACGAACGCTGCTTGCGCGGCCTTCGATGGCATGGCGAACGCAAAGCTGGAGGAGCAAAATGAACAGACGGACCGCATCCGGGCTCATCGCACTGGCGGCAATATGCGCGATTGGCACGACCGGCGTTAAGGCGCAGGAATTTCCGCAAGGCCCCGTCACGATTATCGTGCCGTTCGGGGCCGGCGGCGCGACCGATATTCTGGGCCGCGTCATCGCCAAGTCTTTGGGCGAAGTGCTCGAGGTTCCGGTGGTCGTGGAAAACCGGGAAGGTGCTGGCGGTGCGCTCGGCTCCCAATATGTCGCCCGCTCGGCTCCCGACGGGCAGACCCTGCTCTTTCACACCGCGAGCGTCTCGGTCTATCCCGTGACCGTGCCCGATGCCGATTTCGACTATCTGCGGGATTTCGAGCCGATCACGCTGGCCACGCGGGCGCCCTACGTGGTTGCTGTTCGCAACGACACGCCTGCCGACGACATCAACGAATTCGTGGCATACGCGCAGGAGCGGCCCGGCGAACTTCATCAAGGCTCGCCCGGAACCGGCACGGTCACGCATCTGGCCGGTGAGTATTTCAAGCAGAAAACCGGTGTGGAGATGTTGCACATACCCTATGCGGGCGGTGCGGCGGTCCTTGCCGCGCTTCGGGGCGGTGAAATCGATTTCCTCGTCGACACCTATCTTGCGATTCAGGGCGCGGTCGAGAGCGGGGAAATAAAGGCGCTGGCCGTCGGAACGCCTGACAGGCAGGTGTTCAACGAGGATATCCCGACGCTGGCGGGACAGGGGATCGAGGACTTCGAACTCTTCACATGGTTCGCTTTCTCCGCCCCGAAGGGCACTCCCGCCGAGACGGTCGAGAAGCTGAATGGCGCAATCCTTGAGACGCTGCAGGACCCCGACGTCATCCGGGCCGTCGAGCTTCAGGGCGAGGTCGTCGGGACCAGCCCGGACGAATTGCGCAACCAGATCGTTCAGGAAATCGATCTGTGGACGGGCGTCGCGGAAAACGCAGACCTCGAATAAGGTCCGTCATCTTCGCTTCCTTTGCTAAAACCGAATGATGAAAAAGCCGATGAGGGCACGGGCCTTCATCGGCTTTTTTGCGCAACTGTCACGACAAGCGAGACAGCAGACGAACCGGCTGCTCATCCGCCGGTTCGCCCTATCACTGCCTGCTCAGGAAGCGTTGCGGTCCTGGTATTCGACCATTGCCGAGCCGACCGTCAGCTTCTTTCCGGTGTCGTCCTCGCACCAGACTTCGAGAACACAGACCGTCTTTTCGGCCGCGGTTCCAGTGACGGTTTCGACCTTCGCGCACGCGATCACCGGCTGGTTCTCGTAGATCGGCGCGATATATTTCGTTCGCAGGCGACTGCGGCTGGCGACGGCGGGGCCGAAGACGTCGACGAGCAGTCCCTGAATCCAGTTTGTGGAAATCATCCCGTCCGCGATGATGCCCGGAAAGCCCTGTGAGCGGGCGTAATCGTCGTCATCGTGGATGGTGGGGGGCTGCGTGTGGATGCGCCCGTCATCGGCGGCGATCGTGGGCTGCGCGTCGACATACCAGCGCATGCGCTCGCGCGTCATCGCGCGGGGGCGCGTGCGGATTTCGGTGCCCGGTTCGATGGAAAGCATCATGGCAGGCTCCTCAAGCGGCTGAATTGGATTGCGGCGAGTAGGCGAGGATCACCTGATCGCGATACCGGATCAGCAATTGTCCGGTGGCCACGTTGGTGAGCTCCATTTCCAAAAGCACGTAGTCGCGTCCTTTTTTCTGGTAGCGCTCGCGAATGTGCCCGACGACGCTGAGGCGGTCGCCGACATGGGCCGGCGCGAACACTTCCGCGTCGTACTCGTAGTGGATGCGCGCGGTCGAACCCGTCCCGGCGGGGCAGGCTTCCCGATACAGACGCAACTTGTCCAGGTGGATGAGCGTCGGCGGCATGATGATGCCTTCGGCCGCCTGGAAGCAATCGTGGTGCATCTCGACCGCGTGGCAATATTCGCGGATGACGAAGGGACTGAGCGTATACTCGACCGGCCCCAGAACATCGCCAGTGTCGAGGTCGGTGACGACGCCTCCAACGGCCATGGCATTTCTCCTTTGTTCAATTTCGTGTTTCGGTAATCGTCAGGACGGCGTCCAGTTGAACACGTCCGTTATGACTTCAAGCGGCGTGAGGAACGGCCCCGCGCCGTCCTTCATGCGCTGTGTGACGAGTTCGGGCGTCCACTTTTCGGCGCTATGCATCGCCCGCACGGGGCGCGGTGCGCTGTAGAGGTAGATTTCGCTGCCGCGTGCGCCGACGATCTGGCCGTTGACGTCTTTCGCCAGGTCGCTTGCGAGGAAGGCGGCCACGGGCGCCATGTGTTCGGGCTGCGATTTCGCGCGCGCGGCCTTGAGTTTTTCCAGCGCTTCCGCACTCATCAAATGGGCGCGTGCGCCATCGGTCAGATCCGTCATGCGGCTGGTGCTGGAGGGAACAAGGCAGTTCGACCTGACGCCGTAACGGGCCATATCCCGCGCGATTGCGAGCGACAGACCGGCGATGCCGAGCTTTGCGGCGGCATAATTGGCCTGTTTCGTGCTGCCGATCAGCCCGCTGGCGGAACTCAGATGCACGAAAGCACCGCCGCCATTCGCCTTGAAGATGGTAGCAGCCGCCCGGCTTAGACGAACCGCGCCATAAAGGTTAGTGCGCATGATCGCCTGCCAGTCGTCAAGCGACATCTCGCGAACATCGCCCATGCGGATGATCCCCGCATTGTTGACGACGATATCCAGACGGCCGAAGCTCTCGATGGCCTGTTCGACGAGGTCGTTGGCCGAACGCGGCTGGGCTATGCTGGCATAGTTCGCAACGGCCTTTCCGCCGCTTGAGGTGATCTCCGCAACCACGGCGTCGGCGACGTTTGCCCGTACATTGTCCCCGGCGACAGAGACGCCCAGATCGTTGACGACGACATTCGCGCCGAGCGAGGCAAGGCGCAAGGCGATGGCGCGCCCGATTCCGCCACCGCTTCCGGTGACGATCGCCACCTTTCCTTCAAGCAGTAAAGTCCGCATCAAAACAAATCCTTGGCCGTCTCGTGGGGCGAGGGCATTGCGGACGCCCAGCGGGTGAGCGTGCCGGCAAGGAGTTCTTCGTCCCATCCGCCATCGCGTTGCGCGACCCGTATGGGACGGGGTTGCGCGGCGATGTGAATTTCATCGCCGTTGACGGCAATGATCTGCCCGGTAACGTCGCTTTCGGCGAGATGGATCAGGATCGCGGCAAGGGTCTCGATATCGGTTTCGCTCGTGCCGGACGCGACGCAATTGCAGTGAGCGCCTGCACCCGCCAGATCGAGCGCCGTGATGCGCGACAGTCCCGCTGTGGCGAATGAAGAGATCGCGCTGGTCGCACCGGCTCCGCCGAAAAAGGCTTCGCGCTCAACGACATGCACGATGTTCGTTTTTCCGGCGGCTTGCGCCCCGTTCGAAACGCTTTGGGTGGCAACGAAAGCAGTGTCGATCGATCGCTCGAACGTCGACAGCCATGTGTCGATATCGATTTCGTCGAACCGATCCGCGCACGACCTTTCCGGCAGCACCGCTATCAGGTCGATGCCGTCCGCCGGCGCGACAGCGGCGTCGGATACGGAAAGAACCCTGACATTCGCTCCCAGATTTTGCAGATGGGGCGGCAAGTCCCGCCACTCTTTTGCCGTGGCAGGCATGATCAATGCAATTTCAGTCGGCATTTCCACTCTCGTAATTGGCAAGGCCCGGCCGGCCTTGCCTTCGGTTGGTCTTGCGCAGGCTTCTACTGTTCCAGAACGACGCGTCCGGTCGCCTGCAACTCGCGCCATTGTGCGATGTCGGCGGCCAGTTGATCATTTGCTTCCTGCGGCGTGCTGCCGACGGGCGTCATGCCAGAGCCGGCCAGACGTCGTACGAACTCTTCGTCCTCGCCGGCCTTTGCGATTGCGCTGCTGATCTTGTCGACGATATCGGCCGGCGTTCCGGCCGGTGCGAACGCGCCGATCCATATGTTCGTCGATGCCGCGCTGAGATAGCCGGCCTCGCCAAGCGTTGGAACATCGGGCAGTTCGGGCCAGCGTTCGTCGGAAGTGACGGCGAGCGCCTTCATCTGTCCATCGCGGATCAGAGGAATGGAGGTCAGCGTGTCGAACACCACCTGCACCTCATTGGCCATGAGACCAACCTGCGAAGGACCGCCGCCATTATAGGGAATGTGAACCATGTCGGTTTCGGTTTCGAGCTTGAAGAGTTCGCCGATCAGGTGTCCCGACGAGCCCGAGCCGGCCGATCCGAAATTCAAAAGGCCGGGGTTTTCCTGCGCATAGGCGACGAGTTCCTCGACCGTGTTCGCGGGCACTTCCGGGTTGGCCACGAGCACGAATGGCCCTTCGGCCACGACGCTGATCGGGATCAGGTCAGTCTCGGTGTCGTAGGTCAGTTCCGGATTGAACGCCGGATGGATGCCGATGACCGAAGTGTGGATCAAAAGGCGCTGGCCGTCGGGGTCGGATTGCGCAACGGCAGCCGTCCCGACGATACCTGCTGCGCCGCCCATATTCTCGACGATCACCGGCTGCCCGAATTCCTGCGACAGCAGCGGGGCCAGCAACCGGGCCGCCGCATCCGTCGAACCGCCGGGTGCATAGGGAACGACAAGGGTCAACGGCCCGTTCGGATAGGATTGCGCGTCCTGGGACAGAGCCGGCCCCGCAAGGCAAGCTCCCGTGGCGGCGAGCACGGCAAATACGGTATTGCGAAAAGACATGAGGCTCCTCCTTCAACAGTCTTCCTGCGTCGAAGGAGTGTCAGCGAGCCGGCGGCCCGTCTCAATATACAAAAAGCGTCAACGATCATTGCCGATTCTGCAAAGCCGGCGTCACATATCGGCGCGCGCTTTCATCAAAGCGGGCACGGCGATGGTGCAGCTATGTATCGCGATCGCGCTCGCCAGTTGCAGAACATCGCAGATTTCCTCCGGCGATGCGCTCTCGTCGAGCGCACGCCTGATGTGCCGTCGCAATGTCTCCAACTGCGGCGCGACCGGCGAGGCGTTGAGCGCGATTCCGATGAACGCCTTGATTTTCGGCGGAAGGGGCCCGTCGCGATAAGGGATTTCGCCATAGGCCAAAAACGCCCGAACGAAATGCGGAGCGAAACGAAACAGATGGTCCGCGCTTTCCGGCCAGCTTCCGGTTCGGGCGATGTAAGCCTGCTTTATTTCTTCTTCCGCAGGGGTGAGGGGACGCAACTCGTGACCACGGCCCGCGCGCCCCAGTTCTTCCGCCAGTATCGACATGCCCGCGTCGAGGGTCGAATGCGACGACAGGACGGTCAATTGAATGACCTCCAGAATTTCTTCCGGTGTCGCACCCTTCTCCAGCGCCATGGCGATATGCCGTTCCGTTCCCTTCTCGTAGAGATGGCTGACGGCGGCGTCGACGGCGATATAGATGAACTCGCAGACCTTAGGTTCCAGATGCTGCGAGCGCATGGGCGCATGCTGGTAGTCGAGATAGGCGCGAAGATAATCGGGAGCCATTTCGAGAAGGCCATGATGAAACGGATGCCAGTAGCCCCGAAGGGATTCGACCTTTGATCTGAGCTGCTGCGCCTCTTCCTTGATGATCGCAGCATTGGAGACGTTCGGGTCCGTCATGTCGATGAACTCCAGATGATGTTCAGGGACGATTGGCGTCGAGGATCATGCGCGCGGCCTTGTCGGCGATCATGACCGTCGGGGAGTTCGTGTTGCCCGACGTGATGAAGGGCATGACCGACGCATCCGCCACGCGCAGCCCCTCGATCCCCAGAACCTTGAGCTTTGCGTCGACGACGGCGTCCGGATCGTCGCTGCGTCCCATGCGTGCGGTCCCGACCGGATGAAAGATCGTCGTCCCGACATCGCCAGCGGCTTTCTTCAGTTCGGTATCGTCGGTCAGGTCCGCGCCCGGCAGATATTCCTCCGGTCGATACGTGGCCATCGCCTCCTGGGCCATGATCTGGCGGGCGCGCCGAATGGAATCGGCCGCCACCTGAAGATCCTCGTCGGTCGACAGATAATCGGGCGTGATCGACGGAGCATCGTCCAGCAGCGGCGAGCGGCTGTGGATCGAGCCACGGCTGGTCGGACGAAGGTTGCATACGCTGACCGTGATGGCGGGGAAATCGTGCATCGGTTCGCCGAACCTGTCCAGCGAGAGCGGCTGAACGTGGAACTGGATGTTCGGGGTGTCGTAGCTGGCCGAGGATGTCGTGAATGCGCCAAGCTGCGAGGGTGCCATCGTCATCGCGCCGCGCCGCAGGAGAGCATACTGCATGCCCATTCCCGCACGGCGCATCAGGGACCGGTAGAGCATGTTCAAGGTCGGGACGCCCGACACCTTGAAGATGATGCGAAGCTGAAGGTGGTCCTGAAGGTTCTCGCCTACTCCGGGCAGGTGCCGGGTCACGTTCAGGCCGAGATCGCGGAGCCGTTCGCCGTCTCCTATGCCTGACCTTTCAAGGATCAGGGGCGTTGCGACCGCACCTGCCGAAAGGACGACTTCGTGGCGGGCACGAAGGATGCGTTCCTGCCCTGCGATACGTGCGACCACGCCGGTTGCCTTGCCGTTCTCCATGGTGACGCGCTCGACCAGTGCATCGGTGAAGACGTCGAGGTTAGCGCGTTTGCGTGCGGGCGACAGGAAGCCGCGTGCGGCGCTCCAGCGTCGTCCGCGCTTCTGGTTCACGTCGAAATACCCACACCCTTCGTTGTTGCCGAGGTTGAAGTCCGGCGCGTTGGGAATTCCTGCCTGCTCGGCAGCGTCGATGAAGGAATCGAGAACCTGCCATCGCATGCGCGGCTGCTCGACGCGCCATTCGCCGCCGCTGCCATGAAGCTGCGATGCGCCGCGCCAATTGTCCTCATGCGCGCGAAAGACGGGAAGCACGTCGTCCCATCCCCAGCCTTCCAGTCCCATGTCGCGCCAGCGGTCGTAGTCGGCTGCCTGGCCGCGCATGTAGATCATGGCGTTGATCGCGGACGATCCGCCAAGCACCTTGCCGCGCGGATAGGCGAGTTCGCGCCCGTTCAGACCCGCGACAGGGTTCGTGCGGAAAAGCCAGTCCGCGCGCGGATTGCCGATGGCGAAAAGATAGCCGACGGGAATGTGAAACCAGATCCAGTTGTCACGTCCGCCAGCTTCCAGAAGCGCGACGCGATAGCGGCCATCCTGCGAAAGGCGGTTTGCAAGAACGCACCCCGCAGAGCCTGCGCCACAAATGATGAAATCGTAATCCGACGACATCGAGCCTCCCTTCTCTCGTCACCTTTGCAGTATCAATCGCCTGCGATGTTGTCAGGCATTGCGAGCACGCGCACGGGTGTCCCGTTCAGCCATGCCGCGATGTCCTCGACGACGTCGCCGAAATAGGCAGCGTAGTTCGAATGCGTGACATAGCCCAGATGCGGCGTGGCGATCAGGTTTTCGGTCTTGCGATACGGATGATCTGCGGGCAGCGGCTCGACGTCGAAAACGTCGAGCGCGGCCGCCGCGATGGCTCGTGACCGCAGAGCGGATAAAAGCGCGTCTTCCTGCACGACAGGGCCGCGTGACGTGTTGACGAGAAGCGCATGAGGCTGCATCGCCGACAAAAGTTTCTCGCCGACGAGGCCGCGTGTCTCATCGGTAAGCGGAACATGAATTGAAAGAATGTCGCTCGTTGCGAAAAGCGCCTCGATCGTGCCTGCCGGTTCGACGCCGGCTGCTGCGGCGCGTTTCGCGTCGAGCTTCGGCGTCCACGCCACAATGCGCATGCCGAACGCATCGGCGACGCGCGCGACCTGTGTACCGACCCGGCCGAGACCGAGAAGGCCGAGCGTTCGACCGGCCAGATCGCCGCCGACGCTCGACTGCCACGGATCGGCCGCGCGAAAATTGGCGATTTCCACATCGAGATGCCGGATCGAGGCAAGGATAAGTGCCCATGTCAGTTCGGCGGTCGGATTGCCGGCGTTGCGCGTGCCGCAAACCGTCTTTCCAAGCCGGGCAGCAGCGGCAATGTCTATTGCGGCATTCGCCATGCCTGTCGTGACGATCAGTTCAAGCTTCGGCAGCCGGCGCAAAAGGGCCTCGCTAAGCGGCGTGCGTTCGCGATTGACGACGACGATCTGGGCATCTTCCAGCGCTGCGTGAAGCTCCGTCGCGTCGTCGATATGCGTCTGGTGGATGACGATATCCAGCCGTTCCTTCAACGCCGTCCAGTCCGCCGCTTTCAGAACGGCGTTCTGGTAGTCATCGAGGATGACACATCGACGGCGCCGGATCGTCACCGAAAGGCCCCGGCGCTGCGCAAACGGTCGATCGTTTCCGCGTCATAGCCGAACTCGCCGAGGATTTCGTCGGTATGCTGGCCGATGGCCGGCGGCGGTCCGTCGAGATTGGTGTCGGTTCCGCTGAACTGGAAAGGCGAGGCGACGCTGGCCACTTCCCTGTCGCCGACCTTGAGCATGATCTTTCCGTTTGCAGCGTCGAATTGCGGGCTGTCGGCGGCTTCGCCGATCGAGTTGACTTTCGCCACGACGACGTTGGCGGCGCCCAGCCGCTCGACGAGTTCGGCGCAGCTCAATTCGCGGGTTATGGCCGAAAGCGTCTCGACGAGCGCGACCCGGTTTTGTCGTCTTGCGAATACATGCGAGAATTCGGGAACGTCCAGCTTTTCCGGATCGAGCGCCCGGGCGAGCTGGCCCCATAACTGATCCGTGCTGGCAATGATGACGACCTCGCCGTCCTTTGCCGGAAAGGACTGGTTCGGCACGCTCAGGTGATTTGCCGTTCCCATCGGTTTGCGGATCGTGCCGTCCATCCAGTACTCGGTGTAGAAATAGCTCATCAGATGCGCCGCGCTCAGCATCAGCGAGGTTTCGACACGCTGGCCCTTGCCGGTCTTCTGGCGATGCAAAAGCGCGCCGAGGACGCCCGTCACGATGGCGAGGCTTCCATGCAGATCGACAATGGCCGAGCCGGCGCGCACCGGCGGACGACCAGGTTCGCCCGTAATGCTGATCAGGCCGGAATGCGCCTGCAACGCCAGGTCGTTCGCGCCGACATGGGAGAGAGGACCCGAGCGGCCATAGGCGGAAAACTCGGTGTAGACGAGACCGGGATTGGCTTTTGAAAGCGCATCGTAACCGAGACCCAGACGCTCCATCACGCCGGGTCGGTAATTGTGGACGACCACATCGACCTGACGCGCCAGATTCTTGGCAATCTGCTTGCCCTGGTCGGTGCGCAGATTGAGTTCCATGCTCCGCTTGTTGCGATTGAGCGCGATGAAGGACGGGCTTGCGCCGCCGAGTTCCGCCGCCTTGTCCTTTTCGATGCCGTAATAGCGCGCTTCGTCGCCCCCCGGCGGCTCGATTTTCAGGATGTCGGCTCCCATGTCGCCCAGCATTTGCGTGGCCGCCGGCCCTGCAAAAACCCTTGAAAAGTCGAGAACTTTGATACCGTCGAGAATGCGTGTCATGTCCTGATCGTTCGGCTTGTCGTTGCGGCCCGCCCTGCCGGCAGAGCCCGGATGCTTTTTGCCTATCACCGCGATACGGGAGGGTGAACGCGTATAATGCGCAGACGATTGTTGCAGATTCTGGAAAGATTGATGCGTACGTTCCGGTTCGAAGACCCGTCTGGCGGGCGAGTGCGCGCCGCCCTATAAAGGCTGAATGCGAACCGATCCGGAGGCGGTTGGTGAGATTTGGCATCGCATCAGGTTGCGGAATGCTTGTGGCGCTCGCAATGGTCGCCGGCCCGGCTCTTGCCGACACGGAGCCTATCTCCAGCGGCCGGCTGAACGATGTTCCGGTGATCGTGCCGCAAGGCGATGCCACTTCGCTGATCGTCCAGTTTTCCGATCGCTCCGGGTGGAGCGAGGACGACGATGCGCTGGCCAACGCGTTTGCCGATGCGGGCGCGGTTGTGCTTGCGGTCGATTATGAGACTTACGCCGAAGCGCTCGATGCCGACGGAGGACAGTGCCTTTATCTGGGCGGGGAACTGACGGACCTCGCCCAGAAGGCGCAACGTTCGATCGGCATCGACGCCTATATGCAGCCGGTTCTGGCGGGCCGCGAGGAAGGCGCATCCCTAGCCTTCATGGCGCTGGCGGACGCACCTGCCAACACCTTCTCAGGCGCCATCGCGCTCGGCTATCGCAACGCCTTGTCCCTGCGGCTGCCCATCTGTCCGGGACCGGCGGTTGAGGAAACGCAAGGCAACTGGCGCAGCTACGCGATCGAGAATGAACTTCCAGAAGACGCTTTCGTCTTTGCGCCGTCCGATGTGATGCAGGAGATGCAGGCATCGTTGTCCTCCTTGCGCACCGTCCACCTCAGCGAACAGGACGACGACATTTTTCTCACCGAGGCCATTTCCGCTTTGCACCGATTGCTCGTCCCCGACGACGTGTTCGCCGGCTTGCCGGTCGTGCAACTCGACGGTGACGGCGCGCAAGGGCTGGTCGTCTTCATTTCGGGCGATGGCGGGTGGCGCGATCTCGACAAGACCATGGGCGAATGGCTTGCGAGCCAGGGCTACGACGTGCTGGGGTTCGATGCGCTCGCCTATTTCTGGCGTCAGCGTACGCCCGATGAGCTTGCCGCCGACATTCAACGTATCGTCTCGATTGCCGATCCCGACGCTGCCCTTCCTGTCATGCTCGTCGGCTATTCGTTCGGCGCGGACGCGCTGCCTCTGGCATGGCCGCTTCTGCCACAGGCGTTGCGTGACCGCGTCCGCGTCATCGGGCTTCTTGCGCCCGGCCAGTCGACCTCGCTCGAAGTGACGGTGGCTGGTTGGCTCGGCGTTCAGGGTCAGGAACAATACGACGTCGCGGGCGCAATCGCCGCGCTGCCGCCGCAAAAGGTCCTGTGCATTTACGGGACTGACGATACGGCGAGTTCGTGCCCGCTGGAGCATCTGCCGGCAGGTTCGGTCATCGCGACGTCCGGCGGCCACCATTTCGACGGCAACTACGTCGCGCTTGCACAGGCGCTCGTCACCCGCTTCAACACGGCCCGCGATTGATATAGGGTGCCGTTACGAGATGCGGCGGGAGCAGGTGCCGATGAGCCGATTGAAAGTCGTGCTTCTCCTTGGGGCGGTTGTACTTCTGGCGGTAGGATTCTACTGGTGGTGGCGTCATCAGACGCTCTATCCTTCCAGTGACGATGCCTACCTTCAGGCTCATATCTTCACAGTGACGCCGCAGGTCAGCGGCACGATCAGCGAGATCGATCTCGTCAACAACCAGCATGTCACGGCAGGCGACATTCTTTTGCGCATTGACGATCAGGCGCTGCGCCTTGCGGTCGATCAGGCACGCGCGCAACTGACGATCGCCCAGCAGAACGCCGATTCGGCGACACAGAACGTTGCCGCCGCGCAGGCGCAGGTCGAAGCCGCGCAATCCTCGCTGACTGAATCCACGACCGAACTGACCCGCAGCGAACAGCTTCTTTCGACCGGTGTCGTGACCAACGCGGTGGTCGACCAGTTGCGCGCGGCCCAGCAGCAGGCGACGGCGCAACTGAGCGCATCGCGTGCCACGCTCGCAGCCGCGCAAGCGCAGGCAGGCAGCGGTGCGATGTTGACGGCGGGCGTCGAGGTTGCGCAGGCAGCCCTCGGGCAGGCGCAGGTGGAACTCGATCATGCGACGGTGACGGCCCCCGCCTCCGGCTGGGTGGCCAATCTGAGCTTGCGGCCCAATCAGGCGGTAACTGCCGGCGTTCCGCTATTCTCCGTCGTCGAGGACGAGGAGTGGTGGGTCGATGCCAACTTCAAGGAAACCGACCTGGAGCGCGTCCGCCCCGGCCAGCCGGCGACGATCAGCGTCGATATGTATCCGGGCGTGCGCCTTTCCGGAGAGGTCGAAAGCATCGGCGCGGGATCTGGAGCGACCTTTTCGCTGCTGCCGCCCGAAAACGCGACCGGAAACTGGGTGAAGGTCACGCAGCGCTTTCCCGTACGCATTCGCCTGACGGAAGAAACCGCCGACCCGGCCATGCAGTTGCGGGTCGGCGCGAGCGTCACCGTCACGATCGACACGACGGGTGAAGAGCGGTGACGATGGCCTCCACGGCCGGCCCGCAGGCGCCTGTCGTCAGTGCGCGATGGCCGGTCGTGCTTGCCGTCGTTCTGACGGCCGTGTTGGAGGTTCTCGATTCCACTATCGTCAATGTCGCACTGCCGCATATGCAGGCGGCCTTCGGCATCGCCAGCGACCAGACGACATGGATATTGACGAGCTACATCGTCGCCTCTGTCGTCGTGATGCCGTTGACTGGTCTTTTTTCGCAGTGGATCGGCCGCCGCAGGCTCATCACGACCGCCATTGTCGGCTTCGCCACGTTTTCGGCCCTTTGCGGTGTGGCATGGAGCGTGGAAGTCATGGTGTTTTGCCGTCTGGGCCAGGGCCTGTTCGGCGCGTTTCTCATTCCACTTTCGCAATCGATCCTGTTCGACGCCTTTCCGCGCGAAAAACGCGGGCAGGCGATGGCGATGTTCGGCCTTGGCGTCGTCGTCGCGCCGGTACTCGGGCCGACGATCGGCGCGCTTTTGACCGAATATTTCTCCTGGCGCGCGGTGTTCTACGTCAACCTGCCCATCGCCGCCTTCGCGCTGATGATGATTTCGGGCGAGCTCAAGCGCGACGAAACGCGCAAGGTCAAGATCGACTGGACCGGCCTCATATTGATGGTGCTTGCGATCGGCATGCTGCAATATGTGCTCGATCAGGGGCAGTCGAAGGAATGGTTCTCATCGCACGCGATCCAGATCGCCGCGACCGTCTCGCTTCTGGCGGCGATCGGGTTCGTGGTTCACGGCTACGGCAATCGCGGCAACATCATCGACTTCGCGCTTTTGCGCGATCGCAGCTTCGCCAGCGCCAATATCGCCATTGTCGGCTTCGGCCTTGCCATGTTCGGCACCATCGCGATGCTGCCGCTTTTCGTTCAGGGGCTGCTCGGCTATCCGGTGCTCGATGCGGGTTTTCTTTTCATCCCGCGCGGACTGGCGGCCGGATTTTCCATGGTGCTGACCGGCGCGGTTCTCGTCCAGCGCTTCGACCCCCGCCTGCTGGTCTTTCTCGGGCTGACCCTGACGGGAACCGGCAACGTCATGCTCGGCTTCCTCGATCTGAATGCCGGTTTCTGGGATCTCGCCTGGCCGGGTGTCGTCTCGGGGCTGGGCATGGGGTTGTTCTTCGTGCCGATGTCCACGCTCGCTTTCCAGAACATCGGACCCGACAAGCAGGACGAGGCATCCGGCATTTACGGTGTGATGCGCTCGATCGGCTCGTCCATCGGCATCGCCTTCGTGGGCTGGCAGTTCGTCCAGCGCACGCAGGTCCACTGGGCGATCCTCTCGGAAAATGTGACCGCCTTCAATCCCGCCTCCTATGCGTTCCTGAGACCGCTCGGCCTTTCCCCTTCGACGCCGGAAGGCGCGGCGGTCATCGTCTCGCATCTGGCCGCGCAGGCGCAGATGCTCGCCTTTCAGGACGTCTTCTTACTGTCCGGCGGCGCTGCGTTCCTGATGATTCCGCTCGTCTTTTTCATGCGTGCGCCCGCAAAAGGCACGGCATCAGCTCCGGTTCACTGACATGCAGGACAGCGACGCCCGCACATTCCCGCTGACGCGACTTCTCGAACCGCGCGTCGCAGGGCCGTTGATCGGTGCACTCGCCGTCACCATCGGCTTCGTCGTCATCCATGAAATCAGCGGACGCATCCATCTGAGCGAAGTGCATGCCGCGTTCACGGCCACGCCGTGGTCGGCGATCGTCGCAGCAATCGCACTGACGATGCTCAGCTTTGCCGCGATGTCGCTCTACGACGTTCTCGCCGCGCGGCACGTCGCGCGCGGGAAAGTGCGTCCAAGCCTTGCCGCATTAGCGGGCCTCATCGGCTACGGTTTTTCGAACACGCTCGGCTTTCATGTCTTCATCGGCGGTCCGGTCCGCTATCGCATCTACCAGACGGCCGGTCTGGACGCCGCAGATGTGGGGCGCATCGTCGGCATTTCCTTCCTGACATTCACCGGCGGCCTGGCGACGATCATCGGCGTATCGCTGCTGATCGACCCGGCGGGCATACCCGCACTCCACGCGATTTCTCCGGCTGCGGACCGTGCGCTGGGAGCCGTCACACTGGTCGTCGTCGCCGCAGGCATCGTCTGGCTCAGGCTCGGCCACAAGGAAGTCCGCCTTTTCGGCTGGCGTTTTCCGCTTCCGGGCGCAGGCAGCGCCATCGTGCAGATCATCGTCGGAGCCGTGGACATCGGCGCTGCCGCAGGCGTGCTCTATGTCCTGATGCCAGCCGATATCGCACCAGGTTACGCGGCTTTCCTGCTCATCTTCGTCGCGGCGATCATCGCCAGCGTGATCAGCCATGCGCCCGGCGGCATCGGCGTCCTTGAAGCGACGATCCTGCTCGGACTCGGCGCGGGCATGCGGCCCGACGTCATCGCTGCGCTTTTGATGTTCCGTATCATCTACTATTTCGTGCCGCTCGGCGCGGCCGCTGTCGCCCTTGCCGTCTTCGAAGCGCTGAAGGCGCGCGCACGGCTCAAACCAGCTTCCGCGTGGGCTGGCGCATTCGCACGCCTCGTCGTCCCGCCAGCCGCCACCGCGCTGGTCTTTGTGGGAGGTCTCGTGCTGCTCGTTTCCGGCGCGACCCCGACCCTTGGCGAGCGCGCGTCCGCCCTTGAAAACATTTTGCCGCTTCCCTTTGCCGAGGCATCACATCTGCTGGCGAGCCTTACCGGCTTGCTGCTCATCATCGTCGCGCGCGGCTTGTTCCGGCGTCTCGCGCTCGCAAGGCTTATCGCCATCTCGCTGCTGCTCGCAGGCGCGGTGTTCTCGCTTCTGAAAGGGCTGGACTGGGAGGAAGCAGCGATCCTTACGGTGCTGGCCGGGCTGCTCTATGTGAACGCCCCGGCCTTCTACAGGAAGGGCAAGTGGCGCGCGTTCCGCCCGACGGCCGGCTGGATCGCCCTCATCATCATCGTTCTGGCAGCCGCCGCCATCATCGGTCTCTTCGCCTATCGCCATGTCGATTATCGCGAGGCGCTGTGGTGGCAGTTTTCGTGGGACGGCGATGCGCCGCGCTTTCTGCGCGCCTCGCTGGCGCTGGCCATCGTGGCGGCCGCCGTCGCGGTCGATGCGCTAATCAACCGCCCCGCCCAGCCGAAGCACGAGTTGATGCCCGTACCCGATGCAGTGCGGAAGATCTTGGCGACCTCGTCCGGAACCCAGCCCAATGTCGCGCTTCTGGGCGACAAGGCGTTCATCGTCTCGTCGAAAGAGAACGCGTTCCTGATGTATTCAACCTATGGCCGCTCATGGATCACGATGGGCGATCCTGTGGGCGACGAAAGCGCAGGACAGTCGCTGATCTGGCGGTTTGCGGAAATGGCGGACCGGGCAGGTGGGCGCGCGGTCTTCTATGCCGCTCAACCCCAATATCTGTCGACCTATCTCGATCTTGGCCTTGCGATCTTCAAGATCGGCGAGATCGCTCGCGTCGATCTTTCGGCCTTTTCGCTCGAAGGCGCCGCGCGCCAGCCGTTCCGTTACGCCGCCAACCGCGCGATACGTGAGAAGATCGAGTTCGCGGTCATACCCAAGGCGAAGCTTCCTGTCGTCATGGACGAGTTGCGCGAGGTGTCCGACGCCTGGATGGAAGGCAAGACCGGCCACGAAAAAAGTTTTTCGCTCGGCAGTTTCGACGAAGCTTATCTCGGCGAGTTCGATTGCGCCGTGATGTGCCGGGAAGGCAAGATCGTCGCATTCGCGAATCTGTGGCGAAGCGGCGATGGCGAGGAACTGTCCATCGACCTGATGCGCTACCGCCCGCACGTCTCGCATGTGCTGATGGATGCGCTCTTCGCCCAACTGATGCTCTACGGCAAAGCCGAGAATTATCGCTGGTTCAGCCTCGGCGCAGCGCCGCTGGCCGGGCTGGCCGACCATCCGCTGTCATCGACGTGGAACCGGATCGGAACCTTCATCTACAGGCGCGGCGACGAATTCTACAATTTCGAGGGTCTGCGCGCCTTCAAGCAGAAATTCGATCCGGTCTGGACCCCGCAATACATCGCGTGCCGTGGTGGAATTTCATTGCCGCAGGTTCTTCTCGACGTGACCGGGCTGATCTCGGGCAGCCCGATCGGCGCTCTGCGAAAATAGAGCCAAATGACTCGGACATTGAAGCCGGTCGCGGGTCCAATCGGATAAGCGACCGCCGAATTCAGGAGTTTACGGCTAACGGCCGTATACCTCAGTCAGTCGCGCGATCGTGCTGCGGCCCAGATCGCTCATGACCGGGTTCGTCTCCGTATAATACCACACCAGGCCCATGGCCTGCTGGAACGCCCATGCGGCGCCACGCTTCCATTCCATATCGACAACCTGGAGCGTTTCGCGAAAAAGAGACCGACGGTCCCGGTCGAGCAGATGCCACGCGACGATGAGATCGAGCGAGGGATCGGCAGGGCCGAAACTGCCGGTGTCGAGCACCCCGATCAGCCGTTCGCCGCGCATCAGCAGATTGGCCGGAATGAGGTCTTTGTGACACATTGCCGTGTAGCTGGGTGCTGGCAGTTCACGAAAATCTCGCCACATCTGCCGAAGACGACTCACCTCAAGGAGATTCTCGCTTTTGGAAAAGCAAACCTCCATCCAGTCGTCATGATCGGACAGACTTCCGCCCCGGCCCCGGCCGTCGAATGTGCGCCCTTTCAAATCCGCGGCGCGAAGGGCGGTTACGAGTTGGACAAGATCCAGCGCGAACCTGGAAGAAGCACCTTGGCCTGCTGCCGGCGAAGCGATCTGTCCCTCTACCCATGTCTGTACAAGCCATGACAACGGGTAGTCCAAGCCGGGTCGTCCGATGCCGATTGGCTTGGGGTTCGGGAAGGGGAAATACCTGCCGAACTCCGCACTGGCATTTGCTTCTGCTTTCAGCAGGCGTGTGCATTCGGCGAGATTCATCATTCGCAACGGGAAACGCGCCGCGTATTTGGAGCCTATGCGGAAAATCGCGTTTACGGTGCCTGCCGACTTCTGGGCGACAATTTCCTCGCCTCGAAATTGGGGAAACTGGTCCCAGATCAGTTCGCTAATGCGCGCCGGGTCGATGTCTATCTGGTCGATATGCATTTATGCACTCCGTCCAACAGCGCCCCTCTGATCTGTAGGTCAAGATCTCACCCGGTCGGTTCGTTACACTATCTTCAATTGCCGTTGAACACGATGTGACCGCCCGCCCGCATTCTCCCTCCCCCAATGTAGCGAAGGCCGCCATTCGGCGACCTTCGAAAACGTCTGTCAGGCGACCTGCCGCTTTTCGGTGAAGGCGATGTCGCCGATGACCCGCACCCGCACGCGCCGGGCGTCACCCGGCAGATAGGCTATCGGGATGTCCTCGGTTTCGAGCGTGGTGATCGTGCCGGGCTGTGCACCGGCTTCGATCGCGCGTTCCTTTGCAAGCTTCTCGGCTTCCGCGATCGCAGCGTCACGCGAAAGGTCGGCGACCATTGAACTCGTTCTTGTCGCCATGGCGCTCGGCATCCTGCTACAGCTTCTCTTCGCCGTTCACATGGGCTTGGCTGCCGGCCGCGGATTTTTCCCGACGAGGCATTTTTGACGACGCAAACTTTTTGCGGCGCCGAGTTGTGCTATCGCTGCACGAACGGCATCATTGCCGCTGGTTAATTTTAAAGAGGCACCATGGACCTCGGGTCTGTCCTAACCCTTTGCATCATCGTCTTTCTTCTCATCCTTTCAGGACTGTTTTCCGGCAGTGAAACGGCGTTTACCGCGGCGAGCCGCGCGTTCATCGCACGACGCGTCAAGGAAGGCAGCCGCAACGCCGAGCGGCTGGCCGGGCTTCGCGAACAAAAGGACCGGTTCATCGCGGCGCTTCTGATCGGCAACAATTTCGTGAACACCACCGCGACGGCGCTTGCTTCTGGACTGCTGATCGCATGGTTCGGCGAAAACGGCGTCGTCTACGCCTCGCTCGCGATGACCATCCTGCTGGTGTTGTTCTCAGAGGTGCTGCCGAAGACCTATGCCCTGCAGCGGCCTGACGATACGGCGTTGAGGGCGGCGCCGTTCCTGGCTTTGACGATGCGCCTGATGGGGCCGATCGCCAGCGTGGTGAACTGGTTCCTCAGCTTTATCTTCCGGCTTATCGGAATAGATCCCGTCGCCAACAAGCCGGGGCAGTCGGCCGAGGAATTGCAGGGCCTGATCGACATTTACGGGTTCGACGAGGTCGGTGACGCGCGGGATGTGGCGCGCGAGGAACGACTGATGCTGCGCGGTGTCCTTGCGCTCGACGACATGAGCGTCTCCGATGTCATGACCCAACGAACGCGCATCGTCGGGCTGAATGCCACCGACGACGTTCGCACGCTTCTGGGGCAACTTGTGCGTTCCAGCCATACGCGCGTTCCGTTGTGGGGTGAGAGCCGCGACGAGGTCGTCGGCATCCTCGATACGCGAGCGGCCCTCAGGGCGTTCGAGGCGGCTGATTTCAACGCAGACGCCATCGATCTTGGCCCGTATCTGATGGATGCGGTCTACGTTCTGGAGACGCGCGCGCTGCGCGACCAACTCCATGCCTTCCGTGCCGCACCTATCAAGATGGCGCTCGTCGTGGACGAACACGGGGCCCTCTCGGGGCTGATCACGCTCGAAGACATCGTCGAGGTCGTGGTCGGTCAGATCGCCGAGCGTGGCCAGCCGATCATCGCGGACCTTTCCGGCGATGGCGTTGTGACCGTCAGGGGCGATACCCGCATTCGCGACATCAATCGCGCGCTCGACTGGGACCTTCCCGAAAACGAGGTGGCGACCGTCGGCGGGCTGATCGTGCGCCGCCACGGCGGGCTTGCCGAAGTGGGGGAGGTGGTACGGATCGACCGCTTCGACTTCCGCATCCTCGAAAGGCATGGCTGGCGCATCGATGGTGTCGAGATCAGGCGATACAGCGTCGAAGACCAGGCCGACGATGTTTCGGCGCAGGCGGTTTCGAACGGCTGAGAGCCGCCACGGGGTTGTCAGGTCAAGGCGGCGGCGGTTCTCCACAGGCGCGTCTTTTGCGTTATGAGCCGCTGGCGGCACGAGACGCAATATCCTTGCGCGACACATATGTGTTTGCCCGCGCGGTCTCTTTCCCGCTTGCCCTGACTTCGCTCTTGTCCATAATCCGGCTCAATCGGCGGTGGGGCCATAAATATAAGGTGGAGAACAAGAGATGATGCGTCAATTCGTGAATGCGGCGATGGTATCGACCGCGATCGTGCTGGCAGGAGGACTGGCCGCTTCGCAGGCCATGGCCCAGACCGTTTACAATCGCGGCAATGACACCGATCCCTCGACACTCGATCATCATTTGACCTCTACGGTGGCTGAAGGTCACCTGATGCGCGACCTTTACGAAAGCCTCGTGGTGCAGGATGCGAATGCGCAAATCGTGCCGGGCGTCGCCGAAAGCTGGGAGGTCTCCGACGACGGCCTCGTCTATACGTTCAAACTGCGCGAAGACGCGAAGTGGTCGAACGGCGATCAGGTGAAGGCCAGCGATTTCGTCTTCGCCTACCGGCGCATCCAGAACCCGGAAACGGCCGCGCCCTACGCCAACATCCTCTACCCGATCAAGAACGCCGAAGCGATCAACACGGACGGCATGGCGCTTGAAGAGCTTGGCGCTGTCGCCGTCGACGACACGACGCTCGAAATTACGCTCGAACAATCGACGCCCTATTTCCTGGAGCTTTTGACGCACCAGACCGGCTTGCCGCTGCATGAAGCATCGGTGACGGAGTTCGGTGACCAGTTCACGCGCCCCGGAAACATGGTGACGAACGGCGCATATATGCTGGAAAGCTTCACGCCGAACGACATGATCGTCATGCAGAAGAACCCCGAGTTCCATGACGCCGAAAACGTCGCGATCGACACGGTGAACTACATTCCCTTCGAGGATCGCGCGACGTGCCTGCGCCGCTTCGAGGCCGGCGAAGTCCTGTCCTGCTCCGACGTTCCGCTGGAACAGATGTCCTACATGCAGGACAACCTTGCCGACGAATTGCACATCGTGCCGTATCTGGGCACCTACTATCTGCCGGTGAAGACCAACCGCGACGACGCACTCGCCGATCCGCGCGTACGCCAGGCCATGTCGATGGCCATCGACCGCGACTTCCTTGCCGAGGAAATCTGGCAGGGCGCGATGGTGCCGACCTATTCCTTCGTGCCCGAAGGCATCGGCAATTACGGCGAGCCGGCGAAGCTTCCCTATGCCGGCGACGACCTTCTCGACCGCGAGGATGCCGCGCGCGAGCTTCTGGAGGAAGCGGGCATTTCGGACGGCGAACTGACCGTGCGCCTTCTCTACAATACGTCGGAAAACAACCGGAACACGATGACCGCCGTCGCCGACATGCTCGGCAATATCGGCATCAACGCATCGCCGGAGGAAATGGAAGGCGCGACCTACTTCAACTTCCTGCGCTCGGACGGCGACTACGACATCGCCCGCGCCGGCTGGATCGGCGATTATTCCGACCCGCAGAACTTCCTGTTCCTGCATGAAAGCCAGAATCTCGGCTTCAACTATTCGCGCTGGTCGAATGCCGATTACGACCAGTTGATGCGCGATGCCGCTGCCGAAACCGACATCGACGCGCGCGCCGAAATCCTGAAGCAGGCCGAAACGCTGCTTCTGGAGGAGGTTCCGGTGATCCCGATCCTCTATTACACGGCGAACTCGCTTGTCTCACCGAAGCTTCAGGGCTGGGAAGACAACGTCATGAACGTCCACGGCACCCGCTGGATGTCCATTTCCGAATAATCGGAAGACGCGTTTCCGGCGCGCTCCGTCGCGCCGGACGCCGTGCGCTGCACGGCTTGGAAGGTTTGACCGACATGCTTGGCTATGTTCTGCGCCGCCTCGCCGGTGCGATCCCGACGGTGTTCATCATCGTCACCATCGCCTTTTTCATGATCCGGCTGGCACCGGGCGGCCCGTTCGATCTCGAACGTCCGCTCGACCCGCTGATCATGGAAAACATCAACCGCGCGTTCAATCTCGACAAGCCGCTGTGGCAGCAATATTTCCTCTATCTGGGAAATCTGGCGCAGGGCGATCTGGGACCGAGCTTCACACGGCGCGACTTTTCGGTCGTCGACCTGTTTCGCACCGGCCTGCCCGTCTCGATCCAGCTTGGCGGAACCGCGCTCGCCATCGCGCTCGTCGTCGGCGCGTTTTTGGGCGCGCTCGCTGCGCTGCGACAGAACACATGGGTCGATTACATGGTCGTCGGCACGGCCACGCTCGGCATCACCATTCCGACCTTCGTCATCGCCCCCGTCCTGTCGCTGTTCTTCGGCGTCATGATGGGCTGGCTGCCGGCAGGCGGCTGGGGCGGCGGAAACTGGCGCTATCTCGTCCTGCCCGTCGCCACGCTCGCACTCCCGCAGATCGCCATCATCGCGCGGCTGACGCGCGGGGCGACCATCGAGGCGTTGCGCTCGAATCATGTGCGTACCGCGCGCGCCTATGGCCTGCCGTCCCATGTCGTGGTCGGCGTGCATGCGCTTCGCGCGGCGATCCTGCCGGTGGTTTCCTATCTCGGGCCGACGGCGGCCGCGCTTTTGACCGGCTCAGTCGTGGTCGAGACCATCTTCGGCATTCCCGGCATCGGGCGCTATTTCGTGCAAGGGGCGCTCGGGCGCGACTACACGCTCGTGATGGGAACGGTGATCGTCATCGCCATGTTCGTCATCCTCTTCAATCTCATCGTCGACATCCTCTATGCGGTGCTCGACCCGCGCGTTCGCTACGATTGAGGAGGGCGCGATGACCGATATTCCCGTCACCGACCGCGACATCGACAACATCGCCGGGCGCTCGCTTTGGCAAGATGCATGGCTGCGCCTTCGCCGCAACCGCGCGGCCGTGGTCAGCGCACTGGTGCTGGTCGCGCTTGCGCTGGCCGGCATCTTCGGCCCGATGCTCTCGCAGCATCCCTATGACCGGATCTATCCGCAATATGTGCGCGCGCCGGCAAGCCTTGAGGCCTATCCGCGTGCCGACGACATCGTCCCCGCCTTCGAGCGGGCGGTTACGCGAACGCGCGTCGAAGCCGGGGAAATCGAGGTGGACGGTTCGACCGTGCGCGTGCCGATTTCCTCCGACGAGCCCATCGACCCGCGCATCACGCGCTATATCGACCGCTCGGACCTGTTCTTCAACGCGCGGATCGAGGAGCTTTCTGCGGACGAGCTGACGGGTCAACTCGTCGCCGACGTCAACCGCGTGCATTTCTTTTTCGGCACCGACGCCAACGGGCGCGACGTGATGGCGCGCACCTTCATCGGCATCCGCATCTCGCTCGCCATCGGGCTTCTCGCCTCGCTGATGGCGCTTGCGCTCGGCGTCACCTATGGCGCGCTGGCCGGGTATCTGGGCGGGCGCGTCGACAACATCATGATGCGCGTCGTCGACATCCTCTATTCGCTGCCCTTCATCTTCTTCGTTATCTTGCTCGTCGTGTTTTTCGGGCGAAGTTTCGTTTTGATCTTCATCGCCATCGGCCTGACGGAATGGCTCGACATGGCGCGCATCGTTCGCGGACAGACGCTGACGATCAAACGGCAGGAATATGTGGAAGCCGCGCAGGCCATGGGCGTGTCGAACTGGGGCATATTGCGCCGGCACGTCATCCCCAACACGCTCGGCCCGGTAATCGTGTTCGTCACGCTTCTGGTGCCGAAGGCGATCCTTCTGGAAAGCCTGTTGTCGTTCCTCGGGCTGGGCGTGCAGGAACCGCTGACCTCGCTCGGCATGCTGATCTCGGATGGGGCGGCGAACATGCGCGGCGCGCCATGGCTTTTGATCTTCCCTGCCGCGACGCTGACGACCATCCTCTTCGCCCTCAATTTCCTGGGCGATGGCCTGCGCGACGCGCTCGACCCGAAGGACCGCTGACATGGCAGACGAAACGATCCTCGCCGTTCGCGACCTCCACGTCGAATTCCAGACCAATGACGGCACGGTCCATGCCGTCAAGGGCATCGACCTCGACGTGAAGCGCGGCGAAACCGTCGCCATCGTGGGCGAATCCGGCTCGGGCAAGAGCCAGACCACCATGGCGATCATGGGCCTGCTCGCCTCGAACGGGCGTGCGCGCGGCTCGGCGACCTATCGCGGGCAGGAGCTGGTCGGCTTGTCCGACCGGCAACTGAACAGGATTCGCGGCAAGAAGATCACCATGATCTTCCAGGAACCGATGACCTCGCTCGATCCACTCTACAGGATCGGCAGGCAGATCGCCGAGCCGTTGCGCTACCATGCAAAAATGTCGGCGAAGGGCGCGCGGGCGCGCGTGATCGAATTGCTCGACCTCGTCGGCATTCCAGACCCGGCGCGCCGCGTCGACGCCTATCCGCACGAATTGTCAGGCGGACAGCGCCAGCGCGTCATGATCGCCATGGCGCTCGCCAACGATCCCGACATGCTGATCGCGGACGAGCCGACCACCGCGCTCGACGTGACGATCCAGGCGCAAATCCTCGCGCTTTTGGCCGACCTGCAAAAGAAGCTCGGCATGGCGATCGTCTTCATCACGCACGACCTCGGCATCGTGAAGCGCCTCGCGGACCGGGTCTATGTCATGCGTTCCGGCGAAGTGGTCGAAACTGGCGAGACGACGAAACTGTTCGACGCGCCGCAGCACCCCTATACGCAAATGCTGCTGGCCGCCGAGCCGACCGGTCGCAAGGCGGCCGTGCCCGCCGACGCACCGGTCCTGCTCGAAGGCCGCGATGTCGAGGTCGTCTTCGGCAGCAAGGGCGGCTGGTTCGGCACGTCGAACAGCGAAATCCGTGCGGTGGACGGCATTTCGGTCGCGCTGAGAGCGGGGCAGACGATCGGCATCGTCGGCGAATCCGGTTCGGGCAAGTCGACGCTCGGGCGCGCGCTCCTGCGACTTTTGCCCGGCGACGGCACGTATCGCTTCGAGGGAAAGGACATTTCGCAGGCTGACAAGCGCGAGATGCGTCCCTTGCGCAAGCGGCTGCAACTCGTCTTCCAGGACCCGTTCGGCTCGCTCTCGCCGCGCATGACGGTTGGACAGGTCGTTACCGAAGGGCTGAAGGTTCATGAGCCGGGCCTGAAAGCGAAAGAACGTGACCGGCGCGCGATCGACGTGCTTCGCGAAGTCGGGCTCGATCCGGCCATGCGCAACCGCTACCCGCACGAATTTTCCGGCGGCCAGCGCCAGCGCATCGCCATTGCCCGCGCCATGATCCTGAAACCGCAGGTCGTGGTTCTGGACGAGCCGACATCGGCGCTGGACCGCTCGGTGCAAAAGCAGATCGTCGATCTTTTGCGCGACCTGCAAAAAGCGCACGGCCTTTCCTACCTCTTCATCAGCCACGATCTGGCGGTTGTACGGGCGATGGCGGACTACATCATCGTCATGCGGCGCGGCCGGATCGTGGAGGAGGGGCCGACCGATGCGATCTTCGACGATCCCGCCGAGCCCTATACGCAGGCGCTGATGGCCGCCGCAATCGACGGAACGCCGTTCCGGCAAACAGCCGTCGAGACTTAACTTTTCATTAACCCTTTGCCGTCACTGTGGGTAAATCGCGCTTCGACCACGGATGTACTGGCGTTGCGCAACAGAACAAAGCCGGGCCTCGCGTCCGGCTTTTTCGCGTTCACCCTCGGAACACTCGTCGCGTCCGTCCGTTTTGAACGGGACCAATCTTCCAACCGAGGACACGACAATGGACCCGATGAGCAGCGACGACCGCGACGACGCAAAAGAAGGCCTGCAGCGCCAGATCGAGGATCTGCGGGAGGAATTGGCGGCGCTTCAGCAGGCAGCGGGCGAACGCGCCCAGCAGGCGTATGAGGTCGTCAAGGAAAACCCCGGCACGTCGATCCTGATCGCATCTGTCGTGGCCGGCGTGATCGGCTTCGTGATCGGCCAGCAGATGGAATCTGAAAAGCACAGCAACTACCGTTTCCGCTGGTAGCCTGCGATCTCACCAACAAAAAAGCCCGGCAAATGCCGGGCTTTTTTATGCTTCAGTCCTGACCGTCGGAATGCGAATGGATGTCCGGGTCGAATTCGACCTGTTCGGCTTCTTCGGTCGGCTGTTCGGTAAAGCCTTCCAGGCTCGACACCTCCGCCACATCGCGCTCGATCTCGACGGGACTCGTCACATAGGCGGCGATGAGTTCGGCGATCGACAAAAGCGCGTGGATATGGATGCGCTCATAGCCGTGCGATGCATCGATGCCGAAGGCGACGAGCGCCGTGCGTACGTCATGCCCGGCCTCGATCGCGGATGCCGAATCCGAGCGATAAAAGCGGAAAATGTCCTTCTGGTACTGGAGGCCATTATCGCGGCATAGATCGACCAGTTTTCGCGTCAGATGATAATCGAACGGCCCGGCCTGGTCGGCCATGGCGATGGTGACGCCGAACTCCGACGAATTTTGCCCCGGTGCCGTCGTGCCGTTGTCGATCGACACCATCGAGGCAATCTCCGGCGTGACGATCGCAGCGGCGCCGACGCCCACCTCCTCGGCGATGGTGAAGAGCCAGTGGATATCGACGGGTGTTCGCGCGCCCTCGTCTTCCAGCGCCTTGATCGCGGCCAGCGCGACCGCCACACCCGCCTTGTTGTCGAGATGGCGCGCATTGATGAAGCCGTTTTCGTGGAATTCGGGCTGTGTATCGATGGCGACGAAATCACCGATATCGATACCGAGCGCCAGCGTTTCCTCGCGGCTGACCGTCCGCGCATCGATGCGCAACTCGACGTAGCTCCAGCCGATAGGCAGAGTGTCGACATCCTCGTTGAAGGTGTGACCGGATGCCTTCAAGGGCAGGATCGTGCCACGATACGAGCCTTGCTCCGTGTAGATCGTCACGCGTGCGCCTTCGGCGAAGCGCGCCGACCATGTGCCGATCGGCACCAGTTCGAGGCGGCCATTGTCCTTGACGAACTTGACCTGCGCGCCGAGCGTGTCGAGATGGCTGACGATGGCGCGCGCGCCGCGCCGGCGCGAGCCCTGCCGGACGGCCCGGATTGCGCCGCGGCGCGTCAGTTCGGGCGTCAGGCCGAGCCGCTCCAGTTCCTGCGAGCAATAGCGGACGATCTGGTCCGTATATCCCGTCGGGCTGTTGATGGAGAGCAGATTTTCCAGTTGTCGAGCGAGATAGGCTTCGTCGATCTTCAAGATTGACCTCGATTTAATTGCGACCCAGGGCATGTGCGACCGAGCGCTGGCCCGACATCGGGAAAAGCAGGTCGACGAACCGCTCCGCCGTCGGTTGCGGCTCGTGATTGGCAAGCCCGGGTCGCTCGTTGGCTTCGATGAAAACATAATCCGGCTCGGCTGGCGAGCGAACCATGAAATCGATGCCGACGACCGGAATGTCAATTGCCCTTGCGGCCTTGATCGCCGCATCGACAAGCCGGGGATGGACTTGCGCCGTTACGTCGTGGATCGAGCCGCCGGTGTGAAGGTTCGCCGTCTTGCGCACGACGACTTCCGTGCCTTCACCCGGCACGTCATCGAGTGCGAACCCTTTTTCGGCAAGGCAGCGCTCGGTCTCCCCGTCGATCGGGATCGTGCTTTCACCCCCGGTCGCAGCCGCGCGGCGGCGTGACTGGCGCTCGATCAGCGAGCGGATATCCGTGCTCCCGTCACCGACGATGTAGGGCGGGCGGCGCATGGCGGCAGCGACGACGCGAAAATCGATCACGACGAGGCGCAGATCGTCGCCCTCGAAGCACGCTTCGAGAAGGACGCGGTCGCAGATATCGCGTGCGGTGCGGATCGCAGTCTTCACGTCTTCCAGCCTGTCGAGGCCAACCGCCACGCCCTTGCCCTGTTCCCCGCGCGCCGGCTTTACGACCACCTTGCCGTGTTTTTCGATGAAGGTAGACAGCGCGTCGTCGTCATCACTCGCGACGATCTGCTCGGGCACCATGATGCCTGCGCTTTCGACCACGCGGCGCGTCACCGACTTGTCGTCGCAGATCGACATCGCGACCGCCGAGGTCATTTCCGACAGGCTCTCGCGGCAATGGACCGAACGCCCGCCATAGGACATGCGGAAAAAGCCGCCTTCGGCATCGGTGATCTCGACATGGACGCCGCGTCGGCGCGCCTCGTCGACGATCAGGCGTGCGTAGGGGTTAAGCGCGTCATATTCGGCGAGCGGCGAGGCGAACAGCTTCTCGTTGATGGGGTTTTTGCGTTTGACGGCGAAGACCGGAACGCGTCGAAAGCCGAGCTTGTCGTAAAGCTTGATGGCCAGATCGTTGTCGTGCAGCACCGACAGATCCATGAAGGCCGAGCCCCGCGCGGCGAAATGCTCGGCAAGCCGGCGCACGAGCATCTCGCCGATGCCGGGATGGCGCGCCTGCGGATCGACCGCAAGGCACCAAAGCGAAGAGCCTTTTTCGGGGTCGTTGAAGAGCCGCGAATGATCGACGCCCGTGACCGTGCCGATGATCTCGCCGGTGATTTCGTCCTCGGCAACGAGATAGGTCAGCGAGCGGCTGTCGCGATTGCGCCAGAAGAAATCCGGGCGCACCGGCACCATGTTGCGCGCGGCGTAGATCGTGTTGACTGCGTCCGCGTCGACCTCCGACGAGAGGCGGCGGATGAAATAGCCCTTCGGCTGCTTGCGCGCCGGCCGGTAGGTTGCAAGGTCCAGTCGGAATGTGTGCGAAGGATCGAGGAAAATTTCCTGCGGCCCCATGGCAAGTAGCACATGCGGATCGCGCACATAGAACGCGATGTCGCGCCGCTCCGGCCCTTCCTCGCGCAGCGCCTCGATGATCGCATCGTTGCTTTCATAGGTCTGGCAAAAATGGAGCCTGCCCCACCCGCAATCGATGGATGCATTCGCTCGCGGTTCGGTCGCCGCCTGATCGTGCTGCGCGATGGGCTTCATCGTTTCGTTTCGCATCCTTCTCAAGCGGTGGCCGAGGGCCTTGTCGGTGCGGCCGCGCTCGGCGGCCGCCGTTCTGCGGGACATCGTCAGATTCCGTGGGTCTGAAGCCAAAGTTCCAGAAGCCCCACCTGCCACAGTTCAGAACCCTGCAGCGGCGTGATGTGATCCGATGGCTTCGCAAAAAGCCTGTCGAGATAATCGTCGCGGAAGATGGCGCGGTCCTTCGCGGCGTTCGATGTCAACGCGTCGCGCACCAGATCGAGATATGGGCCATCGACATATTTGAGCTGCGGGACCGGGAAATAGCCCTTCTTGCGGTCGATGACCTCGCTCGGGATCACCTGACGCGCCGCTTCCTTCAGGACGCCCTTGCCGTTCTGCTTGAGCTTTTCTTCCGGCGGGATTTTCGCGGCGAGTTCGACGAGTTCGTGATCGAGGAACGGAACGCGCGCTTCGAGGCCCCATGCCATCGTCATGTTGTCGACGCGCTTCACCGGATCGTCCACGAGCATGACCTGGCTGTCGAGGCGCAGCGCGGCATCGACAGGGGTATCCGCACCCGCCGCAAGCAAGTGATCGCCGACGAGCTTCAGGCTGGGATCGTGATCGGGCAGCCAGTCCGGATTGATATGCTGCGCCATTTTCGCGTGGTCGCGGTCGAAAAAGACCTTCGCGTAGTCGGAGACGACATCGTTGGAACTCGCCAGCGGCGGATACCAGTGATAGCCACCGAACACCTCGTCCGCGCCCTGGCCCGACTGCACCACCTTGATGTGTTTCGAGACTTCCTTCGACAGAAGGTAGAAGCCGACATTGTCATAGGAAACCATCGGCTCGGACATTGCCGCGAAAGTACCCGGCAGCGCGTCCATCAATTCGCTCGATGGCACGAAGATCTTGTGATGCTTCGTGTCGTAGTGCTTGGCGATCAGGTCCGAATAGACGAATTCGTCGCCCTTTTCGCCGTTCGCTTCCTCGAACCCGACAGAAAAGGTCATCAGCCCGTGCTGGCCTTCTTCGGCGAGCAATCCGACGATCAGGGAAGAGTCGACGCCGCCCGACAGGAGGACGCCGACCGGAACGTCGGCGACCATGCGCCGCCTGACGGCGACGCGCAGAGATTCCAGCACGCGGTCGCGCCATTCGTCGGAGGAAAGCGAATAGTCCGGATCGCGCTGATATGGCGGCTGCCAGTAGATCGTGTCCTTCGAGGTGCCGTCAGGCTCGATCACACGGATCGTGGCCGGCGGCATCTTCTTCACGCCGTTGATGATGGTGCGCGGCGGCGGCACGACGGCATGGAACGACAGGTAGTGGTGAAGCGCGATGCGATCGATCGACGTGTCGATGCCGCCGCCCTTAAGGAGCGCTGGAAGCGACGACGCGAAACGCAGCGCCTTCGGCGTCTCGGCGATGTAGAGCGGCTTGATGCCGAATCGGTCGCGCGCCACAACGACTCGGCCCGAATCCCGCTCGTGGATGACGAAGGCGAACATGCCGAGGAAACGCTCGACGCATTTCGTGCCCCATGCGTGATAGGCCTTGAGGATGACCTCCGTGTCGCCCGTCGAGAAGAACTCGTAGCCTTTGGCTTCCAGCTCGGCGCGCAGTTCCGGATAGTTGTAGATGCAACCGTTGAACGCGATGGTGAGGCCCAGCTTGCCATCCACCATGGGCTGGCGGGCCTTTTGCGACAGATCGATGATCGACAGGCGGCGATGGGCGAGCGCGGCATTGTTGTGCATCACCAGGCCCGATCCGTCCGGGCCGCGCGGCGCGATGGCGTCCATCATCTTCGAAATGGCGAAAGCCGATGGCTGCGCGCCGTCGAACCTGATCTCTCCGCAAATTCCACACACGGTTGTCTTTCCAACCCTCCGTTGTTCAATTGAAATTGATCGCCTAATCACTTATAGTTCGAATGATTAGATGTCAAATAATGAGGCTGTCGTGATTGATGTCCGGACGAACGCGGAAGGCTCGAAGGAGTTCCTTGGCGCTGACCTGAAAACGGTGGAGAAAGTGATCCGCCGCATCGTCAGGGCGCACGATCTGCAATCCAAGGCGCTGACCAAAGCGGCTGGCCTCACCGCCGCGCAGCTTGTGCTTCTCAAGGGGATCGCCGAGCTTGGAGAGGTGACGACGACCGCACTGTCGGCCCATGCAGACATCAGCCCGGCGACCGTGGTGACGATCCTCGACAATCTTGAAGAACGCGGGCTGATCGAACGGTATCGTTCCGAACATGATCGTCGCATCGTTCACACGCGCCTGACGCCGACGGGCAGCGCCAAGGTTGACGATGCGCCCGAACCGCTTGGCGATGCGTTCATCGCGCGCTTCGCAGCATTGCCGGCAAGTGAGCGCAAGGCGCTCGTCGCGATGTTCGCCAAGGCGGCGGACCTGCTTTTGCCTACGGCTGCTGCGGTCAGAAAAGATGCGCTTCACCCTTGATCTGTAGCGGCGCTTGGCCGAAAACCATTTTTAGAAGCGTTCCAGACGTGGCAATTTGTCGATTGGACGCTTCCGCGCGGCCAAATTATGTTGCGTGCGGCATATGGGACCGACCATGAACTACGACCGATTTTTCGAAGACGCCATCGCGCAGCTCCATTCCGAGCGCCGCTACCGTGTGTTCGCCGACCTTGAGCGCATCGTCGGTGCGTTCCCGCGCGCGATCTGGCGCTCGAACGGCGAGGCGCGCGAGATCACCGTCTGGTGCTCGAACGACTATCTCGGCATGGGGCAGAACGAACGCGTCATCGGCGCGATGCGCGATGCGGCCGGCCAGATGGGATCGGGCGCGGGCGGCACACGCAACATTTCTGGCACCAATCATCCGCTGGTCGAACTGGAAGCCGAACTTGCCGACCTTCACGGCAAGGAAGCCGGGCTCGTCTTCACCTCCGGCTTCGTTTCGAACGAGGCGGCGATCTCGACCATCGCGCGCCTGTTGCCGAACTGCCTGATCCTGTCGGACGAACTCAACCACGCCTCGATGATCGAGGGCGTGAAGAAGTCCGGCGCCGAGAAGAAGATTTTTCGCCACAACGATCTGGCGCATCTGGAAAGCCTGCTGCAGGCCGCGCCGCGCGAGCGCGCCAAGCTGATCGCTTTCGAAAGCGTCTATTCGATGGATGGCGACATCGCGCCCATCGAGGCGATCTGCGACCTCGCCGACAAATACAACGCGATGACCTATATCGATGAGGTTCACGCGGTCGGCATGTATGGCGCGCGCGGCGGCGGCATCACCGAGCGCGAGGGTCTGGCGCATCGCATCGACATCATCGAGGGAACGCTTGCCAAGGCGTTCGGCGTTCTCGGCGGCTACATCACCGGCAAAAGCGCGGTGGTCGATGCCGTGCGCTCCTACGCGCCGGGTTTCATCTTCACCACCGCTTTGCCGCCCGCTCTTGCCGCTGCGGCGACTGCGTCGATCCGCCATTTGAAGGTTAGTCAGGCCGAGCGCGAAGCGCATCAACGTCAGGCTCGATCGACCAAGGAAGCGCTGTCGGGCAGCGGTCTGCCCGTTATGCCCTCGCAGACGCATATCGTGCCGCTGCTCGTCGGCGACCCAGAGCTTTGCAAGCAGGCCAGCGATCGGCTGCTCGAAAAGCACGGTCTTTACATCCAGCCGATCAACTACCCGACCGTTCCGCGCGGAACCGAACGCCTGCGCATCACGCCGACGCCGTTCCACTCGGACGCGCTGATCGGCGAACTCAAGGACGCGCTGCTCGAAACCTGGACTGCGCTCGGCATTCCCTTCCAGTCCGATGCGAGCGATGCCTCGCATGAATCGGAACGCGTCGTTTCGCTGGTGACCGCCAAGGCGGGGGGTTAACGCCCCTCGATCCAGCGCGCCAGCCTGTCGGCCGCTTCCTCGACTTGGTCGAGACGGCGGTGGAAGCACAGGCGGAAGAAATCTTCGCCGCCCGGTCCGAATGCTGTTCCCGGTGCCAAGCCCACATTCGCCTCGTCGACGATCTCGAACGCGGCGCGGCGCGTGTCGGTGATGCCGTCGATCCTAAAAAATAGGTAGAACGCGCCCGGCGGCACGGTCAGGTCGACCCGACCGGTAGCGAGAAGCCGCTGCGAAATCGCATCGCGCGCGATCCGCGCCGCCTCGACCTCGCCGGCCACGAAATCGTCGCCCTGATCGAGTGCCGCAACCGCGCCGCGTTGCAGAAACGCAGGCGTGCCGGACGTCGAATACTGGATGAGGTTTTCGAAGGTCTGCTGAAGGTCCGGATGAACTTTCAGCCAGCCGACGCGCCAGCCGGTCATTGCCCAGTTCTTGGAGAACGAGTTGACGAACAGGATTTTGTCGTCCGGCTGCATCACGTCCATGAAGGACGGGGCGCGCGGTCCGTCGTAATAGAACAGCGAATAGATTTCGTCGGCGATGATCCAGAGACCGCGCTCGCGCGCGATGGCCAGAATATCCGCCAGCGTTTCGCGGTCGGCAGTCCAGCCCGTCGGATTGGACGGCGTGTTGACGAAGATCGCCTTCGTGCGATCGGTGATCGCCTCCTCGATGCCGTCGACGTCACAGTTCCAGCCATTGTCTGAATGGGCAAGGCGAACGGGGACAGGCACCGCACCGGCGACGCCGAGGGCGGCGGGAAAATTCGGCCATGATGGCGTCAGATAGATGACCTCGTCGCCCGCACCGGCGACCGCGTCGATGGCAAGCTGGATTGCCTGCATGCCTGATCCGGTGACGATGAACTCCTCATGGCCAAATTGCCGGCCGAAATGGCGCTGGTGATAGTTTGCCAGAGCGTGGCGCAATTCGGGGATGCCGCGCTGCCACGTGTAAAAGGTCTCGCCATCTTCCAGCGCCTTGATCGCGGCGCTTGAGATGAAGTCGGGAGTCTTCTTGTCGCCCTCGCCGGCCCATAGCGGGATGAGACCGGGTTTGGTGCGTCCATGGTTGACGACGGCAACGATGCCGCTTTCGGGCGCAAGCCGTGCTTCGCCACGCAGATGATCGAGGATGCTCATTTACGATGTCCGGATGGAAAGGCGTCCGACCGGGATGGCCGGACGCCGAAAGGTGTCAGACGGGGCGCTTAGCCAGAAGATCACGGATTTCCGTCAAAAGCGCGACATCGGCAGGCGGCGCGGGCGGAACGTCCGAGACCGCTTCCTGACGCTCCAGCTTGCGGCGCATATTGTTCACCATCTTCACCATCAGGAAGATGATCCAGGCGAGGATCAGGAAATTGATGACGACGGTGATGAAGTTGCCGTAGGCGAAGACCGCGCCCTGCTCGCGCGCGGCGGCGAGCGACGTAGCTGTGACGTTCGACGACAACGCCACGAAATAGTTGGAGAAGTCGAAGCCGCCGAAAATCGCGCCGACGACGGGCATGATGATGTCATCGACCATAGACGACACGATCAGCCCGAACGCGCCGCCGATAATGACACCGACGGCAAGGTCCATGACGTTGCCCTTGGCGATGAATTCCTGAAATTCCTTGATCATGATGGCCTCTTTGTCCCCTTGAGCCTTCTGAACGAAAGGTGCGGCAGGCTGCCGCATCGCACCCGAAGATAGCAGATGCGGCGCGCGGCAGAAGATGGAAATTTCGCTGGCCCCATCAACGTATCGATGAGACTCAAGTCCGATGGACAGCGCTTCCGGCTTATGGTTGCGTAAGCGAAGGAGGAGCGCGCCGACATGCAGGGCTGGGTAGTCGTCATCGTCGCCATCGGCTACGTCACGCTTCTGTTCGGCGTGGCGAGCCTTGGCGATCGCCGTTCGGCGCGCCACGGCCCCGGCAAGGCACGGCCTTATATCTACTCGGCCAGCCTCGCGATCTATTGCACGTCGTGGACGTTTTTCGGGTCGGTCGGTCTGGCCAGCGACCGGGGCTTCGAGTTTCTGGCGATCTATATCGGGCCGATCCTCGTCTTCGTCTTCGGGTTTCCGCTTTTGCGGCACATCATGCGGCTGGCGAAATCGGAGAAGATCACCTCGATCGCCGACTTCATCGGCGCGCGCTACGGCAAGAGCTTCGCGGTCGCTTCGATCGCCACGGTGATCGCTGCGGTGGGAACGGTGCCTTACATTGCGCTGCAACTGAAGGCGATTTCCGGCAGCGTCAGCCTCATGGTCGAGCATTATAACGGCGCGCCGCCCTCGTTCGATTTCATCATCGGCGACATATCTTTGATCGTGACGGTGCTGCTCGCGATCTTCGCGATGCTGTTCGGCACGCGCCATGCCGACGCGACCGAACATCAGGACGGGCTGGTTCTGGCGGTCGCGGTGGAGTCCATCGTCAAGCTCGCCGCATTTCTCGCCGTGGGCATCGCCGTGTCGTTCTTCTTCTTCGGCGGCGTCGATGGGCTGGTCTCGGAAATCCGCGCGTCGAGCCAGGCCATGGCCGCCTACGACTACCAGACACCGCTTTCGAGCTGGATCGTCATGACGGGGCTTTCGGCCATCGCCATCATCATGCTGCCGCGCCAGTTCTACGTGACGATCGTGGAGAACCGCTCCGAAAGCGAGTTGCGAACGGCAAGCTGGCTCTTTCCGGCCTATCTCGTGATCATCAACCTCTTCGTGATCCCGATCGCCTTCGCCGGCATCGTCATCATGGAGCCGGGCGCGAATTCGGACCTCTACGTCGTTTCGCTGCCGCTTCATTTCGACCAGAACTGGCTGGCGCTTCTGGCCTTCATTGGCGGGCTTTCGGCGGCGACCGCCATGGTGATCGTCGCCTCCGTCGCGCTGTCGATCATGATCTCGAACGATATCGTCCTTCCGCTCTTCCTGCGCCGCATGGCCAAGCAATATATGGCGCAGCAGGAAGATCTGTCGCAGCTCATCCTCAATATCCGCCGCGCCGCGATCTTCGTCATCCTCGTCGCCGCCTTCCTTTATTATCGCGAGATCACGAACAATACGCGCCTCGCCTCGATCGGCCTGATTTCGTTCGCCGCCGTCGCACAGTTCGCGCCGGCCTTCTTCGGCGGCCTCGTGTGGCGTGGGGCGAACGCGCGCGGCGCCGTCATCGGCATGTTGTCGGGCATCGTCATATGGGCCTACACGCTGCTTTTCCCCTCGCTCGCGCCACCTGACACCGCCATCGTTCAGTACGGCCTTTTCGGACTGGAGGCGCTGCGCCCGCAATCGCTCTTCGGGACTGAGGCCGATCCGCTGGTCCATGGCGTCCTCTGGAGCCTTTCGATCAACACGCTTTTCTTCGTGCTTGGCTCGTTCTCGCGCACGTCCAAGCCGCTCGAACGCATCCAGGCCGCGCTTTTCGTGCCGCGCGACGCCAATCCGATGCCGAGCTTCCGGCGATTCCGGACGACGGTGACGGTGGAAGACCTGAAAGACACGATCGCGCGCTATCTCGGCGTCGAGCGAACCGAGCGCTCGTTCCAGAATTTCGAGGCGAAGCAGAGTCGGCCGCTGGTCGGTTCCCAGCCCGCGAACATGGATATCATCCGTTTTTCCGAACAGCTTTTGACGAGCGCGGTTGGCTCGTCTTCCTCGCGGCTCGTTCTGTCGCTTCTGTTCCAGCGTCACGACCGCTCCTCGCGCGAGGCGCTACGGCTGCTCGACGATGCGTCCGAAGCCTTGCAGCACAATCGCGACCTGTTGCAGATCGCGCTCGACCAGATGGAGCAGGGCATCACGGTGTTCGACCGCGATTTCCGCCTGATCTGCTGGAACAGACAGTATCGTTCGCTTTTTTATCTGCCGGATTCGATGGGGCGCGTCGGCGTTTCGCTGGACGAGATACTCAACCACCTCGCCGACCGGGGCGATATTTCCTATGACACGATCCATCTGACGATCGACCGTCTTGCGGCCTTCCGCTCGCCCTGGCAACTCGAACTGAAAAGCACCGGGCGCATCATCGAACTGCGTTCCAATCCGATGCCGGATGGCGGGATCGTTGCGACCTATGCCGATATCACGCAGCGTGTGGAGGCCGACCTTGCACTCAAACGCGTCAACGAAACGCTCGAAAACCGCGTCCAGCGCCGCACCGCCGAACTCACGCGCGTCAACGAGGAACTGGCGCAGGCGCAGATGCTGGCCGAGGAGGCCAACCTCGGCAAGACGCGCTTTCTCGCCGCGACCGGTCACGATATTCTTCAACCGCTCAACGCAGCCCGGCTCTATTGCGCCTCGCTCGCCGAAAGCGTCGGTGAGGGTTCGGTCGGCGATTCCGTCGCCAATATCGAATCCTCGCTCGATTCCGTCGAGACGATCCTCGGCGCGGTGCTCGACATCTCCCGCCTCGACACAGGCGCGATGCGGGCCGTCGACACGACCTTCCGGCTTGACAGTCTGCTGCGCCAGATTCAGACCGACTTCCAGCCTCTGGCGCAGGAAAAGAAGCTCGATCTGCGCGTCATTCCCTCGCAGCTTGCCGTACGAACGGATCGAAACCTTTTGCGTCGCCTGGTGCAGAACCTCGTTTCGAACGCGATCAAATATACGCGTTCGGGAACGGTGCTCGTCGGCGTCAAAAAACGCGGCGAGCTTCTGGAAATACAGGTCCATGACACCGGGATCGGCATTGATCCGGAGGAGATGAAGACCGTATTCCGCGAGTTTCTGCGGCTTGCCGACGGCGCGCGCGAGGCACAGGGGCTGGGCCTCGGGCTATCCATCGTCGACCGTATCGCACGGGTGCTGCGTCTTGAAATCCGCATTCACTCGGTCAAGGGCAAGGGGTCGTGCTTTTCGGCGCTTCTGCCGATCGCGCAAGCCCCGCAGATATCGCTCGCCAGCGAAGCGCGGCCGCCGGTTGGCGCCAACATCCCGCTCGAGGGCGTCTCGGTACTCTGCATCGACAACGAACCGCGCATTCTCGACGGAATGCGCAAGCTGCTCGAAGGATGGCGCTGCAAGGTGGCGACCGCGCCGGGCTCGGAAGGGCTGGACGCGAGCCTGCCTCCGCCCGACGTGATCCTTGCCGACTACCACCTCGACGGCGAGGACGGATTTGCGGCGATTGCGCGCGCGCGCGAGATGTGGAACCGGGACATTCCCGCGATCCTCGTCACCGCCGACCGGTCGAACGACGTGCGTGAACACGCCGCCGCGCTCGACATTCCCGTCCTGCAAAAGCCGGTCAAGCCGGCGGCGTTGCGCATGATGCTGACCCGCTATCGCAAGTTCGCGCCGGCTGCGGAGTGATCAGGCAATGGGCTGCGGCTCGGAGCTTATCCGCTGAAGACGGATGACGGCCTGCGTGCGGCTGTCGACGCCGAGTTTTTGCAGGATGGCCGAGACATGCGCCTTGATGGTGGCCTCGGACACGCCGAGTTCATAGGCGATCTGCTTGTTGAGCAGGCCCTCTGCCAGCATGGTCAGGACGCGCGATTGCTGCGGCGTCAGCGATTGCAGACGCTGGATCAGGTCGACGATTTCGGGATCGCCTTCCTCGCCGAGGTCGAGATCGTCGGGCAGCGCAACGCCGCCTTCCAGAACAGTCGTCACCGCACCCCGGATTTCGTCCATTCCGGCCGATTTGGAAATGAAGCCGGCCGCGCCGAGTTCCAGTGCGCGGCGCACTGTTTCGGCATCGTCACGGGCTGAAACCACGACCACCGGTACGTTGGAAGAAATGCCCCGAAGCGCAACGAGACCGGAAAGACCGCTCGATCCAGGCATCGTCAGGTCGAGCAGGAGAAGGTCGATATCGTCATTGGCGACGACGCGCGCCTTGGCAGCGTCGAAATCGCCGACCTCCTCGACCAGGGCACCGTCGAACGAGGACAGCGCCTGCCTCAGCGCACCGCGAAAAAGCGGATGATCGTCGGCAATGACAAAGCGATGGCGCTGACCCAAAAACCCCTCCTTATTTCCGGCTCCCGCCAGCGGAGTTTAGTCGGATTGGCGGGTCGCGCCAGCATTATTTAGCGCTAGCCGCACGCTCATGTCCGGTCCGGCTGTGGCTCCTGAAGATCGTTCTCCCACTCTTTGACGGTGTCGAAGAAATTCTGGAAGAAACGGCGCATGTAGCTAAGCGATTGTTCGAATTCCTGCTCGGTGGGAAGCGCATGCTGTGCAGTGCCCTGCGCGCTTTCGAGCGCTTCGACGCGCCGTTCCAGATCGTCGATCCGATCCTCGTAGGCGATCCTGTCGTCGGTAGCGGTTCGGCAGACGAGTTGCGCGGACTGCTCTTGGCAGACCGACATTTGCCCGGTCGCCGTGTCCATGCGCACGAAGCCGTCCTCGGTTCGCTCCATGCGGTAGCGTTCCGTCTCCTGCGCGAAAGCCGAGGTTCCGAGCGTGGCGGCGATGCCCGCGAGAAAAATCATATGGCGCATTGGCGTGATCCTCTTCGATGACGCATCCAATCCATAAATGGTGTGAAGAACCCGGCGCTTCCATGGCGATGCTTTTCTTCCACGGCCACGGCGGCTATAGCGGCGGCATGAGCACATTGATTTACAAGATCGTGCCGGCGTCCCTCTGGCAGGCCGCAGAGAAGGCAAACCGCTTCGATGGCGCGCCCATCGATCTTGCCGACGGCTACATCCATTTTTCGACCGCCAGCCAAGTACGTGAGACGGCCGCCAAGCACTTCGGCGGACAGGACGCTCTCCTGCTTGTCGCGATCGATGGCGGCAGGCTGGGCGAGGCGCTGCGCTTCGAGGTCTCGCGCGGCGGCGCGCTCTTCCCGCATCTTTACGCCCCGCTCGACCCGAAAGCCGCCGAATGGGTAAAGCCGTTGCCGCTCGGCGCGGACGGCCTCCACATCTTTCCGGACCTCGACGCATGAAGATGCTTTATCACGCGCTGGCCCGGCCTTTCCTTTTCGGCCTCGACGCTGAACGAGCGCATGGCCTGTCCATCGCGGGGCTGAAGAGCGGTGTGCCCGTCTGCGCCCCGCCCGCCGCCGATGCGCGCCTGCGGACCGAAATCGCCGGGCTTTCCTTTCCCAATCCACTCGGCATGGCGGCGGGATACGACAAGAACGGCGAAGCGCCGGACGCGCTTTTGAAGCTCGGTTTAGGCTTTGCCGAAATCGGCACCGTGACGCCGAAGCCGCAGGCAGGGAACCCGAAGCCACGCATCTTCCGGCTTATAGAGGACGAAGCGATCGTCAATCGCCTTGGCTTCAACAATGAAGGTCATGACGCATGCGTTCGACGCATGCGGGAGCGGTCGGGGCGCAGCGGGATCGTCGGCGTCAATATCGGCGCCAACAAGGACAGCACGGACCGGATCGCCGACTATGCAGCGGGCGTCGAACGCTTCGCCGATCTCACTTCGTATCTGACCGTCAACATCTCCTCGCCCAACACGCCGGGACTGCGCGATCTTCAGACGCGGGCGAGCCTTCAGGAACTGCTTGACGCGGTGGTGAGTGCACGCGGTGAGCGGGTGGTGCCGGTCTTCCTCAAGATCGCGCCCGACCTTGCCGACGGCGACCTCGAAGACATCGCCGAAACCGTCCTCGCGCGCAAAATCGAGGGCATCATCGTTTCCAATACGACGCTGTCGCGGAGCGGCCTTCAAAGCGCGCTGGCAACGGAAGCGGGCGGCGTTTCCGGTCGGCCCTTGTTCCACCGATCCACCGTCATGCTGGCGCGGATGCGCAGGCTCGTCGGCCCCGCCCTGCCGCTGATCGGCGTTGGTGGCGTTTCCTCCGCCGAGACGGCGCTGGAGAAGATCAGAGCCGGCGCGGACCTCGTGCAGCTTTACACCGGCATGGTCTATGGTGGGCCGACGCTGCCCGGCGAAATCGTGCGCGGCATGAGCGCATTCGTTACGAAGGAAGGCCTTTCTTCGATCCGCGACATAAGGGATTCGCGCACGGATCATTGGGCGGTTCAGACACTCGACTAGCGTCAAGACCGATCCTATCTTCATGGTGCAATGACGCTTCCCATCATTCACCACCCCGATTACGACGCGCAGTTTTCCGCCGATCATCGCTTTCCGATGAGCAAATACGCGCGGCTGATCGAAGTGCTGCGCGAAAAGGGGATTGCCCGGCCGGATAACGAGCACCGCCCGGACCTTCCCGGTTTCGAAACGCTCGCGCAGGCGCATGCTGGCGACTATGTGCGCCAGGTTCTCGACTGCACCGTGCCGCGCGCAATCGAGCGCGAAATCGGCTTCCCGGTCGATGAACGCGTCTCACGTCGTGCGCAGCTTGCCAGCGCAGGAACGCTTCTTGCTGCGCGCATCGCCCTCGACACCGGGCTGGCCTGCAATGCGGCCGGCGGCAGTCACCATGCACGGCATACGCAGGGCGCGGGGTTTTGCACCTTCAACGATGTGGCGGTTGCCCTGGCGTCCCTCCTCGATGAAGGCACGATTTCTCGCGCACTGGTCGTTGATCTCGACGTGCATCAGGGCGACGGCACCGCCGAAATCCTGATGAGCGAGAGCCGGGTCTTCACCTTTTCGATGCATGCGGCGAAGAACTACCCCGTGCGCAAGGCCGTTTCCGACCTCGACGTCGCGCTGGACGACGGTCTTGAAGACGAAGCGTACCTGACCGAACTCGAACGCGTCCTGCCGCTCGTTGCCGATCACGCCAAACCGCAGATCGTCTTTTACAATGCCGGGGTCGACCCCCACCGCGACGACCGGCTCGGGCGGTTGGCCCTGACTGACGAAGGCTTACGCGCGCGCGACCGGACCGTCATTAGCTATTTTCGCGAGCGCGGCATTCCCGTGTGCGGCGTCATCGGCGGCGGCTATTCGAAGGACATCGACGCGCTGGCCGCGCGCCATGCCATCCTGTTCGAAACGGCCGCCAGCTTTTCCTGATCAGCCCTTGCGGTAGCTGAGAAGCCGGATGAGGAAGAAGGCGGGAATGACCAGCACCGCACCGAGCAGGAAATAGTCGATAAAGCGCCCGAAGGCCGCAAAGCCGGTGTCGTAAAGGTGCAGGAAGAAGTCGCGCACGCCGTAGATCACGTCATAGGGCGACCAGCCCATCACGCTCATAACGATGCCGACGAGAAACGAAACGACGATCAGCTTGACCAGCACCCGCAAGGGGCTGTCGCCGAGAAAGCGGTTCACTGCCGACATGTCACGTCTCCGTTGATGCGAGCTTGCAGATACGCTTTGCGCGCCGCGCGTTCAAGTCGCGCGTCATTTTCCGCCTCATTGGAAGGCTTTCTTAACCCTGATGGGAGAGGTTCGCGGCGGTTTGGACGAAGACCACCCTCAAGCTTGGAGAAAGACATGACGCGGGTTCTGGGCGCAGCTTTGATCGCCGTCACGCTTGCGGGGTGCGGAACGTCGCCCGCCATGCGCACGGCGAGCGGAGCGGTAATCGGCGCCGGCTCGGGCGCGCTTGCCGGATCGCTGATCGCGGGATCAACAGGTGCAGTCATCGGCGGGCTTGGCGGCGCTGCCGCCGGCGCAGTCATCGGCGCCGGGCACTGATCGGCCGGCCGAGAACCGACAAGCGTTCCGGTTCACATTTGCCGTGATTGGCATCTCTGGCGTCGCGCGCGCTTGACTTACCCGGTTAACTTCCAATAGCCCTTCGCCAAACATCCGTACACGCTTTGCACGCGTCGGACAGGGAAGGATTCCGGTTTGTCTTCAGCGTTCATAACAGATGCCGAACATCCGAGCATCCAGGGCCGATATCTTTCCTACATGGCCATTACGGCGGTCTTGCTCGTTCTGCTCATCATCTTCCCGTTCTATCTGACGCCGGATCTGCAGGAATTCTACGTCAGCGAAGGCGGGCCCATCCAGGTCTTCTCGGCGGCCGGATATCTGGTGACGATGACGACGCTCATTCGCGAACTGGATGGCCCTACCTTGCGCAGACACTGGTATCTGCCTGTTATTCCGCTTGCCATGTGCCTGCGTGAAATGGACTTTCATGCCCATTTCACCACATACAGCATCACGAAGACGCTTCTTTACGTTTCGCCGGAAGTTCCTCTCGTGGAGAAAATCTTCGGCGTCCTGGTGTTCGTCTTTCTCGGCATCACCGGCTATCTGCTCGTCGTTCGTAGCGGCAGGGCGTTCCTCAACGGGCTGCGCAGTTTTGACGTCACCAGCCTTGCCGTGGCTGCCGCCATTGCCAGCGCGGTTCTATCGAAGGCGCTAGACGGCGCGGCCAGCAATCTGGGATTTCTCGGGATCAACGTTCAGGCGACCTTGTTGTCAGTCTTTACGGAAGAAGTCCTGGAACTGGGCATTCCCGTGTTCATGGCCATCGCGACATTTTCCTATTTCGACCGGCAACGCCGCGAGCGGCCATCCGGCTTGCGCTGACATCGGGCGTCGTGTTCGGCCGAGTTCATCTCGCCGATACATGATCCATACGCCGGTCGGGAACCAACCGGCGTATGGAAACTGTAGGTAAAATCTAGCGAGCGGCGTCCATTTCGGCCAGCTTCGCGACACGGCGACGAAAATCCTCATCGGTCGAAAATTCGGCTTTCAGATAAGCCTCGACGAGGTCTTTCGCGAGCCACGGCCCAACGATCTGGGCACCGATGCACATCACGTTCACATCGTCATGTTCGACGGATTGGTGCGCGGAATGAACGTCGTGGCACACGGCGGCGCGGATGCCCTTGACCTTGTTCGCCGCGATCGAGGCGCCGACGCCAGTGCCGCAGACCATCAGGCCGCGTGTCGCCGCGCCGTCCTTGATGCGATCGGTGACCTGTTTTGCGATGTCGGGGAAGTCCACCGGGTTCGGGTCGTAGGAACCGACGTCCTCGACCTCATGGCCGAGCGATTTGACATATTCGACGATCGTCGACTTGAGCGGAAAGCCGGCGTGATCCGAACCGATTACGATGCGCATGGAAACTCCAGATTCTAGCGAAGCATTGAAGGAAGCCACAGGACCATGCCTTCCCAGAAAGTGATGATGGCGAGTGTTGCGAGAAGCGGCACATAAAACGGCAGCAGCGCGCGAAGCAACTGGCGCAAGGATACCTTTGCGATACTTGACAGGAGGAACAGCGACAGCCCCATGGGTGGCGTGAGCAGGCCGAACATCAGGTTGAATATTGTGATGATTCCCAGATGAACCGGATCGATTCCCGCCATGACCATCGGCGGTGCGATGACCGGGACCACGAGCAGCGTAGCCGTCGTGGAATCGAGGAACATGCCAGCGATGAAGAATATCAGGTTGGCGATGATCAAAAGAACGATCGGATTGGTCGAAAACTGGAGGATCCAGCGGGCGAAATCCTGCGGCACCTGTTCGACGGCCAGAATCCAACCGAACAAGGCAGCCACGGCGACGATGATCAGGATCGCACTGGTACTCTTGACCGTCATCATCAGCGCCGACTGCAAATGCGCAAAGGTCAGCTCGCGGTAGAAAAGCGTGCTGATCGCCAGCACGTAGACGACCGTCACGGCGGCGGCTTCTGTCGGCGTGAACATGCCCGCCAGCATCCCGGCAATCATCAGGACAGGGGCCAGCAAGGCGGGCAGGGCCGGCATGAGGTCGGCGAGAAGCTCGCGCAGCGTCGGCCAGCGCTCGGCGCGCGGGAGGTTGTAGCGATACGACAGGAACACCGTCGTCAGCATCAGGAGCAGAACACAGATAAGCGCCGGCACGATGCCTGCGATCAAAAGCTGCACGATCGAAACGCTGGTCACGGAGCCATAGACGATGAGCGGGATCGATGGCGGGAAGATCGGTCCGACGACCGCCGACGCACCTGTGACAGCCGCGGAAAACGGAGCTGTAAACCCCTTCTTGCGCATGGCCGCGATCTCGATGCGGCCAAGACCGCCGACATCGGCGAGCGCCGCGCCGGACATGCCCGAAAAGATCAGGCTCGAGAAGATGTTCACCTGTGCCAGACCGCCGGGAAAGCGGCCGACGGCGGTGTCCGCGAATTTGAAGATCCGGTCGGTAATTCCAGCCGAATTCATCAGATTGCCAACGAAGATGAAGATCGGAACCGCGACCAGCGGAAAGGAATCGAGCGCGTAGGTGATGCGCTGGACGAGCAACCCGTACGGCAGCCCCTCGATCATCACATAGATTATGGACGGAATCAGGATCGCATAAACGACGGGAAACCCGAGTATGAAAAGCGCAAGAAACGCTGCGATGACGGCGAGGCCCATGATCAGAATACCTTGGTTTCTTCTTGCGGCGGGTCGCGAAGGTCGATCAGGTGGGCAAGCGTGGCGGCCGCGAAACCGAAGAACGTCGAGCCCAAAAACAGCCAGAAGGGAATCTTGAGCGTGGGCGTGGCGTTGTTCAGGTTCCGGAAGATCGTCTGCCAGGCGACATAGGCGATGAAACCGGCTGCGGTCACTGCGGCGGCGGTAATCAAGAAGGTGAGCGCCTTGCGCAACGGATCGGGCAAGGCCTGAAGAAACTCGGCCATCAGGATATTTTCGCGTTCCAGAACGACGATCGGAAACGCAGTGAACACCAGGACGATCAGCAGGAATCGTGTGAATTCCTCGGCTCCTATGATCGCCGATCCGAACAGATCGCGCATGACGACCTGTGTGAACGGGACGACGACAAGTGCAACCAGAACGAGGGCGCAGAACGCACCGAGCAGGCGCCTGACGATGATCATCGGAAAACCTCCCGTGAACGGATCGGGCCGGCGGCCCAGAAATGCACCGCCGACCGCGTTACCGTCTTATTCGACTGCTGCGATCTGCTCGATATAGGTCTGGTAGGCCGGGAAGTCGGTGCGGATCTGTTCCAGAACCTGTGTGCGGAACCCATCGAGGTCGAGACCTTCGGCCTCGGTGACGACCGTCATGCCGTGACCTTTGAGCTCCTCGACAAGCTGGGTTTCGGACTCGTTGGCCTCCACGAGCGATTCCTGTGCCTCGCGCTCCAGAACTTCGGTGATCGCCTGACGCTGCTCCTCTTCCAGCCCCTGCCAGACTTCCTCATTGATGAAGACGGCGAGCACGGCCTGCATGTGTCCGGTCATCGCGATATGCGACTGGACCTCGTAAAGCTTGTTGGCGGTTATCATCGTCAGGGGATTTTCCTGACCCACGACGAGCCCGGTCATGAGTGCGGTCGGCAATTCGGCGACCTCTACCGGCGTCGGCGTCGCGCCGAAGCCCGTAACCATGGAAACCCAAAGATCGAGCGGGACGGCGCGGAACGGCTTGCCCGCCAGATCTTCCGGCGACTTGACCTCGAAATTCGACGAAATGTGACGTGCGCCGCGATAGATGCGCCCGATGATGCGCACGCCGCCTTCCTCGATCAGCCGCTCGTTGATCGCCTGAAGGGCAGGTGATGTTTGCGGGTCGGTTGCAGCCAGCGCGTGAGCGCCGTCGCGATAAATGAACGGCGCGTTGAACGCGGCGACTTCGGGAACAATGCGGGCAAGCGAGGCGAAATCGTGATGGCCCATCGCGATCGACCCCATACGCACGCCGTCGACGAGTTCAGCGACACCGCCGAGCTGGCTTGCAGGATAGACCTGTACGGTAACGTCGCCGTTGGTGGCTTCGGCGATGCCCTCGGCGGCATCGGCAGCGAAAACGGTCTGGATGTCGCCTTCGGCGCCCACATGCGCGTAGCGCAAATTGGCCGATTGCGCGCTCGTGGCGACACCTAGCGCAACTGCTGTCGCCGCCATCAATTTCAGTATCCGTGAATGAAACATGCGATTTCCTCCTATGTCGTCTTGTTTTCGTTGGATGCCGCAGCTCCCTGAAACGCAGCGATGAAGCTTTTGCGGCGAAGCTCATCACCGATCGCGAAATGCTCGCGCAAACGCCTGTCGGCCACGTCCGGATCGCGCGCGACGATTGACAGGAAAACCTCCCGGTGCGCATCGAAAAGCGAATCTCGGATGTTCGGCACTAAGGCCGTTTGCCTGCGGCGCTGGACGTGGCTGCGCCGGAGCAGGTCCGATATCGCCTGGTAGAGCATGATCAGCGCCGGACTGCGGCTTGCTTCGACGAGTGCCAGATGAAAGGCGAAATCCGCTTCGGCGCCTGCTTCGGGGTCCCCCAAAGTGTCGCCGAGAGCTTTCAAAAGATCGCTCAGACGCTCGAAATCGTTTTGACGGGCGCGCTCGCAGGCAAGGCGGATCGCCTGACATTCGATCGCGACGCGCGCCTCCATGACATCGTCCAGAATGTCGGGCTGCTGGGCAAGGCAGAACGTGAAGAAGTCGGCCAGAACCGAAACGTCGGCACGGCGCACATAGGTGCCCTTACCATGGCGAATGTCGAGAAAGCCGAGCATGGCGAGCGAGCGAAGCGCCTCGCGCAGGACCGGGCGTGAAACGCCAAGGCGCAAGGACAATTCGCGCTCGCTTAAAAGCCGGTCGCCGGCATTGAGCTGGCCGGACAAAAGCTGCTCGCGAAAATAGGAAAAGACCTTTTCCGCACCCAGCAGTTCGTCTGCTCCCTCCAGAAGCACGGCACTCCTCCCAAGTGGCCTTACAGTGGTCAGACCACTAATGCCGATTTTGACGAGCAGCGTCAAGCCAGTGAAAAAGTCGAGCAGCGCCTGAGATGCATCGGAAAGACGAAAATCCGCTCTAATGTCGTCGCGCCGATGCTGATCGTCAGCAATCATGAAGGTTCCGGCGAGCCTGCCCTCACCAACCTGACCGCAACTTCCCCTTTTTCGGCGCTCCGATGAGCTGCGCCCGGTCCTGCCTGCGGTGCGGTCAACAATTGCCGAATATTTCCGCATCATGTGACGTTGACACTCGAACGGGCAGAGCGCCACTATGCCTAAGGGAACCTTTCATGGGAATGGTGCGCGGGGCTTTCGGGAGTGGCAGGAAATAATGGTCGGTCGAATTCACTGCTGGCTCTGGACCGGCTGCGCGCGCTCATTCGCGACCATCGGGATGAAACGAGTTACCAGCTTCCCGCTGAGCGCGAGCTTGCGCAATCCATGGCGGTCGGCAGGCGTGCGGTTCGCCGTGCGCTGGAAGTCCTCGAGGCCGAGGGCATCATCTGGCGTCGGCAGGGGAAGGGAACCTTTATCGGCAATGGTCCCGCATCGAGCAGTGATAGCCTCACCGATCTCGCGACCCGCACGAGCCCGGGCGACATGATGGAAACGCGGCTCGTCCTCGAACCCGGCATTGCGCGGCTTGCCGCGCTGCGTGCATCGCGCGAGGACATCGACGCGCTGGAAAGATTGTCGCGCCGGGCTGCAACTGCGGTCGACGACGATGGGTGGGAATTGTGGGACAGCGTCTTTCACCGCCGAATTGCCGAATGTGCCGGAAACTACATGCTGGCAGCCCTTCTGGATGCCATTCAGCGCGTGCGGCAGGAACCGGAATGGCGCAATCTGCGTGCGTCGACCCGCACGGAGGAACGGCGCCAGCGCGTGTTTCGCGAACATGACGAGATCGTCGCGGCGATTTCGAGCCGCAACGGTCAGGCGGCCGAGCAGGCGATGCGCCGCCATCTACGCACGATCGACACCAATTTGCGTGCGCAGATCAACGGCGACGATGCGGCCGCCGCCGACGAGGAAAGGATGGAAGGTTGAAGCAAGGGATCGAGCCGGCCGGCGAGGCGCCACTTCTGGAGGTCGAGAATTTCTCGCTCACCTTCGCGCCCAACGCCCCCGTGGACCTGATCGACGGGATATCGTTTTCCGTAAGGCGCGGGCGCACCTTGTGCATCGTTGGCGAGTCGGGTTGCGGGAAGAGCGTCACGTCGCTGGCGCTGATGGGCCTGTTGCCGACGCCGCCCGCCCGCATCAAGGCGGGAACGGCGAAGTTCGAGGGACGCGACCTTTTCTCGATGGGTGAGCGGGCGCTTGCCGACATGCGCGGCAACGAAATCGCGATGATCTTCCAGGAACCGATGACCTCGCTGAACCCGGCCTTTACCGTCGGGCAGCAGATTTCCGAAGGTATTCGCCGTCATTCGAAGATGTCGAAAGCTGAGGCGCGCAAACAGGCGTTAAAGATGCTCGAATGGGTGCGCATTCCCGCGCCGGAAAAGCGGCTCGACGCCTTCCCGCATCAACTTTCCGGCGGCATGCGCCAGCGTGTGATGATCGCCATGGCGCTCGCCAACCGACCGAAGCTCCTGATTGCAGACGAGCCGACGACCGCGCTCGACGTGACCATCCAGGCGCAGATTCTGTCGTTGATCTCGAAGCTGCAAAGCGAGACGGGTACGGCGATGATCCTCATCACCCACGATCTGGGCGTCGTGGCGGAAGTCGCCGACGAGGTCGCCGTTATGTATGCCGGCCGCATCGTCGAGCAGGGGCCGGTCGCTGCGATCTTCGACGATCCGCAACACCCCTATACGATCGGCCTGCTCGGCTCGATGCCTTCGCTCGGCAAGCGGGAAGGCCGGCTCGCCACCATCGAGGGTTCGGTGCCGCCGCTCGATGCCATGCCGAAAGGATGCCGTTTCGTGGATCGCTGCCCGTTCGGCGATGCACGCTGCCGCGATGAGGTGCCGCCATTGGCTGAATTCGGCGAGGGCCACCGCGCCGCCTGCTGGTATGCGCCGCTGGAAAAGAATTTCGGAGTGGCCGCATGAGTGCTGAAAGCGATCAACGCACCGAAGCGCCTGTCATCGAGGGACGCAACCTGCACCGCCGCTTCGGCGGCCGGCGGGGAATTCTCAAAGTCGAGCCGGTGGTTCACGCGGTGAGCGACGTGTCGTTGGCCGTCTCGAAAGGCGAGACATTCGCGATCGTGGGCGAGTCCGGCTGCGGGAAATCGACGCTCGGCCGCCTGCTTCTGAGGCTGATCGAGCCGAGCGAGGGGCAGGTTTTCTACCAGGGCAGGGACATCACCAATCTGCCGGCCGGCGAATTGCGCAAGCTTCGCCGCGAAATGCAGATCATCTTCCAGGACCCGTTCGCTTCGCTCAATCCGCGTATGAGCGTCGGCTCAATCATCAGCGAACCGCTGCGCCTGCATGGGCTTGCCCGCGGCAAAAACGCCAACGAGCGCGTGAGCGAGCTTCTGTCGCTGGTCGGCCTGCGACCGGAAGCAGCCGACCGCTATCCGCACGAGTTTTCCGGTGGTCAACGCCAGCGCATCGGTATCGCCCGCGCTCTTGCCTCCGATCCTACGCTTATCATCGGCGATGAGCCCGTCTCGGCGCTCGACGTTTCCGTGCAGGCGCAGGTCATCAATCTTCTGGAGGAGTTGAAGGAACGGCTCGGCCTGACGCTTTTGATCGTCGCACATGACCTTGCCGTCATCCGACACATGAGCGACCGCGTCGCGGTGATGTATCTGGGCGAACTCGTCGAGCTTGCGCCGGTCAACAACCTCTACGACAATCCGCTCCACCCCTATTCTCAGGCGCTGCTGAAGGCGATCCCGGTCGCGTCCGTCGACGCATCGCGCGCTCCGCGCGAGCTTTTGCAGGGCGACGTGCCAAGCCCCACCGCGCCGCCCTCGGGCTGCCGGTTTCATACGCGCTGCCCGCATGCGCGCCCGTTATGCAGTGAAAAGCATCCGAAGCTGGAACCGGCCGATGGCGGAACACAGGTGGCCTGCCATTTCTGGCGCGAAATCCAGAACGCCGGGTCGAGCCTTCCGCTTCTTGCCGGTGCGGCAAGCCGCACATCCGAGGCGCGGCTCGCGCTTTACAGGAGTGCCCAGGCAGGAGCTTTGGCCGTGAAACCAACGGCCGCCAGCACCCAAACAGTTGAATGATGACCGTTGTGCCGGCACAGCCGGCAAGGAGACAGACATGAACGACCGGAACATGAATTTCGCCAGCCGCGCCAGATTGGTGCTCGCCGGCGTCGCGCTCGCCATGATGGCAGTGCCCGCCAGCGCGCAGACGCTTTCGATCGGCCTTCAGGACGATCCGGACCTTCTCGACCCGCATCGCGCCCGCACTTTCGTAGGTCGCATCGTCTTCACTTCGCTGTGCGACAAGCTCGTCGACATAACGCCGGAACTGGAGATCGTTCCCTCGCTCGCCACGAACTGGGAGCTTGACGAGGAGCGTACAAGGCTGACCATGTCGCTGCGAGACGACGCCGTCTTCCATGACGGTGCGCCGATCGATGCCGAAGCGGTGAAGGCCAATCTGGACCGCGCGCGCGAACTGCCCGACAGTCTGCGCAAGAGCGAGCTCGCATCGATCGAAAGCGTCGAGATCGTGGACGAGCTGACCGTCGCGCTCAATTTGTCCGCACCGGACGCTGCGCTTTTGTCCCAGCTTTCCGACCGTGCCGGCATGATGATGTCGCCGGCAAGTTTCGACGACACGTCTTCCAATCCCGAACCGGTCTGCTCCGGCCCATATAAATTCGTCGAGCGGGTCCAGAACGACCGCATCGTGCTGGAAAAGTTTGCCGACTACTGGGATGCGGAAGACTACCATTTCGAGCGGCTGATCTTCCGGGGCATCCCGGACAACACGGTGCGCTTCGCCAATCTCCAGTCCGGCGATCTTCAGATCATCGAGCGGATCGGGACGACCGATATCGAAGCCGCCGAAGCGAACGACCGGTTGACAGTCGTGCCGGTGACAGGGCTCGGCTTCCAGGCGCTACAATTCAACCTGCGCGACGAGAACAGCCCGCTCGCCGACGAGCGTGTGCGCCGCGCCTTCGATCTGGCGATCGACCGCGACGTCATCAATCAGGTGGTGGGTGCCGGGCTTTTCCAGCCAGCCTTCCAGCCCTTCCCGCCGGCAAGCTTCGCCTATGAGGCCGAACTGGACCGCACGGGCCGCGATGTCGAGGGTGCGAAGGCGCTTTTGGCGGAAGCCGGCCATGAGCGCGTCTCGTTCGAACTGTCCTTCGGCAACAACACGACGATGCAGCAGGTGCTGGAACTCGTCCAGGCGATGGCGTCCGAGGCCGGCTTCGACATCACGCTGCGCCCGACCGAATTCGCCGCCCTTCAGGGCGAGTTGCGCGAAGGCCGCTTTGAGGTGTCGCAATCGGGCTGGTCCGGCCGCGTCGATCCGGACGGCAACATCCATCAGCAGGTGACCTGCGAGGGCGCGCTCAACGACGGCCGCTATTGCAATGCGCGCGTCGACGAACTTCTCGATGATGCACGCAGCGCAAGTGAGGTCGACGAGCGCCGTGCGCTTTACGCCGAAGCGCAGGAAATCCTGACGCAGGAAAAGCCGGTCGTTTACCTCTACTACCTGCCGTACCCGTTCGCGCATGACGCGCGTCTGCAAGGTTTCGTCGGCTATCCCGATGGAATGATACGCCTCAAGGGCGTGGAAATGCTCGACTGACAACAAGAAAAACCAGAGGAAGGAACTGCGCATGAAATTGTCCAGAACACTGCTCGTGGCCGCGCTGATGGCCGGCACCGCCCTGCCTGCGATGGCACAGGGCTCCACGCTCAGGATCGGCCTTGCGGAGGACCCCGACCTTCTCGACCCGCACCGGTCGCGCACATTCGTAGGCCGTATCGTCTACGCCTCGCTGTGCGACCGGTTGGTCGACATCTCGCCCGAACTCGAATACGTGCCGGCGCTCGCGACGGAATGGGCATGGAACGACGACAACACGGAACTGACCTTCACGCTGCGCGAAGATGCGACGTTCCACGACGGCGAACCGTTCAACGCCGAGGCCGCCAAGGCCAATATCGAGCGTGCGCTGAACATGCCCGACAGCTTGATCCGCTCGGACATTTCGGCGATCGACACCGTGGAGGCGGTCGATGAGTACACGTTGAAATTGAACCTCAGCGAACCGAACGCGCCGCTTCTGGCGCAGATTTCCGACCGCGCCGGAATGATGATGTCGCCGGCTTCCTTCGATCAGGAGGGGAGCTGGGAGCCGGTCTGTTCCGGCCCGTACAAGTATGAATCGCGCACGCAAAACGACCGCATCGTCCTGTCGAAGTTCGAAGACTACTACGCGGCGGACGAATATCATTTCGAAGAGGTGATCTTCCTGCCGATCCCGGACGGTACCGTGCGCCTCGCCAACGTTCAGGCCGGCGACCTCGACATGATGGAACGCATGACGCCGTCCGACGCCCAGGCCGTCGAGGGCAATGAGAGCCTGCAACTCGTCGTCGCGCCGACGCTCGGCTATCAGGCCGTGCGCTTCAACACTGATAACGGCCCGCGCTCTGAATCTCCGCTGGGACAGGACCCGCGCATCCGTCAGGCGTTTCAGTACGCGATCGACCGGCAGGCGATCTCGGAAATCATCGGCAACAATATCTGGCAGCCGGCGCAACAGCCCTTCGCACCGAACAGCCCGTATTACGACGAGAACTTCCCGGCGACCGAACGCGACGTCGAGCGGGCGAAGGAGCTTCTTGCGGAGGCCGGGCATGAGCGCGTCGCTTTCGAAATGATGCACGCCAACTCCACCCAGGCTTCGCAGCTTGGCGAGCTCATTCAGGCCATGGCATCGGAAGCCGGCTTCGACATCTCGCTGCGGCCGATGGAATTCGCCGCTCTTCTGGCGGAAATGTCCGAAGGCAATTTCGACGCTTCGGCAAGCGGCTGGTCCGGACGCGTCGATCCTGACGGCAACATCTACAATCACCTCGCCTGCGACGGCTCGAACAATGATTCGCGCTATTGCAACGAAGAGGTGGACGCCTTCTTCATGGAAGCACGTGCGACATCCGATCAGGCCGAACGCAAGGCGCTCTATGATCAGGCGCAGGCGATCCTCCAGGAGGACCTTCCGCTGGTCTACACCTACCATCCGAACCAGCCGTCCGTTTTGCGGTCCGAGATCGAGGGATACACGCCCTATCCGGACAACATCATCCGTCTGCGCGGCGTTCAGCGCGCCCAATAATTGTCGAGGCGGCATCGCGTTCGCGATGCTGCCTTCATTCCCAATGGAGAGCCGACAATGCGTAAGACCCTTTTAATCGCCGCCCTGATGGCGGGCACCGCCACTCAGGCTTTCGCGCAGGACGCCACCTTGCGCATCGGGCTTCAGGAAGATCCCGATGCGCTCGACCCGCACCGTGCCCGCACCTTCGTCGGCCGCATGGTCTTCACCTCGCTGTGCGACAAGCTCGTCGATGTCGCGCCCGACCTTTCGATCGTGCCTCAACTGGCGACGGAATGGTCCTGGAACGACGACGCGACCGTCCTGACCTTCCAGTTGCGTGACGATGCGACTTTCCAGGACGGCACGCCGTTTAACGCCGAGGCCGCGAAAGCCAATCTCGACCGCGCGATGACGCTTCCCGATTCGCTGCGCAAGAGCGAACTCGCCTCAGTGACCGATGTCGAGGCCGTTGACGAATATACGCTGGCGATCACCGTCGCCGAACCGGATGCGACGCTCCTGTCCCAGCTTTCCGATCGCGCGGGCATGATGCTCGCGCCCTCCGCCTTCGAAGATTTTGCCAACAATCCCGTCTGCTCCGGCCCGTACAGCTTCGTCGAGCGGGTCCAGAACGACCGCATCGTCCTCGAACGTTATGCGGATCACTGGGACGCGGACGCGTATCATTTCGACCGGCTCGTCTTCCTGCCGATCACCGATACGACGGTTCGGCTCGCGAATTTACAATCGGGGGACATCCAGCTTCTGGAACGTCTCGCCCCGTCCGACATCGCCGCCGTCGAGGGCGATCCGAACCTTGAATTTCTGCAGGAAGCGGGAACGGGTTATGTCCAGCTTCGCATCAACATCGCGAACGGCAGCCGGGCGGAAACGCCCTTCGGGCAGGACAAGCGGGTCCGGCAGGCGTTCCAGCTCTCGATCGACCGCGAGGTGATCAACGAGGTCGTCGGCTTCGGGACCTATGCCCCCGCGCAACAGCCTTTCCCGCCCGCGAGCCAGTTCTACAGCGAGGATTTCCCCGTCACGACGCGCGACGTGGAAGCGGCAAAGGCGCTTCTGGCGGAAGCCGGGCATGAGCGCGTCCCGGTCGAACTCGTCTTCGGCAACACGACGACGACGCAGCAGATTTCCGAACTGATCCAGGCGATGGCGGCGGAAGCCGGCTTCGACGTGACGCTGCGTCCGACGGAATTTGCGGCCATGCAGCAGGAGATGACGTCGGGCAATTTCCAGGTCGCGCAGATCGGCTGGTCGGGCCGCATCGATCCGGACGGCAACATCCACCAGTTCGTGACCTGCGAGGGCAGCCTCAACGATGGCGACTATTGCAATGAGGAGGTCGACCGGCTGCTCGACGAAGCGCGTCGAACGACCGATCTCGACACGCGCATCGACCTTTATACGCAGGCGCAGGCCATCATTCAGGACGAGCTTCCGCAGATCAATCTCTACTACCAGCCGCGCGCCTTCGGTGTCTCGACGCGGCTGGAAGGGTTCACCGCGCATCCCGACGGCATGATCCGCCTGAAAGACGTGCGTTTCGCCGACTGACGAGGACCGGCGGTCCGAACGGGCCGCCGGTTCCTGCAACCTGGAAATCGCAGCAGGAACAGCCCATGCTCCAGATCATCGCCAAGCGCGCCGTGATCGCCATTCCAACGGTGATCCTCGTTTCGATCATCGTCTTCGCCCTGCAAAAGCTCTTGCCGGGCGATCCGCTCCTGACGCTTGCCGGCGAGGAACGCGATCCGGAAGTTCTTGCCTATCTGCGCGAACAATACCGGCTGAACGACCCGATCTACATCCAGTATTTCGTCTGGGTCGGGCAGGTGCTTCGGGGCGATTTCGGCTTTTCGCTCCGCACCGGCATTCCGGTGACGACGCTGATCGTGCAAAAGCTTCCGGTGACTCTGCAACTGGCGACCATGGCGATGTTCTGGGCCGTGCTGATCGGCATTCCGATGGGCATCTTGGCTGCAGTCAAGAAGGGAACATGGGTCGACTACATCACCTCCGTCTTCGCGTTGTCGGGTGTTTCGATCCCCAATTTCTGGCTCGGCATCCTCCTGATCTTTTTCGTCTCGGTGAAGATGCAATGGCTGCCGGCCTCCGGCTATGTGCCGCCGACGGAGGATTTCGTGCAGTCGCTGCGCACGATGCTGATGCCGTCCATCGTTCTCGGCACGGCACTCGCGGGCCAGTTGATGCGCCATACGCGCTCGGCCATGATCGGCGTTTTGAAGACCGACTATATCCGCACCGCCCGCGCAAAGGGTTTGCTTCCAGCGATCGTCATCTACAAGCACGCGCTGCGCAACGCGCTGGTTCCGATCGTCACTTTGTTGACGCTGATCTTCGGCGAACTGATCGCCGGTGCGGTTTTGACCGAGCAGATTTTCACCATTCCCGGTTTCGGCAAGCTGATCGTCGACGCGGTGTTCACGCGTGACTACGCCGTCGTGCAAGGCGTCGTGCTCGTCACCGCGATCGGCTTCATTTTGATGAACCTCGTCGCTGACGTTCTTTATGTCCTGATCAATCCGCGCCTGAGGTATTCGTCATGAGCGCCGTCACCTCTCCCACGATTGCAGCGCCGGTTCTGCCGAAAAAGAAGAACCGCGCGCTCGCGAAGTTCGTGCGCAACAAGGCGGCGGTTTTCGGCGCGATCGTCGTCGTCTTCTTCGCACTGGCGGCAATCTTCGCGCCGTTCCTGTCGCCCTACGAGCCGTTGCAGACGAGCTTCGGCTCCATCCGTCAGCCGCCTTCGGCGACCTACTGGTTCGGCACGGACGAGCTTGGCCGCGATATCTTCACCCGCATGCTCTATGGCGCGCGGGCCTCGCTCATGGCGGGCGTGGTCTCGGTCGGCATCGCAGTCGCCATCGGCGTGCCGCTCGGGCTTCTGGCCGGCTATTTCGGCTCCTATGTCGACATGGTGATCTCGCGCTTTACCGATGCACTTCTGGCGATCCCGTTCCTAATCCTCGCCATTGCGCTGGCCGCCTTTCTCGGGCCGAGCCTCACCAATGCGATGATCGCCATCGGCCTTTCCGCCGTCCCGATCTTCATCCGCATCACCCGCGCGCAGACCCTGTCGGTCAAGGCGGAGGACTATGTGGAAGGCGCACGCGCCATCGGCCTGCCGAACTTTCTCATCATTACGCGCTACGTCTTCCCCAACACGCTTCCGCCCATCATCGTTCAGGCCAGCCTGACGATCGCGACCGCCATCATCGCGGAAGCGAGCCTGTCCTTCCTGGGTCTCGGACAGCAGCCGCCGAACCCGTCATGGGGCGCGATGCTCAACACGGCCAAGAACTTCATGTCGCAGGCGCCCACCATGTCGGTCTTCCCTGGCGCGGCGATCTTTCTCGTCGTTCTCGGCTTCAACCTTCTCGGCGACGGACTGCGCGACGCGCTCGACCCGCGTGAAAACTGATAACTTGCAAGGAAACATCATGTTCACGACCAGACCCGAACTTCTGGGCACCTTCGGCGCCGTCACCTCGACCCACTGGCTGGCCACGGGTAGCGGCATGTCGATGCTGGAGCGCGGCGGCAACGCGTTCGACGCTGGCGTCGCCAGCGCCTTCGTGCTTCAGGTCGTCGAGCCGCATCTGGTCGGGCCGGGCGGCGACGTGCCGATCGTTTTCCATTCGGCCAAGACCGGCAAGACCGAGGTCCTGTGCGGTCAGGCGACCGCGCCGGCCGGCGCCACGATCGAGCACTATCGCGCCGAGGGACTAAAGCTCATCCCGGGCAACGGTCTTCTGGCGACTGTGATCCCCGGCGCGTTTGACGCCTGGATGGTGCTCTTGCGCGACCATGGAACGATGACCGTGCGCGACGTTCTGGAGCCGGCTATCCACTATGCGCAGAACGGCCATCCGCTCCTGCCGCGCGTGGCGAACACGATCGCGGGCCTGAAAGATTTCTTCGAAAAGGAATGGCCGACCACCGCCGAACTTTTCGTGCCGAAGGGCGAGTTGCCGGAAGCCCGCAAGCTTTTCCGCAACGAGAAACTTGCCGAGACGTGGAAGCGGATCATCAGGGAAGCCGAGAGCGTCGGCGGTGATCGCGAACGGCAGATCGAGAAGGCGCGCGAGGCGTTCTATAAGGGCTTCGTCGCCGAGGCGATCGATGCGTTCGCACGCAACAATGCGTTCATGGACGAAAGCGGCGAGCGCCATCGCGGCGTCATCACCGCCGACGATATGGCGGGCTGGCAGGCGACCTATGACGCGCCGGTCACGCTCGACTATGGCGATTTCCGCGTTAACAAGATCGGGCCATGGGGGCAGGGGCCGGTGTTTCTCCAGACCCTTTCGATCCTGAAGAATTTCGACATCGGCGCGATGGGTCATTCGTCCGCCGAATTCGTCCACGTCCTGACCGAAGCGATGAAGCTGGCTTTCGCCGACCGCGAAATCTACTACGGCGACCCCAACTTCACCGATGTGCCGCTCGAAGCGCTTCTGTCGGACGCCTATGGCGCGGAGCGCGCCAAACTGATCGGCGACAAGGCGTCGTTCGAATTGCGGCCGGGAACGGTCGATGGATATGGCGACCAGGTCGCGCAAGGCATGGCCGCTCTCGAACGCCTGTCGACGACCGGTACGGCATCCGCCGCCAACGAGCCGACGACCGCCGAAATGCGCTCGGCACGGCGCGGCGACACGGTCCACGTCGATGCGATCGACCGCTGGGGCAACATGATGGCGGCCATGCCTTCCGGCGGCTGGTTCCAGTCCTCGCCCGTCATTCCCGAGCTTGGCTTCATGCTCAACACGCGCGCCCAGATGTTCTGGCTGGAAGACGGATTGCCGGCATCGCTTGCGCCCGGCAAGCGCCCCCGCACCACTCTGACGCCAACGCTCGCGGAGAAGGATGGCAAGCCTTACATGGTCTTCGGCTCGCCCGGCGGCGACCAGCAGGAGCAGTGGCAGCTTCAGTTCTTTCTGCGCCACGCGCATCACGGGCTAAATCTGCAGGAGGCGATCGACCTGCCGATGAGCCATACGGGCCACTTCCCGTCCTCCTTCTACCCGCGCCAGCGCCGGCCCGGAAACCTGACGATCGAGGAGACGTTCGGCGAAGCGGTGCTCGGCGATCTGAAAGCACGCGGCCACGATGTCGAGCGTTCGCCGGAATGGACGATCGGGCGCCTCGTCGCCGCCGCGCGCGACAGCGATGGCCTGATCCACGCTGCCGCGACGGCGCGTCTGATGCAGGCTTACGCGGCCGCCCGGTAGGGGCGCTCTTACGGATTCGGATGGTCGCCGCGCAGGATGTCCATGACCGAGTTGACATGGGATTGCATCAACTCGGCCGCCAGCTCCGGGTCGCCTGCCCTGATCGCATCGACGATGAGAAGGTGCTCCCGGTACGCCTTCGCGGCGCGGCCGGGAATCGAGCTTTGCAATTGCAATCGCGCACGGTCGACATGGGTCTTGCTCGAAACGATCAGTCGCCACGCATCGGGCACGCCAGCGATCTCCGCAAGCAATCTGTGGAACTCCTCGTCGACTTCGAAAAAGGCGATATAATCGTCGCGTGAGGTGCAGTCGGCCTGGATCGCCAGAACGCGCGAGAGACGGTCCAGCTTCGCCCCGCCGATAGTCGCAAGGCGTTTGACGACGGCCACTTCGATCGCGCCGCGGCAAAAGATGGCCGAGAAAATCTTCTGCCTGTCGATCGACGTCACGACGGAGCCGACCTGCGGCCGCGTTTCGACGAGTTCTTCCTTCGCGAGTTGCTGGAGCGCCGCGCGAAACGGCGTGCGGCTTACACCGAGAACGTCGGCAAATTTGGATTCATAGATTGGCGTGCCGGGTTCGATCCTGTTTTGAATGATTGCCTGGCGAAGAGCCATGTAAATCTGCGGCGACATCGGCTCGGAAAATTCGATCTTCACGCCGTTGACGGCCTGCCGATAAATGTCCTCGACGTCGCCCTTCTTCCTGATGGCTGTGTCCATTCGATGCGTTCCGGTCAAATATGTTCGACAATTCCGAGCCGGCAAAGAGCGACCCAATTATTTCCGATCCTAGTATACCAGATACACCCGCGCCGCAATTCGCGGCAAGCGCGCGCCTGCCCTTGATGTAACAATCCTTCCGCTGCGGCACACGACGGTTGCGCCCCTCCGAAACTTATGTATGCTAGTATTCTAGCTTGGAGGAAAGCTAGCGGAATTTTAAGGCAAGCTTCGATTTGGGAGGAAATCATGGCGCATATGCCAAACTATGTGATTGCGGCCATTGTCGCGGCGATGCCGCTACCGGCAACCGCACTGGCTCAGGAGTGGATCCCTGATCGTCCGATCAACATCATCGTGCCGTGGGGTGCAGGCGGCGCAACCGATCAGGTAACGCGCGTGACGGCTCCGATCCTGGCGGAGGCACTGGGTGTCGACGTCGTCGTCGTCAATCAGCCCGGCGCATCGGGCGCAATCGGTACGCAGGAAGTTCTCAATTCGACGCCTGATGGCTACACCCTTCTCGCTACAGGTGTCGCCGACGCCGCAACCTATGGCGTCACCGGTCTTATCGAAGGTACCACCATCGACGACTGGCACCTTTATCTCAGCGTCGCCAACGTGGCGCTGGTCAGCGTCCCGGCCGACAGCCCCTATAATGATTTCGGCGAATTGCTGGAAGCGTTCCGCTCGGAAGGAAGAAGCATCACAGTTGCGACCGCCGGCATCAGTTCCGCAGGTGGCACGGCCATTGCCAATCTCGCCGAGGTCGGCGACTTCGATTACAACCTCGTCGCTTATGAGGGCGGCGGACCGGCCACGATCGCAACGGCATCCGGCGAGGCCATGGTCACGACACAGCTTGCCGGCGAACAATCCGAGCTTGTGCGCGGCGGACGCCTGAAGCCCCTCGCAGTGCTCGCGGAGGAGCCGTTGGTCATCGACGGCGTCGATCCGATACCGTCGGTCCTCGAATGGTTGCCCGACCTCGATCTCGCCTACAATTATTTCGGCGTGCTCGCTCCCAAGGGGCTTCCAGACGACATCGTCGAAAAACTCGACACCGTGTGGGAGGAACAGGTGGCGACCGCACCGTCGCTGCGCGGCTACGCCGAAACGGCCGGCGCGGTCCATTCGCCGGCCTGGGGCGAGGAGGCGCGCTCCATGGTGTCGGCCACCGTCGTCGCACAGGCCTGCGCGGCCGTCGAAGCCGGTAACGCCGTCAACGATCCTTCGACCATCGGTGTCGATTGCGAGGCACGCACGGAAACGCCGGTGCAATAAATCGAGGCGCGCAGATGAAGGCGGTGGGGGCGATGTCTCCACCGCTGCCAAAGAGGCCGGACAGCGAAATCATCATGCAAACTGAAGCACATGAACGCGCGATCAGGGCAAAGGCCGACCTGCTGGCGGGAATAGTTCTGACACTGCTGGGTCTCTACGTCTTTTACGAAGCCTACAACATGCCGCGTCTGGAGATGCGGCGCATCCACCCCGCGACGATTCCCGGCCTCGTCCCGATGATCCTTGGAGCCGGCTTGTCATTGCTCGGCGCGATGCTTGCCCGGCGCGCATGGCGCATGGATGCGCCTGACGGCTGGCGCGGGCTGGCCGCTTTGTTCGGGACCCTCGTGGCGGCCCGCGTCATGGCCGGCGTTCTGCTGGTGCTCCTTTTCACGTTTGGACTAATCGGATGGCTCCCCTTCTGGGCGGCGTCGATGATCTTCATCGCGGCTTTCATCCTGACTTTCGAGCGGCTTCTCACCGACGCCCCGGTCCCGGCGGCAACTTCTTTCTTCTGGGCGGCGGTGACCGCCATCGTGTGCGGCGGAGGTATCTACTACCTATTCTCCGCCGTCTTCCTCGTTCGACTGCCGTGAGGGGAAGCGATGTTTGACGGCCTGATGATGCTTGGCCAGGGCATTGGCCTGTTTCTCAATCCCGAATCCCTTTTCAATGTGGTCTGGGCGACACTTCTTGGGCTTGCGATCGGCCTGCTGCCGGGCTTGACGGCGACGATGGGCGTCGCGCTGATGGTGACCCTCACTTACAAGATGGCCCCCGAGCAGGCGATCCTGACGCTCATCTGCATCTATCTCGGCGCGATATACGGCGGCAGTCGCACCGCCATCCTCCTGAACATTCCCGGCACGCCGGCCGCCGCTGCGACAACCCTCGACGGCTATCCGCTGGCAAAGCAAGGCAAGGCCGGTCTGGCGATGGGGCTGTCTACGACGTCCTCTACGCTCGGTACGCTCGTAGGTGTCTTCTTTCTCGCCCTGATCGCGCCCGCACTTGCCGAAGCCGCGATGAATTTCGGCTCCTACGAATTCTTCTGGCTGGCATTGTTCGGTGTCATCATATCGGGCCAGATGGCGGGCAGCGACACGCCGATCAAGGGCTATATCGCCGGCATACTGGGTCTGCTCGCCGCAATGGTCGGCATGGAAAGCCTTCACGCCTATCAGCGCTTCACTTTCGGCATCCCGCAACTGGGCGCCGGGATCGATCTGATCCCCGCCATGGTCGGCGCATTCGGGCTGGCGGAAATTCTGAGCACGATGAAGCGGCGCAACAATGCACGGATCGCCTCGGTGAACGACCGCGTGATCCCGCGTCTCAGGGAAGTCTTCCAGCATTGGCGAACGATCATCAGGTCCGGCCTCATCGGCACTCTGGTCGGCATCATCCCGGGCGTCGGCGAGGATGTCGGATCATGGACATCCTATGCAGCCGCGAAGCGGTTTTCGAAGAAACCCGAGGAATTCGGGCACGGCAGCCAGGAAGGGCTGATCGCCGCCGAAACCGGCGACAACGCCGTGGTCTCCGCGTCGATGATCCCGACGCTCACGCTCGCCCTGCCCGGTTCGGCCGCCGCCGCAGTGCTGATTGCCGCCATGTATCTTCACGGCATCCGACCCGGACCGATGCTGATGGTGGAAAATTCGGCGTTTCTCTATCAGGTCATCGCCATGCTGTTGCTGGCGACCTTCGCCAATCTGATTTTCGGACTGTCGCTCACCAGATTGTTCATCAAGATACTGTCGGTTCCGCGCGAACGCCTGATGGCTGTCATCGCGGTGTTGTGCGTTGTCGGTTCGTTTGCCGTGACGCAGCGCATGTTCGACGTCTACATCATGCTGGGCTTCGGCATCGTCGGCTTCCTGCTGCGCGAAATGAAATATCCGATGGCGCCGCTGGTGCTGGGCATCGTGCTCGGTGATCTTCTCGACATCAACCTGCGTCGCGGCCTGTCGCTGAGTGACGGCGATTTCACGCCGTTCCTTACGCGACCGATCAGCGCGATTTTATGCGCTGTCGTCGTCCTCACCATATTGATGAGCATACCGGCCATCGGCAGCCGCGTGACATGGGCCTTCAGACGGTTAGCCAGGCGGGAGGGATGAGCTTGATCGGCATCGGTATCGTCGGCGTCGGCATGGTCGCGGGAACCCACGTCCGGGCGCTGGAGGACTTGCGGGACATCGCCAAGGTCGAGGGCGTCTACGCCCGCGACGCCGATCGACTGGCCGGGTTCTGTACGCAATGGTCCCTTCCGCAGGCTCGAACCTTCGAGGATATGCTCGAAAATCCCTCGATCGAGGTTCTGATCATTTTAACGCCGCCAAACGCGCGACTTGAATATGTCCGTGCGGCCGGGGCGGCCGGCAAGCACATCCTTCTCGAAAAGCCGCTGGAGCGAAACACTGTGGCGGCACAGGAGCTGGTCGATATCGCAAAACAGGCGGGCGTCACGATGGGCGTCCTTTTCCAGCATCGCTTCCGGGAGGTCTCGGTCAGGCTGTCGGAACTCGTCGCCTCGGATGCGCTCGGCCAACTCGCACTTGTACAGGTCAACGTCCCCTGGTGGCGCCCGCAGACCTATTACGACGAGCCCGGACGCGGGACCTATAAACGCGACGGCGGCGGTGTGCTCATCAGCCAGGCCATTCACACGCTCGACCTCATGCTGACCTATACCGGGCCGGTCGCCGAAGTCGTCGCCTTGATGAGCACGACACGCCTCCACCACATGGAGGCTGAAGATTTCGCCGCCGCCGGCGTCACCTTCAAATCAGGTGCCGCAGGCTCGATCGTCGCGACGACGGCATCTTATCCCGGCGCCGCGGAATCGATCGAGCTTCACTTCGAACGCGCCTCCGCGCTTCTGCGATCCGGCACGCTGACGATCTCCCATCATGACGGTCGCATCGAAACCTTCGGCGAAGCCGCAGGCACGGGCGGCGGAGCCGATCCGATGGCGTTTCCGCATGACTGGCACGCTTCGGCGCAGCGTGATTTCATCGAGGCCGTCCGGGACAAACGCAGCCCGAGTGTGACCGGCGAGGAAGCCCTCAAGGTTCATCGCCTCATCGACGCGATGGTGCGCGCCTCGAAAGAGCGCCGCGCCGTTACCCTGGACGAGACATAGGACCAACAAGCCATGAGCGGTTCGCAAATCACCGTTGGTGTGATCGGGATCGATCACCGTCACATTTATGGAATGCTCGAAGGCATGCTCGATGCCGGCGCAACCTGCAAGGGCTGGTGGACGGAAGGCGAGCCGCAAACACTCGCCGGGTTCGTCAAACGGTTCGCGGATACTCCCCGGGTCTCGCAAAAACAGGCGCTGCTCGATGACCCCGACATCGACCTGATACTCATCGCATCCCCTCCGCATCACCGCGCCGACGATGCCATCGCGGCCATGGAACGCGGCAAGGATGTCATGCTCGATAAGCCGGGCTGCATCTCGCTCGACCAACTCGACCGCATCAAGGAGGTTGTCGCCAGAACGGGGCGCATCTGGTCGGTGGACTTTTCGGAGCGCTTCGAGGTTCCTTCCGCCATCAAGGCTCTCGAACTCGTACGAGAAGGCGCGATCGGCAAGGTCGTCCAGACGCTGGCCGTCGGGCCGCATCGCCTCAATCGGGCGACGCGGCCGGACTGGTTCTTCGACAAGAGCCTTTATGGCGGTATTCTCGCCGATATCGGCACGCATCAGATCGACCAGTTTTTGACCTTCACGGCGTCGAAAACAGCGAGGATCGTCACGGCGACGGCAGAAAATGTCGGCAATCCGGACAATCCCGCCTTTCAGGATTTCGGCGAGATCATGTTCGAAAGCCAATCGGCGCGGGGCTATGCGCGCCTGGATTGGTTCACGCCGGACGCGCTGCCGGCTTGGGGGGACGGTCGGCTCCTCGTTCTTGGCACCGAGGGCTATATCGAGCTCCGGAAGTATGTCGATATCGAGGGACGGCCCGGCGCCGACCACCTCTTTCTCGTCAACAATGCCGAGTCCCGCCATATCGACTGTTCCGACATTGCCCTGACCTATTTCGGCGATCTCGCCGCAGATGTCGCGAACCGGACGCAAAATGCGATGACGTTCGAACATGCGGCGGAGGTCACACGACTGGCCATCGAGGCACAGATGCTGGCTGACGGTCATCTCAGGGAATAAAGTTACGTCGACATTCAATTTGAAGCATTCAAGGTGGACGCGCCGTGCCACGCCCGCTTCGCGTTTCGCATGAGGCCCGACGGGTTTCTGGCCCAATGTAAGTTCATGCAGTCTTGGTTGACTTGGAGACGAGGGTCGCCAGACTGCTTACAGCCGTGCGTTGATCGAGGGTAAAGGCGCACGGGAACCGGGAGAGCTCGAATGAACCTATCGCAATTCGTCCGCACGCATCTGGCGGCGGGAATCTGTCTGGCAGCCATCGCTTCACCAGCATTGGCGCAAGCCTATGATGCCGACGATATCGGTACCCGCGTCTCGGAAATCGAAGATCAGATCATCGAATGGCGTCGCCATTTTCACCAACATCCCGAGCTTTCCTATCAGGAGCATGAAACAGCCGCCTACATCGCCGAGGCGTTGGCGCAGATGCCGGGGATCGAAGTGGAAACCGGTATCGCGCAGACGGGCATAAAGGCGGTTCTCACCGGCGGCCAGCCCGGCCCGGTCGTCGCCCTGCGCGCCGACATGGACGCCCTGCCGGTCGAAGAGCGCAACGATCTGCCGTTCAAATCCACGGCGACGGCCGAGTGGCGCGGGCAGGAAGTGAACGTGTCGCACGCCTGCGGACACGACACGCATATGGCGATGCTGCTCGGCGCGGCCAAAATCCTCTCCGACATGCGCGAGGACATTCCCGGTACGGTCGTGTTCCTGTTCCAGCCAGCCGAGGAGCAGGGGCCCGGTCCGGTCCCGAGCGGTGCTGGCGCGATGGTCAGCGAAGGCGTGCTCGAGAACCCGAAGGTAAACGTGGTCATGGGCCAGCACATCTTTGCGGGCGCCCCTTCCGGCCAGATCAACTATCGTCAAGGCAGCCTGATGGCGAGCGGTGACGCCTTCACCATCACGGTCGAAGGGGTTGGCGGTCACGGTGCCAGCCCTTGGACCGCCAAGGACCCTATTCTCGTCGCCTCGCAAATCGCGCTCTCGCTGCAGAACATCGTCAGCCATCAGGTCAATCCGATGGATGGCGGACCGACCGTGGTGACGATCGGCTCGTTCAACAGCGGCAACCGGCCGAACGTCATTCCCGAAACAGCCGAACTGACCGGCACGATCCGCAGCCTGTCTCCCGAAAACCAGCGGATCGCACATGAGAGCCTGACGATGAAGGCTGAGCATATCGCGGCCAGCGCCGGCATGACGGCTACGGTGGAAATCCAGACCGGTTACGAAGTTCTGATCAGCGATCCCGATGCGACGCGCAGCGTCGTCTCGGCACTGAATGACGCGTCACTCAACGGAGAAGCTGTCGAGATCCAGCCGACAATGACATCGGAAGATTTTGGCGCGTTTGGTGCCGACATTCCCGTCGTCTTCTGGCACCTGCAGGCATCGCCGCACGAAGATCGCGACGGCGCGCCGAACCACTCGTCGGAATTCCAGATCGACGAAGCGGCAATGGCGGTCGGCACCAAGGCGTTCGTCGGAGCGACGCTTGCTTATATGGACGCGCATCCGCAGGAATAGGGAAAACGTCGGGGGCAGGCGAGCCTTTCTGCTTCCGTGCGGACGCTTAAGGAGGGCGGCCGGCCCGTCCCGTTACAACAGCGTTTTCGAAAATGGGATCGTGTTGGGCGACGATATATTGCGGGCGACTATTCGACTCTTCGGATGCGTGATCCCGAGGGCTTCACGCTGCGGTCGCGTTGAACTCAGGTTAGTTCCTTTACGCCATGGGGCGTTTCTATAACGGCACGATAACGGACCATAGGACCGCGTATGACTTCGGGCGGGCGATCAATTTCGAGGCCGAGATACAGTCTTGCTATGATCTCAGGGGCGGGATGTTCAAGGGTGAATTTTGCCAACCGTGCGCCCAGATCAGGAATGGTTGCGATATATCCAGAGTCGCCACGGTGGTCGATCAACGAGGGCGCAGCGCCGTCAAGTGGAAGCGAACCGTCCTTTTGAATGCTGAACGCGAATGTCGGGGCTTCGGGCGGCAGTGGAATCTCTTCGCCAAAGATCGCCGCATGTTGCGTCAGGATAAAGCCAAGAGCCTGCGTGCTGGCGACCCAGCCGCGTAAGCGACGGCCTCCGTCCCAATCTGCCCTGACTTTGCGGTGATCATCGACACCGAACCAGCGAGCACGTCCCGGATCAAACCCATCCGGGTCCAGCGCCACGATTTCCAGATAAGTTGAAGCGCCAAGTCGAAGGCGGTGATTGTGCGTTCCCATATATTCGTGACGGCTCCCAAAGGGCACGTCTAGTCCGAGACAGTCGCGAACATGCTCTGCGCCTTCGGAAAGGCTGGGGGCAATCACAGTCAAATGGTCCAACTTCAGCAATTAGTTCCCCGTTTGGGCAAGGTGCTTCGCACACAACCCTACATCTGGCTGCATCTCAGATGCACGGCTCGACATTCCATTTTTAGCGTAGATGTTTGAACGACCAAACCAGGTTCGGTGCCTCGGGGCTGCGGAAAATAGGATGGAAAACCGACTGCAGGCTTATCAGCTTGAAGCTTGGAAGACCGGACTTGCCGTTATTGTGCTAAGCGCTACGGTGCGTTCATAATCCAGTCCCATGGGACCAGCGCGCACTTCCTGCACTGTGGGCCGAAAGCGCGCCTCTGCCATTGAGCCAATCGTGATTGCGTCGTCCGGTATGCTCGAACCGCATTGCGAGCGCAGCGTACCAGTTCGGTGATCGAGGTCTACGGCCGGTTCTGAGAAACGCTCGTCAATCAATCAACGGCAGCGACTGGGTCGCGAACTGCCGACGGCCTCATTGCGGTGTGGATGCTGCAAATGAGGAGAGTCATTTTCCGTGCGAGCTCAGCCCAAAAAAGCGCGCGGCCAGCTTTGAGAGTTCATCGAAACATCCGCACCTCCACCTTCCGGGATTGTAATATTAGCTGCCTGTGATAGGCCTTACCTTGCGGAATGTGTGTTGCTTGGGGAAGGTGGACGCAACGTTGTTTTGAACGCAACGAGGTGGAGGTCGAAATGTGGGACAGTTCCCCGGAACTATTGCCTTTTATGTCGCGCCGGTCCCTTCTGATTGGATCACTTGCAACGACCGCATACGCTCTGGTCCCTTCATTGGTTCGGGCGCAAAGTGCACAGTCTGGGCGATCGACCCCGCCTGCATCCGCACAGCCCGCCTGGGATGCCGTCGAAACGTTTCGCGAAGCCATTTTGCGCATTTCCCGTGAAGTCTGGGAAAATCCCGAACTTTCCCTGCATGAGGAGATTTCGGCCGAGATTCATCTTCGAGAACTTCGTGAGGCGGGATTCACGATCGTCAGCACGGGCACCTCTGGAATTCCCACCGCCTTCGTAGCTGAATGGGAAAATGGAGAAGGCGGCCCAAAAATCGGTTTCCTTCCGGAATATGACGCTCTTCCTGGGCTGGGAAACGCTGCTGAACCACGCCAGACGCCCGGGCCGACAGGCGTTGAAGTGGGGCATGGTTGCGGCCACAACATGCTCGGCGCAGGCTGCACGGGCGCTGCATTCGCCCTGAAGAAAATGATGATCGACGATGACGTCGCCGGCACCATCCGGGTCTATGGTTGCGCAGCTGAAGAGACCGAAGGCGCAAAGGTCTATATGGCGCGAGATGGTCTGTTCGATGATCTCGATGCATGTCTTGCCTGGCATCCCGGTCCGATGAACGCCACGGGTCTGTTGCGGACTGCAGCCGTCAATATGCTGCGCATTCGATATACCGGTCGCACGGCGCATGCCGGCGTCGATCCATGGGACGGTCGCAGTGCCTTGAAGGGTGTCGAATTGTTCGGGACCGGCATCCAGTTCATGCGCGAACACATCAAGCCGACGACGCGTATGCACTACTCTATCACGGATGGTGGAGGCACTCCGAATGTCGTGCCGGAACACGCGGAAGTTCTCATCATGATCCGCGATCAGGACCGCGCGGAAGTCGACGCCACGACCGAGTGGGTGAGAGACGTCGCGAATGGCGCAGCCACCACGACCCAGACCTCAGTCGAGATCAATCATTTCTTCGGCATGCACGATCTGCTGCCCAATGAAACCCTCGCTGCCCGGTTACATGAGCACATGTCCGTGCTGCCCATCGAATGGACGGAAGAAGAGCAGGAATTTGCAAGGGCCTGCCAGCGGGAAATGGGCCTCGATGAAGCTGGCCTGATGCCGATGGTCGTGCCTCTCCTGCCTGAAATCACGACAGGCGGCGCAACCGATGTAGGCGATGTCAGCTACAATACGCCCACTGGACTTTTTGCACTCGCTACGATGCCGATCGGAGTAGGCCTTCACACTTGGCCCGTGACGGCCTGCGGAGGCATGAGCATCGGAGACAAGGGCTCCATTTACTCCGCTGCAGTCATGGCAGGTGTCGGATACGATCTCATGACGGATGCTGATTTGCGGGCTGCCGCACGCGCGGATTTCGATCGACGCAAGGACGGCAGAGAATATGTGTCGCCTTTGCCGGAAGGACGCGTTCGTCCGGACAACATCCCTGCACACCTTCTTTTGAGAGACGGCAGTTCCGAACTCGGCGTCGCATATGACGACCAGCAACCGGAGTGATGTCGAATACGCCAAGTAAGCGGGAAGCCTCCTTGGCGGCTAACGGTCGCAAGGCGCGTGAGGCGCATCTTCAGGAACGCGATACCGCCAAAAGGCGGAGTGAATGAAGGAAAGCCAATGTCCAGAGCGAACACCGCTTTGAATGCGTCCATCAAGGCTCTGCGCGGTATCGTCATGATCGTAGCAGGCTTCTTCGTCATTACGTATCCGGTGGAAGCGGTGCGGTTCGTACTGCTGGCCGGTGGTGGACTTCTCGTTCTGGATGGTATTCTCAACCTTACGAGCCTCAATTTTTGGGGCCATCGGGACCTCGAATACTGGATCGGATTGGTCCGCAGCCTGCTCGCCATCGCGACGGGCCTGATGATAATATTTGCTCCTTGGCTGGGCTCGATCCTTTCGATGGATGTCCTTCGTTGGCTGATTGGCGGACAGGCAATCCTTGTCGGCGTTGCCGAAATGGCCACCCTCCTCGTTCGTCCCAAAATTTCGGCTATAGAGACACCTGCATGGACCACAGTCATAAGTGGCGGGACCTATGCCCTTTTCGGTTTGCTACTCATTTTCATGCCGGCCGATATCGCCGCCATTCTTGCAAGGATCGTCGGCGTCTTGATGGTCGTCTTTGCCATCAGCCTGTTCGTCGAAACTTGGAGCTTGCGCGCGATGGGAACGCGCCGCTGATCGACGGGCTTGGGCAAGCCTGGCTCCGCCACAACTGACGATCGATGAGTTTTCGCTTCTGTCGCGGGCGAACTCGGCATTAGTTCAAAAACGCCGAGTTGAAACTCCACATCACCATCATGGCAAAGCCGTACGGTATCAGAATACCTAATAGCAGAGCGGCGATGATGGTCGCTTTCTTTAGTACGAAAACGGGATGTTTTTCACGATGAGATCGTTTTCGCCAGTTCGCCATGTCCCGAATGGCGATGAAAGCGTTCCAGACACAAAGAACAAGTCCTAATGAAAGAAAGGCCCATCCGATTATGGAAAGGGCGAAATCCTGCGGGATGCCTGGCAAGGCATCGTAGTCCAGTCCCGAAACTGTATTCCCAGCTCCAATTTCAGCCTGGAACAAATCAAGTCCGAGAGCGATTATTGCGCCAAAAATCACGTAATTTCGGTAGTGAGACGCGACGTAGTCAAGGGTATATGGTGCGGGCTGTTGTTCCAGCGACATCGATCAGCTTTCAGACACCTTTCATGCGCGCCACGGCCGGCGAAGGGCGGGAGCCGGATTGAAATATCGTCTATGCTTCGGACATCGAGACCGTTAGCCAAGCACGGATGATTTCTCCAGCGCGGTTTCGCGCCTAGTTCCGTCGTACGACCTTGGCGATGAGCAGACCGATACCGATCGCCAACAATACACAGCCACCGACAAGTCCCGCGGTGGCATCGTATCGATAGCCGGATGCGGCAACCAGAAAGCCGACGATGATCAGCCCAATAGCAATGAGTTTATTGACCATCAAGGGTGATGTGCTTTGCTGAGACATGAATACTCTCCCGGTTCAGTAGATCTTCGATGGTGATTGGTCATAATTTGGGCAGGTCAGACGTTCGGCCCAATGAAGCGCGCCGATACCCTCTGTCGCAAGCCGCGGAATATCTTGGTTGCGCCAACAAGCTGTCAGCCCTCCGGAATTTCGCCCGGTCGATAGGACGGTAGCTTTCCGGTGGGAAAAATCGCCACGATGGCCAATCCAGCCATTATGAGAAATCCGATCTTCAGCGCGAGCAATCTGGATTCGGTATTCACGCGCAGCGCTTCGGCCTTCTGTTCCGGTGATGCTGTCGTCGCTGCAATGACATTGGCCAGTTGATCGTTGCTGACGAAGGTGATGCTATCGAGATTGACCTGCGATTGAATTTCGATCGGCAATTGGGGATTTTCGGTAAGCTGCCGCATGACTGCGGAGCTCAAAAGCCCAACCAGCAGCGCGCCCGCGACGGCTGTTCCGACAGCGGCAGCAAGGTTGTTCGTCGTTCCACGCAGTGAGCCGACATCACCGGCAAGCTCCTTGGGCGAGGCGGTGACGAGCACATTGAAGACAAGCGTGACCAGCGATCCCTGTCCGATGCCGAACAATATGAGACCGAACAGAACCGGAATCGAGCTCCAGTCATTGCGCACGACGAAAGCAAGCCATAGCAGGGCTACCGCACAAAGGATGAAGCCGGCACGGCCTATCTGCCTTGGGGTGAACTTTGTGTAGAAGCGCACGATGACCATAGCGGCGAAAAACACCGTCAGGTTGAATGGCAGCATGGCGACAGCCGTCGCCAAGGGCGTGCGGCCTTGCACGATCTGAATGTAGAGCGGAACCGAGAAGTTGAGCGCGGCTTCCAGCGCAACCACCGTGAACATGGCGTAGACGGCTGCTCGCTCCTGAGGCGAGTCGAGAACGGCAAGCGCAAGCAAGGGTGTCTTGCCACCCGTCTCACGCCTGCGTGTCCAGGCAAAGAAAGCCTGCCCCAGAACAGCGCCGATAACGATCATGATCGGAGCGGGTGAGACACCCAGCAGGTTGAATGGTGCTGCTGAACGGGCATACACCAACCCCCAGCCATTCAGATTGTTGAAGCCGAAACTGATGAGGATGATGGCGGCAGCGGCAAGCAGCACACCCACACCGTCTATGCGCACGTCCGACCGGCCATGGTCGGGTTTCAGGCGGAAGCTCAGCACGAAGACCACAACCGATACGGCAATCAGGATGCCGAAAACCGGTCGCCAGCCGATGAAGGTTCCAAGAACGCCTCCGATCAGGAATGCCAGAACACCTGCACCTGCGCGCGCCGAACCGAGCGCACCAAGCGCGGTGGCCTGCTGCTGCCCGCGATAGTTCTCGGCAATCAGGGCAACAAGCGCCGGAACGATGACGGCCGCCGCTCCTCCGCACAGCGACTGCGCGGTAATCATGATGGTCGCGTTCCAGCTCATGGTCATGAGCACCTGAGCGAGACCGAACGTGACGACGGCTATTCGAAAGACCTGCACCGCGCCGAAGCGCTGAACCAGTTTTGCGCCGAGCATCACGAAGCCGGCCACGATCATCGAATAGGCGACGATGCCTGTAGCTATCGTTGTCGGAGGAACGCCGAAACTGTCGACCATGCCGCCCATCGCGACAGGCAGCGATGCCACGTTGAATGACATGATTGCCTGCCCGAAGGCGATCGCGATCATCGGAACCCACGAGTTCCTCACCTCGACGTCGAGTTCACCGGCGGATGTTGCGGTTGCCATAGCTGCGATCCCCTCACGATCGCCGAACCAATCGAGCCGAGACCGGCTCAATTATCGGCACTGTCAAGATATCAACAAATCAAGCCCCAGCCTTTGCGACAGAAACTGTGTCGCCAACTGACCTCGTACGCTGTTTCCGGCCTGATCTAGCGGTGGGGCAAACGTGCCCAGCCCGCCCTTGCCGGGAGAAATCGTAACGATCCCGCCGCCGATGCCGCTTTTCCCTGGCAATCCCACTTCATAGAGCCAGTCTCCCGACGTTTCATACAGTCCCGCCGTCAGCATCACGGCCAGCGCAAAATGGCAGACCTCCGGCTTGACGACCTGCTCGCGTGTGACCGGATTGAAACCGCCATTTGCAAGCGTTGCTCCCATCGTGGCCAAATCCTTCGCCGTGACGTCGAGTGAACATTGTCGCGTATAGAGCTCGACGGCTTCGACCGGGTCGCAATAGATTCGCCCAAGGCTTTCCAGCATCCATGAGATGCTGCGATTGCGGAAATTCGTTTCCGAAGCAGATCGATAAACCTCTTCGTTTACAGAAAGCGTTCTTCCCGCAAAGCGGGACAACCCATCAACGATGAAACGCCACTTCGCATCTTCGTCAGCACCGGGCGCCAGACTGGTCGTCGCAATGGCCCCGGCGTTGACCATCGGGTTGGTCAGTCCATGAGGATCGCGCTCGATACCCGTCGTTGAATTGAAAGCATATCCAGTCGCATTGGCACCGATCCGCTCCCGCGCCCCGGTTGGACCTATGACATCACAGATCAAGGCGAAGATGAACGGCTTGGACACACTCATAATGGTGAATTCGCGCTCGGCATCACCTACCGAAAATACACGGCCATTTGTGCCGACAACGCAAATGCCAAACAGTTCCGCTGGTGCGCGTGCAAGGGCTGGATAGACTTGGGATACCTGGCCATCCGTCAAAGACGCAAAGCGCTGATGCGCGTCACGGATCAGCTGAGTTGCAAAATCTTCTGGTGGCAAATCTCCCGTCGAAACAAACGTTTCTTCAGAGTTTAGGAATTTTTCTGGAATCTCCACAGGTAACTCCCGATAGAAATCAGATTTTTGAAAAAACTCCAATCTATACAACTTATAGCGTAAAGTATTATATCAAAAATTCCGTTACGGAACTTTCCATAAAGCGCAGATAAAATCAATGTAATTATTTGAGTTTTCGCTAAATTCCTGTCCGCTCAAATGGTCGCTGGCGATAGTGCGCGATGCGGGAGGTGGCCCGAATTGGAAAAGCGATTCATTCCCTGATTGGCCGCACCGAACGCGGACAGGCGTGAAGAATGGTTCTCAACGACCGATTCTGCCAGATCATGAGAGCCGTTTTTGCGCCCGAAAGGGGGGGGCAAAAGCTAACGCGCCTCTCGAAGTAAAACCGATCAGCGCGAGGTTGAGTAAGGACTGGTTCTCTAAGCACAACTATGGGAGCAAGTGTACAACGACGGGTGTCGTGACACGTGACACCTAAGATTCAGAACGTTGCTGGATACAAATGGTGCCTAGGGACGGAATCGAACCGCCGACACTGCGATTTTCAGTCGCATGCTCTACCAACTGAGCTACCTAGGCAACCGCTTCGCAGGTGGCCCGAAGACCTTGGGCGGGGTTGGTTCCCGCCGGAAGCGCGTGGGTTATAACACGTCAAATCGCGCTGTCCAGCGGCTGACGCAGCGATAACCGGCGAAAAATTTCACGTCTTGCTGCCGGGCTCCGTTTCGCCTGGTTCGTCCTCGTCCGGACGGCCCGGGATGACGTAGGAGCCGGTGAGCCACCGGTTGAGGTCGACATTCTTGCAGCGCACGGAGCAGAACGGAAAAGTCGCGCGCTGGGAGGGCTTGCCGCATTCGGGGCAGGGACGGGGTGGACGCAGTGGCGTCACCTTCTCGGGGTCGATCGCCATTAAACGGCCATCCCGGCCTGGGGCTGGATTTCCGGCCTGAAACCATCGCCTGAAAGCAGGCTGATCGCCTCATAGAGCGGCAGTCCGACGACATTGGTGTAGGAGCCGACGAGCTTGACGACGAAGACGCCTGCAAGGCCCTGAATGGCATAGCCGCCCGCCTTGCCGCGCCATTGGCCCGACTGGAGATAGGTCTGGATGTCCGCGCGTGACAGGCGCTTGAAGCGCACGCGCGTCTCGACGAGACGCACCCGAATCTTGCCTGCCGGCGTGACGACGCAGACGCCCGAATAGACCCGGTGCGCACGACCCGAAAGAAGCTTCAGGCAGTCCTCCGCCTCTTCCAGCGTTTCCGCTTTCGGAAGGATGCGGCGACCGACGGCGACGACCGTGTCGGCGGCGAGGACGAAAGCGGGGTCCTCGCCCTGCCGCTTCAGGCCCTCCGCCGCATGCTCGGCCTTGGCCTGCGCGAGGCGCTTGGCGAGCGAGCGGGGATGTTCGGCCCGGTGCGGGGTCTCGTCGATATCGGTGGCGAAGACGCGGTCGGGCTCGATGCCCGCCTGCTGGAGAAGCTCGATCCGTCGTGGCGAACCCGATGCGAGCACAAGCTTCTGGGAAATGCTCATCGAAATCCTGTGCCGCGCGGCGCGGGCTTACTTGAAGCGATAGGTGATGCGGCCTTTGGTCAGGTCGTAGGGCGTCATCTCGACCTGGACCTTGTCGCCGGTGAGCACGCGGATGCGGTTCTTGCGCATGCGGCCGGCCGTATGTGCAATGATCTCGTGATCGTTTTCTAGCTTGACCCGGAACATCGCATTCGGCAACAATTCGACGACGACGCCCGGGAACTCGAGGACTTCTTCCTTCGGCATTCGGAACCTTTGGTTTGTGCTGGTTTCGGCTATATAGGCCGTGATCGGCGCGGAACCTATAGGAAGTTGTCCATTTTGGAAACACGCATTATGCGTCGTTGCTGGCTTCGCTCCCGAACCTTTTACCGATCTGCGCTGACAGCCTGTTTCGCACGTCACGATAGGCGGCGATGATCTGCTCGCGCGTTCCGGTTGCGACCGAGGGGTCCGCCGTCGGCCAGTACTCGACATCGATGGACATCGAGCGCGTCAGTTCGAGCGCCGCATGGTGCGCTTCAGGCGCAAGCGTCACGATCAGATCGAAATAATCGTCTTCCAGTTCTTCGAGCGTGCGCGGTGCGTGCTTCACCTCGGGCAGGCCGGCTTCCTTCAGAACGGCGTCGACGAACGGATCACGCTCGCCCGCGCGCACGCCAGCGGACGAGACGAAGATGCCCTTCGCCAGCATGTTCCGGGCGATCGTCTCGGCCATCGGCGAGCGGATCGCGTTCATGCCGCACAGGAAGAGAATCGATTTGGGGCGCGCCTTGTCTCCCGCCAAGGCCGTCATCCGCGCCAGTGCAGCACGCAGACCAGCGTGAACAGCCGCCGCGCCGTGTCGAAATCGACGTCGATCTTGCCCGAAAGCCGGTCCATCAAAGTTTGCGAGCCTTCATTGTGAAGCCCGCGCCGGCCCATGTCGATCGCCTCGATCTGGCTGGGCGTGGAGGTGCGGATCGCGTCATAATAGCTTTCGCAGATCAGGAAATAGTCCTTCACGATCCGCCGGAAGGGTGTCAGCGAAAGAACGTGCGTCACGACCGCGTCGTTGCTTTCGCGTGTGATGGAAAAGACGAGCCGCGCATCGGCCAGCGACAGCTTGAGCTTGTAGGGGCCACCCGCCTGATCGCCGATCGGATGAAAGGAATTGTCCTCGATCAAGTCGAATATGGCGACGGCGCGCTCGTGCTCGACATCGGGCGTCGAACGGCCGATCGAGGTGTCGAGCTCGACATCGATCAGGCGGTTGAGGGAAGCGCTCTCACCCATCGCATCGCTCAGATGTTGAGCCGGATGGAGACGGCGCGACCGTGCCCGTCCAGCCCCTCGGCCGCCGACAGCGCGATGGCCGCCGGGCCGAGCGCGCGAAGCTGGTCCGGCCCGCATTTCAGGATCGAGGTGCGCTTCATGAATTCCAGAACCGACAGGCCCGACGAAAAACGCGCCGAGCGCGCCGTGGGCAGGACGTGGTTCGAGCCGCCGACATAGTCGCCGATCGTCTCTGGCGTGTAGCGTCCGAGGAAGATCGCACCGGCATTGCGGATGCGGGGCAAAAGCGCTTCCGGGTCGGCGACTGCGAGTTCCAGATGCTCGGCCGCGATCCGGTCGATCAGCGGGATCGCCTCGTCGAAATCGGCGACGAGAATGACCGCACCGAAATCGCGCCAGCTCTGGGCTGCGATTTCGCCGCGCGGCAGGGCGGATATCTGGCGCTCGACTTCCTCGGCGACGCGCGTGCCGAACGTGACGTCGTCGGTGATGAGGATCGATTGCGCCGCCGTGTCGTGCTCGGCCTGCGCGATAAGGTCCGCCGCTATCCATGCCGGATCGTTGTCGCCGTCGGCAACGACGAGGATTTCGGACGGCCCCGCGATCATGTCGATGCCGACCGTGCCGAAGACCTGTCTTTTGGCTGCCGCGACATAGGCGTTGCCCGGACCGACGATCTTGGCGACGGGCGCGATCGTTTCGGTGCCGTAGGCGAGGGCCGCGATGGCCTGCGCCCCGCCGACGCGGTAGATTTCATGGGCGCCTGCGATATGCGCGGCTGCCAGCACCAGCGGGTTCACCGTTCCGTCCGGCGTCGGCACGACCATGGCGATGCGCGGCACGCCCGCCACCTGTGCCGGAACGAGGTTCATCAGAACCGAACTGGGATAGCTCGCTGTTCCGCCGGGAACATAAACGCCGACCGATTCCACCGCCGTCCAGCGCGATCCGAGTTCGACCCCGATCGCGTCGGTGTAGCGGTCGTCCGCCGGTAATTGTCGCTGGTGGTGCGAGGCGATGCGGTCATGCGCCAGTTGCAGCGCCGCAAGCGTATCCGCATCGACCTTGCCGAGCGCGGCATCGATCTCGCCTTGTGTGAAGGCGAGGCCGTCGACCGACATCTTCATCCGGTCGAAGCGGTTCGTATAGTCGATCAGCGCCGCATCGCCCCGGCCGCGCACATCCGAAACGATGGCGCGCACCGCATCGTCCACATCCTGTGCGGCTTCGCGTTTGGAGCCAAGAACTCCGCGAAGGCGGTCTCGAAATCCGTGTCGCGTGTGTCGAGGCGGAAAGTCATTCGAAATAGGCGTCCTAAACGGCGTGCTGCGGTCTTGTGCCCGTTTCCCATGCCGCGCCGAGATCGGCAAGCCGCGCCTCGATATATTCGACATCGAGCCGGATGACGGCGTTTCCGGCAAAGATCAGTTCGATCGTGCCGGAAGGCGCGTCACCTGCGCTGAAGCGAAGGGTCAAAAGTTCGAGCACGTCATCCGCGCGCGCCCGGTCGATGCCGGTCGTCTTCATCGCCGAAACGCCCTCGAAGTGAAGGACCGAACGTCGGCGCTCGTAATCGCGCTTGAAGAAACCGGTCTTCTTTTCCCACACGAAGCGGTTCATCGCGATCACGAGGCGTCGTGAACCCGGCTCGTAGGATACGTTCCCGGTCTTGAGAACCGCATCCTGGCAATAGGCGGAGAGGACTTTCAGATCCTCTTCGTCGAAGGCGACGAGTTTCAGTTCGCTCATTCCGCTTCCCGATATCTGCTGTGCCCGAGGCGTGACGACGACATTAGTTCAGTTGCAGCGCAACGAAAACCCGAAAGGCGGGACGGGAGTTCCGGTCAGGACGACAGCCGCTCGATCGCCGCGCCGCAATTCGACAGCTTCGTCTCCAGCCGCTCGAAACCACGGTCGAGATGATAGACGCGGTTGACGATCGTCTCACCTTCGGCGGCGAGGCCGGCGATGACAAGCGAGACGGATGCGCGAAGGTCGGTCGCCATCACCGGCGCGCCGCGCAGCCGGTCGACGCCCTCGATGATCGCCGACTGTCCGGACAGCGAGATGTTTGCGCCGAGGCGAGCGAGCTCCTGAACATGCATGAAGCGGTTTTCGAAAATCGTTTCGGTGATCTTCGAGCGGCCCTTGGCCATGGTCATCAGGCCCATGAGCTGCGCCTGAAGATCGGTCGGGAAGCCGGGAAATGGCTCCGTCGTGACCTCGACCGGGCCGATGCCGGCGCCGTTGCGGGCAATGCGCAGGCCCGAATTCGTCTCGGAAATCTCGACGCCTGCAAGGCCAAGCGTGTCGAGCGCGCTTTGCAGGAGATCGCCGCGTGCGCCTTCGAGGATGACCTCGCCGCCGGTCATGGCGACGGCCATCGCATAGGTGCCGGTCTCGATCCGGTCGGGAATGACCTCGACGCGCGCCCCGTGAAGACGCGACACGCCCTCGATCACGATGGTCGACATGCCTGCGCCCGAAACCTTCGCGCCCATCGCGTTGAGGCATTCGGCAAGGTTCACGACCTCCGGCTCGCGCGCCGCATTTTCGAGAATCGTCTCGCCCTTGGCGAGCGTTGCCGCCATCATCAGGACGTGCGTCGCGCCGACCGAAACCTTCGGGAAGACGTAGCGCGCACCGACGAGGCCGTTCTTTGCGCGGGCGACGATATAACCCTGTTCGATATCGATTTCGGCGGAAAGCGCGCGCAGGCCGTCGATGAAGAGATCGACGGGACGCGTGCCGATGGCGCAGCCGCCCGGCAGCGACACGCGGCATTCGCCCATGCGCGCCAGAAGCGGTCCGATCACCCAGAAGCTCGCCCGCATCTTGGAGACGAGTTCGTAAGGTGCGGTCGTGTCGACGATCTCCTTGGCGGTGAAGTTGATCGTGCGCGAATAGCCTTCCTGCTGGGAAGAGCGGCGGCCGTTGACCGAATAGTCGACGCCGTGATTGCCGAGGATGCGGATCAGCTGCTCGACATCGGCCAGATGCGGCACGTTGTGCAGCATCAGCGTCTCGTCGGTCAAAAGCGAGGCGATCATCAGGGGCAGGGCGGCGTTTTTCGCGCCGGAGATGGGAATGGTGCCGCGAAGCTCGTTGCCGCCAAGGATGCGGATGCGATCCATCTTGAAGTTCTCTTTCCCGGTCCGGTTTCGGACACGGCTGGTGTGGCATGAAGGTGCGCGTCGCGCCTGTGCTGGCCGATGGCATGGATCGGGCATGTCGCGACTCACCGCTGAACGACGGTCAGGGTAACGCCTTTAGCCGATGCGCAAGGCAGGTTCAAGGAAGCGACGGGCGAGCCGGTCAGTCAGCTTCGGTCGTCTCGTCGGGCAAAAGCCCATCGGGCCGTTGGTCTTCGGCCCCGGCGCGGCGCGCGCGCAATTGCGCCTTGCGGCGCTGGAGATTGGCCCGCAGGCGCTCGGCAAGGCGCGTGTTGCGCCTTTGCGCCTGTCGCTCCGCCTCATGGCCCGGCGGATTTTGGCTGGTCTTGTCGCTCATGGTCTCAAATTAGCCTGCGCGCGCGGCTTGCGAAACCGCTTTCGCAGCGGCGTCTCGAAAAGGTCTTTTGGGTGCTTGCGCTCATCGGATGCCTATGGCAGAAGTCCGCCGCATCCGGAAGCTGCGGTAGCTCAGTGGTAGAGCACTCCCTTGGTAAGGGAGAGGTCGAGAGTTCAATCCTCTCTCGCAGCACCATCTCAAATTTTGGCACTGACGTAACAGCGCGCGCTATTTAACCGCCTAGTCTATGCTCGAAGCGCGAGATTGGAGCGCACTCTCGGGCAAATTCCCGCCCTTTCAGAGCGCTCAGCGTTTCAGGCCTTCCACGAAGATATCGAGTAGCCGCAGGACTTGGCTACGCCAGTTCGGACCCGGTTCCCGCGCGTAACAGAACGCGTACATGGTCTGGAGCAGGTCGTCGCCCGTCACGTCCCGGCGAATCTGGCCGGCGTCGACGGCCCGTTTCAGCAAGCGGTCGACGGCAGCAAGAACGCGATTGATCTGATCGGTATAGGTCTTCTTCGATTCTTCCGTCATCGCGATCGCAAGCGCGCCAAGAAGGCCGCGTTTGGTTTCGACAAGCGCGACATTGGCGTGTAGCCAGCTTCGCAGTGCCTCGACCGGATCGTCCGCGTCGACCAACCCCTCTGCCGTTTCGACGAGTTGCTCCATATCCTTGCTGAAGACGGCATGGAAAAGCGCCTGTCGCGTCGGAAAGTGCCGATAGAGAGTTCCGATCCCGACGCCTGCCTGCCGCGCCACAGCCTCGAGGCTGGCTTCCGGTCCGCCTTTGCCAAGGACGTCCTTCGCCGTCTCGACGAGTCGATCACGATTTCTCAGGGCGTCGGAACGCGGCTTGCGCTTGCGCATTTCCAATGAAACTAAATCTCCAGCTTGAAAAACGGAGGGTGCCTCCGTATAGTCTCTTTCGTGTCTACTCGAACATCTCGATTATCGGGCGATCATACGGGCTTCTCTGCCCCGGCGCGAGTAGCTGACCACCAGCAAATCCCAAAGGAAGGAAGCAAGATGCCACTTTCCATCAACCTGACGATAAATGGCGGGGTCCGCGATGTCGCGCTGGACGATCCGCGCGTCACGCTGCTCGACCTGCTGCGCGAACGCCTTGCGTTGCCCGGAACGAAGAAGGGCTGCGATCGGGGACAGTGCGGAGCCTGCACCGTTCTCGTGAACGGACGGCGGGTCAATTCGTGCCTGACGCTGGCGGCGACACTGGACGGTGCCGAGATCACCACCATCGAAGGCCTGTCGAACGGCGAGCTTCACCCGGTTCAGGCCGCTTTCATCGAGAACGACGCTTTCCAGTGCGGATATTGCACACCGGGCCAGATCATGAGCGCGGTGGGGCTCATCGCTGAAGGTAGCGCCGGCGACGATCCCGAGCGCATTCGCGAAGGCATGAGCGGCAATCTTTGCCGCTGCGCGGCCTATCACGGAATTACGCTTGCGGTGCAGGAAGCGACGCGCCGCATGGCCGGCGAGCGAAGGGAGGACGCGGCATGAAAAGTTTCGATTTCATCCAGCCCGCCACCATCGACGAAGCGCTGGCCGCATGGCAGCCGGGCGCTTCATGGCTTGGCGGTGGAACCAATCTGGTCGACCTCATGAAAACGGGAGCACTGCAACCGGACAGGGTCATCGATGTCAATCGCCTGCCGGACCTGCGGAAGATCGAGACGCTGCCTGACGGGTCTACCCGCATCGGCGCGCTCGTCAGCAATGCAAAGCTCGCCAGCGACAGTCAGTTTGCAGGCGACTTTCCCATGATCACGGAGGCCGTGCTTTCGGGCGCGTCCGGCCAGCTTCGCAATGCGGCGACGGTCGCGGGCAATTTGATGCAGCGGACCCGTTGCGCTTATTTTCAAGATCCAAACGCGGCCTGCAACCGGCGCGAGGCCGGCTCCGGCTGTGATGCGCGCGATGGAGAAAACGCCAATCTGGCGGTGCTGGGCTGGAGCGATGCGTGCATCGCGACCAGCCCGTCGGATTTCTGCGTTCCGCTCGTAGCACTTGATGCGGTCGTCGAAATTCGCGGTCGGGATGGGCAGCGCGAAGTTGCCATTTCGGATTTCCATCTTCTTCCCGGCGATACGCCCGAGCGTGAGACCGCGCTACAGCCCGGCGAACTCATCGTTGCGGTCCGCCTGCCGGCCGAAGCGAAGCAGTTTGCCGCCAACGCGCGTTATCTGAAAGTGCGTGAGCGCACCTCGTTCGCCTTCGCTGTCGCCTCGTGCGCCGGAGCATTGCATATGGAGGGCGGCCGCATCTTGAAGGCGAGACTGGCGCTCGGCGCGGTCGCGGCCCGGCCCTGGCGCGTCGCTGAGGCCGAGGCGCTTCTTGCCGGACATGCACCGGATGCCGATCTCTTCGCCCGTTCGGCGGATGCCGCACTTGCCGGCGCTTCGCCGTCCGGCGCGAATGGCTGGAAGATCGAACTTGCCCGTCGCACGGTCATCCGTGCGCTCGAAATGGCTGCTGCGGGCACTCCCGCGCGCATGCCCGCACTTCCCGCATCTCCCTTCGGAGAAAAAGTCGGAGAGCTCGCTCATGTCTGATATTCTTGCCCATCCCGTCCGGTTCGGTTCCAGTTCGGGCCAGCCGGTCACCCGTCGCGACGGCATCGCCAAAGTGACCGGCGCTGCCGTGTTCGCTGCCGACAATGCACCGGAAAAGCTGCTCTACGCCGTCTACGTCCCGGCAACGATCGCACGGGGCCGTGTCGTTCATCTGAACACGGAAGCGGCCGAGGCGCATCCGGGCGTCACCCTCGTCCTGACGCCGCAGAACCGCCCGGCGCTACAGGGAGATCCGTCGGAAAAGCCGACCATGTTCTCCTTCCGTGTCGAAGTGCTGCAGGATGACACCGTGCGCTATGCAGGCCAGCCGGTCGCAATGGTGGTCGGCGAGACGCTGGAGGCTGCTACCGAAGGCGCGCGGCTTTTGAACCCGCGCTACGCAGCCGAACCGGCGCGCACGGCACTTGGCGACAATGAACCCTTCGGTTTCGAGCCGCAGGGCTTCGGTCTGCCGGCCGGTGCCGAGCATGGAGATATCGACGCCGGACATGCGGCCGCCGACAGGTCGGTGGACGTAACTTATGAGACGGCGTCGCAATACCACAATCCCATGGAGACGCATGCCGTCGTCGCAAGCTGGGGCGACGATCAGCTTACGCTCGACATGCCGAGCCAGGCGCTTGCGATGTCATGTGCAGGGTATGCGTTCTTCTTTGGCATCCCCGCCGAAAACGTCACATTGCGCAGCCCGTATCTGGGCGGCGGGTTCGGCTCGAAGGCTATTCCGAGCGGTCCGCAGGTGCTGGCGATACTCGCTGCGCGCGAGACCAGGCGACCCGTCAAGCTGATGCTTACCCGCCAGCAGATGTTCGGGCCGGTCGGACATCGCGGGGCGACGCGTCAGCGACTCCGCCTTGGGATCGCCGCCAAGGGCGATCTGACGGTCATCGACCACGAGAGCGTTGCAGAAACCTCGACCTTCGACGATTTCATCGAGCCGGCGGCGAATGCATCGCAGGGGCTTTATGCCGCGCAGGCGCTGCGTTCGGCCCACCGAGGCGTTCGTCTGGATGTCGGAACGCCCGGCCCTATGCGCGCACCGGGCGAAGCGTCGGGGTCGGCTGCACTCGAATGCGCCATGGACGAACTCGCCGAGGCCGCCGGTATCGATCCGCTGGAGTTCAGGCTGCTCAACTATGCGGAAACGGAACCGGGCACCGGCAAGCCCTATTCCTCGAAGGCTTTGCGCGAATGCTACATGCAGGGTGCAAAGCGGTTCGGCTGGGCCGGGCGCCCCCTTCGATCGGGCCAGATGCGCGACGAGAACGGTCTTCTTACCGGCTGGGGAATGGGCACCGCGCTCTTTCCCTGTCCGATGTTCGCTGCCGAAGCGACCGCCACGCTGCGCGCCGACGGAAGCGCGCTCGTCGAAACATCTGCGGCCGACATGGGGCAGGGCGCCTGGACCGCTCTTGCGCAGATCGCAGCGGATAGCCTAGGCGTGCCGCTCGACAGGCTAGAATTTCGCGCCGGCCATTCCAAACTGCCCGATGGGGGTGTCGCTGGCGGTTCGGGCCATACCGCCACGGCCGGCAATGCGCTTCACGCGGCAGGCAGCGATGTCATCGCCCAGCTTGGCCAGATTGCCGCTGAAGACAAGGGGTCGCCGCTGCACGGTGCCGGCAATGCGCGCTTTATTGCGCGTGATGGCCGTATCCATGTCGAGGGGGACGAGAGCCGAAGCGAAAAGCTGGCCGACATTTTCGCGCGTGTCGGCAAAGCCGAGGTGACGGGCAGCGGCAGCGCCTCTCGCCCGCCGGAGGATGCGGAAAAGCACGCTATGCACTCGCACGGCGCCGTCTTCGCCGAGGTCAAGGTCGATCCTGATCTTTGCCAGATGCGCGTCACGCGTCTGGTCGGCGCATTCGCGGCGGGCCGGATCATCAATCCACGGCTGGCCGAAAGCCAATTGATGGGCGGGATGATCTGGGGCATTTCGTTCGCCCTTCACGAAGAGGCCAAATTCGACCGCCGTTCCGGCCGTGTGATGAACGCGGATTTCGCGGGCTACCATGTGCCGGTGAACGCGGACGTTGCCGGGCTTGAGGTCATCACCGTTCACGAGGACGACCCTTACGTGAATGCGCTCGGCATCAAGGGCGTCGGCGAGATTGGCATCACCGGCACTGTGGGCGCGATCGCGAACGCGATCTGGCACGCTACGGGTCGGCGAATCCGCCGCTTTCCGATCCGCATCGAGGATCTTTTGACGGCGTGAAAAAGGCGGCGCGTCTGCCATCGTGAGCGATGACGGACGCGCCGCACCTATATGCGGCAGCGCCTTACCGGATAAGGGACTTGCCCGTCATCGCCGCCGGCTGCGCAACGCCCATGAGGTCGAGCAGCGTCGGCGCGACATCGGCCAGAATGCCGTCGCGCACATGATGGTCACCCGGTCCGACGATCACCGGAACCGGGTTCGTCGTATGCGCCGTGTGCGGCAGGCCGGTTTCAAGATCGATCATCTCTTCGCAATTGCCGTGATCGGCGATCACCATGAGCCTGCCCCCGTGTGCCTCCACGGCTGCTGCGATGCGCCCGAGCGCCCCATCCACCGTCTCGACGGCTGCGATGGCCGCCGCAAGAACGCCGGTATGTCCCACCATGTCGGGATTGGCGAAGTTGACGATGATCAGCGAATAGTTCCCGCTTTCGATCGCTTCGAGAACCTTTCCGCACAGTTCCGGCGCGGACATGTCCGGCTGAAGATCGTAGGTCGCAACCTTGGGCGAGGGAACCATCACACGGTCTTCGCCGGCAAAGGGTGCTTCCTCGCCGCCATTGAGAAAGTAGGTTACGTGCGGATATTTCTCGGTTTCGGCCAGATGCACCTGTGCGAGGCCGGCCTTCGAGACGGTTTCGCTGAGGCCATCGGAAAGCGTCTGCGGCGCAAAGAGCGTTGCGAGGAACGGGTCGAGCGCATCGCCATATGACACCATGCCGACCGCGCCGGCAAAGGCGATGCGGCGCTGCCGCGCAAAGCCGGTGAAAGCGGGATCGACGAGCGCGGTGAGGATTTCGCGCGCCCGGTCGGATCGGAAATTGAAGAAGACGAGGCCGTCGCCGTCCTTCATGCCGGCATAGTCGCCGATCACCGTCGGCAAGATGAATTCGTCGGTCTCGCCGCGCACCGATCCGGCAGCGATTGCCGCCTGCGCCGTGGCCGAATGTTCGCCCGTCGCTTCGGCCATCGCGCGATAGGCCTTTTCGACCCGCTCCCAGCGATTGTCGCGGTCCATAGCATAGTACCGGCCTGAAACGGTCGCGATCCGCGCGCTTGCCGGCAGCCTTGCTTCCACCTCGGCGAGGAAGCCGGCGGCCGAACTCGGCGCGGTGTCGCGTCCGTCCGTAAAAGCGTGAAGGGCGACGGAAACACCCGCATCGGCAAGGATATGCGCGACTGCGAGCGCGTGGTTCTGATGCGCGTGAACGCCTCCGTTCGAAACGAGGCCTGCCAGATGGCAGGTGCCGCCCGATGCCTTGAGCGCCGTGATGATGCCGGACGCGGCAATGCGTTCGGCAAGTTCGGTTCCGGCCGCCGCCTGGTTGATGCGTGGCAATTCCTGAAAGACGATGCGGCCCGCGCCGATATTGAGGTGTCCGACTTCGGAATTGCCCATCTGGCCGTCCGGCAGGCCGACGCTCGGGCCGAAGGTGGTCAGCGTCGCATGACCCCAGTCGCGCAAGAGGCGGTCGAAAGTCGGGGTCCGCGCTTGGCTGACCGCGTTGCCTGCCGTGTCGGGCGCGATGCCCCAGCCGTCGAGGATCGTCAGCACCACCGGTTTCGTCATCGTCGTTTCCCGCGTCTTTTCACTGGCTGGCCGTAGATAGGACAAGTTCGATTGACAAGCCAATGGCCAGCCGCTCTATCTGCCGGCGATTTTGCCAAGGCCGAGGTTTCCCGATGACTGACATCGCCCTGACGGGGCTTGCCCGCGATCTCGCCCGCCGTGCGGACGAGGGTCGCCCGGTGCGCATCGGTGTCATCGGCTCGGGCGAGATGGGCACGGATTTGGTCACGCAGGGCATGCTGATGCCCGGCATCGAAGTGGCGGCGGTCGCGACCCGCCGTCCATGGACGGCGCGCCAGGCGATCTCGATCGCCTATGGCGACGACGCGCGCGCTGCGGAGGCGGATACGCAGTCGAAAGTGTCGGCGGCGATCGAAGGTGGCCGCATCGCCATCACCTCGGTTGAGACCATGGTAACCAACCCGCTGATTGACGTCATCATCGATGCGACCGGCAAGCCGGGCGTCGCCGCCGATTTCGACCTGATGGCGATGGAGCACGGCAAGCATCTGGTCATGATGAATGTCGAGGCCGACGTGACGATCGGCGCGTATCTGAAGCGCGAGGCCGACCGGCTCGGCGTCGTTTATACGGTCGGCGCGGGCGACGAACCATCCTCTTGCATGGAACTGATCGAGTTCGCGACGGCGCTCGGCCTGAAAGTAGTTTCGGCCGGCAAGGGCAAGAACAATCCGCTCGATCACGACGCCGTTCCGGACGACTGGCGCGAGGAGGCCGAGCGGCGCAACATGAACCCGCGCATGCTGGTCGAATTCGTCGACGGCTCGAAGACCATGGTCGAGATGGCGGCGATCGCGAATGCGACCGGCCTCGTTCCCGACAAGCCCGGCATGCACGGGCCGAATGCGGGGCGCGACGATCTCGCGCGCGTCCTTATCCCCCGCGAGGACGGCGGCGTCCTGTCGAGAAAAGGCGTGGTCGACTACACGATCGGCAAGGGTGTCGCGCCGGGCGTCTTCGTCGTGGTCGAGGCGACGCATCCGCGCGTCATCGAGCGCATGGACGATCTCCATGTCGGCAAGGGGCCGTATTACGCGTTCCACCGGCCTTATCATCTGACGAGCCTCGAAGTGCCGCTCTCCTGCGCCCGCGCAGTGCTTTACGGCAAAGCCGATATGGTGCCGCTGGCGCGCCCTGTGGCGGAAGTCTGCGCGCTCGCCAAGCGCGATCTGGCGGCAGGCGAAACGTTCGACGCTATCGGCGAGACTTGTTACCGCTCCTGGACGATGACGGCCGGGGAAGCCACCGCCGCGAATGCGATACCGGTCGGTCTGCTCGAAGGCGGCAAGGTTCTGAAGCCGGTCAAAAAGGGCGAGCTTCTGACCGCCCAAAACGCAGCCCCCGATACATCGACTCGGCTGTGGGCTCTGCGCAAAAAACAGGAAGAGATGATCGCAGGGCTTTGAGCCGCAGCGACATAACTCCTCATCCGGCCTTACTTGGCACCGTCTGGCTCAATGCGTCAGCAAAAAACTTATCCCCCCTCTGCTCGACCTCCGCCATACTCCGTCGCATCGCCTTCGTGGGAACCGGTGCGCACCGGGTATCGGGAAGGCGGCGATGACCTCCCCCCGATGGCGTCGGACACTATCGGGCATGTGAGGGCTGGGAACAGGCCGGCGTGGCGGGCCGCTTGCATGTCGCAAGCCGTACGCCATGCGGAAAAGCCGCTGGGGCTAATGTCTTTTAGGGCAAAAGCCTTCGTGACCGGTCGAGAGCCAGGCAGCCATCGGTGGGGTGCGTGGTTCGCGCCACTCTAAACACCATAGGAAGGCACGGCCCGCGCGCCCCGCTTCCCGTTCTTTGACAATGGCCGGATGCTGAAAGGCAGGCGCGGCGACGAATCCTTGTGTCTACTTGCCGAGTTCTTCCGAGCGTGCGCGGGCGGCGTCGACCGCCTCCGTCACCAGCTTCTCCAGCCGACCCTCATCCATGAAAACTGCCAGCGCGGCCGCCGTCGTGCCATTCGGGCTCGTCACCTGTCGGCGCAGTTCGCCTGGTTCTTCGTCGCTTTGCACGGCAAGGCAACCGGCTCCATAAACGGTCTGCATCGCGAGCAATTTCGCGGTGTCGGCCGGCAGCCCTGCCGCCTCTCCGGCTTTCGTCAGGCATTCGATGAAGTGGAACACATAGGCAGGTCCTGAGCCTGACACGGCGGTCACCGCGTCCATCAGGCGCTCGTCGGTGATTTCCGCGACCTCGCCGCTCGCCGACAAAAGCTCCGCGACGAACATCTTCGAGGCTTCCGGTACGTTGCCGTTCGCCACCGTGACCATCATCCCCTTGCCGATTGCTGCCGGCGTGTTGGGCATGCAACGCACGATGGCGGCATCCGCGCCGAGCAGCGTTTCGAAGGTCGCAATCGGCGTTCCAGCGGCGATGGACAGGAACGTCGCTGCCGGAGAAAAGCGCCGATAGGCAGGCACCACCTCGCTCATCACCTGCGGCTTGACGGCGAAGATGACGAGATCGGGCGCGATGTCGCCAAGCGCGTCTTCTGTCTCGTGTGCCTGCACTCCTGCCTTCCCGGCGCGCTCACGCAAGGCTGCGTTCGGCTCGACCACGGCGACCTCGCTCGCTTGAAGCCGCCCGGCCGACAGCCAGCCTGACAGCATCGCATGGCCCATATTGCCGCATCCCACGAGAACGACCCTGATTTCCACTTTCCGTCTCCCTTGTCCTTTGCCATGACTAGATGGACCGGCGTCGGATTTCACGCAACTGGCCATGAACGGGGCTGGCGCGATTGGCCGTTTCGCGCCAAAGAAGGACGTTGTCGTGAAAGCGCTGCCTGCGTCAGTGTTGACGATGCGGGTGCAACGAGAATGCGAATGGGAGCGAGCATGGCCGAGAAAATCGACGGCAAAGCGATTGCCGAGGATGTCGTGGCGAAGGTGAAGGCGGGTGCCGCCGACCTTCTGGCCGAGGCTGGCGTGACGCCGGGCCTCGCAGTCGTCATCGTCGGCGAAGACCCGGCCAGCCAGGTTTATGTCGCCTCGAAGTCGAAGAAGGCGAAGGAATGCGGTTTCTTTTCCGACCAGCACACGCTGCCGGAGGACACGTCCGAGGCCGATCTTCTGGCGCTGATCCAAAGGCTCAATGCCGACGAGCGCATCCACGGCATTCTCGTCCAGCTCCCGCTGCCGGACCATATCGATTCGGGCAAGGTGATCCAGACGATCGCGCCCGAAAAGGATGTCGACGGCTTTCATTTCATCAATGTGGGCAAGCTCGGCACCGGTGAACTCGACACGGCCTTCGTGCCCTGCACGCCGGCGGGATCGATGCTCCTGATCGAGCGCGTGCGCGGCAAGGACCTTTCGGGCCTCTCGGCTGTCGTGATCGGCCGTTCGAACATTGTCGGCAAGCCGATGGCGAACCTGCTTCTGGCGGCCAACTGCACCGTCACCATCGCGCATAGCCGCACGAAGGACATCGCCGCGCTGGCAAGAACGGCCGATATTCTGGTCGCCGCCGTCGGGCGGCCCGAAATCGTCAAGAGCGATTGGGTCAAACCCGGCGCGACCGTGATCGATGTCGGTATCAACCGTATTCCCGCGCCCGAAAAGGGCGAAGGCAAATCGCGCCTCGTCGGTGATGTCGCCTATGAGGAAGCCGCGCAAAATGCCGGCGCGATCACGCCCGTTCCCGGAGGCGTTGGGCCGATGACGATTGCGATGCTGATGGCCAACACGCTTGCCTCCGCGTGTCGGTCGGCAGGCGTCGAACCGCTGAAGCTGTAGCGCGATGACCGATCCGTCGCCCGGCGGACGCCAGTTCGCCTTTCTCCTCGTCGACAAGTTTTCGATGTTTTCGCTTGCCGCGGCCATCGACACGGTGCGTTCGGCAAATCGTCTGGTCGGACACGATTTTTATTCCTGGACGACTGTCTCGGCCGATGGCGAAGCCGTCATCGCGTCGAACGGCCTGCCGCTCAAGATCGACTACGCCATCACCGATGTGCCGCAGGTCGACATCTTCTTCGTCTGCGTCGGGCTGACGACCGAGTTTTCCGGCAAGAGCAAGGTGCTTGCCGCGCTGCGCAGCCTTGGCCGCCGCGGCGCCACGCTCGGCGCGCTGTCCGTCGGCTCGTATCTTCTGGCGGAGGCCGGCCAGCTCGAAGGGCACCGTTGCACGATCCATTGGGAGAACCGCGCCGGATTTCAGGAGCGCTTCCCGGACATCGAATGCACCGGCAACGTGTTCGAGATCGACCGCAAGCGCTACACCTGCGCGGGCGGGACGACCTCGATCGATCTGATGCTGGAGATCGTACGGGCCGATTTCGGCGCGGGCCTTGCCAACGAGGTCGCCAACCAGTTTCAGTACGAGCGCATCCGCTCGGCCGGCGACCGCCAGCGCATCGGACCCGAGCGCGATCTGACGGGCAAATCGGCCAAGCTGAAGAAGATCGTCGAGCTGATGGCCGACAATCTGGACGAGCCGTTCTCGGCCGTGGAATTGGCCAAGTCGGCCGGTCTGTCGGTCCGTCAGGTGGAACGGCTGTTCCTGCGCCACCTCAGCGTGACGCCCGGCCGCTACTACATGCGTTTGCGGCTGGAGCGGGCGCGCGAACTTTTGCGTCAGACGAACCTGCCGATCCTCGACGTGGCGATCGCGACGGGGTTCACTTCGCATTCCTATTTCGCGCAGAGCTATCGTCAGCTCTTCGGTCGCCCGCCGAGCGAGGAACGCCGCACGACCTATTGACGCGGTGAATAGCCGGCGATGGCGAGCGGATTGTCGATCATGGCGGCGCGGTCGGGTGCATCGAGCGCCGGCCTGCCGACGAATGCTCCGAAGAGCCGCTGCACGTAATCTTCCGGCAAATCGTGGGTGATCAGAACGAGACGCGTGCCGCGTTGCCCGTCCGGCCACGCGGGAAGGCGCGCCGGCGGATGCAGGAGCTTTTGCACGCCGTGGATGACCAAAGGCCGCTCCGGGTCTTCGGCAAGCTCGATGATGCCCTTCATGCGCAAAAGCCGCTCGCCTTGCGTAGAGCGCAGGAGATCGAGAAACATCTCGATCACCGACCACGACACGGGTTGGTCGTGGACGAGCGAAAAGGTGCGGATGCGCGGATCGTGATGGGCATGGTCATGATCGTGATCATGGGAATGGTCATGGTGATCGTGACCAAGCCAGCGTTCGACATCCGCCGTTTTCGTCGCCGCGTCGTAAAGGCCGCATGCGATGAGAGAGGCGGTCGCTGGCGTCTGCGCCGCATCGACGATCTCGGCATTCGGATTGAGCGCGCGCAGCCGGGCGATCAGCGCCGACGTGTCGTCCGCAAAATCCGTTTTCGACAGCACGATCCTGTCAGCGACAGCGACTTGCCGGCGGGCTTCTTCATGCGCGGTCAAGGTCGAAACCCCGTTCACCGCATCGACCACAGCCACCACTCCGTCGAGCCGGAAGGTGTGCATCAGGGCGGGATGGCCCATGACGGATTGAAGGACGGGAACAGGGTCGGCAAGTCCGGTTGTCTCGATCACGATCCGGTCGAGCGCGGCGATCCTGCCGGTTTGCATGCGGTCGACGAGATCGGCCAGCGTATCGACGAGTTCGCCGCGCACGGTGCAGCACACACACCCGTCCGAAAGTTCGATGACGCCGTCGCCGGATTGTTCGACGAGAAGGTGGTCGATGCCCACTTCGCCGAATTCGTTGATGACGACGGCGGTGTTCTTCAGTGCCGGGTCCTTCAGGAGCCGGTTCAAAAGCGTGGTCTTCCCCGATCCCAGAAACCCTGTCAGGATCGAAACCGCGATAGGCTCGGTGCGCATTTTCTGATCAGCCGCCCTGTGCCTGAACGGATTGCGGCGAGTAATCGGGTCGCGGCGTCGGCACCGGCACGTTCGCATAGCGCGGCTGGGTCGAGCGCGGGCCGGTCGCACCGCCAAGGCTGACGGCGATCGCGACGGGATCGCCTGTCCGCTCCTTGATGAAGCGGGACGTATAGATCGAATTTCCCTGTTCGTCGCGGCGCTTGGCGCGCTCGCGCCAGGCTTCCTCGGTGCAGACGACCGGGCGCAGATTGGCCGGCTCGGTATTGGCGAGCGCATCCGGGCGCAGGCCGGAAAGGAGCGGCGCGTTTCCGGCTGGATTGAGAAAGCCGTTACCGAGGAGATCGGCGGCTGTGTCGGCGCGTTCCTCAGGCGAAAACGAGCCGACGACGACGGCGAGCAGCGAACGGCCGTCCTTGGTGGCGCTGGCGACCAGATTGAACCCGGACGGGCAGGTATAGCCAGTCTTCATGCCGTCTGCGCCCGCGAAGCGGCCGATCAGCGTATTCGTGTTCTCCATGATGTTCTGGCCATCGGCGAGCGCGTCCAGTTCGAAGTAATTGGCATATTGCGGAAAGTCTCGCTTCAGCGCGATGCCGAGAACGGCGAGGTCGCGTGCTGACGTGTATTGCTGCTCGGAATGCAGCCCGTGCGCGTTGATGAAATGGGATTGCGCCATGCCGATACGCTGCGCCTCGGCGTTCATGCGCGCGGCGAAAGCAGCTTCCGAGCCGCCGACATTGATGGCGATCGCGGTGGCGACATCGTTGGCCGACTTGACCATCAAAATCTTGATCGCGTTGTCGAGCGTTAGCACGGAGCCCGACGCATAGCCCATCTTGGACGGCGGCTCTTTCGTCGCCTCGCTGGTAATCTCGATCGGGCTGTCCATCTGGAGTTCGCCCGCCTCGACCGCGCGAAACGCGACATAGGTCGTCATCAGCTTGGTGAGAGACGCCGGGAAGACGGGCTTGAACGCCTCTTCCTGCTGGAGGACCTGACCGGTGTTCAGGTCGACGAGAATCGTGGGATTGGCAAGCGCCTGATGCGCCTGGAATGTGACCACGACCGCCAGAGCCGCAGACATCGTCTCAAGAACAAGCCTGTTCACCATCATCGAGCCAATTCGCCTCTTGCCGTGGCCTTCGTCGTTTCAGTAACTTGCGGGCGGATCGGTTAACGAACGCCTGTCCGATGAACGTCAGGACGGCGCGCCCGCCAGCGCTGTTCTGAGCTATTTAGACTATGTGACGCCAAAATGGCAGGCCGGGCGGACAAGGATAGATCAAAATGCCGATACTGAACCGTGCCGCCGAGATGCAGGACGAAGTCGCCGGCTGGCGCCGTCACATCCATTCCAACCCTGAACTTCTTTACGATTGCCACGAGACGGCGGCTTTCGTGGCCGAACGGCTGAAGGAATTCGGCGTCGACGAGATCGCGACAGGCATCGGGCAGACGGGCGTCGTCGGCATCATCCGGGGAAATCTCGGCGATGGCCCGACGATCGGCATGCGCGCCGATATGGACGCGCTGCCGTTGAACGAAATCACCGGCCGGCCCTACGCCTCGAAAGTGGCCGACAAGATGCACGCCTGCGGCCATGACGGGCACACGGCCATGCTGCTTGGCGCCGCGAAATATTTGGCAGAAACGCGCAACTTCAAGGGTGCGGTCGCGGTCATCTTCCAGCCGGCGGAAGAGGGCGGGGCGGGCGGCCTCGCCATGGTCAAGGACGGCATGATGGAGCGGTTCGATATTTCCCGCGTCTTCGGCATGCACAACATGCCGGGCCTTCCCGTCGGCCAGTTCGCGCTGCGTCCCGGTCCGCTGATGGCGGCGACCGCCGAGTTCACGATCAAGGTCAAGGGCAAGGGCGGCCACGCCGCCATGCCGCACGGCACGGTCGACCCGATCGTGATCGGCAGCCAGATGGTGATGGCGATCCAGACGATCGCGGCACGCTCGGTCGACCCGATCGAATCGGTGGTCGTCTCCGTCACGAAGTTCCATGGCGGCGATGCCTATAACGTCATTCCCGAAGCGATCGAGTTCGCCGGCACGATCCGCACCTTGAAGCGCGAAGTGGCCGACAAGGCCATCGAGCGCATCCGGGCGATCTGTCAGGGCATCGCGCTCGCGGGCGGCGCAGCCGCCGACGTCGACATCGACGTCAACTATCCCGTCACCTTCAACGATCCGGGCGAAACGGTGTTCGCGACCGGGATCGCAAAGGCGGTGGCAGGTGAGCCGAACGTCAACGACAACGTCGCTCCGGTGATGGGTGGGGAAGACTTTTCCTACATGCTGGAGGCTCGTCCCGGCGCCTTCATCTTCATCGGAAACGGCGATACGGCCGGTCTTCACAACCCGGCCTACGACTTCAACGACGAGGTCATTCCCCACGGCGTCAGCTATTGGGTCAAACTCGCTGAAACCGCGCTTGCGGCATAAGCAAAGGCTTGGCGCAGGTAGGCGAAGCGTTTATGTCTGCGCCAAGTGGTCCCGTAGCTCAGCAGGATAGAGCATCAGATTCCTAATCTGAGGGTCACAGGTTCGAATCCTGTCGGGATCACCATGTCGAACAATGAGAGAGACGGCGAATGATGGCCCTCGGTGGCAACAGGTCGGAGCCCTCATTCTTTGCCAACTTCGAACGTCTTCAGGTTGAGACCGACGGTGTGGCCTTCGAAGGTGTCACCGGTGGTTCAGGCCCTGCTTTACTTCTGCTGCACGGATATCCGCAGACCCACATCGCGTGGCGACGTATAGCCCCGGAACTCGCTAAGAATTACCGATTGGTGATTCCCGATCTGCCGGGCTATGGCGCGAGCCGCATCTTCGACATAGCCGAACGGTGGACGAAACGCCGAGTGGCGAAAGCGATGTCCGAACTGATGGCCGAACTTGGCCATGATCGCTTCGGCATCGTCGGTCACGACCGGGGTGCGCGTGTCGGCTATCGGCTGGCTCTCGATCATGCATCTCGCGTCTTCGCTTATGCGTCGCTTACCGTCGTTCCGACGCTCGACGCGATGCAGGCTGTCGATCACCGCTTCGCACTCAATAATTTCCATTGGTTCTTTCTTGCCCAGGACGATGATTTCGCAGAGCGCGCGCTTGCGTCTGACCCAGACGGCTTTTTGTCACGCGTACTCACACGGATGACTGGCGGGCGAGATTTTATCGATAGTGCCGCGGCAGCGGCATACTATGAGGCGTTTCGTCGTCCATCGGTTCGACGCGCCATTATCGAAGACTATCGCGCCGCAGTCCGTGACGATCTGGAGGCCGATCACGCAGATTTCAACGTCGGCCGCAAGCTTGATGCCCCGGTTCTGGTAACGTGGTCAAACCGAAGTGTGCGTTCTGATGGCCCCACGCCCGAGTCGATCTGGCGGCGATGGGCCGACGATGTCACGGGCGTCCCCGTTTCCGGCGGTCATCTCCAGCCGGAAGAAGCGCCGGACGAAATACTCGCTGCGCTCCTGCCTTTTCTAGGGAAAGCTTTTGGTTGATGACGTTCTCCCGGCGAAATGCCAGCGACGGAGTGAAGGAATGATCCTTTCCAGCCCTGCCGGATGAGAAGCCTTCTCGCATGGTGCGTGCTTTTCGCATTGTCCGCCATATTGTTCCTGTTGCTGGAACTTGGCGACCTACCGGCGGCGATGCTGATCGGGTGCATGGTCGCTGGCATCGTCGTCGGTGTCAGGGGCGGCGATATCGCAGTTCCGCCATTTGCCTTTGCCGGCGCGCAGGCCGTCATCGGCTGTCTCATCGCCGGCTCGCTCACGCCCGCGATTTTCCCGGTGTTTCTGGGCGAGTGGCACCTGTTCCTGCTTTCAGTGCTCGCCACCATTTTTGCCAGCAGCCTGCTCGGATGGCTCATCAGCACGTGGAAGGTGCTGCCGGGAACCGTCGGCGTCTGGGGATCGGCGCCGGGTGCCGCGACCGCAATGGTCCTGATGGCCGGTGCTTTCGGGGCGGATCAGCGGCTTGTCGCCTTCATGCAATATCTGCGCGTGATCATGGTCAGCGTCGGCGCGGCGATCGTGGCGCGTCTTTGGGTCGACACCAGCGGCGTGGAACTTCCCGCGCCGGTCTGGTTCCCTCCGATCGAAACCACCGCATTTGCCACGACGCTGGCGATCGCTGCGCTCGGCGCGGGCATCGGAACGCTCGTCCGGCTGCCGTCACCACATTTTCTGGGGGCTTTCATTTTCGGTTGCGTGGCGCATCTGGCGTTCGGCGTCGAATTCCAGATACCTCACTGGCTGATGATGGCCTCCTTTGCGCTGGTCGGCTGGACGATCGGACTGAAGTTTCGAAGCGAAACCCTGCGGCACGCGGCGCGCGCCTTGCCGCAGGTTTTACTGTCGATCGTCGCTCTCATGGCGTTTTGCGGCGGCATCGCCTTCGTTCTCGCCAACGAAATGGGTATCGATCCGCTGACCGCTTATCTCGCGACCAGTCCGGGCGGGATGGATACGATTGCCATCATCGCGGCCGCCACGGACGGCGTCGACATATCCTTCGTCATGACGATGCAGGCGATGCGCTTTCTGTTCGTATTGGTAATGGGACCGACCATCGCGCGACTGGTTGCTCGGATGGTCAGGACCTGACCCGTCCCGTCAACTCCACCGCGACAGGAAACGTCGTGCGGCGTCGATCTCGACCGGGCGAACCTCATGCGCTCCCTCATGCCATACCGTTTCGACCTTCGCGCCGAGCCCATCCAGATAGCTTTCGAGCCTGTTGGTGAGGTTCGGCGGGCAGATCGGGTCCTTGCGCCCGGCGGTGATCAGGATCGCGGTCTTTTCGAGCGAACCGTCGACCTCCGGCTGAAACGGGATCAACGGATGCATGAGCACCGCGCCGTCAAAGAGAGCAGGGCGTGCGAAGAGAACCGATGCGAGAATGTTCGCGCCGTTCGAATAGCCGAGGCCGAGAACGACCGATGGCTTTCGCTCGGCGATATGCGCTTCGACGAAGGCGGCCGTCGCTTCGGTTCGCGCGGCAAGGTCGTCCATGTCGTAAACGCCTTCGCCGGTGCGCCTGAAAAAGCGCAGGGCGCCGCCTTCAGAAACGTCGCCGCGCGGCGACACGATGGTCGCCGCCGGCAGAAGATCGCGGGCAAGATCCGGGAACTGATGTTCGTCCCCGCCCGTGCCGTGAAAGGTGAAGAGAAGCGGCGCACCCGCGCTGCCCTCCTCGATCCGGTATTTATAGGTATCCAGCGGCATGGGTGGCCTCAATCCGTGATCGGTTGCAGGTTCTGCTCCAGAAACGGGCGCAGATGCTCATGCTGGGCGGGAAGTTTCAACGCTTCGCCCAAATGCGCTGGGTCCTCGTCGCGGTCGAAGCCCGGCTCGTTGGTCGCGACCTCGAAAAGTACGCCGCCCGGCGTACGGAAATAGATCGCCCAAAAATAATCGCGGTCGATGACCGGCGTGATCTGCTGCCCGGTATCGATCAGGGCCTGGCGAACGGCAAGCTGCGCTGCGCGGTCTTCGACGGCGAACGCGACATGGTGGACGGAGCCTGCGCCCTGCTGCGCGCGGGTCATCATCGGATGCGCCTCGAGGTCGACGACATTGGCGTCGTTGCCGCCCTCGACGATGAACCGGCGCACCGCACCTTCCTTGCCGGCTTCCTTGTAGCCCATCGCGGACAGGAGTTCGGCTTGACGCTCGGTGTCCTGCAAACGCATGGCGACCGACCGGAAGCCGCGGATCGCATGATCGGCGGTAACGCCATTGCCGGTCCATGGCGCGCGTGCATCGCCTGTGGTCTCAACGAGAGCGAGACCGTCTCCGTCCGGGCCTTCGAACCGAATGCCGCTTTCACCGAAACGATCGTAGCGGGCGACGCCAGCAACGTCGTGTTCGCCAAGACGCTTTTCCCAATAGCCGAGCGAGCCTTCCGGAACGGAAAAGACCGTCGTGCCGACTTCGCCCGTTCCGGGGCGACCCCGCGCAGCGTTCGGAAACGGGAAATAGGTCATCACCGTGCCCGGGGTGCCGGCGCCGTCCGCATAATAGAGATGATAGACATCGGGAGCGTCGAAATTGACGGTCTTCTTGACCCGGCGCAGGCCGAGCGTGTGCGTGTAGAACTGATTGTTCGTCTGGGCGTCACGCGCCATCGCGGTCACGTGGTGCAGCCCTTTGATCTGATTGATCATGTCCGATCCTTTCTCGCGTTCGGCCGAAATAGCCGTGAGGTCATCGCTATATTTGCGATTGCACGGGCAAATGAGAAGATCGCCTCACAGAATGGACTGTGCTGTGATGGTGAACGATCGGGGAGAATTGTTCATCGATCATTTAAGGGGCCGGAAATAACAAAGGCCCGGGATTGCTCCCGGGCCTTTGCATAGCTCAAACTAAGACGATCAGTTCGCGGGGTTGACCAGAATCTGGTCGTCGCGATTTTCGGCAAAGGTCGCCTCGTCATATTCCGGCTGAGCTTCGAGCTGCTCTTCCGTGAACGAGGTGTAGAGATAATAGTCGCCGTCCTCGTCCGTCATGAACGCCAGATTGTCCATGTCGACTGCGACCTGCTTGCTTCCGATGCCGAGGAAGCCGCCCACATCGATCGTCACCGCATCGACGGCGTCGCCGTCGAGGATCACGTCGCTGATCGAGCCGACATTCTCGTCATTGGCACCATAGACGGTCGTGCCGATGAGTTCGTCCGCGCTGAGGCTGGCGGCGTCGACGTCGGTAAGCGTCGAACGATCGATCGCGGCGGTCTGCGTCTCGTCCGTGGTAGCTGCGTCGTCACCGGTCGGTGCAGCAGCCATGCTATCCGTTCCCGTGTTAGCGGCCGGAGCGGTCGCCATCGTGTCTGTGGCGGCATCGTCGGCCGGGGCAGCGGCACTGTCATCCGTGGCGGCGGGAGCCGTCATGGCACCGCCCGTTGCGGCCATGCCTTCAGGATTTTCCGGATCGTAAAGCTCCCGGTCGAAAGCTTCCTGCTGCTCGAGCTCTTCACGGGTGGTCGGGATCACGAGCCAGGTCGAGCCATCGTCGCGCTGGGCCCATTCGATCTCGTTATACTGAAGTGCGACGTCCTTCTGACCGAGGCCGAGGAAGCCGCCGACACCCACGACCACGAGTTCGGCGCGGCCTTCTTGATCGAGCACGATGTCATTGACGGTACCGATATTCTCGGCGTCGTCGGCCACGCCGCTGTAGACGTTCTCACCGATGATGTTGGAAGCGAGGTGACCTTCGATCGCCTCCGGGCCGGGGGTTTCCATGGCCTCGGCAGGTGCGGTGTCGGTCATCGGGGCGGCTGCCGGGTCCTGCTCGGCTGGAGCCGTCGTCTGCGCCATGGCGCCGGTCGTCAAAAGAGCGGCAATTGCAGTAGTCGCCAAAAGGGTGCGGATCATGATAATTCTCTCCTTGTGCACATCCGTTGCACGGCCGCGACGCCAAACTTTTCGCAGAGGGCGGGGTCGCGGCCTTCACGGGTCAACAACGCGTGTTTCATACGCTGGTTCCGCCAAAATCTATGGTTGCAGTCGATTTCGGGGTCGCTTTGCGGAACCTCTGCAAGGATTTTCTCTTTCCTGATCCAGTCGGCGCGAACCGCGTCATGCAGGGGGACAGCCAGTGCATTTCAGCGCAATCTTGAACGGCGAGGGGGGTACGCTGCGTACCACCGATCTCGACGCGCTTTCGAACGACATTCGTGCCAAATTCGAAGCGGCCGGCCATTCCGTCGAGATAAAGGTGGTCGAGGGCAATGACCTTGAAGCTGCGCTCGATCAGGCCGTTGCCGACAAAAAGGTGGACGGGGTTTTGATCGGTGGTGGGGACGGGAGTGTCTCCGGCGCGGCGGCCAAACTGATGGATACGGGCAAGGTTCTGGCCGTATTGCCGGCAGGGACGATGAACTTGTTCGCCCGCAGCCTTCGCTTACCGCTGGATTTGGGCGAGGCGCTCGATGCACTGGCGCGCGCGTCGGTGCGCGAGGTAGATATAGCGACGGCTAACGATCGCGCCTATGTCCATCAATACTCGATCGGCATGCACGCCAAGCTGGTGCATCTTCGCGAACAGCGCGAGTTCGCGTCACGGCTCGGCAAGATGCGGGCATCCGCGCAGGCGGCGCTGGGCGCGGTTCTCAACCCTCCGCGCATCAAGGCGCGTTTGAAACTGGCCGACGGAACCGAAATCGACGCGCGCACCTCGTCGATCGGGATCACCAACAATCTTTATGGCGAAGGTCACATTCCATACACCGATACGCCGGATGGCGGGGTGCTCGGCATCTACATTACCAAGGCGCGAACCCGCAGCGAGATATTTTCGTTCGTCGCGAAGATGGCCATGGGCAGATGGAAGGCCAACGAGCAGGTAGAAATCTACCGCACAACCGCCGTTGTGCTGGACATCCTTTCGACGCATCACAAATTCAGCAGCGTGATCGACGGAGAACTTTGCGAACTCGAAAAGCGCGTCGAGTTCAAGATTCATCCAGGCGCGCTCAAGGTGCTGATGCCCGGCGATGTAGAACCGAAGGATCAATAAGCGCACGAAAAAGGGCGCCGATGATGGCGCCCTTTCGATGTGATCGCGATGTTCGGCCTATTCGGTAACCGGTGTATTGCCGCCAGGTGCCTCGGCGGGCTGCTCCGTCGGCGCGCCACCCGTCGGTTGTTCGGGTTCGATGCTTTCGCCGAACGATCCGACCGCCCACCAGGCGATGGCGGCGAGGATAAGCGCGACGACCAGGATCGTCAGCACGTTCGTTCCCTTTCGGCCCTGCCGGGCCTCGGTCGGGTTGACCTTTACCTTGTCGTCCATGACCAATCCCCTTTTATAAATCGTCAAGCGGAGCGCGACCCCGGCGACGAGGCGCACGCGGGCCGGCATTTTCCTTGTAGATAAGATAGCCGATGACGCCGAGAACCGGCACGGTGAGCGCCGCGGCAGAACGCGGGTTGGCAAGCAGTGCCGGCAGCGCGGCGACGGCGGCAGTCGTGGCCAGTGCCTTGGTATCGACCGCGCGTTTTCTTGCTGCCCTTCGGGCCTGCGTTTTCGCCGTCACGCTTTGGAAGACGACCGTTACGATCGCCAGCGCAACGAATGTGCCAGCGAATATCAGCGCGGCGGTAATCGGACTCCACCGGGTCGCCGCCCAGATATAGGCTGCGATCAGCGCGAACAGGACACCAAGCAGGATGAAGAACGCGGCCGCGCTGTAGGCGACAGCCGCACGTTTCATCCGTCCGATGATGTTCGAGGTTTCGCCAGCTACCAGCGATGAGAGAAGCGTTACAAGCATTTCAAGCTCAGCGACGCGTCAGCAGCGCCAAGACGAAGCCGACACCGGCTGCGATCGCAAGAGCGCTTATCGGCTTTTCGCGCACAGCTTCCGTCAACTGCGCTTCATAGTCGTGGGCCTGTTCGCGGATGTCCTCGATAGCGGCTTCGCTGCGGACCTTGAGATTCTCGATGCCGGACGACGCGACGCGGCGTGCCGAATCGTAGGAGTTCTGTCCAGCAGCACTCAGTTCGTCCTTAAGCTTCGTCACGTCGCTGCGAAGACGTTCCACCTCGGCTTCCAGATCGGCCTTCGTCTTGGCATCGCTCGCCTTGACTTTCGCGGTAGTGGTCGGTGAAGCCATGGAAAATACTCCTGTATCATATTGCCTCGCACACAACGTGCCCGTCTCTTTCCAGTTCCAGCCCGCTCCATGGATTTATGAGCAGGAACGAATTCAACCCGCCCGGCGTTGCGCAAAGGTGCGGGAGATGGATATTTGAGTTTAAAATACAGTCAGGCGCGATACACCGAAAAACGGCCGCCGATCGTTCGTCTTCCGCCGAAATCGAACTACGAGATCGTGCTTCAGCGCGCATCTCAGATTTCGCTCGTGATCGTCGGCCTCCTGGCCGTGATGTTCGCACTGCATTTCGGTCGTTACGTTCTGGCGCCGACGGCGTTCGCTCTGGTCATCGGACTGGTGCTGGGACCGGTGGCGAGCCGCATCGAGGCGCGGGGCGTTTCACCCTACGTCTCGTCCCTTCTCGTGTTCATCCTCTTCGTCGTGATCGTCTGCCTGATCGCGCTCGCTCTCGTCGGACCGCTCTCCTACTGGACCGAACGCGCACCGCAGGTCTGGGACCAGCTCCAGCTGCGCATCTCGCAATTGCGCGAACCGATCGAGGCGTTGCGCAACATTCAGTCGGGACTGCGCGACGCCACCGGCGACAGTGGCCTTACCGTCTCGCTCGAACCCGGTTCGCCGATGGACAGCCTGATCACGGTTGCGCCTGCGATCGGCGCGCAAATCCTGATCTTCATGGCGAGCCTTTATTTCTTCGTCGCCACGCGGCACGAAACGCGGCTGGCCGTCCTGAAGCTTTGTGTCGGTCGCCGGTTGCGCTGGCGTACGGCGCATATTTTTCGCGATGTGGAGACGATGGTGTCGCGTTATCTGTTGTCGATCACGGCCATCAATATCGGGCTTGCGGTGGCGGTGACGTGTGCATTGTGGCTTGTCGGCGTTCCCTCGCCGGCGCTCTGGGGCATTTTGGCAGGGCTGCTCAACTTCGTCATGTATATCGGCCCGGCAATCATGGCGGCGATCCTGTTCGCCGTCGGCCTCGTCACCTATGACACCATTCCCGGCAGCCTTATGCCACCGCTGGTCTATCTCGCCGTCAACCTCATCGAAGCGCAGTTCGTGACGCCGCTCGTGATCGGGCGAATGATGACGCTCAATCCCTTCATCGTCCTTCTGGCGCTGACATTCTGGATCTGGATGTGGGGACCGGTCGGCGGTTTCGTCGCCATCCCGGCCCTTCTCGCCTGCTATGCGATAGCGCGCAACCTCATCCCTGGCTGGGGCGGTGTCGAGGGACCTGATCTTCCTAAATAAAAGGGCGCGAAATATTCGACTGATCGCCGGTCCAGCCGGCAACCCGTTCAAGGCCTTCCAGATCGAGCACTGTGCAGCCGCGATCGCGCCATTGCAGCAATTCGCGTTCGGCCAGCTTGCGGATAGTCTTGTTGGTGTGAACGAGCGACAGGCCAAGCGTATCTGCCACATGCTGCTGCGTGATCGGTATTTCGAGCGGAGCCTTCTGGCCGTGCAGGCCAGTGCCTTCGGCGCGCCGCAGGATGAACGCGATCAGATAGGCGAGCCGCTCCATAGCGTTACGCCGGCCAATGCTGAGCAAATTCTCATCCAGCATGCACTCCTCGCGCGAGGCGATCCAGGTGATGTCGTAGGCAAGGTCCGGATGCTGCTCGTAAAGCGACAGAAGTTCGCTGCGTTCGAAAACACACAGAACCATCGGCGACAGCGCTTCGACGGAATGCTCCATCTCACCCAGCATGGTGCCCTGAAGCCCGAGAAGATCACCCGGCATCGCGTAGTTGACGATCTGCCGGCGACCGTCCGCCAGCATCTTGTAGCGAAAGCTCCAACCTTGCAAAACGGTGTAAAGGTGCGGGTTGCGCGTGCCTTCGGCCAGAATCGTCGCGCCGCGGTCGACTGTCAGTTCGCCCTTTTTGAAGCGGCTGACGAATTCCAGTTCCGACTTTGTGAAATGGCGAAAAATCTGCCGCGCATGCAACGGACACTTCTCACAGGGAAACTTCCGTGCTGAACGGATCGCAATATCTGCCAAGCCAGGCTCCCGGAAAATGAAGAATGAAGTGTCGTCGCAGTGACTATAGACACCGCGTTTTTCACTTGTCAGCGGAATTCTCGAGCCTTTTCAAATATATTCGATAAAGCTCATGGACATGTCAAAATTAAATGACAGGACGGAGCTATGCTGACCAATTGCGCCGATGAGCAAGAAACGCGCCTCGTCTGACAAACCATTAAAAGATTTGCGCATTCTCGTGATGGAGGACGAGTTCCTCATCGCGATGGATGTCGAGCAGATTTGCAACGACCACGGTGCGGAAGAAGTCGTCATCCTGCGCACGCTGAAGGAGCTCGACGATCACACGATCGTGGAACGCGGTATCAGCGTCGCGGTCGTCGACGTGATGCTCGCTGGCGAATCCACGGTCGAGTTCGCCAAAACCTTGCAAGAGAGCCGAATTCCGTTCGTCTTCGCAACGGGTTACGCCGAAAACGAACACCTCTTCGAGGCGTTTCCCGGCATCCGTGTCGTTGGTAAGCCCTATTCCGGTCCTGCTCTGGTCACCGCCCTTCTGGAGGCGATGACCAATAGAGGCGACGGCGCGCTGACTTGAGCGTCAGGCGGCGTTCGAGCCCATGACCTGCGCTGCGATCGCATCCGGTCCGTAGTCGGATTCGCCCGAGACCTTCAAAAGCTCCTGAAGGCGCGTGCGCGCGCGGCTGACGCGGCTCTTGATCGTGCCGACGGCGCATTCGCAGATTTCGGCCGCTTCCTCGTAGGAAAAGCCCGACGCGCCAATCAGGATGATCGCCTCGCGCTGGTCTTCGGGAAGGCGCTCCAGCGCATTCTTGAAGTCGCCCAGATCCATCGATCCGTGCTGGCTCGGGTGGACTGCAAGACGCGCGGTCATCGCGCCGTCGCTGTCCTGGACCTCGCGGCCGCGCTTGCGCATCTGCGAATAGAATTCGTTGCGCAGGATCGTGAAGAGCCAGGCTTTCAGATTCGTGCCGGGCTGGAACGACGATTGCTTGTCCCACGCCTTGACGAGCGTTTCCTGCACGAGATCGTCGGCGCGGTCCGAGTTTTGCGAAAGCGAAACGGCAAAGGCGCGCAGGCTCGGCACGGCGCTGAGAAGCCCGGTCTTGAAATCTGTATCGCCAGCCATGTCATTCTCCCTTGCGAGCGGCATCGCCCGTTTCGCGATCTTCCAGCTGCTTGAGAAGATCCGCGAATCTGTCAGGGATTTCTTCGGTGACGAGTTCGTCATAATATTGTTTGAGGCGGCGTCCGATTTCGGAATTCGAACCGAGCGGTTCTGTGCGCTCGATAGCGTCCTCTTTTTTTATGTTTGGCTTCATTTGTGGTTCGCTATCCCCTGAACTTGTGTCGCCTGCCCAACGTGCGGCAATTGCCATGCATCGTCCCCTGTTCTCGTTGCGCCTCGGGCCGGGTCAGCCCAGGATAGGCGCGTAAAATCGTTGTCAAACGCCAAGTCCCGACGATTTGTTCCATTGAGCCGGAACTTTTTTGCTGCAACCCCGTTTGAGGGACGCTACTGATCCGCATTTCCTGCCTTTATGTCTTGAGGGAGACGTTACAATATGAGTTTATCCGCAAGGATTGCGCCGCATTTGCCGTTCCTGCGTCGCTTTGCGCGTGCCGTTTCCGGTTCGCAAACGAGCGGTGACGCCCTCGTCGCCGCCACGCTCGAAGCAATCATTGCCGATCCGGCCGTCTTCCCGGCGGCGTCCACCGATCGTATCGGGCTGTACCAGATTTTCACCAAGCTGTTCTCATCGATCGCCGTGCGCGTTCCAGATGAAGCTCCGGCCAATCCCTGGGAAAGCCGCGCGGTCGCCAATCTATCGTCGCTGGCACCGTTGCCGCGTCAGGCGTTCCTGCTCGTCGCCGTCGAAGGGTTCGGCGAGCGCGAGGCGGCCGAAATTCTCGATGTCGGCCAGGACGAGTTCACGCAGCTTCTCGGTCAGGCGAGCAACGACATCTCCCGTCAGGTCGCGACCGATATCCTGATCATCGAAGACGAGCCGCTGATTGCCATGGATATCGAGCAGATGGTCGAAAGTCTCGGTCATCGCGTCGTCGGCACTGCGCGCACCCACAAGGAGGCGACGGCGTTGTTCAAGACCAGCAACGCCAAGATGGTGCTTGCCGATATCCAGCTTGCCGACGGCAGCTCGGGCATCGATGCGGTGAACGAGATACTTGCATCTGCGACCGTTCCGGTGATCTTCATCACCGCGTTCCCGGAGCGTCTGCTGACCGGCGAGCGCCCCGAGCCCGCGTTCCTCGTGACCAAGCCGTTCAACCCGGACATGGTCAAGGCGCTGATCAGCCAGGCCCTGTTCTTCGATCGCCAGTCGCAGGCAGCGGCCTGACCGTCGTGCCCGCCGTACATTAGCCGGTCGTCGAGTGGGAACTAGCGCACTCGACGGCGCGTTTAACTGTGAAAATGGCGGCGGGCCATCAAGGGAGATTTAAGATGCTTCGTTGGGCACTCGTATTTCTTGTGGTCGCGCTCATCGCCGGCGCCTTGGGCTTCGGTGGCGTTGCCGGTGCATCCGCCGGTATCGCGCAGATTCTGTTCTTTATTTTTCTGGTTCTTCTCGGCGTTTCTCTTGTTGCGGGATTCATGAGGCGAGCAAACTGATCCAGCCGGCGCCATTCGGCGTCGACTGGCCGTTTCAGCACAGAACGGTATTGGGGGCATTCCGGAGTGAGCTTTGAGACCGCCGACATGATCGACGAGGAGCGTGTTCTCGCGACCGCGTTGAAAAATGCTGGCGTAGCCGTCATCGCGCAGGACCGGAATCTAAGCGTCCTGTGGGTGCAGAACCTTCCATCATCTTGGCAAGGTGGTGCTGCGGTCGGCAGCTCTGATGCTGATTTTCTCCCCCAAGCCGAAGCGGAAAAATCGATCGCCATCAAACGGCAGGTTCTGAGTTCAGAGCGGTCCGATCATTACGAGATGCGGCACGGTTCGGACGATGGCGGCCGGTGGTTCTCCGTCTGGATCGATGTCAGGCGCGATCGGGACGGCACGGTACAAGGTGTCCTGTCGACCATTGTCGATATCACCAACCAGAAACACCGCGAACAGACTTTGCGCACCCTGCTGCGCGAGGTCAGCCATCGCTCGAAGAACCTGCTCGCGATCATTCAAAGCATCGCAACGCAAACCGGTCGCTATTCAGGCTCGATCGAAGTGTTCCTCGCGCGCTTTCGTGGGCGCATCCAGTCGCTGGCGTCCTCTCAGGACCTCGTGACGTCTTCGAACTGGCGTGGCGCGATGCTGAGCGAACTGGTTGCAGGGCAGGTTAGCCGCTATTGTGAGGACCCCGCCTTCTCGATCCGCTTGAAGGGCGTCGATCCTTATCTCAACCCCAATGCTGCCCTTCATATCGGTCTTGCCCTGCATGAACTGGTGATCAATTCGATGAGCCATGGCGCGCTGTCGCGTCCGAACGGATATGTAAATCTGTCGGCCTCGCTTGAGGAAACCGAACCGGGAAAACGCGTCGTCGTGCTGAACTGGCAGGAAAACACCCGTGTTGCCGACAGCGATATCGGTGACAGGCGGTTCGGCAGCATCGCGCTGGAGCGCGTTGTTCCCGCCTCGGTGGAAGGCGAGGCCTCACTTAGCCTCGCGAATGGCTATCTGGATTATCGGCTGAGCATTCCGGAAAGCAATTTCGAACTTTAAGCGTGCAAATCGGTGCCGCTTCGTGGTCGCCGATCTTACCAATACCCCAAAAAGAAAGCCGGCCACTTGGGCCGGCTTTTCAGAATGAAGAAGGTGTTCGGGGGATCCACGCTTCTTCGAATTTGTGAAACGCCTTTCGCGAGGGGGGCGATTGGAGGGGTCGGCGTCAGGCCGCTTCACTGGGGCAATAATCGCCGGAGCGACGGGAGGTTCCCTTGCGTCCGATCTTTTTTTAGAATGCCCTGTGGGAACCGAAAAACGCCGGCGCCGTTCTACCGCCAGCATCAGGTCAGGGAGAGGAACATGATCGCTCACATGGCAAATCTCGAGCGGGCAGCGCGTGTTGCCATGGGCGGTCATCACGAGGACAATTCCGACCCTCTGCCGCCCGGCCCGAATTACGGTCCGTTCGGCTATTTTCGCCTCGCGCTGATGATTTTAGCCGTGATGATTGCCGGCCTTTTCATCGTCAACCTGCTCGGCATCTGGTAAGCGCCATTTTATGCGTCAGCGCTGCGGCTGAAGGCGTTCGGGCGGGATGCGAACGGTCATCTCGCCTCGGTTCGGTTCGACGAAAAGGACGAGCGCATACATCGCGCCGTAGCCGATCCCGGCCAGCACCAGTAGCGTCATCAGAAACCGGAAAAGTGTAGGCATCGGTCTCCCATAATCCGCTGCGTTGCCTGTACCTTTATGGGACGGGCTCTGAACGAGCGCAAGCATAAGTCGCAATCGGAACGCTTGACGTTCATCCCGTTCCTGTCGATACCCACGTTACGGGAGACGGGCATGGACGCGAAGGCGATGGCAGATCAGGTAAGGCGCGTGCGTGCCCGCTTGCGCGCGCGGCCGATCGTTCTTGTCGGCCTGATGGGGGCTGGCAAGACGTCGGTCGGACGCCGTCTCGCGCAAATTCTCGACCTGCCTTTCGCCGACAGCGACCACGAGATCGAGTCCGTGTCGCGCATGAGCGTGCCTGAACTTTTCGAAGCCTATGGCGAGACTGAATTCCGGGCATTGGAACAGCGTGTCGTCACGCGGCTCGTCACGGATTCCCCGGCCGTCGTCGCAACCGGTGGCGGAGCGTTCATGAATGCAGACACGCGCGCCATCATCCGCGCGCATGCGCTGTCCGTCTGGTTAAAGGCCGATCTCGACACGTTGATGGAGCGCGTATCGCGTCGGACCAATCGCCCGCTTTTGAAGGCATCCGACCCGAGGGCGGTGATGACAAAGCTGATGGCGGACCGTTACCCGGTCTATGCCGAGGCCGACATCACCATTTTTAGCCGCGATGCAAGGCACACGGTGATCGCGGGCGAGATCATCGACGCCATCGACCGCGCGGTCCTGCCTGCGCAAGAAGAGGATCACATCAATTGAACGCACGCGTCGACGTCGCGCTTGGGCCGCGCAGCTACCCCATCCTCATAGGGCCGGGTGCGCTCGATGAAGCTGGCGAAAGGATTGCCGAACGTCTGCCGGGTGCGCGGCTTGCCATCGTCACCGACGAGAACGTTGCGAAGGCGCAATTGCCGCGACTGACGGCGTCGCTCGATGCGGTCGGCATCGCGCATGAGGCGCTCGTCCTGCCCGCCGGTGAAGCGACGAAGCGTTTTGCCCGGCTGGAAGAAGTCGTCGATTTCATTCTGGCTGGCCGGTTCGAGCGCAATGATTGCGTCGCCGCGCTCGGTGGCGGCGTCATCGGCGATCTGGCGGGCTTCGCCGCCGGCATCGTGCGCCGTGGCATGGAATTCGTGCAATTGCCGACATCCCTGCTCGCACAGGTTGATTCCTCCGTCGGCGGCAAGACAGGCATCAACACGTCGCGGGGCAAGAATCTCGTCGGCGTCTTCCAGCAGCCTGCGCTGGTGCTAGCGGATACCTCGGCGCTCGATACGCTCTCGTCGCGCGAATTTCGTGCCGGCTACGCCGAAGTCGCCAAATACGGGCTGATCGACCAGCCCGATTTCTTCGCCTGGCTGGAAGAAAACTGGTCCGCGATCTTTGCCGGCGGTGCGGAGCGCGTCGAGGCGATCCGCCGCTCCTGCGAGGCGAAGGCAGCCGTCGTCGCGCGCGACGAGCGCGAAACAGGCGACCGGGCGCTGCTCAATCTCGGCCATACATTCGGTCATGCGCTCGAAGGCGCGACGGGTTACGACAGCGCGCGTCTGGTCCATGGGGAGGCTGTCGCGATCGGCATGGTGCTGGCGCATCGCTTTTCCACGCGGCTCGGACTGATCGATGAGGCAGAGGTCGAGCGTGTCGAGCGGCATCTTGTGACGGTCGGCCTGCCGACGAAAATGAGCGACGTTCCCGGCGGACTTCCTGGCGCGGACGCGCTTTTGACCTATATCATGCAGGACAAGAAGGTCGCGCGCGGAGCGCTGACTTTCATTTTGACTCGCGGTATCGGACGATCCTTCATCGCCAAAGACGTATCGCCGACCGAGGTTTTGGCCTTTCTCGAAGAAAGCCTCATCGGCTGATCCCTACCAGCGGGTCGCTTCGCCGGGCGCGGCAGGTTCGACGGCGAGCGCGTGGACGCCGCCTTCAAGTTCGGCGCTAAGCGCCTCGTTGACGGCGCGGTGGCGCTCGATCCGGCTCATGCCGGCAAAGGCCGGGGAGACGATACGGACGCGAAAATGTGTCTCGCCGGTGCCGTCGAAAGCCTCATGATGGCCCGAATGCTGGTGATGGTGGCCGGCATGCAGGTGGCTTTCATTGATGACGACGAGCCGTTCGGGGCGAAAACGCTCGGTGAGCTTCGTTTCGATGGTGGTCTGGATAGTCGTCATTAAGGGCTCCTGTCTGCGGCGCGTTGCCGCTTGTAGCTGATTTGCCGGCATGACGTGCATTGTCGGCTGAAAGTCAATTCTTGTTTCGCGCGCCGAAGCATCCATAATTTGCGGTTCGACGATTACGGGTCCTCATGAACGCCTATTCGAAATATTTCGAGAAGATCAAGGTGCGCCGCTCGCCCGAGGCGGAGCGTGCGTCCAGCGAGCCCGTGTGCCAGTGGGATGGCTGCGAAGCGGCCGGCACCCATCGCGCACCGGTCGGGCGCATGGCCGAAGGTCAGTATTTCAAGTTCTGCTTCGATCATGTGCGCGAGTACAACAAGGGCTTCAATTATTTTTCCGGCGTGCCGGACAGTGACGTGGCACGCTTCCAGAAGGAAGCTTTGACCGGCCACAGGCCGACATGGAAGATGGGAACGAGCCGGGGCGCGCAGGCGACGCCCGATTTCGCCCAGAAGCGTTCGGGACGGGCTGGCTATTATCAGCGTCTGCGCGATCCCTACGGTATGTTCGGTGAAGACGACAAGGCCAACCGTCCGCGCCAGCGCAAGCTGAAGTCGCTTGAGGCCAAGGCCATGGAAACCTTGGGCCTGGAGCCGTCCGCGACTGGTGCGCAGATCAAGCAGCGCTATAAGGAACTGGTGAAGAAGCATCATCCCGATGCCAATGGTGGTGACCGTGCCTCCGAGGACCGCTTCCGGGACGTTATCCAGGCCTACCGGATGCTCAAGCAGGCGGGTTTGTGTTGATGGCGCCGTCTGCTAAACGGGTGGCCTGAAAAGGACGAGCGGCGGATTTCCGCCGCATGTGGAGACAAGATGAACAAGGTTGACCGCGACATCGCAAATCTGCCCGATACGACCGTTCCGGTCGCAGAGACCTTCGGCTTCGAATCCGAAATGGTCGTGCCGGCCTATTCGGCAGCCGACGCGCATGTGCCGGATATCGACCCCGACTATCTGTTCGACAAGCAGACGACGCTCGCGATCCTCGCCGGCTTCACCTACAATCGCCGTGTGATGGTGTCCGGCTATCACGGCACCGGCAAGTCGACCCATATCGAACAGGTCGCGGCCCGGCTCAACTGGCCTTGCGTGCGCATCAATCTCGACAGCCATGTCAGCCGTATCGATCTCGTCGGCAAGGACGCCATCGTCGTGCGTGAGGGCATGCAGGTCACCGAGTTCAAGGACGGCATCCTTCCCTGGGCCTACCAGCACAATGTCGCGCTCGTCTTCGACGAATACGACGCCGGCCGCCCGGACGTGATGTTCGTCATCCAGCGCGTTCTGGAATCTTCGGGCCGCCTGACGCTTCTCGACCAGAGCCGCGTCATCCGCCCACATCCCGCCTTCCGCATCTTCGCCACTGCCAACACGGTCGGGCTCGGCGACACGACCGGCCTTTACCACGGCACGCAGCAGATCAATCAGGCGCAGATGGATCGCTGGTCGATCGTCACGACGCTGAACTATCTGCCGCATGACGACGAAGTGAACATCGTTCTGGCCAAGGCCAAGCATTTCCGCAACGAAAAGGGCCGCGACACCGTCGGAAAGATGGTGCGCGTCGCCGACATGACGCGTTCGGCGTTCATCAATGGCGATTTGTCGACGGTGATGAGCCCGCGCACGGTCATCACCTGGGCGGAGAACGCCGAAATCTTCAAGGATGTCGGCTTCGCTTTCCGCCTGACCTTCCTCAACAAATGCGACGAACTTGAACGGTCGGTCGTGGCCGAGTTCTACCAGCGCGCCTTCGGCAAGGAACTGCCCGAAAGCGCCGCAAACGTCGTGCTCGCATAGGAACCGAATGGCGGGACCGGGCGACAATTCAAGGGCAAAATCGGCCAAAGGCACCGACACCGACACGTTCAAGCGTGCGCTGTCGCTTTGCGTGCGCGCCATTTCCGGCGATGCGGAGATGGAAGTCTCCTTTTCGAAGGAAAAGCCGGCGCTGACAGGCAGCCGCGCGCGACTGCCCGATCTTCCCAGGAAGCCGAGCGCCAACGACATCGCGGTTACGCGCGGTCTTGGCGATTCGATGGCGCTGCGCCGCGCTTGCCATGACAATTCCGTCCATTCGCGCCTCGCGCCCCAGGGCAAGCAGGCACGCGCGATCTTCGACGCGGTCGAGCAGGCCCGCGTCGAGGCGATCGGCTCCAAGGCCATGGCGGGCGTCGCCGACAATATCGGCTCGATGCTCGAGGACAAATATTCCAAAGCCAATCTTGCCGCCGTCACTGAGCGCGCAGACGCGCCGCTGGAAGAGGCTGTGGCGCTCATGGTGCGCGAGCGGCTGACCGGACGCTCGGTGCCGCCCAGCGCCGAGCGCGTCGTTTCGCTGTGGCGCGACTGGATCGAGGACAAGGCCGGCGACACGCTCGACGGTCTGGCGACCAATGTCGAGGACCAGCAGGCCTTTGCCCGCGTCATGCGCGACATGCTGGCGTCGATGGACATGGCCGAGGATCTTGCCGAGGACGAGCAGTCCGACGACAGCGAGAACACCGACGATGATCAGCCGCAGGGCGACGATTCGGCGGAGGAGGGCGGCGAAGACGATTCGGGATCGGATCGCAGCCAGCCGGACGAATCGCAGGAAACGAGCCAGGACGACGAGGGCGGCGAGACCGAAGCCACCGATGCGTCGGCCGACGACATGGCCGATGACGACGAACTCGACGCCGAGACGCCGGGCGAGACCCGCCGCAACGACGACCCGCTGGCCAATCTGTCGAGGGAGATCGACTACAAGGTCTTCACCCGTGAGTTCGACGAGACGGTGAGTGCCGCCGAATTGTGCGATGAAGAGGAACTGGAGCGCCTCCGCGCCTTCCTCGACAAGCAGCTTGCAAATCTGCAGGGCGTCGTCGGTCGGCTGGCGAACCGGCTGCAGCGCCGCCTGATGGCGCAGCAGAACCGCTCGTGGGAATTCGATCTGGAGGAAGGCTTTCTCGATCCGGCCCGCCTCGTGCGCGTCGTCATCGATCCGATGCAGCCGCTGTCCTTCAAACGCGAGCGCGACACCAATTTCCGCGATACGGTCGTCACCTTGGTGCTCGACAATTCCGGCTCCATGCGCGGCCGTCCGATCACGGTCGCGGCGACCTGCGCGGACATTTTGGCGCGCACGCTGGAGCGTTGCGGCGTTTCGGTCGAAATCCTCGGCTTTACCACGCGTGCGTGGAAAGGCGGGCAGGCGCGCGAGAAATGGCTGAAAGGCGGAAAGCCCGCCGCTCCCGGCCGCCTCAACGATCTGCGCCATATCATCTACAAGTCGGCCGACGAGCCATGGCGCCGCGCGCGCCGCAATCTCGGCCTGATGATGCGCGAGGGGCTTCTCAAAGAGAACATCGACGGCGAAGCGCTCCTGTGGGCGCATCAGCGCCTGATTGCGCGGCCCGAGCAGCGCAAGATCCTGATGATGATCTCGGACGGCGCGCCGGTCGATGATTCGACGCTGTCGGTCAATCCAGGCAACTATCTCGAACGCCATTTGCGCGCCGCGATCGATCTGATCGAGACCCGCTCGCCGGTCGAGCTTCTGGCAATCGGCATCGGCCACGATGTGACGCGCTATTATCGCCGTGCTGTCACCATCGTTGATGCGGAGGAACTGGCCGGCGCGATGACCGAGCAGCTTGCGAGCCTCTTCGATGAGGAAAGCGCACGCGATACGAGGCGCTCGGGCTTCCGTCGCGCTGGATGAGGCGTGGGTCCGGCCTTGTCCTGACAGCGCTTGCGGCCTTCCTCGCTTCTTCCGTCCATGCACAGACCGCGCAGCCATTCGCGGTCGACATCTCGTCGACGCCGATCACGTCTTTTCGCGTGATCGGCGCAGAGGGCGATTACGGCCCGCTCACCTTTATCGGCGGCTTTTCGATGAGCGGCGATGAGCGCGAGTTCGGTCAACTCTCCGCCTTCCGGTTCTTGACGCCGGGCGAACAGTTTCTTGGCGTTGCCGATCATGGCTATTGGTTTGCCGGACGCGTCGAGCGCAATGCGGATGGCGTGCCGATGGGGATTGCCGATTTCACCATGCAGGCGATGGTGGATGAAGCGGGTACGGTGATCGACGACAAGCATCTGGTCGATGCCGAGGGGTTGTCGGTGTCGAACGGGATCGCGACGGTCGCGTTCGAGCGGCAGGCGCGCGTATCGGAATACCGGATCGATCCGGCCGGCATGGCCGGGCCGGTTCGCGATCTCGATTTTCTCATTCCGCGCCATGAGCTTCGCTACAATGCGGGAATGGAGACGGTCGCGAAGGCACGCGACGACGGGCCGCTCGCTGGCGCGCGGGTGGTCGTGGCCGAAAAGTCGATCGATCGGCAAGGCAATATCTTCGCGGCCGTGATCGAAGGTCCGCGAAAAGGCCTTTTCAAAGTGCGTCGAACGGACGAGTTCGACGTGACCGACGGGGTCTTTCTGCCGGATGGCGACCTTCTTCTTCTCGAACGGCGGTTTTCCTATGCGCGCGGCGTCGCCATGCGGTTGCGGCGGATTGCCGAGGATACGATCCGGTCCGGCGCGCTGGTCGATGGCGAGACGCTAATCGAGGCGAACATGACCTACAATATCGACAATATGGAAGCGATCGACGTCTTTCGCCGCGACGACGGCGCGTTGGTCGTCGCCTTGATGTCGGACGACAACCAGAGCTGGATTCAGCGCGCGCTCTATCTGGAGTTCGAACTGGCCGAGGATTGAACGGCTATCGAACCGCCGGCAGCGGCCGAATGATCGACAACAGCGCGCCGTAAGGCACCAGCGCAATCACGCCGATCGCCAGCTTCACTATCAGATCGCCGACCGCAAGCTGCATCCATAGCGGCGCCTCGCCGCCGAAGATGAACGGCACGTTGAAGGCGAGCGACCCGTCGTCGAGGCCAAGACCCGTATCGAGAAACGCGAAGCGCGCTGCGAACGCGATCGAGAAGAACAGGATCGTATCGACCAGCGCGCCGATGATGCCCGAGGCAAGCGGCGCGCGCCACCAGACCTGATGGCGCAGGCGATCGAAGACGAAGATGTCGATGAGCTGGGCGGTGAGGAACGCGGTGCCGGATGCGATCGCAATGCGCGGCGAGGCGAACCAGACGGACAATACCACGGCCAGCGCGAAACCGACATAGACGACGCGGCGTGCAACGGCGTTACCGAAGCGACGGTTCGTCAAATCGTTGACGAGAAATGCGAAGGGATAGGTGAAGGCGCCCCAGGTGAGGAGGTCGCCGAGGCCGAAATGCTCGAACTGGTATTGCACCAGAACGTTCGAGATGACGACGATGAAGGCCATGGCGGCCACGAAGGGCCAAACGGAAAGTGTCCGTGCGTTCATTTTTTTAGCCTGGGTTATGGAACCAGTCGGCGCGCGTATCGGACGATAGCGCGCGCCGTCGAAAATCTAGAACCGAAAAGCGGGATCAGGCGGTCGCCTGTTCCTCGGTCTTCTTTGTGATCTGCTTCTTCAGGAGGCGGGCGCGCTGCGACAGTTCGTCCGTCTTAGCCTTGAGCAGGAATGCGTCGAGACCGCCGCGATGTTCGACCGAACGCAGCGCGTTCGCCGAGATGCGCAGGCGCACATTCTGGTTCAGCGCTTCCGACTGGAGCGTGACGTTGACGAGGTTCGGCAGGAACCGACGGCGCGTCTTGTTGTTGGCGTGGCTTACATTGTTACCGGTCAGCACGGCCTTGCCGGTCAGTTCACATGCGCGGGACATCGTCTCAAACCTTCAGTTTCGTCTCGGCTGGCCGATAGAACCCTTCCGCACCAGATGCGTCGGCGCGCGGGTCCATTCAGGCGGCCTCATTGAAAAGTTGCCGTTCCATAGTGGCATTTCGATTGGCGGTCAAGCCGCCGTGAGGAAGAGCCGGCAACACATATTCGCCGAATTCTCGCGCTCCAAAGGTTGTATCCCCTGATTTGGCGGTACGGAAGGGCGTTCCGCCAGCAACCGATGGAGTTGTCCGATGGTGCGCATCGCGCCCGTTCTCGCCCTTGTCGCCACAATGTCCGCCGCGCCTGCCTATGCGACGCAAACGTTCAGCACCGACTATTCCGTGACGCTGCTGGGCATTCCGATCGCCAAGGCCAGTTTCCGCAGCACGATCGAAAACGACCGTTTCCGCATCGACGGATCGCTTGCAAGCTCAGGCGTGGCCCGCCTTTTCGAGCGAACGAACGGCACGACCACCGTATCCGGCGGCTTTTCGCAGACCGGCACGATGCCGAGAAGTTACGATCTGGATTATACCTCCGACGAAAAACGCCAGCGCACGGCGATCCGCTTTTCCAACGGTCAGGTGACGTCGACCGAAAACGTGCCGCCGTCGCGCCCGCGTCAGGGCGACTGGGTGCATTTGCGCGACGAGCATCTTCGTGCCGTTGCCGATCCGATCTCCGCGACCTTGATCCGCGCAGGCAGCGCCGATGAGGTGTGCAACCGCACGATCCCCTTTTACGATGGCGAGATGCGCGCCAATCTCGTCCTGACGCCCGCGCGCTCGACGCGGCAGGGCACGGTCGCCTGTTCGGCGCGTTTCGAGCCTGTGGCGGGGTATCGGCCGAGCCGTTCGGCGCTGCGCTATCTGCGCGACCGCTCGCGCATCACCATCGCTTTCGCGCCGCTCGCCGATACGGGGTTCTACGCACCGGTCGATGCATCCATCGGCACGCAGATCGGCACGGTCAGGATCGTGGCGCAGAACATTCGCCAGCAGTAGCCATTGCGCCGGTTGCGCGCATGGTGATCCCGCGCTACGCCCGTCGAAACGAGGGGCATCATGGCGCGGGCAACGGCAATCGGCTTTACGGCGGTCATCATGTGGGCGCTTCTGGCGCTTTTCACATCGGCGTCCGGCGACGTGCCGCCATTTCTGCTTTCGGGCCTCGCATTCTCCGTCGGCACCCTCGTCGGTGTCGTCATGCGCGTCGTGTCGCCGCCACAGGGGCGCGTCGCCGTTCCGCCGGTGGTTTGGCTGATCGGCATCGGCGGTCTCTTCGGCTACCACTTCTTCTACTTCACGGCGCTTCGCAACGCGCTGGCCGTCGAGGCAAGCCTGATCGCCTATCTGTGGCCGCTCCTGATCGTACTCGGCTCCGCGCTGATGCCCGGCGAGCGGCTCGGCTGGCACCATGTCGCGGGCGCTCTGATGGGGCTTGCCGGGACGTTCCTCATCGTAACGCGCGGCGGCGGGCTGGCATTCGATCCGACCTATGCGTTCGGCTATACGATGGCTGGCATATGCGCCCTGTTCTGGTCTGGCTATTCGCTCCTGTCGCGCCGTTTCGCCGAAGTGCCGACCAGCATCGTCACATGGTTCTGCCTAGCAACGGCGATCCTGTCCTTTGCCTGCCATTTTGTGCTCGAAACGACCGTCTGGCCGCAAGGCGCTGGTGAGTGGCTCGCCGTTCTCGGCCTCGGCCTGATGCCGGTGGGCGCGGCGTTCTACACCTGGGACTACGGCGTCAAGCACGGCAACATTCAGGTGCTGGGCGCGGCCAGCTACGCCGCGCCGCTCTTGTCGACGCTGGTTCTGATCGTGGCGGGAACCGCCGCAGCGACCACGAACGTCATCGCCGCCTGCCTGCTGATCACGGGTGGCGCGGCGCTGGCAGCGAAAAACATGATCGCGAGACGCAAGCCGGCGAAGGTCTGACCCATGCTGCCATTTCCCGGAGGTCTCGAATCGCAAGCGAACGGCGCGCTGATCATCTCAGTCTGCGCGGCGCTGATCTATCTTTTCGCCCATGCACATCCCGTCTCATGGCGGCGCAGCGCGGTCAAGACCGCTGCTATCGCATCGCTGGCATGGCTCAGCTTCGTCGAGGGCGGGCCGTGGCTTCTGACCGCCGGGCTGGCGCTCAGCGCACTCGGCGATCTCGCGCTTGCGCAGGAAAACGACGAGCGTTTCTTTCTTGCCGGTCTCGGCGCATTTCTCGCCGCACACATTGCTTATGTTATCCTGTTCGCCGGTGGCGGCGAGGGGATCGCGATCCTGACGGGCGAGCCGTGGCGGCTTGCGGCCGTCGCCGCGCTTATCGTCTTCGGCGGCTTCATGCTGTTGCGGCTCTGGCCAGCGCTCGATGGTGCGATGCGCCTGCCCGTCCTTGCCTATCTGATCGCGATCGTGGCGATGGGAATAGCTGCGTTCACGACACGCGAGCCAGCGATCATGGCGGGCGCCGTGTTGTTCATCGCGTCCGATGCGATTCTTGCGACCGAGCGATTTTTGCTGTCGGCCGATTCGCCTCGCCGCTCACTGACCGGCCCGGCCGTCTGGATTACCTACGCCGCCGCGCAGCTCCTCATCGCGCTCGGTATCCTGCTTTAGACATGGCGACCAGCCGGGCGGCGCAAGCTCGAATGAGCTGAACTCGAAACCCGGCGCGACGGTGCAGCCGACCAGCGTAAACGCGCCGGTCGAGCGGGCAGCCTGCCACGAGCCAGCCGGCACGATGCCTTGCGGTATTTCGCCGGCTTCAAGATCAGTGCCGAGACGGACGGTCCGTAATTCACTGCCCTCGCTCCAGATCGACAATTCCAGCGGCGCGCCCATGTGAAAATGCCAGACTTCCGATGCGTCGGCGACCCGGTGCCAATGCGAGCGCTGGCTGTCTTCGAGAAGAAAATAGATCGCTGTCGAATGACCGCGCGCGCCGCCGTTTTCGTCGCGGAACGTCTCGACATACCAGCCGCCTTCGGGATGCGGCTGCATCCCCAATGTCGCGATGATCGTCGCTGCATTCACTATGCGTTGTCCTTGCGCTTGCGAATCTCTGCGAACACTGCCGCGTCGCTCGCGCTTTCCATGCCGAGCGTTTTGCGGATCGCCGGATCGTGTGGACGCAGGAACGGGTTGGTCTGCTTTTCCAGCCCTATGGTCGTCGGCAGCGTTGGCTTGCCGTCCGCCCGCAGCGCCTCGATCTTCGCGGCACGCTCCTTGAGTGCTGCGTTTTGCGGATCGACCGTCAGCGCGAAACGCGCATTCGACAGCGTGTATTCGTGTCCGCAATAGACGATCGTTTCATCCGGCAGCGCCGCGAGCTTCGACAGCGAGGCGTGCATGGTCGCCGCGTCGCCTTCGAACAGCCGCCCGCAGCCGAGCGCGAAGAGCGTGTCAGCCGTGAAGGCGATGCCGGCCTCCTCGAAATAGTAGGAGACGTGGCCTGCGGTATGCCCCGGCGTTTCGATGACCCGGACCGGCTTGCCGCCGAAAGTCAGCGCGGAGCCTTCCGCGACCGTCTCGTCGATGCCAGGAATTTTCGACGCTTCTGCCTTCGGACCGACGATCTTCAGCCCGAAGCGGTCTTTCAGCGCGAGATTGGCCTCGACGTGGTCGCTATGGTGATGTGTGACGAACAGGACCGACGGCGTCCATCCGGTACGCTCGATCGCATCGAGGATCGACCCTTCCTCCGGTGCGTCGATCAGCACGACCTCACCGGTGTCCTCGTCGCGGATCAGAATGCCGAAATTATCCGTCCGGCACATGAATTGCTCGACCTGAAGTCCCATGATGAATCCTTTTTGCTTTTCCGGAACGATAGGACTGCGCATTTGCAATGTCACCAGCGCCGATTAATCTGGCCGGCGATGAGGAACGATATCGTCGATCTGCGCAGTTTTTACGCCTCCACCCTCGGTAAGCTTGCCGAGCGGTCGATCGCGATGGGCATTTCGGCGGTCTGGGCGAATCTCTCGCGCGAACGGCTGGTGGGGCTTGGCTATGCGCTGCCCTGGCTGGAGCGGTTCGGCACGGGGGCCGACCGCGTCTTCGCCTTCATGCCGGCAAATCAGGGATCGGTGCCGTGGCCGCTCGGCGGGCCGTGCACAACCGCGCTCGTCTTCGAGGAGGAACTGCCGCTGCACGATTCTTCCATCGACCGCATCCTGCTGATTCATGCGCTGGAGCATGCCGAAAATCCCAAGGAGATGCTGGTCGAGATGTGGCGTGTGCTCGCACCCGGCGGGCGGCTTGTCCTCGTGGTGCCGAACCGGCGCGGCGTTTGGGCGCGCATGGAGCACACGCCGTTCGGAACGGGACGGCCGTTTTCGCGAAGCCAGTTGACCGCGCTGTTGCGCGAAGCGAATTTCACGCCGGGCGCTTGGTCGGATGCGCTGCACTTTCCGCCCGTGGAGCGCCGCTTCATGATGCGGTTCTATTCGCTGATGGAGCGCACCGGGCGGCGGCTCTGGCCGCTCTTCGCAGGCGTTCTCATCGTGGAAGCCCAAAAGCGGATGTATCAGGGAATTCCCGTCACGCAGCGCGCCTCCCGCCGCGTTTTCGTGCCGGCCCTGTCACCGCAAGGCGCGGCACATGCGAGAGCTGAGCAATCCCAGGAAAAGTGAAGCGGTTTTCCGTCCGGGATTGCGTTAAAAAAGATCAGAAGACCGCTGCGCCCTGATCGGCCCGCCCGGCCATTTGGCGGAAATTTTCGAACAATTCACGCCCAAGCCCGAAGCGGTTTGCCGAAAGGTCCGGCAGCACCGAGTCGCGCGCGTCGAGGGTCGCCTTGTCGAGACGCACTTCGAGCGTGCCCGTCTCGCCATCGACGAGCACGATATCGCCGTCGCGCAATTTGCCAATCGCGCCGCCGTCGAGCGCCTCGGGCGTCACATGGATCGCCGCTGGCACCTTGCCGGATGCTCCGGACATGCGCCCGTCCGTGACGAGCGCTATCCGGTGACCGCGATCCTGCAACACGCCGAGCACGGTCGTCAGGCGATGCAGCTCCGGCATGCCGTTCGCTTTCGGCCCCTGAAAACGCACGACGGCCACGAAATCGCGGTCGAGTTCGCCGGCCTTGAAGGCGGCGTTCAGCTCTTCCTGATCGTCGAAGATGATCGCTGGCGCCTCAATGACGCGGCGTTCCGGCTTGACGGCGGAGGTCTTGATGACAGCGTGGCCGATATTGCCGTGCAGGACCTTGAGGCCGCCGGTCGGCTGGAATGCCTTGGGGAAAGGCGCGAGCACCTTCTCGTCGCCGCTTGTCGCAGGCGCGGGTTCGCGCGTGATTGCGCCGTCCGCTCCAAGCCGGGCTTCCACCGCATAGGGCCGCAGACCTTCACCCCAGACGGTCTGGACATCCTCATGCAGCATGCCGGCATCGAGTAACTCGCGGATCAGGAAGCCGAGGCCGCCTGCGGCATGGAAATGGTTCACGTCGGCAAGCCCGTTCGGATAGACGCGTGCGAGAAGCGGCACGACGTCGGAAAGATCTGAAATGTCCTGCCATGTCAGCTTGATGCCGGCGGCAGCCGCCATCGCGATCAGATGGATCGTGTGGTTGGTCGAACCGCCCGTCGCATGCAGCCCGACGACGCCGTTGACGATGGAGCGCTCGTCGATCATGCGTCCCGCTGGCGTGAATTCGTTACCGAGCGCGGTGAGGCTGAGTGCGCGCTTTGCAGCCTCCCGCGTCAGCGCATCGCGAAGGGGCGTCCCGGGATTGACGAAGGAGGAACCGGGCGTGTGCAGGCCCATGATCTCCATCATCATCTGGTTGGTGTTGGCCGTGCCGTAGAAGGTGCAGGTGCCCGGCCCGTGATAGGATTTGGATTCCGCTTCCAGAAGTTCGGCACGCCCGACCTTGCCTTCGGCATAGAGTTGGCGAATGCGCGCCTTTTCGTCATTCGGCAGGCCTGTCGTCATCGGGCCGGCGGGGATGAAGACGGCCGGCAGATGGCCGAAGGTGAGCGCCGCGATCGTCAGGCCCGGCACGATCTTGTCGCACACGCCCAGATAGACGGCGGCGTCGAACATGTTGTGCGACAGGCCGATAGCCGTCGCCATCGCGATCACGTCGCGCGAGAAGAGCGACAGTTCCATGCCCGGCTGGCCCTGCGTGACGCCATCGCACATGGCCGGCACGCCGCCTGCCACCTGTGCGACGCCGCCGGCCTCACGCGCAGCGTCCTTGATGAGCTGCGGGTAGGTTTCGAAGGGCTGATGGGCCGAGAGCATGTCGTTATAGGAGGTGATGATGCCGAGATTCGGCACCACGTCGCCGGCCAGCGCCGCCTTGTCCGAAACACCGCAGGCGGCAAAGCCGTGGGCGAGATTGCCGCAGGACAGCACTGCACGATGTGCACCGCGCGAAATCTGCGCCTCGACGCGTTCGAGATAGGTTTCGCGGCTCTCGCGCGAGCGCTCGCGAATTCGGTTCGTCACGGCGTTGACGGTCTGGTGCAGGCTCATGGCGGCTCCAATCAAGATGGCGCGGCTTACGGCGCCCAATAGGTGACGACGGGCGTGTTCGCCGCGTCGAGAACGGCGGCGACGGGCAGTTTGCCTTCGGTCGCGCGCTCCAAAACGGCGCGTTTTTCAGCGCCCTCGATATGTAGATACGTCGCACGCGCCTTCGAGAGCGCGTCGAGCGAAAGCGTCAGCCGCGGCTCTCCCGCGCTCGGCGCATGGACGGGCAGAACGGCGGGACCCGGCGTCTGCGTCAAAAGCATGTCTGCGTCGTCGGCATCGGGAAAAAGGGAAGCGGTATGCCCGTCCGTTCCCATGCCCAGGACGAGGATATCGAGCGGCAGCAAAGAAGCGATGGCTTCGCCAGCCTTGGCTGCCACATCGTCGAGTTCACCCTGCGAATAAAGCGGCACGAATGACGCTGCGGCGGCCTTGTGAACCAGAAGGTTTTCGCGCACGAGCTTTTCGTTCGAACGGTCCGACGACGGCGGCACGAAGCGCTCGTCGGCGAGCGTCACGATGACGTTTTTCCAGTCGAGTTCGATGGCGGACAGGCATTCGAAGAAGCGTGCGGGCGTCGTGCCGCCCGACACGGCCAGCGTTGCGCGACCGCGTTGCGCGATTGCCGCATTCAGCCCGTCCGCGACCTTTTTCGCCAGCGTCGAGGCAAGCAGGTCCCGGTCGGGGAAGGATCGCATGTCGGGTGCGTTGCCTGCCGCCATGTCAAATGCTCTCGTGCCAGGTGCGCCCGTCGCGTTCGATCAGCGCGATGGAGCCGGACGGCCCCCATGTGCCGGCGGTATAACCCTGAACGCCCTGCTGGTTCTCGCTCCACGCGTTCTGGATCGGATCGATCCACCGCCACGCGGCCTCGACCTCGTCGCGGCGCATGAAAAGCGTCTGGTTGCCGCGCACCACATCCATGATCAGCCGCTCATAGGCGTCCGGGTTTCGCACGTCGAAGGACTGCGCGAAGCTCATGTCCAGCGCGACGTTGCGCAGGCGCATGCCGCCCGGGCCGGGGTCCTTGATCATGATGAACTGCTTGACGCCCTCGTCAGGCTGAAGACGGATGACGAGCTGGTTGGCGACGACGTTTCCGGCGCTTTCCTCGAAGATGGAATGCGGGATCGGCTTGAACTCGATGACGATTTCCGAGACGCGCTCGGCCAGCCTCTTTCCGGTGCGCAGGTAGAACGGTACGCCCGCCCAGCGCCAGTTCTCGATCTCGGCCTTGATCGCGACGAAGGTTTCCGTTTCGCTTTCTTCGCCCAGTTCCTCGGCATAGGCCTTTACCGCGCCGCCGGCCGATGCGCCGGCCTTGTACTGTCCGCGCACCGTATGCTTTGCCGACTCATTGCCGTTGATGCGCTTCAGTGCGCGCAGCACTTTCAGCTTTTCGTCGCGCACGGCGTCGGCGTCGATGGCCGCCGGCGCTTCCATCGCCACGAGGCAGAGAAGCTGGAGCATATGGTTCTGCACCATGTCGCGCAGCGCGCCTGCTTTGTCATAATAGGAAACGCGGCCCTCGAGCCCGACCGCTTCGGCGACGGTGATCTGGACATGGTCGATATGGGCGGAATTCCACAACGGTTCGTAGAGCGCGTTGGCAAAGCGCAGCGCCATCAGATTCTGCACCGTCTCCTTGCCGAGATAGTGATCGATGCGGAAAATCTGCTCCTCGTGGAAGACGCGGCCGATCGCATCGTTGAGCGCTTTGGCCGAGGCGAGATCGCGGCCGATCGGCTTTTCCACGATCACGCGGCTCGTCTCGGTAACGAGGCCGGCCTCACCAAGATGCCCGACGATGTCGCCGAAAAGGGCCGGCGCGACGGCAAGGTAAAAGGCGCGGATGCGGTCGCTGTCGCCGATGGCTTCCTTGAGCTTGTCGAAGCCTTCACCTGATTTCGCGTCGACGTGAATGTAGGAAAGGCGCTTGAGGAATTGGTCGACCTGCCTGGCGTCGATATCGGCCGCCGGGACATGATCGGCGATGGCCTTTCGGGCGAAATCGCGAAAGGCTTCGTCGGCAAGTTCGGAGCGCGAAGCGCCGATGATGCGCGTCGGTTCGGAAAACTGGCCGGCCTTCTGTCGCTGGTAGAGCGCGGGGATCAGCTTGCGCTCGGCAAGGTCGCCCGTGCCGCCGAAAACGATGAAGTCGAAGGGTTCGACGGGAATTGTCTGGCTGGTCATTTCTGCTCGTCCATGGCGTTGCGGCACCTATACTCTAATCGATTTAGATTGGCCACCCCACTGATTTCGGGGCATGGCGGCAATGCGCCCGGCGCAGACCTTTGCCCCACAGTACGTTTTCCCCTATCTGTGGCACAAGAACGGGCCGTAAAGCGCCCGCATGTTAAAACGGGAAACGCCCATGTTTAAGGTCGCCATCACCGGCACCGGCATCTTCACGCCGCCGGAAACCATCACCAACGCCGAACTGGTCGCCTCCTTCAACGACTATGCGAGCCTTCAAAATGCGGCGCATGCTGGCGAGATCGAGGCTGGCACGCGCGAGGCGATGGCGATGTCGAGCGAGGAATTCATCGTCAAGGCGTCCGGGATCGAGCGGCGCTACGTGATGGAAAAGGCCGGCATTCTCGATCCGGAGACGATGCACCCAAGGCTTCCCGCGCGCAGCGACGACGAAATCTCGATCATGGCCGAGATCGCACTCGACGCGGCAAGAAAGGCGATGGACGAGGCAGGATTGACGGCTGGCGACATCGACGCGGTGATCTGCGCGGCCTCCAACCACGAGCGCGCCTATCCGGCCATCGCCATCGAGGTGCAGGAGGCGCTCGGCATCAAGGGCTTCGCCTTCGACATGAATGTCGCCTGCTCGTCGGCGACCTTCGGCATCCAGGCGGCGGCCGACATGATCCGCTCCGGTTCGGCCCGCGCGATCCTGATGGTCAATCCCGAGATCACCTCGGGACATCAGGAATGGCGCGACCGCGACTGTCATTTCATCTTCGGTGACGTCTGCACGGCGGTCGTTCTCCAGCGACTGGAAGATGCGACGTCGAACAACGCTTTTGAAATCCTGTCGACGCGCTGCCTGACGGAATTTTCCAACAATATCCGCAACAATAACGGCTTCCTGCGCCGCACCCGCGAGGGTCAGATGGAAGATCGGCGCGACATGCAGTTCCGCCAGGAAGGGCGCAAGGTCTTCAAGCAGGTCGTGCCGATGGTCGCCGACATGATGTTGTCGCACCTTGCCGATGAGGACATCGAGCCATCGCAACTGTCGCGCCTCTGGCTGCACCAGGCAAACAAGGGCATGAATGACCTGATCGGCGCGAAAGTGATGGGTCGCAAGCCGACCGGCGAAGAACAGCCGAACGTGTTGCAGGAATTCGCGAACACGTCTTCCGCTGGATCGATCATCGCCTTTTCACGCCATTCGAGCGATCTGCCCGTCGGCAGCGTCGGCGTCATCTGTTCGTTCGGTGCCGGCTATTCGGCAGGCAGCGTCATCGTGAAAAAGGCCGGATGAGCAACAATCATCTGGCGCGCGCGAAGCTGCGAATGATGATTTGGTTCACCGGAAGATGCTGAATTCTTTGTGATTGACCGTCGGCGGTTACGCGAAACTTATTTGGACAACTTTCGTGACTCCTTTTGACCGGCACAAGTCGGTTCGAAGAGTTTCTTCACACGAAGGGAGTTTCAGATGAAAACCTATATTCTAGCCGCCGCTGCTACGCTGTTGATGTCCGGTGCCGCTCTTGCTGGCGATCCGCCGATCATGCTCGGCAATTTCAGCGCAAGCGTGAAGGAGGCCGCATCTGAGCACACCGATCAGACTATGCGCTCTTCGAACGTGGACCGGATGCCGACCGCTTCCATCGGCCAGATGCGTATGGATGGAAACGCTTCGATGCAGTCGTCCAACTGGGATGAAACAGCGGCGCGGACGCGCTCCTGGGAATATCCCGGCGCGCGTTGATTTTTCTCGCGCATGAAAATGAAAAGGCCGCTCGTCTGGAGCGGCCTTTTCGCGTTTTAAAACCGGTCGCGCAGCGCATACCAGTTGAGCGCGAGGAACAGGAGCGGCGCTCGTAGCGCGCGCCCACCGGGAAAGGCCGGAATTTTCAGTTCCTCGAAAAGTTTCAGCCGGTCGCGATTGCCTGCGACGGTCTCGGCATAGAGCTTGCCCATGAAGTTCGACAGCATGACGCCGTGGCCCGAATATCCGCCAACCGAGATGACGTTCGGCATGACTTCGCGGACATAGGGCCTGCGCGGCATGGTAATGCCGACATAGCCGCCCCATTGATGCGTCAGTTCCACATCTTTCAATTGCGGGTAGACTTCAGTGATCTGCCGCTTGATATGGTCGGCGATGTCCTTCGGATCGCCAGTCGAATAGATTTCGCGTCCGCCGAATAGAAGCCGACCGTCTTTCGAACGGCGGAAGTAGCGCACGACGAAGCGGGAATCGTCGACGCTTTCTCCGCCGGGGAGCACGTCGCTGTCGTCGCCGAGCGGCACGGTCGCGCCGATGAACGAGCCGATCGGCATGATGTGCGCGGCGCTTTTGGGTTCGAGGTCGCCACCATAGGCGTTGACGGCGATCAGCGCCTTATCGGCGGTGATCGTGCCCCGCGCCGTCGTCACGCGCACCTTGCCGTTTTCGCTTTTGATGCTTGTCGCTGACGTATTTTCGTAAAGCTTCGCGCCGGAAGCTGCCGCCACGCGAGCCGTGCCGACGACGAGCTTCATCGGATGGATGTGACCGGTTCCCGTATCGCGCACGCCGCCGAAATAATGCGTCGAGCCGAGCCGGTCTGCGGTTTCCTTTTCGTCCATCCACGAAATGTGCGGATAGCCGAAGCGCTCCGCCATGATGGCCGGATGCGCCTGATAATCCTTGAGGTAGCGCTTCTTGTGCACCACCGACATGTGCCCCGGCACGTAGTCGATCTCGATGCCGTTGGCGGCGGAAAAGTCGAGAAGATGCGCCTTGGCTTCCTCGGCAAGGTCGAACAGCGCCTTGGCACGCGTGAAGCCGAGTTCGGCTTCCATGTCCTCCGGCCACGCCCGCTGGCCGGTATTGAGCTGCCCGCCATTGCGCCCCGATGCCCCGTCGCCGAAGTGATATTGCTCGATGAGGACGACGCTGACGCCCGCCTTTGCCAGATGCGTCGCGGCAGAAAGCCCCGTGAACCCGCCCCCGATGATGACGACATCGGCGGTGACGCTGCCGTCGAGCGGCGGGTAGGACGGCCGCTCACCGACGCTTGCCTCATACCACGAGACACCTGGAGAAATGGGGGATTGGTAAGGAGCGCCGGTGGTCATTGCTTGAAACTCGATCAAAGGGAGGAAGGGAATGGTGAAGGGCGGTTCGCCCTACACATTCAACAGCAGATACTCCCGCTCCCACGGGCTGATCACTTCCATGAAGGTCTCGAACTCTGCCTTCTTGATCGCCGCATAGGTCGAGACGAACTGCTGCCCCAAAATGCCGATCAGATCATCGTCGCCTTCGAAAAGCTCGACGGCTTCCAACAGGCCGCGCGGCAGTTCGATCTCATCCTCGTTGACGCTCGATCCGGTTGGCGCGTCGCAGCGCGTCTCGCGCAAAATGCCGATGAGGCCGCAGGCGAGCGAAGCGGCGAGCGCCAGATAGGGATTGGCGTCGGAGGAAGGGATGCGATTTTCCACGCGCCGCCCGGCAGGGTCCGAGCGCGGCACGCGAAACGCGGTCGTGCGGTTGTCGTAGCCCCACATCGTGTTGACCGGCGCGGCGGAGGCCTGCGTCAGGCGGCGATAGGAATTCACGTAGGGCGCGAGCATGACGAGCGCGTTCGGGATGTGCTTTTGCAGGCCGCCGATGAAATAGGCGAAGGTATCGGTCTCCGAGCCATCGGCGGCGGTGAAGACGTTCTTGCCGGTCTTGGTGTCGACGATCGACTGATGAATGTGCATGGCCGAGCCGGGCTGGCCCTGGATGGGCTTTGCCATGAATGTCGCATAGGTGTCGTGCTTCAGCGCCGCCTCGCGGATCGTACGCTTGAAGAGAAACACCTGGTCGGCAAGCTCGATCGGGTCGCCATGGCGCAGATTGATCTCGAGCTGGCCCGCGCCCTCCTCATGGATCAGCGTGTCGATCTCGAGGCCCTGAACTTCGGAGAAATGATAGATGTCGTCGATCAGTTCGTCGAACTCGTTGACGCCAGCAATCGAGTAGCCCTGTCCGCCAGCGATGGCGCGGCCCGAGCGGCCGATGGGCGGGACGAGCGGATAGTCCGGGTCCGGGTTCTTGCGCACGAGGTAGAATTCGATTTCCGGCGCGACGACAGGCTTCAGCCCATGGCGCGCATAGGCGTCCACCACCTTGCGCAGGAGGTTGCGCGGTGTGAACTCCACCATGCGCCCGTCCTGATGCACGAGATCGCAGATCACCTGCGCGGTCGGATCGCTTTCCCATGGCACGACCGAAAGCGTGGAAAGGTCCGGCAGGAGTTTCAGGTCGCCATCATCTTCCGGATAGGAAAAGCCGTTGCCGTCCTCGGGATATGAGCCCGAAATCGTCGTCATAAAGACGGCGGAAGGCAAAGCGAGCGAGGTGTTCGACGTGAATTTCTTCGACGGCATCATCTTGCCGCGCGCGACACCGGCCTGATCGGGCGTGATGCACTCGATGTCCTCGATGCCGCGCCATTCAAGCCAGCCGCCCGCTTCCTTCCAGTTCTTCACCCCCCGGACGTTCTTCACGAATTGCGGAACGCGGGTGCGGGTGGCCTTGGCCGGCGCGCGGTCTTGGGGCTTGGAGGCAGGCATCAATCACCACTGAATGTTGGATATGCCTGACTATAGACGCGCGGGACGATGGAAGGGAAGGGGAGGCACGGAGGAAGGCGGGGAGGGTGTAGTTCCGATCCCATGGTGAACTTCCCCATGGCGAACTTTTGCAGCAGGAACTGACCGCCGTTGAAAGCAAGGTAGCAGTCTTCGCTTTCCTAAAGTAGTCGGGCACCGGGGCCGTCTTTCGCCAGATGATCGTTCGCGTTGACCAGCGGGCAGCGTTTCACGCTTAGGCATCCGCAACCTATGCACATCGCCATCTTGTCGCGAAGTGCGGTGAGAAGCTCGATCCGCCGCGTTAGATTCTCATGCCAGTTTTCTGCGATGCGCTCCCAGTCAAGGATGTCAGGTGGCGCGTCGCGTGGTAGCGACGAGAGCGCTTCGGAGATCTCCGCGAGCGGAATGCCTGCGCTCTGCGCTACCTTGATGACCGTCACGCGCCTTAGGATTTCACGTCGGTAGACCCGATGATTGGCCGAAGTCCTTTCGGAGGCGATCAGCCCCTTGCGTTCATAGAAATGGAGCGTGGAGATCGGTAACCCGCTGCGGAGCGAAAGCTCACCGACAGACAATTCTTTCCGTGCCATTCGCAAGCTCCTTGACCTCAACCAATGTTGAGGGCGTAACAGCACAACCGTCAAGAGGAGGCGGGCATGGCAGACACTGGGGCAGAAACAGAGAAAGACGCGGAGACATTCGTGTCATGGAGGGAGTTTCTTGGAAGCCCTTATGCGGCATCGCTGTCCCTGGTCTGCCTGGCCGTCTGGCTGCACGCGGCCGATAGTCTGATCGTTGCCACCATGCTCCCCTCTATCGTCGACGAGATCGGCGGGGCCGCTTTGGTGGGCTGGTCCGTCTCGCTTTACGAGATCGGGTCGATCGTCGCGGGGGCGGCCAGCGCATTGCTGACCATGCGCTTCGGCCTGCGCGCGCCGATGAGCATGGCCGCTACCCTGTTCGGGTTCGGCTGTATTCTCAGCGCCGTCAGCCCGACCATGCCGTTGCTTCTGACGGGACGCGCCCTGCAGGGACTCGGCGGCGGCGGGCTGGTGGCGATGGGCTTCGTCGCGGTCGGCCTGATCTTCCCGCGCCGTTATATCGCGCGCGCGATGGCGGCTGCTTCGACCCTTTGGGGCGTTTCGGCTTTCGCCGGGCCGCTGGTCGGCGGCTTCTTCGTGGAATATGCGACTTGGCGTTGGGGCTTCGCCTTCTTTGCCTGCCAGGCATTCGCACTCGCCTTCTGGATCGTCTTGCGAAGCGACGCGGGCACGACACGATCCACGGCCGACGCTGCCGCATTCCCTGTCAGGCGTTTGTCCCTGTTGTGTCTTGCCGTCGTTCTGGTCGCCTTCGGCGGCGTAGAGGTCTCGATCGCGCGAACGGTCCCATCAGTTGCCGCCGGTCTGGTCTGCCTGGTCACCTTTCTATGGCTGGATGAGCGCGCGGGCGACACAAGGCTTCTTCCGCGTCGCCCGTTCGATCCGTGGCGACCGGGCGGTGCCGCGCTGCTCATGATCCTGTCCATGTCGATGGCAACCATCGCAATCACAGCGTTTGGCCCCCTGCTGGTCACGGCTATCCACGGCATATCTGCGTTGACTGCCGGTTACATCGTTGCTTGTTCGTCCATCGGCTGGACGGTCATGGCCGTTCTGGTCAGCGGATTGCCTGAGCGTTTCGATCGGCTGATGATTGCCCTCGGCATGACGGTTGTCACCCTTAGCATCCTCGGCTTTCTCTACGTGGTGCCTAACGGGCCTGTCTGGCTGATTGCCATATTCGCGGCTCTGGAGGGCGGCGGCTTCGGTATGGCGTGGACATTTATTCTCAGGCGAACGGTTGCGCTCGTCGATACAGGCGATGTCCAGCGAGTTTCAGGCGCGATTCCCACGATACAGAGGCTCGGCTACGCTCTCGGTGCGGCCTATGTCGGAATCGTGGCGAACGCCTCGGGCTTTCTGACCATGGCGACGACCACAGATGCCGCGAAGGTTGCCCGATGGGTTTTCGCGTCGTGTGCTCCCTTCGCGGCAATCGGGATGATCGCAATGAGCGTACTGATACGTGACCGGACTGGGAAATCGCGGCAGTAACAGCAATGAATGAAGCAGTCTGAGCCACCATTGCCACTGCGACGTCCGAACGCTAGGCGGCACATTTGTGCCGCCCCTTTGTCGCGTTGAGCCGGTTTTGTCAGGCTGCGTTGCGTGCCTGCGTCACGATGACGGGGGTCAGCAAATCGCCCCAGTTACCCTCGCCGCCATGATGGCGTGCGGAGCGCACCAATTCGACCGAGACGCCGGCTTCGACGGCCTTCATGACCGACTGGTTGAGGCGGTGCAGATCGTTGGCGAGCATGCGGATCGCGGCCTGCTGGTCGCCATTCATGGAGGAAGACTGTTCTTCGGCCCGTTCCTTGACACGTGTGATGGATGCCATTGTCGTTGCTCCTTCTCGAAGGGTTGCGCGTCGGTTCACTCAGCCGCCGGGCGGAACTGTTCGTGTTCGGTGGATTCGTGCATGGCGGTCGTGGACGACTGGCCGCCGGTGATCGCCATCGACACCGCATCGAAATAGCCGGTGCCGACTTCGCGCTGGTGCTTCGTCGCGGTGTAGCCGTTAGCCTCGGCCGCGAACTCGGCCTCCTGAAGCTCCGAATAGGCCGCCATCTGGCGGTCCTTGTAGCCGCGCGCCAATTCGAACATGCCGTAGTTGAGCTGGTGGAAGCCGGCGAGCGTGATAAACTGGAACTTGTAACCCATCGCGCCGAGTTCCCGCTGGAACTTCGCGATCGTCGCGTCGTCGAGATTTTTCTTCCAGTTGAAGGACGGCGAGCAATTATAGGCGAGCATCTTGCCGGGATGCGCCTTGTGCACCGCTTCGGCGAACTTGCGTGCCTGTTCGAGGTCCGGCTTGCCGGTTTCCATCCAGATCAGGTCGCAATGCGGGGCATAGGCGATTGCGCGTGCGATGCACGGCTCGATGCCGTTTTTGACGTTGTAGAAGCCCTCGACCGTGCGGCCCTTATCCTTGTCGACGAAGGGCGCGTCGCGCTCGTCGATGTCGGAGGTCAAGAGCTTGGCGGCCTCGGCGTCGGTGCGCGCGACGACCAGCGTCGGCACGCCCATCACGTCGGCGGCAAGGCGCGCGGCGTTGAGGTTGCGAATATGCGCGGCGGTGGGGATCAGGACCTTGCCGCCCAGATGCCCGCACTTCTTCTCCGAGGCGAGCTGGTCCTCGAAATGAACGCCTGCAACGCCGGCCTCGATGAACGCCTTCATGATCTCGAACGCGTTGAGCGGGCCGCCGAAACCGGCTTCGGCATCGGCGACGATCGGCGCGAACCAGGTGTCGACCGAAAGGCCGTTGCCCTCCGACGTTTCGATCTGGTCGGCGCGCTGGAGCGTCCTGTTGATACGCTTGGCAAGTTCCGGCGCGGCGTTGGCCGGATAAAGCGACTGGTCGGGGTACATGGCCGACGCGGTGTTGGCGTCTGCGGCAACCTGCCAGCCGGAGAGGTAGATCGCCTTCAACCCGGCGCGGACCATCTGCATGGCCTGGTTGCCGGAAAGCGCGCCAAGCGCGTTGACGAAATCTTCCTCACGAATGAGCTTCCACAGACGGTTCGCGCCGTTTTCGGCAAGCGTGTGGCGAATCTGGACCGAGCCGCGCAGCCGCTTCACGTCCTCGGTGGTGTAAGGCCGTTCGATGCCGTCGTAACGGCCTTCCGGTGCGGATGGAACGAGGTTGTAAAAATCGGTCATTCTGTTCTCCAGTCGATAAATCCGATGCCCGGTTTCGATACGGACGGTTCATGACGGATTTACATTGCATTGCAAAATTAACGGAGAGAATTGCGCAAAATCGGTATTTGAAACGGGTCACGCTGTATTGTCTTTGACCGATGCCGCATGTAAATTTGTAAAAACTGTCAAGTCGCCGGCTTGTAAAGGCGTTGTAAATGGCTGAGCAGAAAATCTTTGCGGGACCTCGTATCCGGCGCATTCGCAACGGCAAGGGCCTGACACAGACGGCGATGGCCGAGGCGCTCGGCATCTCGCCGTCCTATCTCAATTTGATCGAGCGCAATCAGCGTCCGCTGACGGTCCAGCTCATCCTCAAGCTGGCTGGCGTCTTCAAGATCGAGCCGGACGAGTTGCAGGGCGAGGGGGCGGGAGCGGTCACTGCGCTGAAGGAGGTCTTCGCCGATCCGCTGCTCGCCGGCGAATTGCCGGGCGATCAGGAACTGATCGAGCTTGCCGAGGGCGCACCCAACGCGGCGGCGGCCGTCGTCAAACTCTACCGCGCCTATCGCGAACAGGCCGAACGCCTGACCGACCTTTCCGATCTTCTGAACCGGGAAGGGCGTGCGACGATCACCGCCGCGCGTCTGCCGGTCGACGAGGTGCGTGAGGTTATGGAGCGCCGAGCGAACCATTTCGCGAAGATCGAGGAGGAGGCCGAAGCGTTCAACAAGCTGCTCGGCGGCGACGAACTGATGCCGGCATTGAAGGAGTGGCTGCGGCGCGAGCACGGCATCGTCGTCAAGGTGCTGCCCGTTGCCACCATGCCGAACTGGCGGCGGCGTTTCGATCGCCATTCGCAGCGCCTGTTCATTTCCGAGCGCCTGTCGCCTTTCGACCAGTTGCGCGAGGTGGCGATGGAAGCCTGCCTCGTGCGCATGAACGTCGTCATTGCCGCTGAGGTGCAGGCGCTGAAACTGTCAAGCGACGAGGCGCGCCGTCTCGCTCGCTTCGAACTCGCCCGCTACGCCGCCCACGCGCTGATGATGCCGTACCAGGCGTTTCATTCCGCCGCTTTACGGGCGCGCTACGACATCGATGTCCTGCGCTCGCGCTTTGGCGTTTCATTTGAGCAGGCGGCGAACCGACTGACGATGCTCGGCCGCACCACGCTGCCGGGCATCCCGTTCTTCATGCTCGAACTCGATCAGGCCGGAAACCGCTTTCGCCGGGCGGGTGCGCAAGGGTTTCCGCAGGCGCGCTTCGGCGGCGCGTGTCCCAAGCTCGCCGTCCATGCCGCGTTCGGTCAGCCGGGGCAGATTTTCGTCGAGGCGGTCGAGATGCCGGACGGCGCGGAATATTTGACGATCAGCCGGACACTGGAAGGGCCGCAAGGCTCGTTCACCGAGCGCCCGCGCCGCACCGCAATCCTGGTTGGCTGCGACATCGGCTTCAGGGACGAACTCGTCTATTCCGGCGCATTGCCGGCGGGAGTGGCTGCAAAGCCGGGTTTCGGTTCGGTTCCGGTCGGGCCGGCCTGCCGGCTGTGCGAGCGGATCGGCTGCCTCGCCCGCGCCGAACCACCCGTGACGCGTCCGCTTGGCCTTGATGAAATGGTGACGGGTTTAAGCGCATTCGATTTTCAATAATCAGTCGATCCGCAACACCACATTCCCAACGACCTTGCCGCTTTCCTCCGCCTCGTGAGCAGCGACGATCTCGTCGAGCGGGTAGGCCGCGCCGATCGTATGGCGAAGCTTGCCGGCATCGAGCAGTTCGCAGAGTTCTCTGAGCCGGATCGCACGTTGTTCGGCGGTCAGTTCGTAGACGACGAAGACCTGCAGCGTCAGGCTGCCCCACAGCATCGCGGGAAAGGATATTGGCACGTCGCCCGGCACGTTCGAGCCGTAGCACACCAGTCTGCCGTGAGGCGCAAGAACGCCATCCGGAAGGAGTGCCGCGGTGGACGAAAGATCCATGTCGATGATGCCGTCCGCGCCCTTGTCGTCCGTCAATTCCTTCACACGGTCGGCGACATTCTCGCCGCGATAGTCGATCACCTCGTCGCAGCCGGCATCGAGCGCGTGGTCGCGCCGCGCTGGTGACGCCGTGCCGATAACCCGTGCGCCGGCCATCTTTGCCATCTGCACGGCATAGTGGCCGACCGATGCTGCGGCACCGGTGACAAGCAGGGTTTTGCCGGCGATATCGCCGTTTAGTTTTACCGCATGAAGCGCTGTGAGTGCGGGAATGCCGAGGCACGCGCCTGCTTCGAAATCGACTGCATCGGGAAGACGCACGGCCTGCGCCGCTGGCAATGCGATGAATTCGGCCGCCGTTCCGGAAGCGCGTTTCCACTGGCCGTTCCAGACAAAGACGCGCTCGCCGATCCGCGCGGCGTCGACGCCTTCGCCGACGGCCTCGACGATGCCCGCACCGTCCGAATGCGGCACGATGCGCGGCGCGATCAACGGGCGGCCCATGCGGCTCTTGACATCGGACGGGTTGACGCCCGAGGTCTTCAACCGAACCAGAACCTCGCCGGGACCGGCCTTCGGTGTCGCCATCTCGCCGAAATTCAGTACGTCGCGCGCCTTGCCGTTTTTCTCGTACCAGCCTGCCTTCATCGCATTCTCCCGTTTCTGCGCCGCAAGGTTGCGGCTTGGCGGGCGATTTGCAAGAGGATGAGCGGTGCGAACCACAACAAGGCTTCGCTCCAGTCGCGCGTCAGCAAAAGCCAGTGCGCCAGCGTCAGGATCGCAGCGGGATAGGCGAGGCGCTGGATGCGCTTCCAGTTACGCCCAAGACGCCGCATCGCGGCATCGCTGGAAATGATCGCCAGAACGGCCAACGCGGCAAAAGCGAGCCACCCCGTCCACATCGAAGCCCATCCCATTCCCGCGATGATATCCGCCAGATTGCCGATCGAAAGCGAGAAGACGACCATATGGATGGCGGCATAGGCGAAGGCGGCAAGCCCAATGGCGCGGCGCTGGCGGGTAAGCCATAGCGTCCAGCGTGACGGGCCGAAAAGGGTATGCAGCGGTGTGATCGCGAGCGCGAGGATAAGCAGCACCGCAGCCGCCTCGCCGGTCGGACGGATCGGCACGCGCCAGGGCGCTCCCAATGCCAGCGGGGCCAGCATCGCCAGCGACGGAACCATCAGCAAACCGAACAGGAAAGGTCGCGAATTGAGAAGCATGGGTGAGCCAATTAGACGAACCTTCTGGATCACGCCATCTCCACGGGCGGCCCATAGAGATTTCGGGCGTCGGTGTGGCGCTTGATGGAACCTTCGACATGTCCGAGACGATGCCTGTCGCTGCCACGCCTGCCGTGCCTCAAAACGAGGAACGGGTCGGGCTTGCGCTCGTCTTTCTGTCGGCCTTGTTCTGGAGCTTCGGCGGCGCGATCGCGCGCTTTATCGAGACGCCGGATTCGTGGACGATCGTTTTCTGGCGCTCGCTCTGGGCTGCGGCGTTCCTCCTCGGCTTCATGATCTGGCGAGACGGCATTAAGGGAACGAAGCAGCTATTCCGGCGGATGGGATTGCCCGGCGTCGCTGTCGCGCTCTGCTTCGCCACGGCCTCGACTTCGTTCGTCGTCGCGCTTTCCCATACGACGGTCGCGAACGTGCTCTTGATGCAGGCAGGCGTTCCCCTCATCGCGGCCTTGATGTCGTGGGTTCTGTTTCGCGAACGTGTCGCACCTGCGACATGGGCTGCAATCGTGGCCGTCATTTTTGGTGTTGGCGTGATGGTGTCGGAATCGCTGACCGGTCAAGTCTCGCCCATCGGCGACGGGCTGGCAGTGCTGATCGCACTGGTTTTCGCCTGTGCGACGCTGATCACGCGGCGCTTCTCGCATGTACGCATGACCCCGGCGACATGCCTCGGCACGCTCATCGCCGCATCCTTCGCATTGACGCAGGCTGGCAGCCTTGCCGTCACCGCCCCGGATATGGGGTTTCTCTTTGCCTTCGGCGCGATCAATCTGGGTCTCGGACTGGCCTGTTTTGCCAGCGGCGCACGCCTGATCCCGGCTGCGTTCGCCGCTCTACTCGGTACGTTCGAGATGATGCTCGGCCCGGTCTGGGTCTGGCTCATCCATGCCGAACTTCCCTCGACGCGGACAATCGTCGGCGGCTCGATCGTCTTTGCCGCGCTGCTCGTTCATATCGCGCTTGAGTTTCGCCGTCAGCGCCGGCCGGCAAAGCCCGGCGTGACGGGGCTGCCGCAACCGAACTGACCCCGAACTGGACATTGACTCGCGTCTTGCCGAAAGGCACCTTGTAACAATCCGCAACAATCGAACAGGTTTATCTTGCATCCCACGGCAACGGGCGTCCTCCAGAACAACAGCGAAACCAATATTGAAGTTCTGGCGGCACCACCGCCACCGGATGCGGATGGGTCGAAATTCGTCTCGCCGGATCACGAGCGCGAATATCGCGCCTTCATCGAAGAACATCCCGATATCGAGGCCGTCGAGTTTCTGCTCGTCGACCCCAACGGCGTCATGCGCGGGAAATGGGCGCCGGGCGATGCGCTGAAGAAGGCGTTCGAGGAAGGCATCAACTTTCCCATGTCGCTTCACGGCCTTGACGTGTGGGGGCGCGAGGTCGAGGCGACCGGCCTGCATATCGAAACGGGCGACAAGGACGGCTATTGCCGCGCAACGCGCGAGACGCTTTCCATCGTGCCATGGGCCAAGCGCAAAACGGCGCAGGTTCTGCTCCAGACCTTCACGCCGGAGGGTGAGCCTTTCATGGCCGACCCGCGTCAGGTGTTGAAGAAGAAGATTGCCGAGGTGAACGAAAAGGGCTTCTTCCCGGTCGTCGCCTTCGAACTCGAATTCTACCTCCTCGACCCGAATACGGACTGGGACGATGGCATGCCCGGCCCGGTCGGCGCGACTGCCGGCCCGGATCGACTGCGCATGTACGGCCTCGACGATCTGGCCGAGCACGCCGATCTTTTCGACATGATCCGCGATGCGGCAGACGCTCAAGGGTTGCCGATCGATACGATCATCAAGGAGGCGGCACCCGGCCAGTTCGAGGTGAACCTCAAGCACAGGGCGGACCCGCTGAAGGCAGCCGACGATGTCATCATGCTGCGCCGGATCGTACTTGGTTGCGCGCGGGCGCATGGCCTGACGGCGACCTTCATGGCCAAGCCGTTCCTGGAATATGCCGGCAACGGCATGCACGTTCACGCATCGATGCTCGATGGTGACGATCGCAACATCTTCGGTGGCGAGGGCGGAGAAAAGCGTCTGAAATCGGCTGTTGCCGGCTTGCTCAAGACGATGCCGGAATCGCTGCTTCTCTTCATCAACACCTGGAACGGTTTTCGACGTATTACGCCGGGCTCCTACGCCCCGACGCGCGCAGTGTGGGCGTATAACAACCGCTCGGTCGCGCTGCGCATTCCCGTCTCCAACGAGCAAAACCGCCGTGTCGAGCACCGGATCGCCGGCGCGGACGCCAACCCCTACCTGGTCCTGTCGGCGATCATTCAGGGCATGGTCGAGGGCATCGAGGGAAATGCCGTTCCGCCTCCTCCTGTCGAGGGCAACGCCTATGACGACGAGGACGCGCTGATGCTGCCCGACGACATGGACGACGCGCTTCTCCTGATGGAAAAGAGCAGCTTTGCCGACCGTGCGCTCGGACCGTTGCTCGCCAAGGTCTATCGCGATCTGAAACGGGCCGAGATCATCGCGTTCTGGGCCGAGATCACGCCGCTGGAGCGTACCACCTATCTTTGAGCGCTTTCGGCTTGCCGCGCTGCAAAATGAACAATAGCTTGACCGTCAATCCGGCTCCTGAAAGCCGCAAGAAACCGACAGAGGAGAAGTCGAATGAAGTCACGCAACGCGCTTATCGGTGCGGCCGTGTCTGCCGTGGGTATCGCGATTGCCGGCGGTGCCGGCGCGCAGGATCGCGTCGTCAACGTCTACAACTGGTCCGACTATATTGACGACTCGCTGTTGCAGGAATTCACGCAGCAGACCGGTATACGCGTCGTCTACGACGTGTTCGATTCCAATGAAATCCTCGAGACGCGTCTTCTGGCTGGTTCCTCGGGCTACGATGTCGTTGTGCCGACGGGTCTTTTCCTGTCGCGTCAGATCCAGGCGGGCGTGTTCCAGGAACTCGACAAGTCGAAGCTTCCGAATCTTGAGAACATGTGGGACTTCATCGAGGGCGAGACGGCGAAATACGATCCCGAAAACGCCTATTCGATCAACTACATGTGGGGCACGGTTGGCATCGGCTACAATTCGGCGATGGTCGAGGAGCGCCTCGGAACATCCGAGATCGATAGCTGGGACATCGCTTTCGACCCCGAGCAACTCGCCAAACTTGCCGATTGCGGCGTCTATTTCCTCGACAGCGCGACCGACATCCTGCCCGTCGTTCTGCATTATCTCGGCAAGGACCCGAACTCCACCGACACGGACGATCTTGCCGCCGCGGAGGAAGTCATGATGGCGGTGCGACCCTCCATCCGCCGCTTCCACTCGTCGGAATACATCAACGCGCTCGCCAATGGCGACATCTGCTTTGCGATCGGCTGGTCGGGCGATGTCTTCCAGGCCGCCGACCGCGCTGCGGAAGCGGGCAACAATGTCGAAGTGTCCTATTCGATCCCGCAGGAGGGCACGCAACTCTGGTTCGACCAGATGGCGATCCCGGCCGATGCGCGAAATGTCGAGGAAGCTCACGAGTTCCTGAACTTCATCATGGAACCCGAAGTCATCGCGAAGGCGACGAACTACGTCTATTTCGCCAATGGCAACAAGGCTTCCGAAGAGTTCATCGAGCCTGAAATTCTGGAAGACACGGCCATCTATCCAGACGATGCGACGCTGGAGAAGATGTTCACCGTCATGCCGTACGAGCCGCGCTTCCAGCGTCTCGTTACGCGCAGCTGGACGCGTATCGTCACCGGTCAGTAAACAACAAGAGGCTCGGGAAACCGGGCCTTTTCCTTCATGCAATTCAGGAAAACGGCATGAAATCGCTCGGCAGCATCCGGCGCAGCTTCGCACCCTGGACGGATCCGGAGGCCAAACCCTTCATCGCGTTCGAGAACGTCACGAAGTCGTTCGGCGATTTTACGGCCGTCGATAATCTTTCGCTGAGCGTCTATGAGCGCGAGTTCTTCGCGCTTCTGGGCGCGTCCGGCTGCGGCAAGTCAACGCTCCTGCGCATGCTGGCCGGTTTCGAAAACCCGACGTCCGGCCGCATTCTGCTCGACGGGCAGGACCTTGCCAGCATACCGCCCTATCGCCGGCCGGTGAACATGATGTTCCAGTCCTATGCGCTGTTTCCGCATATGACGGTCGAAAAGAACATCGCCTTCGGCCTGAAGCAGGACGGCATGCCGAGGGCCGACATCGAAAAGCGCGTGGCCGACATGCTCAAGCTCGTCAAGCTGGAGCAGTTCGCCAAACGCAAGCCGCATCAATTATCGGGCGGCCAGCGCCAGCGTGTCGCGCTTGCGCGCTCGGTCGCCAAGCGGCCGAAGGTTCTGCTTCTCGACGAGCCGCTCGGCGCGCTCGACAAGAAGCTGCGCGAGGAAACGCAGTTCGAACTGATGGATCTGCAGCAGGAACTGGGCCTCACCTTCATGGTCGTCACCCACGATCAGGAAGAAGCGATGACGATGGCTGACCGCATCGCCATCATGGACAAGGGCGAGGTGATGCAGGTCGCAACGCCCGCCGAAATCTACGAAGCGCCGGCATCGCGTTTCATCGCCGATTTCGTCGGTTCGGTGAACCTGTTCGAAGGCAAGGTCGCCGGCCATGATTCCGGTCGCGTGAAGATCGCGACATCCGGCGGGTTCGACATCCACGCCGACGAAAGCGCGAGTGCGCAGGACGGTGCGACGGTCTGGTATGCGGTGCGTCCGGAAAAGATTCGGATTTCGTCGAAGCGTCCCGAGACGGCGGTCAATGCCGTCGAGGGCGAAGTGTGGGACATCGGTTATCTCGGCGACATGACGATCTACAACGTCAAGCTGCCTGACGGTCAGATCGTGCGCTCCAGCCAGCTCAACGCGATGCGCACGATGGACGACCCGCTGACCTGGAACGACCGTGCCTGGCTCGCCTTTCCGGCCGACGCCGGCGTCGTCCTGACGCGGTAGACGCTGATGAACCGCCTCGCCGCAGCGATTGCAGCCCGCCTGACGATCATCGCGCCCTATCTGTGGCTGCTGGTCTTCTTCCTCGTGCCGTTTCTGATCGTCTTCAAGATTTCCCTGTCGACGACCGCGATCGCGATGCCTCCCTATACGCCCGTCTTCGATCTTGCCGAAGGCTGGACGGCGCTGGTGGAGGGCGCGCGCGAATTCACCCATGAAAACTATCTCTGGCTGTGGGACGATCCGCTTTACATCAACGCCTATCTCAACTCGGTCAGGCTGGCGGCGATTTCCACGTTCCTGACGCTTCTGATCGGCTATCCGATGGCCTACGCCATGGCGCGCGCGCCATCTTCGCTGCGCGCCGTCCTTCTGATGCTGGTCATCCTGCCGTTCTGGACGAGCTTCCTGATTCGCGTCTATGCGTGGATCGGCATTTTGCGTACCGAGGGACTTCTCAACCAGTTGCTTCTTTCGCTCGGTATCGTCGATCGCCCGCTGGTCATCATGGGCACTGACACCGCGATCTATATCGGCATCGTCTATTCCTACCTGCCGTTCATGGTCCTGCCGCTTTATGCAACGCTGGAAAAGATGGATTTCTCGTTGATCGAGGCCGCGCAGGATCTCGGCTGCACCGCCGCCAGCGCCTTCTGGAAAATCACGGTGCCTCTCTCGGTTCCGGGCATCATTGCCGGCTGCATGCTCGTCTTCATTCCGGCCGTCGGCGAGTTCGTCATTCCCGACCTCCTCGGCGGCTCCCAAACGCTGATGATCGGCCGCACGCTCTGGAACGAGTTCTTCGCCAACCGCGACTGGCCGGTCGCCTCCGCCGTCGCCATCGTGCTTCTGCTCGTCCTCGTCGTACCGATCATGTTCTTCCAACAGGCGCAGGCGCGCGCGCAGGAACGGGGGCGTTGATGGAACGGCTGTCGCGCTTCAACGTCGTCTCGCTCGTCTTCGGGTTCGCGTTTCTCTACATCCCGATCCTGATCCTCGTGATCTATTCCTTCAACGCGTCGCGGCTTGTCACGGTCTGGGGCGGATTTTCGACCCGCTGGTACGTCTCGCTTTTGAGCAACCAGCAATTGCTCGATGCGGCCTGGGTGACGCTGCGTGTCGCCTTCACTTCGGCTACGATCGCGACGGTTCTTGGCACGATGGCCGCGATGGCGCTCACGCGTTACACGCGGTTTCGAGGGCGCATCCTGTTTACCGGCATGGTCTTCGCGCCGCTCGTCATGCCGGAAGTCATTACTGGCCTGTCGCTCCTGCTGCTGTTCGTCGCCATCGGCCTCGATCGCGGCTTCATGACGATCACGCTCGCCCACATCACCTTTTCGATGTGCTTCGTCGCGGTCGTCGTCCAGTCGCGCCTTCTGGCCTTCGATCGCTCGCTGGAGGAAGCGGCCATGGACCTTGGCGCGACGCCGGCCCGCACCTTCTTTTCGGTGACGCTGCCCGTGATCCTGCCGGCGATCGTGGCTGGCTGGATGCTCGCCTTCACGCTGTCGCTCGACGATCTCGTTATTGCAAGCTTCACCTCCGGGCCGGGTGCGACGACGCTGCCGATGCGCATCTACAGTCAGGTTCGACTTGGCGTGACGCCCGAGATCAACGCCGTTTCGACGATCCTGATCGGCGTCGTTGCGATGGGTGTGATCGTTGCTTCGCTGATCAACAAGCAGCGCGACGTGCAGCGCCGTCGTGACGAGCAGGCAGCCGCGCAGGGCTGATCAGTTTTCAGGCGACGGTTCCTGCGTTTCTGGCTGCGGTTCAGCTTCCGCTTCGTCGCCGGTTTCCTGCTCCTCGGTCGCTTCGGGCGCGACGACAGGCGACACGAACGGCTCGTCCCACCCACCGCCGACGAAAAACGACGTGGGATCGCCCGTCGCCTGCCCCTGACCGTCGACCGCGACGATGTTGCCCGACAGGGCGAGCGCGCGGCCGGCCAGCGGCACGACGCCGTTGAGCGACAGGCGGCGGCCGTCGAGTTGCACGGTCGCCGTGTCGACGCGGGCAAGGCCGCGCCCGACGGTCGCCGAAAATTGCAGCGCGCGGATCGGCAGCGAACCTTCGGCTACGGTCGACAAGGGAAAGAAGGCACCTTCGTCCGTTTGTCGCATGAAGGCGGCGGGGTCGATGCCGACGATGTCTCCGGCTCCGAAATTCGCAGTAAGCGTGCCTTCCGAACTCGAAATAACGGAATTCCAGTCATTGCCGCGCCCGCGCAGGATGGCCGACATGTTGCCGCGCGTTTGCGGGATGAAGCGCTTCGCACCCGTTTGCAGCGCCATTGCGCCGACATCGACCTCGCTTGCCAGAAAGCGCAGCTCGACCGCGTTTTCCGGGCCCGTCGGATCGATACGGATGCCGGCCTGAATCGTGCCTCCGAATGCCGACGCATCGGATATGTCGAACGCGGCCGTGCCGTCCTTGAGCTGCGCCGTGGCGGCGACGCCGTTGAGCGGCAGATCGCCCAGCATCGCACGGCTCGCCGAAAGCCGCAGGTCGAGATTGAGTTGCCCGGCCGCCTGTTGGTCGATCAGGTCGCCGGTTGCTCCCGCCTGGCGCATCTGCGGGGTAAAGGGTGCGAGAAAGGTGCCCAGATTGAGCTGTTCGAAGGCGATCGACCCGCTCACCGACGGTGTCGCGCCATTCGTCGACATTTCGAGGACCCCGGTGCCAAGACTGCCGGCCAGATCGAGCGCTGCGTTTTCGACGTGCAGGCCCTGCGCGCCGCCTCTCACATCGCCCGAAAGCTTTGCCGCGCCGATGGTGTGACCTGCTGCAATGTCGGCGCGCAGCCATTCGAGCGTCCGGCGCAGCGACGGGGTCTCGAAGCTTGCCTCGCCATCGAAATAGGCATCTGCGGAGAGGTTGGCGGTGCCCTCGAAATTGAACTTTGCCGGCGCGGCGTCGAGCGCTACGCGCATCGGCGACGTGCCGCCGGCCAGAAGAAGCAGCGGCCCGGCGCTCGACGCTTCGACCCGGATCGCTTCGCTGCGCCAGACCCCGTTCGCCACTAATGTCGCGGGCCGGTCAAGCGCCGGCCAGCCGATCTGGCCCGTCAGGCCGGAAAGGATGATCTCGTCGGCCCCGTCGTTGACGACGGCGATACGGCCGTCATTGAACGTCACCTGCCCGAAGGGATCGTCCGGCAATTGTCCAAGGTCAGGGTTGGATGGGCTTTGCGACAACGCTCCGCCGGCCGCCGCGATTGCGCGGCTCATCCGCCCCCCGCCCGGAAGCGGTGGCAGATCGAAGAAGGGCGTCGGCTGTGTCAGCCGCAAAAGCGGATGTTCAAGCGCGATGCGCGAAAAGACGACATCGCCGCGAATGGCGGCAAGGGCGGACATGTCGATGTCGACGCGCTCGGCCTCGAGAACGGGCTGGCCGTCATGGCTGCCCCATTCGTAGAGCGCGACATTCGAAAGATGGGCGGAGAACGTCGGCCACACGTCGATGCGCGGCGCCTGGCCGAGCTGGACGCGATAGCCGCTCCACGCCGACAATTCGTAGGCGATGCGGTCGCGCACGATCTGCGTGGATGCGATCCAGGGCAGCGCTGCGATAAGCACGGTGGCGACCGCGAGAATGATCGCAAGCCCGATAATCGCGCGTTTGACGATCCGTCCCTGCATCCATCCTCGCCGAAAGTCTCGATCCGGTTTAATCGATGCACCCGGCATTTCAAGCATTTGTGGCCGCCCGATGGCGATTGCCAACCTGTTTGTGGCGCTTGTCAGCGCCGGGCGCGGCATGCTTCAAGGGTTTCGGCCTGTATGGGAGGAATACATGACGATGAATGCACCGCTTTGGAGCCCGACACGAAAATCGCTTGAGGCCGCGCCGATCACGGCTTTTGCGCAGGAGGCGGGACGCATCGCCGGTCGCGATCTGTCAGACTACGACGCGCTGCATGCCTGGTCGATAGAGGATCGCGAAGCCTTTTGGAATCTCGTCTGGGATTTCTGCGGCATTAAGGGCGAAAAAGGCGCGCGCGTGCTTGCTGATGGCGATCGAATGCCCGGCGCGCAGTTCTTTCCCAATGCCCGGATCAACTTCGCGGAAAATCTTCTGTCGCGCAGCGGGCCGGATGACGCGCTCGTGTTTCGCGGCGAAGACAAGGTCGAGCGCCGCCTGTCTTGGGATGAATTACGCGCGCACGTCTCGCAGCTTCAGCAGCTTTTCCGTTCGCGCGGCATCGTGGCGGGTGATCGCATCGCGGCGATGATGCCGAACATGCCTGAGACGATCGCTGCGATGCTGGCGGCAGCCTCGCTCGGCGCCATCTGGTCGTCCTGTTCGCCCGATTTCGGCGAGCAGGGCGTGCTCGACCGCTTCGGTCAGATCGAACCGAAGCTGTTCGTCACCGTCGATGGCTACTGGTATAACGGCAAGGCGATCGATGTGTCTGAAAAGGTCACGGCGGTCCTCGACAAGCTGCCGAGCGTCGATCGCGCATTCATCGTCGACTATCTCGGCAAGGCCGCAGACGTCGCGGCGAAATCGGGCCGCGCCGAAACGATGGACAAGGCGATATCCGCGTTTACGCCGGACGAACTAACATTCGAGCGTCTTCCCTTCTCCCACCCGCTCTATATTCTGTTCTCTTCAGGAACGACGGGCATTCCCAAATGCATCGTGCATTCGGCCGGCGGCACGCTGATCCAGCACGTGAAGGAACACCAGCTCCTCTGCGGCATCGTCGAGGGTGATCGCGTCTTCTACTTCACCACCTGCGGATGGATGATGTGGAACTGGCTCGTTTCGGGCCTTGCATCGGGCGCGACGCTTCTTCTTTACGACGGCTCGCCGTTCTATCCGGACGGCAACGTCATCTTCGACTATGCGGATGCCGAGAGGATGACGTTCTTCGGAACGTCCGCAAAGTTCATAGACGCGGTCAGGAAGGGTGGGCTGGAGCCGGCGAAAACGCACGATCTGTCATCCGTTCGCGTCATTTCCTCGACCGGTTCGCCGCTTGCGCCCGAAAGCTTCCGCTTCGTGTATGACGCCATCAAGGCTGACGTGCATCTTGCTTCGGTCTCGGGCGGAACGGATATCGTCGCATGCTTCGTCGGCGCGGTTCCCGGCCGCCCGGTCTGGATCGGCGAGATACAAGGTCCGGCGCTCGGCATGGCAGTCGATGTCTGGGACGACGAAGGCCGCCACGTCGAGCAGGAAAAGGGCGAACTCGTCTGCACGAAACCCTTTCCCTCGATGCCGATCATGTTCTGGAACGACGAGGACGGAGCGAAATACCGGTCGGCCTATTTCGAGCGCTTCGACAATGTGTGGTGCCATGGCGATTTCGCCGAATGGACCGAGCATGGCGGCATCATCATCCACGGTCGCTCGGATGCGACGCTGAATCCGGGCGGCGTTCGTATCGGCACGGCTGAAATCTACAATCAGGTGGAGCAGCTTCCCGAAATCGTGGAGGCGATCGCTATCGGGCAAAGCTGGGAGGATGACGTTCGCGTCGTCCTGTTCGTGCGTCTGGCCGAAGGCGTAACCCTTGATGACGAACTGGAAACGAAAATCCGCACGAAGATCAGGTCTGGCGCAAGCCCGCGCCATGTGCCGGCCCGCATCCTCGCAGTGGGGGACATTCCTCGCACCAAGTCGGGCAAGATCACCGAACTTGCCGTTCGAGATGTGGTGCATGGACGCCCGGTCAAAAACAAGGAAGCGCTTGCCAATCCCGAGGCTCTCGAACTCTACCGGGACATGCCGAAGTTGAGAACGTGACCGGCGGTTGGTTAACGAAATATAGTGCGGAAATTTACTTCGTCTGGATCAAGACTGACATTTGGTAAAATTCGATGCGGGCCGTTAGGGTCCTGTTAACGGTGTGCGCTTCATGATGATGATAACTTGAGACATCAGGCCCATCCGCTTCGGCAGATGCGCCGCCGCTTCAAGTCCCCTGTGTGACACAAATTCCAAGGCGCCCCATGCGGGCGCCCTTTTTGTCTGCGGCATAAGGGCTGCGGTGCAAGTGCTAATCTTGACCATTAAAATCAGGTAATATACGCCTTTTTCCGCCGGCGACGACCGGACGCAGCGCCCTTTGGGCGTTTCTTGCGCTAGACGGGTTTGAGAGGGAGTTTTTCGATGAAGAAACTGATTGTGGGATCTCTGGCGGCAGCGCTTGCGCTTCCGGTCGCTGCATCCGCGCAGGAACTGACCATCTATTCGGGTCGCGGCGAAGCGCTCGTCGCTCCCATCATCGCGCAGTTCGAACGCGAATCCGGCATCGACGTCGACGTGCGCTACGCGGGCACGGCTGAACTGGCTGCGCTTCTTCAGGAAGAAGGCGAACAGTCGCCGGCAGACGTGTTCTGGGCGCAGGATGGTGGCGCGCTCGGCGCGATCACCCCGCTTTTCGCCGACCTTCCGGCTGAAGTGAACGAGGGCGTCGCCGCTCCGTTCCGCAACGTGAACAACAAGTGGGCTCCGACCAGCGGCCGCTCGCGTGTCCTTCTCTACTCGACCGAACGCGTCGAAGACGATGCGCTGCCGGCTTCGATCAAGAATCTCGTCAACGAGGAATATAAAGGCCGCGTCGCTTGGGCACCCACCAACGGCTCGTTCCAGGCATTCGTGACGGCGATGCGCGTTGCCGAAGGCGACGAGGCGACCAAGGAATGGCTCGAAGGCATGATCGCCAACGAAACCCAGGTCTATCGCAACAACGGCACGCAGGTCGAAGCGGTCGCAAATGGCGAAGTCGATTTCGGTCTCGTCAACAACTACTATCTGGGCCGTTACCTCGCCAATGACGAGGACTTCCCGGTTGCGCAGACCCATTTCGAGGCCGGCGACATCGGCAACCTCCTGAACGTTGCCGGCGTCGGCATCGTCGCTTCCAGCGACAATCAGGAAAATGCCCGGACCTTCATCGATTACCTGCTCTCGGCTCCCGCGCAGCAGTACATCACTCTTGAAGGCTACGAGTATCCGGTCATTCCGAATCTCATCGGCCATTCCTCGCTGGAAGATTTCGACACCGTTCTCGAAGTGAGCCCCGAAGTCGATATCGACCAGATTTCCGATCTGGACGGCACGCTTGAACTTCTGCGCGAAGTGGGCCTGCTCTGATTTCCAGGACGCATGCACTATGGCCGGCGCGCCTGCGCCGACCACCCTTGATGCTGCTCGCTCCGGCCTTTCTGGTCGGGGCGGGTATGCTTTTGCCCATGGTGTATCTGGTGGCGCGCGCCATGGAGGCCGATGCCGCCTCGCTTGGGGAAATCGTTTTTCGGCGCCGTAATTTCGCGCTTCTGGTCAACACGCTGACCCTGACCGCTTGCGTGATTGCCGCCGTGACCGTGATCGCCCTGCCGCTGGCATGGCTCGTGACGCGTACCGATCTCGGCTTCAGGAAATTTCATTCGATCATGGGCGTCCTGCCGCTGGCGGTGCCCGGCTATGTGATGGCCTATGCGCTGATCGGGCTTTCGGGATATTACGGCTTCGCCAACCAGTTCTTCGGCGTCAGCCTGCCGCGACCGCAGGGGCTGACAGGGTCGGCCATCGCGCTGTCGCTCTACACATTCCCCTATCTGTTTCTCAATTTGCGCTCCGCGCTGATGGGCCTCGATCCGGGGCTGGAGGAAAGCGCGCGCAGCCTCGGTCGTTCGCCGGCCAACACGTTTTTCACGGTCGTCCTGCCGCATCTGGTGCCGGCGCTTCTGGCGGGCTGGCTCGTCATCGGCCTTTACGTACTGGGCGATTTCGGCGTCATCGCCTTGATGCGCTACGAGGTCTTCAGCTACGCGATCTATACGCAATATTCGGGCGCGTTCGACCGTATCTACGCGGCATGGCTGTCGCTGATGCTGATGGCGGTCACGCTTTCCTTCATCCTGGCAGAGGCGCAACTGCGTGGGCGTCGCTACGCGCGTGTCGGCAAGGGCACGCAGCGCGCGCACAAGCCGGTTGCGCTTGGCAGATGGCGTCCCGTCGCCTGGCTCTTCGTCACTGTCGTCTACTGCGCATCGATCGGTCTTCCGGTCATGGTGCTGATCTACTGGATGGCGCAGAGCGGCTTCGTGGTCGATTTCGCCGAGGTCGCGAACGCGTTCATGCGCACGACGATCATCGCCGTTCCGTCTGCCGCGATCGCGACGCTTCTCGCGCTGCCGGTCGTTTATCTGACGGTACGCTTTCCCTCGCCTCTGTCGACCTCGATCGACCGGCTTGCCTATCTCGGCTACGCGGTGCCGCCGCTCGCCTTCGCGCTGTCGATGGTATTCTTCTCGCTGCGCGCCGTGCCCTTCCTCTATCAAAGCCTGACGATTCTCGGCTTCGCTTATGTGATGACATTCCTAGCGCTTGCCATGGGACCGTTGCGCAGCCGGCTTATGCAGATCGGCCCGCGTCTGGAAGAAGTGTCGCGCTCGCTCGGCCACGGACCGTTCGAATCCTTCATGCGCACGACGTTTCCGCTTCTGCGCCGCTCGATGGTCGCGGCGACGCTGCTGGTCTTCATCATGATCGTGAAGGAACTGCCGATCACCTTCCTGCTCGCGCCGACCGGCTACGGCACGCTCGCGACGGCTGTCTTCAGCCGCACATCGGAGGGGATGATGGCCGAGGCCGCGCCCTATGCGCTCCTGATCGTGCTGTTTTCGAGTTTTTTCGTCGGGCTGATCCTGCGCTATGAAGGACGCAGATAGGTTCAGTCTGCAAGGACACGCGTGGCAGGAAAGTCGATCTCGACCAGCGTTCCCTCATCGGGCTTGGAACTGATCGCGAAGCGCGCGCGATTCGCTTCCACCAGCGCCTTTGTCAGAGGCAGGCCGAGGCCGGTGCCTTCGCGGTGGCTGCGCTTCAGTGCATTGACCCGCTTGAACGGCTTCAGCGCCTGATCGATTTCCGGTGCGGTCATGCCGATGCCGGTATCGCGCACACGCACCGCGATCCCGCCGTCCGGTTCGAGCGCGGTTGACAGGATCACCTGACCGCCCGCCGGCGTGTAGCGCACGGCGTTGGACAGAAGGTTGAGGGCGATCTGCCGGATCGAGCGCAGATCGGCCACGACGTCGGGCAGGCGCGAGGCGAAGGACGAGCGGATGATGACCCGTTCGCGGTTCGCCTGCGGCTGCATCATCGCGACGGCTTCGCCGAGGACGTCATTGAGCGAGACCGCTTCGTAGTTCAGTTCCTGTTCGCCGGCCTCGATCTTGGAGATGTCGAGAAGGTCGTTGACGAGGTCGAGCACGTGGTTGCCCGAGCGGCTGATATCACGCAGATAGTCGCGGTAGCGCTCGGTGCCGATCGGCCCGAAGCTCTCATTGATGATCAGCTCGGAAAAGCCGATGATCGCGTTCAGCGGCGTGCGGATCTCGTGGCTGATCCGGGCGAGGAACTCGCTCTTTTGCGACGATGCGCGTTCGGCTTCGGCGCGGGCGTGGGTCAGGTCTTCTTCCACGCGTTTCCAATGCGTGATGTCGCGCAGGACGGCGCAGTAGCCGCCATCCATAGGCAGGCGACCGATGGTCATGAAGAGGGGGATGAAGCCGCCTTCTGCCTCGCGCCCGATCACCTCGCGGCCGTCATTCATCACCGCGTCGACACCGCTTCCGGCGATCCGCTCGACATAATCCTGCGCGCTGCGCTGGCTCTCTATGGCGAAGAGTTCGCGAAAGGCCCGTCCCTCGACGGCGGCGCTGTCGAAGCCGAACAAGGCTTCGGCCGGCTGCGAGATGGAACGCACAGCGAAATCGTTGTCGATCAGAACCACGCCGTCCGTCGCAGTGTCGATGATTGTCTGAAACTGCGCCAGATGCGCGCGCAGAACGTCGTTCTGGTCGTCCTCGGCGGGCAGGGTGGTCTCGGCCTTCTCCTGCGCGACCAGCGTCAGCATCAGCGCCTTGCCGCCATGCCACGGCACGGCGTGAAGATGCGCCTTGACCGGCACTTCGGTGCCGTCCGCGCGCTTGAGCGCAAGTATGCCGTCCATCGCCGGACGTTCGGTTTCGAACAACGCATCGAGACCGCCTGCTTCTGCGAACGCTTTGAGGGAGGCAAAGCCGGTCAAATCGAAAAAGGCGGAATTGGCGAAATGCAGCTCTTCGCCCGAATGGATCAGTGTGGCGACCGGCAGATGACCGATCAGTTCATCCTCGACATGGGTCTCCTCGGTCGAAGTGGTGGCAAAGGCAGAGGGCAGGAAATGCACGGTCGCCGGCGGCATCGGCGCATTTTCGTCGACTCCTGCCTCTTGGGAAGCGGGCGCAGGCTCGCTCTCGGTTTCGTCAGGGCGCGCATCGGCCAGATGGACGATGGTTGCGCCGTTCGCCTCATCGGCCTCCTCTTCGATCACCGAAGCGTCGTCGGGGTCGCTATCTGCAAACCGCGCGCGCTCCTGCGCCTGCCGATCGTCGGTTGCGGCGTCGTCATCGTCCGGGCCGATCTGGCCTTTCAGCCTCGTGCCGATTTCCCGGAAGGTCTCGCGGTCGCCCGGCGAAAGGGTCTTTGCCGGGAGCGTCCTTTTGTCGTCGAGGCGGACGACATTATCGCCGGCATCTTCTGTGGCCTCCGTTTGGGTCGCGGTATCCGCCTCGGCAACAGGCGGCTCGTCTGCAGGTGCGGCGTCCGCCTGTTGCGGGCGCACGAGAGCTAGCCCGAGCGCATCGGCGTCCTCCACCGCATCGGCCGGCCTGACCACGCCGAAGCCGCGAAAGCCTTCGAATGTCCGGTCACGATCGTAAACCGGCAGCGCGGCGAGATCGACCGGTACCTTGAGCGCGTGTCCTTCCACCGGCCAGAAAACGGTGCGACCCGACCAGGTGTCGCGGCGTTCGAGAAGGGCGGAAATCTCTCCGTCGAGATCGAAACCGAAGACGGTCGCGACATCACCGAAACTGCGCCCGATGATGTCGGCCGCATTGGCACCGACCGCCCTGATGAATTCGGGCGACACCTCCTTGAAGCGCCCGTTCGCATCGGTTCGCCACACGAACCGGACCGGTTGCACCGGCAGGTCGTCGATGGGGGGAGGTGCCTTTTCAAGGAGAGCAGCGGGGTCCGCCTCGCCTTCGGACTGGCCCGGCTCGGCCACTTCGTCGGGGATCGTCGTCGGGGGTGCTTCGGACACGCTTTCCAGCGGTTCTGGAGTCTCCACGACGTCTTCTTCGCCATCGTCCGAGGCCGGCTGCACGGTAAGGAGCAGATGCAAGGGCGGCTCGTCGGAAAGACGCGCGAATCCGACGGGCAATTGGCCGCCATCCACCTCGACGAGCGTCTTGACGAGGCGATCGCGCTTGCGTGCGACATTGTCGATCAGTCCCCTCAAGGCACTTTGCCCGAGACCCAGTTCATCGAAGTCGTCCGTTGCGGCAACGAGGGTGCCTTGCGCGCCCACGAGACCCGCCGCATAGCCGGCTTGCGAAAATCCACTGATCACGGCTGCGGCGTTCGCAGAAAGCCCGCTGGCGCGGCTAGCGGGCTGGCACAGCATGATCGCAAGTTCGCCGCGCGGCAGGCGCAACTGGGCAGCCTCCAGCGTGACCATTCGGCTGATCGCTCCTTGGTTCAACCGCAGCGAGATCGTCCGTTCGGTGCCGATCCGTGGATAGCCCGACAGGGACGCGACCTGACGCCTCGCCTGGACGCTGAGGCCCGCATCGCTGCCGGCGGCGCTGTCGATGTCGGCGTGGCCGAAAAGCGCAGCGCCTGGCCCGTTCGCCCAGATCACCTTGTCGAGTTCGGGCGGTAGGAGCACGATCGCGTCACCGCGCGCGAAGCGTTCGCGCACGCCGTTGAGGACGGCGACGTCGATGAAGGAATGGCCTGCAGCCGTCATCTTTTACCTGTGCTCACGCGGTGACGGGTCATTTAACCCTTCGTTAATAAAAGCGCTGCGGCTCCGCGTCCACAGCATCCGCCACCGTATATGGGCTGGATTGCAGATGTGGTTAATCGGCAGGCAGTCCATATCGCAATGCACACTACGAATATTGCGTTGCACAAAAAATCAGCTATATTGATCGTGACGACGTTGCGGCAGGCAGGAAATGGTCGCGCCGCTCCAATTTGAAAAGGGACCTTTCATGAGCAAGACCACCGCCAAGGCCGCAGATGTGCTCGACGCCGCCGCGTTCGACGCTGGCAAGGCTGCCGACCAGTTCCGCGTTTTCGCCGAAAACGGCCTCGAGCAGTCGCGTCAGGCCTATGACAAGATGAAATCGCATGCCGAGCACACACAGCAATCGATGGAGGCAACCTTCGAGACGGCTCGTCAAGCTGGCAGCGAAATGTCGTTGAAGTCGATCGCCGCGCTGCGCGCCGGCAGCGAACTGAGCTTCGCGCATTTCGAGGCGCTGGTGAAGGCGAAGACGATCTCGGAAGTCTTCGAGTTGCAGACGGCCTTCGCGCGTAAGTCGATGGAGCTTGCCGTCGAGCAGGCACGGGATTTCCAGGCGACGTCCACGAAGGCCACCGAAGAGGTCATCAAGCCGATGAAGGACGCGTTCGAAAAGTCCGTCAAGGAACTAGAAGCCGCCTGAGGCTTTCACCGAACGATTTTCGCCTGCGGGCAAACCTCCTCCCTTGCCACAGGCTTCGACCTGCTTCTCCTCTCGCAGGTCGATCGATGAAAAGACCGGGCTCGTCCCGGTCTTTTCATATCTGCGCTATCGCTGTGTCCCGGCAGGCGGCGGTTGCCCTTCCGACAGGTGTTTTTCCTTAGCGAGACCGGCATTGCTGCTTGAATTCGGGCCTGAATGCCCGTAAGAGGCTGCCCAGCCAGTGGATCATGCGGTTGTAGCTCAGCTGGTTAGAGCGCCGGATTGTGGATCCGGAGGTCGCTGGTTCGAGCCCAGCCAACCGTACCATCCAAACTCCTGACCTCATTTTGCCTGAAAAGCGCGCCGAGCGGGCGAATCCGTGATAGGCATTGCATATGGCAACGGCATTTCCATTTCGCGCGACCTTATTGATCGTTCTGGCTGCGAGCGTTTTGGCAGGCTGCGGCGTGGGCGGTATGACCCGGGCCGTGACCACGGCCGGAGGCGGCCTCGATCGCGGCGAATGCCTGGCGGAACAGTTTCGCACCGGCCTGCCTTGCGATCAGGACCAGTTCTCCGTCGAATGATAAGCGTTAGAAAAGCGTGCCTTGACCAGCCGGGCCGGAGGACGTTTTTGGTTTGGCCTTCGGCCGCGCTGCCGCGTCCTGCGCGGTGATGGCGGCGACGTCGCCATCGGCAAAGCGGATCGACACCGCATCGCCCGTCGAGACTTCCGCCGCCCGCTTCACGAGCTGGTCTTGCGCGTCGAGAACCACCGCGAAGCCGCGCTCCAGAATCTTCGTATAGGAAAGCGAGCCGGCTAGCCGCGCCGCCTGCTCGAAACGCTGGCGGCGTCGCTCGATCGCCCTGTCGATCGACTGGCGCTGGCGTCTCTCTGAATTTTCCACGCGCTGACGCCCCATTTCGATGCGCCGCATCAGGGCCGTTGGCGTGACACGCGAGGCATCGCGCGCCAGACGGTTGCGACGGTTAACAACCATCGCTTCGAAACTGACGGGCAGCCGGTTCGCTGCGCGCCCGGCGCGCAGCCCCGCGTCGGATATCCGTCGCAACAAGATGCCCGGTGACAGGCGAAGTCCGCGAAAGCGCAGCTTCTTGGCTTCGGTATTGGCGATCAGTGCGCGTTGCAGCCGGCTCGCCGCCTCGTCGAACCGTCGCCGAGGCAATGCGAGAAGCGCATCGGCCGAAGGCAGCGCGCGTGCTGCTGCGCGCAGCGTGTCGCGTTTGCGCTGCGTGCTTCGCGATACGGAGCCTTTCAGCCGCGCGGAAAAGCGCGAGACCGCCGCTTCGAGTTCGGCCTTCACCGGGACGGCCATTTCCGCCGCTCCAGTCGGTGTTGGCGCGCGCCTGTCGGCGACGAGGTCGATCAGCGTCCAGTCCGTCTCGTGGCCGACGGCCGAGATGACGGGGATTTGCGAGGCCGCGACGGCGCGGACCACCGCCTCGTCATTGAAGCCCCAAAGGTCTTCGAGGCTGCCGCCGCCGCGCGCGACGATCAGGAGATCCGGCCGCGCCATCCCCTCCGGCAGTGCGTTGAAGCCGGCAATCGCGTTCGAGACCTCCGCGCCGGTGGTCTCTCCCTGAACACGCACCGGCCAGACGACCACATGCACGGGAAACCGATCCGTGATGCGGTGGATGATGTCGCGGATGACCGCACCGGTCGGCGAGGTGATGACGCCGATTGTTCTCGGCATGAAGGGCAGCGGGCGCTTGCGCTCGGCCTCGAACAGCCCTTCGGCTGCGAGACGGCGCTTGCGCTCTTCGAGAAGCGCCATCAGCGCACCCGCACCGGCCGGCTCGATATTGTCGATGACGATCTGGTATTTCGACGAGCCGGGATAGGTGGTCAGCTTGCCCGACGCGATGACTTCCATGCCCTCTTCGGGACGGAAGCGCAGCTTGGAGAACGTGCCTTTCCAGACCACAGCCTCGATGCGCGCGCGGTCGTCCTTCAGCGAAAAATAGGCGTGCCCAGACGAATGCGGCCCGCGATAGCCGGAGATTTCGCCACGCACACGCACATTGCCGAACGTGTCTTCCACGACGCGTTTGAGCGCGCCGGAAATTTCGGAAACGGAATATTCGCTCGCATTGGTGCGCGAATCGGAAGCTTCGGAATCGGACATGATGGAGTCGTAGTGGGTTCGCGCGCGGCTTACCAGCCGGGAAGCATTTGCCCGGGACGAAGCCGTTTTGCGCGCCCGTAGGCAAGGCCGGCGAAGTCGAAATGCCCGGCCTCGTCCGTTGCGGGCGGCACGACCGAAATGTTGTCGAGGCTTTCGGAGATGTGGCGCGCGAGCGCATCTACGATCTGCGGCTGGCTGGAATGGCCGCGCAAGATTCCGATCCGGCAATCGGGCAGCGCGCCGAACCCGTCGGATTCGCCGAGGATGCGCATGCCCGGACGAAGCGCGCATTCGGGCAACACGGAAACCGCCAGCCCGGAAAGAACCGCCGACATGATGACGGTCGCCGACCAGCTCGTAAAAATGATGCGATAGTCGCGATTCATCGTATCGAGCACGTCGCAGGCCGTGCGTCGCCAAAGACAACTCGGACGACCGAGCGCGAGCGGCAAAATTTCCTCCTGATGTATCTCGTGGTTCATCGAGCCGACCCACAAAAGCGGCTCACGCCGCACGACTTCCGAGCCGCGCGCGTCGTCATGTGTGATGAGCGCGATGTCGAGCTGCCCGCGCTTGATCTGTTCGACGAGATTTGCGGTCGGCTCACAGGTGACGGACAGTTCGACGCGCGGATTGGAGCGCAGGAACCGCGCCATGATTTCAGGCAGGAAGCGGTCGGCATAATCGTCGGGCGTGCCGATCCGGATATGGCCTTCAAGCGAGGCGTCGTCGAAGGCCGCAAGCGTTTCGCGATTGAGCCGGATCAGGCGGCGAGCGTAGGACAAGAGCCGCTCACCGTCCTCGGTTAGTCGGTTCGTGCGCCCGTCCTTCGCGAAAAGCTGCTTGCCGACGCGCTCTTCAAGCCGGCGCATCTGCATTGACACGGCCGATTGCGTGCGGTGCACCTCGTCGGCGGCGCGCGTGAACGAACCCATGTCGGCGATTGTGATGAAGGTCTGCAACTGGTCGAGATCGAGCGGCGCGGCGGGCATCGGACTAATCCATCATGATCATTGATGTTAAATATTAGAAACATTCGTTCGACTAATCAATCGAAGCAGCGCATCTTCCAATTGTTCCCACATGCCGGCCTGTCGCCGGGCATGCGTCCTCTCGGTCGCCGCCCGCAAGGGACGTCCTGTGCCTGAAAACCTCGCGCCGAGCAGGAGATAGCCGCCGCACCCGATTGAAAAAGGAGAATTGTCATGACCGCCCTCGATCACACCACGACATATGCCAGTGCCGCCCCGCTGCGCACGGATGTGGCGTCGCGCGTGGCGAACGGGTTCAAGGCAGTTCTGCGCGCGATGTTCAATCGTCGCCATCTCGGCGATTTGAGCGAGCTTTCCGATCACCAACTGGCCGATATCGGCCTGATGCGATCCGATCTTCGTGAAGCTAGGCTCACTCCGATTCCGGCTGACCCGACAACGACGCTGAGCGAACTATCGCGGCAAAGGCACCGCGAGCGCACGGCACGCCGGGTCTTCTGATCGGCGAGCGAACCACCAGCAGGCGCTCCCACTCACCGCCGGAACCCTCCCGGCCGCCTGCATCTTGCCCGGTCTCTCACGAGGCCGGGCCTTTTTACTTTTTCGGCTTCGCCTGCGCAAAGAATCCGTCGACGAGGCTGGCCATCGTCTTTTGATAGTCTTCCTGCTGCCGTCGGCCTGTCTCGAACATTTCGCCGAAGAAATTTTCGAACGGGAAGGGCGTCGGCTCATCTTTTGCCGTCGGCTCGCCGGGGCGCGCGGACGGTGCCATCTGCATCATATCCTCGAACATCTTCATGAACGGGTTGTGCGCGAAGGGATCGGGCGTCTTTTTCGGCTTTTCCTGCGCCTTCGGCGCGAACATGTCCTGCATCATCTTCGAATAGGCGTCGAAGGGATTGGCGTTCGCTTCGGCCTGCGGCATCATTTTCTGGAATGCGTCGATAAAAGGATTGGAGCCAGCGCCCTGCATCTGGCCGGTCGCCTGCTTGAAAAACCCGCCCATCATCATGGCCGCGAGCGACGGCATCATCTGGCGATATGCTTCCTGTGCGATGCCCGTCGCCTGCGCGGCTTGTTCGGCGACAGCGCGCGACAATTCCTTTGAGCCGAACATCTGGGCTAGAACATCGTTGCCTGCGGCGACGCCCTCGGGTGTGAAGGCGCGCGTCGCGTCCTCGAAATATTTCGCATATTGCCCGCTGCCCATCGCGGTCATGAACTGCGAGAACCCGAACGGGTCCGCCGTGTTGCGCTTCAACGCTTCGGAAAAGGCCGGCAAAAGCGCTTCGAGCGCGAGTTCGCCCTGCTGCCGGGTCAGGTTCATCTGACGTGCGAGCAGATCGGCGACACGGCCGTTCTGCGCCTTCATCATCATGTCGTAGAGCGGCAGCATTCTATCCTCCCGAAACGCGGCGATCCTTGACAGAGTATCGCAAGGACCGCGCGCGGCAAGGGCTGATGGAAAAGACGGCTACCGTGCGTCTGCCAGAGCTTCCAATATCGCATACCCCGCCTCGACCCGTGCCGAATTCGGATAGAAGCGGTTGGCGAGCATGACGACGCCGATCTCCTCGTCCGGCACGAATGCGACATAGGCGCCGAACCCTCCGGTGGAGCCGGTCTTGTTGAAGAGCGTCGGCGTGGCGGGCCGTTCCGCCGGCTCGATTGCCGCTGCCGCATGCGGCTCGAGTGCCATTTCTGTCGAGTTGCCGGCGACGAGTTGTGCCAGCGGCGTCGGATAGGAATATTGCTCCCAGCCGAGGGACTGAACGAGTTCGCCGGAGCGGAAATAGCCGATCTGCGTTCCCTCGACCGCTTTTTGCATGTCGCCTTCGAGAGACTGCGGCCGGATGTTGGCTTCGACGAAGCGGATGAGATCGGATGCGGTGGTCTTGACCCCATAGGCCTGCCCGTCGAGCACGCCGGGATTGACCCGCACCTTGTTGCCGGAACCGGAGTGCCCCCACGAGTAGTCGTCCATCCGCTCGTCGGGAACGTTGATGTAGCTCGTATTCATGCTGAGACCGGGGAAGATCGCGCCCTCGATCAGGTCCGCATAAGGCCTTTCCATGGAGAGCGCGGCGAGATGGCCGAACAGGCCGAGGCTGGGATTGGAGTACTGACGGACCGTTCCCGGCTCGGCATCCGGCTGCCAGTCGCGATAATATTCGACCATGCTCGCATCATTCGTCACCGCATCGGGGAACTGAAGCGGAAAGCCCCCGGCCGTATAGGTGCCCAGATGAAGGACGGTTGCGTCATCGACGGGCGTGCCGGAGAGTTCTGGCATGTATCGGCCAGGCGTATCGGACAGGGAAAGCGCGCCGCGTTCGATGGCATAGGTCGCGAGCATTGCCGTAATCACCTTGCTGACCGAGCCGATCTCGAAGATCGTCTCGTCGTTTACGTCCCTGTCTTCGCCGCGTTCGACGGTGCCATAGTTGAAAATATAGGCCTGCCCGTCGACCGTTACGGCGACAGCCATGCCGGGAATATCGTGCTGCGCCATGAGCGCTTCGATCTCGCGGTCCACCGCGGCGGTGATCGAGGCAGGCGGTTCGGCCGCACTCGCGGGGAGTGCGAAAGCGGCCAAAGCCAACGACGGCGACAGTCTGGTGATGAGTTGCATGGGTGTTCTCTCCGTGACGCAAAACTTGCACGCGCGGCAGAACGCCGTTGCAATGTGGCCTGACGGAGGCCGCATCATGTCTATCTACATGAGACGCTTCTAATAGGCGTATTCGAGGAACACGGGCTCGATCGACCCGCCCCAGCGCGTGTTGTAGGCCCGCACCATTTCTTCCGCACTCGTCGTGCCGCGCGCGATAACCTCGTCGAGCGGTGCGAGAAAGCCGGTCTCGTCGTAACCTTCGCTGTTTTTGAAGGCGCGGTTGGCAAGGCCCATACGCGAGATGTTGAGAACCTCGCGGCCGATCTCGCGAAGCGTGTGATTGCGGAACGGCGTCGCAAGCCCTTGCGACGGAACGGCCTCGCGCTGCGAAAGCGCCTCGGCGAAGGTCCAGTCGCGCGTCAGTTTTTCGGCAGCGTCGAGCGCTGCGTCGTCGTAGAGAAGCCCGACCCAAAAGGCGGGGAGGGCGCAGATGCGTCGCCATGGACCACCATCCGCGCCGCGCATTTCGAGGAAGCGCTTCAGCCGCACGTCGGGAAAGAGTGTCGACAGATGATTCGCCCAGTCGCCCATGGTCGGCAGGCCGTCCGGGATTTCGTCCTTCAGCGCGCCGTCCATGAACTGGCGAAACGTGACGTGCGTCACGTCGAAATAGCGGCCTTCGCGAATGAGGAAGTACATCGGCACGTCGAGCGCCCATTCGACATAGTCGGCAAAGCCGAAATTCCCGGCAAAGCACAATTCGAGCATGCCGGAACGCGCATTGTCCGTGTCGCGCCAGATATCGCCGCGCCAGCTTTGCAGGCCGTTCGGCTTGCCTTCGGTAAAGGGCGAGTTGGCGAAAAGCGCGGTCGCGAGCGGCTGGAGCTTCAGCGACACCTGCATCTTGCGGCGCATGTCGTCTTCGGACGAAAAATCGAGATTCACCTGGATAGTGCAGGTGCGGTACATCATGTCGAGACCCTGCGTGCCGACCTTGGGCATATAGGCTGTCATGATGTCGTAGCGCGATTTGGGCATGCGCGGCGTCTCGGCCAGCGTCCATTTCGGGCTGCCGCCAAGTCCGAGGAACCGGATGCCGAGCGGCTCGGCGATCTGGCGAAGCTGCGCCAGATGCGCGTTGCCTTCACGGCAGGTCTGGTGGATCGTCTCGACAGGCGCGCCCGAAAGCTCGAACTGTCCGCCCGGCTCAAGACTGATCGCGCCCTGTCCCGTCGGCTCGACGAGACCGATGATGTGGCCCGCATCGATGATCGGGTCCCAGCCGAGCGTCTTTTGCATGCCTTCCAGAAGCGCGCGGATACCGCACTCGCCGCCATAGGGAACGGGACTGTGGCCGTCGACGTAGAACGGGAATTTCTCGTGCTCGGTGCCGATCCGCCATGCGCTTTTCGGCTTGCAGCCGGCAGCCAGATAATCGGTCAGTTCGGATTTCGATTCGATCGGCCGGAAGTCGGTGGTGTCGCGTGCCATTCAAGAGTCTCCGGAGCCGGTCGGCAGGATGTGTGCGCTTGTTGCCCGCAAACGGGATGCGCGATCAAGCGAAAAATCCTGACGATCGCGTCAATGCGCGTTACCAGTCTCCGATCGTTGCCTGAATGACGGCGAGCGCGGCGACGGCCGCCGTGTCCGCGCGCAGGATGCGCGGCCCGAGCGGAATGGCGGTGACGTATGGCAAGGCGTGCAATTGCCGGCGCTCTGCGTCGGAAAAGCCGCCTTCCGGTCCGACGATCAGCGCGAGCTTGCGGCCATTCAAAGTTTGGAGCGTGTCGACCGGATTATCGCCTGCCGCGCTTTCGTCGCAGAAGATCAGCGCGCGGCTTTCGTCCCACCCGGCGAGCAGCCGGTCTAGCTTGATGGCGTCGTGGACCTCGGGTACCGCGAGGATACCGCACTGTTCGGCCGCCTCAAGCGCGTTAGCCTGAAACCGGTCGGTGCCGATCTTGGAGACCTGCGTGTGCTGGGTGATGACGGGCTGGAGCGTGCCTGCGCCCATTTCGACGGCCTTCTGGACCATGTAGTCGAGTCGCCCGGCCTTGATCGGCGCAAAGCAATAAAGAAGGTCCAGCGCTGCGGGCTGCGGACGCGTTTGCTCGCGCGGAACGAGGCGTACGCACTTTTTCGCGATCTGGCTTACGGTCGCCAGCCACTCGCCGTCTCGCCCGTTGAACAGGAGAACGTCGCTACCCTCACGCATGCGAAGGACGTTTGAAAGGTAATGGCTTTGCTGGGTGCCAAGCGCGATTTCGACGTCGCCCGAAAGCGCGTCCGTCACGAAAAGCCGCTGCATCTTGTAATTCGCGCGCATGACGAACGAGATGCACGAGCGGTGGTGGCGCGGTCAAGCCCGCGCCACCCCGTAATGGTTATTCGGCCGGAGCTTCCGTCGCCGGCTGTTCTGCGGGTGCCGCGCGTTCGCCGCGTTCGTGACGTTCATCGCGATTGCCGCGCCAGTTGCCACGGAACGGACGGTCGTCCCGGGTGATCTTGCCGTCCTCGTTGCGGTCCATGCGTGCGAACTGACGCTCCGTGCGATTTTCCATCGCCGCCGTGAATTCCTCGCGCGAGATCATGCCGTCGCCATCCGCATCGAGCCGGTCGAAGCGGGCTCCGGCACGCTCGGCCATGATTTCGGCAAAGCGCGCCTGATCGAGATTGCCGGCGCGGATTTCCTGGCGGAGTTGATGGCGCGGGCCTTCGCGAGCCGGCTTGTCGGCATTGTTGGGCGCCTGTGCGAACGCAGCGGTAGAGGCCGCGAAGCTGCCGATGAGAATGAGTGCGATGGTTTTTTTCATGACGATGTCCTCGTATCGATCGTGTCCCTGAAGACACGATGGCGAAGCGGACATTACGGCGCGCTTTCCGGCAGATTAAATTTGCGTAACGGACGCGCAATCTGCTGACGCTCCCGCTCGACTTCGTCGCGGCAAAAACAGCCCTCGATATGATCGTTGACCAGACCCATCGCCTGCATGAAGGCGTAGATCGTCGTCGGCCCGACGAACGACCAGCCCTTCTTTTTCAGAATCTTCGAGATGCGCGTGGAGATTTCCGTTTTCGGGTTCGCGCGCAACGCCTCGAAGTCGAATGTCGCGGGCCGTTCATGCGGTTGCGGCTCGAACGACCAGAAGAAGGCCGCGACCGATCCGTGCTCGTCAGCCAGTTCGACGGCGCGGCGCGCATTGTTGTAGACGGAGGCGATCTTGCCGCGATGGCGGATGATGCCGGCATTGGTCAGATGCCGTTCGATCTCGCTTTCGGGCCGTGTCGCCAGAACATGGAAATCGAAGCCGTCGAACGCCTCGCGGAAATTCTCGCGCTTGCGCAGGATCGTCAGCCACGAAAGCCCCGACTGGAAACCCTCGAGGCACAGTTTTTCGAACAGTCGCGTATCGTTCAAGACTGGCCGGCCCCACTCGCCGTCATGATAGGCGCGGTAATCGGGCAGATTGCCATGCCACGAACAGCGCAGCTTTCCGTCGTCGCCCCGGATCAGTCCGGCCACTTCGTCGCTCATTCCTGCCCCTCTTTAAGTTCGCGTTCACCAACGAAATCAACGCACCGCTAACCACGGCAAAAGCTTTCGACAAGGATATACGTTTTACAGGCACAGATTCACACTTCGCTTGGCATCGCTCCTGACAATGAAGGTCGCAAAAGTGGCCGTCACCCCTTCGAGGAAGATCGTTCATGCCGATGTCGAAAACCATTGTGCGGCTTATGCTCGCCGCCGCGCTGATGCCAGCCGTCGCGCACGCGCAGGATCGCTATGGCGAACGCCCGCCGCTCGTCGTCAGCCCGGACCTGTCCGCACCATGGGTCATGCAGCTTCAGCGCTCGCCGCAGGGCGCTCCGATCCGCCAGCGCGCCGTGCAGCAGCGTGTCGTGCCGAGCGCACGCGTGGCCGTAGCGCCGGCACCTGTGATTCGCTCGCGTCCGACGCCAGTTCCGGCCCCGGTCCAGTCCGCCGCCGTTGCGGCTCCGGTTCCCGCCATGCCGCAAGGTACGACCGCCGGTATCGATCCGAAGTTCCTGCCGCAACAGGTCAGCTATAGCGGCCCGCACGCGCCCGGCACGATCATCATCGATACGAGCGCGAAATTTCTTTATCTCGTCGAGGCCGGTGGCATGGCCCGCCGATACGGCGTCGGCGTCGGCCGCGAGGGTTTTTCGTGGAAGGGAACCGAGACGATCACCCGCAAGGCCGAGTGGCCGGACTGGCGTCCGCCCGCCTCGATGATCGAGCGCGAACGCAAGAAGGGCGTGATCCTGCCGGTCCATATGGCTGGCGGCCCGAACAATCCGATGGGCGCGCGCGCTTTGTACCTCGGCTCCACGCTCTACCGTATCCACGGCACCAATCAGCCCACGACGATCGGCCATGCCATGTCGTCTGGATGCATCCGCATGCGTAACGAGGATGTCACGGACCTTTACGAACGCGTGAAGATCGGTACAAAGGTAGTCGTCAGCTAGAAGTTGATAACGAGATTCCCGGAGAGGGGAATGTCGGCCGCGCCGGGGGGCAAGCGGCCGCAGCGACGAGGGACGGCAACGCCACGTCGCACGAAGGGCAGCGCGATTTCAACGTCGCGCTGCCCTTCGATTTTTGTGGAGGAATGTGCCGGACATCCCTGGCGCAGTATTTGGGAGGGGAGCCGGCATGGACAGCCTGCTGACGATATTTCTACCGATCTCGCTCGGCACGATCATGCTGTCGCTGGGCCTCGGACTGACGATCACGGATTTCCGGCGTGTCGTCGCCAGGCCGAAGGCGTTCACCATCGGCGTCGTCCTGCAACTCCTGATGATCCCGCTCGTCGCCTATGTGCTGGTGCGTAGCTTCGGGTTTTCCGGCGAACTGGCGCTCGGCGTGATGATCCTGAGCTTTTGCCCAGGCGGGCCAAGCTCGAACATCCTGACGAAGCTCGGTCGCGGCGACCTTGCACTCGCCATCGCGATGACGGGCGCGACGAGCCTGATCGCGGTCGTCACCGCGCCGGTTCTGGTCGCGCTTTCTGCGGGGCATTTCATGGGCCTCGACGCGCCGGATATCGACGTGCGAACGCTCGGCCTCACCATGTTCGCGATCACCGCCATACCGGTCGCCATCGGCATGGTGGTGCGCGCCGTCGCGCCGGGTGCCGCGAGTTGGCTGGAGCCGGTGCTCGACCGGATCGCGCTCGCTCTATTCGTCGTCATCGTCATCGGCGCGATCGCTGCGAACTGGTCGCTGCTGACTGCAAACCTCGCAGCGCTCGGGCCGCTTCTCATTTTGCTGAACGTCGTCCTGCTGTTCGCCGGTCTTGGATTGGCGCATGTCTTCAGCCTGTCGCAAAGAGAGGCAACGGCAATCGCCATCGAAGGCGGCATCCAGAACGCCACGCTCGGCATCGCGATCGGCTCGCTGATCGTCGAGCGCGCAATGGCGCTGCCGCCGTTCAGCCTGCCATCGGCCATGTACGGCGTGACGATGTATGCGGTCTCGATCCCGTTCGTCCTGTGGCGGCGAAGGCTGGCAGGTTAATTCAGGGCGGCGGGCTTCGGCCCGCCATAGGCCCAGTCCAGGAGCGCGACCGTGTGAACGATCGGCAGTGCCGAACCGGAAGCGATCTGCGTCATGCAGCCGATATTGCCGGTGGCGATCAGGTCGGCGCCCGTCGCCTCGATATTTTTCACTTTACGGTCGCGCAGACGCTTCGAAATCTCCGGTTGGAGAATGTTGTATGTCCCGGCCGAACCGCAGCACAAATGCCCTTCCAGCGGCTCGCGCACGATGAAACCCGCTGCCTGAAGCAGCGTCTTCGGCTGACGCACGATCTTCTGGCCGTGCTGCATAGAACACGCCGAATGATAGGCGACGGTTAGTGCGGGCTGCGATGGAGGCGCGGGAAGGTCGAGCGTGGACAGATATTCGGTCACGTCCTTCGCCAGTGCCGAGACCCGGGCGGCCTTTTCGGCATAGGCCGGATCGAGCCGCAGCATGAAACCGTAATCCTTGATTGTCGTGCCGCAGCCGGACGCCGTGATAACGATAGCGTCTAGCCCACCTTGTTCGATCTGACGTGTCCACACGTCGACATTGCGCCGGGCCGCATCGAGCGCGTCGTCCTCGCGGCCCATATGGTGGACGAGCGCGCCACAGCAGCCCTCGCCTTCGGGCACGACGACCTCGACGCCAAGCCGCGTCAAAAGACGCACCGTTGCTTCGTTGATGCCCGGATCGAGAACCGATTGCGCGCACCCGGTCAAAAGCGCGACGCGACCCTTGCGCTCGCCTTCGGGATCATGCCTGCCGGGCTTTGAAACCGGCGAGGCGGCCGGGACGGATTTCGGCGCGAGGTCGAGCATGGCGGCAAGCGGCTTCAGCCCCGGCACCGCACGGAACATGCCGGCGAAGACACGCCCGAACCCGGCGAGCTTCAGGCTCGCGCGCATGCGGTCCGGATAGGGCAGGGTGGCGGCGAGCAGCGAGCGGACCATCCGGTCCATGAACGGACGCCGATAGGTCTTCTCGATATGTGCGCGGGCATGGTCGACGAGATGCATGTAGTGGACGCCGGAAGGACAGGTCGTCATGCACGAAAGGCACGACAGGCACCGGTCGATATGGGTGACGACCGTACCGTCTGCCGGGCGGTCGTTCTCCAGCATGTCCTTGATCAGGTAGATGCGCCCGCGCGGGCTGTCGAGTTCGTTGCCGAGCGTCACATAGGTCGGGCAGGTAGCGGTGCAGAACCCGCAATGGACGCATGTGCGCAGGATCTTCTCGGATTCGGCGACATGTGGATCGGCAAGCTGGGCGAGAGAGAAATTCGTCTGCATCAACCCATCCTGCCGGGGTTCAAAATGCCATTGGGGTCGAACTGCTCTTTCAGCCGGCGCGAAAGCGTGGCGAGCGCGGGCGGTTGCGGCTGGAAGACCTCGCCGGACGCTCGGTAGCTTGCGGGTGCCCGCACCAGCGTCGCATGGCCGCCGCCGAAATGCTGGATCAGCGCGCGAATGCCTTCGGCCTGTGGCTCGGCCTCCATGCGTGCCCAGATCAGGCCGCCCTGCCAGTCGTAGAACACGTCGACACCGGCATGAAGGCGAAGCTCGGCAACCATCTTGAAGCCTTCCGATGGCGTCATCGAAATGCGCCAGACGGGCCGCTGCGTGCCGTCCGCATAGGGCTTGCAGTCGCGGATTTCGCGCCAGACCTGCCGTGAGCGGCTTTCGTCCAGAATTTCGCTCGCGCCCTGCGAGGCGAGAAGTTTTCCCAGCGTATCGAGGCGGTACGAAACCGACGGGCCAAACCCTTCAAGGCGCAAAAGCGTCGAGGCCGACCCTTTCAGCACGCCGTCCAGAACGCGGCCCGTGACGCTCGGCGGCAGATGCGCGGCGGACGAGATTTCCGCGCTCGACCCCATCGCCGCTGCCATGGCGAATGCCGCCGGTCCGTCGTCCAGTCCGCGAACCACGAACGTCCTTTCGGTTTCGGCTGCAGGCAGAACCTTGAACGTCACGTCGGTGACGACCGCGAGCGTACCCCACGAGCCCGCCATGCCTTTGGAAAGATCGTAGCCGGTGACGTTCTTGACGACGCGCCCGCCCGACTTGAAGGCCTCGCCGCGTCCCGAAACGGCGTGGATTCCAAGAACGTGGTCGCGCGCAGCACCCGCCTTCAGACGGCGCGGGCCGGAGAGGTTTGCAGCAAGCACGCCGCCGATCGTGCCGCGTCCGACTTCGCCGCCAAGCAGCGGCCCGTAATCCATCGGTTCGAAGGCGAGCTCCTGCCGGCTTTCGGCGAGCAGCGTTTCGATTTCGGCGAGCGGCGTGCCGGCACGCGCCGACAGCACGAGTTCTTCGGGCTCGTAGAGCGTGACGCCGGTCAGTGCCGACAGGTCGATCACGTGTTCGCTCTGCGCCGGTCGGCCAATGGCGCGCTTGGAGCCGTGGCCGAGAATTTCGAGCGGCGTTTCTTCCGACACGGCCCATGAAACGGAGTCCAGCACGTCGGCGGGGGAGGCGGGAGTGAATGTGGTCATGCGGTAGTCAAAATCTCGGAATGTCCGGGAAGGGCACTTGCCCGCGATGGATGTGCATGCGGCCGAGTTCGGCGCAGCGATGGAGCTGTGGGAAAACCTTGCCGGGATTGAGCAGGTGGTCCGGGTCGAACGCGCATTTGACGCGGATTTGCTGGTTGAGATCGATTTCGGTGAACATTTCGGGCATCAGGTCGCGCTTTTCGACGCCGACGCCATGCTCGCCTGTCAGGACGCCGCCCACCTCGACGCAGAGGCGCAATATGTCGGAGCCGAAGCCCTCCGCCTTCTCAAGCTCGCCTTCCTTGTTGGCGTCGTAGAGGATGAGCGGATGAAGGTTGCCGTCGCCGGCATGGAAGACATTGGCGACGCCGAGGCCGTAATGCTCCGACAATTCGCGCATGCGCGCCAGCACCTTCGGCAGTTCTTTGCGCGGGATCGTGCCATCCATGCAGTAATAATCCGGCGAGATGCGCCCCACCGCCGGGAACGCGGCCTTGCGACCGGCCCAGAAGACGGCGCGTTCCTCGTCCGATTGAGAGATGCGGCAGGTGGTCGAACCGTTCTGCGCGGCAAGGCGTTCCACTTCGCCGATCAGATGATCGATCTCCGCCATCGGCCCGTCGAGTTCGACGATCAAAAGCGCCTCGACATCCATAGGATAGCCGGCATGAACGAAGGCTTCTGCGGCGTGGATTGCAGGCCGGTCCATCATTTCCATGCCGCCGGGGATGATGCCCGCGCCGATGATATCGGCCACGCATTGCCCGCCTTGCTCGGATGTGGGAAAGCCGATCAGCAGCGCGCGCGCCGCCTCAGGCTTTTGCAGGATGCGCACCGTGACCTCGGTGACGACGCCGAGCAGCCCTTCCGATCCGGTCATCAGGCCGAGAAGGTCGTAGCCTTCCGAATCGAGATGCTTTCCACCGAGCCGGATCACTTCGCCGTCGATCAGCACCATTTCGATGCCGAGCACATTGTTGGCTGTCAGCCCGTATTTGAGGCAATGCACGCCGCCCGAATTTTCCGCCACATTGCCGCCGATGGAGCAGGCGATCTGCGAGGACGGATCGGGCGCATAGTAGAAGCCCTCCTGCTCGACGGCCTTTGTGATGCCCAGATTGGTCACTCCCGGCTGCGCCGTGACCGTGCGGTTGGCATAGTCGATGTCGAGAATGCGGTTGAAACGGCTCATGACGAGAAGCACCGCGTCTTCCAGCGGCAGCGCGCCGCCCGAAAGCGAGGTGCCGGACCCGCGCGGCACGACGCGTATGTTGCGCTCGCTGCAATATTTGAGGATGCGCGAGACCTGGGCGGTCGTTTCCGGAAGCACGACGACGAGCGGCAACTGGCGGTAGGCCGTCAACCCGTCGCTCTCGAAGGCGCGCATGGCGTGCTCGGCCTCGACCACGCCTTCGCCCGGCACGATGATGCGCATGTCCGCGACGATTTCGGCGCGGCGCGACATCGTCGCGACGTCAGGCGCGGGCATGGTCAGTCCGGTCATGGCAGGTCCTCCATCTTGCCTTATAGCCGCGTGCGCCCAACTGGCCTATTGAAAAAGGAGGCTCGCAGCTTATCGTGCCGGCCAGTTGAATGCAGCGGGAGGCGTCTTGCAACATCAAACGAAATCACGGCCGCATGTCGGCCTGTTCGTAACCTGTCTCGTCGATCTGTTCCGACCAAGCGTCGGCTTTGCGGCGGTCAAGCTGATGGAAGAGGCCGGATGCAGCGTCGACGTGCCCGCCGCGCAGACCTGTTGCGGACAGCCGGCTTATAATTCCGGAGACCGGGACGACACGCGCGAAATCGCCAGGGCGACGATCGCTGCCTTCGAGGAATTCGACTACGTCGTCGCGCCCTCCGGCTCCTGCGCCTCGATGCTGAAAAAACATTATCCGGCTCTTTTTGCAGGTGACCCGGTCTGGGAAAGCCGCGCGAGCGGGTTTTCGAAGAAGGTCCACGAACTCGTGTCCTTCCTCGTCGATGAATTGCGCATCGAGGGCGTCGACGCGAAACTTGCCGCCACGACGACCTATCACGATTCCTGTTCGGGTCTTCGCGAACTCGGCATTCGCGAACAGCCGCGCAAGCTTTTGAAAAGCGTAGAGGGGCTGAAGATCGCCGAGATGGAGGAGGCGGATGTCTGCTGCGGGTTCGGCGGCACGTTCTGCGTCAAATATTCGGATATCTCCAACGCGATCGTGACGAAGAAGACCGCCAATATCGAAGTGGCGGGCGTGGACATGCTGCTCGCGGGCGATCTCGGATGCCTGATGAATATGGCCGGCAAGTTGCAGCGCGAAGGATCGGCCATCGAGGTTCGGCACGTTGCCGAGGTTCTGGCCGGCATGACCGAACAGCCGCCGATCGGAGGCAAACTCTGATGCAGATAACATCTCCCGCCTTCAAGAAGAATTCCGTCGAGGCGCTGTCGGATGCGCAGCTTCAAAAGGCGCTCGGCAACGTGCGCGCCGGCTTCATCGACAAGCGCAAGAAAGCGGTCGACGCGCTGCCGGAGTTTGACGCGCTGCGCGACAATGGCAAGGCGATCAAGGACCACACACTCGCCCATCTGGACCTCTACCTCGAAGCCTACGAGGAGAAGGTGACGAAGGCCGGTGGCCATGTCCACTGGGCGCAAACGGCTGAAGACGCGCGCAACATCATCCTCGATCTGTGCAAGTCGCGCGGCGTGAAAACGGTCACCAAGGGCAAGTCGATGATCTCCGAGGAGATCGCGCTCAACGACGCGCTGGAAGACGCCGGCGTGCGTCCGGTCGAGACAGATCTCGGCGAATACATCATCCAACTTCGCGGTGAGCATCCGAGCCACATCATCGCGCCGGCCGTGCATTTGAACAAGGAGCAGATCGAGGCGGATTTCCGCCGCGTCCACACCCATCTGCCGGCCGACCGCGAACTGGTCGAGCACGAGAAGCTTCTGACCGAAGCGCGGGAGGTTCTGCGCGCCGAATATTTCAAGGCTGATCTCGGCGTTACGGGCGCAAATTTCCTCGTCGCCGAAACCGGCTCGTCGATCATCGTAACCAACGAAGGCAATGGCGACTTGACGCAGATTTTGCCGCGCATCCATGTCGTCATCGCCTCGATCGAGAAAGTCGTGCCGACGCTGGAGGATGCCGCGCAGATTCTTCGGCTTCTGGCGCGCTCGGCGACGGGACAGGAAATGAGCGTCTATACGACGGTGTCGACCGGCGGTCGGCGCGAGGGCGATCCGGACGGGCCGGACGAATACCACGTCGTCCTGCTCGACAATGGCCGCTCGTCCATGCTCGGCACCGAGTTTCAGGAGATGCTGCGCTGCATCCGTTGCGGCGCGTGCATGAACCATTGCCCCGTCTATCACGCCGTCGGCGGGCACGCTTATGGCTGGGTCTATCCCGGCCCGATGGGTGCGGTGCTGACGCCGTCGCTGATCGGCGTCGACAAGGGCGGACATCTGCCTAACGCCTCGACCTTTTGCGGGCGCTGCGAGAGCGTTTGCCCCATGCGCATCCCGCTGCCAAAGATGATGCGGCACTGGCGCGAGCGCGAATTCGAGCGTGGACTGAACCCCGCTGCTGCGCGCTATGGCCTCAAAAGCTGGGCGTTCTTCGCAAAGCGCCCGCGTCTTTATCGGTTCTTCGCCTCGCTCGGCATTCCCGCGCTTTCCGCCCTTAGCGGCATGAAGCACCGCTTTTCATGGCTGCCCTTTGCCGGCGGCTGGACGAAATATCGCGAGATGCCGGCTCCCGAGGGCCGGACCTTCATGCAGCAATGGGCGCAGCGCGAGGCGCTGAAGCAGGAGGCGACGCGATGAGTGCGCGCGATGCGATCCTCAACAAGGTGCGCGCTTCGCTGAAGGCGGGCGCGGGCGAGCGCAAGTCGGTCGTGGAGGAACGCCTTCGCGGTGCACCGCGCGGCATCATTCCCGAACGGGGCAAGTTGGCCGACGCCGCCCGTATCGATCTGTTTGAAGCGCAGGCGCAAAAGGTCTTCGCGACGACGGAGCGTCTTGCCTCCCATGCCGACCTGCCGGTGGCGGTGGCATCCTATCTGCGCTCGAAGAACCTGCCGGCCTCGATCCGCATGGGCGAGGACGCGCTTCTGCGGGGCGCAGACTGGTCGAGCCAACCTGCGCTCGAAGTGCGAAGCGGCCCGTCCGACGGAACCGACGAGACCGGACTAAGCCATGCCTTCGGTGCCATCGCTGAGACTGGAACGCTGGTGCTTCATTCGGGCGCGGACAATCCGACGACGGTGAACTTCCTGCCCGAGCATCATCTCGTCGTGGTCGATGCGAAGGATGTTGCCGGCGATCTGGAAACCGTCCTCGCGCAAATTCGCGACAAGTTCGGCAAGGGCTTGATGCCGCGCACGTTGAACATGATCACCGGGCCGTCGCGCTCAGGCGACATCGAGCAGAAGATGCTGCTCGGCGCGCACGGACCGCGTGCGCTGCATGTCTTCATTGTCGGCGGATAGACAAAAGCTCTAACGCGAAAATTCTGCATCCGGTTCGGTTGCAAGCCGGTCGATCGTGTGCGTCTGTAAAAGCGCGGCGACCTCTGCGGCGTCGCCTGCCAGAAGATCGGGCGAAACGGGCTTTCCGACCGTGATCGAAAACGGCTTGCGCTTCTTGTTCAAAAGCTCGTGGAAAATCGTCATGTCGCGCATTTCGTTCGAATAGCGCGACAGGAGATAGAAAAGCCCCGAATTGCGCGCCGTGATCCGAACCGGCACCACCGGCACATTGTAGCGCCGTGCTAGCGCCACGAAGCTCGGCTGCCAGGGACGCTCGGTCAGCTTCTTCTGGTTCCAGTAGGCGATTCGCCCGGATGGAAAGAGCACGACTGCCCGCTCCGATGAAAAGGCACGCGCAGTCATTTCGAGCGTGTCGCGGCTCTTCGAACGCGTCTTTTCGCCCTGCCGCCACTCGACGGGAATGATCACGTCGCGAAAACCCGCCGCAACGCGCAGTGCATCGCGGTTGGCGAAGATGGAAAGATCCGTGCGGATCGGCTTCATCAGCTCATAGACCGCGACACCATCGGCAATGCCGGTCGGATGGCTTGGCGCGAGAACGAACCCACCGGTCTTCGGAATGTTTTCCCGGCCCGTGACGGAGACATCGAGAGCCAGAAGCCGGTTGAGGAAATCGAACGCCTCAAGACCGGACAAAGGCGCGATCTCGTCTGCCATCGCGACAGCCAGATCGTAATCGAAATAGCGGTAGATCAGCGGCCGCAAAGCGGGCCAGGCGAAGTTCTGCGAAAGCCGCGTCGCCCGTTCCGCTATCAACTGGTCTATGATGTGGTCGCGCGGCTTTCCTGAAGCAAGGAAATGCGTGACGAGCGAGCTAATACTGTACGGCGTTTGCCGAGAGTTCATTCTGTGCACTCCGCCATGCATCGTCGTGTCGCCCACTGGCATGACGTGCGCATGACATTCTGACAAGAATGCCTTTGGTAACAAAAAGTTCCCACCGATCAGCTATCGTGTAGCAATGCGCGACAGGTTTTGTGCGATCGCCAGCCGCACGAGTTCGGCAGCTTCGCGGGCGGCGCGGTTCTGGGCGTCGCGCGATGCACGCAATGCGGCGAATTGCTGTGCCGAGACGTCATAAGGGGCCTGTGCCGAACGACGTCCCTGACCGACGGTGCGGCCTGTCGAATCGGTCAACACGTAGCTCACCGTCACGGTGACCAGCGAGGCAGTCGGCTCGTCGTCGCGTCCTCTCTGGATCGACAAGGCGGCCGCATCCGAGACGGAAACCGATAGCCGGGCATTATACTGCGGTGCAGAGGGCTCGCCCGCCCCGCCCGAAAGCAGGAAGATCAGATGGTTGCGCACCTCCTGGCTGACCCGGTTCCCAACAGGTGCGACCCCCACAGACGCCATTTGCGCGCTGACGGTTCCGCCCGGTGAAGATGGTGTCGGATTTCCGTGAAGCGGCTGCACGGTGCAGGCCGCAAGCGCAACGAAGGAAAGCAGCGCCGCAAGGGTGACGAGCCGGCGCGAACGGACGGTATCAGGCAACGACATTCACGATCCTCTGCGGCACGACGATGACTTTGCGCGGGGACTTGCCTTCGAGCGCCTTTTGCACGAAGTCGAGAGCGAGCGCCGCAGCCTCGACGGCAGATTGATCCGCGTCGCGCGCGATTGTCAAATCTCCGCGCTTCTTGCCGTTGATCTGGACCGGCAGCACGATCTCGCCATCGACGGTCAGCGCCGCGTCGAAAGCCGGCCACGGCCGCTCGGCGACCATGCCGTCGCCGCTGATTGCCGCCCAGCATTCCTCGGCCAGATGCGGCATCATCGGCGCGATCATCGCGATCAGCATTTCGACCGCTTCACGCAGAGCAGCCTTTTCGGCAGCGTCAGCCGGGCCAATTCCCTGAAGGCGTGGAGCAAGCGCGTTGACGAGTTCGTAAAGCCGCGCGACGGCCTTGTTGAAGCCGAGCCGTTCGATGTCTTCGCCGACCGCCTTGACGGTCTTATGCGCCAGTTTCGAGATCGCCGCAGCCTCGCCGTCCTGAGTGGCCTTCGGGGCGACGCCGGCCAAAGCCTCGGCGGCTTCCGAGATAAGACGCCAGACGCGCTGCACAAAACGGTGCGCGCCTTCGACGCCCGCTTCCGTCCAGATCACGTCGCGATCCGGCGGCGAATCGGACAGCATGAAGAAGCGGGCCGTGTCCGCGCCGTAGGAGGCGATGATGTCGTCGGGGTCGACGACGTTCTTCTTCGACTTGGACATCTTCTCGATCGAACCGATCGCGATGTCCTCGCCCGTGGAAAGCAAGGTCGCGCGGCGCGTGCCGTCGGCTTCCTCGATTTTCACTTCGGCAGGCGTGACCCAGCCTTTTGGACCCTTATAGGTCTCGTGAACGACCATGCCTTGCGTGAAGAGGCCCGCGAACGGTTCCTCGACAACATTCACATGGCCGGTCGCCTTCATCGCGCGGGTGAAGAAGCGCGAATAGAGAAGATGCAGGATCGCATGCTCGATGCCGCCGATATATTGATCGACGGCAAGCCAGCCCTTCGACCCATCCACATAGTCGAGGCTCGTCGGCTCGGTCTCGTTCCACGGATCGGTGAAGCGTGCGAAATACCACGAGGAATCGGCGAAGGTGTCCATCGTATCGGTGTCGCGGCGCGCATCCCCGCCACAGGACGGGCACTTGACGTGCTTCCATGTCGGATGGTGGTCGAGCGGATTGCCGGGCCGGTCGAAGGACACGTCGTTGGGCAGTTCGACCGGGAGTTGATCGGCTGGAACCGGCACCGATCCGCACGCATCGCAATGGATAACCGGGATCGGACAGCCCCAGTAGCGCTGGCGTGAGATCAGCCAGTCCCGCAGGCGGAACTGCACCTTGCGCGCAGCCTGCGGGCGACCGCCAAGATCGGTCTTTTCCAGCCGCGAGGCGACCTCCTCGAACGCGTCCTTCGGCGTCATGCCGTCGAGGAAGCGCGAATTGATCATCACGCCGTCGTCGGTATAGGCCTCGTCGACGATCTGGAACGTAGCTGCATTACCGTCGGCGGGCATGACGACGGGCACGACCGGCAGGCCGTATTTGTTGGCGAAGTCGAGGTCGCGCTGGTCGCCCGACGGGCAGCCGAAGATCGCGCCCGTGCCGTAATCCATCAGGACGAAATTGGCGACGTGAACCGGAAGCGTCCAGCTTTCGTCGAAGGGGTGGACGACGCGGATGCCGGTGTCGAAGCCCTTCTTCTCGGCCGTTTCCAGTTCGGCCGCGGACGTGCCGCGATGGCTGATGTCCTCGATGAAGGCGGCCAACTCGGGGTTCGTCTCGGCCGCCTTTCTCGCCAGCGGATGATCGGCCGCGATCGCCATGAAGGACGCGCCGAAGATCGTGTCGGGACGGGTCGTGTATACTTCCAATTCGCTCTCGCCCTGTGGTGCCGTTGCCGGGTCGAGCTTCCAGCGCAGTTGCAGCCCTTCCGAACGGCCGATCCAGTTCGACTGCATCAGCTTGACCTTCTCGGGCCAGCGGTCGAGCGTATCGAGGCCGTCGAGCAGATCCTGCGCCATCGCAGTGATCTTGAAGAACCATTGCGTCAGGTCGCGCTGTTCCACCAGCGCGCCGGAGCGCCAGCCGCGCCCGTCGATCACCTGCTCGTTGGCCAGAACCGTCATGTCGACCGGGTCCCAGTTGACCTTGGCGGCGCGGCGCTCGACCAGCCCGGCGGCCAGCATGTCCGTGAACATCTTCTGCTGATGCTTGTAGTAGCTCGGGTCGCAGGTCGCGAATTCGCGCGCCCAGTCGAGCGACAGGCCCATCGTCTTCAACTGACCCTTCATCGTCTCGATATTGGCATAGGTCCAGTCGCGCGGATTGACCTTGTTGTCGCGCGCGGCGTTCTCGGCCGGCAGGCCGAACGCGTCCCAACCCATCGGATGCAGGACGTTGTAGCCGGCGGCCCGCTTGTAGCGCGCGACGACGTCGCCCATCGCATAATTGCGCACATGGCCCATATGGATGCGGCCCGACGGATAGGGGAACATCTCGAGGACGTAATACTTCTCGCGTGGATCGTCGTTTTGCGTGGCGAAGAGCTTCGCCTCGTCCCAGGCCTTTTGCCATTTCGGTTCGGATGCGCGCGGATTGTATCGTTCGGTTGCCATGGCCTGCTTTTCACCGGATAAGGTGCGGGAATTCGTCCGGGTGTTCACCACGGATCGCGGTTGAATTCAACTAAATGATGAAATGGGAAGCTGATGACTGATGCCGCCGCCCACCTTGCCGAGGTAAAGGCAGCCATTGGAAAAGCGGAAAGCGAAGCAAACCGCACTGCCGGCTCCGTCACGCTCGTCGCCGTTTCCAAGACGTTCGACGCCGATGCGATCCGCCCTGTCCTCGAAGCGGGCCAGCGCGTCTTTGGCGAAAACCGCGTTCAGGAAGCGCAGGGCAAGTGGCCGCAACTGCGCGAAACGTTCTCCGACATCGAGCTCCATCTGATCGGGCCGCTACAATCCAACAAGGCGAAGGAGGCCGTCGCGCTCTTCGACGTGATCGAGACCGTGGACCGCGAAAAGATCGCCGCCGAACTGGCGAAGGAAATGGAACGGCAGGGCAAAAGCCCGCGCCTCTACGTTCAGGTTAATACCGGGCTTGAAGAGCAGAAGGCCGGCATCGACCCGCGCGAGACCGTCGCTTTCGTGGCGCGCTGCCGCGAAATCCATGGCCTCGCCATCGAAGGCTTGATGGCGATCCCGCCTGCGGGCGAGAATCCCGGCCCGCATTTCGCGCTTCTGGAGAAACTGGCGCGCGAGGCTGGCGTCGAGAGGCTCTCGATGGGAATGTCGAGCGATTACGAGACGGCGATTGCCTTCGGCGCGACTTCCGTTCGCGTTGGCTCGGCGATATTCGGCACACGATGAGCTTTGGCAAATCGCTTGATTCCTTCTTCTTTGCGGAATAAGCGGGCCGACGCTTCGGATCAGGAAAGGACCAACCGGTGAGCGAGACAAGCAAAAAGGACGACGAGCGCACGGCATTGCGCCCCGTTCCGATCTTCGCGGGCCTTCTGGTCTTTGCGATCCTCATGTTCCTTCCAGCACCCGAGGGTTTGTCGATCGAAGGTTGGCGCGTCGTCGCCGTGGCAAGCCTCATGATCATCTGGTGGATCACCGAAGCGATCCCGGTTCCCGCGACCGCGCTCGTGCCGATCGCGCTCTTCCCGATGACCGGCGCGACCACCGGCTCGGCTGCCACCTCGCCCTATGGCGATCCGATCATCTTCCTGTTCATGGGCGGCTTCATCCTGGCGCTCGCCATGGAGCGCTGGAACCTGCACCGGCGCATCGCGCTCAACATCGTCTCGCGCACCGGAACGCAGCAAAGCCGCATCGTCGGCGGCTTCATGATCGCGACGGCGTTCTGCTCGATGTGGGTGTCGAACACCGCCACCGTCGTCATGATGCTGCCAGTCGCGCTCTCGGTCGTTGGCCTGATCGGCGAGGACAAGAAGTCGAACTTCCCGCTGTCGCTGCTTCTGGGTGTCGCCTACGCAGCTTCCATCGGCGGCGTTGCGACGCTCATCGGAACGCCGCCCAACGCGCTTCTGGCAGGCGCGCTCAACCAGACCTACGGCTACGATATCGGTTTCGCGCGCTGGATGATCATCGGCCTGCCGATCGCTCTCGTCATGCTGGTCATAAGCTGGCTGTTCCTGACGCGGCTGACGCTGAAGCTGGAAAAGGGCGAGGTCGAAGGCGCGAGCGAACTCTTCCGCAGCGAGCTTGCCAAGCTCGGCGCATGGTCGGTGCCCGAAAAGCGGGTCGGGATCGTCTTCGTCGTCACGGCGCTCGCCTGGATCTTCCGCACGATCCTCGACGATTACATTCCCGGCCTCAACGACACTTCCATCGCGATCATGGCAGCGCTCGTGCTGTTCGTGCTGCCGGCTGGCGACGGCAAGGGCGGTGCGCTCATCGAATGGCGCAACGCGTTGCGGCTTCCCTGGGGCGTGCTGTTGCTTTTCGGTGGCGGTCTCAGCCTTGCGGCGGCGGTAGTCTCGACCGGCCTCGATCAGTGGATCGGCGACCAGATGGGCAATGTGGCGAGCATGCTGCCGCTGATCGCGGTAATCGCACTCGTTGCGACCGTCATCCTGCTTTTGACCGAGTTCACCTCGAATACGGCGACGGCGGCGACCTTCCTGCCTCTGATGGCCGCGCTCGCAGTCTCGCTTGGCGAAAATCCGCTGACGCTGACGGTGCCGGCTGCGATCGCCGCGTCGATGGCGTTCATGCTGCCGGTCGCAACACCGCCGAACGCGCTCGTCTTCGGCTCGGGTCATGTATCGATCCCGCAGATGGTGCGGCAGGGCATATGGCACAATCTGGCCGCCCTCGTCCTTTTAACGACGCTCGGCTACTGGCTGCTGATCACCTTCTTCGGTGTCACCATCGGCGAGATTCCGGACTGGGCGCAGCGCGCCTCCTGACAAGTTGAAGGGCCGCCTTGAGCGGCCCTTTTCTTTTCGCTGTTCGGCTGCCCGTTGCAGGCGTACAATCACGGGTGTTGAAACATGGGGACATTCTGCACGAAGGAGCAGGATCATGAACAGCACCCCGTCTGGCGGCCGCACGCCGCTCCACACAGACCACTTTCACATCCGCGTCTACAAGATGATGCTCGGCATGCTGGTGCTCTTCGTTCTGGCGGCCTGGTATGGCTTCGGCGACAGCGGGTATGTCGATTATCTTCTGATCATCGTGACCGGCTTCATGGTCATGGCCGCCACCTTGCCGCTGATCGCGACACGCGTATGGCGGCACCATCCCCCGCCAGAGCGGATGCCCAGACCAGCCGACAGGGAAGAGTTCTTCGACTGGAGCGAGCGCGAGATCGATGTCGATAGCGGCAAGATGACTGGCGGTAAAGCAGCGTTCGAGGCATTGCTTCCGCTCGGTGCGGTCTCTTTCGCGATGCTCATCTTCGCGATCCTGACGCATATCATGCGCTGAGCGCGTTGCGCCTTCAGTGAAGGACGAGTTCTCCGCTGACATTCTTCCATTCGTTCGGCGAAATCAGCCTCTTGTGGCTGTAGCTGACCGAATGGAGCGGGCCGTCGAGCGTTTCACGCCAAAATTCGAGAAATCGGTAGAGTTCGGGAAATCTCGGCGCGAGATCGTAATGTTGCCAGATGAATGTCTGGAGCAGTCCGGGATGGTCGGGCATCCGGTAGAGAATCTGTGCCGTGGTCAGCCCGTAGCCCTGGAGCATCAGCTCCATTTCGCGTGTCCGTTGCATGGTTTTCAAACCCCGCATGACCGATGAAGCAGGCCAAGTGTGCGGATCGAATGGTTAATCGTCTATTGATTTTGATGCACACACGCTGATTTTACTGCGCCGGACCGGCAGTATCGGCGCACCCCTCGAGGGCCGTTTCACGCACCCATCGTCTAATGTTGCCCCCGCACGTCAAATGCTAATAATGCCGCCACCAAAGCGGTTGCGTCCGCTCAAAAAAGCCCAACGGGAGGAATGCATGTCCGAGGTGAAAGTCCATCGCGTGAAGCCGGAATGGAAAGATGGCGCGCTCATCGACAACGACACCTACCTGAAATGGTATGAGAAGAGCGTAGCCGATCCCGAAGGCTTCTGGGCCGAACACGGCAAGCGGATCGACTGGTCCACCCCTTACACGAAGGTCAAGAACACGTCTTTCGATGGCGACGTTTCGATCAAATGGTTCGAGGACGGCAAGACCAACATCGCGCATAACTGCATCGACCGTCATCTCGACAAGCGCGGCGACCAGACGGCGATAATCTGGGAAGGCGACGACCCGTCCGAAGACAAGAAGATCACCTATCGCGAACTCCACGACAAGGTCTGCCGCCTCGCCAACGTGCTCAAGGAACACGGCGTCAGGAAGGGCGACCGCGTTACGATCTATATGCCGATGATCCCCGAGGCTTCCTATGCGATGCTGGCCTGCGCCCGCATCGGCGCGGTGCATTCGGTTGTCTTTGGCGGTTTTTCGCCGGACGCGCTCGCCGGCCGCATCGTCGATTGCGAATCCACCTTCGTCATCACCGCTGACGAGGGCCTGCGCGGCGCAAAGAAAATCCCGCTAAAGGAAAACACCGACAAGGCGATCGACATCGCAGCGCGCCAGCATGTGATGGTCAAGAAGGTGCTCGTCGTCAAACGTACCGGTGGGAATGTCGGCTGGGCGAACGGACGCGACATCTGGTACGAGGACGAGATCGAAAAGGTCTCTGCCGATTGCCCGGCCGAGCCGATGGGCGCGGAAGACCCGCTTTTCATTCTCTACACGTCCGGCTCGACCGGCAAGCCGAAAGGCGTACTCCACACCACCGGCGGCTACCTCGTCTACGCTTCGATGACGCATGAATACGTCTTCGACTACCACGACGGGGACATCTACTGGTGTACCGCCGATGTCGGCTGGGTCACGGGGCACTCCTACATCGTCTACGGGCCACTCGCGAATGGCGCGACGACGCTGATGTTCGAAGGCGTGCCGAACTATCCCGATGCCGGACGCATGTGGCAGGTGGTCGACAAGCATCAGGTCAACATCTTCTACACAGCGCCGACCGCCATCCGCGCGTTGATGGGCGCAGGCGACGAGCATGTGACGAAATCTTCGCGCAAGTCGCTGCGCCTTCTCGGCTCGGTCGGCGAGCCGATCAACCCGGAAGCGTGGGAATGGTACTACCGCGTCGTCGGCGACGAACGCTGCCCCATCGTCGATACGTGGTGGCAGACGGAAACCGGCGGCATCCTGATCACGCCGCTGCCCGGCGCGACGGATTTGAAGGCAGGCTCGGCGACGCGGCCATTCTTCGGCATCCAGCCGCAACTGGTGGACAATGAAGGCGCGGTGATCGAGGGCGCGGCCGACGGCAATCTGTGCATCATCGACAGTTGGCCGGGCCAGATGCGTACGGTCTATGGCGATCACGAGCGCTTCATCCAGACCTATTTCTCGACCTATCCCGGCAAGTACTTCACCGGCGATGGCTGCCGGCGCGACGAGGACGGCTATTACTGGATCACGGGCCGCGTCGATGACGTGCTCAATGTCTCGGGACACCGCATGGGTACGGCCGAGGTGGAATCGGCCCTCGTCGCCCATGACAAGGTGTCCGAGGCCGCTGTCGTCGGCTATCCGCACGATGTGAAGGGTCAGGGCATCTACAGCTACGTGACGCTGATGAACGGCGTCGAGCCGACGGACGAGTTGAAGAAGGAACTCGTCGCCCATGTCAGGAAGGAGATCGGGGCGATCGCTTCGCCCGACAAGATCCAGTTCGCCCCGGGCCTGCCCAAGACCCGCTCGGGCAAGATCATGCGGCGTATTTTACGCAAGATCGCCGAGGACGATTACGGCGCGTTGGGCGACACCTCGACGCTCGCCGATCCGGCCGTCGTGGACGATCTGGTCGAGAACCGGCAGAACAAGAAGAAATAGCGGTTATATCGACCGCACAATCGGGTCAGGCTCGAGAATGACGAGCGCAAAAAGTCACTCCGAAAAGCGTGGCGCGAGCGTCTGGATTTCCGCCAGAAGCGTCCCTAGATTGCTCGTGATCCGTGAATGCAGCAGCGCAGCCGTCTCCGGATACTCCGTCAGGATGCGCCGAAAGAGCGTGCGGTTGAGCCGGATCAGTTCGACATCGGTGACCGCCGCCGCGCCGGTCAGGCGCGTCGTCGGCGCGATGATCGCAAGCTCTCCCAGCATCGTGCCAGGCCCGACCTCGGCCAGTGTCACACGCTCTCCGTCGCGCTCACGGTAGAGCGCCACGGTGCCGCGCGTGACGACATAGCCGCTCTCGGCCGACTGCCCCTCGCGGTAGAGGACGCGTCCCGTCGCCAGGCGCAGGTTCTCCGCGCCGAAGGCGAGCAGGCGCAACTGTTCCTGCGTGAACCCGTCAAGGAGTTCGACGCCGGACAGAATGCGAATGTCGTCGTCCAGTGCCATCGGCTTCCCCGTCCGCCTGCCGGAATCCCCGTTCCCGTAGGCAGCCTCGACCCAAATCAGGGAACGAGCTTGTATCCGCCGCTTTCTGTCACAAGAATTTCGGCATTGGAAGGATCGCGCTCGATCTTCTGGCGCAGACGGTAGACGTGGGTTTCGAGCGTGTGGGTGGTCACGCCCGAATTGTAGCCCCAAACCTCTTCGAGCAGCACGTCGCGCGTGACGACCTTCTTCTCTGAGCGATAGAGATATTTGATGATCGAGGCTTCCTTCTCCGTCAGCCTGATCTTGCCGCCCTTGGCGTCGGTCAAAAGCTTCTGGCTCGGCTTGAAGACGTAGGGGCCAACATTGAACGTGGCGTCCTCGCTCTGCTCATGCTGGCGCATCTGGGCGCGGATGCGCGCCAGCAGCACGGCGAAGCGGAAGGGTTTCGTCACATAGTCGTTCGCGCCGGCTTCCAGGCCGAGGATCGTGTCCGAATCGGTATCCTGCCCGGTCAGCATGATGATCGGAGCCTTGTAGCCGCCCTTGCGCAGCATCTTGACCGCCTCGCGCCCGTCCATGTCCGGCAGGCCGACATCCATGATGAGCAGGTCGACGATACCGCCGCGCGCGGTCGTCACGCCCTTGCCGGCCGTATCTTCCTGCAAAACGTCGAACTCTTCGTAGAGCGACAATTGCTCCGCGAGAGTCTCGCGCAAATCCTTGTCGTCGTCGACGATGAGAATAGTCCGTGACGTCATCGTTCAATCCATCTTGTTCAAGCAGGGGCGCTGGTCCAGAAAGGGGACGAGGCCGGGTGGAAATGACTTTAAAAGTGGCGGCATTGAGCAACAGATCATATGCGCGATTCCGTGAATGCAACGGACCTGCGGCGAAAAAAGGACCGTTTATCCGACATATGGTAGTGCGTCCGGCCCCGCTCGACCAGAGGCAGGGTCTGCTTGCCATTGGCGGGCGCGTCATCCGCTGCGCATTGGGCAAGGGCGGCATCAGCGCGTTCAAGCGCGAGGGCGACGGCGCGACGCCGCTGGGACGGATGCGCGTGTTGAGCGCCTATGTCCGCCGCGATCGGATGCGTCCGCTGGCCTCCGGCCTGTCGCTGACGCCGATCCGCGCCGCTGACGGCTGGTGCGATGCGCCGGGAGACCGAAACTACAATTGGCCCGTTCGCCTTCCCTATCCAGCAAGCTGCGAGCGCATGCGCCGCGACGACCACCTTTACGACGTCGTCATTGTGCTCGACGCCAATATCCGCCCGCGCAGGCGGGGTATGGGCAGCGCGATCTTCTTCCATCTCGCCCGGCCGGGATACCTGCCGACCGAGGGCTGCGTGGCCGTCTCGCGCCGCGACATGGAATGGCTCTTGCCGCGCCTGTCGCCGAGAACGAACCTGACCGTGGTCAGGTAAAAGACCAGACGGTCGTCTTCTTCACCTCCGCGTCTTCCAGTATGCGCGTGACCGGCACCTGATAGGTCGCACGCGCCAGAAGATCGGATTTCGGCAGATAGGCGCGGCCCGGATCGCCGACAATCACCTCGACACCTTGCGCAACAAGTTCGCGCATCCACGGGACAAGGCGTTCGGCAAAGGCGCGGTCGTAGAAAACGTCGCCGGCCAGAAGAATGTCGCAGTCAAGAGATTCGCCGACCAGATCATGTGCGGTGAATCTCACCACTACTCCGTTCGCCTGCGCATTGAGCGCTACCGCCGCGTCGCAGAACGGGTCGATATCGCTTGCAAGCGCCGATGCCGCACCGGCCTTCATCGCCGCGATGGCGACGAGACCCGACCCGGTCGCGAAATCCACCACGCGCTTGCCCGCGACGATCTGCGGATTGTCGAGCACGTAACGCGCCAGTCCCTGCCCACCGGCCCAGGCGAACGCCCAGAAGGGCGGCTCGACGCCGATGGCCTGCAACTCGTCCTCGGTGCGATGCCAAAGGTCATGCGCTTCGTCGGCAAGGTGCAGGCGAATCTCGGGAACGTGGGGCGGCGCGATCAACGCGGTATTGGCGCGGATGAAATCGCGCCGGTCTTTCACGGTGTTTTCTTGAATCCGGCCATGCGGCAGACTTCCTTCCACTCGTCCGGCTTCACCGGCTGAACGGAAAGGCGCATGGAGGTGACGAGCGACATGTCGGAAAGCTTCGGATTGGCTTTCACGTCGGCAAGCTTCACCGGCGTCGGCACGGTCTCGACGGCACGCACGTCGACACATTCCCAGCGCGCATCTTCGGTCGTGGAATCGGGATGGACCTCTTCGCAGACCTCAACGATGCCGACGACCTCAAGCCCGATATTGGAATGATAGAAAAAGCCGAGATCGCCCTTCTTCATCGCGCGCATATTGTTGCGCGCCTGATAGTTGCGCACGCCATCCCACTCGGAGCCCTTTTTGCCCTTGGCGACGAGATCGTCATAGGAAAAGACGTCCGGTTCGGACTTGAACAGCCAGTAGTTCATCAGGCCGCATCCGGCTTCTTGAACACCCAGTTCCAAGGCTTGATGTCGACGCTCTCGAACAGCCCGGCTTTGGCATAGGGATCGGCGTCGGCGATCTGTCGCGCTTCGGCCTCGCTTGCCGCTTCCAGCGCGACCATGGAGCCGTTCGGCTTGCCGTCATCGTCGAGAAAGGGGCCGGCGAAACGCAGCGTACCTGCGGCATCGAGGTCGTTGAGATACTCGACGTGAGCCGGGCGGTTGTCGAGCCGGGTCTGAAGATGCCTAGGCTTGTCATTGCACAGAAGAATGTAGATCACGAGCCGCTCCCTTTTTGCTTGCTGTCCTCGAATAGTCCGGCGACGGGTTCGAACGCAAGACGGCCGCGCCTTCGGGTGAGGGCGCGGCCGTTGAAAAGCGGATGTGGCAGGATCAGGCGACGCTTGCGGTCTTGGCCGACTTTTCGAAACGCTTGCGCTCGTTCGGGTCGAGATAGAGCTTGCGCAGGCGGATCGACTTCGGCGTTACCTCGACCAGTTCGTCGTCCTGAATCCAGGCCAGCGCGCGTTCCAGCGTCATGCGGATCGGCGGTGTCAGGCGCACCGCCTCGTCCTTGCCGGCGGCACGGATGTTGGTCAGCTTCTTGCCCTTGAGGACGTTCACTTCGAGGTCGTTGTCTCTGGAGTGAATGCCGATGATCATGCCCTGATAGACCTTGACGCCCGCATCGATGACCATCGGGCCGCGATCTTCGAGGTTCCACATCGCGAACGCGACCGATTCGCCCTGATCGTTGGAAATTAGCACGCCGTTGCTGCGGCCGGCCAACTCGCCCTTGTAGGGCTGGTAGGAATGGAACAGGCGGTTCATGACGGCCGTGCCGCGCGTGTCGGTCAAAAGCTCGGACTGGTAGCCGATCAGGCCACGCGTCGGCGCATGGAAGACGAGACGCTGGCGGTCGCCGCCCGACGGGCGAAGCTCGACCATCTCGGCCTTGCGCTCGGACATCTTCTGGACGACGACGCCCGAATGTTCCTCGTCGACGTCGATGACGACTTCCTCGATCGGCTCAAGAAGGTCGCCGTTCTCGTCCTTTTGCATGACGACGCGCGGGCGCGAGACGGCCAGCTCGAAGCCTTCGCGGCGCATCGTCTCGATCAGGACCGCGAGCTGCAATTCGCCGCGGCCGGAAACGAAGAACGAGTCCTTGTCGGCCGATTCCTCGATCTTGAGCGCGACATTGCCCTCGGCTTCCTTCATCAAACGATCGCGGATGACGCGGCTCGTCACCTTGTCGCCTTCGGTTCCGGCAAGCGGCGAATCGTTGACGATGAAGGACATGGTCACGGTCGGCGGATCGATCGGCTGCGCCTGCATCGGCTCGCTGACCTGCGGGTCGCAGAACGTGTCGGCGACGGTGCCCTTGGACAGGCCCGCGATGGCGACGATGTCGCCTGCCTGCGCTTCGTCGATCGGCTGGCGCTCGAGGCCACGGAAGGCGAGGATCTTCGAAATACGGCCGGTTTCGATCTGCGAGCCATCATGGTGGAGGACCTTGACCGCCTGGTTCGACTTCAGCGTGCCCGACGCGATGCGCCCGGTGATGATGCGGCCGAGGAACGGGTTTGCCTCAAGAATCGTGCCGATCATGCGGAACGGGCCGGGCTCGACGGTCGGCTCCGGCACATGCTTCAGGACGAGGTCGAACAGCGGTGCGAGACGGCCTTCCTTCGGGCCTTCCGGGCTTTCGGCCATCCAGCCGTCGCGGCCCGAACCGTAGAGGATCGGGAAGTCGAGCTGCTCGTCGGTCGCATCGAGCGCGGCGAAGAGGTCGAACACCTCGTTGATCACTTCCTCGTGGCGCGCGTCCGGACGGTCGATCTTGTTGATCGCGACGATCGGCTTCAAGCCGACCTTGAGCGCCTTGCCGACGACGAACTTCGTCTGCGGCATCGGGCCTTCGGCCGCGTCGACGAGCACGATCGCGCCGTCCACCATCGACAGGATGCGCTCCACCTCGCCGCCGAAGTCGGCGTGGCCGGGCGTGTCGACGATGTTGATGCGCGTGTCCTTCCAGTCGACCGAAGTCGCCTTGGCGAGGATGGTGATGCCGCGTTCCTTTTCGAGATCGTTCGAATCCATCGCGCGCTCGGCGACGCGCTGGTTCTCGCGGAACGAGCCCGACTGCTTGAGGAGTTCGTCGACGAGCGTGGTTTTGCCATGGTCGACGTGCGCGATGATCGCGATATTGCGGAGATTCATGGTGTCTCTTCAGGAATAAAGGCCGGCACGCATGGGCGCGGGCGATTTTCGTTGCCGCGCTCATACAGGCTTTTTCGCATTTGCGAAAGGGGGCCGATTCAGCCGGCCCCGCTCTGTCAGATCAAAGCGGGCGCGACGGTCGTCAGGATGAAGGTGCGAATGAAGAAGATGATGAGGAGCAGGATGATCGGCGAGATGTCTATCCCGCCGAGGTCGGGCAGGATGTTGCGGATCGGCCGCAGCGCCGGTTCGGTCACGCGATAAAGGAAATTGCCGATCGTGCCGACGAACTGGTTGCGCGGATTGACGACGTTGAAGGCATAGAGCCAGGAGAAGATCGCCGACAGGATGATCAGCCACCAATAGATGTCCAGCGCCAGAATGATGGTCTGAATGATGGCGATCATGCCGGTCTCCGTTGGCAGGTCGGCGCGCGACCGGTGCTTGTCCTGCATGCCTGCCGTTCCGGCCTTGGCATGTGCAAATGGTGGCCGACATGTAGCCGCTGGACCGGCGGCGGACAAGTCCTTGAGGCGCGACATGGCGCTTGACAGAAATCGACCCCGATCCCTAAATGCGCGTCACTGGTGACGGGGCTGTAGCTCAGTTGGGAGAGCGCGTCGTTCGCAATGACGAGGTCAGCGGTTCGATCCCGCTCAGCTCCACCAGACAACTCCAGCGAACTTGCGGCAGTACTTCGTAGATACGCGGATGCCTGAAGGCGTTGATCTTGGCCGGTCGATCTGAAATCGTGATCTCTGACGGTCTGATGAGACCTGCCGCCCGCCTTGGAGTGCCTGCCTTGAAAATCACGAAAATCCTCGTCGCGAACCGCTCGGAAATCGCGATCCGCGTGTTTCGCGCCGCAAACGAACTCGGCATCAAGACCGTCGGCATCTGGGCCGAAGAGGACAAATATTCGCTGCACCGCTTCAAGGCGGACGAGAGTTATCAGGTCGGACGCGGTGCGCATCTGGACCGCGATCTGGGGCCGATCGAAAGCTATCTGTCGATCGAGGAGGTGATCCGTGTTGCGAAGCTTTCGGGCGCGGACGCGATCCATCCAGGCTACGGCCTGTTGTCCGAAAGCCCTGAATTCGCCGAAGCCTGCGCCGAGGCCGGCATCACCTTTATCGGCCCGAAGCCGGAGACGATGCGCCGGCTCGGCAACAAGGTCGCCGCGCGCAATCTCGCCATCGAGATCGGCGTTCCGGTCGTGCCCGCGACGGAACCGCTGCCCGACGACATGGCCGAGGTGGCGACGATGGCCGATACGATCGGCTACCCGGTGATGCTGAAGGCATCGTGGGGCGGCGGCGGGCGCGGCATGCGCGCGATCCATAAGGCCGAAGACCTCGCGCGGGAGGTTACGGAAGCCAAGCGCGAGGCGAAGGCGGCCTTCGGCAAGGACGAAGTCTATCTGGAAAAGCTCGTCGAGCGCGCGCGCCATGTCGAGGTGCAGGTTCTGGGCGACACCCATGGCAATGCGGTGCATCTTTTCGAGCGCGACTGCTCGATCCAGCGGCGTAACCAGAAGGTCGTCGAGCGCGCGCCTGCACCCTATCTCGACGATGCCCGGCGAGCGGAACTGTGCGGCTATGCGCTGAAGATCGCCGAGGCGACCGCTTATGTCGGCGCGGGCACGGTCGAATTCCTGATGGATGCCGACACGGACGAATTTTACTTCATCGAGGTCAATCCGCGCATCCAGGTCGAGCACACGGTGACTGAGGAAGTCACCGGCATCGACATCGTCAAGGCACAGATCAAAATCCTCGAAGGCGCGGCCATCGGCACGCCCGAGAGCGGCGTGCCGGCGCAGGAAAATATCTGGCTCAACGGCCACGCCATGCAGTGCCGGATCACAACGGAAGATCCCGAGCAGAACTTCATCCCCGACTATGGCCGCATCACCGCCTATCGCGGAGCGACCGGCTTCGGCATCAGGCTCGACGGCGGCACCGCCTATTCGGGCGCGGTCATCACGCGGTTCTACGATCCGCTTCTGGAAAAGGTGACGGCATGGGCACCCTCGGCGGAGGAGGCGCGCCAGCGTATGGACCGCGCCTTGCGCGAGTTCCGCATCCGCGGCGTGGCGACCAATCTCACCTTCCTGGAAGCGATCATCAATCACCCGAACTTCCGCGACAATTCCTATACGACGCGGTTCATCGACACGACACCCGAACTCTTCACCGCCGTGAAGCGGCAGGATCGGGCGACGAAGCTTTTGAATTATCTGGCAGACGTTTCGGTCAACGGCCATCCCGAGGCGCGCGGCCGCGCGACGCCGAAGGCGGACGCGCCCGCACCGCGCGTTCCGTTCGCCGGTGGCGTCGTGCCGGACGGCACGAAGCAGCGCCTCGACGCCGAAGGCCCGGACGCCTTCGCGCGCTGGATGCGTGCCGAAAACCGCGTGCTCGTGACCGACACGACGATGCGCGACGGACACCAGTCGCTGCTGGCGACTCGCATGCGCACGCATGACATCACCGCAATCGCGGGCACCTATGCGCGGGCCTTGCCGGATCTTCTGTCGCTCGAATGCTGGGGCGGTGCGACCTTCGACGTTTCGATGCGGTTTTTGACCGAAGATCCGTGGGAACGCCTCGCCAAAATCCGCGAGGCCGCGCCCAACATCCTTCTCCAGATGCTGCTGCGCGGCGCAAACGGCGTCGGCTATACGAACTATCCCGACAATGTCGTGCGCTATTTCGTCAAACAGGCAGCGGCCGGCGGCGTCGATCTTTTCCGCGTCTTCGACTGTCTCAACTGGGTGGAGAACATGCGCGTGTCGATGGACGCGGTGCGCGAAGAGGGCAAGCTTTGCGAGGCGGCGATCTGTTATACGGGCGATCTGTTCGACGCCGGCCGCTCGACCTACGACCTGAAATATTATCTCGGGCTGGCGCGCGAACTGGAAGCGGCCGGTGCGCATATTATCGCGATCAAGGATATGGCCGGGCTGATGAAGCCGGCTGCCGCGAAAGCGCTCTTCAAGGCGTTGCGGCAGGAGACCGACTTGCCGCTCCATTTCCACACGCACGACACGTCGGGCATTTCGGCCGCGACGGTGCTGGCGGCGGTGGAGGCCGGCGTCGATGCGGTCGACGCGGCGATGGACGCGTTTTCCGGCAACACCTCACAGCCCTGCCTCGGCTCCATCGTCGAGGCGCTCAAGGGCAGCGATCGCGACACCGGACTCGATCCCGAATGGATACGGAAGATCTCCTTCTACTGGGAAGGCGTGCGAAGCCAGTACGCGGCGTTCGAAAGCGATCTCAAGGGACCGGCATCGGAAGTCTATCTTCATGAAATGCCCGGCGGTCAGTTCACCAATTTGAAGGAACAGGCGCGCTCGCTGGGGCTGGAAAGCCGCTGGCACGAGGTCGCGCAGGCCTATCACGATGCGAACGCCATGTTCGGCGACATCGTGAAGGTCACGCCGTCGTCGAAAGTGGTCGGCGACATGGCGCTGATGATGGTCTCACAGGACCTGACCGTCGCGGATGTGGAGAAGCCGGGAAAGGACATATCCTTCCCCGATTCGGTCGTCGCCATGCTCAAAGGTGATCTTGGCCAGCCGCCGGCCGGCTGGCCGCAAGCATTGCAGAACAAGGCACTGAAGGGCGAGACGCCGATCACCGTCAGGCCCGGCTCTCTCCTGAAGGCCGCCGATCTTGATGCCGACCGGACGCGGATCGAGGAAGAACTCGAACGGAAGCTTTCCGATTTCGAGTTCGCCTCCTGGCTGATGTATCCGAAGGTGTTCACCGATTTTGCGGTGGCCAGCGGCGAATACGGCCCGGTCTCGGCCTTGCCGACGCCCGTCTACTTCTACGGCATGAGCCAGGAAGACGAGATTTTCGTCGAGATCGAGCGCGGCAAGACGCTCGTCGTGCGCTGCCTTGCCATCGGCGACACTGACGAAAAGGGCATGGTCACGGTCTTCTTCGAACTGAACGGCCAGCCCCGCCGTGTGAAAGTGCCCGACCGGCTGCGCGGTGCGGGTGCTGCGAAGGCGCGCGCCAAGGCGGAAGCCGGCAACGCGACCCATGTCGGCGCGCCGATGCCCGGTGTTGTCTCCACGCTCTCGGTGGCGTCCGGTCAGAAGGTCTCGGCCGGCGACGTGCTGCTGTCCATCGAGGCGATGAAGATGGAAACTGCGCTTCACGCCGAACGCGACGGCGAGATCGCCGAAGTGCTGGTCAAGGCCGGCGACCAGATCGACGCCAAGGATTTGCTCGTCGTCTACGCGTCGTAACGGCCCGGGTAATTATGCGCGTCTCAGCCATGATTTGAGACGCGCTTTGCCAGCGACACCAGCGATAACTGCTGCATGCAGTAGTTTCGTGCGCGAGCCCTGCGGGCCGACGACGACCGTTCCCATCGTCTTTTGCGAATCCCAAAAGCCGGTGATCACATGCCCGTCGATCATGGTCGACGCGTCCATCTCGTCGTAACGATCCTGCTCGAAGAAATCGGTGACCACCAGATATTCCAGCACCATGCCGGGGCCGTATTTGCGATAGGTCTCGTCGAAGGCGCATTTGGGCGTGAAAAGTGTCCGCCCGTCGCCGATATTGACGCTGACGGCGATCGGCACGCCATCGAGCAGAAGGCTGTCGACCACCGCCAGCCCCGGTGCGAAGGCAGCGCGTGCGAAGGCGGCGTGCGGAGCGCGCGACAGAAACGCCGTGCCCTTCGCGCCCTTCCAGCCCGCATTTTCCAGCGTCAGAAACGCTTCGAGGCGCGATCTGACGGTCTCGCAATCCGTGGCGCGCTCGAATGAGACCTCGCCGAGTTCGCTGAGCCGGCGTAAATTGCGCTCCACATCCTTGCAGCGCTTCTTGCCAATGACCGTTTCGGCATGCGTCCTGAAATTTCCAGCCGACCTTGTCAGCACCGCTCGCCGATAACTGGTTGCAGCCTGCGCCGTGAAGCCGAAGCCATTCGCATTCCGGGCGAACATCTGCATGAACGGTCCATCGAGCGCCATATGCGCAAACAACCAATGCCGCGGCAGCTTTTTACCTTCCGACATCAGGCGGGTGAGCGTTGCGACCGCGCTTTCCGCATGCTCGCGTGCGATCAGCGGCGTGCCGCCTATCTGGTAGAGATTGTTTGCCGGCTGGCCGAAGGCCAAAGGCCCGGCACCTCTGACACGGAACGGCAAAAGGCCCGCCAGCCCGCCCCCGTTTCGCGGGCGCAGGACCAGCGCTTTCATGCCCCTTCCGTCACCCATCGCCTCGATGGCGGACGTGACCATCGAACGGGCGAAGAAGGGATTGTCCTCCAGCGCATCGGCCGACAGCGCGTTCCAGTGCTCGGCCGGCAGCGCAGCCAGCGCTGCGGCGTCTATCACCTCGGCCCGGCAAGGCATTTTCGTCGTATGCAAGGCCCGGGCGCCAGCGATCCGGCGCGCGTAGGAGGACGATTGATATATCGTGTCGCTCATGTTCGAACCTCCTGATGGGCCGTGGCGGCGATGCTGCTGAAACCTGCCGGCAGGACGATGCCCAGTTGCCGGTGCGCGAAGATGGCGAGAATGATGCCGCGCAGGGCAAGCGCGGTGGCGGTAGCGATCGCTGCACCCGTCATTCCCATTATCGGGATCAAGGTGAAGTTGAGTGCCAGATTGGCAAAAAGCGCGATGAAGAATCCGAGCGCGCACAGGCGCTCGCCGCCCGTCATGGTGAGAATGTCCTCGCCGGGGCCAAGCGCACAGGCCATCACGATCCCGAGGCACAGGACGGGAACGACGGACGTGGCCGCGTCGTATCCGTCACCGAAAAGAGCGAGCAGCGGGCCGGCGAAGACCCACAGGAACAGCGCGCCGGCAATGGCGAGCGTGGTCGAGAGCGTGGTAGCGGCCCCGACTAGACGCTGGAGCTCGTGACGCTCCCCTTGCGCCGCAAGAGCCGCGTATTTCTGCGCGGTCGCCGCCGATATCCCATAGGGAACGTAGGAAAGTATCTGCGCCAGTCGCGTCGCGGCGAAATAGAAGGCGACGATCTCGGGCGGCATGAACAGGCCGAGGATCAGAATGTCGGCATTGTGGAACAGAATTTCGCTGGCTTCCAGCAAGGCCACCGGCATCGCCACCTTGAACCAGCAGCCGATCCTGTAGGTCGCCCTCGCACCGGCGAGCAACTTCTTCAGTTCGCCGCGCAGGAGCAGATATTGCACGGCGACCGAGGCCGCCAGCCCGCCGACGGTGAAGCTCATGATGGTGACCGCGTCGGCCGAACCGCCCGTGGCGAAAACGAAACCGACGCCTGCCAGAATGGCCAGATGCCGCAGGAGCATCGCAGGCCCGATGCCCAGAAGCGGCTTGTCGAGTCCGCGCGCGATCGCCTCGAGAAACTCCTGAAGCACCAGAAGCGGGATAACGAGAAAGGCGAGCGTCGCCAGCGTGACCATTTGCGGCGAAAGCCCAGTCGGGCCGAAATGGATGATTGCCAGCGCAACGAGCGTCACAATCAGCGAAACGCCGAGCGCCAGCGCGAGAGCGAAATGGAGAAGGCCAAGCGCCGCGCCGGCGTCGCCCTTTGCCCGGTATTCGGAAACGAACCGACAGACGAGCTGGTTGGTGCCGACCGTCGCGCCATGCCCGAGAAGAAAAAGCCAGACCAGAACCAAAGCATAGGACCCGAACGCTTCGGCTCCGACGAGCCGCGCGGCGGCGATCTGGGCGACGAAAGCAAGGGCAGCAGCGCCGACGCGAAGGCCCATGACGGATATGCCGGTACGGGAAAACCCGCCCGGATGCGACGCCATTCTCGCCCTGACTATCTCGATCAGGCCCTTGCCCATTTCCCTCGCCCTTGCTCCGGCGCGTTACTTTACAATCGAACGCGCCAAGCGCATGTCGTCAAAATCAATTACGCTTAACAGAAACTTAGCGGACGAACGCAACTTTGGCTGTCAGCGAATTGCAGCAACATTCGCTGAAATCCCCATTTTGCATTTTGGCATAAAAATAATGATCAAGTGTTAAGCTTGAGAATGTCGCTGTCAATACTGACCGGGAATCGCTCCTTCGGACATTCATACTCCATGCTTCCAGCTCATCGATCTTGGCGAGGCCGCAGCGTGTGTCCCACCACGCCGATGCACTCGTCATCATTGCGATGTGAATATCCAAACTAGATATTGACGAGTGTGGGGGTCGCTACGCAATATGCAGTTGTCAGGGTCTTCCAAAGTCGATTCGGTGATGGAGGCTAAGAGGGAAGTCGGTGAAATGCCGGCGCTGCCCCCGCAACTGTAAGCAGAGAGCGTTTCGTCGAGTATGCCACTGGTGTTTACCGGGAAGGCCGACGAAAAGCCGCGACCTGCGAGCCAGGAGACCTGCCTTGACGATGTGAACGAACCCGGGCGGGGTGCTCCGGCGGTGCGCATGGCTCATGGTCGTCATTCGGCCAGTGAATTTGCGCGTTGCTTCTTCATCCCCGTCCACAGCGCCACGGGGACAAGATGCCGGCGACCAGTGCACTTCAATCAAACGGAAACCATCCGATCGAACTTCCGGTCGAAGCGGCCACGAAGGCGCCGGCCGAGCCCGGCTATCGCCTGATCCGACGCAATGGCGGCGTCACGCCGTTCGATGCGTCCAAGATCACAATCGCTTTGACCAAGGCGTTTCTCGCTGTCGAGGGCTCGACGGCAGCAGGCTCGCGCCGCGTCCACGACATCGTCGAGGAACTGACGGACGGAGTCGTTTCCGCGCTGACGCGGCGTGTCGGGGAGGGGCGCACCTTCCATATCGAAGATGTGCAGGACCAGGTCGAACTCGCCCTGATGCGCGAGGGACATCACAAGGTCGCTCGCGCCTATGTGCTCTACCGCGCCGAGCGTGCACGCGAACGCGAAGCCGAAGCACCTGCCGCCGTGCAGTCGGCGGCATCCTCGCTGAACGTGAAGGGAGAGGACGGCGCGCTGCTGCCGCTCGACGAGGCGCGCCTTGCCCGCATCGTGGAAGAGGCATGTGACGGGCTTGATGCGGTGTCGTCCGTGCCGATCCTCGCCGAGACGAAGCGCAATCTTTATGACGGCATCACCCTCGACGAATTGTCGCTCGCCCCGATCCTTGCCGCGCGCACACTGGTCGAGCAGGAGCCGAACTACGCGTTCGTCTCGGCGCGCCTTCTCATGGACAAGCTGCGCCGCGAAGCGCTGACCTTCGTGTCGGGCCGAAGCGAACAGGCGACACAGGCCGACATGGGTGCGCGCTACGCTTCCTATTTCCCTGACTTCATCAGTACCGGCATCAAGGCCGACCTGATCGACCCGGAACTTGGCCGGTTCGATCTCGCCCGACTGGGTGCTGCACTGAAGCCGGAGCGCGACCAGAACTTCCAGTATCTCGGACTTCAGACGCTCTACGACCGTTATTTCCTGCACACAAAGGGCAAGCGTTTCGAACTGCCACAGGCGTTCTTCATGCGCGTTGCGATGGGGCTCGCGATCCGCGAAATCGACCGCGAGGCGCGGGCCATCGAGTTCTACGATCTTCTGTCGTCCTTCGATTTCATGGCTTCGACGCCGACGCTGTTCAATTCCGGCACGACGCGGCCGCAGCTTTCCTCTTGCTTCCTGACCACCATCGGCGACGACCTCGACGCCATCTTCAAGGGCGTGAAGGACAACGCCTTGCTGGCTAAATATTCCGGCGGGCTTGGAAACGACTGGACGCCCGTTCGCGGCCTCGGTGCGCATATCAAGGGCACCAATGGCGAAAGCCAGGGCGTGGTGCCGTTCCTTAAAGTCGCCAACGACACGGCCATTGCGGTCAATCAGGGCGGCAAGCGCAAGGGTGCGGTCTGCGCCTATCTGGAGACGTGGCACGTCGACATCGAGGAATTCCTCGACCTTCGCAAGAACACGGGCGACGACCGCCGCCGCACGCATGACATGAACACGGCGAACTGGGTGCCGGACCTGTTCATGGAGCGTGTCGAGGCGAACGGCGAATGGACGCTGTTTTCACCGGATGAGACGCCGGACCTGCATGACCTTTACGGCAAGCCGTTCAAGGCCGCCTATGAGGCTTATGAGGCCAAGGCCGCGGCGGGCGAATTGCGCGTTCATCGCAAGGTGCGTGCGCTCGATCTGTGGCGGCGCATGCTGACCATGGTTTTCGAGACCGGGCATCCGTGGGTGACGTTCAAGGACCCGTGCAACATCCGCTCGCCGCAGGGGCATATCGGCGTCGTGCACTCGTCGAACCTTTGCACCGAGATCACGCTGAATACGTCGAAGGACGAAGTGGCCGTGTGCAATCTCGGCTCGATCAATCTCTTGAACCACGTCACGACAAAAGGTCTCGACCTCGACCGGTTGGCAAAGACTGTCGGCACGGCGATGCGCATGCTGGACAATGTTGTCGACATCAATTTCTACACCATCCCAGAGGCGCGCAACTCGAACTTGAAGCATCGTCCGGTGGGGCTTGGCCTGATGGGTTTTCAGGACGCGTTGCAGAAGCTGAAGATTGCCTATGCGTCGAAAGACGCCGTCGAGTTCGCCGACCGTTCGATGGAAGCGATCAGCTATCACGCCATCTCCGCTTCGGTCGATCTTGCCGCCGAGCGTGGCCGCTATCCAAGCTTCAACGGTTCGCTGTGGTCGCAGGGCATCCTGCCGATCGACTCGATCAAGCTGCTCGAGGACGCGCGCCCCGGCGTGGATATGGATGGAGAAGCGACCCTCGACTGGGCCGCTTTGCGCCAGCGCGTGACGACCACCGGCATGCGCAATTCCAACACGATGGCGATCGCGCCAACCGCGACGATTTCCAACATTTGCGGCGTCTCGCAATCGATCGAGCCGGGCTACCAGAACCTTTTCGTCAAATCGAACATGTCGGGTGATTTCACCGTCGTGAACGCACAACTCGTCCATGATCTGAAGGAACGTGGCCTTTGGGACGAGGTCATGGTGTCGGACCTGAAATATTTCGACGGGTCCATCGGCCAGATCGACCGAATCCCTGACGATCTGAAGGCGATCTACGCGACCGCGTTCGAGATCGATTCGGCCTGGCTGATCGAGGCGGCATCGCGCCGGCAAAAATGGATCGACCAGGCGCAGTCGCTCAACCTCTATATCGCCAATCCATCAGGCAAGAAGCTCGACGAGCTTTATCGCTTCGCGTGGAAGAAGGGGCTGAAGACGACCTATTATCTGCGTTCGCGTTCGGCGACCCACGTGGAGAAATCCACCTTGAAGGGCACGGACGGCAAGCTCAACGCAGTGTCGGCCAGCGTTGCCGCTGCGCCGATCGAGGTCGATCCGAATGCCGCGTGGGGCAAAGCCTGCGCGATCGATGATCCCGAATGTGAGGCGTGCCAGTAAGGCTCGAATTTACCCCTCTTCCGTCTCGGCGCGTTGCGCCGATCCACCTTCTCCCACAAGGGGAGAAGGTAGGGTGCTCTTCCTTCTCCCCTTGTGGGAGAAGGTGGCCGAGCGGAGTGAGGTCGGATGAGGGGTCGTAAAACATATGAAGGAACACAAAATGCTCGACTGGTCAGAACCCAAAGCCACACCCGCCGCCACGCCGTCCGGTGAAGGTGCTCCACTCGCAGACGCTACCGGCCTTGGCGAGATCGAACGCGGCGGCGCGCGCGTCTCCGTGGACGACAAGCGCATGATCAACGCCCGCGCCGACGTGAACCAGCTTCTGCCGCTCAAATATCGCTGGGCGTGGGAAAAGTATCTCTCCGGCTGCAACAATCACTGGATGCCGACCGAGGTTTCCATGCAGGCCGACATCGCGCTGTGGAAGTCGAAGGACGGTCTGACGGAAGACGAGCGGCGTATGATCAAGCGCAATCTCGGCTTCTTCGCCGCGTCTGAATCGCTCGTCGCGAACAACATCGTCCTCGCCATCTACCGGCACCTGACCAACCCGGAATGCCGGCAGTATCTTCTGCGTCAGGCGTTCGAGGAGGCGATCCACACGCACACGTTCCAGTACATCGTCGAAAGCCTCGCTCTGGACGAGGGGGAACTCTTCAACATGTATCGCGAAGTGCCGTCGATCACCGACAAGGCGGCATGGGCGCTCAGGCACACGCAAAACCTCGACAATCCGGATTTCCAGACGGGAACGCCGGACGCCGACCAATCATTCCTGCGCGATCTGGTCGCTTTCTACGTCATCTTCGAGGGCATGTGGTTCTATACCGGCTTCGCGCAGATCCTGTCGCTTGGCCGGCGCAACAAGATGGTCGGTATCGCCGAGCAGTATCAATACATTCTGCGCGATGAATCGATCCACTTGAACTTCGGCATCGACGTCATCAACCAGATCAAGATCGAGAACCCGCATCTGTGGACGAAGGCGTTCCAGGACGAGGTGCGCGGCATGATTGCGGATGCCGCTGAACTCGAGGCCTCCTACGGCCGTGATACGATGCCGCGCGGCTTCCTTGGGCTGAATGCGGCGCTGTGCGAACAGTATATGCACTTCATCGCCAATCGCCGCTGCGCGCAACTCGGTCTGTCACCGGTCTTCGCCGAGGTCGAAAATCCGTTCCCGTGGATGTCGGAAGCGATGGATCTGAAGAAGGAAAAGAACTTCTTCGAAACGCGCGTCATCGAATATCAAAGCGGCGGCGCGCTAAGCTGGGACTGAACGGCTCCAGAGTGATGCCGGCATGCCCGGCATCTTTTATTCGGGCGGTAGCACGCACTTGACCTGAAGGAAGTCGATCACGTCCTGCGGCGTGGCGGCGGTGCGCAACCCGTTCAGGAATTTCGGGTCGCGCAGATATTTCGCGAACTGCGCGATCATCTGCACGTCCGTCGCCTCCGGCGGCGTGACGATGCCGAAGACGATGTCGACCGGCTCGTCGTCCGGCGCCTCGAAATCGAGTTCATCGCGCAAAAGGATGATCGCGATGACCGGCCGGTCGAGTTCGGCCAGCTTGGCGTGAGGGATCGCGACGCCCTTGCCGATCGCTGTCGAACCGAGCTTCTCGCGCGCACCGAGCGCGTCCGAAACGGTGTCGGGTTCGATCGACGTGTCGCCCGCGATCAGGCGCGCCAGCGCCTTTACGACGCTGCGCTTGCCATCATACGACGCCTTCGTTTCGACGCGCGCGGCGGAGATGAAATCGGTAAACTTCATTGGGCGGTCTCTTCTGTTTCCGGGGTTTCCGGCTCCGGCGCGTGGCGCGCTTCCTTGGGCAGTTCCGGGCTGCGTTGCATGCGGTCGCGGTAAAGCGTGGCGCGGCCGAGCATCATAAGCGTGACGGGCGTCGTCACCGTGACAAAAATGCCGATCAGGATTTCGTGGAAGATGGGTCGTGCGGACGCCGCCGTGAAGATGATCATCGATGCCATGACCATGCCGCCCGCACCCCAGCTCGTGGCAAGCGTCGGCGCATGGATACGGTCGTAGAATGTGCGCAGGCGCACGAGGCCGATCGTGCCGAGCAAGGTCAGCCCGGCGCCCAGAAGTAGGAACGCTGCCGCCGGAATTGCAGCCCAGATCGGAACATCGGCAAGATGGATTGTCATTCGATCACCTCGCCGCGCATGAGGAATTTTGCCAAAGTCACGGTTGCGACGAAGCCGAGCATGCCGATGACCAGTGACGCTTCGAAGAAGATCGTATTGCCGGTGCGCACGCCGAAAGCCAGCAATTGGAGCATCGCGCATACGTAAAGCGCGTCGAGCGACAGGATGCGGTCCTGCGCGCGCGGGCCGACCGCCATGCGCCAGGTACAAAGGCACATCGCGATTGCCAGCGCGCCTTGCGCGATCCAGATCGCGGTGATGAGGATCGTTTCGCTCATTCGAAAATCTCCAGAAGCAGCCGCTCATAGCGTTTTCCGATGAGTTCGATCCACTCGTCGGGATGAACGAGATCGAAGACATGGATCAGGAGTTCGCCGCGAGCCGAATTGTAGTCGAGCCAGGCGGTGCCCGGCGTACTCGTCAGGATGATCGACAGGATGGCGAGCGCCGACGGGTGGCGAACCTTGAGCGGGATGGTGATGAAGCCGGACGTGCGCGCGCGCTTGGGCCCCGAAAGGATGATGCGCGCCACGGCAATGTTCGATCGAACGATGTCGTAAAGTACGATGCCGAGGAGCTTGGGGATCAAAAGCCAGCGCCGCACCTTCAGGCTTTTCTCACCGAGCGCGGCAAGGCCATGCGTGCATGCGATGCCGATGATGATCGACAGGACCAGATGGCCCGGCGTGAAACCGCCCAGAAGCAGCCACATCAGGACGAGGCCGGCCGCCAGAAGCGGGTATGGAACGATCGCGCTCATTGGCTCGTCTCCGCAAATGGCGGCACGCGCTCGGCACCGAGCACGGCATCGAGATAGCGGTAGGGATCATGAAGATCCGCAGCCGTCGCAAGGAACAGATCCATAGCCGGTCCGGCCATGATCGCCAATGCCACGAGCAGCCCGAGAAGGAAGAGGATCGGTGCGGTCTCCGTTACGGTGATGCGCGGAAGCAGCGGCTCGACGGGCGCCCAGAAGGTGCGAATGCCCATTCGCGACAGGGCGATCAGCGCCACGATGCCGGAAAAGATGAGCAGCCCGACAAGCGCGCCGCGCATGAAGACGAATCCATCGAGATCGGCGGTTCCCGTTCCGATAATCGCATCGAGGATCGCGAACTTCGCCAGAAAGCCGGAAAAGGGCGGCAGTCCGATAAGGACCAATGCGATGATGGAAAATCCGATGCCGAGGATCGCGATCGAACCGGGCATGATGCGGCCGATCTCGAATTCCTCCGCCTCCTTTTCCTCCTCGCCGTCGCCATAGGCTTCGAGCGTGACGGCAAGAACCGCCGAGGCCGAATCCTGCTCGCGTTCGAGAAGTTCGACGATGAGGAACATCGCGCTGACCGCAAGCGTCGACGAGATGAGGTAGAACAGCGCGCCTGCGGTCGTTTCCGGCTGCGAGATGCCGAAGGCGGCAAGCAACGTGCCGGACGACATCAAGATGAAATAGGACGTCGCGCGCTTCATCGATTGCGAGGCGAGAACGCCGATCGAGGCAAAGGCGAGCGTTGCGGCACCGCCGAGGAAAATGACCATCGAGCCGAACGCCGCACCCTCGTCGGGAACGAGCAGGGCGAGGCGCAACAGCGCATAGATGCCGACCTTGGACAGAACGGCGAAGACCGCCGAAACCGGCCCTGCCGCCGACGAATAGGCCGGCACCAGCCAGAAGCCGAGCGGCCACATGCCAGCCTTGACGAGGAAGGCGAGGCCGAGCATCGCAAGGCCCACATGCAGCGCCGGCTGGGCAAAGCCTTCAAGCTCGGAAGCCAGCGCGGATATTTCCGCCATGTTGAGGCTGCCGGTCGCGCCGAACACCATGGCGATGCCGATCAGGAAGACCAGCGCCGCAGCGAGGTTGATGGCGATATAGTGCAGGCCCGCGCGCACGCGCAGCGCCCCGCCGCCATGCAGGACAAGGCCGTATGAGGCGGCCAGCATCACCTCGAAGAAGACGAAGAGGTTGAAAAGGTCGCCCGTGAGAAACGCGCCGTTGAGGCCGATCAGCAGGAACTGGAACAGCGAGTGAAAATGCGGCCCGACGCGTTCCCATCTCTCGGTTGCGAAGACGACCGCCGGCAACGCCAGCAGCGCCGTCAGCGTGAGCATGATCGCCGACAGGCGGTCCGCGACGAGGTTGATCGCGATGGGCGCTGGCCAGTTGCCAAGCAGATAGACGATGCCGAGCCGTTCCTCGCCGGAATGAACGCGCCACAGAAGCATGCTCGATACGGCGATCAGCGACAGGATCGACAAAAGCGAGAGCGTCGATTTCAGCCGGCGCTCGCGATCGTCGAAGAACAACATCAGCGCGCCCGCGAAAAGCGGGATCAGGACCGGCGCGATGGCGAGATGGGTGGGAGTAAGGTTCATCATCCGTCCTCCCTGCCGTCGACATGGTCCGTGCCGGTCAGTCCGCGTGAGACGATCAGAACGACGAGGAAGAGCGCGGTCGTCGCAAAGCTGATGACAATGGCTGTCAGAACGAGCGCCTGCGGCAACGGGTCGGTATAGGCCGCCACGTCGACTTCATAGGCACCGTCGAGAACCGGCGGCGCGTTCACGCGCAGGCGCCCCATCGAAAAGATGAACAGGTTGACCGCATAGGAAAGCAGCGCCAGCCCGATGACAAGCTGATAGGTGCGCGGGCGCAGGATGAGCCAGACGCCCGATGCGGTGAGAATGCCGATCGCGGCTGCGATGACGAGTTCCATCAGCTTTGCCCTCCTTCGCTTTTCGCTCGAGGAGCCTTGCCGCGCTTGAGGCGCAGCGACTGGTGGGCGATGGCGACCAGCATCAGAACGATCGCGCCGACGACGAGGCTGAAGATGCCGAGGTCGAACAGAAGGGCGGAGGCTGTAGGCATTTCACCGATGAACGGTATCTCCGTATATTGGAAATAGGTGGTGAGGAACGGATAGCCGAACAGGAAGGAGGCCATGCCGGTCAAAAGTGCAACCATCAGGCCAAAGCCGATCCAGCGAACGGGAAGGATGCGCAGTCGCTCTTCGACCCAGCGTGTGCCGCCTGCCAGATATTGCAGAAGGAACGCGATCGCCATCGTAACGCCCGCCGCAAAACCGCCGCCGGGAAGATCGTGCCCGCGCAGGAAGAGATAGGCGGCCAGAAGCGTGACGACCGGGAACATCCAGCGCATGATGACGGAGGGAACGAGAAGGTAGTCCTTCAGCGTTTCGCCGACCTCACGATCCGTGCGTCCGTCGTCGAACTCGTCCTGCTCACGCTGCTGGTAGGGCAGGCCGGCATTGTCTTCGGCGGGGCGGAAGCGGCGAAGAAGCGCGAAGATCGTCAGCGCCACGGCGGCAAGCACGACGATCTCGCCGAACGTGTCGAAGGCGCGGAAATCGACCAGGATTACGTTGACGACGTTTGTGCCGCCGCCGTCAGAATAGGCGTGTTCGAGATAGTAATCGCCGACCGATGGCGGCAGCGGCGTCAGCATGACGAGCAACGCGACGATGGCGACACCGACGCCCGCGGAAACGGCGATCGCGAAGTCGCGGTGACGACGCAGGCGCGTCTTCATATCGACGCCTTCGTAGATCTCTTCGTCGCGCTTGGGCAGCCACCTCAGGCCGAGCAGGATCAGAACGGTCGTGACGATCTCGACGAGAAGCTGGGTGACGGCGAGATCGGGTGCCGACAACCACACGAAGGATACGCACAGGACGAGACCGGTGCCGCTCATCAAGATGACGGCCGCGAGCCGGTGGAACTTCGCCTGATAGGCGGCTGCGACCGCGCAAAACGCGCCGATGGCCCATAGCGTGCCGAGAACGGGGTCGAGGCCGCGCGCGGTGAAGGCGGGCCACCTGTCGCCCGCACCCCACATCGCCCAGACACCGGCGAGCACCGCGAGCGCCACGAAGATGCGCAGTTGCGGCTGCAGGCGGCGCGTGGCGAGCACGGCTTCGAGCGCGCGCGCCCAGCGCCAGCTCACCGTCACCAGAATGCGCTCGAAGATGCGCTGGCCGCGCAGGCGTCGGAAATAGGGCGGGCCTTCCTCGCTGGTGCGCAGATAGTTCTTGAGCTGCCAGTAGATGAGGGCGCCCGCGACGAGCGCGACGACGCTCATCAGAAGCGGAATGTTGAAGCCGTGCCAGAGATAAAGGCCATAGTCTGGCGTGGCGTCGCCGAGGACGGAAACGGCGGCCGCATCGAGAAACGCGCCGACGGCGATGCCGGGAATGATGCCGACGATGACGCAGGCGATCACGAGGAGTTCGATCGGCAGGCGCATCCAGTGCGGCGGTTCATGCGGCTCCTGCGGTAGGTCGTCGGGCTTGGGGCCGAAGAAGACCTTGTGGATGAAGCGGATCGAATAGGTGACCGCGAACGCCCCTGCGAGCGTGGCGACATAGGGCGCGACGCCGTCGAGGAGCGTATCCTGATGCTGTTCCAGCGCCTCGGCGAAGAACATCTCCTTCGACAAAAAGCCGTTGAGAAGCGGCACGCCTGCCATTGCCGCGCTGGCCACCATGGCGAGTGTCGCGGTGATCGGCAGCGCGTTGAACAGTCCGCCGAGTTTTCGCATGTCTCTGGTGCCGGCCTCGTGGTCGATGATGCCGGCCGCCATGAAAAGCGATGCCTTGAAGGTCGCGTGGTTCATCATGTGGAAGATGGCCGCGACAAGCGCGAGCGGACTGCCGAAACTCAGCAATGTGGTGATGAGACCGAGATGGCTGATCGTGGAATAGGCGAGCAGCCCTTTGATGTCGTGCTGGAAGATCGCGAAATATGCGCCGAGCAGAAGCGTCGTCATGCCCGCGAGGCCGACGATGGTGAACCATTCGGGCGTGCCGGATAGGACGGGCCAGAATCGGGCCATTAAAAAGACGCCCGCCTTGACCATGGTGGCCGAGTGCAGATAGGCGGAGACGGGCGTCGGCGCCGCCATCGCGTTGGGCAGCCAGAAATGGAACGGAAACTGGGCGCTCTTGGTCAATGCGCCGGCCAGGATCAGAAGCAGCGTCGGCACATAAAGATCGCTCGCGCGGATGACGTCAGCGGATGCAAGCACCACGTCGAGGTCGTAGCTGCCGACGATATGGCCAAGCAGGACCATGCCGGCGAGCAGGCAAAGGCCGCCTGTGCCGGTGATGGTCAGCGCCATGCGCGCGCCGTCGCGCGCGGCCTGGTTGTGATGCCAGTAGCCGATCAGCAGGAAGGAGAAGATGCTGGTGAGTTCCCAGAACACGGCGAGCAGGATCAGGTTGCCCGAGATGACGAGCCCCTGCATCGCGCCCATGAAAGCAAGCAGGAAAGCGTAGAACCGCGCCACCGGGTCCTTCGGGGACATGTAGTAGCGCGCATAGATGACGACGAGCAGGCCGATGCCGGTGATCAGCATCGAGAACAGCCAGGCGAACCCGTCCATGCGCAGCGAGAACGAAAGGCCGAGCGCCGGCACCCATTCGATCGTGTGGCGCACGACACCGCCATCGACCACCGACGGATAGGCCGAAGCGCTGATGACGAGCCCGGCGAGCGCGACCGTACCGGCAAGCCACGCTTCCGCGTTGCGCGCATTGGGTGACAGGAGCGCTGCCAGCACCGCCCCGATGAAGGGCAGCGCGACGAGAGCCGCAAGAAGTCCGCTATGCCACATCAGGAAGCCGCCCCTTCCTCGAGATTCCGCCCAGCAATGATGCCGTCTTTCAGAAGGAACTGAAAGCGTGATCTGGAAAGAAGGCGCATGGCGGCTGGAGCGGACATCAGGGGGCTTTCAATATCGGACTAGCAAAAGTACCCCATCGCTTCCAACGCTCAGGTCGGTTTGCCGGGGGGCGGGTTTACGGATGAGAGGAGGTTGGCGGGCGGTGCCCGCGACGAATATATGCCGACCAGCTCGAACCGATGCAGGAGACCGTGCTGGGTCGACGGAGCGGCGTCGTCGCCGAAATCGACCTCGGCTTCGAACGATGCGTGCAGGATCAGGGGATTGCTGTCACTGGCGTCGGCGCGCGACTCTGCGGCGCAGTTCAGCCGGTTGCGGCACTCGTCGGCCTGTTCGGGAACCGTGTGGGTCTGGTCGATCGCGTCGGCCGAGATCGAGGCGATGGGATGGGACGGAACGGACGGAAGGCCGCCATAGGCGAGCACCGCGAAAAGCAGAAGCACGAAGGCAGGCAGGCGCCAGATCGGCACATACCAACGCGTATTCCCTGCAGATGCGGTGCGGGATGCTTCCACTCAGAACGTCTCTTCGGTTTGGAATTTCCTAGATAGTCCGCGGGCCATGTCTTGTCCATGCGGCGCAAGCGCCCAATCGCATGTTTTGGCAAGCTTCGCGCGCCCCGCCTTAGTGCTGCACTCCCCGACACCTAGGTGCTGGACCTTGAGGCTCGCTTTGCAAGATGCGAAAAGCGGTTTCGGCCAACGATGCGAGAGTGAAATGCTCAAGACCCCTTATCTCCTGTTTCTCGGTGACGTTCCCGATCCGCTTGCCGCCAAGGTGGCGAACGGCATCAAGGACTGGCGGCCGGACCTGTCCGTCGGCCAGTACCGGATGGATGGCTGCAAGGCCGATCTCGGCCTTAAGGATATGACCATCGGCGAAGCGAAGTCTGCCGGAGCAAAGACGCTCGTCATCGGCGCGGCCAATCGTGGAGGGGTCATTTCCAGGGAATGGGTCGCGGTGATGCTCGAAGCGATCGAGGCTGGCATGGATGTGGCGTCCGGCCTGCACGATCTTCTGGCCGACGTGCCCGAACTCGTCGCCGCTGCGCAAAAGCACGGCGTGAAGCTTATCGACGTGCGGCTCCCGACCATCGATTATCCGATCGCCAACGGCGTGCCGCGCAAGGGCAGGCGGTGTCTTGCGGTCGGAACCGACTGCTCGGTCGGCAAGATGTACACCGCGCTCGCCATGGAAAAGACGATGCGCGAGCGCGGCATGAACGCGACCTTCCGCGCCACCGGCCAGACCGGCATCCTGATTACCGGAGAGGGCGTGCCGCTCGATGCCGTCATCGCCGATTTCATGGCGGGTTCCATCGAATGGCTGTCGCCCGACAATGACGACGACCACTGGGATTTGATCGAGGGGCAAGGCAGCCTCTTCCACGCGTCCTATTCGGGCGTCACGCTGGCGCTGATCCATGGCGGGCAGCCCGACGCGCTGGTGTTGTGCCACGAGCCGACGCGCGCGCATATGCGCGGCCTGCCCGGCTACAAGCTGCCGTCGCTCGACGCGTTGCGCGATCTGGCGCTCCAGATGGCGCGCATCGTCAATCCCGACGTCAAGGTCGTCGGCATTTCCGTCAACACGGCGGGCATGAGCGAGACCGAGGCGCGCGCCTATCTGGCGAAGGTGGAAGACGAAATGGGCCTGCCGACGGTCGACCCGTTCCGCGACGGGGCGGGCCGTCTCGTCGACGCGCTCGCCTGATGCTTCAAGTCGAATGCCGCGCCTTTGGTTCGGGCGCGGCATTCGTTCAAGCCTTGGCGGCTATGCGGATTTCGGTTCCCCACGGATCGGCGAACACCGTGCCATCCGCGTGCTCGCGGCTGAGAAGCTCGATATAGGCAAGGCCCGCCTCGCCGGGCGAACGCTGGCGCGCGCCAGCGCTTTGCCATTCATTGACCGCGATATGATGATGGTATCGCCCGGTCGACAGGAACACGGCACCGGCACGGCTGCGAACGGCATCGAACCCCATCTCCTCCTGCCACCAGCGGCCGCCGGATTGGGCATCGCCCACCCGCAGGTGAACGTGGCCGACGATGGTGCCGGTTTTTGCACCCTGCCATGATCTGGAGGGATCGTAGCGGCTTTGGACCAGCCGCTCGAAATCGAGTGGCAGCGACGCCATTTCGACCTGTCCGTCGCTCCAGTGCCAGTCCAGCTGGTCGCGGTCCGCATAGATCTCGACGCCGTTGCCTTCCGGGTCCGTCAGATAGACCGCTTCGCTGACCAGATGGTCCGATGCGCCGTCGATGCTGAAATCGTTGCTCGCAGCATGAAGAACCCAGGCGGCGAGGTCGACGCGCGAGGGCAGCAGGAACGCGGTGTGGTAAAGGCCCGCGCTTTGCGGTGAGGCATGCGTCGCTTCTGGCGCGGGCAGGAGTTCGAGCAGAACCTTGCCGTTGACACCGAGCGTGATCGAACTGCCGGCAGCGGCTATCTCTTCCAGTCCGACCGTGCGGATATACCACTCGGCAAGACGTGCCGCGTCCCGTGCCAGAAGCCCGACCTTGCCGATGTTGACGGGCGCGGCTGCTGCCGTGCCCGGCGTCGACGATAGTGCGACGGAAGGTAGGAATGCGGCCGCGGTGACGATGCCGCCCGCCTTGAGTATGGATCGTCTCGTCCATGCGTTCATGATGATCTTCCCCTTTGCGAAAGCGGGAGCGCTTGATGGCGCTCCCGCAAACACTCAGAACTGACGGCCGATTGCACCGTCGACCGAGTATCTGTTTCCGCCACGCACAACGAAGAAGAACGTCACGGCCGCCCAGATCAAAGCCAGTTCGGCACCCGAATATCCTTCGCCGAGCCGGACCCAGTGGAACCATGAGACGATAAGCAGGACGATGGTGGCGGCGAGCGCGGCCGGCCGCGTCAAAAGGCCGATCAAGAGAAGAAAGCCGCCGACGAACTCGGTCGTCGCGAGAGCGGGCGACCAGAGCCAGCCGGGATAAAAGCCGATCCCCTCGACCATCTGCACCGCGCCGAGCGGTGCCTGGATCTTCGGCCAGCCATGCGCCATCAGCGCGAAACCGGCGATGACGCGCAAAAGCGTCTCGGAAACATCGCCCAGCGCCGCATAGATCGGCTTGAGGCCCGGAACGATGAGGTTTTGGGATTCGGTTGGGGTCGTCGTGACAGTCGAGTCGGTCATGATGTGTACTCCATCGCGAGCGCTCGTTTCTGCGAGGCTCGACGCATTGATTTCGCTCCTTTCGGGAGCGTGAATGAATGAGGATGGAGTTCAGGCGCGCGGTGGGCGCTTCGGACTTGAAGGCGACAGGCCGTCATCGGTGACGGCGGAAGCGGCAACATGGACATGGCCGCCGGATGCGCTCAGAACCATGCCGCTTGAGGCCAGATAAGGCCCGAGGCATTTCGAGGGTTTCTCGGCGGAGTTGCCCTTGGCCGGGACCATAGCCGGATCGATGCAAAATTCACCGTTCTCGATCGTGACGCAGCCCGATCCCGAATCAAGGACCGGGCTCGCGGCGGAAGCGGCGAACGTGGCCGCCAGCAGCGACAGGACCATAATGAAGGGAAGCAGGAATCTCATGCGATCAGCGGAACCGGTCCAAAAGCCAGACTGCCTTTTACGGTCAGCCGCGTGCATTGCGCAAGGCCGCTTCGATCCCGTTTCGGTGAACGCTGCGGTCAGCCGTCATAGCCTTCCATGATGGTCATCTCGGCATCGGCCACTTCCTGCCGGATCGCCTTGGCGGCCTGATATTCGGACGAATTGTAGCAGTCGAGAGCGGCCTGCATTGACGGGAACTCGATGACGACGTTGCGTCCGCGTCCTTTGCCTTCCATCGCCTGATAGCTGCCGCCGCGCGCGAGGAACTTTGCTCCGTAGCGCTCGAAGGCCGGCTTTGCCGTCGAGACGTAGTCCTTGTATCGCTCGGCGTCGCGAACGTCGACATGCGCGATCCAGTAGCCCTTTGTCATGATTTCCCTCCCGTTTGCAGGCGCTCAGACGCCCTTCATTTCATCAAGAATGGCCGATGCGGCCGCCCGACGGTCCGGCGCAGCGACGATGGGACGGGCGACGACGAGATGGCTCGCGCCGGCCTTGAGCGCATCTGCCGGCGTGACGACGCGCTTCTGGTCGCCGTGATCCGTGCCGATCGGACGGATGCCCGGTGTCACCACCGCCATATCGGCTCCAACGATGTCGCGTATCGCGCGCGCCTCGGCGGCCGAGCAGACGACACCGCCCATGCCGGCTTCGCGCGCCTGCGCCGCGCGTTTGGCGACAAGCGTGGCAGCACTATCATGATAACCGGCGTCGACGAGGTCGGCGTCGTCCATCGAGGTCAGAACCGTGACGCCGAGCAGGCAAAGACCACTGCCCCTGGCCGCTTCGACGGCAGCACGCATCGCCTTCGGATAAGCGTGCAGTGTGAGCATGGAGACGCCCATCTTGGCGATGTTCTCGACACCCTTTGCGACCGTATTGTCGATGTCGAGCAGTTTCATGTCGAGGAAGACGGATTTGCCGTCGGCTGCAAGCTCGCGGGCGAAGTCGAGCCCGCCGGCAAAGGCAAGCTGATATCCGATCTTGTAGAAGGAGACCACGCCGTCGAGTTCGGCGACCGCGCGCCCCGCCTCGCTGAGCGTGGGCAGGTCGAGACCGACGATCAGGCGATTATCCGGCGTCATGTTTTCCCCTCTCGCAGTTCGTCAGGCGTTAACGCGCGGCGACATCGCATTGGCATGGTCGATCAGTGCGCGGCAAAGCCGCTCCATTCCCTTGCGCAGCCGCTCATCCTTGAAAGCGCCGTCGTCGTCAAATGCCGAACCGCCATTCGGCACCGAGACCTGCGGTGCGATCACATCGGCCTGAATGTGCGACAGCACGGCCCGAAGATGCGCGCCGCTGCGGATACCCGCGAAATGGCCGGCCGACGACGAGCACAGCGCCATCACCTTGCCGTTGAAGGGACGCACGGGTCGTCCGTCGACCTTCGAGACGCGGCTGATCCAGTCGATCGAGTTCTTCACCAGCGGCGGGATGGAGCCGTTATATTCGGGCGTCGCAATCAGCACCGCGTCATGGCCGTCGAAGAGACCCGCGAGCTTGATGGCGTTCTGCGGTACGCCCTTCTCGGCTTCCAGATCTTCGTCCATCAGCGGCAGCGGGTAGTCGGCCAGCGAGATGCGCGTGACGTCGGCACCCTGAACTGCAAGTTCCTTATGCGCCAGATCGGCCGTCTTGCCGCTGAAGGCTCCGCTGCGGGTGGAGCCGGCGAAGACGAGGATTTTCGGCGTCATGAGTTATTGCCCCTGCGTGTGTGCATCCGGGTATAGCCGATGCGTCCGGCCTGTCAAAGCAGGTGGGAGGCGGTCAGGCCTGCGGGCGGCGATAGAGCCAAAGCTGTGTCGGCGGGAAGTTACGCAGCACGAAGTCGAGATGCTCGACGACATAATCGCCCCGACCTGCCGGGACAGGCGATTTCGGGCCGTAGGTGAGTTGGACGACCGGCCTGCCGGGCGGCACACGGTTCAAAAGGTCGTCGATATAGGCGACGCGTTGGGGAACCGGAAAGTTGAGGAGCGGTACGCCCGAAACGATCGCGTCGAATGTCAGGTCGCGATTGTCGCCAAGCGTCTTATCGAGATTGAAGGCGTCGCCTTCGATGATGTTCACGCCGGGAAACTGCTCGACGAGATGCTCGACGAAATCGGCGGAATATTCGATCGAATAAAGCTTTTCAGGCGCGACCCCGCGTTCAAGGATCGCCTTGGTGATGACGCCCGTGCCGGGGCCGAGTTCGAGGACGGGCAGGCCTGATTCGGGGTTGATGACGGACGCCATGCGGCGCGCGGTAACGGAACTCGTCGGAAGCATCGCCCCCACAGCGCGCGGCTGGTCGATCCAGCCCTTGAGAAATTTCAGTTCCTCGTCGAAGCGCCGCGTCAGCCGCTGCAATCCGTTCTTCATGCGTCCATCCCTTCAAGCCGCGGCAAAGGAATCATGCCTGCACGCAAAGGACAAGCATTATCCGGGCCAAGCGATTGCAAGGCATTGTGATGAGAGGATGTCAGTTGCCGAAGGATTCGAAGAAATCCTTCATCCGGCTGAAGAAGCCTGACGATTGCGGGCTGTTTTCGGTGGACGACAGTTCCTCGAACTCCTGCAGCAGTTCACGCTGGCGCTTCGACAGGTTCTGCGGCGTTTCGACCGCGACCTGAATGTAGAGGTCGCCGACCTGGTTCTGGCGCAAAATCGGCATGCCCTTGCCGCGCATGCGGAACTGACGGCCGTGCTGGGAGCCTTCGGGCACTTTCACGCGCGTTTGCGTGCCGTCGAGCGTCGTCACTTCGAAACCGCCGCCAAGCGCAGCCGTCGTCATCGAAATGGGCACCTTGCAATACAAATCGGCACCGTCACGCTGGAAGAACTCGTGCGGCTTGAGCGACAGGAAGATGTAGAGATCGCCAGAAGGTCCGCCGCGAAGCCCTGCTTCGCCCTCACCGGAAAGCCGGATACGCGTCCCGTCCTCGATGCCTGCTGGAATGTTGACCGAGAGCGCGCGCTCTTCGGTGACGCGGCCCTGACCGGCGCATTTGCGGCACGGGTCCTGGATCGTCTGGCCACGGCCCTGGCACTGGGGGCAGGTGCGCTCGATCGAGAAGAACCCTTGTGCGGCGCGCACGCGGCCCGATCCCGAGCACATGGCGCAGGTCGTCGGCTGCGTACCGGGCTTTGCGCCCGATCCGGTGCATTCGTCGCATACGATGGAGGCCGGCACGCGTATCTGCGCGGTCTTGCCGGCGAAGGCTTCTTCGAGCGTGACTTCCATGTTGTAGCGAAGGTCCGCGCCGCGATTGCTCGCTCCGCCGCGACGGCGACCGCCCATCATGTCGCCGAAAATGTCCTCGAAGATGTCCGCGAAGCCGCCGCCCTGTCCGAACCCGCCTCCACCGCCGAACCCGCCGCCGTGTTCGAAGGCGGCATGGCCGAAGCGGTCATAGGCCGCGCGTTTTTGCGGGTCCTTCAGCGCCTCATAGGCCTCGTTGATGTCCTTGAACTTTCGTTCCGCTTCCGAATTGTCGGGATTGCGGTCGGGGTGGAACTGCATGGCCAGCTTGCGGAACGCGACCTTCAATTCCTTCTCGTCGGCGCTCTTTTGCACGCCGAGGGTCTCGTAATAGCAGGCCTTCATGGTCATCCCTGGCTAGGTTCTCTTGATCTGGCGACGGGCTGCCTTCGCGTCCATGCCGGACGGGCAATCAACTCGGTTCGATTTAGGAAGCCCGACGCTCCTATGCCATAGCGCGTGCGCGTGGCCACGCGCATTTCGGCAACAATTCGCATCAAAAACGAAGAAACCCGGCCTTGAGCCGGGTTTCGACAATTCGCCGGATAAGATCAGGCGGACTTCTTCTTGTCGTCGTCGTCGTTGATTTCCTCGAAATCCGCGTCCACGACGTCCTCGCCGCTCTTTTCGGCATCCGCCTTGGCGTCGGCTTCGGCAGCTTCCGCCTGGCTGGCCTCGTACATGGCCTGACCGAGCTTCATCGACACTTCGGCAAGCGTGGTCGTCTTGGCCGTGATGTCGTCGGCGTCATCGCCTTCGACGGCGGTGCGCAGGTCGGTGATCGCATTTTCGATCGCCTGCCTGTCCTCGGCCGAGACCTTGTCGCCATAGTCCTTCAGCGACTTCTCGGACGAGTGGATCAGGCTTTCGGCCTGGTTCTTCGCCTCGACGGCGGCACGGCGCTTCTTGTCCGAATCCGCGTTGGCCTCGGCGTCCTTGACCATGTTCTCGATGTCGGCGTCGGAAAGTCCACCCGATGCCTGGATACGGATCTGGTGCTCCTTGCCGGTGCCCTTGTCCTTGGCCGACACGTTGACGATGCCGTTGGCGTCGATGTCGAACGCGACTTCGATCTGCGGCACACCGCGCGGTGCGGGCGGAATGCCGACGAGGTCGAACTGGCCGAGCGCCTTGTTGTCGGCGGCCATTTCGCGCTCGCCCTGGAACACGCGGATCGTCACGGCCGACTGATTGTCTTCGGCTGTCGAGAAGGTCTGCGACTTCTTGGTCGGGATCGTCGTGTTGCGGTCGATGAGGCGCGTGAACACGCCGCCCAGCGTCTCGATGCCAAGTGACAGCGGCGTTACGTCGAGCAGCAGCACGTCCTTGACGTCGCCCTGTAGAACGCCGGCCTGAATGGCCGCGCCCATGGCGACGACTTCGTCCGGGTTGACGCCCTTGTGCGGCTCCTTGCCGAAGAACTGCTTCACGACTTCATGCACCTTGGGCATGCGCGTCATGCCGCCGACGAGGACGACTTCGTCGATCTCACCCGCATTAAGGCCAGCATCCTTGAGAGCCGCCTTGCAGGGGCCGACGGTGCGCTGGACGAGATCATCGACGAGGCTTTCGAACTTCGCGCGCGTCAGCTTCATCGTCAGGTGCTTCGGACCGGTCTGGTCGGCGGTGATAAAGGGCAGGTTGATTTCGGTCTGCTGCGAGGAGGACAGTTCGATCTTCGCCTTTTCGGCAGCTTCCTTCAGGCGCTGGAGGGCCAGCTTGTCGCCCTTCAAATCGATGCCCTGTTCCTTCTTGAACTCACCCGCGAGATATTCGACGAGGCGCATGTCGAAGTCCTCGCCGCCGAGGAAGGTGTCGCCGTTCGTCGACTTCACCTCGAAGACGCCGTCACCGATCTCGAGGATCGAGATGTCGAACGTACCGCCGCCAAGATCGTAGACGGCGATGGTTTTGCCGTCCTTCTTGTCGAGGCCGTAGGCGAGCGCGGCAGCGGTCGGCTCGTTGATGATGCGCAGCACTTCGAGACCGGCGATCTTGCCGGCGTCCTTGGTGGCCTGGCGCTGGGCGTCGTTGAAATAGGCCGGAACCGTGATGACGGCCTTCTCGACCTTCTCGCCGAGATAGGATTCGGCGGTTTCCTTCATCTTTTGAAGGATCATCGCGGAAATCTGCGAGGGGGAATAATCGGTGTCGCTCGCCTTGACCCAGGCGTCGCCATTGCCCGCCTTGACGATCTTGTAGGGCACCATGCCCTTGTCCTTCTGCGTCGTCGGATCGTCGAAGGTGCGGCCGATGAGGCGCTTGATCGCAAAGAGCGTATTTTCGGGATTGGTGACCGCCTGGCGCTTGGCCGGCTGGCCGACGAGGCGCTCGCCGTCACCGGTGAAGGCGACGATGGAAGGCGTGGTACGCGCGCCTTCGGCGTTTTCGATCACCTTGGCGTCCTTGCCGTCCATGACGGCGACGCACGAATTTGTCGTGCCAAGATCGATACCGATTACTTTAGCCATTTTTCTTGTCTCCGCTTAGCAGGCCGTCTTTGGACCCTGTGAGGCGTTCCGTTCGACGGCCCCTGTTCGTTGAAGAGTACCGCGCCCGAACGCTTCGGAAAGCGCCGTCGCAGCTGTGCGGCGTATATAAGAAGGGGCAATTTGGGACGCAAGCCGGTCCTGAAAATCAATCCACCGCATTGTCCGGTCAGGACGTCTCCGCCTTGCCGGCAAGCTGCGCGCGTTCGAAGCCGAGCACGACGAAAAGCGACACGATAAGCGGGATGATCAGGTAGAGCAGCCGGAACACGAACAGCGCGGCGAGAACGTCGACCGGGTCCATGTCCGGCAGGCCGGTGATGAAGACGAGTTCGAGAACCCCGATACCTCCGGGCGCATGGCTGATCAGCGCCACGGAAAAGGAGACGAGGAAGATGCCCAAAATAATGAAATAGCCCGGATTGCCGGCTTCCGGCAGCGCGAAATAAACGATCGCGGCTGCGCAAGCGAGTTCGAGCGGCGCGATGACGAGCTGGCGCGATACGATGGGCAGGCGCGGATAGGTCAGTTCGAACGAGCCGACCTTGAGCGGGCGCAGCTTGAGCCAGCTTCCAATCACATAGATGGCGATCAAAGCGAGGATCGCGAGCGCGGTCATGGTCGACGCCTTGACGGGCAGAACGTCGGAGAAACGCTCGGTGATGTCGGGTTTGATAAGGAGCACGATCGCGGTGAGCAAAAGCGTGCCGAGCGCAAAGGTAAAAGAGCAGAACGCGACGAGGAAACCGATTTCCGAAGCGGTCAGCCCCTTCGAGGAATAGGCGCGGTAACGCACGAGCGCGCCCGAAAAGACCGACGCGCCGATATTGTGCGCGAGCGCGTAAGTGGTGAAAGAGCACAGTGAGATGAACAGCCAGCCGACCCTGCGCTTCAAATGCATCAGCGCGAGGTGGTCGTAGCCGGCGAGTGCTGCATAAGCGCCGAGCGTGGCGACGACCGCGAGGCACCAGTCGCGCGTGGAAATCGCCACGAAACTGTCCCAGAACTCGTCGAACGAGGTTCCGCGCAATTCCTCGGCCAGAAGCCAGATCGAAAAGGCGACGGCGCAAAGTCCGACGACAGCCCAGATCTTGTTCTTCAGCGTTCCATCTCCCGAATCTCTACCGTCACCCGCATTGATCTATCGATCACGTCAAATGTCGAGTTGAAATATTTCAGAAGCGTTGCGGCCGAAGATTTATATGGCGGCACAGATTTTTCTACCCGCCCGTCCGCGTCCCCACGCCGCGTGCTTCAGGCCAACTCATCGAAGCAGAAGATGGCGATGTCTTGACGGCGCTGGAGTGGTGGCCGGGACGACGGGCGTCATCCCGGCCTGAACGCCTTTATGTCCGCAGCGTGCCGCCGGTCGATTTTTCGACATTGGCGACAATCTTCGCGGCCAGCGCTTCGAAATCCTCGTCGGTCAAGGTGCGTTCGGCTGGCTGGATCGCGACCTCGATAGCGACGGACTTCTTGTCGGCTCCAAGGGACGCCCCCTCGAAAATGTCGAAGACGCGCACGTCGGAAACGAGCTTCTTGTCGGCGCCGGACGCGGCCTTGACGATCGCAGCCGCCTCGACGCCTTTGTCGACGACAAAGGCGAAGTCGCGCTTCACCGCCTGAAAGGGCGACAATTCCAGCTTCGGCTTGGTGCGTGTCGCCTTCGCCTTTGGCTCGGGGATCGCATCGAGGAAGATTTCGAAGCCGGCAAGCGGACCGGACGCGTCGAGCGCCTCAAGCGTCTTGGGATGGAATTCACCGAACGTGCCGAGGATCATCTTCGGTCCGAGCTTGATCGTGCCCGAACGGCCCGGATGATACCAGGCCGGTCCGCCGGCTTCGACCTGCAACTTGTCGACCGGCGCACCGGCCGCTTCAAGCGCGGCGAAGGCGTCGGCCTTGGCGTCGAAGACGCCGACGGGACCGGCATTTCCGGCCCAGTTGCGACCCGCGCCGTCGAGCTTCGCCGTGCCGCGGCGAATGCCGGCTGCCACACGACGCTGGCCGTCGGCTGCATCGCTTTCATAGGTGCCCGACACTTCGAACAGCGCCACGTCACTGAGCCCACGATCGGCATTGCGCTGCGCGGCTGCGATCAGTCCCGGCAGAAGCGAGGGACGCATGTCGGACATGTCCGCCGCGATCGGGTTGGCGAGCTTCAGCGCGTCCGACCCGCCGCCGAACAGTTCGGCATGCGCGGCCGGGATGAACGACCAGGTGACGGCCTCCATCATGCCGCGCACGGCGAGCGCTCGCTTGGTAGCGCGGGTGCGGATTTGGATCGGCGTCAGCATCTTGCCGTTGACCGCGCCGAAAGACGGCAGCGGCTGCGGCGCAATGTTGTCGACACCATAAATGCGCATGACCTCCTCGACGATGTCCGCCTTGCCGTCGACATCCGGCCGCCAGGACGGCACCGCGACCTCGATCGCCTCGCCCTTGTCCTGTGATGCAAAGCCCAGCCGGTCGAGGATCGAGATGGCTTCGTCTTTCGCAACGTCCAGCCCGGTCAGGCGCTTGACCTCGGAAACCGGCATCGAGATATGCTTCGCGGTATATTCGTCATAGCCCGTGACTTGCGTTTCACTTGCCGTTCCGCCGCAGATGTCGAGCACGAACTGTGTCGCAAGTTCGATCCCCGGTGCCATGAATTCGGGATCGACGCCGCGCTCGAAACGGTAGCGCGCATCGGTGATGATGCCGAGCGCACGGCCCGTCTGGGCCACGTTGATCGGGTTCCAGAGGGCCGATTCGATCAGGACGTCGGTCGTATTCTCGTCGCAGCCCGAATGCTCGCCGCCCATGATGCCGGCAATGGATTCGACGCCGTTTTCATCGGCGATGACGCACATGCCCGGCTTCAGCGTGTATTCGCGCGTGTCAAGCGCCAGCACCTTTTCGCCCTCGCGCGCCGAGCGCACGGTGAGATCGCCCTTGACCTTGGCCGCGTCGAAAACGTGCAGCGGACGGCCGCGATCGAAGGTGACGTAATTGGTGATGTCGACAAGCGCGTTGATCGGACGAAGGCCGATCGAGATCAGCCGCTGCTGCATCCATTTCGGAGAGGGGCCGTTCGTCACGCCCTTCACGAGCCGCAGCGCGAAGCCGGGGCAAAGATCGGGCGCTTCGATCGTCACTTTGACCGGCGTTGCGCCCGACCCGGCGACAGGTTCAACCGGCCCGGTCTTCAGCGTGCCGAGCCCGGAGGCGGCCAGATCACGCGCAATGCCGTAAACGCTCGTCGCGTCCGGCCGGTTCGGCGTCAGATTGATCTCGATCACCGGATCGTCGAGCTTGGCATAGGTCGCGAAGAGTGTTCCGACAGGCGCGTCGGCCGGCAGGTCGATGATGCCGTCATGTTCGTCGGAAAGCTGCAACTCGCGCTCCGAGCACATCATGCCGTGGCTTTCGACGCCCCTGATCTTGCCGACGGAAAGCGTCACGTCGATGCCCGGAACGTAGGAGCCCGGCGCTGCAAATGCGCCGATCAGACCTTCGCGCGCATTGGGTGCGCCGCAAACGACTTGAACCGGCTTGCCGTCGCCCGTATCGACCATCAGGACGCGCAATTTGTCGGCGTCGGGGTGCTGGACCGCGCTCAACACTTTCGCGATCACGAAAGGCTTCAGCGCAGCCTTGTCATCGACGGCCTCGACCTCAAGGCCGATCATCGTCAGCCGCTCGCAGATGTCTTCGAGCGTCGCCTCGGTTTCCAGATGGTCCCTGAGCCAGGAAAGCGTGAATTTCATCTTCTCATGTCCAATTGTGCGTCAGCGCTCGACGGAAAAACCCTTGTAGCGCGGAAGGTCGTCTTCGATGTGGAGGAACGGCAATTGCCGCTCGATAAAAGCATGCAGTGTCGGCGGATAGTTTTCCGGGTCGTCCATGAAGCCGAGCGAAAGATAGATTTCACCGGGCAGCCGTTCGTCGCGATAGCCGATCTGACTGCCGCAATGCTCGCAGAAGGAGCGCGTCACGCCGCCCGCTCGCCACGTCTTCGGTTCGCCGTGCCACGTCAAATCTTCGTCGCGAAACCCCACAAATGCCATGACCGGCGCACCGGTCTGCTTGCGGCAGTCGCGGCAGTGGCAATAGGAGCGGAAGGTCGGTTCGGCCGAAGCGTCGAGCGCGATCAGGCCGCAACGGCAGGACCCTGTGTGAAGCGTCATTGGTACGCACCTTTCACAAGAAGAGAGCGTCGATCCCTAGCTCGACAACCCTCCGAACAGCGTCGGCATGTCGAGCGGGCGGAAGCCGTAATGCGACAGCCAGCGCACGTCGGCGTCGAAGAAGGCACGCAAATCCGGCATTCCGTATTTCAGCATGGCGATACGGTCGATGCCCATGCCCCAGGCGAAGCCCTGATATTCGTCCGGGTCGAGGCCGCCGGCGCGCAGAACGTTCGGATGCACCATGCCGCAGCCGAGAATCTCCATCCAGTCATTGCCCTCGCCGAAGCGCACTTCGCCCGGGCGCGAACGATCGCACTGGATGTCGACCTCCATCGACGGTTCGGTGAACGGGAAGAAGGACGGGCGGAACCGCATCTTCACCTGGGGCACCTCGAAGAACGCCTTGCAGAATTCTTCGAGCACCCATTTCATGTTGGCGACGTTGGCCGTCTTGTCGACCACCAGCCCCTCGACCTGATGGAACATGGGCGAGTGGGTGGCGTCCGAATCCTGCCGGTAGGTCTTGCCAGGAATGACGATACGGATCGGCGGCTTCTGCGTTTCCATCGTGCGGATCTGCACGGGAGACGTATGCGTGCGCAAAAGCTTCCGCTCACCGGCCTCGTTCGGCTGGAAGAAGAACGTATCGTGCATTTCGCGCGCCGGATGGCCCTCGGGGAAGTTCAGCGCGGTGAAATTATAGTAGTCCGTCTCGACATCGGGACCTTCCGCAATGGCGAAGCCGAGATCGCCGAAAATTGCCGTGATCTCGTCGATCACCTGGCTGATCGGGTGAATGCGCCCGCGCTCGGCCGGCGACTGGCGAACGGGAAGCGTCACGTCCAGCGTTTCCGCGGCAAGACGAGCATCGATCGCCGCATCGCGCAACTCGCTCTTGCGCGCGTTGATGGCGTCGCTGACGCGCTGCTTCAGCCCGTTAATCGCCGGTCCCATCGTCTGGCGTTCTTCCGGGCTCATGGAGCCCAGCGTCTTCAGCTTCTCCGAGACCGAACCCTTCTTGCCGAGAGCCGAAATGCGCACCTCTTCGAGCGCGCCCTCGTCGGTGGCGGACGCGACGGCGTCGAGCGTTGAACGTTCAAGGTCTTGAAGGTCGGTCATCGAGTATCATCCGTGGTATTTGCGGGCGTGCCGCTGGTCTTTCGGTGCGCTGCGGCGGGAAGCGCCTTGCGCAAGAGTTCTGTCGTGGCGAGCGCGCGCTTGCCGTCATTGCCGAGCTTGATAGGCCGTAGTGCCTTCAGAACCGGCGTCAGTAATGTGAAGAAGCGCACGAAACGGCGAAGTTCGCTCACGGTCTGGGCCGGCGCGCGATCAACATAGGCTCCGACGGCGCGCTGCTCGGTTTCGGGAAGCATCCCGCGTCCGCCGACATGCATGAAAATGAGCCATGCGTCACGCGCCTGCGCGGCCTCCAGCGGCATGACGGCCTCGGGTTCTTCCTCGAAATCGAGAAAGCCGATGCGGCCATCGTCGGTCAGGAACAGATCGCGCGGATGCGGGCGTCCATGGCACAGGCCGGCCATATGCGCGCGGGCCAGCGTCTCGGCCATTTCGATCAGAAGCGCGTCATGTTCTTGAAGGTTGTACTGCCGTCGCCGCGCGAGTTCCTCCGAAACCGATGGCGCGGCGTCGCTCATGATCAGGGCGTTGTCGCCCGCATGCAGGATCTCGGCCACCGGGAAACCGGCTGCCTTGAACGCGGCGGTCTTGCGCGTCTCGCGATCGAGAATCGACGGCGCATCGGCATAAGGAGACGCGCGTAGCGTGGTGATCGGGGCAAAGCGCGAAAGCCGCGCGTGCATGCGCTTGAGAAACGGCCGCGCCTCGGCGTCGAAATGCTTGATCCAGACGGTCCGGTTCCTGACGCGCGCCGACGAGATGCGCTTGCCCCGGCTCTCGTCGAGCAGGCGCCGTGCGTCGTTCATCGTCAATGTCGCCCGTGCGATCACGATCCGCCTCAAAATGCGAAAACCCGCGCAGGATGTCTCCAGCGCGGGTTCCCAATTATCAAATTTGCAGGGTTTGGGAAGCGCTGGCTCAGGCGACCGCGCGTTCAAACTCACCCGGCGTCTTGTCCTTGAGGTACTCGAGCGCACCCTTGGACTTGGCGACGAGAGCGGCGAACGCCGCCGGCTCGTGGATCGCCAGATCGGAAAGAACCTTGCGGTCGACTTCGATGCCGGCCTTGTTGAGGCCGTCGATGAGGCGGCCATAGGTCAGGCCGTGCTCGCGAGCCGCCGCGTTGATGCGCTGAATCCACAAGGCGCGGAAATTGCGCTTGCGGTTCTTGCGATCGCGGTAGGCGTATTGCAGCGACTTCTCGACCGCCTGCTTGGCGATGCGGATGGTGTTCTTGCGACGGCCGTAAAAGCCCTTGGCGGCCTTCAGAACCTTCTTGTGCTTGGCGTGGGACGTTACGCCCCTTTTGACACGTGCCATGTCATGATCTCCTTAAAATCGGGTCCGAAGGCTCAAAGGCCGCCGCCGTTGGGCAGATAGTTCTTGATGACCTTCTTCCCATCGGGCTCGGCCAGAACCATCATGCCGCGTGCGTCGCGGATGAACTTGTTGGAACGCTTGATCATGCCATGGCGCTTGCCTGCGGCAGCCGCCTTGACCTTGCCGGAAGCGGTAATCTTGAACCGCTTCTTGGCCGAAGACTTCGTCTTCATCTTGGGCATTTTGCTTCTCCGTTTTGATGTGCTCACGCGTACCGGCTTGCACCGGCCGCTCCGCGAGGCGTCGGAAAACCGACGGCGGCCAGTCGGCCGCTTCTCGCTTCGCTCGATATTCGAGTTGAGCTTCTAAGCATTACGAGCCGACACGGCATGCCCTGCCGGACGGCTCATGAACGCGCGGTCTATACAGAAGACCGCCTGAAAGCGCAACAGGCTGTTGCGCGGCTTATGGAAGACGAAGCAGCACCGGCAGGTAACCGGCCGATTGCGCCCATTCGATGCTCTCGAAGGCGGGAACGGCGAGGAAGAAGACCAGCCCGTCCGACAGGGTGCGATAGAGAAGGGCAGGGCGTGCCACGACCGTTTCCACATCGCTGTAGATGGAAAAACGTGGCCAAAAACGCGGAACGCGCGCCAGATAGTCGGCATATTCCGTGCCGAATTTTTCCGACAGGAAACGCTCCTCGCGCAAGATGACGATATGGAACGCCGCGACGGTCGCCACGCCGAAAAACGCCGCGACGACCAAGCTTCCCGTCTGCGCACCGACGCCCACGGCGGCAATTGCGGAAAAGACGTAGAGCGGATTACGGCTGATCGAATACGGTCCGCTGTCGACGACCTGCGCGGATTTGCGCCCGCCGATATGCACGGTGCACCAGAGCCTTCCGAGGATCGCCGCGCCAATCAGCCCGAGGCCGAAGGCTTCGACGAATTCGTGCGCGCGCTCGGAGAGGCTGGATCGCACGATCATGAGAACCAGAGATGCCGAGACGATCAGGATCGCAAGAACGAGCCGGCGCATTCGTTGAAAACGCGCCAGACTGGAAACCTGATCGTCGCTCATGGCAAATCCGTCACACGGGAAGCAACAGGGAGCGTCGCAAGATCAGCGCGGCGCCAGCACCATCATCATCTGGCGGCCTTCGAGCTTAGGCTCGGCCTCGACCTTTGCGATCTCGGCGACTTCCTCGCGCACGCGGTTGAGCAGTTTCATGCCCAGTTCCATATGCGCCATCTCGCGGCCACGGAAACGCAGCGTCAGCTTGACCTTGTCGCCTTCGTCGAAGAAGCGGCGAACGGCCCGCATCTTGACGTCATAGTCATGCGTGTCGATGTTCGGACGCATCTTGATCTCCTTGATCTCGATGGTCTTCTGCTTCTTGCGGGCTTCTGCGGCCTTTTTCTGGCTCGCATATTTCATCTTGCCGAGATCGGTGATCTTGCAGACGGGAGGCGTCTGGTTCGGCGAGATTTCCACGAGATCCATTCCTGCTTCCTCGGCGAGGATCAGGGCTTCATTGATCGACACGACGCCACGGTTGAGGCCTTCTGCATCGATGAGCTGTACCTGCGGTACACGGATGTCGCGGTTGGAGCGCGGGCCTTCTTTGGTCGGCGCCGCGGCTTTGAACGGTCTGCGAATGGTCGTAGTCTCCTCAAATCATTGACGTTCAGGATGTCATTTTTGCGCGGGCGCTGGCATGCGCCCCTCGATAGCGCGTGTCAATAACACGATACGGGCAAAAAATCACTGGGCTGGCGAAAAACTGGCGATCTGCCCCGCTCATGCTATCAGATGGCGCAAATCGCCGCCGGATCAAGGAGAGAACATGACGGACGCCGCGCCGCAGCATCTTGACGTCAACGGAATCGACATCGCCTTGCGCCACCGGCCCGGGCGATCGCCCGGTCTCGTCTGGCTCGGCGGCTATCGTTCCGACATGATGGGCACGAAGGCGGAAGCGCTCGACGCATGGGCCGGTGAAAACGGCTATGCCTTCCTGCGACACGACTATTCCGGCCATGGCGAATCGGGCGGCGACTTTGCCGATGGCACGATCTCGCGATGGCTCGAACAAAGCCTTGCAATCTTCCGTCGATTCAGCGAAGGGCCGCAAATTCTCGTCGGCTCGTCGATGGGTGCGTGGATCGCGTTGCGCATAGTGCAGGAACTGCAAAAGGCCGGCGAGGGGGACCGCGTCGGCGCGCTCCTGCTGCTTGCGCCCGCACCCGATTTTACGGTCGAGCTGATGGAGCCGGAACTGACCGACGCTCATCGCCGCGACCTCGAAACGAAAGGCTACATGGAAGAGCCATCCGAATATTCGCCCGAACCCAACATCTATACGCGCGCGCTGTTCGAGGACGGACGCGCGAACCGCGTTCTGGACGGCATTATCGACACGCATTGTCCGGTGACGATCATCCAGGGCCTTGCCGATCCCGACGTGCCGCACACGCACGCGCTGAAGCTCGTCGAGCATCTGCCCGCCGACGATGTGACGCTGTCGCTGGTCAGGGACGGCGATCACCGGCTGTCGCGACCGCAGGACATCGCGCTGATCGTGAAAGCGGCGCAGGGGCTGGTCGAGCGGATTTCCGCCTGATGCGGCTTTCGGTCGTCGTTTCGTCTTTTGTCGCGGCCGTCGTCGGTTTCGGCGGCACGCTGGCTCTGGTCATTGCGGCGGCAACCGCCGTTGGTGCCACGCAGGCCCAGACGGCGAGCATGGTCACGGCTGTCTGCCTCGCCAAGGCGGCTGAAACTCTGATCCTGTCGTGGTGGACACGCATGCCCGTCATCACCGCATGGTCAACGCCAGGCGCGGCGCTGATTGGCGCGAGCGCCGGCTTCACCATGGGCGAGGCGGTCGGTGCCTTCGTCGGCGCAGCGGTGCTTTTGACATTGACCGGTCTCGTGCGCCCGCTGACGCGCCTCGTCGCGCTGATCCCGTCCTCGGTCGCGTCCGGCATGCTTGCCGGCATCGTCGTCGCTTTCGTCATGGGCGCGGCGCGGGCGGCAGGTGCAGACCCGGTTTTGGTCCTGCCGCTGCTCGTGGCCTTTTTCATCATACGCCTTGTCAATCCGGCGCTGTCCGTTCTCGTCGTTCTGATCGGCGGCGTGATGCTCGCCTTTGCGCTTGGCCGCGTCGGAACGCTGCCCGCTTTCGAAATGTCGACGCTGGTCTGGACGACGCCTGAATTTTCCGTCGCCGCCTTCATCGGCCTTGCCGTGCCGCTTTATCTCGTCACCATGGCTTCGCAGAACCTTGCCGGTATCGCGGTCCTGCGTGCGGCAGGTTACGAGCCGCCGGCGGGCACGCTGATCGCAACGACCGGTTTCTTCTCGCTGATCTCCGCGCCGTTCAACGCGCTGACGACGAACCTCGCGGCCATCTCGGCTGCGATCTGCACCGATCCAGACGCGCATCCTGATCCGACGAAGCGGTGGCTGACCGGGCCGTTCTACGCGCTCTGGTATGTGATCTTCGCGATCTTCGGCGCTTCCGTCGTCGCACTTTTCGACGTTCTGCCGCAAAGCCTGATCCTGCTCGTCGCCGGGATCGGACTGCTCGGGCCGCTCATGAACGCGTTGGCGCTTGCGATGGCCGATCCGGCAGAACGCCTGCCCGCAATCGTCGCTTTTGCAGTCACCGCATCGGGCGTGGCGGTTGCCGGCATCGGCGCGGCGTTCTGGGGTCTTCTTGCCGGGCTTGCCGTCTTCCTGCTCGACAAGGCTGCGGCAGCTCGCCGCGCAAAACCCTGATCGCGTCCGATTTTTCTTGAAGTGGGTTCGGCGCTTTCCCATCTGCGTTGAAGCAGCCATGACGGCTGCCAGCCACCGGGAAAGGAACGGGTGACGATGACGAAGACCGCACTGATCCGTCCTGCATGGACGCCAGCTACCATCGCCTTGATGGTCATCGGCTTCATGGTGTTCTGGCCGCTCGGCCTCGCCATGCTTGCCTACATCATCTGGGGCGACCGTCTCGACGGTTTCAAGAGCGAGATGAACCGCGCCACGGACGGATTTTTCAACTCCTGCCGCAAGGGTGCCTATCGCACGCATGCGCCGCGCACGGGCAATGTCGCCTTCGACGACTGGCGCGAGAAGGAACTCGCCCGCATGGAAGAAGAGCGCCGCAAGCTCGACGAAATGCGCACCGAGTTCGACGACTATCTGCGCGAACTGCGCCGCGCCAAGGACCAGGAAGAGTTCGATCGCTTCATGTCCAACCGCTCGCGCAACACGCCGGACAAGCCGCAGAACGGCGAAATCCTCAACCCGGCCTGATCGCCGGCTTGAAACCACAGACCACGGCGCCGCCCACGCGGCGCCGTTTTTGTTTGCAACGGTTGCGCTCCCGCGCAAATCTCGAATCGTCTAGACTGACGTCATGGTGCTTGGCCTTCTTCGCTCCCGACCCCGCGCTCCCGCCGCGCCGATCATTCGCGATCACCGTGTCGCGGGGCGGACCCTTCCTTTACGCATCGTCGAAAATGCGCGGGCCAAGCGGCTGACGCTGCGCATCGACGCGGGCGGCAAGGGGCTGCGCATCACCATCCCGCCGGGCGTCGCACCGCGCGAGGTGGACAAGTTTCTCGACCGTCATGCCGGTTGGCTCGAAACGCGGCTGGCGAAACTGCCGGGCGATGCGACGCTGCAGACCGGCGTGCGCCTGCCTCTGCGCGGTGTCCCGCATCTGATCGTCCACCAACCCGGTCGCGGAACGGTGAGCCTTGGCGAAATCGAAGGCGAACCGGCGCTAATCGTCCATGGCGACGAGCGTCATCTGCCCCGGCGGCTGGCGGATTTTCTGAAGAAAGAGGCCAAGCGCGACATCATCTCACTGGTCGAAAAGCATACGCTGAGCGTCGGCCGGAAAGCCAAGGCGATCCGCTTCAAGGACACGACGAGCCGCTGGGGTTCGTGCACGTCGGACGGAACGCTCTCCTTTTCTTGGCGCATCATGATGGCCCCGAAAACGGTCATCGACTACCTCGTAGCCCACGAGGTCGCGCATTTGAAGGAAATGAACCACGGCCCGAAATTCTGGGCGCTGTGCCGCGAGCTTTGCCCGCGCACCGACGAGGCCCGCGCGTGGCTGAAGAAAAATGGCGGCGCATTGCAGGCGATCGGGTTCGGGTAGCTCCTCCTCGACTTCGCCGTGTTTTCGTGGCACCTGCCGTCCTATGACACTCGATACCAAGATATGCGGCTTGAAAACGCGTGCGGCGGTAGACGCTGCGCTGGCGGGCGGCGCGTCGCATATCGGCTTCATCTTCTTCGAAAAGAGCCCGCGCCATGTCGCGCCGGCCGAGGCCGGTCGCCTGCGCGAAACCGCGCGCGGCAGGGCGCAGGCCGTGGCGGTGACGGTCGATGCCGATAATGCCGCGCTCGACGCCATCGTTTCCGAAATGTCGCCTGACATCATCCAGTTGCACGGCAAGGAAACGCCCACACGTGTCGCCGAGGTCAAGGCGCGCTATGGCCTGCCGGTCATCAAGGCGTTTGCGGTCAGTACGCTGGACGATCTTGCGCGTATCGAACCCTATCGCGGCGTCGCAGACCGGTTCCTGTTCGACGCCAAGCCGCCTAAAGGTTCCGACTTGCCCGGCGGCAACGGCGTTTCGTTCGACTGGAGCCTGCTCGCCGCGCTTGACCGCGATATCGATTACATGCTTTCCGGAGGGCTCAACGCAGCCAATATCGGCGATGCGCTGCGGCAGGCGAACCCGCCGGGCATCGACATATCCTCCGGTGTGGAAAGCGCGCCGGGCGTCAAGGATGCCGCGTTGATCGACGAATTCTTCGCGGCCGTTCGCGCCGCACGCGCCGATATGGCCAAGGAGACAGCTTGAAATGAACAGCCCGGTCGCGCCCAATTCCTTCCGCACAGGCCCTGATCAGGACGGAATGTTCGGCATTTTCGGCGGTCGCTTCGTCGCCGAGACGCTGATGCCGCTGATCCTCGACCTCGAGCGCGAATGGAACGCGGCCAAGGTCGATCCGGAATTCCAGGCCGAACTGAAATCGCTGTCGACGCATTATGCGGGCCGTCCATCCAAGCTCTATTTCGCCGAAGGGCTGACGCGCCATCTCGGCGGCGCGAAAATCTTCTTCAAGCGCGAGGATCTGAACCATACGGGTTCGCACAAGATCAACAATTGCCTCGGTCAGATCCTGCTTGCGCGGCGCATGGGCAAGACGCGCATCATCGCCGAGACCGGCGCGGGCCAGCACGGCGTCGCTTCCGCGACGGTGGCGGCACGATTCAACCTGCCCTGCGTCGTCTATATGGGCGCGACGGATGTCGAGCGGCAGAAGCCGAACGTCTTTCGCATGAAGCTGCTCGGCGCCGAGGTGAACCCCGTTTCGGCCGGCCACGGCACGCTGAAGGACGCCATGAACGAGGCGTTGCGCGACTGGGTTACGAATGTCGAGGACACCTATTATCTGATCGGCACGGCTGCCGGCCCGCATCCCTATCCCGAACTTGTCCGTGAGTTTCAGTCGGTGATCGGCATCGAGGCGCGCGCGCAGATGCTGGAGCAGGAAGGACGTCTGCCCGATGTCGTCGTCGCGGCGGTCGGCGGTGGATCGAATGCCATCGGCATTTTCCATCCATTCCTCGACGATCCGGACGTGAAGATCATCGGCGTCGAAGCCGGTGGGCATGGCCTGTCGGGCGACGAGCATTGCGCCTCGATGAATGCGGGTAAGCCGGGCGTTCTTCATGGCAACCGCACCTATCTGCTGCAGGACGATGACGGACAGATCAAGGACGGCCACTCGATCTCGGCCGGGCTCGATTATCCGGGCGTCGGTCCCGAACATTCCTGGCTGCGCGACACCGGCCGCGTCGAATATGTGCCGATCATGGATGACGAGGCGATGGAAGCCTTCCAGCTTTGCACCAAGACCGAGGGCATCATCCCGGCGCTGGAATCGGCCCATGCCATCGCACAGGCGATGAAGATCGCGCCGGCGATGGGCAAGGACAAGACGATTATCGTCAACTTGTCCGGTCGCGGCGACAAGGACGTTCATACGGTGGCCACGATGATGGGCATGGAGATCTGACGATGACCGACACCCGCATCGACCGCCGCATGGCCGCATTGAAATCTGAAGGACGCCCGGCGCTCGTCACCTATTTCATGGGCGGCGACCCGGACTATGAAGCCTCGTTGTCGATCATGAAGGCGCTGCCCAAAGCCGGCTCCGACGTGATCGAGCTCGGCATGCCGTTTTCCGACCCGATGGCCGATGGCCCGGCGATCCAGGCGGCCGGCCTGCGCGCGTTGAAGGCGGGCCAGACGCTGAAGAAGACGCTGGCGATGGCAGCCGATTTCCGACGCGAGGACGACGAGACGCCGATCATCCTGATGGGCTACTACAATCCCATATACATCTACGGTGTCGACCGCTTTCTCGAAGATGCTAAAGCATCCGGCATCGATGGCTTGATCGTTGTCGATTTGCCGCCCGAGATGGACAGCGAATTGTGCGTGCCGGCGCTGAAGGCCGGGATCAACTTCGTCCGCCTCGCAACGCCTACGACCGACGACAAGCGCCTGCCCAAGGTTTTGGAGAACACGTCGGGTTTCGTCTACTACGTCTCGATGCTCGGCATTACCGGTTCGGCGCTGCCGGACACCACGAAGGTTGCCGGTGCGGTCGCGCGCATCAAGGGCCATACCGACCTGCCGGTTTGCGTTGGCTTCGGCGTCAAGACGGCGGAGCAGGCGCGCGCCATCGGCGCGTCGGCTGATGGTGTCGTCGTTGGCACCGCGATCGTCAACGCAGTCGCCAATGTGCTCGGACCGAAAGGCGAGAAGACCGCCGATCCGGCCGAGGCTGTCGCGACGCTGGTATCCGGTCTGGCGCAGGGCGTTCGTTCCGCGCGACTTGCAAAGGCAAGCTGACCGGCCCATTTCCCATAGAACCGCGACGAATAGATAAAAGAACAGGCCCGCGATGAACTGGATCACGAACTACGTCCGCCCCAAGATCAACTCGATGCTCGGCCGGCGCGACATGCCCGAAAATCTCTGGATCAAGGATCCCGAGACGGGCGAGATGGTGTTCCACAAGGATCTCGAGGGCAATCAGTATGTGATCCCGGCATCCGGCTATCACATGAAGATTTCGGCCAAGGAACGGCTGCGCTACTTTTTTGATGACGGCAAATACGAGACGGTCGAAAACCCGAAGGCTGCCGTCGATCCGCTGAAATTCCGTGATGAAAAGCGCTACACGGACCGCCTGCGCGACGCCAAGGCCAAGACGGGCATGGACGACGCCGTGCTCAATGGCGTCGGCACCATCGAAGGTCTGCCGATCGTCGCGACCGTTCAGGATTTCGCCTTCATGGGCGGCTCGCTCGGCATGGCAGCCGGCGAGGCGATCATTCGCGGTTTCGAGACGGCGATCGAGAAGAAGCGCCCGCTCGTTCTTTTCGCCGCCTCCGGCGGCGCGCGCATGCAGGAAGGCATCCTTTCGCTGATGCAGCTTGCCCGCTCGACGGTCATGGTCGACCGCCTGAAGGAAGCCGGCCTTCCCTATATCGTCGTGCTGACCAATCCGACGACTGGCGGCGTCACGGCTTCCTACGCGATGCTGGGAGACGTCCAGATCGCAGAGCCGGGTGCGCTGATCGGCTTTGCCGGCCCGCGCGTCATCGAGCAGACCATTCGCGAAAAGCTGCCCGAAGGGTTCCAGCGCGCCGAATATCTGATGGAGCATGGCATGGTCGACATGGTCGTCTCGCGCCTCGAACTGAAGGCGACCATCGCGCGTCTGCTGAAAATCCTGACGCATACGCCGCTCGAACCCGTTCCCGCGCTCGCCGACCTTTCGGAAGAGGTCGACGAAAAGACCGCCGCCTGATCACCGGAACCCGAACATGACGCTCCTGACAGCCGAGCAGGAAATCGAGCGGCTGATGTCGCTCCACCCGAAGGGCTTCGACCTTTCGCTGGAGCGCATCCGCGATCTTTTGGGGAAACTCGACAACCCGCAGGATATGCTGCCGCCCGTCATCCACATCGCCGGCACGAACGGCAAGGGCTCTGCCGCCGCCTTTTCACGCGCCCTGCTGGAAGCGGGCGGGCGCACGGTTCATGTCCACACCTCGCCGCATCTGGTTCACTGGCACGAACGTTACCGGCTGGGAGAAGCGGGTGGCGGAAAGCTCGTCAACGACGCGATCTTCGCCGAGGCAATCTCGCGCGTTGCAGAGGCGAATGGCGGGCGCACCATCACCGTCTTCGAAATCCTGACCGCCGTCGGCTTTGTCCTCTTTTCGGAGCACCCGGCGGATGCGGCGATCCTCGAAGTCGGGCTGGGCGGTCGCTTTGATGCGACCAATGTGATCGCCCGTCCGGCCGTCTCCGTCATCATGCCGATCTCGCTCGACCACGAAGCCTATCTCGGCGACAAGGTCGAACTGATCGCGGTCGAAAAGGCCGGTATCGTCAAGCGCGGCCAACCGGTCGTCATTGGCGCGCAGGAATATGAGGCCGCCCGCGAGGTGCTGATCGACGCGGCTGATCGCAATAGCTGTCCGGTTCTGGTCTACGGTCAGGATTTCATCGCCTATGAGGAAAACGGGCGGATGATCTATCAGGACGATGACGGCCTGCTCGATCTGTCGTTGCCTCGCCTTCCCGGCCGCCACCAATACGCCAATGCCGCAACCGCCATCGCCGCGATCAAGGTGGCCGGTTTCGACGGTTCGCTTCGTGTCGCTGACCGCGCGATGAAGAAAGTCGATTGGGCCGGCCGCATGCAAAGGCTGACCGAAGGCAACCTCGTCGATCTCGCGCCCGACGGTGCGGAAATCTGGCTCGACGGCGGACACAATCCCGGTGCCGGCATCGTCATCGCCGAAGCGATGGCCGAGCAGGAGGAAAAGCGTCCCCGTCCGCTCTTTCTCATCGCGGGGATGATCAACACCAAGGACCAGTCCGGCTATTTTCGAGCCTTCGAAGGCATGGCGCGCCATGTCTTCACGGTTCCGGTGACGCATTCGGAAGCCGGCGTTCCCAATGATGAACTCGCCGCTCGCGCGATGGAGGCGGGATTGTCGGCCGAGCCGGTCTCGTCGGTGGAAAGCGCGCTCAAGCTTCTGGCGGAGACGTGGGACGGGTCGGATGCTTCGCCGCGCATCCTGATCTGCGGCTCGCTTTATCTCGCCGGCGAAGTTCTGGAAAAGAACGGCACGCTGCCGGCCTGAAACGAAAAAGCCCGGCGCTTGGCCGGGCTTTTTCTTCATTTATCGAATGACGATCAGACGTTGCCGCTGATCCAGGACGACAGCGCCGTCTTCGGAGCCGCGCCGACTTTCATGTCGGCGACTTCACCGCTCTTGAAGATCATCAGCGTCGGGATCGAGCGCACACCGAACTGGGCTGCGAGTTCCGGGTTCTCGTCGATGTTGATCTTGGCGATCTTGACCTTGCCGTCCATTTCGGTGGCGATCTCGTCGAGCGCCGGTGCAATCATCTTGCACGGACCGCACCATTCGGCCCAGAAGTCGACGACAACCGGCTCGGCCGCCTGCAGCACGTCTGACTGGAAATTGTTCTTGTCGATCTTGATCGCGGACATTCGGAGGCTCTCCTTGAAATCGTGTTGGCCCTGATGTGGTGCTATGTCGCGCCGGCTTCAAGCGAGCCGGCGCCCAGAATCATTGAAGCTCAATTCAGCACGGATGAACTGAGCTTTCAAACTGCGGGAACCGGCCAAGCCTAATCGCGCTTGGGCACGTTGAGACCGGTCTGGCTCGCAGGCCGGGCGATGCATCGCTCGAGCCAGGCGTTGACGTTCGGCAGATCGTTGAGCCCCAGTTCCTCGCGCCCGCCGTAAAACACGTCGATGCCGCGCACCCATGGGAAGAGGGCGATGTCGGCGATCGTGTAGTCGTCGTCCATAATGAACTGGCGGCCATCGAGCCGTTGGTCCAGAACCTTGAGCAGCCGTTTCGATTCATCGCGATACCGATGGGCGGGCCTGCGATCTTCGAAATCCTTGCCGGCGAACTTGTAGAAGAAACCGTACTGGCCGAACATCGGCCCGACGCCGCCCATCTGGAAGAACAGCCATTGCAGCGTCTCGTAGCGCCGGGCCGGATCGACAGGCAGAAGCTTGCCGGTCTTTTCGGCCAGATAGACGAGGATCGCGCCGGATTCGAACAGGCCAAGCGGCTTTCCGCCGGGGCCGTCCGGATCGATGATGGCGGGAATCTTGTTGTTCGGGTTGAGCGAAAGGAATTCCGGCGTCTTCCAGCGCGACCGAGATTTTCACGCCGTTGGGCGTTGGCAGCGAATAAAGTTGCAGGCGCTCTGGATGCTGCGCTGGCCAGCGCTTTGTGATCGGGAATGCGGACAGGTCGGACATGAAGATCTCCGTTTGCGGGTCTCACCCAGATATGGCTTGGCATGCCGGTTGCAAGCGTTACGCTGTCGCTCCCTAACGTGGAAATTCGAATCTCCTCATGCTGCCCCTTCAATCTCCGGTCATGCAGCGCGTGCGCGCAGATGGACGCCTGTCGGTCAGGAAGATCGACGGGCGAACGCGTCTTCACCGGCTGTTTCAGGAGGGCGCGGCCAAGATCCGCTTTCCTGCACCTGAAAGTGCGGCGCTGGAGGCGGTTCTGATCAATACGGCCGGCGGACTGACAGGCGGCGACCGCGTCGCCTGGGCGGTCGATGCCGCAGCCGACACGGCACTTAGTCTGACCACGCAAGCCTGCGAGAAGATTTATCGTGCAGATTCCGGCCGTGCGCAGGTCGAGGTTGCCCTGAAGGCGGCGACAGGGGCGCGCCTTTCCTGGCTGCCCCAGGAAACGATCCTGTTCGACGGCGCGGCCCTGTCGCGGAGGCTCGATATCGATCTGGCGGCGGATGCAAGCGCGCTCATTCTCGAAGCGACGATCTTCGGGCGACAGGCGATGGGGGAGAGTGTCGAGCGGGCGATCTTCCACGATCGCTGGCGCGTGCGCCGGGCCGGTCGGCTCGTCCATGCGGAAGATTTCCGCATCGGTCCGGACGTTGCCGCGCAACTCTCACATCCGGCGATCGCCGGTGGCGGCCGTGCCGTGGCGACGCTTTTGTTCATCGACAGCCGCGCGGAAGAAATGCTTGCGCCTGCGCGCGCGTTGACGGGCGAGGCGGGCGGCGTAAGTTTCTGGAATGTCGGCAGGACTGGCAAGCTTCTTGCCAGAATCGTCGCAGAAGACGGCTATGCCTTGCGCCAGCGACTTTTGCCGCTCGTAAGACTGCTCAATGGGCAGGCAGGCCTGCCCAAGATTTGGACAAGTTGAAAGTGACGCGATGAATCTGACGCCACGGGAAAAGGACAAGCTGTTGATCGCGATGGCAGCCATTGTCGCGCGCAAGAGGATGGAGCGCGGCGTAAAGCTCAACCATCCCGAGGCGATCGCGCTGATCACCGATTTCGTCGTGGAAGGCGCGCGCGACGGCCGGTCGGTCGCGGAACTGATGGAGGCCGGCGCGCATGTCGTTTCCCGCGATCAGGTCATGGAGGGGATCGCCGAGATGATTCACGACGTGCAGGTCGAGGCGACCTTTCCCGATGGCACCAAACTCGTCACCGTCCATGAGCCGATCCGCTGAAAGACAAAAATGAAGGACTTCCCCATGTTCAAGCGTCTGCCTCTCGCCGCCTTCGCGCTGGCTCTTTCCGGTTTTCCGGCCTTCGCGCATCCGGGACACGGCGCGCATGACGCAAACGGCTTTCTGACGGGCTTCCTGCACCCCTTCACCGGGCTCGATCACATTCTGGCGATGGTGGCGGTGGGCCTTTGGGCGGCATCGCTCGGCGGCCGGTCGGTGCTCGCCGTGCCGGCGGCCTTCGTCGCCTTCATGTCGGCCGGCTTTCTCGTCGCATTGGCCGGCGTGACTCTGCCCTATGTCGAGCCGATGATCCTTGGCTCCGTGGTCGTGATCGGCCTTCTCGTCGCAGCGTCCGTCAAGCTGCCGGTCGTTCCGGCAGCCATTCTCGTGGGGCTTTTCGCGGTGTTTCACGGCCATGCCCACGGCACCGAAATGGGTCATTCGGGTGCGCTTGTCTATGGCGCGGGTTTCCTGATTGCGACCGCGCTTCTCCACGCCATCGGCATCTGGCTCGCCGTCGCGCTTGCCCGCCTCGACCAGCGCGATCTCCCCGTGCGCGCACTTGGCGCGGCGACCGCCTTTACCGGCGTTCTCGTCTTCATCGCCGGCTGACAGGAGGACGTTCATGATCCCGGGCGAAATCATTCCAGCTTCAGGCGACATCGAACTGAATGCCGGCAAGGACGCAGTGACGATCAAGGTCGCCAATTCGGGCGACCGCCCGATACAGGTCGGCAGCCACTACCACTTCTTCGAGGTCAACGAGGGTCTTGTCTTCGACCGTGAGGCGGCACGTGGCATGCGCCTTGACATCGCGGCGGGAACGGCGGTGCGTTTCGAACCCGGTCAGGAACGCGACGTGACGCTGATCCCGGTGGGGAGCACCCGCATGATCTTCGGCTTCCAGCAGAAGATCATGGGCGGGCTCTGAACAGTGGGCAGCCTATTGCGCAGGCGCTTCCTCAGGATCGGTCCCCGCGTCGGGCGCAGTCTCCGGATCGTCGGTGGCGGCATCGGGAACGGCCGAACCCGGCTCTGCGCCGGCGACGAAGATCGCCGCCGTCTGGTTCTCGTTGGTGAACTCGATCGCGACGATGTCGCGCACGAGAATCTGACGCGAATTCACCGCATGGTAGAAAATCGCACTGCCTTCGATCGCCTGCTGCAATTCGACGATCTCGTCGGCATGTTCCTCGCGCTTTTCGCTGATCCCGCTGTCGCCTCGTCCGACTTCCGGCAAAAAGACGATATCGACCTCTTCGACGTTGAAGGCGCGGCGCACGATCTGCGCGTGATCGAGGGTCGCCTCGATCGCGGTGATCACTCGATCGCTTTGTTCGGTCGCGCTCAGCTGTTCGGTCTTGACCTCGCTGTCGACGATCGTGTCGATCGCGCCTTCGCTGTCGAGGCCCTGGGCCAAGGCTGCCGGGGCGGCGAACACGAGAGCGCCGGCAAACAGGACGGCGAGGCGCGGCAATGTTCTGGACTTTATGATGGCCATGTCGTTCGGTCTCTTGTTCGTCCGTTGGTCGGTCTGGGGATTTTCCATATCTGGCGCGTGCCAGCGCATTTCGCAACCGCGAAGCGCACTCGTTCTAACGCAAAAAGGCGGCGCAGGTTCAAGCCCGCGCCGCCACAATTCATGTCACGCTATGAATTACTGCACATAAACGACGAGCGAGCCATCTGCGGCCGTCTCGGCGGCAACGACATTGGCAACCTCGACATTTTCAGCCTCAAGGGCCGTCGAAATGGCCGTGTTGGCTTCGAGTGCCGCCTGAAGTTCCGTGATCTGCGCGCTGTTCTCGCTCGTCGCGGTTTCGAGCGCTGCGGTGTCCGCACCTTCCAGATCGTTGACCTCGACGACTTCTATGCTGCCGACCTCGGTCATGGTGTCGATGGCGGCAATGCCGGTCGCATTGCCTTCGATTGCGGCGAGCGCGCCGTCGAAGGTCGCTTCGCCGCCGATGGAAGCGGTTGGGTCGCTGTCGACCTCGCCGGGCAGCGTCGTCGCGCTGGCCGGAGCCTCCATCGTTTCGGTGCCGCCCGACCCGCCGGTTTCCGTCTCGGCGCTCGTGTTCGGCACCGGAACGGGACTCGTCTGCGCAAGCACGGGGCCGGCAATCATCGAGGCGCTCATCAGTGCGGCGGTGGTCAATCCAATAATGCGTTTCATCGTGAATTTCCTTTTCGGTTCGATTTAGAATCTGTCCCTTGCTCACGATTGCCGTCCGTGAACGACTGGCCCCTCAATGCGTGGGCGCTGGCTCGGTTTCATTCGGCGCAAGGCCATTCGCGGGTCATTTCGTGGCGAAAGCGTGCGCAATGTGATGACCGCGTGTCGCGCCGCGCCCAAGCCCTTAAGAACCATCGCTTCGCAGGAGAACCCAATGCCTGACCGCCTGTCGCGCGCCGCCTATGCGCGCATGTTCGGACCGACGACCGGCGACAAGGTACGCCTCGCCGATACGGAACTCTTCATCGAGCTCGAGCGCGACCTGACGACCTATGGCGAGGAGGTGAAGTTCGGAGGCGGCAAGGTGATCCGCGACGGGATGGGGCAAAGCCAGATCGCGCGCGCCGACGGGGCGGTGGACACGGTCATCACAAACGCGCTGATCGTCGATCACACCGGCATCTATAAAGCCGATGTCGGGCTGAAGGACGGGCGCATCCACTCGATCGGCAAGGCCGGCAACCCCGACACGCAGGACGGCGTGACCATCATCATCGGTCCGGGTACCGAGGCGATCGCGGGCGAGGGAAAGATCCTGACGGCCGGTGGCTTCGATGCGCATATCCATTTCATCTGCCCACAGCAGATAGAAGAGGCGCTGAATTCGGGCATAACCACTATGCTGGGCGGTGGCACCGGTCCTGCGCATGGCACGCTGGCGACGACTTGCACGCCCGGCCCGTGGCATCTGGCGCAGATGATCCGGTCCTTCGACGCGTTCCCGATGAATATCGGCCTGTCGGGCAAGGGCAATGCCTCGCAGCCGAAGGCGCTGGAGGAGATGGTTCTCGGCGGCGCCTGTGCGCTGAAGCTGCACGAGGATTGGGGAACGACGCCGGCTGCCATCGACTGCTGCCTGTCAGTCGCCGATGCGTTCGACATTCAGGTGATGATCCACACCGATACGCTGAACGAAAGCGGCTTCGTCGAGGATACGATTAACGCTATCGACGGACGCACGATCCACGCCTTCCACACAGAAGGCGCGGGCGGCGGACACGCGCCCGACATCATCAAGGTTTGCGGCTTCGAGAACTTCATTCCGTCTTCGACCAATCCGACGCGGCCCTACACGGTCAACACCATCGCCGAGCATCTCGACATGCTGATGGTCTGCCATCATCTGTCGCCGTCGATCCCCGAGGACGTTGCATTCGCCGAAAGCCGCATCCGCAAGGAAACCATCGCGGCTGAAGATATCCTGCACGATATCGGTGCGTTCTCGATCATATCGTCGGATAGCCAGGCCATGGGCCGGGTTGGCGAGGTTGCGATCCGCACCTGGCAGACGGCCGACAAGATGAAGCGCCAGCGCGGACGTCTGAAGGAAGAAACCGGCGAGAACGACAATTTCCGCGTTCGCCGCTACATCGCGAAATACACGATCAACCCGGCAATCGCTCAAGGCCTGTCGAAGGAGATCGGCTCGATCGAGACCGGCAAGCGCGCCGATCTCGTCCTCTGGAACCCGTCCTTCTTCGGCGTCAAGCCGGACATGGTGCTTGTCGGTGGCATGATCGCGGCCGCGCCGATGGGCGATCCCAACGCATCGATCCCGACGCCGCAGCCGGTTCACTACCGCCCGATGTTCGGAGCCTACGGCAAGGCGGTGGCGAATACGTCGGTCACGTTCGTCTCGAAGGCCGCGCTCGATAGCGGCCTGCACGAGAGGCTCGGTGTCGAAAAGCAGATGGTTGCGGTCGAAAACACGCGTGGCGGCATTTCCAAGCGCTCCATGGTGCTGAACGATGCGATGCCCCATGTAGAGGTCGATCCCGAAACCTACGAGGTGCGTGCGGACGGTGAGTTGCTTACCTGCGAGGCCGCAACGATCCTGCCGATGGCGCAGCGATATTTTCTGTTCTAACACGGACAGGCGTGCAAGCAGGGATCGGAAGGGGAACGATGGCCGCCTCATGGCAATTCTGGGCGTTGATGTCGGCCGGCTTCGCAGCGCTCACCGCCATCTTCGCCAAAGTCGGCGTGGAGAACGTCTCGTCCGACTATGCGACGTTCGTGCGCACGATCATCATCCTGTTTCTGGTGACCGGCATCATGATCGCAACCGGCGGGTGGCAGGCACCCGAAAGCGTTTCCAGGCGCACCTATTCGTTTCTCGTTTTGTCGGGGCTTGCGACGGGCGCGTCGTGGCTCTGCTATTTCAGGGCGTTGCAGCTTGGTGACGCGGCGCGTGTCGCGCCGCTCGACAAGTTTTCGGTGGTGCTGGTGGCCATATTCGGCGTCGCGTTTCTCGGCGAGAAGCTGACCGCCACACATTGGGGCGGTATCGCGATGATCGCGGGTGGCGTCATCTTGTTGACGCGTTAGAAAAGGGAGGAAACTTATGTACAAGGCTATCGGCGCGCCCGGGTCCCGGCTGACCCGCGTCACATGGATGCTCGAGGAACTCGAAGAGCCCTACGAGATCGTCAACGCCAAGATGCACACCGAAACGATGCGACGGTATAATCCGAGCGGCAAGATGCCGGCGCTGGCGGATGGCGACCTGACCGTGGTCGATTCGGCGGCCATCGTCTTTTATCTGGCCGACAAGCATTCCGAAAAAGGTCTGGGCGGAACCGGCCCGGCCGACCGCGCCGAGATCGCTTCGTGGCTCTTCTTCGCGCAGGCCGAACTGGAGGCTCCGCTTTGGAACAAGCTGAAGCATCGCCTGCGGCTGGCCGATGAGTTGCGCGCCGAGGTCGGTCCGTGGTGCAATGCCGAATTCGCGAACGAGATCGAGACATTCGACAAACGCCTTGGCGACAATGAATTCGCCATGGGCGACCGCTTCACGGCCGCCGACGTGATCCTCGGTCATTGCGGGCAATGGGCGAGGGGGGCGAAGTTCGAAATCGCGTCGGACCGGGTCAACGCCTATTTCGACCGCGTGCTGGCGCGTCCGGCACTGGCGCGTGCGAAGCAGAAGGAAAAGGAAGCCGCAGAGGCATGATGTATCGGGCAGGCGAAATCGTCAGGGCGAAGGATCGCGAGGGGCGCACGGCGATCGGCAGCGCGTCGCTCGCCCATGACGAACGGCATCTGCGCCGCAAGCTCCTGATCCTCGATACGGGCGCGCGCGTGCTTATCGATCTGCCGCAGCCGGTCTCGCTCGGCGCTGGCGATTGTCTTCTGCTCGATACGGGCGATCTGGCAGAGATCGGGGCGGCGGACGAAGATCTTCTCGAAATCCGTCCACGCGATCCGCTGCATCTGGTCGAACTCGCCTGGCATATCGGCAATCGGCATCTCGCCGCGCAGATCGAGGAGGACCGGATTCTCATCCTGCACGACCACGTCATAGAGGCGATGCTGGAGGGGCTTGGCGCGACGGTGGCGCATGTGAAAACGGGTTTCGAGCCGGTGCGCGGCGCCTATTCGGGAAAGGCGCACAGGCACGATCATCACCACACCCATTCGCACGATCACGGCCATGGCTGATCCGGCTGCATCGCTTCGCCTGATGGCATGGCTGTCGCCGGCCTTCCCGGTGGGCGCGTTCAGCTACAGCCACGGACTTGAGCACGCGGTCGGCGACGGCATCGTTTGCAACGCAGATGGATTGCATGATTGGCTCGGCGCGCTGCTCGACCATGGCACGGCGTGGAACGACGCTCTCATCGTTGCCGAGGCCTGGCGGCGCGCGACGGCAAATGATGACCTGAGCGAACTGGCCGAACTTTGCGAGGCGATGGCCGGCTCGGCCGAACGGCATCTGGAAACGATGGCGCAGGGCGCGGCTTTCGCAAAATATGTCGCGCAGTGGACGGACGGTCGATGGCTGCCCGATCCGTGCCCCTATCCGGTCGCGTTCGGAGCGTCTGCCGGCTGGGCCGGTCTCGACCCCGAAGCGACGATAGCCGCCTTCGCGCAAGGGTTCGCCTCCAACCAGATTCAGTGCGGCATTCGGCTCTCGCTTCTCGGACAGGAGGCAGGCGTGCGGCTGATCCATGGTCTTGAGGCGAAGATCGTTTCGCTGGCTAATCGTGCCAGCGATGCTTCGCTCGACGAACTCGGCGGCGCAGCGCTTATCGCCGAAATATCCGCCATGAACCATGAAATCCAGCATACGAGGCTGTTCCGCTCATGACTTCACCCAACGGCCCCCTTCGCGTCGGCATCGGCGGTCCGGTCGGCTCCGGCAAGACGACGCTGACCGAAAAACTGTGCAAGGCGATGCGCGAGGAGTTTTCCATCGCGGTCGTCACCAACGACATCTACACGAAGGAGGATGCGACCGCGCTGGTGCGCCTTCAGGCATTGTCGGAAGACCGTATCGTGGGCGTGGAAACGGGCGGATGCCCGCACACGGCGATCCGCGAGGACGCGTCGATCAATCTTCAGGCGATCGATGCGCTCAATGCCCGCATTCCCGGCCTCGATATCATCTTCATCGAATCGGGCGGCGACAATCTCGCCGCGACCTTCTCGCCCGATCTCGCCGATTTGACGCTCTACGTCATATCGGTCTGTCAGGGCGGCGACATTCCGCGCAAGGGCGGGCCGGGGATCACGCGATCGGACTTTCTCGTCGTCAACAAGGCGGATCTCGCGCCCTACGTGAATGTCGATCTGGCGCAGATGGACATTGACGCCAAAGTCTCGCGAGGTGCGCGGCCGTTCGGCTTCACCGATCTGTCGCGCGGCCAAGGCGTTGCCGAAATCGTCGACTTCATCGTCGAGCAGGGCGGCTTGCGCGCCTGAACGCATCGACGCTTGCGGCTTCATCGGATGCCGTGTAAGCGCATGCACATGTCTTTATGTCTTAAGGAGGATTTGATGTCCGCAACGCCACCCTTTCGCGCCGACCACGTCGGCAGCCTGCTTCGTCCGCAATCGGTCAAGGATGCTCGCAAGAAGTTCTTCGAAGACAAATCCATCGAGGCGGACGAGCTGAAGGCCGTCGAGGACGAGGCGATCCGCGACGTTATCCGCCTGCAGGAAGAGGCCGGCATTCCGGCCATCACCGACGGTGAAATCCGTCGTCAGTTCTGGCATTTCGACTTCATGGGCGAACTGACCGGCTTCGAGCTGGAGCGCCGCGACGAGGGCGTCCAGTTCCACGGCACCAAGATTCCGCCGGTCTATCCGACGATCACGGGCAAACTCGATTTCCCCGACGACCATCCGATGATCGAGCACTTCAAGTTCGTCGCTGCGAACACGAAGGCGACGCCGAAGATTTCCATCCCGGGCCCGAGCTGCTGCCATTTCCGTGTCGCCAAGGACGACATTCATCCGGCCGAATACAAGGACGTCGAGGTTCTGTTCGCCGATCTGGCGAAAACCTACGCCAAGGCGGTCAAGGTGTTCTACGAGGCCGGCTGCCGCTATCTCCAGATGGACGACATCTTCTTCGCCTATCTGTGCGACCCAAAGCACCGCGCCGACAAGAAGGCGGCGGGCGACGATCCGGACTGGCTGATCGATCAATATGCCTGGATGATGCACGAAGCGATCAAGGATCGACCCGACGACATGGTCATCGGCATGCATATGTGCCGTGGCAATTTCCGCTCGACCCATGCGGCCGAAGGCGCCTACGACCCAGCAGCCGACGCGATCTTCAACAAGACCGGCGTCGACATCTATTTCATGGAATACGACACCGAGCGTGCCGGCGGACTGGAGCCTCTGCGCCTTCTGCCGAAAGGCAAAAAGCGCGTGATGCCCGGCTTCATCACCACAAAGACGGGCGAGCTTGAAAAGCTCGACGACCTGAAGCGCCAGATCGACGCGGCCTCGAAATTTGCCGATATCGACCAGCTCGGCATCGCGCCGCAATGCGGTTTCGCCTCGACGGAAGAAGGCAATGCCATCACCGTTGACGACCAGCGCCGCAAGCTCGATCTCGTCGTGAAGACGGCCGAAGCAATCTGGGGTGGCACCGACAAGTAAGCCGTCCGCCTGCCGCTCACATTTTGTTTCGCGGCGGGCCTGTTCATTGCCGCTTAACCATGTCTCGGGCACAAATTGCGTTTGGGACATGGCTTTGCGGGAGCGGGACGAATGGACATGATGAGGCGAAAGGCGGTTTCGCCGGCAGCGGCGGTGCTGGCGGCTTTGTGCCTGTTCCTGTCCGCCTGCACGGCAGCATCGGTTCTGCCCGATCCGCCGCCCCCAATCCCGTCCGAAAAATACGCCGCCATCGTCGTCGACGTAAGTTCGGGCCAGACGCTTTATTCGGCCCATTCCGATTCGCTGCGCTATCCGGCATCGCTGACCAAGATGATGACGGTCTTCATGCTGTTCGAGACGCTGGATCAGGGCCGCATCACCAAGGCGTCGATGATCCCCGTCTCGGAAAACGCGCGCGCGCAGGTGCCGACCAAGATCGGTTTCGACCGAGGCGGCTCGATCGATGTCGATTCGGCAATCCGGGCGCTCGTCATCCGCTCTGCGAACGACGTGGCCGTCGCGGTCGCCGAGCATCTGGGTGGCACGGAGGATAATTTCGCGGCGCTGATGACGCAGCGAGCGCGCCAGATGGGCATGTCGTCCACCACCTTCCGCAACGCTTCAGGCCTCCCCAATGCGGGCCAGCAGACGACCGCGCGCGACATGGCGCTGCTTTCGATCGCGCTGAAGAAACGCTTCCCGCATCACTATCATTATTTCGGCAACCGCGAGTTCACCTATGCGGGCCGCACGATCCGCGGGCATAACGATCTGCTCGAAAGCGTCGCGGGCGTCGATGGCCTGAAGACCGGCTATATCCGTGCATCGGGATTCAATCTCGCCACCTCGGTCGATCGCGGCGGACGGCAGATGGTTGCGGTGGTGATGGGCGGCGAAACGGCAAAAGCGCGTAATGCGCACATGGCGCAGTTGATCGAGCAATATATGCCGATGGTCGGGAGTAGCGCACCGAACGCGCCGCAGCCGCGCCGCCCGATGTTGTCCGCTTTCAACTGAGCGGTTCTTCACCACGGACAACCCTCCTCGGCGAAGCATTTCCCATAGAATTAGAGACGCTTAACTTCGCCTTCGCGCATCCGGCCCAATCACATGTTGATGCGCCATCGTGCTTCGGGTATGAGGCTATCGGTCAGCGCAAGCGCTTTACACGGATGCACCCGTAGCTCAGCTGGATAGAGTGTCGCCCTCCGAAGGCAACGCTAAGTCAAGCAGAAAACGGGTGGTGGTCGAAAAAGTCGAGTAAGATCAAGCGATTGGTGAAACTCGACGGAAGCATGAAAACCTCCTCTGTGCTCACGGAAGCACCGCGGAAGCAAACTGAAGGAGGCTGTAGAGTACGAACGACGACAATCGGCGGAGCCTCTGGCCCACCCCGTTTCCGCTCGTCCGATTGATGGATTCGCGATTGACCCTGTTCGGTCACGAGCCCTATCTGAATACCGATGCACCCGTAGCTCAGCTGGATAGAGTGACGGCCTCCGAAGCCGTAGGTCACAGGTTCGAATCCTGTCGGGTGCGCCATTTCAGAACAGAACTATGAACGCCGAACGCCGCCGTTTCTACGCTTGAAGCGGCGACCAGCGTTCGCAGCAATTCCGACTTCGATCCCATGATGCGAACCTCGTCGTCGGCAACCTCGACACGCTGCGCCAGCGCGCGCAGATGGTCGCGGCGGTAGCCGCCATCGTCGAGTCTGATCCGTTCACGGGCTTTGCGGGCAAACCCCTTGAGCATATCGGGGGTGACGCCCTGATTGCCTGAACTGTCGAGCGCGAGCTGCGTGCGCTCGGCGTCAGCGGCGGCTTGATCCCGCAATGCCTTGAGGCTCACCATACGCTCTTTCGCCATGGCGTCGTCCTTATCGACCATGCCGGCTTCGATGGCGTCAAAGAGACGGCCGAGCCGCTGGTCGGCTTCCGTGATTCGCCTTTGAAGCTCGGCAAGATGCTCGCGGCGGCGCTCGGTGCGCTCCTGTCGGCGGTCGATGACGCTGGCAAGGACGGTTTCCAGCCGCTTGGGCAGGAGCAGGCGATCCCCGATATAATCGGCGACCGTATGGTCCAGCTTGTCCATGGGGATCGTGCGACCTTTGCAGCCGGTCTTGCCCTGCCGGGCCTTGGTCGAGCAGGTGTAGTAGCGGTATGTCGCGCCCGTGCTGCCTTGGCCGGTGCGAAGCGTCATCGCGCCTCCGCATTTGGCGCAGAAGCAAATGCCGGTCAGGAGCGTCGGGCCGCTGGAGACACGCGCAGGCGTCACCATGGGATTGCGGGATTTGAGGCGGGCTTGCACCGCGTCGTAAATCTCGCGCTCGATTAAGGGCGGCACCGCCATGATGGCGACTTCGCTCTCGGGCTTCTTTTCCCGGTCCTTGTGCGAGCGGGTGTTGAACCTGTGTTCGCCGATATAGGTGGTGCGGGTTAGGATGGCGTGGATTTGCGCCAGCCCCCACCGTCCGCCGTCGCGGGTGAAAAAGCGGCGCTCGTTGAGATAGGTGGCGATGGCCTTGACGCCCATCGCGCCGGACGTGCCATCGCCTTCAAGGAATAGCCGATAGATCAGCCGCACGGTGTCGGCGTGCAGCGGGTCGATCTCCAGCTTCTTCTTGATCTTCGATCCCCGCTGCTCGGCCGCGACGATGCGATAGCCGATGGGCGGCCTTGCGCCGTTCCAGAAGCCTTGCCGGGCGTTCTCGTTCATGGCGCGCAGGACGTGCTTGGCGTTCTCCTTCGACTGATATTCGTCGAACAGGGCCATGATCTGCCGCATCATCTGGTGCATGGGATCGTCGCCCATCTCCTGCGTGATGGACACGAGCTTGACGCCGTTCTTCGCCAGCTTGCGAACGTAGAACTCCATCTCGAAGTGATCGCGGAAGAAGCGCGAGAAGCTATGCACCACGACAATATCGAAGGGCGCAGGCTTGGACGTGCCCGCTTCGATCATGCGCTGAAACTCGGGGCGCTTGTCGTTGGTGGCGGTTGCGCCTGCTTCGATGAACGTCTCCACCAGTTGCAGGCCCCGCGCCTCACAATAGGCTTCGCCCTGCCGCTTCTGGTCAGGAATGGAAATGTCATGCTCGGCCTGCCGGGCGGTCGAGACGCGCAGGTAGAGGGCGGCGCGGGCGGTAACGGTTGGGCTGTGCATGTTCATAGCCGGTCTCCCATAGCCTTCTTCGCCTTGGGGCGGTCGATCAGGGGCAACGCCAGCTCCACCCGGTCATGCACCACCTTGGGCGCGAGCTTGCGCCCATGCCCCGGCTCAAGCCGCACGAGGCCGTAGCTCTCCATGGTTTTCAGGGTGCGTGACAGATTGGAACCGGCCCGGCCGGTGATTTCCGCCAGTTCCTCCAGCGAGGCCGGGGCCTTCTCGGCGATGATGCGCAGCAGCTCGCGGTTGCCGGCCGACAGCACCTTGGCGAAGGATTCGGTCGAAGTGAACCATACCTTCGGATCGCCGGGCGCGGGCTTTTCCTCACCGCGCGCGATCCGCATGGTGCGGGCCTTCATGTCTTCGTAGTCGGCGATCCCGACTTTCAATGTGGTCATAGGGCACCTCGTTCCTTCAACACCGCGTCCACCGCCTGCCAGAAGTCGGCCAGCAGCGTGGCCGCATCCTCGTAGGCGTATGGCTTCACGGTCTGTAAGCGGTGCCGATGGTCCATCGGCTCGCCGCGCCTGCCTCGGCCGACTGGATGGGCATTGTCGAAGCCGACCAGCCGTTCGCCCGAAGGCCCGTGAAGCGTGAGCGAGTAATCAAGGCCGTGCGGCTTTTCCGGCGACGCCGGAACGCGGGTGACAACGAACTTCACCCAATGGCCGCCCTCGGGATCGACAAAAAGCATCTGTCCGTCGAGGTCCAGAAGCGTGTCGAGGCCCGGATCACGATCCGCGCTCACGTCTTTTTCCTATCAGTTTGAGATAGGAAATGCAAGCTGTTCTCCGGCTTTCTCGGGTTCAAGAGTTCGTCGAACACGTCGCCGAACCAACGCTCGAACACGTCGATCTCGGCCTCGGTGACGGGAATGTCCTCCGGCCAATCGTCGGTGACGCGCATCCTCTGTCCGTCCGGGCCGAGAAGCGGCGCGTCGGCGGCTCGCGCCCGGCCGTCCGGCTTGGGATCGTCGGCGTAATCGAAAAGATCGTCGGGAAGGGGTTCGGGGATCGACTGTCGCGGTCGCCCTTTGCGGGTGCGGCGGCGCTCTGCGCACATGGAATCCTCCTTGGTTCTGGTGGATTCCGGGGCGTTCAAGGCCCCGGAATTAAGCGAACCATGGAGGGGGATCGGCGGCCTGTAGCGTGCCGCATTTGCGTTGATGCGCTGGCGGCACCCCCGCCGCTAAGGTGATTCTAGCTTGCGGTTCGCCGTGCCTTGGCGAAACCGCGATCCGTGGCGATGAACCGCTCAAGCATCGGCACGATCAGCCTGACGGGATCGGCGGCGGGCTGGCTGCTCTCGCGGGCCAGCACCTCGGCATAGGCGATCAGATCGCGGTGAAGCGGCGCGGGCAGCTCCACCGTCACTTTCACGGGCTTGTCGTCGGGCAGCGGGCCGAGTTTCAGCTTTGCCATGGTCAACCTCCTGCCGGCTCGATCACAAGGTCGCGGGTGATGATGATCCTGACCGGGAAGCCGGGCCGGATCGTCAATGTCGGCGCGACCTGCAACTGACGCTGCACGATCTGCTGGCCCGCCTGATTGATGGTATCCTGCGCCCCGTCGCGGATGGCGCGGATAAGCCGGTCCTCGTCGCTGGTCGCCAGCTCCGTGCCAACCGCGAGCAGCGTGGACAGCCCGGCCGCCTTCATCAGATCCCACCAATGATAATCGACGCCATCCTCAAGGCCGGCATAGCCGCTGGCATCCGCGCCCGGCAGGCGCTCCAGAACGATGGAACGGCCGCCCGGCAGGATCAGGCGGTTCCACACCAGCAACACGCGGCGCTGGCCGAAGGTCACGCCATCATCATATTGGCCGATGATGCGCGTTCCCTGCGGGATCAGGAGCAGCGAGCCGGTCGGGCTGTCATAGACGTTCTCGGTCACCTGCGCGGTGATCTGGCCCGGAAGGTCGGAACGAATGCCGGTTATCAATGCAGCCGGGATCACGGCCCCGGCCTGAAGGGTGTAGGGCGAGGCCGGCGGCGCGACGCGATCCGGCGAAACCGTCTGCCGGTCCACGGGTCCATTGAGGAAAGTTGCGTGCCGGTCCTGCGTCGCGGGCTGCCCGCCAAGGCCCAGACCGGCAAGGCCGGGCATGGCCGTTCCTGCCGGCGCTCCCGTGCGCGGGCCGGACTGGAAGAACACGTTGCTCAAGCGCGCTGCTTCTTCCTCGGCGCGGCGGCGTTCTTCCTCCGGATCGACGGCGGGCGTTGCGATGGCCGGCGGCGCGACAGGCTGGCCCCGGTTCTGCGCGTCGAGGATCGGACGGCCGAGGTCGCCGGGCAGCGCGGGGCCGAGCACCGGGCCGGTGTAGTCACGCGGCAGGCCGGACAGCCCGTCCGCCGTGGGGCGGTTCTCGGTCGAATAGAGTTCTTCGCCTCCCGGTCCGGCATCGCGGGTCTGGAGGGCGTAGATCAACGCCCCGCCGATGCCGAGCAACGCGACAGCGCCGACGCCTGCCAGCATCTTGCGGGACAGGCGGGTGACGCGGGGCGATTCAGCGCGCAGGCGCATGGGGGCGGCGGTATCGGTATCGCTCATGAGGACGATCCTCCCGTGGTCGTGCTGGCTGGCTCTGCTGCGGCCTGCGTCGGGTTGGTGCGGACGATCCTGACGACCTGCTGGCGGTTGCCGCTGCCAAGGCGCAGCTCGGCCGCGCCGAACAGGCGGTCCACGATCAGGACGTTCTGGTGGATGCGGGAATTGACGATCTGCGGTTCGCCATTCGTGCCGAGCACGAAAATCGGTGGCATTTCGCCCTGCACGATCCCGGCCGGGAAGACGACATAGACGCGCCGTCCATCGTCGAACACGGAAACCGGCCGCCATGGCGGGCTGTCGCCCTGCACCTGCAAGCCATAGCGATAGTTCCGCGCGGCCTCGGCCGGGATAATCGGCGCGGCCGGGACGGTCTGGCGCTGGCCTGCTGGCGGTGTGGGATAGGCCCATGCCACGGCCGGCATGTAGAGCGATTCCCGCGCGCGCAACTCGATCATGTAGGTGCGCCGGTCGGTGGTGACGACAAGGTTGGTGGAAATGTCCGTGCGTGTCGGCTTCACGAGGATATGGACGCGGCGGTTCGCACCGCTGCCGCTCTCGGTGTCGCCGATGATCCATCGGGCGGTGTCGCCTGCCGCGATCGGCCCCGCGCCAGTCAGGCTTTCGCCCGGCTCCAGCGCAATGGTCGTGATCTGCCCGACTGCGGCATAGACCTGATAGAGCGCGCCTTCGCTCCACGGATAAATCTGGATCGCATTGTAATAGCCTTCGCGGCGCGGCTCGACGCGGGCGGCGGCGTTGGCGTTCTCGACACGGCCGGTCGGCGTGCCGGCAGCCTCGCCGCCCCGCGCCACGGTCCATGCCGGCGGGACATGCAGCGGCCGGGGCGTGTCGTTGGTGACGGCCGCCTGCACGGTCGGCAGCGGCGGCACGGTATCGTCATAGGTCCATTGCTGGGCGCGATTGGTGGCGCAGCCCGCAAGCATGGTGGCCGAAAGCAGCATGGCGGCAATGGCCGGGGTGCAGGTGATCGTCCTCACTGGCTCATCTCCCGCGACCATGAAATTGCGTTGACGTAGATTCCGAGCGGATTGGCGCGCAGGCGCTCGGCATTGCGCGGTGGCTGGATCACGATGGTCAGGATCGCGGTCCAGCGTTCGGTCGTGGCGAGCTGGCCGTTCTCGAAATGGCGTTCGGTCCACGCAACGCGGAAGCTGTTGGGCGAGGCCCGGATGACGCTCGACACTTCGACGGCGACCTGCTGGCGACCGACGCGCGTGAAGGGATCGTTCGCCCTCGCGTAATCGTTCAATGCCGCCGCGCCGCGATCCGTGGTCCATTCGTAGGCCCGTAGCCAGTTCTGGCGGACAATGATCGCGTCGGCCGGGATCGCGCGGACCTGCTCGATGAAGCGACCGAGATGGAAAGCGATCTGCGGGTCAGTCGGCCGATAATCGGCGTTCGCAGGCGCGACGGTCTGCGCCTGTCCGAGATTATCGACCTGAACAACCCACGGCACCACGGTCCCTCGTGCCGACTGCCAGACCAGCGCCGAGGCGAAGCCTGCGGAAAGAATCAAGGAGCCGAAGGCCATGAGCCGCCAGTTGCGAGCCTGCACGCGGGCCGAGCCGATGCGCTCGTCCCATGCCTGCGCGGCCTTTTGATAGGGCGTCTCGGGTTCGGGTGATTTGCCGTAGTGTGTCGATGGTCGTTTGAAGATGCTCATGAGCGGTCACTTTCAGAAAGATTGACGGAAGAGCCGGAGCCGTGGCTGTCGCCGGAGCGCACCGCATGGGCGGCCATGGTCGTGCCGTGGTTCATTGCCTGCGAGCGCCGCATCTGCTGTGCCCACGCGGGAGGGCTGCCGGCCGACCCGGATGCTGCTGCGGCCGGGGCGGCGCTCGCGCCGCCGACCGTGCCCATCGACGATGTGCCGCCGCCAGCGGCAAAGCCTGCGCGCGCGCCATCGGTGAAGCTGGATTTGACGGATTCGCTGGCACGCGCGGCGGCACGTTTCAGGGGTGAGATGGCGGCCGATCCTGCGGCGCGTGCAACGCCGCCGAGGCCCGAAGCAACGCCTGCCGCCCCAGACTGACCGAGCGAGCCGACGCTATAGGCTGCGGTCGCCGCGCCCGCGGTGGTGGCACCTCCGCGGACGGCCGCGGCCCCGCCGGACAGGGCAGCGGCACCGCCCTTCGCGGCGAGCATGGTTGCGCCGCCAGCGGCGACGGCTGCGCCGCCGACCGCAAGGCCGGTTCCCACGGCCGCGCCCGCGCCAAGCTGCGGGCCGCCCGAAACGATGCCGTTGGCGATTCCGGGGCCGAAGATGCCGAGGCCGAGCAGCGACAGCGCGGCGAGCACAATCGCCATGGCGTCGTCGATGGTCGGAGTCTGACCGCCGAACCCGGCCGTGAACTGTGAGAACAGGGTCGAGCCGATGCCGATGATGACGGCGAGCACCAGAACCTTGATGCCGGACGACACCACGTTGCCAAGCACGCGCTCGGCCATGAAGGCAGTCTTGCCGAACAGCCCGAAGGGAATCAGCACGAAACCGGCGAGCGTCGTCAGCTTGAACTCGATCAGCGTCACGAAAAGCTGGATGGCGAGGATGAAGAAGGCCAGCACCACCAGCGCCCAGGCAAACAGCAGGCACGCGATCTGGATGAAGTTCTCGAAGAACGCGATCCAGCCCATGAGGTCGGAAATGGAGTCGAGGAGCGGCCGTCCCGCGTCGAGGCCAGTCTGTGCCACGCGGCCGGGACGCATCAGGTCTTCGACGGAAAAGCCGGTGCCGGACGCCATCAAGCCGAGGCCGGCGAAGCTCTCGAAGACGATGCGCGCGAGGTTGTTCCAGTTGGAGATGATGTAGGCGAAGACCCCGACGAACAGCGTCTTTTTCACCAGCCGCGCGATAATGTCGTCATCCGCGCCCCATGCCCAAAACAGCGCGGCGAGCGTCACGTCGATAACGATCAGGGTGGTGGCGATGAACGCCACCTCGCCGCCGAGCAGGCCAAACCCGCTGTCGATGTAGGAGGTGAAAACCCCTAGAAACGAGTCGATGACGCCCGTGTTGCCCATGGTCAGCGCGCCTCGCTGCGGTCACGGCCGAGGAAACGGTCACGGGATTCAGCCCAAGCGGCGAGGCAGTCGGCGTCACTCGCCGCCGCCTCGCCGAGTTGCTGGCAACGGCGCAGGGTTTCGCGCAGGGGATCGGCCGGCGGCTGGAGGGCCGGCGCTGGGGGTGGCGCGGAAGGTTCGTCCTTCCGCGCCATGTCGATTGCGGTCGCCGTGACGGCGATGGCGATGAACACCACGGCCCCGAGCCGGGCCAGCATCTTGCCGTCCATGGCGAGCCTCCCGGTCAGTTGTTGCCGTTGTTGAACATCTGTGCGTTGCCCGGCTGATAACCGCTGCCCGGCGTCAGGAAGCGCTCGCGCTGGATGCGACCCTGCTCGGCGGCCGTCGCGCGTTCGGCCTCCGACAAAGCGTTCGCCCGGCCATTGGCGGAGATGACGGCGATCAGGTCGGAGAGCTGCTGCGACTGGAGCGCCAATAGTTGATTGCCAGCCTGCGTCGCCTGCAATGCCCCGGTCGCGCCCTGACTCTGGCCGACAAGCGCGGCCATCTCGGCGCGGTTGGTGTCGATATTGCCGACCGCGCCTGCCTGCACGCGCATCGCGTCCTGCAAGCCGCCGACCGTGTTTTCCCAGCGGCCACGCGCATCGGCGACAAGCTGGGCTTCGGTCGCCGAAAGCGAGACGTTGCCATATTGCTGCTGGAACGCTTGGTCGATCTGCCCGACCTCGAAGGCAATATTCTGCGCCTGTCCCAAAAGCTGCTGCGTGCGCTGGACGTTCTGCTGGAGCTGCTGGAGCGAGGAATGCGGCAGGCTCGCAAGGTTACGGGCCTGATTGATGAGCATCTGCGCTTCATTCTGGAGGCTGGTGATCTGGTTGTTGATCTGCTCCAGCGTGCGCGCGGCCGTCAGGACGTTTTGCGCGTAGTTGGACGGGTCGTAGACGATCCGGCCGAAAAGCTGGGCATGGGCCGGTGCCGCCGCCATTGGGGAAAGCGCGACCGGCACGGCAAGCGCCAGCGCGAGGGCCGAGGCCCCGACGATTTTGGGATAGGTCATGGAAGAATCTCCTGTGTGGGGTGGGTATCGAGCCGGGCCGGCGCGGCGGCTTCCGGTCGGTCGGCAAGATTGGTGAGGTTCGGGATCAGGTCGGCCGCCCAATCGACGCCGCGCGCCCGTAGCCATGCGGCGAGGAAGCCGTCGCGGCCGGCCTCAGTGACGATCTGCGCAATGAGCGTCTGGTCGGATTTGGCGGATGCGGCGCAGAGCGCGAGGCCGACTTCAGACAGGCCCAGCTCGAACAGGCGATTGCCGCGCCGCGACTGGCAGTAATAGTCGCGCTTGGGCGTGGCCCGTGCGAGGATTTCGATCTGGCGGTCATTGAGGCCAAAGCGGCGATAAATTGCCGTGATCTGCGGTTCGATGGCCCGTTCATTCGGCAGCAAAAGCCGCGTTGGGCAGCTTTCGATGATCGCAGGCGCGATGTTGCTGCCGTCGATGTCGGACAGGCTTTGCGTGGCAAAGATGACGCTGGCGTTTTTCTTGCGCAGCGTTTTCAGCCATTCGCGAAGCTGGCCGGCGAAGCCTTCGTCGTCCAGCGCGAGCCAGCCCTCGTCGATGATGAGCAGGGTCGGCCTGCCGTCGAGCCGGTCGCCGATACGATGGAACAGATAGGCGAGCACGGCCGGGGCCGCGCCGGTCCCGACAAGGCCCTCGATCTCGAACGCCTGCACATCGGCCGAGCCGAGATGTTCGGCTTCGGCGTCGAGCAGCCGGCCATAGGCACCGCCGACGCAGAACGGGCGCAATGCCTGCTTCAAGTCGTTCGACTGGAGCAGCACGGCAAGGCCGGTGATGGTGCGTTCTTCGACCGGCGCGGACGCAAGCGAAGTCAGCGCCGTCCAAAGATGCTCCTTTACCTCCGGCGTGATGGCAACGCCCTCGCGCATGAGGATGGCGGCGATCCAATCGCCGGCCCATGCCCGTTCATAGGTGTCGTGGATGCGGGCGAGCGGCTGGAGCGAAACGGACGCCTCAGCCCCTTCTGTCAGTCCACCGCCGAGGTCGTGCCAGTCGCCGCCCATGGCGAGCGACGCAGCGCGGATGCTGCCGCCGAAGTCGAAGGCGAAGACTTGACTAGCCTCATAGCGGCGGAACTGGAGCGCCATGAGCGCCAGCAGGACGCTCTTGCCCGCGCCGGTCGGGCCGACGACTAGAGTATGCCCCACGTCGCCGACATGGAGGGAAAACCGGAACGGGGTTGAGCCTTCGGTCTTTCCGAAGAGCAAAGGGGGCGCACCGAAATGCTCGTCCCGTTCCGGCCCCGCCCACACCGCCGATAGCGGGATCATGTGGGCGAGATTCAAAGTGCTGATGGGCGGTTGGCGGACATTCGCGTAGGCGTGTCCGGGCAGCGAGCCGAGCCAGGCATCGACCGCGTTGACGGTCTCGGCCATGGCGGTGAAGTCGCGGCCCTGAACGATCTTCTCGACCAGGCGCAGCTTCTCGTCGGCAATGCGGGGATCGGCGTCCCAAACGGTGACGGTCGCCGTGACGTAGGCCATGCCCGCCACGTCCGCGCCGAGTTCCTGCAACGCCATGTCGGCGTCGAGCGCCTTGTTCGCGGCGTCGGTGTCCACGAGCGCGGACGCCTCGTTGGTCATCACCTCTTTCAAGATCGCGGCGACGGACTTGCGCTTGGCGAACCACTGGCGACGGATGCGGGTCAGCAGCCGGGTCGCATCGGTCTTGTCGAGCAGGATCGCGCGGGTGCTCCACCTGTAGGGGAACGGCAGCCGGTTCATTTCGTCGAGCAGGCCGGGCGTCGTCGCGGTGGGGAATCCCACGATGGTCAGGACGCGCAGATGCGCGCCGCCAAGGCGCGGCTCCAGCCCGCCGGTCAACGGTTGGTCGGCAAGCAGCGTGTCGAGGTGCATGGGCACCTCGGGCACGCGCAGGCGATGGCGGTTCGTCGAGATGGTGGAGTGGAGATAGGTCAGCGTCTCGCCGTCATCCAACCAACGGCATTCGGGCATGAAGCCGTCGAGCAAAGCCAGCACGCGGTCGGTGCGGTCGATGAAACCGCGCAGCAGCTCCCACGGGTCCACGCCCGCTTTCTCCCGGCCCTCGTAGAGCCATGTTTCTGCGCGGGCGGCTTCCTCGGCCGGGGGCAGATAGAGAAAGGTCAGGAAATAGCCGGACACGAAATGCGTGCCCGCTTCCTCGAAACCGGCTTTGCGCTCGGCATCGACCAGCGCGGATGCCGGATCGGGAAACGTGCTGTCGGGATAGGTCGCGGCCTCGCTGCGCTGCGCCTCGACAAAAATGCTCCAGCCCGATCCTAGACGGCGGACGGCATTGTTGATGCGCCCGGCGACGGCGACCAGCTCGGCCGCGACGGCGGAATCCAGATCGGGACCGCGAAACTTCGCGGTCCTCTGAAAACTCCCGTCCTTGTTGAGCACGACGCCGGAGCCGACCAGCGCGGCCCATGGCAGATAGTCGGCGAGCCGGGCGGCGGTGCGGCGGTATTCGGAAAGGTTCATCATGGCCGCGCCCTCACACCGACAGAAAAGCCGGGATGCGCAGATGCCTGCGCCCGACCTCGACGAATTGGGGATCGCGCTTCGCCGCCCACACAGCCGCGAAATGGCCGATGGCCCATATGGCGAGGCCGACCAGCCAGAGGCGCAGGCCGAGGCCCACGGCCCCGGCCAGCGTGCCGTTCATGATGGCGATGGCGCGGGGAGCGCCGCCGAGCAGGATATGCTCGGTCAGCGCCCGATGGACCGGAACGGTAAAGCCCGGCACCGCGTCGAGCTGTTCAAGGCCGCCCGCCATCAAACGAGCGCCCCGCCGCCGAACGAGAAGAACGACAGGAAGAAGCTCGACGCCGCGAAAGCGATGGACAGGCCGAAAACAATCTGGATCAGCTTGCGGAAGCCGCCACCTGTATCGCCGAAGGCCAGTGTCAGGCCGGTGACGATGATGATGATGACGGCGATGATCTTGGCGACCGGCCCCTCGATGGATTGGAGGATGCTTTGGAGCGGCGCTTCCCATGGCATCGACGAACCGGACGCGTGGGCGGCCGGAGCGAGCATGAGGCTGATGGCAAGGGTGAATGCGGCGGTCGCCATGGTGCGATAGCCGCGCGAGAATGTGCGGATCATGAAGATTCTCCTGTGCTGGTGGGGATTGCCAAAGGGATGGGATGCGTGATGCGGTAGTCGCCGTCCGGCCCCAGCCCTTCGACGCGGGCGAGTTCGGCCAGCCGGCGCGCGGAACCGCGCCCGGAAAGGACGGCAACAAGGTCGATGGTCTCGGCGATCAGCGCGCGTGGGACGGTGACGACAGCCTCTTGAATGAGCTGTTCAAGGCGACGGAGCGCACCGATGCCGGTGCCGGCGTGAATGGTTCCGATCCCGCCCGGATGGCCGGTGCCCCATGCTTTCAGAAGGTCGAGGGCTTCCGATCCGCGCACCTCGCCGATGGGGATGCGATCCGGGCGCAGGCGCAGCGAGGAACGGACCAGATCGGAAAGAGTCGCCACGCCGTCTTTCGTCCGCATGGCGACAAGGTTGGGCGCGGCGCATTGCAGCTCGCGCGTGTCCTCGATGATGACCACGCGATCCGAAGTCTTCGCCACCTCGGCGAGCAGCGCGTTGGTCAGCGTGGTCTTGCCGGTGCTGGTGCCGCCCGCCACGAGGATGTTGGCGCGGGAGGAAACGGCCGCGCGTAGGATCGCGGCCTGATCGGCGGACATGATGCCGGCCGCCACATAGTCGTCGAGGCTGAATACGGCGACGGCGGGTTTGCGGATGGCGAAGGTCGGGGCGGCGACCACGGGCGGCAGCAGGCCCTCGAATCTTTCGCCCGACTCCGGCAGCTCGGCCGAGACGCGCGGGCTGCGGGCATGAACCTCCGCGCCGACATGATGCGCGACCAACCGCACGATGCGTTCGCCATCGGCGGCGGACAGCCGCTCGCCCGTGTCGGACAGTCCTTCGGACAGGCGGTCGATCCACAACCGCCCGTCCGGGTTGAGCATCACCTCAACCACGGCCGGGTCTTCGAGCAGCCGGGCAATGGCGGGGCCGAGCGCGGTGCGCAACATGCGCGCGCCGCGCGCAATGGCTTCCGGTTTTTGGTGGTTGGTGGTCATGTCGGCCCCGGCTTGTGGCGGGGCGCGACAGGCGATCCCCGGATCGGGGTCGATTAAGAGAGGCCGAAATCCGGCTGGTTCAACAAGTATCTAGCTGCGTGCGGTGATCGGCGGCGAACGGCGGCAAATAGGATGGGTCCGAATACTTACTCTTGATCGCCGTTGGTCTTTGACTCATCCGGCAACGGATCGTCACGGAGTGAGTCGAGGTCACGCGACAGCTCTTTGAGGAACCTGTCGCCTGTCGCCAGCCTCCGGCCGAGATTCTGCATGAATCCCTCGAACCGCTCCGCACCTTTCGCGCGGGCAGCGGATTGCGCGGTCCCCGAAAGCGGCGGCGTGAGGGTCATCCAGAAATGGATGAACTGCGCGACCGTCTCGCCAAGAACGGCAAGGTCCATGTCGAGCGTGTCGATCTGGCGGCCGAGCTTGTCCAAGCGCCGCGACATGGCTGCTTCAAGCTGGTCGGCGGAATCGCCTGACAGATAGGACATGACGGCCGCCTCCACGATGGCGGATTTCGAGACTTTGCGGCGCAGCGCCAGCGACTCGATCTGCGGCATAAGCGCGGGGTCGAAATAGAGATTCAGGCGGGTTCTGGTTGCCATAGGAGTGTCCTCAAAGGTCGATTCCGTCATCGGGATTCAATGCCACCTGCCGCGCCACCATCCTCATGCGCTGGCGCATGGCGCGGGCCTTGGCCGCGTCAACGTCTGGCTCGTCGTCCAGAAACTCGAACTCCTGTTCGGGCGATGGTGCCGGGGCGACAATTTCCTCATGCTCGGGCAATTCCGGTTCGCGGCGGATTCCAGCATTGGCCGGATCGCCCCCGGCCTCGTCTCCGGCGTCCATCGCGGAACCGCTTTCCGCTGCGACCACGCGGCCGGACCAGTCATCGGACGATGGGCTGGGCGCCAGCGGAGCGGCGACCAGATCGGGCGGTGGCAGGATGCGCTCCTGAAACCGCGCGTCCTCGTAGTAGCGGGCCTTGGTGGCGCGGATCGGCGGCGTGCCCGCGACCATGACGATTTCGTCGGTCGGCGGAAGCTGCATGATTTCGCCCGGCGTCATGAGCGGACGCGCGGTTTCCTGCCGGGAAACCATCAAATGCCCCAGCCACGGCGCGAGGCGATGGCCGGCATAGTTGGTGGAATCGCGCAGCTCGGTCGCGGTGCCGAGCGCATCGCTCACTCTTTTGGCGGTGCGCTCGTCGTTGGTGGCAAAGCTGACGCGCACATGGCAGTTGTCGAGGATCGCGTTGTTCGGCCCATAGGCGCGCTCGATCTGGTTGAGACTCTGCGCGATCAGGAAGCCTTTGAGGCCGTAACCCGCCATGAAGGCCAAGGCGGACTCGAAAAAATCCAATCTGCCGAGCGCCGGAAACTCGTCCAGCATCAGCAGCAAGCGATGGCGCTTGCCGGACGTATGCAATTCCTCGGTCAGCCTGCGGCCGATCTGGTTGAGGATGAGGCGGATCAACGGCTTGGTGCGGTTGATGTCGGACGGCGGCACAACGAGATAGAGGCTGGCCGGCTCCCGGCTGCCGACCAGATCGGCAATGCGCCAGTCGCAGCGCGCCGTCACCCGCGCCACAACCGGATCGCGATACAAGCCGAGGAACGACATGGCCGTGGAAAGCACGCCCGACCGTTCGTTCTCGCTCTTGTTGAGCAGTTCCCGCGCCGACGACGCGATGACGGGATGAACGCCAGCCTCGCCAAGATGCGGCGTGTCCATCATCGCGCGCAGGGTCGCCTCGACGGGGCGGCGAGGATCGGACAGGAAGTTGGCGACGCCTGCCAGCGTCTTGTCCGGTTCCGCATAGAGGACATGCAGGATCGCGCCGACAAGCAGGCTGTGGCTGGTCTTCTCCCAATGATTGCGCTTGTCGAGGCTGCCTTCGGGATCGACCAGAATATCCGCGATGTTTTGCACATCGCGGACTTCCCATTCGCCCTGACGCACCTCCAGCAGCGGGTTGTAGGCCGAGGATTTGGCGTTGGTCGGATCGAACAGCAGGACGCGGCCGTGCTTCGCGCGGAAGCCGGCCGTCAGCGTCCAGTTCTCGCCCTTAATGTCGTGGACGATGCAACTTCCCGGCCATGTCAGCAGCGTCGGCACCACCAGTCCGACGCCTTTGCCGCTGCGGGTCGGGGCGAAGCATAGGACATGCTCGGGACCGTCATGGCGCAGATAGTCGCGGACGTATCGGCCAAGCACCACGCCATCCGGGCCGAGCAATCCGGCCGAGCGGATTTCCCGATCCTCGGCCCATCGCGCCGAGCCGTAGGTCGCAACGCCGCGCGCCTCCCGCGCCCGGATGATCGACATGAGGATGGCGGCGGCGATGGCGATGAGGCCGCCGGACGCAGCAACGAAAGCGCCCTCGACGAAGATCGTGGGCGCATAGGCGTCGAAGGAGAACCACCACCAGAAGAAGGCCGGCGGATAATAGACCGGCCAGCCGGCCAGCTCGAACCACGGATTACCAAGCTGGGGCTGGAAGCCGAGGCGGAAGGCCGTCCATTGCGTCGCCGCCCAGGTCGTCACCAGAACGATGGTGAAGACGACAGCAATCTGACCCCAAAGGATTCGGCCTCCGCGCACACGGGCTCCAATCGGCAAAAAGGACGGAGCCGATCAGAGAGTGGGCAATTTCAGAACAGGCAACAGGAAAGGTGATACGGGAGGGCTGCCGGATACTGTCGGCGGTAAATAGGACGGGTTGTGTGGAGGCCGGTGCGTCGTCTCGCTGGACGAGATAGCGACTCAGGCCGCCCGCTGTGATCGTCCCATCTCAGCCGCGAGGCCGAGAAGATTCCTGAGAAGGAGACTGCGATTGTGTGGGGACCAGACTGCGGAGAACGCAAACGGTTCCGGTTCGTCGAGGATCGGCAGGAATGTCACTCCTGGCGCTTGGATCAGCGATGTCGCCTCGCCGACGACCGTTACTCCATAGCTCTGCGCGACCATCGACAGCAGCGTGCCGCGCTCCACGTCGAACCGCATGATCGCGAGGTTTGGGCAGCCGCCGGCCAAGCGCAGGACGATATGGTCATACGCTTGGGGTCCGGTGCCGCCATGTCGGACGATGAAGGTCTCGTCTGCCAGATCGGCCCAGGTCACGCCCACTCGATCCGCAAGCGGATGGCTCGACGGTAGCACGGCCAGAAGCCGCTCGTTCCATATTGGCCGCGAATGGCAATCGGGAAACTCGGGCGAGCCTGCCACGAATGTCACGTCCAGCCGGTTGGCGCGAAGCTGCATGAGGGTATCACGGGCGGTCCCTTCCGCGATCTCGACCTCGATCCCAGGATGCTGCTGACGGTATCGTTCAAGTAGATTGGCGAGGAAGCTGCCGGGGATCAGAGCATGGATGCCGAGCCGCAAGCTGCCCTGCTCCCCGCGCGCCACCATGCCAGCGGTCCTGACGGCATAGTCGAGCTGGTCGACGCCAGCCGCCACCCGGTCGACGAAGTAGCGGCCCGCATCCGTCAGTCGGACGCCGCGTGCATGGCGCTCGAACAGAAGAATGCCGAGGTCTTCTTCCAGTGCCTTTACGCGCGCGCTGACGCTGGATTGGCTGACACCAAGAGCGTTTGCGGCATGGCGAAAGCTCAGATATTCTGCAACCGCCAGCGTTTGAAGCAACGCCGCCATGGGAACGCGACCGCCGAGGAGCAGCGAGGGCTGCCATGACTGACTGTGTTGGAGGGATCGGCGCCGCATAACCGTCGGCGCTCCTACATGCAATCAAGCGGTTGCCGTGATGGCATCGTTTCTGCCGGATTCGGGCTCAACCGTCGCGCTGTCATTTCTCATCCAGTCTGCATGTGCTTCGAACGTCTCCCCACGGACGTAGAACAGACGAGCCCAACGGCTGACGACAGGCCGAGTTGGTTGGCGATCAACCCCTCAGATCATCAAATCATCTCTTCGTTTGTTGCTCAGCGCGTTTTACCCATCAACAGTCGATGGCAGTCAATAAGAATAACGACTGCTAGCTCTTGAGGGTGTGCGCGATGGTGTGGGCGTGATATATCTGAGTATTTGGAGACTATACCTTTGGTAGTTTTCTATATACCAAAACTGCTTCTATCTAGCGCAGTTTTTTGTAGCCTTTGACCCGGATAAATTGGGATGCCCCCGGTCTAAATTTAGGAGAGGCATGTCAACGTGTCTGCGCCAAGCCCGGCGGGACTCTGCGCTACCTTTGCCGAGCGCGGCGCGGTTCACGCGCTTGCGCGTTCCGATCCCTATTCGCGGATGTGTCCGGCAACCAACAGGTCGCATCCCGCCTCCGAGAGAAGCCGCCGGGCGACGCTCCCCAGCAAGGCTTGCGCAGCCGCGTTCCTGCCTTGTGTCCCCAAGGCAAGCAGGTCGACACGGCCACTTCGCGACAACTCCACCAACGCTGTGCCCGGAGCACCCCGCAGGACCAAAGCATCCGCTCCAGATGCATGCTTTCGTGCGAAGTCCGCAAGCTGACGACGGCAGTCGTTCATTTTGGCCTGCCGAAAGCGTTCCGCATCTTCCGGTCGTGTCCCAACCCGTAGCATCGCCTGCTCGAAGGGAAGCGGAACTTCATAGGCATGGACGAGATCTATCCGTGCATCCGGCACCAGCGTCCGGGCAGCTTCGAGAGCGGCTTCGGACAGTGGGGAGAAATCCACGGCTACGGCAACGCTACGGTATGGCTGCGCGCTCTTGTTGCGCACGACAAGCACCGGAACCGAAGCGGTGCGCACGACGCGATCGGCCGTCGAGCCGAACACGCGCTGCATCACTGTAGACGGCTGCCCCGGCCCGATGAGGATGATGTCGGCCGACAACTCTCGGGCGGCGGTATTGACACAGCGATGGGGCACTCCGAACTCGACCTTCAGCGAAGGCGTGGCGGCGAATCCCGCGGCCCTGGCCAGTGCCTCCAGCGTCGTGCGTGAGTGCTGATCTACCGCACCTTGCAATTCCGGTTCCCCTACATCCATGTTTTCGACGACATGTTGGACGGTAACGGCAGCACCATGCTGCGCCGACAACTGGGCGGCGCGAGCAAGCACCTGTGCCGCATCGTGTTGAAAATCGACCGCAACAAGGATTGTCTGCATGGATTGTCCCTCCTGTTCATTTCGGTCTTGAGATGCTGTCGGGCATGAACTTTCCAAGGTTCATGCACCTCTTGCCTTCCATCGCGCTGCGTATGCTCAAAAAAGAAATGTTTGCGCGATCCCGAAATAGATCAGAACCCCTGCGACATCGGCGATCGACGTAACCAACGGCCCGCTTGCCGTTGCGGGGTCGAGACCGATACGGGTCAGAACGAAAGGCAGGGTGAGGCCGATCAGAGAGCCGGCGAGCACAATGACCACCATCGCCAGCGAGACGACCAGGGCGATGTCCAAACCGCCACGCCATGCACCAATCCCGTATATGGCCATCGCCATGGTCAGGCCCAGCAGCCCCGCGACCAGAATCTCCCGGCCAAGCATGTGCCCTAAGTGGCCCAGTTGCACCTCTCCCGTCGCCATGGCTCTGACCGTAAGCGTCGATGCCTGCGACCCTGCATTGCCGCCCGAAGCAATGAGCAACGGAAGGAAAAACAGCAGGGCCATATGGGCGGCGATGATGTCTTCAAAATGTGCAATCCCGGCGCCTGAGAAGATATTGCCAAAGACCAGCAAGACCAGCCAGAATACGCGCGCGCGATAGAGCATCAGGATTGAGGCGCGCCCGACGCTTTCGGCCAGATCACCCACGCTGCCGGCCTTGTGAAAATCCTCGGTCGCTTCCTCAGTGATGACGTCAAGCGCATCGTCATGGGTGACGATGCCGACGATCCGGCCATCCGTGTCGATGACCGGCAGGGCGACAACATCATAGCGTGCGATCTTGCGGGCCACGCTCTCCTGATCCTCGTCGACCCGCACGGCGCGCGTATCGCGCTCCATGATTGCTTCGATCTGCTTGTTGAAGGGAGCGAGGATCAAGTCCTGCAACCGGACGGAGCCGAGGAGCTTGCGGTCTGCATCGACCACATAGGCGCGGTAGATCGTCTCCTTGTCCGGCGCCTCGCGGCGCAACGTGTCCAGCGCCTGCCGCGCAGACAGGTCCGGGGACAACACCGCATAGTCCGATGTCATGATCGCGCCCGCCGTGCCGTCCTCATAGGCCGCAAGGCGACGGATGTCCTCGCGCTCGGCCTGGGCGAGTGCGGGCAGCAACGCTTCCTGTTCGTCCTCCGTCAGCGCGTTGAACAGATCGGCACGGTCGTCCGCGTCCATTTCGCTGACGACAGCGGCCAGTCGGGCGCGAGGCGCAGAGCGGGCCAGCGCGACCTGTTGCTTACGATCGAGATAGCCGAGAATCTCGGCCTGCCGTCCGATGTCGAGAAGGTTGAGAACGCGCCAGTCGGTGTCGGCATCGTGTTCATCGAGGAACTGCGCAATATCGGCGGCGTGCTTTGTAGCGAGGAACTCGCGATTGATGTCGTCGTCGGCGTTCGAGTCGGTCTCAAGCGCGCGGGCGAGGGTTTCAAATGTCATCGTCACCTCGGTTTTGTCACGCTATCCCGCACGGACAGCGACCGGGGCAAGGGACAATTAGGCCAGCAAGCTCAGTCGTGGCGCGCCAAGGTCAGCACTTCGTTTTCGGCGTAAACGACTGAGATAGTCGTCCATCGGCTACCGCACATTCTCCGGTCAAGCTACGCCGCATCTACGCGGATGACAGCCCCGCTCTGCCGTCGATGCCGAGACGCTCAAAGCCTTTGTCTCCTTAGCAGATGAGCCCCGATCAAGGATAGGACCATCGGCCCGGAAGGGGCGGTAATATACCAAGGTATATGGAAACAATACTTTCGGCCGCTCTGGCTTTCCTCAAGCGCGCTGGAATTGCCGCGCTAAGCGGACTAAAGAATGGCCACACCGTCCAGCGGGCTGCGGCGCGCACGGACAAATTCAGGAAAGAAAGCGATGTCGAGCGACAGTAGTCGATCTAAAGCGCTGCAAGAGATACCCCGCAGGGACTAGGCAACTAGGTCTCCCTCGTGGTGTCCGCGCAGCGGAAACGAGGTGAGACATGAACAACATCATTCACATTTGCGATGTGAGGCCGCCGCTGCGTCGGCGCGAACTCGCTGCGCCGTTCAACCGGCCCGCCGCGGTCGCGCACAATACGCCGTGCCTGGCCATGCAATGGTCCGTCAGCCCCGATACGAAGCGCCTGACGGCTCGCTGGCACAGCGACTACCCCATCACTTCCAACCAGAGCGCCAATGACGAGCCCGGTGCGTTGCGACGCACCGGGTCGCTCTCGCGCGAAATGCCGGCAAGGAGGCTCCGCTATGGATGACGGGCCTAGTTGCGGCGCCGTTTCGGACACATGCGAGGCCAGTGCGGCGGCCGCCCCCCAATCGCAACCAGAACAGAACTCAGCACGGCTGCGCCGGCGAGGAAGGAACCCATTGCTCCCGTAGCGCAGGGTTGACCGTCCTGCCGCGCCGCCGGGCGCACATCACAAGGCAGGACCGACATGAACGAAACCCTTCTCGCCCGTTCGCGGCACAAAAACCACCATCACCAGACGTCCGCTGCGCTCTCCATGCGCGCAGCGCGTGAGGCAAACAACGACCTCAACACGACGCTCACGATCCTGAAGGCGTCGCTCGACGGATTGACCGACGCCGACGCCAACCTGCGCTTGCAGGAAAACGGGCCGAACGAAACCGCTCACGAGAAGGCACCGCACTGGACCGTCCAACTGCTCGCGACATTCAAGAACCCTTTCATTCTGGTTCTGGCGACGCTCGCGGCGATCTCCATCTACCTTGAACCGGATGACCTGACCGGACCGATCATCATCGGCACGATGATCGTTCTGAGCGTGATCCTGCGGTTCTGGCAGGAGTTTCGCTCGACACGAGCTGCCGAGGCCCTGCAAGCGATGGTTCGCACAACCGCCACGGTGCTGCGCCGCAACGGGACCGATGCCGAGGGGGATTGGTCAGAAATCCCGATGCGCGACCTCGTCGTCGGCGACATCGTGCGCCTCGGTGCCGGAGACATGATCCCCGCCGATGTGCGGCTGATCGAGTCCAAAGATTTGTTTGTCAGCCAGGCGGTTCTGACCGGCGAGTCCATTCCGGTCGAGAAATACGACACGCTCGGCGCGGTGGCCGAGAAGTCGGCGGACGCCATAGCGCCGGCCGACGCCGGCCCGCTGGACCTCAACAACATCTGCTTCATGGGCACCAATGTCGTCAGTGGCCAGGGCCGCGCCGTTGTGGTGTCGACCGGCAACCAGACCTATTTCGGCTCGCTCTCCAAGGCAATTGTCGGGACGCGCGCCGAAACCTCCTTCGATCGGGGCGTGAAAAGCGTCAGCTTCCTCCTGATCCGCTTCATGCTGGTAATGGTGCCGATCGTCCTCGTCATCAACGGGGTCGTGAAGGGCGACTGGATCGAAGCGTTGATGTTCGCGCTGTCCGTCGCGGTCGGTCTGACGCCCGAAATGCTGCCGCTGATCGTCACCGCTAATCTCGCCAAGGGCGCGGTGGCGATGTCGCGACACAAGGTGATCGTGAAGCGCCTCAACGCGATCCAGAACTTCGGCGCCATGGACGTGCTTTGCACCGACAAGACGGGCACGCTGACCCAGGACAAGGTCATTCTGGAAAACCATCTCAACGTCGACGGTGTGGTCGACGACAGCGTGCTCCAGATGGCATGGCTGAACAGCCATCATCAGACCGGCGTCAAGAACCTGCTCGATCTCGCGGTGATCGACTATGCCCAGGCGCACAAGGGGCGTGCGGGCATCAAGCGGCCGTTGCACTATCGCAAGTTCGATGAAATCCCGTTCGATTTTGTTCGGCGGCGGCTCTCGGTCGTCGTGGCGGGGGATCGCGACGAACACCTGCTTGTGTGCAAGGGCGCGGTCGAGGAGATGCTGTCGATCTCGGCCTTTGTCGCCGGTCCCGATGGCCCGCGTCCCCTGGACACCGAGCAGCGGACGAACCTTGTCGCGCGCGCCAAGGCGCTGAACGAGGACGGGCTGCGCGTGATCCTTGTCGCGACCCGCGAGTTCGCACCTTCCCAAACCAAGACGGCCTATTCGGTTCAGGATGAAACCGGGCTGACGCTGCACGGCTTCCTGGCCTTCCTCGATCCGCCCAAGGAAAGCGCTCACGCCGCGATAGCAGCGCTGCATTCCCATGGGGTCGCGGTTAAAGTCCTGACCGGCGACAATGCCGTCGTCACCGCGAAGATTTGCCATGAGGTCGGTCTGGACGTCCGCACGCCTGTCATGGGCCGCGACATCGCCAAACTCGACGATGCTCAACTTGCGAACCTCGTAGAAACGACGACGGTCTTCGCCAAGATGTCGCCACTCGACAAGGCGCGGGTCATCAAGGCTTTGCAATCGCGCGGACATACGGTCGGCTATCTGGGCGACGGCATCAACGATGCGCCCGCGCTGCGCGATGCCGATGTCGGCATTTCGGTCGATACCGCCGCCGACATCGCCAAGGAGTCTGCCGACATCATCCTGCTCGAGAAGAGCCTGATGGTGCTGGAGGAAGGCGTCGTCAAAGGCCGCGAGACCTTCGGCAACATCATCAAATACATCAAGATGACGGCCAGCTCGAACTTCGGGAATGTCTTCAGCGTCCTCGTTGCGTCGGCCTTCCTGCCGTTCCTGCCGATGCTGCCGATCCACCTGCTGATCCAGAACCTCTGCTACGACATCTCGCAGCTCTCGTTGCCGTGGGACCGGATGGACGAGGAATATCTGGAGAAGCCGCGCAAATGGTATGCCGGCGACATCGCCCGCTTCATGGTGACGATCGGGCCGATCAGCTCGATCTTCGACATCACGACCTTCTGCCTGATGTGGTTCGTGTTCAGCGCGAACACCATCGGCGAACAGTCGCTGTTCCAGTCGGGCTGGTTCATCGAAGGCCTGCTTTCGCAGACGCTCGTCGTCCATATGATCCGCACGCGGAAGATTCCCTTCTTCCAGAGCACGGCGACCTTGCCTGTGGTCTTGCTGACCGGCGCGATCATGGCGATCGGCATCTACATCCCGTTCTCGCCGCTCGGGCACATGATCGGGCTTCAGCCGCTGCCTTGGGCCTACTTCCCCTGGCTCGTCGCTACGCTGGCCGGCTATTGCGTGCTGACCCAGTTCGTCAAGACGCTCTACATCCGGCGTTTCGGCGCCTGGCTGTGAGGCAGAGGTGAACCCACCGCGCAAGACCGACGCGGAATGTCAGGAGAGAGCGCCGGCAAATCTGTCGGCGCTCCTCACCGAAGTTGGTCTCCTGCTGGCAATCTATCAGCGTGCCAGAGTCCCTTTTTCGACGATGCACCTGCCAATCCATGAGCATCGACACGAAACCTGCCCCGAAGCGCAGCGGGGCGATCCGCGAAAGGACAATGACGATGGACGACCCTTCTAGTTGTGGCCGGTTTCCGGCCCGCCCCCTCAGCTCAATTCCATAAGCGCAGCACCACGGCAGGCGAATGGTGACGCGCCGATCACCCGCCTGCCGTGGAGTTCTTCACCATGTTTCACCGCCGCCTTGCCGCAGCCCGCAAACCGTTTCGTGTCACTCGGCCGTCACCCGACGTCGCGGTGCGTAACGCAGTCCAACGCCTGATCGCGCTCGCCATCTACCTGCTGCTAATTGCCGTCCTGCTGCTCGTCGCGCCACCGGCACGAGCCGATGGCGGAGCGCATGTGGTCGATAGCGCCAATCCCGAGACGCCTGGCGTCTGTCACCTCGAATCCTGGGTCACGCACTATGGGCAAGGTCGCGGCTTGCTCAACTCGTCGCCGGCATGCACACCGCTCGCTCTGCCCAATGTCGAGATCGGTGGAGCCATCCAACATCTCTGGGACAGAGCAGACGAGACGACCATCGGCCCGGCCGTCAAGGTGAACCTGCGGCCCACGGATACCGGCCTTGGTATCGGACTGATCGTTGGCGGTGCTGTCGGCCTTCGATCCGGTCGCGTGGAAACGGGCAGCCTCGTCGTCCCTTTCAGCATTCCGATTGGCGATCGGATCTTGGTCAATCTCAACGCTGGCTGGACTTATGCCTATGCCCGCGAGCATCGGCAACAAGCCTTCTTTGGAGCGCAGATCAACGCGCAGGTTCGCCCCGACCTGACCGCTATGGTCGAGATTTTTGGTCATGAGCGGGAACGTCTCGGACGCCAGGTAGGACTTCGCTGGAACCCCGGCGGTGGACGCTACGATGTCGATCTTCTCGCCGGCCACCGCGTCGACGGCACCAGCGCGCAAGCCATCACCCTCGGTCTGACAGTTCGCTATTGAAGGGGGATGGCATGGTCACATTCCTCAAATGCTCAGCCGCTAGAACCTGCTTCACAGTCGCGAGCGTCTTGCTGAACGCCGCCGATCTGGTTCGCAGATGGACGACGCGATTACTTTGGAACCACAGGATCGGCCTTGTCGATGCGAGGCTTCTTCTTTCCGTGGCGAGACATCTCAACCGGGCAGCAATCCGCCTGATCCGTATCACGCCATGTTCGAGGAACCACGATGAATTTTGAGCAGCTTCTCCACACTGTCTTCGGTTTGAGCGCCGCATTCCTGCTCGGCGGTCTGATCGGCTTCGAGCGCCAGTGGCGCCAAAGGCTGGCCGGCCTGCGCACCAATACGTTGGTGGCGTTGGGCGCCGCGACCTTTGTTCTGTTCGCAGGATTCTTCCCAGGAGAAGCCAGTCCAACCCGAGTGGCGGCGCAGGTGGTGTCCGGGATCGGCTTCCTCGGCGCCGGCATCATCTTCAAGGAAGGGCTCAATGTCAGCGGCCTGAACACGGCCGCGACGCTCTGGTGCTCCGCAGCCGTGGGCGTTCTGTGTGGCGCCGGCTTCTATCCCCATGCTGCCATAGCAACGGCGTTCGTCATCAGCGTCAACCTCGTGCTGCGGCCTCTGGTGCGGACGATCGGCCGACGTCCGATCGCTGCAAGCGACGCCGAGGCGGACTACGCGATTTCGATCGTCTGCCACGGGGAGATCGAGGCTCATGTCCGGGCGCTTCTCCTGCGAGACTTGGGGACCACCTTGCACATTCGCGAGCTGGAAAGCAGCAACATCGAAGACAGCAATCGCGTCGAGGTTTCCGCTTCCGTGCGGGCCGACAGCCGGCAGGACCGACTTCTTGAACAAATCGTAGGTCGCCTGAGCCTCGAACCGCTTGTCACGGCCGCCCGGTGGCGCCTGGATGCGATAGGATGATTGCGAGAAAGATGACTCATAGGGCTAGATACGGAATTATTATCATACCCGTTGCTCAACAATCACCAGCGCGCGTGGAAGGATTGGCCGTTTGACCGGGAGACGCCCCCGCTTGACAGGAACAGGCGCCGCCTTGCGGTGGGTGCTAATGCTCGGCTTATTTATGGTGATCTTCGTCGCCGACACGATCACCGATATGGAGATCGCCGTTGCGGTGTTCTATGTCGCTGTCGTTCTCATTGCGGCCGGCTTCCTGCGAACGCGCGGCGTTCTCGCCGTTTCGGCTATCTGTGTTGTCCTGACCATTGCCAGCCTCATGTTCACACGGTCCGGCGCTTATGAAGCGGGCGTGATAAACTGCGCGCTAAGCCTCTGCGCGATCGTCATCACCACATATCTTGCCTTGACGAAATCCTCGGCGATCCTCGCCGAGCATGAGGCACGGGCGCAACTTGTCAGGCTCGCCCGCGTCAATTCGCTGGGGGAACTGACGGCCTCTATCGCGCACGAGGTCAATCAACCCTTGACCGGCGTCATAACCAGCGGAAACGCGGGATTGCGTTGGCTGGCAGCCGCCCCTCCCAATCTGCCAAAAGCGCAGCAAGCCCTTAAACGTATCATCAGTGACGCCAACCGGGCCAGCAGCGTTGTCGGGCGGGTCCGCAGCCTCTCGAAGCGCGCTGAGCCGAAGGCTGAGTGGCTCAATGCGGTCATGATCGTCAACGAAATCGTCGCACTGAGCCGTGGCGAGCTTGACCAACACAACATCGTTGTCCGAACGCACGGTGACGACGATTTGCCCCTCGTCTTTGCTGACGGCGTCCAAATCCAGCAGGTTATGCTCAATATCATCTTGAATGCTGCGGAAGCGATGGCGAACACTCCCGAGGACCAGCGAGAAATAGTAATCGTAGTGTCACGCCAAGACGGTCGTTGTGTGCAATTCTCAATCGCGGACAATGGTTGCGGCATATCACCCGACACGGTGGAAGGGGTGTTCGAGGCATTCCAGACCACAAAGCCGGATGGGATGGGAATCGGGCTTGCCGTCAGCCGTTCCATTGTGGAAGCGCATGGCGGGCGGATTTGGGCCAGCCCGAGACGGGGCGGTGGAGCGGAGTTCCACTTCACCCTGCGCGGACAAAGTTAGGTGCGGGATGAGCGTGATGATGACAAGCAACGAGAAAGACCATCCCATCGTCTATGTGGTCGACGATGACAAATCCGTCCGCGACTCTCTGGAAGACCTGCTCGCGTCGGTGGGGCTGCGGTCGATGCTTTTCGCATCGACACAGGAGTTCGCGCGCTGTGAGCGACCGGATGGCCCCGCCTGCCTTGTGCTCGATGTCCGCATGCCGGGATTGAGCGGACTGGATTTTCAGGAGGAAATGACAAAACTCTGCATTCACATACCCGTCGTCTTCATCACCGCGCACGGCGACATACCGATGTCCGTCAGGGCCATGAAAGCAGGAGCCGTAGAGTTCCTAACGAAGCCGTTCAGGGAGCAAGACCTTCTCGATGCGATCCAGCAGAGCTTAACTCACGATCGGGCGCATCGTCAGGAGAGCCGTGTCAAGGAAGAACTGGATAGACGCTACGCCAGCCTCTCGGAAGGCGAGCGGGAGGTCATGGACCTTGTCGTCAGCGGCCTGTTGAACAAACAGGTTGCAGCGAGGCTTGACGTTAGTGAGGTGACGGTGAAGGTTCGGCGAGGTCAAGTTATGCGGAAGATGGGGGCGGATTCGCTGGCCGATCTGGTGCGTTTCGCCGAACGTATCCACGGAACCAACGGCGGGGTGCTGGACCTCAAGTTCTAGGACATACTTTCGTATATTCTTCCGATGCCAATGCACAGCGCGCGTAAGCTGGCATCTTAAGGATGAAATGGGTGCGGAACGTATAGGATTCTCGTCAGCATTCCGTGAGACTGGCGATGACTCAGGCGAGTAGTAAATCAGATTTGGCCGTCCCCTCTGACGCGGAGCGTCGAGTTGCGCCCCGTAGGCGGACGTTGTTCTCCGGCAAGATCATTTTCAATCAGCAATCCTCGATCCTAAACTGCATTGTTCGGAACCTTTCCGAGTCCGGTGCATGCCTTGAAATCGACTCGCAAGTTGGAGTTCCCGACCAGTTCGAGTTGCTCGTCGAAGGTGCGGGTATCAGGGCCGAGTATCGTGTCATCTGGCGACGGGTCAAACGGATCGGCATTTCGCGTGTCAACGCCTCCAGCGGTCGTCAGAATGACGACATGTGATGATCGGAAAGCGCCTTCCTTCGCGTGACACATAGCTAGATTGCCATACTTCGCGATCGTCCCAACTGCCACGACACCGATCCGCCCTGCACGACGCCCATGACCTCGCGGCCGAGCTGGCGGTCGATGACCGGCCGCCACGGGACAAGGGTGAACTCGTGACTCTTTTCCACCACGGCAAACTTGCCGCTGGATAGCTGCACGGTGCTGGTGAACTTGCCGCTGACGTTCTCGCCGTCCGTGGCGACGCGGAACGGGAGGCCCTTGCTCGCGGCCATCTCCGCGCCGACGCGGGCAACCTCCCGCTCGCGCAAGGTGGCGAGAAGGTCGCGCCGGTAGAAGACACGGCCTTGCTGTTGGCGCGTAGCGTCGCCCTGTTCGATGTGATGCTCGCGGCGCTGGTCCATCGCCTCGCGCACCTGCTGACCAAAGCCCGCCGATGAAAGATCGGTGGTTTCGCCGTGGATCAGTCGCCTGTCCAGCCACGTCGCGCCGTCCGATCCGATCTGCTTGTCCAGATCGACCGGGGAAAGGACGCGAACGCTGGCCTGCCTGTCGCGGCCGGCGTCATGGGCGGCGGCGCGGCTCTCGAAGTCCTTGGGGATGCGCCATTGGTCGGCGTCGATCCGCTCGACGATCCCGGCCCGGCGCAGCGCCTCCAGCCGGCGGACATGGGCATCGACATATCCCTCGTATTCGCCGCCGGGAACGCGGCCCTCGAATTTCGCCTGCTCCAGATGGCGGCTCGGCCGATAGATGCCATCCTCGGCGATGGCTGTGATGCTGCGGTCGGACGGTCGGGCCGTCGCCTCGGCGGGGCCGATCTGAACGACGCTGCCGATGCGGGCGTCCTCCAGCCGCTCGGGCGCAATGCCGGCGATGTGGTGTGTGCGGCCGTCGATCCCGTCCACCACAACGGTCAGGTTCTCACCCAGCTCGTCGGACAGGTGCTTGTCCACGACGCGGCCGATGATGGGCGTCTCGGGCGCTCCGTCATGGATTTGGAAACTCATGGGATCGCGTTCGCCGCCTTGCGGGCCGAGCGCCTTCTGCATGGTGCGGATGATGTCGCCGCGCTCACCCAGCTCGCGCAGGGCCGGCTCCATGTCCTTGCTCAACTCCCAAACGCCCGGCGCGTGCTCGGTTGCCAGCCCCATTTTCTCCAGCTTGGCGAGGCGGCGCAGGCGCAGCGTCCGCTCGAACTGGCGGCGTGGTGCTGCCGGTTCATGGCGCAGGTCGAGGAAACGGGCGTCGGCTTTCTCGGCCATAGCGCCGTCGATCCGGGTGAAACGGTCTTGGTCGATCTCGGCCGACAGCTTGCGGGCCTGCTCGATCTCGGTGACGGGGCCGAGTTCCAGACTGGCAAGCTCGCTGGCGCGCTCGCGCAGGCCGGCGGAAAGGTAATCACCGTTGATAACTAGATCCCCGCCCATATCGTCGCGGCCGTTGACGATGACATGCACATGGGGATGGCCGGTGTTGTAGTGGTTGACGGCCACCCAATCGAGTTTCGTGCCGAGGTCGGCTTCCACCTGCTCCATGAAATCGCGGGTGTAGGCCGTGAGGTCCGACAGCTCCGCGCCGTCCTCGGGCGAAACGATGAACCTGAATTGGTGGCGGTCGTCCTTGCCGCGATCAAGGAAAGCGTCGCCATCGGCGCGGTCCTCGGTCGCCGAATAGAGCTGGCCGCGCTCGCCATCGCGTGATGTGCCGTCGCGCTGGACATAGCGCAGATGCGCACGGGCGCGGCCGCCCTTCCATGCGGCCTTGACGCTGCGCTGCTTGACGATCACGCGGCGGCTGCCGGGCTGGCGATGATGCCAATGGCCGGAGATGTTGCGGGCGCGCACGAAGCTCGCGCCCCGGCCGCGCTTCACGCCCCTGCCGCTGGCGATCACGGCACGGGACCGCCCCGGCGATGACGGGCGAGCGGATGACGGCAAGGAAGGGTCGCGGGAGGCTGCCGCCTGATGCTGGCGGGTGATCTTCCTGACCTGCGTGAAAAAGCTCTTGGTCTTGCCGGCCTTCGGCGTGTCGGATCGGATGCGGCCGGGCTTCGGCCGGACGCGGTTTTCGTCGTCGGCGCTCACGGGCGCGACTCCAGCCAAAACCGCCGGAAAACGGCCGATCTGCGCCTATGGTGCCGCTCGAAACCCTGCAAAGCCAAGGCTTTGCGCGAAATCGCGGCACGCCGCCCCTCAAAACCATGGTGCCGGAATCGGCAGCCTAACCAGCGTGCAGACAACAACAATTTCCAGAAGCGGCCCGACATGGTGCCGTCTTCTTTAATCTTGCCCTCCGCCTTTTCTGCCTTTTCCGCCCCTCCTGGCGTGAATCCAGCCAGGCGCAAATCTGCACGACTGGACACCGGAATGAGCACCGCCGAGCGCGGGAACGCCGTCCTCATGGCGTTCCTGCATCGCTCGCGCGGGCCACGAAAATGCTGTCGTCCTGCGACTCCGCATCGGCGGGATCGCGCGCCGGTACGGCCGCGCGGGCATCGCCGGACTGCGCCTCGGACGGCGGCGCAGCGGCAGCCCGAATGTCGGTCGAGCGCATGACGAACAACGGTGCGTCGCGCCAATCTGGCGGCGGTGGCGGTGCCGATGACGGCGGTTCGGTTGCAGCCGCACCGCCAAGGATGGGCACGAGCGCGGCGACATAGGCGCGCGTCTCGGCCGGCAAAGTGCGGCCGGTCGCGAGATATTCGCCATAGCGGCCAGGGCCGGCATTGTAGGCGGCGAGCATGGCCGCGATGTTGCCGTAGCGGTCCCACATCTCGCGCAGATAAGCTGCACCCGCCATGATGTTGTCGCGCGGCTCATAGGGATCACGGCCGAGACCGTATCGGCCGCGCAGCTCCGCCCATGTCGCGGGCATCACCTGCATCAACCCCATCGCGCCGGCCGAAGACACGGCGCGCATATCGCCCGCGCTTTCGGCGCGCAGCACGGCGCAAATCCAGTGCTCGGGGATCCCAAACCGCTGCGACGCCTCGGTGATGTGCTCGGCATGAAGACCGACGGTGGCGGGGCGGACGATGGGCGCGGATTGCGCGACCGCCGCGGCCGATCCGCTGCCGGACGAGAGCACGCCGACCAACAGCAGGACGGCGCAACGCCATCCTGCCTTGTCTCCGCCACGACGCCAGCCTGCCAGCGTGCTCGCTGCGGTCAAGGGTGCGCGCGAAGCGCCGGCGAAACGCCGCCCCTGACCTTCGCTGTGCGCGCCGGCCGTCTGATCGCCGAGCGGGACGAAGGGATGAGACAGCTTTTCCGCGAACAAAGGGATGAGGGCTTTGAACGCGATCGAGACGTGGGACCGCATGGAGTCAGTCCCGCTCGCTGCGCGGTTTCGGCCGGTTCCAATGCAGCGACCAGGCGCCATCATCGTCATCGGACCGGAAGAGGTTCGCGCGGATCGGCAGCGCGAATGTGGGATCGTCGAGCTGGCAGGACAGATAGTCGCCGGCCTTCTCGCCGGTCTCCTTCCACGCGGCCCCGACTTCGGCACCGGCCGCGTCACCGATATAGATGCGGAAATCCGGCGCGTTCTCGGCGTCGGAGTTTTTCGCCGGGATCAGCACGACTTCGGCGTCGATGATGAGCGTGCGGATGCGGCCGGAATAACCGGTCTTGGTCTTCTGGAATGCGCCAAGGTTCGCCATGGGAATCTCCTTCGGTTGTGGGATGACGAAAAGTGTCAGTGCGTCGGAGTGCGCCATTCGGAGCGGCCGTCGCCTTCCTCATCGGTCCAGAGCGGACGCGCCCGGCCGATGACGGAGCTTGCGGGAATGGGTCCGAAGTAACGGCCGTCGAGGCTGTCTCGGACTTCCCAATTCATGAGGAAGAGTTCGCCGTCGCCGATGACACGGCAGCCCTGCCAGACAGGCAGATCGCGACCGATCCGGTCACGCTCCAGCGCCTCGCCCATCTCCACCGCATCGACGGTGATGGTGCGGCCGATCCGGCAAACCCGCTGTCCGGGCAGGCCGAGAACGCGCTTGAGCAACGGCACGCCGCGCCCGACATAGCCGCGCTCCGTCATGAAGCGCCCGAGCGGTTCGGGCGGCATAACGGCGACCAGTTCGGGCACCTCGATCCGGTCGGCCGGCTCGACCGTGTAGAAGCCGATCGGCGCGCTCGCGGTCGCGTTCCAAATGAGCTTGGTCGGCATCTCGAAGGCGCTGGCGACGGCGATGCCGAGCACCGCCAGCACCGTCACCGTGAGGGTGCGGCGGCGCGTCATGGGTCGAATCTCCGGCGATGGAGCCAGGCGGCATGGCGCTCGGGCGTGTAGGTGTGCGGCTCAAGACCGGCGCTCAGCCGGTTGTGGACGTGCCGCCAATGGTCGGGCGAAGTGTCTGCCGCATCGAGGCCAAGCGCTTCCACGGCGTCGATGGCGGCAAGCGCGCGCTCGACCTTCGACCAGCCTTCGAGGCGCAACAGGATGTCGCCGCCGGGGCGTACGAATGGCAGCGTCTGGAAAGGCTCGCCGCGCCCGATGGCCCGCACGATGTCGATGCGCGAGATGATCGTGCCGTGCTCGCCGACCGCCCATCGAACGAAGGCGAAGATGCTGTTCGGGGCGAAGCCGACGACGCTGCGACGGCGATCGAGAATCTGTTCATGGCACTTTCGGCCGAAGCGTATCCAATGCTCGACCTTCTGCTTCTGGAACGTCAGCTCGACCAACGTGGTGAAGGGCGCGGGTCCGTCTGGCTGCGGCCGGCCGTGCGCACGGTACGCGCGGCGGCTCATTGTCCGCCCCGCTCGTCGGGCGTCAGCGGACGTGCGGGAAACACGCGGCCGGGCGTCTGCTCGCGCGTGGATTTACGCGCGCCGATCGCGCTCCAGTCTTGCAGGTCCTCGACCGTGTAGAGGACTCGGCCGCCGATCTTGCGATAGGTCGGGCCGGTCCCGTAGGTGCGATGTTTCTCTAATGTGCGCAGCGATATGCCGAGGAAGCGCGCGGCTTCCTTCGTGCGCAGCAAGCGCGGCGGCAGCCCCGCCAGCGGGTTGGTCATGGATCACCTCCGGTTCGTCAGGACGCGGCTGTCGGTGGCGACAGCGGGCTGTGGCGAACCATGGCGAGGGACCGGCGGCGCGTAGCGTGCCGCATTTGCGTCTATGCGCTGGCGGCACCCCCAAAAGGAGCGGTGGCAAGCGGAAAAAGCGAGGAGTTTCAGCGCATCGTCGCGTTCAGCGCCGAAATGGCGAAGACAACGACAGTCGGGTCAGATAAGACTGAGCGCGGAGCAGACGCGCTGCTCCGGGGCGTCGAAACCCCTGGTTAGCGGTTGGTGCCGGCCGTGACGGCACCACCACTCCTTGACCTTATGGTCGGGGAGCCTGTGGCGTATACAACAGGTTCTCCGAGCTAAAGGCCACGGGGCCGTCTAACCACGGTTTCGAACTCCCCGATCACCAAGAGTCAGAGAGAATCGTTTGCGGGGGCGCACCGCAGACAAGCCTTCTCAAAAACGGGGAATGGCCATGTCAGTGCCAGTCGAACTCGATCCCGATGTGGATGATCTAGCGCCAACGGGAGACGCCATTACGCCCTATGACGAACAGCACTACGTCACCTATCTGCGCGTTCTCGATGCGAATGCGGAAGGCGCGGACTGGAGGGAAGTCGCGCAAATCGTCCTGCACCGCGATCCCGTCGGCGAGGAACTTCGGACGCGCCGATGCTGGCAAAGCCATCTCGAACGCGCGCAATGGCTTTCGCGGGAAGGCTATCGGCGGATTCTGGAACAGGCTGCCGCCAACAAGGCGTGAGACCGTGAATCAGCGCTTGCCGGACTTGATCGGATAGTGGAGCAGCAGGCGGTAGCCGCCCCGCATCATCTTGATGCCATGCGCGACCAGGCGACGAGCTTTGTTCTTGCGCGGGTCGCTCTCGAAATCCTCCTTTGTGCCGCGAAAGCTGAGCAGGACTTCGGCGATGGTGCGGTAGCTTTCGCCGCGCAGCGTGGCGTCGAGAGCGCGCAGGGACAGGATGTGCCATTGCCGGAGTTGGGCGGGCAGCGCCCCGAAGGGCGGTCCAGGCCGACGCCGATCCACCGAACGCCAGAGGCGGCGGGCGGCATGTGAGCGAAGCTCCATGAAGGCGTCGAAAGGCAGACGTGCGACATAGAAGGTAGCGGCGTCGGGCACGGCCTCGCGCAGCCAGAACTGATGTGCGACGCCATCGACCTGCCAGATGCCGTGCCAGCCATCGGCGGCGCGGCGCAGATCAAGACCGTCGAGATGCGCGAGCGTGAGCACGGGTTCGGTCTCGTCGGTTTCGTTCTCGACCGGCGACAGGATCACCGCATGCGGCTGAAACCGCGGCGTCCAGAACAGAGGCTGCCGGTCAGGCGGCGTATCGGGATCGCACGGGAAATCGTAAACCCCAGCGTTGCGCGAAGGCTTCCAATCGCTCCGTCCCCGGCCGTTTGATCCGGGTGATGGATTCGAAATCGCGACGATATTCGTCATGGCGGCGAAGGTATTCCCAGGCGAAGCCGGCGGGCGCGATTTTCTTGATACGTCCGTATTCCGCCGGCGAGCGCCAGTCGATATTCAGCATGGCGTCCTCTCCCTATACACCGGGACGCGCAGGGCGATGCCCGGATAGGGAGATTCTCCAACAACCGGAAGCATGAGAAGCCGCTCAATTGAGATATGTTGAGCGCCTAACCCGATCAATACATTGGTTATTTTGTCGTTAACATGTCTGCTTTGTTTCCGCGAGCCGGGCAAGGCCCGGCGAGCGGCGGCCATGCCCCGCACATGGCCGCACCGCCGATCCGCCACGCCGGATCGGCGGAAAATTCTGTGAGGCCGGAAGCCTGAACGGTGAAGGACGGTAGAGCCGGTTTCCCGGCTCTACCGTCTTACGGTCATCCCGCCTTCAAGCGCTGCATCCCTTCCGCCAGCGTCCAGAGCGCGCGATTGAGCGTCACGTTCTGGTCGATGCCGTTGATGGCGCGGGTCTGGCTGCGGCGGATACGGCCCTCGGCGTTGCGCTTGCGCCCCTGCAACCCGCCCCGAACGACATTCTCCTGAATGACGTTGAACGTGCTCCACAGGCTGCGCCCGACGTCCTCGCGGCGGCGCGGCTCGATGATCTGTTCGGGCCGCACCGGGCTTTCGTCCTCGCCGTAGCGGGCGACAAGGCTGACCTCGGCAAGCAAGCGCTGCTCGTCTTGGGAAAGCTGCGTCTCCTTCATGGTCTCGCTGGCGTCGATCAGCCGGGGGAAGTCCTCGGCGACGGTGTAAACGCCCTCGATAATGTCATGCTGGATGTTGCCCTTGTGCGGCACGCGCACCTCCTCGAACCGCTCGCCCGCGATCATGCTGTTGGTGCAAACGAAACGGAGCATCCCCGCGAACATCTGATAGGCGCTGGTCCCGTCGTGGCTGTTGACGATGATGACTTCGGCGGCCTCCGGCTTGCCGATGCTGTCATCACGGCGCAGGCGCAGCATATGCTTGGCGTGGCCGTGGCGGCTGCCGTCGCGGGGAACGGACTGGACGGCGAAGAACGGGAACCATCCTTCCCGGCGCAGCCCCTCCACAATGTCGATGGTGGGGACATAGACGTAACGCTCCGAACGGCTGTCGTGCGCCTCGCGGGCGAAGATGGAGGGGACGTGGCGATACAGCGCCTCGTTGTCGAGCGGATCGCGTCCGCTGATCTGGTGGGCGTTGCGGCCGAACCGGGTGGCAAGCTGATGATACATTGTCGGTTCCTTCCTTGGGCTTGGGTTTCGCGCAGCGGAAGCGCCGCGATGAAACCCTGCCCGTCGGCGAGACCGGGTGTGCAAACGGAGTGGGTGGCTTCGCGGGGAACCGGCTGCACGGAACGCGCTCGCGCGTGGAGGAAGCTGGGCGGAAGCCACTCCGAAGTGCGCCGAGGGCTGGCCCTAAGCACTGGCCCGGCCAGAGCGGAGCGGAGGCCGGGAAGAAGATCTGATCGGGAGCAAATCCGAGGCCGGAAAGCCACCTCTCCCGATCTCCATATTGTTTGACAGGCGGCGGTCATGAGCATGACGAAGTCCCGCTCGAGAGCGGGGCTTCGCGGGTTTCCGGCCTCAGTCGGCGTTGCGGCGGGACCAGATGAGGTTGTGGCTTTCGCCGTCCTCGGCCGTGACCAGGCTGGCGTAGATGGGAGCCGGGAAGCTCGGATCGTCCAGCTTGACCGAGAGGTATTCGCGCTGCGTTTCGCGGGCGGTCTTCTTCCAGGCCGCGCCGAACTCGGTGGCGCCGGCGAAGATGCGGAAGTCGGGGCCGCGCTCGCTGTCGCCCTCGGCCGGGACGAGTTTCACGGTCTTGACGTTGAGGGTGAGGGTCTTGACCGTGCCGGTGTAGCCGTTGTCGGAACTGGTGAAGGTGCCGATGGTCGCCATTGTCGTGTTCCTTTTCCTATCGGGCCGCGCCTATCGCGACCTCGATGGGGGTCGTGCGACCGGGGACGATCGGCCCCGCACCCGTGAGGGCTGGAACATCGTGGAAGGCGGCCGGCGACGGCATTTTTGATCTCGCGATGCAAAGCCGAAGGCGGCGGAAAAAAGCTGGCGACGGACGTTGCGGGAAGACGATCGAGGCGATGTTTTGACATGGCCGGTCTTCGGTCAGACCCATCTCATTCGAGGACGCAGATGGGCGGCCAGCGTGGAATCGTCAGGAACACGATGGCGCACCCGGCCTCCGCGCCATTGGCGACGACGGCAAACCGTGCCGGTCGAACACAGACCTCATCCTCAAGACCGCGACTTGGGGCATTCCCGGCTGGCAAAGCAAAGGCGCTTCGCGTCGCTTATCTTCGCGGGGTCACCGCGATCGACATGGCCGAAGTCCGCGGGCGGGATGTGATGCGTCCCATCCGAGTCACGCAGGCAAGCCAGCATCTCCTTTCCGTTGCCGGGATGTGTCGCGGCGAGTGGTGACGCCGCCTCTCGCCTCCGCTGCAATGCCGACTGGCGCCAGCAGCCTATGACGCCGCACGCCGATGGGGCGTCATGCGAGTTGCCCGCCGCCGCTGCCTTCGCGTTAGCGATTGAAGCCGAATGGCGGAAGCGCGCCGCAGGCGTGGTTCCGGCGCAGCCGAAAGCGCGGCCCGAAGGGCCACGCTCTAACGCCTCGTTACGAAATCCAACTAGCTTGACCGCAGCAGCGCGCGCGGTTGCCTCACGCAAAGATCGGAAATGGGTAAGAACGTATCTATTAAAAGGTGCGGCCTTGGCGCGGTCATTTCGGATGCAGCGACATACCGCAGAGCATATTCGGACGCCGCGGTGTGGAGTGCATTGATGGCCGCGAGATATTCTTCAAGAAGCGCCACGGGTTCGCCGTTAAAACGATCGGGCCAATTTCCGTCGGCCTGCGCCTGTTGCCAGACCTTCCGAGCTTCGGATGCAGCCTCGTCTCGCAGAGGTTGGTTCAGGTCGTGCGCCCAAAGCGCCGCGATGTTGTGCCCGTATTTCTTTCTCACATCGCCAAGCGAGAGTCCCGCTCCAACGAGATTGGCTTTCAGCAGCACCTCGATGCCATGCGCCGTGAGATGAAGGACCGGCGTGAATAGCACTCTGGATGTCTGGTATTCCTCCGAGCGACGCAATACGTCTGCCGCGCTCAAAAATCGCTTCGCGGTTGCGAGCAGCTTCCAATGGTCGGTTTCGCTAAATTCTTCGGTCAACGGCTTCTCGCTATTTCATTATAGTCGGTGCACCTCCGCCTCAGCGAGCAGGTGTAGCGCCACCGGGCAAAGGTGCGGCCAACCGCATCAACGCCGACACGCCGACGAACCCGCCGCCAACGATGCAGAAAATTTGCCGCCACACTTCGGACGGCACGGCCTCGCGCGTGATGCCGGAGACCAGCGCGTAGCCGGCGACGGCGGCGGGCGCGGCGAAGATCAGCGCCACGATGAGGCGCAGGATCGGCGAGCGCAGCGTGTCGAACAGGAGCGCCAGGATGCCGAAGGCCACGCCGCCCGCAAACAGGCCGACAAGGCCCGCGCCGATCAGGCCGGAGCCGGTCGGATAGGCGAACTGCGCGGCGGTCAACCCGAGCATGAAGGGCAAGGCATGCACGGCGAGCGTATAAGCGACGACGCAGAGAACCGCGATCAGCGCCACACTCATCAACATCACGGCGATCATGATCGTCCTCCTGTTCTCCTTTCCTTCGCCCGCCCTTCCGGTTCGATTGTCTATTGCGACAATACATCTGAAAGGTCGTGTTTGCAGTCGGAAAGTCGAGGTCATCCGGTCGCGCGGGGCAGCCGCGCGGCTGGATTTTGGAAAAGGAAGCCGGGACCGCTGACGCAATCCCGGCTCACTCTCATTCCGCCGCAACCGAGAAAGTGTCGGCGTTCTCCACTTCCGGCGCATTCCCCGCTTCGGCGGTTGGGGCCTCCGGCTGCTCATCGGCCAACCGCACGGGCCGCTCGGTGCGCAGCAAGGGCGGAAGCCAGCCGGTCCCGGCAAGAAGCTGCTCGGCGGTTTCCGCCATCGCCTGCTTCTTCAAACCCGCGATCCGATCCGCCGCCTCGTCGCCAAGCGCTTCCCGCACGGCGGCGACGATATGGGCCTTGGTGACGCGACCGAGATAGGTCCGCACGGTCGGCGTCCAGTGCGCCGTCATGTCGAGGGCAACCGCCGTCGCCAGCCTGTCCACCGTCTGATCGGCACGGGGCTTGCGCTCCCAAGGCAGCTTCACCGCATTGACGGTCAGCGAGGCGCAATGCGCCAGCAGCGCCATGACGCTCGCGTGATCCAGCCCGGCGATGAAGTTCCACAGGTCCGCCACGTCGCGCGGCATGTCCGCCGCCCATCCGGCATGACGGTCCTCCAAAGCCTTCGCTGCCGCCGTGTCCTCGATGCCGTCCGCGTGAGAAGCTAGGGCGCTGCTCGTCGGGCGGATGTCGAGGCAATGAGCGTCCCCGCCGCCGCGATAGAAGGTCTGCGCGGCCAACGTATGGGTCACGGCGATCAGAGCCATGTCCGGCTGCTCGCCAAGGGCGAGACGCAGGCCAAGGGTGCGACGGGCGGTCAGATCGCGGATCAGCGAGTCCGACAGCGGCTTGCCATCATCCCCGGCGTCCTCGTCCTCAGCCTCCAGCGCGGAGACATGGTTCCCGTCCTCGTCATGCTCGCCGTCCTCGATGATCTCTCCATCGCCGTTGACGCGCACGCCGTCGATGACGGCTTCGCCATCCTCAGCTTCCGGTTCCGGAGCCTCGTCCTCGGATCGGATGAAACCGCGCTCGATGCGAGCCGTGCCGTTATGATTCAGCACGACAAACACGCCAGCGCGCGCAATCTCGTCCGGGTCATAGGCATGGCGCTTTCCGTCGATACGCTCGATCTCGGCTTCAAGCTCCGCGAACCGGGTATCCACCTCGGGCGGCAGGTCCACGTCCGCGTCCTGCCACTCTGCCGACAGGCGCTCAAGTTCCTCCTGCGCGGCATTGTAGGCGGCGGCGTCTTCCTCGGAAAGCTCCACCGGCTGCGGATAGCTGCGGCGCATACCGTGGGCGTGGGGCCAGTCGATATGGGCCGAAACCCACTTCCAGCCTTCGGTCTCGTGAACCTCGGCGGCGTTCTGTTCCAGCTTGTCGATGACAAGCCGGTCCAGCAGCGCGGCGTCCTCATAGAAGCCGCCGCGATCCTCGGTGAACAGGTCGCGGATGATGTTGCCGCCTGCCTCCGTATAGGCTTCCGCGCCGACGAAGACCGCCCGCCGATCCGTCGCCGCCACGTTGGTCGCGGTCAGGTCACGGCGGATGATCCATGGCTCCTTGTTGTAGGACAGGTTCTCATAGACCCGCTCCTGCCGCGCGTGATCCTCGGTGATGGCGAAGGCCATCAACTGGTCGAGGGTCAAGCCGCCATCACGGTAAACCTGCATCAGCTTCGGGCTGACAGCGCCAAGACGCATGCGCTGCTTCACCACATGCGCCGTCACGCCGAAGCGGGCCGCGATTTCCTCGGCTCCCCATCCGCGATCCTCCGCAAGCTCGCGGAAGCGCTCGAACTGATCGGCGGGGTGCAAGTCTTCGCGCGTGACGTTCTCGTCAAGGCTGATCTCGGCAGGGTCGTTCGCCGTGTCGATGACGCAGCGGATCGGCTCGGTCTTCTTGATCTGCTTGCGCTTGACGCGAAGCAACTGCGCCAGCCTGCGGCCTTCCCCGATGCTGACGAGATAGCAGCCGGTCGGCTGGCCTTCGCCGTCAAGCTCCGGCTCCACCACGAGGTTTTGCAGGATGCCCTTGGCGGCGATGCTCGCCGCCTTCGCCTCGATGGACGCCTCGCTGTGCGGTGTCTTCCGCGCGTTCTTCCGATGCTTCTTAAGCTTGTTGAGGGGGATGAAAACCGACGCGCCATTCTCGATGGCGGGGGCGCTGTTCGCATTCGTGGTCATGGTCTTTCTCCTATGGGCTTGGGTTTCCGCGCAGCGGAAGCGCCGCGCTGAAACCCTGCCCGTCGGCGAGACCGGGGGGTGCAAGGCGCAAGGGCGGACGGGCGGAGGGGGATCACCCGGCCTGCACAAGCGCATCGAAGTCATGACGAAGGTGCGCAGTACGCATCCGCGCGGAAGGCTGGGGATACCGCCTGCCCGCCCTTGTGCCGCGCCGGGGGGCAGCGCCCCCAAGCAACCGGCCCGGCCAGAGCGCAGCGGAGGCCGGGGAGATAGATCGGATCAGGATATGAGAGCGCGGCGGGCTGGAGACCCTGGTATCCTGATCGCCGTTCTTTACAGAACGATCTCTCTAGGCAGATGTGTATCCATTGGGTACACTCCTGGCATGACCAAAAAAGATGTCGGGTTGCGCATCAGGTTGGACCGGGATCTTCGGGACGAATTCGTCGCGGCGTGCCAGGTCCATGATCGTCCAGCGGCACAAGTGATTAGGGAGTTTATGCGCGAGTACGTCCGCGAACGCGTCGCGTCCTCCGCTGCCAGAACTCCGCAACGAGAAGCGAGGGGGAACGAAGAATGACGTCGGCGAGCCCGTCCATGGACCAAGTAGACGACGGCCCGACCGACGTGAGCGAGTTTGCATGAGCAATGTCAACGTCAGGCGGCTGGTCGAGAACATCCGATCCGGCACAAATGTCTATACGCCGCTGGTGGAGCTTGTGGTAAACGCCATTCAGGCCATCGACCAAAAGGGCGTTAAGAATGGTCTGATCCAGATCGAAATCCTGCGAAGCGGACAGGCGGACATCATTGACCGCCTTGAGGATATCGACGGCTTCATCGTCAAGGACAACGGGGTTGGCTTCACGAAAAGCAACCGCGATTCATTCGACACACTCTATACCGAACAGAAGATCGCCGATGGTGGTAAAGGTTTCGGCCGGTTCACCTGCCTCAAATATTTCGACCAGGTGAAGGTGGCGAGCACCTTCGCCGATGGCGATGCGCTCCATGATCGATCCTTCAGGATGGGTTTCGACAAGGACATCATCGTTGACGAGAAAACGACCGCTTCTGACAAGCGGGAGACCGGCACCGCCGTCGAGATTTCCGGCATTAAGTCGGTCAAGTTCCCGGACAAGCGCCTCGATACCGTCAGCCGCGTTATCGTTGAACGGCTGCTGCCGTATTTCGTAGACAAGGATCGGGCGTGTCCGCGTATCGTGATCCGGGAAGCGAAGGAGCCATCCGGTGGCGTCGCTCTCAACGATTATCTTGGCAAGGAGAACAGCCAGATTATCGAGATGCGAGTTGAGCAGGGTACGTTCACACTCACAGCCAACGAAGAGGCCAAGGATTTTCAGGTCCGCGTCTTCAAATTCTATGCGCCAAGGTCGTCCAAGAGCAAAGTCAGTCTCGTAGCACATCGGCGCGAAGTGACTGACAACGCGCTTCAGGCCTATATACCCGAATTCGCCGAGGAGTTTTACGAGGCTGGTCCCGACCAGGATTTGTCCAAGGGGCGCAATTTCGTCGTCAAATCCTATGTTTTCGGCAACTACCTCAATGACAACGTGTCGCTCGAAAGAGGCGAATTCCGCTTCCAAGCTGACAACGACCTACTGAACGGCATCTCCCAAAGCGAGATCGAGCAGAAGGCCGCCGAAATCGCGCAGTCGGCGGTCGGCTCGGAAATTACTGAGCGGAAGCGACGCAAGGAGGCACGCATCGCCGACTATGTGTCGGCCGATGCGCCCTGGCACCGGACGCTCGCAAATGAGGTCAATTTCGACGCCCTGCCCATGCGCCCGTCCAACCAGGATATCGAGCTTCACCTTCAAAAGAAGAAGTACGAAAAGGAAATCCAGACGCGATCACAGGTGGCCGCACTGCTGAAATCGGAAAACCCCGATGAGCTGGGCGAGAAAATCACTCAGCTTATGGAAAGCATTTCCGACACCAGTAAGAATGATCTCATCCACTACGTTTCCATGAGGAAGTGCGTTCTCGACCTCTTTTCCAAATCTCTGGAAATCGACGCCGATGGCAAGCACAAATCGGAAGGCGACGTGCATGACATCATCATGCGGCGCAAGAAAGATTCAGAAGACCTCGACTACGATGCGCATAATCTCTGGATGCTGGATGAGCGGCTGAATTTTTCCTCCTACGTGTCTTCCGACAAGCCACTGAACAGACCCAATGGCGACAGAACAGATATCACCATCTACAACCGGCGCGTTGCCTTTCGTGGTGAGAACGAGGCCAGCAATCCCATCACGATTTTCGAGTTCAAGAAGCCGCAGCGCGACAATTTCGCTGACCCGTCATCGAAGGAAGACCCAATTCAGCAGATCGTTCGCTATGTGAACCAGATTAGAGACGGGAAGTTCAAGACCCCCGCAGGACGGGATATTATCGTCAACGGCACTACGCCATTTTACGGATACGTAGTTTGCGACCTAACCGCCAAAGTCAGGAAATGGCTTGAGTTCGAGAAGGACTTTACACCTATGCCTGATGGACTTGGATGGTTTCGATGGTTCGGTAACAACAGTCTCTATATGGAGGTTTTGAGTTGGACTAAGCTCCTTCGTGACGCAGAAATGCGAAACAAGATATTCTTCAATAAACTTGGAATAGACTGAAAAGATACGAGCAAAAAAACTAGGGGGGATGTATGGGAACTGCGAGCGACAAGGAAATCAAGGGCGCATGGGTAATCCACCACGGTCGCAAGCTCGTTCTGGATGTGAACGGACCAGCGGAGTTTCCCGCCATCAACGAGGCGGCGAAGGCCGCGACGCTCCTTACGAAGCTCGGCCAAACAAACCAGGCAACCGTCACCAAGCTTGAAGCGCGCGCTATTGCTGTGGCCTCGGGTCTCGATCCCCGGTTGGAGCTGAATGGACTTCTCCAGGTGCTTGAGCGGAAGCGCCTGATCGATCAGTCCAAGGACGACATCTCTATTCTGGGCGTCACGACGCGCGGCTCGCTCGGGCATGCCACCGACATCTACAACGAGGCCGAGCCGAGCACCTACGAAGAAGCGTCAATCACGCTGGCGGAAGTCGCTTCGGAAGCGCCCATCCGGCGCGCCGATGTCTCGCAACGGATCGGCGATACGCACAAGCTCACCAACGCTCAAGTCGGCGATTTTCTCGACCGTGCCGAGGGCATCGGGTTTGTCGATAAGGAAGGTGATGGAAACGACCGGCTGCTGTTCAACGGCAACCTTTTCCGCCGGTCGTCCGTGGTCAAAACCCAGAAGGTACTAACCTCCCTCACCGATGCCGAACAGCGTTTGGTCAGCGAGATCACCGAACAACTATCCAAGAGCGGATGCTTGAGCGTCCAGCACGTTGAGCACGTTCTGTCGAAGCCGCTCTTTGAGAAGCTGGTCGCGGCAGCCGTCTATGATCTCAACGAGGTCACGAACGAGGAAGGCAGCCATGTCTACGTCACTGCGCCCGCCGCCTTTCATAAATTTGTCGATCCGATGGTGGATGATTGCTTCGACATGGCGAAGTCGCTCGTGGCGGCGCTCACCTACGGTATGGTTTCTCGGTCATCCTCCCGAGGCCGGATCACCCAACTTCCTGCACTTGTAGGCAAGCTGATCTCTGGCCGTGAGGTTGGCCCAACGACTTCCATCGGACAGGACTATCGGGTTCTTGAAGTCAACGGCGTCGTCAAGCTCAGGGGAGACGCGAACTACGCCAATCGCTACTATCTGCGGCTGCTCAAGAGGGAGGTAGGGGAGCTTGCGTTGCAGGTGCTCACGCAAGGTAACGCTTATGCCCAATCTCTTGCCGATCTGCCCAGCGCGCCCATGGCGGGATACATCGGACCCGAAGAGAGCCGCACCTCGATTCGTAAGAGCCAATCCCCGTTGAGTAAGCGAGCGACGCGGGATGTGCTAGAGGCCGTTCGCGGCGGGCGGGTGCTGTGATGATCGACAAGGTGCAAACGCCCAAGGGAGCAGTGTTGGAGGAGGTACTGCGCGCCTACTTTTTGCGCGCCGGTTTTTTCGTCGTTCGCGGAGTGCCGTTTCGCTTCGCTGACGAAGAGCTCACTGACGTCGACCTTTGGTTATATGAGCGTCCGACCGGCACCTCTCGGCGGGTGCAGATTTGCGACATCAAATACAAGCAACGCCCAAAGGCAGTTGAGCGCCTCTTTTGGACGAGTGGGCTGGCCGATGCACTCGACGTTGACGGTGCCTATGTTGCAACGACCGATAAGCGTAAAAGTCTACGGTCCGTAGCGGAGAAGCTGGACCTGCAACTGATCGACGGAACAGACATTCAACGCATTCAGAACAGCCAGGCTGTTCTCTATGCGGAGCGAATGGGCGATGAGCAACTGATCGCCGATTTACAGGCAGTTGATAAAGGCTTCCGAAACAAGAACCTCCAGGACGCACGGTTTGATATTCTGTCGGCTCTCTCGGAGGGGTTTGGCGCTCCGTCCGCTGTCAGAGCTTTGGAAGGCTTCTCCCGGTTGGCCACGGCCGCCGTTGCTTACCATCCGGACTCACAGGCTGCTCGCTCGGCTGGCCGCTTGGCCTATCTTGCCGGGGCCATAGCTTGCCAGAGCCTTGATTACGTAAGCGTCGGCGCAGCATTTCGAACAATAGACGAGAGGCGGGACTTGATCCTGCGGGCTGTGCGAATGGGTGCGTTGGGCAATGACGATGGGCAGCAGACGCTTCGCTTGGCTCTGGCGCTGGTCGAAAAATACGCACCCGGTGGCAGGGGAACCGCTATGGCAGTAGAAGCCGGCTTAAAACGAGATTTGGATCAAATCCCTGCTGAGATCGTTGCGGATCAAGCTGTACGGCTCCTAAAATCGGACCAGCTTTTCGTGACCGGGCGAGAGCTTGAAATGGCAAGCTACCACACTGCGCTGCCGACGTTCGACGGCCTCAGCGTCCAAACCAAATCGATGCTAGGAGCACTTCTCGATTATGCCAATGTCGATCGTCAACGATTCGCGAACGCATGGAAATCTAAAGCTGGCGCAACTATCGCATCCGCCCAGGCGATGACTGAACAGGTTGAGAAGGACGCTTCATCGCAAGCCTCTCTTTTCGGAGAGGAATAGCTATTGTCGCAGTGATTGACTTGAGCGGCGCACCACAATCCCTAGTACGAAAGGTGTCTCGATGCGATGTCGCGCAGGCCAAACAGCTAGCCGGTCTATTTAAGAGAGCCATGGAGGGCTATGGAGTGTACGTAGTTCTCATCGCTATCCCGCATGGCCCGCCGAACACCGCCGATTGCCCTCCACAACGCGATGTTACCGCCGATCACCGCACTCGCACCAAGCGACGCTGAGAACCGCCGATTCTACGCTACAGCCCGATATATCTGAAGATCAGCTACGGCAGCAAACGACGCCATCTCGGCGGTTCAATGGATGCTCAGCCATACCAAAATAATTCGGTTAGAGGCGATTGATTGCAGGGAAGTAACCGAGACATTACGATCTAGCTAATAGGCGAGATACTGCCAGAAGATCAGAACGGCGATGGAACCTGCAAGATCAGTACGCCAGCTACGGCACATGCTGCCAGTGTGGGGATCATCCCGACCTTAAACCGCAGCATCGCGATCATCGCTGCTGCCGAAAGAAGTGCAGCCCGCCAGTCGATGGATGCCAGCACCGGCAGGTCCGGTCCCACGCCAAACACCTCGAACGTCCGAACCTCACGGAAGACGACATGCAGCGCGAACCAGATAGCGAGGTTCATCACGACCCCGACCACTGCGGCGGTAATCGCCGAGAGGGCAGCAGAGATTGTCTTGTTCCCTCGCAGTGCCTCGCTATAGGGCCCGCCGACGAAAATGAACATTAACGACGGCGCGAACGTCACCCAAAGGGTGAGCAACGCGCCGAGACTGCCGGCAACGAGCGGATCGAGCGCGCCCGGAGCACGATAGGCCGCGAGGAACCCGACAAATTGCAGGACCAGGATCAGCGGTCCGGGCGTCGTCTCGGCCAAGCCGAGCCCGTCAACCATCTCGCCGGGGGCCAGCCAGCCGAATGTTTCAACGGCCGCTTGCGCGACATAGGCGAGGACGGCATAGGCGCCCCCGAAAGTCACGACCGCCATGGTGGTGAAGAAGGCGCCGATTTGCGTCCAGACGCTTGCCTCCTCCATAATAAGCCAGAGGATAGCGACTGGCGCGAGCCAGGCCGGTATCCAGACCGCCAGCACACCGAGCGAGCGTCTCCATGATGGCGTGGCATGGCCGAGTTCACCTCGCTCGAACATCACGTCGATCACGCCTGCGGGATCGCGCGTCTCGGTGCCAGACCCGTGCCCGCCGGCAGCAAAACGCGCGGGTGCTACGCGGCTGCCGATCCACCCGACAATGCCCGCCATCAGGACGATGATCGGAAACGGAATGCGTAGAACGAATATGCCGACAAAGGCGGCGACGGCGATGACGATCATCGCTCGGTTCTTCAGAGCACGCCGTCCGATCCGCAGAACCGCTTCGACGACGACGGCAAGCACCGCCGCCTTGACGCCGAAAAACACGGCATCGACCAGCGGCAAGTCGCGATAAAGCGTATAGAGGATGCTGAGTGCCAGCATGACGAGCGCGCCGGGCAGCACGAACAGGATGCCGGCGATCAGCCCGCCCAGCGTGCGGTGCATCAGCCAGCCGACATAGGTGGCAAGCTGCTGCGCCTCGGGTCCGGGCAAAAGGATGCAGTAATTGAGAGCGTGCAGGAACCGCTGCTCGCTGATCCAGCGGCGGTCCTCGACCAGTTCCTTGTGCATGAGCGCGATCTGTCCCGCTGGTCCGCCGAAGCTCAATAGGCCAATCCTCGCCCACACCCTGGTCGCCTCCAGAAGCGTCGGGGTTTCAGGCGCGGCAACGGGTGCGTCCGTGGACGTGGTAGTCGTCATGGCCGCCTCCCTCAACCTGTCGTCCGACCGGACGGCCAGTTGTGCGTCTCGTCGGTGGCGTCGCGGCACCAACGATAGAAGGCATCATAGAGAAGAAGACCGGCCTCGAGCTGTTCAAGGTCGTCGCGGAACATGCGGGAGAGGCCAAGCGAAGCCGCAAGGAACCCGGATGCCTGCGGCACGAGGTCGAGCCGCGCGGTGTCGGCCGCGCGCACGATGGTCGCCAATCGGTCGAGCGGTTCGGAGTTCAGCCCAAACTCTTCGATCATGACATCGAAGGTGCAGCGTTCGCCGCGATGGCTCCAGAATGTGTCGTCGATGTCGAACGGAGCCGCATTGAACCGTTCGGCGACTGCCGCCACTTCCGATGCGGCGACGAAGAGGAACACGGCATGGGGATCGACGAAACGGCGGATCAGCCAGGGACAGGCAATGCGATCCACCTTGGGTCGTGTGCGTGTGATCCAGACGGTGCGCCCGGCCTCGTTGCGCGGCGGCAATTTGTCGGTCGTCGTGAGCAACCCGCCAGCGGCCCGCCACGCATCGAAGCCACCCTCAAGGGTCTCGGCCTTGATTCCCTCGTGGCGTAGCCAGGCGGCGACGCCCTGACTGATCTTGAATCCCTGCTGGCAGACGACGACGACATCACGACTGGACAGTTCGGTTGCCCACGTTGTCACCGACCGTGCGTCACGACGCTCAGCGGTTGGCAACAGTCGGGGATCGGTGTCGAAATCTTCGTTCGTACGGACATCGACGATCGTCGGCGCATTCGGCAAGCCGACGAGACGTGAAAGCTGGGATACGGTGATTTCAGTGTTAGACGGCATGGCGTCCAAGCTCCTGTTTTTCGGGAGTTAGGACGCGATCTTTGGGCTGTCGCCTCACGGGGCAATCGCGAATAGCCCCTTGAGCTTTTTATAGGCCAAAATGGCATATGTATTCAAGAGGCTGATCCGCCAAGCTAACTGTCGTAGCAAGAAAAAGCCCAGGGCCCCACTTGTCCAGTGGAGCCCCAGGTGGAGGAGATCATGCAGACGCACATACGGTCTTTAACCTGCCCGTATTGCATCAGCACTCGCTACGCTAACTATCGCCTCATCTCCGAATAGGAACCGGCGGTTCGCAAGGTCATCGTAACATCGGCATCCGTCCGGTTTCGCCAGAACCAGCCATGATTGCCGGTAAAAGCAGCCTCCAATTCGCCTTCCTGCTCAGGGACGCCGCGCCCCTGCTCATAGGAAACCGACTGGCCACCGCCATCGCCGTGCGTATCGTAGTTCACGACTGCGCCGTTGGCTGTCCAGAAGAACCGGGCGCGCTCGCCTTCGGTCATCACAAGCTTGATTTCTGTGCCTTGGCCGGGCGTGAGGATAAAGGACACCTCGTCCCGCCATTCAGAAGCAGGGGCGGCCGCTTGCTCCTGTGGGGCAGGAAGCGCCGCCTGTTCTTGTGCGGGCTGAACTTCGATCAATCCGGCGAGCGGATCGGCGAGTGGCGTTGTAGCGGGAACGCCTGCGGCGATGCCTTGTATCGCCGTCTCGATCCGGTCCAGTCGGGAGACTAGCTCGGCATTGGCACTGGCGGCCATATTCGCCGCATCCTGCGTGGCTTCATCGGCAAGCTGCATCTTGATTTCGCCCATCTGGGTCAGGCCGAGGACGCCGCCGATGCCGGTAGGGTCGACGCCGTACTCGGACGGCAGCACCACGAAGGCGAGAATAGCCGTAGCGGTGATGCTCGCGATCCAGGTGGAGCGCATTAGCTGAGCCGAGGTCGGCAGTTCCGCCCGGCGGGGAAGGTCGGTATTATACATGGGTTATTCCTTTCAGGCCGCCGGAGCGAAGAAGAAGCCGGCAATCTGGTAGCCGGTGAGAACGAAACCAGCGACCATCATCGCGACGTTCATCGTGTAGGCGTGCTTCCAGAAGCTCGGCTTCCAGCGCCAATAGCTGATGACGATCAGGATCGCGGACAGTGCGAGGAGTTGGCCGATCTCGACGCCGACGTTGAAGGCGAGAAGGTTCGGCACCAGGCCGTCCGGCGAAATCTCGTATTCGATGATTTTGGTCGAGAGGCCGAAGCCGTGGAAGAAACCGAAGATCAGCGTCGCAGCCTTGGTGTTGGGCTGGAAGCCGAACCATCGCTGGTACGCCCCCATGTTATCGAGCGCCTTGTAGACGACCGAGAGGCCGATGATGGCGTCGATGATGTAGCTGTTGATGCCGATGTTGAAATAGACGCCCGCCAGCATCGTCGTCGAGTGGCCGATGGCGAACAGGCTGACATAGGTGGCAATGTGCTTCGGCCGATAGAGGAAGAAGATCACGCCGAGCAGGAACAGGATGTGGTCGTAGCCCGTGACCATGTGCTTGGCCCCGAGATAGATGAAGGGGATCAGGTGAACCCCGGTGATTTCCTGAATGTAGCCCTTGTCTCCCTCGGCAATGGCGTGCGCGAAGGCGGGACTGGCGAGCAGCGCCTGTCCGAACAGGACGGCGAGCATGATGAGAGCGATCCGTCCAAGCGCATGGCGTGGCGGCCCCTCGTGAGAAGGTCTTTGCATGAAAACTCCGATAGTCGTCATTGACTGTGGCCGCGTGCGCGACCGCGATCAGGCGAGGACGATCGGTCTCGGCGGACGTTCGAGCCGATAGCTTGTGCCGAGGTGGGCCGTTTGCGGCGGCCGTGGCACCCACGCGGGAACCAGGGCTTGCAGAGCAGACGCTGTGCCGCGCGGCGTAGTGGGCGTTTCGTGCGAATGGTCGGCGGGGTTGTGGCCATGAGAATGACCTGCCGTCCGTTCGTGGTTTTCTCCGTCGTCGTGGCTATGCCCGTGCTCGGCGATCTCCGTTTCGAGCTGGGCGTGCCGTTCGGCTTCGGCGACAGCAAGGGCGATGCGATCGTGGGAAGGGGAGTGCGCGGCGTGGGGCAAAAGCGAGCCGAACGCCATCGCAAAAGCGAGGACGAGGCACAGCATCGCTCTGTTGACCCGGTTCGACATGATTAACGGATACTCACCAAAATCTTAACATTTCTTTGTCGCGTGACGTATTTTGGTTCTCAGACGGCTTGGCACATCCTCTACGGGGGGATAGCATAATAGAATGGATCAGACACCACATCTTCACGAAACGCACCCTCAGATTGTCAAGCGGCTCAAGCGCGCGGATGGTCATCTACGCGGCGTTATCGAGATGATCGAGGCCGGCAGGCCGTGCCTCGACATCGCCCAGCAGCTCCACGCCGTCGAGAAGGCCATCGCGCAGGCCAAGAAGACGTTGATTCAGGACCATCTCGACCATTGCCTTGAGGAAGTGGTCGGACCGCTCGCCCGTGAGCGGCGGCGGTCCATCGACGAGTTCAAGGAAATTGCGAAGTATCTATGATGCTGGCGATCCTCAAAAACCGGACCTATCGCCATCTTTTTCTTGCCCAGGTCATCGCACTGGTCGGGACCGGTCTTGCAACGGTCGCGCTCGGGTTGCTCGCCTTCGATCTGGCGGGCGAGAACGCTGGCGCGGTGCTCGGCACCGCGCTGGCCATCAAGATGATCGCCTATGTGACGGTCGCGCCCATCGCGTCGGCCTTCGCGGAGCGGGTGCCACGCCGCGCCATGCTGGTGGCGCTCGATCTCGTGCGCGCCGCCGTGGCGGTCTTTTTGCCCTTTGTTACCGAAATCTGGCAGGTCTATCTCCTGATCTTCGTGCTCCAATCGGCCTCGGCTGCCTTCACGCCTGCGTTTCAGGCGACGATTCCCGACATCCTGCCCGACGAAAAGGAATATACGCGCGCGCTCTCCCTCTCGCGGTTGGCCTATGACCTCGAAAGCGTCGTCAGTCCCATGCTGGCTGCCGCACTGCTTGCCTTCATCTCCTTCCACGATCTGTTCGGCGGCACAGTGATCGGCTTCCTCGTCTCGGCGGCGCTGGTGGTGTCGGTCGTGCTGCCTAGCCCGAGGCCGTCGCAGCCGCGCGGCATTTATGACCGCACCACGCGCGGCATCCGCATCTATCTGGCGACGCCGCGCCTGCGCGGGCTGCTGGCGATCAACCTCGCCGTCGCATCGGCGGGTGCGCTCGTCATCGTCAATACGGTCGTCTATGTGCAGGCCGTTTTCGGTCTCGACCAACAGGCCATGGCACTGGCGCTTGCCGCCTTCGGTGGGGGCTCGATGGTCGCGGCCCTTGCGTTGCCGAAACTGCTGGAGTCCATCCCCGACCGCACCGCGATGCTGGCGGGTGCGGCATTGCTGGCGACGGGAACGCTGGTTGCCGCCGTGTTGCCCGGCTACGGCTGGCTGCTGCCGCTCTGGTTCGTGCTCGGCATCGGCTATTCGACCGCGCAGACGCCATCGGGCCGACTGCTCCGGCGTTCGGCCAACCCGGAAGATCGGCCGGCTCTGTTCGCCGCGCAGTTCGCGCTATCTCATGCCTGCTGGCTGATCGCCTATCCACTTGCGGGCTGGTCCGGCGCAACGCTCGGTCTGCCGGCGACAGCGATCATTCTCGCCGCCCTAGCAGCCGTCGCTATTTCCATCGGCCTCGCGGTCTGGCCCGCCGATGATCCGGAAATCGTCGAGCATGGCCATGACGAGCTTCCGGCCGACCATCCGCATCTTGGGGAGGCTGGACACGGGCATCGTCATGCCCATGCCTATGTGATCGACGATATGCACCTCGCATGGCCCAGCGAGCGCTGAGCGTGGCGTACGGCATGGTGCGCAAACCACTCCGAGGTTTCTTGCTGCGCGTGAAGGTCACGAACACGGGCCGCGTCATCGCCTTGGCGGCGATCAAGCTGCGGTTTCTCTGATGTGGCAGTTCTACCAACAGCTCGTCGCGCTCCAGCGCGAAATCTATCTCACTTTCGCCGACCGGATCGGATCGTTCGCGGCGACCGGCGACCGGCGACTGGTCTGCGTTGGCCGCCTATCTGCCGATGGGCATCCTGTTCGGAGCAGCGCACGCCCTGACGCCGGGCCACAGCAAGGCGGTGCTCGCCACATATCTCGCCGGGTCCACCGCGTCCGTTCCGCGCGCGCTCGCCACCTCACTTGCGCTCTCGTTCACCCATGTCACGATATCGGTCCTGATCGTGCTTCTGTCTCTCCCGCTGATCCGTTTCGGCTTCGGGGCTGAGGCAGGTCGCGCGCCGGTGCTTGAGCAGATCAGTCGCGGGCTTCTGGCTGCTATCGGTGTCTGGATGATCATCAGAGCGGCTTGGCCAAAACCTCGACAGGCAAACCATGCCAGTCCGGCGTTCGGTGTGATGGCCGGGCTGATACCGTGCCCGCTCACTCTGTTCGTCATGACGTTCGCGGTTTCACGGGGCGTCCCGGAGGCAGGCATAGCTTTTGCCGTGGTGATGATGGCTGGCGTTGCCGCGACGCTATCGGGAGTGGCCCTGGCTTCGGTTACCTTTCGGGGTGGCCTTCTCGCTCTTCTCGGCGCACGCCCACGCCTGATTGTGTCGGTGGGCCGTGCCTTGTTCGGAGCGAGCGGGATTTTTCTTGTCGTCCTGGCGATAACGGACCTCGCCAAATGAGCCCGCCAAGTTGCGATCAGCAAGAAAATGACGAGTACCCGTTCGACTAAACACCGATTTCTTCAATGCGTGGGATCGTTGCATGGGAACGTTGTTGGCGGAAAACTGCTGTGCTTTCAGAAAATTCCGACCAGTGTTCAGGTGTCAATTTGGAGGGCTATAGCGTAGGTGTAGTTCTCAGTTTCATCGGCTTCGGCCCGCCAAACACCGCCGGTTGCCCTCTATAGCGCGATACTGCCGCCGATCACCGCATCCCACCGGATGAGATAGTAAGCCGCCGATTCTACGCTATACCCCGACGCGGATGAGCGCTGAGGGTGACGTCCAGAGGGCTTCAGCCGGGGTGGCTGCTTTTCTCGACAGCCGCCTTATAGGCATCGGTCAATGCGGCAATGACGGCCGTCGTCTCTCCCTGCCTTTCCTGACCCAAATGGACATGCCGGAGTTCATCCATGAAGGCTGCCCACATCTCCGGGCCACCTTCTTCCAAAAGCCGGGCACGAATGGCCAGTTCAGGCGTCGTCTGGCAGAATTTCCGGCCCCAAGCGCCGACCGCCACCACGACGGGAAGGAGTTCAATGGCCTTCTCCGTCATGCTGTAACGAACCTTCTGCTTGTGGTGACCATCGTCGTTGCGCGTCACCAGCCCCAGTTCGACCAGCCGCCTCAGGCGGGCGGCAAGAATGTTGGAGGCGATCCCTTCGAGCGAGTTTTCCAGCAGGGCCCGGTAGTGCCGATGTCCGCCGAACATCATGTCGCGCAGGATGATGAGGCTCCACCGGTCGCCGACGACCTCCATCGCCTGGTTGATGGGACAGCCTGACTTCTGTTCGCGCATTCGCATGCCTTTATCGTTTGCTTGCATTATGCAATCAGTTAAGTCAGGCTTCCAGTTGCAATATGCAGCCAGTCGGAGGACGGAATGCGCAAGCTGATTGCCTGGAACCTGATGAGCCTCGACGGTCACTTCCAAGGTTCGCGACCTTGGGATCTCGATTTCCATCAGTCGGTGTGGGGGGACGAGCTCGAAGCCATCTCGCTCGATCAGCTCGCAGACATGGACATGCTTCTTTTCGGTCGAAAGACCTATGACGGCATGAAGGACCACTGGGAAAGGGCCAGCGGCGCCATAGCCGAAGCCATGAACGGCATGCCCAAGCGGGTCGCATCGCGCCGCGTGGAAGAGACGACATGGCGCAATGCAGCGGTCATGGATACCGATGTCGTAAGTTTCGTGCGGCGAGAGAAGGCGACGGCCGGCAAGAACATTTATGTGTTTGGCAGCGCCGACCTGCTGGACACGCTGCTGATGCACGGTCTGGTGGACGAATGCCGAATCTGTCTGGCCCCGTTGACCCTTGGCCGTGGCTCGCCGCTGTTCAAGTCGGGCAGAGGCCAGAATCTGAAACTGCTGGAAGCCCGCACGTTGAAGACGGGCGGCATCTTTGCCCGCTACGATGCCCGTCCCGACAGGGTGGACAGCGCTCTTCGCCTAGTCGAGGCTCCGGCCGATGCGGTCTATGCCGCGCTCGTCGATCCCGAAGCTATGGTATTGTGGCGGGCGCCGGACGGCATGGCGGCGGAGGTGCTGGAACTAGATCGCCGCGAAGGCGGGCGGTTTCGCATGGCGCTTCGCTATGACAATCCCGACCAGCCGGGTAAGTCCGGTGACGGCTCGGATATATTCGAAAGCCGCTTCGTCCGCCTCGATCCGCATCGCGAAGTGACCGAGGCTATTGCTTTTCAATCCGACGATCCCGCGTATTCCGGGACGATGATGATGACGACGCATCTACGGCCCGTCGGCGATGCGACTGAAGTCTCGATCATTGCGCGGGATGTCCCGGAAGGCATCGCACAGGAGGATCATCTCGTCGGGTTGAGTTCAACGCTCGCGAAACTGGAGGAATTTTTGCTGCAACGTCCCTCGTAAAGACAAGCTGGGGGCTTTGACCCTCGCGAAAATGCAAGGTCGCATCTCGCCCCCCGCTTATCCTTTGTACCACGCCTTAATAGAGGGCTATAGCGTAGGTGTAGTTCTCCGTTTCTTCGGCTTCGGCCCGCCAAACACCGCCGATTGCCCTCTATCCCGCGATATCGCCGCCGATCACCGCATTCCACTGGGTGAGATAGTAGGCCGCCGATTCTACGCTATAGCCCTATGTATCTTGAGAGCTGCGACGGCAGCTTCCGACCCCATTTCTGCCGTTTGCTGATGACTTTTGAAGTCCCGATAGCTGCCATTAATGGGTGAAGAATGAGCATCGGCATACATGCCGTGCCAATGCCGTCGCAACAGTGGCTGACTACAGCGAACGGCGTGACCAAGGCCAACTTCGTCAACCTCGTCAAACTCTATGGCTCGTTTCACCGACACGGCGACACTAAGCGGTTACGCCGAAAACAAGACCAACGAGCGCGGTAACTGCCATGGCTGCTGCGCCCCAAAATAGGACGCGCAAGGTGGGGCGCAGTTTGGGGGCACCACCAGCCTGGGCGCCCAGCGCGCCGAGGCCCGCCAGACAGATCAGGGTGGTGACAACCACGACCGGAATGGTGGTGCCCGCCGGCGCCAGCACGGCCGCGATCACAGGCAAGGCAGCGGCGACGGTAAAGGTCAGGCCAGAGGCCAATGCCGCCTGCAGCGGATTGGCGCTATGGACTTCGGATAGGCCCAGCTCCTCCCGCACATGTGCGGCCAGGGCGTCCTTCTCGGTCAGCTCTCTTGCGACCAGCGCCGCCGTGGCCGGCGACAGGCCACGCGATTCGTAGATCGAGGCGAGTTCGGCTTCTTCCTCGGCCGGTGTATCGACCAAAGCTTGCTTTTCGCGCGAGATGTCGGCGCGCTCGATATCGGATTGCGAACTGACAGAGACGTACTCGCCTGCCGCCATCGACATGGCCCCCGCGGCAAGCCCGGCCACGCCGGCGATCAGAATGGCACCAGGGCCGGGGTCAGCGGCCGCAACGCCGACGATCAGCGACGACACCGAGACGATACCGTCATTGGCCCCCAGCACAGCGGCACGCAGCCATCCGGAGCGGTTGATAAAATGGACTTCTTCGTGGGCAGACTGGTACGGAAGGGTCATGCTTTCACCTTGAGATCGGCGCCCGTTTCGGCGTCATGGATGGTTTGTCGACTATCGCTTCTGGGCAAAATCATCATGGCCTCAAAGCCATCCATGAAACCCGACGCGGGGGAATTCAGGGACAGCGAGCCGCCGGCCTGCTCGAGAATCGAGCGCGCGATGGATAGGCCCAAGCCGCTGCCTTCGGCCGCTGTATCGCCGCGGGCGAAAGGCTGCCCCAAGCGCGCCAAATCCGCCGCCCCGACCACGCTGCCTTGGTTGGTGATCCGCACGGCGCCGGGCGCGGCGACAATGACTTGGACTGGCTGGCCCGCCGCGCCATGCTTGAGGGCGTTTTCAACCAGATTGCGCAACGCGATGGCAAAGGCATCGGGATCGATGGCCGCAACCAGGCCGCCTACGGCGGCGTCGACATGCACGCGGTGATGCCAGAGCGTGCTGGCGTTGAAATCATGCACGACCATGTTGAGCACCGGCAACAAATTTGCCTGCCGATCAGACCGGGCAAAGCCTGCCTCGACGCGTGCAAGCTGCAGCAGTTTTTCCGACAGCTTAGCGAGCTTCTTCAGTGCGGTCTCGATCTCGACCAGCCGGGTCGCGCCCGGGCCATTGCCCAGTTCGGCAGCAAGCTGCTGAGTCTGTGCCAGCGCGCCCGCGATGGGGGTGCGCAATTCATGGGCGCTGCGAGCCGCAAAGGATCGCTCGGCATCGAGAGCCGACTTGAGCCGCGACATCAAGGCACCGACGGCCTCGGCAATCGGGGCCAGCTCGGCCGGATGGCCTTCCGACAGCAGGGGCTCGAGATTCTTGCTGTCGCGCTTGGCAATATCGCGGCGCAGGGCCTCCAGCGGACGGAGCGCCAGGCGCATGGCCAGCCAGACACCGCCGGCCATCAGCGGCAGGAGGGCTAGCAGAGGCAGCCCCAAGGCTGAGATGGCGTCCATCAGCCCGTTCAGGCGCCGGTCGCTGGTTTCCAGGATGAGGATGGAAAAGCCAGTGCGATCCGTCAGTCCGAAGGTTCGCTGACCATTGAGATCGGCAAACCCGTTCGACACGCCTGTCGGAAGGTCGAGGTCGGTCGCCTGCTGATCGCGCAGCACGATGTCGCCCAGGCTGTCGAACACGACATAGGTAAAGCTCGAATCGTGCGGCACCGGCGGGGCGGACAGGCCGTCGTCGCCAGTGTCGGGACGATCATCGTCGTCGCCCCCCTCATCATCGGCGCCGACAATCAGCCGGCCGCCATCGCCCCGCTCGCGCAGGTCGTGCACGGCCAGCGGCAGCAGACGCTGGGCGCTCTGCTCCAAACTGTCGTCATAGGCTTCGTTGAGCTCATGCTGCATGACGCTGACCGAAATGGCCGCGGCGCCTATCCACAGCAGGGCCATGCCGGTGGTCAGGCCAAGCGCCAGCCGCAGGGCAATCGAGGGGCGCCGCGTCATGCCTTCACCTGGTAGCCCAGACCGCGGATGGTCTGGACGAATTCGCGCCCGAGTTTCTTGCGCAGCCGGCTGACATAGACCTCCACCGCATTGCTCTCTACTTCGGCGCCGAAGGCATAAAGCGAATCCTCGATCTCGGACTTGGTGACGATGCCGCCGCGGCGCGCCAGCAGGCGCTCGAGCACGGCCCATTCGCGGGCCGTTAGACTGGCCTGGGCGCCGTCGACGCTGGCGATGCGCCGGCCCATATCGATGGTCACGCCGGCCGTGGTGATCTCGGGCGTGGGATTGCCGCCGTAGCGACGGGCGACCGCGGCGATGCGGGCACCCATTTCGGCCAGGTCGAATGGCTTGACCAGGTAGTCGTCGGCGCCGGAATTGAGACCCTCGATGCGGATGGCGACCTGATCCTGCGCCGTGGTGATGATGACCGGAACGGCATTACCGGCGGCGCGCAGCTGCCTGAGCAGATCGAGACCACGCCCGTCCGGCAGGTTGAGATCGAGCAGCACCAGCTCATAGGGCACGCTGGCCAGCGCGAGGCGGGCATCGTCGAGCCGCTGCATCCAGTCGACCGCATGGCCGGCAGCGAGCACATGGTCGCGGATGGCGGCGCCCAGCACATGGTCGTCTTCGATCAACAGCACGCGCATGTCTGGGCTCCCCAGGACGGCCTAGCGCGCCAAGCTTACACCAGGCTGAACGAGAAACCTTGTCCGCTTCAGTCTGCTGTCAGCTTGTCATGGTCAAAGCTCCCCAACGAAATGCCGATCAGGAGCCTCGACCATGAAGAAACTCGCCGCCTTATTGATGCTGGCAACGGCGCTCAGCGCCCCCAGCATCGCCATGGCTCGGGATGTCAGCATCCAGACGAGCCTGGTGCAATATTCTGGCCACGCCGCCTATCTGGCCGTCTATCTCACCAATCCCGACGGCAGCTACAATTCCACGCTCTGGGTTTCGGGCCAGAAGACGAAGTATTACGGCGACCTGCGCGGCTGGGCTCGGGCGGTATCGAGCGGCGGATCGCTCAATCTGGACGGCATCACCGGCGCCAGCGTCGGCAGCGGCGAAACGCTGACCGTGCATGCCAATCTCGCTGATACCCTGCTCGATGCCGGCTACCAGATCCGCGTCGACAGCGCGGTCGAAAATGGCGGCCAATATGCCGACGACGCCGTGATCGACCTGACGTCCACGCCCGCGACAGCGAGCGGCACGGGCTATGTCAACACCATCTCCCTTGGTCTCTAGCGAGCAGGTCCATGCGCAGCTTTCACTCCCTGGCGGGCCTGTTCGGCGGCCTGCTCGTCATCTTCATGGCGTCAACCGGCTTCGTGCTCTCGCTGCAGCCGCTCGCCGATGCGGCCACAACGATGGCGGCGGACGGCGGCGTTACCGTCGCGGCGCTGGCTGACCGCGTGGCCGCGGAGCTGCCCGGCGTGGAACGGCTGGTGCGTTCGGCATCGGGCCAGCTGGTCGCCTATACGGCGCAGGATGGGATGCGCAACGCCGTGATTGTCGATCCCCATACGGGTGCGGCGGCCGGCGCCTATGCGCCGTCAGCCTTTTTCAGCTTCATCACCGACCTGCATCGCTCCTTCCTGCTGGGCAATGTCGGCCACGGCGCCGCCGGGGTCGCGGCGCTGGTCATCCTGGCGCTCGCCATCAGCGGCATGCTGCTGCTGGTTGGCAAGATGGGCGGCTGGCGCAAACTCTTTACAGCGTCGCGCGGCACCGGCTCGCAGCGGCTGCATACCGATCTGGCCCGCATCGGCGTTGCCGTGCTGCTGATGACGTCGCTGACCGGCGCCTATATGTCGGCGGTCAATTTTACGCTGCTGCCGGAAAATGCCGGCGCGATGTTCGCCTTTCCGCCGGCCAGCGCCGGCGACACCGTGGCGCCCATTGCCTCGCTGGAGGCGCTCGCCGCCATCCCACTGACTGACCTGCGCGAACTGACCTTCCCGGCGATGGGCGATGCCACGGACGTCTTCACCGTCACCACCCAAGCCGGCCAGGGTTTTGTCGACCAGGGCACCGGCGCCATGCTTTCCTTCACGCCCAATGACGCCTGGCAGCGGGCCTATGAATTTATCTACCTGCTCCATACCGGGCAAGGCGCGCCCATGGTGGCGCTGCTGGTGGGACTTGGCGCGCTGAGCGTGCCGTTGCTGGCCGTGACCGGCACAATCATCTGGTGGATGCGTCGCCGCAACACGCCCCGCGTTCTCGGCAATGTCACCTGGCGCGAGGCCGAAACCGTCATCCTGGTGGGCAGCGAGGGCGGCGGCAGCTGGGGCTTTGCCGCCACGCTGCAGCAAGCCCTGCGGCAACAGGGCCAGCAGGTGCATGTCGCTGCGATGAACGCGCTGCGCCGCAGCTATCCCAAGGCAACCAGCCTGCTGGTGCTCGCAGCCACCTATGGCGACGGCGCGGCGCCGGCCTCGGCCCACCAGTTCCTCGCCCGGCTCGAGCGCTTCGCCGCGACACCCGGCTTTGCCGTACTCGGCTTCGGCGACCAGGGCTTTGCCCAGTTCTGCGGCTTTGCCGCTCAGGTCGATGCCGCGCTGGCGGCCAAGGGCCTGCCCCGCCTGCTGCCCTTCGGCAGTGTCGACCGCCAGTCGGCCGGGCAGTTCGCGGCCTGGGGCAAGAGCCTCGGCGCGCGGCTGGGCCTGCCCCTGGTGCTGAACCACGTTGCGGCGCGTCCAGCCACCAGTCAACTCGTGCTGGTGGAGCGCACCCTCTATGGCATGGAAGTGCAGGCGCCGGTCGCCGTGCTCAGATTTGCGGCGCCGCCGTCGCGTGGCGGCTGGTTCGGCCCCCAGCTGCCGCGTTTCGAGGCTGGTGACCTGGTCGGCATCGTGCCGCCCGGCGCCGACGCCCCGCGCTACTATTCGCTGGCCTCGGCCTCGCGGGACGGCATGCTGGAAATCTGCGTGCGCAAGCAATCGGGCGGGCTGTGCTCGGAATTCCTGCATTCGCTCGTTCCGGGCGAGACCATCGACAGCTTCATCCGCCCCAATCCGGACTTCCGGCCCAAGCAAGGGCGCCGGCCGCTGATCCTGATCGGCGCGGGCGCTGGCGTGGCGCCGCTAGCGGGGTTTGTCCGCCACATCAGCCATGGCCGTCCGGTCCACCTGTTCTTCGGCGGCCGCGATCCGGCATCGGATTTTCTCTATCGCGACGACCTCCAGACCGCGCTGGACGAGGGCCGCCTGACCTCGCTCAACACCCGCTTCTCCCGCGTCATGGGCGGCGGCTATGTGCAGGATCTGGTTATGGACGAAGCCGAGGCGGTGCGCCGCCTGGTCAGCCAGGGCGCGCAGATTATGGTCTGCGGCGGGCGGGACATGGCCAATGGCGTGCGCGGGGCGATCGAGACCTGCCTGGCGCCGCTAGGCCTGAACGTGGATGGCCTCAAGCAGAAGGGACTATACCTTGAAGATGCTTATTGAACGCAGCGAACACTCCCAGCCGGGCCTGATGGCCTTGCCTCTGGAGCGGCAGGTGATCAGTGGTGCCACCATGGGGACGCGATACTCGGCGGTGTTCTACGCCCCGGCGGACGGCCACCGATCCACACTGGCCCGCGATCTGCAGGCGGCAGTCGATGTGGTGGACACCCAGATGTCGACCTGGAAACCCGATTCCGCGCTGATGCAGCTGAACCGAGCGCCGACCCATGTCTGGTGCAAGCTGCCCGAGGCGCTATTTGGGGTGCTGACGGCGGCTCTGGAGATTGGCCGATTGTCGGAAGGTGCCTTCGATATCGCCGTGGGCGACCTCGTCGCCGCCTGGGGCTTCGGCAGCCAGGCCGCCGGCAGCGATCAGACGCTTCTGGACGCCGCAGATCCAGCTCCCCGACGCCCGGCCCATCTCTGCCTCGAGCTCGATCCCGCGCAACAGAGGGTGCGCAAGCTTGCCGCAGTCACGCTGGACCTTTCCGGCATTGCCAAGGGCTTCGGTGTTGACGAACTGGCCCGCGTGCTGGGGGGCCATGGCATTGCCCACTTCCTCGTCTCTATCGATGGCGAATTGCGGGCCGCCGGCGGTAAGCCCGACGGGTCGCCTTGGCGCGTGGCCGTCGAGAAGCCTGAAATCGGGCATCGCGCCGTGGAGGGCGTGCTCGAACTGGGCGAGGGCGCTGTCGCCACGTCCGGCGACTACCGGCACTTCGTCGAGCGCGACGGCATCCGCTATGGCCATACCATGGACCCGCGTCGCGGCGCTGCGCTGGCGGTTGGTCTGGCGGCCGTTACCGTCTTGACCGAGACCTGCATGGCCGCCGACGCCTGGGCAACCGCCATGCTGGTGCTAGGCCCGAGAACCGGCGCCGCACTCGCCGCCCGACACAGCATCGAGGCTCTGTTCATCGACCAGGCCCTCGTCGCGGCATCATCCCCGATCTCAACACCTGAAATCACCAAGGAGAACTAAAATGAACGCATCAAGCATCCGAATTACCGTCGCGATGTGCACCCTGTGCATTGCCCTACCGGCCATGGCAGGTGACGTCAGGGCGCAGCTAACGCCTGATCTCATCTACAGCCACTGCCAAACCGCAGGTGTCGGCAGCCAGACTGAGGGCACTTTCATGCTGCCAGGCGGCCGCGTTACGGGCACGGTGTTGTGCACAGAGGCCGATCTTGCCGCAGCCAACATGATGGCTCCGACACAATATGGCGAAGAGGAAGATGATGACGACGACAACTATCGTCGCCCCGATGGCGACGATGATCGCGACTGAGCTTTCTATGCCGAACTAGGCGACAATGCCGAAGATCGCGCGAATCCCCGCGGTGATCGCCATCGCGAGGGCGCCCACGACAGGACCCGGACGGGTGATCGCCGTCCGGCCGCGCTAATGGCACAGTGCTGTGCACCGAGGCGGATGATTTCATGTCCAACATGGTACTGGCATACCGCGAGGGATAGACCACAAGAACGACCATGGTAAGGACCGCAAAAGACGTCGACGACGTCTGATCCCCTTGCGCGACGGTGCCAGAATTGCATTGGTCCTTGCAGCACCCGCCATCGCCAAGCGTCCTAAGACCCGGCGCAGACGATTAGTCCCAGCTTGGCGCTACCTATGTTACCCGCGCGACGCATCCCGCTAGCTCTCTCGTTGCTCCGGGTCAGCTATGGCAACTGGGTATTCCCTGCCTAGGTGTAGCGGCTTGCCAACATAAGCGCCTCTGCTCGCAAACATCGGCATTTTCTGCTCGAATTATCTGACAATGGAGCGGGCGTCGTGCTCACGCTCTTTGCCAATGTGCTCGCAAACATCCGGGTCTGCTTGCAAACATCCGCCACGTGCTCAGATTAATTGCCAGCGACGGCATGGTCAAACCGGGACGCCTGCCTGTCGTAGTTGCTCGGTCAGCTGACGGGAATATTCGGGATCAAGGGTGCCCGCCAGGAAGGCGCGGATATACGGACATGCGCTGTGGCTTTCCCTCCTTGGCGCTTCGGGTGCAGGAGGTTCTGCAGCATGATCCGTTGTCAGGGCATCTCTTCGTCTTCAGGGGCCGCAGATCGGATATTTTGAAGATCATCTGGCATGATGGTCTGGGCGCCTGCCTTTTTACCCGGCGGCTGGAGAAGGGCCGGTTTATCTGGCCGAATATGGGATAGCATCCGTCAAGGTGGTGTAGAATTGGGACCGGGCCGTCATGATCAGGCGGCTCTGGGTGAAATTTCTCCATCGCAGCTACGCGAGGAGGTAGAGCTGAGTTTAAGTGCTGTCATTGAAGTTTCACGAGCCTGATAAACGGACGTCATATGTCGCCCATAGTGATGCAAATATTCAATCGATGCACCACTAACGATCAGGATTATTGTGATGCTGGCTCTGAACGGAGTTGCCGTGACCTATGCCAACGGCACCCAAGCTTTGAAGACAACGACATTGACGTTCAACCAGGGTCAGTTCGTCGTGCTCCTCGGTAGATCCGGCGCAGGCAAATCTACCCTCATCCGGACACTCAACGGCTTGGTTGCGCCGACGTCTGGTTCGATCACTTCTAACGATATTGGTGCTCTGGATGCGGAAACTAAGCTTCGCATTCACCGAAGGCGAACTGGGATGATATTCCAGCAGCACCAACTCATAGGGCGCTTGAGCGCGCTCGACAACGTCATGACGGGCCGCCTGGGCTACCACTCTGGCTGGCGTACGTTGTTCCCTATGCCGCGTTCGGATCGAAGGCTGGGGTTGGAATGCCTTGAACGCGTAGGCCTTCTTGATAAGGCTCTCGTCAGGGCGGATCAACTATCCGGCGGTCAGCAGCAACGGGTGGGCATTGCGCGCGCGCTGGTCCAGAAGCCCCAACTGGTCCTTGCAGATGAGCCCGTTGCAAGTCTGGACCCTGAAACGGCTGTCGAGGTCCTGTCGCAGCTTCGCGAAATATGCACAGCCGACGGCATCACTGCTGTGATCAGCCTTCATCAGATCGATCTAGCTCGCCGGTTCGGCGACCGGGTCATTGCTATGCGCGACGGGGAAGTGGTTGCGGACGCCGCTGTCGACGAACTGACCGATCAAATGTGTGCGTCGATCTACCGCAGCGCCCCAAGAAATCCGACCACAACACAAGATTTGTCCAACTACGAGTATGATCAACCTTTAGCTGCCATGGAGGCCGCATTATGAAGAAGCTTCTGTCCCTCGCATTCCTCGCCGTTCTTGGCTGGAGTTCGTTGGCGCATGCTGGCTCAAATCCAGAGACATTGCGCGTCGCGTTGCTACCGGACGAGAACGCCGCCACTGTCATCAAAAACAATCGTCCTCTCGAGGAGTATCTTGAGAAGACACTCGGTCGGGAGATTGAACTGATCGTAACGACCGACTACTCGTCAATGATCGAAGCGATGCGTTTCGGCCGGCTTGAGTTGGCTTATTTCGGGCCGCTCTCTTACACGCTCGCGAAAACCAAGGCTGATATCGAGCCTTTCGCAGCACTTATGAAGGATGGCGAAACTACCTATCGCGCTGTAGTTGTCGCCAATGCAGAGGCTGGCATCGAAAGCCTTGAAGATGCAAAAGGGAAAAAGGTCGCGTTTGGGGACGTGGCTTCCACCTCAAGCCACCTTATCCCGAAATCTATGCTGCTTAAGGCCGGAGTTGAGGCTGGAAAAGACTATAGCGAGAACTTCGTAGGGTCGCATGATGCCGTGGCTATTGCAGTGCAGAATGGCAATGCTCAGATTGGCGGACTTTCGTTGCCCATCTACAATTCAATGGTCGCTCGTGGCACCATTGATCCTAAGAAAGTTATCGCCCTCGCCGAGTCCGATCCGTTCCCGCAGTACCCCTGGACCATGCGGTCGGATCTTGACACTTCGTTGAAAGAGGCGATCACCAAAGCCTTCATCGACCTTAAAGACGAAAAGGTATTGGCATCCTTCAAAGCCGATGGGTTCGCTCCGATCGATGACAAAGCCTACGACGTCGTCCGTGAGCTCGGTAAAGTGCTGAACTTGGACCTGAGTCAGTAAGGCGCGTTCGAGACAGTTTCTCACCTTTCGACGCAGGCGCTGGCCTGCGTCCTTTCTTCCAGGATATGTGATGACACAGCCGTCGGCCGACTACGACTCTATCCTTCAACATCAAAACAAAGCTTGGACCAGAGCTGGCGTGATCGCGTTGGCAATTGCGTGTGTGATCATTGTTAGCAGTTATCACTCCGGTCTTCTTGATCTGGAGCGTCTGGGATCTGGGTTTCCTGCGCTCTGGCAGCTCGGTACGGAAATGTTTCCCCCGGATTTCAACCGAGGCTTGGAGTGGATCAGCCCTCTCATCGACACTCTGGCGATGAGTATAGCTGGGACTGCGATCGCGGTACTGATATCACTTCCAGTTGGCTTTTTCGCCTCAGGGAAAACAGCACCCAACGCTGTCATCTATATGATCTCGCGTGGATTGTTGAATGGTCTACGGTCGATCCCGGAGCTGATTATGGGCATCGTCTTCGTGGCGGCAGTGGGATTTGGAGCGCTCCCAGGCGTGCTGGCTCTTGGTCTTCACTCGGTTGGCATGGTGGGCAAGTTCTTTGCGGAGGCGATCGAGCATTGCGATAATGCGCCTATAGAAGCCGCACGCGCAGCTGGTGCGTCGCCGTTCCAGATCGTGACGCGGGCGATCTTGCCACAAGTTCTACCGCAATTGGCCGATGTGACCATCTATCGGTGGGAGTACAACTTCCGCGCCTCGACAATCCTGGGCACTGTGGGAGCTGGTGGTATCGGTTTCGAGTTGATGACATCCCTCCGGATCATGAATTATCAGGAGGTTCTTGCGATCATGCTCGTTGTCCTTCTGATGGTCACCATCGTTGACCAGGTCGGCGCTCTCCTCCGCCGCCAGCTGCAATAGAAGGATAAATTAAATGCTCCCAAAGGTAGTAATCACCCATCGCGTCCACGAGGAGATTATCTCAAAGCTATCTCCCCACGCTCGTTTAGTTTGCAACGATACTGATGATACATGGCCCCGCGAGAAACTGCTCGCAGAATTGAGCGACGCCAAGGCGATGATGGCGTTCATGCCGGACATGATCGACGCGTCTGTACTCGCGCACGCTCCCGATCTTCAACTTGTGGCATGTGCGCTGAAAGGCTTCGATAACTTCGACATCGAAGCCTGCACGCAGCGTGGAGTCCACGTCACGATAGTGTCCGATCTTCTCACTGACCCGACAGCCGAACTTACAATCGGTCTGATGATTGCTCTTGGGCGGCACATTCTGCCAGGCGACAAGAGCGTCAGGAGGGATTACAAAGGTTGGCGCCCTCGGTTTTACGGCCTTGGGCTGCAGGGCACAGCAATCGGCATTTTAGGGATGGGAGCGATCGGAAAAGCTATAGCACAGCGCCTAAGTACCTTCGGCGCCATTGTGTCGTACTGGGATCGTCAATCCCTGGACAAAGCCGATGAGATCAGACTGAACGTAAAGCCTCTTGAATTTGACCAGTTGATCTCGTCGTCTACCTTTCTTGTGTGTGCACTCCCGCTTTCGGCCGAAACGAAGCATCTCCTCGGCGCTGAACAACTCGCCAAAATGCCCAAAGGAGCACTTCTTATTAATCCTGCACGCGGAAGCGTGGTTGATGAAGAGGCTGTTGTCGCTGCATTGCAGGCGGGGCGCTTGGGAGGCTACGCCGCTGATGTTTATGAGATGGAGGACTGGGCCAGACCCGACCGGCCTGACAAGGTCCACGGGGGTCTCCTCAATCGCGAACATGATTCGATCTTGACACCCCACATAGGCTCAGCAGTGGCGAAGTCGCGTTTGGCTATCGAGCACGAGGCTGCTGACAACATTATAGATTTTGTCCAAGGCCGAAGACCTCGTGCGGCAATTAACGAGGTTCAACTAATTCCTTGATTAGAGAAAGTAATGTTTAGCCTTTCGCATGTCGCAGCATTCATAGAGGTAATCGAAACTGGCAGCTTTCACGAGGCGTCGCGACGGCTTCAGATATCCCAACCGACTGTCTCACATAATGTGAAACGATTGGAGGATATACTAGGGGTGCGGCTGGTCGAGAGGAGGAAGGACAAGTGTGTGCCGACTCGGCAAGGGCTCGTATTCTTGCCATTCGCACGCAGCCTTTTGACCGTCACGAAGAGATCTCTGGACCGCCTGCACAGCGGCCGGATTACGTTGGGTGCCAGTACTAACATCGGTACCTATATTTTGCCAGTCCACTTGAAGCGTTTACAGGATGCTCAAGGCCGGCCACCTGAGGTGGCCGTTGCCTCAAATCCTGAAATCATCGAAAAGCTCTTGAGGAAGGAGATTGATCTAGCCTTTACCGAATGGTGGGACGATCGAAAAGGATATCAAGCCCGCCTTTGGCGGAAGGAAAAGCTGGTAATAATCGTATCCCCACAGCATAATTGGAGGACGCGAAAAACAATTGAAGCGGCAGAGTTATTTCAAGAGTCCCTCATTGGCGGAGAACGTGGAACCGGTACCGGATCCGTGCTCCGCGAGGCCTTCGGCCAAGCGGCAGAGCAATTCCCAATCTCATTCAATGTCGGGAGCACTGAGGCTGTGAAGCATGCAGTTCGAGCTGGTCTCGGCATTTCGATCGTGATGAGGAGCACTGTCCTCGATGAGCTCGCGTCGGGTAGGCTTTATGAGGTTTCTGTTGAGAATGTGGTTCTCGAAAAGTCTGTGTGGGCTGTACATCCCGTACATATGGAGGATGGTTCACCGGAAGCAATCGCGCTTAAGGTTATACTCGATGCGAGCGCCCCTCTGGGTGACCTAGAGCACGTCCACATTACTCGGGGTCATATCCGCAAGATTTGAAGTAGTTGGCGCATTCCTGCGGCTCGAACATGGTAACGGCCTGGCCGACCGCATCCTTTGGTATCGCCGCCTCAATTCCCGGAGTATCCCATACAAGGGGGACAAGATCGGGGACCGCCCGATTTTCGATGCGTAAGGTTCCCTGCTCCATGTCGCGAATATTCGGCCGTCAGACACATAGTTGGTTTCCATGGATCGTTTGTCATAAACGAGGGTTTTTGAGCATGCCATAGCGCATGCCGTCACGCCCCTTGAATGGCGCGATGGAATCTTCTCAAAACTGTTATAGAAACGGTTGTCGCAAAATGCTATGTGTCCAACGACTTTCAAGAACATTTGGATGGCTATGCGGGTCGGGTACGCCAGGGTCAGCACGATCGATCAAAATCCGGAGCTTCAGCTTGAGGCGCTGAGACGCGCCGGTTGCGAGAAGGTGTTTACCGAGCGCGGGTCAGGCGCTCGCGATGACCGCCCGGAATTGGGCCGAATTCTCTCCGACGTGCTTCGCACTGGTGACACGCTCGTTGTCTGGAAACTCGATCGGTTGGCGCGATCGCTAAAGAAGCTCATCGCGACGGCGGAAGAGTTGGAGCGCGCGAAGATCGGGCTCGTGTCCTTGACCGAGAGCATTGATACGACGACGCCGGGCGGCATGCTGACCTTCCATGTCTTCGGTGCGATCGCCCAGTTCGAACGTGCTCTGATCCGCGAACGCACGACGGCTGGACTGGTCGAGGCGCGGCAACGTGGCCGCAAGGGTGGCCGCCCGCCCGCGATGCGCCCGGGCGATATTGCCGCGGCGCGCGCCCTGATGAAGGAAGGCAGCATACCGGTACGCAATATTGCGCAGCGCATGGGGGTTTCTGTTGCAACCCTCTATCGTCATATCGGCAAGAAGGGTGGCTCTCCCAAAACAGTGGAATCCGAGGACGTCCATGGCTGAGCGGAGAAAGCGGCCGCCCGGAGAGGCTCTTGTCGATCTTCGACGCCGATTGTCGCTGCTTTCTCCCCGTGATCCAGGCCGTACCGAGATTGTTGCTCGTGCCGCCGATGCCTACGGCATCTCGATCTGGACCCTGTATCGGGCGCTGCGGGAGTTGAACCGCCCGAAATCCGTACGGCGCGCCGATCACGGAACCTCCCGGATCGCCCCGCAGCCGGAGATGGAAACCTATGCCGAAATCATCGCGGCCCTGAAGATCAGAACGGCGAACCGGAAGGGGCGGCATATCTCCACGGCGCGCGCCATCAAGCTGCTTGAGGAAGACGGCGTGGTGACGCCCGATGGCCTGGTCCGTGCACCGCCCGGCATCTTGAAACGCGCAACGGTCGATCGGCTGCTGCGTGTTTCCGGCCTGGATTATGCGCGCGTCACCCGCCCGGTGGCTGCCGTCCGATTCCAGGCGCGGCGTTCCAACGAACTCTGGCACTTCGACATGAGCCCGTCCGACCTGAAGCAGGTGGAAGCGCCGCTTTGGGTCGAGGAAGGGCGCGGCCGGCCGACGCTGATGCTGTTCTCCGTGGTCGATGATCGCTCCGGCGCGAGCTATCAGGAATACCGCTCCGTCTACGGCGAGGACGCGGAGTCCGCCTTGCGCTTTCTCTACAATGCCTTCGCCGCCAAGCCTGAACCGGAACTGCCGCTTCAGGGGATTCCAACGACCATCCATATGGATAACGGGCCGGTGAGCCGCTCGCGCGTTTTCCAGTCCGTCATGGGTAGCCTTGGTGTCCGGGTTCTCACGCATATGCCCCCGTCGGACAGCGAGCGGCGCACGCCGGCGCGAGCGAAAGGCAAGGTCGAGCGGCCGTTTCGCACGATCAAGGAAGTGCACGAGACCCTCTATCATTTCCACAAGCCGAAGGACGAAGAGGAAGCCAACCTTTGGCTCAGGCGCGCCTTGGTCACCTACAATAACGGCGACCATCGCACAGAGTCTCATGCACGCATCGAGGATTGGCTGCGGCATCTTCCTCCTGACGGGGTGCGGGCGATGTGCTCCTGGGAGCGGTTCTGCGCCTTTGCGCGCGAACCGGAACGACGGACGGTTGCTGGAGACGCGACCGTATCGGTCGAAGGCGCATCCTATGAGGTCGAGCCCGAACTTGCCGGCGAAACGGTGACCTTGCTCTGGGGCCTGTTCGATCAGGAACTGTTCGTCGAGCATGAGGGCAAGCGCTTCGGTCCATTCCAACCTTCGCGCGGGGCGGTTCCCCTCTTTCGCTATCGCAAATACCAGAAGAGCAAGCTCGAAGAGCGGCTCGACAAGGTGGTGCGCCTGGCAGACCAACTTGGGCTCCCCCGCGCCGCGGTCACCGGCGGGGATCGTCCATTGCCTTCGCTGCCCCCGACCACGGCTGGGCTGAGTGTACGGCGGACACCGTTTCCGGAACCCGCAATAGAGACCGCTTATCCAAATGGCCTCGCAGCCCGTGGGGCCATCGCCGACCAGCTCGGCCGGCCGATCGGCGCGATGAATGCCGGTGACCGCGCCTTCATCAATGAACTGCTTGGAGAAACACTCGACAAAAAGATGATCGCGGCCCGTATCCGCGAACGCTTCCAGGCGCGAAGAAAGGAAGAATGATGCTCGCTGACGTTCAATCCAGTTACGGCCTCGACCGGCCTTTCCAAGGGGCCGGCAACTTTGAGACCGAGCATCAGCGCACGATCATCCGCGAGGTGTGTGCGGCCGTCCAGACCGGTCGGCTTGTCGTGGTCTCCGGCCTGGTCGGTTCGGGGAAAACCCACCTTTTGCGCCGCATCGAGGCCGAACTCACCAAAGCCGGCAAGGTCGCACTCGCCAAATCGCTGGCGGTCGACAAGCGGCGCACTTCGCTGCCATCGCTCATTGAAGCCCTGTTCTACGACTTGTCTCCCGGCGATCGTGCGCAGGTCAAGATCCCCAAGCAGGCCGAGCGCCGGGAGCGCGACCTGCGCGACATCATGAAAAAAGGCAAACGGCCGATCGTCCTCGTGGTCGACGAGGCCCATGACCTGCACCACAAGACCTTAACCGGCCTGAAGCGACTGATGGAGGTGGTCGCCGACGCCGGCGTGCTCCTTTCCGTACTTCTTGTCGGGCATCCCCGGTTGCGCAATGATCTGCGCCGGCCGCAAATGGAGGAGATTGGCTACCGCACGACCATTTTTGACTACGAGGGGATCGGCTCCGCGCGCCGCGACTATGTTGCCTGGCTGCTTGGCGCCTGTGCGGCCGAAGGCGTAAAGGTTGGCGAACTCCTCGAGGAAGAAGCCATCGACCTCATCGCCGAACGTTTGCGCACGCCGCTTCAGATCGAGATGCATCTCACCCTCGCATTCGAGCAGGGCTTTCGCCTCGGCGCCAAGCCGGTTACCGCCGAAATCGTCGAGCAGGTCCTGTCCCGCGCCATCGACGATCTCGAACCGACGTTGACCCGAAATGGTTACGATGCGACGGCTCTGGTCACGCACCTCAATGCTCGGCCGTCGGATATCCGCGCCTTCCTGGCGGGCACCCTTGATCCCGAATATTCCCGTCAGCTGACCGAGCAACTACGACAGGCAGGCGTCCCGGTTTGACCATGCCGTCGCTGGCAATTAATCTGAGCACGTGGGGGATGTTTGCAAGCAGACCCGGATGTTTGCGAGCACATTGGCAAAGAGCGTGAGCACGACGCCCGCTCCATTGTCAGATAATTCGAGCAGAAAATGCCGATGTTTGCGAGCAGAGGCGCTTATGTTGGCAAGCCGCTACACCTAGGTGACCAGAACGAGGGACGTGCAGCACTCGAATCTGGTACCAAGGTCCTGCCCGCGTTCGGTAGCTGAAGCGCCGGGACATCTGGGGTCGGCCAAACAATGGCCGGTATCCCATATACCTTCGCCAAAAGCAGACTGGCAGAAACCCACCCCGATCAAGCCGTTCGCCGTAGACTAATTTAGAGGGCTATAGCGTAGATGTAGTTCTCTGTTTCGTCGGCTTCGGCCCGCCATTTCAGTCCCTGAGTGGGCACTGAGTTTACGCCACTTCCCGCCACAAGCGTCTGTGGCAGCCGGGACTTCGATCCCATGATGCGAACCTCGCCCTCCTCGACGCGCTGCGCGAGCGCGCGCAGGTGGTCGCGGCGATAGCCGCCGCTTTCCAGCCGGATACGGTCGCGGGCCGTTGCGGCGAACTTGCGCAGCATTTGCGGCGTGACGGCCTTCTGTCCCGAGTTTTGAAGCATGGCCTGCGCGCGGTCTGCATCGGCCTTGGCCTGATCGCGGGTGGCCTTGAGTCCGTCGATGCGGTCTTTCAGCGCCGGGTCGTCCAGATCGGCGACGCCTGCCTCGATGGCGTCATAGAGCCGCTTGAGGCGCAGTTCCGATTCGGCAGAGCGTTTGTTCAACTCAGCGATATGCTCGCGACGGCGCTCGGCGTGCTCTTCCCTACGATCAAGCGCAGCGGCAAGCACGGTTTCCAGCCGCTCGGGCTAAAGTAGCTGTTTCTCAAGGTGATTGACGACAAGATCGTCCAGCTTCTCCATCGGCACGGCCATGCCCTCGCAGGCGGTCGGCCCCTGCCTCGCCTTCATGGAGCAAGCATAATAGCGATAGCGCCCGCCCTTGCCGGTGCGGATGGTCATGGCCCCGCCGCACTTGGCGCAATGGATCAGTCCGGTCAACATGGTCGGGCCGCTGATGACGCTGGCGGGCATGACCTTGGGATTGCGGGCCTTGAGCAGCCTCTGAACCGCGTCGAACATCTCTTTGTCGATGATCGGCGGGACCGGAACCGTCACGATCTCACTGACCGGCTTCAATTCCTTGGTCTTGCTGCGCTTGTTGAACTCATGCTCGCCCATATAGGTGCGGCGGGTCAGGATGCGGTGAACCTGACCGATGCCCCAGCGCACGCCATCGCGGGTGAAGATGCGGCGGCTGTTGAGATAGGAGACGATGTTTTTGACGCCCATCTGGCCGGTGGTACCGTCCCCCTCCAAGGCAAGACGATAGATCAGGCGCACCGTGTCAGCGTGGAGCGGGTCGATTTCCAGCTTCTTCTTGGTCTTGGTTCCGCGTTGCTCGGCGGCGACGGTGCGATAGCCGATAGGAGGAAGCGAGCCGTTCCAGAAGCCTTGCCGGGCGTTCTCCTTCAAGGCCCGCATGACGTGCTTGGCGTTTTCCTTGGACTGGTATTCATCGAACAGCGCCATGATCTGCCGCATCATGACGTGCATGGGGTCATCCCCCATTTCCTGTGTGATCGAAACCAGCTTCACGCCGTTCTTCGCCAACTTGCGGACATAAAACTCAAGCTCGAAGTGATCCCGGAAGAACCGGCTGAACGAATGGACCACGACAACATCGAACGGCGCGGGTTTCGACGTTCCCGCCTCGATCATGCGCTGGAACTCGGGGCGGCGGTCATTGGTCGCCGATGCGCCGGGTTCGATGAAGGTCTCGACCAGTTGCAGGTTGCGCGCCTTACAATAGGCTTCGCCCTGTCGCTTCTGATCGGGAATGGAAACATCATGCTCGGCCTGTCGCGCCGTCGAAACGCGCAGATAAAGGGCGGCGCGTAGCGGCACGGTGGAAGCGGTCATGGCGATGTCTCCTTTCAAACCCGGTCGAACCGAACGGTGCCGCTATTCAGCGGCCTCCCGGATCGTCCCGACGATCCATTCATTCAGGCTCTTGCCCGATGCTGCTGCGGCAATGACCGCTGCGGCATGGTCGTCGGGGGTAAGGCGGACATTGAACTTACCGGAGAACTTCCGGCGCGGCTCAATACCCTTCTCCCGGCACATTTCGAGATAGACTGCCAGCGACTTGCGGCCTTCCTCGATCAGATCGTGGACGCTCTCGGCATAGAAATCGGCCCCGCCATTGAGACCGACAAACTCGCCGCGCAGCATCTGAATCTCGGGATCGAAAGCGATGACCGCCTTCTCGCCATTGATTTCAACGACATTGTTCATGGCTTTACTCCGTGTTCGTCCAGCCATTTTCGGATGCTGGCAACCGCACCTTTGTCCGTATCCGGTGACGGATGCGGGCGATGAAAGACGCGCACTTCGCCGAACAGGAACACGCCGACGCGCGACCCTTCCCGCTCGCTGACTTCCGCCCCGAGAGCGACAAACAGCGCCTCTATATCGGCCCAGCGGATCGACCCGTTGACCGGGCGGGCGAAGATCAGTTCCAGCGTGGCTCTGTGACGCTTTTTCATGGAGTATCCAGTATCATTATTTAGTACCGCTTTCAACATCAATATTAGCCCCAGCGTCGGACGATCCAGTGTCGGGGTCAAAGAGTTCATCGAAGAGGTCGCCGAACCATCGCTCGAACACCTCGATCTCGGCTTGTGTGACCGGAACGGGATCGGGCCAGTCGTTGGTGACAGTCCATGTGCTGAGGTCATGTTTAGGCGGCCTACCGGGGAACGGCCACGGATAGCCCAGCAATTCCTCAAGCTGCTCGGACGCCGTAGGCGGTCGTTTGGTGCGCCGAGAGCGGGATGCCGTCACCGGCTTGCGGTCGTCGCTGCGGTCAGAAGTCATCGAGGAAGTCAAATTCGTTGAACGAACGCTGCCGCCATCCGGCAGGGTTGGCGACCCAGCGATTGATGTCGGATTCCTTCCATCCCGCGCCGTTGGTGCTGATCTTGATCTGGGGTGGAAAGGTGCCTTCAGCGATCTTGCGATAGATGGTGGACCGGGACAGCCCGGTGCGGGCGAGAACGGTCTTCAAACGAACGATACGGTCTGGTTGACGCATGGCTGCGTTGCCTCCTGCTGGTTGTTTCTGACGATTGCAGAGACCAGACAGAACAGTGATTTATAGTTGTGCAACTGATATTTAGGCAGCGTAGGGCTATGGCGTAGAAACGGCGGCAAATAGGAAAGTTCTTCGCTCTACAATCCGATGCCCCGGCCTCTGCCAAGGCCATGACTGAGGGAAAGTTGCCGCCCGAGCCTCATGCCTGAGTCGAAATCCATGTCGATGCCGAGTTGCTTCTTGCGACCTTCGAGCAGGGATTCCATCTGTGGATCGCGCTCAAGACTTTTTGCCATGTTGCCCATCTCTGCCCGCGCGGCCTTGTAGCCGGAATAGTTGCCTGCCGCATACTGGCGGTCGCCGGTCTGCTTGAGGTCCCGGAACCGCTCCACGAAGCGGTCGGCGCGCAGTTCGGGATTTTGGCGCATCTCGGTTTCCAGTTGCAGAGCGCGCCTTGCAGGCGCGGCGCGATCAGGATCGCCAGAGGCGACATCGGCGGCAAAGTCGGGATTCCGTTTATAGACCGCCTCGGCATCGCGGGAACCGTGAGGACGCACATCGTCAAATCCGGCACGGGCTTCGTGCAGTTCCTGCACTTGTTCGGGTGTGGCGGCCATGTCTCGCGCCTGCGCCACGAAGATCGTGTCAACGGCACGGGCATGACGGACAAAGGCCCGGCCACGAGCACGGCGCAACGCGGTCTCCGGGTCTTCCCCGGCCTGCCGTTCCGGCATCAGCCTGCGCATGATCTGTGCGACACGGGCGCGAAAGGTGATTCCGCGCCGTTCGGCATAATCCTGCGCCGGGTCGTAATCCGTCGCCATGTCCTTCGACCTGTCACGCGACAGGATGTTGACGAGTTTGTCCTGACTGGCGAAGTCGTCGCGACCATAATGCAGGTCCGTGCCGTCGCGATGGCGCGACAGGGAAACATAGCTGCCATGGGTGTCCACGCCTGGTGTCGCCAGCACATGCGTCCGATCCACCGTCATGCCCTGCGCCTTATGGATGGTCGCGGCATGGCCGTGATCGATGCGGTCGTAGTCTTTCAGGTCGAAAGCGATGGACCGGCCATCGTCGGTCTGCACGGTCATGCTCTGCGCGCTGACCTGTTCGATGGTGCCGAGCGTGCCGTTCTTGACGCCAAGGCCGCGCTCGTTTTGCAGGAACATGACGCGATCCCCGCTGGCAAAATTCCGGTCGCCGCGCTCGACGGTCACGCGCACGTCCTCGCCCAGATCACCCGCCGCCCGCATCCGGTCACGGGCCGCCTCGTTGAGTTCGCGGACCTCGGCGTTGGTGTGGGCGAGGATGATGCGGCTGCTGTCCGGCGATGCCTGCCGGTCGCGATCCCATCTGTCGATCAGGTCGCCGCGCGCCTGTTCGCGCGTTTCGGCGGAATGCACCATGCCGTGACGGTCATAGGCGCTGATCGCATTGCCGGTTCTTCCTGTCGCCAGATCATGGGTCGCGTCACGCTGCCAGTCCTCGCGCTGGCGGCGCACCTCATGGATTTCCACGCCACCATGACGGTCGTGGATAGACCGGAACGCCGCGCCAGCCTCGATGGATTGCAACTGCTGCGGATCGCCGACCAGAACAACCTTTGCGCCAGCCTCGGCGGCATGGGACAGAACGCGCTCCAACTGCCGCGTGCCGACCATGCCCGCCTCGTCGATGACAAGCACGTCGCGGCTGGTGAGCATGTCGCGGCCATTCTCCCAGCCGTGTTCCATGCTGGCGATGGTGCGCGAGGATATGCCCGCTCCGCTTTCCAGATTCTCGGCAGCGATGTCGGACAGGGCAACGCCGCGAACCTCAAAGCCCGCCGCTTCCCATGCCTCGCGGGCCACGCCAAGCATGGCGCTCTTTCCCGTCCCGGCATAGCCGACGACGATGCTAAGATCACGTCCGTCCGTCACATGCGCCAGCGCGTGGGCCTGCTCGCCGGAAAGAACAAGGCCGCGTTCTTCCGCGCGGGCAAGTGCGGCCTCTCTGTCGCGGTCGCTGACCTCGTGCAATTCCTTCTCGGCCATCACCTCGACGGCGCCGTGCAGGCGCTGTTCCGCCTCGATCATGTCGCGGGGGGGTGAACCGATCCTCGCCGCGTCCGTCCTGCCCGAGTTCGACCAGATCGGGCGAATTGCGCATCGCGCCCATCACCTCGTTGAACTGGTCTATGCCGTCGCTGTGGCGGTGCGCGAACTTCGCCATATCGCGCCGCATGAAGGTCGATTGCTGCTGCGTGATCGCGTCCAGCGCCACGGAAGGATCGGCGATGATCCGTTCGCCATTGTTGCGGGCAATCTCGCGATGCAGTTCCGCGCGATCCGCTACGTCCGGCCCTTCGCCCTCGATGCGTTGCGCAGGCGCGCCGATCTGGCTTTGCGGCTCAAGCCCGATGCCCTGCGCCTCAAGACTGCGATGGTCGATGCGGGCGTCTATGTCGAGTTCGGAACGCCGTTCGTTGACATGCTCGGCCCATCGTTCGCGCCAGCGCTCCACCATCTCGGTGCGGTTCCAGTCCCGGATCTTCGGGCCGAAACCGCTCTCGTCCACCGAGCGCATGGTGAGCATGACATGGGCATGGGGCTTCGGCATCCCGTCCTCGCCGATGTCCCAATGCACATCCAGGTCGGCAATCATGCCCTGATCGACAAATTCGGCGTGGGCGAAGTCGCGGGCCAACTCGATGCCCTGCGCCTGCGTCATCTCGCGTGGAATGGCGAATTCCACCTCGCGCGCAAGCTGCGCGTCCTTGCGGACCTCGAAGGCTTCGACATCGTTCCAGAGCCGTTCGCGGTCGCCAAGATGTTCGGGCGCGTTCTCCGGCAGCAGGATTTCGGAATGGACGACGCCGCGCTTGTTGGAAAAGTCCTGCACGCGGTCGATGCGCTCGTCGCGCATCCGCGAAGCCGAGCGGTAAGCGGCGGACGCCACCGCACTGCTTCCGGCCTTGCGGCCAATGACCTTGACGTGAAGATGATAGATCGCCATCGCGATCAAGCATTGCCACGGTCAAGCGCACGTCGGAACGACGTATAAGCGCACCCTCCCTCAAAAAAAACTCGGGATGGACCGGGCCGTGCCACACCGTCCCGGCAACATTACTGTGTTCTGCTGCCTTCGCAACTATCCTTACCGCATCAACCACTTGAGACCGGGAAAGGACACGGCAATGCGCAAACCACGGGACTACGATGCGGAATTGAGGGCGCTGGAGGACAAGGCGCGGGAACTCAAAACCCGAAAGGTGCAGCAGCTTGGCGAACTGGTCATCGCCACCGGAGCCGATGCGCTCACTGCCGACGAACTGGCCGGTGCGCTCGTCGCGCTGGCGGAAACGACCGATGCCGGAAAGAGGGAGGCTTGGGCCAAGCGCGGGGCCGCGTTCTTTCAAAGCAGGTTGCGGCGATCTGCACCAGCGCCTGACCGCGACACTGGCGGCGCTCAAACGCAACCGGGCGGAGCGCAACCGGCATCAGGCGGCGCGGGCGCGGCATGACATGCGAAGCTGGCAAATCGAGCGCCGCAAGCGAACACGGCACCTGATCGAACTCGGCGGCCTCTTGGTCAAGGCGGGCATCGTGGACCTGACCAGCGATGACCGCGCCATGATCTACGGCGCATTGCTCTGGATGGCCAAAAAGCTTCAGAGCGAGGACGGCGAACGAGCGCGAGAACTTTGGGTCCAAAAGGGGGAAGCGACATTCGCGGCGGAACGTCCAGCAGGCTTGCATGACAGAACGCAACCGCAGCAGGACCGGGCATGACCGATGGCGGGCGGCGCGAAGACCTCAAATATCGCAGCGCTGCCCGCCATCGCGCGGCGACGCCGCGCAAGAAATATTCTCCCGCCAGTTCAGATACCGCTAGGCCCGAGGCACCTTAAGATTATAGTCAGACTCCAGCATATCAACGATCTTCACAAGGGCGCGAAATATGCTCAACTCGTTAGCGCCAAATTTGTAGGCGCCAGTAAGAAGTTCTTCGGGTTTTAGGTCGTCAGAACGTCCCCGGCGCTTAACTTTCTCGTCTCCACATAAGAATGTCGTGGGGTAGCGAAAAGAGCGACCTTCGCCTTCCCAAATGCCACCGGGTCCATAGTTCTGAATGTTGCCATTATAGCATTCGCCAGCAATGATATCTTCCATGCAAGTGAGCAAATCACGGATAGGGACGACCTTGGCCCGAGTGTCGCGCACATAGCGAAACTGCTGAATGCCGCGCTCCACCTCATCGCGTTGCGATGAAAAATATTCGTTCTCAGCGGCAGCCTTACGCTTCAGTTCATCGAACACATCAGCGGGCACATCCTCCGACCTTTCACGCAAGTCGATGAAGGCATCTACTTCGTCGACAATGAAGGAAGCTCTCTCTTCCCACGTTTCGCTAAACTCATTGGACCATTCGATGATCTGATCTTTGAAGGGCAACGCGGAGCCGAAGTCTATCTCCAGAAAGGCTGCATAGCCCGTCGTTTCCGACTCGATAAAGTAATTCTGCATATCGCGGTCGCCGGGCCACGTTTCCTTCGCAGCCGCTTTTATAGCACCAAGAATATCGGATGGGATTTCTGCCAAAATCCATTCTCCTATAATGCGTTGTCTGAACGGCGTCGAGCCAGCCGCGCCGCTGCCGGATCGTAGATATAATCCGTGATCGTGCCGTCCTTGATCCGTTCCACGGCGTCGTCCACGACGAAGCGCGGCACAAGGAACCATTCGCGAGGCACGACAGGATTGCCGAAACGATCCTTGATCTCGATGTCCAGTTGGGCAGGAGCGAAGATGCGGTGGATCAGGTTTTCGAGCTTCACGCGGTTGATGTTGTAGAGCGTGTAGGTGGCGACCACCTCGACCTCGGCCATGAGGAAGGTTGGATCGAGCCTAGCATTGGCAAGACGGCGGGTAATGTCGCCGCCGGTCACGCCGATCTTGTGCAGCACGTCGCGATTGGCGGCGACAAGCGGATGATCGGACTTGCTGCGAAGGACGTAGATGGTCCCGCTCGCAATATCCTCGTCGTCGCTTTCGCCAGCGAACAGCGGGCCGGCGCTCGGCTCGGTGATGCGCCGTCCGGCCTCGTCCTTGTAGAGCGCCCGTTGTAGCGAACGGCGTAGGAGGTTGCTTTCCGTCCCGTTGGAATAGACCACGCGCAAGCGGGCGTCGGTTTCCCCGTTCGGCGCGCGGAAGGTTTCGCCGACCTCGGCGACATAGGCGACCTGACCGCCAAGGATGAAGAATTGCCCCTCGATGATGTCCGCTTTCAGGAAACCGGCATCCTTTACAAACTGTCGGGTCGTGCGAACGCCGGAATCTAGGTCGATCTGCACCTGTTCGAACAGGGGCTTAAACCTCTCGAAGTCGGGACATGGCTCCCGGTTGGCGATCTCCTCGGCGGCGCGTTTCTCGGCGGTGGATCGGACATGGCGAAGCTCGGTGATTTCGGAGGCACCTGCGGCCCCGGCAAGCTCGGCCATAAGCGCATCGGCGTCCATTTCCTCGGCGGGCGTCGCGGGCGCGGCGATTTCCGCGCTGGACAAAAGCCCCTGACGGTCGAGCGGCGCGAGAAGCGAACGGCACTCCTCCAAAGCGCCAAGCCGGTGCAGCCGCACGGCATAGAGCCGCTCGAACATATCGCGGTCCTCGCCATGCTGCGGCGCGCGGCCATGTTCGTCAGTGAACCGCTGGATTTCCTCGAACCCGGCGATGATGCGCTCCTCGCGAGGGCCGCGCCCTACTTTCTTTTCCGGCTGGGCGAAATCCGCCAGTTCGTCGCGCAGTTCATCAAGATCAAGGTCACTCATAGCGCCCCTCATCCTTGAAGCGCACGAAAGCGGCGGCACCCTCGGCCATGCGCTTTTCCCATGCGTCGGTCGAACTGATGGACGGAAGCCGCCCGCGTTCCTTCTTGAACTGGACCGCCCGGACGGCAAGTTGCTTGGCTTCCTCCGGGGTGAGACTGGTGCGGCGGGCGGAAATGGCGGCGGCGACTTGTTTCAGGCTTTCCTCGCTCATGGTCTTGGCGAGGATGGCATAGGCTTCCTGAAACGGATTGATCCGATCGATCAGGTCGATGTCGAGTTCGCGCACGTCCATTGCGAATTTGCGAACGCCGTCGATCAGCGCCGTGTTCGCGCCCGGCTCGTCGCCGGAACCGTCGCCGCCAAGGGCGATCTTCTTGGCCTGTTGGGTAAGATTGAGAGCCGCGATAGCGTGCTGACGCACGGCCTCTTGATCCTCCTCGTCCAGTTCGGGATATTTGTCCTTGATGATCTTGCCCAAGCGAAGCTGGGTCAGCTCCTCGGGAACAAGTTCCTCGTCGAACAGGCCGCGCTCGATAGAAGGCTTGTCCTGCACGAAGCTGGCGATCACCTCGTTCAAATCCTCGCGGCAGATGCGGGCAGCCTCCGGGGTTTTGGGTTCGGCAAGTCCCTTGATCTCGATCTGGAAAACGCCGCGCTCCTCGTTGAAGCCGACATTGCATTTGTCTGGCTGATAGCCATTGTCGCCATAGTCAAAGCCGGGTTCGGCGGTGCTGGTTGCGGGGTTCTTGGGCTTGAACTCAAAGCGCGGGGCCAAGACCTGCTCCATGAGCAAGCTAGCGGCGATGGCCTTCAAGGTGTCGTTGACAGCCTCCGTCACGGCGGATTTGGCAGCATCCGGTTCGGCAATCAGGTTGGTGAAGCGGGCGCGGGTCTTGCCCGGCGCGTCACGGGTGGCGCGGCCGATGATCTGTACGATCTCGGTCAGGCTGGAGCGGTAGCCGACGGTCAGGGCGTGTTCGCACCAAATCCAGTCGAAGCCTTCCTTCGCCATGCCGAGCGCGATGATGATGTCCACATGATCGCGGTTGTTTTTCTGCGAGGGATCTTTCAACGCGGCGGAAACGCGATCCCGCTTGCCTGCATCATCGTCCACAAGGTCGGCGATGCGAAGGACGCGGCCTTCCGGCGTCTTGACCAACTGGAAGCCGGTGGCCGGGTCGATGCCCTGCCATTCGCCAAGCTCCTCGATGATGTGTTCGACTTCCTTGATCTTCTGCCCGGTGCTTTCCCGCGAATTGACGTTGGGGATGTGGATGATGGTTTTCTCGGCTGAGTCCAGCACGGCGAGTATGTCGTCGGAGTAAGCGCCGGAGTAGAAGGAATAGCCGATGTCGAGCGATTTCAGATACTCGTAACCGTTTAGCTGCTCGTAATAGGTGTAGGTGACGGTATCGAAATTGGCCTCGTCCTGCGGAGCAAGGACGGCTTCGGCATCGCCCCGGAAATAGCTGCCGGTCATGGCGACGATATGCACCTTGTTCCGGGCGATGAACTGGCCCAGGTGCAGGCCCAGCTTGTTGTCCGGGTTCGCCGAAACATGGTGGAACTCATCAACGGCGATCAGCCGGTTGTCGAACGCCTCCGTGCCGAACCTGTCCACCGCGAAGCGGAAGGTGGCATGGGTGCAGACCAGCACCTTGTCATCGCCCTGAAGGAAGGCCCCGACGCTGTTCACCTTGCCGCCGTCCTCGCCCGGCGCATTGCAGAGATTCCATTTAGGGGTCACGGTCCAGTCGGCCCGAGAGCCGAACTTGGTCAGTGGCTCGTCGGCGAAGCTGGAGCCGATACTTTTCTCCGGCACGACGATGATGGCTTGTTTCAACCCTTGGTTCGCCAGCTTGTCGAGCGCGATGAACATGAGGGCGCGGCTCTTGCCTGACGCCGGAGGCGATTTGATAAGTAGATATTGCTCGCCGCGCTTCTCATAGGCGCGTTCCTGCATCGGCCTCATGCCAAGGGCATTGGCTTTGTTGGTGCTGCCGTTGCGGGCATAGGAAACTGAGACGGAAGGAACGCTCTTCATAGCTTACACTAGCTCCCCGAAACGCCTTCCCTGCGACATGACGCCGACGTTCGCGAGCCGATGTCGGAAAGCTAGCTCGAAGTCGTCGAGTTCGATTGCCGACAGCAAGAAGCCCTTTCCTTTCGGCTCAAAGACCAGCACCTTCCCATCGTAAACGCCAAATCCATGATCTTCGGGCATAGGAAGTGTCAGCTTTTCCATCGCATTATCATTTTCCCTGTAGTTCTTCGTCACGTTTGGGCCTATTTCTGTTTTGAAAATTATCTCACCAATTAATGTTGAGTTTCCCTTGTTTTTCTTCAATCCAAAGAAACGTCGAAATCCACTCGGCGCAAAGATTTGATTGCCCGGTTTATCCGGACCACGGTTCTTAGTAACGTAACCCGCCTCAATCCAGAAACCAGTCACTGGGACTTCGGAGTTGGTCGTTTGTCTCATATCCTTGGCGGCGGTTAGCTCGCGATGGCGCGCTTCATATTCGTCTGCGACGTCGATCAATGGGCAAGCGCCATCCCATAGCCCGTTGAACACGGCGGAAACAGGCTCGATTAGTTTACCGTATGCAATTGCATCGTCTGCGACGATGGCAGCGCCCGCCTCTATGCTGCGCCGGAGGCCGTTGTATGAAAAGTTCCCGGAGCCGAGCACCAAGCCGTGCGAACCTGATGCCGCATTTTCCAGCAATGCGACTTTTGGATGAAAATCTCGGCGAGGTTTAAAGCCGGGACGCCTTACTACAGCCTTGCCATCAAAAATCCGAACCTCTGTGTTTTCGGCTTCAGCTATCGCCTTCAGCGCTCGCGGATCGGTACGCCCGTAATCTATACCAAACAGCCAGCGCGAAGGGGTTTCAGACCAAAAATTTGATCCGACCCCTAAATCAAAAGCTCTGAATCCTGACTGCGTCGCGTAAGCAAAGCATCCGTAAAAGCTGCTTGCAGCGATAGAATTCTTAACTCGCACGATTTCTGACAAGGTTGTCGTTCCTGACAGAATGTCATGGGCAAATCCGCTCATTTACCAACAACCTTTCGATACAATTTGAAGAGGCTTTCGAGTCTCTCGCTGTCATTCTTGATGACGCGGCCGAAATAAATACGTTCAACCACTTCATCATTTTGCAAGTGTGCATCCAGAAGATCGTCTGGCATAGCGCCTGGATCATAGAGATCGGATATGGACGCTGGAAAATGTCGCTCTCGTGCGATCAGGATACTTTCGGCAGACCGGCTCAGATCAGCTTGATTCTTCTCTGTAAGAGGCGGCACCGGGAAGGTGTTCCATCCGAGTGTATTTGAGTACGAAAAGTCAGTTCGCATACGAACGCAGACCGTTCCTATCCAAACCCAGTGAAGACGAGAAGCAATCAACGCGATGTTCCACTTGGGAGCATCATATAATGCGAAGTTTCTGTCGCCAATTATGCACTCTTCATTGACAAGATCGACCGGGAGATAATCTCGATTCTCTGAGGACACTCTCGGAACCACAATTGCGGATTTCCGTGCAGTGCCTGCGATCTGCACAAAGCGATGCGGAGTTTGCGCAAATGCCCGCGTAGATGGCGCGGGGGATTGTTTCCTATTTTTCGCCACGAAATCCAATCGCTCGGCGATGAAAGGATTCGATCTAGCCGCCTCCGCCTCGCTGTCTTCAATCCAAAGGCAATATCGAAGCTTACCCTTTATCAATTCGTCCGAACCTAAGAATCGTCGCACAAACCGCCGCGTGTCAGAATTTTGCCTAAGGTCGCGTGCCTCTTGTGTTGTTAGAAACAGATGTCCGCCATCGCGAGGCATATTTCCAAACAGCATTGGCGACTGCGGACCTAAGGGTTTGGTAGCCTTGGTTATTGTGTCCGGCATGTCAGGCACGAGATAAGGCCCGATCAATTCGCATTGCCGAACTAGCCCACCATCACCGAACAGGCGCTTTGACTTGGATGATTTTGGTCCAAGACCAATAATGATTACTGTGACGCCCGCATTATGACTTGCGAGATTTTTCCAAGTAAAGGGGGTATGGGCGAAGCATATTTCCTTACTCTGATTGAAAACAACTGGCCAAATCTCTGAAGCCTGCTGACCTTGACAAATGCTATTTGTGGTCACAAAGGCTGCCATCGCTTCAGGAACTACACGCGCATATTCTAGGTATGCTGCAACCCAACCTGATACAAAATCAGTCGTTTTCGCGAGTTGGGGGTGCCGGGACCAAGCCCACACAAGATCGTCCTTTTGCTGATCATCTTGCCATTTGCTGCCCCGGTAGGGTGGATTGCCGCAAATGTAGGTCTCACCACCTTCGTTCTCGAAGTCGATTTGCGCTTGATCCAACGGTGTCGAGAACAGGTCGTCGCCTACCAGCTTCACTCCGGTCCCGGTCGGCGGACAGATGGACAGCCAATCCAGCCGAAGCGCATTGCCGCAGGTGATCCAGTTTTGCGCGTTGAGCGGCAGAAACTCGTTCAAGGCGAGTTGCTGCCCGCGATAGAGAACGTCGCACTGATATTCTGCGATGATGAGCGCTAGCCGGGCGATCTCGGCAGGGAAGTCGCGTAGTTCGATACCCCGGAAATTGGTCAGCGGAATATCGGATTTCCGCGTTTTTTCGTCGCGCCTTTCGTTGATGATAGCTTCGATTGCCCGCATTTCCTTGTAGGCAATGACAAGAAAATTGCCGCTACCGCAGGCCGGATCGAAAACCCGGATACGGGCCATGCGGTTGCGCAGGTTGAGGAGTTTGCGGGGGTTGTCGCCTGCCTCCTCAAGATGCTCGCGCAGGTCGTCCAGAAAGAGCGGATTCAGCACTTTCAGGATGTTCGGGACACTGGTGTAGTGCATCCCCAGCGCGCCGCGTTCCTCATCGTCGGCGACGGCCTGAATCATCGATCCGAAAATATCCGGGTTGATCTTCCGCCAATCGAGATTACCAATGTGGAGTAGGTAGGTCCGGGCGATCTTGCTGAAATGCGGCACGTCCAGACTGCCCGAAAACAGCCCGCCGTTGACATAAGGGAACACGTCAGCCCAACGGGATAACGTGGCGCTCGCCCGGTCCTTGATCGGCGTGTTCATTGCGCGGAAAATCTCGCCGATCACCTGATGGGTGTTGGTCGAGTCCCGCGCGCTCATCTGGTCGATAGTGGCGGTGAACAGGCCGGTGCCGTTAAAGATATCGGTATCTTCCGCGAAGAAACAGAAGATCAGCCGGGCCATGAAGTGATTCATGTCGGGGCGGCGCTCGGCGCTCCCCCAATCGAGATTGTCTTTCAGCAGTTCGACATAGAGCTTGTTGAGGCGGCTCGTGGCGCGGATGTCGAATGAACTGTCCCGCACCTGCTTGACGGTGCTGATCCCGGCAAGCGGCAGGAAGAATCCGAAATGGTTCGGGAAATCGGCATAGGCGCAGGCAACGGTCTCGCCGGATTCGATGTCCTCGGCCTCGAAGGCCACGCCATCGGTGGCAAGGATGAACTTGGCCTTGCCACGCGTCGTGGCGGGGCTGGCCCGTAGCGCGGCAAGCTTTTCCGTCACGCTGCCGAGATCAGCAGCGGCGATATGGATGTTATTGGTCTGGAGAAGGCCGCCCACGTCGGACTTGTTCGACGCACCGGAGCGCAGCCGCTTGATGGTCGTGGCCTTGTTGCCGAAGGCTTCTAGGAAGGCGAAAGGGAACTCTGTCGCATCGAACGGCTGCTCAGCGAGCGCGGATATGGCCTCTTCAATCTCGACGGCGTTCATGCGTTCCTCCGCTTTCCGTGATCGATGCACGGTAAGGCTCAACCTTGATCTTCTTGGCCCGGCGCACAACCTCGGCCAGCTCGTAATCAAGCTGCCGCATCAGCCACTCGCGGGCAGGTGTGCCGAACGCCTTTTCCAGCCGAACGGCCATCTCCGGCGAGATGCCCGAGCGGGCGTTCAACAGGTTACTGAGAGTCTGCCTGTCCACCCCAAGAACCCGAGCAGCGTCAGTGACGCTCAATCCGTTCTTTTCAAGGCAATCCTGCCGGACTGTCGTTCCTGGGTGCATCTTCAGTGATTCTCACCAAGCCTTCGTGGGAGTAACGCTATAGTGATAATCGACACTCGACAACTTGATTCATGCCGGTTGCCGTGATGATCCCCGGTGGCGAGACGCGATCTCGCGCTGCATGATCGACCGGAACGCCGAAGATGTGTCAGAGTTAAGCGGAAATCATAGGGCTATAGCGTAAACGTAGTGATCATCACTATCAGTCGCGGTCCGCCAGTTTGCTGCCGATAGCTCGATATTGCCGTTTATAATCGTTCTGATGAACGGTGCCGCTGTTCTAAAAGCGAATGGAAGTGCGGGCGGCTAATTCCCGACAATGGCGGCTGTCAGCGGGATCACCTCTGCGCGCAGTAGCACCTGGAGGTTCGCATCATGGGATCAAAGTTAGAATTGCTGCGAATGCCGGGCGGCGCTTAAAGCGTGCGTATAGAAACGGCGGCGTTCAGAGCTCTGTACTGAAATGGCGCGCCGTGCCGGGTGAAGATGACAGCTACATCTACTCTATAGCCCTCTAAATCGTGGGCTAGGATCTCAGTCACCAACGACTATAAAAGGCCGCGAGATATAGGGTTTCAGCACGACAGTTGGCCTAACCACTATCGACACCGAACGGCGTGTTGCGACGATCGGTTGAACCCACCACCGTATTCTGGCCGTTCGCGGATTTTAGCGCTGTTCCTGCTACCTGCCGTGGGAAGGCTTCGGAACCCAATCTACAGCAGCGCAGCCCTCGCAGCCTTTGACGCCCGACCCGCGCATTGCTATATTTCCCCGTGATGGGGATGGAGTTCCCCGATAACCGCCGCAAGGCTGATGACTCCTGCCGGACGCATTGCGTCGGCGGGAGCAGTGCACCCTCCGAAGGCCGTCCGGATAGGACTGTAAGTCGCCCACAGGAGGGGCACCCGCATGTATCTCGTTTCTCGCTTCGTTTGTCTTTGTCGGAGGCGAAATTGGGTCCGTCATCCGCTACGCTTTAAGCATCGGTGTTCTGCGGCTCGGCTGGACCGGATTTCCGGTCGCCACGCTCGCCGTCAACGTCATCGGCGGCCTTGCCATGGGGATGCTCGCAGGCTGGTTCGCCTTCAGGGGCGGCGGCCCTCAGGCGTGGCGGCTTTTCCTCACCACCGGCCTGATGGGTGGCTTCACGACTTTCTCGACCTTCTCGCTGGAGACTGTCTTGCTCTACGAAGAAGGCAGGATCGGCGCTGCGGCTTGTTACGTCGGCGCTTCGGTTGTGCTGGCGATAGCTGGGCTTGTCGCCGGCCTCGCGCTCGTCCGCGCCTTCAACTGAGAGAATGACCGTCATGGGCACAACGTCCTCCCATGGTAGGACTGGGCTCTGTTCTCGGTCGCCTTCGCCGCGCTAACCGCAATCTTCGCCAAGGTCGGCGTCGAGAGCGTCAATTCCGATTTCGAGACCTTCGTCATCGTCGTCATGCCGGGCGGAATCCAGTGGGCGACCGGGACCTGGCAGGTGCCCGGCCGGACGTGGGTGTTCCTGTTCCTGTCCGGCCTTGCGACGGGTGCCTCTAGGCTCGGCTACTTCCGCGCCCTCAAGCTCTGCGATGCTGCACGAGTCGCGCCGATCTCCAAGCTGAGCGTCGTCCTGGTCGCCATATTCGCGGTCATCTTCTTGGGCGAGAAGCTGACCCTGCCGAACTGGCTCGGACGTGCACCTCAAGCTCCTAGAGCGAGTCCCACCCCGCCGACTGCTGCAATGATGACGACCAACCACGGCGGGGCTTTCCATGCCATCAGCGCCACAAAGCAAGCCAGCGCTAGTGCAAAGTCACGCATATCGCCAATGGCGCTGGTAAACACCGGCGAATAGAGTGCCGCACCCAGAATGCCGACGACGGCGGCGTTTGCGCCCTGCATCAGCGACTGGGCCGACGCCATGGCGCGGAACCGGTCCCAGAACGGCAGCACACCGATTAGGATCAGGAAGCCGGGCAGAAACACAGCGAGAAGCGCAATGACTGCCCCGAACACGCCGTTTGGCTCTGGCCCAAGCACCGCGCCTAGGTAGGCTGCAAAGGTGAAAAGTGGTCCAGGCACTGCCTGCGCCGCGCCGTATCCAGCAAGGAACTGGTCCGGAGTTACCCAACCAGGTGCCACGACCTCTGCCTGCAAGAGCGGGAGGACAACGTGGCCGCCGCCGAACACCAACGCGCCTGCGCGGTAGAAGCTGTCGACCACCGCCAGAGCTTGGCTCTGCGCTGCGAGTACCGGAAGTAGGAAGAGCAGCGCAAAAAAGGTGGCGACCGCCGCCGCTGCCATCCCGTGGGATACTGGCATCGTGACATGCCCGCCGACGGGCGCTCCCGAACCGCGCCCCAGCGCCAGACCAGCTAGCGCGCCCAACACGATTGCCCCGACCATTCCGAATGCGGTTGGCAGAAACGCCAGCATAACGACAGCGCCAACCGCAATCGCGGCGCGCTCCCGATCGGGGCAGAGGTTCTTCGCCATGCCCCAAACGGCCTGCGCGACGATCGCGACCGCCACGATTTTGAGCCCATTAAGCACGCCTGTCCCAATAGGACCCGTTATCGACGCCGCCGTCATCGCGAAGACCGTAAGCACAAGAGCCGAGGGCAGTGTAAAGGCGATGAAGGCGGCGAGCGCGCCGAGCCAGCCCGCGCGCATCATCCCAAGAGCGAAACCCACTTGGCTAGAAGCCGGGCCAGGCAAGAACTGGCAGAGCGCGACCAGATCGGCATAGGCTTGATCGCTCAGCCATTTCCGGCGCGTGACCAGTTCATCACGGAAATAGCCGAGATGCGCGATAGGCCCTCCGAAAGAGGTAAGGCCGAGCTTGAAGAAGGTGAAAAAAACCTCTCGTGGCGTTCCTTTCGCCGGTTGAGCCTCAGCCGTGGCAGTCGTGTCCGTCATTCTGCTCCTGCCTCACCCTTGAGTTCCTGCAAACGAACCCGCGCCACCGCCAGCCCTTCGCGCCCCTTGTCTGTGATCGTATAAAACTTGCGCGACGTCCGCCCATCGCGTTCGGTCTTGCTAACCAGGTAGCCGTCACGCTCCATCTTCGATAGCATCGGATAGAGCGTTCCCGGCGACAGCCGGTAGCCGTGACTGGCAAGTTCCTCGATCATCCACTGCCCGTAGATATCGTGCTCGGCCGCGTGATGCAGCACATGCAGCCGAACGAGACCCGCCAGCAAATCGTGATGCTCCATAGTGCGCTTGCGCGTGTCTCCACTCATATCGCCTTCCGTTATCGATATTCGATATCGTCATATTATGACATCTACGCAACACCTGTCTTGCACCGTTGCAGAACACGTTGGAGAAGTGCGGGGTTGGCAAAGCGAGTTCGGGAGGGTAAGTAACATCTCAATATTCGTTGAATTGTTGAGATACCTATGATCGAAGAACAAGCTCTCGCTGCCTTTTCGGCGCTCTCGCAGGAGACGCGCCTTCGCATCGTCAGGCTGCTCGTGACGGCGGGACCGGCCGGGCTTTCCGCCGGCGCGATCGGTGAGGCGATGGAGGCATCGTCCTCGCGCATGTCGTTCCACCTCAGCCATCTCGAACATGCCGGTCTGGTCGCGTCACGGCGCGACGGCCGGTCGATCATCTACAGCGCCACCTATCCAGCGCTTGCGGGTCTGATCGAATTCCTCATGCGCGACTGCTGCCAGGGCCATCCGGAAGTGTGCCAACCGGCCGTCGCCGCTCTCTCCTGTTGCGAACCCATGAAGGACACCACCCATGTCTGATCCGGTCTATAACGTCCTTTTTCTCTGCACCGGCAATTCGGCGCGGTCGATCCTGGCCGAAACAATCCTCAATCAGATGGGAAATGGCTGTTTTCGCGCCTACTCGGCTGGAAGCCGGCCCAAGGGAGAGGTTCACCCGCTCGCCATCGAGACGCTTCAGCACTTCGACTATTCCGTCAAAGGTCTCCGCTCGAAAAGCTGGGACGAGTTTGCCGAGCCATCGGCCCCGCAGATGGATTTCGTCTTTACCGTTTGCGACAACGCTGCCGGCGAAGCGTGCCCGATCTGGCCGGGCCACCCAATGACGGCACATTGGGGCATTGAAGACCCAGCGGCGATTTCCGATCCCGTCGAACAACGCACGGCCTTCGTGACGGCCCTGCGCTACCTCATGAATCGGATTTCGGCGTTTATCGCCCTGCCGGTCGCGACGCTCGACAGGTCGTCGCTCAAAATCCGCCTGAACGAGATCGGCCAGGCCGAAGGGGCAAACAAGCCCCGCGACAGTGCCGCGTGAGGCCGACTATGGACACGATCATCTACCACAATCCCGATTGCGGCACCTCGCGCAACACGCTCGGCCTGATCCGCAATGCCGGCGTCGAGCCGCACGTCATCGAATATCTCAAGAGTCCGCCGTCGCGCGCCATGCTGGTGGACCTGATCGCCCGCATGGCGATCACACCGCGCGAGCTTCTGCGCGAAAAGGGCACGCCCTACGCCGACTTGGGCTTGGACGATCCGGGCTTGAGCGACGATGCCCTGATCGACGCGATGATGGCGCACGCGATCCTCATCAACCGACCGATTGTCGTCACACCTGCCGGAGTACGGCTCTGCCGTCCTTCCGAAGCGGTTCTCGATCTCCTGCCGTCACAACAGGGCGCGTTCATCAAGGAAGACGGCGAGCGCGTCGTGGACGAGAACGGCAATCGGGTCGTCGCGGCCTGAAGTTCTGAACCTTCACTGGAGACTGACGATGGCCTCTTCTGAGCCAGCGACGCGCCTGTCGTTTCTCGACCGCTATTTGACGCTGTGGATTTTCGCCGCCATGGCGTTCGGGGTAGCCCTTGGCACCCTGTTTACGGACCTGCCTGATGCTCTCAATGCGATGTCGATCGGAACGACTAATATTCCGATCGCCATCGGCCTCATCCTCATGATGTATCCGCCGCTTGCCAAGGTGAAATACGAGGAACTGCGGCAGGTCTTTGCCGACAAGCGCGTGCTGATTCTGTCACTGATCCAGAACTGGGTCATCGGCCCCACGCTGATGTTCGCCCTGGCTGTTATCTTTCTGCGCGATTATCCGGAATACATGACCGGCCTGATCCTCATCGGGCTAGCCCGCTGTATAGCCATGGTGCTTGTCTGGAACCAGCTCGCGCGCGGTGACAACCAGTATGTGGCCGGCCTCGTCGCCTTCAACTCGATTTTCCAGATACTGTTTTTCTCGACCTACGCATGGCTGTTCCTGAGCGTCCTGCCACCACTTTTCGGCCTCGAAGGTAGCGTCGTCGATGTTGGCTTCTGGACCATCACCGAGGCGGTACTGATCTATCTCGGCATCCCGTTCCTGGCCGGCTTTCTGACGCGGCGCATCCTCATCGCACGCCGGGGGGAGAGTTGGTACGAACAGGAGTTTCTGCCCCGCATCAGCCCGATCACGCTCGCCGCGCTGCTGTTCACCATCGTCGCCATGTTCAGTCTGAAAGGCGGCGACGTTGTGCGTCTACCGTTCGACGCCGTGATGATCGCGGTTCCTCTGGCCATCTACTTCGTCGTCCAGTTCGTGATCAGCTTTGCGATGGGTAAGCTGATTGAGGCTGATTATCCCCGCACGACGGCGATCGCCTTCACCGCTGCCGGAAACAATTTCGAACTGGCGATCGCCGTCGCCATTGCCGCATTCGGCCTGGCCTCACCAATCGCCTTCGCGGCCGTGATCGGCCCTTTGGTCGAAGTGCCGGTGCTTATCCTGCTCGTCCATGTCGCCCTTCGTCTGGGTCGTCGCTGGTTCCCGGCGACTGCGCCCACGGCAGCCCGATAAGAGAAGTTCATCATGCCGTTGCGAACACTATCCGACCCCGACCACCTGCCCGCGCTCGATCGGCGCTTCGCCATCGAACAACCCGGAACGGGGCTCGGACCGATGGACCGCCCGCCGCGCATCCTTTTGCTTTACGGGTCACTCCGGCCTCGCTCCTTCTCCCGGCTGGCGACGGAAGAAGCCGCGCGACTGCTGCAACTCTTTGGCGCGGAAACCCGAATTTTCGATCCGAGCGAATTGCCGTTCCCCGATCAAGTGACGAAGGACGATCACCCCGCCGTTCATGAGCTGCGCGAGCATGCGCTTTGGTCGGAAGGCATGGTTTGGTGTTCACCGGAGCGCCACGGCCAGGTCACGGGTCTAATGAAAGCGCAGATCGATCATTTGCCGCTGTCGATCGGCAGTGTCCGGCCAACGCAGGGACGCGCACTTGCCGTCATGCAAGTCTCGGGCGGCTCGCAGAGCTTCAACGCCGTCAACACGCTGCGGCTTCTCGGTCGCTGGATGCGCATGATCACTATCCCAAACCAATCAAGCGTCGCCAAGGCCTATCAGGAATTCGATGAGAACGACCGCATGAAGCCGTCGAGCTACTATGACCGGATCGTGGACGTGATGGAGGAACTGGTACGCTTTACGATCCTCACTCGTCCGCATGCCGGTCAGCTCGTTGATCGGTATTCAGAGCGAAAAGCGGCCGCACTCAAGCACGATCCGACGACCGATAAGAGCGCGATCAGCACACCTCAAAAGCAGTCCGCATAGACGATGGCTTGCGTGAATCGGCTGACGGTCCACGCCCTTGGCGTGGTGATGATCTTCACCTGGGGCAGCACCTACTATCTGATCGCCGTTCTTGCCGCGCCGATCGTTGCCGATACGGGTTGGCCTCTTGAATGGGTAGTCGGTTCTCTTTCGATCGGGTTGCTGGTCGCCGGGCTTTCCGCCCCAACGATCGGGGATGCGATTTCGAGACACGGCGGACGGCCAATCCTGGCTCTTGGCTGTCTCATCATCGCCGCAGGTCTGGCTATGATTGCGGCCGCGCCAAACCTGGCGATCTTCATGGCCGGGTGGGCGGTTCTCGGCATTGGCATGGCCGCCGGGCTGTACGATGCCGCATTCTCGACCCTCGGCGGGATCTATGGAGAGAAAGCCCGCCCCTCGATCACGACGCTGACACTTTGGGGAGGCTTTGCGAGCACGGTTTGCTGGCCACTTTCAGCCGCTATGGTCGACGCGGCAGGCTGGCGCGGGGCTTGTTTCGCTTATGCGGCTATTCTCCTGGGCGTTTGTCTGCCCTTGACCCTCACCATGGTGCCGCAAGCCACACGGCCGCTAAAGCAGTCGAGTGTCGACGCCGATGCAACGCTCATGCTCTCGCCTCGGGAGCGAGCCATGTTCTGGCTATTCGCCTCGATCCAGATCATCGCAGGCCTGTTCGTCACGATCGTCTCGGTACATCTGCTCACGCTCCTGCAAGCCAGAGGAATATCGCTGGCCGAGGCGGTCACGTTCGGCGCGCTGATCGGGCCAGCCCAGGTCGGCGCGCGGGTTCTGGAAATGCTCGGTCGCGATCGCCACCATCCGATGTGGACACTAAGCGCAGCGGTTGTTTTATGTGCTGCCGGATTAATCGTGCTAGCGGCAGGGCTGCCGATTGTTGGACTGGCGTTGATCCTCTACGGCGCAGGGAACGGCATCTTTTCGATCGCGCGGGGGGCGCTTCCGCTCAGTCTCTTTGGTCCGGGGCAATATGCACCTATCATGGGACGGCTCGCCCGCCCCGGCCTGATTGCACAAGCTGCTGCTCCCATGATCGGCGCAATTTTGATTTCCAGGCTGGGCTATGACGCTCTGCTTCATGTCATAGCAGTTTTGGCGACACTCAACGTCTTTATCGCCGGCATGCTTTGGCAGGTCGTTCGACAACGTCCGCTTGGAAGCAGTTGACTGCTGAAAGCTGCCTTTCCCCCTCGTCCCAGTCAGTGGCGTCCGATCAACCAATCGCGCTTGGGAAATGATTTTCAAAGGTAGCTCTGGCGCCGCAGCTGCCAATCCACGTCTGAGGACCATGATTGAGCAACTGCCCTGCAAAAGCGACTTATGTCGATGTTTAGTGAATGCCCGGACCATCATAGGGTCTCTAAAATGAGGCGCGAGCGAATAGCTCCTAGGTCGTGTGGACTCTTGGGATTCCCTTAAGGGGAGGATCGTGATTCAAGGCTGTCTTTTGGGAGGCAGCGATGGGTGTTTTGGACCGCCTGATTCTTCGTGACGACCAGTGGGAGCGGATATCGGCCCACATCATCGGTGACGAGCGGACGCGGGGTTCGTCAGGTCGCGACAACCGGATGTTTGTGGAAGCGGTGCTTTGGATCGTGCGCACCGGTTCTCCCTGGCGCGATCTGCCGGATGCGTTCGGCGACTGGAACAGCGTCTTCCGCCGGTTCAGCCGCTGGAGCCGCAAGGGCGTCTGGTGGCGCATCTTCGCAGCGATGTCGGACGATCCGGACTTCGAGTACCTAATCGTCGATTCCACTATCATTCGCGCCCACCAGCACGCCTCAGGGGCCAAAAAGGGGGGCCTGAAGATCAGGCCCTTGGCCGCTCACGCGGTGGCCTGAGCACCAAGATCCACATGGCTGTCCGAGGTCTCGGGTGCCCGGTGCGCTTTACTCTCACGGCTGGCCAAAGAGGCGACTGCCCGCAAGCCTACGGCCTCATCGAGGGACTGCCGGCAAAGGTCGTCATGGCCGACGCCGCCTACGATGCGGATCCGCTACGCACCGCAATTGCCGGCAAGGGCGCTGTCGCCGTCATTCCCAACAACCCGTCACGGCCTCTGTGCATTATCGGGACATAGATTCACGGTAGCTATCGGGGATTCGAAGGGGCATGAGTCCGTCGGCATCGAGTTCAATGCCGTCTGACCAGACATAATCGCCGGTGAGGTTGATCCGGTCCCAGCCCAAAGGTGAAAGCTGCGAGAGTAGAGCGGGATCAATTTTCACTCCGCGACTTCCAAGTTCACTCACGGCGCGGTCGAGATAGCGGCAGTTGAACAGGATGATTGCGGCGGTGACGAGATTGAGTGCTGCCGCTCGCATTTGCTGATTTTCGATACCGCGATCCCGGAAGCGGCCGAGCCGGTGGAACGCAACCGCGCGCGCCAGACTGTTTCGCGCTTCGCCCTTATTGAGTTCACCCGTGACAAGCTGGCGAAGCGCCGGATCCTTGAACCATCGCAATGTGAAGAGTGTGCGCTCGATACGGCCGACCTCGCGAAGGGCAGCGGCAAGGCTGTTTTGTTGCCGGTAGGCTGAGAGCTTTTTCAGGATCAGCGATGGGGTGATGGTTCGGTCGCGCATCGCCCTAATGACGCGATGAATGTCGTGCCAGTGATTGACGATCAGATCGCGGTTGAGCCTGTTCCCGAACAGCGGCGCGAGGCGTCCGTAACGCTTGGGCGGCTCGAAGGAATAGAGGCGGCGATCGGAGAGGCGCGGAATACGTGGCTCAAAATCAAGCCCGAGCAGGTCCATGACCGCAAACACGATATCGGAGACGCCGCCGCCATCGACGTGCAGCGCGGAAAGGTTGGCGTTGCTTTCGTGGCCGAGAATGCCGTCGAGGGCATGGATCGCTTCGCCGGCAGTGCCCGCGATCACGGTTTGATGGAGCGGTGCGTAGCGGTCGGTGATGGTGGTGTAGATTTTGACGATCGGGTCGCGGCCGTAATGCGCGTTGACCTGACCGCCAGCCTCCCCGGCGCCACCAAGATAATAAGCCTGCCCATCGGCAGAGGCGCGCCAGCCCTCACCGAACCAGGCCGCCATTGGTTCGGCCTGTATGGCGTCGGTCAGACAGCCGAGCGCGGCGCGAAACGTCTCTTCACGCATGTGCCACGTCTGCATGCGCAGGAGCGTGCGCCGCGATGCCACGCCGCAGACCTCAGCCATCCGTGACAGGCCGAGGTTCGTCGCTTCCGCAATCATAGCTGCGAGAAAGGATCGTTCATCGCTGGGCGGCAACCCGGTCGAGACATGACCGAAATGGCTGGTGAAACCGGTCCAACGTTCGACCTGAGACAAAACATCGGTGATGCGCGTCGTCGGCACGAGATTGTAGCAGGTCCGGACGAACTGTCTGCCATCGTCGCGTTCGGCAAGATCGGTTTTCGGCTCTTTCGGAAACCGCAGTCGGTCACCGGAAAACAGCGCGGGATCGCCGCTGGTCAGCCCCCCTGATACCTTGAGCAGCGCAGTATCCAGTTCGGCCGCGCGGGCATCGAGCCACACATGAGGATCAGGAATATCGGAGACCTGTGCCGGGACCGGATCCGTACTCGGTGAAAGCAGCGTTTCCAGAGAGCGGTGCAGTCGGGAGGTTGGCACCCAGATGTCGCCCGCCGCCAGTGCTCCAGCCAACGCGGAATAGGTCGCCAGCTCCCAATGGGTTCGGTCGATCTTGTCGTCCGTGACGACATAGCGCTGCCATCGCCGCTCGATATGCCCGAGCGGCAAGCCATCAGGGAGCGCCGTGCGCCAGTCGCCATCGAGTTCGGCCAGGATCGCCATCGCTGCACAGAGCGGCGCGGTACCCTTGCGACCCTCGAACGTGAACGCTTTCAGGAAGCGCGGCCCCGCCCGCTTGAACGTCCGATATTCTGGCCCGATTTCACTGATGGCATTATCTCGTCCCGGCCTCGTGGTTCGCCGGAGAAGAGCAGCGTCGGCATCGATCGTATCGAGCGAGGCGACCGCTGCGACCGCTGCTGCAATATCGCCGCCGGCGCGTGCGGCTTTGCTGACCGCCTCAAGCACGTCGGCGACACGGATTAATCGGTCGCGGCCCTGGTCGGCAGAAGCGGCAACCGTCTGTTCAAGGCGTTTGCGGGCACGCAGATGCGCTCGCCCGATGAGCGAGTCGAACATACCGATAGCTGTGTCAGTCAGCGTGGCCTCAAACTCGCGCAGCGTCGCCACAAGAATAACATGCCGCCGCGCCGACCCCATCTGCTGGAATGCCTGCGCGGTGTAGCGGACCCCTTCGCGCGCAAATTGCTCCATTCGGGGTTCGTATCGTCTATCGATGGCGGGCGTCCTGATGCCGCGAACCAGTGCGATCTTGTCAAGAATACCGACGAGCGAGGCAGAGGCGACGCGCGGGGTGGGTTCCCGTAGCCAGGAAAATCGGCTTTGCCTATCGTGCGTTTTCTCGGCGATAAGCGCGTCAAGTCGGCTATGGGTGGCCGGATCGAGACGATTGTCGATGTCGGCGATGATCCGGTTTTCGGCCGCGTGCATCGCTTCGGCGGCCATGCGCTCGACCACGGTGATTCCGGAAATGACTATCTTACGGAAGCGCAGTTCGTCGAGGAAGTTGCCCAACAAGACGCGTCCGTTGGTCAGGCCGACAGCTTCGGCTTCCAGCCACGCTCGAAGCGTTGCGCGCATCGGCTTGGTGAGGTCGGTGAACCCGAAACGCGCCTTGATCGCGAGAAGCTGATCGTAGCGTGTGGGCGTCCGTCGTGCGAAACCGCCGATCACTTCTGCATCGATCCCGATCTGCTCAGCGATATGGTCGAGCATGACAGCGGGCAGCAATTCGCCGCGTCGGAGATGCCTCCCCGGATAACGCAGACAGCAAAGCTGCAAAGCATAGCCAAGCCGGGTCTCAGGCGTGCGGGCGCTGTTGATGGCAGCTAGGTCGTTTACGTCCAGACTGTGATGGCGGACGACCGTCGTCTCGTCTTCGGGCAGCGCCAACAAAGCGTCGCGCTGAGGGCCGGTCATGTAAATGCGTGCTGGCATCGGTTATCCCTTTCAAAAATCACTTGCCTTTTGATACAGTTTTGCAAGAGGATTGTGAAAGGCATTGAGCCTTGATTTGCGGTCATGGTCATCCTGCTTCCGTAGACGGCCGTTTGTGAAAGGATCGAATTGAGCACCGCACCTTATTTGATCGGCTATGCTCGCGTGTCGAAGGGGGACGACCAGTCGAACGCAGCACAGTTGCGCGCGCTGACGGCAGCGGGTTGTAAACGCGTCTTCGAAGAATCCGCCAGCGGCGGGCGATGGGACCGGCCGAGGCTCCAGGAGATGATCGGCCAGCTACGGGATGGCGATGTCGTTGTTGTCTGGAAGCTCGACCGGCTTTCGCGAAGCCTGAAAGACCTGCTGCACTTGATGGAAAAGATCGAAGCGGCGGGGGCCGGCTTCCGGTCGCTGACCGAAGCGATCGACACGACGACACCGGCAGGCCGCATGATGATGCAGATGGTCGGCTCATTCGCCGAGTTCGAGCGCGCCATGATCCGCGAGCGGACTAGCGCAGGGCTAGCGCAGGCGCGGTTGGAAGGGCGGCTCGGTGGTCGGCGGCGCAAACTTGACGATAAGAAACGGCGTGAGATCGCCGAATCCGTTGTTGCGGGGCGCAAGTCCGGCGCCGAGATGGCGCGGCTCTATGACGTGAGCGAGCCAACCGTCTCAAGAATCGTTGCCGAATATCGTCAGCGGGAAGCCCATGAGGCCTTGGCATGACTTGGATCCGATGACCTCCATGGGGTGGAAAGCGGAAAGGCCGCTTTCAGCAGCCAACCCTTCCAAGCGGAAGATGTCGAACGACCTACCAATTGCAGTCGATCAAGACATGGATCGTCGGCAAAGCTGCATGGACCTCCGATCATTTCGGCGACAGGGTTTCAATGATCCGGCAATCGTCGACGATGCCGCACTCGCACTGGTCGATCATTCTGTCGAGTTCGGCCTTGAGCGCCATGAGATCAGTGATCTTCTTTTCGACCTCTGCACGATGTTCGCTAGCGATGGCATCAACTGCTGCGCAGGATTGTCCGCGATTGTCGGATAGCGTGAGAAGCGCTCTGATCTGGTCGAGCGAGAAGCCCAGGTCACGTGCCCGGCGGATAAAGCTCAGCCGGTTCAGATGGTCTGGCTCGTACGCCCGATAATTGCCTTCGGTACGCGAGGGCTCGGGCAGTAGACCGTTCTTCTCGTAAAAGCGGATCGTTTCGACCTTGGTACCGGTTTGCCTTGCAAGATGACCGATCGTCAGAATTGAAGAGTTCATTTTATGACCCTATAGCGTATACAGGGTCATGTAGGTTCTATTTGGACGTTTGTCGATCTCGATGGCTCGCCTAGTGCGCCGCTCTGGCGCTCTCCACCTCTTCACGCACCAGGTCGTGGAGTTGCTGCGGTCCGAAGGATTCCAGCGGCCTGCCATTCACGAAAAAGGTCGGTGTCTGGCGCACATTATTGCTCTGAACATCGGCCATATCCTGCTCAAGAACGGCGTCAATCTCGGCCGAGGACATCTCACGCCGTGCCTGCTCAACATCCAACCCAGCCGCCGCCACGATTTCCCAGGCTTTCTCGAGATCGGGTGCACCATGCACGGCCCATTCCGGCTGTCGCGCCAGCAGGGCTTCCAGTATCGGTTCGTATCTGTCCTGAAGACGGGCTGTTTCCAGAATCCTGACGGCTTCGTCAGATCCGTCATGGAAGGGCGCGTATCGGATGACCAGGCGCGTCTCGGCAGGGAAATTCGCCATGATCTGCTTAACGGCTGGATAGAAAGCTCGGCACGCCTCGCAGGACGGATCAAAGAATTCCACGATCGTCACCGGCGCATCCGCTGGGCCGATTACGGGTGAATGCGCCCTGACCAACGCATCACCTTGCGCCGGTGCAACGGGCTGTGCCGAGAGGCCGCCGTACCGGTCGTAGATAAAGGCACCGCCTGCAAAGACAATCAGTGCGACAAGGCCAGTGAGAAGTACGATGGACCGTCTGGTCATGTTGAACGTCTCCGGTGCGCGAGAACGAGAAGAAGAGCGATGCTCCCAAAGGCGGCGAGCGATAGGTAAGGGAGCGGCAAAATGCCAAGGACCGTCATCTCGACGCCAGAACATGACGGGCCGTCTTGTGTACAAGGCTCGATGGCTGCTGGAAGGATCCTCGCATAAAGGAGGGAGTGGAATGCAGCGATGGCGGCACCTAGGGCAGCCAGTGGAAGTCCGTACCGGGAAACGCTGGCATCACCTCGAAAGCTAGCGACAGCCAGAATGACCGCCAGCGGAAACATGAAAGCGCGCTGATGCCAGCACAGATTGCACGGCGTCTGTCCCATGACCTCACCAATGAAGAGAGCGCTGAGCGAGGCGGCAAGCGCAATGAGCCATGCCGAGAAGACGAACGCCCAGGTATTTGCAGTCGTGCCCGCCCCGGTGGTCATAGCACTCCCTTTCGCCATCGTTTCGCTTCGCTCCATTTACCTTTGCATTCAACTATTTCTGCACCCTGTACCCACTACAGGGTCAAGGCTCCTTAATGAAGTTGTACCGCGAATTTGCACGTGGATCGCAGCGCGAAATCAAATAAACGAAGTCCACTCTTGACCCTATAGTTGCTACAGGGTCTATCTGCGGTGTCACATTAAACCATCGAGGTGACACCATGGCGGCAGCGAGCCCTTACAGACTGCGTATAGAAGGCATGGACTGCGCCTCGTGCGCATTGAAAATCGAGACGGCGATGCAACGCCTGCCGGGCGTTAGCGACATCAATGTCAGCTACGCCAACGAGACGCTAGCATTGCAACTCGATGAAGACCGGACGGCCCTCGGCACTATTGAGCAAAAGATCCGAGCGCTCGGGTACACGCCAGTGATCGAGCAGGCTGAGACGAAGGGGGGTCCGCCTCGGAAGCGCATCACAGAGGCGTGGTGGAAAGGCAGCAAGGGTCGGCTTGTACTGCTGACCGGCGCACTGTTCATGCTTGCCTTCGCCATTGCGCGTATCCTGCCGGATTGGGAGCAATGGCTCTATTCAGGTGCGGCCCTGATCAGCGTTATCCCGTTCGCGCGGCGGGCGGTCGCCGGTGCGATGTCCGGCTCACCCTTCACCATCGAGACGTTGATGACGGTCGCGGCACTCGGCGCGGTCGCCATCGGCGAGGCCGAAGAAGCTGCTGTCGTGATCTTCCTGTTCGCAGTGGGCGAGCTGCTTGAAACCGTGGCGGCAGGCCGTGCGCGGGCAGGCATTGAAGCGCTGATCGATCTCGTGCCCCGGGTCGCGTTCCGCGAGCGTGATGGTGTCATTGAGCAGGTCGCTGCCGAAGAGTTGGCTATTGGTGATGTCGTCGTTGTTCGGCCTGGGGACCGTGTGCCGTCTGACGGCACGGTGATTGATGGTGCATCTGAGGTCGATGAGGCGCCCGTGACAGGCGAATCCATGCCCGTGCTTAAAGAAGCCGGCGCAAACGTCTATGCCGGCAGCATCAATGCAAATGGCGAGTTGCGAGTGTCGATCAGTCATGTCGCGGCCGACAATACCATTGCCCGCATCATCCACATGGTCGAGGAAGCTCAGGAATCAAAGGCCCCGACGGCGCGTATGATCGACCGTTTCAGCCGCTGGTATACGCCTGGCGCTATGGTCGTCGCGGCTCTGATCGTCGTGGTGCCGCCGCTCGCCTTCGGCGGTGACTGGATGACATGGGTATATCGGGGTCTTGCGACGTTGCTGATTGCTTGCCCCTGCGCGCTCGTGATTTCCACGCCGGCGGCTATTGCCTCGGGTCTTGCCGCCGGCGCGCGTCAGGGATTGCTGATTAAGGGGGGCGCGGCACTGGAAATACTCGGTAAGGTCGTAACTGTTGCCTTCGACAAGACAGGAACGCTGACGCGTGGCCATCCCCAGGTGACGGACATTGTGCCGATCAATGGGGACGAGAACGCCGTCCTTGCCATTGCAGCGGCCGTCGAGCGCAGCACCAGCCATCCTCTCGGGGTTGCAATCGTGGAGGCGGCAAAAGTGCGGGGGCTCGAACTGCCCGTCACCTTCGGGGGCGGCGTTGCCACACCCGGCAAAGCGGTCACAGCGCGGTTGAAGGACGGCTTCGCTTCGGTCGGGTCTCCCCGTCATGCCGCCGAACAGGCTGCCCTCGAAGAGAACATTGCCGAGACGATCACCACACTGGAGAGCCAGGGCAAGACGGTCGTCGTGCTTATAAAGGGCAAGACCATCGAGGGATTGATCGCGTTGCGCGACGAACCGCGCGACGACGCTATCGAAGGTGTGAAGCGGCTGACAGATCGCGGCGTGCGCCCTCTGATGCTGACCGGCGACAACAAGCGCACGGCCGACGCCATTGCGGCTCATCTCGGCCTTGAGGCGAGCGCCGAACTTCTGCCCGACGCCAAGCTCGCCGAGATCGGCCGCCTCAGGGCTGATGGACCGATTGCCATGGTGGGAGACGGTATCAACGACGCTCCGGCGCTCGCTGCTGCCTCCGTTGGCGTTGCCATGGGTGCGGGCACCGACGTCGCGCTGGAAACCGCTGATGCCGCGCTGCTCAGAAACCGGGTGACGGGTATCGCTGATCTCATCGGATTGTCGCAGGCGACGCTCGGCAATATCTGGCAGAACATCGCAATAGCGCTTGGTCTGAAGGCTGTCTTCCTCGTGACGACTCTATTCGGCATTACCACGCTCTGGATGGCCATCCTCGCCGATACGGGCGCTACTGTCCTCGTTACGGCCAATGCGCTGCGCCTGCTGACCTGGCGCGGCACCCGCGACAAATGAGCTTGAACAGTGCGCACATGCAGGTCGCGGCTTCCACTTCTCGCCAAGAAAGCCGAGGTATAATTTATGAGTAATCAGTCCCAGGGCAGTGCCAATTCATCCGAGAAGAGCGAACAATGGGCGCTCGCATGGGTACTTGCGATTAATACTGCCCAGGCAGCCATTGTGGGGGGATTAGGGTGGTGGGCTCAGTCAACAGGATTGATGGGCTCTGCACTCGATAATCTTGGCGATGCCGGTGTCTACGCTATTAGCCTTTTCGTCGTAGGTCGCGGTTTGGCGGCGAAGGTTCGAGTTGCCCGGCTGTCGGGTATCCTTCTGATGGTTTTCGCTGGTCTTCTTCTATTTGAAGTCGGTCGTCGCTTCTTCACTGGCTCCGATCCGATAGGGCCGGTCATGATTGCCGTGGCAATCGCGAGCGCGCTTACGAATATGATCTGCATGTGGTTCCTGAATTCTCATCGGGAAGGCGGCGTGCATCTGCAAGCCTCATGGATTTTCACGACAAACGACATGCTCGTGAACTCAGCCATCGCGCTTTCGGGTCTGGCCGTAATCCTTTTCAATTCGCCCTACCCGGATCTGATCATCGGCCTGGGCGTGGTTGTTGTCGTTGTCAGAAGCGGCTTCGAAATCCTTGAGAAGGCCGGCGAAGCTGGAAAAGGAGAAAAGGAACATGACTAGTTTGCGAGCCCTATCCGCCGCCTTCCTTGCCCTTGCAGTGTCGATCTCTCCTGCTGTGGGTCACGACTTCCAAGCTGGTTCGATCACCATCAATCACCCGTGGTCACGCGCGACTCCGCCGGTCACGCCGGTAGCCGGCGGCTATCTGACGCTGACAAACGATGGCGATATGGCCGATCGCCTGGTTTCAATCTCATCACCTCTGTCAGACCGGGTGGAAATCCATGAGTCGACCGTGAGCGATGGGGTTGCCAGCATGAGGCCTGTGCAAAATGGCATCGAAATTGGAGCTGGCGAGACCGTCGAGCTTCAACCTGGCGGTATGCACATCATGTTCTTGAAGCCATCGCGCCCTTTGAAGGATGGGAAGCGGTTTGCCGCGACTCTTGTGTTCGAGCAGGCCGGTGCGATCGACGTTGAGTTCGTTGTGCAGAACATGGGTGCTCGTCCGGAATTTGCGAACGAACATGACGGGCACGGAGAGGCTGTCCAATGAGCGGCGTCAAACTTTTCCGCCTTGTTGCATGGGTTGCCGTCGCCGCTGTCGGCGGGCTTTTCATCGGCCTGTCCGTATCCAAGCCTTGGCAACAGCAAACCGTGGCGGTCGCGTCCTCGACAGGCACGGCAGCCATCGGCGGCCCGTTCCAGCTCACATCCCATCGAGGCGAAACGATCGACAATGCTGCGCTGGCCGGAAAGCCTTATCTCGCCTTCTTCGGCTTCACCCATTGTCCCGATGTGTGCCCGACGACGCTCTATGAACTGAGCGATCTCATGAACGAGCTCGGGCCGGTGGCCGACCAGTTCAACGTCCTGTTCTTCACCGTCGATCCCGAACGGGACACACAAGAATTGCTGGCTCAGTACATGACAGCCTTTGATAACCGCATCCTCGCACTGCGGGGAAACCGACAGGAAACGGACGCTGTGGTGAAGGCCTTTGCGGCCTATGCGCGAAAAGTGCCTCTGGAAGGGGGCGAATACACAATGGATCATACCGCCGGCGTTTACCTGATGGATGCCGAGAGCCAATTCGTCGGCACGCTCGACATGCACGAGCCGCGTGAGATTCGATTGCAGAAGCTCCGCCGCCTGGCGGGCGAGATTGGCTGATGGAGTTCTCCAGTATCGGAATAGCGACGGCTTTCGCCGCAGGTGTCGTATCCTTCCTGTCGCCCTGCGTCCTTCCGCTGGTGCCGGGCTATATCTCCTACGTCGCAGGCCGCACGATTAGCCCGGATGGCACTGCGGCCGATGCCGAATTCAAGGCGGCAAGCCGAACTCTCGGCCTCAGCCTCTGCTTCGTGCTCGGCTTTACGACCGTGTTCGTCCTCCTTGGGGCCAGCGCAACCGTGTTGAGCCGGCTCCTGCGCATGTATCTTTTCGAAGCGAACCTGATCGGAGGCGTAATCGTCGTCCTCTTCGGTCTGTTCACGACAGGCCTCGTACCAATGCCCTGGCTCAATCGTGAAGCGCGGTTCCATGCCAATCCGGGCAGCGGAAGCGCCGGCGCGGCTTATCTCCTCGGTCTCGCTTTCGCGTTCGGCTGGACTCCCTGCATCGGACCAGTGCTGGGCGCGATTCTGACCCTCTCCGCTGCCAACGCCACGGTTGCAAGCGGAACGACGCTGCTCGCCGTCTATTCCCTGGGCCTTGGCCTCCCTTTCATCTTGGCGGCTTTATTCATGCGCGGGTTCATGGCGCGGATGATGTCGATGCGCCGCACCGGCCGGGTGCTCAAAATCGTCGCTGGTGGGGTGATGGTGGTGATGGGCATCGCCATGATCACCGGCCATCTCTCTAGCTTTGCAATATGGCTGCTCCAGACGTTCCCGGCCCTCGGTCGGATCGGCTAAGCCGGAGTTTAAAGGACATTCGGACATGCTCAGGCTCGGCCTTCCACTCGCCCTTGGCGGGTTTTTCATTGATCAGGCGACGAAGTGGTGGGTCATGGACCATGTTATGAATCCACCTCAGGTCATTCCGGTCACCGGCTTCTTTAATCTCGTGCTCGGCTTTAACACCGGCGTGAGCTTCGGATTGTTCGGCCAGGCGCCGGTTTGGCTCCTGATGGCGTTCCCGCTCGCTATAGTCGCCGGCCTCCTTATCTGGATCCATCGAAGCGACAGCCGCCTGACGGCATCCGCCCTCGGGCTCGTGGTTGGGGGGGCGCTCGGCAATCTGCTCGACCGGCTCCGGCAGGGTGCCGTGACGGATTTCCTGGATTTTTACATCGGCAGCTATCATTGGCCCGCCTTCAATCTTGCCGACGTGGCGATTGTCTGTGGGGTCGGGCTTTTGCTGGTGGAGAGCGTTCTGGCACGAGGCAAAACAAAGGCTGCATGAACAGAAGCCCTCGCCAGCTATCCGTGAGCCATGGTTCGGAGGAAATAGACGTTCTAGTGATCGGCGCGGGTCAAGCGGGACTCGCAGCCGGCTATTATCTTGCCCGACCAGAGCTTTCATTCCAAATCGTCGATCGCCATGCCCGCGTCGGCGACAGTTGGCGCCATCGCTACGATTCCCTGACCCTGTTCACTCCGCGCGCATTTAGTTCGCTGCCTGGTCTTGCGCTCGATGGGGACCCAGAAGGCTATCCAACGCGAGACGAGTTTGCGAATTATCTCGAAACCTACGCCAGCCATTTCGACCTACCGGTGCATTCCGGAAATGGTGTGGCTCGGCTCGAACGCCGGGCCGATGAGCGGTTCGCCGCGCAACTCGACGATGGCAGGTACATAGTAGCGAAGGCAGTGATCGTCGCGACGGGTGCGTTTCAGAAACCGATAATCCCAACGATTGCTGCCGGCTTCGACAGCGCAGTCAAGCAACTAACACCGGAAAGTTATCACAATCCCAGTGATCTCCCGCTTGGCATGGTCCTTATTGTCGGAGATGGAGCAAGCGGACGCGACATCGCAGCCGAGCTGGCTTTGACCCATGAAGTGGTGCTTGCGGCTGGACGCAGCCGCCGTCTGTTTCCCGAGCGCATTCTGGGCCAGAGTACATGGTGGTGGCTGCACACATTGGGCTTGATGAGAGCAAGGCCCGAATCGACGATAGGACGCGTGATGCGGCGCGCGGACCCCTTTCCTGACAGGGATCGGAGCCTTGACGACTTGGAACGAAGGGGCGTAGCCGTCGCGAAACGCTTAGTCTCTTCACAAGACCGCCTCGCATTCTTTGCCGATGGATCGAAACGGGTGATCGATTCCGTCATCTGGTGCATCGGATATCGAGACGATAGCGCATGGCTCCAGATTCCAGGCAGTACCCGTTCCAACGGAAGCATTCTGCAAGAAGGCGGCCTTTCTCCCGTACCGGGCCTTTTTCATCTAGGACGTCCGTGGCAGCGAAATCGTGCTTCAGCCCTCGTGATGGGCGCTGGTGAAGATGCTTCCGCAGTTGTCGCCGCATGCGCGAAATTCTGCTCCGGTCGCGACGTGCCGGTATGATAGGTCGCGGTGACGTCGGCCACCTGCAGCGTCTGGTTTCAGAAGCAATGACCTGCCTCAGGGACGTCCCGGATGGCGTCGCTTGTTGCCCGACCGCGTTGGTACCGTCCAGCAGGTTCCTACCGTGAATCTATGTCCCAATAATGCACAGGGGCCATACTCACCAGGCTCATGCCAAACCGAGCGACCAGCACAGCCTTCTCACCGTTCAGATGGACGCCGACTGTGATGTTGCGACATTAGGCTGTTGCATGATGGCTCATTGCTGTCCGGGGATTTCAGTCGGAGCGCATGAAATTACCACCGTTTCGGCCAGCGACGAGACGACGGCTGCGACGCCGGTGCCGGGCTTGGGAAGCGATCCTGGGGTGATCCTCCCCCCTCCGCGACGTCTGTGGCTCTGATCGCTCGACAAATCATACATTCAGGAGAAATCAAGATGACTATCGCAAAGACGATCCTCGCCGCGGCTGTCGCCGCTACCGCATTCTCAGCGCCCGTCATGGCGCAGGACGCGGAATTCCAACTCCCCGAGCAGTGCACGACAGCGGCTGCCTCGGGTGGCATGGACCACTCGGCCATGGGACATGGGGGCATGCCCGGCAATCAGGGCGGCGGCATGAATGCGGGCATGATGGAGATGATGGGCATGGGAGGCATGGACCTCGAAAGCATGCCCGAGCATGTCCAGGAGAACATGCGCAAGATGATGATCACCATGCCGGCCATGCACGAAGGCATGATGATGGAGGATGCCGACGTGGCCTTCGCCTGTGGAATGATCGCCCACCATCAGGGCGCCATCGACATGGCTGAGGTGTTGCTCGAGCACGGCGACGATCCGCAGATGCGCGCGCTTGCCGAGGAGATCATCGCGGCGCAGGGCCCCGAGATCGAGCGGATGACCACTTGGCTGGCTGAGAACGCCAACTGAGACCACAGCGGCCGCGCGGTGCAGACCGCGCGGCCACTTCTGTCCGCGCGCATCGAAATCACTTGAGCTTCCAGCGGCTGGAACCCTTATGTTGGCGGGAGCAACTATGGAGATGCCGCCATGAACATCGGAACAGCCGCCAGGCAATCGGGCCTTGCGCCCAAGACGATCCGCTACTACGAAGACATCGGTCTGCTGACCGCCGACCGGGCTGCCAACGGGTACCGCGACTATTCCAACGAGGACGTCCATCGGCTGCGCTTCGTCCAGCGGTCCCGTAGCCTCGGGTTTTCAGTCGAGGAATGTCGGCAGCTGCTCTCCCTCTATACCGACCGCGACCGCGCCAGCGCGGATGTGAAGGCGATCGCCACCGAGAAGCTTGGCGAGATCGACCGCAAGATCGCGGAACTGACCGGGTTGCGGGAGATGCTCGGGCATCTTGTCGAGAATTGTCACGGCGACGCCCGCCCTGACTGCCCGATCATCGACGGGCTCTCGGGAAGGTCGCGCGACCACTAGGACTTAGGAGATCGGAACGATGATGGGCGACGGCATGATGTGGGGAATGGGGCTGTGGGGCGTGGTGGTCGCCATTCTCGTGGTGCTCGTCGTTGCGGCTCTGGTCAAATACGTCTTCTTTCGCTGATGGCAGAGTCGTGGCGCATTCGGGGGCATCGGATGCCGGTCAAGCCTATCTTGTCCGACCTACTTCTGTTGCCCGCATTGTCCGCGTTAATCGGGCTCATGCCGCTTCCGGCCGCGGCGTTCCTCCACGCCTCCGAGACCGATACCGGTGCCGGGCGCGAGCTTTACGTCGAGCACTGCGCGGCCTGCCACGGCGCCGATCTGGAGGGACAGCCCAACTGGCGCAGCTCCGACGCCAACGGGCTCTATCCGGCGCCGCCCCATGACGAGACCGGCCACACCTGGCATCACGATGACGCGATGCTGATCGACTACATCACCCGAGGCGGTCAGGCCGTCCTGGACGACATGGACGTGACCTTCACGTCGGGCATGCCGGGCTTCGGTTCTGTTCTGGACCCGAGCGAGATCGAAGCCATTCTGGACTACATCAAGTCAACATGGCCCCAGCACATTCGCGACGCGCAGGCGCAGCGGTCGATCGCGGCCGGTGCCGATTGACGGTTTCCCGCACCCGTCAGACTTTCTGGAAAAGCCCGAAGTAGAACCGCTGCACGCTGCCCCGAGGCGTGCGGTGCGCGTGGTTCAGCGATCTGACGAGCCGATATCCGCTGCCAAGCCGTGTCGAAAGCAGGGCCGCATCGTATCGAGCGACCGGTAAGCCGCTGCACGAGGTCGGACCTTCGAGTGCGAACGTGCCGATGATGGCGTGGCCGCCGGGGACGAGGGCCTTGTTCATGACTTTCAGATAGGCTTCCTGATCCGAAGCCTCGGTCAGGAAATGGAACGCGGCCCGATCGTGCCAGACGTCGAAGCGGCCGGAGGGCTGCCAGTGCAGGACGTCCGCCACCACCCATTCGATCGGTGCATCCGGCGGTAGCCGCGCGCGCGCCGTGCGCAAGGCGGTTTCGGAGAGATCGAGAACCGTAATGCGGCGGAACCCCTGGTCCAGCAGGCAATCCACCAGCCTCGATGAGCCGGCACCGACATCGACGATGGCCGCATCCTTGCTCGCGCCGGTCTCGGCGATGAGGTCGAGCGATACCTGCGGACGGTCCTCGAACCAGCTTGTCTCGGCCTCCTCCTTGCTCCGGTAGACGCCTTCCCACCGGTTCGGGTCTTCGGACATCGTCACCCCTTCACAGCTCGATCCGACGCAGTCGCAGCGCGTTACTGATCACCGAGACGGACGACAGGCTCATCGCCGCCGCCGCGATCATCGGGGACAGCAACATCCCGGTGAGCGGGTAGAGCAGCCCCGCCGCGACCGGCACGCCAAGGGCGTTGTAGGCGAAGGCGAAGAACAGGTTCTGCTTGATGTTGCGCAGGGTGGCGCGTGCCAGCTTGCGCGCCCGGACGATGCCCATCAGGTCGCCCCCCAGCAGGGTGATGCCGGCGCTTTCCATCGCCACGTCGGCCCCTGTGCCCATTGCGATGCCGACATCGGCGGCAGCCAGCGCGGGCGCGTCGTTCACCCCGTCACCCGCCATCGCGATCTTGTGGCCGTCGCGGCGCAACTGGTCGATGAGGTCCTTCTTGGCCTCGGGCAGCACGCCTGCGCGCACCTCGTCGATGCCGAGCCTGCCCGCCACCGCCTGCGCCGTGCGCTCGTTGTCGCCGGTCGCCATGATCACCCGCAGACCCTGAGCGTGAAGTTCCCTGATCGCTTGTGCAGTACTCTCCTTGATCGGGTCGGCCACCGCCACGATACCCGCAAGCGCGCCGTCGACCGCGATGAACATCGCCGTCTTGCCGTCGGCGCGCAGGGTGTCGGCCTTTGCCTCGGCCGCCCCCGTGTCCAGCCCCATCTCCTGCATCATCGCGGCATTGCCGAGCGCCACCGCGCGTCCCCCGACACTGCCACGCACGCCCTTGCCGGTGACGGCGTCGAAGTCGGTCGCTTCCAGACGCGGGGCGCCCTGCGCTTCCGCCCCTTCGACGATCGCCTCCGCCAGCGGGTGCTCCGAGCCACGCTCGAGCGCTGCGGCGAGCGACAGCAGGTCGGTCTCGGTGATGCCCGCAACCGCCACGGTATCCGTTAGCTTCGGCTTGCCCATGGTCAGCGTGCCGGTCTTGTCCACGATCAGCGTGTCGACGGCCGCCATGCGCTCTAGCGCCTCGGCGTCCTTGATCAATACGCCTGCCTGCGCGCCGCGCCCTGCAGCCGTGGTGATGGAGATCGGCGTCGCCAGCCCCAGAGCGCAGGGACAGGCGATGATCAGCACCGACACCGCGGAGGCGATGGCAAAGACCAGCGCGGGCTCGGGGCCGACGGTTAGCCAGACGATGAAGGCGACGATGGCGATGGCGACCACGGTCGGCACGAACACCGCCGACACCCGGTCGGCCAGCCCCTGGATCGGCGCGCGCGATCGGCGCGCGTTCGACACCATGGCCACGATCTGCGCCAGCACGGTGTCGGAGCCGACCTTGCCCGCCTCGATCACCAGAGAGCCGTTCTTGTTGATCGTGGCACCGGTCACCGCATCGCCCGGGCCCTTTTCGACCGGCATCGACTCGCCGGTCAGCATGCTCTCGTCCAGCGACGAGCGTCCGTCGATCACCACACCGTCGACCGGGACCGCATCGCCGGGGCGGACGCGCAGCCTGTCCCCCTCCATGATGTTTTCCAGCGGCGCGTCGTATTCCGTGCCGTCCGGCAGGATGCGCCGCGCGGTCTTGGGCGCGAGGTCCAGAAGGGCACGGATCGCATCTCCGGTGCGTTCGCGTGCCCGCAGTTCCAGCACCTGGCCCACGAAGACCAACGCCACGATCACCACGGCCGCCTCGTAGTAGGTGCCGACGCCATGGCCCATCCGGTAGGCATCCGGAAACACGCCAGGCAGGAAGGTTGCGACCAGCGAATAGAGATACGCCGCCCCCACGCCGAGGCTGATCAGCGTCCACATGTTGGGCGACCGGTTCAGTACCGAATCCCAGCCACGCCGGAAGAACGGCAGGGCCGCCCAGAGGATGATCGGCGTCGCCAGCACGAACTCCAGATAGCTCGCCGTCTGATGCCCGACCCAGTCGCGCACCGGCAACGCCACCAACTCACCCATCGTCAGGATGATGAGCGGCACCGCGGCGGCGGCCGAGATCCACATCCGGCGGGTGAAGTCGGTCAGTTCCTCGCTGGGCTCGTCCGAGGGCACCATCCGTTCCAGCGCCATACCGCAGATCGGGCAGGACCCCGGCGCATCGCGCACGATCTCCGGATGCATCGGGCAGGTGTACTGGACGTTGGCCGGAACAGCTTTCTTGCGGCCTGCGGCACGACCAGAGGCGTAGAACCAGGGATCGGCCTGGAACTTCGTCTGGCACTTGCCCGAGCAGAAATGGAAGTCCTTTCCGCCGAAGGTTTCCGATCGGGTCTCCGGCTTCAGGGTCACCGTCATGCCGCAGACAGGGTCGATGGCCGTTGGACCAGTTCCAGGCGCATCGTGGTGCGTCGGCATTTCGTCATCGGTGTGGGCGTGACCTCGGTGCGGATCGACGGTGGACATGGTGTTCTCCTTTCGCGGACGGTGCCGCGCGAAGGCCAATGCAGGACCCTCAGCATCAATGTGCTCCTTCCTGTCACTGGAAGGTCAAGTGCAGATCGTACCGTGACGGGGGATCGCACGACGAAGCCGGTCGGACATCGTCACAAGATACCGCTATAGTAACGCATGAGCGCGATTGCGGCTTGGAAAGATTTTCTCTGATGAGTCGTCTGTCGCATTCAGAAATCCACATGGTGCATCGCATCGGCTGGTTGCGCGCTGCTGTTCTCGGGGCGAATGACGGCCTCGTTTCAACTGCGAGCTTGGTTGTCGGGGTCGCCGCGGCCGGATCTGGTCGTCCCGAAATCCTGATCGCCGGACTTGCCGGCCTCGTCGCCGGAGCGATGTCGATGGCGGCCGGCGAATACGTCTCGGTCAGTTCGCAGACTGATGCGGAACACGCCGACATCGCGCGCGAGACGCGGGAATTGAAGGAAACGCCCAAGGCGGAGCTGGACGAGCTGACCCGCATCTACATGGCGCGGGGGCTTGATGAGGGCCTCGCCCATCAGGTTGCGATCCAGCTGACCGCAAAGGACGCACTTGCCGCTCACTCGCGTGACGAACTCGGCATCTCGGAAACGGTCACCGCGCATCCGATCCAGGCTGCCCTGGTTTCGGCGGCGACCTTCGCCGTCGGGGCGGTCATCCCGCTCATCATTGCGGCGCTCGTGCCTGCCACTCAGATCACTCTCATCGTCGCGGTCACCACTTTGATCGCGCTTTCGGTGCTGGGCGGACTCGGTGCCTCAGCCGGAGGTGCGGGCATCGTCAAGGGAGCCGTCCGCGTCACCTTCTGGGGCGCGCTTGCCATGGCCGCGACCGCAGCCGTGGGGACGCTCTTCGGTGTGACTGTCGGCTAGGCAGGTGTGGAGTTTCTGATGGGGACGGCACTACAAGGTCAAAGCGAATGCTGGAAGTCGCCACTGGCACCCAACGAAAAGCATGATTTCAATGGGTTAAAGTGGAGAAGGTTGGATATCAGGCCCATCCCCTCCGCCACTTTGGTAAAAACCGGGAACGCCGATTCCCGCCGACTTTCCTCCTTTGGTGGCTACCGGCGTCCTCAATAGGGTGTTTTTTGCTGCCCTCGATGTAGATCGCGTCGTCCGCGATCTCGGCGTGTTGGGCGAAGGCGCGGACATGTTCCCGCCGATAGCCGCCCTTTCCAAGCCGGAGGCGAGTGCGAGCTTCGCTTGCCAGTTCCGGCACGGCCGCTTTGGCGTGAATCTAAATTCAAACAGCAAAGCGCCCGATGGATTGCACCGGGCACTTCTTTCTCAAGTCACCTCGAGATTACTTGGTAGCGAGGATTTCGAAATTGTGGACGTTTGCCACCACACCGTCGTCCCATCCACCTGAGATCAATTCTGAAGCCTTTTCATTCAGGAGTCCGGCGACTTGTCCGGCAAAGTGCGCTTCGCGGCCAGAGTTGTCGGCAAAGATGTCGAAGTTGTTCCCGTCAATCTGCAGCGCCGCCCAGAACAATGTCTTGGGTTCAGTTTCTGCGACGATGGGGCCGGCGGCGGTCAGCAAGGCTGCCAATTCGGGGCCTTTACCTGGAGCAGCTTCGAGCTTGATGTAAGTTGCGGTCGTTGCCGTGTAGAGATCAACCGGCGCCTTTACCGACAGGACATCGGAGTTGTTGATATTCGCGACAACACCGTCGTCCCATCCTCCGTCGACCAGCGCGTCGGCGTTTTGCTTCAAAGCCGCAGCAACCGCTCCTGAGAAGTGAGCGTCGCGTGCTTCTTCATCTGCGAAGATGTCAAAGATTGCGAGCATATCGTCGGCTTGCAGAGCAAACCAAAGTACAGTTCCCGTCTCTGTTTCCCGCACGATAGGTGCGGCACCTGCCAGAAACTCCGCGAAGGCTCCGGTCTGGCCTTCGGCGGCGGGCATGGCGATGTAGCTGGCAGTATGATTTTCCATTGCGTTGTCCTGTGCAGTTGCAGAAGTTGTGAACAGAGCCAGTGCGGCGAATGTCTGAAGGATTTGCGCTTTCATGGTCGTCTCCTGATTTGAAGTGCATCGTGTTTGGTTTCGATGCACTCTTGTCCCATGCTGGGTGCGCCGGGCTCCAATTCCGAAATTCTATTCTTTGATAGACGTGGACTATCGAACTTGTTTTGATGGCCTGAAATGAGATGTGACGGAGAATGTGGCGATGGAAATGAACCAGATCAGGTATTTTCTTGCCGTCTGCGAGCACCGAAACTTCACCCACGCAGCCAGTGCCTCCAATGTCTCCCAACCTTCCTTGACGACTGCGATCAAGAAACTTGAAGACGAGCTTGGAGGTGACCTGTTTGTCAGGGACCGTGCGGGATGCAGGCCTACGTCCCTCGGTAAACTCATGCAGCCAAGGTTGCAGAAGGTTCACGATGAGACGCGACAGGCTAAGGCAGAGGCGGTCCGTCATATGCGCTTGGAGCGGGTTCCAATCTCTGTCGGTGTCGGCGAAACGATTGGCCACAACAGGATTTCGGCAGCTATGGAGCGTACTCGTACGCGATTGCCGCAAGCCGAAATCGAATTGATCGTTGCGTCAACCTCCGAGCTTCTTGCCGGGTTACGAGATGGTGAATTTGACGTTGTAGTCACCGCAGAGAAGGTCAGTGAAGACCTCTATCGTATAGACCATCTCTATGAAGAGGACTACAAGGTCGTGGTGTCAAAGTCGCATCCGTTGTCTGAACTAAATGCGATCTCTCTTTCGGCTCTTGCTAAAACTGACATGCTTGACCGCCTAAATTGCGAAATGCGGGATGTTTTGCATGGGGCCTGCGCGGATCATGGTCACGAACTCTACGCGGCCTATCGGTCAAATCGCGTGGATTGGTTAGTTGAACTTGCTCGGCAAGGGTCAGGTGCGGTGATCCTGCCAGCCACCGCTATTCCTTCGGACATGGGCCTGGTGTCGAAACCCATCGATGGCCTTGAAATATCAAGAACTGTTTTGGCCCTTCGATATCGGCACCAAACGACGAGACCAGAGACAAATGATCTGATCCGTGAGATGACGCGCACGCTGGCGTAGTGAGGTCGGTAATCGACATTCGCCCATCGTGCAGCATTCGTCACTTTGGGCTCAGACCAGACTTTCGCGGCATCACGCTCGAACGTCCGTTCTACTTTTCTTCGAGATCTCGCCCGCAATCCGCCACTTAGCGCTGGAGAAATTGCGCCAGATTGCGGTGAAGGTCACAGCGAACCACACCCATTGTGTGCGGTGATAGTCGTCGGTGACGAGGCCGTACTCCTCAAGAAGCCACCGCGCCGCGTGAGGCGACCTTCGGCGCGGGTAACAGTGGGTGGGTTCTTTTCAATCTTGAAGAGCCGCTTGATTTCCCTGATGACCTCTTCAGCAGACGGCCCCGACTTTGCCGTCGGGTGGAAGTGAATGAACGGCAGGTTTCGGGCGCCGAACGCGGCGCTCCGAACGGCGACAATGGGGTCGATTGCCGCCAGTTCGCGGCAGCCGATGACTAACACTAGATCGGGGTGGAAAGCGGTCGGGCAGGTTTCCAACCGGCTGGGCCAAGACAGCCTTAGGTGTGGGGCTCTTCATAATGCCCGACTCATCTTGCCTGCATGTCATGGTACCGAAGAGAGTCGATCGGCGCTCCGGCACGCTCATTCAGACTATAGCTCCGCACCACGTGCGCCACCCGCAGCCGGTAGTCGGCGAAGACACCGCCCCGTCCAAGGGCCTGGGCCGCACGATGCTCTTCTGTAGCGCGCCAGCGCTGCGCTGCATCCTCATCCCTGAAGAACGACAGCGACAGGATTTTCTGGGGATCAGAGAGACTCTGAAATCGCTCAACGGAAATGAACCCGTCGATCTGTTCGAGCACCGGGCGTAGCGCCGCCGCAGTGTCGAGGTATCGATCGTGTTGGCCTTCATTGGGAACAACCTCGAAAATGACGGCTATCATCCCGGCTCTCCGTGGGGTGCGGAGACCAGCTTCAGGAATGTCCTGTCCTCGCGCAGCAGAAATTTTTCGGACTTGGCGAATTCGTAGTTCTCGCGGCCGATGGGATCGGCGGCAAGTCGTGCGCGATAGGCTTCGTAGTCGGCCAGGCTCGCCACCTGATAGATGCCATAGGCCAGTGTGCTCGACCCTTCATGGGGAGCGAAGTAGCCGATCAGATCGGCCCCACATCGCGGAATTGCCTGACCCCAGTTTCGGGCATACCGGGCGAAAGCCTCCTTCTTCGTCGGATCGATCTCGTAGCGGATCACGCAGGTCAGCATGGTGTTCTCCTGTTTGTGCTGCGAAACCCCTAGCCGATTGCTCGAGGCGAATGCTTCGATTATGATCGAACCATGAAAGAAGGTCCGGACATCTCACATATTGCCAGCCTGATTGGCGATCCGGCGCGCGCGAACATGCTGACGGCGCTGATGGTCGGCAAAGCCCTGACGGCCAGCGAGCTTGCGCAAGAAGCCGGCATTACGCTTCAGACCGCGAGTTCCCATCTGAGCAAGCTTGAGAAGGGCAACCTGTTGCGCCCGCGCAAACAGGGGCGGCACAAGTATTTCTCACTGGCAAGCGACGAGGTCGCGCATACGCTCGAGGCACTGATGGGACTTGCGGCGAATGCTGGCCACCTGCGCTCCAGGCCCGGCCCTCGGAACGCTGCGCTGAGGGAGGCACGGGTCTGCTACAATCACCTCGCAGGGGAAATGGGGACGCGGCTCTACGAGAGCATGATCACGCGGCAGTTATTGCGGCTGAATGGGGAGGAAGTTGAACTCACGACTGCGGGCGCGGGTTTCGTTCGGGACTTCGGGATCGACCTTGATGCGCTAAAGGCGCAACGATCCGCCTTGTGCCGCCAATGCCTTGACTGGAGCGAGCGGCGCTCGCATCTGGCAGGAAGCCTGGGGCGGGCGATGCTTGTTCGCATCGAAGAACTGGGCTGGGCCAAGCGCGATACGAAAACCCGCATCGTGGCGTTCAGTCCGAATGGTAAAGTGCGCTTTGATGAGTTGGCCGCCCGAGGCTGAAAGGGGTTCGGCGGACAAATTGAAGCCCCATCGCTAGCACCACTACGTGTCTGCTTTTCGGCAAGCGCAGAGAAGGCTGTGATGACCGCAAAGAGGTCGGGAGTCGCCGTTTGCTGGTCTTCAAGTTTTATCGGGCTGTAGCGTGGAATCGGCGGTTTCGCATGCCGGTCGGTGGGTGTGCGGTGATCGGCGGCAATGTCGCGCTGTAGAGGGCAATCGGCGGTATCTGGCGCGCCGTGCCGGGTGAAGATGATAGCTACATCTACGCTATAGCCCTCTAAATCTAGGCACAAGCGAATGGCTCCAACGGGGGGGACTGCTGTCAGTCCGCTTATGGGGTTTCATGTGGGGAAAGCGGACATGGCTAAGCCGACGTGCCTTTCCATGGGGCGGGGATGACGCTGCCGCCATGCCGAGGCCGTCCTTCTGCGTTGCCCTGGCTTCTGGCATGGCGGCACAAGCGACCTTGCTACTTCATCCCATCCAATCGGTATTTCATTCAGATCAATGCGCGTATGAACGCTCCGATCAGATCGTCGGCCTCGATGTCATTGGGGATCTGCCCCTGCAGCGCGAAGCCGGACCAGAGGGCGGAAAATCCGAGCGACATCAACATCGGCGGCAGTTTCGTTTCCACGCCATATTGCTTTCGGATTGCTTCGATCGCATGTGCGATGAAGGCATGCTGAGCGGCACGCAACCGGTTGTAAGCCGCAGCAAACTCACGATCTCTTAGCGCGTGAACCTGGAATTCGAGCATCACCAGTGTTCCGGCTCTGTCGTCCTGCATGGATTTGAGCCAAGCGCCCAGTCGCTCCATAATCACTTCGAGCGGCCCTTCCCCGAGCAGAATGGCCTTCATCCAGTCCAGCCGGACCCGCATGTGTTCTTCCAGTACTGCTTCGAGAAGAGCGTTGCGCGTTGCAAAATTGGAGTAAAAGGCGCCCTGGGTGTAGCCGGCACGCTCCGTGATGCCGCGTATGGAGGCGCCGGAAATTCCGTTCTCGAAAATCTCGGCGTTCGCAGAGGCGATTAGCGCCTCGCGCGTCATCTGCTTTCTGTCGGCGTGTCTCATCGCACTCTTTCCGATCGATGCTCTTCATATTTATATATCGCTTGACATATAAATATCAACTGACATATTTATGTATCGGATCAAGGATGCCATTATCATGAAATCGAGAATCGCCTTCATTATTGTCGTCGCCGTGCTCGCCGGCGTTGCGGCCCTGTCCATATGGGCCTCCCTGGCGCCTGCCATCGTTCTTGTTCAGGGCGAGGTGGAGGCCACGCGTGTGGATATCGCGCCCCGGGCGTCGGGCCAGGTGGCTGCGGTGCATGTCAATGAAGGCGAACGCGTCGAAGCTGGCGCGCTACTGATCGAACTCGACAGCCCCCAACTCATGGCAGGTCTGGCCTCGGCTGAAGCGGCGGCGCGGGTCGCGCAAGCCGACCGCGAGCGCATCAACAGCACCCGTCCCGAGGTGATCGAAGCCCGCGAGGCGGAACTCGCGAAGGCCGAGGCCGATCTCGAACTCGCCCAGCAGACCTATGATCGCCTCGTGGCGCTGACCGAACGTTCGGTTGCTTCCCAGCAGCAGCTCGACAGCGCCGAAAACTCGCTCTCCGCCGCCCGTGCCGGAGTCACGTCGGCTCAAGCCAACCTGACCCTTGCGGTCAACGGCGCCAGCCCTGAAGAGCGCGCGGTCGCCGACGCGCAGTTGCAGCAGGCGGAAGCCTCCCTCAACCAGGTCCGCACCGATGTCGCGGAGTTGTCCGTCTCCGCTCCGATCTCGGGCGAAGTGGTCAGCCGGGTCGCCGAGGTCGGGGCGCTCGCCGCCTCGGGCGCTCCGCTTCTGTCCATCGTCGATCTGGACGATGTCTGGTTCACGTTCAATCTGCGCGAGGATTTTCTGGACGGTTTGCAAGTCGGAGACGTGCTATTGGTCGACGTTCCCGCCGTCGGCCAGGATGACCTACAGGTAAGCGTCACCTCGATCAGCGCATTGGGCGCATACGCCAACTGGCGGGCGACGCGGGCGACGGGGGATTTCGATCTGCGCACCTTCCAGATCCGCGCCCGCCCTGTTGGACCCATCGAAGGCCTGCGCCCCGGCATGAGCGCCATCATCGACTGGCAGGCCGGTCATGTTGGCCGCTGAAAAAGCGGTGCGGCCGGGGGTCATGCGGGTGGCCCAGCGCGAGTTGCGCCGCATCGCCAGCCGTCCCGCGCTGTCCTTTTTCGTTCTGACCTTACCGCTTCTGGTCTTTCTCATGCTCGCCTCGATCTTCCGGGCCGGCGTGCCGACCGACCTGCCGGTGGCGGTGCTCGACCTCGATCGCAGCGCCCTTTCCCGCCAGATCGTTCAGGCGGTAGACGCGGCGCCCGAAGTCGCGGTCGCTCATCGCCCGCTCGATCTTTCTGAGGCGCGGCACCTGGTTCTGAGCGGACAGGCCTATGGTGTGGTGCTGTTGCCCGCCGAATTGGAGCGCGACGTGCGCGCTGGCCGTCGTCCGGAGGTGGTGCTGTTCTACAATAACCAGTTTATGACCCCCGGCAGCGCCGTGGCGCGAAGCATGCAGACCGCGCTCGCCAATGTGAACGCTGGGATGGCGGTTTCCATGCGCGTCGCGCAAGGCGAACCCAACCATCAGGCGATACAGGCGGTCAATCCCATTCCCGTGCAGCAAAGCCCGCTCTTCAATCCCACGCTGGACTATGTCCACTTCCTGCTGGCCGCCCTGATGCCCACCGCGCTGCAAATCTTCATTTGCGCGGCGACCGCCTATACCGTCGCGCTCGAGCGGTTGAGGCCGGGTAGGTTGAGAGCCATGACGCGGCTCGGCGGCGGGGTGGTGCCTGCGATGCTCGGCAAACTTTTGCCCTACACCGTCATTTTCGCGACCGTCCTCGCCCTTGGCGACGCATTGCTGCTCTTTGTCTATGACATGCCGTTCAACGGCAGCATGCCGATCTATCTGACCGGCAGCCTCCTGTTCATCATCGCCTATCAGATGATCGGGGTGGTTTTCGGTCTGGCCGCCGGGTCGATTTCGCTTGCGCTCGGCGCAGCCGGCATCTTCACTGCGCCGGCCTTCGGGTTCATCGGGGTCAGCTTTCCCCGTCTCGCCATGCACGGTTTCGCGACATTCTGGAGCGTCCTCTTGCCGCTCACCTGGTATATGGACCTCCGCGTGGACCAGATGCTGCGCGGCGCACCGGTGGACATCTCGCTCGCTTCCCTCGGGGCTCTGGGGTGGTCGACCCTGGCCTATGCGGTTCTCGCGGCGCTGCTGCTGGTCATCCGGCGACCCCGCGACGCCTCCGGAGAGATGAAGGAGGTTTCGGCATGAAAGCGTGGTTCGAAGAATTCCAAGGCGCCTTTTCGGCCATATTCAAGGATCGGGCCGCCTTCTCGATCATGGTTCTGGCGATCATCGTCTATGGCTTGCTTTATCCTCAGCCCTATCTGGGCGAGGTGGTGCGCGAGGCGCCCATCGTTGTGGTCGATCAGGACAATTCCGTCACGTCCCGGGAATTGCTGCGCCGTATCGGCGCCTACGACACGGTGCAGATCGCCGGCTCGGTTCCCGACATGGTGACCGCGCGCAGGGCGCTTCAGGCCAGGCAAGCCTTCGCCATCCTCGTCATTCCCGAATTCTTCGAGCGCGACCTTCTGGCCGGGCGCAGCGCGCCTGTCGCCGCTTATGGCGACGCTAGCTATTTCCTGCTCTACAACACGACCATGACGGCCATCACCTCGGTCGCCCGCGAAATGGGAGCAGAAATCACCGCCGGACGCATGGTGCAGCAAGGCAAGGGTGCTCGGGCGGCTGCCAGCATCCAGCCCATGACCGTGACGGCGGTGCCGCTGTTCAATCCCCAGGGGGGCTACGCCAGCTATGTCGTGCCCGCCTCGGCCGTCCTCATCCTGCAACAGACCCTTTTGATTGGGGTCGCGCTTCTGAACACCGGTGCGGCAAACGCCCGCCGCAGCGTCCGGCCGTTCACCGTCCTCACCGCGCGGGTCGCGGCCTACGGCCTGCTTTATAGCATATGGATGCTGGCCTATCTGGTGTTGCTGCCGGTCATTCTCGGCATGCCGCGCATCGGCGGCCTACTTGATCTTTTCATCCTCGGCGTACCCTTCATTCTCGCGACCATTTTTCTTGGGCTTGTCTTATCCATGGTCCTGCCAGTGCGTGAATGGGCGATCCTGGCCATGATGACCATGGGCATCCCGCTGTTCTTCCTATCAGGCGTGGCATGGCCCATCGAGATGTTGCCGCAATGGATGCAACAGGTTGCGCTCGCGGCCCCTAGCACCTCGGCCATTCCTGGCATGGTGCGCATCAATCAGATGGGCGCCTCATGGCAGGACCTCATACCTCAGGTGGCGACGCTCTGGATTCTGACTGCCGCATATGCCGCGGTCGTCCTCGCCGGACTGCGCTTGTTGCGCGGCAGACACGGACTGCCAGGTCAAGCCGTGCTCGACAGGTGAAAGGCGGCAGGTCAGCCTACACGGCTGCCCAACCCTTGCTCGCGCGCAGCCTGTCGCCCGTAGCCATGCCGTTGATGCGGCGGCGATCAGGATTAATCGAACGATGTCTGCTTTTGCGGAGAGGCGGACGCACTCGCTATGGCCGAGATGAGGTCGGGAGTTGCCGTTTGCTGGCCTTAAGTTTTATCGGGCTGTAGCGTGGAATCGGCGGTTTCGTATGCCGGTTGGTGGGTGTGCGGTGATCGGCGGCAATATCGCGCTGCGGAGGGTAATCGGCGGTATTTGGCGCGCCGCGCCGGGCGATGATGAGAACTACGTCTACGCTATAGCCCTCTAACGCCGCATTCTACAATGGTTTAAGAGAGGTCACGCGACATCTACCGTCTGCACCCCCGCCTTGCCGAGAAGCTCATACAACGTTGCGATTTTCGTTCGTGTACCTCGACGCGCGCAGTAAGAAAAAACGACGCGCTGCTTGGCGCGCGTGAAGGCGACGAAGAACCCCGCCGTCGCTTCGATTTGATCGCCGGCAAAACTCCACCATGCTCCATCGTCCAGACCGACAAAAATGACGCTGTGGTATTCAAGTCCCTTACTTTTATGGATCGTCATCAGCGGTATCGCGTGAACGCCTTCATACGCATCGAGCGCCGATGCCCAGGCAACGCCACCGGCGCAGGAAGCCGCGAGATGAACAGCGGCGGCATCGAGCACCTTATCGAGCCATCCGCCCTGACCATAGGCAGGATGGACCGCGATCAGTCGTTCCCGGCCGACAAATGCTAGAATGTCATCCACCATGGATCGAGCAACTGCTTTCGAGGCTGGTGGAGTGGAATGGGCGGCTGCCAACTTGAGTGCGTATGCGTCCAGTTCGCGGGAAAGTCTGGCCTGCGCCGCCTCTTCGTCGGGTGCGATCCCGTGAAGCGCCGCCAGCGCCTCTTGGCAATCCGTCCAGTGTCGGCCGGCCCGCTTTGTCATCGCGAGGCGCAGAATGGCGATGACTAATTCCGAAGCTTCCTCGGCCAGCAACTCTTGGAGCATGACCGCGCCGACGGTACCGGCCTCATTACGCAGGGGAATTCCGGCGGCGGCAAAAGCTGGTTCGAGGACTGCTGCATAATCGACTGCCTTTTGCCGGACGAGCAGAACGAAATCGCGCGGGCCAAGGTTGTGGGTTTTCATTTCCGCGACAACGAACGCCGCCAGGCGACCCGCTTCGACCTCCGGCGTCGAGAAATCCCAGATTGCGCAACTGTCTCCGGCGATCGTGCCTGCCGTTTTCGATACCGGAGCCACGGCGCGGGCGTCCAACGCCTGTGCAAGGACATGCTGGATACGCACCAGCTCGGGTGATGACCGGTAGTTGTTGAAGAGCGGCGTCCGTTTCCCACCAAAATCGGCGTCGAACGCGGTGAACGGATCATCCATCGCCATCGCCCAGCGCATGATCTGCTGCTTGTTGTCACCGACAGCCGTTATCACCGTCTCAGTGCCGAGAAAGATGGTTCGAACCAGATCATATTGGATCTGCGTCGTGTCCTGAAACTCATCCATGAACAGGTGCGAATAGGTCAGTCGAAGCGCGTCACGCGCCATCGGATTGACCCGCAACAGGAGTTCGGCGAGCCGCCCGATCATGGGGAACGACAGGATGCTCTTCTTGCCTTCGTGAAGCGAGGTTTGCCAGAAGCGGTTAGCGGCCCATTGGCCCGGCGTCGGCTTTGACCAACCGTCCACCGGGAGCGGCGACCCAACAAGATGACGGCGCTCGAATGTCTTCACCGCTATCGCCTGGAGGTCGGCATAGGTGCCAACTGACGCAGGAGGCGTGCCGACCGTCTGATACAGAAAATCGCGGTAATCACGATCATTGGGGAAGATGATGTCGTAATCGGGCCGTGGCCGCCAGCGTTCGGGCAGCGCCTGACCAAAGCGGTCAATAAGCCCTTTCGCAAAGGCGTCGAAGGTCATCGAGTCGAAGCGCCCGGCATGATTGCGATGGCAGCGCTGACGGACGCGCGCAGCGAGGTTGGTCGCGGCATCCCGCTTGAAGCTGATCGCGAGAATACGCCTTGGCGCGGGTGCCGCGCCTGTTTGAAGGAGATAGGCGGCGCGTTGCGCCAGCAGTTCCGTCTTGCCCGCGCCGGGGCCGGCGATGACGGATCGATTGTCTGTCGAGCGAACGACCTTCAACGCATTTGCTTCGAGCGCTTCCACGCCCACCGGCTTCCAATCATCGGGGCGAACCCGTCGCGACAGCACCGCCATGGCTAATCCCGCCGCAACGACTTGGCGATATGCTTCAGAATCTCGGCCAGAACCGGAGGCATGTTCTCGGCCAAATCCTTTTTCTTGATGTGAGTCAGAGCTGCGAGATGCGTTGCAGGCTTGCTGTTGGTGAGGAAGTGATAACGGTAGGCTGGCAGAAGCGCCGGATAATCCTTGAATGGGCCAGTGTAGAGAGTGAGCCCTGACCCCGCCGTCCCGAGCACCACTTCCGCCGCCTTATCAGCAGCCATTTTCGGACCGCCGCCCTTGGGGATAATCGCTTCATAAGCGTCGGGGAAGGCCTCAAGCATAGCCAGATCGAGATCGAGAGGTGATGAGAAAAAGACCCCATGCGGTTTGAGGCTGTCGACCCAAGCCTTTAGGTTCTTGCGGTCTTCGGCATCCTGCCAAGTGTGCATCGTCGCGAAGTCGGCGTCGGACAAGATGCCCTTGTCAATCTTCAGGAGCGTGGCTTTTGGCGCGCCAAATTCGATGAGTTTTTCGATCATCGTCTTCACCCGCCCAAAGCCACCGCCGTCGCGACCCAGATCGAGATCGAGAAGGGTCGCGTGTGGGATGCCGAGATGTTTCAGCAATCGCCAGAAATGCTGCACATGCCGCCCGCCCAAGGGCACGATGGCGACGAAGGCAGGATCGATCAGGAGATCGAGCGCATCGGCCAAGGGTGGCAGTACGATCCGTTCCGAGTCGCCTTCGACCAGCAGGACGAACCTGGCGAAGTAGAGTTCAGGATATGCGAGCATAGCGCCACGGACGAACTTGGACGCCTCGTCAATGCCCGGCGGAATCTTGATTTTCTTGACCGTCGAGACCCGCGTCTTCGGGTCGCACCGGCAGTAGCGGACCTCTCGCGGATTGACGCGGCTCAGCACCGCTGGCGAATGGCTGGTGACGATCGCCTGCACGCCGCCAGCGTCGGTTAGGGACCGAACCTGACCAATGATACGCGCGAGGAAGTATGGGGAGAGATGATTTTCCGGCTCTTCTAGCGCGAACAGCGTAAGCGCCGGGATACGGAGGGTATCGTCACGGAAGCCGTCCACGGTGCCAGCAACAACCTCACGCTCCAAATCAAACACTGCCGCAGCCAACGCGAAATAGAACAGCGATTGCTGCCCGTCGCTCAGGGCGTCGAGACCGCGTTCCTGGCCGTCCGGTCCCTGCTCGAAAATGACGGCGATCTTGCTGATGATGTCCTCGAACCGGCGACTGACCAAGCTGAGCCGGGGTTTCGTATCGACAACATCGTCGTGAAGCCCGGACCAGCGCGCCTGCAAGGCTTTGCCGATTGCGGCGATGGCCGACTCGCCCTCGAAAGCTGTCGCCAGGCTTTCGGTGGCTTCCTGAACGGCCTCTTCTGTTTCGGACGACCATTCGATAGCTCGCAGCAGGCGCGCAGCGAGCGCCCCTGTCGTCGCTTTGATCTGCGCCGCGGCGTCCCGGCTTGCTGGTGTGTAATAGAGTTGGATCAGGCCGCGATCGGCCGCCGACACCGGATGGCACTTGTCCTCGGCCGGCTCGTCATCGAGTGTATCGACCCAGAATAACTCCTGCGAAACCTCTCCGTCGACCGTGCCGTCATCTTCCCATCTGGCTTCAAGACGCAACCGGCAGACCGGCGACTTACCCTCCCGTTCGATCTGCATATGCCTGAACGAGGGTGCGATCGTCTCTGGCGTCGCGGTGCCATCGGCCAACTCTGGCAGACCGATCGACACGTCGATAAACAAATCCTTAGGTTCACGATCGTCGGGATCGTCACCTGCGCCCAAGTGGAAATCCGAACGCTGAACCGTGCGCTGCGCACGCGACACGCCGAACAGTTTCGACAAGGCATGGAGCAGCGCGGTCTTGCCCGCCGCATTCGGGCCGACGACCGCCGTGATCTCGGGCGAGATCGGCACTGTGATCGGATCAGGGCCGAAACAGCGGAAGCCGGACAGGGTTACGGATTCGATACGCACATGCTTCCTTCCATCAGGCGGTCGACGGGGTTATCGCCTCCGTCGCGTGGTTGTTGATGTCCGTGTGAGGGATAAATCGCACTGCGCTCACATGAACAGTCGATAAGGGTAAGCGTTTCGGGGCAGATCTGGGACATTCGCAATCGTGCGGGCTAATTTTTGTGAATAACGAATACTGACCGGCACCGGGTCGTAGAGCGCATCGTTATTCCAGTCCATTTTCGTCAATGCGAGCGCCTCGTGAGCGATTAGCTCAAGTGGTCCGCTACCCGCATGGCGAACTAATTGAAGTGGGCGAGGTATACTTTTCTTGCCCTGATAATAGTCACCTTTGGTAGATACTTCGGGCGCATTACCGGCGACCCATACCAGCGCGGAATTGCCCGAGCGAACCACCATCGTCCCCCTTGGCACGGGATAGCCTGACGGCTTTGTAGGTGGCTTTTGCTGGCCGGACTCTATCAGCCAGACGCCGCGCCAGCAGGATGCCGAACTCACCTCGACGCATTCGATCTCCGCGACCCCGGCCAGCGCATCGAACGCCCCTTCGATCTCGCTATCCTTGAACGCCGTAGTCTTGTGGATGACCATCCGCCTGGGGAGGTTGCCACCATTGCGGCCTTGGTAGAGCGAAACGCTGCGAGCAAGGACCGCGCGCATGTCGTCGCGGCTCAGAAACGGATTCCTGCGTGCCTCAGCAACGTCGGCAACGGGATCCTGAGCCTCGAAAGCCACGAACTGCATACCACCGCCATCCATGTCGAAGACCTGCGAGCAGCACGTCACATAATGTGCATCTCGCTGATCGCCTCGCAGCGCATAGGCGAGGCCAATGTAAGCCGTGTCGATCGGCACGCCGTTCAGCGGTGCCAGCTTCCACGGCGTACCGGCGGCTTTCACATAAAGAGCGGTTGCCAGTCTCCATGCGAGCGACGCCTTGTGCGTGAATGTGAAGGCACGGTCGTTCAGCACCTGGGTTGGGATATTGTATCGAGCGCCAAGCGCTTTGAGCACGTCATGGGCGTCGAAGAATTTGCTACGTGTGGCTGGACTCCAGCTATCTGGGAAATGAACAAGAACAACGTCGAACTCATTGCGTACCGTGTCGAGCCGTTGGAGCGCCGCTTCCATCGCGTGGTAAAGGCGAGTTTGCGGGTCGCCCTCTCCAGGCAACTCCCGAATATGCTCGGGCCATTTGATATGGGCCTCGCGCGGTGCCGCTTCGAGGGCGACGCGGAAAAGGCGCTCGAAGCCGGGATAGTGTGGAACATATTCCGACCTGTCGGACGGTCGATGCGCGTTCCTCAACAACAGCATCAGTTCGCCGCGTCTTCTAAAAGCGCTCTCCGGCCCTACTGTCGCGATCCTTATCCGTGGGGTGTACCCGCCGAATGACCCCTTCGAATAAGGCCCAAAATTCGCGAGCCCCCGAAGCGGATGGACATCTACCTGTGTGGAATCCGAGGGCGAGAAGGAAAGGTCCGGTTCAGCGAGTAGCGTGAACGGCGGAAGCTTTGTCGAAAGGACCGAACTACTCATCACGTGGTCCTGTCGAAATAAGCGTGGTGATGACCTGGGCGACTCCAACCCGTGACTGGCGAAACCTCGAACAGTGCATCTACTCCCGCACCGTCCTGCAACCCGAAAGCTCGCTTCGTCTTACCTCCGGAGTCGGTCAAAAGCTGAGCCCACGCGGCGATGATGCTTGCCCAGTTTCTGTTATAGCGTTGTGCCCAACGTTCCCTGCGCCAATCGCCTGCAGGATCTCCACCGCGCTCTGGCCGCGCGCCCATCGGGTCGGAACTTGAATTTTCCGGATGCTCCGAACTCCCAACCTGGGCTACCTCGACGCGCGGAATATGCACGAACGTGTAGGGCTCAAAGCCGAGCCACCAGCGTCCGTTGATAAGGTCCAGTTTCAGGAACAGTCCCTCCTGAAAGGGAAATCCTAGACCAGGAACAGTGCCCGTTAGATCGCTTTTATAGGCATTCCGAAGGTTGGATAGCAGTTGCGCGTTCCGACGTGCCTGCTCACGATCCTCTCCGTCGCGCGGTGAGGCTATAACGACGGAATGGCCATTACGCTTGTACCGCGGAATAAGCGGTAGGCGGCGTGCTAAGCTTCTGACCAGTGAATCGTAGATGAGGCCCATCGCCCAACTGTCTACGGCTGGATCGAGTTTGATTTCGCCGTCGAGGGTTGCCCCAAGTGATGCAAGCGCATCAACGACTTCTTGATCCCTGCCAAAAACAGCTAACTCTCGCCCGTTTGCCGCGACTGTCGCTTTAACGCCCTTGTCCTTGAGGATTTCGCGGATTGTGGGGGAGGTCGTGCTCTGCGCGAGCTTCACGCGACGGGCGGAGCGCGGCATGTTTTCGATCAGCAGCGAAGAATAACGCAAGACGGGAAAGTTTCGGGCCTCGGTGATCGGCAATTGTACTGGAACCAAGCGCGGCGTCGGACGCCCTTCCATCACGCGATCAAAAAGTGGCTTAGGCAGATCTGTTATCTTTACGATATCGGCAGCCAGCTCATCGAAGGTCGCACACTCGACGACGGCCACGTCCACGCCGGCCGCTGCGGCTCGACCCAGAAATTCGGTCACTGCGGGCAGCAAGCGCGACGCCGACGAGGTAAGCCAATAAAGTCCGTTGGGAAATGGCGACGGCGCGTCGAGAACCTCCGTCAGAGCCTCCATGATCGAAGCGTCACGTCCGCTATAGCCGACGAAGATCATTCCGAAGCGCTGGCCAGATTCCACCAACACATGCCGCATCCGGGTGTCCTGTTCCTCCAGTTCCGATCCCGTATTCTTAATCGCGATCGACTGGTAATCGCCGTGTAGCTTGGCGACTAATGGCCAGTCCGACTCATTGAGGCACCGCATGGCGCGGTCGGCGGAATCGATCGCCGCCACGGTCGGGCGGTTCTGCTCGCTTACTGGCAGGATCCCATTTGCCGAATGCGCCGACTCTTCGATGAGTGGATCGAAATTCGTCGTGAAAACGCAATCGACCTTGCCAGCAGCCATCAGACTGCCAAGTAATTTGTGTCCAAAACAGGGGCTACCCTTTGAGATCGCATCGTCAATATACTGGCGGCGATGACGGGCCTCTGGATACACCGCTTCAAAGGCCTTGGCATATTCCGTCGGATCGCCGTCAGGCGGCAACAGTGACGTTTGCCGGAAGAAGGCATCGATCCTGTCGATCCATATTGGGTCAGCGGTATCGATCTCCCGCTTTGACAGGTTCGTCTCGCGGCAAAAGATTTGCGCCTTGAAATCGCGGATCATGGCATAACCGGTCGGGATGCCGGATGCGGCCGATGCGCCGGCCCCGAGAAACCATGCCACCAGATTTGGCCTAAGATCGAAGGAGGTCGCGAACTGGGCGGCGGATAGAGTTTTTACAGGCACAGACTCCCCCTTCATGCCGTAATGGGGAGCGGGTCGGTTCCCTCGCTCAGGATGGCGAGATAGCGCCGGTAACTGAACACGCGCCCCCGTTTGCGCCCGGTGATTTCCTCGACGATTCCGAAACGCTCCAGATCGGCGAGCGCCGCATTGACCGTGGGGGCCGAGAGACCCGTCTTCTGGACGAGCTGATTGGCGGTCAGGAACGGATTCTGCTGAAATAGATCGTGGATGCGAAGCGCCGAGCCTGCCCGGTCACTCTCAGCCGTAATCCGTTCGCGGTCCTCCTTGAAGAGATCAACGATCCGGGTGGCCGCATCGAACGCCTGATTGGCGGTGTCGGCCACGCCCGTGAGAAAGAAGTCGAGCCAGGCTTCCCACGCGCCATGTTCGCGCACTTCCTGAAGCAGCCGGTAATAGTCGGCCCGATGGGTTTTGAGGTAGAGGCTCAGATAAAGCAGTGGCTTGCGCAGCACGCCATTGACGCAGAGATATAGTGTGACCAGCAAGCGTCCGATCCTGCCGTTGCCGTCCAGGAATGGGTGGATGGTCTCGAACTGGACATGTAACAGTCCGGCCTTGATGAGGGCGGGCAGACGTGATCCCTCCTCGTGCATGAACCGCTCGAGCGCGTCGAGGCAGCCATCCATCTCGGTCTGCGGAGGCGGTACGAACAGCGCGTTGCCCGGGCGCGTTCCGCCGATCCAGTTTTGCGATCGCCGGAACTCGCCGGGGCTCTTCGTTCCGCCACGTCCACTTTGCAGCAGCCGCGCGTGCATCTCCCGGATCAGACGCAGCGACAGCGGCAGTTCTTCCAGCCGTTCAAGGCCGTACATCATGGCGTCGACATAGTTCGAGACTTCGCGGATGTCATCGATCGGCTGACCGGCCTGCGCCTCGGTCTCGAAGCGGAGCAGGTCCGAGAGGGTCGATTGGGTTCCCTCTATTTGCGAGGAAAGAACCGCTTCCTTCCGCACGTACATATAGAGGAACAGTTCCTGGCGGGGTAGCAACATAGTGATGCCGTCCAGCCGTCCCAAGGCCCGTTCCGCCAGACTCAGCTTCTCCAGCAGGGCCAGAACGTCAATCGACGGCTCCGGCGGTAGTGGGGGCGGCACGAAAGCGCGCACCATTTCACCCGCCACAGGGGTTTCTACGAAACGGCCTAGCCGGAGGTTTGGGGCTGATTCTGACATGCCCCATTATGTGTTTGCATCGCTATTTAAGCAATGACCACTTGGCTTAAATAGGAAATAAGCTAAGGTAAGCGCTCTTAAATAACGGGCGATACCATCATGGGCGGGTACACGCAGAGGGTTCGTGACAGTATTCTTCCACTCTCAGTGGCAGCAACCTTGCCGGCTGCGTTCAGCGAATGGTCTTTCACCGACAACACAGTCGATCACGAGCAGCCTATTGAAACCTGTGAACTCTGCGGCCAGCAGGATCTTCGCTACCATTTCGAGATCGCCAATCACTATACCGACTCGACGCTCTGGGTCGGCTCCCACTGCATACTCCAGTTCGACGTAGCCGTCCTCGAAAAGGGTCGGCGTCTGTCGCCGACAGAGGCGAAACGGCACCTCGCCAAGCTGACCCAGCAGATGCAATTGGAATCTTGCATCCGCACGCTGGAGCAACTCGCCGCAAAAGAAAGCAGTCCGATCCTGTCGGGCGCTCTGGATTACTACCGCAAGAACAAGAAGCTAACCCCTAAATACGCCGCCGTCGTTTTCTGGAAACTTCAGGCGTTCAACGTCGATCATAATCCGTCGTTCTTTCAGGTCGAACTCCGTCGCGCCCAGCATATTGACGACCTGAGGCAGATGCCGACCGCGCGCGTCCACCGCTTTTGGAGCGCATTGACGACGGCGCAGCGTCGCAAGGCTGTTGAGCTGGGTCACTCGCCACCAATGGGGTAGCTATGGCGATCACATGCACGGCTTTCAGGTTTTGTGCCTTTGCACATCCTGATCCGATCTTGTGCCCGGCTCCCGCTGGCGCTCACGCCTGGCGGGTTGCTTGGGGGCGCTGCCCCCTGGCGCGGGGCAAGGGATCGCTGACGCTCGACCGAGCCGGTGTCCCCGGCCTTCCTCCACGTCGTTCCTCCGTTCCGTGCAGGCCGGGTGATCCCCCTCCGGCTCGGTTGCCCTTGCCCCTTGCACCCCCCGGTCTCGCCGACGGGCAGGGTTTCAGCGCGGCGCTTCGCTGCGCGAAACCCAAGCCAAAGGATCAAGACCATGACCGACACCATCGAGACGACCGCCACGGTTTCCGTAGCCCCCGCCGTCGAGAACGGCGCAGTGCTGTTTGTGCCGCTGAACAGGTTGAAGAAGTCCCCCCGCAACGCCCGCAAGACCCCGCATAGCGAAGCCCATATCGAGGCGCTGGCGGCCAGCATCGCCGCAAAGGGGATGCTGCAAAATCTGGTGGTGGAGCCGGAGACGAACGCAGAGGGTGAGCCGACCGGCAGCTATTTCGTCACCATCGGCGAAGGCCGCAGACTGGCGCAGATGCTACGGGTCAAGCGCAAGCAGATCAAGAAGACGGAAAGCCTCCGTTGCGTTCTGGACACCGTCAACGACGCAGCGGAAATCAGCCTCGACGAAAACGTCACCCGTGAAGCCATGCACCCCGCCGACCAGTTCGAGCGGTTCCGCGAGCTGGCGGACAGTCGCGGATGGGGCGCGGAAGAGATCGCCGCCCGGTTCGGCGTGACCGCCCATGTCGTCCGGCAGCGGCTTCGCCTTGGCGCGGTCAGCCCCAAGCTGATGCAGGTCTATCGGGACGGCGGCTTGTCGCTGGACCAGTTGATGGCTTTCGCCATCGTGGACGATCCGGCCCGGCAGAAACAGGTGTTCGACAACCTGTCCTATAACCGCGAACCGTGGACGATCCGCCGCGATCTGACCAAGATGACGGTCGCGGCCAACGACCGGCGCGCGATCTTCGTGGGCGCGGATACGTATGCAGAGGCTGGCGGCACGATCATCCGCGACCTCTTCACCGAGGACCGGGGCGGCTATTTCGCGGATACCGCGTTGCTGGACCGGCTCGTCATCGAAAAGCTTGAAGGCATCGCTGCAGAGGTTCAGGTCGCAGAGGGATGGAAGTGGACCGCCGCCCACATCGACTTCCCCCATGCCCACGGCCTGAACCGCACCTATCCGCACCCGGTGGAACTGTCGGAGGACGATGCCGCTGCCTACGACACCGCGCAACAGGAACTGGAGGCGCTGTCGGCGGAGTGGCAGGATATGGATGTGGACCTACCGGACGAGGTGGATCACCGGTTCGCGGCGCTGGAAGCCGAGATCGAGCGCATTGACGCCAAGCGCCACGCCTATGACGGCGACGAGATTATCCGTGGCGGGGTGTTCGTCATCCTGAACCATGACGGCACGGCCCGGATCGAACGCGGCTTCATCCGCGCCGAAGACGAAGTGCCGGAAGCCGAAGGCGATGCGGGCGGTGACGGCGGCAGCGTTGTGAACGGCGTTCGCGTCAACCGCGATGGCGAGATCATCGAGGACGGCGACCATGATGGAGACGGCGACGCCGTTCCCGCGTCGGAGGCCGAGGACGAGGACGCAGGGGATGCGGGCAAGCCGCTGTCGGACTTGCTCGTCCGCGATCTGACCTCGCGCCGGACGCTGGGCCTTCGCCTTGCGCTGGGCGAGCAGCCTGACATAGCGCTGATGGCCGTCACCCATGCGCTCGCCGCGCAGACCTTCTATCGCGGGGTGGACGCCGCTTGCCTCGAAATTCGACCGACCAGCAGCGCGCTCGCATCTCACGCGGACGGCATCGAGGACACGGTAGCGGGCAAGGCGCTTTCGGATCGTCACGCCGGATGGGCGGCTGACATGCCGCGCGATGTGGCGGACCTGTGGGGCTTCGTAGCCGGTCTGGACCATGCCAGCGTCATGGCGCTGTTCGCCCATTGCGCCTCGCTGACCGTCAACGCGGTGAAGCAGCCTTGGGAGCGCAAGCCCCACGCCCATGCGGCAGCGGAGAAGCTGGCAACGGCGGTGGCGCTCGACATGACGGCGCACTGGACGTCCACGGTGCGGACCTATCTTGGTCGCGTCACCAAGGCGCACATCCTCGCCGCCGTGCGCGAGGCCGTCAGCGTCGCGGCGGCGGAACGGATCGCGGGCTTGAAGAAGACCGATATGGCGGAGGCTGCCGAACAGCTTCTGGCTGGCACCGGCTGGTTGCCTTCGGTGCTGCGCACGACGCGGCCCGTATGGCTGGACGACCGCCAAGACGGTGACGCCTTCCAGATCGCCGCCGAGTGAGGATTGGGCCGGGATCGCATTAGCGGTCTCGGCCTTCCTTCCGTCCATCACCCAAAAATCGGTCGCGCGGGGATCGACCCCGCGCGACCGATCCGATGCGGCACGCCGTCATCGGATTCAGGAGGATCGTTCGATGATCGTGCTCATGTTGTTGGCCGTCGCGCTGGTCGCTGACCTCTGTGTGCTGGCCTTTACGCTCGCCGTCTATGCGCTGCCCTTCATGCTTGGCGTCGAGGCGGCGAAGTGGGCATGCGCTTCCGGCTCCGGCCTGATCGGCGCAGGGCTCGTCGGTCTCGTTGCCGGGGCGGCCGCCCATGGCCTGCTGGTGTTCGCCTTCACCTCGCTGCGCTCGCCGGTGCTGCGCCTGAACGTGGCGCTGGTCTTCGCCGCGCCCGCCGCCGTCGCGGGCTACGCCCTCATCCACGGCGTCACGGGCGACGCCGTGCCGTCCGAAGTCTGGCGGCAGATCTTCTGTCATCGGTGGAGGCTTCATCGGTGGGGCGGCAGTCATGCGGTTGGTCTGTCAGACACCCCATTGGTAGTGACCGTGGGTGGATCAGGCAGGATCAGAGGTGCCTGACTTTCAAAGTGCCGTCCCATTTGCTGTTGAGATATTCGCAGACGAGCCGCCGATGGCAATGATGGGGTTTGTCCTCGGAACACAGCAGACATCCGCCTTCGAACATTTCGGGCTTGAACCTGTCCTCGATTTTACGCTGCGCCATCAGTCGCATGAACGAGTTTTCGTAGATGCCCCAGTCGCCCTTGTCGCGCTTGAAGGCTTTCAGGATGTCGTCGGTCGGGGCGAGAAGCGGCTGATGCACATATTGCGCGCCGCAGATCGTCTTCACGAAAAAAGCGAGGTCATCGGCTTTCGCGAAACCCGCGAGCTGCGACGTGTTATGGAGCCGGACGTCGATCACCTTTTTCACGCTCGCGCTCTTCAGCCGGTCGAAAAATTTGGCGGCCGTCGTCTTGGTGAAGCCGATCGTCGTTAATTCCACACCGCTCAAATCACCTACTCCGCCGCCGCCGGTTTCCGCGCGCTAGCTTCTCGCTCGGAAAACGCGACCTTCATTGCTCTATCCCGATAAGCTGCGGCGAGGCGTTTCGCGGGCGGCTCGAAGAGATCGATATCGCTCTTTCCCGCCATGTCCATCAGCCTGTCCTCAATCTGCCGATGATCGACGATCTGACCTCCGCTTAGGATATGGCGGACAGTCACCCCACGCTCTTGCAGCGCCCGGCCCACTAGAAGGCAGCGATGGCAATCGAGCGGATCATGCTCCGAGCACATCATGGCGATGCGATACTTCTTCGCTCCATCGATGACACGCTCCAGTCCTCTCGCGAAGTCCGGCGTCTCAGCCATTTTCTCGTAATCGGCCACTCCGTCGCAAAAGAACCCTTTGCCTTTCGGACGCCCGCCTAGTTCTTCACCAAGAAAGACATAGGCAACGTCGTCCTGGCGCAACTCGTCGCGCAGGGTGTCCCTATTGAAGTGCGGGAAGTGCCGCGAAAACGGTGCAGTTCTCACATCGGCGACCGCCGTGACCGACGCCTGACGCAGCAGCGCGAGGAAACGCTCATAGGGCAGCGTCGAATGCCCGATCGTCAGAACCTCCACAGCCGCATCCGCCAATCCTGGCCTCCTTCATGCTACGACCGTTCGTCCGACACGATCTCCATTTTCAGCGCGTCGCGATCATATCAATGATGCACCCGTACGACCAGCTATCTTCGAGCGCATCATAGACTTTTGCAGCTGAACAGATTGCTCATTATGACATAAGATAGTCACAAGAAGTACAGGCCGTTGACTTGCGCGTAGCAACTATTCGGCATCGCCGCGAATGGACGACACAGGCCAAGGCGAACGTGAATGCTTTGGCTTGCGGCCGCATCGGCCTCCAATGCAGCGACCCCTCCCGCGAGGAACCGGCTTTTTGCAGCATCGGCGGGCACCGAGAAGTCATACTCGATGCCGGCCTGGTCGATAAGCGCGCGGAGCTGCCGTTTGCCAGGAGACGGATTGTGCTCGTAGAAGGAGATCGACCCCGGCTGGATCATGATGGCGTCGAGTGAACCGGTCTGGACACCCGCTGTCACATGCGCCTTGCCCGAATTGGCTCGATGCAAATGCCCCCCGAAGGCTTGGGCGATCGACACTGATACACCAGCCGCGACAGCGTGTACGATCTGCGCGGCAGTCATCTGACCGAGGACCGCGCTGTTGTTTCCGACAATGAAAATGCGATCCTCAGTCGCATGGGGAAACGGAAAATTTGCCGGTGGACCTGCTGCATCGAACCGAACGTGATTGCCTACAGCGAAGAACTTTCCCGGTCCTGCATCCTGAACCGTCCAGAAGCGTGATGCCTCCACGGCGGCGTTCGCGGTCGGCGGTTCCGGACGGATCATGCCGCCATTGTTCAAGTCCCACCCTGCAACGCAGAACAAGTCGTTGTACCGAGTGACATCCGTTATTAGCAATTCGTAAGTCGACATTGATCTGACCCTTTCCCCCTTATTTGCTATAATCTGTGTTGGTCAGGGCGTTTTCGCAAGTATAGCGAGCGAAGGAGTGGCGTTGCCCTGCGGGCCGCGCTTTCGGCTGCGCTGGAACCACGCCACAGGCCCGTTTCCGCCTTCGGCTTCAATCGCTAACGCGAAGACCGTCGGTTGCCAGTTCTGTCGATGATGAAGCCCCAGCCGGGTGCGCGTGGCATGGGGGTGACTGGCGACAGTGCTAGCGGCAAGACCGCAACGGTGGCTTCTCCATCGCCGCATCGCCGCCCTCGGCCGGGTAATGCGCACTGAATTTTGGATCGCCCGTTGACGAGAACGATCACGTTGCGCTTGAGGGTGATCGGCTCCGGCCTGCAGACGTCGGTGCTGGGACGAAGATGAAGATCGGGAGGCGGTCCGGTCTGGCCGTGGACGACGGGCGGGCATTGCCGTCGAAAGCCGGGGGAAGATTAACGCGCTGGCAGGTTCACTGCCCTTTCAACGTCTGGCGCGTCGGCCGATCGCCACCAGTGCCGTATTCCTCGGATCTCCCTTTCAGCCACGCCCACGGCGTCCTCGAATGGATTGGGTCTGACCGAAGACCGGCTGCGCCTCGTTCGTCTTCCCGCAACGTCCGTCGCCAGCTTTTTTCCGCCGCCTGCGGCTTTGCATCGCGAAGCAAAAAAGCCGTCGCCGTCCGCCGTCCACTGCGTTCCCGCCCTACGGGTGCGGGGCCGATCGTCCCCGGTCGCACGACCACCATCGAGGCCGCGACGGGCGCGGCCGGATGCAAAAAGGAACACGACAATGGCGACCATCGGCACCTTCACCAAGAACGAAAACGGCGCAGGCTTCACCGGCGCGGTCAAGACCCTGACCCTCAACGTCAAGGCCAAGTTCGTCGCCACCGAGGGCGATAGCGAGCGTGGTCCAGACTTCCGCATCTTCGCCGGCACCACCGAGTTTGGCGCGGCCTGGAAGAAGACCGCCCGCGAGAGCAGCCGCGAATACCTCTCCGTCAAGCTGGACGATCCGAGCTTCCCCGCACCGATCTACGCCAGCCTGGTCGAGGACGAGAGCGGCGAAAGCCACAACCTCATCTGGTCCCGCCGCAACGGCGACTGAGGCCGGACACCCCCGAAGCCTCGCTCATACGAGCGGGGCTTCGTCATGGTCATGCCGTCACCGTCTTGCAGGGAATAAGGAGATCGGGATGCGTGGTTCTCAGGTTCTGCGGATTTGCACATTCCGATCAGATCCTTTTGCCCGGCGTCCGCTGGCGCTTATGCTGGGCGGGTTTGGCTTAGGGGCGCTGCCCCCCGGCGCGGCGCAAGGGATCGTTGACGCTTGACCGGGCCGGTGTCCCCGGCCTTCCTCCACGTCGTTCCTCCGTTCCGTGCAGACCGGGTGATCCCCCTCCGGCCCGGTCGCCCTTGCGCCTTGCACCCCCCGGTCTCGCCGACGGGCAAGTACCCGAAGCGCTGACCTAAAGGGGCGATGTCACCAAGGCTTGCTATGCCTATCCGCTCGCCATGCTGGTCACGCCTGAACAGCAGTTGTCACAGCCTCCGACGCCATATATATACGCGTATATTTATCCTTGGTCGTGAACGTGAGGCTTGGCTATGACGCAACCAATTTCTCATCTAGCCCTCGTGCTGATAGCCATCACGATGGGGCTCGCCGTAGCTCACGCCCTGGAATACCCCGGAAAGATGCGTCTGGACGAAGAGGCGTACCGAACCGTCCAAGCTATTTATTACCCTGGCTTCACCGTCGGCGGCCTCGTGGCCGAGCTTGGCGGCATCCTTGTTCTTTGCGGATTGCTGTTTTTGATCCCAACAGGGTCCGAGCGGTTCTGGTGGACCGTCGGCTCGCTTGGCCTGATGCTTCTTCTCCACGCGACCTATTGGGTCTGGACGCATCCGGTGAACGGCTTCTGGCTTCAAGACACCGAACTTTCGGGGGCAGGATCGTCCTTCTTTTCGATTTTCACCGGCGAGAATCGCGACTGGCGAGGGCTGCGTGACATCTGGGAATACTCCCATATGGCGCGCGCAGTGCTCGGCGTAGCCAGCCTGCTCTCCATGTCCATCGCGCTGACGAAGCCTTTATGAGCGGCGCGGCGAAGGGACGGGGCAGACCTGCATCGCCCTCGGTCGGCCTGACGCGCGAAACCATCGTTGCGGCTGGGCTGCTCATGATCGATCGGGACGGTGCCGGCGCTTTGACGATGCGCGGTCTTGCGGCCCATCTCGGCGTGACCCCCATGGCGCTGTACAATCATGTCGGCGACCGGGCCGACCTTCTTCGGATGATCGCCGGGAAGGTGATCGATGCGATCGAGTTCGATCGGGAGGGCGCGAACTGGCGCGGCCGGATCGAACATTGCTTCAGCATGCTCCGGGCGGCCTGCGGTCGACATCCCGAATTGATGCGAGAGATGCAGGCCACCAATGTCGCTCCGGCCTCGATCTTCGCCCCGATGAACGTGACGCTGAGTGCGCTCGGTCAAGCCGGGATGAATGAGATCGATGCGCTGCGCGTTTACTTCATGCTTGTGCACTTCACGCTGGGGCAAGCGGGATACGAGCATCGAGCGCCGATCACGGAAATGGACCCGCGCGTCAAAGCTCGTTCGCCAGGGGCAAGCTATGAGGCCGTCGACCGGCTTGATCTGCCGGAGACTTGGGACTTCGACGCCGCGTTCGAACTCGGGCTGCGCGTTGTCCTGGATGGCGTGGAAGCGCAGCTATGATCGAAATCGATTGGCGCTCTCCAGCGGAATACCGGCATGCAAGGACGATTACGGCTGCCGGTTTCGCGTGGGAATATCTACGCCGACATCCCGAATACCGGCATGACGTGCAGCGGCTAACTCTGCCGAAGTGCCCGGCGCCCGACCAACTGGAGCGGTTTACCGAGCGCTGGGGGTTGCGATTTTCCACGCGACCCGGACAAGCCGCACGGCAACGAACCCACCTTCTGGTCGCCACGGCAGAGGCCGCAGGCGATTGAGCTAATGCCAGCGCGGCCGCCGCACACACTCGCACCCATCATCGCGGTCGCTCTCGTCGCGCTCAATGGGCTGGAGTTGCGTCAAGCAGACGATGGGTGGCACGGTATTTGGACTGCTGATGGCGTCGCCCACCAGGTCTGGCTACCGGACGCGAACCTCGCTGAAACGGTCGCGCTGGCCGTCGCGCTGCCGCTTGATGACTTCACGGACTTGAGGCTTCATGCCGTCCGGCGTTTCTGGCGCTGCGTCCGCCGCCGACCGGCGGGTCCGCCGTTTGGCGCTCTGCCTGCGCAACTCCGCCAATGGCATATCCTGTCCCTGCGCGCGCTCGATGCCCGGCTAAGCGGCGAGAGCTACCGTACCATCGCCGAAGTCCTGCTCGGCTTTCGCGGCACTAAGGAGGACTACGAGAGCGATCCACGCAAAAGCAAAGCCCGCCGGCTCGTTGCTCACGGAGTCCATATGATGCGCGGGGGCTATCGCCTGCTGCTCCATTACCCTCTCAAACCACGGAAGCGCTGAGCCGGTCGAGCTTTCATTCTTCGTTCGCGCCCGACTGCTCCAATATCCGTCGATACCCCTCGCGCGAGAGCCATTGCGCCCGTTCGAGATGCGTCTGCCAGCATCGGAAGGTCCGGCGCTCGTCGGCGACCGGGTCGCGATGGAGGACGATTTGTGCGGCCTCCCTCCAGTCCGCGCCGTCCGACTTAGCGTCGAGCAGCCGCAGATAGGTCACGAAATGCCGTTCGTCGTAGACGGTTATGGTGTCGCCGGTCGGCGCTTCGTCTTCCACGTCGGGATCGAGTTCGACGGGAACCCGCATGGCCATTCCCCTTCATCACGAGAGGGCCTTTGCTTGCGGTTCGCCCCCGCAAACGGCCCCTCTGACCTGGTGATCGGGGAGTTAGTAACCGTGACTAGACGGCCCCATGACCTTTAGGCGAGAAGCCCTGGACATACGCCATGGGCTCCCCGACCATAAGGTCGAGGATGGTGGTGCCGTCACGGCCGACACCAACCGCTAGTCAGGGGTTACTACGCCCCAGAGCAGCGCGTCTGCTCCGCCTCCAATTCTAGCCGAACAGCGCGGTGATGTCTCCGCCAATTCGGCGCGGCCGCATCGTCGGCGCCAGTCTCCCAGCCTCGATCCGCAGCCGAATCCCTTCGCCCGACCAGCGCCTTATGGCGCCAATGGGGGGTGCCGCGAGCGCATAGGCGCGAATGCGGCACGCTACCCGCCGCCGATCCCTCGCCATGGTTCGCCGCAGTCCGCTGTCGCCACCGACAGCCGAATCCCGACTGGAGGCAAATCCATGACCAACCCGCTGGCGGGCCTGCCGCCGCGCCTGCTGCGCACCAAGGAAGCCGCGCGCTTCCTCGGCATATCGCTGCGCACTCTTGAGAAACATCGCACCTATGGGACCGGGCCAACCTATCGCAAGATCGGCGGTCGCGTCCTCTACGCGGTCGAGGACTTGCAAGCCTGGAGCGAGATCGGCGCACGCCGATCGACGCGCGAGGAGACTGCTGGCCGCGTCTTTCCCGCCCGCCCGCTGACGCCCGAAGAGCGGGGCGAGCGATGAGCCGGGGCAGCTATCGCGCGCACGGCCGCACGCTGCCGGAGGCCCCCCCGCCGTCCGCCACGACGGTCGAGCTGACCTTCCAGCGCGGCCAGGTCGAGCACTGGATACGCTTCGGCCGCAAGAGCTACGAGCAGATCATCGATCGCCGCCGCAGCGTCGTCGGCTTCACGCCGGACAGCGTCTTCGCCTTCGTCCGATGGGCGAAGGGCGAGCACGGCACGGTCATCTCGCGCATCGATATCGTTCGCGCCGTGCGGCGCGGCGAGCCGTTCCAGACGCTGCCTTTCGTCCGCCCCGGCGGCGAAATCCTGATGCGCCTCGACGGCTGGACCAAGGTGCAGCGCGCGCTTGCCGCGATCGACGCGGTGGAAGCGCTGAGCCTCGATCCGGCCGACGCCTCGCCGGAGCACTGGCGACACGTCCACAACCGTCTGACCGCCAATCTGGAGCCGCACGCCTACACGCCCGAGCGACATGCCGCATGGCTTCATCGCCGGAGGATGGACCCATGACGCGCCGCCGCACGCTCGCGGTGACGGCGCTGGCCGTCATCGGCATCGCCGCCGCCGGCGCGATCGAGACGCCGACGAAACTGATCTGGAACGCCACCGCCAGCGCACCCATCGGCTTCTACATCGTCGAGCCGGCCGACGCGCTCGACGTGCCCGAGCTGGTCGCTGTCATGCCGCCCGAACCGCTCGCCGCCTTCATTGTCGAGCGCGGCTACATCGCGCCTGGCGTGCCGTTGTTGAAGCGCGTCGTCGGCCTGCCAGGGCAGCGGGTTTGCCGGATCGGACGCACCATCACCGTCGATGACGTGCAGAAGGGCGAAACGCTGGAGCGCGACCGCTTCGGCCGCGCACTGCCCGTCTGGCGGGGCTGCCGCGTCGTCGGCGACGGTCAGCTCTTCCTCATGAACCGGCACGTCCGCGACAGCCTCGACGGCCGCTACTTCGGCCCGATCCCGGCAAGCGCCGTCATCGGCCGAGCGGTCCCGCTCTGGACCGATGAGGACGGCGACGGCCGCTTCAAGTGGCGCGCCCCGACGCGCTGAAACCACCCCGAACACCAAACCCAGGAGACTTTCCATGGCACTGATCGGCCAGTTCATCCGCACGGCCACCGGCTATTCCGGACAGCTTCGTTCGCTCGGCCTCGACGAGCGGCTCGTCATCGTTCCCGTCGAGCCGGGCGCGGTGAAGAACGCACCCGACTATCGCGTGCATCTCGACGGCGAGGACGGCCCGGATGTCGGCCCGGCGTGGAAAGACGCCAGCGAGAACGCCGGCGAGTTCCTGTCCCTGAAGCTGGACGGGCCGCTCTTTCCGTTTCCGATCCGCGCGCGATTGTTCCAGTCGAACGACGATCCTTCGTCCTGGGACCTGCATTGGAAGCGCCCCCGCAAGCGCGAGGATCAGGAATGACGCCCGCGCGTGCCCGCGTCGTCCTCGGGTCCAATACCGGCATCCCTTCGTTCGCGGAAAGACCGTCTCATCCCTCCGTCCCGCTCGGCCACCGGACGGCCGGCGCGCGCAGCGAAGGTCAGGGGCGGCCATCGGCCGGCGCTTCGTGCGCACCCTTGACCGCAGCGAGCACGCCGGCAGGCTGGCGGCGAAGCGGAGACAGGATAACGTGGCATTGTGCCGTCCTGATACTTTCCGCCGCGCTTTCCATCTGCGCCGGACCGGGCGTCGCGGTCGCGCAATCCGTGGCCGTCGAGCGCCCGGCCGCCGCCCATCCCCATGCGGCCCATATCGCCGAGGCGTCGCAGCGGTTCGGCATCCCCGAGCACTGGATTGCCGCCGTGCTGCGCGCCGAGAGCGCAGGCGATATGCGCGCGGTCTCGTCGGCTGGTGCGATGGGATTGATGCAGGTCATGCCCGCGACCTGGACCGAGCTGCGCACCCGCCACGGCCTCGGCCGCGACCCGTATGACCCGCGCGACAACATCCTCGCGGGCGCGGCCTATCTGCGCGAGATGTTCGACCGCTACGGCAATGTCGCGGCGATGCTGGCGGCCTACAATGCCGGTCCCGGCCGCTATGACGAATACCTCGCGACCGGCCGTACCCTGCCGGCCGAGACGCGCGGCTATGTCGCCGTGCTCGCGCCGATGCTCGGGGGCGCGGCTGCGTCCGAACCATTGTCATCGGCATCGCCACCGCCGCCAGACTGGCGCGATGCCCCGCTGTTCGTCAGGCGCCCGGACGACACGCGAACTGTCGCCGAGCCGCCGTCCGAGGCACGATCCGGCGCCGCCAGCGTGACCGTTCCGGCGCGCGATCTCGATGCTGACGAGCCGCAGGACGGCGGCATCTTCGTGGTCCGCGCGCGTGTTGGAGGAACGCCATGAGGGCGGCGTTCCAGCGCTCGGCGGCGCTGGTTCCGGTGTCCGATCAGGCTGGTTCGCGCTTGGCTGGATTCCCGGCAGGAGGGGCACAACAGGCAGGAAGGGCGGAGGGCAAGATTAAAGAAGACGGCACCATGTCGGGCCGCTTCTGGAAATTATTGTTGTCTGCACACTGGTTAGGTGGCCGGTTCCGGCACCGTGGTTTTGAGGGGCGGCGTGCCGCGATTTCGTGCAAAGCCTTGGCTTTGCAGGGTTTCGAGCGGCACCATAGGCCCATATCGGCCTGTTTCCGGCGGTTTTGGCTGGAGTCGCGCCCTTGAGCGCCGACGACGAAAACCGCTTCCGCCCGAAGCCCGGCCGCATCCGATCCGACACGCCGAAGGCTGGCAAGACCAAGAGCTTTTTCACGCAGGTCAGGAAGATCACCCGCCAGCATCAGGCGGCAGCCTCCCGCAATCCTTCCACGCCATCATCCGGCCGCCCGTCATCGCCGGGGCGGTCCCGCGCCGTGGTCGCCAGCGGCAAGGGCGTGAAGCGCGGCCGGGGCGCGAGCTTCGTGCGCGCCCGCAACATCTCCGGCCAATGGCATCAGCGCCAGCCCGGCAGCCGCCGCGTGATCGTCAAGCAGCGCAGCGTCCGGGCAGCGTGGAAGGGAGGCCGTGCTCGCGCGCATCTGCGCTATGTCCAGCGTGACGGAACCTCACGCGACGGCGAGCGGGGCCAGCTCTATTCGGCGACCGAGGACCGCGCCGATGGCGACGCCTTCCTTGATCGCGGCAAGGACGACCGCCACCAATTCAGATTCATCGTCTCGCCCGAGGACGGCGCGGAGTTGTCGGACCTCACGGCCTACACCCGCGATTTCATGAAACAGGTGGAAGCGGACCTTGGCACGAAACTCGATTGGGTTGCCGTCAATCACTACAACACCGGCCATCCCCATGTGCATATCGTCGTCAACGGCCGCGACGATACCGGCGGGGATCTGGTCATCAATGGCGACTACCTTTCCGCCGGCCTGCGCGAACGCGCCAGCGAGCTTGCCAGTCTGGAACTCGGCCCCGTCACCGAGATCGAGCAGACCCGCAAGCTGTCGGCTGAAATCGACCAGGACCGTTTCACCCGCATCGACCGCGCGATGGCAGAGGAAGCCGATGCCCGCTTCCTCGACGTTCGCCATGAACCGGCAGCGCCGCGACGGCAGTTCGAGCGCACGCTGCGCGTGCGCAGGCTCGCCAAGCTGGAGAAGATGGGGCTGGCGGCCGAGCACGCGCCCGGCGTCTGGGAATTGAGCAAGGACATGGAACCGGCTCTGCGCGAGCTTGGCGAGCGTGGCGACATCATCCGCACCATGCAGAAGGCGCTCGGCCCGCAGGGAGGCGAACGCGATCCCATGAGCTTCCAAATCCATGATGGTGCGCCCAAGACACCCATTGTCGGCCGCGTCGTGGACAAGCACCTGTCCGACGAGTTGGGCGAAGACCTGACCATAGTAGTGGACGGGATCGACGGGCGGACGCACCACATCGCCGGCATCGCGCCCGAGCGGCTGGAGGACGCCCGTATTGGCAGCGTCATCCAGATCGGCCCGGCAGAGGTGGCAGCCCGGCCGTCCGACCGCACCATCACGGCCACCGCCGAGGACGGCATCTATCGGCCGAGCCGCCATCTGGAGCAGGCGAAATTCGAGGGCCGCGTTCCCGGCGGTGACTATGAGGGCTATGTCGATGCTCATGTCCGCCGGCTGGAGGCATTGCGCCGCGCCGGGATCGTCGAGCGGATCGACGCCGGCCAATGGCGCATCCCCGATGATCTGGTCAGCCGCGCCGCCGCCCATGACGCCGGCCGCGACCGGCAGGCCAGCGTTCGCGTCCTTTCCCCGGTCGATCTAGGCAAGCAGATCGGATCGGACGGCGCGACGTGGCTGGATCGGCGTTTGATCCATGGCGAAACCACCGACCTTGCGCCAGCCGGCTTCGGCCAGCAGGTGCGGGAGGCCATGGACAAGCGCCGCGAGCATCATATCGAACAGGGCGACGCCACCCGAGCGCGGAATGGCCGTATCTTCTACCGACGCAGCCTTCTCGCCACCCTGCGCGAGCGCGAGGTTGCCCGCGTCGGCGCGGAGATGGGCGAGAGCAAGGGCCTGCCGTTCCGTGCTGCCACGGACGGCGAGAACGTGAGCGGCAAGTTCACGAGCACCGTGCAGCTATCCAGCGGCAAGTTCGCCGTGGTGGAAAAGAGCCACGAGTTCACCCTTGTCCCGTGGCGGCCGGTCATCGACCGTCAGCTTGGCCGGGAGGTCGCGGGCGTTGTGCAGGGCGGATCGGTGTCGTGGCAGTTGGGGCGGCAACGAGGGCTTGGGCTGTAGTCTGCGCCGTCGGGCAGGTCTTCCAAAGTGACCGCAAACATGCAAACGTTAGGTATGCAAGAAGCTAAGAAGACTACAAAGGCCGCACAGGCGACGGCGACGAAAGAACGGCTGATTGGGATCGCGCGCGCGCAGTTCGCCGAGCGCGGTTACGAGGCCGTAAGCCTCGACGACATTCTCAAAGAAGCCAACCTAACCAAAGGCGCGATCTATCATCATTTCGGCGACAAAAAGGGCCTCTTTCGTGAGGTGGTGACGCTCGTTCAAAGCGAGGTCGCGGCAAAGGCCCGCCGAGTCGGGCAGGCTCAAGCCGAACCTATCGAAGCGTTGCTTGCGGTCTGCCGGTCCTTTTTCTCCCAGCTCCGCAAGCCGGACGTGATGAGGATCGTTTGCATGGAGGCTGGTGTATTTCTGTCTTGGGCAGAGTGCGCCGAGATTGATGACAAGCATATGCTTGCCGTGATGCGCGAGTTCGTGGGAGCCTCTCAGGCAAACGGCCTGCTGGCGTCTCTGGACACGGAAGCGATCACCCGCGTCATCACCGGCTCCATCTACCAGACTGTCGAATGGGCATCTCACGGCAGGACTCCCTCACGGATCGCCAAGGGGGAGGAAGTCGTTCTGTCGCTTGTCCGGGCGGCGGCGCACGCTTGACCAACATACCTAAGGTATGTCAATAACACATACTGAAAGTATGTGGAGAATCCCTTTGTCCGAGCCGTCCCCCATCGTCGTTCTAGGAGCGAGCGGAACCATTGGCAGTCATCTTTGCACGAACCTGATCGCGCGAGGTCTGCCCGTTCGAGCAGTATGGCGCAGCCGGCCGGTGCAGATTCCGGGCGTGGAATCCGCCAAGGCCGATGTTGCGTCAGGCGAAGGGTTGAATGAGGCGTTGCGGGGTGCGCAATCGCTTTTTCTCCTGACCGGCGACATGCCGGAGCAGACGCAGGCCGAGCTTCACATCGTTGAGGCGGCGGCGAAGGCTGGCGTCGCCCATATCGTCAAACTCTCGACATGGGGCGCGGAAACCGAAGGTTTTTCGATAGCCCGTATCCATCGACCTGTTGAGCGGGCCATTGAAGCATCCGGCCTAGCCTATACGTTCCTACGGCCGAACTGCTTCATGCAAAACTTCGTAACTTACTATCTCACAACGCTCCGCGACTTCGGAGTCTTGAGGCTGCCCTGCGATGAGGATCGCATCAGCTTTATTGACGCGCGTGACATCGCAACGGTGGCCGCTGCAACCTTAGCCAATCCTGCACAGCATCCGAACGAGGCTTATGCGCTGTCCGGGCCGCAAGCCCTGACGTTTGGTGAAGCGGTGGCGGTGCTTGCACAGGCGACCGGCAAGCAACTTCGATATGAATGTGTTTCGGAGGCGGACTTTCATACAGACATGGAGCGTTTCGGGCTGCCATCGAGCTACATCCGCGAAGTGATCGAGCTATGCGCTTCGTATCGTCGCGGAGAGTCAGAGCCAGTAACGTCAACCGTTTCCGACATTACAGGTCATCCGGCGATACCCTTTTCAGGGTTCGCCCGCGACCACGCTGCGATGTTGCGCTGACATGCTGTTCCGCGCCGCCATCCTCGAAAAGATCGCGCGCGGTGAGGTAACAATCGCCTTCCGATATTGGCGGAGGCCGACCGTCAAAGCAGGCGGAAGCCTCCGCACGTCAGTCGGGGAACTGGCAATTGAATCGGTGGAACGCTGCGAACCGGCTGACATATCAGAGCGCGATGCGCGTGCAGCGGGCTTTGATGAGAAAAGCCAGCTCTTGGCCGAACTCGATCAGCGTGCCGACTCGAAGCTCTACCGCATAACCTTTCATTTTGGCCGTGCCGATCCCCGCGTTGCCTTGCGCGAACAGGATCACCTCAAGCCGGCGGAAATTGAAAAGATCGCAAGGACGCTGGATCGGCTTGACGGTTCAGCCCAAAGCGGGCCGTGGACACAGCAGGTTATGCGAATGATCGCCGACCAGTCCGGCATAACGGCTGGAAAAATCGCGGCCGTTCTCAACGTCGAAAAGAACGCCCTCAAGCGCAAAATCCGCAAACTCAAGGAACTCGGGCTGACAGTGAGCCTCCATCGCGGCTATCGCATTTCTGCTCGCGGGAAGGCTGTCCTTGGGGCGCTTGGAGACGGCGGGGATCGCAGCGATGCGACGCCGTAAGGTCAAGCCCGGCCCTCAAGAAGATGTTTTGTTGCCTGCATGGCGACGTTCCCCTCTTGGCAATCACATTCCCATGGCGTCGCTGATCCAGACGCTCGGCGTTGCCGAGTATCTGAACTTCCGACACGCGGCGAATGCCATGGGCATCAGCCAGTCCAGTGTCAGCGCGCGCGTCAAGGCGCTTGAGGAAGACCTTGGCATCCTCCTGTTCGAGCGCCATGCACGCGGAGTCCGGCTGACGGAAGCCGGTCGGCATTTCGTCGAACGGGTGACGACCGGCATCGACCAGCTCGACCATGCAGTCAGGACCGCCGGTATGGTGGCGCGGGGCGAGCATGGCCGGCTGCGCGTCGGTATCCATGCCCTCATCCCCGGCAGCTTCCTCGCCACCCTGATCCAACGCTACCGGGAGCTGCATCCGGGGATAGACGTGGAGATCGCCGAAGGAACGGCCCGTGATAGCATCATGCGGCTTCGGGCAAACAGGCTGGACCTGACTTTCGTGGCGGGCTCGCCCGAGTTTCCCGACTGCCATTCGCAGCCGATATGGACCGAACGATTGCTGGCCGCGCTGCCCTCGCGCCATCCGCTCGCCGATAGAGCGGGCGTGACCTGGGCTGATCTGGCGGGCGACACATTCATTGACCGGCAGGGTGGCACCGGGCCACAGGTGCATGACCATATCGTCATGCACCTCGCTGGCAACTCGCCGGACCTGTCGATTCTGCGCTTCGACGTTGATCGTATCACACTGCTGTCGATGGTCGCGCAGGGTTATGGCGTCACCATTGCCGGCGAGGCGACGACGCTCCTGCACGCGCCCGGCGTGACGTTCCTGCCGATCCTCGACGAACTCGAACCTCTGCCGTTTTCTGCGATCTGGTCCCCACACAATCGCAGTCCGGCTCTCCGAAGCCTTCTCGACATTGCAGGCCAGATGAGTCGGTCGGGCCGGTCGATCTGACCACTCCGGTATTGCCATGAGTTCACCTGCCACCACGTGATGACGGCGTGTTGTTGCGCCGATCGGGGATAAATATGCCGTCTAGCACATAGTCGATCAATTGCTCGGCGCTTCTCTTGTCGCGTACTCCGAGGAGGATGCGTGACGACATGCCATCCTGCACCGCGACCAGCTTCTCGGCCTCCATAGCGAGATCGAGCCTATCCGGGATTTGACCAGTCTTCTTCGCCTGCTGGAGAATATGGACTATTAAGTCGTCGAGATGCGGGCCGCCTTCAAAGAGTGTGCTGATGATATCAGGATCAGATATGGCCCGAACGAAGTAGGCTACGTTAACTAGATAACGATCCCGACTTTCTTTGTCTAAAGGTACCAATGTGAGTAGCAGGTTTCTTAGGCGCTCGCGTGGAGTTCCATCAACTAGCGTATCTTCGATATATTTTCGATCACGCTGAAGACGATAGGAGAAGGCGTCCGCTAAGAGACGTTCCCGAGTCGAGAAGTAATACTGCACCAAGCGCGTCGAGATTCCCGCTTCGGCGGCTACGCGCCGCATGGTGACATCTTCCAAGCCACCTTTTGCAGCCAGCCTCCACACCGCCTCGGCGATCTGCAGTCGGCGTTCTTCATGATCGGCAGGTCTCGCCATCCGCCTTTCTCACTTTCGTTTCGATCAAAACTGGCCAGCGCCGATACGACCGTATCAAGATACAGCCTGTTGCGACGACCCCAATGGAAATTATTGACTTGGACCAATTTTGATACGATCGTATCAAGCGCAGATAGCCCGCGCTTTCGTGCACCCGCAGCCCGTAAATAGCGAGATCGAGAATGGCCTTTCCCCACACAATGCTCAAAAGCAGCGTTCTACGATCATCATTGTGCGGCCTCATCCTTTCCGTGCTTCTCGTTGCGTGCAATGGCCACGCTGGCGAAATCGATCCTGACGGACGCGCGGTTGTGAAAGAGGGCGCGTTGCAGGGGACACGGGTGTCCAATGCATGGGTGTTCCATGCTGTCCCGTACGCCGCACCGCCGGTTGGGGAGCGGCGCTTCGCAGCACCGCAGCCTCCCGAGTCGTGGGAAGGCGTACGAGATGCGAGCGACGTGGGTCCCTTATGCCCGCAGGGCGAAGCGCTCGATGAAGACTGCCTTTACCTGACTATATCTGTTCCAGGCAACGGCGCAGACGAGCCCAGGCCAGTTATGGTTTGGCTCCATGGCGGTGGTCTACATGTCGGCTCGCCGAACGAGTATGACGCGACGCGGATGGCCGTCGAGGGCGACGTTATCGTCGTGAAGGTCGCTTCCCGGCTTAACGTGTTTGGCTACCTCGCATTGCCAGGCCTTGAGGGAGGCGGCCAGTTCGGATTGCTCGATGAGCAAGCGGCCTTGCGATGGGTCCGAAGCAACATTGCCGCATTTGGTGGTGACCCAGACAATATCACGCTGTTCGGAGAGTCTGGCGGCGCGGTTCGGACGTGCGCCCACATCGTCTCTCCCGGCTCGCGCGGGCTTTTTCATAAGGCGATTTTGCAAAGCGGTGGCTGCCACACGGAGTGGCCGACCAATGTCACCGCCTTCGGCACCTTTTGGGTATCCATTGAGCAAGCTGAACAGAAGGGAATTGAAATTGCCCAGATGCTTGGCTGCACTCAGGATGCTGACAACGCGCGGATTTCCTGCATAAGGGACATTTTCCCCGCGAAACTCCTTGAGGTGGGCGCGGAGAGAAGCGGCCAAGCCGCTTATGGTACGGCGACGCTTCCCACCATGCCTGGGACCGCACTCGCGGATGGGGATTTCAATCACGTACCCGTGCTCGTCGGCACTAACCGCGACGAAGGCCGCTCATTCGTCGGTCTCGCGCGTCTCTTGGGCTCGCCGATCACCGAGGACGTATACGCCGATCTGTTGAAGGAAGGTTATGGAGAACATGCTGAGGCCATCGGCAGGCGCTATCCGGTTTCTTTGTTCCCCGGAGAACCGGAGGCCGCTGCGCTCGCATGGGCTGAAACTATTACCGCACGCATGTTCGCTTGTCCGGCCAACGAGGACATGCACGCGCTCGCGGCAAAGGCTCCTGTCTATGGGTATCTATTTGACGATCCGAATGCCATTGGCCTTGTACCGTTCGCGCCCGACTTTCCGTCCGGCGCTTCACATTCAGGCGAACTGCCGCTGCTGTTCGATCTGACGAACGGGATGCCGATTGATATCGGAACGGGTGAAAAGCTGCCCCTTAGCGAAGAACAACGGACACTCGGCGAAGCCATGATTCGCTATTGGACGACCTTTGCCCGTACTGGGGCCCCCAATGCCTTGGGGCTGCCGCACTGGCCAAGGTTCGATCCTCCACGCCAAGCATCCGTACTCCGACTAACTCCAGACATGGAGACGACCGAGCTTATTGATGCGCACCAACTCCACCAGTGCGACTTCTGGAAGACGATCATTGAACGAACGCGGTAACATGCGGCGGTTCTCTTACAAAGGTTTTGGTGAACGAGGCGAAGGTAACAAACCTCTCTCGCTGGGAGCACGTGTGCCCCTTGTTTCTTTAATTCAAACGCTCGCTGTCGCCGAATATCTGAACTTCCGCCATGCCGCGAACGCCATGGGCATCAGCCAGTCGAGTGTGAGCGCGCGGGTGAAGGCGCTGGAGGAAAACCTTGGCATACTCTTGTTTGAGCGTCACGCACGCGGCGTCCGGCTGACAGAAGCCGGTCGGCATTTCGTCGAACGGGTGACGACCGGCATCGACCAGCTCGACCATGCAGTCAGGACCGCCGGTATGGTGGCGCGGGGCGAGCATGGCCGGCTGCGCGTCGGTATCCATGCCCTCATCCCCGGCAGCTTCCTCGCCACCCTGATCCAACGCTACCGGGAGCTGCATCCGGGGATAGACGTGGAGATCGCCGAGGGCACGGCCCGCGATAGCGTCATGCGGCTTCGCGCCAACGGCCTCGATCTTACATTCGTAGCGGGCTCACCCGAGTTTCCCGATTGTCATTCCCGCCCCATATGGCGCGAACGGCTTCTGGCCGCGCTGCCCGCACGCCATCCGCTCGCCGATGGGGCGGGCGTGACCTGGGCCGATCTGGCGGGCGAGACGTTCATTGTCCGGCAGGGCGGCACCGGGCCGCAGGTGCATGACCACATCGTCATGCGCCTCACTGGCAACGCGCCGGACCTATGCATTCTGCGCTTCGACGTTGATCGTATCACACTGCTGTCGATGGTCGCGCAGGGTTATGGCGTCACCATTGCCGGCGAGGCGACGACGCTCCTGCACGCGCCCGGCGTGACGTTCCTGCCGATCCTCGACGAACTCGAACCTCTGCCGTTTTCTGCGATCTGGTCCCCACACAATCGCAGTCCGGCTCTCCGAAGCCTTCTCGACATTGCAGGCCAGATGAGTCGGTCGGGCCGGTCGATCTGACTCGCTCGGCAGTTTACCCGGCCTCGCGATCCCGGTGCGCCCCATCCTATTTGCCGCCGATAGTATCCGGCAGCCCTCCGGCATCATCTTTCCTGTTGCCCGACCCGCGAACGCCTACTCTCTGATCGGCTCCGTCTCTTTTGCCGACTGGAGCCTGCATTGCGCGGAGGCCGAATCCTTTGGGGTCAGATCGCTGTCGTCTTCACCATCGTTCTGGCGATGACGTGGGCGGCGACGCAATGGGTTGCCTTCCGCCTCGGCTTCCAGCCCCAGCTTGGCAGTCCGTGGTTCGAGCTGCCGGGCTGGCCGGTCTATTACCCGCCGGCCTTCTTCTGGTGGTGGTTCTCCTTCGACGCCTATGCGCCCGCGATCTTCGTGGAGGGCGCGATCATCGCAGCGTCGGGCGGCTTCATCGCAATCGCCGCCGCCATCCTCATGTCGATCATCCGGGCGCGCGAGGCACGCAACGTCGCGACCTACGGTTCGGCGCGATGGGCCGAGAACCGGGAAATCCGCGCCGCCGGTCTGCTCGGTCCCGATGGCGTGGTGCTCGGCCGATACGACAGGGACTATCTGCGCCATGACGGTCCCGAGCATGTCCTATGCTTCGCGCCAACCCGGAGCGGCAAAGGCGTCGGATTGGTGGTGCCGACGCTGCTGACATGGCCCGCATCCGCCATTGTCCATGACATAAAAGGGGAAAACTGGACGCTGACAGCGGGCTTTCGCGCGAAGCACGGCCGCGTCCTGCTGTTCGATCCGACCAACGCCAGATCGTCCGCCTACAACCCGCTGCTGGAGGTTCGGCAAGGGGAATGGGAGGTCCGCGACGTGCAGAATATCGCCGATATTCTGGTCGATCCCGAAGGCAGTCTCGACAAGCGCAACCATTGGGAAAAGACCAGCCATAGCCTGCTTGTCGGTGCGATCCTTCATGTTCTCTACGCGGAGAAGGACAAGACCTTGGCAGGCGTCGCCAACTTCCTGTCCGATCCCCGCCGTCCGGTCGAGGCGACCTTGCGCGCGATGATGGACACGCCGCATCTCGGCGAGGCGGGCGTTCATCCCGTAATAGCGTCATCGGCCCGCGAGCTGCTGAACAAATCCGAGAACGAGCGGTCGGGCGTGTTGAGCACCGCCATGTCGTTCCTCGGCCTCTACCGCGATCCCGTGGTGGCACGGGTGACGGCAAGATGCGATTGGCGCATTGCCGATCTGGTCGGAAGCCGCCGGCCCGTCACGCTCTATCTGGTCGTGCCGCCGTCCGACATAAACCGCACCAAGCCGCTGATCCGCCTGATCCTCAACCAGATCGGCAGGCGGTTGACGGAGGAATTGACCAGCTCCGGCAAGCGCCATCGGCTGCTGTTGATGTTGGACGAGTTTCCGGCGCTCGGCAGATTGGATTTTTTCGAGTCCGCCTTGGCCTTCATGGCGGGTTACGGCCTCAAAGGCTTCCTGATCGCGCAGAGTCTCAACCAGATCGAGCGCGCCTATGGGCCGAACAACGCGATCCTCGACAACTGCCATGTGCGCGTCAGCTTTGCCACCAACGACGAGCGCACCGCCAAAAGAGTGAGCGATGCGCTCGGCACCGCGACCGAGCTGCGCGATTCCACCAACTATGCCGGCCATCGCCTCGCGCCGTGGCTGGGGCATTTGATGGTTTCCCGGCAGGAAACCGCGCGTCCGCTCATGACGCCGGGCGAAATCATGCAGCTTCCGCCGACCGACGAAATCGTCATGGTCGCGGGCACGCCGCCGATCCGCGCCACCAAGGCCCGCTACTACGAGGACGCGCGGTTTCAGGAGCGCATCCTGCCACCGCCCGATCTGGTCGCCGCTCCGCTGGCGCCCAGCCCATCGTCCGATGACTGGTCCGGCCGCGTGGTCGCAGCGGAAAGCGGTTCCGCGATGGACGCCGGAGACGAGGCCGGGGGCGATCCGGCCAATGCTGGAATCCGCCGCGAACCGGAATTGCCCGAGCATGAGGAAATTGTCGCCCCGGCACCATCGCCCGAACAGGAGTTCGAGTTTCTGGACGACGAGCCAGACGTTGACGCGGCCAAGGCCCGCGCCATGCGCCAGCGCATGAGGATGGTGGCGCGGCAGGTGGCATTGAATCCCGATGACGGAATCGACCTTTGAGGACACTCCTATGGCAACCAGAACCCGCCTGAATCTCTATTTCGACCCCGCGCTTATGCCGCAGATCGAGTCGCTGGCGCTGCGCCGCAAAGTCTCGAAATCCGCCATCGTGGAGGCGGCCGTCATGTCCTATCTGTCAGGCGATTCCGCCGACCAGCTTGAAGCAGCCATGTCGCGGCGCTTGGACAAGCTCGGCCGCCAGATCGACACGCTCGACATGGACCTTGCCGTTCTTGGCGAGACGGTCGCGCAGTTCATCCATTTCTGGATGACCCTCACGCCGCCGCTTTCGGGGACCGCGCAATCCGCTGCCCGCGCGAAAGGTGCGGAGCGGTTCGAGGGATTCATGCAGAATCTCGGCCGGAGGCTGGCGACAGGCGACAGGTTCCTCAAAGAGCTGTCGCGTGACCTCGACTCACTCCGTGACGATCCGTTGCCGGATGAGTCAAAGACCAACGGCGATCAAGAGTAAGTATTCGGACCCATCCTATTTGCCGCCGTTCGCCGCCGATCACCGCACGCAGCTAGATACTTGTTGAACCAGCCGGATTTCGGCCTCTCTTAATCGACCCCGATCCGGGGATCGCCTGTCGCGCCCCGCCACAAGCCGGGGCCGACATGACCACCAACCACCAAAAACCGGAAGCCATTGCGCGCGGCGCGCGCATGTTGCGCACCGCGCTCGGCCCCGCCATTGCCCGGCTGCTCGAAGACCCGGCCGTGGTTGAGGTGATGCTCAACCCGGACGGGCGGTTGTGGATCGACCGCCTGTCCGAAGGACTGTCCGACACGGGCGAGCGGCTGTCCGCCGCCGATGGCGAACGCATCGTGCGGTTGGTCGCGCATCATGTCGGCGCGGAGGTTCATGCCCGCAGCCCGCGCGTCTCGGCCGAGCTGCCGGAGTCGGGCGAAAGATTCGAGGGCCTGCTGCCGCCCGTGGTCGCCGCCCCGACCTTCGCCATCCGCAAACCCGCCGTCGCCGTATTCAGCCTCGACGACTATGTGGCGGCCGGCATCATGTCCGCCGATCAGGCCGCGATCCTACGCGCGGCCGTTTCCTCCCGCGCCAACATCCTCGTGGCGGGCGGCACCAGCACCGGCAAGACCACGCTGACCAACGCGCTGCTCGCCGAGGTGGCGAAGACTTCGGATCGCGTGGTCATCATCGAGGACACGCGCGAGCTGCAATGCGCCGCGCCCAACCTTGTCGCCATGCGGACGAAAGACGGCGTGGCGACTCTTTCCGATCTGGTCCGTTCCTCGCTGCGCCTGCGCCCGGATCGCATCCCCATCGGCGAGGTGCGCGGATCGGAAGCCCTCGACCTTCTGAAAGCATGGGGCACCGGCCATCCGGGCGGGATCGGAACCATTCACGCCGGCACCGGCATCGGTGCGCTCCGTCGCCTTGAACAGCTCATTCAAGAGGCTGTCGTCACCGTCCCACGCGCGCTGATCGCCGAGACCATCGACCTTGTTGCCGTCCTTTCCGGGCGCGGTTCCGCGCGCCGGCTGGCCGAACTCGCCCGCGTCGAAGGGCTGGGGCCGGACGGCGACTACCGCATCACGCATCCCATCCCTTTGGCAATCCCCACCAGCACAGGAGAATCTTCATGATCCGCACATTCTCGCGCGGCTATCGCACCATGGCGACCGCCGCATTCACCCTTGCCATCAGCCTCATGCTCGCTCCGGCCGCCCACGCGTCCGGTTCGTCGATGCCATGGGAAGCGCCGCTCCAAAGCATCCTCCAATCCATCGAGGGGCCGGTCGCCAAGATCATCGCCGTCATCATCATCATCGTCACCGGCCTGACACTGGCCTTCGGCGATACAGGTGGCGGCTTCCGCAAGCTGATCCAGATTGTTTTCGGCCTGTCCATCGCTTTCGCGGCGTCGAGCTTCTTCCTGTCGTTCTTCTCGTTCGGCGGCGGGGCGCTCGTTTGATGGCGGGCGGCCTTGAACAGCTCGACGCGGTGCCGGGCTTTACCGTTCCGGTCCATCGGGCGCTGACCGAGCATATCCTGCTCGGCGGCGCTCCCCGCGCCATCGCCATCATGAACGGCACGCTGGCCGGGGCCGTGGGCCTCGGCCTGCGCCTCTGGCTGGTCGGCCTCGCCATATGGGCCATCGGCCATTTCGCGGCTGTGTGGGCGGCGAAGCGCGATCCCCAATTCGTCGAGGTCGGGCGCAGGCATCTGCGCATCCCGGCTTTTCTGTCGGTGTGAGGGCGCGGCCATGATGAACCTTTCCGAATACCGCCGCACCGCCGCCCGGCTCGCCGACTATCTGCCATGGGCCGCGCTGGTCGGCTCCGGCGTCGTGCTCAACAAGGACGGGAGTTTTCAGAGGACCGCGAAGTTTCGCGGTCCCGATCTGGATTCCGCCGTCGCGGCCGAGCTGGTCGCCGTCGCCGGGCGCATCAACAATGCCGTCCGCCGTCTAGGATCGGGCTGGAGCATTTTTGTCGAGGCGCAGCGCAGCGAGGCCGCGACCTATCCCGACAGCACGTTTCCCGATCCGGCATCCGCGCTGGTCGATGCCGAGCGCAAAGCCGGTTTCGAGGAAGCGGGCACGCATTTCGTGTCCGGCTATTTCCTGACCTTTCTCTATCTGCCCCCGGCCGAGGAAGCCGCCCGCGCAGAAACATGGCTCTACGAGGGCCGGGAGAAAGCGGGCGTGGACCCGTGGGAGCTGCTGCGCGGCTTCGCGGATCGCACCAACCGCGTGCTGGCGCTGCTCGATGGCTTCATGCCGGAATGCCACTGGCTCGATGATACGGGCACGCTGACCTATCTCCATTCCACCGTCTCGACCAACCGGCATCGCGTGCGCGTGCCCGAAGTGCCGATGCACCTCGACGCGCTGCTGGCCGACCAGCCGTTGACCGGCGGGCTGGAGCCGCGTCTTGGTGGCGCGCATCTGCGCGTCCTGACCATCGTGGGATTCCCCACCGCGACGACGCCCGGCCTGCTCGACGAGATGAACCGGCTGCCGTTTCCGTATCGCTGGAGCACCCGCGCCATCCTACTCGACAAGACCGACGCGACGCGGCTGCTGACCCGCATCCGCCGTCAGTGGTTCGCCAAGCGCAAGAGCATCGCGGCGATTCTGAAAGAGGTGATGACCAACGAGCAATCCGCGCTCGTGGACACCGACGCCGCCAACAAGGCGCTCGACGCCGACATGGCGTTGCAGGAACTCGGCGCGGACGTGGCGGGCATGGCCTACGTCACGGCCACCGTCACCGTTTGGGATACCGACCCGCGCATTGCCGACGAGAAGCTGCGCCTGGTCGAGAAGATCGTTCAGGGCCGCGACTTCACCGCCATGGCCGAGACGGTCAACGCGGTTGACGCATGGCTCGGCAGCCTTCCCGGACACGCTTACGCCAATGTCCGGCAGCCGCCCATCAGCACTTTGAATCTCGCCCACATGATCCCGCTATCGGCGGTGTGGGCGGGGCCGGAACGGGACGAGCATTTCGGCGACGCTCCATTGCTCTACGCCAGGACCGAAGGCTCAACCCCGTTCCGGTTTTCTTTGCATGTCGGCGACGTGGGCCACACCCTCGTCGTCGGCCCGACTGGCGCGGGCAAGTCCGTGCTGCTCGCGCTCATGACCTTGCAGTTCCGCCGCTACGCAGATGCCCAGGTCTTTGCCTTCGATTTCGGCGGCTCGATCCGGGCGGCCGCGCTCGCCATGGGCGGTGACTGGCACGACCTCGGCGGCGGACTGACCGAAGGGTCCGACGCTTCCGTCTCGCTCCAGCCGCTCGCTCGCATCCACGACACCTATGAACGCGCCTGGGCCGGCGACTGGATCGCCGCAATCCTCATGCGCGAAGGCGTCGCGATCACGCCCGAGGTGAAGGAACACATCTGGACGGCGCTGACTTCGCTTGCGTCCGCGCCAGTCGAGGAACGCACCATCACCGGCCTTGCGGTCCTGCTGCAATCCAACGATCTGAAACAGGCGCTCCGCCCGTTCTGCGTCGGCGGAGCCTATGGCCGCTTGCTCGACGCCGAGGCCGAACATCTCGGCTCAGCGGACGTTCAAGCCTTCGAGATCGAAGGGCTGGTCGGAACCGGCGCGGCCCCCGCCGTGCTGGCCTATCTGTTCCATCGCATCGGCGACCGGCTCGACGGGCGGCCGACCCTGCTCATCATCGACGAGGGCTGGCTTGCGCTCGACGACGAGGGTTTCGCCGGTCAGCTCCGCGAATGGCTGAAGACGCTCAGGAAGAAGAACGCCAGCGTCGTCTTCGCCACGCAGAGCCTGTCCGACATCGACGGCAGCAACATCGCACCCGCCATAATCGAGAGCTGCCCGACGCGGCTCTTGTTGCCGAACGAACGCGCCATCGAGCCGCAGATCACGGCCATCTATCGCCGCTTCGGCCTGAATGATCGCCAGATCGAAATCCTCGCGCGGGCGACGCCCAAGCGGGACTACTACTGCCAGTCGCGGCGCGGCAATCGCCTGTTCGAGCTGGGCCTGTCCGAAGTCGGCCTCGCGCTCTGCGCCGCATCCGCCAAATCCGACCAGACCCGCATCGCCGAACTCGTCGCCGAGCATGGCCGCGAGGGCTTCCTCGCCGCCTGGCTGCGCGAACGCGGCGTCGATTGGGCGGCCGACCTGATCCCCAACCTCACCAATCTCGCCGACCGGCCGGAATCCGCCGCGCCGGCCGTGCCGGATAGCCTCCAAACCAAGGAAACCCTTCCATGACCTACTGCAAGATCATTGGAGCTTCGGCCGTTGCGCTGACGCTCGCCGTTCCAGTCGCGCTTTCGCCCATGCTGGCGAGCCCAGCCCATGCGCAATGGGTCGTCTATGACCCGTCCAACTTCGCTCAGAACGTGCTCACGGCGGCGCGCACGCTGGAGCAGATCAATAACCAGATCACGTCGCTTCAGAATGAAGCGCAGATGCTCATCAATCAGGCCCGCAATCTTGCGAGCCTGCCGTATAGCTCGCTCCAGCAGATTCAACAGAGCGTCCAGCGCACGCAGCAGCTTCTCGGCCAGGCGCAGAACATCGCCTTCGACGTGCAGCGCATCGACCAGGCGTTCCAGCAGCAATATGGCAACGTGTCGCTTACGGCCACCGAACAGCAGCTAGTCGCCGATGCGCGCTCGCGCTGGGAGAACACGGTCGGCGGCTTGCAAGACGCCATGCGCGTGCAGGCGGGCGTCGTCGGCAACATCGACACCAACCGCGCCGAAATGTCCGCGCTCGTCGGCCAGAGCCAGGGCGCGACTGGCGCGCTGCAAGCCACGCAGGCCGGCAACCAGCTTCTCGCCCTCCAGTCGCAGCAGCTTTCCGACCTGATCGCGCTCATCTCGGCGAACGGCCGCGCGGAGGCGCTGACCGAGGCCGAGCGCGCCACGGCCGCAGAGCAAGGCCGCATCCAGCGCCAGCGGTTCCTGACGCCCGGCACCGGCTATCAGCCGGGCAACCCACAGATGTTCAACAGCGGCAACAACTGACGGGAGGGTCGCCATGGACGGCAAGATGCTGGCCCGGCTCGGGGCCGTGGTGTTCGTCGCCATCGCCGTCACGGCGACCGCAATCGACATGGCGCGGAAGGACGAACCTTCCGCGCCGCCCGCCGCGCCGGCCCTCCAGCCGCCGGCCGATCCGCTCCGCGAAAGCCTGCGCCGCTGCCAGCAGCTCGGCGAGACGGCGGCGAGCGACGCCGCCTGCCTCGCCGCCTGGGCTGAATCCCGCGACCGTTTCCTTGGCCGCACGCCTTCGTCCGCCGCGCCGCAATCCAGCGAAAGGCGGTGAGCGCATGGGAAACACGGGCGTCATCGACAATTTCCTCGGGGTCTTCACCTCCTACATCGACAGCGGGTTCGGCCTGCTTAGCGGCGAGGTGGCCTTTATCGCCACCACGCTGATCGTCATCGACGTGACGCTCGCCGCGCTGTTTTGGGCCTGGGGCGCGGATGACGACATCATCGCCCGGCTGGTGAAGAAGACCCTGTTCGTCGGCGTCTTCGCCTACATCATCTCCAACTGGAACAACCTCGCGCGCATCGTCTTCGAGAGTTTCGCAGGTCTCGGCCTCATGGCCTCGGGCACCAGCTTTTCCGTCGCCGATCTGTTGCGGCCGGGCCGCGTGGCGCAGACCGGCCTCGACGCCGGCCGTCCGCTGCTCGAATCCATTTCCGACCTCATGGGCTGGATCGCCTTCTTCGAGAATTTCATCCAGATCGCGTGCCTGTTGTTCGCATGGGCGCTGGTGGTGCTGGCTTTCTTCATCCTCGCCATCCAGCTTTTCGTGACGCTGATCGAGTTCAAGCTGACCACGCTCGCCGGCTTCGTGCTGATCCCCTTCGGCCTGTTCGGCAAGACCGCCTTCATGGCCGAGAAGGTCTTGGGCAACGTGGTGTCGTCCGGCGTCAAGGTCTTGGTGCTCGCCGTCATCATCGGCATCGGCAGCACCTTGTTTTCGCAATTCACGGCCGGCTTCGGCGGCCAGACACCCAGCATCGACGACGCCATGGCCATCGTGCTGGCCGCGCTCTCGCTGCTCGGCCTCGGCATCTTCGGCCCCGGCATCGCCAACGGCATCGTCTCCGGTGGTCCGCAACTCGGCGCGGGCGCGGCCGTTGGAACTGGCCTCGCGGTCGGCGGCGCGGCCGTCGCCGCTGGCGGCGCGACCATGCTCGCCGCGAAGGGCGGAGCCGCCGCGCTCTCCGGTGGAGCCGCGGCCGTTCGTGGAGGCGCAGCCACCGCGGGCGCAGCCACAGCCGCCTATAGCGTTGGCTCGCTCGGCCAGACCGGGGCGGCCGGTATTGCCTCCGGCCTCGGCGGCGTTGCACGCGCCGCAGGCTCCGCCGCCATCTCGCCCCTCAAACGCGCCGCCGCGCGTGCCAGCGAATCCGTCAAGTCCAGCTTCACTGATGGCGCACGCGCGAGCTTCGGCGCGACGGGCGGCACGTCCTCCATGGGCACGGTCGGCGGCGCAAGTCCCGACCCGGCAGCCGCAGCGTCGGTTTCCTCCGCCGGCCCCCCCGCCTGGGCGCAGCGGATGCGGCGTTCGCAGGCAATGAACCATGGCACCACCATGGCCGCCCATGCGGTGCGCTCCGGCGACAGCTACGGCTCCGGTTCCTCCGTCAACCTTTCCGAAAGAGACCGCTCATGACCATCTTCAAACGACCATCGACCCATTACGGCAAATCGCCGGAACCCGAGACGCCCTATCGGAAGGCCGCGCAGGCATGGGACGAGCGCATCGGCTCGGCCCGCGTGCAGGCGAAGAACTGGCGCTATATGGCGTTCGGCTCGCTGATCCTGTCGGCCGGCTTCGCGTCCGCGCTGGTCTGGCAGTCGGCACGCGGGACCGTAGTGCCCTGGGTGGTGCAGGTCGATAGTCTCGGCCAGGCGCAAACCGTCGCGCCGGCCGTCGCCGATTACCGCCCAACCGATCCGCAGATCGCATGGCATCTCGGCCGCTTCATCGAACAGGTCCGCGCGATCCCGGCCGACGCCATCATCGTCCGCCAGAACTGGCTTCGCGCCTATGAGTTCACGACCGACCGGGGCGCGGCTGCCTTGAACGATTACGCCCGCGCCAATGACCCGTTCACCCGCGTCGGCCGTCAGCAGATCGCCGTCGAGGTCTCGAGCGTCATCCGGGCCTCCCCCGACAGCTTTCGCGTGGCGTGGACCGAGCGGCACTATGAGAACGGCCAGCTTTCCACGACTGAGCGATGGACCGCGATCCTGACCATCGTGATCCAGACACCGCGCGACGCCGAGCGCCTGCGAGCCAATCCGCTCGGCATCTACGTCAACGCGATTTCCTGGTCGCGGGAGATGAGCCAATGAGGAAGATCACTCACACACCCGCCGTTGCGGCCGTGCTGCTTTCGGCCACCATGCTGGCCGGCTGCGCCACCAATCGCACTCAGCAATGGAGCTACGACGCCGAGGTGCCGCCGCTGCCAGTGGTGCAGGCGGCCACCACCGACGACACGCCCCGGCCGCTGCACACGCCACCGGCATGGACCGTGGCGCGCGGCGGCGAGTCAGCCGCAACCCCGACCGGCCGCGTCGAGAACGCCAATGCCGCCGCCCGCGTCGAGCCACGCCGCGAAGGCTACTACAACGCCATCCAGATATATCCGTGGAGCGAAGGCGCGCTCTATCAGGTCTATGCCGCAGTCGGGCAGATCACCACCATTGCGCTGGAGTCGGGCGAGAGCCTGACCGGCGCGGGGCCGATCGCGGCCGGGGACACCGCCCGCTGGATCATCGGCGACACCGAAAGCGGCAGCGGTGCGAACCGCCGCGTCCATATCCTCGTGAAGCCGACACGCGCGGACATTTCCACCAACCTTGTCGTCACCACCGACCGGCGCACCTACATGATCGAGCTGCGCGCGCGGGAATCGCTCTACATGCCCGCCGTGGCTTGGGCCTATCCCGCGCCGCCGGCAGGCCAGCGCCAGACCGTTCCGGCCGCGCCCGTCATCCCGGCCGAGGCCGCGCGCAACTATCGCTACGGCCTGACCGGAGACAGTCCGCCCTGGCGGCCCATCTCCGTCTTCGACGACGGCCGCCGCGTCTATGTCGTCTTCCCGCACGGCATAGTGCAGGGCGAGATGCCGCCGATCTTCGTGCTCGGCTCGAACGGCGAGCCGCAGATCGTCAACAGCCGCATCCACCAGAACATCCTGATCGTGGACCGCCTGTTCGGCGCGGCCGAGCTGCGCCTTGGCAGCGGCAATCGCCAGCAGACGGTCAGGATCGTCCGCACCAACCCCACGCAGGCCGCCGCCGCGCAGCCCGCCAGCGCGACCGGAGATTCCCCGTCATGACAGACGACACCATCACCGACACCGCCGCGCCGATGAGGCTTCGCGCCGAACCGCCCCGCGTCACCCGCCTGTCCCGCAGGATGCTGGCTGGCGTCGGCGCTGTCGCCTTGCTCGGCATCGGCGGGGCGCTGGTCTATGCCCTTCAGACCCGCGACGGCGGCGCGGGCGGCGAAGAACTCTATTCGACCGAGAACCGCCCCACGGCGGACGGCCTGTCGGGCCTGCCGAGCGATTATAGCGGGCCGGTGCTTGGCCCCGCGCTGCCGGGCGACCTCGGCCGCCCGATCCTCGACGCGCAGACAAGGGGACAGCCGGTCGCGCCCCCTGTCATGACGACGCCCGCCGTCGATCCCGAGGAAGAACGCCGCAGGGCCGAAGAAGAAGCCGCACGCTTGAGCAACGTCTTTTTCCAGTCCGGCCCACGCATGGGAGCGCCGGCAGGAACGGCCATGCCCAGCCTTGCCGGGCTTGGCCTCGGCGGGCAGTCCGCGACACAGGACCGCCACGCGGCGTTTCTCAACGGGCCGGTGGACCGGCAAACAGTCGCGCCGGATCGCGTCGCGCCGCCGGCATCGCCCTATATCCTTCAGGCCGGGGCCGTGATCCCGGCCGCGCTCATCACCGGCATCCGTTCCGATCTGCCCGGCCAGATCACCGCGCAGGTGACGGAGAACGTCTATGACAGCCCAACCGGCTCGCTGCTCCTGATCCCGCAGGGAACGCGCATCATCGGTCAATACGATGATGGCGTGACCTTCGGCCAGCGCCGCGTGTTGCTGGTGTGGAATCGCCTGATCCTGCCGGGCGGCCGTTCCATTGTTCTGGAGCGCCTGCCGGGCGCGGATGCCAGCGGCTATGCCGGGCTTGAGGATGGTGTCGATTATCATTGGTGGGATCTGATGAAGGCCGCAGGGCTATCCACGCTGCTCGCAGTCGGCACGGAACTGGCGACGAGCGACGAGGACCGGCTTGTTCGAGCTATCCGCGACGGGGCGCAGGATACCGTCAATCAGGCGGGCCAGCAGATCGTGCAACGCCAGTTGCAGGTTGCGCCGACGCTCACCATCCGGCCCGGCTTCCCGGTCAGGATCATCGTCACCCGCGACCTTGTATTCGAGCCGGCAGGAGGTTGACCATGACCAAGCTGAAACTCGGCCCGCTGCCCGACGACAAGCCCGTGAAGGTGACGGTGGAGCTACCCGCGCCGCTTCACCGTGATCTAACCGCCTATGCCGAGGTGCTGGCCCGTGAAACCGGCAAGCCCGTCACCGATCCCGTCAGGCTGATCGTGCCCATGCTGGAGCGGTTCATCGCCACGGATCGCGGTTTCGCCAAGGCGCGGCGAGCCGCAAGCTAGGTCCATCTTGGCGGTAGGGGTGCCGCCAGCGCACAGGCGCGAATGCGGCACGCTACAGACCGCCGATCCCCCTCCATGGTTCGCTTAATTCCGGGGCCTTGAGCGCCCCGGAATCCATCAGAACCAAGGAGGATTCCATGAGCGCGAAGCGCCGCCGTGCCCGCAAAGGACGACCGCGACAGCCGGTCCCCGAAGCACTTCCCGACGATTTGTTCGACTATGCCGACGAACCCACGCCAGACGGCCGGGAACGCCGCCGTTCGCCGCTTCGCATCGTCGATGTGGAAACGCTGCCGGTCTTCGACGACTGGCCCGAGAAGGTGCCGATCACCGAGGAAGAACTGCAAATCTTCGAGCGGTATTTCGGCGACGTGCTCGACCGCCTGTTCGGCCCCATAGAGGCCGATCCCGACAATCAGGGCTTGCCGCCGTTAACACCAGATGGTAATAGTAAGCCATGAGCGAGGATCGTGACCCGAGCCTCGACACGCTTCTGGACCTCGACGGACAGGTGCTCGTTGTCGATCCCGAGGGCGGCCATTGGGTGAAGTTCATCGTCACCCGCGTTCCGGTCTCGCCGGAAAAGCCGCACGGTCTCGATTACTCGCTCACGCTTCACGGGCCTTCGGGCGAACGGCTGGTCGGCTTCGATAACGCCCATCCGGTCGGCCGAGGCAGGAGGGGCGAGCCGATGGACCATCGGCACCGCCTCCAGACCGTGAAGCCATACGCCTACGAGGACGCGGCCACGCTGCTGGCCGACTTCTGGCAGGCGGTGGACGCGGTGTTGAAGGAGCGAGGCGTAACATGACCACCTTGAAAGTCGGGATTGCCGACTACGAAGAAATGAAGGCCCGCACCATGCGGATTGCCAAGGGCGAGGAAAAGCCCGCGCCCGGTGATCCGAAGGTGTGGTTCACATCCACCGAATCCTTCGCGCAAATCCTCTCCAGCGGAAACCGCGAGTTGCTGCGCGTCATCGACGAGCAGTCGCCCGGTTCGCTGGAGGAACTGTCGCGGATCACGGGACGGACCAAGCCGAGCCTGTCCCGAACCCTCAAGACGATGGCGAGCTACGGCCTGATCCGCATGGACCCCGGCGAGGGCCAGAAGCTCGTGCCGAAGGTGCTGCATGATCGCGTGGCGCTGGAATTGCCACTGATCGAGCGCCGCGCGGCGAAAGGAGACCGGCCATGAATATGCAAAGCCCCCATGTCGCCCTGCGCGCCGCCCTTTATCTGCGCGTCTCGACCGCCCGGCAGGCAGAGCATGACGTGTCGATCCCCGACCAGAAACGGCAGGGCGAAGCGTATTGCCAGGAACGCGGCTACCAGCTCGCAGAGACGTTCATCGAGCCGGGCGCGTCCGCCACCAACGACAAGCGCCCCGAGTTCCAGCGTATGATCGAGGCTGCCACGGCCAAGCCCGCACCATTCGATGTTGTCGTGGTGCATAGCTTCTCGCGCTTCTTCCGCGACGAGTTCGAGATGGAATTTTATTACCGGAAGCTGGCGAAGAACGGCGTGAAGCTGGTTTCGATCACGCAGGAGCTTGGTGACGATCCCATCCACGACATGATGCGGCGGATCATGTCGCTGTTCGACGAATACCAGTCGAAGGAGAACGCCAAGCACGTCCTGCGCGCCTTGAAGGAGAATGCCCGGCAAGGCTTCTGGAACGGCTCGCTTCCGCCCATCGGCTACCGCGTCATCGACGCCGAGCAGCGCGGCGCAAAGATGAAGAAGAAGCTGGAGATCGACCCGCTCCATGCCGACACCGTGCGGCTGATCTTCCGGCTTGCGCTGGAGGGCGACGGCACGTCCGGCCCCATGGGCGTCAAGAACATTGTCAGCCACCTCAACAGGAACCGCATGTTCACCCGCAGCGGCGGGCGTTGGGGCATCGGCCAGCTTCACCGTATCCTGACCCGCCGCACCTACATCGGCGAACATCGGTTCAATCGCCGCTCCAAAAAGGGCGAGGTGAAGCCGGAGGAAGAAGTCGTCACCGTCGCGGTGCCGCCGCTGATCGACCTTGAGATATTCGAGGCAGTGCAGAGGCGCTTGCAGGTCAACAATCCGAAGGTGACGCCGCCGCGCGTCGTCAGCGGTCCGAACCTGCTGACCGGCATTTGCCATTGCGGCAATTGCGGAGGCGCGATGACGCTGCGCACCGGCAAGAACGGCCGTTACCGCTACTATGCCTGCTCGATCCGGGCACGGCAGGGCGACACCGGCTGCAAGGGCCGTGCGATCCCAATGGACAAGCTCGACCGCATGGTGGTCAGCCATATCGAGGAAAGGCTGCTGGACCCCGAGCGGATCGAAGACGTGCTTGCCTCGCTGCTGGACCGCCGGCAGGAGAGCGTCGAGCGGCGCGGCCAACACATCGCCGAGTTGAACCACCGCGCGGCCGAGGCCGACATGCGCCTAAAGCGCCTCTACGATGCTATCGAGGCCGGCTCGCTCGACCCTGCCGAATCCGCCCTTGGCGAGCGCATCGCGGGCCTCACCGCGCTTCGGGACCAGGCGCGGGCCGACGCCGCAAGGATCGAGGCTATGTTGAAAAGCTCCGCCCACCAGGGCCTCACAGGCGCGGCCGTGCGGGAACTGGCGACCGAGGCCCGCACCCGGCTTCGGCTTGAAAAGGGCGGCTATCGGCGGGAACACGTCCGGGCCTTCGCACAGCGCGTCGAGGTTGCGGACGACGCGATCTACATCAAAGGGAGCAAAAGCACCCTGTTGAGGACGCTGGTGGCCGCAAAAGGAGGGAAATCGGCGGGAATCGGCGTTCCCGGTTTTATACCGAAGTGGCGGAGAGAGAGGGATTCGAACCCTCGAGACGGTTTCCCGCCTACACACTTTCCAGGCGTGCGCCTTCGACCACTCGGCCACCTCTCCGAAGGTGTCGCGGCGTTGATGGCCGGACACGGACGCCCATCTAGTCGATACGAGCCGGCTTGTGAAGTCCTTGCCGCCGCGAAAGAGCACCTCATCCGGATTCATTTTTGCGTGTGGCGATTGCGCCGGTCTCCGCCTTCACGTACCCAGTAGGATATCGACGCCGAATGGCCTCATAAACGCCGGCTGGACAATGGCTTTCCTGTTTCGCCTTTTCGCATCCATCTTCCTCGCTGTCGCCGTTATCGGCGCCGTCGTCGATGCGGCGCGTTCCATCGCCACCGGAGGCAGCGTGGTGTTGACGCCGCTCGCCGATGTCCTGCTTGCGCTCGGCGGCGACCCCTATGCGAGTCTCGTCGTCTTCGGGGCGGAAAGAGGCATCGACGGATTTTTCACGCCGTTGGTCGAAGCGACGTTGTCGGCACCCGCCATCCTGGTATTCGTCGGCCTCGCCCTCATATTCTATGCTCTGGGTTATCGGCGCAGGCGCGATCCGCACCACGCCCTTCATATTTGAGCGCAACGGATCGGCTCCCGTTCGGCTGCGACCCGATCGCGTTCATCACGCTGTCGGAAAGTCCAAAATTCCGCGTGAATTTTGCTCAGGCGCATGCCAGAGTGAAATGAGAGCGGGGGAACACCCCGCCGGGTCCGAGGCTGGCTGTTCAGCGCCATGCCCGGATATGCGAGACAACCGACAGGGTGTGGATCAAGATGAAGCGTATGGTTCTTGGCCTTTTGGCCGCAACAGCATTGACCGTTCCGGCCTTTGCACAGGAAGAGATAACTCCGGGTCTGCTTTTCGACCTCGGCGGCAAGTTCGACAAGTCGTTCAACGAAGCGTCCTATATGGGCGCCGAGGAGTTCAAGACCGAAACCGGCGTCGAATATGTCGAGTTCGAGGTCTCGAACGAGGCTCAGCGTGAACAGGCCCTGCGCCGCTTCGCGGAAGATGGTCGCAATCCGATCGTCATGGCCGGCTTCAACTGGGCGTCCGCCCTTGAAACAGTCGCCGACGAATATCCGGAAACCGATTTCGCGATCATCGACATGGTGGTCGAGAAGCCGAATGTTCGCTCGATCGTGTTCAAGGAGCAGGAAGGCTCCTATCTGGTCGGCATTCTGGCTGGCATGGCGAGCGAATCGAACACGGTCGGCTTCGTCGGTGGTATGCAGGTTCCGCTCATCGGCAAGTTCGAATGCGGCTATGTCGGCGGCGTCAAGGCGGCCAGCCCCGAGGCAACCGTCATCCGCAACTATACAGGCGATACGCCGGCCGCCTGGAACGATCCGACACGCGGCGGCGAAATCACCCGCAACCAGATCGATCAGGGCGCGGATGTCGTCTACCACGCGGCGGGCGGCACGGGTGTCGGCGTTCTCCAGGCTGCGGCTGATGCCGACATCCTCGGCATCGGCGTCGATTCCAACCAGAACGCGATGCATCCGGGCCATGTGCTCACCTCGATGGTCAAGCGCGTGGACGTCGCCGTCTACAACGCGTTCATGGATGCGCGGAACGGCAACTTCGAGTACGGCATCCAGAATCTCGGCCTCGCCGAAGACGGCGTCGGCTACGCGGTCGACGAGAACAACGAGGCTCTTTTGACAGAGGAAATGGTGGCCGCAGCCGAGCAGGCGAAGGCGGATATCATCTCCGGCGCGGTGGAAGTCCACGACTTCATGACAGACAATGCCTGCCCATACTGATCCTTGATCGTTCTTGATCGAACCGCCGGGCCTTGCCCGGCGGTTTCGTTTTGACTGGTGCCGTTTTGAAAACGACGTCCGACAGAGCGCTGCGCCTGACAACGATCGTGCTTCTGCTCGTGACAGGCGTCTTCACGGGCGCGCAACTCGCCAAGACCGCGCCGCTCATCGGCTGGTATGTCGACGAGATCGGGATGACGCTGGTGGAAGCCGGGTGGGTCACGGCGCTGATCGGCATCTTCGTCGCGCTGGCAGCCCTTCCGGTCGGGGTCGCAATCGCCCGGATGGGTCCGCATCGTTCCTTCGTCGTCGCGTCGGGGCTGATCGTGCCGGGCGGCTTCCTACTGGCGGCAGCAAGCGAACCGGGCATGATCTTCGGCGCACGGCTTCTGGAAGGGGCCGGCTACGTTCTCCTGTGCATTGGCCTGCCGTCGCTTCTGACAGTGATCTCGCCGCTTAATTGGCGTGGTCCGGTGCTTGCCATATGGAGCGGCTTCGTCCCGCTCGGCTATGCTGTCTCAGATGTTCTGGCCACATTCGTCGTGCCCGCCTTCGGCGCGCATGTCTATCTTCTGACGGTGACGCTGCTGTTCGCCGTGCTGGCGCTGGGGTCCAACCTCGCGCTACGCCGACTGTCGGGCGTTCCGGAGGAAACCGCCGTCCCGGCCGGCGTTGCATCCGGCGTCTTCAGTCTCGCCGTAATCGTCGTCGCAATCGCCTTCGGCATCTTCGTCCTTCAGTCGGTCGCGCTCTTCACCTTCATGCCAACCTTTGCCGCCGTGCCGGGAACCTTGTTGTTTGCGCCCGCTTTTGTCGCGCTGGCGACACCACTTGGAAACGCCATCGCCGGCATTCTCGTCGCGGGACGCGGGGTTGCGTTCATGATCGCGCTGGCGCTCGTCGCCTTCACCGTCACGGCGCTTGCCGCCTTCGTGGCGTTCGTGTCCGGCGGACCCTGGCCCGCAAGCATTGGTGCGGTTTTCGTTGCGATCGCAAGCGGTGTCGTCGCGTCCGTGCTTTTCGCCGTCATCCCGTTTCTGGTGACGCGCGCCGAGGCAGTCCCGGCCGCGATCGGACTTGTCAGTCAGGCGGGCGGCCTTGCAACTCTGGCCAGCCCGCCGCTTGCCGCTTTCATCATCGAGCGCAGCGGCTGGACCGGCTATGGCTGGTTCCTGACGCTTGCCGGGCTGGCCGGCGCGGCGGTTTTGGTTCCGCTTATCGCGGCGGCGAAACGGCGAGCCCCTTGACGAGGATCGGCCCGAGCGGCCGCCCTGCCGAAGAGCGCGGGGCGTCCTCCAGCGTGATTTCGTAAAGCTGCTGCGGCTGTGGTTCCGGAAGGTCCGGGCCGGTCAGCATCGCCTCGCGGGCGGACGCCATGGTGCCGAGCGAAACGGGACCGACGGCCTCGTCGTAGAGTGTCCACACTTCCAGCACCTTGCCGTCCGGCACGTCGAAATCCGTGAGCGGCACGATTCGCACGCGGTCATTGGCATAGGCCTCGACGAGTGCGCCGGGCACATCGTCCTCGCCCAACAGCACGACGACGACCTCCGGGTCGCGTGCGGTCACGGATGCCTGCCCGACGACATAACCGAACCCGCAGGCGGCGAGGATGCTGGCGGCGAGCGCCGTTCCGCGCGCACCGGTGAAAAGACGTGCCATCGGGCGTTTGAGCCCGAGATGGCCGTGACGGTCGGGTTGCCGGATTGGAACGCCGGCCGCAGCCAGATCGTCCTGTACCGCCTGTGTCCGCGTCATCTGTTCTATGCCGGAGATTTCGTCCGAGACCTTTTGCCAAAGGGCATCGCCCGGCGCTTCGACGGTCGCGTTGCCATCGAGGCTTTCCATCCGACCGGCAAACGACCAGACCGCATCGCGAAACTCGGGGTCGATGATCAGGTCGCGTTCGGCGCGGGTGCGGTCCGCGTCGTCCATCAGGCCGAGCACATAGTCGCCCGCGCGCATCTCGCGTTCCTCGCGGCTCATGACAGGCACTCCTTGAGCGACACCACGCCGCGCCTGATCCACGCTTTCACCGTACCGACAGGTGCGCCCAGATGCGCGGCGATCTCGCCATGCGAAAAGCCGACGACATAGGCCATCACGATCGAGCGTCGGCGTTCAGGATCGAGCTGGCTGAGGCAGCGCTTCAAATCCTCGCTCTCCGGCAGCGCGTCATAGGCGCTGTCGGCGTCGGCCGCACGATCACCGATCGCGGTAAGCTCGTCGGCGGCATGAAAGTCGAGGCGGCTGCCATCGCGGATCATGTTGAGCGCACGATGCCGCACGATCGTCGTCATCCACGCGCGCGCCGCGCCGCGCTCGTGATCGTAAACGGGCGCTTTTTTCCAGACCGTCACGAACGCTTCCTGCACGACTTCCTCGGCAAGCTCGCGCCGGCGCACGATCCGGTTGGCGATACCGATCAGCCGTCCTGCTTCGAGGTCGAACATCGTTGCGAATGCCTTTCGGTCCCCGCCGGCGACACGGCGCATCAGCCCGTCGCAATCATCCGTTCGTGCATCCAAGCTGAACTCTCCCAAGGTATTTCGATCACTTTACACGCCGGTAAGCCGTTCCGATGCGGGGGCGACAAAAAAACTTTCCGTGCCTGCATCCAAACGCTCACCTGCCGGGTAACGCCTTTGAGGACCTGCGTGGAACCGAACGGTCTGCGCCTCCCTCCAACGCTTTTTGAAACGTCATGAGGAGAAACTCAATGTCCATTCGTCTTACCAAGATTGCCCTTGCCGCAAGCGTCGCGACGCTCGGCTTCGCGTCGGCCGCTGCTGCCGCGCCCGTCGTCGGTCTCGTCGGCGACAAGACGCTCGTCTGGTTCGATACGGACGCGCCGGAAGTCACCAACACGGCAGAAGTCGAAGGCGTCGATCGCCTGCTCGGCATCGACGTGCGCCCGGCCGACAACATGCTCTACGGCGTCGCCGCCGATGGCACCATCGTCACGATCGACCTTGAATCGGGTGCAGCGACCGCTGGCGAGACGATGAGCGAGATGCTGCCGGACGGCGTCGATTCCATGGTCGACTTCAACCCGGTCGCCGACCGCATCCGCGTCATGGGCTCGGACGGCACCAATCTGCGCGTTCACCCCGACACGGGCGAGACGACCGTCGACGGTTCGCTGAACTTCGAAGCCGGTGACGCGAACGCTGATGCCACGCCGAATGTGGTCGCGACCGCCTACACCAACTCCGTCGGTACGCCCGAAGCCACGGCGATGTACGACATCGACGCCGACCTTGGTGCGCTCCTGCGCCAGACCGCGCCGAACGACGGCACGCTGGCGACGCTGGGCGAACTGGGCATCGACGGCGCGACGACCTACGCCTTTGACATCCAGGCGACCGAAGGTGGTGAGAACACCGCATGGCTCGTCGCAGCCGGCGGCCTTTACACGGTTGATCTGGAAACGGGCGCTACCGAGATGGTCGGTGAGATCACCGGCGCGGACGGCGACATCCGCGACATCTCCGTTCTGCCGGCGATGTAATCGCCCACGCGATGCGAAAGGAAAAGGCCGGGTTCGCCCGGCCTTTTTGCGTTCAGTAATGCGGCGGCTTGGTGATCGGCACGTCGGGAGCGGATTGCTCTTCGAGCGCGAGAAACCGATGCGTCAGAACGTCGAGCTTCTTTTGCATCTTCTCGATCACCTGCCATTGTCGTGCGACTTCCGCGGAAAGCTCCTCGATGGTGCGCTCCTGATTGGCGGCGAGCACTTCGAGCTGGACGAGCCGGGGATCGATCATGATGCGATGCTTTCAAGTTTCGCGCGCAGCGCGGCATTGAGCGGGGCAGGGCGGCGGGTTGCCGCATCGACATAGACGTGGACGAAGAAGCCTTCCGCCGCGGCTTGCGCGTCTTCGTTACGAAACAGCCCCACCTCGTAGCGGACCGAGGAGTTGCCGAGCTTCGCCACGCGGATACCCGCATGGACGGTGTCGGGAAAGGCCATTTCGGCGAAATATCGGCATCCCGTCTCGACCACGAGGCCGATCTGTTCGCCGTTGCGGATATCGAGCACGCCGTTTTCGATCAGCCAGCCATTCACGGCGGTGTCGAACAGGGAATAGTGGACCACATTGTTCATGTGCCCGTAGATGTCATTGTCCATCCAGCGCGTGGTGATGGTGTAAAAGGTGCGATAATCGGTGCGTGGGGAGCCTGTCATGGCGCGAGAGTGGCAAGACGCCCGCGCCTTGTCGAGGGTGGATGCGCGTTTGCAGGTGCGAAGCGCACATGCTAATTCCGACTTTTGACCACGCGTCCTGACGGAAATCCTGCATGGCCGAATCGGCGATCGAACTTGTCGGCATCAACAAGAGCTTCGGCTCCGTTCGTGCCAACAAGGATATCGACCTCAACATCAAGTCCGGCACCATCCACGGCATCGTTGGCGAGAACGGCGCGGGCAAATCCACCTTGATGTCGATCCTCTACGGCTTCTATCAGGCCGATTCCGGTGAAATCCGCGTCGGCGGCAAGAAGGTCGCGATCACCTCATCGAACGACGCGATCGCGCTCGGCATCGGCATGGTTCATCAGCATTTCATGCTGGTTCAGAATTTCACGGTTCTGGAAAACATCATCCTCGGCGCCGAAGGCGAGGCGCTTTTGAAGTCTTCGATTTCAAAAGCGCGCTCCGAATTGCGTCGCCTGGAAGCCGAATACGGCCTCAATGTCGATCCCGACGCCGTGGTAGAGGATCTGCCGGTCGGCCTCCAGCAGCGTGTGGAAATCCTGAAGGCGCTCTATCGCGGCGCGGATGTGCTGATCCTCGACGAACCGACGGGCGTCCTGACGCCGGCCGAGGCCGATCATCTCTTCCGTATCCTCGATCAGCTTCGCTCCGAGGGAAAGACCATCGTTCTGATCACGCACAAGCTGCGAGAGATCAAGGCGATCACAGACAATGTCTCGGTCATGCGACAGGGCACGATCGTCGACACCCGCAGGACCGACGAGGTGAGCGTCGAGGAACTGGCCGAACTGATGGTCGGTCGCCGTGTCCTGCTGCGCGTCGACAAGGGCGATATGCAGCCCGGCGAGGTGAAGCTGTCGGTGCGCAATCTGACGGTGGTGGATTCGCGCGGCGTGAAGGTCGTCGACGACGTTTCGTTCGACGTACGCGGCGGCGAGATCGTCGGCATCGCGGGCGTTGCGGGCAACGGCCAGTCGCAGCTTCTGGAGACCATTTCCGGTATCAGGCAGGCCATGTCCGGCACTGTCACGCTCGATGGAAAGCCGATCGACGTGACCGGCCTCGCCGATCCGGGCGATCTGCGCGACCGCGGCCTCGCCCATGTGCCGGAAGACCGTCACTATGTCGGTTTGGTCCTGCCGTTCGAGGAATATGAAAACTCGATCCTCGGCTATCACGACCGGCCCGAATATCTGAATGGTCCGTTCCTGAACATCGACGCGATACGGACCGATGCGAAAAAGAAGATCGAGCAATACGACGTTCGCCCGCGCAACGAACGCCTGAAGACCGCGAACTTTTCCGGCGGCAATCAGCAGAAGATCGTTCTGGCGCGCGAACTGGAGAAGGACCCGGGCGTCCTCGTCATCGGCCAGCCGACGCGCGGCGTCGATGTCGGCGCGATCGAATTCATCCACCGCCGTCTGATCGACATGCGCGATCAGGGCAGGGCGGTGCTGCTCGTCTCGGTCGAACTCGACGAAATCCGCTCGCTTTCGGACCGCATCCTCGTGATGTTCGACGGCAAGGTCGTCGGCGAACGCTCAGGCGAAGCGAGCGAAGGCGAACTCGGCCTCCTGATGGCCGGCATCGACGGCAAGGAGGCCGCCGAATGAGCGTACCTTATGCGAAATTGCCCGGCTGGGCCGATTACGGGCTGATCCCGCTGATCAACGTCATCGTCGCCTTCGCGGTGGCGGGGCTGGTTGTGATGATCGCAGGCGAAAGCCCGGTCGAGGCGTTCGAATATCTGATCGAGGGCGCGTTCGGGCGGGGGCAAAATATCGCCTATACGCTTTATTACGCGACGAGCTTCATCTTTACCGGCCTCGCAGTCGCGGTCGCCTTCCATGGCGGGCTTTTCAACATCGGCGGCGAGGGGCAGGCCTATGTCGGCGGGCTCGGCGTCGCGCTGGTCGTCCTGTCGCTCGACAGTGTTTTCCCGTGGTGGGTGAATTTCCCGCTCGCCATTTTGGGCGCGGCCTTGATGGGCGCGTTTTGGGCCTTCATTCCGGCTTATCTTCAGGCAAAACGTGGCAGCCATGTCGTCATCACGACGATCATGTTCAATTTCATTGCCGCCAGCCTGATGGTCTATCTCCTGACCACGGTGCTGAAGCCGCCGCAATCCATGTCGCCGCAGACGCGCAACTTCGCCGAGGGCGGGCAATTGCCCAAGCTCAATTTCGTCTTCGACTGGTTCGGCGCGACGGTGCGTTCCTCGCCGCTCAACATTTCTTTCCTGCTGGCGCTCGTTGCCGCCTTCCTCGTCTGGGTGCTGATCTGGCGCACGAAGCTCGGCTATGAAATCCGCACGCAGGGCTTCAGCCCGAAGGCCGCGCGCTATGCCGGCATCGGCGAGACGCGCATCATCCTTGTCACCATGATGATTTCCGGCGCGCTTGCCGGCATGATGGCGCTCAACCCGGTGATGGGCGATTCAGGCCGGCTCCAGCTCGATTTCGTGACCGGTGCGGGCTTCGTCGGCATCGCGGTCGCGCTGATGGGCCGCTCGCACCCGGCCGGCATCATTCCCGCCGCGATCCTCTTCGGCGTGCTCTATCAGGGCGGGGCGGAAATCGCCTTCATGATGCCGTCGATCAGCCGCGACATGATCATCATCATCCAGGGTCTGGTGATCCTTTTCGCCGGCGCTCTGGAACACATGTTCCGCCCGTCGCTTCAAGCCTTGTTCGCGTCGATTTCGCCGCGCGCGGGCGCTGGCGAGGCCGCCGGCCAGAAGGGAGCCTGAGATGGAGCATTCCTTCGTCGTCGCCGTCCAGATCCTCGATTCGACCATTCGCCTGTCGATCCCGCTGATGTTCGCCTGCCTCGCCGGCCTTTACTCGGAGCGGGCGGGCGTGTTCGACATCGGTCTTGAAGGCAAGATGCTCGCCGCCGCCTTTGCGGGCGCTGCGGGTGCTGCCGTCTACGGCTCGGCCTGGGTGGGCCTGTCCTTCGCTATCCTGGTCTCGGTCGTCCTCGCGCTTGTCCACGGGTTTGCCTCGATCACCAATCGCGGCAACCAGATCGTCTCCGGCGTGGCGATCAACTTCATTGCGGCGGGCACGACCGTGATCCTCGGACAGGCATGGTTCGCACAGGGTGGGCGCACGCCCTCTCTCGGCGGCGAACAGCGCTTTACCGGCGTCGTGCTGCCGTTTGCGGAAGCTGCCCGCGACATCCCGGTGGTCGGCTACATCTATGCCGAACTGATCTCGGGTCACTCGATCCTCGTCTATCTCGCCTTCGCCACCGTCGCCTTCACATGGTGGGTCCTGTTCCGCACGCGTTTCGGCCTGCGCCTGCGTGCGGTCGGCGAAAATCCGGCAGCGGTCGATACGGCCGGCATATCGGTGACGTGGCTTCGCTACCGTGCGGTGATCTGCACCGGCATATTGTGCGGCTTAGCGGGTGCGTATCTGTCGATGGCGATCGGTGCGGGCTTCGTGAAGGACATGACGGCGGGGCGCGGCTTCATCGCGCTTGCGGCGCTCATCTTCGCCAAGTGGAAGCCGGTGCCGGCGATGTTCGCGTGTCTGCTGTTCGGCTTCCTCGATGCGGTGTCGATCCGCCTTCAGGGCTCGCCCCTTCCAGTCATCGGTCCTGTGCCTACGCAGCTCATGCAGGCGCTGCCTTATGTGATGACGGTGATCCTGCTCGCAGGCTTCATCGGCAAGGCGATCCCGCCGCGCGCCGGCGGCGTGCCTTATGTGAAGGAACGGTGATGTCGAAGGATTTGTTCAGCGCCGCGCGCGAGGCGATGGCGCATGCTTATGCACCCTATTCGAAATTTCCGGTCGGCGCGGCGCTTCTGACGGAAGACGGGCGCGTCTTTTCGGGCGCAAATATCGAGGTCGCGTCCTATCCGGAAGGCTGGTGCGCCGAGACGACAGCGCTCGGCCATTACGTCATGGCCGGCGGCGGGCGGATCATGGAAATCTGCGTGGTCGCCGAGAAGATGGATCGCATCACGCCCTGCGGCGGCTGCCGCCAGCGTCTTGCTGAATTTACTGCGCCCGAAACGAAGCTGCATATGTGCGACCAGAACGGCTTCGTGGAAACGGTGACGATGGGCGACATCCTTCCCTTCGGATTCAAGGGAGACACGCTGAAATGAGCGATGCGACGGTTCGCCTGATCGAGCGCCTCGAAGGGCGCATGCCCAAGGTCGCGCTCGTTCTCGGCTCCGGTTTGGGCGGTCTTGTCGACGAGGTCGAGAACGCCGTACGCATCCCCTATGGCGATCTGCCGGGCTTTCCGCAAAGCGGCGTCACCGGCCATGCAGGGCAGATCGTGGCGGGCGATTTCGCCGGACGGCCCGTGCTGATGCTCGCCGGTCGCGCGCATTATTACGAGCACGGCAACGCCGCAGCGATGCGCCCTGCGCTTGAAGCGCTCGCCGGCATCGGCATCGAGAAACTTCTGCTCACCAATGCCGCCGGTTCGTTGCGCTCCGAGATGGGGCCAGGATCGGTGATGCTGATTACCGACCACATCAATTTCTCCGGCACCAATCCGCTGTTCGGAGAAGAGACGGATCGCCGTTTCGTCGGACTGACGGAAGCCTATGATGCCGGATTGCGCGCAGCGATCGAGCGCGCCGCCGATGAAAGCGGAACCGAACTCCACAAGGGTGTCTATATGTGGTTTTCAGGCCCGTCTTTCGAAACGCCCGCCGAAATCCGTATGGCGCGTACCTTCGGCGCGGACGCCGTCGGCATGTCGACCGTGCCGGAAGTCATTCTCGCTCGCTTTCTCGGGCTGCGCGTCGCCGCGTGTTCGGTCGTCACCAATCTCGCCGCCGGCATGACGGGCGACGAACTTTCCCATCAGGAGACCAAGGACATGGCTCCGCTCGGCGGCAAGCGTTTGGCCGCGATCTTCCGCGCGATGTTCGCGGGCGAGGCTTTGAACGGCTGATGCTCCCACAGGAGATCATTGCGAGAAAGCGCGACGGGGCGGCGCTTGACGCGAAAGAAATCGGCGCCTTCGTTGCCGGGCTGGTGGACGGTACGTTCTCCGAAGGCCAGGTCGCCGCGCTCGCCATGGCTGTCTTCCTCAACGGCATGAGCCGCGACGAGACGGTGGCGCTGACACGCGCAATGCGCGATTCGGGCCGCGTGCTCGACTGGTCGGACCTGCCCGGTCCCGTCACCGACAAGCACTCGACCGGCGGCGTCGGCGACAATGTCTCGCTGGTGCTGGCTCCGATCGTCGCGGCTTGCGGGGCCTATGTGCCGATGATTTCCGGCCGGGGGCTTGGCCATACCGGCGGCACGCTCGACAAGATGGATGCAATCCCCGGCTACCGGACCCAGCCGGACGAAGCGCGTTTTCGCCAGGCGGTGCGCGAGGCAGGCTGTGCGATCATCGGCCAGACGGCCGATCTGGCCCCCGCCGACAAACGCTTTTACGCGGTTCGCGATGTGACGGCCACGGTCGAGGCGCCCGCCCTCATCACCGCCTCGATCCTGTCGAAGAAGCTGGCCGCCGGGCTCGGTTCGCTGGTGCTCGACGTCAAGAGCGGCAATGGCGCCTTCATGGACGATCCCGAAAAGGCGCGCGAACTGGCGCAAGGGCTCGTCGAGGTCGCCAACGGCGCGGGCCTGCCGACCACGGCGCTGATCACTGACATGAACGAGCCGCTTGCCGCCTGCGCGGGAAACGCGGTCGAAATCGCGGAGGCGGTACATTTCCTGACGCGTAACGGGCGCGACACGCGCAACACGCGACTTGAGGAGGTGACGCTGGCGCTTGCCGCGGAGATGCTGATGTCGTCGTGCGTCGCGGCGACGACGCAGGAAGCGACCTCGCTCGCGCTGGACGCGCTGGGCAGCGGACAGGCGGCGGACCGCTTCGCAAGAATGGTCGCCGCACTCGGCGGGCCGACCGATTTTCTGGAAAAGATGGAAATGCACCTGCCGCCCGCGCGGCTGGTCCGGCCAGTCCTCGCCGGGACGGAAGGCTATATCGACAGGATCGACACCCGCGCGATCGGTCTTGCCGTTGTGGAACTGGGCGGCGGGCGACGCCATGCCGATGACCGGATCGATCATTCGGTCGGCATCACGCGCATCGTTCCGCTGGGCCTGAAAGTGGACAGGGATCAGCCGCTGGCCTTCGTTCATGGCCGCACCGAATTCGGGGCCGAGACGGCTGCCAACGCCTTGCGCGCGGCGATCCGCATTTCGGATCGAAAGCCGGCTGTCCCTGAAACGGTCTCGGAACGCATCGCGCTGAAGCGCTAATCACTGCTGCAGAAGCAGACGTCCGTTCTCGACCTGATAGCGCCGAAGTTTATTCAGGAAGCTCATGCCGATGAGCGTTCCCGACAACGCCGCGTCGTCGAGGACGACCGCTTGAACGTCGCGCGCGACGATGCCGCCGATTTCGAGCCGGTCGATACGGGCCGGTGCGGCATGCACGGTTCCGTTCGCCGTGTTGACGGGATGAACGAATTCGGAATTCGCGGGCGAGATGCCGATGCGCCGCGCCGTGGAGCGGTTGATCGCAACGACGCTCGCGCCTGTGTCGATCATGGCTTCGCTGGTGCGTCCGTTGAGACGGAACTCTCCGATGAAATGGCCGCGCCCGTCAGGCTCCATGAGAACGCTGCGGCCCGATGGCTGCGCCAGCGAAACCGACGATACGCTCGGAACCTGCCGCGCCTCTGCGACATCGTTTTCGACCTTGCCATCCAGCAGGCCCGGAACGATAAGCGCCGCGCTTGCGATGATGGCTCCACCGATAATGACAGTGCGCAGCATGAGCGCCTCCGACCCGCAACCGGAAGCGATTTTACACCCGTTTCGCAATGCGGCGCTTAACGCGCGGGCCTTTCGCGAAGCATCGTTAAAGCGGCGTTATTTGGTGCCGTACATGCGGTCGCCCGCATCTCCGAGGCCGGGAACGATGTAGCCCTTCTCGTTGAGCTTCTCGTCGATCGAGGCGGTGACGACGGGAACGTCCGGATGCGCCTTGGTGAAGCGGTCTATGCCTTCGGGTGCGGCGAGCAGGCACAGGAATATGAGGTTGGTCGCGCCCCGCTCCTTGAGCTTGTCGACGGCCATGATCGCGGAATTTGCCGTCGCCAGCATCGGGTCGACGACGATGACGAGACGGTCGCCGAGGTCGCCGGGCGCCTTGAAGAAATATTCGACGGCTTCGAGCGTTTCGTGGTCGCGGTAGAGGCCGACATGGGCGACGCGCGCAGCCGGCACGAGGTCGAGCATCCCGTCGAGCAAACCGTTGCCGGCCCGTAGCACGGAGGCGAAGACCAGCTTCTTGCCTTCCAGCGTCGGCGCTTCCATCGTCTGCATCGGAGTTTCGATGGTGCGGGTGGTCAGTTCCAGCCCACGTGTGACCTCATAGCAGAGCAGCAGAGAGATTTCGCGTAAGAGTCGGCGAAAGCTCGCCGTCGACGTTTCCTTGTCGCGCATGATGGTGAGCTTGTGCTGGACAAGCGGATGGTCGACGACGGTCACGCCCTGCATGATCTGGCTCCGAGCTTCAAATGAATGATGCGAGGACGCATAACGCCTGATGCGCGGGAGTCAAATGGTCAGTGCGTCGAACGCTTCGATGTCCGCTCGTAAAGCTCGCGCACGATGCGGCTCGCGGTCGTCTCGAACATGAAGGGCAGGAGGGCGTGAACCAGTGCCGCGCCCGCCGCGAGTGCAAGCCGCGAGGCGAACCATGCCGCGAACGCCATATGACCGAAATAGGTTTCGCCGACAGTCTGAGGATGGTGGATGAAAAGGCGTGCGATCATGTCCGTTCTCCATTGACGGTACATGATGCCCTGTAAACAGGCGCGATATATCCCAAACTGTCATTGAATTCGTGTGGATTTTGGGACAGTATCCCATTATGGCCTACGATATCGATACGATAGATCGGCGTATCATCGCCGCGCTTCAGGCGGACGCATCCCTGTCGATGGATGAACTGGCGAAGGTGACATACCTGTCGCGCAATGCATGCTGGCGCCGCGTGAAGCTGATGGAGGAGGAAGGGATCATCAGAGGCCGTGTCGCTTTGGTCGATGCGGAAAAGCTCGGCTACGGACTGTCGGTCATCATCCTCATCCGCACCTCGCATCATGAGCCGGACTGGCTGAAGAAATTTCGCGAGGCCGTCACGTCGATCCCCGAAATTCAGGGGGTTTATCGCATGTCTGGCGATCTCGATTACGTCCTGCGTGCCCGGGTGCCCGACGTGAAGGGTTATGACCGGCTTTACCAGCGCCTGATCGCCAAGGTGCCGCTGTCGGACGTCTCCGCCTCCTTCGTGATGGAGGAGATCAAGGAGACGCTGCAATTGCCGCCATTGATGCGCTGAGGCGATTGACGGCGACGCTTTGAAGGGGAATAGAAGCGCGCATGACCAGCCTCCAATCCCCTGTCATCGGATTTCAGCGCCTGCCGCACGGCGAAGAGATCGACCTTCCATCCTATGAGAGCGAAGGTGCCGCCGGAATGGACGTGCGCGCCGCCGTGCCGGCCGATCGCGAACTCATCTTGCTGCCCGGAAAGCGTGCGCTGGTGCCGACGGGTCTCGTCTTCGAAATACCCTCCGGCTACGAGGTGCAGGTACGCCCGCGTTCGGGACTGGCGTTCAAGCACGGCGTCACCTGCCTGAATACGCCGGGGACGATCGACAGCGACTATCGCGGCGAAGTGAAAATCCTGCTCGCCAACCTCGGCGACGAGGAATTCGCGATTACGCGCGGTATGCGCGTTGCCCAGCTTGTCGTCGCACCTGTGGTTCAGGCGCGCCTTGAGGAACGGTCCCATTTGGGCGCGACGGCGCGCTCTGCTGGCGGCTTCGGATCGACTGGCCTTTGAAACAATTCGTGTCGAATACACGGCGCGACGGGTGAACCAAATCCGGCTCTTCACGTTTGGAAGCAGCGTCCGTTGTGGATGCGCCAATCGGATGAAGGAGACGCGCCATGCCGGCAATCGGTCAATCGAAGATCATGATCCTCGCTACCGATGGCTTTGAGCAATCGGAGCTTGAAGTTCCGCTGAAGCAACTCAACGAAGCCGGCGCGAATGTCGAAGTCGTTTCGCTCGAATCCGGCGAAATCACGGGTTGGGACAAGGACGATTGGGGCCGCGCCATTCCGGTCGACAAGATTTTGGCGGATGTGTCGCCAGCCGATTACGACGCGCTTGTCCTGCCGGGCGGGCAGATCAATCCCGATCTTTTGCGCGTAGAAGAAAAAGCCGTCTCGTTCGTCAAGGATTTCGACCAGTCCGGCAAGCCGCTTGCCGCAATCTGCCATGCGCCTTGGCTTTTGATCGAGGCGGGGCTGGTGAAGGATCGCAAGGCGACATCGTACAAATCCATCAAGACGGACATGATCAATGCCGGGGCGCGCTGGGAAGACACAGCCATGGTGCGCGACGGCAATTTGATAACGTCCCGTAATCCCGGAGATCTGGACGCTTTCTGCGCCGCCATCATCGAGGCGGTGGAGGGAGGTTCGGCACAGCGTTCGGCTGCCGAGTAGCGGATCAGTCTCGCAGCCGGGCAAGCGGCGCTGGCGCCTTCAATGGCTGCCGCGCCGCTTCTTTTTTGGAGCATCTATCGAAATTCAGCGCGCAGCCATGTGATCGCCGCGCCGTGCGCAGGCGGGTCCGGGACCACGCATGTAATGCCGCTCCGGCCGATAGGTCGGAATGAGAAATTCGCGCATTGCGCGGATGGTGACGTTGATGCGAGCCCAGATACGCATGACCAAAATCCTGAACGGCGGCGTCCCTTGCCGATATGGCCCAATTTACCGAAATTTGATGAATGTCCGGTGAATCGGAAATTAATCCATGCGGCCAGTCTGCGTCGAAGAATGGCGGAAATGCGCGGCTTTCATGTCGCATTTGTGCGTGGCATCGGTCTGTGTTCGCGTGTTGCTCAAATGACACGCGGCCGACGCTGAAACATTTCGTTCACGATATCCGGCCGGTGGGAACGCGCTTGCGGCGATGGCGTTGGGCATCCATCGCGCATCGGCAATTCAGCCATTGCGGAAATGAGTGAAAGGACCGGATGATGGGTCTCTTTTCGAAAGACATCAAGACCATGGACGATCTCTTCGTCCACACGCTGCGTGACATCTATTACGCGGAAAACCAGATTCTCAAAAACCTGCCGAAAATGATCGACAAGGCCGACAGCCCGTTGGTTCGCCAGGGCTTCGAATCGCATTTGCGCGAGACGGAGGGCCATGTTGCCCGCCTGGAGCGCGTGTTCGATCTTTATGGCGTGAAGGCCAAGGGCGTTACCTGTCCCGCTATCGACGGCATCTTGAAGGAAGCCGACGAGATTGCCGGCGACATAGCGGACAAGCAGGTTCTCGATGCAGCCCTCGTCGCGGCGGCGCAGGCGGTCGAGCACTATGAAATGACCCGGTACGGCACGCTTATCGCATGGGCCGGAAAACTCGGTCGCAGCGACTGCGCCGAAATTCTGAAGGAAACCCTTGCTGAGGAAAAGGCGGCCGATGCGAAGCTGACCGAACTTGCCGAAGGCAGAGGCATCAACCTAGCCGCCGCCGAATAGCTTTAGACTCAGGCAGCAACCCTTTCGCCGCTTCCGGTATCCCGCATAGGATGCTTGGGCCGTCGCGGCACTGCCTCGTGCAGATCACCTTCTCCCTCGCCCCGGGCGGTCAGCGGGATAGCGGGGGCGGAATTATCGGACCCGGCGTCATCGGCGCCGGGTCTTGTCATTGAATGCGCCGGTTTTTAACAACGCTGATGGCTATCGAAACCGAACGAAAATTCCTGCTGCGATCCGAAGCATGGCGCGACTATGTCGCGTCCGTCACGCCGATGCGGCAAGGCTATATCGCCGCAGCGCCAGACCGTTCCGTACGCGTGCGGATTGCCGGTCCCGAGGCCTGGATTACTGCGAAGTTCGGCGGCGCGGGGCTGACGCGCGAGGAATATGAATACGCGATCCCGGTGCCGGATGCCGAGGCGATGCTCGCTCATGTCGAAAGCGAAGTGATCAAGGATCGTCATCTGGTGCCATGGGAAGGCGTCGTCTTCGAGATCGACGTCTTTCATGGACGTCTGACAGGCCTCATCCTTGCAGAACTCGAAATCGAGCCCGGCTTTTCGCCGGCGGCTTTGCCGGATTGGCTCGGCTGTGAGGTGACGGGTGATCCGCGTTACTACAATGCTGTTCTGGTACGGGACGGTCTGCCTAAAAACTGAACGGCGAGCACCGCAAACAGCATCCTTGACTTGCAAGGCCTGTGCGGCTTTCAGTAAGCGCAAGTTTACGTCTATTTTGTGCAGTGCAACTATGGAAACTGCGCTGCGAAGACAGGTGCTGCGCTTAACTAACATTTCAGTTACGTAGAGGTATTTTGAGTTCGGGCGCATTGGGGGATGCGCCGCCATTTTGCGCCTAGAAGGCGGAAAGGTGTGCACATTGGGGGTTAGCGGCGAGATGAAGCTATCGGAAATGTCCGAGCCGCTTGTGGCCGATCTCGGTGCGAATGTTCTTGCGCGGCTTCATCAGATGGAACTGGAGCCGCTGCCACGGAACTACGAGGTCATCTACGAGGCGCTGAGCGGTTCCAGTCCCGCGCTCGTGGAGGCGATCGCCGCACTGGGGTCGACACCGAGCCAGGACAGTTTCGACCGTATGGCGCAGACGAGCCTGGGGCGCGGGCGCGAAGAGCGCATGATCGAAAGTGCGCACGAGACCATGAGCGTCAAGCTCGACGAAATCCTCGATATCCTGAAATCCGAGCGGAACTCGCGGGAAAAATATGGCGAATTCCTCGGCGCGACCTCGCAGGGGCTGAGGGCGCGCGATGAGGTTTCGCGCGATTTCCTGCAGCGCGTTGTGACCGTGATGTCGAGCGCGACCAGCACGGCTTTGGATTCCACGCGCCGCGTTTCCTCGACCATGCAGGACAAGTCGCACGAACTCGAGGCGGTGAAAGCCGAGCTTGAGGAGTACAAGAAGCTGTCCGAGACGGACGCCTTGACGGGGCTGGCCAATCGGCGCGCATTCGACCGGTCCATGGAGGCGGTTTACGCGGACAGGCGCGATACCATGTTCGGCGCTCTGGTGCTGGCCGATATCGACCGCTTCAAGCTGGTCAATGACAAGCACGGCCACCCGATCGGCGATCGCATCTTGCAGATCGTCGCGTCCATCCTCAAAGCGTCGATGACCTCGAACGTGTTTGCTGCAAGGACGGGCGGCGAGGAGTTCGGGCTGATCGTCACCGGCTTGAGCGAAAGATCGGTCGTCGAATTGGCCGAAGAGATCCGCCTCGCCATCGAGCAAACGCCGTTCGTCAACGCTGGTACCGGGACGGATTACGGCCCGGTCACGCTCTCCTTCGGCGTGTGCATGGCCTCCGAGGCCAAGGGACCGGACGAACTCTATCGCAAGGCCGACCGCGCGCTCTACGCGTCCAAGACCGCCGGCCGCAACAAGGTAACGGCCCATTCCGCCATGCAGGACGGCACATTCACCAAGAGTTGGAAGCTTTACAGCGGCGATTGATCAGGCCGAAGCCTCTTGCAAGGGTTCGATGGGCACGAGCGGGGCGGGAATGTCGGTCGTCTTTTCGGCCGACTTGCAGATGTCCGCGATGACGCAGGCCGGGCAGTCGGGTTTGCGCGCCTTGCAGACATAGCGCCCATGCAGGATCAGCCAGTGATGGGCATGGCGCATATATTCGTCCGGAATGACGCGCACCAGAATGTCCTCGACCTCGTCGGGCGTCTTGCCCGGCGCAAGGCCGATCCGGTTGCCGATGCGAAGGATGTGCGTGTCGACCGCCATGGTCGGCTGGCCGAACGCCATGTTGAGAACGACGTTCGCGGTCTTCCGGCCGACGCCCGGCAGTTTGACGAGATCGTCGCGGTTGCCCGGAACTTCACCGCCATAGTCGCGAATAAGCGCCTCGCAAAGCGCGATGACGTTCTTCGCCTTGTTACGCCACAGGCCGATCGTCTTGATGGTATCGCCGACCTTATCCACGCCGAGCGCCAGCATCTTTTGCGGCGTATCGGCGATCTTGAAAAGCGGCCGCGTCGCCTTGTTGACGCCGGCATCGGTCGCCTGCGCCGAAAGGACCACCGCGACGAGCAGCGTGAACGCATTCACATGTTCCAGTTCGCCTTGCGGCTCCGGACGCTGGACATGGAAGCGGCGAAAGATCTCGGCTATCTCCGCACGGCTGTAGCGCGTGCGCCTTGCCGGCTTCGTCGCGGCGCGTTTCGGCCTGTCGCGCAGATTTGATGTCTTTGCCTTGCTGGCGGACGACGTTGCGGCACTTTTGGGCTTTGGCTTCTCCATCCCGCCTCTATAGAATGGGCGCATGGCCGAGACAAACGCTCATGACGAGCCGATTTTCCGCGCGCTCCTGACGCCCTATCGTTCGCTTGGGCGGCAGGGCTTCATCATCCTTATGGGCGTTCTGGTCGGCATCTGGATTTTTATGGGCGGGCTGTTTTTGTCGATGGGGGCGTGGCCGGTTTTCGGCTTTTTCGGCCTAGACATCCTGCTCGTATGGCTGGCTTTCCGCGCCAGCTACCGGGCAGGCCGTCAGCGCGAGGAGGTGGCCGTGTCGCGCACCCGGCTCGATATCCGCAAGATCGCACCGTCCGGCCGCACCGAGGCGCATTCCTTCAATCCGTTCTGGACGCGGTTTCGCATCGCGCGCCACGACGAAATCGGCATCACCGACATGGCGGTGGAGGGCGAGGGACGACGCGTGACGATCGGATCGTTTCTCAATCCGAAGGACCGCGAAAGCTTCGCAACGGCGTTCGGCCAAGCACTGGCGACCGCGAAGGGGCGGTGAACGACAGAACTTGTCAAGAATCGGGTGGCGAAGGCGAGCCAGCGGCGCGATATTCGGTGCGATCAGGAGATGATTGCGATGAACGCTCACACCGCCGTCCTTCAAAAGGACATTACGCCCGAAGGCTCCGACTACGAGATCGTGCGTCGGGCCATCGAGAAGATCAGCCTCGACTATCGCGACCAGCCCTCGCTGGAGGAACTTGCCGCCGATGTCGGCGAGACGCCGCTCGGGCTGCAGAAGCTCTTCACCCGTTGGGCCGGCCTGTCGCCGAAAGCCTTTTTGCAGGCCGTCACGCTCAATCATGCCCGCAGGCTGCTCGACGAAGGGCTGCCGCTGCTCGATGCCTCCCATGAGGTCGGCATGTCCGGCCCGGGACGCCTGCACGATTTGTTCGTCACGCATGAGGCGATGTCGCCGGGCGACTACAAGACACGCGGCGCGGGGCTGACGATCCGCTATGGCTGGCACATCTCGCCCTTCGGCGTGGCGCTGATCATGGTGACGGATCGGGGGCTGGCGGGCCTTTCGTTCAACGATGCCGGGCAGGAGCAGGAAGCCTTCGCTGACATGTCGGGCCGCTGGCCGAACGCCGATTTCGTCGAGGACATGGCCGCGACCGCCCCATACGCCGCGCGCATCTTCGATCCAGCCCGCTGGCACGCGGATGAGCCCTTGCACGTCGTGCTGATCGGTACTGATTTTCAGGTCCGCGTCTGGGATGCGCTGCTCAAAATCCCGATGAACAGGGCAAAGACCTATTCGCAGATCGCCGGCGAGATCGGCAATCCGAAGGCGAGCCGTGCGGTGGGTGCTGCAATCGGGGCCAATCCGGTCTCCTTCGTCGTGCCGTGCCATCGCGCCCTTGGAAAATCCGGCGCACTGACCGGCTACCACTGGGGCCTGACGCGCAAGCGCGCGATCCTCGGCTGGGAGGCGGGGCAGCAGCCGGCGGCGTAACGATTTTTGCTGCCATGGAACCGGGAAGCCGCTAGAGCCTTTGAACGATAAGGGACGCGTTCAAGGGCATGGCGATTTCATGATTATGGTGTTGGGTTCGATCAATCTCGACCTCGTGGCGAATGTCGCCACATTGCCGAAGCCGGGTGAGACGGTGCCCGGCACGAGCTTCAAGACGACACCGGGCGGCAAGGGCGCCAATCAGGCGCTGGCCGCAAGACGCGCGGGCGCAGAGGTGCATCTGGTCGGCGCGGTCGGCGACGACCCGTTTGCGAAAGAAGCGCTGGAGTGCCTGCGCGAAGGGCGCGTGGACCTTTCGGGTGTTCGCGAATCTCACGCAACGACCGGCACGGCGACGATCCTCGTCGGCGGCGACGGTGAGAACATGATCGCCGTGGTTCCGGGAGCCAACGGCACGCTGGTGCCGGGCGACGTCAAGAACGTTCATCTGGAAAAGGGCGATCACCTTCTGCTCCAGCACGAAATCCCCATGCGCACGGTCGAGGCGGCGCTGAAGGAGGCGAAAGCGGTCGGGGCGATCTCAATCCTCAACACCGCGCCGTTTCGCGAGGAGGCGGCCGGTTTCCTGCGTATGGCCGATTACGTCGTCGCGAATGAATACGAGTTCGACGCCTATGCGAAATTGAATGGCCTTGAAGGCGTCGACCGTGAGGCGGCCATGCGCAAGATGGCGGACGAGACCGGCTCCACGATCATCGTCACGCTCGGCGCCGAAGGCGTGGTCGCGGCGGTACAGGGCGGCATGCTGCGGGCGAACGGCTTGAAGATCGAGCCGGTCGACACGGTCGGCGCGGGCGACACGTTCTGCGGCTATCTCGCAGCCGCGCTCGCCGACGGAGTGAAGCTGGAGGACGCGTTGCGCCGCGCTGCGGTCGCCGGTTCGCTCGCCTGTCTGAAGCCCGGTGCGCAGCCGTCGATCCCGCATGGAAAGGACGTGGACGAAGCGTTGGACTAGCGCTTTTCCCGCTGTCTTGCTAGAAGCGCGGCCAACCGAACGAGATTCCTGACATGGCCGAGAAAATCGAAGAGGCGGTCGCCCGCCGCCGCACCTTTGCGATCATCGCGCACCCCGACGCCGGCAAGACGACGCTGACGGAAAAGCTGCTGCTTTTCGGTGGCGCGATCCAGCTTGCCGGTGAGGTCAAGGCAAAGAAGGACAAGATCCAGACCCGCTCGGACTGGATGAAGATCGAGCGCGAACGCGGCATTTCGGTCGTCACCTCGGTGATGACGTTCGAATATGGCGATCACGTCTTCAACCTCCTCGACACGCCCGGCCACGAGGATTTCGCGGACGACACCTACCGCACGCTTTCGGCCGTCGACAGCGCCGTCATGGTCATCGACGCGGCCAAGGGCATCGAGCCGCGAACGTTGAAGCTGTTCGAGGTCTGCCGCCTGCGCGACATCCCGATCGTCACCTTCGTCAACAAGATGGACCGTGAGGCGCGCGACACGTTCGAAATTCTCGACGAGATCGAGGAAAAGCTGGCGCTCGACACCGCGCCGATCACCTGGCCGATCGGCAGCGGCAAGAACTTTGCCGGCACCTACCACCTTGCGGAAAACGCCGTGCGCCATGGCGATGGCGACCTCGAATGGGCAAAGGTCAACGGACCTGATTCCAATCGTGTTGCCGGCAAACTGCCGGAGAACGAGCGCGAAGCCTTCATCGAGGAACTCGATCTTGCTCGCGAGGCCTGCCGCCCGTTCGATGAAAAGGCGTTTCGCGAAGGCCATCTGACGCCGGTCTTCTTTGGTTCGGCGCTGCGCAATTTCGGCGTGCGCGATCTGATCGAGGCGCTGGGTGCATGGGCACCTCAGCCGCGCGCGCAGGAGGCGGATTCGCGCCGCGTCGATGCTACGGAGCCGAAGATGACGTCCTTCGTCTTCAAGATACAGGCGAACATGGACCCGAACCACCGCGACCGCATCGCCTTCGTGCGCGTGTGCTCGGGCACGCTGGAGCGCGGCATGAAGGCCAAGCTCGTGCGCACGGGCAAGCAGATGAGCCTGTCGGCCCCGCAATTCTTCTTCGCCAAGAGCCGCATCACCGCCGACGAGGCGTTCGCGGGCGACGTGGTCGGCATCCCGAACCACGGCACGCTTCGCATCGGCGATACGCTGACGGAAGGCGAGGAAATTCTGTTCCGCGGTGTGCCGAACTTCGCACCGGAAATCCTGCGCCGCGTGCGTCTGGGCGATCCGATGAAGGCGAAGAAGCTGAAAGAGGCGTTGCAGCAGATGGCCGAGGAGGGCGTCGTCCAGCTGTTCCTGCCTGAGGATGGCTCGCCCGCCATGGTCGGCGTCGTCGGCGCGCTCCAACTCGACGTGTTGAAGGAGCGCCTGTCGGCCGAATACCAGTTGCCGGTCGATTTCGAGATGGCGCGCTTTACCGTCTGCCGCTGGATCACGGCGGACAAGGCGGAGCTTCAGCGCTTCATGGATGCCCATAAGGGCGACATCGCGCGCGATCTCGACGGCGATCCGGTCTTCCTCGCCCCGCACGAGTTCGGGCTGAACTACGAGGCCGATCGCTGGAAAGCCATCACCTTCGCGGCAGTGAAAGATTATCAGGTCCGCGACAAGGCGGCCTGACACGCTTCAAATTACCTTAGGCAACCATTCGTGACGTTTTGCGTTGGCGATATGCTGTAGTTTGCAGCCTGTCGCAGCCGGGGGATTTCGGCTGAACCGAAACCCTGTGCAATGTGAGTGAGTTACCGAGTGAGACGTCTCGACATCATTGATGGAATGCGAGGCTATTTCCTCGTTTTTATGCTCATAAATCATCTGGTTTTTGTCGGCGGCTATTGGCTCGTCGAGATCAATCACCGTCAGTTGGCTTTCGTGGAAGACGCGCAGGGTTTCGTCTTCCTGTCCGGTCTGCTGATCGGGCTGGTCTATGCCCGCAAGATGCTGAAATACGGCCGCTGGGAAGGGTCGAAGAAGGTCTATTCGCGCGCCTTCGAACTCTATCGCTATGCGATGGGGCTGGTCATTGCCGTTCTTCTGGCCCGCATGATGCTGCCCGGCGGCTATGAAGCTTGGTGGAACTGGCTGGGCGACTCCAGCTTCGCCGATCCGACGCGTCTTCTCGCCATCGCGACATTCGTCTTCCAACCCACCTTCATGGATATCCTGCCGCAATACACGGTCTACATGCTGATCGCGCCGCTGGTCATCTGGCTGGTGATACAGGGCAAGTGGGCGACGGTTCTGATCGCCTCCTTCATTGCGTGGATGGCGGCCCAGCTCGGCTTGCAGCAGATCGTCACGGAACCGCTCAACCAGCTTTTCATGGGCACGGACGATCAGGGCGTGCGCGTTTCCTTCAACATGCTCGGCTGGCAGGTCATCTTCTTTTCAGCCATCGTGCTGGGCACCTTGACCGCGCAGGACAAGATCGACTGGGACTACTGGCTGTCGCCGAAGCGCCGGCTGCTCCCGAAGGCGGCGCTTGCCTTCGTCATCTTCTTCGTGCCGCTGCGTATCGCTACCGCATGGGGCCTGATGCCCGATGTCATGCTCGGCAAGTTCGCCACGATGGAAATCCGTGCGGATTTCGGCCCGGTCTATCTGGTCAACTTTCTTGCCGTCGCCTATGGCGTCGCCTGGCTCGTCGTTGCGGCCCCCGCGCACGAAAATCGCGCCGTTCGCGCAGTTGGAAATGTGTTCAACTGGGTTTTCACGCTGCGCTTCCTGCAGCTTCTCGGCCGCCATTCGCTGCACGTGTATGTCTGGCATGTCGTGATCGTCTACGCGGTCTATTATGTCGATCAGCGTACGCCGGAACTCTCGCAACTGTCGAAGACGGCCATCGCGCTTGTGTCGATCGCGTTGCTTGCCTTGCCGGCGATCTGGCGCGAGCGCGAGCGCTTCGTTGGCGAGGGCATGTTGCTGGGCTGGTTCGCGCGCTGACGTCTTCGCTATCATCCCGACTGGACGAACCGTGTCCATAGATGGCAAGAATGCCCGAAAGATCGGGTCGAGGCGAAAACGTGCAGAGGGTCGTTTCTGAAAGGCTGATGCGGATGGGGCGGTCCTTCTGCTCCGTTGGTGTGCTGATCGGCACGCTGCTGTTCGCCTTTTCGCTGACGCCGAGCCTCCTGCCGCGCTCCTATCAGTTGCAGGGCCTGCTCTCGGGCTGCTCCTTCGCGGCCGGGTACGGCATCGGTGTCTTCCTGCGCTGGCTGTGGTTCTATATGGGGCTGCCGCCTTTTTCCCGTGGCGTGGAACGGCTGACGACATGGTCGGCCGCAACGATCTGCGGCGTCGTCGTTGCGATCTTCCTGTGGAAGGCGTCGGAGTGGCAGAATTCGATCCGCCTGCCGATGGGGCTGGAGCCGGTGGAAACGGGCCGTCCGATCGAGGTTGGTGGGATTGCGTTCGCGGTCTTCATCGTGATCCTCATGATCGCCCGGTTTTTCGCGCTCATACGCACGGTCTCGTCCGGCCGTATGAAGCGCCATATCCCGCCGCGCATCGCCAATGTGCTCGGTGTGATCGTTGCGGGCATACTCTTCTGGTCTATCGTCGACGGTGTCGTCTTTCGCTACGGCCTTCGCGCTGCGGACACGTCGTTCCGCCAGCTCGATGCTCTGATCCAGCCCGATGTCGCTCGTCCCGCCGATCCTTTGAAGACGGGCAGCGAAGCCTCGCTCGTCGCCTGGGATGAACTGGGGCGCATGGGGCGTCGCTTTGTCGGGCAAGGTCCGACCGCCGCGCAGATCGCCGACTTCACCGAGCGGCCGGCGCGTGAGCCGCTACGCATTTATGTCGGGCTGAATTCTGCCGAGGAACATACGCAGCGCGCGCGGCTGGCGCTGGACGAGATGATCCGCGTCGGCGCTTTCGAGCGCGAAATTGTCGTCCTCGTCACGCCGACCGGCACGGGCTGGATTGATCCGGCAGCGATGGACACGATCGAATATCTCCACGATGGCGACGTCGCGTCGGTCGCTGTGCAATATTCGTATCTTACGAGTTGGCTTTCGCTTTTGATCGAGCCGGGATACGGCGCGGAGACGGCGCGTGCGATCTTTTCGGAAGTCTATCGCTACTTGAGTTCGCTGCCTGCCGAGACGCGCCCGCGCCTTTATTTGCATGGCCTCAGCCTTGGCGCGCTGAATTCCGACCTCTCCGTCGATCTTTTCGACATCGTAGGAGACCCGTTTCAAGGCGCGCTTTGGAGCGGCCCGCCCTATTCGACGCCCAAGTGGCGGCGCGCGATCGACGATCGCCAGCCCGGATCACCGGCCTGGCTGCCGCGTTTCGGAGATGGCTCGGTCATTCGCTTCACCAATCAGGCCGACCACCTGAATGACGGCTTTGCCCCGTGGGGGCCGATGCGCATCGTCTATCTGCAATATGGCAGTGACCCGGTGACCTTCTTCCAGCCATCCTCCATCTATCGCGAGCCGGACTGGATGAGCGGCGAGCGCGCGCCCGATGTTTCAGCCTCCTTGCGCTGGACGCCGGTCGTCACGCTTTTGCAGCTCGGGCTCGACATGGCGCTGGCGACGACAACGCCGATCGGTTTCGGTCATGTCTATGCGCCCGAAGATTATATCGACGCCTGGATATCGCTGACCGACCCGCAAGGATGGCAGGAGAACGATATTGCGCGATTGAAGGATCATTTCGCCGATCGCCCGCGTCCGGAAGGCGCGGATTAAAAAATCTATCCTTGCCGTAGGCGGGTCCGCTTCTCATATTTCCTCCAACAGAAAATGAAGGGAGTGTTCCATGAGCCTGCGCATCAACCAGACCGCCCCGGACTTCACGGCCGAGACGACGCAAGGCACCATCAATTTTCACGAATGGATCGGCGACGGCTGGGCCGTGCTGTTCTCGCACCCCAAGAATTTCACGCCCGTCTGCACGACCGAACTCGGCACCATGGCCGGTATCGCGCCCGAATTCGAAAAGCGCGGCGTTAAGATCATCGGCATTTCGGTCGATCCGGTTTCCGACCACGGCAAGTGGAAGGAAGACATCAAGCTCGCGACAGGCCACTCGGTCGATTATCCGCTGATCGGCGACAAGGACCTCAAGGTAGCCAAGCTCTACGACATGCTGCCGGACGATGCGGGTGACAGTGCGGATGGTCGCACGCCCGCCGACAACGCCACCGTGCGCTCGGTCTATGTCGTCGGACCGGACAAGAAGATCAAGCTGATCCTCACCTATCCGATGACGACCGGCCGCAACTTCGACGAGATCCTGCGCGCGATCGATTCCATGCAGCTGACGGCGAAGCATCAGGTCGCTACTCCGGCCAACTGGAAGCAGGGCGAGGACGTCATTATCACCGCCGCCGTTTCCAATGAGGACGCAAAGAAGCGCTTCGGCGACTACGAGACGGTGTTGCCCTATCTCAGGAAAACGAAGCAGCCCGGCGCCTGAAGGCGCGCAGGTTGCAGCGAACAAAGGCCGGCAGTGATGCCGGCCTTTTTGTTTTCGCGCTAGTGCATCATTATTAAACCATTCGGTTGACAATAATTGCGCGCCCCGATAATAAACCATATGGTTCAACATCAGCACGCCCATCTCGACACCGTCTTTCACGCTCTGGCCGACACCACCCGTCGCGCGATGGTCGAGCGTCTGGCCTCCGGCCCTCACACGATCGGCGATCTGGCCGCGCCTTTCGACATGTCGCTTGCCGGTGCGTCGAAGCATATCCGTGTGCTGGAAGGGGCTGGTCTCGTCAGGCGCGAGGTTCAGGGGCGCACCCATAAATGCAGCCTCAATCCCGCTCGCCTGCGCGACGCGCGCGACTGGATCGCCCGCTATGAGAAATTCTGGAACGAACGGCTCGATGCGCTGGAGGCGCTTCTCGCTGCCGATGCCGATAAAGGAGGAAAATCCCATGAGTGAGGTTCGAAGCCTGGTGGTATCCCGCAAGTTCGATGCCGCGCCCGAGCGTGTCTTCGATGCTTGGGTCGATCCGCAAATGGCACGCAAATGGCTGTTCACCATTCCAGGCGGCGGGATCGTGGTGGCGGAAAACGACCCGTGCGTCGGCGGAACTTTCACCTTCGTGGACAGGCGCGGCGACGATGAAATCCGCCATGTCGGCGAGTATCTCGAAATCGACCGCCCGCGCCGTCTGGTCTTCACCTTCGCAGTGCCTCAGTTTTCGCCGGCTTACGACCGCGTCACGATCGAGATCGAACGTCAGGGAGAGGGCTGCGAACTTACCCTGACGCATGAGATGGCGGCGCAAGTCTTCGCCGAATGGGGCGAGCCGAGCCGGCAGGGTTGGACGACGATGCTCGGCGCGCTGGACGCGCAGCTCCACCGCCGCTCAGACGAGGGCAATGGCATGATCGTCGATCCGAATGCGGTGCGCATCGAACGCGTCCTGCCCGGCCCGGTCGAACGCGTCTGGGACTATCTGACGGATTCGCAAAAGCGCCGCCAGTGGCTTGCTGAAGGCCTGATGGAACCGCGCAGGGGTGGACGTGTCGAACACATCTTCCGCAATGGCGAACTCTCGCATGAGACGACGCCGGACCGCTTCCGCCACACCGACGGCCCCACCGTGCGCGTTGGGGAGGTCATCGAATTCGAGCCGCCGCAGCGTCTGACCTATGTCTGGCCCGGCGACGAAAAAGATGCGCCGCGCAGCGAAGTCACCTTCGAATTGTTTGCGCAAGGCGAGGGCACCCGCCTCGTGGTCACCCATCGCAAGCTGGCCGACCCCGAAGGTATGGTCAGTGTCGCCAGCGGCTGGGATTCCCATCTCGGCGTTCTGATCGACATCCTGTCGAATGATACGCCGCGCGGCTTCTGGTCGACGGTCGGCGCGCTCGAAACTGTCTATCGTCAAAAGTTCGGTGTGCCGGAGGAAAAAGCATGATCCGCATCAACATCTCGTCCATCGTCGTCAACGATCAGGAGAAGGCCGAGCGATTTTATTGCGACGTGCTCGGATTCAAAAAGAAGCGCGACATACCCTTCGACGGTGCGCGCTGGCTGACGGTGGAAAACCCGGACGGCTCAGGCGTCGAACTGTCGCTCGAACCCGCCGGCTTCGATTTCGCGAAGACCTACCAGAAGGCGCTTTATGAAAACGGCGTGCCGGTCACGTCTTTCGGCTCGGACGACATCGACGCCGACTACGAGCGCCTGAGCAAGGCAGGGGTTGTCTTTCGCGGTAAGCCTGCCGGCGAGCCCGTCACGAATGTCCGCATAGCGATTCTGGAGGACGGTTGCGGCAATCTCGTCATGTTGACGCAGGAAACCGCTTAGCCCGCGAGCCGCTCCGCGATCAGGTGGGCCAGCCGCTCGGCGACCTCGTCCTTGGTGAGTTCGGGCCAGTCATCGGCACCGTCTGGCGACAGGATCGTCACGCGGTTCTTCGACCCGCCCATGATGCCGCCGGCGCTCGTCGCGCCCGAGACCGAGACGTCGTTGGCGACGATCAGATCTGCGCCCTTCTTTTGAAGCTTCGCGCGCGCATGGTCGAGGACGCTCTGCGTTTCCGCGGCGAAGCCGATGACGAGCCTCGGGCGTTGTGCGTGACGACCGATGGTCGCCAGAATGTCGGGGTTCTCCGCCATCTTCAGAATTGGAGCGCCTTCGCCCGCAACCTTCTTGATCTTCTCGGATGTCTCCGCATCCACCCGCCAGTCGGCGACAGCGGCGACGAAGATGCCTGCATCGGCGGGCAGAGCGGCTTCCACGGCTTCCTTCATTTGCCGCGCGGTCTCGACATGAACCGTCTCGACGCCGGCAGGATCGGGGATGGAGACCGGGCCGGAAACCAGCGTGACCGACGCGCCGAGGCGCGCCAGCGCGGCGGCGATCGCATGCCCCTGTTTGCCGGACGAGCGGTTGGCAATGTAGCGCACCGGGTCGATCGGTTCATGCGTCGGGCCGGAGGTGACGATGATGCGCTTGCCTGCCAGCGGCGCGCCGCTCGCTGAAAAATGGCGATCGATCGCCGCGACGATTTCCAGCGGTTCGGCCATGCGTCCGTCGCCCGCCTCGCCGCTTTCGGCCATCTCGCCGCGTGTTGGGCCGACGAACGCGATGCCGTCGGCTTCGAGTGTTGCGCGATTGCGCTGCGTGGCGGGATGCGCCCACATTTTCGGGTTCATGGCCGGCGCAACGATCACCTTCTTGTCTGTGGCGAGAAGCACGGTCGAGGCGAGGTCGTCGGCAAGCCCATTCGCCATTTTGGCCAGAAGGTCTGCGGTCGCCGGTGCGACGACGATCAGGTCCGCCTCGCGCGACAGGCGGATATGACCGACATCGTGTTCGTCCTGCCGGTCGAACAGTTCGGTGAAGACGTGGTCGGCCGAAAGCGCGCCGACGACAAGCGGCGTGACGAACTCCTGCGCGCCCTTCGTCATCACGCATCGGACCTTCGCGCCCCGCTCGCGCAGCCGCCGGATTAGGTCGAGCGATTTATAGGCGGCGATGCCACCTGCGATGATCAGGAGAATGCGCTTGCCGGAAAGGGTCATTCGTCTGGCGATCCTGCAACGATGCTTCTTGCTTGATAGATCAGCTTGGCCTTCACGTCACCTGCCACGCAATAAACACCGCCGCCGCCGCAATCACCCACAGCGCGATCCGACCCGAACGCGTATGCCGTGCCTCGGCCTTGCCGATCTTCCGTGCCGTCTCGTCGTCGAAGCGTAGACCGTTTTCAGCCATGGCGTCGATCTCGCGCGTCAGCCGTTCCGTACGGGCGGCAAGTTCCGGCGCCTGCCGCGCAAGCGCGAGCAATGCGCCCGCACCGTCGCGTGCATCCTCCAGAATGCCGCGCGGCCCAAGGTTGCCGCGTATCCAGTCGCCGACGACCGGTTCGGCTGTTTTCCACATGTTGAACGCCGGATCGAGCGTGCGCGCGACGCCCTCCACCACAACCATGGTCTTTTGCAAAAGCAGAAGCTCGGGCCGCGTCTCCATGTCGAAGAGTTCGGTCACTTCGAACAGAAGCGTCAATAGCCGGGCCATGGAGATCGTCTCGGCCGGCTGCCCGTGGATCGGCTCGCCGATAGCGCGGATCGCTTGCGCGAAGGCGCGGACATCATGGGTGCGCGGAACGTAACCGGCCTCGAAATGCACTTCGGCGACACGCACATAGTCGCGCACGATGAAGCCGTAGAGGATTTCGGCGAGGAACCGCCGCTCCTTCTTGCCGAGCCGCCCTGCGATCCCGAGATCGACCGCGACGATGGTGCCATCGGCCTCTACGAAGAGATTGCCGGGATGCATGTCAGCGTGGAAGAAGCCGTCGCGCAGCGTGTGGCGCAGGAAAGACTGGATGAGCACGGCGGCCAGATGCGGCAGATCGTGCCCGGCGGCGCGCATGCCCTCGATATCGGACATCTTGACGCCGTCGATCCACTCCATGGTGATGACGTCGCGGCCTGTCCGCTCCCAGTCGACCCACGGCACGCGAAAGCCTGGATCGTTGACGGTGTTCTCGCCCAGTTCTGAAAGGGCGGCCGCTTCCAGCCGAAGATCCATCTCGATCTTGGTGGTCTGGGCGAGCGTCTGCGCGACCTCGACTGGCTTTAGCCGCCGCGAGGAGGGGATGAACCGCTCCTGCATATGCGCGGCGAGGAAGAAACCTTCCAGATCATGCGCGAAACGCGTCCGAACGCCGGGGCGGATCACCTTGACGGCGACCTTCGTGTCGACGCCGTCGCGCATCACGCGCCCCGGATGGACCTGCGCGATGGAGGCGGCCGCGATCGGCTCGTCCAGCTCCAGATAAAGGTCTTCGACCGAGCGACCGAGAGATTCCGCGATCTCCGCGCGCGCCAAAGCGGTCGGAAAGGTCGACATGCGATCCTGCAAGAGCGCAAGCTGCGTCGCCACATCCGCGCCGACGACGTCGGGCCGCGTGGCAAGGAACTGCCCGAGCTTCACATAGGATGGGCCGAGCCGGTCGACCGCGTTCGACATACGGTCGGCGGCATCGCGCTTGCGCGAGCGCGGCCGCGCCAGCCAGCGCGCGACATTCCACGCCATGCGTGGCGGTCCGTCGAGCTGGTCGCCGGGCAGCGCCGCGATCACGCCTTCGCGCGCGAGAATCCAGCCGGCCCGTGCGAGCCGGATATAGGCGGCAGGTGTCGTCATTTCGCAGCCGGCCTCACAGTTTCCAGGCCGAATGTAGCGCGGCGATCCCGCCCGAATAATTGCGCCAAGTCACGCGATCGAATCCGGCCGTGCGGATCATGGCAGCGAAGTTGGTCTGGTTCGGAAACTTGGCGATGGACTCCACCAGATAGCGATAGGGCTCGCCGTCGCCGGCCACCATCTTGCCGATCTGTGGGATGGCGTTGAACGACCACGCTTCGTAGGCTTTATCGAGGATCGGCATTTCGACATCGGAAAATTCAAGGCACAGGAAACGTCCGCCCGGCTTCAGCACGCGATAGGCTTCCGAAAGGGCCTTATCGATGCGCGGCACGTTTCGGATGCCGAATGCGATCGTATAGGCGTCGAATGTCGCATTTTCGAACGGCAGTTCCTCGGCATTGGCCTCGACGAATGTGAGATAGGGATCGAGCTTGCGCTTTACCGCCCTGTCCTGGCCGACGGCCAGCATCGAGCCGTTGATGTCGAGCACGGTGGCGCGCGCGTTACGGTCTGACGCCTCGACGATGCGGAATGCGATGTCGCCGGTGCCGCCTGCGACGTCGAGAACCTTCCAGCCTTCGCGGCGCGGCGGGTTCAGCCACGTCACCATCGCGTTTTTCCACACGCGGTGAAGGCCGGCCGACATCAGGTCGTTCATGACGTCGTAGCGATCGGCGACCTTGTGGAACACGTCGTTGACGAGCGGCTGCTTCTCACCCTCGGCCACGTTGCGGAAACCGTAGGAGGTTTCCATCCCGCCTTGCGCGGTGGTGCGTGTGTCCGACATCGAATTCACCTGTGCCTGCCTGAAAATCGCCGCGACCATAGCCGATCGCCTGACGGGGCGCTATCTTTCCAAGCGCGATGAAGTAGCGCGCCGGCAACGCAGTTAAGAAAGGCGACAATGGTTCTCAAGGCCGAACTCCACTGTCACATCGAAGGCGCAGCCGCGCCCGAACTCGTCGAGGCTCAGGCGCGCAAATACGGCAAGGACGTCTCTCATTTCATCAAGGACGGATCGTTCGTCTGGACCGATTTCTCGACGTTCCTGAAGGCATATGACGAGGCCGCTGACCTCTTCCGCTCGGAGGACGACTATGCGCGCCTTGCCGAACATTATCTGACCTCGCTTGCCCGTGACGGCGCGATCTATTCGGAAGTCTTCACCTCGCCCGATCACGCCGAGGCCGCTGGCCTGTCCCCGAAAGCCTATACAGACGCGCTCGGCGCAGGCATGGAGCGCGCAAAGGCGAAGACCGGCATCGAAGGGCGTATGATCGTCACGGGCGTGCGCCATGTCGGCGTGGAATCGATCGAGAAAGCGGCGCGCTTCGCGGCGAAATGCGGCCATCCGCTTGTCACCGGCTTCGGCGTTGCCGGCGACGAGCGAGTCGGCCAGATGGAGGACTATGTCCGCGCCTTCGAGATCGCACGCGAGGCCGGTCTCGGCATCACGGTTCACGCTGGCGAGTTCGGCGGCCCTGAAAGCCTCCGGGACGCGCTCGACCACATCCGCCCGGCGCGCATTGGCCACGGCGTTCGCGCCATCGAGGATGCCGATCTCGTCAAACGCATCGCCGACAGTGGCGTCGTGCTGGAAGTCTGCCCGGTGTCCAACATCGAATTGAAGGTCTACCCGTCCTTCGCCGAGCATCCGTTTTCGAAGCTGCGTGCCGCTGGTTGCAAGGTCACTCTCAACTCCGACGATCCGCCCTATTTCTGGACTTCGCTGAAGCGCGAATACGAGATCGGGCGCGACGAATTCGGCCTGTCCGACAAGGACCTCACCGCCATCACCCGCACCGCCATCGAAGCCGCCTTTTGTGACCGCAGGACGAAGCAGGCATTGCTGGCGAAATTGGACGGACAACCAAGGCGCTGATCGCCGATTAGGCAGGCGCTGCGGCATCGCCCAAAATGCCGCAGCGCGACACGCTGCCTCTGCGACAGCCGCGCGCTTTGCCGTATCGGGTCGGTTGCTCTATCTTGTCAGCCAAGATCATTTGAAGGGGCCCGTGCGTCATGGATCCGCTCATCCTTTCCCGGATGCAGTTTGCCGCGAACATCTCGTTCCACATCCTGTTCCCGACGATTACCATTGCACTCGGCTGGGTCCTTCTTTTCTTCAAGCTGCAGTTCAACCGCACCGGTGACCACGCCTGGATGAAGGCGTATTTCTTCTGGGTGAAGGTATTCGCGCTGTCCTTCGCGCTCGGCGTCGTATCCGGCGTGACGATGAGCTTCCAGTTCGGCACCAACTGGCCGGGCTTCATGGAAACGGTCGGCAACATCGCCGGGCCGCTGCTCGCTTACGAGGTGCTGACCGCGTTCTTCCTCGAGGCTGTATTCCTCGGCATCATGCTGTTCGGGTTCCGGCGCGTTTCCAACCGCGTCCACACACTCGCGACCTTCCTCGTCGCCTTCGGAACCACCATGTCGGCGGTCTGGATTCTGGCGCTGAACTCGTGGATGCAAACGCCCGCCGGCTTCGAGATGCGCGACGGCGTTGCCCATGCGACCGACTGGTTCGCGATCGTTCTCAATCCGTCCTTCCCCTATCGTCTTTCGCATATGCTGATCGCGTCGGGGCTGACGGTGGCCTTCCTGGTCGCCGGTCTTTCGGCCCTGCGCTACATCAGGGGGGATCGCGCGCCGTCGATGTTCAAGGCGCTCAAGACCGGCGTCTACATGGGCGCGATCCTAATTCCGGTGCAGATTTTCGTCGGCGACATGCACGGCCTCAACACGCTGGAGAATCAGCCGCAGAAGATCGCGGCGATGGAAGCGAACTGGGAGACGCGCCCGAACGTGCCGCTGGTGCTGTTCGCCTGGCCGGATGAAGACGCGCGCGAAAACCGGTTCGAGATCGCGATCCCGAACGGTGCAAGCCTGATCCTGAGGCATTCGCTTGACGGCGTTGTGCCGGGCCTCAACGATTTCGAAGGCGAGCATCCGCCGGTCGCGCCGGTCTTTTTCGGCTTCCGCATCATGGTAGGCATCGGTATGCTGATGCTGGCAAGCTCATGGGTCGGCAGCTACTATCTCATTCGGCGCGGCAGGCTGCCGATGCCGATGGCCTATGTCTTTGCCGGCATGGCGTTTTCGGGCTGGGTGGCGACGCTCGCCGGTTGGTACACGACCGAGATCGGCCGCCAGCCATGGCTGGTCTCCGGCGTGCTGACAACGGCCGATGCGGTGGCCCGCGACGTTCCCGGAAGCCATGTTGCGCTGACTTTGACGATCTATGTGCTGCTCTACCTCACCTTGATGATCGTCTATCTGGGCGTTCTCACCCATCTGGCGCTCAAGGCCGGCAAGGAAGGCGACGACGAGCCCGATCCAGCCGTCGAGGACGAACCGTTGACGCAGCCGGTTGCGGGGGAATGAAATGATGAACATCGACTGGCACGTCGCGATGCCCCTGATCTTCGCTGGCCTGATGGGGCTGTCGATCCTGATCTACGTCATCCTTGACGGTTTCGATCTGGGCATCGGCATTCTCTTCGCCGTCGCGACGGATGACGAGCGAGACACGATGATCAACTCGATTGGCCCATTCTGGGATGCGAACGAGACGTGGCTGGTGCTGGCGGTCGGCCTGCTGCTGGTCGCGTTCCCCGTCGCGCACGGCATCATCCTCACCTCGCTTTACCTGCCTGTTTTCGTCCTGCTCCTCGGCCTCATCATTCGCGGCGTGGCGTTCGATTTTCGTGCCAAGGTGCCGGTGCATCGCAAGCGCCGCTGGAACTTCCTGTTCTTCGCCGGCTCGCTCACGGCCTCGCTTGCGCAAGGCTATATGCTCGGCGTCTATGTGCTCGGCCTCGACCGCGATCTGGCAGCTTTCGGCTTTGGCGCGCTGGTGGCACTGTGCCTTGCCGCATCTTATGCGGCAATGGGTGCTGCATGGCTGATCTACAAGACCGAAGGCGAGTTGCAGCGCAAGGCGGTGAAGTTCCTGCGCTTGGCCCTTGCATTCACCATGGTCGGCATGATCGCCGTATCGCTTGCGACCCCCTTCGCTTCGACGCGCATTTTCGAAAAATGGTTCACCTGGCCGGAAATCATGTGGCTTGCGCCATTGCCGATCGTCACCGGCGCGATGTTCCTGTGGCTGTGGTTCCTGACGTTCCGTCTGCCGCACAAGGAAGACGCGCATTCGATCACGCCGTTCCTGACGCTCGCGGCCATTTTCGCGCTCGGCTTTGCGGGGCTGGCCTACTCGTTCTACCCCTATGTTGTGCCCGAGCGCATAACGATCTGGGAAGCGGCTTCGGCACCCGAGAGCCTCGCGATCATCCTCGTCGGCACGGCGTTCGTGCTGCCGACCATCATCGGTTATTCGATCTATGCCTACCGGGTGTTCGGCGGCAAAGCGACCGACCTGACTTACGATTGATGCCGGCTAACGCGGGAACCATCACCGTTTTGACACATTAGTCCCCGGTGGCGCGGCCTGTGGAGGGCAGGGCGCGCCTGATTGCAACTTCGCATCGGGGCGTTTCCCCGGGGGACAATTTTCATATGGCAGACAAGGTCGTGACCGGCCGGCTGGGGCCTTTTCCCCATGTCAGCATTCCGGTCTTTTCCATATCGGCACTTCTAATCGTCGGGTTCATCGTATTCGGAGCCGCCTTCCCGGAAACGGCAGGCGCGATATTCTCGGGCGCTCAGACGGGCATCGCCGATAATTTCGGCTGGTTCCTGATCATCGTCACCAATATGGCGGTAATCCTGAGCCTTTATCTGGCGCTCGGGCCTTATGGCTCGATCCGCCTTGGCGCACAGACGGAAAAAGCGCAATACGGCCTGTTTTCGTGGATCGCGATGATGTTTTCGGCCGGCATCGGCATCGGCCTCATCTATTGGGGCGTTGCCGAACCGCTGACGCATTTCTACGCAGCGCCGCTGCAGGAAAACGAAAGCGTCGCCGCAGCCGAACAGGCCATGGTGCTGACCTTCCTGCATTGGGGTTTCCATGGCTGGGCGATCTATTGCGTCGTCGGCTGCTCGCTCGCCTATTTCCACTACCGCAAGGGCTTGCCGCTTTCGATCCGCTCCGCGCTCTATCCGCTGATTGGCGAGCGCATCTATGGTCCGTGGGGGCATGCGGTCGATATTCTGGCCGTCTTCGGCACGATGTTCGGCGTCGTCACCTCGCTCGGGCTCGGCGTCATGCAGATCAATTCGGGCCTTACCACATTGTTCGGCATCGCCGACAACGTCTTTATCCAGATCGGATTGATCGCCTTCATCACCCTGCTGGCGACGATTTCGGTGCTGCTCGGCCTCGACGGCGGCATCAAGCGGCTTTCGAACATCAATATCCAGCTTTCCTTCGCGCTTCTGGCGTTCATGGTGATCCTCGGCCCGACCCTGTTCATCTTCGACTCCTTCGTCGAGAACATGGGGAACTACATCAACGAGTTCGTCTATTTCTCATTCTGGTCGGAGGCCTATTCGGGTACCAACTGGCAGGTGGACTGGACGATCTTCTATTGGGCCTGGTGGATTTCCTGGTCGCCCTTCGTCGGCATCTTCATCGCGCGTATTTCGCGCGGCCGAACGGTCCGAGAATTCGCGCTCGGTGTCCTGTTCGTGCCGGCAACGATCATGTTCTTCTGGTTCACGGCCTTTGGCGGTGTGGCGATCGACATGGAACTGACGGGCAATCCCGGCCTGATCGAAGCGGCGCGCGAAGCCTACGGCAACGCGATCTTCCGCATGATGGACTTCTATCCGCTCACCAATGTCATCACGGGTCTGCTGATCGTCATGATCGTGATGTGGTTCGTGACGTCGTCCGACAGCGCCAGCTTCGTTATCGACATGCTGACGGCCGGCGGTGAGGCCGATCCGCCGAAGATCCAGCGTGTCTTCTGGGCCGTCAGCGAAGGTGCCATCGCAGCGGTGCTGCTTCTGGCCGGCGGTCTGTCGGCCTTGCAAGCGGCGGCCGTCGTCGCGGGCTTCCCGTTCGCCTTCGTCATTCTGGTGATGATGTACGGTCTCCTGCGCGGTCTGTCGCGCGACCATTTGGTGCTCTACCGCTACGAGCAGTGGTACCAGACCGAAAAAGAAGCCGAGGCTAACCTGCCGAAAGCCTATCGCGACGAGGATGCGCTGGGCGGACCGCCGGCGGTTGCAAAGGGCACCTGAGCCTCGCGCTCATCGAAGAAACGGATGGCGGGTCGCAAGGCCCGCCATCTTTCATTGGTTTACGCGGCCAGCCTCTCACGCTCGCGGGTGCGGAACGAGCCATCCGGCAGCGCCACGATATGCCCGAACCGGGCGAGCGCGCCCAAAAGCTGCTCCACTTTCGGTTCGATGCGCTTGCCGCCGCGCTTGAACGCGCGTGCGATTTCGCCTGCCCGCATCGGCGCTCCGCTTGATGCGAGAACGTCGGCCACGGCAAGGATTTGTTCCTCGCGCTTTGTGGGAAACGACGGCAGGGCACGGTCGATGGCGACGACGCTCGCCGGCAACTGAAGTTCTTCGGTGCGTTCGACCTTCGCCTTGCCGAAGCGCGGTTCCTGATAGTCCGGCCGAAGCCAGCGCACATGCCCGCGAGCTTCCTCCTTTGCCCGCTCTGCATTGAGCGCAACGAGGCGGGCAAGGATTTCGCCATCCTCCAGATTCGCCGGCCAGTCATAGGCTTCGGCCGTCAGCCGGTCGATTGTCTCGTGAAGTTCCTTCAGGATCAGAACCAGTCCGCGCGTCTTGACGTCGTCCTCCTTGTCCGAAAGCGCATCTCCCGCTTTGACCTTTTCGAGAACGTTATAGAGCCCGGTCATGGTCAGGTCGGGATGGTCTTCGAGCACCTGCTTGCGCGTAGCGTCGAGTTCCTCGCCGACCGCGCGAAGCTGGTCGCGAAGGGCAGGGGACGGATCAGGAAAGGGGAAGGGGTCGAAACATTCGGAATGATTGTAGGTATGGTCATTGCCAACACCCAGCCATCCACCGGTGTTTCCGGCCCATATCTTATGTATGCGGGATGACAGCAGCGCTAAACACCAAGCGTCCGATGAAGCCACGACTATCAGTTTTGCGTCGGCGACAACTTTTTTATCGACAAAAAGGAATGTCCGGTGACGAGCAGTTCGTGCGGATACAATATATCGCGGGATGTCTTGGATAGCGGAACGCACAGAATGGACATTTTCTCCAAATTGCCACCAGCGCTGCCTGTAGCTAGCTCTGTTGTTCAAAGCTCGCTGTGGCTTTACGTGTTCCAAGAGGTGCTGAAAGGCTTCTGGATATTCTCGCCGAGCAAAATCTTCGGGCACTTCAAAGAAATCAATAACGTGCGCCTCCCGAGACCGAGCAGCCACATCGCGGCCGTTGAGATATGGCTTGATATGGCTTTCAAGGCCCGGACGCGACCCAATACCTAGTCGCTGTAAGTGATTACGCTTTACTATAAAACCTTCACCGATAAGCTGGACGCCACGCCCGCCCAGGCCTCTATTCGCTGTAAGCTTAACTGCCGAGCCGACGTTCACGCCGATCTGTATTGCAGCGCTGATGGCACCACGTTGGACCTTGAGCCCAATTATTGGCTCATCGGTATCCAGCCCACTCTCAGTAACCGTCTCCAGCAACACGCCTTCGCGCTTGCCAGCCTCGCAAACCGTCATCGCAATCCGCACCGCCGCGCTGTCCTTCGTCGCTTTCGTCCATGGGTGATCGGGGATCGCGTAGATCAGGCTGATCGGCTTTTTCGCCGACAGATGCCGCTCGATCGTCCGACGCTGAAAGACCTGACTGATCGAATTGGTCGTTACCAACCCGAACCGACGCAGTACCGTGCCTTTTCGAGTCAAAAGCTCCGCCGCACGATCCCACCAATACATGACAAAATCGGCGCTTTCGTTCATATGCCGGTGTGCTTTCCATAGCACTTCTGCGTAGTCCGACCCCAACCGCGCTCGCAAATCCTTGCCGCCGATAAACGGCGGGTTGCCGACGATGAATTCGGCTTCCGGCCAGTCGGGTCGGCGCGGGTTGTCGAACATGCGCTCTTCCCGCTGCCCAACACGACGGTCCTCATCCTGAGGTGCCGACGCAGGCGGCCTCGAAGGACGCATTTCATCCCAAGCCAGCACCGCGTCATACCCATCCTTCAGCCCGAAATTGATGTTTTTGAACGCGCGCAGGATCGGCTCGCCGGGATGTCCGCTATGCGTGCGATAGTGCTCCTGCAGGAAGCCGATCCAGATGACGAGTTCAGCGATGGCGGCCGCGCGTGGGTTGAGTTCCAGCCCGAGGAACTGTCGCGGCCCGACCGTCTCCGCATCGAGGCCGAGCAGTCCGGTCTCGCCGTGGTCGGCCAGCGCCTCCAGCACTTCCCCCTCCAGCGTCTTCATCAGTTGCAGGCACACATAGAGAAAATTTGCGGTCCCGCATGCCGGATCGAGCACGCGTGTCGTGCAAAGCTTGTGATGAAACGCGCGCAGGATCGCCGCCGCGCCGCGCTCGTTGCCAGCGTCCTTTTCGCCGTCGGCCTGTTTCAGCGCGCGCCGCCAGTCGGCCCGCAAAGGCTCCATAACCGTCGCCTCCACGAGCCGCACGACATAGGCGCGTGGTGTATAATGCGCACCGAGTTTGCGCCGTTCGGATGGTTCTAGCGCCTGTTCCAGAAGCGTGCCGAAGATCGCGGGGTCGACCTCGGTCCATTTGTGCTTGGCCGCCGCAACGAGTTCGCCGATTTCTTCAGCTTCCAGCGGAAAGGCGCGGGCGTTACGATAGAGATTGCCGTTGAAATGACGAAGGTGGGTGCCGAAATACGAAAAGAACCGCTGTTTTTCGTCTGGCTGATCCATCTTGGACCAGAGCTCTTCCAGTTGCGGCACCAGCGCTTTGGGTGATTTCGTGCAGTCCTCTAGAAGTCGCGTGAACTCGCCCTTCGGCAGCAAGTCGACATCCTCGGCGAACATGCAAAAGATGCAGCGCATGACGAAGAGCGCCACGTCCTGCGGCGCGTAGCTTTTCTCCAGAGACCGGCTGACTTCGGCAAGCCGTCCGGCGATGGCGCGGGTCACGCGGGCGCTCTCACGCGCCGGGTCGAGGCTGGCCGGGTTCTCCCAGATATCCGCCAGCAGCGCGCGCGTTTCCGCGTTACGCAAATCCTCCAGATAGATGCGAAATCCCTTACGGCCGCGAAACTGCGAATACGCCCGGCCCGTGCCGGTGAAGTCGGCATAGATTTCAAAGGCGTGCCCCACATCGCAGGTGATGAGAAACGGCGGCGCGGGATGGCTGGCGTCGAGCAGGAAGACATAGTCCTCCGCCTGCTTGCGCGCCGCCGCCATCATCGCGTCCCAGTTGCGTCCTGCATCTCGCCGGCCCGTGGCTTCGCGCTCCATTTGCGGCAGGGAGAGTTGCGCGGGCAGGGCGTTCTTGGCGCCCGGCAGACGCGACTGCTTGGCTTCGAGAATGAAGCAGCCCTTCTTGTAGAGATCGATCCGCAGCGAGGAATTGACCGGATCGCTCTCGCGCCGGCGCACGGCCCGCTCGAAGACGTAATCGTTGCGCTCGCGCTCCGCGCCGGCAGGTTCGGGCCGCGAAACGCCGATCACGTCGCAAAGCTCGGCCAGAAACATCTGGTAGTTCGCCCGTTCCGCCCCGCCTTCGCGCGCGCTCCACCGCGCAATGAATACGTCCGCCTCCATGCCAAAGCCCCCTCAGGCTGTGGACGCGCGAAAGCCTTCGGACGCGGCGTTACCGCCGCCCGTGCCTGCACGTCAGGTTGCATAAATTTCAAACACAACCTAAGCGAGCAAATCCTTTCGATTTCCTTTCATCGTATTTTAGATATATCTAAATATATATTTGAGTCTGCGGCTTCACGTCCCGTGAAATCCGGTTTCCGTTTTCCCCGCGAATGCTCTATACGCGCAGCCCATGAGCACACCCCTGTCCAAAATCCGCAATTTCTCCATCGTCGCCCATATCGATCACGGCAAGTCGACTTTGGCCGACCGCCTGATCCAGATGACCGGCTCTCTCGAGGACCGGGAGATGAAGGAGCAGGTGCTCGACGCCATGGATATCGAGCGTGAGCGCGGCATCACCATCAAGGCGAACACCGTCCGCCTCGAATATGATGCGAAGGACGGCGAGCACTACGTCCTGAACCTGATCGACACGCCCGGACATGTCGACTTCGCCTATGAGGTCTCGCGCTCGCTTGCGGCCTGCGAGGGCTCGCTTCTGGTGGTCGACGCGTCTCAGGGCGTCGAGGCGCAGACGCTCGCCAACGTCTATCAGGCGATCGACAACGACCACGAGATCGTCGTCGTCCTGAACAAGGTCGATTTGCCCGCCGCCGAGCCGGAGCGCGTCAAGGAACAGGTTGAGGAGGTCATCGGCCTGGATGCGTCCGACGCGGTGATGATCTCGGCCAAGACGGGCCTTGGCATTGGCGACGTACTCGAAGCGATCGTCACGAAGCTGCCCGCCCCGAAGGAGGGCGACGCCAACGCCCCGCTCAAGGCGATGCTGGTCGATAGCTGGTACGACAGCTATCTCGGCGTCATCGTTCTCGTGCGCATCATCGACGGCCGCCTGAAGAAGGGCCAGCAGGTCCGCATGATGGGCACGAACGCGAAATACACGGTCGACCGCGTCGGCGTTATCACGCCCAAGATGGTCATGGTCGAGGATCTCGGCCCCGGCGAGCTCGGCTTCATCACCGCCTCGATCAAGGAAGTGGCCGACACGCGCGTCGGCGACACCATCACCGACGATCGCAAGCCCACTGCGAAGGCCCTGCCGGGCTTCAAGCCGGCGCAGCCGGTCGTCTTCTGCGGCCTCTTCCCGGTCGACGCGGCCGATTTCGAGGATCTGCGCGCTGCGATGGGCAAGCTGCGCCTGAACGACGCGTCGTTCTCGTTCGAAATGGAAACATCGGCCGCGCTCGGCTTCGGCTTTCGCTGCGGCTTCCTCGGCCTGCTGCACCTCGAAATCATTCAGGAGCGGCTGGAGCGCGAGTTCGACCTCGACCTGATCGCGACCGCCCCGTCGGTCGTCTACAAGCTCAACATGAATGACGGGTCGGTGATCGAGCTACACAACCCGGCTGACATGCCGGACGTGGTCAAGATCGACACGATCGAGGAGCCGTGGATCAGGGCGACCATCCTGACGCCCGACGATTATCTCGGCTCGATCCTGAAACTGTGCCAGGAACGGCGCGGGCTTCAGGTCGATCTTTCCTATGTCGGCAAGCGCGCGATGGTCGTTTACGACCTGCCGCTGAACGAGGTCGTGTTCGACTTCTACGACCGTCTGAAATCCATCTCGAAGGGCTACGCCTCCTTCGATTATCAGTTGACCGAATATCGCGAGGGCGACCTCGTCAAAATGTCGATCCTGGTCAATGACGAGCCGGTCGACGCCCTGTCGATGCTCGTCCACCGCCAGGCTGCCGAAAAGCGCGGCCGCGCCATGTGCGAAAAGCTGAAGGAACTGATCCCCAAGCACATGTTTAAGATCCCGATTCAGGCAGCGATCGGCGGCAAGGTCATCGCGCGCGAGACGATCTCGGCGCTACGCAAGGACGTGACGGCCAAGTGCTATGGCGGCGACGTGACGCGTAAGCGCAAACTTCTGGAAAAGCAGAAGGAAGGCAAAAAGCGCATGCGCCAGTTCGGCAAGGTCGAAATCCCACAAGCCGCGTTTATCGAGGCGTTGAAAATGGGGGATGGGTGAGCCTGCCTTCGGTCTGGCGCATCGACTTATCGGGTCTGTGCGCCCGAAAATCCGGGTGAGAGTTGCTGAAGGCAATGGCCCCATCCTGGGCGCACTTTCGAAGAAGCACGGCGAGCCTCTCTTCGCGCCCTGCTTTAAGGGGGTAGGACGCAACCTGAAACGGAGAGCGAGGGCGTTCTAGCCACCTCAACCCGCGTGATCTTTTCTTGAAGCTGCCCAGCAGGACAGGACGCTAACTTATCGAACCGTGTTCAGAACTTGCTAGAATCTTGCCACTCGATCGGAGAATATCTCGAGGACAATGGTGAGAAGCTCTTCAGTGCGACGTGAATGTTCAACCAAGTTCGCTTCTTCGAGTTCCGGTTCGTCTCCATGGGCAACCTGATGACGCCACTTAACGAGTTCATGAATGATGAAGTTTTGGTGACGTAGCAGCCGCGTATCATCAATGTCCAAGGCATCTAAACTGCTTCGCAGCCTGTTAAAGTCAAGATTCGATGCTGCTTTCAAGATGGATGTTCCTTTTGTAATCTCCTTGCATCCGTTAATACTAAAGACTTTACGAGCAAAATCTGGTCTGGCGTCAATACGAAAATTTCGGTCTTTCAGGGACATTAGGTGTGGTTCAATTTCGCAAGCAAGCAGTGCGGGGTTCAATTGGACGATTTCTTTCCCGGCGCGGTTGATCGCTTGCACATACAAATCAACGCAAAAATTGAAAAATCCTTCCCAGTGCGCATAACACATGACGATAAGCGACTGCGCTGCGACCTGTTCGAGTGCTTCCGCAGAGTTTACATATAGAGAGCGAGAGTTTGACAGGCTTCTGGCGCGCCTTGCTCGCTCGTTTGAGGCTACGCTTTCAAAGTCGATCATACCTTGTCCGGGTCAAACCACTTGACGCCAAGAGGAACCGTCTGGCGGATGCGATCCGATGCGGACATTCCTGACGAAGTGTAAACCTTCATTTCGTCGGAATTCCAAAATTCTTCTATCCGTTTTGCTACGAACCCAGTTGGGTCAGGGAGAATTTTGATTGCCATGTAATTTCTACAAACTCCGACGATGATCGTTTCTAATCCCTGGAGTGTAAATACCTTTCTCCTGGATTGTTTCGGTATAAGTGCATCATCACCAGTACTATATATCATCTCGATGCTCTTAAAGTAGCATTCCTTGAGATAATCGACGTCTGCATCGTCGATTATCTCAAAGACGGATCTATCGAGGAATTCGTTGAGGTCATCTCGAACGCGAAGGTCTTTATATGTGTGGCAAATTATTCGGGTAGCATACTCGACGTCCTTCTGTTTCTTGACGTCCTCTTCAGAGAGCCTGCAAAGAGTTTGCATCTCTTCAGATGCAGAAAGTTCCGCTAGCAATTGGGCAAATTCAGGTGACTTCATTACAACTAAGCAGGTGCGGATTTCTTGATCGTTGGCTGTGGAGCCTCCTCTGTTTAGTCGCTGAAAAAGGTCGAACTTCGTATCATTGCTGCTTGGCTGTTTCAGAACTTCAACGTTGATCCGGCATCGTTTCAGAAACAATTGTTGAGCGCCATCAAGTTCAATTTGATCTTCCATAGGAACATCTTGGATCATGCTGCTTTTCTGCCAGACGACATTGTTCAAATCGGGCAGATACTCGGTCGCATTTAAGATAGATGGCGGCTGTAGTTCATCAGTTTCCGCCACCTTTAGTTTTCCAAAAAACTTTATGATAGTTGATGACCGCTGAAGACCATCAATCAGCTCCCAAGTGCCATCAGTATTTTCGTACACAAATACCGGAGGTAGAGGGACACCAATCAGCAACGATTCAATAAGATTCGATTGTTGATCTGGCCCCCAACGAAAGGTTCTTTGAAACGCGGGGTTAATGTTTATTTCACCGCTTTCGTACATTCCGATGAACTCATTTATCGAGAACGAAAGTGAGTCTGTATTAACAGTCCGTTTAGCGCTATTGACCTGGTCCTGAAGGCTCATTATTTATTCCTCTTGTTATGCACACGGATAGATGAATTCACGGCATGTCTCAAGCGTGGTCGAACGCTAAGGTCGCTTTGTTATTCATTCTCCTTAAGAAGGCAGAGTTCGTAGGTGCCATAGTTTCTTGCCTAAATTGGCCAATTCAGCTAACATCTCCTCATGAAATCCTTCTCCGCCTCCGACGCCAAGAACCGTTTTGGCCAGCTCATCGATATGGCGCAGGCCGAGCCTGTGCGCGTGCAGCGTCAGGGCCGCGACGTCGCTATCGTGCTTTCACCCGACGAGTTTCGCCGTATGGCCGATGCCGCGCGCGGCAAGGTCAATCCGGCCGTCGAGCGGCTTCATGCTGACAGTGCCAGACGCTGGGCGAGCGTGTACGAGGCGTTGGCGAAGTAGGTGGACTACCTCACGCTGGACGATGCGCTCTATATCCATGGCGAGCAGTTGCGGCTGTTTAGCGGCGTACAGGGCGTTAGCGACCATGGACTGATCGAGTCCGCGTTGCTGCGCCCGCAGACCGGCTACTACGCCGATCTCCTCGAGCAGGCGGCTGCGTTATGGGAGAGTCTGGCGATGAATAATGGTTTCATCGACGGCAACAAGCGCGTCGCCTTCGCCTGCATGGACATTTTTCTCGGGCTGAACAATGCGCGGATGGAGGCTGAGCCCGACGCCGTCATAAGGTTCATATACGGTCATCTGGAGGCGGGCACGTTTCGCAAGCCGGTGATTGAAGAATGGCTACGCGTGCATGTCGTTACCCACAGCGGTGGCTAGGCAACGACTACCCCACAAACCCACAAAACTTATCCCCCTCCCCAAAACCTCCCCCATACTCCTCCGCGTCCCCGTCTTCGGGAACGCCTGTCGCGACGGTGTCATGCGGGCGGGGATCGGCGCCTCCGCCGTGCGGCCAACGTAGCTGCGTGTCCGGGGAGGGCGCGCCGAGGTCTCCCTCCGGCCAATACGGGCCGGATGTGCCTGTGGGGCACGCAATCCGCATCAAGTCTGGCCACAAATGGCCGGACGACAGGCGGGGCAGAGAGGCAGGCGCGCACCTTCAAGAACGTCGAGCGGACGGCTGCGGGATCGCAGTCAAACTATCAGATGAGCGATGCCGCAGCCGCCCGTCTTCCCGAACCTTTATCCACCCGCGCGGCGAGCGCGGGAGCGATTTCCCGTATGCGGCGAAAAGGAGATGGTCGTGGCGAAGCGAAAGTCGAAATGGCGCGAGCCGGAACTGCCGCCGCCCTTGCCGGTGATTTATCCGGACCGCGAGCATTTCAGCGAGGATGCGCATTACGAGGCCGCCTGTCGCTTCGCCGAGGAACGCGCGCAGATCGATGCCGTTCTCCAGCGCAACACGCGCATGGCCGCCGAAGCGCTCGGTCGTCCGGCCGTGTGCCGGCGGCGCGCGTGCCGACGTGCACGAGGATGCGTCGCGCCGCTCGGCCCGAACCACCCGCTCGCCCATCTCGGCCGTATTTTACCGCCTTGCTGCGACACGCCCGAACGCGCCGAGGAAGCGCGTTTGCTGGTGCGCCGATGGCTGAACGGATAAGGCTGCGTCATGGTCATATCCCCGCCGCACTTGAAAGGCTGATGCGCCGCATGCTTCGCCTCCTTGCCCTTTTCGCGCCCGCCGCGCTTGCCGCCTGCACCAGTGTCGGCACCTCGCCGCAGCCGGTTCCGCGCGCTGAAATCATCGTCGAGCAGGCGCCCGTGCCGGCCGATATCCGACCGCTGACGGAGGACCAGCGCGCCATGCTCGACGGGTGACGCCGTTCATCGAGCGTTACGCTTGGTGATTGGGAAAAGGGGAACGCGGCGCACGGTCACGCATTTTTGAGCCCGAGGGACGTCATTGAACGGTGAAGCGCGCGAGCCCTGGAAAAGGAAGCGCGCGCCATACCCAAGGAGTACCAGAACATGCGTAAGTTTCTTCTTGCGACCGCCGCCATCGCCGCTCTCGGCGTCAGCGCGGCACAGGCCCAGACAAATGACGAGGCGCGCGGTTTCGGCGCGGCTGCGGGCGGCACGACCGGCGCGATCGCCGGTGCTGCGGTCGGAGGCCCGATCGGTGCGCTTGTCGGCGGTTTTGCAGGCACCGTGATCGGCGCGGAAACGGCTGTTCCCGACGAGGTCGTCGGCTATGTCGTGGAAAATCCGGTGCCGACCGTCACCTATGAAGGCGAGATCGACGCTGGCGTCATGATCCCGGCGGAGGTCGAGGTGATGCAGGTGCCCGACTATCCCGAATATGGCTATGTCTATGTGAACGGCCGTCCGGTTCTCGTCGAATATGAAAGCCGTGAGGTCGTCTATTCGCCGGGTTACGTCGTGCCGGAGAGCACCGTCACCTATGTGACCGAGCACCCGGGCGATACGGTCGTCATCGATGGTGGCGTGACCACGGGCGCGATCCTGCCGTCCGATGTCGAGGTGATCGAGGTGCCGGAAGACCCGTATTACGGCTACGTCTACACTGACACGGGACCGGTTCTGGTAGAGCGCGGCACGCGCGAGGTCATCTGGGTCGAGTGACGACCTTTTCCAACCACGTCGACCGGGTTAAGGAGATCGCCTGACACTGGGCGATCTCCATGACCGGCAAAGACGACACGCCGCTTTATCTCGGTTTCGATACGGGCGGCACATACACCGACGCCGTGCTCTTTTCGGAAGGGCGCGGCGTCGTCGCGAAAGCCAAGGCGCTGACGACGCGGCACGACCTTTCGGTCGGGATAGCTGAGGCCGCCGACCGGGCGATCGCCGCGGCGGGTATCGCGCCCTCCGCGATCGGCCTCGTTTCCATGTCGACCACGCTCGCCACCAACGCGCTGGTCGAGGGGCAGGGCGGGCGCGTCGGACTGGTGATGATCGGTTTTTCGCCTGTGGATCTTGAACGCGACGGGCTGAAAGCGGCGCTCGGTTCTGATCCGGTGGTATTCCTGCCCGGCGGCCACGACGTTCATGGCAACGAGACGCGGCTCGACCTGTCCGCTCTGGAAGCTGCCCTGCCTGATCTGTCGGGGAGTGTTTCGGCATTTGCGGTCTGCGGTTACTTTTCCACCCGCAATCCGGCCCATGAGATACTGGCGCGCGATCTCATAAGAAGGGTCACTGGTCTGCCGGTCACATCAAGCCACGAACTGTCATCCAAACTCGGCGGCCCCCGCCGTGCATTGACGACGCTGCTCAATGCGCGGCTCGTCGCCATGATCGACCGGCTGATCGTCGCGACCGAAGGCTTTCTGGCAGGCCACGGCATCGACGCGCCATTGATGGTGGTGCGCGGCGACGGCGCGCTGGTCTCTGCCGATTTCGCGCGGACACGCCCGATCGAGACGATCCTGTCGGGACCGGCGGCGAGCCTCGTCGGCGCGCGCTATCTGACCGGCCTCGACGATGCGCTGGTGTCGGACATCGGCGGAACGACGACCGACATCGCGATCCTCGACAAGGGGGTGCCGCGCATCGATCCGGATGGCGCAACGGTGGGCAGTATGCGCACCATGGTCGAGGCGGTGGCGATACGTACCTTCGGGCTTGGCGGGGATTCGGAGGTATCGCTATCCGAAGATGGCCTTAACCCGAAAATCTTGCTCGGCCCGCGCCGCCTCGTTCCGCTGTCGCTTGCAGCGCATCTGCATGGTTCTGCGATCCTCGACGAACTGGAACGGCAGCTTCGAAGCGCCAATCCGGGCCGTCTCGACGGACGCTTCGCGGTGCGAACCGGCGTTCCGGATCAGATGGCGGCGGGGCTGACGGGCGCTGAGGAGAGGCTCTACGCGGCGCTGACCCTCTCGCCGCAGCCGCTCGACCGCCTGTTGGTGTCCACTGCGCAGGTGGCGACGCTCCATCGCCTTGTCGCGAGGGGACTTGCCCATGTGTGCGGTTTTACACCGTCCGACGCGGCCCATGTCCTCGGCAGGCAGGATAACTGGAACGTCGAGGCCGCAAGGCTTGGCGCGCTGCTCTTCGCGCGGCGGCGCGACGGGCACGGGCAGCCGATCGCGGCGGATGCGCGGGAGATTTCACACCGCTTGCTGGCGGCGGTCACCCGCCGTTCCAGCGAACTCATGCTCGAAACCGCCTTCGCGCAGGACGGGTATGACGGCGCGGCTCTGGTGGCTGGACCGCTCGTGCAGGCCGCGCTTGATGGGCAGGGCGGGACAGCGCGCCTTTCCGTTTCGCTCGACCGCAACGTGATCGGGCTCGGCGCATCGGCGGGGCTTCACTACGCCGAACTGCCGCGTCTCGTCGGGCAGGATTGCGTCGTGCCCAAGCATGCGGACGTCGCCAATGCGGTCGGCGCGGTGGTCGGTCAGGTGCGCGTCAGCGTGGAAGGCACGGTAACGCAACCGGTCGAAGGCGTCTTCCGCGCAAGTGTCGGAGCGTCCATTTCCGATCATCACGCCGAGGACGACGCGCTTGAAGCTGCACGCGTCCGGTTGCGCGAAAACGCGGCAAACGCCGCGCGCGAAGCTGGCAGCGACGGAGCCGAGATTGCCGTGACCACGGATTTGCGCGTTGCGACCATCGAGGGCAGGCGCACCTTCATCGAAGCGTCGCTGCGCGCGACGGCTGTCGGAAGACCGCGCGTGACGGAGAGGGTTTTGGCGGTTTCGGCATGACACTCTTTCGCCTTTTGCAGAATTGACCACGCCCGCCGCGCGTGATGAAAGCAAACAGAAGCATCGAGGAGGCTATGCATGACTGACCGGATCGACATCGACGGATTGAAGATCGACCGCGCGCTCTATGACTTCGTCGCGAACGAGGCCGTCGCGGGAACGGGCGTCGATGCCGAAAGATTCTGGTCGGAATTTGCCGCAATCGTTGTCGACCTCGCGCCGAAAAACCGTGCGCTTTTGCAAAAGCGCGATGCGATTCAGGAAAAGATCGACGCGTGGCACCGCGAAAACGGCGCGCCGACCGACCTTCCCGCCTATGAGAATTTCCTGCGCTCCATCGACTACATCGTTCCCGAAGGTGCCGATTTTTCGGTGACGACGCAGAACGTCGATGACGAGATCGCGAAGATCGCCGGTCCCCAGCTTGTCGTGCCGGTGATGAACGCGCGCTACGCGCTCAACGCTGCCAATGCGCGTTGGGGTTCGCTCTACGATGCGCTCTACGGCACCGACGCCATTTCCGAGGCGGACGGCGCGGAAAAGGGCAAGGGCTATAATCCCAAGCGAGGCGAGAAGGTCGTGGCATGGGCCCGCGCCTTCCTCGACGACGCCGTGCCATTGGCGGCGGGAAGCTGGACGAACGTCACGAAACTCGCTGTCGAAAATGGTGCGCTTCGCGTGACGAGCGACGCAGGCGAAACGGGCCTGAAGGACGCTTCGCAATTCGCCGGATATCTCAAGGACGATCTGTGCGATCTGCAGATTCTGCTGCGCCACAACAACCTTCTTCTCGAAATTCTCGTCGATACGAAAAGCGAGATTGGCAAGGCCGATCCGGCCGGCATTTCGGACGTATTCGTCGAATCGGCGATCACCACCATCATGGATTGCGAGGATTCGGTCGCGGCCGTCGATGCCGAGGACAAGGTCGTCGTCTACCGTAACTGGCTCGGCCTCATGAAGGGCGATCTGACCGAGGAAGTCGCCAAGGGCGGCAAGACCTTTACACGCAAGCTCAATCCCGATGCCGAATATGATTTGCCGGATGGTTCGGGCAAATTGCCGGTGCGTTGCCGCTCATTGATGCTGATCAGGAATGTCGGTCACCTGATGACCAATCCGGCGATCCTCGACGCCGAAGGCAACGAGGTGCCGGAAGGCATCATGGACGCGATGGTGACGGCACTGATCGCGCTGCACGACATTGGCGAAAACGGCCGTCGCGCCAATTCGCCCGCCGGCTCGATGTATGTCGTCAAGCCCAAGATGCACGGACCCGAAGAGGTCGCCTTCGCGTCGGAGCTTTTCGGGCGCGTGGAAAAGGCGCTCGGCATGACGGCGAACACGATCAAGATGGGCATCATGGACGAGGAGCGCCGCACGACGGTGAACCTCAAAGAATGCATCCGCGCTGCGTCCGAGCGCGTCGTCTTCATCAATACCGGCTTTCTCGACCGAACCGGCGACGAGATCCACACCTCGATGGAAGCCGGCCCGATGATCCGCAAGGGCGACATGAAGCAGTCGACCTGGATCGCCGCCTACGAGCAGTGGAATGTCGATATCGGGCTTGAATGCGGGCTCTCCGGCCATGCGCAGATCGGCAAGGGCATGTGGGCGATGCCGGACCTGATGGCAGCGATGCTGGAGCAGAAGATCGGCCACCCGAAGGCGGGCGCGAACACGGCCTGGGTGCCGTCGCCGACGGCCGCCACGCTCCACGCCACGCATTATCACAAGGTCGACGTCGCCAAGGTGCAGGGCGAACTGAAGTCCCGCAAGCGGGCGAAGCTCGCCGACATTCTTTCCGTTCCCGTCGCCACGCGGCCGAACTGGTCGCCGGAAGACATCCAGCACGAACTCGATAACAACGCTCAAGGGATTCTGGGGTATGTCGTGCGCTGGGTCGATCAGGGCGTCGGTTGCTCCAAAGTGCCGGACATCAACGACGTCGGCCTGATGGAAGACCGTGCCACCTTGCGCATTTCCGCGCAGCACATGGCGAACTGGCTGCATCATTCGGTCGTCTCGCGCGATCAGGTCATGGAGACGATGAAGCGCATGGCGACGGTCGTCGACCGGCAAAACGACGGCGATCCGCTTTATACGCCGATGGCGCCCGACTTCGACAATTCCATCGCGTTTCTGGCGGCCTGCGATCTCGTCTTCAAGGGGCGTGAGCAGCCGTCCGGCTACACCGAGCCGGTGCTTCATGCACGCCGCCTGGAACTGAAGGCGAAACGCGTGTCGTGATCATTCTCGCCATCGATACATCCGCCAATCTGTGCGCGGCCTGCGTTTATGACACGGCCGAACGCGGGCGCGCGGTGCGTGATCTGGGCAAGGGTCATGCCGAACATTTGATGGCGGTAATCGACGAGGCGCTGGACAAGGCAGGCGTGACGTTTGCCGATCTCGGTGCCGTCGCCGTTTGCGTCGGACCTGGTTCGTTCACCGGCATTCGCGTCGGCGTTTCGGCCGCGCGTGGGCTGGCATTGGCACTCGGCATTCCCGCCATCGGCGTTACGACGCTGGAAGCGCTCGCCTTCGAGGCACGCGGTCGATTTTCCGGCCGCGCCGTTCTGGCTGCGCTCGACGGTGGACGCGGCGAAATCCATGCCGCGCTTTATGATGCTGAAGGGCGGGAACTGGCCGAACCAGCCGCGCTGGATGCAGGCGCGGCTTTGGCGCTTGCGTGCGAGTACAAGGCCGTCGTGACGGGCTCGGCCGCCGACGCCCTTCAAGCATTGGCCCTGGAAGCGCTCGACGTCGCATCGCGCGCTGCAACGGCGGATATCGCCGCCTATGCCGCGCTCGCTGCGAAGAAGCCCCTTGATGGGTCGCGGCCCGCGCCGCTTTACCTGCGCGGTGCCGATGCCAAGGTGCAGGAGGGTTTCGCCGTTGCACGCAAGGCGGCTTCATGAAGCTGCCCTTCTTCGCCGCCCCGCGCGAATTCGTCATTGAGATGCTGGAGCTTGACGATGCGGCCGGGTTGCCACGTATCCATGAGGAGGATTTCGTTCGCCCATGGAGCGAGGATGAGTTTTCCGAGCTTCTGGCGCAATCTAACGTCTTTGGCTTCGTTGCCCGCGAAGTCGGCAACCGGGGCATAGGCCCGCTCGGCTTCGTTCTGGCGCGTCAGGCGGCGGACGAGGCCGAAATTCTCACCATCGCCGTATCGCGCGCGGCGCGGCGTCTCGGCCTTGGGCGCGGCCTGATGGATGCGGTTCTGCGCGCGCTCCATGCCGACCGCACCGCTTCGCTCTTTCTCGAAGTGGACGAGACCAACGCGCCGGCCATCACGCTTTATCGGCGGCTGGGCTTCATTCAGGTCGGCAAGCGGCCGGATTATTATGAGCGACCGGGCGGCGAGCGGACGGGCGCGATCGTCATGCGGCGCGATCTTAGCTGACATGATCGGCAAGCTGCGTCTCGTTCTGGCGCTTGCCGGTTTCATACCCGGAACGATCGCGTTGGTGATCTGGCAACTGGCGATGAAGGCGAGCGGGCTTGGCGATCCGCGCCGCCCGGCGCTTTTTTGGCATAGGATGGTCTTGAGGCTGCTCGGCATCTCCGTGCGCGTGCACGGTGAATTGTCGCAAAAGCGTCCGCTTTTGATCGCGGCCAACCACGTGTCGTGGACCGACATCATGGTTCTGGGATCGATCGCGCCGGTCAATTTCATCGCCAAGGCCGAGGTTGCGCGTTGGCCGGTGCTGGGGCGGTTGTTCCGTTCGCAAAACTCGATCTTCGTGGAGCGCGAGACGCGGCATCGCGCGGCCGACCAGACCCGCGAGGTGGCGGAAAAGCTGAAATCGGGCGATCCGCTGGTTCTGTTCGCCGAAGGCACGACGGGGTGCGGCAATCGCCTGTTGCCGTTCAAATCGACGCTGTTTGGCGCGGCCGCACAGCTTGCGGAGGGCACGGACAGCTTTGCCGTGCAGCCGGCGGCGATCTTTTATTCGCGCCTTTATGGCGTGGCGATGGGGCGGCGGCACCGGGCGCGTTTTTCATGGATCGGCGACGAAGACCTTATCCCGCATCTCGTCAGGCTGGTGACGAGCGGACCGATAGTCGTCGATGTCCTCTTGGGCGAGACGATCGGCTTCGACGGCGCGAACCGCAAGCAGGTCGCATCGCGCGCAGAAGGGTCGGTTCGCGAGACGCTGCACCATGCGCGGCGGCAAAAGGTGTTGTGAACGCCGCCCGTCTCGATTTCGGCCGCGAAAAGCGCTAGAGCGTGGCGCATGGATTTGAACGACACGCTCACCCGCCCCGTAGACACAGCCGAAGCGAAGACCAGGAAGGTCTTCGTCAAGACCTATGGCTGCCAGATGAACGTCTACGATTCACAGCGCATGTCCGATGCGCTGGCCGCCGACGGCTACCAGCCGACCGACGCGATCGAGGACGCCGATCTGGTGCTGCTCAACACGTGCCACATCCGTGAGCGAGCCGCTGAGAAGGTTTATTCCGAACTCGGACGCATCCGCGATCTGAAGCGCGAGCGCGCTGAGCAGGGCCATGAGATGGTGATCGGCGTGACGGGCTGCGTCGCGCAGGCCGAAGGCGACGAGATATTGCGCCGCGCTCCGGTCGTCGATCTGGTCGTCGGTCCGCAGACCTATCACCGCCTGCCGGCAGTGGTGAGAAAGGCTCGCGCGGGCGAGAAGGTCGTCGAGACCGACTACGCGCTCGAAGACAAGTTCGAGCATCTGCCACAACCGCAGAAGAAGGCCGTGCGCAATCGTGGCGTTACGGCTTTTCTCACCGTGCAGGAAGGCTGCGACAAGTTCTGCACCTTCTGCGTGGTGCCCTATACGCGCGGTTCGGAGATTTCGCGGCCGGTCGCGCAGATCGTGACGGAAGCCGAAAGACTGGTCGATGGCGGCGTGCGCGAGATCACGCTGCTCGGCCAGAACGTCAATGCCTGGCATGGAGAGGGTGTAGTCCAAGGGGGATCGACTCGCGAATGGGGCCTCGGTGAACTCCTCTTTCGGCTGGCCGAAATCCCCGGTCTAGCGCGCCTGCGTTATACGACGAGCCACCCGCGCGACATGGATGACGCGCTGATCGCCGCCCATCGCGATCTGCCGGCACTGATGCCTTACCTGCATCTGCCGGTTCAATCGGGGTCGGACCGCATTTTGAAAGCGATGAACCGCAAGCACACCGCGGACGACTATCTGCGGCTGATCGATCGCATCCGCAACGTGCGACCCGACATCGCGATGTCCGGCGATTTCATTGTCGGCTTCCCCGGCGAGAGCGACGCGGACCATCAGGCGACCATGAAGCTGGTACGCGAGGTGGGTTATGCACAGGCTTTCTCGTTCAAATATTCGCCTCGTCCGGGAACACCTGGGGCCGACATGAAGTTTCACGTCGAGGAGCGTGTGAAGGACGAAAGGCTTCAGGAATTGCAGGCTTTGCTGACAAATCAGCTCGAAGCCTTCACGCAAAGCCGTGTCGCAATGGAGATGGACGTGCTGATCGAGAAGCCGGGCCGCCAACTCGCACAGATCGTCGGACGCTCGCCATGGCTTCAGCCGGTGATTCTTGATGAAAGCGTCGGGCGAATCGGCGACATTGTGCGTGTGAAGGTCTTGAGTGCCGGCCGCAACTCCCTATTTGCGGAGCCGGTTTGACGAAGGGTTCGAATGAGGAGAGCCGTTTGAGCGTCGTACCCGAAGTAAAGCCCGCGCCCCAGGGGGCGTCGGACATGGCGCATATCGTTCTTACCTTCGACGACAACAGGCTTGCATCCGCGCTTTACGGCCAGTTCGACGAGAATCTGGCGCGTATCGAGCAGAAGCTCGGCCTCGACATTCGTTCCAAGGGCAACCAGTTGTCGATCCGCGGGGAGCCGACGGCCGCCGAGCAGGCGCGGCGCGCGCTCGATTATCTCTATGGTCTCGTCCAGAAGGGACATGACGTCTCGCCGTCCGAGGTGGATGGGGCGATCCGCATTTCCGTCGCGGCCGACGATCAGTTGACGCTGCCGACGCTGGAGAAGAAGGGCAAGATGGCCGCCGCGCAGATAGCGACGCGCAAGCGCACGATCTATGCGCGTTCGGTCAATCAGGACGCCTATATGCGCGCGCTGGAGCGCTCCGAACTCGTCTTCGGCATCGGCCCGGCCGGCACCGGCAAGACCTATCTGGCGGTCGCTCATGCAGCGATGCTTCTGGAGCGCGGCGCGGTCGAGCGCATCATCCTGTCGCGCCCGGCGGTGGAGGCGGGCGAACGGCTCGGCTTCCTGCCCGGCGACATGAAGGAAAAGGTCGATCCCTATCTGCGCCCGCTTTACGACGCGCTTTACGACATGATGCCGTCCGACAAGGTCGAGCGGGCCATCGCGGCCGAAGTGATCGAGATCGCACCGCTGGCCTTCATGCGCGGTCGCACCTTGCGCAATGCCGCGATCATTCTTGATGAGGCGCAAAATACGACGCCGATGCAGATGAAGATGTTCCTGACCCGTCTGGGCGAGGGCGGGCGCATGATCGTGACGGGCGACCCGAGCCAGATCGACCTTCCGCCGAATACCAAGTCCGGTCTGGTCGAGGCGCTGCGCGTGCTCGACGGCGTGCCGGGCATCGTGACCTGCCGCTTCAACGATGTCGACGTCGTGCGCCATCCGCTCGTCGCCGAGATCGTTCGTGCCTATGATCGCGAGGGTGCGGGCTCGCCCGGTAAGGGCGGCATTCAGGTCTGATATGGGACTTGAAATCGACATTACGGTCGAGGCCGGTGGCTGGCCGGCCGAGGATATTCTTGCAGGGTTGGCCGAACGCGCTTCGGAAGCGACGTTCGCCGAACTTTGCATCGCGCACCCCGAATCCGAACTCAGCCTCGTCTTTGTCGACGATGCGTCGATCCGCACGCTCAACCGCGACTGGCGCGGCAAGGACAAGGCGACCAACGTCCTGTCCTTCCCCGCTTTCGAGATAGCGCCAGGCGATGCCTTGCCACCGATGCTGGGTGATGTCATTCTTGCGCACGAGACGGTTTCTCGCGAGGCGGCACTGGAAGACAAGCCTTTCGAGCACCATCTTGCTCACTTGCTCGTCCACGGGCTGCTGCATCTTCTGGGTTACGACCACGAAAATGACGCGGATGCGGACGAGATGGAGGGTCTGGAACGAAAGATACTCGAACGACTTTCTATTCCCGACCCATATGGCTAACTGGTAAGGCCGAACGGCCTCAAGGACGATGACCGAACAATCACAGATGGATGCTCCGCCGCTCGGCGCCGAAGCGAAACCGTCCGACGAAAGCGCAGACGCGCAAAGTAGGACCGCCGGCACGGCCGGCAAACCTTCAAATTTCCTGCAACTGATTTCCAGCCTGTTCCGCGCGAAGAACGGGTCCTCCATTCGCGAGGATCTGGCCGACGCGCTTCACGAGGATTCCCTCGACTCGGCGAATTTTTCGCCGGGCGAGCGTGCCATGCTGCGCAATATCCTGCGGCTGCGCGAGTTGCGCGTCGACGACGTGATGGTCCCGCGCGCCGATATCGAGGCGGTCGAGACGACCACGCTTTTGGGCGCGCTTATGGTCCGCTTCGAGGAACTTGGCCATTCGCGCATGCCGGTCTATGGCGAAAATCTCGACGATCCGCGCGGCATGGTGCATATCCGCGATATTCTCGCGCATATCACACGGACGGCCCGCAGCGATCGCGATCCGTCCGAAGGTCCCGCAAATCTCGACCTGTCCGATGTGGATCTCACGAAAAGCATCGAGGAACTGGGGCTGGTGCGAAAGCTGCTCTTCGTCCCGCCTTCGATGCTGGCGACGGATTTGATGGCACAGATGCAAGCCGAGCGCGTGCAGATGGCACTCGTCATCGACGAATATGGCGGCACGGACGGTCTGGTTTCGCTGGAGGACATCGTCGAAATGGTCGTCGGCGACATCGAGGACGAGCACGATGACGACGAGGCGATGATCGTCCGCAATGCCGACGGCACGTTTGTCGTGGACGCCAAAGCCGAGATCGACGACGTTGTCGAAGAGATCGGACCGGCTTTTGCCGCCGGTGAGCATGGTGAAAACGTCGACACGATTGGCGGGCTGATCTTCAACGCGCTCGGTCGTGTGCCGGCGCGCGGTGAGGTTGTCGAAGCCATACCGGGCTTCCAGTTCCACGTTCTCGACGCCGACCCGCGCCGCGTCAAACGCCTTCGCATCGTCGATGTCGAGGGTGCGAAGCTGCGCCGCGTCTCCAACTGACCGATCGCAATTGGAAAAGACCCTGTGCCTTTGATAGAAGGGTGCGGGGTTGATTCTGGCGACGGACGGGTGAATGGAGCGCCTTGCGGGCAAGATAATTCTCCTGTCGGGCGCGGGTAGGTCGTTCCTTGCCTTCGTCGCAGGTGCGGTCGCCAGCCTTGCGCAGGCTCCTTTCGACTTTCCGCTGGCGGCCTTTGTCGCGTTTCCCCTGCTTGTGTGGATGCTCGATGGTGCCGTCGCCGCGCCTGAACGCCGTGGCATAAGGCGGCTCGCGCCGGCCTTCGGCATCGGCTGGCTGTTTGGTTTCGGCTATTTTCTGGCCGGTCTTTGGTGGACCGGCAACGCGCTTCTCGTCGAGGCCGATCTTTTCGCCTGGGCGCTGCCGCTCGCGGTGATAGGACTGCCAGCGGTACTGGCCGTCTTCTACGCGGTTGCCTGCGCTCTGGCGCGGATCGTCTGGAGCGACGATATCGGGCGCATCTGTGCGCTCGCCGTCGCTTTCGCGCTTGCCGAATGGCTGCGCGCGACGCTCTTTACCGGTTTTCCCTGGAATGCGATCGGCTACGCGGCAATGCCCGTGCCGCTTGCGATGCAGTCGTCGGTCGTCGTCGGGTTCACGGGGATGAACGCACTCGCCGTCTTCGTCTTCTCGCTGCCGGCGCTGCTCGCCGGGCGCGTTCATCTCAAGGCTGGCCTCGCGATTGGCGTGGCGCTCGTTGCGCTTCATCTGGGCTATGGCGCGGCGCGGCTTGCGCTGGCGGAAGACACCGCAGGCGCAGAAACGCTTGCCGTTCGGATCATCCAGCCGTCGATCCTGCAGAGCCAGAAATGGGACATGGCCGAGCGAGACCGCATCTTCGAGGCGCATCTGGAGTTGAGCCGGCGACCGGTTGAGGAGGGCGCTGCGCGTCCGGATGTCATCTTGTGGCCGGAAACGTCTGTCCCGTTCCTGTTCAACGACCGTCCCGACGCCCTTGCCGCTCTTGGCGATACGATCGAAGAGGGACAGCGCCTGCTCGCCGGTATCGTGCGCGCCGAGGCAGGCGGGGGCGGGTCTGCCGCCTATTACAATTCGATCGTCGTGATCGATTCATCTGGCGAAATCGTCGATGCCTTCGACAAGGTGCATCTGGTGCCGTTCGGCGAGTATCTGCCGTTTCAGGGCGTTTTGTCCCGCTTCGGTCTGAGGCAGCTTGCGCAAAATGTCGGTGGGTTTTCAGCCGGAACGACGCGGCGGCCGCTCGATCTGGGCAACGGTATCGGCGGCCTGCCCTTCATCTGCTACGAGGTCATCTTTCCAGGCGTAGCTGCGCGCGGCGAAACGAGCGCGCGCATCATCGTCAACGTCACGAACGACGCATGGTTCGGCGACACGCCCGGTCCCTACCAGCATTTCCGGCAGGCACAATTTCGTGCCATCGAGGCGGGGCTGCCGCTTGTTCGCGCGGCCAACAATGGAATTTCGGCGGCCGTGGATGGATATGGCCGTGTGATAGACGGTCTGGCGCTCGATGCGGTTGGAGTCCTCGACGTAGAGATTCCTTTTGTTCAGGCAAATACCCTGATTCCACCCGTATCCGTCCGCATTTCGGCAGGATTCGTCGTTTTTGTATTGATAGGGGGCGCAATCGTCTGCCACCGCAGGTCCCGTGCCCCGTAAATTCACTAAGCATATTTAAAGATGCGTATTGGCCGTTCCGACGGCCTCAGATAAGCAGTGCTTTCATGCTCGCCCGTGTGGCGGTGAAGGCGGCAGCCAATAGAAAAGGGCCTGTCTCGATAGGCTTACAAAGATGACCCCCAATAAAAAGAAGCCCAATCCGATCGACATTCATGTCGGGAGCCGGATCAGGTTGCGCCGTAACATGCTGGCGATGAGCCAGGAAAAGCTCGGCGAGATGCTGGGCATTACCTTCCAGCAAATCCAGAAATACGAAAAGGGCACCAATCGCGTCGGCGCGAGCCGGCTTCAGGCGATCTCGTCCCATCTGAACGTGCCGGTCGCCTATTTCTTCGAAGATGCGCCCGGCCAGGATGCGACTACCGGTGGTTTCGCGGAAGATGACGGGCCGTCTTACGTCTCCGATTTTCTGAGCAGCTCCGAAGGGGTCCAGCTCACCCGCTCCTTCCTGAAGATCAAGGATCAGAAGGTACGCCGCCGCATCATCGACCTCGTCAAGACGCTGGCGTCCGAGGAAGAAGAGCCAAGCTAGCTGCGTTTCGGCGGATTCGGAATCCTTTCGCATTATCCATGACAGGTTGATGCAGCTTGACCGGTGGTTGCCGGCTTGGCTACACGTCTGTGGCCTGCAGCTTCCCAGTCAGGCATTTCCAGAGGGGACACCCGATCTTGCGCCAGAACTACATCTTCACTTCCGAATCCGTTTCCGAAGGCCATCCCGACAAAGTCTGCGACCGTATATCCGATGAGATCGTCGATCTCGTCTATAAGGAAGCTAGGAAAGCCGGAATGGACCCATGGCATGTCCGTGTCGCCTGCGAGACGCTGACGACCACCAATCGCGTGGTCATTGCCGGCGAAGTACGCGTTCCAGACTCGCTCCTCAAGAAGGACAAGGATGGAAACATCCTGAAGGAAGCCAACGGCAACCCGCTGATCAACCCGTCGAAGTTCCGCTCAGCCGCGCGCCGTGCCATCCGTGCCATCGGCTACGAGCAGGACGGTTTTCACTGGAAGACGGCGAAGATCGACGTTCTGCTGCACGGCCAGTCGGCCGACATCGCGCAAGGCGTCGACAACGCGTCCGACAAGCAGGGCGAGGAAGGTGCCGGCGACCAGGGCATCATGTTCGGCTATGCCTGCTCGGAAACACCGGATTTGATGCCGGCGCCGCTCTATTACAGCCACAAGATTCTTGAGCTTCTGGCGGCCGCCCGTCACAAGGGTGACGGCGATGCCGGCAAGCTCGGCCCGGACGCCAAGAGCCAGGTCACCGTTCGATATGTCGACGGCAAGCCGAGCGAGGCGACGCAGATCGTTCTGTCGACGCAGCACATCGACGCAAGCTGGGACAACAAGAAGGTCCGCAAGGTCGTCGAGCCTTTTATTCGCGAGGCTCTTTCCTCCGGTGGGTTGTCCATCGCCGAAGACTGCAATTGGTACATCAACCCGACCGGCAAGTTCGTGATCGGTGGACCGGACGGTGACGCGGGCCTTACCGGCCGCAAGATCATCGTCGACACCTATGGCGGCGCGGCCCCGCATGGCGGCGGCGCGTTCTCCGGCAAGGACACCACGAAGGTCGATCGCTCCGCAGCCTATGCGGCGCGCTATCTGGCAAAGAACGTCGTGGCGGCCAAGCTTGCCGAACGCTGCACGATCCAGTTGTCCTACGCCATCGGCGTCGCACAGCCGCTTTCGGTTTATGTCGACCTGCACGGCACCGGCAAGGTCACCGAGGATTCGGTCGAGAAAGCCGTGCGCGAGGTCATGGACCTCTCACCTTCGGGTATCCGCCGTCATCTCGATCTCAACAAGCCGATCTACGCGCGCACGGCAGCCTATGGCCATTTTGGCCGCAAGGCGGGTCGCGACGGATCGTTCTCGTGGGAGAGGACGGATCTCGTCAAGGCGCTGAAAGAAGCCATCGCAGCCTGACCGTCATGAAGCACGAATGGGGAGAGCGGGCGACCGAAGCCTTTTTCGGTCGCCGTCACGGCAAGACGTTGAGCCCGGCGCAGGCCGAGCGCATGGAAGCGCGCCTGCCGGCGCTCAAGCTCGATCTTCAGAAGCCTGCACCTTCGGACCTGCGAACGCTTTTCGAGGCGGACGTGGATCGGGTGCGGCTCGAAATCGGCTTCGGCGGCGGAGAACATTTCCACCACGAGGCCGGGCGGTTTCCCGGCACCGGTTTCATCGGCGTCGAGCCCTTCGTCAACGGCATGGCGAAGTTCGCGTCGCAGTTCGATGCCGCGCCGCTCGAAAATGTGCGCGTTCACGATGACGATGCGACGGAATTGCTTGACTGGCTGCCCGAAGATTCGTTGTCGGGCATCGATCTTCTTTACCCCGACCCGTGGACGAAACGGCGGCACTGGAAACGGCGGTTTGTGAGCCCGGTCAATCTCGACCGGTTTGCGCGCGTTCTGAGGCCGGGAGCGCGCTTTCGCTTCGCGTCCGACATCGATCATTACGTCAACTGGACACTTCTTCACTGCCGCGCGCATGGCGCGTTCGACTGGCGCGCGAATGGTCCGGACGACTGGCGGCTTGCCTATGACGGCTGGCCGGGTACGCGATATGAGGCAAAGGCAATTCGCGAAGGGCGGGTGCCGGCCTATCTGACGTTCATCCGCAAATAGCTGTCATCACTACGCGCTTTGCAGCACACAAACAAAAGCCCCGCTTGCGCGGGGCTGCGATCATTGCCTGTCAGGCGTGGATCAGACGCCTTGAGCGCGTCTTACCAGTGCTTGATCGAACGGTATTGCGTCGGGTCGATGCCAAGGCGTTCGAGATCGGCATCGCGCGGAGCCTGACGGCTGCGAGCTGCGGACGAAACGGCGATCGCGCTTCCCATGACCGAGAAGAATTCGCTGAAACCGTGTCTGAAACCATGCTTCTTCATGAGTGTTCTCCTGTTCTTGTGCATTGCAACAAATGTAATAATTCATGCTGCAATGCGGTAGTGGCGATTCCCTCAAGGCAGCCATGCGCCAGGTGCATGGAAGCGGCTATGTGGAGTGCATCTTGATCCGGCGCGTCCGATGGTCTATATCGGCGTCAAATTCTTGGTCGGTATGGCAAGAGTGGGTCCACCCGGTCCCGCTCTTTTTTGTTAGCCCGACCGACGCCATGAACCGGGAAGGCCGCATTGAACGACACGACAATCGAAACGTCCCAAGGCGACGATCGCATCATTCGCGAGTCAGGCATCGATGCGCGAATCGCGCAGATCATCGAGCCGGTCATGCGGCAGATGGGCTATCGAATCGTGCGGGTACGCCTGTCGGGCCAGAACGGCCTGACGCTTCAGGTCATGGCCGAGCGCTTCGATGGAACGATGACGGTCGAGGATTGCGAGGACGTCAGCCGCGCGATCTCGCCGGCCCTGGATGTCGATGATCCGATCGAAAAGGCGTATCATCTCGAAGTGTCGTCGGCTGGCATCGACCGGCCCTTGGTACGCAAGTCCGATTTCGTTCAGGCGAAAGGGCATCTGGCGAAGATAGAGACGGATATGATCGTGGCCGGCCGTAAGCGGTTCAAGGGCAAGATCGTTGAAGCCGATGAGGACGGCATCGTCATCGAGAGCGACCAGCTAAGCTACGGCGAAGAACCCACCGCGCGCATCCCTTACGACTCGTTGGCGGATGCAAAGCTGATCCTGACCGACGATCTGATCCGCGACACGCTGAAGCGCGACAAGGCGGCCAAGAAGGCACGCGCGCTCAAGGATGACGACTTCGACGGCGAAACCGAAATCGAGGGCGATAGCCCCGACGCCGATAACGACAATTGATTTTGGCACCCCGGATCGCATCCGGGAGAGAATTGCCCAGGGAGACGACTATGGCAGTCAGTGCAAACAGGCTCGAACTTCTCCAGATCGCCGATGCGGTCGCCCGCGAGAAGTCGATCGACAAGGAAATCGTGATCGCCGCGATGGCGGACGCGATTCAGAAGGCCGCGCGTTCGCGTTACGGTCAGGAGACCAACATCCGCGCCGACATCAACCCGAATACGGGTGAGATGAAGCTGCAGCGTCTTCTCGAAGTCGTCGAACAGCCGGAAGAATATGCGCGCGAGATCGCGCTCGAAGATGCGCGTCACCGCAATCCGGATGCGCAGGTCGGCGACTTCATCGCCGAGCAGCTTCCGCCGATGGATTTCGGCCGCATCGCCGCCCAGTCTGCCAAGCAGGTCATCGTGCAGAAGGTGCGCGAAGCCGAGCGTGACCGCCAGTACGACGAATACAAGGATCGCGTAGGCGAGATCGTCAACGGTTCGGTCAAGCGCGTCGAATACGGCAACGTCATCGTGGACCTCGGACGCGGCGAGGCGATTATCCGCCGCGACGAACTGATCCCGCGCGAGAACTACAAATACGGCGACCGCGTGCGCGCCTATGTCTATGACGTGCGCCGCGAACAGCGCGGCCCGCAGATCTTCCTGTCGCGCACCCATCCGCAGTTCATGGCCAAGCTCTTCACCATGGAAGTGCCGGAAATCTACGACGGCATCATCGAGATCAAATCGGTCGCCCGTGATCCCGGCTCCCGCGCCAAGATCGCGGTCATCTCGCGCGATTCCTCGATCGATCCTGTCGGCGCGTGCGTCGGTATGCGCGGCTCGCGCGTTCAGGCCGTCGTCGGCGAGCTACAGGGCGAGAAGATCGACATCATCCCGTGGAGCCAGGACGCCGCCGCGTTCATCGTCAACGCGCTGCAGCCGGCCGAAGTCGCCAAGGTGGTTCTGGACGAAGATGCCGAGCGCATCGAGGTGGTGGTGCCGGACGACCAGCTTTCGCTGGCCATCGGTCGTCGCGGCCAGAACGTGCGCCTTGCCTCGCAGCTCACCGGCTGGGATATCGACATCCTGACCGAGGAGGAGGAATCCTCCCGCCGCCAGAAGGAATTCGTCGAGCGTTCCAACCTGTTCATGGACGCGCTCAACGTCGACGAGATGGTCGGTCAGGTGCTGGCGTCGGAAGGCTTCACCTCGGTCGAGGAAGTCGCCTATGTCGAAGCCGACGAGATTTCCTCCATCGATGGGTTCGACGAGGACACCGCCTCCGAAATTCAGGAGCGCGCTCGCGAGCATCTGGAGCGAATCGAATCCGAGCATGATGCCAAGCGCCGCGAACTGGGCGTCGAGGACGAGCTTCGCGAAATCCCCGGCATGACGACCGCCATGCTGGTCGCCGTTGGCGAGGATGGCGTCAAGAATATCGAGGACTTCGCCGGCTACGCGGTCGACGATCTGACCGGCTGGAAAGAGCGCAAGGACGGCGAGACCAAGATGTTCGACGGCGTTCTCTCGCCGTTCGGCGTCAGCCGCGCCGATGCCGAGCAGATGGTCGTCGCCGCGCGCCTCAAGGCCGGCTGGATCAGTGAAGAGGATCTTGCCTCCGACGAGGAAGGTGGCGAACTCGAAGACGAGACGCAGGGCGCCTGATCGGGCACGAAAGGACCGGGACACACTTGAACGCGCCAAGCGAACGCACATGTATAGTGACGAGAAAAGGCGGATCGCCCGACGATCTGATCCGTTTCGTCGCCGGACCCGACATGGGCGTCGTTCCCGATCTGAAGCGTAACCTGCCCGGCCGTGGCTGCTGGGTGACCGGCGAGCGCGCGATAGTCGACAAGGCGACGGCGAAGAACCTCTTCGCCCGTGCCTTGAAGGAAAAGGTGGTCGTTTCGCCTGACCTTGGTGAGCTTGTCGACCGGCTTCTGGCGAGGCAGGCGCTCGGCGCGATCGGATTGGCGCGCAAGGCGGGACGATTGGTTCTGGGTGCTGCGAAGGTCGATGCGGCGGTTCGCAGCGGCAAGGCGATGCTGGTCCTTCATGCATACGAGGCGTCTGAAGACGGCGTCAGGAAGATTACCCAGGCGCGGCGCTCCGTCGTGCATCTGGGAGGCCCCGATATCCCCGCCTACAAACTCTTTTCGCAGGCCGAATTGGGTTTGGCATTGGGGGGGGCAAATGTGATACATGCTGCCGTGCTTGGCGCGGATGCGGGCAAGGCGGCGGCAAAGCGCGTGGGTGCGCTTGACCGATATCGGGGCGGAACCCCGGACGAGCGGAACGCGAATGCGGCGGTCGCTGACCATCTAGAGGCCGCAGAGGATACGGAATGAGTGATACGAAATCGGGTGACGACAAGACGTTGAGCGTCAACACCAAGAAGACCTTGACGCTGAAGCGCCCCGGCGTGGAGCAGGGCACCGTGCGCCAGAATTTCTCGCACGGCCGTACCAAATCCGTCGTCGTCGAGACCAAGAAGCGCAAATTCTCCATGCCCGGCGAAAAGCCGGAGGCGGCTCCTGCTGCCCCGGTTTCTGCCGCGCCTGCCGCTGCTGCGCCGGTCGCGCCGAAGCCGGCTCCCGCTGCGCCGGCCGCGCCAGTGCAGGTGATCCAGCCCGTCGAGCGTCCCGCGCAGCCGTCTCGCCCCGCCCCGCGTGTTCAGCAACCCTCGCGTCCGGCTCCGCGCCCGTCCGGCAATCGCGGTTCGGGCATGGTGCTGAACGAGCTTTCGTCCGGTGAGATGGATGCCCGCCGCCGTGCGCTCGAAGGCGCACGCGTTCGCGAGCAGGAAGAGCGCGTTCGCGCAGTTGAGGATGCCAAGCGCCGCGCCGAGGAAGATGCTCGCCGCGCCAAGGAGCGCGAAGAATCCGCGCGCCGTCAGGCCGACGAGGAGGCACGTCTTCAAAGCGAGGCCGAATCCCGCCGTCGCGCAGAAGAAGAAGCACGCCGCCGTGCGCCGGCAACTGTCGCGGATGCGCCGGACAGTGAAGCCGCCGACGCTCGTTCCAAGAGCCGCCCGATGGTTGCTGCCAAGCGTGGTCCGGTCAAGCCGGAAGTTGCTGCGCCGCGTCCGGCCAAGCCGAAGGGTGAGGACGATCGCCGACGCGGCAAGCTGACGCTTTCCTCCGCGACATCGGAAGACGATGCGCGTGGCCGCTCGCTGTCGTCGATGCGCCGCCGTCAGGAAAAGTTCAAGCGCTCGCAGATGAACGAGCCGCGCGAAAAGATTTCGCGCGAGGTCGTCCTTCCCGAGACGATCACGATCCAGGAGCTCGCCCAGCGTATGGCCGAGCGCGCCGTCGACGTGGTCAAGTTCTTCATGAAGCAGGGCCAGATGATGAAGCCCGGCGACATCATCGATGCCGACACGGCCGAGCTGATTGCCGGCGAGTTCGGGCATACGGTGCGCCGCGTCGCGGAATCCGACGTCGAAACCGGTATGTTCGATATCGAGGACAAGTCCGAGAATCTGAAGTCGCGTCCGCCGGTCGTGACCATCATGGGCCACGTCGATCACGGCAAGACCTCGCTTCTCGACGCGATCCGCAAGGCGAACGTCGTTTCGGGCGAGGCCGGCGGCATCACGCAGCACATCGGCGCCTATCAGGTGGAGCAGGACGGTCAGACGATCACCTTCATCGATACGCCCGGCCACGCCGCGTTCACGGCGATGCGTGCCCGTGGCGCGCAGGCGACCGATATCGCCATTCTGGTGGTTGCGGCTGACGACAGCGTCATGCCGCAGACGATCGAGTCCATCAATCACGCCAAGGCGGCGGGCGTCCCGATCATCGTGGCGATCAACAAGATCGACAAGCCGGAGGCTGACGCACAGAAGGTGCGCACCCAGCTTCTCCAGCATGAGGTCTTCGTCGAATCGATGGGCGGTGAAGTGCTCGACGTCGAGGTTTCGGCAAAGGCCGGCACCAATCTCGACAAGCTTCTCGAAGCGATCCTGCTGCAGGCCGAAATTCTCGACTTGAAAGCGAACCCGGACCGCACGGCCGAGGGTGTCGTCATCGAAGCCAAGCTCGACAAGGGTCGTGGTTCGGTCGCGACCGTCCTCATCCAGGCCGGCACGCTTAAGACGGGCGACATTCTCGTCGCGGGCAACGAGTGGGGCCGCGTGCGCGCCATCGTCAATGACAAGGGCGGCCAGCTCAAGGAAGCCGGTCCGGCCATGCCGGTCGAGGTTCTGGGTCTTCAGGGCACGCCGCAGGCCGGCGACCGCTTCGCGGTGGTCGAGAACGAAGCCAAGGCACGTGAGATCGCTGATTACCGCCAGCGTCTGGCCCGCGAAAAGGCGGTTGCCCGTCAGGCAGGCCAGCGTGGCTCGCTCGAACAGATGATGTCACAGCTCCAGACGAGCGGCCTGAAAGAGTTCCCGCTGCTCATCAAGGGCGACGTGCAGGGCTCGATCGAGGCGATCATCGCCTCGCTCGACAAACTCGGCACCGACGAGGTTCGCGCACGCATCGTCCATTCGGGTGCCGGAGCGATTACTGAGAGCGACGTGTCGCTAGCCGAAACGTCGGGTGCAGCCATCATCGGCTTCAACGTGCGTGCAAACAAGCAGGCGCGCGAAGCCTCCGAGCAGGCCGGCATCGAGATCCGCTACTACAACATCATCTACGACCTCGTGGATGACATCAAAGCGGCCATGTCCGGCCTCCTGTCGCCCGAACGCCGCGAGACCTTCCTCGGCAATGCCGAGATTCTCGAAGTGTTCAACATCACCAAGGTCGGCAAGGTTGCGGGTTGCCGGGTCACGGAAGGCAAGATGGAGCGCGGCGCAGGTGTCCGCCTCATCCGCGACAACGTCGTCATCCACGAAGGCAAGCTCAAGACGCTCAAGCGCTTCAAGGACGAAGTTGCCGAAGTGCCGGTCGGTCAGGAATGCGGCATGGCTTTCGAGAACTACGAGGACATCCGCGCTGGCGACACGATCGAAGCGTACCGCGTCGAGATGATCACCCGCACGCTTTGATGACAGGCTGAACGACGAACGGCGGTCCGAATGGACCGCCGTCTCTTTCGCTAGACGGGTCGGTGCAGGTTCGAACCCTGTGCCGCCGCACGGAGATATTCATGCCCAAATTCGCTTCGGATGGTCCGTCCCAGCGCCAGCTTCGCGTCGGCGAGCAGGTTCGCCATGCGCTATCCGACGTTATCGCGCGTGGCGAGGTTCGCGACGACGTGATCGAGGGGACGGTGATCTCCGTCTCGGAAGTGCGTATGTCGCCCGACCTGAAGATCGCGACGGCCTTCGTCTCGCCGCTTGGCGCAAAGGACGACAACGCCGTTATCAAAGCGCTGGCGAAAAACGCGAAATTCATACGCGGCCGCGTATCCGGCGCGCTGCGGCAGATGAAATACATGCCGGAATTCCGCTTTCGGCTCGACACCAGTTTCGACAACATGGCCCGCATCGATGCGTTGCTGCGCTCTCCGGAAGTCGCGCGCGATCTCGATGACGAGGACGAAGACAGGAAAGACGGCTGAGAATGGCGCGGCGTGGAAAGAAGAAGGGCCGTCCGGTCTCGGGCTGGCTGATCCTCGACAAGCCGGTGGGCATGGGCTCCACCGATGCGGTCTCGAAGGTCAAATGGCTCTTCAACGCCGACAAGGCCGGCCATGCTGGGACGCTCGATCCGCTTGCCTCCGGCATGCTGCCGATTGCGCTCGGCGAGGCGACGAAGACCGTGCCTTATGTTCAAGATGGCGCGAAAGTCTACCGCTTCACCGTAACATGGGGCGAGGAGCGCACGACGGACGACCTCGAAGGCACGGTGGCGAAAAACTCCGATGCGCGGCCGTCCGAAGCCGATATCCGCGCGATCATGCCGAATTATACGGGCGTCATCATGCAGATCCCGCCGCAATTCTCGGCGATCAAGATCGCGGGCGAGCGCGCATACGATCTGGCGCGCGATGGCGAAATGGTCGACATTCCGGCTCGTGAGGTCGAGATCGGGCGGTTCGACCTCATCGAAACCACGGTGGACGCAACGGTCTTCGAGATCGAATGCGGGAAGGGCACCTATGTGCGCTCGCTCGCCCGCGACATGGGCCGGGACCTGGGCTGCTACGGGCATATTTCGACATTGCGCCGCACCGAGGTCGACCCGTTCGTTGGTGACGATCTCGTTACGATGGCGATGATCGAAGAGGTGGTGGCTGCGCATGCGCCGCAGATCGCGGAAGACGAAAAGCCGGGTCGTCCCGAGGGCGAGCAACTGAAAGCGCTCGACGGTTTGCTCGTGGATACCGGTGCCGCGCTCGAATCCCTGCCTCAGGTCGTGCTGACCGAAGATGCCGCGGCCCGCATCCGTCTCGGCAATCCGGTCATCATCCGGGGGCGGGATGCACCGGTAGAGGCCGACGAGGCTTGCGCGACCGCGCGTGGCAAGCTGGTCGCGATCGGCATGATCGAAGCCGGCATGTTCAAGCCGAAGCGCGTTTTCGCCGGTTGAAGACTGGCGGCAACCACCTTGCTGCCGCATTGCCATTTTAGCGATCCGTGAAAAATCGGCCGATTCGCGATTGACTGCGTCGGCCTGTCGTCATTTGTTAACGCGGGTCTGCCGGATCGTGCGATAGAATGCCGGACGCAATTCGTCCTTGCGTGCGTGTTGGGGGTCAATTTGAGCGACAGGGAAAATGCCGCGGGGGAGGACGCCGAGAGCGTCAGGCGGCGTCGGCCAATGCCGGTCGCGACCCTTCTTGCGGCGCTGGTCGCCGTTGCGTTGATCCCGACGCTTCTGTTCATCGCGGTTCTGCTGGAGCGCAACAACCGTTCGCAGCAGGACATATTGACGACGCTCGCCGAAGCGACGGCAGGGTCGATCTCCGAAACCGTCGACCGCGAGCTCGTGGGAATGGTGACGACGCTGCGCGTACTTTCAACGGCGCGTTCTCTCCATCTCGACAATCGAAACGAGTTCTACGAACGGGCGTCCGTCGCCCTTGAGGAAACGAATTCCTATTTCATACTCCTCGACGAAAATCTCGATCAGCTTTTCAACACCCGTGTTCCATTCGGAACGGAACTTGGCCCGACCTCCGATCCGGAGCCGGTCCGCCACGCCCTTGCCACGGGCAACACCGTCGTCTCGAATGCATTTTTCGGCCAGACTGCACAAAAATGGGTGGTCAACGTCATCGTACCGTGGACCGATGGTATCATGCGCCGCGCGCTGGTTCTCGCGCAAAATGCCGAGGACCTCACGAGTGTCATTGCGGGGCAGAACCTGCGTGGCGGATGGAACGCTTCGGTCGTTGACGGGAACGGCATCGTCATTGCGACCACGTTCATGTCGTCCGAAATCGGCAAGCCCTTCTTCCTGTGGCCGAACGGCCGTCCCGATGGCCCGCCCTCGCGCACGACCGTGTCCGTTCAGGGCGAGGATTACGAGACGATCGCGGTCAATTCGAAGCTGAGTGGCTGGCAGGTCGTGGTCTGGTCGCCGTCGGATATCGTCGCGGGCCCGCAGACGCGGGCGTTGCAGGCATTCGCGTTCGGCGGCATCCTGCTCGCGCTTTTGAGCGCGCTCGCCGCGTGGATACTCGGCCGCCAGCTTTCACGGCCCGTTCGCGAACTCGAAGCCGACGCGCGCCGTCTGGGGAGCGGCGAGCCAGTGGTGGCAAAGCCTTACGGCGTTGCCGAAATCGCTTCGATATCCGCCGCGCTGGCCGAAGCCTCGCGCGACCGGCAGAAGGCGGAAAACGAAATCCGCTTCCTGATGCGCGAAGTCGCGCACCGCTCCAAGAACCAGTTGACCGTCGTTTCCTCGATCGCCAAGCAGACGGCGCGGCATGCAACGGATTTCGCCGCCTTTCAGGACTCGTTTCAAAAACGCGTGCAGGGACTGGCGCGCTCGACCGATCTTTTGATCGCGGGCGGTGCGGGAGGGGTCGAATTGCGGGAACTTCTTGAAGCGCAAATCGAAGTCTTCCGGCCCGACGACGAAACGCGACTTTCCATGGAAGGTCCGCGCGTTCGCCTGTCCCATCAAGCCGCCCAGACGATTGGCCTTGCGGTGCACGAACTCGCGACCAATGCGGCCAAATACGGTGCTTTCACTACGGCGAACGGCCATCTGGCCATCGCCTGGACGGTCGACGACGACCAGTTGGCTATCGACTGGCGGGAGACGGTGCCGGGTTTCGTTGCGCAGGAGGAAGGCCGTGGTTTCGGTTCCGAGGTCATCGAACGCATGCTGGGCGGCACGCTCGATGCGCAGATCGAACGAACGATCGGGCCGAAGGGTCTTATCTGCCGCTTTGTCATGCCGATCGAGAAATTGCGGCCGGAACCGGATGCGGCAATAGGCGAGCGCAAGACCGGCTGACGCGGCTCGGCCGCCTGCGGCTAGCGTGCGGGCGCAAAGACGGAATTCTCTGGCTTTTGTCGCACAACTCCATTATATGCGCGCCATCGCCGCAGATTTTGCCGCGACCATTGGCCCCCGCTGGACGACATCCCGGCCGTGGGCGACCCCGTTCCTCCATTTCGAAAGGAAGCACTCGATGTCGATTACCGCTGAACGCAAGCAGGAACTGCTCACTGAATTCGGGACCAAGAAGGGCGATACCGGTTCTCCGGAAGTCCAGGTCGCGCTGCTCTCCGAGCGGATCAAGAACCTGACCGAGCACTTCAAGGACCACAAGAAGGACAACCATTCCCGACGTGGTCTTCTGGCTCTCGTCTCACAGCGCCGTCACCTCCTTGACTACCTCAAGGGCAAGGATGAAGGCCGCTACCAGACGCTGATCGGCAAGCTCGGCCTGCGCCGCTAACAGTTTTTCCGGCGGGATCGCTTGCGACCCCGCCGGTTTTCGCATTCGGGCATGAGGCCCGACCGCCCTCGATGAGGGGCGCTCCATGGGATCGGTCATGGGGCAGGATTGCAGGATGCTCGCGCCGACGGCGCTTTTGAAGAGCCTCCCGTTGTCTTGCCCGTGGCTCATCCCGCCAGACAAGGGGCCGTGATACGGCGGGCAAAGGTCCGCCCGCACGGTCCACGAAAGGACAAGACATGTTCAATCACCACCGCGTCGAAATCGAGTGGGGCGGTCGCCCGCTCGTTCTGGAAACGGGCAAGGTCGCCCGCCAGGCCGACGGCGCCGTCGTCGCCACCTATGGCGAGACCGTCGTTCTGGCCACCGTCGTTTCGGCCAAGGAGCCGAAGCCGGGCTTCGACTTCTTCCCGCTGACCGTGAACTACCAGGAAAAGACCTATGCGGCCGGCAAGATCCCCGGCGGCTTCTTCAAGCGCGAAGGCCGTCCGAGCGAAAAGGAAACGCTGGTTTCCCGCCTGATCGATCGTCCGATCCGCCCGCTCTTCGCAGACGGCTACAAGAACGACACGCAGGTCGTCGTCACCGTCATGCAGCATGACCTCGAAAACGATCCGGACATTCTGGCGATCGTCGCGACTTCGGCCGCGCTGACGCTTTCGGGCGTTCCGTTCATGGGCCCGATCGGCGGCGCACGCGTCGGCTACATCAACGGCGAATACGTTCTCAACCCGCATCTCGATGAGATGCCCGAATCCAAGCTCGACCTCGTCGTCGCCGGCACGTCCGACGCCGTCCTCATGGTCGAGTCGGAAGCGCAGGAACTCGACGAAGAGACGATGCTCGGCGCCGTCATGTTCGGCCACCGCGCGTTCCAGCCTGTCATCGACGCGGTCATCAAGCTCGCTGAAGTCGCCGCCAAGGAGCCGCGCGACTTCGTTCCGGCCGATCATTCCGCCCTTGAAGGTGAAATGCTCAAGCTGGTCGAAGGCGAACTGCGCGACGCCTACAAGAACACTGACAAGCAGAAGCGTTACGCTGCCGTCGACGCCGTCAAGGCGAAGGTGAAGGCGCATTTCACGCCGGCCGACGGCGAAGAAGCCAAGTACACCTCCGAAGTCATCGGCACGGTGTTCAAGTCGCTTCAGGCAAAGATCGTTCGCTGGAACATCCTCGACACCAAGAGCCGCATCGACGGCCGCGACCTTTCGACGGTCCGTCCGATCGTGTCGGAAGTCGGCATCCTGCCGCGCACGCACGGCTCGGCACTGTTCACCCGCGGCGAGACGCAGGCGATCGTGGTCGCCACGCTCGGCACCGGCGAAGACGAGCAGTTCATCGACGCGCTGACCGGCACGTACAAGGAACGCTTCCTGCTCCACTACAATTTCCCGCCCTATTCGGTCGGTGAAACAGGCCGCATGGGTTCGCCCGGCCGCCGCGAGATCGGTCACGGTAAGCTCGCATGGCGCGCGGTCCGTCCGATGCTTCCGGCTGCCGAACAGTTCCCCTATACGCTGCGTCTCGTATCCGAGATCACCGAATCCAACGGCTCGTCCTCGATGGCGACCGTTTGCGGCGCTTCGCTGGCGCTGATGGATGCGGGCGTTCCGCTGACCAAGCCGATCGCGGGCATCGCCATGGGCCTGATCAAGGAAGACGAGCGCTTCGCGGTTCTGTCCGACATTCTCGGCGACGAGGATCACCTCGGCGACATGGACTTCAAGGTGGCCGGTACGCAGGACGGCATCACGTCGCTTCAGATGGACATCAAGATCGAAGGCATCACCGAGGAGATCATGAAGATCGCTCTCGGCCAGGCAAAGGACGGTCGCGTCCACATCCTCGGTGAAATGGCCAACGCCATCACCGAAGGCCGTTCGGAACTCGGCGAGTTCGCCCCGCGCATCGAGGTCATGAACATCCCGACCGACAAGATCCGCGACGTGATCGGCTCGGGCGGCAAGGTCATCCGCGAAATCGTGGAAAAGACCGGCGCCAAGATCAACATCGAAGACGACGGCACGGTGAAGATCGCCTCGTCGAACGCGAAGGAGATCGAGGCGGCAAAGAAGTGGATCCACACCATCGTGGCTGAGCCGGAGGTCGGCGAAATCTACGAAGGCACGGTCGTCAAGACCGCCGACTTCGGCGCTTTCGTGAACTTCTTCGGTCCGAAGGACGGTCTGGTTCACATCTCGCAGCTCGCTTCCGACCGCGTCGCCAAGACGACCGATGTCGTCAAGGAAGGCCAGAAGGTTTGGGTCAAGTTGCTCGGCTTCGACGAGCGCGGCAAGGTTCGCCTGTCGATGAAGGTCGTCGATCAGGAGACCGGCCAGGAAATCGCTCGCGAGAAGAAGTCCGCAGATGCCGAAGAGGCCGACGCGTAAATCTCGCGAAACACACTAGGAAACGGGCGCGATCTTCGCGCCCGTTTTTCTTTGCCCGCTTTTCTCCGGACCAGACCATGACCGACGCCAGCCAGACCTTGCTGCATCCTTTCGAAACGGGTTCGCTCGACCTGCCGGGCGAGGGGGCCGTACTCTTCTTGAACGCAACAGAAAATGCGGCAAGGGGATTGCGCGGGCAGGACATGACGGCCGTTCAGGATTTTCGGCCTGAATTCCTGCGCCTCGACCGTGCCGGCGTCAGGCCGGTGCAGGAACCGGACGGAAGCGACTACGCGATGGCGCTTGTTCTATGCGGCAAGCACCGCGCGCTGAACGAGCATTGGGTCGCCGAAGCCAATGCGCGCACGCGCCTCGGCGCTCAAATCGTGGTAGCGGGCCTCAAGACCGACGGCATCGATAGTCTGAAGAAGCGCATCGGCGCTTCCACGGAGATTTTGGGGCAGGCGTCGAAGCATCACGGCAAGGTTTTCTGGTTTGCCGGTAACGGGTCGATTGTTGCGCCGCTCTCAACGGTCGAGGTCGAAGGTGGGTTCGTGACGACACCTGGCCTGTTTTCACATGACCGGATCGATGCCGGATCGAAACTTTTGGTCGAGCATCTGCCAGACGATCTTTTCGGTGCGGTCGCCGACATCGGCGCCGGCTGGGGCTATCTCGCGGTCAACGTGGCGCAGCGATGCCGCAAGGTGAAGCGCATCGATCTTTTCGAGGCAGGGTTCGCTGCCTCTCGCGCGGCCGAAGCCAACATGAAGGCGCTCGCGCCTGATATGGAAAGCCGCACGCGTTGGTTCGATGTGACGAGTGAAGACCCCAGGGCGCTCTACGACGCCGTCGTCATGAACCCGCCCTTCCATACCGTTCGCAAGGGCGATCCGGATGTCGGCATTGCGATGATCGAGGCGGCACGACGGTTTTTGAAGCCCGGCGGGCGTCTCTTCATGGTCGCCAACAGCCATCTGCCCTATGAAGCGGCGCTCAAGGCGTTCTCTCAAGTTCGCGAATTGGTGCGTACCAGCGGCTTCAAGGTGATTGCCGCGCGCAGATAGTCAGGAAACCGCGCGCAGATGCGATTTCGCCGCCGCAGTATCGGTGGCGAGGGGGGCGGGCTTTCCGTAATAATAGCCCTGGACGATGTTGCAGCCGGCAGCTTTGAGAAGCGTCGCCTGATGCTCGGTTTCCACGCCCTCTGCTATGGTGTGGACGCCGAGTGCGCGCGACAGACCGACGATCGTCGAGACGATCGCACCCGTATTGCTGTCGCTGTTGATGCGCTGGATGAAAGATTGGTCGATCTTGAGCTTGTGGAACGAGAAATCGATCAGGTAGCTCAAATTGGAATAGCCGGTGCCGAAATCGTCGACGGCCACCGTCAGCCCCATCGCCGTGAGTTGTTTCAAGATCGCCGCGGCCCGCTCGCGGTCCTGCATCATCGCCGTCTCGGTGATCTCCAGTTCCAGACGTGACGGCGCAATGCCGGTTTCGGCGATGACGGCTGCAACGTCGGCGACGAAGTCGCGCTTCATGAACTGTACCGGCGAAATATTGACGGCAACGAAACAGTCGGACGGCAGTCGTCTGGCGTCGAGGCAGGCCTGACGCAGCGCCCATGCCCCGATCTGCGTGATGAGACCAGTTTCTTCAGCGATCGGGATGAACTCGTCCGGCGGGATCGTGCCGTGCAGCGCGTGGTTCCAGCGTATCAGCGCCTCGTAGCCGACGATCCGGCCGGTCGAAAGGTCGTGCTGCGGCTGATAGTGAAGCGCGAAGCCGCCGCGTTCGAAAGCTCCCTGCAATTCGGATTCGATCCACTGTCGATAATCGGCGACTTCGCCCATTTCGGGATGATAGACGGCCCAGCCGCCGATGCCGGATGTGCGCGCATGCTGGATGGCAAGGTTGGATCGGCGCAGCAGGAGTTCGGGCTCAAAGCCGTCCTTGGGGAGTGAAACGATGCCGATGGACAGGCTGACCGACTGGAGATGGGAGGCGAGCCGATAGGGCTTTGCCATGCGATCAAGAAGGTGGTCGACCATCAGGTCGATGCGTTCGCCGCCATCATCGTCGATCAAAAGGGCGAATTCGCCCGCCGCGATGCGGCCTATACGAGTGCCGGCTGGAACGGATTGCTGAAGGCGTTCGGCGAAGAACCGGACGAGTTCATCACCATTCGAATAGCCGATTGCGTCATTGATCGATTTGAAGCGATTGATCTCGATATCGACGAGAAAGATTGGCTTTCCGGTCGTCCGGGTTTGCTCTGCCGCCGCTGCGATCGTCGTCATCGTGGCCTTGCGGCCGGGCATCCCGGTCAACTTGTCATGCGTCGTCTCGTAATGGACGTACTGCACGGATTCGTCCACGCCTGCGAAAAAGGATGCGGCAGAGCTGGCGGCTGCAAGCGCGCAAAGAGCAGCCATGATCAGCCCCACCACCGCCGCCGGGAAAAATTCGACGCCACCGGACGTGCCAAACCGCGCCGCCGCAAGACCGATGGCGAAACTGCCCATGGTGCAGGTACCGATCGTTATAAACCGGAAGGCTCGGGATCTGATCGGATTGCGATAGGGCATGCAGCGGCAACCTTGGTTCGCCAAGGTAATATCGCACACATGTTAAAAACTCATTTTCCGGTAAAAACGGCTATTCGCCGTCGCCGACGACCTTCTCGGTAGACTTCAACTCGCCAAGCGTCGGCATCGAGGTGATGTGGTATCCCGAATCCACATAGTGGATTTCGCCGGTAACGCCGGATGAAAGGCCTGAAAGCAGGTAAAGAGCCGATCCGCCCACCTCGTCAATGGTGACGGTGCGGCGCAGGGGTGAGTTGCGCTGCTGGTAGGTGAACATGAGCCGCGCATCCGAAATGCCCGCACCAGCGAGGGTCCGAACAGGACCGGCGGAGATTGCGTTGACGCGAATGTCCTTCGGCCCGTAATCGTCGGCCAGATAGCGCACGGAAGCCTCGAGAGCCGCCTTGGCGACGCCCATGACGTTGTAGTTCGGCATGACGCGCACGGAGCCTGCATAGGTCAGCGTCAGCATCGAGCCGCCGGGATTCATGATCTCGGCCGCCTTGCGGGCGATTTCCGTGAAAGAATAACACGAGATGACCATCGTGCGCGTGAAGTTGTCCTTCGTCGTATTCGCGTAAAGGCCCTTCAACTCGTTCTTGTCGGAAAAGCCGATCGCATGCACGACGAAATCGATCGTGCCCCATTCTTCCCTGAGCGCATCGAAGACGCTGTCGATGGAGGCGGAATCTTCCACGTCGCAGGAAAGAACCAGTTTCGCGCCGACCTTTTCCGCCAGCGGCTTCACGCGGCGGCCGAATGCGTCGCCCTGATAGGTGAAGGCGAGTTCAGCGCCGTGTTCGGCAAGCTTCTGCGCGATGCCCCACGCGATCGAGTGATCGTTCGCGACGCCCATGACGAGGCCGCGTTTTCCTTTCATCAAACCGTCCATGCGCTCAATCCTGGTAGCGCTGGAAGACCAGCGTCGCGTTGGTGCCGCCGAAGCCAAACGAATTCGACAGTGCGATGTCGAACTTGGCATCGTCTATGCGCTTGCGAACAACCGGCATGCCTTCGAATTCGGGATCGAGCGTTTCGATATGGGCGCTTTCGCCGATGAAACCGGACTGCATCATCAAAAGCGAATAGATCGATTCCTGAACGCCCGCAGCGCCAAGCGAATGGCCGGTCAGCGACTTGGTGGACTGGATGTGCGGAATCTTGTCGCCGAACACGTCGCGGATCGCGCCCATTTCCTTGGAATCGCCGACCGGCGTCGAGGTGCCGTGGGTGTTGATGTAATCGACATCGCCCTTAACGGTAGAGAGCGCCTGACGCATGCAGCGCACCGCGCCTTCGCCGGAAGGGGCGACCATGTCGTGACCGTCCGACGTCGCGCCGTAGCCGACGATCTCGGCGTAGATTTTCGCGCCGCGCGCCTTGGCCGCTTCCAGTTCCTCGACGACGAGAACGCCTGCGCCACCCGCGATGACGAAGCCGTCGCGGCCCTCGTCATAGGCGCGCGAGGCGACTTCCGGCGTCTCATTGTATTTCGACGACATCGCGCCCATCGCATCGAAGAGGTTCGACATCGTCCAGTCGAGATCCTCGTGGCCGCCCGCGAAGACGCGGTCCTGCTTGCCCCACTGGATGAGCTCGTAGGCGTTTCCGATGCAATGCGCCGAGGTCGAGCAGGCCGACGAAATCGAATAGTTGACGCCGTGAATCTTGAACCATGTTGCAAGCGTGGCAGACGCGGTGGAGGACATGGCCTTCGGCACGGCGAACGGCCCGATGCGCTTTGGGCTGCCCTTTTCGCGCACGATGTCGGCCGCGTCGACGATCTGGCGTGTGGACGGCCCGCCCGAACCCATGATGATGCCGGTGCGCTCATTGGTGATCTCGGCTTCGCCGAGGCCCGCATCCTTGATCGCCTGTTCCATGGCGACGTGGTTCCACGCGCCGCCCTTCGACAGGAAGCGCATCGCGCGCCGGTCGACCAGTTCGGAGGCGTCCAGCTCCGGCTTGCCCCAGACCTGGCATTTGAAGCCGTGCTCGGCAAAATCCGGCGAGAACGAAATGCCCGAGCGCGCATCGCGCAGCGAGGCCGTGACTTCTTCGGCATTGCTGCCGATCGAGGATACGATCCCCAGTCCCGAAATGACGACGCGTCTCATGTCGCGCTCCACTGGTTGCGGGTCGAACGACCCTGAATTCGCGAAAAAGCTCAGGCAGCTTCCTGCTTGGAAAGTCCGACCTTGAGGTCGGTTGCCTTATAGATCTGCTCGCCATCGGCCTTCAGCCAGCCATCGGCGATGCCGAGAACGAGGCGGCCGCGCATGACACGCTTGAAGTCGACGCCGTATTCGACCTTTTTGACCGAAGGCGTGACCATGCCCTTGAACTTCACCTCGCCGGTGGAAAGGGCCATGCCTTTTCCTTCCTCGCCCAGCCAGCCGAGGAAAAATCCGGTCAACTGCCACATGGCGTCGAGGCCGAGGCAGCCGGGCATCACGGGATTGCCGATGAAATGGCAGGGGAAGAACCACAGGTCCGGCTTGATGTCGAATTCGGCACGGATATAGCCCTTGCCGAATTCGCCGCCCGTTTCGCTGATGTCGGTGATGCGGTCGAACATGAGCATCGGCGGCGCGGGAAGCTGTGCGTTGCCGGGGCCGAAGAGATCGCCGCGCGCGCAGGCAAGAAGATCTTCGTATCCGTAGCTCGATTTCTGTTCAGCCATATTGCTCCGTCCCGTTGACGCGGCCGGTTGGCCGTTTGCGATGTCCCTAGCATAGTCTGTTTGACGCTGGAAACCGCGTTCGCGCTTATATCGACCGCAAGACGGGGTCAATGCGTCGCTATTGATCGCAAGGCGGCTTGCGAATATATCTGGGCGCAATGGGTTGCTCATGGCCCGAAACGAGAATTGGTATCAACCGGCGAGCGCATGGCCACAGGCAGCGATTTTCCCGCAGAAGAGATTGAAACACGTGTCAGGAGCGCGGGTCTGCGCCCGACGCGTCAGCGCGTTGCGCTGGCTGATCTTCTCTTTGCCAAGGGCGATAGGCATTTGTCTGCCGAGGAGCTTCACGAGGAAGCCGTGATCGCCGGCGTCGCCGTGTCGCTTGCGACCGTCTACAACACGCTTCACCAATTCACGGATGCCGGGCTTCTGCGCATTCTGGCGGTGGAGGGTGCGCGGACCTATTTCGACACCAACACGTCAGACCACCATCATTTCTTCGTCGAAGGCGAAAACCGTGTGATGGATATCGATCACGGCCCGGTCAGCGTCACCAACCTGCCGGAGCCGCCCGAGGGCATGGAAATCGCCAATGTCGATGTGATCATCCGGCTGCGACCCAAGGCAAGCTGATCAATCCTGATAGGTCTCGCCGGGGTAGACGCCCCAGAGTTGAGCCTGCTCGACCCAGCCGCGGTGACCGCCGGCATCCACTTCGCACCATTGCCCGTTGCAGGCGCGGACCGACGCAATCACGCCCGGTTCCAAAATTGCGCGTAGCGGCGATGCGCTGTTGGCCTCGCGATGAAGCTTGACCTCGAATTCCTTGCCCTTGTGCCACGGAGCGGCCACGACCGTTCGGTTGCCGGAAAGCAGTGACTGGTTGATCCAGCCTTCGGCACCCTCGGCGTCCCGCACGCGCCGCCAATTGTCGTATTCCTGGATGATCTCCATCGGGACGCCCGACTTCGTGTACATCCACTCGACCGCGTAATTGGTGCCGGGACCGACGCGAAGATTGACGCGGTTGGCGCGCAGGCTGACATAGCGCGGCAGTGGCAGGCCGCTGGGGCCGACCTGTTGTGCGACCGCGACCGATCCTGCGGGCAACACGCCTTCCGCCACGACCCCTGTTGCCGCCAGCGCCACTGCGAAGGTGGTCAGGATCAAGCGGCGAAGTGCGGGACGAAAGGGCAGATGGGACTTCATATATGTCGAGACCTTGGAAAGGTTTTTCGGCTATAGCGGCGAGGGACCGTTCCCATGGCTGCAATGCCGGTGATTCCGGTTTTAAGTATCGGCGTTCTTGGTTAAAGAGGTCTCAACGTGTCAGGAGCCGAGGAAGCCATGACAGGCCGAAAGAAGCCGCAGGTCGTCATCACCCGCAAATTGCCCGATCAGGTCGAGACGCGCATGCGCGAACTTTTCGACGCGCGGCTGAACATGGACGACCGGCCAATGGCGCAGCCCGAACTGGTGGCGGCCGTGCGCGAGGCGGACGTGCTCGTTCCCACCGTGACTGACAGGATCGATTCGGCACTGATCGAGCAGGCCGGTCCGAGCTTGAAGCTCATCGCAAATTACGGCAACGGCGTCGACAATATCGATGTTGCGGCCGCCGCGAAAAAGGGCATCACGGTCACCAACACGCCGAACGTTCTGAACGAAGACACCGCAGACATGACGATGGCGCTGATGCTCGCCGTGCCGCGCCGTCTGGTGGAAGGGGCTGCTGTTCTCACCGAAACCGGAAAATGGGACGGATGGTCGCCGACATGGATGCTGGGGCGGCGCGTGCGGGGTAAGCGCCTTGGCATCATCGGCATGGGACGCATCGGAACGGCCGTCGCGCGGCGGGCCAAGGCGTTCGGCCTGTCGATCCATTATCACAACCGCAACCGCGTCGCGCCGCAGATCGAGGACGAGTTGGAGGCGACCTACTGGGAAAGCCTCGACCAGATGCTGGCCCGCATGGACATCATTTCGGTGAACTGCCCCTCGACGCCGGCAACGTTCCATCTTCTGTCCGCCCGCCGGCTGGCGCTGATGCAGCCCTCGGCCTATCTCGTGAATATCGCGCGCGGGGACATCATCGATGAGGACGCGCTGATAAAGATGCTCCAAACGGAAAAGCTGGGTGGCGCGGGCCTTGACGTTTTCGAGCACGAACCGGCGGTCAATCCAAAGCTGCGCAAGCTGGCCGAAAAGGGCAAGGTGGTGATCCTGCCGCATATGGGGTCGGCGACGATCGAGGGCCGCATCGACATGGGCGAGAAGGTCATCATCAACATCCGCACCTTTTTCGACGGGCACCGCCCACCCGATCGCGTGCTGCCGAACAGGGTGTGATCGGTCGCGTGACCAGGCTCGATCAGGTCGGAAGCCGCATCATCAAGGCGCGCATTATCATTGTCCCTTGGGAATGTTCGCTATGAATTTTTGCGGGGATGTGTCCATCCAAAGCCGGGATCGGGCTTCGCCACCACTCGATCTCGTGCTCCGGCACGACCCAGCTCAAGATGATGGCGAAATCTTCATCGATCAAATCCACCAGCGCTGACTTTTTCTCGTCGTCGAGGCGCTCCCACTCGGGACGGAACACGTCTACAAATCTGTTCCAGTCTTCGTCACCGGAATATGCGTCAAGCAGACAATCGATTTCGTTCATCTTGAGCCGCTGATAGCCTTGTATCTGACCACGTCGAAGCGAGCGCCAAGCCCGTCGTAAAGCAGGAGCCTGCCGATCAGCGGTTCGCCCGCCCCGGTGATCAGCTTGATGACTTCCATCGCCTGTAACGTGCCGATGACGCCGACAAGCGCGCCGACGACGCCCGCTTCCGCGCAGCTCGGCACGAGGCCATCGGGCGGTGGTTCGGGAAAAAGATCCCGGTAGGTCGGGTTGAGGCGATCATCGGCTCCGGTCTCGAACGGCTTCAGCACCGTCACCGACCCGTCGAAACGCCCGACCGCGCCGGTCACGAGCGTGATCTTTGCCATCGCACAGGCGTCGGCAAGGGCATAGCGCGTAGAAAAATTGTCAGATCCGTCGACCGCAATGTCGTAACCGGCGAGAATGTCGGCTGCGTTGTCGGCAGTGAGGCGCAGCGGATGGGTGACGACTTTGACATGCGGATTGATGCGCCCGATCGCTTCGGCCGCGCTCGTTGCCTTCGCCTTTTCGATGTCGCCGGTCGCATGGATGATTTGCCGTTGCAGGTTTGACAGGGAAACGGCGTCGTCGTCGACGATGCCGAGCGTCCCGACGCCGGCCGCGGCAAGATAGAGCAAAACCGGAGCACCGAGTCCGCCTGCGCCGACCACAAGCACCCGCGCGCCTTTCAGCTTCTGCTGCCCCGCGCCGCCGATCTCCGGCAGCACGATGTGGCGCGCGTAACGTTCGATCTCTTCATCGGAAAGGGCAGGGGGCTGGGTCATGGTGCGATGGTAGGCTTTGGGCGCGCGATTGTCACCGCAGGGTAACGGTGCCGGAGCGGACGTCGAAAAACTGCGCGCGGCCATCGAGGCTGGAGAACAGGCTCGCATCCGTTCCCGTCATGAAAGCCTGGCAGTCAAGGTCGAGCAGGATATCGAAAAGCGCAGCGCGGCGGCCCGGATCGAGATGGGCAGCGATTTCGTCGAGAAGGAGGATCGGCGTGGAACCCGTCATCTCGGCGACGAGTCGCGCCTGTGATAAGATAATGCCCGTCAAAAGCGCTTTTTGTTCGCCGGTAGAGCACAGCGCGGCGGGCATGTCCTTCGGTCGGTGTCTGACGGTGAGGTCGGAGCGGTGCGGGCCTTCAAGCGTGCGGCCGGCGGCACGGTCGCGATAGCGATGCTCCGACAGGCGCGCCGCAAAGGCCGTTTCGATGTCGACCGCCGGCATTGTGCCGACCATGCCTTCCACAAACCCTTCGAGCGCGATGTCGGATTTTGGGAACGGGCCGTCATCCGGCAGCTTCTCGATCATCGCGCCGAGGAAGCCGACGAGCTCCATACGCGCCGAGGCGATTGCGACGCCGGTTTCGGCCATCTGTGTCTCGATCGCCTCGAACCAGCCTTCGTCGCGGCTGTTCTCGGAAAACAGCCGGTTGCGTCCGCGCATCGCCTTTTCATAGTCGAGCGCGCGCTTGCCGTGTTGCGGATCGATAGCGAGAACGAGGCGGTCGAGGAAGCGACGGCGATCACCGGCTGGCCCGTTGAAAAGCGCATCCATCGCCGGCACCAGCCAGATGACGCGCAGCCACTCGAGCAGTTCGTCCGCAGATTTCGCCGGCACGCCGTTGATGCGCACCTTACGGGCGGGCTCGATCTGGCCTGGCTGATCGGAAAGCGTGCCAGTGCCGAGCGAAGCCTCGCCGAACGCACCTTCGATCCGCGCATTGATGGCAAAGCCGGCCTCGGCCGCGACGCGGGTCACGTCCTCATGCGCCGCACGGCGAAGGCCACGTCCGGGCGTCAGAAAGGAAACGGCTTCCAGAAGATTGGTCTTGCCCGCACCATTGTCGCCGGTCAGGACGACCAGCCCGCGCTCGATGGTCAGGGAAAGCTGGCCGTAATTCCGGAAATTCGTAAGCGTGAACTTACGGATTGCGGTCTGTTCGGCCAAAGCTTCGGTCCGGCGATCAGACGCGCATCGGCATCAGGACGTAGAGCGTGTCCGCATCCGTGCCGTCCTGAATGAGCGTCGGCGAGCCGGCATCGGCCAGCATGAACTGCGCTTCCTCGCCCGAAAGCTGTGCGGCGACGTCGAGCAAATATTTGGCGTTGAAGCCGATTTCGAGCGGGTCGGCCGCGTAGTCGGCTGCGACCTCTTCCGTTGCGCTGCCCGAATCCGGATTGTTGACCACGAGCGTGACCATACCGTCGCCGATCGACAACTTCACCGCGCGCCCACGTTCCGACGAGACGGTCGATACGCGGTCGACTGCCTGCGCAAAGGTCTGCCGGTCGATGACCAGACGCTTGTCGTTGCCGGTTGGGATGACGCGCTGATAGTCCGGGAATGTGCCGTCGATCAGCTTAGAGGTCAGGACGATGGAACCGATCGTGAAGCGGATCTTGGTGTCGGAAAGCTCAATCGCGATTTCGAGATCTGGCTGGTCGACGAGCTTTTGCAGTTCCGACACGGTCTTGCGTGGAATGATGATACCCGGCATGCCTTCCGAGCCGTGCGGGGCTTCATTTTCGGCGCGGGCCAGGCGGTGTCCGTCCGTCGCGACCGAGCGCAGCCGCAACCGGCCGTCCGCTTCGATGGTGTGCAGATAGATGCCGTTCAGATAGTAGCGGGTCTCTTCGGTCGAGATCGCGAATTGCGTCTTGTCGATGAGGCGCTTCACGCCATCGGCCGGCATTTTGAATTGGTGGGTGAAAGACCCGGCCGTCAGTTCGGGGAAATCGGCCTGAGGCAGGCACTGGAGGCGGAAGGACGAGCGGCCCGAGACGACCGACATCGCGTTTCCGCTCTCGTCGAGCTTGAGCATGACTTCCGAGCCGTCCGAAAGCTTGCGGACGATATCGTAGAGAAGATGGGCGGGCACTGTCGTCGCGCCGGCCTGCTCGACGCGGGCGGGCGTCGCTTCGGTGATTTCGAGGTCGAGATCGGTCGCCTTCAGCGACAGGCTTTCCCCATCCGCGCTCAGAAGCACGTTGGACAGGATCGGGATCGTGTTTCGCCGTTCGACGACCCGGTGAACGTGGTTAAGCGATTTGAGAAGGTTCGACCGTTCGAGGATGACGCGCATGACCGATGAAACTCGCGAAAGACTTGAATTTCCAAGCTCGCCGGAGCCGGCAAGCGGGTGCGCAAACTGACAGCAAAACCAAAGGAAACGCAAGGGCGGGCCGCTTCTAACGGCCCGCAATGGTGGATAAGGCGTGGATAGCTGTGCTTATGCCTGATCTGAGATCAGCCGCTTCAGGAGTTCGAGTTCCTGCGCCATCTTGGTGTCGCCGCCCGAAAGGTCTTCGATCTTGCGCACCGCATGCAAAACCGTCGTGTGATCGCGTCCGCCAAAACGTCGTCCGATCTCCGGCAGCGAGCGCGGCGTCATGATCTTTGCCAGATACATGGCGATCTGGCGCGGCTTGACGATGGTCCGGGTGCGCCGGTTCGACAAAAGCTCGGTCTTCGACACATTGTAGTGCCGCGCGACGATGCGCTGGATGTCCTCGATGCGAACACGTTTCGGCTCGCCCGAGCGATACATATGGCCGAGAATCTCGTCGATGCGGTCGACCGTGAGCTGCGGTTCGAAGGACTGGCGGAACAGTAGCTGGTTGAACGCTCCTTCGAGCTCGCGGCCCGATCCGGTGACAGTCTGTGCAATGTGCTCCAGAACGCCGTCGGCAATCGCGGTCGACGGGTCTTCGGCCGTCGCAGTGGCCAGCCGCTGCTGAAGCATGGACAGGCGCATCGAGAAGTCGGGCGTCGCCATTTCCAGCGCAACGCCGCCATTGAGGCGCGAGCGCACGCGCGGCTCCAGCGATTCCAGTTCTGACGGTGGGCGGTCGGCAGCCACGACGACCTGACGTGCGCTGTCGAGCAGCGTGTTGATCAGGTGGCAGAACTCATGCTGGATCGACTTGCCCTGCAAGAACTGCATGTCGTCGATGATCAAAAGGTCGATGTCGCGCAGCTGCTCCTTGAAGGTGAGGGCATTGTTGTCGCGGATCGCGGTGGCGAAGCGCCACATGAAATATTCAGCCGTCAGATAGACAACGCGCGATTGGGGGCGCCGCTGCAGCGCTTCGGCGGCAATCGCCTGCAACAGATGTGTCTTGCCGAGCCCGACCGAGGCATGAAGGAAAAGCGGGTTGAACCGGACGGCGCTCGACGCGCTCTCGGCGACCGCGCGGGCGGCGGCGAAGGCGACACGGTTGGAGGGGCCGTCGACGAAGGATTCGAACGTGTAGCGGCTGTCGAGTGGAGAGCCGAGGACCGACTGGCGCTGAGCCATCGGTTCGCTGGCTGCACGCAAGGGGGAGGGCGCAGCCGATGCGTTGCGCAGCGGCATGACCGTCACGTTCCCACCTGCCGGCTGACGCTGGCGGCCTGCCTGGACGTCATCGTCTTCGGCGCTCTTGACCGGGCGCGTGGCGCTACGCACCACGATCTCGACCTTCAGGACGGACGGATCGGACTGCTTCCAAAGATCCGCGATGAGATCGCGGTAATGGCCGTTGATCCACTGGCGCAGGAACGCGGTCGGCACCGAAAGGCGGACGATGCCGCGCGAGGCTTCCGCAATCTGCATGCGTCCAAACCAGCTGGAATAAACGTCATTGCCGAGCCTTGCCTTCAACTGCGCGGTGACACGTTCGAAAACCGTATTCACCTCCGGCGTGGCCGCACTCTCCATTCCCTGTCCCTCGATCTGCCCGTCCGCAATACGAGCATCTGCCCGTACACCCGCCTCGACACCACTTTGCATTCTCTCAAGCGCCCCTGTTGTGCGTGCTGCAGGATCGGTCGCCTTTTTGTTGCGCATCGAAACCGGCCTCAACTGGCCGGCCCCGTCTCGATGCGCTCTGGCGTACTCGTCCGCTGACATCCATTTTCTCCAAGGCTTCGGCTGTTTGCCAAAACCTCGCCTTCATTCTTCCCGTCCAACTCCGATTTACGCTGCGCACAAAACGCTATTGCTCCGACCAGTGGCCGGCACGGAAGCACACCGTCGCGCGGACGGCGAAGACTGATACATTGGCGTTGACAGCGGACAAGCCGACAGCGTGCACAGACGACGTCTGCGTTGCGCGACTGGCCAGATTTTTCTTAAATCTGCAGGCGTTTTGCCTGCCCCTCTCAATGACCCGACATTACAAAAGGCTGCGGTGTACAGGCAAGGCCGACATAACGGATTCTTCATCTGTGAAGTCTCAATGCGGCTCCCGACGTGGTCCGCAAAATCGTCTGTCGGCGCATAAACCTTTTTGATTCAAAACCTTTTGCTGCGGCCGCCGATTTCGTTGTGGGGCGCAAAAAAAGAATCACAAAACCGGCTTGACTCTTTTGCCCCAACAAGGGGTGCAGCCTTTGCTGGGCGGCCCTGAAAGCACCCCGAGTAACATGTTGAAAATAAAGAGAAAAACATGCCGCCTCCGAAGGTGAGGTTGACGTAACGCCAAAGCATGCCGGCTACCGATACGTAATGTATGATTCGGTTGCTGGTTCTGGCGTATATGGTCAAAATCCGTGCCGAATAACGGGATATGAGACACAAAAAACCCGGCTCGAGGCCGGGTTTTTCCAAAAGTCGTGCGCAGTATGCCGCGATCAGGCCTCAAGCGCCTTGACGCGGTTTGCGAGGCGCGAAACCTTCCGCGAGGCGGTGTTCTTGTGGAACACGCCCTTCGAGGCGGCGCGCATCAGCTCGGGCTGGGCCGCGCGGAATGCTTCCTGGGCGGCTGCCTTGTCGCCGGATAGCAGCGCTTCCTCGACCTTGCGAAGGAAGGTACGAACGCGCGAGCGGCGGTTCTTGTTAACAGCCGTGCGGGCAGCGATCTTGCGCGTAGCCTTTTTGGCCGAAGACGTATTGGCCATCGAATGCCTCTCTTCAGTGTCTCTTTGTGTGGATGCGCCGAACGGATCGAGACCGGGCACAAAAACAAGTGGGGCAGCCCGTAAGCTGCCTCAGTCGTGAGGGCTTATACTGGAGGCGCCCCCTTGCGTCAACGCTCATCACATCACTGATTGCGGAAATTCGCAGAGCGCTTTTCCGAGAAGGCCGCCATGCCTTCCTTCTGGTCCTCCAGCGAGAACATCGCATGGAAGACGCGGCGTTCGAAGCGAAGCCCCTCGGTCAGCGTGGTCTCGTAGGAGCGGTTGACGGCTTCCTTGGTCATCATGACGGCGGGCAGCGAAAGGTCTGCGATCTTCGTGGCGGCCTTGATGGCCTCCTCGATCAGTTCGCCCGCCGGTACGACGCGCGAGACGAGGCCGGAGCGTTCGGCTTCGGCCGCATCCATCATGCGACCGGTAAGGCACATGTCCATCGCCTTGGACTTGCCGACGAAGCGGGTGAGGCGCTGCGAGCCACCCATGCCCGGCATGACGCCGAGCGTGATCTCGGGCTGGCCGAACTTGGCGTTGTCGCCCGCAATGATGAAGTCGCACATCATGGCAAGCTCGCATCCGCCGCCGAGCGCATAGCCGGAGACGGCGGCGATGATGGGCTTGCGGATACGCACCAGCGCATCCCAGCCCGAAAAGAAGTCCGACATATACATGTCGATATAGGATTTGGGATGCATCTCCTTGATGTCGGCGCCGGCCGCGAAGGCCTTTTCGGAGCCGGTCAGGACGATGCAGCCGATTGCGGGGTCGGCCTCGAAAGCTTCTGCGGCCGCGACGACGTCGACCAGAACCTGCGAGTTGAGCGCGTTGAGCGCCTTGGGGCGGTTGAGCGTGATCAGACCGACCTTGCCGCGCGTTTCGACCAGAATGGTTTCGTAGGTCACGTATTTTCCTCCTGACAGCCGGGTGGGGCGTTACCTTCGGAATAGCTAACGCTGGCAGGCGGAGCAATAGAAGGTCGAGCGTCCCGACTGCACAACCCGTTTGATCGTACCCATGCAGCCCGCGCGGCGACAGGGCTCGCCCTCGCGGTCGTAGACGTTGAAGGAATGCTGGAAATAACCGAGCGAGCCGTCCGTTAATTGGTGGTCGCGCAAGGTCGATCCGCCCGCTGCGATGGCGTCGGCAATGACGGCGCGCACGGCATCGGCAAGACGGGCCGCGCGTTTGCCCGTGATCGTCCCGGCCATTCGGCGCGGAGAAAGGCCGGCGCGCCACAGCGCCTCGCACACATAGATATTGCCGAGACCGGCGATCAGGCGCTGGTCGAGAAGAGCAGCCTTCAGCGGCGCGCGCCTTCCGGCAAGCAGGGCGGAAAGGACGGTTCCGTCGAGTGCGTTGCCGGTCGGCTCGATGCCGAGTCCGGCGAGAAAAGGATGCTCGTCGAGCGCGGCTTCTTCGGCGAATGCCATGAAGCCGAAACGTCGCGGGTCGTTATAGACGACGCGATATTTTCGTTCGGCATTGTCGAGATGGAAAACGACGTGGTCGTGTGCGGCAAGCTTGGAGCGCTCGTGATGGAATGCGCCCGGCGTCGTCGCGCCGTCATCGTCATAGACGCGGAACGATCCCGACATGCCAAGATGCGCGATCAGAACCGGGTCGGCGTCGAGATGGATGACGAGGAACTTCGCCCGCCGTCCGACCGAAACGATGCGCCGCCCCGTCAACCGCTCGGTAAAATGCGCGGGAAACGGAAAGCGCAGATCCGGCCGGCGCTGCTCGACACAGACGATGCGCGCGCCTTCCATGACGGGCGCAAGTCCGCGCCGGACGGTTTCGACTTCGGGCAGTTCAGGCATCGGCGCTGATGAGGTTGTAGAAGGACTTTCCGTACGGGCCGGGCGCAAGGCGCAGATGCTCGGCGATGGTCTCGCCGATATCGGCGTAGGTCGAGCGCACGCCGATCGGTCCTGGCTTGAGGTCTGGTCCCGATCCGATGATCGGCACCTGTTCGCGCGTGTGATCGGTGCCGCGGAAAGTCGGATCGCAGCCATGGTCTGCAGTGAGGATGAGGAGATCGCCCGGCCGCAAAGCCGCGAAAGCCTCCGGCAGCCGGGCATCGAACGCCTCCAGTGCGGCCGCATAGCCAGCGACATCGCGCGTGTGGCCGAAAAGCGTGTCGAAATCGACGAAATTGGCGAAGACAAAATCGCCGTCCTTCGCCTCAGTGATGGCCTCAAGCGCGGCGTCGAACATCGCCATATTGTCGGGCGCCTTGCGCAGATGCGTGACGCCGCGATGGGCGAAGATGTCCCCGATCTTGCCGACGGCGAGCGACCGGCGGCCTGCCGCAACGACGCGGTCCATCAGCGTCGGCTCTGGCGGCGGCACGGCGAAATCGCGCCTGTTGGCGGTACGCTTGAAGGTAGCAGTGCCTTCGCCGACGAATGGACGCGCAATCACACGGCCCACATTGAGCGGATCGACGAGTTTGCGCACGATCCGGCACAGATCGTAAAGCCGCTCCAGCCCGAAATGTTCTTCGTGCGCGGCGATCTGGAAGACGCTGTCGACGGATGTGTAGCAAATCGGCTTGCCCGAGCGCACATGCTCCTCGCCGAGACGGGATATGATTTCGGTGCCCGATGCGTGGCAGTTGCCCAAGATGCCGGGCAGGCTGGCCTCGCGGATGATCGCCGTGACGAGACCGTCCGGAAAGGCCGGGACGGTACCGGGAAAATAGCCCCAATCGAACGTGACCGGCACGCCGGCCATTTCCCAATGGCCAGACGGCGTGTCCTTGCCGCTTGAGATTTCCTGTGCCGATCCGAAGAATCCGCCGCTTGTCGCCTCGTCCGAAAAAGGTTGCTCTGCGGCGAGCGCAGCGGCATTCGAAAGACCGAGCCAGTTCATGTTCGGCAGTTTCAATGGTCCGCTACGCAGGCCCTCGCGGTCGCCGCCGCCCGCCGCACATCGCGCCTTGATGTGGCCGAACGTGTCGGCTCCTGCGTCGCCGAAGCGTTCGGCGTCGGGCGCATGGCCGATCCCGAAGGAATCGAGCACGAAAAGAAAAGCGCGGCGCGTTTGCATGTGTCCCATCGGTCGCTGACGTTGCGGTCAGATAGGGTCGGCACGTTATCGTTGCAAATGCGCAGAAGCCATCAGCATCTTTCGCACCGTATCTCGCCGCCGTTTCGTGGCCGGAGATAGGAAAGTTCGGACATGGAGATATTGTCGAATGCGGAGGCAAGGCCGAGTGCGGTCTTCTGCTCGGTCGTCCAGGCAATGACAGGGCGATAGTTCAGCTTCGTCGTTACGCGAACGAGATAACGTCCGCGCTCCATCAGCTCTTCAGGCACCATGACTTCGGTGTTCTGGCTGATGCCGGGCTTCTTCGTCGATCCGTCGAGCTGTCTCGACCATTTGATGAACGCCTTGGTCGGGTTCGCCTTGTCCTCGACCTGAATATGCTCGATCAGGATCGTGGGGCGCGAGCGCCCGTAGGGCTGGATGATGGCGGCGCCAATATCCAGTATGCCGTCGATCTCGCCGGGTGAAATGGGGTTCTGCTGGGCGACGAGATCGCCGACCATGCTGGAAATGCGCCCGATTTTCTTGTTGGTCTCGATCGCCTGCGAGACTTCCATGGTCATGAAGTAGAGGATGAAAAGGATCGGCGCGACGAAGGCGAATTCGATGGCCGCGACACCGCGCCTGTCTCGCCAGTGCGATTGGATCAGCCTGGAAAACGAAAGCATGGGTCTGACCTCAATCCGGATAGGGTTCGTTCTGCCAGGTCACCATCGCAAAATGCAGCACCTTGCCGCCGCTGAGATTGGACATGGAAAGGCGCATCAGATCGGTGATGATCGGCCATTTGTAATAGACGCGCAGTGTGTTCTTCGAACCCGCCCCGCCCGCCATCGATCCGAAACTGTTGGTGTCGAGGTCACCGTCCCTGATCGGCGTGCCGCTCGAACTGGCGTCCGCGAAATTGTTGAAGGTCTGCAGATCGACCGAAAGGCCGGGGCAGCCTGCGCTCACCATGATCTGCATGCGCTCGCACACCATCTCACGCAGCCGGACGGCTTCTGCCGACGACTGGTTCGGATCGGAAGGAGACCGTTCCTGTCCCGTGCGGTAAAGCCGTGCGACATCGTCGGCCGCATTGGTCATGACCTGCTGGGCGGCGAACGAAATGCAGCTTTCCAAAATGGCGAAGACGAGCAGCACGAAGGGGATGACGAGTATGGAGAATTCGATCGCCGTCGAGCCGTCCTGCCGGCGCACGAACCGGCGCAGCAGCGGCAACCCGGCGCGTCTGCGCGTTCTCAAGATGCTGGATGACATTGCCCGACCCGCCTGTTGAACCCCGGTGCACCCTAGCGAAGCCACGTTGAATTCCCGTTGTAGCGATCGCGATAATTCGTGGTGCCGTGTTAACCGGTGATTCAGGGCGTGCCGACCGCATTGTCGGAAGCGGATTCGGCCGACGTCACATAGGCCGCTTCGCAAACGGGTGTGCAGGACAGCGTCTGGACGTTGGCGCGGCGATAGACGCGAACCGAATTGACCGACTGACGCGAAACGGTGATCTGCTCGTCGACGATGGTGCTGCCGTTCTGGTCGATCACGACGAGGTTCGTCACGCCGAAGCCCTTGCCGGTCAGGATCAGCGTCGAAGCGTCCTGAACGGAGGCATCCGCGATTTCGGGATTGCCGACGATGATCGTGTCGGCGTTTCCCGAAAGCTTGACGATCTTCGCCTGGTTGACGAGCACGGAAATGCCCTCGGCGAAGGCGCTCGAAGCGGAAACGGCGGCGGTGCCGGCGATCACAAGGCCGGCGAGCATGCGAAAGGAACGATCGGACAGCGACATGCGGGGCCTCAATGCAGGAATGTTCATGTCAAGATGAACGGGATTGGTGAATTCGCGGTTAATCGGCGTCAGTGCGACTTGCGAGCCAGACAAAATGTCGGCTTTCACTTCATCAATGCTTAAGCGTGAAGCGCTATGCTGCCTATCGTTGAAGAGGAACCAGCATGGTCGAAGCACTCGTTCTTGTCGTCTTTCCGTTCTGCATGGCCTATGCGGCCATCTCCGACATGATCACGATGACCATCGCCAACCGGGTTTCGCTGCTTCTCGTCGCGGCCTTCCTTATTGTCGCGCTGCTTGCCGGCATGCCATTGGGGCTGATTGGCTTTCATCTTCTTGCAGGCGTCATCGTCCTTGGCGTGACGTTCATTCTGTTTGCGCTCGGAACCATGGGCGGCGGCGACGCCAAGCTTCTCGCCGCAACGGCGGTGTGGATGGGGCTTGGAATTTCGCTCGCCGAATATGTGGTGATCGGGGCCGTCTTCGGCGGTGTGCTGACGCTATTGATCCTCATCTACCGCAATTCGCCCATTTCGGACGTGACGGGCAATTTTATTCTTCTTCGCAAGTTCTCAGACCGCCGCGTCGGTATTCCCTACGGCGTCGCACTCGGGCTTGCGGGACTGGTGGTTTTCCCCACTTCGCCCATGGGCGTTTGGGCGATCGAATCGCTCGCGCGCTGACGGGTCTCGACACCAAGTCGGAACGACCCGGTCAACGGACTGTTAAGTATAGATTTAAGTCCACCGTTAACCTTAATTTGACGATTGCTGTGTGAATGTCCGCCCTGACTGAAAAGCAATTCGCCGGGCTAGGGGGCGCGGGACATGGCTCCATCGAGGATCATCATTCTTGGCGTCGCGGTCGTCGCCGCGGCCGGTGCCGGGCTCATCGCCCGGAACCTCGCCTCGCAACCGCCTGAACAGGTCTTTCTGGAGGCGGCAGCGCCAGAGCCGGCCATCCGGCTCACCGAAGTTCTGGTCATGAACGGCGACGTGCCGATGGGCGCGGAACTCGGTTCGCAGCTTTCCTGGCAGTCCTGGCCGTCGAGCAACGTCTATGACTACTTCATCCGCAGGGATGAAGAGCCGGATGCGCTGGAAGACCTCTCACGCTCGATTGCCCGCGTGCCGATCTATGCTGGCGAGCCGCTGCGCCGCTCCAAGCTGATCGGCGAGGGGCAGAGCTTCATGTCCTCGATCCTGCCGAGCGGCAAGCGCGCCATCGCCACCCGCATTTCAGCCGACACGTCCGCCGGCGGCTTCATTCTGCCCAACGATTATGTCGATGTCATCATGACACGCCGTCAGGCCGACAGCACCGGTGCGGAGGGCTATGCGACCGAGACGATCCTGCGCAACATCCGCGTCCTCGCCATTGATCAGGCGATCCAGGAGGACGAGGAGGGCCGCCGGGTCAAGGTCGGCGAAACGGCAACGCTGGAACTGACGCCCGAGCAATCGGAAATCATCACCGTCGCGCAGCAGATGGCCGACAGGCTGAGCCTTGCGCTGCGCTCGGTCGTCGATGCGCAGGAGCAGGTGACCGAACAGGCAGATCACCTTTTGTCGGGCAGCGGCCGGCGCGGTTCCATACGCATGATCAAGTCTGGCCAGGTTTCCGAAGTGGGAGCACCTCAATGATCGCATCCGTCAAATCATTGCTGATCGGGACGGCTCTCGCGCTCGCCATCGGTCTGCCGCTGGGAGGTGCCGGCCTGCTGGCCTCGGCCGGAAGCGCACAGGCGCAGATCAACGTCGCCTCCAAGGGCGCGACCAGCCAGCGCGTCAAGCTCGGCCTCAACAAGTCGGTCGTGATCGACCTGCCCTCCGACGCCTATGACATTCTGGTCGCCAACCCCTCCGTTGCGGATGCGGTGACGCGCACATCGCGTCGCATCTATCTCTTCGGCAAGCAGGTCGGCGAGACGAACATCTTCGTCTTCGGCGCCAATGGCGAGCAGATCGTCTCGATCGACCTTTCGATCGAGCGTGACGTGGCCGGCCTCGAAGACCATCTGCGGCGTTTTCTGCCGAACTCCAACATCCGTGTCGAACTGATCAACGACAACGTGGTTCTGACGGGAACGGCCGAAACGCCGCTCGATGCCAAGCGCGCAGAGGAAATCGCGACGCTGTTCGTTTCGGGCGGCGAGGCGACGACCGGGCAATATGCGCAGACAGCGGCCGGCGGATCGTCGACCGGAGGCGTCGACATCAACAATCCCGATGGCCAGCGCCGCTCCAGCCGGATCGTCAACATGATCCAGATCGTCGGCGAGGATCAGGTGACCCTGAAAGTCACCGTCGCAGAGGTCTCGCGCAACGTGATGCGCCAGCTCGGCGTCAATCTGATCGGCCAGATCGACGGTATGTCGTTCAACACGCTCGGTTACCCGGCCAACCCGCTGGAAATCGCAAGCGGCCTGTCGAATGCTGCGGTCGGCATCGGCGGCGGGTCGAGCCAGCTGGCCGGCTATCTGCGGGCGATGGAGCAATCGGGCGTTCTGCGCACGCTGGCCGAACCGACCTTGAGCGCGGTTTCCGGCGAAATGGCGCAGTTCCGCGTCGGCGGCGACTTCAACCTCATCACGACCGAAGTCATCGACGGCGTGAGGCAGCAGACGCTGACGCCGATCGAATACGGCATCGGGCTCGAATTCCAGCCGACCGTCCTGTCGCCGGGCCGGATCAGCCTCAAGGTTCGCACCGCCGTTTCGGAACTGACGACGGAAGGCGCGGTCCAGTTTCAGGACACCGTCATTCCCGGCGTTCGCAAGCGTCTTGCCGACACCACGGTCGAACTGCCGTCTGGCGGTTCCATGATGATCGCCGGCCTCGTTTCCGACAATATCCGCCAGCAGCACACCGCGTTTCCGGGGCTGTCCAAGGTTCCGGTTCTGGGCGCGCTCTTCCGCTCGCGCGAATTCGTCCGCAACGAAACCGAACTCGTCATCCTCGTGACGCCTTATCTGGCGCGGCCCGTCGCACGCAACGAACTGGCTCGCCCGGACGACAATTTCAACCCGGCATCCGAAGGTGCAGGCACGTTCCTCGGCCGCGTCAACCGGGTCTACGGGACCATGAAAACCGATCGGCCCGCCGGCCGCTACCACGGCGTGGTCGGGTTCATCTACAAGTGAGCGGGGACCGAACGATGTCTTTGATGCAATTCTCCCCAACCTCGCGGTCGATGCGCGCCATCCTTCTGGCCGGTGTCGCCACGATGCTGGCTGCCTGCGCCCAGACCGACAGCGTCCATGTCGGCTCGATCCCCGACGACTACCGGACCAACCACCCGATCGTCATCCAGGAAAAGCAGGAAACGATCGACGTTCCGGTCGGCGTCAACGATTACGACGCCACCAGCATCCAGCGCGCGGCGCTGACCGGGTTCATGGCAAGATACGACACGGACGCCGCACCCATGGTGCAAATCCTCGTGCCGTATGGCTCAGCCAATTCGGCGGCAGCGGGGCGCATTGCATCGCAATTCGCCTCCCAGATAAAGAGAAACGGCGTTCCGCAAAACCGCGTGGTGACCCAGCATTATCAGGCACCGCCGGAAGCCGTCGCGCCGATCCGCCTGAGCTACGCCAATATGCGTGCGCAGGTCGCATCGGATTGCGGCCGCTGGCCCGAAGACATGAACGCGCGCGTCGACAACAAGAACTGGACGAATTTCGGCTGCTCCTACCAGAACAATCTGGCAGCGCAGATCGCCAATCCGGCCGACCTCATCACGCCGCGCGCCCGTACGCCGATCGATGCGGAAAACCGGTCGAACGCGATCGATCAGTACCGCAGCCGTCAGGTCTCGCCGACGTTCCGCGGCGCATCCGAACTCGAATACCAAAGGTAAGGGTGGACGACGTCATGACCAATTTGGCTTACACCACCGACCCGAGCGAGGCGATCGTTTCCGACGAGACGCAGATGCGGGATCTGCGGCCCGTACCGCGCATTTCGGTTCAGGCGTTCTGCGAAACGGAAGCCGTCGCGCGTCCGATCGAACGCGCCGCCGAAGACCGGCGCATGGCGAAAGCGCATGTGAAGGTTCACATGGGCGGTCTGCCGACGGCCATCGAGTTCTATCACACTGCGCCGACGCCCAATCTGATCATTATCGAGACCCGCGACGAGCCGCGCTCGCTGATGGCGAAGCTGGAGCAGCTCGCCGCCGTCTGCGATCCTGCGAGCAAGGTTGTCGTCATCGGCCATCACAACGATGTCGCGCTCTACCGCGAACTGATCCGCTTCGGCATCTCCGAATATGTTGTCGCGCCGATCTCCATGGCCGACATCGTCAACGACATCTCCAAGATTTTCATCGATCCGGAAGCCGAGCCGATCGGGCGGTCGATCGCTTTCATCGGTGCTAAGGGCGGCGTCGGTTCATCGACCATCGCGCACAACATGGCCTGGACCATGTCGAAGCTGTTCCAGTCCGAAGTGGTCGTCGCCGACATGGACCTTGCCTTCGGAACCGCGAACATCAACTTCGATCAGGACCCGGCACAGGGCATCGCGGAAGCCGTCTTCTCGCCCGAGCGGGTCGATGAAGTCTATCTCGACAGGCTCCTGTCCCAATGCGCCGAGCGGTTGTCGTTGCTGGCGGCTCCATCGACGCTGGACCGCGTCTACGATTTCGACGCCGACGCGTTCAAATCGATCATCGAGACCGCGCAGCGCAGCGCGCCGACTGTGGTGCTTGACGTTCCGCATGTCTGGACAGGCTGGACGCGCCAGACGCTCGCACAGGCCGACGAGATCGTCGTTACCGCGACGCCGGAACTGGCGAATTTGCGCAACACGAAGAACCTGATCGACATGTTGCGCAAGCTGCGGCCGAACGATCCGCTGCCCAAGCTCGTGATCAATCAGGCGGGCGTCGCCAAACGCCCCGAGATTTCTGTCGACGATTTCGCCGAACCGCTTGGCGTCGTCCCGCTCGCCGTCATTCCTTTCGAGCCGCAGCTTTTCGGAAACGCGGCCAATAATGGCCGGATGCTCGGCGAGACGGATGCGCAGCATCAGGTCGTCCAGATCATGAACGACATCGCTTACGTCCTGACGGGGCGCAGCGAGATGAAGACGAAGAAAAAAGCCGGTCTGACTGGTCTCATCGACAAGTTGAAGCGCAAGAAGGCCAGCGCGTAGCCGCGCGGCCGATCGGGAACATTTTCGGCCTGTGAAAACAGAGCCAGAGGCAGGCGGGCGACTTTATGTTTGGCAAGCGCGGAAATGATGGCGGAAGCCGCACGATCCCCGAATTTCGCGAAGCACCGGCGAAGGCCGCGCCCGCTGCCGAATCGTTGACGCTCGACGAGCGGCCTGCCGACAACGCACCTGCACGCCGGCAAGTCGATCCCGCGCCGCCGCTGGCGCCTGAGCCAAAGCGCACGGCAGCGTCCGCGCGTCCGCGTTCGGACAATTACTACGACACCAAGAGCCAGGTCTTCTCGGCGCTGATCGACACGATCGACCTTTCGCAACTCGCCAAGCTCGAACCCGACGCCGCGCGCGAGGAAATCCGCGACATCGTCAACGACATCATCGCGATCAAGAATTTCGCCATGTCGATCTCCGAGCAGGAGGAACTGCTCGAGGATATCTGCAACGACGTGCTCGGCTATGGCCCGCTGGAACCGCTTCTAGCACGCGACGATATCGCCGATATCATGGTCAACGGCGCCACGCAGGTCTTCATCGAAGTCGCGGGACGGGTCGAGCAGACGTCGATACGCTTTCGCGACAATTTGCAGCTTTTGAATATCTGCCAGCGCATCGTCAGCCAGGTCGGCCGACGTGTCGACGAATCCTCGCCGATTTGCGACGCGCGCCTGCCGGACGGCAGCCGTGTGAACGTCATCGCACCGCCGCTCGCCATCGACGGCGCTGCCTTGACGATCCGAAAGTTCAAGAAGGACAAGCTGACACTCGACCAACTCGTGCGCTTCGGGTCGATCTCGCCCGAGGGTGCGGAGCTTCTCAAGGTGATCGGCCGGGTGCGCTGCAACGTCATCATCTCGGGCGGCACCGGCTCGGGCAAGACGACGCTGCTCAACTGCCTGACCAATTACGTCGACCGCGACGAGCGCGTCATCACCTGCGAGGACTCCGCCGAGCTTCAGCTTCAGCAACCGCACGTCGTGCGCCTCGAAACCCGCCCTGCCAATCTTGAGGGCGAGGGTGAGATCACCATGCGCGACCTCGTCAAGAATTGCCTGCGCATGCGTCCCGAACGCATCATCGTCGGCGAGGTGCGCGGACCCGAAGTGTTCGATCTGTTGCAGGCGATGAACACAGGCCATGACGGCTCGATGGGCACGATCCACGCCAACAACCCGCGCGAATGCCTGAACCGCATGGAATCGATGATCGCGATGGGCGGCTTCACGCTGCCGCAAAAGACAGTGCGCGAAATCATCGTCGGTTCGATCGACATCATCATCCAGGCAGCGCGCCTGCGCGACGGATCGCGCCGGATCACGCATGTCACCGAGGTGATCGGCATGGAAGGCGACGTCATCATTACCCAGGACCTGATGACCTACGAGATCAGGGGTGAGGACGCCAACGGGCGGCTGATCGGCTCGCATGTCTCGTCCGGCGTCGGACGACCGGCATTTTGGGACCGCGCCCGCTACTACGGCGAGGAAGCGCGCGTGGCCGCGGCCCTCGAAGCGATGGAAGCAAGCCAGTGACCGGGATTCGGGGAGCGCGCAGATGGATAGCAGCCTGATCCTTTTCGTGGTGCTTGCAACGGTGAGCGCTGGTGCGCTCGCTTACGGGCTCTTGTTTTCGAAGGTGCAGAACGAACGCCAGGCCGGGCGCAGATTCGAAACCGTGCGCAACGCCGAGACCGACCGCAACGTCGTCCGTGCCTCGCGCGACCGGATGGCGGAAGCGACAAAGCGCAGAAAGTCGGTTCAGGACACGCTCAAGGATCTTGAGGAAAAGCAGAAGGCGCGCGGGCAGGGCAAGCACAAGCCGCCGCTGAAGGTGCAGATCCGGCAGGCCGGCCTCACCATGTCGATGCAGAAATTCTACGTGATTTCGGCCTTCACCGGCATCGGGCTCTTCCTCGTCTTCATCATTCTCGGAGCCCCCATCCTTTTGTCGCTCGGCGCGATGATCGCCGGCGGTATGGGTTTGCCGCGCTGGTTCGTCACCTTTATGCGCGCGCGGCGCGTCAAGGCGTTCCTGAACGAGTTTCCCAACGCGCTCGACGTCATCGTGCGCGCCGTGAAATCCGGTCTTCCGCTGAACGACGCCGTGCGCATGATCGCAAGTGAATCGCCTGAGCCGGTCCGCAGCGAGTTCAAGCGCGTCGTCGAGCATCAGCAATTGGGCCTCTCGCTGCCTGATGCGGTGCTGAAGATGCCGGAAACGATGCCGGCTGCCGAAGCAAGCTTCTTCGGTATCGTGATCCAGATTCAAAGCCAGGCAGGCGGCAATCTTTCGGAAGCGATCGGCAATCTGTCGAAGGTGCTGCGCGACCGCAAGAAAATGAAGGCCAAGATTCAGGCCCTTTCCATGGAAGCCAAGGCGTCCGCGTGGATCATCGGCGCGTTGCCCTTCATCGTCGCCGTGCTCGTCTACCTGTCGAGCCCCGGCTACATCATGCCTCTCTTCACGACCAGCACCGGACATCTGATCCTTCTGGTTTCGGGCGTCTGGATGTCGATGGGGCTTTTGATGATGCGCAAGATGATCAATTTCGATTTCTAAAGGTGGCGTCGTGACCGGATCAGTCGTCAGTGTCGTTACGGACCCCAGCTTTCTGCTGGCGGTTCTTGTATCGGTCGCGGTGTTCGCCACGCTGTTCACCGCGCTGCCGGCGTTGAGCGGAAACCCGCTCAAGGCGCGGATGAAGGCCGTTGCGCTGGAGCGCGACCAGTTGCGCGCCCAGCAAAAGGCGCGCCTAGCCAGCGAGGCCGAACGTCGCCGCAAGGGTTTGCGCGAAAAGGAATCCAAGGGCATGCGCTCGATCGTCGAGAAACTCGACCTTCGCCGTGCGCTCGCCGACGACAAGACAGTCTCGCAATTGCGCATGGCCGGTTTCCGCGGCCAGAACCCTCTGACGAAGTTCCTGTTCTTCCGCCTTGTGCTGCCATTCGCGTTTCTGGCCTTCGCGGTCTTCTATGTTTTCGTGCTGGGCGTGCTTGGCGACAAGCCGCTTTTCGTGCGTCTGTTCGCCTGCATTCTTGCGGCCTATGCGGGCTTTTACGCGCCGGTCCTTTACGTTTCGAACAAGGCGACGAAGCGCAAGCAATCGATCCAGCGGGCCTGGCCCGATGCCCTCGACCTGATGCTGATCTGCGTTGAATCGGGCAATTCGGTCGAGGCGGCATTCCGGCGCGTGGCCGAAGAAGTCGGCTCGCAATCGGTGGAACTGGCAGAAGAGCTGGTTCTGACCAATGCGGAACTGTCATTCCTGCCCGAGCGGCGTCAGGCCTATGAAAATCTTGCCAGCCGCACGGGGGTGGAATCTGTGCGTTCGGTCAGCCAGGCTTTGATCCAGGCCGAGCGCTACGGCACCCCGGTTGCGCAAGCCCTGCGCGTTCTTTCGGCAGAAAGCCGCGAGATGCGCATGACCGAAGCCGAGAAGAAAGCGGCCGCTCTGCCGCCGAAGCTGACCGTACCGATGATCGTTTTCTTCCTGCCCGTTCTTTTCGCGGTCATTCTGGGGCCGGCTGGCATCCAGATTTCGCAGCAGGGAATGTTCTGAAGCCGGCCTCAGGCGCAGGAACGAAAAGCCATTCGCAAGCGTTTCTCCAACCATCCGCACACCGCGGACAGGGTAGGGGAACCGCGCCATGAAAACCGATCCGCAGCCTGCCGTTCCCGGCCCGTCGCAGCCCGACGCCGGGACGAGGGATCTTCGTCTTATCCGCAGGTTCATGCTCGGGCTTTTCCTGTTCGCACTCGTCTACGTGCTCTATTTCGCGCGCGACTTTTTCCTTCCTGTCCTGCTCGCCTTTCTTCTGGCGCTAATGCTGACGCCGATCGTCCGCTTCCTGAAGAAGCGCGGCGTGCCGGAGGCGCTGTCGGCGACGCTTCTCGTCTTCGCGTCAATGATGGGCATCGTGACGGCGGGGTACATGCTGTCCGGTCCGGCGATCGATCTGGTCAACAACGCCCCGCAGATCGGCCGCCAGCTCTCCGACCGCATGGAGGATTTCCGCCGTCCCTTCGAACGTTTCATGGAGATGTCGCGGCAGGTCGATGAAGTCGCCGAAACAGCCGGCGAGACGGACATCCAGCGTGTCGTCGTCTCGCAGCCCGGCATCATTTCGCGCGCGGCCGGCAATGTCCTGTCGGCTGGTACGACTGCCGCGATCACATTCGTCCTGTCGCTGTTCCTGCTGGCTTCCGGCACGATGTTCTACGAGAAGATCGTCCAGTCCTTCACGAGGCTGAGCGAAAAGAAACGTGCGCTGCGCGTCGTCTACGATGTCGAGCGCGAGGTGTCGCGCTACCTTTTGACGATCTCAATCATCAATACCTGCCTGGGCGTCGTCATCGGGACAGGGTTGTGGGTTATCGGGATGCCGACGCCGATCGTCTTCGGCGCGGCTGCCGCGCTGCTCAATTTCCTGCCCTATGTCGGAGCGGCGACCACCATCCTGCTCGTCGCCGTGATTTCCATCGTATCCTTCGACAGCTTTGCCTTTGCGCTGGTGGCGCCGCTTTTCGTCATGACCTGCACCATTGTCGAGGGCAACATGATCACGCCGCTGGTTGTCGGGCGGCGGCTGGAGATCAACGCGGTGGCCATCTTCATCGCCGTCGCCTTCTGGTCATGGCTGTGGGGTTTCGTCGGCGCGTTGATCGCGGTGCCGCTGCTCGTCATCATCAAGGTCTTCTGCGATCATTTCGACAGTCTGAGCCATGTCGGAAATTTTCTGTCCGCGCAGCAGACCGTTGAGGAAGCCGACGAGGACAAGGATGAAGCCAAGACGGTCGCGCCCTGACATTTGCGCGCGCCGACACCCTTCCTATATCCGGGGTCACAACAAAACCTGGATGATGCCATGACCCGCCTTTCCGTACTCGACCTTTCGCCCGTGCCAGACGGCGTTACGACGCGGCAGGCGCTGGCCAATACGCGCGACCTTGCGCAAAAAGCCGAGAGGCTTGGCTATCACCGCTACTGGCTCGCCGAGCACCATAACATGCCCGGTATCGCGAGCGCCGCGACGTCGGTCGTGATCGGACATGTCGCGGGCGCGACCTCGCGCATCCGTGTCGGCGCAGGCGGCATCATGCTGCCGAACCATTCGCCGCTCGTCATCGCCGAACAGTTCGGCACGCTGGCAGAGCTTTATCCCGGACGGATCGATCTGGGGCTGGGTCGCGCGCCCGGCACCGATCAGCTTACCGCACATGCCTTGCGGCGTTCCCTTTCGGGTGACGTGAACCAGTTTCCAAACGACGTGATCGAGCTGATGTCTTATTTCAAGTCCGCCGAGCCGAACCAGCGCGTGCGCGCGGTGCCCGGTGAGGGAACGAACGTGCCGGTCTGGATACTTGGCTCGAGCCTTTACGGAGCGCAGCTTGCGGCTGCGCTCGGCCTTCCCTACGCCTTCGCCTCGCATTTCGCACCTGCCGAACTCGACCGTGCGCTGGAAGTCTATCGCACGCGTTTCGAGCCGTCCGAACATCTCGACAAGCCGCATGTGATGCTTGGGGTCAATGTTGTCGCGGCGCCGGAAGACGAGGAAGCCGAATATCTGTTTTCGTCGCTCCAGCAGGCTTTCGTGAACCTGCGCTCGGGACGGCCAGGCAAGCTGCCCGCGCCGGTCCGGAACTTCACGGCCGGCATCGATCCGATGGCAAAGGCGATGCTGGATCAGGCTCTCACCTGCGCAATCGTCGGTTCGCCGCAAACGGTCAAGACCGGCATCGACGCGTTCATCGCACGCACGGGTGCTGACGAGTTGATGGTGACCGCGCAGGTCCATGATCACGCCGCGCGCGTCAGGTCGTTCGAAATCCTGGCAGAGGTAAGCGGCCTCTCAGCCATGGCCGAAGCGGCCGAATAGAAAAAGGCCGGCTTCGCGCCGGCCTTTTCCTTGTGTTTAGCCGATCAGCACTCGCCGCTGCGGCGGATGCGCCAGCCTGCAGCTTCCGCCTCGCAGGAATTGCCGAATGTCTGCTGCCGGTTGCCCTGAACGGCACAGACCGGCGCGTATTCGCGTGTACATGCCTGTGGTGGTCGTCCCGGGCGATTCCAGCCTGAGCCGCCGCCTGGCCGTCCGGGGCGATCCCATCCACCGCCGGAGCCACCACCACCGCGACGGCATTCGCCGGACGCGATGATGCGATAGCCTTCGGCGTCGGCCATGCAGGCATTGCCGAATGTCTGCCGATCGCCGCGCCGTTCTCCGCAAACCGGGTCGTATTGCTGCGTACACATGACCGGTCCGCCTGGTCCTGGTCCCGGACGAGGCGGCAACGGTCTCGGTCCCTCGTCAACGACGACGCAGGATGCGAGAATGCCGGCAGCGGCCACGGCAAGAACGCCGGCATGCCAGCTTCTGAATTGGATTTTGGGCATCGATTTCCCTCCGAATGGTCCCGTCCCGAGATCAACAATGCGTGAAACGGGCGGCCGGTTCCAGTCGGTTATCGAAGCTGCCGCACGATTTCTGCGTCAGGAAAGCAGGTCGGCGTCATCGAATTGCGCGCCTGCCAGTCACCGATCGCGCGGCGCGTGCGAAAACCTGCCAGTCCGTCCGCCCCACCCGTGTCGTAGCCGAGACGTTGAAGTCCGGTCTGCATCGCCGCAACGTCCGAGCGCATCAGCCCACCGACGCGCCCCCATGTGCCAGTAAAGGGCGCGGAATTGTAGGTGATGCGGTCGCCCGCATGGCCGACGAAGAGCGCGTAAAGGTCGCTCTCATTATACTCCTTCAGGACGTAGAAATTGGGCGTCACGATGAAGGCTGGACCGGAACGGCCGGCGGGCATCATCAGATAGCCTTCGCCGCGCAATTCGTGGCCGGGAAACGGTCGGCCGGAAACGCGCGTGACACCCATCGCCGCCCATTCCGAAATGGGCTTGCCGCGATCCGGCCCTTCCAGCGCGCAGGACACGTTCGTCGGCAAGTTCACCTCGAACCCCCAGTCGCGCCCGCGTACCCACCCGAAATGCGATAGATAGTTGGCGATCGAGGCAAGCGTGTCGGCCTCCGAATTCCAGATGTCGGCACGCGGGCCGCCCGAATGCGCGACGGCGTGTTCGAGATAGGAGGTGGGCAGGAATTGCGGCTGACCGAGCGCGCCTGCCCAAGAGGATTTCATGTCCGAAGCCCGCACATAGCCGCGCTCGACCATCTGGAGGGCGGCAATCGTTTCGGCACGGAACATGTCCTTGCGCGTTGCCATGAACGCCTTGGTGGCGAGCACCTGGAAAGCGTTGTGCGGAATGCGTGCCGTGCCGAATCCGCTTTCGCGTCCCCATACTGCGAGCAGGATGCCGCGCGGCACGCCATAACGATCTTCCAGTTCCTTCAGGACGCCCGAGAGATAACCCGCCCGCTGGCGTCCGCCGGCAGCCACGCCGCCGATGATGTTCTCTGCGAAATAGGAGCCGGGCGATCCGAACTCGGCCTGATGCTGGCGCTGTGGAGTCTGCGCGGCTTGGCCGGGCATGACGAGGTCGGGCAGGTCGAGATTGGCGCTGACGCCTGAAAAGGCGGCGTCGAAAGTCTGTTGCGATACGCCTGCGCGCGAGGCTTCGGGCCAAAGATCGTTGCGCAGCCACGACTGGAACTGCTGCTCGACCGATTGGGCGAGCGCAGGGGAGGCGGCGGCGAGAATGGCGATGAAGGCCAGCGCCCTGAAAATGATAATCACGCGGCATCTCCCGAAATGGCGATTCGGGCGCAGTGTGTCAGAAGGCGGTGCGCGACTTCAAGGCGGCCGTCAGCGTGCCTTCGTCGAGATAGTCAAGTTCACCGCCAACCGGCACGCCATGCGCAAGGCGAGTGACCTTGACCTCGAAGCTCGACAATTGGTCGGTGATGTAGTGCGCGGTGGTCTGGCCCTCGACCGTGGCGTTGACCGCAAGGATGATCTCAGAAACGTCGCCTTGCGCCACGCGGTCGATCAGTCCCTTGATGTTGAGATCGTCCGGTCCGATGCCGTCGAGCGGCGAAAGCGTGCCGCCGAGAACGTGATAACGCACATTCATCGCGGCCGCGCGCTCAAGCGCCCACAGATCGGCGACGTCCTCGACGACGATCAGCGTTGCATCCTCGCGGCGCGGATCGGTGCAGATCGTGCAGGGGTCGGACGTGTCGACATTGCCGCAGGTGGAGCATACGCACACCTTATCCACCGCTTCGCCCATGGCGGCGGTGAGAGGCACGAAAAGCTGCTCTCGTTTCTTGATGAGGTGCAGCGCCGCGCGCCGGGCCGAGCGCGGCCCAAGCCCTGGCACCTTGGCCAGAAGCTGGATCAGGCGTTCGATCTCGGGGCCGGCGATTCTTTTCGACATGCCGGCGATGTAATGCGTTTTGGGAGGTTTGGGTAGCGTGGCCAGCAAAGGCTCGCTATCTTTGGTGTAAGGAGGACACAGCATGGGAAGTAGCGACGTCGTCATCCGTAGGGCAGCGCCTTCGGACCATGACACGCTCGCCGCGCTGATCGGGGCCGCCTATGCAACACTTGACGACGAGCGGTATGATCGAGAAGCTCTCGTCGCAGCCATTCCGCTGATGTCCCGGCCCAATCCACAGCTGCTTGCCTGCGGGACCTATTATGTCGCGGAACTGGACGGCGAGCCGGCAGCGTGTGGCGGCTGGACCCGAGAGGAGCCAGGAACCGGCAAGGTGGACGAGGGCGTTGCGCATATCCGCCATTTTGCTGCCGATCCGCGTTTCGCGCGGCGTGGCACGGCCTCGGCATTGCTGCGGTACTGTCTCCGCCAGGCGCATGCGGCCAAGATCGAGCGGATGATGAGCCAGTCCACCTTACCCGCCGAGCCATTCTACGCCTTTGCGGGCTTTCGCCGACTGAAGATCGTCGAAACCAAAATGGGTGAAGGCGTGGCGCTGCCTGTCGTCCTGATGGAGCGGGTGATCCCTTGAGCTACTGCCCCGGTGCGGGCTTTTTCGTGCTGGCGATCAGGGCGCCGATGGCGTCGGCCTTGGCAGGCTCGATGTCGAAGGACAGCGCCGTCGCGGGCATGTCCGTGGCAACCGGTGTCGCGGCGATCTGCGCCTGCGACGGAGTTGCCGTCTGCGCAACCTCTACCGTTCCGAAACGCTCCGCCTGCGGCTGGGGGGCGGGTGCCGTTGCGGCGACCTGCTGAACGCGCGCGCCCTTGCCCTCGATACGGCCGGCCGACGCCAGTTGCGATTGCTTGCGCACGCCATTGGCGGCTCGCTCTTGCTTGCCGCGCTTTTCGTAAAACGCGTTGCCGCCGGCTTTCAGCACGTAATGCATGTTGGGGTAGGGGAAATTCAGCCCGGCTGTGTGGAAGAATTTGGCGTCCTGAACGAGAGGGTGGCGCTCGCCGGCCAAAACCGCGTCGGCAGCGGCCATCACGTCGGGCAGCGCCTTGGAGTTCATCTTCCGCGTCATGACACCGGGCGCGAACTGGTTCTTCTGGCCGACCACTCCGCAGATCGTGTCGGGATATTCACCCGATTCCACGCGGTTCATGACCACCGACCCAACCGCGACCAGCCCTTCGCGGCTTGAGCGGTGCGATTCGAAGAACATGGCGCGCGCCATGCATTCGCGATTGTCGGAGGTCGCTGCGACGGGCTTGACCGAGGACGTCACGACATCGTCGAGGAGATCACTGCTGGACGTGCAGGCGGAAACCAAAAGCGACAGTGCAACCGCCGTCGCGGCAGCCGGGAGCCGAAAGAACACGATACAAACCTCTCCGAACGGCCCCCGCCGTTGCGTGATTGTTTTGAACGGGCGATTTACGGCGAAAAAGGGGCAGGCGCTATACGCCGCGCCCGTGCCGGCAAGCCGCGGTCAGAAACAGATGTTCCTTCCGTTTTCGCCGCAACACCTTGTAAAAAGGTTAATCGCGCCTTTCCGAAGCATTTAAAAAGGCATCTTCATGCCCGGAGGGATCGGCAGGCCGGCGGTCAGTTCCTGTGTCTTCTGTTGCATGATTGCCTCAACCTTGGCCTTGGCATCATTGTGCGCGGCGAGGATGAGGTCTTCGAGAATCTCGACATCGTCCTCCTTGAAGAGAGACGGGTCGATCTTGAGCGACTTCATCTCGAACTTTCCGGCCAGCGTCACTTGGACGAGGCCGCCGGCCGACTGGCCGGACGCTTCCACATTGGCGAGTTCTTCCTGCATCTGCTGGAACTTCGCCTGCATTTCGCGGGCCTTGCCCATCATGCCGAGAAGGTCTTTCATGGTCGTCTCCGTTGATCAGATTTCGTCGTCGTCCAGATCGCCGATACCGGGATCTACAGGCACGTCGTCAGCGTCGATCTCCAATTCGGGCACTTCCGCCGCATCGGGCAGGCGCACGTCGATGATTTTCGCGCCGGGGAAACTGGCGAGGATGGCGGCGACTGCCGGATCGTTCTGCGCGTCGAGAAACGCGCTGTCGCGCCGTGCCCGTTCCTGCTCGGCGATCGTGTCGCCGCCGCGCTCGCGCGAGACGGTCACGATCCAGCGCCGGCCGGTCCAGCTAAGCAACCGCGTCGAAAGATCGTTGACGAGCAGGCGCGGCGCATCCTCCGTCAGGCTGACCTCGATGCGGCCCGGCTCGATACGCACGGGGCGAACATATTGCTTGATCTGCACCTTGAGCGCCATGTCGCGATTGGCGTCCGCCAGTGCCACGATGTCGGCGAGCGAAGTTATGCACGGACCAGCCGGAGGCGCTTCGGGTTCCGGGGCGGGCTGTGCGATCGCCGGGGCCGGTTCAGGCTCGGTCCTGACGAGGCGCATCGCCTGACCACCGCCATTCGTCGCGACCGTCACGGGTTGTGCGGCGACGGCATCGACCGGTGCGGGCGAGGGCGGCGGCATTGATGCGCGCGGCGCGGATGGCGGCTGCGAATTCGGGATCGACTGGGCAGGAGCACCGCCTTCAAGAGACTTCAACGCTTCGTCGAGTGTCGGCAGCGTCGATGCGTGGGCGATGCGGATCAACACCATTTCGGCGGCGCTGACGGGGCGCGATGCGGTCTGGACTTCACCGATGCCCTTGATCAACATCTGCCACGTGCGCGACAGGACGCGGACCGAAAGACCATCGGCCATCTCACGCCCGCGCTGGCGCTCCTCCTGCGAGATCGAGGCGTCGTCGGCAGCCGAAGGCACGAAGCGGATGCGCGTGACGAGATGGTTGAATTCGGCCAGATCGGTCAGCACCGTCGCTGGATCGGCCCCGGCATCGTACTGGCTGCGCAATTCGCTGAGCGCGCCGGCGACGTCGCCCTTCATGAGAAGTTCGAAAAGATCGATCACGCGCGCCCGGTCGGCAAGGCCGAGCATGTCGCGCACGGCCTGCGCCGTCACCGTTCCCGAACCGTGGGCTATCGCCTGATCGAGGATGGACAGGGAGTCGCGTACCGAACCTTCCGCCGCGCGAGCGATCATGGCGAGCGCATCGTCGTCGATCGTTACGCCTTCCTTGTCGGAAATGCCGCGCAGATGGGCGGTGAGCAGGCCAGCGTCTATACGGCGCAGGTCGAAGCGCTGGCACCGCGACAGGACCGTAATCGGAACTTTTCGGATTTCGGTGGTCGCGAAGATGAACTTCACATGCGGTGGCGGTTCCTCCAGTGTCTTCAGCAGGCCGTTGAAGGCCTGCGTCGACAGCATGTGAACCTCATCGATGATGTAGACCTTATAGCGCGCCGAAACGGGCGCGTAGCGGACCTGTTCGATGATGTCGCGGATGTCGTCGATGCCGGTATGCGAGGCGGCGTCCATCTCGACGACGTCGACGTGACGGCCTTCCATGATGGCTTCGCAGTGCTCGCCGGGTACGGACAGGTCGACGGTCGGCTGACTGACCTCATCGGTCTTGTAGTTGAGCGCGCGCGCCAGAATGCGGGCCGTCGTCGTCTTGCCGACGCCGCGCACGCCCGTCAGCATCCACGCCTGTGCGATGCGGCCGGTGGCAAAAGCGTTGGTGAGCGTGCGAACCATCGGCTCCTGGCCGATGAGGGCTGTGAAGTCGCGCGGACGATATTTGCGCGCCAGCACCCGGTAGGGGCCTTGTGAACGGCTCTGTTCCGTATCCGGGGTGTCGTCCATGACCTCGCTGATGCCCTTTGAATGTCTCGCGGCGCGAGTGTCGTCTTCCTCGGGGCCGCGCGTCAACGCCCGGAAGTGAGGAAAGGGTGGGAGGCTGGCACGATGACCCGTGCCGAAGCTCGTTGGGGCTGCTTCCTTCCGGACCTGACCCGGTTGGCGAGTGGCTCGTCCACCACCAACCTCCCGCGCTCCATATCGGCAATTCGGCGGATGAATGCAAGGCCGCATATGTTGCCGCAACGATCCGCTTCCATCCGGCCGCGAAACGCTCTAGCCTCACCTCATCCTTGACGAGGAGGGATCATGGACATGCCGCATAAGGCGGGCGGCTTCGAGCTAGACCGAAAGCTCGAACGCGACACGCAGGACGTGACCTGGCTCGGCCTTTGCGAGTTGCGGGTCATGAACGATGCGCGCTGGCCGTGGCTTGTCCTCATTCCGCAACGCCCCGGTGCCGTGGAAATCCACGATCTGACGCCGCTCGACCAGGCGATGCTGTCCTTCGAGACCAATCTCGTGTCGAAAACGCTGCTGGAAGCCACCGGCTGCGACAAGATCAACACCGGCGCGCTCGGCAATGTGGTGCGCCAGCTTCACGTCCATGTCGTCGCGCGGCGAACCGGCGATTCCAACTGGCCCGGTCCGGTCTGGGGTTTCGGGCAGGCCGAACCTTACCGGCGCGAGGACCTGCATTCCTTCGTCAACACCATCAAAGGTCGCCTGTGACGTTTTCTCTTTTCAACAGGCCGGCCGATGAGCCGAGCCGATTCGTCGGCTTTGCCGGCAACCGGATCGACCGGCAGTCCGAGAACCGCTCCGAAAATTCGCTCCCCGATGCGCTTGCCGATCCCCTTCTGTCCGTCCTGATCCTGCGCGGCGGCAGGCTTTGCCTGAAGATGGACGGCGATGCGCCGCAATGCCGGTTCACGCTCGACGAGGCAACGGCGCTCGACGCGAAGATGGGGCATGCCGTTCTTCTGGGAACGGATGAGGGCGGTCCCGTTATCGCCGTTCCGGGCAGTCTAGAGCCGGACGATCTGCCCGACGGCATGAAGGCTATCGACCTGCGGTCGCTGAACAGTCAGGGCTTGCTGGTCGCCGACGATCTGGGAGCGGTCGGGCAGGGAGCGTCGCTGCTCGCCTGGAACGCGAATTGCCGCTTCTGCGGAAAGTGCGGCGCGGAAACGGAATCGCAAATCGGCGGCTACAAGCGGGTATGCACGAAATGCGGCACCCAGCATTTTCCGCGTACCGACCCCGTCGTCATCATGCTGACGGTGACGAAAAAGCGCTGCCTGATGGGCCGCAGCCCGCATTTCGCGCCGGGCGTGTTTTCAACGCTCGCCGGTTTCGTCGAACCGGGTGAGACGATCGAGGATGCGATGCGCCGCGAGACGTTCGAGGAATCGGGCGTGCGCATTGGCCGTGTCGCCTATCATGCGAGCCAGCCCTGGCCGTTTCCGCATTCCTTGATGATCGGCTGCTTCGGCGAGGCGCTGAACGAGGATCTGACGCCCGATTTCACCGAACTGGAAGCTTGCCGCTGGTTCGAACGGCCGGAAGTGGAAAAGATGCTGGCCGGCACGCATCCGGACGGCCTGATCGTGCCGCCACGCGCCGCCATCGCCAGCCATCTGATCCGTGCGTGGATGGACGCGGGGCGATAGCTAGCGAGGCTGAAGAATGGCTGCAAAAAGAGATTCGGTCATAAGAGGCTTGGCTGCGGGGCTCGCGCGTCTGTCACTCGAGCATCCTGTCAGGGTTGCGGTTGACGGACGCACCGCGTCTGGGAAAACGACTTTAGCGGATGAACTGGCAATCCGCGTCAAAGAAGAGGGTCGCCCCGTCATAAGGACGTCAATCGATGGATTCCACCACCCAAAGTCCGAGCGTTACCGACGTGGCCGATATTCCGCAGAAGGCTATTATTACGATGCGCGTGATCTTTCGGCGATCAGAACGTTGCTGCTGAACCCATTGGGACCGGGCGGCGCACGGCTTTATCGCACGTTGTCATTTGATCTGGAGAACGACCAGCCAGTCGAACAAACGCCATTGTTGGCCGCACCCGACGCACTGCTGATAGTCGATGGGACATTTCTACAGCGACCCGAGCTGCACGATGGCTGGGATGTTGTGATTTTCGTGGCCGCGTCACAAGACGTTTCCGAGGATAGGGGATGTATGCGAGATGCGGAAAGGTTGGGTGGGCTGGAGGCGGCCCGTCAACTCTACGCACAACGATACCGTCCCGCCTACAACCTTTACGAGCGTCTTTGTTTGCCGGAACGCTTTGCAGATGTCATCCTGAAAAATGAGGATTTTGACTGGCCGCAGCTACATGTCCGCAAAGACGGTCGTTTGCCCGACATCTATCAAGGACGATGAGCAGACGCTTGCATTTTGCGGTCAGTCGCCCGATCGCTGCGAGACCCGGAACTCCGCGGCCGGGTAGACACCGAAGATGCGCACTTCCTTCGAGAAGAAATCGAGTTCCTTGAGCGCCTGCGCGACGTTGATGTCGTCCGGGTGACCTTCGATATCGGCATAAAACTGCGAGGCGAAGAACGTGCCGCCGAGCTGGTAGCTTTCCAGCTTGGTCATGTTGACGCCGTTGGTCGCAAAGCCGCCTGTCGCCTTATAGAGCGCTGCCGGGATGTTATGGACGCGAAAGACGAAGGTGGTCATCATCAAATCGTCGGTGCTCTTGCGCTCCGCCCACGACTTTTCTTTCGACAGGACGACGAAACGGGTGACGTTGTTATCCGTGTCCTCGACGTTTCGGTCCAGAATGTCGAGGCCGTAAAGCTCCGCCGCGAGAATAGGCGCGAGCGCGGCGGCGCTCTTGTCGCCGTCCTCTGCCACCTGCTTGGCCGCGCCGGCCGTGTCACCTGCGACGACCGGCTTCCATTTGTTCTTGCGAATGATCTTGCGGCACTGGCCGAGCGCGTGGATGTGGCTGTGGACGGACTTGATGTCCTTCAGCTCCGTGCCGGGCAGCACCATGAGCTGGAAATGGATAGGCAAAAAATATTCACCGACGATATGCAGCTTCGATTCGGGTAAAAGGTGATGGATGTCCGCCACGCGGCCCGCGATCGTGTTTTCGATCGGGATCATGGCGAGATCGGCCTTGCCGGTTTCGACCGCGTTGAACGCATCCTCGAAGGTCGCCGAGGGCAGCGGTTCCATGTCGGGAAACATGTTCCGGCAGGCTGTGTCGGAGTTGGCTCCGGGCTCGCCCTGGAATGCGATCTTGTTGGTCTTCGTCATGCGGTCACTGGTCCTGCTGAAAGTATGGCGCGGGCGCGTTCGAGGTCTTCGGGCGTGTCGACGCCGAGCGGCACGGATGACACGATCGCGGCATCGATCCGCATGCCGGCTTCGAGCGCGCGAAGCTGTTCGAGGCGTTCGCGCGTTTCGAGCGCACTTGGTCCGAGCGATACGAACCGGTCGAGCGCGGCGCGCCGATAAGCATAGATGCCGATATGATGATAGAGCGGACCTTCGCCCCATGGCGCGGTGGCGCGGGTGAAGTAAAGCGCCCTCAGGCGATGGTCTCCGATCGGTGAGCCGACGATCTTGACGACGTTCGGATTGGGCTTTTCCGCTTCGTCGACGATCTCGACGCCGAGCGTCGAGATGTCCGCGTCGCCGCTTTCCAGCGTCTGAGCACAGGTCGCGATGAGCGCCGGCTCGATGGTGGGAAGGTCGCCCTGAAGGTTGACGATCGTTTCGATATCGCCTTGCGGATCGATCGTCTGGAGCGCTTCGTGGATGCGGTCGGACCCGGATTGATGGCCGTCGGACGTCATGACGGCCTCGAAACCGGCCGCTTCGACGGCCTGCGCGACCGTCGGCGTATCTGTCGCCACGGCGATCCTGCCGACGCCGCTTTCGGCGGCGCGCAACGCGACTTGCACGATCATCGGGATACCAGCGATTTCGGCCAGCGGCTTGCCGGGCAATCGGGTCGAGGCCATGCGGGCGGGAATGAGAACGAGGCGGGACATGCCGGCTGATGAATCCTGAACTGCGTTATCGCCCGCGAAAGTGGCAAAAGGTCTCACGTGGAAACGCCCTTATATGTGTTGCCTTCGGTTAGCAAAAGACCTAGTTTCCGCGCGATTTTCACCGGCACGACCGGGTTGGGGGACGTATTGCCGCGCGCGCCGTCCGCGCGGCGGATCACCCCGGTCGAACCTTGGAGCCTTGGGTAGATGGACTCATTTGAACTGAACAAGCTGATCGGCGCGTTTCTCGGCGTCGTGTTCGTCGTCTTTTCGGTCAGCATCGCGTCGGACGCAATTTTCGCGTCCCATGCGCCTGAAACCCCTGGTTACGCGATCGAGGTTCCGGACGAGCCGGCTGCCGGCGGAGCGCCTGCCGATGCAGGCCCGAGCGCGCTCGACCTTCTGGCGACCGCCGATCCGGCTGCCGGCGAATCGACCTTCCGCCGTTGCGCGTCGTGCCACACGGTCGAGCAGGGCGGTGCCAACCGCGTCGGCCCGAACCTTTGGGGCGTCGTCGGCCGCGTCGTTGCTTCGCATGAAGGCTTTTCCTATTCCGGTGCGATGACGACCTATTCCGAGGGCGGCACGAAGCAGTGGGAATTCGAAAACATCAGCCACTTCCTGGTGAACCCTCGTTCGTACGTTTCCGGCACAACGATGGCGTTCGCCGGCATTCGCGACCCGCAGGAAGAGGCGAACCTGATCGCCTATCTCAACCAGCAGTCCGACAGCCCGCTGCCGTTGCCCGAGCCTGCCGCCGCAGAAGAACCTGCCGGTGACGAGGCTGCTGGCGACGAAGCTCCGGCCGAGAACGGCGAAGCCGCTCCCGCAGAAGGTGAGGCTGCGCCCGCTGAAAACGGTGAGGCCGCGCCGGCTGAAGGCGCTGCTCCTGCAGAAAATGGCGATGCCGCCGCTCCTGCAGGCGAGGAAGCTGCACCGGCTGCCGAGGACGCCGCGCCCGCCACGAACGGTGACGAGGCTGCTCCGGCCGATACAGATGCGACCGAAACCGATGAGGGGCCAGCGACGGAAGCTGCACCTGCCGAGCCGACGGCCGATCAGGATGGCACGGAAGCATCCCCCGAGACCGACGCCGGTCAGCCGGCCGCCGATGGCGAGACGACGGACGAGGAGCCGCGCGCTCCGGCCCAGAACTAACGAACCCGGACCTAACGGGATCGTAATCTCCGTAATCACGAAAAAGCCGGGTTTTGCCCGGCTTTTTTGTTGCGCGACGAAACGGCGCTCTGCCAAGTTTCGTGTGCTTGCCGGTTTCCAAACGCGTCCGATCGGCTAGTCTGTGCATCGCAAACAAGGAGCTGCTTCGTATGGGACTGAGCTGGTTTGGAAACGTGGCCACAAGGTCGGGAGTCGTTTCGGCGCTGTTCGCCGCGGGCATAAGCATGGCCGGCGCGCAGGACGCGCAGGAAACGGGCGGCGAATGGCGCACCACGTCCTCGCTCATCACGACGGAAGAGCCGGCCGAGGAATTCACGCGCTACCCCTATGTGAACCCCGACGCACCGAAGGGCGGCACGATGAATTCGTCCACTTTCGGCACGTTCGACAGCTTCAATCCGTTCATCGTGCGCGGCACCCCGGCCGCCGGCTTCTCGCAGTTCGGCGGACTTTTGTGGGATACGCTCATGCAGCAGTCGACGGACGAGGCGGGCACCAGCCACGGCCTTATCGCCGACGCCTTCAAATATCCCGATGACTATTCCTCGGCGACCTATCGCATCGACCAGCGCGCGCGCTGGCATGACGGCGAGCCGATCACCGCCGAGGACGTGGTCTGGTCCTTCGAAAAGCTGAAGGAGATCAGCCCGCTCTACAACCGCTATTATGCGAATGTGACCGGCGCCGTCGCCCTCAACGATCACGAGGTCGAATTCACCTTCGACCAGACCGGCAATCGCGAATTGCCGCATATCATGGGCGATCTGACCGTGCTGCCGAAGCACTGGTGGGAGGGCGAGAACGCGCGCGGCCAACAGCGCAACATCGCCAATCCGACGCTCGAAGTCCCGCTCGGCTCGGGACCCTACAAGATTTCCTCGTTCGAGGCGGGTTCGAACATCGTGTGGGAACGGGTTGAAGATTATTGGGGCGCCGAACTGCCGGTTAATGTCGGCCGCAACAATTTCGACCGGATGACCTTTACCTATTTTCAGGACGACAATGCGCAGTTTCTGGCCTTCACGCGGGGCGGCTTTCAGGATGCGCGCCGTGAATTGAGCACGCGGCGCTGGGCGACCGAATACAACTTCCCCGCCTTCGAGCGAGGCGACGTGGTCAAGCGCGAATTCGAGGCCGGCGGCATCCAGCAGATGCAGGCTTTTGTTTTCAATATGCGCCATGAGCGCTTTCAGGACCGGCGGGTGCGCGAGGCGCTGACCTACGCCTATAATTTCGAAGAGCAGAACCGCCTCCAGTTCTACGATCTCAACGAGCGCACATCGAGCTATTTCCAGCATTCCGAACTCGCATCGAGCGGGCTACCGGAGGGCGAGGAGCTGGCGATTCTGGAAGAATATCGCAACCAACTGCCGCCAGAACTCTTCACCGACGCGTTCACGCTGCCGGTCTTCGATACGCCGCAAGCCACCCGCAACAATCTGCGCGAGGCGGTGCGGCTTTTCGACGAGGCAGGCTGGGCGATCCGCGACGGGCGCATGGTCAACAAGGAAAACGGGCAGCAATTCCGCATCGAGTTTCTGGGCGGTTCGCCGACGGCCGAGGTGATTACCGGCGGCTTCATCGATAATCTGCGCCGGATCGGCATCGACGCGACGCTGCGCATCGTCGACACGTCGCAATATGTGCAGCGGGCGCAAAACTTCGAGTTCGACGCGATCACGGACGGCTTTCCGCAATCCGAATCGCCGGGCAACGAGCAGCGCGACTACTGGTCGAGCCAGGCTGCCGACGCGCCCGGTTCGCGCAATTCGCCCGGCATCAAGGACCCGGTCGTCGACGCGCTGATCGACAGGATCATCTTCGCGGCCGACCGCAAGGACCTCGTGGCGGCGACCCGGGCACTCGACCGCGTGCTTTTGTGGAACTACTACACCATCCCGCAATATTATCAGCCGACCATGCGCTATGCGATCTGGAACAAGTTCGGCATTCCCGACCAGCAGCCCGCCTATGCGGGGATCGATACGCAGTCCTGGTGGGTGTTGCAGGATCGCGAAGCCGAGATCGCGGACGAGTATGAGGAAGGCGAATGAGCCGCCTTGCCCTCGACCGCCGCGCCTTTCTCGCACTGGGCGCGGCCGGTGCCACAATGCCGTTCTTGCCGAAGAGCCTGCTCGCGCAGGCCCCCGTTGGCACACCGCTTCATGGCCTCGCCGCATTCGGGGAGTTGAAATATCCTGCCGATTTTCCGCATCTCGACTATGTGAACGTCGATGCGCCGAGGGGCGGGCGGATCGTCACGCAATCCCCCTCGCGCGCCTACAACCAGAATTTCAATACATTCGATACGCTGAACGCCTACGTTTTGCGCGGCAACGGCGCATTCGGCATGGGACTGACCTTTGCGACGCTGATGACCTCCACACTGGACGAAATCGGATCGGTCTATGCCTATGCGGCCGAGACGATCGCCATCAGCGAGGACCGGCGCGAATTGCGTTTCGCGCTCGATCCCGAGGCGAAATTCCACGACGGCACGCCGATAACCGCCGGCGATGTCGTTTGGTCGATGGAGACGCTGGCGGAGTTCGGCCACGAGAATCTGGCGACCTATCTGCGTCAGGTCGAAGCCATAGAGGCTGTCGATGAGCGGACCGTTACGGTGCGCATTCCCGCCGATGCCGGCAACGCCACGATTTTGACCATCGCGGCCGGTTGTCCGATCTTTTCGCAAGCGTGGTGGGAAGGACGCCGCTTCGACGCGACCTTGTCGGACGCGCCGCTTGGCTCCGGGCCATACCGCGTCGGCGGCTTTTCCTTCGGCAACTATATCGATCTCGACCGGGTCGAGAATTTCTGGGCGGCCGACAAGCCGATATTCAAGGGCCGGTATAATTTCGACCGCATCCGTTACGATTATTACCGGGACCGGAATGCTGCCTTCGAGGCTTTCAAGGGCGGGCGCATTCTGGTTCGCGAGGAGTTCACCTCGCGCAACTGGGCGGTCGATTACAATTTTCCCGCAGTCAACGACGGCCGTGTGAAGCGTCTCGAAATTCCCGACGAAAGCCCGTCGGGCGGGCAGGGCTGGTCGTTCAATACGCGCCGCGAAAAATTTGCCGATCCATGGGTGCGTGAGGCCATCGGGCTTTTGTTCGACTTCGAATGGACGAATGCGAACATCATGTACGACTCGTTCGAGCGTTCGCAGTCCTTCTACGAGAAGACCGAGTACAAGGCGGATGGTCTGCCGGGCGAGGACGAACTGGCGATACTCGAACCTTTGCGCGAGGAGCTTTCTGCGAAGGTTTTCGAGGAAGCTTATGTCGCGCCGGTCACCGACGGCTCGGGGCGTGATCGGACACAGGCGCGCCGCGCGATGGAGGTATTCACCGAAGCGGGGTGCCGCGTGGAGGGCGGGCGTATGCTTTTGCCGTCGGGCGAGCCGCTGACGATCGAGTTCCTCGACGATGACAACTCCTTCGAGCCGCATCACAATGCCTTCATCGCCAATCTTCGCCGGCTCGGCATTCAGGCGACCTATCGCGTGGTCGATGCCTCGCAATATACGCTTCGCCTGCGCGATTTCGATTTCGACATGACCGTCTCGCGCTATACGATGCCGCTATATCCGGACCGTTTCATCCGCCAGTTCTTCGGCTCGCAAAGCGCCGATGCGCCGGGCTCGTACAATATGGCCGGCGTCGCCGATCCGGCGGTCGACAAGGTGCTGGACCTGATCGTCAATGCCAGGACACCTGCCCAATTCACGGCGGCGAACCGGGTGCTCGACCGCATCTTGCGCGCTGGGCATTATTTCGTCTTCCAGTGGTACAAGCCGACGAGATGGGTCGCCGCATGGGATTATTACGACAGGCCCGAAACGACGCCGCCCTACGATCCGGGTATTCTCGATACGTGGTGGACACGGCCCGATCAGATTCAGGCGACCGGCTCACGTGGCTGACACAAGCTCGCGATGTGATAAGACGCAACTGAAAAGCATCCTCGAATCGGACCCCAGAAAGACCTGATGGGCGCCTATATCCTCCGACGCTTGCTGTTGATGATCCCGACTTTGCTCGGCATCATGGCTGTTTCCTTCATCGTCATCCAGTTCGCGCCCGGCGGGCCGGTCGAGCAGGTGATCGCCAACGTTACCGGGCAGGGCGGCGGCGCTTCCGACCGGCTGAGCGGCGGCGGGTCCGACTTCCAGTTCGATTCGGGCGGCGAGTCCGGCTATCGCGGCGCGCAGGGGCTCGATCCCGAATTTATCGCGCAGCTGGAACGCCAGTTCGGGTTCGACAAGCCGCCGCTCGAGCGGTTCGGGTTAATGATATGGAACTATTCGCGGTTCGATTTCGGCGAGAGCTATTTCCGCGACATCACCGTCATCGATCTGATTTTGGAAAAGATGCCGGTGTCTATCTCGCTCGGCCTCTGGATCACGCTGATCTCTTATTTGATCTCGATTCCGCTCGGCATCCGCAAGGCTGTCAGCGACGGTTCGGCCTTCGACATATGGACGAGCGGCATCGTCATCATCGCCTACGCGATCCCCGGTTTTCTCTTCGCGATCCTCCTGATGGTACTCTTCGCCGGCGGCTCGTTCTTCGACTGGTTCCCGCTGCGCGGCCTGACCTCGGAAAACTGGTCCGATCTGTCGTGGCCAGAGCGCATCCTCGACTATTTCTGGCACCTGACCTTGCCGCTGACCGCCATGGTGCTGTCGGCCTTCGCGACGACGACGCTTTTGACGAAGAACTCCTTCCTCGAGGAAATCCGCAAGCAATATGTCGTCACGGCCCGCGCCAAAGGGTTGAGCGAACGGCAGGTGCTTTACCGCCACGTCTTCCGCAATGCGATGCTGATCGTCATCGCCGGTTTCCCCGGTGCATTCATCTCGGCGTTCTTCACCGGCTCGCTCCTGATCGAGAACATCTTCTCGCTCGACGGTCTTGGCCTGCTCGGCTTCCGCTCAGTGCTCGACCGTGATTATCCGGTCGTCTTCGCCACGCTCTACATCTTCTCGCTGATCGGCCTGCTCGTCGCGCTCCTGTCGGACCTGATCTACACCTGGATCGACCCGCGCATCGACTTCGAGCGGAGGGACGTGTGATGTCGGACATTCTCTCCAAGGCGCAGGTCGAGGAAGTGCGCGAGAAGGTCGCGCGGCCATGGCTGTCGCCGCTCAACAAGCGGCGCTGGCAGAATTTCAAGGCGAACCGTCGCGGCTACTGGTCGCTCTGGCTATTCCTGATCCTGTTCGTCCTGTCGCTGTTCGCCGAATTCATCGCCAACGACAAGCCGATCATCGCCTCCTACAACGGCGAAATCCTTTTCCCCGTCGTGGTGGACTATCCGGAAGAAAAGTTCGGCGGCTTCCTTGCCGTGACGGACTATCGCGACCCGGTTATCAGCGACGAGATCGAAGCGAATGGCTGGATGATCTGGCCGCCTATCCGCTATTCCTACCGCACGGTGAACAACGAGATTCCCGTTGCCGCTCCCGCCGCCCCGTCCTGGATGTACGACCGCGAGACCCGCTGCCAGCGTTATTTCGAAGGCGCGAACGATGCCGATTGCCGGCTCGGCAACTGGAACTGGCTCGGCACCGACGATCAGGCACGCGATGTCGCCGCCCGCGTCATCTACGGCTTTCGCATCTCGGTCCTGTTCGGGCTGATCCTGACGGCGGCATCGGCGGTGATCGGCGTTTCGGCCGGTGCCGTGCAGGGCTATTTCGGCGGCTGGACGGACCTGATCTTCCAGCGCGTCATCGAAATCTGGTCGTCGATCCCGGTCCTCTATCTGATCTTGATCATTGCGGCGATCCTGCCGCCGGGCTTCTTCATATTGCTCGCCATCATGCTTTTGTTTTCATGGGTGGCGTTCGTGGGCGTGGTGCGGGCGGAGTTCTTGCGCGCGCGAAACTTCGAATATGTGAACGCGGCCCGCGCGCTCGGCGTCGGTAACGCGACGATCATGTTCCGCCATCTTTTGCCGAACGCGATGGTGGCGACGTTGACGTTCCTTCCGTTCATCCTCAACGGTTCGATCACAACGCTGACTTCGCTTGATTTCCTCGGCTTCGGCTTGCCGCCCGGCTCCGCCTCGCTTGGCGAACTCCTGCGGCAGGGCCAGCGTAACCTCAACGCGCCCTGGCTCGGCATCGTCGGCTTCCTCTCGCTCTCGATCATGCTGTCGCTCCTGATCTTCGTTGGTGAGGCCGTGCGCGATGCCTTCGATCCGCGAAAGACGTTCAAATGACCGCGCCGCTTCTTTCCGTTCAGGACCTGTCGGTCGCCTTTACGCAAGGCGGTCGCGAACAGGTTGCGGTCGATCACATCTCGTTCGATATCGCGCCGGGAGAAACGCTTGCGCTGGTCGGAGAATCCGGTTCCGGAAAATCCGTTTCCGCGCTCTCGGTATTGAAGCTTTTGCCCTATCCGGCAGCGAGCCATCCCTCGGGCAAGATCATGTTCGGCGGGCAGGACCTTCTCGGCCTGTCAGAGAAGGCGCTGCGCAAGGTGCGCGGCGACGACATCGCCATGATCTTCCAGGAGCCGATGACCTCGCTCAATCCGCTGCATACGATCGAGCGGCAGATCGGCGAAATCCTGCAGCTCCATCGTGGGATGAACAACAGCCGAGCGCGTGCGCGAACGCTCGAACTCCTGAACGAAGTCGGCATTCGCGAGCCGGAAAAGCGGCTCGGCGCCTTTCCGCATCAATTGTCGGGCGGACAGCGCCAGCGCGTCATGATCGCGATGGCGCTTGCCAACGAGCCGAAGCTGTTGATCGCCGACGAGCCGACGACGGCGCTCGACGTAACCGTTCAGGCGCAGATTCTCGAGCTTCTGGCCGAGTTGAAGACCCGCAACAAGATGTCCATGCTGTTCATCACGCATGATCTGGGCATTGTGCGGCGCATCACCGACCGCGTCTGCGTGATGACGAAGGGTAAGATCGTCGAGGAGGGGGCGACGGCTGATGTCTTCGCCAACCCGAAGCACGAATACACGCGCCATCTTCTCGCCGCCGAGCCGAAGGGCGAACCGCCCGCTGCCGACGACACCGCGCCGGTTGTCATGAAGGGCGACGACGTGAAGGTCTGGTTCCCGATCAAGGAAGGCTTCTTCCGGCGCACGGTCGATCACGTAAAGGCCGTCGACGGCATCGACGTGACGGTGCGGGCGGGTCAGACGCTCGGCGTGGTGGGCGAATCCGGCTCCGGCAAGACGACGCTCGGGCTGGCGCTGTCGCGCATGATTTCGTCCACGGGACGGATCATGCTCGGCGACCGGCAGATAAACGATTTTTCCTTCCGCCAGATGAAGCCGCTGCGCCGCGAGATGCAGATCGTCTTCCAGGACCCGTTCGGCTCGCTTTCGCCGCGCATGTCCGTTTCCGAGATCATCGAGGAAGGCCTGCGCATTCATCAGCCGAAGCTGTCGCGCGACGAGCGCGACGGGCGTGTGGTGGACGTCCTGAAGGAAGTGGGTCTCGATCCGTCAACGCGCTTTCGTTATCCGCATGAGTTTTCCGGCGGCCAACGCCAGCGCATCGCGATCGCGCGAGCGATGGTGCTGAACCCGCGCTTCGTCATGCTGGACGAGCCGACCTCGGCGCTGGACATGAGCGTGCAGGCGCAGGTCGTCGATCTTTTGCGCGATCTGCAAAAGGCGCACCAACTCGCCTACCTCTTCATCAGCCACGATCTGAAGGTCGTGCGCGCGCTGGCGAACGATGTGATTGTCATGCGCGGCGGCAAGGTGGTCGAATACGGGCCGAGCCGCCAGATTTTCGAAAACCCGCAGACCGACTACACCAAGGCGCTGATCGCTGCCGCCTTCGACATCGCGACTGCGCCGAAGGGTGTCGTCAGCGAATAGAGCATTTTGCAGTCGGACGGAAACGTCCGACGTCGCACAAATGCGGCTGGGAAAACGAACAAGAGCAATTCGGGCATTCGTCAGAATGCACGTTGCTCGAGAATACGGGATCACGACATGACGAACGACAAGGGGTGCGTCCTGCTGGCGCTCAACGGCCCTGATCCGAAAGTCTGGCAAAATCTTCTGGCGAAGGATCGCAAGGTCGTTCTCGAAGCGTCCGGGCCGGCCGATCCTGACGTCGACTACGCCGTGGTCTGGAAACATCGGCATGGAATGTTGGCCGGGCTGCCGAATCTGAAAGTTATCTTCTCCATGGGCGCGGGCGTCGACCATATCCTGACCGATCCCGATCTGCCGGACGTGCCGATCGTGCGGGTGGTGGCAAAGAACCTGACGCAGCATATGGTCGACTATGTCGTCTGGCGCGTCACGGACCATCACCGGCAGGGCATGTTCTATCGGGCCGAGCAGGCACGGAAGAACTGGCGCGAGGCGGCGCAGCCACCGTCACCCGACATTTCGGTCGGCATATTGGGCCTTGGCGAACTCGGGCGTGCGGCCGCGAAGGCGCTCGGCGCGATCGGTTATCAGGTCAAAGGCTGGACGCGTTCCCCACGAACGGTCGAGGGTGTTGAGACGTTCAGCGGTGAGGCAGGGCGGACACCGTTTTTGAATTCGACGGATATTCTCGTCGTCCTCCTGCCGCACACGCCGGCGACCGAGGGCATCGTGGACTATGATCTTCTGTCGAAGCTGCGGCGGGACAACGGTCTGGGCGGCGCATGCCTGATCAATGCGGGGCGCGGCAAGCTGCAAAAGGAAACCGACATCCTGCGTGCGCTCGATGACGGTACGCTGAAGGAAGCGAGCCTCGACGTGTTCGAGGCCGAGCCGCTGGCGGTCTCAAGCCCGCTCTGGTCGCATCCGCGCGTATTCGTGACGCCTCATGCTGCCGCGACATCGGATGCGAACCATCTGGCGCCGCTTATGCTGGAGCAGATGGCTCGGCTGGAACGCGGCGAGTCTTTGCAGCATGTCGTAGACCGCGCGGCAGGATATTGATCAGGGTCGCCTGAAGCCCGTCGGCCCGCCATAAAGATAGCCGATGCGCTCTATGGCATTAGACAGCGTTTCGCGGGCCACCGTCATCGTATGACCGTTGGCATGGATCATCGTCGTCGCGTCCAGCATGATTGCGACATGGCCCTTCCAGAAGACGAGGTCGCCGCGTTGAAGACCTGCGAGATCGCTGCCGATGTCGAGGGGAGTGCCTATGGTCGTCGCCTGCATGTCCGTGTCGCGCAGCACGCTGATGCCCGCTATACGCATCGACAATTGAACGATGCCGGAGCAGTCGATGCCGAAGCCGGACGTCCCGCCCCAAAGATAAGGCGTATGCTCGAACCGTTCGGCTACCGCCACATAATCGATCTCGACGCTTTCGACCTGACGCAGATGATCGAGGATCATCGCTTCGCCGGTGTCCAGCAACCCATAACGCGTGCCGCGCGTCTCGGCTTCGCCGACGATGCGGACGGTCGCGCCCATCGAATGGGCTTCGGTGCGGTCGAAACGAAGGTCTGCGCCGCGATAGACGAAGCTGCGCTGCGCGGTGACGACATGGGTATTGTCCTCGACCGGGCCGAGCGCGGACGAGGAAGCATACCCCACATAGCCGTCCGCTTCGGCCTGCAGCCAGGCCCAGCCTTCCGCCTCGTCGAGGACGCGGACACTCGCCCCATGAAGAAGCTGCGTGTCGATGCCGCCATCGGCCCGAGGTGTCGGTCTCAGGTCCAGAACCGGCACCTTGACCTGCGCAAGCCGCCCCTCGACGAAGCGCGGCGCATCGACTTTTCCGCGCAGCTTTTCGCTGGCGAGGTCCGGCCTGAAGGCATTCAGACGACGGTCGAGGCCGGTCATTTGGCAAAGCGGCTTTCGAGGATTTGCATCAAGGCGCGGATCGCCTGTGCCTCGCCGCCGATGGGCGCGTGTGGTTTTTCCACCGGGTTCCAGCCGAAGACGTCGAAATGAACCCAGCTTTTTGCGTCCTCAACGAAGCGCTGGAGGAAAAGCGCGGCGGTGACCGCACCGGCAAACCCGTCGGTCGTCACATTGTTCAAATCGGCGATGCGCGAGGAAAGCTTCTTGCCATACGGTTTCCAGAGCGGCATGCGCCAGACGGGATCGGCGGCGGTCTCTCCGGCTCGCCCAAGTGCCAGAGCAAGATCCTCGTCGTCGGTGAAGAAGGGCGGCAGGTCCGGCCCGAGTGCCACGCGCGCAGCACCGGTCAGCGTCGCCATGTCGATCAGAAGCTCCGGCTTTTCTTCGTCAGCGAGCGCAAGCGCATCGGCAAGCACGAGCCGCCCTTCCGCATCCGTGTTGCCGATCTCGACAGTGAGGCCCTTGCGGCTGGTCAGAACGTCGCCGGGGCGAAAGGCGTTGGCCGAAATGGAGTTCTCGACGGCGGGGATGAGGACACGCAGGCGCACGTTCAGCCCGGCGGCCATGATCATCGAGGCAAGGCCGAGCACGTTCGCGGCACCGCCCATATCCTTTTTCATCAAAAGCATGCCGCTTGCCGGCTTGATGTCGAGCCCGCCCGTGTCGAAGCAGACGCCCTTTCCGACGAGCGTGATCTTCGGCGCGTCCTTCGCCCCCCATGTCAGGTCGATGAGGCGCGGCGCGCTGGCGGACGCGCGTCCGACCGCGTGGATCATCGGGAAATTCTGCTTCAGGAGCGCGTCGCCTTCGACGGTCGAAACCTTCGCCTTGTGACGGGCGGCAAGTTCGCGTGTGGCGGTTTCGAGTTCGGCCGGCCCCATGTCGCTCGTCGGCGTGTTGATGAGATCGCGCACGAGGCGAACGCCGTCGGCCTCGCGGGTCACACGGGCAAGATCGGCACCGGCGGGTAGCTGAAGGCGGATGTCCTTGTCCTGCGCCTTGCGGTAGCGCTCGAAGCGGTAGCCGCCCAAAAGCACGGCGAGCGCTGCGATGTGCGGGTCGTAGCCGCCGGGCGCGAAAGTCCACTCGCCGGCGGGCAAGTCGCGGCCCAGCCGGCCAAGCGCCATCGAGCGGGCCGCGCCGGTTTCTTCGCCAGTCCCCGCAAGCGCACCGGCGATACCGCCCTGCGCGTCCGGCAGGACGAGAATTCGCCCGGCCTGTCCGGAAAAGCCGTTGGTCGCCGCCCATCCATGCGCCGACGCATCAACCGGAGCGGCGTCGACGCCTCCCTTCGAGACAACGTGAATCGTCTTCGCTTTCGAAAGCGGCGTGTCTGTGATTTCGAGGGGCATGAATTCTCCTGATACGCGAGGCGGCTCGTCTTCTTTTAACGCTCCGTTAGGGTTAACGGAATATTTCTCGACCTGTTAACGGGTGCGTTTGCACCGTTCCTTTGTGGAGGTCGGACCGATGTCGATCAATCGCCAAAATGCATCGAAGCTGAAAAGGGCGGGTGTTCTGGTCGCGCTGGCGCTGATGCTGGGCGGTTGCGCGAATGTGCGCCAGATGACGACCGGCTCGGTCGACCGCACCACGACCGGCTCCGTTACGCAGATGTCCGCGCCGGAGCTTCGCTCCACGGCCAACCAGCTCGGCAACGCCTATACGCGCAATCCCGGCGATATGAATGTCGCGATGCAATATGCCGAAGTGCTGCAGATGGACGGGCGCGCCGAGCAGGCGCTTGCCGTGATGCGCAAGGCCGCGATCGATCATCCCAGCGACCGCAGCGTTCTTGCCGCCTATGGCAAGGCGCTGGCAGCGGCCGGCGATCTTCAGCCCGCGCTCGACGCCGTTCGCCGCGCGCAGACGCCCGAATATCCCGACTGGAAGCTGATGTCGGCCGAAGGCGCGATCCTCGACCAACTCGGTCAGCCCACTGAAGCGCGCAGGCTTTATACCCGCGCGCTCGACCTCGCGCCGAACGATCCGAGCGTACTGTCCAATCTGGGCATGTCGCATCTGCTCGAAGGTGATCTGAAGGGGGCTGAAACCTACCTCCAGACCGCCGTCACCCAGCCCGGCGCCGACAGCCGCGTTCGCCAGAATCTGGCGCTTGTCGTCGGTTTGCAGGGCCGCTTTTCGGATGCGGAGGCGATCGCGTCGCGCGAGCTTTCACCCGAGCAGGCGCAGGCAAACGTCACCTATCTGCGCTCTATGCTGGCCCAGCAAAACGCGTGGAACGATCTGGCGCGCGAAGACGGCTGAGGTCATGCCGCCGTCCGTTTCGCGCCGACGGCCTTTTTCACCTCAGGTGCAACACGCGTTCCGAAGATCTCGATCGCCTTCAGGAGCTTGGAATGCTCCATGACGCCGACCGCCATCTGAATCACGAAGCGGTCGAAGCCGAAAATCTCGTGATGCGCGAGGATCTTGTCGGTAAGCTCTGAGGCGTCGCCGACGAACTGCGCGCCGCGCGGGCCGGCAGCCGCCTCGAACTGCGCCCGGCTGGTGGGCGGCCAGCCGCGCTCGCGTCCGATCCGGTTCATGACCTCGGCCTGCGCCGGGTAGAAGATTTCAATCGCTTCCTTGCGCGTTTCGCCGACGAAACCGTGGACGTTGATCGAGGTCTTCAGCGTTGTCGGATCGCGTCCGAACTTTTCCGCCGCCTCGCGATAAAGCTTGAAGAACGGAACGAAACGCGCCGGCTCGCCGCCGATGATGGCAAGTGCAAGCGGCAGGCCAAGCATCGCCGCGCGTCCGACGGACGCCGGCGTTCCGCCGACCGCGAGCCAGATCGGCAGCTTGCCGTTGACAGGACGTGGATAGACGCCCCGTTCGGAAACGCGCGGCGTGTGCTGGCCGCCCTCCCATGAAAAGATTTCGCCTTCGTTGAGCGCGAGGAGCATTTCGAGCTTTTCGGCGAACAGCGTGTCGTAATCGCCGAGGTCGTAGCCGAAGAGCGGAAAGGATTCGATGAAGGAGCCGCGCCCCGCCATGATCTCGGCGCGGCCGTTCGACAGATTGTCGAGCGTGGCAAACTGCTGGAATACGCGGATCGGATCGTCCGAGGAAAGCACCGAGACGGCGCTCGAAAGCTTGATGTTCTTTGTGCGCGTCGCAGCGGCGGCCAAAGCGACGGCCGGCGATGAAACAGCATAGTCGGGCCGGTGATGTTCGCCGACGCCGAAAAGGTCGAGGCCGAGCTGATCGGCCAGTTCGATCTCCTCGACGAGATTGGTCAGGCGCTGTGCGGACGTCGTTGCCTTGCCCGTGACGGGATCGGTGCCGACATCGCCGAATGTGTGAAGGCCGATTTCCATAAGCGATATTCCTTCATGAATTGAAGGCGGAGGTATGGATTTCGACGATCAATTGCCAGTCGCCCGATTGTGAACAGTCTATTCGTCGTCGACGATACGAAGGCGCAGCGAACCGGAACGCGTCTCGGCCGAGCGAGCCTCCGCCTTGTCCTCGATCTGGGGGGCGTCGAGTTCCAGCGCCTCGATCTTTTCGCCGCGCTTGGTGAGCTTTTCGGTCGAGGTCAGGATCTGGTCGATATCGCGGTTGGCTTGCCCGAAATGGGTCTGGAGCTTGCGCACCCGGTCGTCCAACCGCCCGAGATCATCCATCAGGCGCACCACCTCGCCCTGGATCAGATGCGCCTGTTCGCGCATGCGCGCGTCCTTCAACACGGCCTGGATAACCTGGATCGAGAGCATCAGGAGCGAGGGCGACACGATGACGATGCGCGCGCGATGCGCCTTTTGGACGAGCGCTTCGAAATTCTCGTGGATTTCGGCGAAGATGGATTCGGACGGCACGAACATGAAGGCCGTGTCCTGCGTCTCTCCCTGTATGAGATATTTGTCGGCGATCGCCTTGAGATGCACTTCAACATCGCGGCGGAAATTCTGCGCCGCATGTTTTTGTGCGTCCGCGTTTTCCGCCTCGGCCGCCGCGCGGATCGCATTCCACGCTTCGAGCGGGAATTTCGCATCGATGACGAGGTCCGGCGCGCCGTTGGGCATGCGGATCGTGCAGTCGGGGCGGCTGCCGTTCGACAGCGTCGTCTGGAATTCATAGGCGCCGTTCGGCAGCCCGTCCGCGACGATCGCCTCCATGCGCGCCTGTCCGAACGCGCCGCGCGTCTGCTTGTTCGACAAGATGTGCTGAAGCTGGACGACCTGACCGGCAAGCGACTGGATGTTCGATTGCGCGGTGTCGATGACGGCGAGACGTTCCTGCAATTTTGCGAGGTTCTCGTGGGTCGATTTCGTCTGTTCGGTGATCGATTGGCCGAGCCGAGAAGTCATGCCGTCGAGGCGTTCGCCGATCGCCTTGTTGAGTTCGGCCTGACGCGAACCGAACACTTCCGCGATCGTGCCCATCCGGCCCTGCATTTCGACTTGCGCGCGGGTGATCTCGGCAAGACGCGCGTCGGCCTCGCGGGCGCGGGCGGCATTTTCCTCTGCGATCTCGGCCTGCGCGCGGGCGGCGCGCGACAGCGCCACGACGAGCAAAATCACGAGAACCACGACCAGAACGACGACCGCGATCATCGCATGACCGACAGTGATCGTGGTCGCGCCAAGCTGAAAGAGCGGAGTGGCGAAAAGCGTTTGCGAAGCGTCCATCGAAGGACACTAGACGATTCGCATCTCCAATATAAGATCAAAACGTGAACGTTTCTAAGCGATCAAGTTGACGGGCGCGGCATGACGGACTACCTCACGGCGATGACGATCAAGCCTCTCATCATTTTGCCCGATCCGCTTTTGCGCGATATCTCGAAGCCTCTGGAACGCGTCGACGACGCGGCGCGCAAATTCGCCGACGACATGTTAGAGACGATGTACGACGCGCCCGGCATCGGCCTTGCCGCGATCCAGGTCGGCGAGCCGATCCGCATGCTGGTCATCGACCTTGCCAAGGAAGGTGAGGAAAAGACGCCGCACGTCTTCATCAACCCGGAAGTCGTCACGTCTGGCGACAGCGTTTCGATCTATGAGGAAGGCTGCCTGTCGATCCCCGATTATTATGCCGAGGTCGAACGTCCCGAGACGGTGACGGTCAGCTATCTCGACCGTGACGGCAAGGCGCAGGAGATGACCGCCGACGGGCTGATGGCGACGTGCCTTCAGCACGAGATCGATCATCTGAACGGTATCCTGTTCATCGACCACATTTCCAAGCTCAAGCGCGATATGGTCGTTCGCAAATTCAAGAAACTCGCCCGCGACAAGGCGCCGTCGCGTCTGGCGGGCTAGGTCGTGGCGCTGCGCATCGTCTTCATGGGGACGCCGGAGTTTTCTGCGACTACGCTTAAAGCCTTGGCGGATGCGGGTCACGAAATCGTCGCCGCCTATTCGCAGCCGCCGCGTCCGGCCGGACGGCGTGGGCTGGAACTGAAGAAATCGCCCGTGCACGAACTTGCCGAAGAACTCGGCATCGATGTGCGAACGCCGATTTCGCTCAAGGGCGAGGCCGAGCAGGCAGCGTTCCGCGCGCTCCACGCCGATGTCGCGGTCGTCGTCGCTTATGGTCTTTTGCTGCCGAAGGCGATCCTCGAAGGTACACGGCTTGGCGCGTTTAACGGCCACGCGTCGCTTTTGCCGCGCTGGCGCGGGGCGGCCCCGATCCAGCGGGCGATCATGGCCGGAGACGACGAGACAGGCATGATGATCATGCGGATGGATGAAGGTCTCGACACCGGCCCTGTCGCACTGACCGAAAAGGTCGCGATCGGCGCGGACATGACAGCCGGCGAATTGCACGACGCGTTGCGCGATGTCGGCGCGGCATTGATGGCGGACGCGATGGCTCGCCTCGAAGCCGGAACGCTGGCGACGCAGCCGCAGGCGGGCGAAGCGACCTACGCGGCCAAGATTTCCAAGGACGAGACACGCATCGACTGGTCGCGGCCGGCGCGCGAAGTTCACGATAAAATCCGCGGTTTGTCGCCGTTTCCCGGTGCATGGTGCGAGGCGCATATCGGCGGCAAGGCCGAGCGCCTGAAGCTGTTGCGCTCCACGATGGGCGCAGGCGCAGGCTCGCCCGGAACATTGCTCGACGACGCGCTCACCGTCGCGTGCGGTTCAGGTGCCGTTCGTCTCATCGAAGTCCAGCGCGCGGGCGGGCGTTCGGTAGCGGCAGCGGATTTCCTGCGCGGGGCCGGGCTGAAAAAGGGGGATGTGCTGTGAAGCGCGGTCTCGTGATCCGGCCTTTCGAGACGGACGACGCCGAGGAAGTGCGCTGGCTTCTGGAAGAGGCGTTCGGCGGGCCGGCCGAGGCGCGTCTGGTCGATGCGCTGCGTGCAAACGGCGATGACGTGCTCGAACTCGTCGCGCTCCACGAAGGGCAGCTTTACGGCCATGTGCTTTTCTCGCGCCTTATGGTGGAATCGAAGAACCGCAGCGCCGATGCCGTGGCGCTCGCGCCGGTCGCCGTGCGTGCCCAAAGCCGTGGCATCGGTGTCGGCAGCGCACTGATCGAAAACGCGCATCACATGCTGCGCGCCGCCGGCGAGGAACTATCCGTGGTGCTGGGCGATCCGGCCTATTACGGCCGCTTCGGTTATACGCGTGCCCGTGCCGCGAAGTTCGAAAGCGATTGGCAGGGCGATGCCTTGCAGGCGTTGGCGTTTTCGCCGGAAGCTCCGACCATGGGGCGGTTGATCTACGCTCCTGCCTTTTCGGACCTATAGATGCCGCGCTACCGGCTCGATATCGAATATGACGGCATGCCCTATTCCGGCTGGCAGCGGCAGGCGGATTTGCCGACCGTGCAACAGGCGATCGAGGAGGCGATTTCGCGTTTTACCGGCGAGACCGTTTCGATCCGAGGCGCGGGGCGTACCGATGCCGGCGTCCATGCGAGCGGGCAGGTCGCGCATGTCCATCTGGAACGCGACTGGACTGCCGACAAGCTCATGGGCGCGCTCAACGCGCACCTGAAGCTGGCCGGCGACGCGATCGCTGTCTTCGCCGTTCAGGCGGTGGAGGCAGACTTCGACGCGCGCTTTTCCGCCACCGCACGGCACTATCTCTACCGCATCCTGAACCGACGTGCGCCCGCTGCGCTCGACCGGGGCCGTGCGTGGCATGTGCCGAAGGCGCTCGACGCGGCTGCCATGCACGAAGCCGCGCAGACGCTTCTCGGCAGGCATGACTTCACCACCTTCCGTTCGGTCCAGTGCCAGGCCAACAGTCCGGTCCGCACGCTCGACCGGCTCGACGTGAAGCGCGACGGCGACATCATCGAGATACGCGCATCGGCGCGGTCCTTCCTGCACAATCAGGTGCGTTCGATGGTCGGCACGCTGAAGCGCGCAGGCGAGGGGGCGTGGAGCGCAGCCGATGTGCGCGCGGCGCTCGATGCCGCCGATCGGCCGCGTTGCGGACAGGTCGCGCCGCCCGACGGCCTGTTCCTGATCCGCGTCGATTATCCGGCCTGAACGAGCCCGAACACGCCCTGAAGCGTGAAAAGCACGACCAGCGAGGCGAAGAACATCGCCGAGAAAACGCCCGTTGCGTAGGCTGCGCCCTTGTCGAGCACGGCGTTTGTCAGCCGCCATGACAGGACCATGGTGAAGAAGAAGAGGCCAAGGGAAAAGGCCGTCAGACTTTCACCGGCATCCGGCCAGAACAGCCGCACGAGAGACGGCGGCAGCATGATCCACACATAGATCGCCGCGCCCCAGTTCGAGGCGACGACGTAATGGACCAGACGATTGGCCATGCCGGCCAGCTTTGCAACGAGAACGAGCATGCCGAGCGGGATGATCCACGCCAGCATGTCGATCGCTGCCAGCCGCAGCACGATCGATAATCGGCTGCCGATGCCGTCGCCCTGAAAGGCAAGGTCGTTGGCCAGCGTCACCCACCCCACCGTCATGGCGGGCAGCGAGATGACGATCGCAAAGAAGGATGTCCAGAAACCGTCCGCCGAAAGATCCAGAAAGCGAACGCCGTCTTTCCTGCCGGCCATCAGCCGGGCCGCGCCGGAAAGCGATTGCTGGATATAGTCTGCCGACGGCATTTTCAGTTTACCCGAACCAGTTCTCGAGGAAGCGAAGATAGATTTGCGTCAGCGTTTCCAGATCGGCAAGAGCCACGCGCTCGTCCACCATATGCATGGTTTGGCCCACGAGCCCGAATTCGACGACGGGACAGAAATCCTTGATGAAGCGCGCGTCGGATGTTCCGCCCGAAGTCGAAAGCTGCGGTGTCCGGCCGGTGACGGTCTGAACGGAAGCAGCCAGCGTCTCGGTCAGCTTCTCGTCGCGCGTGAGAAAAACCGGGCTAGGACGCCCGAGCCAGACGAGGTCGAAATCGACCGGCTCCTCGCGGCCGGGGCGCAGTCGCGCATCCGTGGCGGCCTGGTCGAGCCTATTATGGATTTCGGCCTGCAGCGTCTCGGCCGTCCACGTGTCGTTGAAGCGGATGTTGAACTTCGCGCTCGCCTTGGCGGGGATGACGTTGACGGCCGCGTTGCCGACATCGACCGTGGTGATTTCCAGATTGGTCGGCTGGAACTCGTCCGTGCCCGTATCGAGCGGCGGATGCATCAGCGCGTCGAGGAGCGGCACGATCCCGCGCACCGGATTGTCGGCGAGATGCGGATAGGCCGCGTGGCCCTGCCGACCGTTGATTGTCACCTGACCGGAGATCGAGCCGCGCCGGCCGATCTTGATCATGTCGCCGAGCGCGTTCGGGTTCGTCGGTTCGCCGACGATCGCGGCGTCCCATTCCTCGCCCTTGGCCTTCGCCCAGTCGAGAAGCTTCGTCGTCCCGTTGATCGCCGGGCCTTCCTCGTCGCCGGTGATGAGCAGCGAGACCGAACCTTTGAGCTTGCCGTGCTTTTCCACGTAGCGCGCGACGGCGGCGACGAAGCAGGCGATGCCGCCCTTCATGTCGACCGCGCCGCGTCCATACATCATCCCGTTCGCCACTTCCGCCGAAAAGGGCGGATGCGTCCACGATGCCTCGTCGCCGGGCGGCACGACATCCGTGTGGCCCGCGAACATCAGATGCGGCCCGTTGCCCGATAGGCGGGCGTAGAGGTTCTCAACGTCAGGCGTGCCGTTTTCCGAGAAAGTCGGCCGGTCGACGGAAAATCCCATCGGCTTCACCATCGCCTCCAGCGCGGACAGCGCGCCGCCTTCGGCGGGCGTCACGGACGGGCAGCGGATGAGAGTGGAAAGATTGGCGGCGGGATCGATCGGTAGGGTCATGCCGCTTCGATAGTCCAGAGCGGCGCTGCTGTCATCAGTTCAAAGCAATTGCAGCAAAAGTGCGAAGCGATTTTGCGTCCGTCAGTTCGGCGCGTTGGCGACCGTGCCGTATTTGTTCGGTCCCGGCTGGCCGGGAATGAGGCATAGCGCGACGAAGGCGACGAAATTGACCAGGGGAATGAACATCGTGACCGCGAGAATGCCCGGACGGCCGAAGTCGTGCAGACGCTTGGCGGCCAGCGCCGCCTGGCACCAGAGCGAAACGAAGACCACGACCGACAGCACCGTGTTCCAGAACTGGAATGCCTGATCCTGATCTTCCGCCGCAGACATGCGGTAGAGCACGAAAAAGGTTACGACTGTCATCAACAACCCGCCGAGCAGGAACGCGACGCGGCTGATGCGGCCCTTGAGGCCGAAGAACAGCCAGAAGATGGGTGCCTGGGTCAAGATTGGTCTCCGCTGGAGCATGATGTAGCCAAATGGGCCGCTTGGCGTCGCAGACATGCGACAAAATATTGAGTTAGACCCTGATGTCGCCCGAAAACCGGTTCCCACTTTTTGACATCATGGTCTAGGCGCGCAGCAATTCGTTGATCGAGGTCTTGGAGCGGGTCTTCTCATCAACCTTCTTCACGATGACCGCGCAGTAGAGGCTCGGTCCCGGTTCGCCATTCGGAAAATTCTTGCCGGGCAGGGTGCCGGAAACGACGACCGAATAGGCCGGGACCTCGCCCATATGGATTTCACCGGTTTCGCGGTCCACGATCTTGGTCGACTTGCCGATATAGACGCCCATGCCGAGAACCGCGCCCTCACGCACGATGCAGCCCTCGACGACTTCCGAACGCGCGCCGATGAAGCAATTGTCCTCGATGATGGTGGGTCCGGCCTGAAGCGGCTCAAGGACGCCGCCGATGCCGACGCCGCCTGAAAGATGCACGTTCTTGCCGATCTGCGCGCAGGAGCCGACCGTCGCCCAGGTGTCGACCATCGTGCCTTCGCCGACATAGGCGCCCAGATTGACGAAGGACGGCATCAGCACCGCGCCCGGCGCGATGAAGGCGGAGCGGCGCACTACCGCGTTCGGAACGGCGCGGAAGCCTGAGCGCTCGAACTCGTTCGCCGACCAGCCTTCGAACTTGGACGGCACCTTGTCCCACCAGACCGAATCGCCCGGCCCACCCTTGATGATTTCCATCGGGTTCAGGCGAAAAGACAGGAGCACAGCCTTCTTCAACCACTGATTGACGGTCCATGCGCTGTCGGACTGACGCTCGGCGACACGGGCCTCACCCTTGTCGAGAAGATTGAGCGCGGTCTCGACCGCTTCGCGGACTTCGCCTTTGGTTTCGGTTCCGATCCCGTCGCGTGCGTCGAATGCTTTTTCTATGGTCTGTTCGAGCGCGCCGAGGTCGGGCCGTGTCATCAATTTGCTCCATTATCAGGTCTGTTAGGAAGCCGCGCGCCGGGAGAACTTGCGGGCGGGCAAAGTCGCGCGGAAACTAGGGCAAGCGCAGGGGCGGGTCAATCAGTGGAAAGGTTGGCGCAGGCTTGTCTTGCAAGGCTTGGCACTTCCGTTATCTGACTTCGTATGAGTCGGCGTTTGATGCGCCGCAGGCAACGAAAAAGGACATGCCTTTTCATGGATGCAAAGAACGAACGCAGCTGGTCGCCGCTGCCGCACTCCAGCGAGGATCGCGAGCGGGCGAAAAGCGTGCCGGAGACACCGCAGACGCTTGCGCCGACCTATCGGCTTGCCTGGGACGACGCCGAATTCATGACGCGGCGCGAATTGCGGCCGGTGCGTCTTCAACTCGAGCTTTTGAAACCGGACCTGGCGCTGCAGGAACGCGGCATCCAGTCGACCGTGATCCTGTTCGGCGGCGCGCGTATTCCGGAGCCGGGCGGCGAAGCCTGGGCGGCCAAGAACGAGGTGCAGGCGAAGAACCTTCTCGCCAACGCCAAATATTACGAGGAAGCGCGCGAATTCGCGCGGCTGTGCTCGCAGCATTCGGCCAGGTTCGATCACCGTGAATTCGTGGTCGTGACCGGCGGCGGGCCGGGCGTGATGGAAGCGGGAAACCGTGGTGCGGCAGATGTCGACGCGCCCTCGATCGGGCTCAACATCGTTCTTCCGCATGAACAGGCGCCGAACCTCTACGTGACGCCCGAGCTTTGCTTCAACTTCCACTACTTCGCCATTCGCAAGATGCACTTCGTCATGCGCGCCAAGGCGGTCTGCGTCTTTCCGGGCGGCTTCGGCACGATGGACGAATTCTTCGAGACGCTGACGCTGATTCAGACCGGCCGCATGGAGCGCGTCCCGGTCATCTGCTTTGGCAAGGCGTTCTGGGAACGCGCCGTCGATCTCGATTTTCTTGCCGAGCAGGGCACGATCTCGCCCGGCGATCAGGACATCATCGATTTCGTCGATACCGCGCAGGACGCATGGGACATTATCGCGCGTTTCTACGAGATCGCGTGACGAAAGGCCGGAAAGGGCCGTTGTCGAAATGAATATGGCCATGCTTCGTATCGCGGCAGCCGGATTGATCGGCTTTGCATTCGTTTCCGCTCCGGCGACGGCGGGCAGAAGCGATTGCCCTACAAGCGCAACAACGAGCCTTTCCGGCTGCGTCGACATCGAAACGGTGATGGCCGGAGATCTTCAGCTTTCCGGCGCGAGGATCGACGCTATGGAGTGGGGCCAGACATCGGCGAGCGTCCATCTGAAAATACTCAATCGCGGCAGAGCCGCCGACCGGCTTCTGGGCGCAAGCTCGGTGGCGGCCGCCCGCGTGGAATTGTCCGGCGATAGGGGCGACGATGGCGTCGCGATCAAACCGGGCGACAGCGTTGAGTTCGCTCCAGGTGCGCTGCGCTTCGTGATGAGCAACGTCGACGGCTATCTTCGACCCGGCGGCGAGGTCGAGGTGACGCTGGACTTCGAAAAGGCCGGAAGCGTCGTCGTTTCCTTTCCGGTGCGCGCGTCCGCGTCGACGGCATCGGCGGCGCATTGACGGAACAGGCGGCCGGCGATGGCGTTTCTCCAGCAAAGGAGAACGGTTATGGACGGACGCACCAGCACCGACGACGACATCATCCGCGATCAGCAGGAAAAGGATTTCGGCCACCCCGAACGACCGAGCGATCGCCCGCAGGATTCCTTGCCGGACGAGGCTGAAAAGCGCGACGGCGAATTTGAAAAGGACAAGCGGCCGGGCGTCTCCAGCGCCGAGCAGCTTGGCGACCTGCCGCCCTCGCGCAACGCCGGCACGACGCCGGAAGATGCTGTCGATCCCGTAGCGGACCGCACCTCCGATCCGCGCCTCTAACTCTTCTGGAGGACTGATCCGAGAAACGATGTCAGATCGTCGGTGACGTAATCGACGTCGTCTTCGTGATCGGGGTCCTGTTCCCAGATTTCCGTGAAAGTCGGCTCGAAATTGCGCGGGACGATCAATACCGTCGTCATGCCGAGCGCCTTGGGTGCCGCAAGGTTGCGCGCCAGATCCTCGAACATCGCCGCGTTCGGCCCGGCGACTTTGTGTAGCGCAACGAACTTGTCATAGGTCGCGCGCGCGGGCTTCGGGTTCAGCCCGGCGGCTACGATGTCGAAGATGTCGTCGAAATGGTCGAGAATACCGAGCTGCCGTGCCGTGTTTTCGGCATGCTTGCGGTCGCCATTCGTGAATATGAACTTGCGACCGGGCAACGCCTTGATGGCCGTCCCCAGTTCAGGCGAGGCCTCGACCGGCGAATAGTCAATGTCATGGACCTTTTGCAGGAAATCGTCCGGGTCGATGGCATGGCGCTCCATCAGCCCTTTCATCGTCGTCCCGTATTCCTTGTAGAGCTCCTTTTGCATGATGCGCGCCTGATCGGACGGCAATTCAAGAAGGTCTGCGATATAGCGCGTCATGCGAACGTCGATCTGCGCGAAAAGGTTCGTGTGGTGCGGGTAAAGCGTGTTGTCGAGATCGAACACCCAGTCGGTGACATGGGCGAAGCGGGCGGGATCGGGGCGATTTGTCATGACGCTCTTATGAAGCCTCGCGCGCGATGGTCCAAGAGATTTCGCTGCGGCGGCAGTTGTGCTGGTGGCGCGTCTGGGCTAGCGGCGATCCATGGAACTTTGGATACCCATCACCATCGCAGCCGCATTCCTGCAGAACCTGCGGTCGGCCGGACAAAAACACCTGAAAAGCGTGATGGGCACGACCGGAGCGACATTCGTGCGTTTCGGCTTCGGCGTTCCCTTCGCCCTCGCCTTCGTCGCCGGGCTTCATTTTTTCGCCGGATACGAATTGCCGAGCCCGAACACCGGCTTCTTCTTCTGGGCCTTAATCGGTGCGCTTGCCCAGATTGCGGCGACGTTTCTGCTGATCCATCTCTTCTCGTTCCGCAATTTTGCGGTCGGCACCGCCTATTCGCGCACCGAACCCGCACAGGCGGCCATATTCGCGCTCATCTTTTTCGGCGAGGTCGTCACAGCCGGCGCCATCGCGGCCATCGCGATCAGCGTCTTCGGCGTCATGCTGATTTCAGTGGCGCATACGCAATTGACATGGCGCAACCTCATCGCCTCCGTTTTCGCGCGAAACGCGTTGATCGGCCTCGCGTCGGGCGCGTTCTTCGGCGTTTCGGGCGTCTCCTACCGCGCCGCTTCGCTCGCGCTCGGCGGGCCGAACTTCATGATGCAGGCAGCCGTCACGCTCGCCTTCGTCATCGTGTTCCAGACATTGATCATGGCAGGATGGATGCTGTGGCGCGACCGTGCGGAGATCGGCCGGATCGCTCGTGCATGGAAGCCTGCCCTTTTTACCGGTCTGATGGGCGCGACGGCATCCTTCGGCTGGTTCATGGCGATGACGCTTCAGCAGGCGGCCATCGTCAAGGCGCTTGCTCAGATCGAGATGATCTTCACCTTCGCCGCCTCGGTACTGTTCTTCAAGGAGCGCATCAACCGCATGGAAATCGCCGGCTGCGTGCTGATCGTCGCGGGTATCGTCGTGCTGGTTCTGATGCCCTAGTTTGTTCGGCAGGTCGAATTTAAGGAGACGACGCTATGACGATGACGGGACCGCTATGCTGCGCCGGACGGGCGCTGGTTGAAATTTCGCGCGAGAAGCTCGCACGCCTGTCGGGCATCGACGAAGCCGTGATCGAGGCGTTCGAGCGCCGGATTTCCGAGCCGGATTCGGCGACTGTCGCGACCCTCCAAAGCACTCTGGAAAAGCTCGGCGCGGTCTTTATCCCCGAAGACAGCCGGGGCGCAGGCGTGCGCCTGAAATTCACCGTATCGGAGCGAAAGCGGATCGCGCGGCTCGAAGGCGAGGGCGGCATCGTCGCCCATGACGACGTGCCGTGAGCGCTCAGGCGGCGTTTTCCGAGGAGTAATCACGCGTTTGATCGCCGCGACCGCGCAGCAATGCGGCGATCGAAATATCCTCGTCGAGCTCCTCCCAGTGCAGCCCTCGTGTACTGATCGTCACCCGTTGCAACTGATCGATGGAGGCATGAAGAAGGCGCGGAAACCACGCAAGCGGCACGCCCAGTGTGCGACCGTCAGAGAGTTCAACCCAGAAACTATCGACGTCAAATCGTACGTTAGTTGCTTTCACCAAAGAATTCATTCCATGCCCTCGCGATTTCCGGGCGGCGATCGGCGATGATTTCGACCAGTTCGCGTAACGTTTTGGCATTATAGCCGTCATTGTATGCCACGCCTACCTCCGGCCAAAGCCAGAATTTGGCGTCTATGCCGTCCTTGACGGCATGAATATGCATCGGTTCGCGTGGATCGCCTTCATTGGAATAGAAGATGAACCTGAGACCGCGATGACGGAAGACGACCGGCATGTCGTTACGGCACGATCAATGTGCCCGCGCCGTGTTCGGTAAAAAGCTCCAGCAGTACCGAATGCGGCGTCTTGCCGTTGAGGATGACGACGCCTTCGACACCGCGCTCGATCGCCTCGATGCAGGTCTCGACCTTGGGGATCATGCCGCCGGAAATCGTACCTTCGGCGATGAGTTGCCGCGCCTCGGACACCGTCAATTCGTCGATCAGCTTCTTGTTCTTGTCGAGGACGCCCGGCACGTCGGTGAGGAACAGGAGGCGCGAGGCGCTGAGTGCGCCCGCGATGGCACCGGCGAACGTGTCGGCGTTGATGTTGTAGGTGTGGCCGTCGCGGCCGGGGGCGACGGGGGCCAGCACCGGGATCATCTCCGAACGCGCCAGAAGGTCGAGCAGCGTGCGGTCGACCTCGACTGGCTCGCCGACGAAGCCGAGATCGAGAACCCGCTCGATATTGGAATCGGGATCGACGAATTTCTTCTGCGCCTTTTCGGCAAAGACCATGTTGCCGTCCTTGCCGCAAAGCCCGATGGCCCATTCGCCTTCGGCATTGATCAGGGCGACGATCTCCTTGTTGATCGAGCCGGCCAGAACCATCTCGACGATCTCGACCGTCTTTTCGTCGGTGACGCGCAGGCCGCCCTCGAACTTCGATTCGATGCCCATTTTAGTCAGCATCGCGCCGATCTGCGGCCCGCCGCCGTGAACGACGATCGGGTTGACGCCCGATTGCTTGAGAAGCGCGATATCGCGCGCAAAGGCGCGGCCGAGCTCGATATTGCCCATGGCGTGGCCGCCATATTTCACCACGACTGTTTTGTTCTCGTAGCGCTGCATGAAGGGCAGGGCTGCGGAGAGAAGGCGGGCCTGCTCCTCGGCGGTTCCGAGCTTTTCGGTCGTCATGGGTTTCCTCGCGCGAAATGAAAGCGGTCGCTCTTTACCGGCAATCGGCGAAGCGGGCAAATGCGAACAGCGGGTTTGCCCGGGGGTCATTGCAAAAGCGCCGAAGGCCGCTAGTTTGTTGGCGATGACGGCTACCGACATCTCCAAGCTGATCGTTCGAACGTCGCTGCGCGACCGGGCGGCGTTCGATTTGCTGTATCGCCGTACCAACGCGAAACTTTTCGGCGTGTGCTTGCGTGTCTTGGATGATCGGGCAGAAGCCGAGGAAGCGTTGCAGGAAGTCTACGTCAAGATCTGGACGAAGGCCGACCGGTATGCGGTCTCGGATTTAAGTCCGATTTCCTGGCTTGTCGCGGTTGCGCGAAATCATTCGATCGACCGGATCAGGGCACGGCGCACGAAGCAGACCTCGCTCGACGAGGCGGCCGAAATCGTCGATCCCGCACCGGGTCCTGAAGCGCAGACGCTTTCGGGGGATGAAAATGCGCGCGTCCATCACTGCCTGGAGGAACTCGAGGTGGATAAAGCCGCCGCAGTGCGCGGCGCTTATCTGGTGGGTGACAGCTACGCCGAACTTGCGGAACGCCACAACGTACCGCTCAACACGATGAGAACCTGGCTGCGCCGCAGCCTCATGAAATTGAAGGATTGTCTCGAACGATGACGCCGACCGATCAACACGAACCGGAACTTGGAGGCGACGAAGCGCTCGCTGCCGAGTACGTCCTGGGCGTGCTGCCGGCGTCCGAGCGGCAGGAGGTGGCACGCCGTCTGGAAGCCGACGCGGGTTTCGCGAGGCTCGTCGATCGGTGGGAGGCCCATTTTTCACCGCTGGGACAGGCCTACGAGGCGGTCGAGGCACCCGCTTCGGTCAAGCAGGCGATCGACCGGCGCATCTTTGCGTCGGCCACGCCTGCGCAACAGCCATCCTTGTGGGGCAGTCTTGCGCTGTGGCGCGGGCTCGCAGCCGCCTGCGTTGTTGCGCTGGCAATCATGACGGTCTGGGCCATGCAGCCGCCGGCCGAACAGCCGGCCGCCCCGCGCATGGTCGCGTCGCTCGAAAGCGACGAGACCGATGTGCGATATCTCGCATTTTACGACGAAGCGGCGGGAACGATCCATCTGTCGCATGTTGCTGGCTCGGCTGCGCCCGACAGGGACTTCGAGCTCTGGGTGATCGAAGGTAATGAACCGCCGGCATCGCTCGGTGTGATCGCCGCCGGTGACCGCTTCGATATTCGTCCGGACGATACATTGCAGGCGAAGCTGGCGGCCGGTGCCGTCCTGGCGGTTTCTCTTGAGCCGGGCGGTGGCTCTCCGACCGGTCAACCGACAGGGCCTGTGGTCGCCGCTGGCGATCTTCGAAGCATCTAGTCGCGCCTGGCTTCGCATCATCAGTTAACAGAACTATAATATTGCTTCACGTCATTTTTTGAGAGGTGACGTGAGTTTATTTTCTCAACCTAGACACTGAAGATGTAATCTCTATCTTGTTGGTGGGTTGGGAAATTTAATGAATTTTGAGGTGAACATCATGAAGCGCATTCTTGCTTTCCCGCTTATTGCTCTTGGTCTTCTGGCGATGGCCGCATGCACGGACGACGCCGGAACTGATCAGTCGACGGGTATGGAATCGCCTCCGGTGGATTCGGCGCCCGCGCCGGTTGAGTGAGCTGAAAACGCTCCTTGGCACTTTCTAAAGATTGAAATCGGTCGGCTCATCGCCGGCCGATTTCTTTTTTGCTGGTGCTGAAACCCTTGAAACTTCTTCATCGGCCGGTTCGTGCCTTGTCCTGTGCGCCCCATTTCGAGGGCTCGAACAGGAGGTTCGAACATGCGTAGCTTTACTCAGGTGCTTCTTGCTGGAACGATTGCCGTGTCGGCTCTTGCCGGGGCGGCTTTCGCCCAGGACAATCCGATGGTCGGCGGGGCGGAAATGTTCCCTGACAGGAACATCGTCGAGAATGCGATGAATTCGGCCGATCATACGACGCTGGTGGCCGCGGTGCAGGCAGCCGGTCTGGTCGAAACGCTTCAGGGTGCCGGGCCGTTCACGGTCTTCGCGCCCACGAACGAAGCGTTTGACGCGCTACCGGCAGGCACGGTCGACAATCTGCTCAAGCCCGAAAACAAGGAGCAGCTTACGAAGGTGCTGACCTGTCACGTCGTTGAAGGCGCGGCGATGTCGGACGCGATCGCAACCATGATCTCCGACGATGGCGGCGAGCATGACATCGCCACCGTGGGCGGCTGCGTCGTGAAGGCTTCCATGGAAGGCGACAATATCGTTCTCACAGACGAGAACGGTGGAGCCGCGAATGTGACAATCGCGGATGTGCGGCAATCGAATGGCGTCATCCATGTGATCGACGCGGTTCTGTTGCCCAAGATGTAACGAACCGTCACGGCAACCGGCCGGGACGTACCCTCTCTCCGTATGATCCCGTGGCCGCTCTGGCCCGCCATCGCTACCGAGCACGGGCGATGGCGGGTCTTTTCGACAGGATCGCGAAATTCGCTCAAGCCGAATTGATGCCGGTTCGAAGGGCGCGCGGTGTAGGATCGACCGCAAATTGGAGAATGTCCGATGACACGCAGAAAGTTTCTTTATGGAAGCGCAGGTGTTTTCGCACTGGCGACTTTTGGCGGAGGCCCCTTTCAGCGCCTGATCTCGACCGAGGCGATGGCGGCTGCCGAAGGCAATTTCGAAGTGACGAAGACCGATGCCGAATGGCGCGCGATGCTGAGCGACATGCAGTATAGCGTATTGCGTCAGGAGGGGACGGAGCGTGCCTTCACGAGCCCGCTTAACGACGAAAAGCGTACCGGCATGTTTCACTGCGCCGGTTGCGACAACGCCGTCTACTCATCGCAGGTGAAATACGATTCCGGTACGGGTTGGCCGAGTTTCTGGCAATCCGAAGATGGCGCAGTCGGCACCAAGGTCGACAACTCGATGTTCATGACCCGCACGGAATGCCATTGCGCACGCTGCGGCGGTCATCTCGGCCATATTTTCGACGATGGTCCGCAGCCGACCGGCAAGCGGCACTGTATCAACGGCGTGGCGATGAATTTCAAGCCTGGCGCATCCGTCGCCGGCTGATCGGTCAGGCGGTGTCGCCAAGCACGTCCTCGATGTAGAGGCGCTTGACGAGAACCATCATGACGGCTGCGAACGGGGTCGCGAGAATGATTCCGACAAAGCCGAACAACAGTCCCATGATGACGAGCGACGCCATGATGAGCGCCGGTGGCAGGCTTATCGCCTTGCCCTGTATGAGCGGCGTCAGCACGTTTCCTTCCATGAACTGGACGACGCAGTAGACGGCGAGCGCATAACCGACGACCCACCAGTCTTGCGACATGGCGACGAGAACGATGGGAATTCCGGCAAGGATCGGTCCCAGAACCGGAATGAAATTGAGCACGCCCGCCGTCAGGCCGAGCAAGATCGCGCCGGGCATTCCGACGATGGCGAGCGCGGCATAGACGACGAGCCCAATGATGCCCATCGTCACGAATTGCCCTATCAGCCAGAACCGAAGCGTGACGCCGATCTCGTCCATGACGGCGCCGAAACGCGGCCGGCTTTCGACCGATACGAGCTTGACTGCGCCGTTGCGATAAAGCTGCGGCTGGGCGGCAAGGAAAACACCGACGATCAGGATCACGCCGATATTGCCGATGACGCCGAACGTCGTCGCGAAGGCGGCGCGCACCTGACCGAAAAGTCCGGACGGATCGGGCAACCAGTCGGAAATACCTCCCGAGCGTGAGGAAGAACTGCCGGTTTCCTCGCCTGTGCCGTCTTCGCCGGCGATCTCTTCGCTGACGAGGTCCACGACATTATACTCCTGAAGCATCTGCTCGATGCTTCGAATTTCGCGTTCCAGCGTCCGGATCAAATCCGGCGTCTGTGCGACGGCGGTCACGCCGACGCTGGTGACAAAGCCGATGGCGGCCAGCGAGGTGACGATGCAAACGATCGTCAGGCGAAGTCCGCGTGCGATCGGCAGGACATGGCCGAGCGCGCGTGTCAGCGCATCGAGGAACACGGCGAACAGGATGCCCGCGAAAAGAAGCAGGAAGCCGCTTGCCGCATAGATGATCAGGAACAGGCAAAGCGCGATCGCCAGCACGACACCGGCAATGGTGGCCGTGCGCCAGCCGAGCGAGGCGCGCGTCGTGCGTTTTGCAGGCGCGGTGTGGGCGGAAAGATCGTTCACCTGAATTCAATCGCCCGTCGCCGCGTTCTTGTCCAGACGCGATGAAGGGCTCGTGGTTACGAATTCGTCAACGGTGGGACTGCGAGCCGTCGGCGTTGACGTAGCGGAGCCGCTGGCGAACTTAGACTTAAGTATGAAAATTCCATCTCCGGTCCATGCTAGAAGATTGATTAAAAAGGGTTTTGTGCAGCGCGGAACGTAGTTTTCGTGTGATCTTGCATATGCTGCGCTGCCGTGCATTCATTGCGCAACAACAAGCGCCCGGATGGACGGGGCGTCGCACGGGTCGGCCTCGGGGGGAGGCACATAGGCCGGGTGACGCGCACGGTCGGGGTGTCGAGGAGGAACATATCTGCATGACTGACAGCGTCATTCTGTCGGCGCGTGATCTGACGAAGGAGTTCAAGGGCTTCTTCGCGGTGGAAGGCGTCGACCTGAGCGTGAAGCAGGGAACGATCCATGCGCTGATCGGCCCAAATGGGGCCGGCAAGACGACGTGCTTCAATCTTCTGACGAAGTTCCTGCCGCCCACGCGTGGTGCGATCACCTATAAAGGACAGGACATCACGACGATGTCGCCGGCCGACATCGCGCGGCTGGGCCTTGCCAGGTCATTTCAGATTTCGGCCGTCTTCCCGAACCTGACCGCGATGGAGAACGTGCGGATCGCATTGCAGCGTAAGCGCGGCGACAGCTTCGATTTCTGGCGTTCCGAAAAGGTGCTGGCGGATTACGACGACCGCGCCCACGAACTGCTCGCCGATGTCGGCCTGACGCAATTCGCCGACACGTTCGCGGGCGAACTCTCCTACGGCCGCAAGCGCGCGCTGGAGATCGCGACGACGCTGGCGCTCGATCCCGAAATGCTGCTTCTCGACGAGCCGATGGCCGGCATGGGGCAGGAGGACATCGACCGCATAGCCGCCCTGATCAAGCGCATTTCCGCAAACCGGACCGTGCTGATGGTCGAGCACAATCTGTCGGTCGTCGCCTCGCTTTCCGACACGATCACGGTGCTGGCGCGCGGTAAGGTGCTGGCCGAAGGCGATTACGAGACCGTTTCCAAAGACCCCCGCGTGATCGAAGCCTATATCGGAGCCGGCCATGCATGACGCCGCCCTTGCCGAAAAATCCGCTGCCGCATCCACCGCGCCGCTTCTTGCCATTCGCGACCTCAACGCGTGGTACGGCGAGAGCCACGCGCTGCACGGCATCAATTTCGAAGTGAGGCCGGGAGAGGTCGTCACGCTTCTGGGTCGCAACGGTGCCGGCAAGACCACGACGCTCAAGGCCATCATGGGTATTTTGGGCAAGCGTACCGGTTCGGTCACCTTCGAGGGCAGGGAAACGATCAAGCTGCCTGCACGCTCTATCGCGCGGCAGGGCATCGCCTATTGCCCGGAGGAGCGGGGCATCTTCTCTTCGCTATCGGTCGAGGAGAATTTAATGCTGCCCCCGCAGGTCAAGTCGGGCGGCATGAGCGTCGATCGCATCTTCGAATTGTTTCCGAACCTGAAGGAACGGCTACAGTCGCAGGGCACCAAGCTGTCGGGCGGCGAGCAGCAGATGCTGGCGATCGGCCGCATCCTGCGCACCGGTGCCAAGACGCTGCTTCTGGACGAGCCGACCGAGGGGCTTGCCCCCGTCATCATCCAGCAGATCGGCAAGACCATCGCGCGGCTGAAGCAGGAGGGCTTCACCATCGTTCTGGTCGAGCAGAACTTCCGCTTCGCATCGACCGTCGCGGACCGTCATTTCGTCGTCGAGCAGGGCAAGGTCGTCGACCACATCCTGAACGACGAACTCGATGCCAACATCGGGAAACTGCACGCCTATCTGGGCGTCTGAGAGAGGAAGCACGCGCCTGAAAGCGCGGCATGAGGAGGAGTGACCACATGAACATGAAGACGATTCTTCTGGGATCGATCGCCGCTGCGGTCTTCGCCGCGCCGGCCTATGCCGTCGACGTGAAGATCGGCGTTCTCAACGACCGTTCCGGTCTTTACGCCGATATCGGCGGCGAGGGCTCGGTCGTCGCGGCACGCATGGCTGTCGAGGATTTCGACGCCGAATCGAAGGACATCAATGTCGAGATCGTCTCGGCCGACCACCAGAACCGGCCGGATGTCGGGTCGACCATCGCGCGCCAGTGGTACGACCAGGAAAATGTCGACGTGATCGTCGACGTTCCAACCTCTTCGGTGGCGCTCGCGGTTCATGACATCACGCGCGAAGCGGACAAGGTATTCCTGAATTCCGGTGCCGCGACTTCCGATCTGACCGGTTCCGCCTGTTCGCCCAACACGATCCACTGGACGTACGACACCTGGCAGCTTGCCAACGGTACGGGCCGCGCGGTCGTGGAAAATGGCGGCGATAGCTGGTTCTTCCTGACGGCGGACTACGCCTTCGGTCACGCGCTTGAACGCGACACGACCGCGGTCATCGAGGCAAGCGGCGGAACCGTCGTCGGTTCGGTTCGCACGCCGTTCCCCGGCACCGACTTTTCCTCGTTCCTTCTTCAGGGCCAGTCTTCTGGAGCCAAGGTTATCGGCCTTGCCAATGCCGGCGGCGATACGGTCAACTCGATCAAGCAGGCATCCGAATTCGGTATCACGCAGGCAGGCCAGTCGCTCGCCGGTCTTCTCGTCTTCATCAACGACATTCACGCGCTTGGGCTCGATGTCGCGCAGGGGCTGCTTCTGACCGAGAGCTTCTACTGGGACCTGAACGACGGCACGCGCGAATGGTCGGCCCGCTTCGAGGAGCAGACCGGCAACAAGCCGTCCATGATCCAGGCCGGCGTCTACAGCGCGGTGCTTCATTACCTGAAAGCGGTCGAGAATCTGGGTGACAAGGAATCGCAGGCCGTTGTCGCGAAGATGAAGGAACTGCCAACCGACGACGTGCTCTTCGGGCAGGGTGAGGTGCGTGCCGATGGCCGCAAGATCCACGATTCCTACCTCTTCCGCGTAAAGACCCCGGACGAGTCGCAAGGTCCTTGGGACTATTACGAGACCGTGTCGACGACACCGGCCGCGCAGGCTTTCCGCCCGCTTGAGGAAGGTGGCTGCCCGCTGGTTGAGTAGGTTTTCACAAGATGAGTGGCGCGCGGGCACGGTCCGCGCTCCGCTTCGCACCCATTACGTCCTCGACCACGGGAAGCGCACATGTTCGAGCTCATAGGCATTCCGCCGCAGGCTCTTTTCGGCCAGCTTCTGCTCGGCCTCATTAACGGCTCGTTCTATGCGATGCTGTCGCTCGGGCTGGCGATCATCTTCGGCCTGCTCAACATCATCAACTTCACCCATGGCGCGCAATATATGCTCGGCGCCTTCGTGGCGTGGATGCTGCTCAATTACCTGGGCATCAACTATTGGTGGGCGCTGCTTCTGGTCCCGATCATCGTTGGGGCAACCGGCATCATCATCGAGCGGCTTCTAATTTCGAGGCTCTACCATCTCGATCATCTCTACGGCCTGCTCCTGACTTTCGGCCTCGCGCTGATCCTGCAGGGCGTTCTGCGCAACAATTACGGCATATCTGGCCTGCCCTACGGCATCCCGCCGGCACTCGCGGGAGGCCAGAACCTCGGCTTCATGTTCCTGCCGAACTATCGCGGCTGGGTGGTCGTCGCTTCGCTGATCGTGTGCCTCGGCACGTGGTTCGTGATCGAGAAGACGCGGCTTGGCGCTTATCTGCGCGCAGCGACCGAAAACCCGACGCTCGTAGGCGCTTTCGGAATCAACGTGCCGCTGATGATCACGCTGACCTACGGCTTCGGCGTGGCGCTGGCCGGGTTTGCGGGCGTTCTCGCCGCGCCGATCTATTCGGTCAATCCGAACATGGGCGCCGAACTCATCATCGTCGTCTTCGCGGTGGTCGTCATCGGCGGGATGGGCTCGATCCTCGGTTCGATCCTCACCGGCTTCGGGCTCGGTCTGGTCGAAGGGCTGACGCGCGTCTTCTACCCTGAAGGCTCCGCCGTCGTCATCTTCGTCATCATGGCCATCGTCCTGATGATCAAGCCAGCCGGACTGTTCGGGAGGACCGCCTGATGACCGCCGTCACCGAGACCGACACCGCCTCGGCCATCGCCGAACCGCGCATCCGCCGCAAGGTGATGGGCATGCCTGTCCATCACATGGCGATCTTCGTCCTGTTGCTCGCAGCCGGCTCCATCGCACCGTTCATGCTTTACCCGGTCTTCGTCATGAAGATCCTGTGCTTCGCGCTCTTCGCCTGCGCGTTCAATCTCCTGCTCGGCTTCGGCGGCCTCCTGTCCTTCGGCCACGCCGCCTATTTCGGATCGGCAAGCTATGTCGCGGCCCATGCGGCAAAGGTCTGGGGCCTGTCGCCGGAACTGTCGATCCTGGCGGGTACCGCCGCCGCCGCGGTGCTTGGCCTCGTTTTCGGTTCGCTCGCCATTCGCCGTCAGGGCATCTATTTCGCGATGGTGACGCTCGCCTTCGCGCAGATGATCTACTTCTTCTCGTTGCAGGCTCCGTTCACCGGTGGCGAGGACGGTATTCAGGGCGTGCCGCGCGGCAATCTGTTCGGTTTCATCCCGATCCAGAGCCATTTCGCGGTCTACTGGATGGTGCTGGCCATCGCCTTCATCGGCATTCTGCTGATCTACCGGATCATCCATTCGCCTTTCGGGCAGGTGCTGAAGGCGATCCGCGAGAACGAGCCGCGCGCCGTCTCCCTCGGCTATCACGTCAACCGCTACAAGCTGACCGTGTTCGTCCTGTCGGCAACGCTGGCCGGTCTTGCCGGCGCGACCAAGGCGTTCGTGTTCCAGCTTGCTTCGCTGACGGATGTGCATTGGACGATGTCGGGCGAAGTCGTTCTAATGACCCTTCTGGGCGGCATGGGAACCGTTTTCGGCCCGATCGTCGGCGCAGCCGTCATCGTGAGCATGCAAAATTATCTGGCGACATGGGGCGCTTGGGTGACGATCGTTCAGGGCATCGTCTTCGTCGTCTGCGTCATGCTCTTCCGGGAAGGCATCGTCGGCGTCATCCAGAAATGGATAAGAAAGCCGCTCTAGCAGAAACGTGAAAGAAGAACGGCCCGGCAAGTTTCGCCGGGCCGTTTTGATTCCAGTCGCCTTCTTCTATCGGCTCGTATCCCTGCCGGAGCGGACCGGGACCGGAGAAAGCTCTTTGCCCTGCACCACGATCCGGCGCGGCTCCTTCGCAGCACCGCGAATGAGCCTGCGATACCAGTCGATGTAATAGGCAAGCGCGAACTGAAGCGCGACGCCTACCAGCACGATGGCGATGTCGGACACGATGGTCGGCGGGAAAACGCCGCGCCATGCCTGCGCCGCCATCGACAGGATGGTGCCGACGACGAAGACGGGAAGCGCATGACGGCCGAGTACGGCAAGCGGATTGTCGAGCGTCGTGCGGAACACGTTCGAGATCGCGGGCAGGGCGTAGATCAGGTACGCGATGGCGATGACGTGCAGCATACGTGGCAGCGACAGGAACGTCTTGCTAAAGCCGGTGAAGATGCTCGGCAGCCCCATCGAGGCGTCGATGCCCCAAAGCGGTATGCGAACCCACATGAGTGCAATCGTCAGGTAGAGTGCCGCAGCACCGATGAGCCAACGATTGACCGGTATGTTTCCACCTCGTTTGACATGCATCATCGCCGCCATGCCGAGCACGAACAAAAGCTGCCAGGAGAACGGGTTGAGAAACCAGTATCCATTATTGGGAAAATGCGGCGGCGCGATCGGAAGCAACCCGGCGACCATCCACATGATGCCCGACGCTGCCACCATCCAGCCGATGCTGAACGTTCCGATCAGGAGGAAAAGCGGCAGCATGAGGAGAACGACGGCATACATCGACAGGATGTTGTTGTAGCCGAGCTGGTGGCCGAGTGTAACGACCCCGAGAAGGGCGGCCGCCGTATCCGTCATCACCGGCTCGATATTGATCTTGGCGAGCAGGTGCGGTGCGCCGAAGTAAAGGGCGAAGAAGGCGAAGATGCCGATCGTCGCCATGGTCGTTCCAAGCTGCGCGATGTAGAGAACGCCGGCGCGACGCCACGTCTTCAGCGTAACGATGAGCCGGTTGCCAGCCTCGAATTTCAAGCCGTAGGCAAGCGCAGCCGAAATGCCCGAGACGAGGACAAAAGCTTCCGCCGCATCGGAGAACCCGAAATTCTTGTGCGTGATGACCTCGATCGGATTTCCGGGAACATGGTTCACGAAGATCGTCAAAAGCGCGATGGCTCGGACGACGTCGATGCGCGTATCTCGAAGGGATTGATTGCCATTATTCATGCGTACGAGTTCCCACTAGCGAAACGGTTCATGCCGCTTCGCAAAGGTCAGGCGTCCCTTCCTGAGGCTAAGTCGCGCTGTGCGGACCGATGCATTGGAAATGAGCACAGGTGTCGAAGCGCTTGTTAACGTGCCAAATAGCCAATTCGATCCATGGCGGCCATCACGTTTGGCGAAACTTCGTTTCAGCATCCACTAAAAAAGAAAGGCCACCCGATGGGGTGGCCTTTTTGATGTGTGCATGAGGCAGTTTCAGGCTGCCTCGATGGCAGGTGCCAGACGGATGGAGCGGCGAACCTGATCGTCGTCGAGCAGACCGCCCGCACGCAGAAGACCTGCGAAGCGGCCGTTGCGGCGAGCGAGTTCATCGAAGCCACCCATCTCAACGATGCGCCCGTGATCCATGAAGATCACCATATCGGCGTCTCGAACCGTCGACAGGCGGTGCGCGATGACGAAGGTCGTGCGGTTCTCGCGCAGCCGGTCGATCGCTTCCTTCACCTGCTCCTCGGTTTCCACATCGAGCGCGCTCGTCGCTTCGTCGAGAACGAGGATCGGCGCATCCTTCAAGATGGCGCGCGCGATCGCAATGCGCTGGCGCTCACCACCCGAAAGCTGACCGCCGCGTTCGCCGACGACGGTGTCGTAGCCGTCAGACTTACCGAGAATGAACTCCTCGGCAGCCGCAGCGCGTGCGGCATGGTGGACATCGTCGTTCAACGCCCCTTCGCGGCCAAGGCGAATATTGTGCTCGATCGAACGGTTGAGCAGGCCAGCGTCCTGGAAGACGGTCGCCATCTGGCGGCGCAGCGAGCCGCGCAGAACGCTGCGCGTATCGACGCCATCGATGGTGATCGTGCCCGAATACGGGTCGAACACACGCTGCAACAGGTTGATCAGCGTCGTCTTGCCCGCACCCGTGGGACCGACGATGGCGACGGTCTGGCCAGCCTCGACGGCAAACGAGATGTCGCTCACGCCTTCGCTGGTGCCGGGGAAGCGGAAATTGACGTTGTCGAACACGATGCGACCTTCGACGTCGTGAAGTTCCTTGGCTCCAAAGGTCTCGGAGCGCTCTTCGACGGCATCCTCGACCTCGTAGAAAGCCTCGAGCTTGGCGCGCGCCTCGAACACCTGGTTCACAAAGCCGGTGATCTGGTCGAGACGGCTGATGAGCAGCGTCGCGAAACCTGTGAACGCCACGACATCGCCGATACGCAACTCGCCGCGCGAGACCAGCAGGGCGCCGATGATCAGCACGACCATCATCGAAATGGTCGACGACAGGCGCTGCAAGGCGCTAGCGAGCGCCCACCAGTCGAGGACCGGGTACTGCGCGTTGATAAGGCGCTGGACGTGTTCCTTGAGCGCCTGCGTCTCCTGCTGCACACGGCCGTAGCTCTGCAGGACCGACACGTTCGACACAGAGTCGCTCACATGCGCGAAAACCTTGTGGTAGTGCTGCTCGACCGCGGCCTGACCGTCCTTGGTGCGCTTCATGACGATATGGTTGATCGTCACATACGAAACGCCGAGCGCGAACAGCACCATCGCCATGCGCAGATCGAGCGAAATGGCCGTCGGGACCAAAAGAACGAGCGCCACTGCCGTGGACAGGTGCTGGCGCATGAATTCCAGCCAGAGCGAGAACATCGCTTCGACGCCGCGCAAAAGCGTGTGCAGCGAATAGGATGTTCCGCGCTTGGAGTGCCATGCGAGCGGCATGGTGATCATGTTCTCATACGAACGCGAAAGGACATCGCCGCGCACCTTGTGCGCCAGCCTGTCAGCCCCGCGCGAAACGAGAACGAAGGCAATGATGTTGAACACACCGAGGCCTGCCCACGCTGCAAGCGTCGGCGTCACATCCGCCTTTTCCGTGATCGCGTCGATGATGCGACCGAACAGGATCGGCTCTGCGATTGCGACCATGGCGAGGAGAACATTGGAGGCGCAAATGACAGCTACCTTGCCGCGTGCTGCGGCAAGATAAGTCAACGCTCTCCAGTACACTTCCACAAGGGACACGATGCAGACCTTTCACTGGAATTGTGCAGTGCAACAAGGATTGCACTACTTCCAAACACGGACTCGGACAATTGCGTATGAGAAGAATGGTTTCGTTGCGCGCTTCACGAATGCGCGCTGGGTCGTTATTTTCCGTGATGCTTTAACAATCGGAAATCTTTGATCAATTGGCAGGTTGCTGGCCAATTGCGGTGCCATTGCGGCATTCGCGCTCTAGCCTGTTTCACCCTTTGCAACCGTTACGACAACCTCGTGAACGCCACCCTGTGTCAACGGGATTTGCTGCACCTGCGTTCCGTCGACGCGGATCGAATTTTCGGCTCCGCGCTCGACGACGATGTCGTAGCGAGCGTTGCGGATGTTCAATTTTGCCTTGAATTCCATCCAGTTAGCCGGAATCTGCGGCGCGAGCGTAAAGGCGTCGCCGGCCACGTTAAGACCGATGATCCCCTCCACCGCCGCTCGGTAAAGCCATCCAGCCGACCCGGTATACCAAGTCCAGCCGCCCCGTCCGGCGCGGTTCGATTCCGAATAAACGTCGGCTGCGACGACGTATGGCTCGACCCGATAGAGGTCAGCATGCTTGCGGTCGCGGGCGTGATTGACCGGATTGATCACGGAAAATGCATGATAGGCGTCGTCGCTGCGACCGAGTGCCGCAAGGGCGAGAACGAACCATGTGGCCGCATGCGTGTACTGCCCGCCATTCTCGCGTACGCCCGGCGGATAGCCCTTGATGTAACCGGGCTCTTTCGTCGTGTTCTGGAACGGCGGTGTGAAGAGGCGGATGAGACTGTTCTGCTCGTCCATCAGGTGCGATTGCGCACTCGTCATCGCCTGGTTTGCCCGATCGAGCGGGCCGAGGCCCGAAAGGACGGACCATGATTGCGCAAGTGAATCGATCCGGCACTCGTCTGACAGGCTTGAGCCGAGCGGCGAGCCATCGTCGTAATAGCCGCGCCGATACCATTCCCCGTCCCAGCCGGCGTCTTCGATGGCGATCTTGAGCGTGTCGAGATGGCGCTCCCACGCTTCCGCCCTGGCTGTGTCGCCACGCTTCGACGCGATGGGCGCAAAGTCGCGCAAGGTTGCGGCAAGGAACCAGCCGAGCCACACGCTCTCGCCGCGTCCGTTCTCGCCCACGCGGTTCATGCCGTCGTTCCAGTCACCACCGAGGATCAGCGGCAGGCCGTTCGGTCCCGTGCGTTTGATCGCCAGATCGAGCGCACGTGCGCAATGCTCGTAAAGAGGTACGGTGTCCTTGGAAATTTCAGGCGTATAAAAGGCGTCGTGCTGGCCTTCCTCGAGCGCCGCGCCTTCGAGGAACGGCAGTTCCTCATCGAGGATCGCTTCGTCGCCAGTGACGCTGACATAGCGATGCGTGCCATGTGCGAGCCACACCACGTCGTCGGAAATCGTGGTGCGCACGCCAGCACCGGAAAGCGGCAGCCACCAGTGCTGCACATCGCCTTCGGCGAACTGCCGGCTTGCGGCGTTCAGGATCTGTGTTCGCGCCAGCGACGGGTCCTGCAGAAGGAGGGCGAGCGTGTCCTGCAACTGGTCGCGGAAGCCATAGGCACCGCTGGCTTGATAGAAAGCCGCGCGGGCGCGGATGCGGCAGGCGAACGCCTGATAGGGGAGCCAGTGATTGACCAGCGCGTCGAAGGCCGGGTCGGGCGTTTCGACCTGGAGAGCGTCCGCGAAGGTGTCCCACTGGCGGGCATTGGCGTCGAGCCTGTCGGTGAACGAAAGCGTTCGATGGTGGCCGACGAGTTCGCGCGCTTCGGCCGCCGATCCCGCGTCGCCCATGAAGAATTGCAACGCTTCCTCGCCGCCCGCCGCAATGTCGATGTCGAAGGCGAGCGCGCCGCAGATGTCGCGGCCGGCTTCAACGGTTCCCGACAGGGAAGCGCCAGCGATGACCGATGCCGGATATTCCGAGCAACCGCGCTGACCGAGAAATTCGGATCGGTCGCAGGTGAAGGACTGGACCGGCCGGTCTCCGGCAAGAAATGCGACCCGGTCCCCATAGTCGAGATGATAGGGGTTTTGCGCCGTGACCATGTTTGCGCCTGCGTCGTGACCGGGAATGGTCGTCGCGCTCGTGCGCGTGCGGTTCACGCCCATGACCCATTCGGCATAGACATAGACGCGAAGGCGCGAGGGCGTCGTGCCGCCATTCTTCAGCTTCAGACGCGAGACGCGAACGGGATCGACCGGATCGACCAGATGTTCGAGTTGTGCGCCAAGGCCGTTGCGCTCGACATGGAAGGCCGAAAGACCCGCGCTGTGGCGCGCCTCGTAGACGAGCGACGGGTCGCGCAGCATGGCGGCGAGCGGCGAAAACGCGTCACCTGTGTCGCGGTCGATGATGTAGATGCCTTCGCCCGGACGGTTCGTGACGGGATCGTTCGACCATGGCGTGACCTGAAAGTCGCGGCTGTTGCGGCTCCAGGTAAAGGCCGCGCCTTCGGCGGAGACATGGAAGCCGAAATTCTCGTTGGCGATCACGTTGATCCAGGGCTGCGGCGTGTGCTGCTTGGCGTCGAGCCGCACGACGTAGGAGCGACCCTTGTCGGCAAAGCCGCCATAGCCGTTCCAGTATTCCAGCCCGTCGCCGTTGGCGGTCGCCACCGGAGCCAGACGCGCGAGCGGCTTGGCGGCCGGCTTCGCCGCGTTTGCGCGCTGTTGCTGCGCCCACGCCTGCTGTTCGGTAGCTTCGGCACGGTCGATCTGGTCGAAGATCGTTCCGTTGCGCGTATGAAGGACGACGCGTGCGACGGACAGAAGCGTCTTGTAAGTCTCGTTGTCCATCAGGTCGCGGCGAACGGCGAAGATGTGCTGACGCGGCCCAAGTTCGCGCCCGCGCAGGCGGCTGTTGTCGCAAAGCTGCTCGATCGCCTGTTGCAGATCCTGCACATAGGACGCCGCCTGCTCGTTGACGATTACGAGGTCGGTAACCATGCCGTGCGCGCGCAGATATTCCTGCATGCGAAGCGCTGAGGAAACGATCTCCAGATCGGCGACATCCGCGATACGCAGCGCGAAGATCGGGAAATCGCCGGAGATGCTGGTCGGCCATAGCGCCGACTGGCGGCCGAGACCGTCCGCGATGAGTTCGGCAGGCGCGCGCAGCGCGGGTGTCGGGTAGAGCAAATATCGCGCCAGCCGCTGGACGCCTGCAGCGTCCGCGAGCGACAGCCCGACATGGCGGGTCTGAACCTGCGAACGCGTCCAGGCGAGCATCGCCTGACGCTCGAAGGAGCCGGGATTGCCGAAACGGATCGCCGATGCGCGCGCGTCGTCTTCCGTCGCGGTAACCAGCGTCCAGTAAGTCAGCGACACTTCCTTGCCGGCCGGCACCCGTACCTTGCAGCGGATCGACATGACCGGATCGAGCGTGAAGCCCTCACTTCCGCCAAATTGCGCATCGCGGTCGAAGGCCGCCGGATCGACGACCGAGCGGCCGCGTCCGAGAAACGCACGCCGGTCCGTTTCCGCGCGCGCCTCGCGCGGGATGCCGACGCCTGCGGTGACGAAATGGGCGAGCGCCACGGGCGCTTCGCTTTCCGCGCGCTTGTTGCGGCGCGCCAATATCATGCTGCCATCATTGGCGATGGTCGTTTCGACGAACATCTTGGAAAAGGCCGGATGCGCCTGATCGCTCGCGTCAGGTGCGAGCGCGATCTCGCCATAGGACGTGATTTCCAGATGCCGGTCGGTGTCGCCGCGATTGGTGATCGTGATGCGCCGGGCCTCGCCATTGGCTTCCGCCACGACGATCGCCTCGACTTTGGTGGTGAGCGTTCCCGCTCGCTTGACGAACGTCGCCTTGTCGTCGCTGAAGACGGCCTCGCAGCTTTCGCCATCTGCCGTTTTCGGATCGCCGGTAGCCGACCACCATGCGCCCGTCGCGGTATCGGTGACGAACAGGAACGTGCCCGACCGATCCTCGACCGGATCGCCGGACCAGCGCGTGACCGCGATTTCGCCGCTGCGGCTGTAGCCTGTGCCACGCGCGGTCAGCATGACGCTGTAATAGCCGTTCGACATCACGGTCGTTGCCGGAAGCGCGTTGACCGGATCGGCGATGACGCGCATGTCTGAACTGGTCTCGGCTTCCTCTGGCGTCGGCTGGTCGCCGGCTTCGGCGCGGGCCTTCGTCGCCGGCACGTCGCGCGGTGCCTTTTCCTGCAGAAGCAGTTCGGCCGCCTCGATAACCGCATCCGAATGGAAGCGATCGCGCATTCGGCCTTCGAAGATCACGTTGGCGACCGCGACGATCGACATGCCGGTGTGGTGCGCCATGTAGTTGCGCACGACGGCGTGGTCGGCCCCGGTGGGAACGCGTGTCGGGGTGAAGTCGATCGCGTCGTAATAGCCGTAGCGTCCGCGTCCGCCGATCTCGTCGATCTCAGCCAGATTGGCGACGGCCTCGCGTGGCTTGAACTGCGCGGCAAGAAGCGTGGCGTAGGGTGCAATCACGGTGTTCTGCGCAAGGCCGCGTTTCAGGCCCAGCCCCGGCACGCCGAAATTGGTGTACTGATAGGTCATCTCGCGGTCGCGTGCATTGTAGGCGCTTTCGGAAATCCCCCACGGAATCCCCTTCGAGCGCGCGTAACGGATCTGGCGCGTGATGACGAGATTGTTGGTCTGGTTCAAAATGCCGCCGAGCGGCTCCTTCATGACGAGCGGCGGCATGAGGTATTCGAACATCGACCCCGACCACGAGACGAGCGCGCCATAAAAGCCGACCAGCGTGACGGGTCTGCCGAGCCGCATCCAGTGATCCGTCGGCACGTCGCCCTTTGCGATGGCGAAGAGGCTCGTCAGCCGCGCTTCGGAGGCAAGAAGATCGTAGCAGGCTTCGTCGAGCTGGCGCTGATCGACGCGGTAGCCGATGGAAAGCAGCTTGCGATCCTCGCGCAGAAGGAACGAGAAATCCATTTCGAACGCGTATTTGCGCGACCGGTCGCGCAGTTCGACCAATTTGGCGCGCATGCTCGCGATGCGTTCGTCCTCGATATACGAATCCGAGATGTGGGACTGGCACGATGCGTCGAGCTTGTCGGCCCAAAGGGCCAAGGTTTCGCTTGCCTGGGAGCCGATCTCATCATGGATCGCGCGCGCGAGCTTGCGGATTTCGGCGGTAAGGACCGCAAGGTTGATGGTACGGATCGCTGCCGTTTCCGGTTCACTGCGGATCGTTTCAACCGCGCGGCGCATGCCGTCGATGCGCTCGCGAAGGCGCTGTCGAAGGGGGCGCAGCGGCCGCCTGTCATCCGGCAACTCGTCGAGGCTTTCGGCAAGGATCGTGACGGTATCGATGATGCCCGTATAGTCGCCTTGAAGATGCGCTGCCGGTGCCTGCGCCCAGATATTGCAGGTCGCCGCGACGGTCACGAGATGCCCGGCCAGGTTGCCGCTGTCGACCGACGAGACGTAGAGCGGCAAAAGCGGTTTCAGGGTCTTGGTATCGTACCAATTGTAAAGATGGCCGCGATGGCGCTCCATCCGCTCGATGGTGGAGATCGTCTGGTCGATCCTGTGAACGGCCTCGGCAAGGCTGATCCAGCCGAAGTCGCGTGCCGAGACGATCGAAAGCAGATAGATGCCGACATTGGTCGGGGACGTTCGCGGTGCGACGACCGGGGTCGGTATTTCCTGATAATTGTCCGGCGGCAGGTAATTGTGCTCGGCGGTCACGAAGGTTTCGTAATAGAGCCATGTGCGCCGGGCGGCGGTGCGCAGCTTGGCACCGTCGGCGGCGGTGACGATCAGCTTGTCTTCGGTTTCGGCCGAGCTGCTGATCAGCCAGGCGAAGGCTGGCGCGCCGCCCCAGAAAAGCAGGAACAGGCCGGCGACGACCATGCCCGAATGATCGGCGATGACGGCGAGCGAAAAGCCGATGAGGCCGATCACCACCGAGCCGATCATCATTGTATAGTAGCTCTGCAAATCCTCGCTGCCGGCGCGTGCCGCGTCGGAGGCCGTGCGCCATTCGAGCAGATGCCGGCGGCTGACGAACATGCGGTAGAGCGTGCGCAAGATGGCGTCCGCCGAGGCCCACGCCTGATGGGCGATAAGCACAACCTTCAGCACCACCTGACCGGTTGCGAATGCGACTTCGCGGCCGAGCGCGGAAAAATGGCTGCGAAGCGTCGCTTCGTTGTCGCGCGGCATCAGCGCGTCGACGATCGAATAGGTGAGGGCGAGCACCAGGCTGAGGATAAGGAGTGCCTGCCACTGCACGGCGTAGGCGAACGGCAGGAGCATCCATCCCGCAATCGACGCAAGCACCCATGCAATCGGTACGAGCGAGCGGCGAAGATTGTCGATCATCTTGAAGCGCGAGAGACCGGGCACGCCGGAGCGCGGATCGAAGATGAAGGGGAGGAGCTGCCAATCGCCACGTATCCAGCGATGGTTGCGCGAGGCGTCTACCGAATAGCGCGTTGGGTAGTCCTCGATCAGCTCGACATCGGTGACGAGTGCGCAATGCGCATAGGCGCCTTCAAGGAGGTCATGGCTCAGAACGGAATTTTCGCCGATGCGGTCCTTGAGCGCGGCCTCCATCGCGTCGATATGGTAGAGACCCTTGCCGGTGAAGGTGCCGGAGTCGAACAAATCCTGATAAACGTCCGAAACGGCGAAGACGTAAGGATCGACACCGCGATTGGCCGAAAAGATGCGCTGGAAGAACGAGGCTTCGTTGCCCGTTGTCAGGGAGGGCGTTACGCGCGGCTGGAGAATGCCGTAGCCGCTGACGATCTTGCCCGTCTTCTGATCGACGACCGGCCGGTTGAGCGGGTGCGAGAGCTTTCCGACGAGCTTGGCGACGGCGTCGCGGGTCATGCGCGTGTCGGCGTCGAGCGTCAGCACGAACTGCACGTCTTCGGGGAGCGGCGTCGTCGGCGCCATGAAGGTCGTGTCGAGATCGCCGCGCAGGAGCGCGTTCAACTCATGCAGCTTGCCGCGCTTGCGCTCCCAGCCCATCCACACGCCTTCGACATCGTTAAAGAGCCGGCGGCGATGTAAAACGTGGAAGCGCGGCCGCGCGTCGCGCGGATAGCGTTCGTTGAGCGCGACGACGCGCTTTTGAGCATAGGCGAGAAGTTCGGTGTCCTCGCTCGTCTGCTCCGATGCGCTGTCCTTCCAGTCGGAAAGGATGGCGAAGTCCAGTTCGCCGTGCATGTTGGCGAGATAGTGGACCTCCAGATTGTGAAGCGCGTCCTCCACATCGTCGCGCGACCCGATGAGGATCGGCAGCGCCACCAGCGTGCGTGAGCCTGCTGGCACGCCGTTCTTGTATTCGTAGCCGATGAGGCGCGTCGGCTCGACGATCAGGGAGGCGATCGTGTTGTAAAGGCCAAAGGCAGCCTCGCTCGCCGGCAAAAGGAACAACGCCAGAAGCAGGATCACCGCCCCCGCCGGAAGACCGATGCCGCCGAGTGTGAAGCCTACGACCGCCAGAAGTATCGCTGTGAGAAGGGCGGCCGGCAGGACGATCCCGGCCCAGCTCGTCAGCTTGTAGAAGCGGCGGATACGCGTTTGCCATTGCGGTCTGTAGCCGATGGCATGTTCCAGTTCCTGCCTTTTGGGGCCGACGACGAACAGGCCGATATCGGGCTGTGTGGCATGGCCGAACGCGCCGACGCGGTCCTGCGCCATCGCGATCGCGCGTTCGGTGACGTCGCCTTCGGTAAGGTCGGTGCCGCCCGCCAGTTCCTCGATGGCTCGGCGGTACTGGTCGCGCGAATGAAAGTCGAGATTGGCAAAATCCGTATGCGCGCGCAGCATCTGATCGACATGCGAAAGTTCCTCGAACCAGACCGTCCAGTCCGCATCGTCGACGAGCCGCAGACCCTTGATGATATTGCCTGTAGTCACGTTTCCGGCCGAGAGCGTCGCATGTTCGCGCCGCGCGATTTCCTCGGCGTCGAGGTCGAAGCGTTCCAGTTCGGTCTCGAGCCAGGCCAGCGCGCTTGACGCATATTGCGTGCCGTCGCGCAGGCGGAACAGAAGCTGGGTTGCAAAGGTGGTGTCGCGCGCATGCGCCTCATAGGTCGCCAGAACGCGCAGTTCCTCCTCGACCGAGCCTTGTGCCAGCGCCTGGTCGGCAACCTTGTTGGCGACGTCCCGCATCTCGTGGGCGCGCTTCACACGTACCGCCAGACGGCGCAGGTTTTCGACGAGCACAAACCGGAGCAACGAGGGCAGGGCCCACAATTCGCCGATGGCCAGCGGTTCCACTTCCTGAAAGGCGGCGACCATGGTCTCGAAGCCCGCGACGGAAATCGCGCTGTCGCAATGCGCGACATAGGTCCAGGCCAGGATCAGCGCGCGTGGCACGCTGCGGCCATCAGGCAGGGTCGTCATGCGCAGCTTGCGAAAGAAGCTCGACGGCAAGTCGCGCCGAACCTGAACGATCGTGTCCTCGACGAGATAGTGATTGTCGAGAAGCCATTGGGCCGCTGGTGTGATCGGGTCGGCGTTCTGCTGGGCGTGCCCAAGATAGGTGACGACGGACAGGATCGTGTCGGCATTCGCGGTCGCGCGTGCGCGTAGGTCCAGATCGTAAAGATCGAAATCAGGTTCGTAACGACCTGACGCAAGGTCGTAACCGAGCGCCTGAAGCGTGAAGTCGTTTCCGGGGGCAAAGCGAATGGGCGTGTCGACAGCGGCAGGCAGGAGCGGAGCGGCGTCGCTGATGCGGGCCGGGTCGGTCTGAATATTCATGCGTCAAAAAAATCCGTGAAGTGGCTGCCGAAAGCGCGACACAAGCCGAGCAAACGTTAAACCGATTCAGCGGGGAAAGGTTGCAACGTATTTTAGCGAACGCTACACGAAAAATGTCGCAGCGATATAGTCGCGTGCCAAGTGGGCCGACCCACCATAAAAAAGGGGCGACGCGGATGCCGCGTCGCCCCTTTTGATTTTGTTCCGAAGCCTTACTCAGCCGGTTGCGCGGACGCCTCGGTTGGAACGTGGCGAGTTGCCTCCGAACGCTCGCGCGAAGTGATGAACGTATAGAACATCGGCACGACGAAAAGCGTGAAGAAGGTGCCGATCAAAAGGCCCCAGAAGATGACCGTACCCATTGCCTGACGTGCGGCCGCGCCAGCACCGTCGGCGATCATTAGCGGCACGACCGCCAGAGCGAGTGCCGCCGTCGTCATCAGGATCGGGCGCAGGCGCACCTTGGCCGAATGGACGATCGCTTCGCGGATCGACATGCCTTCGTCGCGTTGCTGGTTCGCGAACTCGACCATGAGGATGCCGTGCTTGGTGATGATGCCGATCAGTGTGATCAGGCCCACCTGCGTGTAGATGTTCAGCGTGGCGATACCGAGATTCAAAGGCAGGATCGCGCCGAAGATCGACAGCGGGACCGACATCAAGATGATGAACGGATCGCGGAAGCTTTCGAACTGCGCCGCAAGCATCAGGTAGATCACGATGACTGCGAGCGAGAAGGCGATCAGGATCGTATTGCCTTGCGTGACCTCCAGTCGCGACTGACCCGAATAGTCGATGAAGAACGAATCCGGCATCGTGTTGCGGGCGATATCGGTGATCGTCTGGATCGCCGTACCGGTCGTCACGCCCGGCATCGGCATCGCCTCGATCGTCGCCGAGTTCAACTGGTTGAACTGTTCGATGGCAGCGGGCGATGCGTTGGTGGTGATGGTCACGACAGCCGAGAGCGGGATCATGGCGCCCGTCGTGGAGCGGATAAAGAAATCGCCCAGCGCTTCGGGATTGTTGCGATACTCCGCCGGCACCTGCGTGATGATGTCGTAGCTGTTCGACTCGCGGTCGAACTGCGAGATGGCACCGCCGCCGACCAGTGCGCCGAGCGTCGTTCCGATATCGCTGACCGGAACGTTGAGCGCTGCCGCCCGCTCGCGATCGATCGTAACCGTTACCTGCGGCGCGTCGAACGACAGCGAGTTCTGGACGATAATGAATTGTCCCGTCGCCTCTGCTTCCTGACGGATGCGGTCGGCGACATCGAACACTTCGGAGGCCGCGCCCGTCGACTGGATGATGATGGAGACCGGCAGGCCGCCACCGGCGCCGGGAAGCGTCGGCGGTGCGAAGACGAAAGACTGCACCCCGTCGACCCCGTTGATGCGGGCCTGGATGTCCTGCTGGATCTCAGCCTGACCACGCTCGCGATCGGACCAGTCATGAAGCCCCCAGACCACGAAACCAGTATTCGTCTGGCCGGGTCCAAGACCGATGATCGAAAAGCGCGTCTTAACGTCGGTGATGTCGGTCGTGACCTCGTTCATCTCCTGTGCGTAGCGCTGGGTATAGTCCACCGTCGCATAGCGCGGGCCGTTGACGATGGCGAACAGCGCGCCGACATCTTCTTCGGGTGCAAGCTCGCTCGACGTATTCATGAACATGAAGCCGGTGACCGCGACGAATGCGATCGTGATGAACATCGTCACGGGACGATAGTTCAGCGAACCCGAGACGAGGTTCTCATAGAAATTGGCGAGCCGGTCGAAGGAGCGGTCGACGAATTTCTGGAAGCGGCTGTGGCCGCCGGCTTTCAAAAGCCTTGCCGACATCATGGGCGTGATGGTGAGCGCCACCATGCCCGAAATGACGACCGCTCCTGCAAGCGTGAAAGCGAATTCGCGGAACAATGCGCCTGTCAGGCCGGCGGTAAAGCCGAGCGGCATGAAGACGGCGACCAGCGTCAGCGTCATCGCGATGATGGCGAGCGCGATTTCCTTCATGCCCTTGATCGTCGCATCCATCGGGCTGAGGCCCTCTTCGATGTGACGGTGGATATTCTCCACGACGATGATGGCGTCGTCGACCACGAGGCCGATCGCCAGCACCATCGCCAGAAGTGACAGAAGGTTGATCGAATAGCCCAGCATCATCAGGAAGAAACAGACGCCGATGAGCGACAGAGGGATCGTGACGACCGGCATGATGACCGAGCGGAACGAACCCAGGAAGAGCAGGATGACCACGACGACGATGACGACGGCTTCGGCGATCGTGACGAAGACTTCTTCGACGGAAGCGCGGATCGTGTCGGTGGCGTTGTAGACCATCTCGACGCTCATGCCTTCCGGCAGGCTTTCCTGGATCGACGGCAATTCTGCGATGACGGCGTCTGCAGTATTCAGCGGGTTTGCCGATGGGGTCGGGAAGATGCCGATGAAGGTGCCGGCCCGCCCGTTGAAGTTGACGATCGAATCGGTGCTCTCGGCGGCAAGCTCGATAGATGCGACGTCACGCAAGCGCACGACCTCGTCGCCTTCGGACCGCAGCGGCAGCGAACCGAACGCCTCGGGCGTCTGGAGGGTCGATTCCAGCGTGATCGAATAGGCGACGTACTCGTTGCGCGTGGTGCCCGGCGCGGCCAGGAAGTTCGACGCATTGATGGCCTGAACGACCTCGGACGCGGTGACGCCGCGGCTGGCGAGGCGAATCGGGTCGATCCAAACGCGCATCGCGTAGTTGGCGGCACCCATGATCTGCACTTCCGCCACGCCGTCGATGGTCGACATGCGCGGCCGGATGACGCGTTCGAGATATTCGGTCTGCTGTTCGGCCGTCATGTTCTCGTTCTGGAAAGCCAGATACATGATGGCGAACTGCTGGCCCGTACCCTTGACGATCACGGGATCTTCCGACTCACTCGGCAGTTCGCTTCGAACCTGCTGAACGTTGGCCATAACCTCGGTGAGCGCGATATCCGGGTTGGAACCGAGCTGCATGTTGACCGTCACGGTGCTGACTGACGGACGGCTTGCCGACGTGACGTAATCGATGTTTTCGGTCGTGGCGACCGCGCGCGAAATCGGCGCGGTGATGAAGCCCTGAATGAGGTCCGCGCTCGCGCCCGGATAGGTCGTCGTGATCGTGATCACGGTCTCTTCGACTTCCGGATACTCGCGCACCGAAAGGTTGAAGAGGCCCTGAAAGCCCAGAAGCAGGATCAAAGCGCCGAAGACGGTCGAGAGGACCGGCCGGCGCGTAAAGAGTTCAGGTATGCTCATTGTGCATCGCCTTCGACTGAAGCTGCTTCAGCGGGTTGTTCCTGATCGTTTCCGTTGCCGTCGCCGGACTGCGAAAGCGTGACCTGCGAGCCGTTCGAAAGCCGGTTCTGGCCGGCGGTGACGACGCGGTCGCCCGCCGAAACGCCCTCGGTGACTTCGACCTGATCGCCGTAGCGGCGGCCGGTCTGCACGAACACCTGCCGCACCACGAAACGCTCTGGCTCGCCCTCGGCAGTTTCGATCGGCTGTTCTGGATCGCGGACGATATAGACGTAGTCGCCATAAAGGCTGGTCGTCACCGCGGTCTGCGGCACCGCGATCACGTCATCCTCGAGCGGAAGCTGGACGCGAACGCGTACGAACTGGCCGGGGTTCAACCTGCCTTCCTGGTTGTCGACTTCGGCACGCAGGGAGACGAGACGCGTCTGCGGATCGATGCGCGGCTCGATGCCGGTGATCCTGCCCGACGCCACCGCATTGCCGGCCTCGGTCGCGATGGTAACGGTCTGGCCTGCCGAAACGCGCGCAAGCTGCTGCTCGGGCACCGTGAAATCGACACGCAGCGTGTCGAGATCCTGAAGCGTGGCGACGGTGGCTCCGGCCGAGACGAACTGCCCGGCTTCCACGCGCGGAATGCCGACCGTTCCGGAGAACGGCGCTTCCAGCGACTTCTGGCTGAGGATCGCGTTCAGTCGTTCGATCTGGGCAAGAGCGGAGGAGGCAGCCGCCTCGGCATCCTGAACGGTTGCGGCCGTGCTGACGCCACGATCGGAAAGGGTGCGTGCTCTTTCGAGCGAAGCATTGCTGACCTGAACCTGTGCGCGCGCGGCGACAAGGTCGGCCTGCTCGACCGCATCGTCGATCTGGACCAGAAGCTGACCTTCCTCGACCTCGTCATTCGCCTTGAACTCGACCGAGCGAACCACGCCACCGGTCTCGACCGCAAGGTCGATGCCGCGCGATGCGTAAACCGTGCCGATGGCCTCGATGCCCGGCTGCCACTCGCCGTTTTCGGCGCTGACGATCGAGACCGGATAGGCGGTAGCCGGCATATTGGCGAAAAAGTCCGCGATCATCCGGTCGCGGAACATATTGAACCCGACGATGCCGCCGACGACGACAGCAACGAAGACGATGGCGATGAGAAACCGCTTGATCATTTTGAATTCCGCGAATGTATGGCCATTGGACGCATTGCGCCCTTGCAATTGTGCGCCGCATTACTGTACCGTCTGGACGGTGATGTCAACACGGCAGATAACACTCTGCCATCCATGAGGTGAAAATTGAAGCGTCCATCCGGCCGGCCGAGTTCTAGGGAGCGCCTTCTCGACGCCGCCGAAGCCCTTGCCCACGAGCAGGGATCAGCAAATATCTCGCTCGATGCGGTCGCGGCGAGGGCTGGCCTGTCCAAAGGCGGGCTGCTTTATAATTTCCCCACCAAGGCCAAGCTTTTGGAGGCTTTGGTTGAGCGCCATATCGCCCGTGCGCAGGAAGCACTGACCCAGAGCGAGCGACTGCACGAGGCCGGGCCGAACGCCGTTGCACTTGCCTATATCGACTATTGCCGCAATGAAATGTGCGTGCACCCCAAGCCTGCGTCCGGCATTCTGGCCGCCATTGCCGAAAATCCAGGGTTGATCGATCCGGTGCGCCGCCACCAGCGTCATCTCGTGGCGACGATGCGCGAACAGTCGAAAGACCTGCCGATGTCGCTGATCGCGCTTCTTGTGATCGAAGGTATGTGGTCGATGCGCATGTTCGAGACGAACTGTCTCGGCTCGGAGGAGACAGACGCTGTTTTCGAGCGTCTGTCGGGCGAGCTTGCGGGGAAAATCAAAGAGAGCGCAAGTCCGTAATCGGCTCCGTGCCGAAAGCGTCCGAGAGAAGATAGGCGACGAGTTTGGCGCCCGCTTCCTGCGGTGAGGACAAGGCGCCTTCCGACTTCATCGCCTTGAAATCGTCGAGCGCGGGAAACTGTTCGACGGTCGCGCCGCGAATGTCGGCCTGCATGTCTGTGTCGATGACGCCGGGGGCAAGGCTGGTGATCCTGAGGCCCGATACGGCGTCTTCCTGCACCGCGCGTACGTGGTTGTCGAGTGCGGCCTTGGTCGCGCAATAAACGCTCCATCCGGCCATGCCGCGACGGCCCGCGCCGGATGAAACATGCAGGATACGCCGGTCGGCGACCGGTGAGGCGACCGTCTGGAAAAGATCGGCGAGTGCGAGCGGCGCGGCGACGTTGAGCGTTACGGCCGTCATGATGGCCCCGACGCCTCCCGTGCCAAGCGGCCCGATCGGGCTGACCGTTCCCGCATTGTTGACGAGAATGGCGCGCTCCGCTCCCGACAGGAATTCTTCGAGACGATCCATAAGACTCTTGTCGGAAAACGCAGCCGGATCGCCAAGGTCGATCGCGATCTGTTCGAACGACGCTTCTGGTCCTGCGGAGAGTGCGGATGTCTCCTTGCGTGAGAGGCCGAGCACGTCGACGCCCTTTTCCAGCAGCGATGCCGCGATCGCTTCGCCCAATCCCCGGCTATGTCCGGTCACCACCGCCTTGGTCTTCATAACATCCTCGCTTTTGTTGTCGGCGCAAATTGGTGGTTCACGCCAACGAGCGCAACCGATTTCGAACAAAGCGGTGGTGCAGCGCACCTATTTGTGGAAACGTCCGGGCGACTGCTCACAGACGGAACCGCATACGACCGATGTCCATCCTTGCCGCCATCAGCCACCTGACTCATTACATATACGACCGCCCGGTCACGCTCGGTCCGCAGATCGTCAGGTTGAGGCCCGCGCCGCATTCGCGCACCCGCGTCGTCTCGCACGCGCTCAAGGTTTCGCCGGAAAACCATTTCGTCAATTACCAGCAGGACCCCTACGGCAACTGGCTCGCGCGCTATGTCTTTCCCGAACCGGTGCGCGAACTGAAGATCGAGGTCGATCTCGTCGCCGACATGACGGTCTATAACCCCTTCGATTTCTTCGTGGAGGAAGAGGCGGAATACTGGCCGTTCGATTATCCGCAGGCGATCGAACCCGATCTCGTCATCTACCGTCGCCCGGAACCGGCAGGCCCGCACCTACAGGCTTTTCTCGACACGATTTCGCGCGAGCGCCAGCAGACGGTCGGCTTTATCGTCGAACTGAACGCTCGCCTGTCGCGCGAGATCGGCTATGTCATCCGTATGGAAACGGGCGTCCAGACGCCCGAAGAGACGTTCGAACGCGGCACCGCCTCGTGCCGGGATTCAAGCTGGCTTCTGGTTCAGGCGTTGCGGCATCTGGGTTTTGCCGCGCGCTTCGTGTCCGGCTATCTGATTCAGTTGAAGCCGGACCTTATTTCGCTCGACGGGCCGGCCGGAACGGACAAGGACTTCACCGATCTTCACGCATGGGTGGAGGTCTATCTGCCGGGTGCCGGCTGGATCGGGCTCGACCCGACATCGGGCCTTTTGACCGGCGAAAGCCATATACCCCTTGCCGCGACGCCGCATTTTTCCAATGCCGCGCCGATTTCCGGCATGGCGAGCTTCGCCGAGGTCGAGTTTGCGTTCGACATGAAGGTCGAGCGGGTCGCCGAACATCCGCGTATCACGAAACCGTTTTCGGATGAGGCGTGGGCTGCGCTCGACGAACTTGGCGAAAAGGTCGACGCGGCGTTGAAGCATGGCGATGTGCGCCTGACGATGGGCGGCGAGCCGACCTTCGTGTCGATCGACGATTTCGAATCCGCCGAATGGAACACGGACGCCGTCGGTCCGACCAAGCGCGCGCTGGCCGATCAGCTTATCCGCCGTCTGCGCGACCGTTTCGCGCCGGGTGGGTTCCTGCATTATGGGCAGGGCAAATGGTATCCGGGCGAAACGCTGCCGCGCTGGACCTTTTCGCTTTATTGGCGCGATGACGGCAAGCATATCTGGAAAGACGCAGACCGCATCGCGCCGGAAGCGGCGGATGGCGAGGCAAGCGCGGCGGACGCCGAGGGATTGCTTCGGGCGATCGCGGGCGAACTCGGGCTGCCGGGCGAAAATGTCGTGCCGGCCTACGAGGACCCGGCCGAATGGCTGATCAAGGAAGGCCAGCTTCCCGAAAACGTGACGCCAGAAAACTCCGAGCTTTCCGATCCCGAGGCGCGCTATCGCATGGCGCGGGTCTTCGAGCGGGGCCTCGACCAACCTTCGGGCTATGTCCTGCCGGTCCAGCGCTGGCAGGCGGCGGCCGACGCGCCGCGCTGGATGTCGGAGGTCTGGAACGTCCGTCGCGGGCACCTCTTCCTGGTGCCGGGCGACAGCCCGGTCGGCTACCGCCTTCCGCTCGGCTCGCTGCCTTATGTGCCGCCGTCTCAATATCCTTATGTGAACCCGGCCGATCCGACCGAGGAGCGCGGGCCTTTGCCCGATGCGCCGGAGCCTCACCAGCATGTCGCAAGCTTCACCGCCGTGACGCCGGGGCAGGCCATCGTGCCGCAGGAGATAGGCGAGCTTGGCGGCGCGGTGCGCACCGCGCTTTCTGTCGAGCCGCGCGACGGTCGGCTTTGCGTCTTCATGCCGCCGGTCGAGCGGATCGAGGACTATCTGGAACTGGTCGCCGCTGCCGAAAGCGCTGCCGAACGCCTCGACGTGAAGGTTCATATCGAAGGCTACGCGCCGCCGTCCGATCCGCGGATGAATGTCATCCGCGTCGCGCCAGATCCGGGCGTCATCGAGGTCAATATCCATCCGGCATCGAGCTGGCGCGACTGCGTGGCGACGACCGAGGCGATCTACGAGGAGGCGCGCCAGTGCCGGCTCGGCGCCGATAAGTTCATGATCGACGGGCGGCATACCGGCACCGGCGGCGGCAATCATGTGGTCGTCGGCGGTCGCACGCCGATGGACAGCCCGTTTCTGCGCCGACCCGATCTCTTGCGCAGCCTGATCCTCTACTGGCAGCGGCACCCGTCCTTGTCCTATCTCTTTTCCGGCCTCTTCATAGGTCCGACGAGCCAGGCCCCGCGCATCGACGAGGCGCGTCACGATGGCCTCTACGAACTCGAGATCGCGATGTCGCAAATTCCCGATCCCGGCGAGGGCGAGCGGCCTTTGCCGTGGCTGACGGATCGGCTATTGCGCAACCTCCTGACCGACGTGACGGGCAACACGCATCGCGCGGAAATCTGCATCGACAAGCTCTATTCGCCGGACGGCCCGACGGGACGGCTTGGACTGGTCGAGTTTCGCGGCTTCGAGATGCCGCCCAATCCGCGCATGTCGCTGGCCCAGCAACTTCTCGTCCGCGCCATCATCGCGCGGCTCTGGAAGGACCCGCTCAAGGGCGATTTCGTGCGCTGGGGCACCGCGCTTCACGACCGTTTCATGCTCCAGCATCATGTCTGGACCGATTTCAGCGATGTCCTTGCCGATCTCGACGCGCATGGCTTTTCGTTCCGCAGCGAATGGTTCGAGGCGCAGGCCGAGTTCCGCTTTCCCTTCTGCGGCGAGGTCGAATATGAGGGCGTGAAGCTGGAACTGCGGCAGGCGCTGGAGCCGTGGCATGTTCTCGGCGAGACGGGCGCGATCGGCGGAACGGTGCGCTATACCGACAGTTCGACCGAACGCTTGCAGGTGAAACTCGAAGCTGCCGATCCCGGTCGCTACGCGGTGACGTGCAACGGGCGGCGAGTGCCGCTCGAAAAGGCCGGCAATGGGGTGTCGGTCGCAGGCGTGCGTTATAAGGCGTGGCAGCCATCGACCGCGCTTCATCCTGTGCTGCCCGTCGATACGCCGCTCACCTTCGATATTTACGACACGTGGAACGGCCGCGCGCTTGGCGGCTGCGTCTATCACGTCGCTCATCCGGGCGGGCGCAGCTACGACACCTTTCCGGTCAACGGCAACGAGGCGGAGGCCCGGCGGCTCGCCCGGTTCGAAGGTTGGGGCCATACGGTCGGGACCTATGCGGCCTCACCCGAAATCCCGCATCCCGAATTTCCGTCCACGCTCGACCTGAGGCGGCAGGCACGGCGATGAGCGCGCGAATGGAAGAAACGGGGCCGACGAGGCGGCGGGCCGCCTTGATGGGAAGCTATCATCCGCCGGCCGGAGCCTATGATGAGCTTTTGGACGCGACGGGGGCGGTGCGTCCGCTCTGGCGACCGATGGTTGGGGAATTGTCGCGTCTGTCGGCCGAAAAGGTCGAGGCGCGCATCGCGCGCGGCGACGAATATCTGCGCGATGCGGGCGTCTATCTGCGCCAGTTCGGCAGCGATGACGCCGACCGTGTCTGGCCGCTGAGCCATCTGCCGGTGTTGATCGACGAGGATGACTGGTCGTCGCTCGTCGAGGGCCTTGCCGAGCGTGCCGACCTTCTGGAGCGCGTTGTGGCCGATCTTTACGGCGAGAACCGTCTCGTCGCGGAAGGCCATTTGCCGGCGAGCCTCATAGCGCAAAGCCCCGAATGGCTGCGTCCGATGGTCGGCGTCGAGCCGGCATCCGGCCACCGCCTGCATCTGATCGCGTTCGATGTGGCGCGCGGTCCGGACGGGCGCTGGTGGGTGCTCGGCGATCGCACGCAGGCACCGTCCGGCGCAGGTTTCGCGCTGGAAAATCGCGTGGCGACCGCGCGTGTCTTCTCCGAGCTTTACGCGCGTTCCAACGTCCATCGCCTCGCCGGCTTCTTTCGCGATTTCCGCGAGAATCTGCAGGCGCTCGCGCCGGGGCAGGCGCGTTCGGCGATCCTGACGCCGGGGCCGTTGAGCGAGACCTATTTCGAGCACGCCTATATTGCGCGCTATCTTGGCATGACGCTTCTGGAGGGGGAGGACCTCGTCGTCGAGCAGGGCCGCTTGATGGTGCGCACGGTATCCGGTCTGGAGCCGGTCGGCGCGCTGTGGCGGCGTCTCGACGCCAGCTATGCCGATCCGCTCGAACTCGACGGTCGCTCGCAGCTTGGCACGCCAGGGCTCGTTTCCGCCTTGCGCGCCGGTACGCTCTCGATGGTCAACGCGCTCGGCGTCGGCATTTTGGAAACGCGGGCGCTGCTCGCCTTCATGCCGCGTCTCGGCGAAATCCTCACTGGCCGTCAGCCGTGCCTGCCCAATGTCGCGACATGGTGGTGCGGCGATCAGGCGGCGCGCGCTCACATCGACGGGCGCACCGACCTCCATTGGTCGGCGGCGCTTTCGACGCGTCTGCCCTATGAGGGCGACCTGCCGCTTGGTACGCACGGCTTTGCCGATCCATCCATGACGCCGGATGCGCTTCGTCTGGCCCATCCCGAACTTTTCGTGGCGCAGGAGATCGTCTCGCTGTCGGCGACGCCGGTTCTGGAAGAGGGGTGTCTGGCAGCGGGCCAGTGCAGCCTGCGCGTCTTTCTCGCCCGCACGCCGCAAGGGTGGCAAGCGTTGCCGGGTGGCTATGCGCGCATCGCGTCCGGCGAGGGCGGGGCGGCTTCGCTCGGACAGGGCGGACGGGTCGCCGATGTCTGGGTCGTCGCGAAGGCACCGGTCGAGCGGGTCAGCCTGCTCGGCACCGAGCAGATCGCGGGGCAGGGGCCGCGCCAGGGCGCGCTGCCGTCTCGTGCGGCCGACAACCTCTTCTGGCTCGGCCGCTATGTCGAGCGGGCGGAAGATACGATGCGGCTGGTGCGCGCCTATCGCGTCAGGGCCGACGAGACCGGTGACGAGGAAACGCCGCTGTTGACGTTCTTCACCGACTACCTGACCGAACTCGGTGTCGACACGGACCAGCGCCTGCCCGAAGGGCTCGCCATGACGATCGGTTCGGCCGTGTTCAGCGCCTCGAAGGTGCGCGACCGGCTTTCCATAGATGGGTGGGCAGCCCTGAAGGATTTGTCTGCGACCGCGACGAGCATGCAACGCAATGCCGATCTTTCCGATGCGGGCGGAGCCATCATGGGCATTCTCCTGCGCAAGATCACCGGCTTTTCCGGCCTTGCGCATGAGAACATGTACCGCTTCGCAGGCTGGCGCTTCATGCGCATCGGCCGGTCGCTGGAACGTGCGGCGGCGACGTCCGCCATGTTGTGCGGGATGTTCGACGAGGAAGCGCCGGGCGGTGCGCTTGATATCGCGCTTGAGGTCGGCGATAGCGTCATGACGCATCGCAGGCGCTATTCGCTGGAGGCAAGCGCGGCGAGCGTGGCCGCGCTTCTGGTCCTTGACCCGATGAACCCGCGCTCGATCCTTTTTCAGGTGAGCGAGATCGACGAGCAGGTAAATCTTTTGCCCGATGGCGGACTCACCGGTCGCGCAGCCGGTCTCGCGCGCGCAACGATCCGGTTGCGGACACTGCTTGCGACAGCGCTGCCCGACGAGGTTGATCCAGCGTTCCTCGACCGCATACGTCTCGAACTCGAAGCCATCTCCGATCACATGAGCCGCATCTATCTCGCATGACAACGCGCTACGACATTCGCCTCACCATGGAATTCGCCTATGACGGCCAGTCTGGCGGCGGCCGCCACGCGATCTGCGTCCTGCCGCGCAGCCTTGACGGCGTGCAAAGGCTGATCGCCGGCCATGTCGATGTGACGGCCACCCCTTCGGAACGGCTCGAACGTACCGATTTCTTCGGCACGGGCGTCGTAGATTTTGCCTATGACGCGGTCGAAGACGATCTCGTCTACCGCGCACAGGCACGCGTGGAGCGGTCGGCGCCGATCATCGATGCCACACTGTCCGCACCGCTTGACGATATCGCGATGGAACTGGCGCGAGGCACCGGCCTCGATGCGTTTTCGCCAGCGCATTTCGTGGCCGCATCGCCTTTGATCACGCCCCATGCCGGCATTTGCCGATATGCGCGCGACGTCACGACCGGCAGCGCGAATGTCTTCGATACCGCCCGCGCTTTGACCGCCTCAATCTATCGCGACATGCGCTACGATGCCGACGCGACCGACGTGAACACGCCTCTTGGCGAAGCGTTCGAGGCACGGCACGGCGTCTGCCAGGATTTCAGCCACATCATGATTGCGGGCCTGCGGCATCTGGGCATTCCAGCCGCCTATGTCAGCGGCTATCTGCGCACGATCCCACCCGAAGGAAAGCCGAGGCTGGAAGGTGCGGACGCGATGCATGCGTGGGTCGCCGTCTGGTGCGGGCAAAGGCTCGGCTGGGTCGAGTTCGATCCGACCAACGATCTCGTCGTCGCTGCCGATCATATCGTGGTTGGATATGGCCGGGACTATTCCGACGTTGCCCCGGTGCGCGGCGTCATTCGGACAGCCGGCAGCCAGACGACCAAACAGGCTGTCGACGTCATCCCGGTCGCCGATGCTCATGACCGTCCGTAACGATCCTCGAAGCGCACGATGTCGTCTTCGCCGAGATAGGAACCGGTCTGCACCTCGATCAGCTCGAGCGGGATCTTGCCGGGATTTTCCAGCGCGTGGACCGCACCGACGGGTATGTAGACGGACTCGTTTTCCGAAACGAGGATCATCTCCTCGCCCTTTTGCACCTTCGCCGTGCCGCGCACGACGACCCAGTGCTCGGAGCGGTGATGATGCATCTGGACGGAGAGCTTCGCGCCCGGATTGACCGTGATCCGCTTGACCTGATCGCGTTCCCCGACATCGATGCTGTCGTAATGGCCCCACGGACGATAGACGTCGCGATGGTTGAGGTGTTCGCTCCGGCCTGCCGCCTCCAGTTCCTCGACGATGCGGCGAACGTCCTGAACCTTGTCGCGATGAGCGACAAGGAGGGCGTCCTTCGTTTCCACCACGACGAGATCGTCGACGCCGACGAGTGCGACGAGGCGCCCGTCCGCCCTTGCGAGCGTATTGCGGGTGTCGATCGCCATCACGTCGCCGGAAAGCGAGTTCCCGTCCCCGTCGCGCTCCTGCACCGAGAGAAGCGCCGACCATGAGCCGATATCGCTCCAGTCCGCATCGAGCGGCAGGACGACGGCATCGCACGTCTTTTCCATGACCGCGTAGTCGACGGATTCGGCGGGGCAGCTTGCAAAGGCTTCCGCGTCCACGCGCACGAACTGCATGTCCGGATGTGTTTCGGCCATTGCCTTCCGGCAGGCGTCGAGTATGTCCGGCCGGAATTTTTCAAGTTCCTCCAGATAGCGCCCGGCGCGGAACATGAACATGCCGGAATTCCAGAAGTAGGAACCGTCGGCGATGTAGCGGGCGGCGGTGTCGGCGTCGGGCTTTTCGGTAAAGGCGGCGACTGCGAAACCGTCGCCAACCTGCCCGCCTTTCTCGATATATCCGTAGCCGGTTTCCGCATGCGTCGGCACGATGCCGAAGGTTACAAGTTTGCCGTCCTTTGCCAGCGCAAGCCCTTTGCGCACGCAGTCCCGAAAGGCCTCGCCATGCCGGATGTGATGATCGGCGGCGAGAACCAGCAGCACTGGATCGGAGCCGTCGGCCGTGGCCTTAAGCGCGGCGAGCGCGATGGCGGGCGCGGTGTTGCGGCCGAAAGGCTCGAGGAGGATCGTCGCCTCGCCCTGACCTGCCACGCGCATCTGTTCTGCGGCAAGGAAGCGCTGCTCCTCGTTGCAGATGACGAGCGGTGTTTCGGCTTTAAGCCCGTCGAGCCGCGTGATCGTTTCGTGCAGCATGGTTCGCTCGCCGGTGAGCGCATGGAACTGCTTGGGATAAAACTGGCGCGAGAGTGGCCACAGGCGCGTGCCGGAGCCACCGGCCATGATCACGGGCAACAACATATTATCGGTTTTTCCTTCCAGCCGCGTGATGGCAATTTTACGTTTAGATGCCATGAATGGATTTCATACAAGAACGCGGCCGTCGCCGCGAAGTTCGGGAGAACGGTTCTGGGGTCGCCATTCAAGGCTTACGATGTGCGCGGGCGCATACCCGGCGAGATCGATGTCGCCTTCATGTATCGTTTCGGAAAGGCCGTGGCGCGAGAACTGCGCACGCGAAAAATAGTCGTCGGACACGACATGCGCCGGGAAAGCCCGGCCTTCGCGATGGCGCTGGCGCAAGGGCTGATCGATTGCGGCGTCGATGTGCTGCCGGCCGGGCTGTGCGGCACGGAGGAGGTCTATTTTCACACCGCTTCTACCGGAGCCGATGCGGGGTTGATGATAACCGCCAGCCACAACCCGGATGATTATAACGGCTTGAAGATGGTGCTCTCGGGTTCGCGCGCCGCAACACGCGAAAATGCGTTCGATGCACTCGAACGGATCGTGCTGTCCGACGCGGTGCTTGAGCCGGTCGCGACATATTCCGAGCGCGGCCAATTTGCTGATCCATTGCTGCGCGGAGCCTATATCGACCGCCTTCTGGAATCCGTCGCCGGCAAGGCGCTGAAGCCGATGAAGATCGTGGTTCATTCGGGTAATGGCTGCGCGGGGCCGATCGTCGATCTTCTGGAGCCGCATCTGCCGTTCGAGTTCGTGCGTGTCGATCACGAGCCGGACCCGCGCCTGCCGAACGGCATTCCCAATCCGCTTTTGCCAGAAAAGCGCGAGCGCGCGAGCCGCGCCGTGCGCGAAAGCGGGGCCGATCTCGGCATCGCGTGGGATGGCGATTTCGACCGTTGCTTTCTCTATGATCACGAGGGCACGTTCGTGGAAGGCTACTATCTCGTCGGCATGATCGCGGCGGCGATGCTGCGCGACCATCCCGGATCGACGATCCTTTATGATCCGCGCGCCTGCTGGAATACGCTTGATATCGTCGAAAAGGCGGGCGGGCGCGCCATCGCATGCCCGACCGGCCACGCCTTCTTCAAGCAGAAGATGCGCGAGGAAGATGCCGTCTATGGCGGCGAGATGAGCGCGCATCATTACTTCCGCGATTTCGCCTATTGCGATTCAGGGATGCTCGCCTGGCTCGCCGTCGTCGCCGAGCTTTCGGCACGCGATGTGCGGCTGGCGGACCTTCTGGCCGATCGCATCGCGATGTTTCCCTGTTCGGGCGAGATCAACTTCAAGGTCGCAGACGCCCGAAAAACGCAGGCGCGCATCGCATATTTCTATTCGGCAAAGGCTGTGTCGACCGACACTCTCGACGGCGTGTCGATGGAGTTCGACGACTGGCGGTTCAACCTGCGCGCTTCCAACACCGAGCCGCTTTTGCGGCTCAACGTCGAGACGCGAGGCGACAGGGCGCTGCTGCGGGCGAAGACCGACGAACTGAAATCGCTGATCGTCTTGGATTAGCCGGAATAAGGCTCCATCTGCGCTCTGCTTGCCCGTCATTTTCACGGATGCTATGGGCTTTCCAACCTGCCGGGCGCTTTCGCGACCTTTACCGCGAAACGGCGTTTTTCGATCTGATTAGGTGCGGTTCCCGCTCCCATAATTTCTCAAGAGGTGCTTCATGTGTGGAATTGTCGGTATCGTCGGAACGCGTCCGGTTGCGCCGCTCATCGTCGATGCCTTGAAGCGCCTCGAATATCGCGGCTACGATTCGGCCGGCGTCGCCACCGTTTCGGATGCCGGCCTTGATCGTCGGCGTGCCGAAGGCAAGCTCGTCAATCTGGAGAAGCGTCTTTCGGACAGCCCGCTCGATGGAACGATCGGCATCGGCCATACGCGCTGGGCCACTCACGGCGTGCCGAACGAAACCAACGCGCATCCGCACTTTTCCGGCGATGTCGCCGTCGTCCATAACGGCATCATCGAGAATTTCGCCGAGTTGCGTGAGGAACTGCGCCAGAGCGGCTACGACTTTTCTTCTCAGACCGACACCGAAGTCGTCGCCCATCTCGTCTCGCGCGGCATGGCCGAGGGGCTTTCAGGCATCGAATCCGCCCATGCTGCGATCAAGTGGCTCGAAGGTGCGTTCGCCATCGCGATCATGTTTGCTGGCGAGGACGATCTGATCGTCGGCGCACGCAACGGTCCTCCGCTTGCGATCGGCCACGGTGAAGGCGAGATGTTCCTCGGCTCCGACGCGATCGCGCTCGCGCCCTTCACCAGCGCCGTAACCTATCTGGAGGATGGCGACTGGGCGGTGATCCGCCGCAACGCCTTCTCCATTTTCGACGTCGAGGGAAATCCCGTCCAGCGCGAGCGCCGGCAGGCTGCCAACACGGCCTATGTGGTCGACAAGGGCAACTACCGGCACTTCATGGAGAAGGAAATCTTCGAGCAGCCGGAAGTCGTCTCGCACACGCTCGCGCACTATCTCGATTTTTCGACCGGCCGCGTTCGCCAGATGGATGCGCCGTTCGATTTCGGCTCGATCGACCGGCTCGCAATTTCGGCCTGCGGAACGGCCTATCTTGCCGGCGTCGTCGGCAAATACTGGTTCGAGCGCTATGCGCGCCTGCCGGTCGACATCGATATGGCGTCCGAGTTCCGCTATCGCGAAATGCCGCTTTCGGCCAAGGACGCCGCGATCTTCATTTCCCAGTCGGGCGAGACGGCCGATACGCTCGCCTCGCTGCGCTACTGCAAGCAGGCCGGCATGAAGATCGGCTCTATCGTCAATGTGCGCGAATCCACCATCGCGCGCGAATCAGACGGCACGTTCCCGACGCTCGCCGGGCCTGAGATCGGCGTTGCCTCGACCAAGGCATTCGCCTGCCAACTTTCGGTTCTCGCTTCGCTTGCGGTTCGGGCGGGCGTTGCGCGCGGCGTGATCGATGAGGCCGAGGAAAAGCGCCTTGTGCGCCAGCTCGTCGAGGCGCCGCGCTATGTCAATGCGGCATTGAAGACAATTGACCAGATCGAGCGTGTCGCGCGCGAACTCTCCCATGTGCGCCATGTGCTCTATATGGGGCGCGACACCAGCTTTCCGCTTGCGGTCGAGGGGGCGCTGAAGCTGAAGGAAATCTCCTACATTCACGCCGAAGGTTATGCAGCCGGCGAACTGAAGCACGGACCGATCGCGCTGATCGACGAGGACATGCCGGTGATCGTGGTCGCGCCGCATGACCGGGTCTTCGACAAGACGGTTTCGAACATGCAGGAAGTCGCCGCGCGCGGCGGCAAGATCATCCTGATCACCGACGAGAAGGGCGCAGAAAAGGCCGGCATCGAGACGATGGAAACGATCGTCGTGCCGAATGTGCCCGAACTGATCGCCCCGCTGGTGCTGACGGTGCCGCTACAGCTTCTGGCCTACCATACTGCTGTACTGAAAGGCACGGACGTCGATCAGCCGCGCAATCTGGCGAAGTCCGTTACCGTCGAATAGCGATATAGTCGCGGCCGGAACGCCGGATGGCTTCATTTGGCGTTTCGACGGGGGACCATCCGAATGTCTGACAAAAACGCGAGCCGTCGATCTCGAGATTGCCGAAAAGGCTTCCGGCGATTTGCGAGCGGCCTGCAAGCTGCAAGGGCGCGCGCATAAGGGCGGGCGGGACGGGAAGAAGGCCGGGCCTGCGCCCCATTCCCTCGCGCAGCCACGCTACGATATCGGCTAGGCTCACGCTTTGCCCGTCCGTCACGGCATATGCACCGCTTCGTTCGCTCGATGTGCTTATGGCAGCGGTGAGAAAAGCACTCGCCAGATTGCCGGCGGAAACAAGCGTGCGGCGATTGTGGACCTGTCCGAAGGGCAGGAGCGCCTTTGACGACGCGAGCCTTTGCAATTGCCCCCAGCTTCCTCCGGCTCTCGGGCCGTAGACAAGCGGTGGCCGCAGGACAATGCCGCAACGCTCGCTATCGCCGGCAAAGGCGGCAACGCTGGCCTCCGCTTCGAGCTTGGAGCGGCCATAGGCCGTCGAGGGGCGAGGGGGCGTATCGTCATCGATGATCGCCGCCGCTTCACTGGACGTAACCGCACCGATGCTCGATGCCAGAACGAAAGTCCGCACACCGGCCTCTGCGGCCTGCCGCGCGAGCCGATCGGTTCCGCGCGCGTTGGTGTTAAGGAATGCGTCGTCCGGTAGACCGGGGGAAGGCAGGAGGCCGGCCAGATGAACGACCGCCTCCCGGCCCTCCAACGCGGCGCGCCAATCCGTATTGCCATCGACTGCGCCGATGACGTGGACGGAAACGTCATTATCCGGCGGATCACGCCGTTCGCGCCTTGTGGCGATCGATACGGTGTGATGCTGTGCCCTGAGTTGCCTGACGAGTTCAGCCCCCACCAGACCCGTGGCGCCGGTTACGAGAATTTTTGTCACATGCCGCTCCGTACTGTCGGGCTGTTTTAGAAAAGCGCAGGGCCCGATGGCAAGCATCGGTCATGGAGCGCACATAGTTTCACTGCAACGTGCTGTCGGTTCGACCGTTGCACTTTGCCAGCTTGGCTTCTATGACCCACAATGCAGGGGTGCATCGGCATTCGTACGTAAGCAGGAACACTGGCGGCTGATTGCCGACGCGTCGCTCGCAAGCAAGTAAATGGTACGGCTGTGACCAGAAAAACAAAATCGATTGGCCTGCGCGCTGGAAGCTTCCTTCTGGACATGGCGGTCGCGACCGCTGCCTTTATTGCGGCATATGCCATTGTCTACGATTTTCATCGCCTTCCGCTGATACCGAGCCTCTCGGAAAAGGCGGTGGCTTTTGTGGGCATCAGCGCCGTCACGTTCTTCCTGTTCGGCGTTCACCGGGGGTCCTGGCGCTTCGTTTCGCTGCCCGAGGTGCTTAATCTCCTCAAGGCCGCGATCGCCGCAGTCGTGGTCTATACGGTGAGCGTGTTTCTCGTGTCGCGCGGCCACAACGTCCCGCGCAGCGTACCGCTTCTCACAGCCTTCTTCATGATCGCGGGTCTCATCGGGCCGCGTATCCTCTATCGCCTCGCCGTGGAAGGCCAGTTGCTGCCTCCGCTCGGTGGGAAGCGTCCCGAAGACGGGGTGCGCCACGTCATCGTGCTCGGCTTCACGACGTCGGCCGACAGCTTCATCCGCAACTCCCGGCGGATCAAGAACAGCCCGTTCGTGGTGGCGGGTATCCTCGATGGCGGCGGCCTGGCCAATTCGCAATCCATTCAGGGCGTGCCGGTTTTCGGCGGCCTCGACGTCCTGCCGGCGTTGGTCGACAAATTCGCCGCTCAGAATTTCCCCATTACCGAACTGGTGGTCGCCGAGAATGAGCCCGGTCGTCAGCGTCTGAGCGAGATCGTCGAACTTGCGACCGCCAGCGGCCTAAAGACCACCCGCATTCCCGGGCCGACGGAGACGGCGGCGATCGGCAGCGACGGGCTGTTCGAGCCCAAGCCCATCGAGCTTGGGGATTTGCTTGGACGGCCCGAGATCAAGACCGATATCGAAGGTGTCGCAGGTCTCATCGCAGGTCGCACCGTGCTGGCGACCGGAGCAGGTGGTTCGATCGGCTCCGAGCTGGTTCGACAGATCGCGCAGTTTTGTCCCAAGCGGCTGATCCTGACCGATAATTCCGAACACAACACCTATCTTCTCGATACGGAAATACGCGAGAAATTCCCCGAACTGGACATCGTCACGCAACTGGTCAGCGTGCGCGACAAACGCCGCCTGGACAATGTGTTCGAAACCTATCGTCCCGACGTGGTCTTTCACGCCGCTGCGCTGAAGCATGTGCCGCTCGTCGAGGACAACCCGATCGAGGGCATCAAGACCAATGTTCTGGGTACGCGAAACGCGGCTGACGCGGCCGTGCGGTGGGGTGCGTCCACTTTCGTGATGATTTCCACCGACAAGGCGGTCAACCCGACGAATATCATGGGCGCGAGCAAACGCGCCGCCGAAGCCTATTGTCAGGCTATGGATGTTTCGGCCGAGGGAACGCGCTTCAAGACGGTGCGGTTCGGCAATGTTCTCGGCTCAAACGGTTCTGTCGTGCCGCGCTTTCGCGAGCAGATCGCGGCCGGTGGCCCGGTGACCGTGACCCATCCGCAAATCGTCCGCTTCTTCATGACCATTCCAGAAGCAGTGCGCCTTGTTTTGCACGCCTCCGCACACGCGCTCCAAAACAAGAAGGAACGCGGACGTATCATGGTGCTGGACATGGGCAAGCCGGTTCGCATCGTCGATCTTGCGGAGCGGATGATCCAGCTTGCCGGCTTCAAGCCGCACGTCGATATCGAGATTGCCTATACGGGGTTGAGGCCAGGCGAAAAGCTTTATGAGGAGCTTTTCGATCCTGACGAGGTTCAGGATATGCGCACCGAGGACGGGTATGTGGTGGCCTCGCCGCGAGTGATCGACGCCTCGTTCCTGCTTCGTACGCTCAAAAATCTCGAAGTTGCTGCCGAGGAGGAGGATTCTGAACGCGCGATCCAGCTTCTCCTCCACATCGTTCCGGAATACCGGCCCGGCGGGCAGACAAAGGCGCTGCCGGTCGAGCAAACGCTTGCGCTGCCGATTTCGGATAAAGCCGTAGTGACGAAACACCCTGCCGAGTGACGGCAGTTCTTCTCAGTCGGTAAGCTGGAGGCGTCCCTCGACCACGGCGTAGCGCTCTTGCGTGCGGGGGCACACGAGATCGTCGCCGAGGATCTCTCCTTCGCGGGAGACCCATCCCATCTGTCGTGCCGGGACGCCTGCCATGAGGGCGTGCGCCGGCACGGGTCGAGTGACGACGGCACCTGCTGCGATCAGGCAGTAGTCGCCAAGTTCGTTCCCGCAGAGGATCGTCGCATTTGCGCCGATGGAGGCGCCACGCCCGACGCGCGTCGGCCGGAACTCCTCCTTGCGTTCGACATGAGCCCGGGGGTTGATCACATTGGTGAACACGCAGGACGGCCCGCAGAACACGTCGTCGGCAAGCTCTACGCCCTTGTAGAGCGAAACGTTGTTCTGGATCTTGCAGCCGCTTCCGACCGTCACATCCGGCCCGATCATCACGTTCTGCCCGATCGAACATCGTTCGCCGATTGTCGTGCCCGGCAGGATATGACTGAAATGCCAGATCTTCGTTCCCTTTCCGATGACGGCGCCGTCATCGACATAGGAACTTTCATGAACGAAGAATTCGCTGTTCATCATCGATCTCCCCGGTTGGCGTCGAGGCCGAGATTGGCTTTTAGCGCCTGTTCAGCAGCTTCCAGAACACGCAGGACGCGCAGCCCCTCGCGGCCGTCTGTGCGAGGGCGCGCGCCGCTGGCGATGCAGTCGAGGAAATGACGGCATTCGTCCTTCAGCGGCTCCGACTTCGTGACCTCGATACGCCTGCCTTCCGCCTTCGTGGGGACGGGCACCGGCCCGGACGAATCGATCTTGTGGTCATAGGCGATCAGCTTGTCTTCCCACGCCGGGGCGCTGTCCTCGAAGACGGCCATGCCCTTGTCGCCTATGACGACAAGACGCTGCTCCTTGAAGGGGTGCATCCAGCTCACCTGCACGTGAGCGCTGGCCCCGCCGGCGAACTTCATCTGTGCCGTTGCAAAGTCGGCGACGCCGGGCGTGTAGGCGACGTGGCCCTGTGCGCTCACCGCGACCGGCTCTTCGGGAATAAGGCCGAGCAGCATGGAAATATCGTGCGGGGCGAACGACCACAGCACGTTCTCCTCGCGGCGGAACTTGCCCAGCGACATTCGGTTTGAATACGCGTAGCTAACCTTGCCGAGTTCGCCCGCTTCGACCATTCGGCGCAGTTCGAGATAGACTGGATGGTACTGGAGCAGATGCCCGACCATCAGGACAATATTATTCGTGTCCGCGAGTTCGCACAGTGCCTCCGCCTCATTCGTGTCGAGCGCCAGCGGCTTTTCGACGAAAACATGCTTGCCCGCTTCGAGCGCGCGGCGCGCGAGGTCGAAATGAAGCTCGGCCGGCGAAGCGATTGAAAAGCCGGTGATCGCATCATCTCGAAGCGCATCCTCGAAGGTTATCGCGCGCGTTCCGAGCGCTTGTGCGCCTTCTTGTGCGGACGGTTCGTGCGGGTCGATGATCGCGCCAAGCGCACCGAGCGAGGCCAGGTTTCTTGCGATGTTACGGCCCCAATAGCCGTAGCCCATATGCGCGATCGACGCCATGCGGTGTCCTTCGAAAATCAGGATCAGGAAAGAGCGCGTGCCGGTGTCAGGACGCGACGCAGGATGATGATGGCAAGGCCGAGGCCGAAGCCGAAAATGACGCCGCCCGCAATAAAGTAGGTCAGGCGCGGCGCAATCGTCGTCGAATAGGCCGCCGGATTTATGCGCGCCAGAACGGCGGTGGCCGGGTCAGCGAAAGGTGTTTGTGCGATGCGTTGCTGCATTTCATCCGCGACGACATCGCTTTCTGCAACGAACAGACGCTGTTCAAGCAGGCGAAGGTCAGCGTCGCTGAGCGGCGCGTCACTGTCGGCTCGAAGCTGTGCGATCTGGGCGTCAAGCGCCTCGTACCCTTCCAGATACGAACCGAGCTCGTCTGAACGAGTGTCGGATACCTGGATATTGGCGGTCGTGCCGGCTTCGACGGCGTCGAGAGCGCGCTGCTGAGCCGAACGGGCGAGATTTATCGAACGGGCAATTTCCGCCTGCTCTTCCAGATGCGAGATCCGGTCTTCGCGCCGTGTGCGAAGTGCCTCTCGTTGCGCTTCGATGTCGACGCGTAGCCGGGACGCGATAATCTCGTTCTCACTGCGTTCGGTGGCGATCCGGGCGTCGATCTCGGCAATCAATTCGCTCACCGTCGCTTCGTTCGCCAGCCGTGCCAGTTCCGCTAGAAATGCGGATGCCGAAGCGGCGTCGCCGGAAATGAGCGACATTTGAACCGAGGACGTTTCGCTGACTACCTGCGCCGGATTGATCGTAAGGCGCTGATAAAGGTCCTGAAGGGCGCCTTGGCGCGCGGCCGGCTCCGTCACCGCGACGACGCCACTGGTTTCTGCAGCTTCGCCGATCACTTCCATGTCGCGTGCGCTGGAGGCGAATACAGCAAGCATGCTGGTTGGCGTGTGGCTGAAGAACGTCTCGTCCACAGCAGGTAGATAGCTTGCGAATGCGGTGCTGCGAAGCGGCTCCACGGTGAGTTGTGTACGATAGGACTTTGGCATCATGAAATAGGTGCCCAGCGCAACCGCCAGGACGAGAGCGAAAGTGGTCAGGAGTAACAGCTTTCCGTCCCAGACGAGCCTGATCAACTCGCCCAGCGTTACGACTTCGGCATACTCTTCATTACGCTCTGGCATCAGGCTTTCACTACCTTGTCGCTCGAAGCGCGGAATTTTCCACGTGTGTCGACCAGCAGGTCAGCATGTTTGAGAATGCCATCATAGTCAAAGTCCGAGTGATCGGTAAGAAGCACGATACAATCATAGGACGAAATATTTTCCGGCGTCAGATCGACGGATCTGAGGTCAAAACGATGTTCGCGCATTCTCGGGAAGACCGGTACCTTGGGATCCGAATAATCGACCTTCGCGCCGCGCTCGCGCAAAATCTCCATCACCATGACGGACGGCGATTCGCGCATGTCGTCCACATCGCGCTTATAGGCGATGCCGAGCGCGAGAATTTTGCTGCCCTTGAGTGATTTGCTTCGATCGTTCAGCGCAGCGGTGATTTTTTCCACGACCCAGCGCGGCATGTCGCGGTTGATCGAGCCGGCCAGTTCGATGAAGTGGGTATTGAGGCCGTATTCGCGCGCCTTCCACGTGAGGTAGAACGGGTCGATCGGGATGCAGTGGCCGCCAAGCCCGGGGCCCGGATAGTAGGGCGTAAAGCCGAAAGGCTTGGTCGCCGCCGCGTCGATGACCTCGAATATGTCGATGTCCATCTTGTCGGCGATCGTCTTCATCTCGTTGACGAGGCCGATATTCACGGCGCGGTGGATGTTCTCCAAAAGCTTGGTCAGTTCTGCGACCTGCGTCGAGGAGACGAGCACCACTTCATCGATCGCCGGCCGGTAGAGCGCCTCGCCGACGGCGCGGCATTCGGCAGTGGTTCCACCGACGATCTTGGGAATGGTCTGCGTGTTGAAATGGGCGTTGCCCGGGTCCTCGCGCTCAGGCGAATAGATCAGGAAATAATCCGTACCGATCTTGAAACCGCGCTTTTCGATATAGGGCTGGAGAACTTCCGCCGTAGTGCCGGGATAGGTCGTGCTTTCCAGCGAAAGGACCTGATGCGCGCGCAGGTGCGGCGCGATCGTGTCCATCGTCGAGACGATGAAGGTTAGATCCGGCTCACGATGCTTGCTGAGCGGCGTCGGCACGCAGATAATGATCGCATCCGCGTCGGCGATACGCGCGAAATCGGTAACGGCCTCGAAGCCTGACGCGCACATTGCCGAGACGTCCTCGTTCGGGATGTGTGCGATCGGGCTCTTGCCAGCGTTGAGATTGGCAACACGCTCTTCGTCGATGTCGAATCCGATGACCTTGAAGCCAACGCCCGAAAAGCGCAACGCCAGTGGAATGCCGACATAGCCGAGGCCGATGATGCCGACGACTGCCTGCCGGGCGTTGATTTTCTCGAGCAATGACATCGATGATCGATCCGTTTTTTGCGGTGCCGAATTGTGCGGTGCGTTTATGCGGTATCGGATATCGTTGCAAGTTTGTCGACATCGCGGCACACGGGCCTCAAATGTCGACATCACTCACGAAATGCATCGTCATGCTTTCCAGTTGTCGGCGCCGGCAATGATTCCGACATTCTGGTCGACCAGGGTCGTGCCCGACATAAGAGTGGGGCAGGCGATCCGCCAGCGATTGCCGGTTGCTCTCGCATAGACGGTGAAGATGCGGGGCCGGTAGCCGTCGCCAGCGCGTGGATTGGCGATCCGGTCGGTGATCATCACAGACGTCCAGCCGTCCGAGGGCGTGATCACGCAACTTTCGAAGATGCGCGTCCCGTTGCGCCGGATGGTCTGGCCCGTCTCAAGCGGGACCATGATCGGCGCGTCCACGGCGCGCAGATAACAATGGAACGAAAGCGCTGGCGGGCGCGGCCCGTCGCTCGTGTAAAGGCTCAGATAATATGTGACGCCGTTGCTGGTCGCCGCGATGGTGGTGGCGCCTTGGGTAATCTCAGCAACCCAGAACTCCAGGCCGTAGCGCCGAAATGCCGGCTCGCGGATTTTCTCTATGAGCGCCTTTACATCGGCATGCAGCACACCGGACGTTCCGCCGTGATCGGTGTTGTTATGGATGAATTTTGCGAGTGCCGCAGCAGTTCCCCCACCATAGACGGTCAGATAAGCCGGAAAGGCAAAGTTGCCGGTCACGACGCCGGTTCCACTGCCGAAACGCCCCGAATCGGAAAAGAGGTTGAGCGCGAAATTCGACAGGAAGTTGGAGGCAGGCAAGGCGACCGCGCCGGTCTTGTTGTCGACGACGAGCGCCTCGCGCCATTCGCTCCCGGTTTCGGAGACCTTGAATGACAGGTGATCGGTGCCGGAGATGCCGATCTCGGCGCGGCCGCTATAGCCGGTCTGGAACAGAAGCGAAGCTGTATTCGCAGCAGCTTCCTTGCCGACCTTGACGCGCATGTCGCCATCGCCGCCTTCCTCAACCGTCGCGGCCTGGATGAGCGCGTTACGCCCCTTCATCGCGAACTGGTTCGCTGCGTCGCTCGGCGTTCCGATACCCAGCCCCTCGACGACCGGCGTCTGCCTGAGTTGACCATCGTCCTCGACCCATTCGCCGTCGTTCCACCGCATATATCGTTGCTCAGCCTCCAGCCAGGCCCGCCATCCGGTTCGGGGCGCGACGAAGGCCCAGCCGCCGCCCACGCCGATGGCGAGCTTACCGCTTTCCCCCTGCCAATCGCCCGTCGGCGAATTGTCGACGATGTGGACATCGCCTTCGATCGAGGCCGGTGGCGCATCCGAGCGCGACTGAATACGCAGTTGGACGAGCGCGTCGACAAGCACGAGCGCCTCGTTGTGCGTAACATGCTTTTGTGCCTGCGAGGGCATGAGCAGCGGTAGGTTCAGATTGGATGTGGTGGTGATCATGGACCGGCCGGAATTCCTCTTATTGCGTTACCGCGCAGATTACGGCCTGTTTCATGTGCGGGGATAAGTTGGCTTGACCGCCATGGTCGAAGCACCTACTCGATGGACCTCACGTTCAGGTCGCATCTCGCATCGGCGTCTTGGCTAGGAGAGGGATTCGATCTATCGCGGCATGTTGCTCTTGACGCATATCCGTGAAAGCGTGTCGCTGGTTGGCGTTGCTCCGGTCCGGTTAGATGGGCCCCGTCACATTTGCTGGAAGCGTTTGATTGCCAGCGCGAGTTTAATCGGTTACGTCCTTGCAACTTTCAGTGTCATTTATCGTGACGGGCGTTATAAAGCCGCGCGTTGAAGTGTTGTGCGAACATCATTGTTGTCATAGAGAGATTTGCGGAATTCTACTCGCAAATAGATGCAGAATATCATTACCCTAAGCAGTGTATGATCGATGCCAGGTTCATATCTTACGGAAAATAGGCGTCGCATTGTTGTGCTTGGAGAAGACAGCGCGCTCGCCATTTCGCTTCTCGTTTATGTGACGTCGATACTGGTCGCCTACCTGATCTTGCGCGACAATCTTGTCTGGCTCTATTTCGCGAGGCACATTGAATTTCAGGCGCCGAATTGGCCGTTCGCGCTGATCGTTGGCTATATAATAGTTCTGCCTCTGACCTATCTGTTCTGCCGTCGCGCCGAGGCTGACCTGTTCGCGCTGATATTGCTGCCGCTTGTTCTGATTGGTGGTGTTTCAGGATCGATCGTTCTGGCCTTCTCCGGAGATTTTGCGCGGTGCTTTTTGTTCTTGCTCTATTTCATCGCCATGCCTACCCTGCTGTCGACCATTCGCGTGCCGACTGTTGACTACCCGCGTATCCGCATGGGCCGGCGCGGTGACGGCATATTCATAGTCGTTGGCATTGCCTCACTGGTGCTCGCGTTCTACTGGGCGTGGAAATACCGGGACATGCTCGGATTGCCTGGCCTTGCCGACGTTTATGAATATCGGCATGCGCTTTCGGCCGTCATTGAGCGCTGGGAGCGCTATGGAATGATCTTCACTAAATTTGTTGGTGGCTTCTCGCTTGCCTATGTCGCCGTCACCACAGGAAAAGTGAAGTATCTGCTCGGCTCGATATTGATTTTCATTATGGATTATATGTTGGCGGGGCATCGGGCGTCGCTCGGTTTCATCGGTGTAATATTAGCTGCTTATTGCTGGTTCGTGGTGTTGAAGCAGCGTTTTTATATCAGCCATGTCATTCTTGCGCTTGCAGGCGGGAGCGCTCTGTTTAGTTCCGCAATACTTATAAGTGGTCGAATCTCACCCTACGTGATTGCAATCTACGACCGCGCCTTTCATGTCACGCCGACCTTGTTTCTTCAGTATTATGAGCAGGCGCATGATATCGGATTTTATCGAGGTGGTGATGGAATGCTGGGCGTCTTGTTTGGTGGCAATGGCCAGAATTACCGTACGGATATCGGGGAACGATTTTACAGCCCAAATGTCTCTGCCAATGCCGATATCATCAGCGACGCCTACATAAATTTCGGAATCATCGGACCGTTGGTCGCACTTATTATTTTGCGACTGCTCGTATCGAGGCGTGATGCCGATTTTTTCAGACGAAATCGCGAGGCGGTGGTAGTATTCATTGTGCCTTATATGCTTGCATTGTTCAGCATGGGGCTTCAGACGGCCCTGCTCACCGGAGCGCTCGCCTTTGCACTTATGCTGATGAAGCTGGCCGATGTAAGTCCAGTGAGAGGTCGTTTCGCGCCGTTTCGGCATCTGCGAACTACGTGATCATCTGATTTCGAGGATTTATGAAAATACTGACGATTATCGGTGCTCGCCCTCAATTCGTGAAGGCGGCTGTGGTCTCGAAAGCGCTGAACGAATTTGCCGAAGTCAACGAGACTATGGTGCATACTGGTCAGCATTTCGATGCGAACATGTCGACGGTCTTCTTCGACGAGCTCAATATTCCTCGTCCCGCTCATGCCCTCGGTATCCATGGTGGTCACCATGGGGCGATGACGGGCCGTATGCTCGCTGAGATCGAGGCGCTCATCCTGTCCAAGCGGCCTGATCGCGTGCTGGTGTATGGTGATACGAACTCGACTCTTGCCGGCGCACTGGCAGCAAGCAAGCATCACGTGCCGATCGCGCATGTCGAGGCCGGTCTTCGCAGCTTTAACATGCGGATGCCGGAGGAAATCAACAGGATCGTGACGGACCGTCTCAGCGACATTCTGTTCTGCCCGACACTGGCGGCGGTCCGCAATCTCGAAGCGGAAGGTGCGTCTCACCAAAATTCGACGATTATCAATGTCGGCGATGTGATGCAGGATGCGGCGCTTCAATTTCGTACAAAGGCCTATAGGCCAAAGAATTTCACACTTGAGGTGCCTTTCGTTCTGGCGACCATGCACAGGGCTGAGAACACAGATGACCCTCGCCTGCTCGCTGAAATTGTCGAAGGGCTCAACGCGGTCCACCACGATGTAGCGCCTGTCGTGCTTCCTTTGCACCCGCGCACTCGCGCGGCGATCTCCAATGCAAAACTGGCGTTGGACGTAGAGGTCATTGAGCCGGTAGGTTACCTCGAGATGCTGTGGCTCCTCGATAAATGCGGTCTCGTTGTCACCGATAGCGGGGGTGTCCAAAAAGAAGCGTTTTTCTTTGGCAAGCCTTGTGTGACGATGCGAGAGCAGACCGAATGGATCGAATTGGTTGAAAGAGGAGCCAATACGCTCGTGGGGGCCGATTCCGATGCCATTTTAAAGGCATCTCGCTACGCCTTGGGTGCGCAGATATCAGATGCCGAGCGACTCTATGGCGGTGGCGATGCGTCTAGACGAATCGCGTCCATACTTGCCAACAAAGCCTGACGTGATGAAGATATGCCATTTCACGTCATTACGATCGTCGGGTATATGCTTACAGTAGTGTTCCCGTTGCGTGTGAAAGATTACAAGCCTACCGTGTTCTCATGAAAGCAGCCTCGATAAATTTTCGCTTTGTGGTTCCTGACGATGCCGATTTTATCGTCTCGCTCCGAACAGATGCGACAAAAAACGCGCATCTTTCTGCAACCGCGCCCGACGTCGAGGCCCAGCGCGATTGGCTGAAAAGTTACAAAGAGCGCGAAACCGCCAAGATGGAGTTTTATTTTATTATAGAAACTTTGACCGGTGAGCCATGTGGCGTTGTTCGGCTCTACGATTTTCGCAGCAACTCGTTCTGTTGGGGCAGTTGGATATTGGCTGATAATGCTCCCCGCAAGGCTGCGATCGAGAGCGCTCTTTTGGTATATGAGTTTGGGTTTGGTGAACTCGGTTTCGAACAGTCGCATTTTGACGTCCGGTTGGATAATGAAAAGGCTCTTTCTTTTCATGATCGCTTCGGAGCCAAGCGCACTTATGCGGATGAGGTCGACCAGTATTTTGTTTACTTCAAGTCGGATTACGAACGGGCGCGACCGGGATACTTGAATTTTCTTGATCGCCAATGACCACCGGCACATCGGTCCAGTACTCTTCGACCGGCCCCTTGCTGTCCCATACAGAAACAAATTGTTGGAGTCGCAATGGCTCGCTTTCGTTTTGCGCGAAAAACCGCAAGATAGGTGTTTTGGTCATGTCAACTCCATCTCGAACTGATTATTTAGCGCGACCTTTATCAAATGCCTAGCGGTCCCGTCACGCATTACTAAAAAGAACAAAGAAGGGTGATTGCGTGCTTGCGCTTGCTGCGAGCAAAAGGACCATCCGATTTCGAGGAATTATGAACATAATGAAGATGATAGGGGCGTACCCCGAATGAAGGTATGCCACTTAACCTCCGTACACGGCCGTGACGATATACGGATCTTCAGAAAGCAGTGTCGAACCTTGGCGCATGCTGGCTACGAAGTCGTGCTGATCGTCGCTGACGGGAAGGGAAATGCCGAGACGGACGGCGTTCGCATCGTCGATGTCAACCGATCGACAGGTGGCCGCATATCGCGAATGCTGAACACTACAAGACGGGTTCTAGCGGCCGCCAGAGCAGAACAGGCCGACCTTTATCAGTTTCACGACCCTGAACTGTTGCCTGCGGGCCTTGCGCTGCGCAAAGAGGGCAGGCGTGTCGTGTTCGATTCCCACGAGGATTTTTCCGCCGATATTCGCACCAAAGCGTATTTGCATCCTGCTGTCCGAAGCTCGATCGCGATCGGCTTTTCCGGCTTTGAACGTATTGCATGCCGACGAATGACGCATGTGATCGCTGCAACACCGGCGATCCGCAGGCATTTTTTGTCGATTGGTTGCCGGTCAACAGACATCAACAACTATCCATTCGCGCATGAACTGGAAAGTGGTGACGATTCGCGAAGCTCTGCGCGTTCGATCGTTTACGCAGGGGGAATAACGTCTATCCGCGGATTTCCTGAAATTGTAGACGCCATGCAATATGCGGATGCGGGTATAACACTTGAAATTGCCGGATCGTTTGCAGAAGCAGGACTTGAAGATCGATGCCGCTCCAGTCGTGGTTGGGCGAGGGTTCAATATCACGGCCAAGTAGGAAGAAATGAGGTTGCCAGCCTCCTTGCGCGTTCATTTGCTGGAATTGTCACCTTTTTGCCGGCACCGAACCACGTCGACGCTCAACCGAATAAGATGTTCGAGTACATGTCCGCCGCGTTACCGGTCATAGGGTCCAATTTTCCCTTGTGGCAGCAGATTATAGAGGGAAATGGCTGCGGTATTTGCGTTGATCCTGAGAACCCGAAATCGATCGCTTCCGCTATCAATGAATTGGCCAACAACCCGCAGCTTGTTTCTCAAATGGGAGCTGCCGGCCGGCAGGCCGTTCTGACGAAATATAACTGGGAGGCAGAGAGCGGGCGTTTGCTTAAGTTATACGACGAACTTGTTTCGCAGGATTGATTCGTTGAAAAAAATCAGCGTCATCATTCCCAGCTACAATCACAAATCCTTCGTCGAAGCGGCGATTGCAAGCGCGGTGGCGCAGGAGCACGAGGGCTTCGAGCTCGAAACCATCGTTATCGACGACGGTTCAAGCGATGGCAGTGTCGAACTTTTGCGCGAACTTCATTCGAGTGGAAAATACCCGTTCGAACTGGTGACGAAAGCCAATGAGGGGCTTTGCCGTACGCTCAATCGCGCGATCCGTGAGCATTCGACGGGCGACCTTGTAGCTGTCCTCGCGTCCGACGACATGTGGACACCTGACAAATTGCGCGTCCAGGTCGAGATACTGTCGCAAAACCCGCAAGCCGAGCTGTGTTTCAGCAATGCGCAGACTTTCGGGAAAGAGGGCCAGGCGGGTAACTCGTCGGCATTCCTGTTTTCTGGTCGGGTGCTGCGCCCGTTGACGATCTACAATTTCATTCCGGCTGGCACGATGTTGTTCACCCGTGCGCTGTTTGACCGGATCGGCGGTTTCGATGAGACGGGGCTAAAGCTGGAAGACTGGGATTTCCTGCTGCGCGCCGCAGCCGTGACGCAGTTCTGCAATTCGCCGCGCAACCTTCTTCTCTACCGTGTGCATGATGAGAGTTCGCTTGAAAGGATGCGCCGCGCAGGCACCCTTTACGACGAGAAGATGAAGGTTCTGGCCAAGAACCGAGAGATCACCAACCCGGTTTTGCGAATGATTTCGAGCGTCCTTCATTTCGCCCTTGATCGCGTTTACCGACCTCTTCGCTATCGCATGCAGGAGCGCCGTGCATGAATATCCTGATTACCGGCGGCGCGGGCTTCATCGGCTCGGCCGTCGTTCGCCATCTTGTTTCCGACACCGATCATCAGGTGCTGAACCTGGACGCTCTGACCTATGCGGGCAATCTGGACTCGCTGTCGCCTGTGTCGGCGTCGAACCGGTATCGTTTCGTCAAGGCGGACATTTGCGACGCACAGGCGGTGGCGGAGGTTTTCGGCGAATTCCGGCCTGACGCGGTGATGCATCTTGCTGCCGAGTCCCATGTGGATCGCTCGATCGACGGTCCGGCGAAGTTTGTCGAGACCAATATCGTCGGAACCTACACGCTGCTGGAGGCGGCGCGACGCTATTGGGCCGGGCTGGAAGAGCCTGCGCGCTCGCGCTTCCGGTTCCACCACATCTCCACCGACGAGGTTTATGGCGATCTGGAGGGGACGGAGGATCTGTTCACGGAAGAGACGCCTTACGCGCCGAGTTCGCCCTATTCGGCAACGAAGGCAGGATCGGACCACCTCGTTCGCGCCTGGCGTCGGACGTATGGGCTGCCCACCCTCATTACGAACTGTTCCAACAATTACGGACCGTATCATTTTCCCGAAAAGCTGATACCGCTCGTCATTCTCAATGCGCTCGAAGGCAAGGCGCTGCCGGTCTACGGCAGGGGCGACCAGATTCGTGACTGGCTCTATGTGGAGGATCACGCGCGGGCGTTGATCGAGGTTTTGCTGTCGGGCTCTCCCGGCCGCACATACAATATCGGCGGTCACAACGAGCAAAAAAACATCGATGTCGTGCGTGCCATCTGCGGGCTTTTAGAAGAACTCGCGCCAGGCAAACCCGATGGTATCGCACGATACGAGGATTTGATCACCTTCGTCGCGGATCGGCCGGGGCACGACAAACGCTACGCGATCGACGCGTCGAGAATCGAAAACGAACTCGGCTGGACGCCTTCGGAAACCTTCGAGACCGGTTTGCGCAAGACGGTCGAGTGGTATATCGCCAACCGCGACTGGTGCGGGCGCGTGCAGGACGGAAGTTACATGCGCGAGCGGCTGGGGCTGACCGGAAACGGAGAGGACACGGCATGAAGGGCATCATTCTGGCCGGCGGGTCGGGCACACGGCTTTTCCCCATAACCATGGGCGTGTCGAAGCAACTTCTGCCCGTTTACGACAAGCCGATGATCTACTATCCCCTGTCGGTTCTGATGCTGGCCGGAATACGCGAGGTTCTGGTCATCACCACGCCGGAAGATCGGATCAATTTCGAGCGTCTTTTGGGAGATGGTTCACGCTTCGGCGTCGAGATTTCCTATGCGGTGCAGCCGCGTCCGGAGGGACTGGCACAGGCGTTCCTCATCGGCGAGGAGTTCATCGGCGACAGTCCGGTGTGTCTCGTGCTTGGTGACAATATCTTCTACGGGCAGGGTTTTACGCCCATGCTGCGGCGCGCTGCGGCGCAGACGCAAGGTGCAACGGTTTTCGGCTATAAGGTCAAGGACCCCGAGCGCTTCGGCGTCGTCGAATTCGACGAGAAGATGAAAGCCGTTTCGATCGAGGAAAAGCCTTCAAGGCCGCGATCGAACTACGCGGTGACCGGCCTTTATTTCTACGGTTCCGACGTCGTCGATATGGCGCGTCAGGTCAAACCGTCGGCGCGTGGCGAACTGGAAATCACCACGCTCAACGAGGCCTATATGCGGCGCGGCGATCTGCGCGTGGAGATACTGGGACGCGGCTTTGCGTGGCTCGACACGGGAACGCATGAAAGCCTGTTGGATGCCAGCATGTTCGTCCAGACGATCGAGCACAGGCAGGGGTTCAAGATCGCCTGCCTCGAGGAAATTGCGATGACCAGCGGCTGGTTGTCGACCGAGCACGTTGCCGAGGCGGCGCGCGCTTTGGGAAAAACCGCCTATGGCGATTATCTGGCTTCGCTGGTGGCAGAGGCCTGATGTCGCTGATCAGCCTCCTCAAATTTCGCTCTTTGGGCGATGAGCGCGGCGAACTCGTCGCGCTCGAGGGCGAGCGCAACATTCCGTTCCCCATCCGCCGGGTCTACTACATGACGGGCATGAAAGCGGACGAGCCACGCGGTTTTCATGCTCACAGGAAGCTTCAGCAAGTCGCCATCTGTGTCGCCGGTCGTTGCCGCATGGTGCTGGATGACGGGCGTGCGCGTGAGGAGGTGTGGCTCGATCAGCCAGATGTCGGGCTGGTCATCGGCGATCTCGTCTGGCGTGAAATGCACGATTTTTCCAGCGATTGCGTGCTTCTGGTCCTTGCCAGCGAACTCTATGACGAGGCGGATTACATCCGCGACTACGACGCATTTTTGAAGGTCGTGCAAAATGGCTAAAATTCATCGGCTGGCCGATGTGGCGCCAGGTGCCAAGATCGGTGAAGACACGCGCGTTTGGCAGTTTGCCGTGATTCTCGACGGCGCGCGTATCGGAAGCGGATGCAATGTCTGTGCTCATACCTTCATCGAAGGCAATGTCGTCATCGGCAATGACGTGACGATCAAGTCGGGCGTCTATGTCTGGGACGGAACTCGCATTGGGGACAGCGTATTTCTTGGGCCAAATGCGACCCTGACGAACGATCGCATGCCGCGATCGAAGGTCTATCCCGAGCGGTTCGACGGGATAACCATTGAGAATGGAGCCAGCATCGGAGCCAACGCGACGATCCTGCCCGGCTTGACGATCGGCGAAGGGGCGCTGGTCGGAGCGGGTGCTGTCGTCACGCGCGACGTACCGCCCGGCGTGATCGTGGCCGGCAATCCGGCGCGTATTTTGCGAAAGATTCAGGAATGATCAAATTTCTCGATCTTCAGGCGGTCAATGCGCAATACGGCGCCGACCTCGTCGAAGCGTGCCGCCGCGTGGTCGGATCGGGCTGGTATATCGGTGGCGAGGAACTCGCGACGTTCGAGACGGACTTTGCTTCCTACTGCGGAGCGGATCACTGTGTCGGCATGGCGAACGGGCTCGATGCGCTGGTCCTGACCTTGCGTGCCTGGAAAGAGATGGGCCTGGTCAAGGAGGGCGACGAGGTCATCGTTCCCGCCAATACCTATATCGCCAGCATTCTGGCCATCACGGAAAATCGTCTCGTGCCCGTTCTGGTGGAGCCGGACGAAGAGAGTTTCAACTTGTCGGCGGAGCGCTTCGAAGACGCGATCACGGCACGAACGCGGGCCGTGATGCCCGTGCATCTTTACGGTCAGTTGTGCCGGATGGACGCCATCATGGAAGTCGCCGAACGCAAGGGGCTACGGGTGCTGGAGGACGCGGCGCAGGCGCATGGCGCGGCGCTGCATGGAAAGCGCGCAGGCACATGGGGCCATGCGGCCGGGTTCAGCTTCTATCCGGGGAAAAATCTGGGCGCGCTTGGAGACGCTGGCGCGCTCGTGACGGCAGAGGCCGATCTGGCGAAAACAGTCCGCACCCTCGGCAATTATGGCTCCGTTGCCAAGTATCAGTGCGACTATAAGGGCGTGAACAGCCGTCTCGACGAGATTCAGGCTGCAATGCTCGCCGTAAAGCTCAGATATCTCGATGGTGAAATCGCTCGCAGGCGAGCGGTTGCGGATCGTTATCTTGGCGCGATCGAAAATCCGCAGGTCGCTCTTCCGAAGGTTGCCGATCCCGAAGGGCACGTCTGGCACCTGTTCGTCGTGCGATGCGCGCGTCGTGAGGAGTTGCGCCTGCATCTGGAAGCGAACGGGGTGCAGTCGCTCATCCACTATCCGATCCCGCCGCACAGGCAAAAGGCCTATCGCGAACTATCCGACCGCTCGCTTCCCATCACCGAGGCGATCCACGACACCGTGCTGAGCCTGCCGATGTCGCCGGTCCTGTCGGGTGCGGAAGTCGACAAAATTATCGAGGTCGTCAACGCTTTCGACAGGTGAGTGTCGAATACCTCGTCGCTGCGCCGGTTGCGAGGCAGGAGGCCATTGTGTATTCCGGCCGCATTCCTCCGGGGCGGCGAATCCAGTTTTAAAAGGGTTATCTCGACATGACGATCGCGTTCATCGACCTTGCTGCTCAGCAAAAGCGTCTGCGTTCCGGCATCGACAATGCGGTTGCGAAAGTGCTCGACGAGGGCAAGTACATCATGGGCCCGCAGGTCGCCGAGTTCGAGCGTCAGCTCGCCGCGTTCTGCGGAGCGGGTCATGCGTTGTCCTGCGCCAACGGAACCGATGCGCTGCAACTGGCGCTGATGGCGCTCGGCGTCAAGGAAGGCGATGCCGTCTTCGTGCCCGCCTTCACCTTCGCCGCTACCGCTGAGATCGTGCCTTTCGTCAACGCGACACCGATTTTCGTCGACGTCGATCCGCGCACGTTCAACATGGACGCCGAAAGCCTCAAGCGCGCTATCGGTCATGCGAAGGAACTCGGGCTTCGGCCAGCCTGCGTCATTCCCGTCGATCTCTTCGGTTTGCCTGCCGATTACGATACGCTGATCGCGATCGCGCGCGAAGAGAAGATGCACGTCGTTGGCGACAGCGCGCAGGGATTTGCGGCCGACTACAAGGGCAGGCGTACGGGCTCGATCTGCGATGTGAGCACGACGTCCTTCTTTCCGGCCAAGCCTCTCGGCTGCTACGGCGACGGCGGCGCGGTCTTTACCAACGATCCGCAACTGGCAGCGCTGATCGATTCCTTCCGTGTCCACGGCAAGGGCACCGACAAGTACAATAACGACCGCCTCGGCCTCAACAGCCGGCTCGACACGCTTCAGGCGGCGATTCTCCTGGAAAAGCTGGCAATTTATGGCGAGGAGATCGAAACGCGGCAGAAAGTTGCCAAGCGCTACGACGCCGCGCTCGGCGATCTCTTCGAGACGCCTTATATTCCCGATGGGCTGACCAGCGTTTGGGCGCAATACACACTGAAACTGGCGGACGAAGCCGCCCGTTCCGCATTGCAGGCGCGCGCAAAGGAAGCCGGCGTTCCGACGATGGTCTATTATCCGGTGCCGCTGCACAAGCTGAACGCGTACAAGGAATTCCCACGCGATCCGAAGGGGCTGGCCGTCAGCGAAGATCTTGCCACGCGCGTCGTCAGCCTGCCCATGCATCCCTATCTCGACGACGAGACGCAGGACACTATCATCGGCGCAGTTCGCGGATAAGATCCGGTGAAGCGGCTGATCGATTTCGTGCTGTCGGCGGGCGGCCTTGTGGCCACCGCGCCCGTCCTGGCCGTGCTCATCTTTCTGATACGGCGCGATTCACCCGGCCCCGGCATTTTCCGGCAGGAGCGGGTGGGCAGGCACGGCGTGACATTCATCTGCTACAAGCTGAGGACGATGGGCATGAATGCGCCGAACGTTCCGACGCATATGGCGCAATCGGTTCAGGTCACGAAGATCGGCGCATGGCTGCGCCGCACCAAACTGGATGAAATACCGCAATTGTGGAATGTGGTCCGGGGCGACATGAGTCTCGTCGGTCCGCGCCCCTGCCTGCCGTCCCAGGTTGAACTGGTGGAGGAGCGCGGCAAACGCGGCGTTCTCGAACTGCGTCCAGGCATTACGGGTTTGGCGCAGGTCAATGGCATCGACATGTCGGACCCGGTGCGTTTGGCTGACAAAGATGCGCAATATTTGAAGACGCAATCACTGATGCTGGATATGCGGCTTCTTGTCCAGACGGTGCGTGGCAAAGGGCAGGGCGACAAGATAGGCTGAAGTCGTACGGGTCCCGTTTCCGGTCGCTACGCATATTCTCGGGGGTCGGTTCGAAGGCCCGGGCGGGCTGCTTCGGCTTTCGACATCATAATCTCGGCGGTGGGTATTCGTGACATTTTGGCGTCAGGTTGGCACTTTAGCGGGAGGAACGGCGGCGGGCCAACTCATCATGGTTGCCGCGTCGCCCATTCTCGCAAGGCTTTATTCGCCGGATGACTTCGGAATATATGCCGTTTTCCTAGCAATATTGTCCATTGCCGCGCCTGTCGTGTCCCTGCGCTACGAGCAGGCGATCATTCTTGCGGGAAACGATGTCGATGCTGCAAACGTAACCGCGGTTTCCGCATTGGCAACGCTGTTGGTTTCGGCGCTGCTGGCCGTTCCGCTCGTTCTGTACGCAAGCGAGATTGCAGGCATCCTCCGCACGCCGGCGCTGATTGCAGTCTTGCCCTTCCTGCCGATTGCCTTGTTGTTGATCGGAGCGTTCCAGATACTTAACGCTGCGTGCCTGCGCGTTGGTGCATACGGTCTCATCGCTCAAACTCGAGCTGTTCGCGCAACCGCGATCGTCGGCGCGCAGATCGCGGCGCACGGCCTGGGCGGTGCTGGTGCGATCGCTGGCCATCTGGTCGGGATGCTTTTTGGCATCGCGTCCCAATTGCGCCTTTTGAAGCGCTCCCTTTCGATGGGGGCGGTGTCCATGCCGCTTATGACAAAACTGGCATATGACTTTCGTGGATTGCCGCTCTGGTCGTGGGGGCCGCTTGCCGCGAGCATCGGAGCGCACCTGCCCGTCATCATCTTCGGACTTCTTTTCTCCATCGGCTTCGCCGGGTTGTTTGCCATGGCGACCCGCGTCCTTGCCGCACCGGTGCAAGTCGTCGGAGATGCCATAGCAGACGTGTTCTTTCGTGACGGGGCAGCAGCTTACCGCGAAGGACGGCTGGGGTCTCTAACCACCTCTATTGCGATCAAGCTGACTCTGATCGCTGCCGTTCCAACGATGATCCTTATCGTCGCTGCACCCTGGCTCTTCCGCATCGCGTTCGGTGAGGAGTGGATCGAGGCTGGTACGATAGCACGATGGCTCGCTCCGTCTCTTCTCGTAACTTTCGTAGCTGGCCCGCTTTCACGAGTTCTCGTGATAACGCGTCAATTTGGCCGTTTAACCGCGTTGCAGCTCCTGAACGGTGTTTTTCGAGCCGGCTCCATCTTTCTCGGCTATTACATCAGCAACGGAGATCCTTGGATCTCGCTGATCACCTTCGCCGTCGCGAGCACCTTCTGTTACGCCCTTATGCTCGTCGTCTGTTTGAACGCGGCACGGTCTGCGCCATCCCCATGACGACCAGTCGATGGAAATGGATGGGACGGTTCAAGTCTCTCAGCAATCAGTGGTGATTGCAGTTGAGGAATAGCGGCAGATCAGTGCGTGTGTTAACCGGATTGCATGCACGATACGGTCAAACAACACTCGGATTTTCGGCTCGCTCAAAGCGCTGAACTGCAGGGCCTTCGGGCGGTGGCCGTGGCGGCCGTGTTTCTCTATCACTTTGACAGCTGGCTATTGCCCAGCGGCTTTATCGGCGTCGATATTTTCTTCGTTTTGTCAGGCTTCCTTATCGGCCGGAAATTGCTGGCGGAGCTTGAAGAGACTGGCCGTATCAAGCTTTTTGCCTTCACCGCTGCGCGTGCCAAGCGGCTATTGCCCAATGCCACCTTGACCCTTGTCGCCACGGCAATCGCGACATGGCTGCTTCTGCCACCCTATCGTTTTTCTGACATTGCTTCGGATATCCGGTCCGCGGCCTTGTTCTTTTCGAATTTTCGCTTCGCGGATAATGCCATTGACTATCTGAGGATAGGCTCGCCGCCGAGCCCGGTTTTGCACTTCTGGTCGCTTTCGATCGAGGAGCAATTCTACATCGGCCTGCCGGCTTTGTTGCTGGCGATCGGCATATGCTTTCGGGGCTGGCGAATAAGAGCTGCCGTTATCCTCATTGGCATCATCGCGGCTATATCCTTTTTGCTTGGATGGAATGCTCTTCAGACATCGCAACCGTCGGCATTCTTCGAAACACAAAACCGGATCTGGCAGCTTGCAATTGGTGTTCTGACCGGCTGCTTCGTTGCAAAGTGCGGGTTGAGGATCAAACATAATCAGGCATTGGCAATTGCCATTGCCGCATGCGCCGGTATCGTCTGGTCCGCGACCATTTTGACGGGCTCGTATCCAGGACCCACCGCGCTTTGGCCCACGCTTTCGACATCGATCTTTCTGGTCGCAATCTTCTGCGGGCCGGAAACGGTGCTGCATCGTGCGTTACGCTTGAGGCCGGTTCAGTGGATCGGCGACCGCTCTTACAGTATTTACTTGTGGCACTGGCCTTTTCTGGTCATCGCGGGACAGTCCTGGCCTGGAAATACGCTGGCGCTCTGGCTGGCTGCTGCGATTTCCATTCTTGTTGCTCATCTGGTCTACGAGCGGGTGGAGCAGCCGATACGTGCTTTCAGGCTTCGAGCATTCCAGGCGGTGCCGGGCGTTTTGGGCGCTATCTCCATGGCATTGCTTGCATCTGTTGCGATCCCATACGCGCCATTGCCGCAAGCTGCTGAGGATAGGCTTGCCGAGATCGAGCGAGCATCCAAGGATTTTGGCCGGAACTATGCCGATGGTTGCCACCTTGGTCTGACGGACACCGAAATTCGTGAATGCGCGTACGGTGATTTGGAGTCGGACCGAACGGTTATGTTGTTCGGCGACAGTCATGCCGCGCGTTGGTTCGAGCCAATTCGCTTGGCTGCCGAGGAGGAGGGATGGCGTTTTCTCACGCGCACCAAAACATCCTGCCCGCCAGCGGATGTGGATATGTGGTACCCCCCGCGCCAGGCATCATACGATGAATGCGCTGTCTGGCGCGCCAATGTGATGGGTGAAATCGCTGCTGAAAATCCGGACGTTCTGATCGTGGCAAGCTTCGCTGACTATCGTGGCTGGATCGAACGCGATGGCCGCTCGGCCGGGATCGACGAAAGCATCGCGCTTTGGTCTGCTGGCTTCCGGTCGATGACGACCGAACTCCCGGCCGATATTCGTTTGGTGTCCATTCGCGACAACCCGCAAATGTTCACGAATTTCATGCACTGCCTGAGCTTCGGTGACGAATGCGATCGATCGAGAGACGACGCACTTCGAAGTATGATCGATGACCGGCGCGTCGCTGCGGAAGCGGATCGCGAAATAGAATTTCTTGATCTCACCGACTATGCCTGCACGCAGACGAAATGCTCACCCCTGTTTGGCGATGAGATCATATATCAGGATCATCATCACTTCACGTCCACCTACGCGGGGAGATTTGCTGACACGTTCGTTCGTCTATTTGGACAGGATGCTCCTCAATGATCGGCAACAAGCTACGGACGATCGGCCGTTTCTTCAGGTCACCGCGCGGGATTGCAGCAAGCGTTGTCGCGTTCATCATGGTTGCCGGTGCCGCATTCCTTTTGCCTGCGCGCGACGATCTAGAGGCAAATTACGTTCGTCTCAGTGCGTCACTCGATCCGGAATATCCCGGTCGTGGTCGTGAGGCAGGGGTGGATGATCGCGACGAGGCAATGGCATACGCTTCTATCGCGACCGCAGCATCCATCGTTGGCGATCGCGAACTTGCCATTACTGCGGCCGACTGGCTCGTGAGCGATGCTGAAAAAGGCGATGGGCGCGTTGGATGGGGCCTGTCGCACGCCTGGGACGCGTTTCAAGATGGGACGGTAAATCCTGCCGATACGATTTACGGGATCACTCAGGGATTCGCCGTCAAGGGATTGCTTGCGGTATATGAGCTTACTGGCGATGAACTCTATGCCGATACGGCCCGCAAAGCGCTCGACTATTATCTTTCGGCCGCAGGCGAATATGTCGAAGATGGTCTGGTTTTCAGATATTCAGATCAGCAGGCCGATCGCCCGTTTGAGGTCTACAATATTGGTGCCTATCTTGCGCCTCAATATCGCAAAGCTGCTGATCTGCTGGGTTCGAGCCACTACGAATCTGTCGCTGCGCTGACGATCCAGAGCCTCGCCGCCAAAACCCAACGGCTGCCATCGGGAGCTGCGTTCTGGAATTACGGCGACTACAACCCCAACCAGTTCAACGATGCCACCCATGCCGGTTTCTTTCTGTACGGCATGTCTGCGGGAGGCGCACCGGAAGGTCTGGTCGAGGGCGTTTCGGCATATCTGCTTGAATTCGAAACTCCCGACGGACACGATTTCTTCCATCCGCATCATCTTCCGGTCTCTTATGACGAATCGCCGCAGGGAAATGCGTGGAGCCTCGGAGCCATGATGTTCGCGCTTTGCAATTCAGGAGATCGGGATTCGGCGATGCGGTTATGGGATAATGGCAGAGAGTTGGTCGTCGACATCGACGGCATACGCCCTAAAGCGCAGGCGCTGCTTGGTTTAGCGAGTTGCCAGCGGCTATAATTCGCAAAATTCTATCCAAGATATGATAGACGAAAACGCTAGACGTCTGCATGTTTATTAAAAAGCGTGCACGGCGCGTGTCGATAAGCCATTCGCATAGTGACGAGATATGAAGTGGCCAAATATCTCGTTTATCACCGTGACAACCAAACTTAACGAGTGTTAGAACCCGGCCCGTATCGGGTTTCAAGCTCTAGGGCATAAGCATGCAACTCCTGACAATGTTAGCCGTTGCACTCGCCGCCGCGGCCTGTGCCCGTCCACTTGCGCCAGTCGCCGGTCGGGCCTTCGGTTGGCTCATGGCACTGGTGCCGTTCGGGCTCTTCGTCTTTTTTCTGTCGCATCTGCCGGATGTCGCCGGTGGTCAGGCGATCGTCCAGTCCGTCGAATGGGCCCCGTCGCTGGGCATCGATCTGGCGTTCCGTCTCGACGGGTTTTCGCTTCTCTTCACGCTCCTGATTACGGGCATCGGCGCGCTTGTCGTGATCTATGCCGGCGCGTATTTCGCCGAAAAGCCGGCGTCGGAGGGCGGCCGCTTCATCGCCTTCATCCTCATGTTCATGACGGCGATGCTGGGCACGGTTTTGGCCGACGATCTTGTCGTCATGTTTGTCTTCTGGGAGGCGACGAGCCTCATTTCATTTGCACTGATCGGTTTCGACGCGCGCACCTACGAGGCGCGCCGCGCAGCACTGCAATCGCTTCTGGTAACGGGCGGCGGCGGCCTTGCGCTGTTTGCCGGCATCCTGCTGATCGGCGCCGAGCTTGGAACGTTCTCGTTCAGTGAGGTTGCGCTGCGCGCGGACGAACTCGTGGCAAGCCCGCTGATGCCGGCGATACTCGTGCTCGTCCTTGCCGGTGCGTTCACCAAGTCGGCGCAGGTGCCGTTCCAGTTCTGGCTGCCCAACGCCATGGCCGCGCCGACGCCGGCGTCCGCATACCTGCATTCGGCGACCATGGTGAAGCTCGGCGTCTACCTGCTCGCACGGTTCGATGAAATCTTTGCATCGGTCCCGGCCTTTGGCACGACGCTCGTCATCGTCGGTTCGCTGACGATGCTGGTCGCCGCCTTCGAGGCGTTGCGCGCGACAGGCTACAAGGCGGTGCTGGCGCAGTCCACGGTCGCCTCGCTCGGTATTCTCGTCATGCTGATCGGGCTTGACGGTGAGGTCGCGCGGGTCGCGACCATCGGCTTCATCATTGCCCATGCCTTCTACAAGGCTGCCCTCTTCTTCTGTGCGGGAACGGTCATCCACGCCACGGGCATCGCGGGGCTGCGCCGTCTTGGCGGGCTGGCGCGGTTCTTGCCGTTCACAGCCGCAGCGGCAGTTCTGGCAAGCCTTTCCATGGCTGGCCTGCCGCCTTTCGCCGGCTTCATCGCCAAGGAATTCCTGTTCGAGGCTCAACTCGAAAGCGGATTTTCCGTCGTTCCCGTCGCCATTGCGGTGATCGTCAATGCCGTCATGGTCGCGGTAGCCGGTGTCGTGGCGCTCAAACCTTTCTTCGCGAAGGCGGAGAAGGATGTGAAGCTGAAACATGGCGAGACCGCCGGCATGCTCGTCGGGCCCCTGTTGCTGGCGCTCGCCGGTGTCGCCATGGGGATTGCGCCCAACACCTTCATGCGCGCGCTGGTCGAGCCTGCCGCGAGTGCGCTCGGCGGAGCGCCCGTCGACGTGTCGATTTCGCTGTGGCACGGGCTGACCCCGATGCTTGCCTTGAGTGCCGCCGTCGTGACAATTGGCGCGCTGGTGTTCTTCAATTGGCGCAGCATCCACATCACGTTGCGCCGCCAGCGTCTCATCCATGATCTTTTCGGCGATCGCGGCTATCAAAAAGTGCTCGATTCCGTACTCGACGTTGCGAAAGCCTCGACGCGTTTTCTACAGAACGGAGACCAGCATCGCTACACGGCGGTGGTGGTGGCGAGCGCTGTCTTCATCGTCGCGTTCGGCGTCATCGTGGGCAGCGGCATGTCAGGCTTTTCCGCCGTCGGCGAGTTGAACGTTCCCGTCGTGATCGTTCTTGCCATCGCGGTCGTCGGCGCGTTTGCTGCCGTGGCGTCACGATCGTTGATCGCTGCGGTCGTCGCCGTCGGCATCGTCGGCTTTGCAGCCGCCATCATCTTCATGCTCAATGGCGCGCCGGACCTTGCTTTGACGCAGTTCTCGGCCGAGGCGCTGCTGGTGCTTATCCTCACGGCCGTGCTGGTGCGCGTACCAACCTCGCGCGATCAGAGCCGGACGATCGGCGAGCGCCGGTTCGATCTCATGCTGTCGATCGCCTTTGGCATCGTCATTTTCATCGGTGTCGCGTCGATGACGTCGGAGCCGCTCGATCTGCGCCTGTCTGAGTTCTTCGCGCAGTCGAGTTATGTCGACGCCTTCGGGCGCAACGTCGTCAACGTCATTTTGGTGGATTACCGCGCCATCGATACGCTGGGCGAAATTGCAGTCGTCGGTTTTGCGGCCATCGGCGTGTGGGCGCTGTTGCGACGCTTGCCCGCCCGCAAGAAGGAGGGCTGACGCAATGCCATCTTTGATACTGACGACGATGGCCCGCCCGTTCTGGATCATCATGCTCGTCGCATCGGTCTATATCCTCCTGCGCGGTCATAACGAGCCGGGCGGCGGGTTCGTCGGTGGGCTGATGGCCGCCGCCGCCTTCGCCATGCTTGCTTTCGCTAATGGCGTCGAGGCCGCGCGGCGAGCGCTCTATTTTCATCCGGTGGCGCTTGTGGGAGCGGGCGTTCTGGCCGCGATCGTCAGCGGCATTCCGGGCCTCTTCACGACCGGCTCGTTTCTGACGCACCTTTGGCCCGAAGTCGCCGGCATCAAGCTTGGCACGACGATCCTGTTCGACATCGGCGTTTATCTCGTCGTCCTCGGCGGCGTACTTTGCCTCATCCTGCGCCTTTATGAGGATGACGACGAATGAACCTGATTTTCGCCTTCGCGCTCGCCTGCCTGATGGGCTGCGGCGTCTACCTTCTTTTGTCGCGCAACATCATGCGCATGATCCTCGGTATTTCGCTTCTTTCAGCGGCGACGAACCTGCTTTTGTTCGTCTCCGGTCGGACGGGCCGCACGGTTCCGCCGGTCATCGAAAGCGGCATCGAAACGCTTGGCGCAGAGGCGGCCAATCCGCTGCCGCAGGCGCTGATCCTCACTGCGATCGTGATCGGCTTCGCGTTGACCGCGTTCGTGGCGGCGCTCGCCCTACAGACCTGGCGCTCCTTTGGCACGCTTGACGGGCGCAACGTGAACACGGCCGAGGAACTTGGTACGCCCTTCGATGACGAAGGCACCGCGAAATGACGGAATCCATTACAGACATGCTTCTTCTCTGGCCGCTGGCCATTCCGTTCGCGACCGCCGCCATCTGCGCCTTCGCCGTCAGCGCGCCGCGCATCCAGCGCATCGCCGCCGCCATCGGCCTTGCGGCCATGTTCGTCGCGTCGGTGCTGCTCGTCATGGCCGTCTTTCGCGACGGTATTCTGGCGATGCAGTTCGGTTCCTGGGCACCGCCCTTTGGCATCACCTTCGTCGCGGATAGGTTCAGCGCGTCGATGGTGCTCGTCACGGCCATTCTTGCGGTCGGGGTCGCGATCTTCGGCATATCCGATATTCGCCGCCGTCAGGAAAAGGCCGGGTTTTATCCGCTTTTCATGGGCTTGCTGACGAGCGTCAACGGCGCGTTCCTGACAGGCGACATCTTCAACCTCTATGTCTGGTTCGAGGTGATGCTGATCACCGCGCTCGGGCTGATCCTGCTCGACCGAACGCGCGCGCAGGTCGACGGCGCGATGAAATATCTGGTCCTGAACCTGTTCGCCACGCTTCTCTTCCTGATGGCGATCGCGCTGCTTTACGGCGTCACCGGAACGCTCAACATGGCCGATCTGGCGCGTGTGCTGCCGGAGACACAGATGTCGACGGCGCTGACGATCTCGGCAATGCTGTTCCTCATCGGTTTCGGCACGAAAGCGGCGTTCTTCCCCGTCTTCTTCTGGCTGCCTGCCTCCTACCATACGGCGTCGATCGTCGTATCCGCGCTGTTTGCGGGCCTTCTGACGAAGGTCGGCGTCTATGCTTGCTTCCGCGTCTTCACGCTGTTCTTCGACGTCGACGCGACAGGCATTCGCCCGCTGATGGGCTGGGTGGCGGCCGGCACGATGCTGTTCGGCGTCTTCGGCGCCGCGATCCAGTGGGACGTGCGGCGCATCCTCGCCTTCCACATCATCAGTCAGATCGGCTATATCCTGCTTGGCCTTGCCATCGCGACGCCGCTCGCATTTGCGGGTGCGATTTTCTATACGATCCACCACATCATCGTGAAGGCGAACCTCTTCTTGCTCGCCGGCGCGATCTACCGTGCGACGGGCACCTACGACCTTCGCAAGGCGGGCGGGTTGATGGCGAGCCGACCGCTTCTGGCTGCGCTGTTCGTCATTCCCGCGCTGTCGCTGGCAGGCCTTCCGCCGCTTTCTGGTTTCTGGGCGAAATTCATGGTCATCGACGCATCGTTCCGCGGTGGTGAGGCATGGCTGGCCGCAGTCGCGCTTTTTGTCGGCATCATGACGATCTTCTCGATGAGCAAGATCTGGATCGAGGCGTTTTGGAAGCCGAGACCGGCGGGACACGTTGTGCGCACGACATTGCCCGGCCTGATGCTGCTGCCGATCGGCCTGCTTGGCGCGATCACCGTCTTCATCGGCCTCAACCCCGAGCCGCTGGCTGCATACTCGCAGGCAGCCGCCGCCGAGTTACTGGACGCATCCGGCTACATCCAGGCGGTGCTTGGCCAGAGCGGAGGTGTCCAATGAGCCGCCGCGTTTCCTGGCCGCTGCGCATATGGCGCATCGCGGTCCTGATCCTCGTTCTCCTGCGCGAATTGTGGCTGTCGTCCGTCGCGGTCGCACGCGCCGTTTTCGCTGAAAAGGGTTCGCAATCTTCCGCGATCGTCGCTGTTCCGCTCAAGTTGCGCACGGATCTCGGCATCACGACGCTGGCGAACTGCATCACGCTGACGCCGGGAACGACATCGCTGCATGTCAGCGAAGACCGGTCTACCATCTACGTCCACGCGCTTAATTCGGAATCGGCGGAGGAAGTCGTCGAATCCATCGCGGTCGCGTTCCAGAACCGAATTGCGGAGATCGAAGGATGATCGAAACCGTCGACAGTCTGTTGACCGGCACCGCGATGGTGCTTCTTCTTCTGGTCATGGTGCCGCTGGCGATCTCGGCCTGGCGCATGATCGTCGGCCCCGGCTATGCAAATCGCTTCATCGCGCTCGACATGCTGACCGGCGTTGCCATCGCCGTCGCTGCACTGACGGCGGTCGCGACGGGACGGCGCCAGTTTCTCGACATCGCGTTCGGCGTGGCGTTGATCGGCTTCATTGCCACTTGCGCCTTCGCCGCGCTGCTCGAACGTAAGGGAGACGGCCAATGATCGTCGCCATCATCGCCATATTGCTCAAGCTTGTCGGCGTCATCTTCCTGTTCATCGCCGCGCTCGGCATCCTGCGCCTGTCCGATCCTTTTCAGCGTATGCATGCGGCGACCAAGGCCGGCACGCTTGGGGCCGGCCTCGTCGTCGCGGGTGCCATGGTAGCGATCGGCACGGTAACGGCGATCGTCATCGGCACGCTGACGGTGATCTTCCTGCTGTTGACGGTCCCGGTCGCCGGGCACCTTCTGGGCCGTGCGGCCTATGTGTCGGGAGCCGAGCTTAACGTGGCAAGCGGACGCGATGCGCTGGAAGGTGTTTTGCCGCGTGGCGGCGACCGAAAAGGATAAAGCGCGTCGCCCGAGAGCGCATGAAGCGATAAACGCCACGCGATGCGAGTCAAAGAATTCGCGTTATGTCCGCACCGACGCTTCGGTGTCGGGCAAGCCATTGTAATAGGCTTGGTACCATTCCACAAACCGCCTTACGCCTTCGGTGACGCTGGTGGTGGCCTTATAGCTGAACTTTGTCCTCAGATCACTGATGTCGGCATAGGTATCGAGAAGGTCGCCCGGCTGGTGCGGGAGTAACTCTAGGATCGCCGTCTTTCCCAGAGCCTGTTCGATCGCATCGATGTACTCGCTCAGCTTCACCGGCCTGCTATTGCCGATATTGTAAATGCGGAACGGCGCGTTGGAGGAGGCCGGGTCCGGCGCATCGCCGTTCCAGTCCGGATCGGGCTTTGCGATGGCGTCGCTTGCCCGTATTACCCCTTCGGTGATGTCGTCGATATAGGTGAAGTCGCGCGTGTGGTTGCCGTTGTTGAACACCGGAACGGGACGGTTTTCCAGAATGTTCTTCGTGAACTTGAAGAGCGCCATGTCCGGCCGGCCCCAGGGACCGTACACGGTGAAGAATCGCAGCCCGGTCGTCGGCAGCGCGAACAGGTGCGAATAGCTGTGCGCCATCAGCTCGTTGGCGCGTTTTGTCGCCGCATAGAACTGGAGCGGGTGGTCGGCGATACTGTGCTCGCTGAACGGCATCTTCGTGTTTGCGCCGTAGACGCTGCTGGTGCTCGCGTAAGTCAGATGCGGCACGTTCGAATAGCGGCAGGCCTCCAATATGTTGGTAAAGGCGACGATGTTGCTTTCGACGTAGGAGTGCGGGTTCTCCAGGCTGTAGCGAATGCCTGCCTGCGCAGCCAGATGGATCACGCGGTCGAAACGATGACTGGTGAAGCAGGCCTCGACGGCCTCACGGTTGGCAAGGTTGGCGCGTAAAAAGCTGTAGCCTCCGCCATGCCTTCTCGAAATATCGTCCAGATGGGCGAGCCTCGCTTCCTTCAGGTCCGGATCGTAATAGTCGTTGACCACGTCGAAGCCGACAACCTCGTCGCCGCGTTCGATCAGGCTCTTTGCGACATGCGCGCCGATGAACCCGGCATTTCCCGTTACGAGGATTTTCATCCCAGTTCCCTTACGGCCTGAAGGGCGGGTTGAATGGTCGCGCGCCCGATGCTGACATAGTGCCAGCCATCATGGGCAAGCCGTTCCGGCACATAGATGTTGCGCCCGTCGAAGATAAGGCGCGCATTCATCCGTAGTGCCATTTCGTCGAAATCGGGCGCTCGAAACTGCTGCCATTCAGTACAGATGGCCAGCATGTCCGCGCCTTCAAGAACGGCGTATTTATCCGCCGCCAAGTGAATTTCGTCGCGTTCGCCATACAGACGGCGGGCTTCCTCCATCGCAGCCGGATCGAAGGCGCGAATGCGTGCGCCGGCGTCCAGCAAGGAATCGATCAGCACCCGGCTCGACGCTTCGCGCATGTCGTCGGTGTTGGGCTTGAACGACAGTCCCCAGATCGCAACGGTCTTGCCGCGCAGCTTGTCGCGACCGCCGAAATGGCCTGCGATCTTTTCGAAAAGCCTTGTCTTCTGGCGGTTGTTGACGGCCTCGACGGCAGCGATCAGCGGCGCTTCGTAGCCGATCTCGTCAGCGGTTCGGAACAAGGCTCGAACGTCCTTGGGAAAGCAACTTCCGCCATAGCCGAGGCCTGGGTAGATGAAGTGGTAGCCGATCCTGGGGTCTGCGCCGATGCCTCGTCGCACCTGCTCGATATCCGCGCCGAGCCGTTCTGCTAGATTGGCGATTTCGTTGATGAACGAGATCTTGGTCGCCAGCATTGCGTTCGCGGCATATTTGGTCAGTTCGGCCGAGCGCACGTCCATATAAAGCGTCCGGTCATGGTTCCGATTGAACGGCTCGTAGACCTCCGCCATCACGGCGCGAGCACGCTGCGAAGACGTTCCGACGATGATCCGGTCCGGTTTGAGGAAATCGGCGACGGCAGCGCCTTCCTTCAGGAACTCCGGGTTGGAAACGACATCGAATGGGAGGGATGACCCCTTTGCCCTCAGGACCGAGCCAAGCTTTTGCGACACCTGATCACAGGTGCCGACCGGTACGGTAGATTTCACCACCACGACCTTGGCGCTTGTCATGTGCGTGCCGATGCTTTCCGCAACAGCGAGGACGTATTGCAGATCCGCCGCCCCGCTTTCGTCCGGCGGCGTGCCGACCGCCACGAACTGGAGGTCGGCATGCTTGACCGCATGCTCGACGTCGCATGTGAAAGAAAGTGTGCCGAGCCGCATGTTTCGCTCGACGATCGCCTCGAGACCGGGCTCGAAAATGGGGATTTCACCCTGGAGCAATCTGTCGATCTTGGCCTGGTCGACATCCATGCAAACCACTTGGTGGCCGACATCTGCCAGGCACGCACCCGTTACCAAGCCTACATAACCGGTTCCAAAAACTGTCAGGCGCATAATCGACCTCTAAGTGATTCCGCTTGGCAAGGCCAGATACATGGCCCAGCCGATCCTGACTTAACTCTGGGCTCGCGACGCCGCTATGACGCTTCCGACGGGCTTATCGCTGCGCAGGAACAACCGTCAACGATATGAGCTTCGCCGGAGTTTTAGCCTGCTACCGGCGATGGCGTGATCTTGTATGCGGCGGACATTCGATCGCGGCTGGTCTGCGCCATCAGGACACCGATATAAAGGAAAATTGCTGCAATGGTCGTCTCGTGCAGCATCGGATTGTGAACCATCCCATAGCTCAGCACCGTAACGGTCACGTAGGCGATATTTAGCCTGACGGATGTGTCTGCATTCCGGCGGTACAGATGCACAACTGCCGTCCATAGCGCGCCGAAGAGCAAAGCGAACCCGATCAGGCCCTGTGAGATCAGTTCGTCGAGAAAGATGTTATGAACATGCTGGTACTGAGCGATGGCTTCGTTCATCGCCGGCGCCAAGAGCACGACAGCATCCATGCGCTCCACTCCCAAACCGATGAGGGGGCTTTGGAGAAACGCCTTCAGTGCGCCAAGCCACATATACAGTCTAATAGTGTCGGAATCGCCGCCGCCCCATTCGGGCGCGTTACCGAGCGCGAATTGGATGGCGGGCACAATCCGTCCTTGGAGAACGCTGTAGAACGGATCGATGAAGCTGAGCGCGACGAGCGCGGCGAAACCTGCGACGGCTGCCGTTGCCCGAACCGTCCAGCTCTTGTTCGAAAGCCACCGCGCGGCTTCCACCAGCACGATGAGCAGAAGCGGCGCAAGCACGGCGCGCGTCTCGGATGCCGCAACCGCCAGGATTCCCGCCAGAAGATAAAGGCTCGAATTGGGTGCCCAGGACGGCGCCGATTTCATCGGCATCATCGCGGCTACCGCACAAATGGAGACGATCAGCGACCATGGCGCCGGATTTCCGCCCATTCCGAAGCGGGCGTTCCCGATAATTCCTATGACGATCGTGACGACGACGGCGAGTACGATGCCGATACGACTTCCAAAAATGAACATGTCCCGGGGATCGCGCACCAGAACCATGCCGATGCCGATAAAGGCGAGGAGACCGATCAGAAAGCTGTATCCCAACTGCCTGTTGTCGATGAACGGATCGCCGCGAAATGCGATCAGAAAAACGGTCCATGCCAGATAGCCGACCGCAAGGAGGAAGAAGAGAGAGGGAACCGCGCGCTTTGATCGATGCCGGACTGCTGCCAGATAGGCGCCGATGATGGCGAACAGGATGGCAACGAGCGGCGAAATGCCGTTGCGAAAGGGAAGACCCGCCGCACCCCCGATCAGAACCAAACGGTCGATCCTGCGCCGAAACAGAAATGCACGTTTGAAATTCATGCGCGGGGTCGTCGGCAGATCGGAATCATCAAGATGCTTTCGACTTTGGAGACAGATGCCGCATTTTCGCTCATCAGGCTTTACAGCCTTTTAATGCGGTCCGATGGCGTGCGCGTCGCAGCCGACGAACGAAAGCCAGTGAAATGCGGCAACGATCAGGCGCGCATCCCACAATAAGCATAATGGATCAAGAAAATTACGCCTCAACGAGGTTCCCCCTGCGTCGCTTGCCATAGGGCGACGCAAGGGGAGGCGTGTGACAATTTATGCCTTACCGTAGCCGCCGGCTGTCGGCGTGATGACCGTCACCGCCTCGCCGGCCTCCAGCGTGGTCTGATCGCAGCCCTTCAACACTTCGATCGAGCCGTCGAGCCGGCGCACTTCGGTGCGGCCGAGCTGGCCTTCGCCGCCGCCCGCCACGCCTTGCGGCTTGACGCTGCGGTGCGATGACAGGATCGCGCAATCCATCTTCTGCCGGAAGCGAAGGGTGCGCGTCGTGCCGTTGCCCGCATCGACCTTGCCCTTGCCGCCCGAACCGTCGCGCAGCGCGAAGTTTTCGAGCACGATCGGAAAGCGCATTTCGAGAATTTCAGGGTCGGTCAGGCGCGAATTCGTCATGTGGACGTGGACGCCCGACGTGCCAGCAAATTGCCGCCCGTCATTCATCCGCCCGGCCGGCGAGCCGGAGCAGATCGTCTCGTAATACTGGTACTCGTTATTGCCGAAAGTCAGGTTGTTCATCGTGCCCTGACTGTTGGCGATCGCGTCCAGCGCGCCGAAAATGGCATTGGTGACATGCTGTGAGGTCTCGACATTGCCGGCCACCACCGCACGCGGGTAGGCGGGCTTGAGCATGCAGCCATCGGGGATGACGATGCGGATCGGGCGAAGGCAACCGGCATTCATCGGGATCGGTGCTTCCACCATGACGCGGAAGCAGTACAGCACCGCCGCGCGCGCGACGGGTTCGGGCGCGTTGAAATTGTTCTCGATGGCGTCCGACGTACCGGTGAAATCGACTGTTGCCGTACGTGCTTCGCGATCGACGGTGATCTTTACCTTGATCGTCTGGCCGGTATCGGTCGGGTACTCGTATTCGCAATCGTCGAGACGGCCGATCAGGCGCGCGACTTCCTCTGCGGCGTTGTCCTGCACATGGCCCATATAGGCCTGCACCACGTCCAGACTGAACTCGTCCACCATGCGGCGAAGCTCAGCCGCGCCGCGCTCGTTGGCGGCGATCTGCGCCTTGAGGTCGGCGATGTTCTGCGCCGGGTTGCGGGCAGGATAGGGGTGATCGGTCAGGAGGTCGTGAAGCTCGGCTTCGCGAAACTCGCCTTGCGCGACGAGGCAGAAATTGTCGATCAGCACGCCTTCTTCATCGACCGTGGTGGCGAGCGGCGTCATCGAGCCGGGAGCCGTTCCGCCGACATCGGCATGGTGACCGCGCGATGCGACCCAGAACAGGATGCCCTTGCCCGCATCGTCGAAGACAGGCGAGACGACCGTGATGTCCGGCAGGTGCGTACCGCCATTATAGGGCGCGTTCAGCGCGAACACGTCGCCGGGCCGCACCTTGCCTTCGTTGAGGCGGATGATCGTCTCGACGGAACGGTCCATCGAGCCGAGATGGACCGGCATGTGCGGCGCGTTGGCGACGAGCGCGCCGGTCTGGTCGAAGACGGCGCAGGAAAAGTCGAGCCGCTCCTTGATGTTGACCGAATGCGCCGTGTTCTGGAGCGCCAGCCCCATCTGCTCGGCGATGTTCATGAAGAGGTTATTGAACACTTCGAGCAGGATCGGGTCGGCCTGCTTCGTACCGATCGCGCGGGCGCGCGCCATCTTTTCGTGGCGGGAAAGCACGATGTGATCGGCGCTCGTAAGACGCGCGGTCCAGCCCGGCTCCACGACGATGGTCTGGTTCGCCTCGATGACGAGGGCCGGGCCGCGCACGCGGTCGCCTGCCGACATGCCCTCGCGGCGGAAAACGCCAGCGTCGTGCCATGTGCCACCAGAAAAGACATTGATCGACTGGTCGCTCGACGCATCGCGCCCCGCGTCATCGGCGCGCGAGCCCTTGGCGGCGGCGTCGCCGCTTTGCCAGCCTTCGATTTCGACGGCCTCGATGGTGACGGGCTTGCCCGGCGTGATGAAGCCGAACTGCGCCTTGTGCATCGCTTCGAATTCGTTGCGCACGGTGTCGAGATCGCCGTCGAAGGTGACATCGAGTGCGGTGTCGGTGCCGTCATAGCGCAGATGCAGCTTGGTGCGTGTCGTCACATCCTCACGGGCGAGGCCCTGTTCGACGAGTTCGGCGAGCACCGCTTCCGACAATTCGCCGGCAAGTGCGTCCATGGCCGCGCGACTGTCTTCCGACAGCGGTTTGACGAGGCCCTGCTGGCGGCTGGCCGTAACGGTGGCAAGCCCCATGCCATAAGCCGAAAGCAGACCCGACAGCGGGTGGATGAGAATGTCCTCCATGCCAAGCGCGTCGGCAACGAGGCACGCATGCTGACCGCCTGCGCCGCCGAAGGAGTTGAGCACGTAGCGCGTCACGTCGTAGCCGCGCTGGACGGAAATCTTTTTGATCGCGTTCGCCATGTTTTCGACGGCGATCTTCAGGAAGCCTTCCGCGATTTCTTCCGCCGAGCGGCCTTCGCCGACGGTGGACGCGATCTCTGCGAACTTCGTCGCGACCGTCTCACGGTCGAGCTTCTGGTCCTGGCCTGGGCCGAAGATCGCAGGGAAGAGGTCGGGATTGAGCTTGCCGAGCATGACGTTGGCGTCGGTCACGGTCAGCGGGCCGCCGCGACGATAGCAGGCGGGGCCCGGATCGGCACCGGCCGAATCGGGGCCGACGCGGAAACGGCCCGGATCGGCATGCAGGATCGAGCCGCCGCCGGCCGCGACGGTGTGGATGCGCATCATCGGCGCGCGGATGCGCACGCCCGCGACTTCCGTGTCGAAGGCGCGTTCGTATTCGCTGGCAGAATGCGCGACGTCGGTGGATGTGCCGCCCATGTCGAAGCCGATGACGCGCTGGAAGCCGGCCTGATCGGCGGTCCGCACCATGCCGACGACGCCGCCGGCGGGGCCGGACAGGATCGCGTCCTTGCCGCGAAAGCGGTCGGCTGCGGTGAGGCCGCCCGACGACATCATGAACTGCAGCGTCGGACCCGTCTCGCCCGCAGGCGTCGCGCCGAGAATGCGTGCGACGCGGCTGACATAGCGCGACAGGATCGGCGACAGATAGGCGTCGACGACCGTGGTGTCGCCACGTCCCACGAGCTTGACCAGCGGCGAGACCTCGTGGCTGACGGAAATCTGGCTGAAGCCCACCGATCTCACCAGTTCGGCAAGTTCGGCCTCATGCGCCGGATTGCGCCAGGAATGCATGAGCACGATGGCGACGGCGTCGATGCCGTCCGCGCGGGCGGCTTCGAGCTTGGCGCGTAGCGCGCTCGTGTCGAGCGGTGTCTCCACTTCGCCATCCGCCAGAAGCCGCTCTTCGACCTCCTCGACGCGCTCGTAAAGTTGTTCGGGCAGGATGATTTCCTTGGCGAAGATGTCCGGCCGCGCCTGATAGGCGATGCGTAGCTGGTCGCGGAACCCCTTGGTGATGAGAAGCAGCGTGCGCTCGCCCTTGCGCTCCAGAAGCGCGTTGGTGGCGACGGTCGTTCCCATACGCACCGTGCCGATCGGCGCGGAGGGCAAATCGTCCATGCTGGCTGCGCCGACGAGGCGTCGGATGCCCTCGATGGCGGCGTCCTCGTAGACGCCGGGATTTTCGGAAAGCAGCTTCATCGGATGAAGCTCGCCTTCAGGGTCGCAGCCGATCACATCAGTGAATGTGCCTCCGCGATCGATCCAGAAGTCCCACTGCCCCGCTGAGGCACCCAAGTGCTGCGACATCGATTATTTCTCCGTTCCACCTCTTTGCGAAACGGTCTTGCGCCGCTCGCTGACAAAATGTTGACAAATTGCCAATGAGCCGTCAACCTCACTTTTGACGCCATGTGAGGCGCCGAGAAACGGACCGACCAAATCAGGTTCGCAACCGACAGAGGGAAATTTGACGATGACGCATTTCGCACGCGCCGGTCTGCTTGGCTCCACGCTCGCCGCGCTGACCACCGCATCCGCCTTCGCCCAGACAAGCTGGGACATGCCGACGCCTTATGCAGACGGCATCTTCCACACGCAGAACATCATCCAGTTCGCGGACGAAGTGCGCGAGGCGACCGGTGGCAGCCTCGATATTACGGTTCATTCGGCCAATTCGCTTTTCGGCCATGCCGAGATCAAGGATTCGGTGCAGGACGGTATCGTCCCGATCGGCGAGTTCCTGTTGTCGCGCCTTGCCAACGAGGACCCGATCTTCGCGCTCGATTCGATTCCCTTCCTCGCTGCATCCTACGAGCAGTCCGAAAAGCTGTGGGAAGTCTCGCGCGAAGCCGTTTCGGCAAAGCTCGCCGAAGAGGGCATGACGGTTCTTTACGCCGTGCCGTGGCCGGGCCAGAGCCTTTACCTGCGCCAGGAAATCACCGATCCTGCGCAGTTTCAGGGGCTGAATTTCCGCGCCTATAACGTGGCGACCGAGCGCCTTGCCGCGCTTTTGGGCGCTACGCCGACGCAGGTCGAGGAAACCGACATCCCGACCGCCTTTTCGACCGGTCGCGTCGAAGCCATGATCACCTCGCCCTCGACCGGCGCGAACGCCAAGGCTTGGGACTTCACGTCCAACTACATCGACACGCAGGCCTGGCTTCCCAAAAACATCGTCGTGGTCAATACGGATGCCTTCGAAGGGCTGAGCGAAGAAGAACAGACGGCGGTTCTCGAAGCGGCTGCTGCCGCCGAAACGCGCGGCTGGCAGATGTCGCGCGAAGAAACCGACGCCAAGATTGCCGAGCTCGAGGCTGGTGGCATGCAGGTTTCGCAGCCTTCCGAAGCGCTCGCCGCAAAGCTTCAGGAAATCGGCGATACGATGACGCAGGAATGGCTCGATCAGGCCGGTCCCGAAGGCGAAGCCGTCATTGAGGCCTATCGCGCCGAGTAATCGCGAAAGCGGGTCGGACGCCGGGGTGGTTTTACGCCGGCGTCGCCCGAACGGTCCGGGCGCATGGTGACATCGAGCCATGACGGCCGGAACCAGTTTTCCGCTTTCCAAGGACAAGCACATGCGCAAGGCTCTCGACGCCCTTTACAGCGCCGCGCTTTTCGTCGCCTGCCTCTCTATGGTGCTCATCGCCAGCCTGGTCTTCATTCAGGTTTTGGCCCGCATCGTCGACAGGGTAGCCGTGACGTTAGGTATGGCGCGCTTCGGTTTCATCATTCCCTCGCTTGCCGAAATCGGCGGCTTTCTGTTCGTTGCCTCCGCGTTTCTGGCGCTGCCGGCAGCTTTGCGCGCGGCGGGCCACGTGCGCGTCACGCTGGTGTTGCGCTTCCTGAGCGAGCGCGGCGACCGCATCGCGACGGCTTTCGTGCTGCTCGTCGCCTTCGGCCTGACGCTCTTCGCCACCTGGGCGATCGGCGGGCAGACATTGGCGTCCTATCAGCGCGGCTCCGTCTCCTACGGCCTCATTGCAATCGCACTATGGATTCCGCAGGCGGTGATGACGAGCGGCCTTGCCATTCTCGCCGTCGCGCTTGCCGATGAACTCGTCACGTTGCTGCGCGGCGGAGAGGCGGCCTTCCGCCTTGCCGAGCGCAATCGCGAAATCGGCGAAGGAGGGGGGCACTGATGGATATCGCGATGATCTCCGTTCTTCTCGTCGTCGTTCTTTTCGGCTTTCTCCTGTCGGGTCTTTGGGTCGGCTTTTCGCTGATGGCCGTCGGCCTCGTTGCCATCGAGCTTGCGACCTCCGCGCCTGCCGCCTCTGTCTTTGCGCGCCGCGTCTGGGGCTCGATGAACTCGTGGGATTTGACAGCCCTGCCGATGTTCATCTGGATGGGCGAAATCCTGTTCAGGTCGAAGCTGTCGTCGAACATGTTCGAGGGCCTTGCGCCGTTCACCCGGCGGCTTCCCGGTCGGCTCCTGCATGTCAACGTGTTCGGCTGTGCACTCTTCGCCGCCGTCTCCGGTTCGTCCGCCGCCACGACGGCGACGGTTGGGCGCATGGCGCTGCCCGAACTGAAAAAGCGCGGCTACGACCCTCGCATGGCCATCGGCACGCTCGCCGGTTCGGGTACGTTCGGCTTCCTCATCCCGCCGTCGATCATCATGATCGTCTATGGCGCGGCGACCGAGCAGTCGATTGCCCGCCTGTTTCTGGCGGGCGTCGTTCCCGGCCTCATGCTGGGCGCGATGTTCTCGGCCTATGTCATGATCTGGGCGGCGATGAACCGCGAGCGCATGCCCGCGCTCGAGCCGAAATCGAGCTGGGGCGAAAAAGGCCGGGCGCTCTTGCTTTTGACGCCTACGGTGCTCCTCATCGTCGCCGTCATCGGCTCCATCTATGGCGGGTTGGCTTCGCCCACGGAGGCCGCAGTCGTCGGCGTCGCTGGCGCTCTCGCGATTGCGTGGTTCACGGGCGGACTCGACTGGCCGGGCTTCCTGACCTCCCTGCGCGGCGCGGCAATCACGTCCTGCATGATCGCCTTCATCCTCGCAGGCGCTTCGTTCCTGACGGTCGCGATGGGCTTTACCGGCATTCCGCGCGCCCTTGCATCGTGGATCGGCGACATGGGGCTTTCGCACTATGCCCTGCTTGCTGCGCTTTTGGTGTTCTTCATCGTCATCGGCTGCTTCCTCGACGGTATCTCCATCGTGGTGCTGACGACATCGGTCATCCTGCCGATGGTGATGGCGGCAGGCATCGATCCGATCTGGTTCGGCATCTTCCTCGTCCTCGTGGTCGAGATGAGCCAGATCACGCCACCGGTCGGCTTCAACCTGTTCGTCATTCAGTCGATAACGGGACGCGGCATCTTCGAGATCGCGCTCTACGCGCTGCCGTTCTTCTTCATTCTCGTGCTGGCGACGGCCATCCTGACGGTTTTCCCGGAGATTGCGCTATGGCTTCCAGGTACGATGATGAGCAACTGACGCGGGCGCTGGTCGGGCCGGTCGTCTCGTCGGCCCACCTCGCAAAATCCAGCCTTCCGGCCTTGTCGGAGCTGGAATTTGCGATGACGATGGCAAGCCATGCCTTTCAGCGCTGGATCGTCCGCTGTACCACGGCGGCGGGCGGGCCGGCGCTCTCGCCGCTCGAGGTGCTGATCGTCCATCTGGTGAACCATCGCGAACGGGCGAAGACGCTTGCCGACATCTGCCTCGTCCTCAATATCGAGGATACGCATCTGGCAAATTACGCCATCAAGAAGCTGGTCGAACACCAGCTGGTGGAAGTAGGCCGCAAGGGCAAGGAAAAGACCGTCGCCATCACCGAGGCCGGCACGAAACTGTGCCTGCGCTACCGTGAAATCCGCGAGGCGCTCGTCGTCGACGCAGCGCGCCAGCTTGGTCATGACCCCGAGGAGATTTCGCGGCTCGCGGGCCTCCTGCGCGCTTTGTCGGGCGCTTACGATCAGGCGGCGCGCGGCGCGGCGTCCCTGTAATGGCGGTTCTCGAATGGATCGCACGCAACGGCCGCGTGATGCTCATTGCGGGGCTTGTCGCCGGCATCGCGCTTCCCGGCCTCGCGGTCGTGCTGCGCCCATGGATCGCGCCGATGATCGTCGCTCTCCTGTTTCTGGCCGTCTTGCGGCTCGGGCCTGACGGGCTCGTCGCCGGATTCAAAGGCATTCATCGCGCAATCGGACTGGCGCTGCTGTTCCAGCTTGCCTTGCCGCTTGCGGCTGCGGGCATCTTCACGCTCGCCGGTATTCTGGCCCATCCGCTCGCCATGGGCGTCGTGCTGGTACTGGCGGCTGCACCCATCACCGGCAGTCCCAACATCACGGCGATGGCCGGCGGCGACCCCGCGCCTTCGCTGCGCCAACTCGTGCTCGGCACGGCGATCCTGCCACTGACGGTCGTGCCGGTCTTTCTCGTCATGCCCGCCTTCGGCAATGCGGGCGACGTCGCGGGCGCGGCGGGATTTCTTCTTTTCCTGATCACCATTGCCGGGGGCATCGCGATCGCGCTTCGCCTGTCGGGCATCGTGAAGGGGACGCAACGTTCGATCGCCGCGATGGACGGCATCGCCGCGCTGCTTCTCGGCCTCGTCGTCATCGGCATGATGTCGGCGATAGGACCGGCATTCACCGCTGATCCCGGCGGTCTTGCCGCAGCGCTCGCCGTCGTCTTCGCGCTCAATATGGGGCTGCAGCTTTCCGTTAGCGTTATTGCCGCGCGGCGCAATCCGTCGGCCGCGCCCGCTATCGGCATTGCCGCGGGAAACCGGAACGTCGCGCTTTTCCTGAGCGTCTTGCCGGTTCAGACGGCTGACATGCTCTTGTTGTTCATCGGCTGCTTCCAGATACCGATGTATCTGACGCCCATTGTCCTGGCGCGATGGTACAAGGGCTTGGCCGGCAGGGCGTGAGCCGTCAGCGTTCGCCCTTTTGATAGGGCACCATCAGCGCCTTGGGGTAGCTCGCCCGCCGCGACATGATGACGAGCGCAAGGATCGACAGAACGTAAGGCATCATCAAAAAGACCTGATAGGGCATGATGCCGCCGGCCACCTGTTGCAGCCGGATCTGGTAAGCGTCGAAGGCGGCGAAGAAGATCGCGCCCAAGAGCGCCTTGCCCGGCCGCCATGAGCCGAAGACGACGAGCGCGATGCAGATCCAGCCGCGTCCGTTGACCATCTCGAAGAAGAAGGAATTGAAGGCTGACATGGTCAAAAACGCGCCGCCGACCGCCATCAGGGCGGAGCCGACCATGACTGCACCCATGCGGATCGCGGTGACGGACATGCCTTGTGCTTCCACCGCCGCCGGGTTTTCGCCCGCCGCGCGCACGGCAAGGCCGAGCGGGGTGCGATAGAGCACCCAGGCGACGACCGCGACGGTGACGAACGCCAGATAGGTCAGCGGCGTCTGGTTGAAGAGCGCAGGACCGAGGATCGGGATATCTGACAGATACGGCACCGCGTAAGCGCGGAACGGCTCGATGCGCGGCGGCGAGGGGACCTGTGGCAGCACCACGCGATAGGTGAAATAGGTCAGGCTCGTCGCCAGAAGCGTGATGCCGATGCCGACGACGTGTTGCGACAGTCCGAGCGGCACCGTCAGCGTGCCGTGGAGGAGGCCGAACATCGCGCCAGCGAGCGCCGCGATCGCGACGCCCATCCATAGATCGCCGCCGGCATAGACCGTGACCCAGCCGGCGAACGCGCCGGCCACCATGATTCCCTCGATGCCCAGATTGAGGACGCCCGCGCGTTCGCAGATGAGTTCGCCCATCGTGGCGAAGATCAGCGGCGAGGCGATCCGGATGGCGGCGACCCAGAACGAGGCGGTGAAGAGAATTTCGAAAGCGTCCATCAGCGCCACCTCACACGATAGCGCGACAGCATGATCGCGGTCACCATTGTCAAAAGGGAGGTCGCGACCATCACGTCTGCGATGTAGCTCGGCACGCCGGCCGAGCGGCTCATCGCGTCAGCCCCGACGAAAATGCCTGCGACGAAGATCGCGGCGGCGACAACGCCGAGCGGATTGAGCATGGCGAGCATGGCGACGACGATGCCCGTGTAGCCGAAGCCCGGCGACAGATCGAGCGTCAGGTTTCCCTTGAGACCGGCGACTTCGGAAAAGCCCGCCAGTGCCGCGAGCCCTCCGGAAATCAGTGCGGTCTTCATCAGAACGCCGTTGACGGGGATGCCCGCGAAGCGCGCCGCCTGCGGATTGTGGCCGACCGCGCGCATCTCGTAGCCGAGCGTTGTCTTCTTCATGATGAACCAGATCGCGAAAGCGGCGACGAGCGCGATGACGAAGCCGTAGTGCAGGCGCCGTCCCTGAAAGATGCGCGGCAGGCGTGCGTCTGCGGCGACCATCTGCGACTGCGGCCAGCCAAGGCCCATCGGGTCTTTCAGGGCGCCTTCAAGAAGCATCGAAACGAAGAGAAGCACGATGAAGTTCAGGAGAAGCGTCGTCACCACCTCGTCGACGCCGAACCGCGTCTTGAGGATGGCGGGGCCGAGCAGCAAAAGGCCGCCCGCGATCATCACGGCGATCATGATGATCGGGATCAGGATCGGTGCGGGAAGTGGCAGCGCGCCGGTGCCTAGAACGATTGTGACCACTCCGCCGATATAAAGCTGCGCTTCCGCGCCGATGTTCCAGAGTTTGGCGCGGAACGCGACGGCGACGGCAAGACCGGTGAAGATCAAAGGCGTTGCGCGCGTCAGCGTTTCGAGGAGCGCGAATTGAGAGCCGGCGGCTCCTTTCGCCACCAGCGCGAAGACGGGCAAAGGCGATGCGCCTGCCGCCAGAACCAGAAGCGACGTGACGAGGAGCGTCACCAAAACCGCTCCGACCGGATAAAGGACGAGCGTCGCCATCGACGGCTTTGGTTTGGCTTCGAGCCTCAAGCGGCTTTCTCCAAGCCGTGACCGGCCATCAGTTCGCCGAGTTCGGCCAGGCTTCGTTCGCCGCGCGCGAAGGCCGGCGTCAGGTGGCCTTTCGAGATGACGTGGATGTTGTCGGAAAGCCGCAGCACCTCGTCGAGGTCTTCGGAGATCAGCAGTACCGCCGCGCCGCGATCGCGCGCCTCGATCAGGCGTTCATGCACGTAGGAAACCGCGCCGATATCGAGACCGCGCGTCGGCTGGTTGGCGAGGATGATGGCGGGTTCGGGATCGAGCGCGCGTCCCAGGATCAGCTTTTGCATGTTGCCGCCGGACAGGAGCCTGATCCGCGTTTCGGGCGAGGGGCATTTCACGTCGTAGTCGCGCACAAGCTTTTCGGCGAAAGCGCGCGCGGCACCCCAGTCGACGAGGCCGCGCCGGCTGAAAGCGGGATCGCGGTAACGCTCGGAAATCACGTTTTCCATGACGTTCATATCGGCGATGGAGCCGACCGCGTGGCGGTCTTCGGGAATGCGCGCGATGCCGTGCGCGAGCGCAGCACGCGGCGACCAGTCGCCGATTTCGCCGTCCGATATCCGCATCTTGCCTGCGGACGGCGCGATCATGCCGGAGAGAAGATCGGCAAGCGCGCCTTGCCCGTTGCCCGACACGCCGGCAAGCCCGGTGATGACACCGGAGCGCAGAGCCAGCGAAACATCCGCGAGCCGCGTTCCCTCGCCATTGGTGGAAACGCCGGTAAGTTCCAGAAGCACTGGGCCGGGAGTGCGTGGCTCGGCGTGCGGCAGTTCGATCTCGCGGCCCACCATCAGCGCGGCGAGTTCCTGACGTGTCGTCTCTTTCGTCACCCGCTCGCCCGCGACCTTGCCACCGCGCAGCACCACGACACGGTCGGAAGCGGCCATCACCTCGTTCAGCTTGTGCGAGATGAAGATGATCGACAGTCCCTTGGCGACGAGCAGTTTCAGCGTGGCGAAAAGCGCCTCGGTTTCGCCCGGCGTCAGAACGGCGGTCGGCTCGTCGAGGATCAGGACGCGTGCTTCACGGTAGAGCGCCTTGAGGATTTCCACACGCTGGCGCTCGCCCACAGCCAGCGCCGAAACGGGTTTGTCCGGATCGACCGCAAGGCCAAAATCGCGCGCGAGTTCGGATATGCGTGCGCGTGCGCTTTTCCTGTCGAAGCGCCACGACCACGCGCTTTGCGTGCCGAGCGCGATATTGTCGAGCACGGTCATGTTGTCGGCCAACGTGAAGTGCTGATGCACCATGCCGATGCCCGCGTCGAGCGCGGCGCGCGGATCGCCCGGCGGCAACGCCTTTCCGAACGCAACGACCTCACCCTCGTCGGCCACATAGTGACCGAACAGGATGTTCATCAGCGTTGTCTTGCCGGCACCGTTTTCGCCCAGAAGCGCGACGACTTCGCCGCGCTTCTGGGCGAGGTCGATGGCGTCGTTGGCGACGAGCGCCCCGAACCGTTTCGTGATGCCGGACAGGCGCAGCGCCAGCTGCGCCTCGTCCGATTGTGCGTCGTTCATGTCAGCTCGAGGTCGGCTCGCTGTCGTCGATCTCGACGGTGTAGGAGCCGTCCTTGATCGCCGCTTCGCGCTCGGTGACGAGCGCCTTGATCTCGGCCGGGACCTTGTCCTCGAACGTGCCGAGCGGGGCAAGCGAGCATCCGCCTTCCTTCATGAAGGAGTAGACGCCGTAATCGGCGGCCGTGAAGGTGCCGGCCCGCACTTCCTCGATGGCTTTGTCGAGCGTCGGCTCGAAGTGCCAAAGCGCCGAGGCGACGACCGTTTCGGGATAGTCTTCCTGCGTGTCGATGACGTTGCCGATGGCGAGGATACTGCGTTCCTGCGCCGCGTCGGAAACGCCGAAGCGCTCGGCATAGAGCACGTCCGCACCCGCATCGATTTGCGCGAAGGCGGTTTCCTTGGCTTTCGGCGGATCGAACCAGGAGCCGATGAAGGCGACCTGGAACTTCACATCCGGCTTGGTTTCGCGCGCGCCGGCCATGAAGGCGTGCATCAGCCGGTTGACCTCGGGGATCGGATAACCGCCAACCATGCCGATATTGCCGGTTTCACTCATCGCGCCGGCAATCAGGCCGGTGAGATAGGACGCGTCCTGAATGTAATTGTCGAACGGCGCGAAATTCGGCACCGCCGGATCTTCCTTGAGGCTCGATCCCATAAGGAACGAGACGTCGGGATAGTCCGCTGCGACCTGGCGCGCGGCCTGCTCGACGCCGAACACCTCGCCGAGGATCAGCTGGTTTCCGGTCTCGCAATATTCGCGCATGACGCGCTCATAATCCGAGTTGGAGACGTTTTCGGAATAGACATATTCGATGTCGCCGCGTTCCATTGCCGCCAGCGCGGCAAGATGGATGCGGCTGACCCATTGCTGCTCGGTCGGCACCGTATAGACGGCGGCGACTTTCAGCGGCTCTTGCGCGATGGCGCGGAGCGGCAGCCCCAGCGCGGCGGCAGCGGCGGTGAAGCCAATGCCCTGAACGATCTGGCGGCGGTTGGGACGGAAACCTTGATTGGCAGTTCTAGAGACAGTCATGTGTCGACCTCTGGCAGGCAGCGTTAATCGGCTGTATCCCGTCTTTTTAGGCGACGCTATTCCAGAAAGATGTGCTCCACAACTGGCTATGCAATCGTTATGCCGGTTACGCGGCGAAAGCTGTTGAAGCGCCGAAATTCACGATCGGATTTCGTGCCGCCGGTCGTCCGTGAAAAGCGACCATACGGCGATGAAGAGCGCCGCGATCAGCGGCCCGACGACGAACCCGTTCAATCCGAAAAGCGCGATCCCGCCGAGCGTCGATACCAGCACGACGTAATCGGGCATGCGCGTTCCCGCTCCGACGAGCGGAGGGCGCAGCAGATTGTCGATCAGGCCGATGACAAAGGTGCCTATGAGGATCAGGAGAATGCCATTCAGATAATCGCCCGAGATGATGAGGAACGCCGCGACCGGCCCCCAGACGATAAACGACCCGACAGCCGGCAACAGAGACAGGATGGCCATCAGCACACCCCATAGCAGCGCCGCCGGTATGCCCATGAACCAGAAGGTGACGCCTCCAATGGCGCCTTGAAGCGCCGCGATGATGACGTTGCCCTTGACGGTCGCTTTCACGACCGAGCTGAATTTTTCCAGGATGTAATCGGTATGATGCTGCGTGAGCGGGCTTGCTGTACGGATTTTCGCGGCGAGGGTTGCGCCGTCCCTGAACAGGAAGAACAGCACATAGAGCATGATGCCGAGGCTGATGAAGAGCTGTGCCGTTCCCTGGCCGATGGAGACCAGTCGCGCTGCGATGAACTGCGCCGTTTCGCCGAGAAACGACGTCAGGCGATCCTGTATGTCTGCAATGCTGCCGAGGTTGAACTGCGCCAGCGCGTCCAGAATGAATTGCGGCATCGCGTCGTGGACCTGCGCCATGGCCGCTTCCGCGTCGAACTCGCTCGACGTCACGCGGTCGTAAAGGCCGGTTGCCTGCTGCGCGACCGATGACAGGATCAGCACGCCGGGAATGACGACGATGCAGATGCACGAAAGCAGGCTGATGCCGGCGGCCAGTCCCTTTCGCCCGCCAAGTGCGCGCTCGAGCCGCCGCTGAAGCGGGTTGAACAGGATCGCCAGGATGACCGCCCACAGGACGGCACCGTAGAAGGGCAAAAGGAGCCAGACGAATGCTGCGGTCACCACCAAAATGACGACGATGAAGCTCAGATCTTCTATCGACGGCTTCGATATGGGCAAGGCGATGTCTCCGCTCGACTGATGGCGAGGACTGTAATGGCAAGCCATACGCCGTCAACCTGAAGTCAGGGTTTCGGGATCGAAGGCTTATGTGCCGCCGCGTTTGCGACCGCGAGGCGGCTGAAGCGGTCGAATGCCCGTATCGGTGTCGGTCGTCTGTCCAAGCCACTCCCGCATGAGACCCATGGCGCCGTCGGCATGTGCCGTCCGTTCGCCGACGATGCAGTTTTCCTGATCGAGTGCCGCCCGGACCGCATCGATCCTGTACTGCGCCGTTCCCTCTTCGATCGCCAGAAGGGCAGCTTCCGCCGCCGCGTTCGTCAGCATCCGGGCAATCATCTTCTTGACGAGGGTCGCCTGCTGGCCGGTCGATGGCCGACGCGAATGTGCGCCGGCAGGGCTTGGCCAGCGCACATACATGCCGACAACTTCTTCACCCGAAGCCGACACTGGCTTGAGAGCGTAGGTAAGTCCGGTGGGCGTGATCTGAAGCGCGATATCCATGCGCCAGAACTGGCTGTTCCGCGGCTGCGATCAACGCCCGACTTCGCAACATCGTTAATACCCACAGGTCACGATCGCCATCCGTCAAGCGGATCGGGTCGGCGGTCGCCGGGTCTGTCGCCTCACTGCGGCCGGCGACATCGCGAACGTTCGGGCAAAGGCGCGCGAGAATACGGCCGGGCTCGAAAAGCCGGTACGAGCGGCGATATCCGCCATTTTCTCGCTGGTATCGAGCACAAGGCGATGGGCGGCGTTGAGGCGCAATCTCAGATAATAGGCGCCCGGACTTTCGCCGATCGCCCGGCTGAACAGAAGCTCCAGCGTTCGCGGCGCGACGTTAACTTTACGGGCAATCTCACTGGCAGACAGCGGCCGGTCGATGTGCGATTCCATGAGTCGGATGGCCCCGACGATCCTTCGGTCGTAGACATCGAGTTGCCCGAGCGAGACGAGCGGCTGCGCATCGGTTGGCGCGCGCGCCTGATCGTAAACGAAGACACTGGCGACATCGAGCGCGACCGCCATGCCGAGCCGGGTCGCCACGAGATGCAGCATCAGATCGAAGCCGGGCGACGCACCGCCCGCTGTTACGACCTTGCCGTCGATCACGTAGCGGTCGGGGCGTACGTCGATTTCAGGAAAGGCGGTCGCGAAATCCTCAAGGTCTTCCCAGTGGGTTGTGGCCGAGCGGCAGTCGAGCAGACCGGCGCGGGCGAGTACCCAGGTGCCGGCCTCGATGCCGGCGACGGCGCGCGCCACGCCTGCGGCGCGTTTGAAAGCGGCGATATCCGTTGCGGCAAGCGCTGAGCGGGAGCCGAAGCCGCCGATGATGACGAGAAGATCGCCCGCATCCGAAGCGTCGAAACGTTCGGCGGTGAAGACCGGTAACCCGCTGGTCGTCAGGGGCGGTTTGCCGTCGAGCGATACGATCTTCCAGTCGAAGGCGACGCGCCCGCATATGCGGTTGGCCGCGCGCAGCGGATCGATCGTGGAGGCAACGCACATCAGCGAACATCCCGACAGAACGAGAAACGTCACGCGCAACGTCGCTGTCTCGGATTTAAAGATTGAAAGATTTTCGGTTTTCATCAACATGAATGCGTAAAGCGCAAAGCAATGGCTGACAAGCGGCGCATACTCTCTCCAACGAAATACGGGAGAGCTATATGCCTTTGGAAATGAACCGCGAGGTTTTTATCACCTGCGCCGTGACGGGTTCGGGCGCGACGCAGGACCGCAGCCCGCACGTTCCCCGCTCGCCCAAGCAGATCGCTGATTCCGCGATCGAGGCGGCGAAGGCGGGCGCGGCGATCGTTCACTGCCATGTGCGCGATCCCGAAACGGGCAAGCCGCGCCGCGATATCGCGCTCTACCGCGAAGTGACCGAGCGCATCCGAGATGCGGACGTCGATGTCGTCTTGAATCTGACCGCCGGCATGGGCGGCGACATGGTGTTCGGCTCGACCGAAAAGCCGCTACCTTTGAACGAGGCGGGAACGGACATGGCGGGCGCCGCCGAGCGCGTCGAGCATGTGCGCCAATGCCTGCCGGAGCTGTGCACGCTCGATTGCGGCACGATGAATTTCGCCGAGGCCGACTATGTGATGACCAACACGCCCGGCATGCTGCGCGCCATGGGCGGGATGATGACCGGGATGGGTGTGAAGCCGGAGGTCGAGGCGTTCGACACCGGCCATCTGTGGTTCGCGAAGGAACTGGTGAAGGAAGGTGTGCTCGCTCCTGACGCGCTCGTTCAGCTTTGTATGGGCGTGCCATGGGGCGCACCGGACGATCTCAATACCTTCATGGCCATGGTCAACAATGTGCCGAAGGACTGGAACTGGTCCGCCTTCGCGCTTGGCCGCAACCAGATGGCCTATGTCGCGGCGACCGTTCTGGCGGGCGGCAATGTGCGCGTCGGGCTGGAGGACAATCTGTGGCTCGGCAAGGGCGAACTCGCCACCAACGCGCAACTCGTCGAGCGCGCCGTGACGATCGTCGAGAACATGGGAGCGCGCGTCATCGGGCCGGACGAGGTACGCAAACGCCTCAATTTGACGAAACGCGCGCCGGTCGCAGCGTGAGGAGGATCGGATGAACAAAATCCAGAAAGCCGCCTGCATCGGCGGGGGCGTCATCGGCGCGGGCTGGGCAGCGCGCCTTCTTCTCAACGGCATCGACGTGGCGCTCTACGACCCTGACCCGCAGGCCAGCCGCAAGGTCGGCGAGGTGATGGATGGCGCACGCCGTGCATATGAAAGCATGTCTCCGGACGGCCTGCCGAAGGAAGGCCGGATCACCTATCCAGCGACGATTGCCGACGCGGTGGCCGATGCCGATCTCGTTCAGGAAAGCGTGCCGGAAAGGCTCGACCTGAAGCACAAGGTTCTGGCGGAAATCGACGCGCATACCGCGCCGGATATTCCGATCGGCTCGTCCACCTCCGGCATCAAGCCGACCGATATGGCGACGGCGCTGACGCGACCCGAACGCCTGATCGTCGCGCATCCCTTCAATCCAGTCTATCTCCTGCCACTGGTCGAGATCGTCGGCGGCGAACAGACCGATGCCGCCTTTATCGACAAGGCGAAGGACCTCTACGGCTCTGTCGGCATGAAGCCGGTCGTCATCCGCAAGGAGATCGAGGCGTTCGTCGGGGATCGTCTGCTCGAAGCGGTCTGGCGCGAGTCTCTGTGGCTGATCAAGGACGGCGTGACGACGGTCGAGGAACTCGACGATATCATGCGCTATTCCTTTGGCCTGCGCTGGGCGCAGATGGGCCTGTTCCAGACCTACCGCGTCGCAGGCGGCGAGGCGGGGATGCGTCATTTCATGGAGCAGTTCGGCCCATGCCTGAAATGGCCCTGGACGAAGCTGATGGACGTGCCGGAGTTCAATGACGAACTCGTGGACTTGATCGTCACGCAGTCCGACGAACAGACGGGCGATCTTTCGATCCGCGATCTGGAACGCATCCGCGACGACAATCTCGTCGCCATGATGGCGGCACTGTCGCACCAGAATGGCGGTGCGGGATGGGGCGCAGGCGCACTCCAGAAGGACTATGTCGAAAAGCTCGCGGCGCGCGCGAAGGAAAAATCGTTGTGAATTTCGGGCTGGAGGAGGAGCAAAGGCTCATCGTTGAGACGACGCGCGCCTTCGTCGAAAACGAGCTTTACCCGCACGAACTCGAAATCGAACGCACCGGCCATCTGCCGATGGAACTCGTGAAGGAATTGCAGGCGAAAGCGATGGCGGCGGGGCTTTACGCCGCCAACATGCCCGAGAACGTCGGTGGGGCAGGTCTCGATACCCTCTCGTGGCTTCTCTACGAAAAGGAGCTTGGCCGCGCCAACTACGCGTTGCACTGGACTTGCGTGGCGCGGCCGTCGAACATTCTTCTCGCTGGCACCGACGAGCAAAAAGAGCGCTACCTTTATCCCTGCATGCGCGGCGAGACATGGGACTGCCTCGCCATGACCGAGCCGGGGGCAGGCTCGGATTTGCGCGGCATGAAGGCGACGGCCCGGCAGGACGGTTCGGACTTCGTGCTGAACGGCACCAAACACTTCATCTCCCATGCCGATATTGCAGGCTTTGCCATCGTCTTCATGGCGACGGGCGAAGAAGAAACGCCACGTGGCAAACGCAAGAAGATCACGGCGTTCTTCGTTGACAAGGGAACGCCGGGGTTCACCGTGCGCGACGGATATCGCAACGTCTCGCATCGCGGCTACACAAATTCCGTCCTCGAATTCGACGATTGTCGCATTCCGGCCGAACAGGTGCTCGGCGAGGTTCACAAGGGCTTCGAGGTCGCCAATTCATGGCTCGGCGCAACGCGGCTTCAGGTCGCAGCAACGTGTCTCGGCCGCGCCGAACGCGCACTTTCCCATGCCGTCGATTATGCCGCGCAGCGCGAGCAGTTCGGCCAGCAGATCGGCAAGTTCCAAGGCGTCTCCTTCAAACTCGCCGACATGGCGACGGAACTGAAGGCGGCCGAACTTCTGACGCTGGAAGCCGCTTGGAAATACGATCAGGGCACGGTCACCGATGCCGATATGGCGATGGCCAAGTTGAAGGCCACCGAAATGCTCGCCTTCGTCGCCGATGAGGCGATCCAGATTCATGGCGGTATGGGCCTGATGGACGAATTGCCATTGGAGCGCATCTGGCGCGACGCCCGCGTCGAGCGCATCTGGGAGGGCACGTCGGAAATCCAGCGCCACATCATTTCGCGCGCCATGCTGCGCGCTGTCGGCGGATGATGCGTCTGGAGCGCCTTTTGCGACCGCATTCCATCGCCGTCATCGGCGGCGGCTTCTTCGGCACCAATGTCGTTCGACAATGCCTGAAGGCCGGCTTTGCCGGCGAGATCTGGCCGGTCCATCCGACGAAGGACGAGATCGAGGGTGTCGAGGCGTTCCGCACGGTAGCCGACCTGCCGAACGCACCCGACGCAACCTTCATCGGCGTCAATCGCGACCTGACGGTCGAAATGGTGCGCGAACTGGCCGCGATGGGCAGCGGCGGGGCGGTGTGCTTCGCCTCGGGCTTTCTGGAAGCCGATGACGGGGAGGGGGCAGACTCAACGCGGCGCTGATCGAGGCGGCGGGGTCGATGCCGATCATCGGGCCGAACTGCTATGGCCTCATCAATTATGCTGACGGCGCGCTTTTATGGCCCGATCAGCATGGCGGGCGGCGGCTGGCTGATGGCGAACGCGGCGCGGCGATCGTTACGCAATCCTCCAACATCGCCATCAACATGACGATGCAGCAGCGCGGCCTGCCGCTCGCTTATGTCATGACGGCGGGAAACCAGTCGCAGACCGGCCTGTCGGAAATCGCCCTCGGGCTGATCGAGGATGAACGCGTCAGCGTTCTCGGCTTGCATATCGAAGGCTTCGATAGCGTCGCCGGCTTCGAACGGCTTGCCGCGCGAGCGCGTGAACTCAAAAAACCGATCGTCGCGATGAAGGTCGGCCGCTCCGAACAGGCGCGCAAGGCCACGATCTCGCACACGGCCTCGCTGGCCGGTTCGGACGCGGCTTCCGACGCTTTCCTGAAGCGCCTCGGCATCGCGCGTGTCGATACGATTCCCACCTTTCTCGAAACGCTGAAACTTCTCCATGCGGTCGGGCCACTTGACGGCGCGCGCCTCTCCTCGATGAGTTGTTCGGGCGGCGAGGCGTCTGTCATCGCGGATGCCGCGGTTGGCCGGGAGATCGTCTTTCCACCGCTGACTGCGGACCATTCGGGCCAAGTCGGTGAAACGCTGGGCCCGCTGGTGGCGATATCCAATCCGCTCGACTATCACACCTTTATCTGGAACGACGGCCCGGCGATGACGGCAACGTTTTCGGCGATGGTGTCCGTCGGGTTCGATCTCAATTTGCTGGTGCTCGACTTCCCGCGCCGGGACCGGTGCTCGGATGCCGACTGGCAGCCGACCGTCGAGGCTTTCGCCACGGCGTTGTCTGGCGGCGCCAAGGGTGCCGTCGTCGCGTCGATGCCAGAAAATCTACACGAGCGGCATTGCGAAGACCTTCTCGAACGCGGAATTGCGCCCTTGTGCGGGATAGCCGAGGCGATGGACGCCATCGCGGCGGCGGCGTTCGTGGGAAGAGCCTGGGCCCGGATACCTCCCGCTGAACTCCCGACCATCGGCGTCCCAGAGGGAGGCGTGCCGCACAAAACCATCGACGAGGCCGATGCAAAATCCTTGCTGGCTTCCTTCGGCCTTTCAGTCCCCGAGGGGCATCGGGCGGCGACGGCGATCGAAGCCGTCGAGGTCGCAAGACGTATCGGCTTTCCGGTGGCACTCAAAGCGCTCGGGCTGGCGCATAAGAGCGAACAGGGTGCCGTCAGGCTGGGCCTTGATGACGCCGAAGGGGTCGAGACAGCCGCGCGTGAAATGGCGGCTCTCGGCAAGGACTTCTATGTCGAGCGTATGGTGACGGGCGGCGTCGGCGAACTGATCGTCGGCGTCACGCACGATCCGCTGTTCGGTCCCGTCATGACCATCGGTACCGGCGGCGTCCTCGTCGAGCTTCTTGCCGATACGGCGACATTGCTTTTGCCGTCAGCCCGCGCGGATGTCGAGGTGGCACTGCGAAGCCTGAAGCTGTTCCCGCTGCTCGACGGCTATCGCGGCCGCCCGCGCGGCGATATCGATGCCGCCGTGGACGCGATCGTCGCCATTGGTGATTTTGCGCTGGCGCATGCCGACCGGCTGGAAGAACTCGACATCAACCCACTGATCGTGTGCAAAAGCGGCGCTTTCGTCGCCGACGCGCTGATGGTGATGCGAACCGGAAACATGGAGGATTTACGATGAGCGAAGTGGTGAAGACGCGCCGGGATGGTGCGATTTTGGAGGTCACGCTCGACCGGCCGAAGGCGAACGCGATCGATCTCGAAACATCCCGCATTCTCGGCCAGACATTCAAATCGTTCCGTGACGATTCTGACCTGCGCGTGGCGATCGTCCGTACCGCCGGCGACAAGTTCTTTTCCGCCGGGTGGGATTTGAAGGCCGCCGCCGATGGCGACGCGGTCGATGGCGATTACGGTGTCGGCGGTTTCGGCGGGTTGCAGGAATTGCGCGATATGGACAAGCCTGTGATCGCCTGCGTCCACGGCATGGCGGTTGGTGGCGGCTTCGAACTGGCGCTGTCCTGCGACCTGATCTACGCGTCGGAAAATTCGTCTTTCGCGCTGCCGGAAATCAAGGCCGGCACGCTCGCCGATGCCGCGACGATCAAGCTTCCGCGCCGCATTCCCTATCACGTCGCGATGGACATGCTTCTAACGGGCCGCTGGATGAACGCCGACGAAGCGCATCGCTGGGGTTTGGTCAACGAAATTCACCCCGCCGACCAGCTCGAAGAGCGGGTATGGGACGTCGCGCGGCTGCTCGCTTCGGGGCCGCCGCTCGTCTTCGCGGCAATCAAGGAAGTCGCGCGCGAAGCCGAGGGCCAGACCTTCCAGTCGGCCATGAACCGGATCACCAAGCGCCAGTTCCGCACGGTAGACGAGCTTTACGATTCCGAGGACGGTCTCGAAGGCTTCAAGGCCTTTGCCGAAAAACGCGAGCCGGTCTGGAAGGGCCGCTGACCGTCCTTATTCGGACCTCGTTCTAGCGGTTCCACTCGATCAGCCGGCCAAGGAATTCGTCGCAGCGTTGGAGCTGCGCGCGCTCCACATATTCGTCGGGCCGGTGCGCGACCGCGATAGCTCCGGGGCCGCAGATGATCGTCTCGGTGCCGAGATATTGTGCGAAAAGGCCCGCCTCGGTGCCGTAGGCGACTTTCGCGTGGCCGTTCGTGCCGGCAAAGCGCTTCGCAAGGGCGGTGATTTCGGCGTCGGGTGCCGTGTCGAGGCCGGGGAACTGCGCCATCAGTTCGACTGTGATCGAAGCCTCCGGCGCGACCTTGCGCATGTCCCGTTCGAGTTCGGCGGCATGGGCGCGCAAATCGTTGACGAACACATCCGGGTCGTCGCCCGGAAGGACGCGGAACTCGCTCAGGAAGACGCATTCGTCCGGCACGATGTTGAGCGCCGTTCCGCCGGTCACGAGGCCCGTATGAGCGGTCGTGTGGGCGATGTCGAAAGCCTCGTCGCGGCGTCCGTTCGCGGTCAGATCGTCGGCGACATCGCGAATATAGGTGATCAGTTTTGCAGCATAATCGACGGCGTTGACGCCGAGCGGGGCCAGCGACGAGTGGCAGGCGCGGCCGCGAACTGTGATGCGCAGCGATCGCTTGGCCTTGTGCGCGGTCACTACTTCCATCAGCGTTGGCTCTCCGACGATGCAATAGGCTGGTCGCACGCCTTCGCCGGCCAGCGTCTCGACCATCCGTCGCGCACCGATGCAGCCGACCTCCTCGTCATAGGAAAAGGCAAGATGGAACGGCCGCGCCAGATCCGCACGGACCATGTCGGGAACGGCGGCGAGGACGCAGGCGATGAAGCCTTTCATGTCGCACGCGCCGCGTCCGTAAAGGCGTCCTTCGCGCTCGCTTAAGCTGAAAGGATCGCTCGTCCAGGGCTGCCCGTCGACGGGCACGACATCCGTATGTCCAGAAAGAACGATGCCCGGCTGGTCAGCCGGCCCGATCGTCGCCCACAGATTGGCCTTCGTGCCCGTCTCGTCGAAAATGCGGCGGCTTTCGATGCCGAACCCTAAAAGATAGTCGTCGATGAAATCGATGAGTGCCAGATTGGAATTGCGGCTCGTCGTGTCGAAGGCGACGAGGTCTGCGAGCAGTTGTTCGCTCGTTCTGGCGGTCATCGAAGGCTCCTCAGAAATTGCGTCTTGCCGGTCCCCTCGCGCACCATTTCCATGAAGTCGAGAACGACGCCCGAAGCGGGCTGGCTCATAGGCAGAAGAAACGATGCGCGATAGGTGATCGCGGGCAGAAAGGGGCGCGCGACGAGCGCACGCGTCAGGTGTTTCTGGATCGGAAACGGATTGAAGATCGAAACGCCGAGACCTTCCCCGACGAATTGCAGCGCGGCGATGGAGGTGGCGGCCTCGATCGCCACGCGCGGCTTGATGTTTGCCCGCGCGAATATGCGGTCGATAGCAGCACGGCCGGAGTGGCGATGTGTGAGCGCGACGAAAGGTTCGCCGTCGATGTCGGCCGGTGAGATCGTCTCGCGCGCGGCAAGCCGATGATGGGCCGGAACGACGCAGATCGCCTGCGTTTCGAGAAGGGGTTCCGACCGGACGCCCTGATGCGAGGTGGCATGGTCCGTCAGCGCGATATCGAAGCGCGCCTCGGCAACGCCCGTGACCAGAACGTCGCTCGACACCACCTCGAAACCGACGAAGAGGCGGGGATTGGCCTTGGCGAAACTCGCCACGAAAGGCGGGAGAAACCGGTGGGCGATGGTCGGCGGCGCGGCAATCCTCAGGCTTCCCTTGTGCCTGTTCGCATGTTTGTCGCCGCCGCCGATCCGGGCGAGAGCGGCGAAGATCGGCGCCGCGTCCTCATGGACGGCAAGCCCGTCGGGCGTGGGAATGAGGCGTCCGCCCGATCGCTCGAAGAGCGGCTTTTGCAACTGGTCCTCGAGTTGCGCAATGGCGCGGCTAACCGCCGATTGCGAGACGCCGAGGCGTGCGGCGGCATTGGTCGCGGTGCCCGTTTCGATCAGCGCGCTCAGGACTTCGAGTTCGCGAACAGTGATGGCCGTTCGTCGTTCGCGTTGCGCCCTGTTTTCTGAAATTGGCATCCGGTTCTAATCTATGAGCACAATGCATACATTTTCTGCTTTGAAATTCGGATAACGCATACTAGCCTTCATGCCAATAGCGTTGATCGCTTACCCGCAGGGAACCGGGGCGGCAGATGACAGCCAACGCTTTTTGACAGAGGGAGACTGACATGAAGTGGCAAAAGACAGGACTTGCGGCTGCCGGCGTCATGGCGCTGGCAGCACTTTCCGGAGCGGCGCAGGCCCAGCAATTGCGCGTCGGGCTGGCGTCGGAAGCGACGTCGATGGACCCGCAGTTCCACAACCTCGCGACCAATACGCAGATACGCTTCAACATCTTCGAATCGCTGATCCAGCAGGACGCGCAGCAGATGCTGGAGCCTTCGCTCGCGACCGAATGGGAAGCGCTCGACGACACGACCTGGCGCTACACGCTGCGCGACGACGTGACCTTTCACGACGGCTCGCCCTTCACCGCGCGTGACGTGATCTACAGCGTCTGCCGCATTCCGCTGGTGGAAAACTCGCCGTCCTCCTTCAGCCTCTATACGCAGTCGGTGACCGATATGCGTGCCGAAGACGATCACACGCTCATCATCGAGACCGATGGGCCGAACCCGCTCCTTCCGGTCGAAAGCTCGACATGGGCAATCCTGTCGGCAACCGCGCTTGGCGCGGACGAGGAAGTCACCTTCGGCCCCGGCAATACTTGCGAGGGGTTGGGCGAGGTGCCACAGCAGGGCGCTTTCAACGACCCGGCCGCCTCTTCAGGCACCGGGCCCTATACGCTGGGCGAATACACGCGCGGCAGCCAGATCGTGCTCAACCGCAACGACGATTATTGGGGTGACGCGCCCGAATGGGAAACCATCGTCCTGCGCCCGATCACCAGCGCCGGGCCGCGCGTCGCCGCGCTTCTGGCCGGCGATGTCGACCTGATCGAATCCCCGCCGATCCAGGACTTGCCGCGTCTTGAGGAAGCCGGTTTCAACGTGGTGGATTCGCTGTCCAACCGCGTCATCTATCTGGCCCTTTTCCAGCAGGAAGACGCGCCGGGTCTGACCGGGACGAATGGCGAGAACCCGCTGCTCGACCAGCGCGTGCGTGAAGCCATTTCGCTTGCGGTCAACCGCGAGGCAATCGTCGAACGCATCATGGGCGGTTATGCTGAACCGGCTGGCGAACTTCTTCCGCCGCCGATGTTCGGAACGTCGGGACGCGCTGTCGACGCCTTCGATCCCGATCGCGCCCGCGAACTCCTCGCTGAGGCCGGCTATGAAGACGGCTTCAGCATCGTGCTCGGCACGCCGAACGATCGCTATATCAATGACGAGCAAGTCTCGCAGGCTGTCGCGCAGATGCTGGCGCGCGTCGGAATCCAGGTCAATGTCGACGCGTCGACGGCGAGCCAGTTCTTCTCGCGCCGGAACAACTTGGAATTCCCGATGTTCCTCGCCGGCTGGGGCGCTGCCTCGGGCGAAATGTCGTCCCCGCTGCGCTCGCTGGTCGCGACCTTCGATCCGGATGCCGGTATGGGCGTGACCAATGCGGGCCGCTATTCCAACCCGCAAATGGATGAGATTATCGAACGGGCGGCGATCACGATCGACGACGACGAGCGCTCGTCTCTCCTGCAGGAAGCCGAGACGATCGTGCTGGACGATCACGGCATCATCCCGCTCCACTATGAGCGTTCCGTGTGGGCATTGGCGCCCGGCTTCACCTACGAGCCGCGTGTCGACCAGTATACGCTGGCCTACACCGTGCGCAGCGCCGAAAGCGCGGAATAACCGGCAACGCCGGCCGGGTTTGCCCGGCCGGTCGCATCTGGTGCTGGAGTTCGCATGATCGTCTTTCTGCTACGCCGCGTGGGGCAGAGCCTGATCGCCGTCGCCGTCATGGCTACACTCGTCTTTCTCGGCGTCTACGCAATAGGCAACCCGGTCGACGTGCTCGTCGCGCCGGACGCCACCCAGGCCGAGCGTGCCGCGACCATTGCGCGTCTCGGTCTGGACCAGCCGCTCTGGCAGCAATTCCTCACCTTCGTCACCAATGCGCTGCGCGGTGATCTTGGCACGTCCTTCGTCTATGGCCGGCCTGCTCTTGAGGTCATTCTGGAACGTCTGCCGGCGACCATGGAACTCGCCCTGACGGCGCTCGTCATCGCGGTCGTCTTCGGAGTGCCACTCGGCGTCTATGCCGGGCTGCGACCCGAAACGATCGGTGGACGCTCGGTGATGGCAGGGTCGATCCTCGGCTTTTCGCTGCCCAATTTCTGGCAGGGCCTGATCCTGATCCTCATCTTCGCCGTGTTCCTGGGCTGGCTGCCCGCTGGTGGGCGCGGCGAGACCGTGCAGATATTGGGCGCGCGGCTCTCCTTCTTCACATCGGATGGCCTTTCGCATCTTCTCCTCCCGGCGCTGAACCTTGCGCTTTTCAAGATGGCGCTCGTCATCCGCCTTGCCCGCGCCAATACGCGTGAGGCCGCGCTGCAGGACTATGTGAAATTTGCCCGCGCCAAGGGACTTTCTGGACGGCGCATCGTGCTCGTCCACATTCTGAAGAACATCATGATCCCGGTCGTCACCATTTTGGGGCTGGAACTGGGATCGATGCTCGCCTTCGCTGTCGTGACGGAAACCGTCTTCGCATGGCCGGGAATGGGCAAGCTCCTGATCGATTCCATCAATCTCCTCGACCGTCCGGTGATCGTCGCCTACCTCATGCTGACCGTCGTGCTGATCATCGCCATCAACCTCGTCGTCGACATCTTCTATTCGTTGCTCGACCCGCGCGTGCGACTTTCGGGGCGCGCGGCATGAGCGACCAGACGATCCAGACCCCGGCCGTCGCAAAACCGGTCAAGCCCGATACGCCGCTCGTCCGGCTCATCAAGGCATTTTTCGAGGACAAGCTGGCCGTTTTCGGCCTTCTCGTCTTCGTTGTCATCGTGGTTTTGGCCTTCGCCGCGCCGGTTTTGATGCCGCAAAATCCGTATGATCTCGCTTCGCTCGACATTCTGGACGGTGGCCTTCCGCCCGGCTCGGAAAGCTATTCGGGCATGACCTATTGGCTGGGCACGGACCCGCAGGGCCGTGATATGCTCTCCGCCATCTTCTACGGGCTGCGCATTTCGCTCATCGTCGCCTTCGTCTCGCTGGCACTGGCGATCACGATCGGCGTCGTGGCGGGCACCACGGCGGCCTATTTCGGCGGTCGGCTCGACGCCATTATCATGCGGATCGTCGATCTGCAGCTTTCCTTTCCCTCGATCCTGATCGCGCTGATCCTGCTGGCGCTGTTTGGGCGCGGCGTCGACAAGGTCATCATCGCGCTCGTTATCGTCCAGTGGGCCTATTACGCGCGCACCGTGCGCTCCTCGGCATTGGTCGAGACGCAAAAGGACTATATCGCCGCCGCTCGCTGCCTTGCCATCTCGCACCGGCGGATCATGTTCCGGCATCTTCTGCCCAATTGCGTGCCGTCGCTAATTGTGGTGGCGACGGTGCAGATCGCCAACGCGATCGCGCTGGAGGCGACGCTCTCCTTTCTGGGCGTCGGCGTACCGGTCACGCAGCCCTCGCTCGGTCTTCTGATCGCAAACGGCTACGACTATCTGCTCTCCGGTCGCTATTGGGTCAGCGTCTTTCCCGGCGTCGCGCTTCTCGTAACCATCATTGCCATCAATCTGATGGGAGACCGCCTGCGCGACATTCTCAATCCGAGGCTGCAGCGATGACCGCTCTTCTCGATGTGCGCGATCTGAAGACGCATTTCTTCACCCGCGACGGCGTGGCGAAGGCCGTCGACGGCGTCAGCTTCAATCTGCGCAAGGGCGAGATTCTCGGCCTTGTCGGCGAATCCGGATCGGGCAAGTCAGTGACGGGGTTCTCGCTGCTCGGTCTCGTCGATCCGCCGGGGCGCGTCGTCGGCGGGCAGATTGTCTTTAATGGTGACGACATCGTCGCGGCAGGCGAGCCGACCATGCGCCATTTGCGCGGCAAGCGCATCGCGATGATCTTCCAGGACCCGATGATGACGCTCAATCCGGTCCTGCGCATCGACACGCAGATGGTCGAAACGGTGCTCGCGCATGACAAGGTCAGCCGTGCAACGGCGCTGGAGCGCGCTCGCGCGGCGCTCGTGCAGGTTGGCATTTCCTCGCCCGACGAACGGCTCAAAAGCTATCCGCACCAATTTTCCGGCGGCATGCGCCAGCGCGTGGCAATTGCGATTGCGCTTTTGCACAAGCCGGACCTTATCATCGCGGACGAACCGACGACCGCTCTCGACGTGACGATCCAGGCGCAGATACTGGCCGAGGTGCAGAAACTGTGCGCCGAGACGGGAACGGCGCTGATCTGGATCACGCACGACCTCGCCGTGGTCTCCGGCCTCGCCGACCGGCTGGCGGTCATGTATGCGGGGCGGATCGTCGAGGAAGGCGCGACGGCCGACATCATCACGCGGCCGCTCCATCCCTATACGCGCGGGCTGATCGAATCCGTGCCGCACGGCAAGACGCGGGGAGCGCCGCTCGACCAGATCAAGGGCATGACGCCGTCGCTCCTCAACCTGCCGCAAGGCTGCGCCTTTCGCCCGCGCTGCCCGCGCGCTGACGATTCATGTCTTGCCGAACCGGCGTTGCACGAGCATCGACAGGGTCAGTTCGCGCGCTGTTTCCATCCTCTCTTGAACTTCGGGGAGGGCGCGTCGTGAGCGATCCGATGCTTGAGATCGAGCGCGTTTCGAAGCGCTTCACGCAGGAACTCGACATCGCGGAACGGACCGCGCGGCTTTTGGGCGCGCGCGTCGAAGCGCCCACGGTTCATGCGGTGGATGGCGTGGACCTCGCCGTCTCGAAGGGCGAGGTCGTCGGCCTCGTCGGTGAATCGGGTTGCGGCAAGTCGACGCTCGGCCGCATCGTAGCAGGTCTTTTAAAGCCCAGCGACGGGGCCGTCCGCTTTCGGGGGAAGGATGTCGCGACCCTGAAGGGGCGTGAGGCGCACGAGGCGGCGCTGAAGGTCCAGCTCATCTTTCAGGACGCGATGTCGGCGCTCAATCCGCGCCATCGCGTCTCCGAAATCATTTCCGAAGCGCCGCGCGTTCATGGGCTGGTGCCGCGTGCGAAGGCGCGGGAATTCGTCGCCGACATGCTGGAACGGGTCGGCCTCGATCCGACGATGGCGGCACGCTATCCGCACCAGTTTTCTGGCGGGCAGCGCGCCCGCATCGGCATTGCAAGGGCGCTCGCCGTCGATCCCGATTTCATCGTCTGCGATGAATCGGTGGCCGCGCTGGACGTCTCGATCCAGGCGCAGATCCTCAATCTTTTCATGCGCCTTCGCGAGGAACTCGACCTCACCTATCTGTTCATCAGCCACGATCTCGGCGTGGTCGAGCACATCTCCGACCGCATCGCCGTCATGTATCTGGGGCGGATCGTCGAAACGGGGGAGGCGGGCGATCTCTTCGCTCGACCGAACCATCCCTATACGCAGGCGTTGATCGCGGAAATTCCGCGCTTCGAGACCGGTCGCAAGACGTACCATCCGATCAGGGGCGAGATTCCTTCGCCTCTGTCTCCGCCCACCGGCTGCCACTTCCATCCGCGCTGTCCGCACGCCTTCGAGCGTTGTTCGGACGAACGGCCGGCCCTGAAACAGGTTGCGCCCGGACGTTTTTCCGCCTGCCATCTCAATGACCACGCCTGACCGAACTGGACGAGACCCATGACCACCAACACCGCCCGCATCTGGAACCTCGTGGACGAAAAGCGCGCCGACTATGTCGCTTTGTCCGACCGTGTCTGGGAGATGCCCGAACTTGCCTATACCGAGTATCGCTCGGTTGCGGAGCATCGCGCCGTGCTGGAAGCGGAAGGCTTCGCCGTCACGGACGAACCGGCAGGCATCCCGACGGCCGTCATCGGCGAGGCGGGGAGCGGCGGTCCCGTCTTCGCGTTTCTGGGCGAATACGACGCGCTTCCGGGGCTGAGCCAGGAAGCCGGAATCGCCGAGCCGAAGCCCTTGCCCGGCGCGGGCTACGGCCATGGCTGCGGCCATAACATGTTGGGTTCGGCGGCCTTGCTCGCGGCCACCGCCTTCAAGAACTATCTTGCCGAAAACAACCTGCCGGGCACTGTGCGCTATTATGGCTGTCCCGCCGAAGAAGGCGGCGCGGCCAAGGCGTTCATGGTGCGCGGCGGGCTTTTTGAAGATGTCGATGCGGCGATCACCTGGCATCCCGCCGCGATCACCCGCGTCGACGATGCGAAGAGCCTTGCGAACACGCGCATCGACTTCACGTTCGAGGGCCGCGCCTCCCATGCCGCCGCCTCGCCGCATCTCGGTCGCAGCGCGCTCGACGCCATCGAACTCATGAATGTCGGCGTCAACTATCTGCGTGAGCACGTTCCTTCGGATTCGCGCATCCACTACGCCTATATCGACGCTGGCGGCATCGCGCCGAACGTCGTGCAGGCAAAGGCGAAAATCCGCTATGCCGTGCGTGCGCGGGACATCCACGCGATGAAGGCGCTCAACGAGCGCGTCATCAACGTCGCGAAAGGCGCGGCGATGATGACCGACACGACGGTTTCCGTTCGGGTGCTGTCGGCTGTCTCGAACCTCCTTGGCAACACGCCGATGGAGGAGACGATGTTCGCCAACATGGAGCGGCTCGGCCCTGTCGACTTCGATGAGGACGATCGTTTCTATGCGCGTCAAATCCAGGGCACGCTCAGCGACGAGGACATTGCCAACGACTATGCGCGCTCGGGCGTCCGGGTGCGTCAGGACACGCCCTTGTGCGATTTCATCGTGCCGCTGGAGGCCGTCGGCGTTCCGATGATCGGCTCGACCGATGTCGGCGACGTCTCATGGGTGGTCCCGACGGTTCAGGCGCGCGTTGCGACCCACGCCATCGGCACGCCCGGCCATTCCTGGCAGATCACCGCGCAGGGCAAGTCGCCTGCCGCGCATAAGGGGCTGGCCTATGCGGCGAAGGTCATGGCCGGAACGGCGGTCGACCTCCTGCATGACCCGGCGCTTCTCGAAGCGGCCAAGGCGGATCATCACGCACGCGTGTCGATCCTCCCCTATGAAAGCCCCATTCCCGCCGATGTCTCAGCACCGATCCAGCCAAGGCCGGCGGCAAGCTGACTCTGGCTTCTCGTTCCGTTATTTCTTCGTCTGGCTGTCGCGAACGAGCGCGGCCAGACGAAAGGCGGCATGCACCATCTTGGTGAAGGGAAGCGTCAGGAACAGCACCAGAACGGCAGCCAGGTGCACCACGAGGAGCGGCTGCACCGCGCCCGTTCCGGTCGCCCAGTAGAGAGCAAGACCGGTCGCCGCCGTCGCCGTCAGCAGCAGGACGAAGGCCATCTCGCCGCCCCAGACGGCGGGGGCTGACAGATTGCGCTCGGCGCGCAGCTTCAGCGCGATGAGGCCAAGTCCGCCCAGCGTCATCAGGATGCCGCCGGGAACGCCGAGGAGTTTCGGCGGCGAGAACGGCCCATAGGGCGCTTCCATGCCGAAGAGATAATGCATGAGCGTCGCGACGCTGGTCGAGGCGAAGCAGAGAAGGAAGCCCCACATCACGCCTTGATGCGCCCAGCGACGGGTCATGGTGAAGCGGTCTTCCCTTTCGTAGTTGCAGCCATCGGCTGCGCCACCCGAAAGGTTCTTCATGCGCCCTGCGTCGAGAAAGGCTTTCGACAGGTGCGCGAGCGTCACCCGCTCCCCGCCCACCGCGCGCCAGTAGTCGCGCACGCCAAGTGCGATGATGACCATCGGCAGTAGGAACGCGGGAAGGAAGATCGAGACCATCAGCGTGTGCGACAGATACGCATAGAACCCTTCGCCGTTTTCGGGGCGCAGGGAAAGCGCGATGCCCATCATCAGCGCGACGCCGGCGATCAGCGCCGTGACCAGCGCGACACCGTTAGCCTGGAACACGCGCCCGATCCCGCTTGGACGGATGAAGCGCTCCCAGCTTTCCACGCGCACTTCGGCGAGCGTCTTCGGCAGGTTGAGCGCGAATTCGTGCGGCTCGGTATATTGGCAGGCATAGTAGCAGCCGCGGCAGTTGTGACACAGATTGGCAAGCTGGGTCACGTCGCCGTCGCTAAACGAACGGTGCTGCGTCATCGACGGAAAGACCGAGCAGAAGCCCTCGCAATAACGGCAGGCGTTGCAGATTTCGAGCTGGCGGCGCGCCTCGTCGATGGTCGTCGAGAGATCGGGCACGGCGTTCGCGCCGTCGAAAGTGAGCGTATCAGTTGACATGGGCGGCGGCCTCCCTGCCGGCAGTGCGTCCGAAAACGGTTCCGATTGTCATGCCGAAGCCGGCGAGATAGCCCTGTCCGAGGATCGACCCGGCCATGATCTCACCTGCGGCCCAGACATTGCGGTAGCGGGTTTGCGGCCCGCTGGCGCGTGCGGTGCCGTCGACCTTGAGGCCGAGATAGGTGAAGGTGACGCCGGGCCGCAGCGAATAGCCGTAATAGGGACCGGTATCGAGCGGCCGCGCCCAGTTGGTCTTGGCCGGTTCGATGCCCTTCGTCGCCACCCCGTCGAGTTCGGTCGGATGAAAATTGCCGGGCTGGCACGCGGCGTTGAAGTCCGCCACGGTCTTAGCGACGGTATCCGCCGGCAGGCCCAGCTTTTCGGCAAGTTCAGGTATGGAATTGGCCGTGACGGCAGGAAATACGGACGGCATGAACAGGTTCGCGCTCTTGGCGTCGATCAGCGCATAGGCGACCTGATCGGGCTGGGCAGCGACCAGACGACCCCAGATTGCGTAGCGCTTGGGCCAGACATCCTCGCCCTCATTGTAAAAGCGATGGCCGTCCTTGTTGACGACGACCGAGAATGGCACGCAGTCGAGACGCGTGACGATGCCGCCGTCATATTTAGGGGCGCGTCCGTCGATGGCGACGCAATGGCATTGCGTTGGGTCGCCCACCGTCTGCGCGCCGGCATCCAGCATGTCACGCAGCACTTCGCCGCGATTATAGGGCGTGCCCCGGATGAGGAAGTTGCGTGCGGCCGGACCCCAGGCGCGCGCCAGCCACTCGATATCGGCCTGGAAGCCGCCGGAAGCGAGCACGGCAGCCTTGCCTTCGATGACGAGTTCCTCGCCGTCGATTGTGACGTGAACCGCGTGGAACGAATCGTCCTCGATCTCGACATGGCTCACCTTCGCCTCGTAGACGACGGTGACACCGAGATCTTCGGCGGTGTTGTAGTAGGCGTTGACGAGCGCCTTGCCGCCGCCGAGGAAGAAGGCGTTGGTGCGCGACAGCGACAGCGTGCCCGACAGTGACGGCTGAAACCGCACGCCGTGCTTTTCCATCCACGGCAGGCAGTCCTCGGACGTGCGGATTGCCATGCGCGCCAGGTGTTCGTCCGTCTGGCCCTTGGTGACGAGCATCAGGTCGTGGAAATATTCGTCTTCCTCGTAGGCGCCGGTCAGCACCGACATGGGGCCTTGATGCATGCAGCGGAAATTGCGCGTGTGGCGCGAATTGCCACCGCGATAAGGCTTCGGCGCGCCTTCCAGCAAAAGCACGCGCGCGCCAGCTTCGCTCGCCTCGATCGCGGCGCACAAAGCGGCGTTGCCGCCACCCACCACGATCACGTCCCAGTTCGTCTTTTCCAGCGTGGCCTTCTGTGTCGCCTCGCTCATGCTCATTCCCCTTCCTCGTGGGTCGGTCTTTCCCGCAATTGACGCAGGCGCGAACGATGCGCGGCCGTCATGTGTCTGCGCATCGCGTTTTCGGCCGCTTCGCCGTCGCGCATTTTGAAGGCCTCGATCAGTTCGCCATGTTCAGCGATGGCTTCGGCGGCGCGTCCGGATTCTTCCATGGTGGACGGGCCGAGGATCAGCATCGTCTTTTGCAGCGCCCGCATCGATTGGCCGAGATAGCGGTTGCGTGACGCTTCGAAGATGACCCGGTGGAACTGGCGGTTCAGTTCGTAAAGCCGCCCCCCATCGCCCTGTGCGGTTTCCATCTCGGCATTGAGCGATGCCATCTCCTGAAGTTCGACGTCCGAGGCCGCGCGCGCTGCGAACCGCGCCGCCGTCGCCTCGAGCACCAGCCGCATTTCGTAAAGTTCGGCCACCTCGGCATAATCGAGCCTGCGGATCGCCGCACCGGCATGGGGCACATGCGTGACGATGCCGTCCGCCTCAAGCCTTCGGATCGCCTCGCGGACCGGCGTGCGCGAAATGCCGAGGCGGGCCGCGAGGTCCGTTTCCAAAAGCCGGTCGCCCGGCTTCAGCGAGCCGCCGCGTATCTGCGCGATCAGGCGCTGATAAGCATCTTGTCCCTGCGGGATTTCGCTGCGTCGGTCGGCCTTTGCCATTGGGGCTCCAATATTGTATCCAGTCGCATACAATATGCTGACTAGCGTTTGCAAGAGTGAATTATGTGGCATTCGCTTCTCGCGATGGGCGCTTCGCGGTTCGGCAATTGCCACGTCTCGCCGCGCTGCTACGCAACGACGGTTGCCGCCCACGGACTCGTTCGGGAGAACCGCTTTTCGATGCTTTCGCCGCTGCTTTACGCCCGCACCCTCCTTATCGGCGCAGCCGGCGGGCTGGTCGGTTATCTGCTGAATCTGCCCTTGGGATGGTTGGTGGGCGCGATGCTGGCGACGATCCCATGCGCGATGGCAGGCGTGCGGATGCCGACCTCGTGGCGCTGGCGCTCCAACATGAGCGGCGTGATCGGCCTGATGGCGGGCGCTGCCTTCACGCCGAGCATTCTCCAGCACATGAACGAGTGGGCATATTCGCTCGCAGGTGTCGCTCTCTACTGCCTCATCATCACCGCGATCGGTCTTTTCTTCTGCCGCAAGATCGGTGGACAGGACCGCGTGACCGCTGCCTTTTCAGCCGCACCGGGCGGATTGTCGGAAATCGTCGTGCTCGGCCCGAGCTACGGGGCGGATATGCGCACCTTGTCGCTCGTCCACAGCATGCGCCTGACCGTCATTTTGGTCATGATGCCGCTCATCCTCGTCTGGTTCGTCATCGGGCAGGACACGCCGGCGACCGCCGGACGCAGTATCGACTTCACCGTTTCGATGCCGCTTGCAGATTTCGCGATACTGGCGGCGTGTCTGGTGCTGGGCATCATGGGCGGGCGCAAGATAAGGCTTCCCGCCGCGCCGCTCACCGGCCCGCTTATCCTGTCCGCCATCGCCCATTACACCGGACTGACGGCGGTCGCACCGCCGCAGCTTCTGCTGATCGCAGCACAGATCGTCATCGGCTCGTCCGTCGCGCAGTTCTTTGCGGCAACGTCGTTGCGCACCATCGCGGGTGGGCTGGCCGTTGGTGGAGGGCTCACCGTGGTCAATCTGGCGGTGGCTGCGCTGTTCGCGTTCGGCTTCGAAACCTGGCTCGGCATTCCTTTCGCAACGGGACTGATCGCACTCGTGCCGGGCGGCCTGCCGGAAATGAGCCTGATTTCCATCGCGCTCGGCGCCCATGTTCCGTTCGTGACGGTCCACCACATGTTCCGCGTGGTGCTTGTACTGTTTCTTTTGCCGATCCTCGCGCCGATGTGGGCCGGTTCGCCCAAAAGCGCATGAGCCTTGCCGGGACGCGACCTCCCCTCTCGCCAATGGGAGATGGGCCGCAGCGGACCGAACGCCTATTTTAAGGGCAGATGAATTTCATCACGGAGATGAACGATGACTGCCTTCCCAACCTTCAGATCGGCCCTTGCTGGTCTCGATATTTCCATTGAGCGCGTTCGGCTCTACCGCTCCCTTTCGTCCTATCCGGACACGCGCAATCTTCCCGCGCATGTTCGCCGCAAGCTCGGCCTTCAGGACTGACGGACGCAACATTCGCGAGACTTGGTCACATGGAGAGCGAAGTTGCTATAAAGGCTCCCGACTTGAACCCGTGGGGAGCCCGTGAACCATTTCGATCCTGTCACCGCCCGTCTCGTTCTCGCGCTCGCCCGCGATGGCTCGATCGCGAAAACGTCCGAACGCGAGAACATAGCGCCGTCTGCGGTCAGCCGCCGCATCGCGGATATTGAGGCGCGCATGGGCATCGTGCTCTTCGACCGTTCCGCGACCGGCGTCGCGCTGACATCGGCCGGTGTCACCTATGCCGAGGGCTGCCGGCGAATTTTTCGGGAGATCGCCGATCTTCATACATCGATGGCAGGCTTTGCGGCTGGTTCCAAGGGGCAGTTGCGCATTGCATCCTCAAGCTCGGCGCTTTCGGGTCGCCTGCCGGAGCTGCTGGCGCATTACACGCGCCTCAATCCTGACGTCGAACTCGACATCCGTGAGATGCCGGGGCAGGCGACTCTCACCGCGCTCGCCGACGCGCAGGTTGATCTCGCGATCTTCGCCGACAATTACGATTTCTCCGCCTTCGATGCGGAAATTTTCGAGGATGACGACGTGTGGGTCATCACCTCGCCCGACCATCCGCTCGCAGCACGCATCATGTGCGGCGAACCCGTAACCTTCGAGGAAGCGGTGGTGCATGAGGTCGTCGGCGTACATCACACCGGCGCGCTCGACCGGCTCATCAACGATGCCGCTCGCAAGGTCGGCCAGACGCTCGGCGAACGCGTCAATGTCGAGAGCTTCCCCTCGCTGGTACGCATGGTGGAGGCCGGGTTCGGCATCGGCTTCATCCGCAACTCGTCGATCCACCTTCTGGCCGGCACCGACCTCGTTCACGCCGCGCTGACCGAGAAATGGGCCGAGCGCAAGCTTTTGATCGCGCGGCGCAAGCGCACAAGCGTCGCCGCATCGGTCACCGCCTTCATCGAACTCGCCCGCGCGACCTACCAGCCACGAAAGGAAGCCGCCTGAAGAGATCGGGCGGCTGTAACGAGACCCGGATGCATCCGGGCATGGAGGAAGAATGAACGCCCCGACCGTTTCCCGGGCCATCGACGCAACAAGGCTGGAGGCGCTCGTCTCGGCGCTATTCGCCAATCTTGGCGTTCCGCAGGCCGATGCCGGGCGCATCGCGCAATGCCTCGTTCTGGCTGATCTGCGGGGCGTCTCCTCGCACGGCATTTCGCGATTGCCGATCTATCTGAAACGCTTGCGCGAGGGGCTCGTCGAGGCTGTCCCAAAGATGACCGCCCATGAGGCAAGCCCGGTCGCCGCGCAACTCGACGGCGGCAACGGCTACGGCTTCGTGGTTGCTGCCCGTGCAATGGACATGGCCATCGAGCGCGCCGAACGTTTCGGTATCGGCATGGTCGGCGTCAAAAACTCCAATCATTTCGGCATGGCCGCCTGTTATCTGCTTCAGGCTGCCGAAGCAGGGTATGCCGCACTCGTTTTGACCAACGCCTCGCCGGCTATGCCCGTATGGGGCGGCAAGGAGCCGTTGCTCGGCACCAGCCCATTCGCATTCGGTGCGCCGGGCAATCCGCCCATCATTCTCGACATGGCGACCTCCGTGGTCGCGCGTGGCAAGATCAGGCGCGCGGCAGCCGCCAAAGAGCCGATCCCGGAAGGCTGGGCGCTCGACAAGGAAGGTCGTCCGACCACGGATGCGCAGGCCGCCTATGAAGGGCTGATCCTGCCGCTCGGCGGCCCGAAAGGCTCCGGCCTGTCGCTGATGATGGAAGTGCTCGCAGGCGTCATGACCGGGGCGGCCTTCGGCGGCGATGTCGGCAACCAGTATACGAAATTCGACGGGCCGCAGAATGTCGGCCACATGATGATCGCGTTCCGTCCCGGCGTGTTCGTTGGCGATGACTACCGGTCGCGTATGGCGGAGCTTGCCGCTCGCGCGAAAGGTTCTACGCCAGTCGATCCGGAACGGCCCGTGCTGTTGCCAGGCGAACCGGAAGCGCAGCTTGAAGCCGAGCGCCGCCGGACGGGCATTCCGGTCAATCCGGCCGATTTCGCTATGCTGGAGGCCGAGGCCGCGACGGTCGGCATCTCCATCGACGACTACATCTAGGACCGGGGAACCCATTTGACACTCAGGATCGCCTTTCTCGACGACTATCAGAACGTCGCGCTCAAGCTGGCCGACTGGAGCCAGTTAGGCAGCGAGGCCGAAATCGTCGTTTTCGACCGCAACCTTGCAAGCGAGGACGAGGCGGCCGCAGCGCTCGCCGATTTCGATGTGATCTGCATGATGCGCGAGCGCATGCCGCTGCCCGCATCGCTGATCGACCGGCTACCGCGCCTCAAACTGGTCAACGTCACCGGGGCGCGGGTGCGCGTGATCGACTTCGACCGTGCCATCGAAAAAGGCATCACCGTTTGCCACACCTATGCAGGGGATTCGAAATTCGCCACGCCGGAGATGGCCTGGGCGCTGCTCCTGTCCTGCGCACGTCATCTTCCTGTCGAACATGCCAATGTCGCCCAAGGTCGCTGGCAGGAAACCATCGGCACCGTTCTGGGCGGCAAGACGCTTGGCGTCGTCGGGCTCGGAAAGCTCGGCAGCCGCGTCGCGAAGATCGCGCAGGCCTTCGAAATGGAGGTGGTCGCCTGGAGCCAGAACCTGACGGAGGAGCGCGCGCGCGAATGCGGTGTGCGCCGCGTCGACAAGGAGACGTTGTTCAGGCAAGCCGATGCGATATCGCTCCATCTCATCTTGTCGGAGCGCTCGCGTCACATCGTCGGAGCGCAGGAGATCGGCCTGATGAAGCAAGGTGCGATCCTCGTCAACACCTCGCGCGGGCCGCTTGTCGACGAGACCGCACTGGTCGAAGCGCTCTATGAGGGGCGCATTCGTGCCGGTCTCGACGTCTTCGACATCGAACCTTTGCCGGCGGATCATCCGCTTCGCAGTGCACCGAATTGCGTTTTGAGCCCGCATCTCGGCTACGTCACGCAGGAAGCCTACGAGAACTTCTACCGCGACACGGTAGACAACATCATCGCATGGCAAAAGGGCGCGCCTCTGCGCGTCCTCGCCGCGCCGCAACAAGGGGGAAGCCGATGACCATTCGCAAGACCGCAGACCTCGTCGATCACTTCGACGACCAACTGACGTTCTGTGACCACCCGCTCAGGAAATTCGGTTCCGCAGATGGGTTCGAGGGCGAGATCGTCACGCTGAAATGTTTTGAGGACAACGCCCTGCTGCGCGAAATCCTGGAAGAGCCGGGCAAAGGGCGTGTGCTGGTGGTGGACGGCGGAGCCTCCTCGCGCTGCGCCATCGTCGGCGATCAGATCGCCGCGCTCGGTCAGAAGAACGGCTGGGCCGGGCTTGTGCTGAATGGTTCGATCCGCGACCGCGTGGACATCGATGCGATGGATTTCGCGGTTTTCGCGCTCGGAACCTCACCCAAGAAAAGCAGCAAGACGCGGGCCGGATCGCGCGACGTGCCGGTGACATTCGGCTACGTGACCTTCGTGCCGGGCCAGTATCTGTACGCCGACGCCGACGGCATTCTCATTTCGGACACGCCCGTCGCTGCATGATATGAAAAAGGGCCGGAAATCTGGCCCTTTTTATTTTCGACGACGGTTTCTTAAAGTACGCCGACGACGGCTTTCGTGAAGGCCTTCGTGCCGAGCGCGCCGCCGAGATCGGCGGTGCGGGTCGCCGGATTGTCCAGAACGGCGTCGATCGCCTTCTCGATTGCCGTCGCCGCATCCCTGAAGCGCTGATCGTCCTTGCGGCGACCGTGCCAGTCGAGCAGCATCGCGCACGACAGGATCATCGAGGTCGGGTTCGCCTTGTCCTGACCGGCGATGTCGGGTGCCGAGCCATGCTGCGCCTGCGCCGCTGCGTGGTCGTCGCCGGCATTGAGCGAGCCTGCCAATCCGAGGCTTCCCGAAAGTTCCGATGCCAGATCCGACAGCGTGTCGCCGTAGAAATTGGTGGTGCAGATCACGTCGTAGCGCGAGGCGTCGCGCACCAGAAGCGCGGCCATTGCGTCGATCAGAACGTCATCGAGCGTTACGTCCGGGAAGTCCTTCGCAACCTCGCGCACTGTCTTCAGGAACAACCCGTCGGTGAGCTGGAACGCGTTGGCCTTGTGTACGGCCGTCACCTTGCTGCCGCGTTGGCGCGCAAGTTCGAACGACCGCCGCGCGATGCGCTCGATGGCGAAGGCCGTGACCTTTCGCATCGAGATCGCAACGCCCTCGACCGGCATGAACTCGCCGGGGCCGCTGACCATGTTTCGGTCGGGATACATGCCCTCGGTGTTCTCGCGCATGATGACGAGATCCATGTCGGTGCCGCGATGAGGAATGCTGGGGCGCGTGCGCGCCGGGCGCACATTTGCGTAAAGATCGAGCCCGATGCGGAACGCGGCAGAGAAATTGATTCCGCCCTTGTCGCGCGGCGGATAGTCAAGGTTCGACATCGGCCCGAGCAGGATGCCGTCCAGCGTGCGCGCCAGCGGCAGAATGTCGTCCGGCAGGCTGGTGCCGTGCGTCTTCAGCGCCGCAAGGCCAACGTCGCGATGCGTGTAATCGAGGCCGAGGGAGAATTTCGCATCGACCGCAGCAAGCACGTCGAGGCTGGACGCCATGATTTCGGGGCCGATTCCGTCGCCGGCGAGAACCAAAAGCTTCATCTCAAGCCTCCCCGTTCCAGACGGATGCGGGGACGTGAACCTCGCCGGTCATCAGCTTGCGCGCCGTGCGGATCGCGCCGCCACTGACGACTGCCAGCTCGGGGCCGCTGCCGCTGGTCTTGAGCGCAACGTCGATCTCGCCGGTCGGATGTTCGATCAGGATCACGCGGTCGTCGCCTTCCGGGCGGTCGGCAAGACCATCCGATACGGAGCCTTCCAGCGTGGCGCAGGTGGAGACGCAAAGCGCGCCTGTCACCGCGAAGGCGGCATGCGCCTTGTGCGGCACGAAATAGCGGGCGGCGATATGGCCGCCATTCTTCGGGGCGGCCAGCATGGCCACCTTGGGAATCACCTTGCCGGTGACGTCGCCGAGACCCATGCGCTCGCCAGCGATTTTTCGCATCGCTTCCATGCGGGCGAAGAAGGCGGTGTCGGCGTCCAGTTCGGCAGGCGTCTCGTAGCCCGTCTTGCCGAGGTCGGCAGCGCGGAAGATCATCATCGGCACGGCGACATCAATCAGCGTAACGTCGATGCCGTCGATTTCCTCGCGCAACGCGCCGGTCGGCAGGAGCTTGCCGGTCTTCGAGCCGACAATGTCCATGAAGTTGAGGCGCACGGGAGCAGCCGTCCCCGGGACGCCTGCGATCTCGGTTTCGCCGGCATAGACGACGCCGTTTTCGTCGGTCCGGACGACGGCCTCGATGCGGCTGCTGGTGTTGATGTTGAAGATGGTCACGGCCGTTTCGCCATTCTTCGGCGCGACCATGCCGCGCTCGATGGCGAAGGGACCGACACCGGCCAGAATATTGCCGCAGGAGGGCGCAGTGTCGACGAGCGCGTCCGTAACCGAAACCTGTGCGAACAGATAGTCGACGTCCACGCCCTCGCGGGCCGAAGGGCTGACCATCGCGACCTTCGAGGTGAGCGTATCCGCACCGCCGAGGCCATCGATCTGGCGGCTGTCGGGCGAGCCCATGGCGGCGAGCAGAACCCTGTCGCGAGCGGCTTCATCGGCGGGCAGGTCGGTGGTGACGAAGTAGGGGCCCTTCGAGGTGCCGCCGCGCATCAGGATGCAGGGTATGGAAATCTGGTTGGTCATGTCCGTCCGGATTTTTCTGGCCCGGCTTGCGGGCGTGGGAAATCGGGCCGCAAGGGGCTGGTGAATTCAGCAGGCGACCATCGGAAAAAGGGGAACCGCGCCGGTCGGCGCGATTCCCACCAAGGTCCTAGCGCAGCGGCCAGACCAGATGCTGCCAGTAATATTGCTGCAGCAGGCCTTCGGGCATCTGCATGTTCAGCGCCGAGACGAGAACCATGATCAGCCCTGCCGCGGCCGCCGTGAGGAGGATCGTCGTCAGCCAGTTCGCTTTCGCCACCACCTTCAGGAAGATCACGAAGAAGGCGATCACCGCGAGGAAGTACCCGACGAGGCTGATCAGACCGACGAAGCCGGCGAGCCAGGCGACATATTTGAGCGGACCGACAGGACCGTCGTCACCGACCTTACGCTCGTCCTCTCCATCGAAGACCTCCGGGCTGGCCCGATTGCCGCGAAGCTGCGGCCACAGCACCCACAACGCGGCTGCCAGACCGAAGATCGCGATGCCCGCCGGAAACACCTTCGCCAGGAAGGATAGGTCGAGCGACTCGTAGCCGGTGAAGAGGAACAGCGCCAGGATCAGGCCCGTGAACGCGATCTGCGGCCACATCTGGGTGGTGTCGGCGATCTTGCCGCCGCCCTCGGTCTGGATCTGTCCGCCGCCAGCCTTGTTCGAACGCGCGCCAAGCCACACCGACAGGATGATGATCAGTGCGATCGCGATCACGATCGGGCGACCGAAGAAGCTCCAACCGGAGAACTGCACGGCCTGATAGAGGTAGCGCTCGCCCTGCGTTGCCAGCACGAAGCCGATCAGGAAGGCCGGACGTGGCCAGCCGAAGCGGCGCAGAAAGATGCCGAACACGCCGAGAACCAGAAGCGCGACCAGATCCATCAGGGAGCGGCTCGGCTGGAAGGCGGCAAAGGAGATGATCAGCAACATGAATGGTGCGATCAGCGCGTAGCGGACTGTCGTGATGCGGGCGATGCCCGGTGCCAGAACGATACACAGGATCGTGCCGACGACGTTGGCGATCGCGAGCGACCAAACGATCGTGTAGGTGATGTCGAGGTTGTCGCTGACCATTGAAGGCCCGGGTTGCAGGCCGATCAGGATCATACCCGCAAGCAGGATCGCCATCGAACCGGAGCCCGGAATGCCGAAGAGAAGGGTCGGGACGAGGCCACCGCCTTCCTTGGCGCTGGTGGTCGATTCGGGCGCGATGACGCCGCGAATGTCGCCCTTGCCGAACTGGCTCCGGTCCTTCGAGGTCTGCACGACATGGCCGTAGGCGATCCAGTCGACGACCGATCCGCCGAGGCCGGGGATCATGCCGAGGATGGCGCCGAGACCCGCGCAGCGAAGCGTCAGCCAGCGATACATCCAGCTATCCTTGATGCCCTGAAGCCAGCCGGAGCCGAGGCTCGAGGTCTTTTCCGCGATGGTGCTGTTCTTGCGCAAGAGGTCGCCGATCTCCGGTATCGCGAACAGCGCGAGGCCGACGACGACGAGCGGCACGCCATCCATCAGGTAGAGCGTGTCGAAATCCATACGGTATTCGCCGGTGGCGGGCGCGGCACCGACCGAGCCGAGCGCGAGGCCCGCGGCACACGCCGCAACGCCCTTTGCAAGGCTCTGGCCCGAAAGGACGCCGACCATCGACAGGCCGAACAGGGTCAGCATGAAGAGTTCGGCCGCGCCGAACGACAAGATGAGCGGACGGGCGATCAAAACGCAGACCGTCAGCACCAGAGCGCCGAAAAGGCCGCCGACGAGAGAGGCGGTGAAAGCGGCTGATAGCGCGCGTGCTGCCTGCCCCTTCTTGGCGAGCGGGAAGCCGTCGAGAATGGTCGCCTGCGATGCACTCGAACCGGGAATGCCCATCAGCACCGAAGCGAAGGTGTCGGATGTGGCGAGAACCGGCAGGATGCCGACCAGCATCGCGAGAGCCGCCGTCGGCTCCATCCCGTAGACGAACGGGAGCAGCAGCGACATGCCGACGATTCCGCCCAGTCCCGGCAAGACGCCGACCACGAGACCGACGAGAACGCCGATCATGAGATACATGAAGTGATTAAGCGTCAGCACATTGCCGAGCGCCTGGGTTAAGGCCTCAACGATCATGACATTGTCCTGTGAAATGGCTCAGCGGTGCCGTGGGCGATCATTCGCATCCACCCGCACGAAACGAAAAAGGCACCGCCCTTGAGGCGGTGCCTTGCTCTGCGTTCTAATCCAGCATGACCTGGAAGTTTTGCGACAGGTACTCGCGCACCCATTCGCGTGCTTCCGGATCGATCGTGGTCGCTACGGAGTAGAGACCGGCGACATCGCCACCGACGGCCTGCTCATACTCGCCGAGGATTTCGCCCTTTGCGGCCTGAAGATCAGGGTCGTTCACCGCATCGATGAAGGCCTGACGATAGGCTTCGACGATTTCCGGCGGCGTGCCGTTGGGCAGCATGGCCGGTTTTTGCGCCGCGAAGCCCGAGCCGAAGAACGCCATGTAGGCGTCGAAGGCAACGCCCGAAGGCGCTTCGCCATGCATCATCTCGTAGGCTTCGACGAAGTGCGGAACATCCGGGAAGGTCGGATCGCGCTGAACGTTGCCTTCGGCGTCGAGGACGCCCCAAGAGAACAGCGGGACCACATTGCCGGCCTCGACCATCGGCTGGACATTGGTCAGGTACGCCGACGAGGTCTGGTAGTCGATGGTGGCTTCACCGCGCTCGAAAGCAAGGCGGCCGTCGCCGCGGCCGGTCATGCCGAAGACATGGCGGACGTTGAGCCCCAGCACCTCGAAGGCCAGAAGCGGCACGAGGTCGAGCGAGGTTGCGCCCTGGCTCGCATAGACGAGTTCACGGTCGGTGATCTTGCCGAGTTCGGACGCGTCCGCGACCTCGAAGCTTGCCGGGATATAGACCACGCCGCCGGTGGGCGACACGATGACCGGTTCGAGGTCGGCATATTCGTAACGCACGCGGCGGTCGCCGAGCAGGTAGGGGAACTGGGTCGATCCGGACGTTCCGATCAGCGCAAGACCGTCGGGACGGGCACGGGCGACGAATTCATTGGTGCCGGTGATCGATCCGCCGCCGGGCACGTTGCGCACGATGACGTTCGGATTGCCGGGAAGGTGCTTGGAAAGGTAAGGCGCATAAAAGCGCGCCCAAACGTCCGAGCCGCCGCCTTCGGAGAAGGGCATCCACCATTCGATGGTGCGTCCGGAGAAATCCACATCGGCGAAAGCAGGCGCCGAAGTCACGATCGAAATCGCGGCGATTGCAGATGCGGCAAGTCCTCGCGCGAAGCGAAGTGCATTTTTCATAAGGAACCTCCCTCAGGTCTTTTTTTGGCCAAGCCAAAGGCACTGCCCGCGTCCCTTGCGCCCCGTGGCTGATCGGTTCGACGGTGGTGGAGACAGGGCGCGCAGACCTGAACAGGAAAGACGCTTGCGGCTCCTCCCCAAGCTTGGAACGCGTATCATGCATCATGAAGCTGTCGAAAAGCTGTCGGGTTTCCCGGTCAGGTTTTCCGTATGAAATACAAGGCGCTAGAATGAAGTCGCCTTGCTTTCGATGATCTTTCGCCACGCTAGGCGAGTGGATCAGGCAGCGCGCGGAAGCGTCAAGCGGATGGTGCATCCTGAAGGATTCGGCAAGATGACGGCGTCGCCGCCGGCTCCCGTTGCGATCGCGCGCACGATGGAAAGGCCAAGCCCGCAACCGTCGCCCTGAATGTCTGAAAGCCGCACGAAACGCTCGAACACCTTGTCCGATGCCTCCGGTGGTATGCCCGGCCCGTCGTCAGCGACGGTGATGGTCGCGAAATCACCGTCCAGTCGCGTCGACAGATGCAGTTTTCCGCCATTGCTACAGCCATATTTCAGCGCGTTGTCGATGAGGTTGTCGACCGCTTCCTCCAGCATGACGCGGTTTACCCGAACCGGTAAAGGCGTTTCGGTCGCGTCCAGTTCGATGTCGACGCCTGCCTTGAGGGCGCGCGGTACGTGGCGGCGAGCAACATCCGCGACCAGAGCGGAGACCTCCACCGGAGGGCCGTCCGTCTCGCCGCCCTTATGATTGGCGACGTCCAGCTTGAGCAATTGCTGGCTCATGCGCGAAAGCTGCCGCGCGGCGAGCGACAAATCTTCCAATCGTGCCAGACGGCTGATCTCGTTGCTCGAGGAGAGCGCCGCATCCGCCTGAGCCTGAATGGACGCGACCGGGTTGCGCAACTGATGAGCGGCGTTGCCGATGAAAGCGTTGCGCCGTTCAAGCTCGGCCTGAAGGCGGGCGAAAAGCGTATTAATGGTCGTGACCAGCGGTGAGACTTCGGCTGGGACGGCGCGCTTGATCGGGCTCAGATCGCTTTCGGAGCGCAGCCCCACCGCGTCGCGAAGCCCGCGCAGAGGTGCCAGACCGCGATTGATGCCGAACCATACCAGCAGCGCGGCCGACCCGATGACGAGCACGAGGTTGAGCACGGACTGTGTGAGCAAGGTCAGGCTCAGCGCCTGTCGCTGTGTGACCGTCTGCCAGACCTGCACATTAGTCCATCCGGAAAAATCGGGATCGGCTATATATTCGCGCAACATCACCGCGCGGACGGGATTTCCCTGATAGACCGCGTCGAAGAAAAACGGATCGCCATTCGCTTCATCGAAATTGCGCGGCGGCGGGGGCGCGTCCGAATGTCCGGTCACGAAACGGCCATCTGCCGCACGGACCTGATAGTAGATCGGGTCGCCCAGCGCGCCGACGAGCGAAGCGCGCAGCGAATCCGCTACCAGATCGCCTTTCGTCAGGACGACCTCGCGGGCGACCGCATGGGCGACGAGCCTCAACGTGTCGTCGTAAAGGGCGCGCGACGTCGCCTGTGAGGACACATAGGTGACGATGCTCGACACCAGTGCGACCAGAACCAGCGGCGCAATGATGAACCTGAAAAGGCGCTTTCGAAGACTTGGCGGGCGGCGGGCGGCGACGTTCAACGGTCAGGTCTTCTGCAAAACGTAGCCGAGGCCGCGGATGGAACGGATCGTCACTCCGTCGCCTTCGATCTTGCGGCGCAGCCGCGACACCAGAAGCTCGACGGCGTTCACCTCGACATCGGCACCGGTCCCGTAGATCGTGTCGCAGAGCGCATCCTTCGACACAACCCGCTCGACATTGTCGAACAGCGCTTCCCAGAGCGCATGTTCGCGCCGGGGCAGAGGGATTGCGCCTTTTGGGCCTGAAAGCTGCCGCGCAAGGCGGTCGTAGGACAAGAGCCCATAGACCTCGATCGCCTGAAGGCGTTTTCCGCGCCTGCGGCCCAGTGCGCGAACGCGGGCCGAAAGCTCCGCCATCTCGAAAGGCTTTGTCAGATAGTCGTCGGCTCCCGCGTCCAGCCCCATGACGCGATCCTCAAGCCCGTCCCGCGCCGTCAGGATCAGGAACGGAACGTCGTCGCGCTCGGCGCCGATCGCGCGGATCACCTCGAGCCCGCTCCGGTTGGGCAGGTTGATGTCGACGATCGCCAAATCCGCCCCGTTCGCCGACAAGAACGCTGCGCCGTCGTCGCCGGCCGCCAGCCAGTCGACGGCATGACCCTCGTCCTCCATCGCCTGAATGACGGCGCGTGCCAAAATGGCGTTGTCTTCGATCAATACGATGCGCAAGCGCGTGCCTCTATCTGCATCACTTGTGTACTTGTCCCGGCAGCGAGACTAAAAGCGATGGCAGCGAAAATCGTATTCTTGCCCGTGGCTGGCAAGTCTTTTCGATTGGACATCGGCGGGAGGTCCATTCAGCCGCTTTAGGAACCGAAGGTCAACGTCAGAGTGACTCGGCCGCACTTGGAGGAAGGCAATGCCTGGAGGTTGGAGATGGCCGGCGTGCATGCTGGCAGCAGCGACGGGGCTTGCGATGCAGGCGTCCGGTGCGGCTGCCGAGGTCAGCTTCGAAGGCAAGACGGTCGACTGGATCGTGCCCTTCACTGAAGGCGGCGGCTCCGATACCTGGGCGCGGTTCAACGCGCCCTTCCTGCAACGGCATCTGCCGGGAAACCCTGAAGTCCGCATCGTCAACGAGCCGGGTGGCGGAGGCACACGCGGTCCGAACACGTTCGTCAGCCGTGCGCGGCCGGATGGGCTGACCATACTCGGCACGTCGGGATCGACGCAGTTTCCCTATCTGCTTGGCGATCTGCGCGTCCGCTACGATTACAGCGGTTGGAACCCGGTGATGGTCGCCCCCACCGGCGGCGTGGTCTATGTTTCATCCGAAACCGGACTACAAAGTTATGAAGATGTCGGCGAACTCGCCGACCAGCGACTGACATTCGCCAGCCAGGGACCGACGTCGCTCGACCTTGTGCCGATGTTGGCGTTCCGGCTTCTCGGTTTCGATGTCAGCTACGTGTTCGGCTATACCGGTCGCGGCGACGGGCTGGAGGCCATGCGCCATGGCGAGGTCAGCATCGACTACCAGACTACCGCCTCTTACCTGCGCAATGTCGTTCCGATGATCGAGAACGGGGAGGCGGTGCCGCTGATGTCGTGGGGCGTCATGAACGCACAGGGCGAGATGGAGCGTGATCCGACATTTCCCGATTTGCCGATCGTCGAGGAAATCTACGAGATGATCCACGGCACTCCACCGTCCGGTCCCGACTACGAAGCCTATCGCGCCTTCAACATCGCCGGTTTCTCGGCACAGAAGATGGTGATCTTGCCGCAAGGTACGCCGGAAGACATCGTCGAGACGTGGCGGCAGGCGTGGCGCGATGTCTTCAAAGACCCTGAATATCAAGCGACGGTCGGAGCGGTGCTGGGTGCCTACGAACAGGTGACCGACGAAGCGGCGGTCGAGCTTTTCAAGGCAGGAATCTTCATCGATCCGGACGTGCGGGCAAATGTGCTCAAGCTGCTTTCCGAGGAATACTCGGTCACGCTGTCGGGCCAATAAATACTGAGCATCCGAGCCGCCGCAACGGGAAAATGCCCTAACGTCAGATTGTTTCGCGCGGCGATATTGCCACGTACGAACTTTGATGATTTAGTTCGTACACATGCAATTATCCGGTGCTGGGAGGCGTCGGGAAAAAGCGTCCGGCGCACCGTCGTCAGGGCCGTAAAAATGGGGAACCGGCATGACTGATACGACCAGGAAATTCCTTCTTCCCGAAAAGAAACTGACGCGCCGCGCAGCGCTCACCGGACTTGCCGCGACGGCTGCCGTTGCAGCCGGTCCGGGCTTCGTGCGCTACTCGCAGGCGCAGTCCTCCGAGCCGATCCGCATCGGTTTCCAGGCGCACCGCACCGGCATCGGCGCAGCTTACGGTCGCTGGTATGAGCGCACGACGATGGCCGCGCTCAAGCACATCAACGACAATGGCGGTATCAACGGCCGGCCGGTCGAGATCATCACCGAAGATGACGGCACGGACGCGCGCCGCGGCGCGGAAGTCGTCGAGCGCTTCGCCAACCAGCATCGCACCGACGTCGTTTTCGGCACATTGTTCTCCAACGTCGTCATTGGCTCGGCGCCGACGGCGGGCGAACTGAAAATCCCCTATTATGTCGTCTCGGAGGGCTATCACGTCGCCTCGGGCCGAATGAACCGCTGGGTGGTGCAGCCGGGCATTTCCGACACGCGCGCGCAGATGACCGCCGTCGCGCCATGGGTGTCGGAAAATGTCGGCAAGCGCATCACCATGATCTATCCGGACTATGCGCTCGGCCACGATCACTGGAACTATTTCCGCCCGGCCTTCGAGGCGGCTGGCGGCGAGGTGATCGCCGGCATCGCGATCCCGCCGACCGAGACCTCCTTCACGCGCTATCTGCCGCAGATTCCATCCGACACGGATGCGATCTATCACATCATGATCGGCCCGGCCGTCCTGACTTTCGTACGCGAATTGGGCGAGTTCTTCGGCACCGGCGGACCCGCTCTGTTCGGCTTCATCGATTCGCTCGAAGGCGTCGACATCAACTCCCCCGGCCTCGAATTCCTCGAGGGCAGCCACTTCTGGGAGGGCATGCCGCGCTATCTGCAGGAGGGCGCGCCGGACTACGAGGTAGCCTATCGCGAGGCGGTCGGGATCGACGAGAACGGCGCCAGCGCCGCCGACCCGCGCGATGTGTCGACCGCCGCGCATATGTTCGGCTGCTGGGAGACGCTGCACGTCATCAAGCAGGCGATGGAAGCGGCGGACTATCAGAGCATCGACGACCGTGCGGCTCTGATCGAGGCGACCGAGGCGATCTCCGAAATGCCGGCCGGCATAGAACATCCGCAGGGCGACAAGCTGTTCATCCCGCAGATCCACCAGACCTTCGCCCGGCAGAACGTGTCCGTTCTTCAGAACGGGCGGCTGGACGTCGTCCACACGACCTCGATCGAGGACAGCATGTACGAGCCGGAAGCCGATTACACGACGCAGCCGCTCTGATCTCAAGGTCAGTCTCACGCCGCCGGATCGCCTGACAGCGATCCGGTAGCCGACCCACCTAAATGGCCGGTATCGGATGGCTTTCGGACCCTTTTTATTTCTCGCGACCCTCGAAGGGCTCGTCACTGCCGCGGTGCTGACGCTGACTGCGCTCGGCCTGTCGCTGGTCTTCGGTGTGATGCGTGTCGTCAACGTCGCCCACGGCGAGTTCTTCATGCTCGGCGCGGTCATCGCCTGGGCGGTGACGACCATGCTGACCGGTCATCCGGCGATCGGCTTCGTCGCGGCTCTCGTCATCAGCCCGCTGATCGTCGGAGCCATCGCGCTCCTGTCCGAGCGCCTCGTCCTGAAGCGTCTCAACTACGATCCCGAAGCCACGATCGTCGCGACGATCGGCATGCTCTACATCATTCAGCAACTGGCGCTGATCTTCTTCGGGCCAGACGCGCGGGCGGTCGCGCCGCCATTCAATCACCGCCTGCAACTGCCCTGGTTCGGCTATTCGAGCTACAAGCTGGCGGTCATCGGCTTTTCGATCCTCGTCCTGATCGGCACCTGGTACGTCCTGACGCGCACACGCATCGGCCTGATCATGCGCGCAACACAGTATGACAGCGAAACGGCGCAGGCCTTCGGCATCCCGGTCGACCGCGTCTATGCCGGCGTCTTCGCGCTCGGCGCGATGCTCGCCGCCGTCGCGGCCGTCCTCGTGGTGCCGACCAGCCAGGCGCATTACCTCATGGGCCACGATCCGCTTTTGATGTCCTTCATCGTCGTCATCATCGGTGGGCTGGGCTCGCTGCGCGGCACGGTTATCGCCGCCGTGCTGATCGGGGTCAGCAACGGCATCATCTCGGTCTTTTTCACGCCGACGCTGGCGACGATGATCGCCACGCTCGCCGTGGCGCTGGTGCTCGTGTTTCGCCCGCAGGGCCTGTTCGGAGCGGCGCCGCGATGAATATGGCAAGCCTCAATTCGCGCATCGTCATCCTGCATCTGGCGGTCGTCGCCGTGCTGTTCGCCCTGCAATATGTGCTGCCGGTCTATCACCATGGCGTTCTGTCGCGCATCATGGTGCTGGCCGTTTTCGCCATGGGCTACAACATCCTGTTCGGCTATGGCGGGCTGCTCTCGCTCGGCCACGCCATGTTCTTCTGCGCCGGTCTCTACGGTGCCGCGCTGCCGGTCTACCACTATGGGTGGGGCGTGATCGAAGCCTTCGCGCTCGGCATCGCCTGCGGCGCGGTTTTGGCGCTCGTCGTCGGCTATCTGGCATTGAAGACCACCGGCCCCGCCTTCCTGATCGTCACCTTGATGTTCGGGCAGGTCTTCTATCTCGTCACCCTTTATTTCGCCAACTGGACCTATGGCGACGACGGGCTCGTTCTCAGCCAGGCCATGCGCTCGCTCCAGATCGGCGACACCACGATCCAGCTTTCCAATCCCGACACGCGTTTTATCATCGCGTGGCTTTTGTTCTCGACCGCGCTTTTCGTCACACTTTTCGTGGTGCGCGCGCCGTTGGGACGCGTCCTCGTCGCTATTCGCGAGAACGAGGAGCGAACGCGTATGCTCGGCTATGATACGTTCCGCGCCAAACTGATGGCGATGGTCGTTTCGGGCGCGATCTGCGCGGCATCGGGCGCGGCCTATGCGCTTCTCTTCGGCTATGCCGGATCGGGCTTCGCCGAGGTGCATTATTCGATCCTGCCGCTTTTGTGGGTGCTGACAGGAGGCGCGGCGACAACGCTCGGGCCGCTGCTCGGCACCGTCTTCATGTTCTACGTGGTCGATATCACCTCGCTCTACACCCATGCCTATATGCTGGTAGTCGGTGCGGCGCTGATCTTCCTCATCCTGTTCTTTCCGCGCGGCCTTCTGGGCACCGTGCGCGAGAGGTGGTTCCCATGGCTGCCTTGAGCCCGCTCATCGAGACAAAGGCGCTGAGCCGTCATTTCGGCGGGCTGAAAGCCGTGCAGGAAGTCGATTTCAGCCTTTCGTCCGGCGAAATTCGTGCCATTATCGGGCCGAACGGGGCGGGTAAGACGACTTTCGTCAGCCTGCTTTGCGGGCGCATCCTGCCGACATCGGGCACCATCACTTTCGACGGGCGCGACATCACGAAAATGCCCGCCCATGCCCGCGTCCTCGCCGGCATCGCCTATACGTTCCAGATCACCAGCGTCTATCCCAAGCTGACGGCGCGCGAGAACGTCGCGCTCGCCGTCCAGCGCCGGCTGACGCAGGCTGGCACCTTCTCGCCAGCCGCGCTGTCAACCGGCGTCGAGGACGCGCTCACGCGCGTCGGCCTGTTGAGCCGGGCGGGCGAACTTGCCGGCAACCTGTCTTATGGCCATCAACGTCTTCTGGAAGTGGCGATGGGGCTGGGCCTGAGCCCGCGCCTTCTCATCCTCGACGAGCCGACGCAGGGACTGTCGGACGGCGAGATCGCCGGCTTCAACGACCTGATCCGCGACATCGCGAAGGAGGCGACGGTCCTGCTCATCGAGCACAACATGGCTGTCGTCATGGAACTGGCCGAGCGCATCACGGTAATGAACATGGGCCGCATCCTCGCCGAGGGCACGCCCGAGGAAATCCGCGCGAACGAGGCCGTGCAGCGCGCTTATCTGGGGAGCGAGAGCGATGGCTGACGCGCTCGTCATGAAGAACGTCGACTGCTTTTACGGCAACGTGCAGGTGCTGCGTGGCTTCTCGCTCGAATTGAAGCGCAACGAGGTTCTGTGCCTGCTCGGCCGCAACGGCGCGGGCAAGACGACCGCGTTGAAGACCATCATGGGGCTTGTGCGCGTTCGCGCAGGCTCCATCCATCTTGGCGCAACCGAGATCAGCCGGCTTGCTCCGCATGAGGTGCCGCGCACCGGTGTCGCTTATGTTCCGCAGGGCAGGCGGCTTTTCTCCGAACTCACCGTCGACGAAAACATCCAGATCGGCCTGATGGCACGCGGCAAGGGCAAGGCGACACGCGAGAGCGTGCTTGATCTTTTTCCGCTCCTGCGCGAGCGCCTGTCGCAGGTTTCCGGCACGCTTTCGGGCGGAGAGCAGCAGATGCTTGCGATGGCCCGCGCGCTCTGCCTCGAACCGGAAGTTCTGCTTCTCGACGAGCCGACCGAGGGTCTGATGCCGTCGATGATCGCGCGCATCCGCGACACGGTCGCCAAATTGCGCGAACGCGGCGTCTCGACCATCCTCGTCGAACAGCGCGTCGATGCGGTCCTGTCGCTGGCAGACCGCATTTCCTTCGTCGAAAACGGTCAGAACCGCGAGACCGTTTCCGTCGAGGCGGTGCGCGCCGATCATGACCTCGTCAACCGGTATGTCGGGGTAAGCTGACGATGACGAGCCGCGGAACGAGGCCTGTCCTCGAACGGGAAAGTAGGCTCAAAATCGTTTGCAAGCGAATGAAAATGAGCGCATGCTCGCGGCAGACGATGGAGGTGACCTGATGCGTTATGCACGGCCGAGATCGATCGATGAGGCACTGCATCTCATGGCCGAGCGGCCATGGCGGGTGCTTGCCGGCGGCACCGATTTCTATCCCTCGCAGGGCACGCGTCCGGTTCGCGACGACGTGCTCGACATCGGCGCGCTGGACGGCTTGTGCGGATTGTCCAGGACGGACGGCCATCTGGTGATCGGCGCGCGCACCACCTGGTCCGACATCGCGCGGGCCGACCTCCATTCGGCGCTCGATGCGTTCAGACTTGCAGCGCGGGAAGTGGGATCGGTGCAGATCCAGAATGCGGGGACGGTCGCGGGCAATCTGTGCAATGCCTCGCCGGCGGCCGACGGAGTGCCGCCCTTGCTGGCTGTGGACGCAGAGGTGGAACTATCCAGCTTGCGCGGCGTCCGTTATCTCGGGCTGGCCGATTTCCTGCAAGGCAACCGCAAGACGGCGCGCGGCGTGGATGAACTCGTCACCGCGATCCGAATACCGGACGCGGCGCTGCAAGGCCGTTCGTATTTCGCCAAATTGGGCGCGCGACGCTACCTCGTCATCTCGATCGCCATGGTTTCGGCACGGCTGACCTTCGACGATGCCGGACGTATTGCGCAGGCGGCCGTCGCCGTGGGGGCGTGTTCCGCCGTCGCGCAAAGGCTGGGCGATCTGGAAAGTGCACTGATCGGCGCGGCTGGAGAAGCTGAAATCGACGCCATCGTCCGCAATGCAGACCTTGCGACCTTGTCGCCCATCGATGACGTGCGTGCATCGGCCGATTATCGCCGCACCGCCGCGCGTGAGACCGTCAGGCGCGCTTTGCGCGAAATCTATCAGGCCCGTCACTTCCGCAACGATCGGAGCGCCGCGGCATGAACATGGTCACGCAAGGCAGCGTCGAAGTCACCGTCAACGGCCGGCCGGAATTCGTCAACGCGTCCCCGATCGCGCGGCTTTCTACCGTTCTGCGCGATCATCTCGGCCTGACGGGAACGAAGGTCGGCTGCGACGCGGGCGATTGCGGGGCTTGCACTGTGCTGGTCGACGGCAATCCGGAATGCGCCTGCCTCGTTCCGATGGCGCATGCGGCCGGTCGGCGGATCACTACGGTCGAAGGACTGTCCAACGGCGCGATGTCGGCGTTGCAGGCGTCGTTCCTCCGGCACGGCGCGGCGCAGTGCGGCATCTGCACGCCCGGACTGCTGGTGAGCGCAACGGCGCTCCTCGAAAAAGTGCCCCGGCCGAGCGAAGCCGAGGTGCAGGACGCACTTGGCGGCGTGCTTTGCCGTTGCACCGGTTATCGCAAGATCGTCCGCGCGGTGATGGACGCGAACATCCCTGTGCAGCTGCTGGCGGGCGAGGTTCCTTGCGGCGTTGGAAGCGCGATCCCGCGACTCGATGGCGCGCCGAAAGTGCTCGGAACTGATGTTTTCGGTGCCGATGAGCGGCCCGACGACGCCTTGTCTGTGCTCGTTATCCGTTCGCCCCACTGGCAAGCCGACTTCGAGTTCGGCGATCTCGATGCGTTCGTCGCGGCCAATCCTGGGATCGTCGGGGCCTATACGGCGCGCGATCTGGCCGGGCGCAACAGTTTCGGCGTGATCCCGCCCTTCGCCGACCAGCCGGCGCTTGCCGAAACGCGCGCCCGGTTCCGGGGTGAGGCCGTGGCGGTGGTCGCGGGCGAGCGAGATGCGATCGCCGCGCTCGACATCTCTGATTTCCCGATTGAATGGCAGCCCGTGCCGCATGCGCTCAGCGTGTCGGAGGCGCGCGCTGAAGGCTTTGCGCCGCTTCATCCGTCGCGGCCGGACAATGTCCTGACGCAGGGGCGCGTCGTGCGCGGCGATCCGGAAACCGCCCTTGCCGGCGCGGCAATAACGGTTAGCGGCGTCTTCGAAACCTCTTATGTCGAGCATGCCTATATCGAGCCGGAGGCCGGCCATGCCTTCCTCGATGGTGATACGCTGGTCATCAAGGCATGCACGCAGGCTCCGGTGATGGATCGCGACGACGTCGCGCTGGTGCTTGGCCTGCCGCCTGAAAAGGTGCGGATCGTCCCGACCGCGACGGGTGGCGGGTTCGGTTCCAAGCTCGATTTGTCGGTCCAGCCGCTGATCGGCCTCGTCGCACTCAAGACCGGCCGTCCGGCCGCGCTGACCTACACCCGAGCCGAATCGATGGCCTCCACCACCAAGCGTCACCCCGCATCCATGACGGCGACGATCGGCGCGAACGCCGATGGCAAAATCGTCGGCATGATCTTCGAAGGCGACTTCAACACCGGGGCCTATGCCAGTTGGGGGCCGACAGTGGCGAGCCGTGTGCCCGTCCACGCTTCCGGCCCTTATTTCACGCCGAACTATCGCGCGCTCGGTACTGCCGTTCATACGAACGGGCCGATCGCAGGCGCGTTTCGCGGCTTCGGCGTGCCTCAGGCGGCGCTGATGCAGGAAACGCTTTATGACGAGCTTGCCGAAAAGCTTAAGATCGACCGCCTTGAATTCCGGCTCGACAACGCGATCCGCGACGGTCAGGCGACCGTCAGCGGGCATGTTCTGGAAAGTGGCGTGGGCATCGCGGCCTGTCTGGAGGCGCTACGCCCGCACTGGGAACGCGCACTCGCAGATACCGAACGTTTCAACGCAAAGGCCGGTGAGCGTCGTCGCGGTGTCGGTGTGGCGTCCTGCTGGTATGGCTGCGGCAACACCGGTATCCCAAACCCCTCCACCATGAAGATCGGCATCACGCCGAAGGGGCGCGTCGTCATGCACCAGGGCGCGGTGGATATCGGGCAAGGCTCCAACACGGTGATCCCGCAAATCTGCTCCGAAGCGCTTGGCCTGCCTCTGTCGGCGTTCGATTTCGTCCATGGCGATACCGGCGTTACGCCGGATGCGGGCAAGACGTCGGCCTCGCGGCAGACATACATTTCCGGTAAGGCGGCCGAAAAGGCCGGACGCGCCTTGCGCGAACGCATCCTGCGCCACGCCAACGTCTCCGACGACGCCGTTGTCGGCATTGGGGAGGGGGAAATCATCGTGCGGCAGGGCGAGGCGAAACGCGTCATCGCGCTCGGCGAGATTGCGCCCGATGACGACGGTTTCGTATTCGCGGCGATCGAAAGTTACGACCCGCCGACCGTGGCGCTCGACGCCGACGGGCAGGGCAAACCCTATGCCGTCTATGGTTGGGGCGCGCAAATCGCGGAGCTTGAAGTGGACATGCTTTTAGGCACCGTGCGCGTGGTCAAGATCACTGCGGCACATGATGTCGGCCGCGCGATCAATCCTCTTCTGGTGGAGGGGCAGATCGAGGGCGGCATCGCGCAAGGCCTCGGCATGGCGCTGATGGAAGAATATGTGCCGGGCCGGACCGAGAATTTGCACGACTATCTCATTCCGACAATCGGCGACGTGCCCGAGATCGAGTCGATCCTGATCGAGGTGCCGGACCCGGAAGGACCTTACGGTGCCAAGGGGCTCGGTGAGCATGTGCTGATCCCGACGGCGCCGGCTATCGTGAACGCCATCCGTCATGCGAGCGGCGCGCGCATCACCCGCACGCCCGCCACGCCGGAGCGGGTTCTGGCAGCCATCCAGCGTGCGATGGACGCCGGCTGAGCGTTTTGGCGCACGTGCATATTTGACAGTTCGTGAGACTTGATTATCATTCGCATACGAATGAATATCGGCAGTAGATGCCACCCTGTTTTGGAACCGCAGTCCATGAATGAAATGTCCGAACGCTTCGAGCCGGCAACCGGAGCCGACGCCGTAAAGGCAGGTGAGAAGCTGCGCTGCGACGCCTGCCCGGTGATGTGCTACATCGCGGAGGGGCGCACCGGCGCTTGCGACCGCTACGGCAATTTCGGCGGCCGGATCACGCGTTGCGATCCCGTGCGCATCCTCGAACACGTCGCCGCGCGAGGCAAAGACGCAATCGTCGCGCGTGACATGTTGGGCGACTGGGACGGCAATCCGGTCGATAGCTCGCAGCGCTTCGTGTCCGCGATCGGGGCCGGCACGACCTATCCCGACTTCAAGCCCGCACCGTTCATCGTACGCCAGGAGGTCGAGGGCGTCGACCTCGTAACGGTGGTGACGGAGGGGATATTCTCCTATTGCGGCGTCAAGGTGAAGATCGATACCGACAGGCATCTCGGAGCGGAAACGGCGACCGTGCGCGCCAATGGCGAGGCGATCGGGCACGTGACGACGGCCGAATACGGCTCGCAGATGCTCTCGCTCGGAGGCGTCCACCATCTGACGGGGGGCTCGAAGGCGGAAGGGCGTGCGACCTGTGACGCGATGCTGGCGCTGTGCAACAAACAGGCGGTCGAACTGACCATCGATGATGGTGCCACTCTGGTCGTGCAGGCAGGCAAGCCGCCGATCATTGACGGGCAGGTGGAAAGCCGCATGCGGGTCGGTTGCGGTTCGGCGACCATCGGGATGTTCGCGACCCAGTGGAAGGATCTCGTGGACGAGGTTGTGGTGGTGGACGACCACATCACGGGCGTCGTCTCCGAGCATCAGGCCGGCAAGGTCATCGGCTGGCAGGAAACCGGGATCAAGATCATCGGCCGCCGCTCGACGCCGGGCCGATATTTCAAGGTGTCCGAGCCGGGCCTCGGCTGGGGCGGCACGCGGCTGACCGACCCGCTGGACATCCTCGGCGATTTCAACGCGAAGAAGGGCGCGCGCCCCGGCCTGTCGCTTCTCATGGTCTCGACCACGGGCGAGCAGTTCGCCTATTTCGAGCTCGACGACGATCTGCGGCCGGTCGAAAAGCCGTTTCCCGATCGTCTGCGCAAATCGGTCGAACTGATCGAGGACAATTGCGAGCCGGCGCTTTGCACCGTCCTTTTCATGGGGGGAGCAGGCGGATCGTTGCGCGCGGGCGTCACGGAAAACCCGGTCAACCTCACCCGTTCGGTCCACAAACTGCAGACCTATGTCACATGCGGCGGTGCGCCCGTCTATGTCTGGCCGGGCGGCGGGATCACGTTGATGGTCGACGTCATGCGCCTGCCCGACAACGCGTTCGGCTATGTCCCGACGCCGGCGCTCGTCGCCCCGATCGAGTTCACCTTGCGCCGCGACCACTATGTGCAACTCGGCGGCTATGAGAACGAGGTGCGGACGGTCGATGAGGTGCTCGCCGCCGGCGGCGAATACCACAACGACCGCGTCATCGAGGCTGCGCCTTCGGAAAATCCATTCCCGCCCGCCGAACAGCGGGCGATCGAACGCGCATGAACGGGCCGCAGGCCGGCTGGCTCGCGGACGGGCGGCGGCTGCACCTCAATCACGGCCCGATCGATCTGATCGTCGAGGCGTTCGGCGATCCCGATCAATGTGCTGCCGCCTATCAGCGCGCCATTGCCCGATTCGAGACGGTGCTGACCGAGCTTGTCGGCGAGCTCGACGCGTTGCGCAAGCCGGCGGGCAACGCTCCGCGCCGGTTCGAGGGTCCCATAGCCGCCCGCATGGAGGCTGCGGTCGCCGCGCATTATCCCGTTTTCATCACCCCGATGGCGGCCGTAGCCGGCGCGGTTGCAGATGAAATGCTGGCGACCTTATGCGAAGGTTCGTCGCTGCGGCGCGCCTACGTCAACAATGGCGGCGATATCGCGCTTCACCTCGCGCCCGGCGAGGAAATCAGGGTGGCCATCGGTGGGCTGGACACTGTTACGGGCGACCGCATCACGATCGGGTTTGGCGATCCGGTGCGAGGGATCGCGACGAGCGGCTGGCGGGGGCGCAGTCATTCGCTTGGCATCGCCGATGCCGTGACCGTGCTGGCGCGCAGCGGCGCGGTTGCCGACGCCGCCGCGACGATCATCGCCAACGCGGTCGATCTTCCCGGACACAAGGCGATTTCACGAAGCCCTGCGGTTCTGCTCAGCCCGGACAGCGATCTGGGAACGCGCGAGGTCACGACAGGCGTCGGGCCGTTGAGCGAAGCCGAGATCGACGAGGCGCTCGATAAAGGGATGGAAGTCGCGGACGACCTGCTTCGGCGCGGACTGATCGCCGGGGTAGCGCTGAACCTGGCAGGTAAAACGCGAATCCACAGCCTATTGTGGGATGCGAAAAACGCGCTCAAATCGAATGGAACTTGATCGAGATTCGTTCGTATGCTAACGATATACCGACTATAAGAACGCCTGTTGCATCGCATCGAAAGGGAAAATCTTATGGCTCAAACAGCGCTTGCCGCCACCGACATTGCCGCCCCAGATTTCCCGATCCCCGCCAACACCTATGCCGAGAAGGTGGTGTCGGTAACGCATTACACCGACAGCCTGTTCTCGTTCCGCATCACAAGGCCCGCCGCCTTTCGCTTCCGCTCCGGCGAGTTCGTCATGATCGGCCTGCCGAATGCACAAAAGCCGGTGTTCCGCGCCTATTCGATCGCAAGTCCTTCATGGGACGAGGAGGTCGAGTTCTATTCGATCAAGGTCGAGGACGGCCCGCTGACGCAGCATCTGCAGAAAATGCAGCCAGGCGACACGGTGCTGATGAAGCAGAAGCCGACCGGGACGCTGGTGCTCGACGCTCTGAAGCCCGGCAAGCGCCTGTGGTTGATCGCGACCGGCACCGGCTTTGCCCCCTGGGCGAGCCTGTTGCGCGATCCCGAAACCTACGAGAAATTCGACGAGGTCGTCGTCACCAACACTTGCCGGGATGCCGCCGACCTTGCCTATGGCAATCATCTCGTCGCCTCGCTCCATGCCGATCCGCTGATCGGCGAACTGACGGCGGGCCGGGTCAAATACATTGCCACCACCACGCGTGAGCCGTCAGCGCAGATGGGCCGTATCACCACCTTGATCGAAAACGGCGAACTGTTCGCCATCGCCGGCTGCGCGCCGTTCGATGCCGCGAGCGACCGCGTGATGATCTGCGGCTCGATGGCGATGCTGAACGACGTCAAGGCGCTCATCGAGGCGCATGGCCTTGAGGAAGGCTCCAACGCCAAGCCCGCCGACTTCGTCGTCGAGCGCGCTTTCGTCGGCTGAACCAGGCGAGTGCTGCGCCCTTGCGAAACGCTTGTAGGCGAACAATACTAGTCTGAATTTTCCAGAGGAAGGGGCGCTTGCGATGGCGGATGTTGTTCAGGACGGGCAGGTGGGGCGTTTGGCGATCCGCAATATCGGATTGCTTCTTTCCGGTCGTATGGAAGAGCCGATCCTCGATGCCGATTGCATCGTCGCGGAAAAGGGGCGCATCGTCGCCATCGGCCGCGCCCGGGATATGGACCTCGAAGATATCGAGATCGTTGTGGACGCCAATGGAACAACCGTCACGCCGGGCCTGATCGACAGTCACGTCCATCCCGTCATCGGCGATTATACGCCGCGCCAGCAGCAATTGAGCTGGATCGATTCCACCCTTAATGGCGGTGTCACGACCATGATTTCGGCTGGTGAGGTCCACGCGCCCGGCCGTCCGCGCGACATCGTCGGACTGAAGGCGCATGCGATCGCCTCGCAGCGTTTTTACGAGAACTTCCGTCCGTCGGGTGTGAAGGTCCATGCCGGCGCCGTCGTCATCGAGGAAGGCATGGTCGAGCAGGACTTCAAGGACCTTTCCGATTCCGGCGTGAAGCTTCTGGGCGAGGTGGGTCTTGGCTCGGTCAAGCGCGGAGACGTGGCGCGCGAGATGGTTTCCTGGGCGCGCAAATACGGCATGCAAAGCACGATCCATACGGGTGGTCCGTCGATTCCAGGTTCCGGCCTGATCGACAAGGACGTCGTGCTGGAAGCCGATACCGATGTGATCGGTCACATCAATGGCGGTCACACGGCGCTTCCCGACGACCAGATCATATGCCTGTGCGAAAGCTGTTCGCGCGGCCTCGAAATCGTTCATAACGGCAATGAGCGGGCCGCGCTTTTGACGGTCAATACGGCCAAAGAACTGAAGCAGCTCGACCGCGTCATTCTTGGTACGGACGGGCCTGCCGGTTCGGGCGTCCAGCCGCTCGGCATCTTGCGGATGATCGCGCTGATCGCGTCGCTGACCGATACGGATGCGGAAATCGCGTTCTGCTTCGGTACGGGAAACACGGCGCGTCAGCGTGACCTCGATTGCGGGATCATCGAGGTGGGCAGGGCGGCGGATTTCGTCATCATGGACAAGGCCCAGCATTCGCCGGGCAGGACGATCCTGGACTCGGTCAAGCAGGGCAATCTTCCCGGTATCAGCATGACGATCATCGATGGCGTCATCCGCACGCAGCGAAGCCGCAACACGCCGCCCGCGACCGCGTTCGCCCACATCGTCAACGCGTAATGCGAGAGTGGGGCCGCTGCCCCGCTCTCAGGAGCCGATTTTTACCAGAAGCCGAAGCAATTGCGCGCGTTCCCGCTCGGTGAGGGGTTCGAGCGTTTTCTCCGTCACCTGAAGCGCGATGGCGTAAGCCTTGGCGAGAAACGCCTTTCCTTCGCCCGTCAGTTCCAAGACTGAGCGGCGCTTGTCGTCCGGGTCCGGCCTCGACTTGACCAAACCGCGCTGGCGCAGCCGGTCGATGACGCCCTTGATGGTGGCGACGTCTATGGCCGCCAGGCGCCCCAGATGGTTCTGCGAGCACGGGCCGGCCTGATCGAGGCGTGCGAGTGTCGCGAACTGCGTCGGCGTGACGCCGTCCGGCATCGCCTCGGCGAAGATCGTCGTATGCCGCTGCTGCGCCCGCCTCAGGACATGGCCGACCTGCGCGTCGAGAAGGTAACCCGGCGCATCGTCGCGCATTTCCGTCGTCATCCGTGCCTCCCCATTTTCCGCGCCGGAAGCGAGTGCCGCTTCCGGTCGCCTGCCTTCACCGAAGGCCGCCTTTTCCCTCGGCCTCGTCGGCCGTCAGGCCGCCAACGCGCGGCAAGGGACGACCGCTGTCGGTCACCGCGATGGCGACCATGATCTCGCCGGCGCGCGGCGCATCGTTGATTTCGACCTCCATCCCGTCGAAATGCGAGCGCACATAGGCAGCATCCTTGTGGCCGAGTGGAATGTCGAGCCGCTGGCCGGGACTGCCGCGCTTTTTCGACGATGGCACGAGCGCCGCGCCTTTCTCAACCGCCTCGCGCAAGGGTTTTCCCATGCGCGGATGCAGGATCGCGGCGGCGTGTTCGAGTTCGCCATCTTCGCCGACCATGGCCGCCTTGCCGAAGCTGTGCGCTGCGCCGGGCGCGATGCCGAGCGCTTCGACGCATTTGCGACCGAGTAGCCCGCCGAGCTCCTCGCCGATTGCCATCAGCGGTTCGAGGTCCTCGACATAGCGGCCTGCGAAGGGGTTGGCGATGACTGCCACCGCCGCCGCGCGGCGCGTCGGCCGGTCAAGCTCGCGGGTCACCTCGCGGTGCGTTTCCTCGACTGTGACGACCAGCTTGCGGATTTCGGCTTTCATCGCAATCCATCCTTTCCTTCGATCGCATCGGCTGCAAGACCGCCGACGCGGGCGTGGACCCGCGCTCCGGTGGTCATGACCAGCGCCAGAACAATCTCGTCGGCGCGCGGTGCATCGGGCAGGCCGACCTCGACGGCGTCGAAATGCGAGCGGACATAGGAGGCGTTGATGTGGGTGACGGGGACGTCGAGCCGCGTTCCCGGCCCTCCGACTTTCTTGGTGGATGGTACGATCGCGTTGGCTTCACCGAGCGCGCCGCGCATGGCGTAGCCGCCGGGCACATGCCAAAGCGCGCCGTGTTCGATCTCGCCCGCCGTGCCGACGATAGCGCCTTTGCCGTAGCCTTCGATCGCGCCCTTGTCGCCGCCCAGCACGCCGATCAGGCGCTGCGCCATTTCGAGGCCGAGCGGTTCCAGATCCTTCATGAAGCCCGCGATCTCCGGCTCATAGCGGCCCGCGAAGGGGTTTTCGACGATGGCCAGAATGGACGCCCGGCGGTGCGGCTTTCCAGCCACCGGCCCTCCCTCGTGGAAGATTTCTTCTACGCTTGTGACGATCTTGCGGATTTTGGGCTCGGGCATGTGCCGGCACCTCCCTTTCGCTCGTATGCTAATGGATAATCAGGGTGTTAAACACTGTCAACGAATGCGGACGCTGCCCGTACATTACCGAACCTCGCCGGATTTCAGCCGCGCGAAGCGGCGCTTGAAACGAGGCAGGACGATCGGCAGCACGATCGCTGCGATCGACATGACGATGAGCGCGAGCGACAGGGGCCGCTCGAGAAAAATGGTCCAGGAACCGCGTCCGATGATGAGGCTTCGGCGTAGGTTTTCCTCCAGAAGCGGCCCGAGTATCAGGCCGAAGGCGAGCGGCGCGGGCGGCATGCGCAGCACGTAGAGAACGTATCCGACGACGCCGAAGAAGATCATCACGAAGACGTCGGAGATCGAGTTGCGGGTCGCGAACGAGCCGACGACGCACAAAAGCGCGATGGCGCAGAACATGATGTGTCCGGGCACACGCATGACGAGCGTGATGACGCGGATGAAGGCGAAGCCGACGACCAGCGTCAGGACGACCCCGAAAAAGACCGACGCATAGATGTTGGAGACGAAGCCCGGATCGTTGGCAAAGAGCATCGGCCCGGGCCGAAGGCCGTGAATGAGCAGCGCGCCCATCAGAACAGCCGTCATGGAATCGCCGGGAATACCGAGCGTCATCATCGGCACCATCGATCCGCCGATGGCGGCGCTGTTGGCCGCTTCCGGTCCCGCTACGCCGGCGGGCTCCCCCTTGCCGAACGCTTCCGGGGTCTTCGAGAACTTCTTCTCCTGCGCGTAGGACAGCGCGACGGCGATAGCGGAGCCGGCCGCCGGGATCGCGCCGATGAAGGTGCCAACGATCGATCCGCGCAGCATCGATTTCCAGAGACCGGCGACCTCGGAAACTTTCGGAAAAAGGCTCCCAAGTGAAGGTACGGCGGGAAGCTTACCGCCGCCATGGGCGAGATTGCGCAGGACTTCGGCGAGGCCAAAGATACCGACCGTGACCGGAACGAGCTCGATTCCACCTTGAAGTGCGGGAGAGCCGAAATCGAAACGCGATATGTCGGTCAGCCGGTCGAAACCCACCATTCCACAGATCAGTCCGATTACGCCGACCAGAATGCCGCGCATGGTCGAGCCTTCGGAGGCGAAGGATAGGAGGATGAGCCCGAAGACGGCGGCCATCGCGAATTCCGGGCTGCGAAAGTTCATCGCTGTCGCCGCCACGAGAGGTGCCAGCATGACGAGCAGCGTCAGTCCGATCAGCCCGCCGACGGTCGAAGCGATCAGCGCGAAAGCCAGAGCGTGACCGGCGCGGCCTTTTTTGGCCAGCGGATAGCCGTCGAACTGGGTGACGATCGCGCCGGGCGTGCCGGGAATGTTGATCAGGATCGCCGAGATCGAGCCGCCATAGACGCTCGATATGAAGACGGCGAGCAGGAAAAGCATGGCGGCGTTCGGTTCGAGACCGAAGCTGACGGGCAAGAGGATGGCGAGCGCCATGGTCGAGGAAACACCCGGCAGAGCGCCGAGCACGATGCCGATCAGGACACCCGAGACGGCAAGCAGCAACAGGTCGGGGCGGACGATGTAGCTTGAAAGATGATCCAGGAAGAGGTCGAAAAGCATCTGTGAATCCGGGTCAGAGCGGGAGCGGCACGAGGAGGAAATGCGCGAAGATCGCGTATATGACGAGCGTGAGCGCGGCTCCTGTCACAACCGAAAGCAACGCGGCTTTCGGCGACCGGCGCAGGCCGGCAGAAAGCGCGTAAAGCCAGAATACCGAAAACAGGAGGCCCGAGGCGATGAAGCCGATATGCGGCATCAAAAGCGCGGTGAGCGCGATCGATGCGGCAAAGGCAAGCGGGCGGACATGATCGCCGGCGGCCGGCAGGTCGTGGGCGTAGGGCGGGCCTCCCCGAAGCCGCACAACGCCTCGGATCAGGATCGCGAGGCCGCCAGCGGTCAGCAGTCCAAGCACCAGCAAGGCCAGAAGGGCAGGGCCGGGATCGGCCGATACCCCTAGACTGTTGCGCAGCGGCATATTGGTCCAGTAACCGTACCAGCCGGTGAGCGCCCAGACGATGAACAGCATGCCGGCAAGAAGATCGATGACCGGAGAGGTCGGCGCAGTGGTGTCTTCGCCATTCATATGCGTATCCTCGAACGAGCGGAGCGTGCGCGAGCCACGCTCCGCTTCGATGGTTAGCGCTGGCGCGTCGTCACGAGGCCGGCATCGAGCATGACCGGGTAGACCTCCGCGTCCACATTCGCGATCGTCTCGCGCGCCGCGTCGGCACCTTGAGGGTCGAGGATAAGACCGATCGTTTCCGCCGACGCCTTGAAGCCGTCCGTGTCCATCGCGGCGAGGAGAGCGGCTTCGAGCGTGCCTTTGACATCTTCCGGCAGTCCTTTCGGTCCGAAGATCACGACGTAGTCGGAGAAGACGTAGTCGATACCCTGTTCCTGAAAGGTGGGCACGTCGGGAGCGGCGAAATGGCGTTCGGCGGCGGCGACGCCAAGGATCTTCACGTCGCCCGCCTCGTGAAGATCTGCAAGGAGCGGGACCGGAAGCGTCACCGTCTCGACCTCGCCCGCGACCAGAGCCGCCACGGTCGGCGCGAAGCCCTGATAGGGAACCTTGGTCATCTCGATCTCAAGGTTCCGTTCGATGAATTGTGCGTTGAGGAAGGAGAAACCGCCCGGCGAATCGTTGCCGTTGATCACCACGCCGGGATTTTCTTTGGCGAATGCGATGAATTCTTCGAGTGAGGAAATATCCATGCTGCTGCTGACGGTCAGCGCGGCCGGATCGATGTTGACCAGCGCGAGCGGCTCGATGGCATCCATCGCCGTCGCATTCTCGTTGATATAGGCCTGCGCGACGCCGTGAAGCCCGATCGTACCGATCGTGTAACCGTCAGGCTCGGCGGTCTCCACCTCGCGAACGCCGTTCGCACCGGCCGCTCCGGGCACGTTGGACACGACCACCGTCGTCGACAATTGCTGGCCGAGATGCTCGGCGACGAGACGGCCGACTGTGTCCTGCGCGCCGCCTGCCGGCCAGCCGATGACCATCGTCATGTTTTCAGACGGGAAGTCCTGCGCGCCGGCGAGGCTCGCGGAAAGGGTGACGACAAGCGTTCCGAGCAATGCGCCCGCATTTTTAGCCAGTATTTTCATTTCAGTTCCCCTGTTTCGAGCCGCCGCCGGAAACATGAAGAACACGACCGATGCCTCCCGTCATCGTGATGGCTCGTGTTCCCTTCGGCCGGCGTCTGACGTTTTTGCAGATCTTCGTTGACCAGCGACACGGTTCCTACATTTCGCTAGTACACCAACGATATGACTTTGCTTGGAACTGTCAAGCCGGTGTCGGGACGATCATGGGGCGAGAGACATTCCCGGTCGCCGATACCGCGGTGGCAGTCGGCTTTGCGTGCAGGCGGAGCGCCGTGTGAGGACGTAAGCGGATCTGTATAATGGGAGCGATCAGCGGCGGTGCTCGGTGACCGAGCCTGGCTGGTCGGCAGTTGTGCTATGCGCCGGCGACATCGCTTTCGGGCCGCGACCGCAATACGGCTGCGCCAGCACCGAGTGTGGCACCGAATGCACCGGCGAACGCAAGAACGAGAAACGGCCGGGGCTGGCTCCTGCCGGAGGGCGCGCGCGCCGCGATCAGCACCTGTGCGCCATCGCTGACCGGGAGAGAGCCTTGCTGAACCGCTTCCTCGTATCGCTGCAACATGCCGGCGTGGAGCGTCCGGTAGATTTCTGCCGAAGCTTCCAGTTCGTTCAATTGCGTTCTTTGCCGATTTGCCTCGCGTGCGCGAAAAGTGGCGTCCTCGAACGCGTCTTCGAGTGAAGCCAGGGTCTGCCGGGCATCGACGAGTTCGGCGTTTTCGGCTTCAGCATTTTCGCTGCGGCTTTGCGGGGCGTCTGTTTCAAGCCCAAAATCCGTCAGTCGTCGATCTGAGGCGAACGGCTCGGAAAGCATGGCGATCTCGTTACCCGCGCGGGTTTCCCGCGACGGGACGGCGGGCGTGTTTTTGCTCGTATCCGGTGCGTTGCCGTCCTGTCCGCTCGCCCGGTCAACAGCAGCCCGCGCCGCTTCGATCTGAATGCCAAGCTCGTAAAGGCGCTGCTCCGCCTGAAGGCCGTGATTGGCTCCGACGCCCAATATGTTGTTGGTGGTTTTGAAATTCTCGGCTGCTCTGTCCGCGTTCTCAAGCTGTTGCCGAAGACCGTCGAGGCGTTGCGTCAACCATGCCACGGACTGGTCGGAGGCCGTTGTCGCATCGCGCCGCCGCTGACTTACGTAGACCTGGATAAGCGCGTTGACGACATCGGCGGCCCGATCGGGATCGGTGGAATTGTATGCGATGGAAATGACCGGCGTCATGGCCGGTCGCGTGACGGTCAAATTGCGCCTCAGCGTCGATACGGCCTCCTGTACGGGGTCTGTCGTCTCCGGTTCGGATGCAAGCCCGGGCACGAGCGCGACGACAAAACGCTTTGCAGCGCGTGCAGGGTCGAGGAAGACATTCCGGTCATCCTGATCGATGCCCGCTTCCACCAGATGAAGCTGTTCGATGACCGCGCGTACGAGCACGTCAGACCTCATCGTCTGCGTCTGGCTTTCGATGTAATACTCCTCGGGCATCGAGGACGATGCCGGATCGACGAGCAATGTCGCACTCGCGATATATCTCGCCGGCGCATACGCCAGATAAGCCACGCCTGCACTGAGGCTTATCAGCACCATGGTCAGGATAAGAAGAGAATTGCCTTTGAGAAGGGCAAGCATGTCGCGCAGCCCTGTGACGGGCGGGCGCGTCTCCATGACGGCAAACGAACCGTCAGGGCCGGCAGGCTGAAGACCGGCGTCCAATTCACCGTCATCCGACATCTGCCGCGAATTCGTTTGTCGAAGAGGCTTTCCGTCCAGCTTCGCTGTGGAAGTGCGGCGCGCCGGCCTTTTGGGGTTCTTGATCATTATACGATACTTGCTCGCCACCCTTGCATGAGGCTCCATCTTGGAGACGTCGGCGCTCTGGCCCTAGAGGCGAATTAGGCGTGAAAGACCCTCCGATCGACGCCGAAAGGACGTGCCGTTACCTCTGTTTGGTGATCCATCATGCAAATGGTGGTGCCGGGATGATCAATCGGAGGTATCGGCTACCCTCTAGATCAGGTTTACCCGGCAATACGGGGCTCCCATCATCGGCGTGACAACGCAGCATCTGACCGGCCGGGCAACGCCGCGTCAGGCGGAATGGTCGGGGGATTTTTGATGAAACGTTACGCGATAACGGGTGCGGACGGAATGATCGGCAGGCATCTCGTCCAGACATTGCGCGCTTCGGGCGCCAGTCCACGCGTTCTTTTGCTGCCCAACGCGCCTGTGCCGTCCTTATTTGAAGGGCTTGAGATCGTGCGCGGCGATATCCGGCATCGCGCGACGGTGGAGCGCTTCGTGGACGGCGCGGACGTCGTGTTCCATCTGGCCGCGCTTGTCGGCAGGGCGGCGAACGGAGTGCCGCTGGCGATGGCGCGCGACGTCAATGTCGGCGGAACGCGAAATGTCCTCGACGCCGTTGCCCGGTCGAAAGACACGCGGGCCGTTTTCCTGAGCACCTGCTGCGTCTATGGCCTGCACGGGTTCGAGGAACAGGTTCTGGACGAAACGAGCCCCCACGTTCCTCTCGCTTTGCCTTATGACGTCTCCAAGGCGGAAGCGGAAATCCTCGTTTCCGGCACCGATCCGCAGGCCACGCAGTGGACGATACTTCAGGTTCCCGTCGCGCTTGGTGGCGTTCATACCGTCGAACGGCCCACGGCGATGTCGCTCATCCGCCTCGCCCGGACGGGGCTGGCCCCGCGCACAAGGGGTGCCGGCATCTGGACGAACTACGTCTTCGGAGCGGACGTCGCGGCGGCTCTTGCGATGCTCGGCGAGCATCGTGAGGCGGTTGGCCAGACATTCATCCATAGCGAGAGCGTTCCGCTGCATGTCCTCATTTCGTGGATCGCGCGCGAGTTGAACATACGATGTCGGGAGGTTCTTGTGCCGCATATCATGCTGAGGACGGCCGCTCGTGCCGCGCACTCGGCCATCGTTCTGGCCAATCGGCGGCGCTTTGCGAGCGAGAAGATCGGGCGTCTCGGCTTTGCCGCGCCGGTCGGCCTCGAGCGGGGTGTTCACGAAACGATCCAGCACTATCGCGCGGCGGGACTGATCTGATGAACGGGCAAACAAATCCGGCCGGTACGCTTCCGGCACCCGCCAATGTCACTGCCGGCCGGGCTGCCAAGTCTCGTCCCTTACGCGTGATCGTGCTCACGCCCGGCGTTGGCGGGCTCGGCGGAATCTCACGAATGATGGATAATGTGCAGGAGGAACTGCGAGACCGGCGCGATGCGAAGATTTCGGCGCGCTTCGTCAGTACGCGCGGAGACGTCAAGCACCTGATGCCGCTGGTCTTTCTTCAGTCGATCCTTCGCGTGACGTCTGCGTGCGTCGCCGGCCGCTGCGATGTCCTGCACGTCAATGTCGCCTCGTCCGGCAGCACGTTTCGCAAGCTCATTTTGGGAACGATCGCCGATATTTGCGGCGTCCCCTACGTCTTGCATCTTCACGGCGCGGAGTATCGTGAATTCTGGACGTCACGCGGACGCTTCGGTCGTGCCGTGATCGATCGGTTCTTCCGCCGCGCGGCAAAGGTCATCGTGCTGGGACGCACATGGGAAGATTTCGTGCAGGAGCGCGTGCCGGAAGCCGCCGGGCGGACGACCATCCTGCCGAATGCGACGCCTTCCCCGGATCTGTCGGATAGTGGGCAAAAGGGCAAGGAGCAGGTTATCGCCTTCCTTGGCCAACTCGGTCCCAGAAAGGGTGTTCCGCAACTGGTTGCAGCGCTTTCCGCATTGCCGCCCGACCTCTCATGGCGCGCGGTGCTGGGCGGCGACGGCGACGTCGAGGAAACGCGCGATCTCGTGCGCGAATTGGGTCTTGCGGACAAAGTGGACGTTCCCGGCTGGGTCGGTCCTGAACAGGTAGACGAGATTTTGCGTAAAGCCGATATCTTTGCGCTGCCGTCCTTCGCGGAGAATTTGCCGATGTCGATCATCGAGGCGTTTGCCTATGGCGTTCCGGTGATATCGACGCCTGTCGGTTCGGTGCCGGAGATGGTCGAGGACGGTCGCACCGGACTGCTCGTGTCGCCCGGAGACAGCGTGGCTCTTGGCGATGCACTGCAGCGTCTGCTTTCGGATGCGGAGCTGCGACAAGCGCTCGCGCGAAACGCGCGCCTTGTCCATGACGCGCGTTACGGGATTTCCTCACATACGGACCGCCTTGTGTCGCTGTGGCGGGCAGCAGCGCGTACCGGACGCGGCCAATAGCGTCAGTACGCGTCCATCTTTCCGGCCAGCATCGCAAATGCTGTTGCAACAAGGATGCGAATGTCGAGCGCGAAGGTCCAGTGCTCGATGTACCAGACGTCGAAATCGACCCGGTGTTTCATATCGGACGGCAGTGGGGTCGGCCCCCGCGCACCGTTGACCTGTGCCCATCCGGTGATGCCGGGTTTGACGGCAAATCTGAGCGAGTAGTTCGGCACCGTCTGGCCATATATCTCGTCATGCGCCAGCGCGTGAGGGCGCGGTCCGACAAGAGACATGTCGCCCGTCAGGACGTTGAAGAGTTGCGGAAGCTCGTCAAGGCTGGTGCGCCGCAGGAAGCTGCCAACGCGCGTGACCCGGCTGTCGGCCCTGCCGATCTGGCGTATCGACGGGCCATCCTCCAGAACGGTGAGCGTCCTGAATTTCAGGATCGCGAACGGACGACCGTCAAGTCCGCCCCGCCTTTGGCGAAACAGTACCGGCCCGCGGGAATCGAGTTTGATCGCCAGGGCTATGACGAGGAGCAGCGGCAAAAGGGCCACGAGGGCGATTGCGGCAAGAACGATGTCTACGCTTCTCTTTGATCTTTGGCTTGGATGACGAAATTCTTCGAAAGGTGGCGTCTTGAATATCCTGCTACCTTCGCGCCATAGATTACCGTCCACTTAAATGCCCCCTGTAATAGAATTAAAACTCTCCTTCGCGTTCTTTAATAAGTTTACAATCCGGCGTCCGGGTGGTCTATCGTCTTGTCGTACGCCTTAAGATCATTGAGGTACCTCTGTTTGGTGTATTAAAAATATTGCGTTTTTGTAATAATACTTTTGCACAGCACGAAAGTAGGTGTCCCGCCCACGGGAGGTTCGATCCATGCCATTTGCAGTCGGGACTGCATGATCATGAAGATGCTTCACGCCCTTGCCGCAGTCGGTGCATTGGCCACGGTGACATGGGGAGGCGTGACATGGGGGCTGCCTGTTCTCGGGCTTGACGTTCTTGGCAGGCATGCCGAACGCGACGCCCCCGTGCTGGGGTTGCGCAAGATATTCAGCGCCGGCTTCGAGGACCCCGTCTTCATCGTAGCCGACGATACGGGGCAGCGGGCGTGGCTGAAAGGCAGGGATGTCGACGGTCAGACCTGGGATGGTCTCGACCATGTGTTCGAGATGGTGGCGCCGCGATCCTTCGATCATCTGGTCACGACCGAATTCAGCGACGAACATGTCCGCTCGGGTAGCCGCTCCCTCTTCCTGCGCCAGAACGTCGAAGAGGGCGGGACGCAGAACCGGCTTCAGTTCTTTTCCAATGACGGCGAATTCAGTTCCGAGATATTCACGCGGCGGCACTATTTCGTGCCGGGACGAAATCTCGACTACCTGCCCGGACAGGACGATGCCGTTTCGATCGCCGGCACGCGCGAGGTTCGCGGCGGCAGCGCGCCGCCCGGCGCTGACAATGCCGATTTCTCCATGCCGCTATATATCGTGCGCCGCGGTGACCAGCTCGTCTTCGCACAGGCGATCATCGATTATTCGGCCGGCCCCAACTGGTCGGACTGGACACGTCCACCGAGCGGATTGCTGGCTTACGGAAACGAAACGCCCGTGCCGATCGATCGCTGGTTCGAACTGGACATCTACGTCAAGCGCGATCCGGTTCACGGCGAGATCAGGGTGTGGCTGGACGGCGAGCCGATCTTCGAACTGGAGGACGTGCGCACCAAGAACGACACCGACGCGTGGTTCACGAAGCTGGCTGATGTCGATTCGGAACCCGCGCCGTTCGAGCTGTGGGTGGACGACGTCGAGATCTGGACCCGGTAACCCGCGAATTATGCGGGAGCAGCGCGAATGCCAGAAACAGCATGGCAGGGATGGGCCGGGCCAGAAGCCCGTTGCTGAATAGCGAGCTGGTGACGAACATCACATATAGCGGGATGCGCGCTTCATCGAGAACACGCCCTGTCGTGACGAGGAGCAGCACGAAAAGTCCAAGACCCAAGACGCCGATCTGGATGGTCAGATCGATGAAGTCGTTATGCGAGTTCTTCGCCTCCCACCACCAGACCGTGGACGGCAAAAGCTCCGATCCCGGCCCGGTTCCGAACAGCAGTTCCGGGACCGGCCGGCTCGCTATGAGATCGAGGCGCTCCTCGTAGACGCTCGTGCGACCGCTCGAAAGCTCGACGAAATTGACGTTCGCGCTGAAGGCGAGCGCGATCAGCAAGGCGAGCATGCCGCCGATCGGCAGGAGCAGCCAGAACGCGTCGCGCGACTGCCGGCGAAAGTGGAGGATCAGGCAGGTTATCAGGTATGCGGCGACCATCATCCATGTGGTGCGGACCTGATATGCCATGACGAGGGTCAGAAGCGGAGCACCAAGGAGAATGCTCCATCCCGTTGCCAGCCAGCGACGTTGCCACAGGACCATGACACCGATCAGCGCGGCGGCGGTGACATAGCCGCTGGAATGAACGCCTTCGGGGCCGCCGGTAAAGGTGGCGGGGCGCAACGTGCCGGCATAGTCTACCGGCGCGGCGGTCAGTGCCGGCCACAGCGCCGCCAGGGTGATGGCGACACATAGAACGACCAGAAGCCTTGGCGAGACGATCTTCCCTTCATGACCGAAATACATGACCACGGCGATGCTGGTCATCAGCCTGAGCGCAAAGCCGGCATACTCGCCCGCCGAGTGAGTGAGCGGATCGGCAACGAAGATGAACTGGAATGCGCAGGAAAGAATCAGGCCGGCCAGCAGAAACGTCGCCGTTCGCGCCTGCGGCGACGGCCATGAGACGAGGCAACGCAGAACGACGGCGATGCCCAGCAGACCGGCCACGGCAACGCGAAGCCGCTCGTCGAGAACGTCGAACAAAAGCGTATAAACGAGCGCGATACCGACGAGGCAATTTGCAAAAGCTACGTTGAGCGCAGATGTCGTCCCTCCGATAGCAGTCGCATTAGACGGCGTGGTGATGGCGATTGAAGATTGCCCGCTCATCCCGCCACCTTCAAAGTCCGGAACAGGGCTTGCAGCCCCTGAGGTCGCAGGAAACCCGAGACCTCGAGCCGAGGCCGGATCTGTCGGGCAAGGCCGATGTCGAAGACGACGACGCCGAGCAGGAACGACAGAGCGATGCCGGTGACGCCGAGCCACTGGCCCAGAACGACGCCCGACACGGCGACTGTGGCGAGACGGAACACCGAATAGGTGCGCACGAGCTTCTGGCATCCGGTCACAAGCAGGATCGGGCTCGAGAGGCCGTATGCCGCATTCAGCGCGCACGCGGCCAAAATCACCAGCAGCGGCACGAATGCGTCCTGATAGGTTGCGGGAAAGAACAGGTCGATCAGCCACTGGCCGAGGAACAGCGTGACGAGAAGCACGCATGCGGACGGCACGAAGGCAAGCCATGAACCTACCGCCAGCGCCTCGCTGAAGGCCCGTCTTTCATTGCGCACATGCAGTCCTGCGAAGACGGGCGAATAGGTGACCGACACGCCGGTCGTGAAGATGGTCGGCAGGGTTCCGAACCGCATCGCGACTTCCAAAATGGCGGTGGGCACGGGGCCGAGAAGGATAAGGCTGATATAGTTCGGAGCGCGTCCCGCCAGCCCGATCAGCAGGAGGGCTTGCCAGACCTCGAAGGATTCGGAGCGGATGGTACGCCATGATTCCGGAGGCACCGGATCTGCGCCGGCCGAGATGTTCGGCAGGAGTGCGGCCACATAGACAAGCGTCGCCGCCACTGCCGAAACCGCCATGCAGGCGAGCACGATGTCGAGGCCGAGGCCACCCAGAAACGCCAGGCCCGCGATGAGAATGAGTATCAGGAGATTGAGGCCGAAGGACTCGATGCCTTGCGAGGCGATGTTGCGATCGAAACCGCGCAGCACCGCCGCAAGCACGCCCATGAGCGTGAAGGCGGGAACCGCTCCGGCGACGAGGGCGATCTCGAAGGTCGAAAGTTCGCCCCCTGTCGCCATGTTGACGAGCGCAAGCGCCAGTGCCGAAATCGCCATGAGAGCGAAGCCGGCGAAGCCTGCCGACCGACAGGCGCGGCGGGAGATTGCCACAGCGTATCCGTCATTGCCGGTCGCCCGCGCGGCTGCCACGTCACGTAAAATGATGTGATCGAGGCCGAAGGGGCCGAGCATTCGCACGAGGCCCCAGAAGACGTAGAGGACGGAAAAGATACCGACCTCGCGCGCAGGCAGGACGTTCACGAGAATCACGAAAGTAGCTGCCTGGCACAGGACGCCCGCGATGCGTAGCGCGACGACGACGATCGAGGACTGGGAAGAGGTGAGCGTCATCGCGCACCCTTCCGCCAGATCCCGAATTGACGCCGGTGGGCGATGCTCACTGGTGCTGTACCTCGATGAGGGGCAGCGTGTTTCCGGCGACATGCGTCGTTGGGACAGCCTGCGGTGTGGGCTGCGCGTCGCGCCACAGCCCACGCGTGTCGAGAACCCTCATCTGCTTGCGCAGGCCGATCGGCACGGACCTGAATTCGTCGTGGTCGACGAGCAGGACGCCGAGCGTGCAACTGGCCAGCGCGTCGGATAGCGGCGTCAGGCGTGCGCCGGTATTGGCGAGGGCGGGCGGGAGCCTGTCGAGGTTCGGTTCGACGATACGGATACGGTCTCCATAGCGTCGGGCGAGTTCGGTGGCGATCGTCAGCGCGGGGCTCTCCCTGATGTCGTCTACATTCGCCTTGAATGTGAGGCCGAAACAGGCGGCGCTTTCATTCGGATGCGTGTCCAGAAGACGGCAGGCGCGGTCGAGCGTGTGGCGCAGTTTTTCGTCGTTCACCTGCCGCGAGGTCCTGATGAGATTGGCGATATCCGGCGCAGAGTGGACGAGGAACCACGGATCGACGGCTATGCAATGGCCGCCGACGCCGGGACCAGGCGACAGGATGTTGACGCGCGGATGTTTGTTGGCGAGCCGTATGACCGACCACACGTCGACGCCGAGATGATCGGCGAGCATCGAAAGCTCGTTGGCGAAGGCGATATTGGTGTCGCGGAACGCGTTTTCGGCGAGCTTGACCATTTCGGCGGTGCGCGCGGTGGTCGTCGTGCACTCGCCGCGCACGAAGGTCTCGTAGAAGCGCTGCGCCTTCAGCGCGCATTGTTCCGTGATGCCGCCGATGCACCTGTCATTGGTGACGAGCTCGATGAGAATGCGGCCGGGCAGGACGCGTTCGGGGCAGTAGGCGACCGAAATGTCGGGGTATGGCTCATTGGAGCCCGGCACCCTCAGATCGGGACGTTCCCGCCTGATCAGCGCACAGACCTGCTCCGTCGTGCCGACCGGGCAGGTCGATTCCACGACGACCAGATTGCCACGTTGCAGGACGGGCGCGAGAGAGCGCGCCGCTGCCAGAACATAGTCGATACACGGCTCGAAATGCTCGCCGAACGGCGTCGGTACGGCGATCACGAAAACATCGGCGGGAGAGGGGTGCTGCTGCGCGGTCAAGTTGCCGGCCGCGACGACCTCGCGCAGGCTCGGCTCAAGCCCCGGCTCCCTGATGCTCATCGAGCCGGCCATGATCGACGACGTCACCGTCTCGTTGATATCGACGCCGATCACCTTCAATCCGCGGCTGGCTATGAGCACTGCCGTCGGCAGGCCGATATACCCCAGTCCATGAATACTGATAGTCCGAAATTCGTCGGTCATCGAGAAGTGCTCCCAGAATTCGTTCGCTCGCAAACCCGTCTCCGAACGGGTTGTGAGCCGTTGCCATTGAGTGATAGTGGGCCTTATCGTCGAGCAGCCTGGCGGCTTCCTCCACGATTGTGTGGCGGTTCGTTCCCACGAGCAGTGCCGTGCCGGCTTCGACCGCCTCGGGTCGCTCCGTATTGTCGCGCAGCACAAGCACCGGCTTGCCGAGCGCCGGTGCTTCCTCCTGAACCCCGCCGGAATCGGTCAGGATGAGTTCGGCGTGATCGAGAGCCGAGACGAAATCGACATAGTCGAGCGGCGGCAGAAGCGAGACGTACGGATGATCGCCGAGCCTCGTCTTGAAGATCGCGCCCACATTGGGGTTGGGGTGAACGGGCATCAGGATGTGCACGTCGCCGCGCGCAGCGATTTCGGCAAGCGCGTCCGCAACGTTTTCGATGCCCCGCCCGAAATTCTCCCGACGGTGGCATGTGGCGAGGACCGCACGGCGCCCACCAGTCATGGCGGCGAAGGTGTCCTTGCGCCCACGCCAGCGCGGTTCCGATGCGATTTTCGCCCTTGCCGCAAGCAGGGCGTCCACGACCGTGTTGCCGGTCGTCATGATGCGATCGTGCGAGACGCCTTCCGCGCGCAGCGCCTTTGCGGCCCGAGGTGTCGGGGCAAAGTGCTGGTGCGCGATCTGTCCGACGATCTTGCGGTTGGCCTCCTCGGGAAAAGGTGACGTGATGTCGCCGCTGCGCAGGCCGGCCTCGACGTGAGACACCGGAATGCGGTGGTAGAAAGCCGCCAGCGCCGACATCATCGCAGTTGTCGTGTCGCCCTGAACCACTACACGGTCCGGCCGCGCTTCACGCAGGACGGCGCTCACCTCCAGCATGATCCGCGCGGACAGGCCTTCCAGAGACTGACCGGCCTGCATGAGGTCAAGATCGTAGTCCGGAATGATGTCGGCGAAGGCGAGCATCTGGTCGAGCATGTCGCGATGCTGGGCCGTCACGCACACGCTCGCGTCTACGCCGGGCGTTTCCTTTAACAGATGCACGAGCGGGAAAAGCTTGATCGCTTCCGGGCGGGTGCCCATCACGACCATGATCTTCTGCTTGGCGCTCATGGCACGCTCCTCTGACGGTGCGCGCCGAAGCCGTTAAGCGCGAGCTCGCGCAGCATCAGGGCCATGAACATCGCGTTGGTGGAGACGTAGCGGCCGATCATCCGACGCGGCTCCTGGATCACGCGGAAGGCCCATTCGAGGCCGAAGCGCTGCATCCATGCGGGTGCCCGCGCGACCTTTCCGGCGAGCACATCGAAGCTGCCGCCGACGCCCATCACGAAGAAAGCGTCGATCGCCTGCCGGTGAGTGGCAAGGAAGCGCTCCTTGCGCGGCGTCGGCATGCCGACGAAAAGACAGTCCGCACCGCTCGCATTGATCGCCTCGACGATCGCCTTCTCGTCCGCCTCGGCGAAGTAGCCATCATGAAGGCCGGCGATTTCGAGGGCTGGATATCTGTCGCGCGCGGCCGTGGCGGCACGGTGCACCACATCCGGCGTCGCGCCCAGAAAATACGGCCGATAGCCCTGGCGGGCGCATTCATCGAGCAGCAACAGCATCAAATCTATGCCCGGCACCCGCTCCGGCACGGGGATGCCGGACAACCGGGCGCCCCAGACGATCCCCATCCCGTCGATCCCGACGATGTCGGCAGCGCATACGTCGTTTCGAAGAGCCGCGTTGGAGCGCATCTTGACGAGCTTGGCGACGTTCAGCGCGCAATGGGTCGCCTTTTTGCCAGACCGGATCGCCGCGAGCGCAAGCGAAACCGTTTCCGCCTTCGTCAGCACATCCATCGGCGCATCGATGAAGGTCGTTCTCATTATGGAGCCGCTCCCGCGTCAGTTGGAAAGACGTCTCCGGGAACTGACCCTTCCACGTCGTTATAATTCCCATCAAACACTGATTTGGCGCGTCTATTAATTTATACATGAGGAGTAGTAGACAATTAACAGTCTAGTCGAGTTGGCGTCCTTATTAATTCTTACGACATGTCCACAGTCGATTGGAGGGTTAAGGGGGCATGGTCGCAAGCCGAAGGGGTAAAGCCGCCGACAAAGGGCGTAGGGCTCTACCTCTCTGGTTCGGGATGACGAACGCCGCACGCATGCCGTACGACTTGATCAGGGTACCGTCGCCTCGTGCAGGAGGTGCTGGAGATCGTTGCAAGCAAGGAGGACGGATAGTTGGGGGCGTTCCTGGATATTGCTCGCAGCGGATATGTCGGTCTGCCGGCAGGCGTGAGGCGTTACATAGGTGCCGCGCTGGGAGCCGTACCGGTCGAGCTGCGCTTTGGCGGAGCCTACCGCGACTGCCGCACGAAGATTGCGCTAGCGCGTTGCGATCACGTCATGGCACGGGAAGAGCAACGGGCGCGCCTCGAACGGCTCGTGGCGGTTGCACTGGAAAAGTCACTCTGGTACCGGCAGGTCTTCACCCAAACATTCGGGCAGGGGACCGTCGCCGAGGAGATCATCCGGCCGGAAAATTGGCGGCGCGTGCCGGTTCTCGACAACCCGACGGTGCGGCGCGAAGGTGCGCGCCTGTGCTGCGCGCCGGCGGATACGCTCGACCGCGTCACGACCGGCGGCAGCTCCGGCAAACCATTGCCCTTTTATCTCGATCGTGACCGCAGTCCGACCGAATACGCCTTTATCATGGATCTTTGGGATCGAGCCGGATGCGGACCCGACGAGTGGCGCGCCTCCTTCAGGGGATGGAATATTGATGCCGCCTCACGCCAGCCGTTCGAGGTCGAGCACGGCTTGCGCCAGCTTCGGCTTTCCGTCTTCCGGATGCAGCCGGACGATATGGCCCGGTACGCCGGCGAGATCGCACGGCGCGGTATAAGGTTCCTTCAGGGCTACCCACACGCGATTGCGAAGTTCGCGGCTTTCGTGGCGCGCCACGATCTGCCGATGCGGCACGATATAGCTGCCGTCATGCTCCATTCCGAACCGCTCTATCCGGAATATTCGAGCACGATCGAGCAAGCTTTTCCGAACGCGAAGCTGCTTCCCTTCTATGGCCTGAGCGAGAAATGTGCATTCGGCAGCCCGGTGCCGGATCGCCCCGGCGTTTATGAGATGAACCCCCTTTACGGTTTGACGGAGCTTCTCGATGACGACGACGCGCCTGTCACCGAGCCGGGCCGCAGAGGCCGGCTGGTTTCGACCGGCCTCCAGTTCATGGGAATGCCGTTCATACGCTACGAGACCGGCGACCGGGCCACGCTGATCGAATTGCCTGAGGAGGCCAATGGGCATTGTCTTCGCGTGGCGGACATCGTGCCCCGGGAAGGTCATCTGTTTTTGGTGACGCGCTCAAACCAGTTCATTCCGGCGCACACCATGATGATGGGCGACCACGAAGTGGATGCCATTTCCGAGTTTCAGTACGAGCAGCACCGGGCCGGCGAGGTCAAGATGCGCCTCGTTCCGGCAGAGGGAGCCCAAGCGTCGACAATAGAGGCCTACATCAGGAAGGCCAATGAGCGTCTGGGCGGCGAACTTGTTCTCATTCCCGAGATCGTCTCCGCCATTCCTCTCACTTCCAGAGGCAAGCTTCGCATCGTCATCCAGCACCTCGATGTTTCCCGGTCGGACGACCATGGTCCGTTGCCTGCCATCACGAACGGAGCTGCCGATGTTTGAGCGAAATTCCAAGGACCGGCGGAGCACGAGCGCAGCATATGCTCGGGCAGTGGGGCTGGCTGCGATGCTTGGCCTCTCGCTTTCGATTGCTCCTGCGTCGGCTGCCGATTACTTGATCCAGCCCGGTGACATTCTCCAGATCGACGTCACCGGGGTGAGCGGGATGCAGCACATGATGCCGGTCGGCCCCGACGGAATGGTGCGCGCGCCGCTGGCCGGATCGGTTCCCGTCGCCGGTCGGAACATCCATGATATCGCCGCGCTTCTGCAGGCGCGGCTTGCCTCCAGAACGCTGCGCCAGTCCTCGCCATCGGGCGATGAGTTCCTCGTCATCATCGATCCGGAGCGGGTTCTGGTCTCGGTGGCCGAGTACAGGCCCGTCTATGTGAACGGAGACGTGGCAAGCCCCGGCGAACAGAGATATCGGCCGGGTCTGACGGTGCGCCAAAGCATCTCGCTGGCAGGCGGATATGAGATCGGCGATCGGCCGCAATCGTCCGACATGTCCTTGCAGGTTGCCGATTTCCAGGCCGAGCACGCAAGTCTGTGGACGCAGTATACGCGTGAGACGATGCGTATCGCGCGTATACGCAGCGAACTCGCCGGTGCCGATGCAGCCCCTTCTTTCGATGTCGATAACATACCGCTCCCGCAGTCGACCGTTGCCGAACTCGCCCGACTCGAAACCGAGATGTTCGACGTCCACCGTGTGGATCGCGCAAAGGAGCGCGCTTTCCTCGAAGGCGAGATCGAGAACAGCATGACCCAGCTTACGACCGTGAGAGAGCAGCAGGAACAGGAGCGCGAAGGTCTCGAAGCCGACACCACCGAACTCGAACGACACCGGGAAATGGAGCAGCGCGGCATAACGACATCCGCGCGCGTATCGGAATCGCGGCGCAATCTGCTCATGTCTTCCACGCGCTATCTTCAGGCAACCGTGCAGATCGCACAGTTCGGCCGGGAGGAGGCATCCCTTCGTCGGCGTCTCGATCAGCAGGAAGATGAAAGCCGGTCGGAGCTGCTCGGCGAATTGCAGGAAGCGGTCGTCAGCGCCACGTCAATCGCCGAGCAGATCGCGGCGGTGTCCGACAAACTTCTTTACGCGCGCGCCGGCCGGACGCGACTTTCTCAAGAGCCGGATCAGGCGCCGACCGTGACGGTGATCCGCAACGATGACGCAGCCCCGCAGACGATCGACGCAGACCAGGACATGCCGCTCATGCCGGGTGACGTGGTCGAAGTGTCGCTGCCGGACGAGCCGCGCGGTCCCGCACCGTTTCTCCAGAACTGAAGGAAAGGACATGGCCTCCCTCCTCGCCGAAGAAGTCAAGACATATGCGGGCGTCTTCGCGAAAAGGGTGCTTCCCGGCAGCGCCGTGGAAGGCCTTCGCGGGTTTGCTCGCCGTCGCGCGCGGATCAGGCGCCGCAAAGGGGTCGCGGATGAGCAAGCACCTCTTACGCGCGAGCGGCTGGCCTCGGATCTTTCCGCCCTCGGCCTTCGAAGGGATCAGGATGTCCTGATCCATGCCACCTTCAGCGCTCTCGGGCCGATCGAAAACGGCCCTGCCGGCGTCTTGAACGCTATCCGGGACGTCGTTGGACCCAACGCGACCATCCTGGCACCTGCCTATCCGATGTCGGGCACGATGCATGAATGGATGACGAACCCCGCACCGTTCGACGTGAAAGCCAGCAAATCGTGCATGGGAGCCATCAGCGAATATATGCGCTCGCTTCCCGAGATGCGGCGCTCCGCGCATCCGACGCACAGCGTGGTGGCGATCGGACCCGAAGCGGACGCCTACACGGCTCTGCATCACGAGGGCGAAACGCCGACCGGCCCGCACTCTCCCTTTTCCTTCCACATGCGCAAGGGGGGCGGCATCCTCTGTCTCGGCTCCGGTATCGGTAAGGTCACGTCCTATCACGTCATCGAGGATCTGGTGCCGGACTTTCCGCTCGACGTTTATTGCGTGCAGCATTTCGAGAAGCTCGTGCGCTTCGAAGACGGCACCAGCAGGCGCATCCGCACGCGCATCAACAATCCTGACCTGAGCCCGTGGCGGGTCGACAATTTCAAGCCCAAGGAAGCCGAGATTTTCGATCGCCTGCGCCAATGCGGCGCCGTGCGTGTCGGGATGGTGGGCGGTGCTCTTTCCCATCTGATGAATGCCGCCATCCTGCTCGAGTTGATGCGCGACTGGCTCAGAATGGGGGTGACCATCTACCACCGGCCAAGATGGGGAGTTCCGAGCCGCCCATGGGCACCGACAGCTTAGTGAGGGAAATTTATGGGAGTGATGCTTCATCTCGATAGCGTTTCGGCGAAAGACGCATCGTATGCGCTTCCCGTCGGCGCGAAACACGATCCGCTGATCGGCTATGTTCTGAAGGGGTTGCGCAATTGCTGGCTGCCCGAGCATGGACGCTGGTCGCACATCTACCATCTAGACGGACGCGATCAGGCGAACGAGTCCGTGCCGGAAAGCGACGTGTTCTACTCGCTCAACGTGCTTTTGGGCATGTCGCGCGTGGCTGGTGCCGGCTCGCTTGGCTACGACCTCGACGTGATTTTCGATACATGCGCCCGCCAGCTCCTGAAGCTGAACGTGCGCAAATATGTCTACGGCATGGCCCTGTGGACTTCTGCCGAGATGGGCAGGGATTTGCCGGGCGACGTCGATGACGCGATCCATGCCTTCGTGCGCGATCGCTCCAACTGGGCACATTTCCGGGCGCAGGATCTGGGCATGATCCTGACCGGGCTTGCCGCACGCGCGGCGGCCGGAGACGATCGCGGACGCGATCTTCTGGAGCCGCTTTTCGAGCACCTTCGCAGCAATCATGCCTGCGCATCCGGGTTGTTTTTCGAAGGAGGCGGAGCTTTGCGCCGTCGCTTCGCGACCTTTGCCACCCAGACTTATCTCACCATCGCCTGCTACACCTATTTCGAGTTTTCGCGCGACGCGCGCGCGCTGGCGCTTGCCAATGCGTGCGTGAAGAAACTGATCGAATTGCAGGGGCCGCAGGGGGAATGGCCCTGGTTCTTTTATGTACCGCGCGGGCAGGTTGCGGATTTCTACGAGGTCTACTCGGTCCATCAGGATGGCATGGCGCCGGCCTTTCTCGAATTTGCGGAACGTCATGAGGTCGCGGGCGCGCGGGATGCCCTGCGGCGCGGCTTCAACTGGATATTCGGCGACAATCAACTCGGACATGACATGCTGCGTCCTGAAGTCGGAATGATCGTTCGTTCCCACCTGCGCCGCGGTGAAGAAGACAGCAAACGTCCGCGAATGTTGCGAAGCGGTCTGGCGGCGCTGACCGGGCGCAGTCAAAGGCTCGTCGATCCACGAAATCTTACCCTGAGGCTTGAATGTCGCAGCTATCATCTCGGCTGGGTACTATGGTCGTTCGCCGCGAGGCGGGACCTGCCGGAGATCACCCGAGCGCCGATCTTCTCCAGCACGGTTTGACGCCGCCCGAACACGCAACCGCGCCGGCATCGGGCGGAACGCTGACATGGTATCTGCGCCGTGCGGCGGTGATGCCACCGCGAGAGCTTGGTCACCGCGTTGTCGAGCAGATCCGGCGAAGCCTTTCCAGACTTGATAAACGTGGCTGGGAACGCTTCGACATCGGTAACGGTCCGCTGACGCCGCTATCCGCTTTTAAGGTGCTCGCCGATGCGCCTTGGCCGGAAGGGTTGGAGGCGCTGGCATTTCCGCATGCCGCAAGCGAGCCGTTCAAGTTCCTCGGACAGACCTGGCCGGAATCGCCTTTCGCATCCCCGCAGGATGCGTTCTGGCACAAGGATCCCGTAACTGGCACGTGCTGGCCCGCTGCGGAGACCTTCTGCTTCGACGTGAATTGGCGGCAGGCGGCGAACAAGTCCGACGTCAAGTTCGTGCTGGAGCTGAACCGTCTTCAGCATCTTCAGGCGGTATCGACACGCGCCCTGCGCGAAGGCAACGCGGCAGCGGCGCATATGGCGGCCGACATGCTGATCGACTGGATGAATGCCAATCCGCCATTTTACGGCGTGAACTGGTTGTCGGGTATCGAACTCGCACTTAGGCTCGTTTCAGCCGCTTTTGTTGTAAGCGCACTCGACGCGACCAGCCCGGGACACAGCTACGACCGCGCCCTTCGCAGATTTGTCGCTGCGCACGCGTATTGGCTCGACCGTTTCCCGTCGCTCCACTCCTCCGCCAACAATCATCTGGTCGCCGAAGGTCTCGGCCTCGTGGTCGCCGCCGGTATCGTGCCCGACCTTTCCGCAAAATACGGACGCAAGGGCCAGGCGATCCTGTCCGAGGCGGTGCATACGCAATTTCACGATGACGGCACGGGCGTCGAGCAGTCCCCGACCTATGCGGCGTTCACGCTGGAAATGCTGCTTTTGGGCGTCTTGATCGAGAAATCGCAAGGCGATACGCCGCCGGCGGATAGGATGAATGCGCTTGGCCGGGCAGCCTCGCATCTCAAGTCGCTGCTGGATACAGGCGGGCGTCATCCACGCATTGGCGACGACGATGAGGGCAGGGTGATCGTCACGTCGCCGGCCCATGAGGATCGTTATACAGCCTCGATTGTCGCGGCTGCAGCCGGAGTGCTTGATCGCCCTGGCCTCGCGCCACCGGCTCGATCCACAGAGTTGCGCGATCTGCTGTTTGCGCCGCCGTCGCGTCCGTCCCTCACGCCGTCCGGCATATCTTCGTTTCCGTCAGGCGGCTATTCGGTGATCCGCGAGAAGATTGCGGGTCGGTCGATGCTTCTGGTGATGGATCATGGCCCGGTCGGCTTCGATCCGCTTGCCGCGCATGGACATGCCGACGCACTCTCGATCTGGATGCATCTGGACGATCAGCCGGTGTTCGTCGATGCCGGAACATACCGCTACAACGCAAGCGACGGTTGGCGCGAATGGTTGCGCTCGACGCCTGCTCACAACACGTTGGCGATCGAAGACGAAAGCCAGAGCCTGACTGCCGGTGACTTCAACTGGAGGCATAAGGCGAACTCGAAGCTCGTCGAACTCGACACCGGTGCCAACTGGCGGCTGAACGCCTGGCATGATGGCTACTTCAAGCGTTTCGGCGTGTTTCATCACCGAGCCTGCCGGCGCGTCGATAACGGTTTTATGATCGAGGATCGCCTGACGCCACCGAATGCAGGGCTCGATGCGGTTGTCGGATTTCTGGTCCATCCGGCCTTGACCGTCACGCCATGTGCGAACGGCGCACTTCTCTCTAAGGATGGAGATAAACTCGTGAGGGTGACATCGCGCGCGCAGATGCCGGCGGTATGCACGATCGCGTCATCGGCCTATTCTTCGGCGTATAATGCGTTGGAGCCGGCGAACCGGATCGAATTCCGGCTTTCCCGATCCGAACAGCCGCATTCGACTCTGATCGAGATCGTTGCTGGTCGCGGCGTGGCGTGAATAGCGACGTCAGTTGCTCGCGTTCTGAAGCAGATTATGCGTGAGATAGGCGACCTGGGTCCGGTTTTGAGCCTTCAGCTTTTTCATGATGTTGCGCACATGAACTTTCACAGTGCTCTCATGCATATTGAGTTCATAGGCGATCGTCTTGTTCGCCTTGCCCTGGCGGATCGCTTCCACGACAGCGGCTTGCCGCTCGGTGAAAATACCCGCGAGCGGAGATTTCGGCTCGCTGGAAATCGAGGTCAGCATTCGCTTGGCCGACAAGAGGCTGCTGGCCGGGACGAAGACGCCCCCGGCACGCACCAGATTGAGTGCCTCGACAGTGATATCCAGACTGACGCTGGTTGGAATATAGCCCTTGGCACCGCTGTCGAGCGCGCTGACAATCTCGCTGATGTCCTCCTGCTCGGAGATGAAGACGATCGGCGGCATTGCAAGCTTGGCCGGAAATTTGGCGCGGTCACGGTCGATCTGTTCGATCTGCTCACTGATGGTTTTTTGCCCGTACAGACACATCAAGATCAAGGCTGCAGGCGGCCTGTCCGTAGCATCACCGGCCCATTCTGACAGAGTTGCATAGGTTTCGACCGTTTGGCCGATAGACGTCTCAAGGCACGTCGCTATGCATTCGCGGATAAGCACTCGGGGGTCTATAACCGCGACCATGGCTTCGGACGACATCTCTTGGCCTGGTTTTTCTTCGTGAGGCACACGATCCCCATACGCAGGGACATCCATGCCATCATGCAGATCCATGTCTTGATTAGTAGGCCTTCTTAGTCGCAGAGACATCGATACCCCCAATATTTACATCGGAATTTTACAGTCTACATATTTTTTATTTAGTATTTTTTCCAAAATTCAATCTAGTAACGATTAATTTCCATCTTTAAATGTATAGCATGGTGTCGAAATTTGTTATATAGATCATATGATTGATTGGAATTTACATCCAAAATACCACTTTGGGTGTATTGAAAATCGAATGACTGCTCCTTTGGGAGGTGGTTGCTCATTTTCCGGTTCGGATGTGGCGGCTCGTCGGCTGGCTGATCGGATTGAAAATCGATCTTTCAGATCGACCATAGTCGATGTTCACTCGATCTGATGCGACAAAGACTGCTGAAATGGCTCATGCGAAGATGAATTTTATGTGTAGACGACAGGCTTGACTTCTATTTCTCCGAAAGCCGCTGGATCAGGACACGCTTCGGCGTCCATTCGGCTCAACACGAGTGACATTCGCCGGCCGACTTAAGGACGGCCGTTATTCAGGTCGATCGCGACGGGCCGAATTGGAGTTTTGCTTTTTGCCGAGCTTGCGATCGGGTGGCAAATCATCCTTGTCCGGCGGAAACCAGCCCAGTTCATTGAGGGCGTCGTGAAGCTTCTTTCCGTCTTGCGAGAGGTGGATTTCGCCGCAAATTTCACCGTCGCCGAGCAGCAGTCCCGCCTTCGTCATGGCGGTCAGCATTCTTTTGCTCACGCGATGAGGTTGCCCTCTTGCGATGAACTGCAAAGCCTTGCGCTGGTGATACTTCACCTCAAGGGCTTTCGCCCGCATTTCAGAGCTGACTGCCATCGGTCGAATGCCCCAAGTTAGGCGACCTTAAGCCACAATAGGCCAGACGATCTAGCCCAAAAGGGTGTCGCTTGGTCTGATAGCATGACCGGATGCGGGTCCCGCACCGATCTGTGATCCGGTGTGGCGTTTCGAGCGATTTTGAATAACCGGTAGCGAACAGGCGTTCGCTCGCTCGCGCATTTGCGAGCATGAATAATCAAAATGTTCGTGGTTTTATGCCGAAATGGCGCGCCCGAAAGGATTCGAACCTCTGACCCCCAGATTCGTAGTATATTTTGGGGTGCCCGCTATTCTTCTCCACTCTCCTGCGCGCAATTCCAAGGCCAATTCAAGTATATAAATTTACTGCGATAATAGCGTCGTAGCGCAAGATTTCGTGGATAGACCCTGGAAACCGCCGCCGCGAGCTTCCGCAGACTAATCGCAGACTAATTTTTTGTCGGGCCGCATGTCTGACCTCGACTCTTTCCGTCTCCAATAAAGCGATCGAGAGGCTTCCCTTGCGTCAAAGAGGGGCGGGCCGCGATCGCGCGGCTTGAACGAAGGGGCATGCAGCGCTATCTTACGATCGTCTTACGTCAAGAAGGATCAGCTCGATGGCCAGCGCGGAAAAACTCACCACCACCGTTTCGACCAAGGGACAGGTCATCCTACCGAGCGCCATCCGGCAGCGGCGGGAATGGGGTGCGGGCACGCGATTGGTGGTCGAGGACACGCCGGAGGGCGTGCTCCTGAAGCCGGCGCCAGCTTTTGCCGAAACACGGCCGGAGGACGTGTTCGCATCGCTGCCTTACAGCGGCAAGCCGAAGACGCTCGAGGAGATGGATGCAGGCGTACTCGCCGAAGCGAAGCGACGCGATGCTCGCGATTGATACGAACCTTGTCGTTCGCTACCTCACTGGCGACCACCCCAAGCAGTCGCTCCGTGCCCGTGCGCTAATCGACGGAAAGCCAGTCTTTGCGTCCGTCACAGTGATGATGGAGGTCGAATGGGTGCTTCGCAGCACCTATGGCTACCGTCCGACAGAGGTTGCGCGCGCAATGATGGCCTTCGCCGGCCTTCCCACCGTCACAGTCGAAGATGGAGCAATGCTGACCGCAGCCTTCAACCTTGCCGAGAAGGGAATGGATTTCGCCGACGCGCTGCATCTCGTCAGGTCCTCGCATTGCGATGGTTTCGTCAGCTTCGACCGAAAGTTCGTTAAAGCGGCGAAGGCCGCAGGCTATGTGGGTGTGCAGGAAGCATGAGCCAGACCGGCAGCTTTGCGCCCCCATTTCTGCCGTTCGGTCAAACTCTACCTTAGCCGCGAAGCTGACATTCAGGCCGTGCTAACTTTTTAACCGGCACGTCCGTGCACGCAATCTTAATAAAAAATCTGTTGTTCATCAGCATTCGTCCCCGTTTGAAATACCTCCGACGATAAAGAGCCGGGCACAGGTCAAGACTAATAACAACTATGCACCAAAGATTGATACGCATAACTTGATTGATGCAGCCAACCCCTGTTATCCAGTGCCCCCATCACTCCATGTTGCGGAACGGCGCCTCGCGGATGTCGAGAAATTCCTTCAGGCTTTTTTGCTTGAGCAGCCGCATCCAGTAGCGTCCCTCTTCGGTGCCATGGAGAATAGCCGTGGTTTCGCGATTGTAGGACCACGAACTTTCCAAGCCCATCGTCTGCTGCGTATGGTTGAGCGCCGCTTTCGCGTAGCCGATCGCCGCACCCGGCATTCGCGCGCATTTACGTGCCAGTTTCTCCGCTTCTATCATCAACCGCTCGCGAGGCACCGCCTTGTTCGCCAGATGGATTCGAACCGCCTCCTTCCCGTCAATAAGGTCGCCGGTATACATAAGATATCGCGCATGAATCATCGGCACCGTCCAAGGTAACATGAGCGTCGGCGGTGCGGAAACATGGCGCACCTCCGGCTCGCCCAGCAGCGCCTCCTCGGCAACGATTGTCATGTCACAGCACATCATCAGTTCGAGGCCGCCTGCGAGCGCGTAGCCGTTGACTGCAGCTATGATGGGGATTTGCGCGTCGCGAACGACCTTCATGCGGCGCATGTTTTCGCCGATATCGGTGCGCCAACGATCAGCGTCCATCTCGAAATCGTCGCCGCCCAGATCGAAGCCCGCAGTGAAGGCGGGACCGGCGCCCGTCAGGATCACGGCACGGATGGCAGGATCGCCCGCTGCGCGAAGGATGGCGGCTTCGAGCGCATCGCCCAGCGCCTGGTTCATAGCATTCATCTTGTCGGGTCGGTTCATCACGAGAGTGACGAATGCATCTCGTTCGTCCTTCTTCCAAAGTACCAGATCGTCGGGCATTGAATGGCTCCTCGCGCAAGTTCGATAAAGTAACGGCTGCGCGTCTGACCGCGCTTTCTTGACGTTTCGGCAACGGCTTTCGGATGTGGAGATCCATCAGCGTGCGCGTTCCCGCAGCTTCACATCTCCACATCCGTTCCGGCTGATCCGTCCGACAGGGCGCCGAACAAGCCGGCGCGGTTTCTCAGGAGAGTCCTGTGTACCAACTGGCCCTTCACGGACACCTCGCCGCGATCGGGATCGGGCGCGAAGTCGGCAATGGCGAACCGTGAAACGGCCATCGATGAACCGGGATTTTCGCGCTTCCATTCTGCCAGGATTGACGCGAGCCTGTTGCTCGGGTCCGGTGTTTTGGCGAAAACGAGACCGACGATGGCATCACGTCCTTCACCGCCGAGCACGATGTCATCGGCAAGATTGCCGATCCGCTCCATGAGTGCAGCCCGCAAGGCGCCCGCACGCACTCTCGTGCCGCTCGAAAGCTTGAAGTCCTCGGAGAGACGCCCGTCGAAACGTAGCGCGTCGCCATCCAGAATGCCGGCATCCCCGGTGCGATAGAAGCCCTCTTCATCCAGCGGTAGCGGCGAGACGCCATCTTCGAAAAGATAGCAGGGCGCAAGATTGGGTCCGCGAAACCGAATCTCGTATCCGGCATCGACGGGAACGAGAGCGATCTCATGGCCGGGCAGCGGCCAGCCGAGAATTCCCGGCGTCGGTACATCGGAGGGCGCGAGGCACATGGTGGAGGCCGCTTCGGTGGCGCCGTATCCCGACAGAATCGAAATCCGGGTGCCAAAACGGACTTCCATGTCCATGACAAACCTTCCTAGACGACTCCACAAGGCAGGGTCCATCGCAGCGCCCGCAAAAAAGATATGCGTCGCATTGCGGAAGCCCGGCGCGACCCGCTCGGGATCATGGTCGTAACGGTCGAGCATGAGCCGCAGGCCAAGCGGCACGCCGATCGATATGGTCGGTGCGGTCTCCGCCATCAGCTCCAGCAATTCATCCACCCCTTCTTCAGACGGTGCGGAAGCTCGATGTAGGGTGCCGCCATTCCAGATGATCTTGAATAGGTTGTCGAGGCCGCCGAATACGTGGTTCCACGGCATCCAGTCGACCAGAACAGGCGGGCGTTCGCGAAGGAACGGCCACATGGCGGCGCAGGCGGACTGACAGGACGAGATCATGCCGCGCGTCACCGGCACGCCTTTGGACGCCCCGGTGCTGCCGGCGGTGAAGAAAACGGCGCTCCAGTCACCCGGCTCGCCTTCATGGTCGGGAAGGGCCATCGCTGTTTCCGGAAGGTCTGTCAGTGCAAGTGCGCACCCGCTTCCTCTGGAAAGATGATCGTGTGCGACGACGATGAGTTCCGGCTTTACGATCCGCCACAGCCGGGCAGCCTCTCCTTCCACCGGAGGAAAGCACTCGATATCTCGAAACGGGTAGTGCGGCAGGGCGATATGGACATACCCGCCCAGCAGGCAGGCGAGCCGTAATCGCAACGCATCCAGACCAGGTGACAGCAGGGTTGCAACCCTGTCGCCCGGCCGCAGTCCTGCCTCGACCAGACGAGCGCGCAAAATACGTGCGTCACTCAGGGCGTCGGCATAGGTGAGAGAGCAGCGATTTCCGTTTGAACGTGCGGACATCAGCACACGGCCGGGCACATGCGCGGCCCAGTGGCGGAAGCGGACCGCGATGTCTTCAGGCGGGTTGGTGAGCTCGAGCCGACCGGACAGGAGGACCGCGCCGTCACGACGTTCGCCTCGCTCAAATATAAGGCGCTCTGGCACGGTTTCGTTCATGCGCAACCCACGCTGATGGAATCCGTGCTGAAACTCTTCCGCTGGCTTACCGCCAGATACCGGACGCCTTGATAATCGACCAGCCGGTCGAAATCTCCTGGGCCGACACTGTCGAGCGCAGGCGAAATGCTCTTGTTCACGACGACCGATAAAAGGCGAATCCCCCCACTGCTGCTCGCTCCTAAGATGGACGGACGATGCCACGTCGATGCAGTGGAAATCTTCGTTCGAGTCCGAAATCTTGATGCTGCCATTCGGGTCTCCTGTCGGCGCCGGTAACCGCCGGCATGATGAGCGACCGGGATCCAATGTTGCCATGAACAGTATTTGGTATACAATACGCCAAAAGATATAAAAAGAGGGTCGCCTGGATGAATTTACAACCCTTGGGTTCTGCGGAGGATGTGAATGCCCCAGAGCTTTTGCCGGCAGTTGACGTCCGCGAGCTGGGCTTTCGCTATAAGGGGACGCAGGTATCGGCCGTGCATGGCCTCAATATCAGCATCATGCCGGGAGAGTTCGTAGTCATTATGGGCGCTTCCGGCGCCGGCAAAAGCACGCTGTGCCAGGCGCTCAACGGACTGATCCCGCATCTGACCCGTGGCCAGATGGAAGGTGAGGTTCTCATACGTGGCATCTCGACGCGATCCACCACGGTCGGCGAGATGGCGCGGCATGTGGGGATGGTCTTTCAGGATTTCGAAGCACAGCTATTCTCGACCAATGTCAGGCTCGAGGTCGCGTTCGCGCCGGAAAATTTCGGATTGCCACGCGAGGAAATCGGACGGCGCGTCGAGAGCGCTCTCTCTCAGGTTCATCTCGAAGGCTTCGACAATCGCCAGCCTGCAACCTTGTCAGGAGGCCAGAAGCAGCGACTGGCCATTGCCTCCGTACTGGCCGCCGGGCCGACCGTGCTTTGCCTCGATGAGCCGACTACCGATCTCGATCCTGTCGGCAAGCAGGAAGTCTTTACGATCGCGAATGCGTTGCGCAGTCAGAACAAGACACTCGTCGTCGTCGAACACGAGACACCGGAGGCGCTGAGCGCGACGCGCGTCGTGCTGATGGACAAGGGTGCGATCCTTCGAGACGGCCCTGCGGAGGACGTGTTGCGCGAGGTCGAATTGTTCCGCGAAATCCGGGCTATGCCGCTGCAGATTCCAGACCTGTTCTGCCAGCTCGGCTACGAGACGTCTGCGCGCGCCCTGACGGTCGAGCAGGCGCTGGCCGAGTTCGGCGAGAACGGGCTGAAGATAGATTCGGCAACACATGCCGACTGCGTCGGGCGTGACGCCCTTCGCCGAGAAACCTATGGCGAACCGATGATCGAAATCTCCAATCTCGGTCACCGCTACGAAAGCGGGCTTCTTGCGGTCGATGACGTTTCCTTCACCGTCAGGCGTGGCGAATTCGTCGCCGTTCTCGGCCAGAACGGCTCCGGAAAGACGACGATGATCAAACATCTCAACGGGTTGCTGAGAGCGACGTCGGGCCGCGTCGGCATTGTCGGGCGCGACGCCGCTACTTCGAGTGTTCTCGAGCTCGGCGAGCATATCGGCTACGTTTTCCAGAATCCCGATCACCAGATTTTCTCCGACACGGTCTTCGACGAGGTCGCGTTCGGCCTTCGCAAGCGCAGCTTTGAAGACGACGAGGTTCATCAGCGCGTCACCGAAGCGCTCGCCGCAGTGGGGCTTGCCGGTTTCGAGCAGGAAGACCCGTTTTCGCTCACCAAAGGCCAGCGCCAACGCGTCGCCGTGGCGTCCGTGCTGTCGATGCGTCCCGACGTGCTGATCCTCGACGAGCCGACGACCGGGCTCGATTATCTCGAGCAGCGCGGAATGATGGAACTGGTGCGCGGTCTCAACGAACAGGGTTCCACCATCATCATCGTCACCCATGCCATGTGGGTCGTCTGCGAATTCGCCCACCGGGTGCTGGTGATGAAGGGCGGCAAACTCGTCGAGGACGGGCCGACGCGACAGGTTTTCGCTGAAGAAGACGTGCTCAAGGACATGTTTCTGCTACCGCCGCCGATCGTGTCGCTTGGCAACAGGCTCGGCTACCCGGTCCTGACCGTTACCGAGATGCTTTCGCTGACAAACGGAGGAAATCGTTCGTGAACGTATACCTTTATCTGGACCGCGACAGCCTCCTCCATCGCCTCGACCCGCGTACGAAAGTGCTGCTCCTGATGGCGAGTTTCGTCCTCGCGTTCAGCTTCGCGGATCCCCTTTATAATGTCGGTGTGCTCGCCTTCCAGCTCTTGCTCGTGACGTTGGCGCGGGCGTGGCCAAACGTTCTGCGCATGTGGAGGCTGCTGCTGGTCATCGCCGTGGTGACCGCAGTCCTGTTCGCTGTCAGCGCGCCGGGCGACACTCCGCTGTTCTGGATTGTGGAGCAGGAAAGCCTGGCATACGGCATCTCGGTGGCTCTGCGCCTCAACGTATTGATCATCGCGGGGCTCGTTTTCCTGTCGACGACGACGAACGAGGAGATCGCGCTGGCGCTTGTGCGGTTCGGTGTACCTTACCGCATCAGCTTCGCCGTTTCCACGGCGTTGCGTCTCGTGCCGACCATACTGGGAACCGCGTTGGTCATCACGCAGGCGCAGCGTTCGCGCGGGCACGATATCGATTCAGGCAACATCATTGCGCGAGTGCGCAAGTTTACGCCGATCGTGGTGCCAATCTTCATCTCGACGATACGCTCGACCCAGGTCTTCGCCATGGCGCTTGAATCCAAGGGCTTCAATGCCGGCGGCGTGCGGACCTTTTTCCTGAATCCCCGTTTCGGGCGCAACGATGCGCTGGTGGTTGCCGCCAGCGTCATCGTTCTCGCAGGAGCGCTTTGGCTTCGCCTCGAAGGCCACGGCGGCATCGAAGGCTACCGAGGCTAATAACATCAATGGGAACACCGGAGACGCGTCATGACTGAAGTTTTTACGATGTGGCGGCACACCAACATGATCGTGCTGACGGCGCTCTGCGCCGCCATCTACGCCGCGGTACTTATCCCCTTCCAAAGCATTCCCATCATTCCGGGCCATGTCTCGTTTCGTGTAGCCGGCGTCTTGCCGATTGCGCTTGGCCTTCTGTTCGGGCCGGCGGGCGCCTGGGGCGCGGCGATCGGCAATCTTATCGGCGATTTCTTCGGCACGCTCAGCCCTGGGGCGGTCGGCGGCTTCTTCTCGAACTTTTTCACCGGCTTCGTGTCCTACAAACTCTGGAGCGTTCTGAGCCCGTCGAAAGATCTCGGCGTCGGATTGAATTCCTTTCAGAAACTGGTGCGCTTCGAAATCATCGCCGTGCTCAAGGCGTTCGGCACGGTGGTGATTCTGACCTGGTGGGTGTGCCTGCTGCTGCGTCTGGCGCCTCCGCACGCTTACGCCACCGCGGTTCTGATCAGCAACCTCGTCGCGCCCGTGATCGGCGGCCCCTTCGTCCTCAAAATTCTCGAGCCGCGCATCCGCAAATGGGGCCTGCTGTGGACGGAAATCATGAAGCCCGAAGAAGTATCGCGCGGCTTCATGCCTGGGGTCGGCTTGGTCCTGCTGGTCATTGGCAGCCTCGGCGGCGGTGCGGCGCTGTTCTGGTCGCTCTTCATGTCGGGACTCGACATCGGCGATCCGCTCGTCCGCCTCCTGCCGGTTCCCTTCATCGTCATGCAGGTCCTTGGAGCGGTGATGATGGGCGGCCGCAATCAGGTCGAGGCGATGCAGCAAGAGGAACTGGCAAGCGCTGCAAGCCGTCCTGAAGTGAAGACCGCCTGAAGACGAAAGGGAGGAGAAACCATGCCATCGGTCATTTTGCTTGGAACGCTCGACACGAAGGGGCCGGAATACGCCTTCCTGCGTGACGAACTGGCGGCGCGCGGCGTCGGGACGACGGTCATAGACGCCGGTGTGCTGGGCGAGCCGTCATTCACACCCGACATCGACCGTGCGGCTGTTGCCCGCGCGGCCGGTGCCGAGCTTGACGAACTCGTCGCCGGCAATGACCGGGGCGCGGCCGTCGAGGCGATGTCGAAGGGCGCCGCGGCCATCGTTCGCGACCTGAATGAAAAGGGAGAACTCGCCGGTATCATCGGTCTTGGGGGTACCGGCGGCACGACGTTGATCACGGCAGCTATGCGCGCGCTGCCTGTTGGCGTCCCGAAGCTCATGGTCTCCACAGTCGCTTCGGGCGATACCCGCGCCTATGTCGGCGCTACCGACATCACCATGATGTATTCCGTCGTGGATATTGCCGGCATCAATAAGATTTCCCGCCGCATTCTTTCAAACGCGGCGGGGGCAATCGCCGGCATGGCGACGCCCGGCCGAGAGCTGAAAGACGCCGAGGACAAACCGTTGGTCGGCGCGACCATGTTCGGGGTCACGACGCCTTGCGTGCAGAAGGCGCGCGAATTGTTGGAGGCGAAGGGTTACGAAGTCCTTGTCTTCCACGCCACCGGCACCGGCGGGCAGTCGATGGAGGCACTGATCGACGCCGGAATGCTTGTCGGCTTGCTCGACACCACCACGACCGAGCTCGCCGACGAACTGGTTGGAGGCGTGTTTTCGGCTGGACCGACGCGCCTGACAGCCGCAGGCCGTACCGGCCTTCCGCAGGTTGTCAGCCTTGGTGCTCTCGATATGGTCAATTTCGGCCCGCGCGACAGCGTTCCGGCGCAGTTCGAAGGCCGCAACTTATACGAGCATAACGCCTCCATCACCCTGATGCGAACGACCCCGGAGGAATGCTCCGAACTCGGCAAGCGGCTGGCGGAGCGGCTTTCCGCCGGCAGCGGATCGCGCAAACTTCTCATCCCGCTGCGCGGAATCTCGCTTATCGCGACCGAAGGTCAGGTTTTCCATGATCCCGAAGCCGACAACGCGCTGATCGCGGCGATTAAAGCGCATCTTTCGGATGCGGTGGAGCTTCACGAAATCGATACGGACATCAACGACCCCGCATTTGCACGGGCGCTCGTCGATAAGCTTGTCGATGCCATGAGTAATGAAAAACAAGGAGCGACGAATGGTTGACAGGACGGCAGCGCTTGACCGCCTCAGGAAACAAATCGAGGCGGGCCGGCCGATAGTAGGCGCCGGTGCGGGTACGGGTCTGTCGGCGAAATGTGCCGAGGCCGGAGGCGCGGATCTGATCATCATCTACAATTCCGGCCGTTACCGAATGGCCGGCCGCGGCTCTCTGGCCGGTCTGATGCCGTACGGCGACGCGAATGCCATCGTCATGGAGATGGCGGGCGAGGTGCTTCCGATCGTCAGGGACACCCCTGTTCTCGCCGGCGTCTGCGGCACTGACCCGTTCCGCCGTATGCCGGTATTTTTGAAGCAGATCGCCGATGCAGGTTTCGCCGGGGTTCAGAATTTCCCGACTGTCGGGCTGATCGACGGCACGTTTCGGCTGAACCTGGAAGAGACGGGCATGGGCTTCGATCTCGAGGTCGAGATGATCGGTATGGCGCATGACGCCGGCCTGATGACCTCGCCCTACGTATTCGATACGGAACAGGCGGTTGCGATGGCGAAAGCCGGGGCGGACGTGATCGTCGCGCATATGGGATTGACCACATCTGGCGCCATCGGCGCGAAGACGGCGCTGTCGCTCGATGAATCGGTCCGCCTCGTGCAGGATATTCGGGACGCGGCGATTGCAGAGCGCGGCGATGTCATCGTGCTGTGCCATGGCGGTCCGATCGCCACGCCCGACGACACGGCCTACGTGCTGCAGCGCACGAAAGGCGTCTCAGGCTTCTTTGGCGCCTCCAGCATGGAACGCCTGCCCACAGAAACGGCCATCACCGAAAACATGCGCAAATTCAAATCAGTAGCGTTTGGTTGATGCCGGCGCAATAGAAAGGACATCGCGTGACAAGTCAGCTTACAATTCTGAATTCAATGGCCGATCCGGATTTTGATCGGGCGTTGGCCATCCATAAGGAATGGGGCCTGAAATGGCTCGACCTGCGGGACGGCATCTACGGCAACTGGGTAGCGAATGTGGATCTCGATTCCGCCAAGCGTGCGCGCGAAGCGATCGACGCCAGCGGTCTCGACGTATTTTGCATGTCGACCAGCACCTTCTTCGAGGAGATCGAGAAGGGCGAGGAACTGTTTCGGGAAAAACATCTCGGCAAGCTCGGGCACCTCATCGAACTTGGCAAAATTTTCAAGCCGAAGGTGATGCGCATCATCGCTGCTCAGCTACCGTCCCGCGAGCCTGGAGAAAACGCCGTCGAACTGATCGAGAAGAAATATCCGTGGGTGTTCGACGTTTACCGCGAGGCGGTAGACCGCATCGTGGATGCCGGCCTGCGTCCCACGATCGAGAACGAAGCGTTCAAATGCATGCTGTCCCAGCCGGGCGAGATCGTCGAATTCTTCGATCGTCTCGACCGAAAGAACAGCGTCGACTTCACATGGGACGTGCAGAACCAGTGGGCGACCGGGGTCTTTCCGACGCTTGAGGTCTACGAACAGCTCAGGCCGCTGATCCAATACTACCACGTCAAGGGAGGCGCGACGGAAGGAGACGACCGCAAATTGCGTTGGAACGTGGCTCTCGAGGACGCCGATTGGCCGGTCGTCGAGATCACCAGCAAGGTCGTCGCGGACGGCGTATCCCCCGTCATCTGCATCAATCCGGCGCAGCATGGTGAGAACAAGCCCGACTACGACTACAGCAATATCGTCAAGCGGGACATCGACTTCCTGCGCAATAACGTCCCGGGAGTGGAATGATGGAATATCTGAGAGAGGCCAAGCGCCGTATACGGATCGGCATCGTCGGCGCGGGATCGCACAGCTACCGCAATATCTTTCCCACGCTGACCTACCTGCCGGTCGATCTCGTGGCTGTGGCGGATATTGACTTAGACCGCGCTTCCGCGACGGCCAAACAATATGGTGCAACCGAAAGCTATGGCTCTGCCGAGGAAATGTATTCCAAGGCCGACATAGAAGCGGTGATCCTCTGCGTTTCTCCGCAAATGCATCCGGCCCTGACGATTGCGGCCTTCAAGGCCGGCCTTCATGTCTTCATGGAGAAGCCGGCGGCGATGGTCGCCAGCGAAGTCGAGGAGATGGTCGCGGCGCGCGGTGACCGCGTGAGCGTCGTGGGCTACAAAAAGGCTTTCATGCCGGCGCTTCGAAAGGCGCAGGAAATTCTCGCTATGGACGGAGTGGGGCCGCTTCGCAGCGTCGTCGGTACCTATCCCATGTCCATTCCCGAGAACGGCCGAAAGGTGCTGGACGAGCGGGAAGCAACGAACTGGCTTGCCAATGGGTGTCATCCGCTCTCAGTGTTTCTGGAGTTTGGCGGGCCCGCTGCCGCAGTGACGACCCATCGCGGAAAGAATGGGGGCGGCGCGCTGATCATTCATCACGCCAACGGCACGATCGGCAATTTCCATCTCGCCCAAGGCGCGCCGATGTTCCAGCCATTCGAGCGCTATGTCATCTACGCTGACAAGCAGAGCATCGAAATCGAAAACTCCCGCCGCCTCTCCTATCAGCGCGGTATAGAGTTTTCCTACGCAACCGGCACTTCCTTCGCACCCCCCGGACTTTCCGGCGGCGCCATCGTCTGGGAAGCACAGGACGGATTGAATACGCTGGAAAACAAGGCGGTGTTCACGCAGGGCCTTTACGGTGAACTCGCCCATTTCTTCGAATCGATCCTCGCCTCGCAGCCGGCAACGATAGGCACTCTCGAATTCGCGCTGGATCTGACGCGCGTTTACGAAGCGGCCCTTCTGTCCGAAGGCGATACGGTCGAGATCAGCCAGGGTATGTGAGTGATGAGCAGCAAAGATTTTGATATCGAAACCAAAGTCAGCCGGGCGTCCGCCCATGATGTTCAACCGACTTCGTGGGGCAAGCTCATCTGGCAGGTTTCGGCCGAACAGAAGAACTCCGAACTGATGACGGTCGGTATCTGTTACATCGATCCCGGTCAGGAGAACGGCAGACACCTCCATCCTGACTGCGAGGAAGTGCTATCGGTCTGGCGCGGGCACATCGTCCACACCTGGGAGGACAAGGAAGTGGAGATGCGGGAAGGCGATACCATCACCATTCCTGCCGGCGTCATGCACAATGCGCGCAATATCGGCGACGATATCGCCGAGTTGGCAATCTGCTTCTCCAGCGCGTACCGCACGACCGTGTCGGAAGAAGAGAGTAGCGATCCCGCCTGATACCGGTGCAGGCGAAGCAACGCGCTTCGCCCGCAATCACGCTGACCTAGCGGGCAGTTCCTCGTTCGAGACCCGCTCTGCGAAAGCCTCGCGCGCGCCGTCGATGTGCAGTTTCATCTGAGCAACCGCAGTTTCGACGTCCTTTTCGCGGAATGCCTTCAGGATGGCATTCCGCTCCGCGACAGTGCGTTGCGCGGCGTCTGGCGCTTCATTTGCATAATGCCGCGCCAGCTGAACTTTGAGACGCAGGTTTTCGAGGCATTCGATCAGCGTCTCATTGCGCGACAGACCTGTCAGGAAGCCATGGAATTGCTGGTCGAGCCGTTCGAAATCGAGGAGGCGATTGTCGGAAAGCGCCTGATGGCATTCACCGATGATACGGCCCAGTTCATCGATTTCGGAGCCAGTCGCCGTTTCCAGCGCCAGACGAACGGCGAGACCTTCCAGTTCCTTCCGAACCTCGTAGAGGTTGTGAATCTGGAGCGGCGTGAAGTTGCGCACGAAATTCCCCTGATAGGGGCGACGTTCGATAATGCCCTCAGTCGCGAGCCGACCGATCGCTTCGCGGATGGGCGTGCGACTGATCTTCATCCGCTCGGCAAGTATCCGTTCGTCCAGCCGCTCTCCAAACCGTAAGTGACCTGAGAAAATCAGTTCGCAAAGCCGATCATAGGCCCGCTGGTTTACGGTTTGGGTCGGGATTTCCAGATCGACCATGCCTGAATTGATATATTCCATCTATCGTTCTTTCGAAGGGCAGTCGGGCTTCCATCTGCCCTCATAAGGGGCAGTCTTTGCAAGATCGGACGCCATCGCGCAATGGTTCTTGGTATACCCAAATCATGTCGAATGAAAGTCAGCGGCTGCGAACGAACGGCCATTCGCATACCCTTTTGAGTGCAAAGCCCCCACTGCGCACTTGACCAAATCCATATTTGGTGTTTGGTATACCAAACAATCTGACGGAGAATGCAAAAAAATGCGCCCGTCGCAAATGGGAACGTCATCATGCACTCCAAAATCATATCGCTATCAGCCGCGCTCATTGTCGCAGCGCTGATGCCGTCACATGCTCAAGAGCCGCAATCCGGCGGCACTGTGATCATGGCCCTCGATGCTGATCCAGAGAATTTGAGCGGCGCGGAGGGTGGCAAATACAACGCCGAGGACGTTAAGGCGAAAATCTTCGAAGGTCTTGTCTGGCTTGACCCGGAATCGATCGAGAAACCTTTGTTGGCGAGCAACTGGACCGTGTCGGACGACGGCAAGCTCTATACGTTCAAACTTCGCGATAACGTGAAATGGCACGACGGCAACCCCTTCACCAGCGCCGATGTGAAGTTCACGTTCGATGAGGCGCTTTCCAAATACCATCCGCGCGCCGCAAGCATGATCGAGCGTTTGAATCTCAAGGTCGAGGCTCCAGATCCGATTACGGTTACGTTCGAACTCAACCAGCCCTATGCGCCGTTTCTGCGTCAGCTGACGGTCATGGATGCGCCGATCATCCCCGCCCATGTGTATCGCGACACGGACTTCAGAACCAATCCCGCCAATCAGAGCCCCGTGGGTACCGGACCCTTCAAGCTTTCCGAGTGGAACCGCGGCCTGAACATCACGCTGGAGCGAAACCCGGACTACTGGGCTGCCCCCAAGCCTTATCTCGATCGCATCATTTACCAGATCATCCCGCAACCTGCCGGCCGTGTCGCGGCTCTCGAGACTGGCGAGATAGACTTCGCCGCCGACTATTATCTTGCGAAGACCGATCTGCCGCGGCTGATGGATGGCGGGCAGTTCCAGGTTCGTGAGGGCGGCAGTCTTCCGGCGTTCTATCTCGCCAAGATGAACACCGATGGCCCTGTATTCTCGACAAGGGAAGCGCGGCAAGCGCTCGCCTTCGCGGTCGATCGCCAGCGCATGGCGCAGCAGGTGATGAACCGCTTCGGCCGCCCCGGCACCGGCGCATGGGGCGATGGCTTTCCATGGATGGTGGACACCGAGGTCAATTACGGGACGCTCTATCCCTACGATCCGGAGAAAGCGAAGGAGATGCTGGCAGAGGCCGGTATAGAGCCCGGCACACAGGTCCGCATTCTTTACGAGGCGACACGACCGCAACTCGTCACGACGGCCCAGTTGATCCGCGAAAGTCTGACTACGATCGGCCTCGACCCCGTGCTGGAGCCGGTGGAAAACACCGTTCTGGTCCAGCGTCTTTATGAGCGCCGCGACTTCGACATCGCCATTCTGTCCTATTTTTCCAGTGGCGACCCGGCAATCGGCTACCATCGCCTTTACCTGACAAACAGCACCAATGCGGTCAATACAAATGCATCAGGCTACTCCAATCCGGAAATAGACGAATTGCTGAACAAGGCAACTGCGGAGCTGGACCGGGAGAAGCGCGGCGAAATCTACAAGCAGGCCCAGCGTATCCTGGATCAGGATTTGCCGTTGCTTGATCTCTTCGAAGGGCAAGGCGCCGATCTCGCCGCCAAGACGTTGCACGGATTGTTTGCGTCAGTCGATGCGCGCGCGCGATGGGACGACGTGTGGATGGAGCAGTAACGTAACGACGCCGGCTGGTCCCCATGAACGCTCACTCCTTCGCAGTTTTCGTCTCCAAGCGTCTCTTGCTTGCGATTCCCCTGTTGCTGCTCGTCGTCGTTTTCAACTTCGCGCTGATCCAGTTCGCACCGGGCGATCCGGTCAACGTGTTGATCGGGGACTTCCCGGTACCCGAAAGCTACATAGAGGAAATCCGCCGCGAATTCGGGCTCGACAAGCCGGTCTTCGAGCGCCTGCTGATCTATGTCGGACAGGTCTTTCAAGGTAATCTGGGCTTTTCCTTCGCAAACCGCCAGCCAGTGCTGGATCTTGTGCTAGATCGGCTTGGCGCGACGCTCAGATTGACGTTGACGGCGCTGGTTTTTGCCAGCGTGGTCGGCATATTCCTTGGCGCCATTTCCGCGCGTCATCGAGGCAAGCCCATCGACCGGGCCATTCAAGGCGTGGTGGTGGCGGGCGATTCGATCCCGGAATTCTGGCTGGGTCAAATCCTCATCGTCGTCTTCGCGGTTGGCCTCGGCTGGTTCCCGTCGCAGGGCGCCATGTCGCTGCGCGCACCCGGTGAGGGGTTCGGCGCGATCCTTAGCCAGGCGCATTATCTCGTTCTGCCCGCCTTGGCGCTCTCCTTCCGCTATCTCGCTCTGATCTCGCGTATCACCCGCGCAAGCCTGGTCGAAGTGATGAATTCCGATTTCATACTCGCGGCACGCTCGCGCGGTGCGGGCGAGCGCACGGTTCTCTATGTCCATGCGCTACGTAACGCCGCCGCGCCGGTCGTCACAGTGATCGGGTACAATGTCGGTTTCGTGCTGGCGGGCGCGGCGCTGATCGAGACTGTGTTCGGTTGGCCAGGCATCGGCCGGCTTCTTTTCACGTCGATCTCGGCGCGAGACTATCCGGTAATGGTCGGCATTTTGCTGCTGATCTCGGCGACCGTGGTTATAGCCAATCTCGTCACCGACATCATCTACGGACTAATCGATCCAAGGATCAAATACCGATGAGCGTTGCTGCAACCCGAATCGAAGCGCGTGAAGGGCTTGCCGCAAGCGTTAGCCCGTGGCGTTCCTTTATACGTAATTTGCTGCGTTCGCCCATGGCGGTCGCGGCGCTGATCGTGATCCTCGTTATCGGGCTGATCGCCGTATTCGCACCACTGCTCGTGGGCCATGACCCCAATGTCGGCAGCTCGGTGTCGTTGCTGCCGCCGCTAAGCGCCGGCCATCCGCTCGGGACCGACCATCTCGGCCGCGATGTCTGGGCGCAACTCGCCTTCGGCGCACGCGTATCGCTCAGCGTCGGCATCCTTGCGGCCCTGAGCGCCTTGTCGATCGGCGTCCTGATCGGCGCGCTGAGCGGCTATTTTGGCGGCTGGACGGATGCCGTGCTGATGCGGCTATCGGAATTCTTCCAGACCTTGCCGCGCTTCGTAGTGGCACTGATCGTCGTCGCATTGTTTGGGACCGGCCTGTTCAAGCTCATTTTGGTGATCGGCTTCCTTTCTTGGCCACAGACTGCGCGGATTGTGCGGTCGTCGGTATTGTCGCTGCGCGAGGCCACCTTCGTCGAGGCAGCGCGGGTCGGCGGCATGAGCGCGCGGGCGATCATTCTTCGCGAAATCCTGCCCAATGTCGCGGCACCCATTGTCGTCGTCACGGCGCTGGCCATCGCTTCGGCGATTTTGCTGGAGGCCGGCCTGGGATTCTTCGGTGTTGGCGACCCGAACCTTCCATCGTGGGGTACGATGCTCAACCAGGCACAGGAATATCTGCGTCAGGCGTGGTGGATGGCCGTGTTTCCCGGTCTCGCCATTGCAGTGGTCGTTCTGAGCTTCAACGTCTTCAGCGACGGGCTCAACGATGCGCTCAACCCGAAATTACGTCAGGCCGAATGATGCCCCAACCGTTGCTCGAACTTGACAAGGTCTGCATCGATCTTCAGCGCGACCGTGACAGCCTTCGTATTGTCGACGGCGTGTCGCTCATTGTCGGACAAAGTGAAATAGTAGGCATTGTCGGCGAGTCCGGCTGCGGCAAGTCGCTGACTGCGTTTTCCATTCTCGACCTGTTTCCGTCGAACGCCGTGCGCATCTCCGCCGGGCGCGTATTGTTCAGGAACGACGATCTACGGACGATGGAAGCGCGCAAACTGCGCAAAATGCGCGGACGCGATATCGGCATGGTGTTTCAGGATCCGTCGAGCTTTCTCGATCCCCTCATGCGCGTCGGTGATCAGGTCGGCCAGGCGCTGCGTGTCCACGGCTATGACGGAACGATTCGCGCACGGGTGGAGGAATTGCTTGCGCTGACGGAGCTTCCCGATCCCGCAGGGGTCGCCCGCAAATATCCGCATGAATTGTCAGGCGGTATGCGCCAGCGCGTTCTGATCGCCGCCGCTCTGGCAATGAACCCAGCCTTGCTGATCGCGGACGAGCCGACGACCGCGCTCGACGTGACGGTGCAAAAGGGCATTTTGCAATTGCTGATGCGGCTGCGCGACGAACTCGGATTGTCCATCCTGCTCATCACGCATGATCTGGGGGTCATCGCTGAAACCTGCGATCGTGTCTATGTCATGTATGCTGGACGCGTCGTCGAAACCGCCGGAATATACGATCTCTTCGAAAATCCGCGTCACCCCTACACGCAGGGCCTTTTGAAGAGCACTCTTCCCGTCCTGAAGGATGATTCCGAACTCTTTTCCGTACCCGGCCGGGTGCCCAACCCACGCGCCTTTCCGACCGGCTGCCGCTTTAATCCACGTTGCCCGCTATCGCTTGCCGATCCGTGCGAGATGAGAGATCCGCCGTTGGTATTTCGTGATCCAGGCTCGGCCGATGCATGTTGGCGGTCAAACGAAGCTGTTGCAAAACAGGCCTGGTCCCATGTCGCAGCATAAGAGTCTTCCAGCATCGGCGTCCCGCTTTCTCGCCCCGACGCCGCCACACCCGATCATCGAGGCGGCGGGTTTGACCAAAAGCTTCAATGATGGATGGGCTCGGCTGTTCAAGTCGGATGAGCCACGTCCGGCCGTCAACAATGCGACGCTGGCGATATTGCCGGGAGAATTCGTCGCGCTGGTCGGCGAGAGCGGTAGCGGGAAGTCGACGCTCGGCCGGATGCTGCTCGGTCTGACGGACCCCGATGTGGGGAATATCCGCTATCGCGGTGTCGATGTCGGCGCGTTCACGCATGACGAGGCTGCCGCGTTCCGCCGCGAGGTTCAGGTCGTCTTTCAAGATTCGGGCGCCTCGCTCAATCCGCGCCGCACCATCCTTTCGAGCGTGATGATCCCGCTGCTTTACAATCTGCGCATGGGACGCGACGAAGCAGGCCACCGCGCCGCCGAATTGCTGGACCGCGTCGGCCTTACGCCGGCGCTGTTTCAGAACCGCTATCCGCATGAATTGTCCGGCGGCCAAAGGCAGCGTGTCGGCCTGGCGCGCGCCGTGGCGTCGCGACCCCGCCTTATCATCGCCGACGAGCCGGTTTCGGCACTCGACGTTTCCGTGCGCGCGAACATCCTGTCGCTGATGCGCGATCTTCAGCGAGACGAAGGCGTCGCCTATCTGTTCATCACGCATGATCTTGGCGTGGTGCGCGCGCTGGCAGATCGCGCACTTGTCATGTTGCGCGGCGAGATCGTCGAGGAGGGTGACGCCGCGCAAGTGATCGGGCAACCGAGCCATGCCTATACGCGTACGCTCGTCGCGGCCACTCCGGTGCCGGACCCGCGCCGTCGCTCTTCCCGGCCAGCCGTTCCGCAACCTTCATAGATACGAGCTTTCCCATGCATGTGAATTGCGATCTTAACGATCAACAACTGCGCGACCGCGCCGTACGGGCCGCGCTCGGATCTGCGCCGTTCGATGTGCTGATCGAAGGGGGCGTTGTCGCCGATATGGCTAGTGGCGAGTTGAGGCAGGCGGATGTCGGATTGGTCGGGCCGCTCATCGCCAGCGTGCACGCGACCGGCACGCGGACCGATGCGATTCGGCACGTTGCGGCGCATGGCAAGATCGTCGCCCCCGGCTTCATCGACACGCATCTCCATATCGAAAGCTCGATGGTGACGCCGCGCCGCTACGCCGAGACAGTCGTGCCGCAGGGCACCACGACGATCTGCTGGGATCCGCACGAGGTCGCGAACGTGCTTGGGTTGGAAGGCGTCCGCTGGGCCGTAGAGGCGAGTCGCGACCTTCCGCTGCGCATCCTGGTCCTCGCGCCGTCGAGCGTGCCGTCGGCACCCGGCATCGAGACGGCCGGCGCATCCTTCGGCGAAAACGAAATGCGCCAGATGCTGTCCTGGCCGGAAGTCGCCGGCGTGGCGGAAGTGATGGATATGCGCGGCGTTCTCGATCGCAGCCCGCGCATGACCGGCGTGGTGCAAGCGGGGCTGGAGAGCGGCAAGCTCGTCTGCGGACATGCGCGCGATCTTGCTGGCATGAAACTGACGGCCTTTGCCGTGGCCGGCATCGAATCGGATCACGAAATGGTTTCGGGGGCCGATCTTCTGGAGAAAATCCGCGCTGGCTTCGACATCGAGCTGCGGGGCGCTCATGATGCGGTGCTGCCGGGCGCGGTGGAAGCGTTGAACAGCCTGCCTATCATGCCTCCCACGCTGACGATCTGCACGGATGACGTGTTCCCCGACGATCTTGTAGAGGCCGGTGGCATGTGTGACGTGCTGCGCCGCCTCGTCCGCTACGGACTTCATCCAGTTCATGCATTGCGCGCGGCGACATTCAACGCCGCACGCCGTATCGGCCGCCGCGATCTGGGCCTCATTGCGCCCGGCCGTCGCGCGGACATCGTTCTGCTGGACGATCTCGAAAGCTTCGTTGCCGATACGGTTTTCGCATCTGGCGAGATGGTCGCCTCTCGCAACCGTCTGGTCATGGAACTGCGTCCCGATTCCGCCCAACTGCCGACGGGAACGATGCGCCTGTCGCCGCTCTCGCCGGCCGAATTCGAACTCAAGGTGCCGGGCGTCGGGGATGGTGCGGCCCGCTTTCGTACGGTGCATACGCCGCGCTTCACGCAGTGGGCCGAAGCCGAACTTGCCGTGCGGGAGGGGATAGCCTCACTGCCCGACGGCGGCCTGCTGATGGCCGTCATACATCGCCATGGCCAGGCGTCGCAAACGCCTGGGCTCGGCGTGCTGCAGGGCTGGGGAGACTGGCGGTGCGCCATCGCCACGACAGTCGCTCATGACAGTCACAATCTCTGTGTTTTCGGCCGCGACATCGCTGACATGGCGCTCGCCGCCAACACGCTGATCGAGGCTGGCGGTGGAATGGCGGTCGTAGCGCAAGGACGTGTGCTGGCGGTTTTGCCGCTTCCCGTCTGCGGCCTTGTTGCCGAAAGTGCGACGGTAGACGTCGCCGCGAATCTGCGAGAGCTGCGCGCAGCTATCGGCGACCGGGTCGATTGGGCGCAGCCATTTACGATCATCAAGGCGATCATCGGTGCAAGCCTTGCCTGCAACCCTGGCCCGCATGTCACCGATCTTGGCCTGACAGATGGCGGCAATGGAGAGATTTTCGGATCTGGACTGATCGCCGAATAGAGGCCGGCATGGAAAACGCTGTGTGCGAGGCCGACTTCGAGTTTGTCTGAGAGACACCCACTCTTCGTGCGCGGTGATGCCTCTTTCGGCCGCTCGTTTTTCAGACTGTCGGGTGCTTTCCCCTTAGTCCACTTCGAAGTGCAAAACCAGTCGGCAATGAGGCCGGGAAGCGGGGTCGCGACCGGGACGGCAGCTATTCGTGAAGACAGTCTAGAAGCGGACTGACTGCTGTCGGCCCCGATTCAGCCATCGCCAGAGTGCGTGCGAGATGATCGCTTCGGGCACACACCGAACGTATTCTCAGGAGCCTTGGAGCAGAAAGAAGGAAATCTCCGCAGACTAATCGCCGACATCTAGTCCGCTACCCGGCCTAAAATATTAATCGAAGTCATTGAAAATATTGGCGCGCCCGAAAGGATTCGAACCTCTGACCCCCAGATTCGTAGTTAAAACGGTCTTCTTCTGCCGATCCCGCGCTGCCTCTCTAATTTTGTATCAACTAACTGTAAAATAGTCGGATTTCGTACTCGCGCGCAGATCGTCGTAGTCGGACATTTGGACTTTACAGGAGTCCATCACCGGCTTAAAACCGGCATAGAAACTTTTTCTCGTCCCTCCTGACTCTGAATCTGAAAGAGGGCAATCGAAATTAAGCCGGTGTTTAAGCCGGTTCCGGAGCGACCTGTGGCCGATATTCGCATCCTGCTGAACGACAAGAACGTGGCCCGGCTGCCTTGGGCGACCAGCGGCCAGTATCGCGCTCGCGACACCGAATTGAAGGGCTTCTACGTTGTCGTCGGCAAGCGTCGGAAGACGTTTGCCGTGCAGGGCGATTTGCGCCAGGACGGCAAGCGGGCAGCTTCCATCACGGTGACGATCGCCGATGCAAAGGAGACGCCGACGCGGGAGGCCCGCGCCACGGCGAAGGAATACCTTGCGAAGATCAGCCGGGGCCAGCATCCGAAGGCCGAAGAGCTTGCCAAAAAGGAGGAGGCCGAGGGGTCGACTGCCGAGCCGTCGTCGATCGTCGGGATCACCTTGCGGGCCGCTTGGGAGCGTTACAGGGACGCGCATATGGTGCGCAAGGGTCGGAGCGAGCGGACGATCGACAGCTATCGCGATCATGTCGAGCGCATCTTCAAGGACTGGCTGGACACGCCGCTGGTCGAACTTGCTGACGATCCGGCCCAGGTCGCCACGAAGCACGACGAGATCACGAAGGAGAGCGGTCCCTATATCGCGAACGGCAGCATGCGGACGCTGCGGGCGATCTACAACCACGCGCGCAAGACGAACCGGGGATTGCCGGCCGACAACCCGGTCAACGCGATCGACTGGAATCAGGAGCAACGCCGCGACTCGGGAATGGGGCCGGCAGACCTGGCGAGCTGGTTCATGCAGGTCGCGGCGATGGGCAACCCGATCCGGCGCGAGTTTCACTTGATGACCCTCTTTTCGGGATGCCGGCCCACCGCGCTGATGGAGGTGAAGCCGGAGCATGTCGACCTGCGCCGGCGCGTGCTGCACATCCCGAAGCCGAAGGGCGGGGCGAAGCGCGCGTTCGACATTCCGCTGTCGCGGCAGATGATCCTGAGCCTCGTTCGGGCGATGCGCTTCGGCCGCTTCCTGCATCCGCTGGAAGCGCGCGCGTGGGTCTTTCCTGCGGACAGCGCCGCCGGCCATCTGGTCGAGCAGAAGGAAGCTCGCAAAGTCCTGTCGAAATGGGGCAACGATCTGCGGCAGAGCTATCGGACGATCGCCACGACCGCCGGCGTGTCGGAGTTCGACGCGCGGCTGCTCATGAACCACGCCATTCCAGGCGTGAATGCCGGTTACATCACCCGTCACAAGCTGCTTGAGGAACATCTGCGCAGCCAGCAGCAGGCGATCAGCGACACGATGTTCGCTGCCCTGGGCGAGACCGTGAAGAAGACCGCCGTGATGCGGGCTTGGCTCGCGCCTCGGGCAACACACGACGTCATCAAGGAGGCACGGACGGCACGGCTGAAAGAGAACAGCAGGACAGCGAAAGCCGCCTGACAATCACTGCCGCACCCTTGCCATTCCGTGCGAGGGAATCTTTCCGGTGCGCTTGATATGCTGAATAATGTGCATATATTGTGCATCAGGTGATGCGAGGTATATGCAATGGCTTATGTCGAGAAGGCAGAGACGGCGATCGTGTCGGGCTTCGTGCAGAGCTTGCAGGAGCCCCGGACGCCTTACATTTCTCCGAAGCGGCTCTCGAAGGCGCTGGGCGTCCAGGTCGCGAACCTAGCCCAGTTGACGGGCGTGCATCGGAACACGCTACGCAATCCCGCGTCAGAACGCCTTCAGGGCAGGCTGCGGGAGATGGTTAAGGTCATCACCGCTGCCGTCACGCTGACGGGGGATATCGACAAGGCGATTTACTGGTTCCGCAACGAGCCGATCGCCGACTATGACCACAAGACGGCGGCGGAACTCGTCGCCCAGGGCCACAGCGAGGCGGTGCTGGCCTATCTGCGCGATCTGGAGAACGGGGCGCGCGGATGAAGCTGGTCCGGCTTGGACCGAATGAGGTCTTCCACCGCTACCTGACGCCGAAATGGGCGTTCGCGCCGACCAGCGGCGCCGGTGCGGCGATCGACGGCGGCCGGTTCAACCGGCCGGGCATCGAGGCGCTGTATCTGTCACGCGCCCCGCAGACCGCGCTTGAGGAATATCGGCAGGGCGCGTCGATCACGCTGCCAGGCACGCTCGCGGCCTATGTCGTCACGCTCGACCAGGTGGCCGATCTGTCGGCTGGATTCGATCCCGCCACGTGGGCCAAGGAGTGGGCGGCGTGGGACTGCGCGTGGCGGAAGATCGCTCGGATCGACAGGAAGATTCCGCCATCGTGGCATCTGTCGGACAGGCTGATCGCCGATGGGTGCCGAGGACTGCTGTTCCCGTCGCTGCGCCACGCCGGCGGCACCAATCTCGTCGTCTTCTGTGCGAACCTGACGGCGGACGATGCTCTCGCAGTCTACGATCCCGAGGGCCGCTTGCCGAAGGACCAATCCTCTTGGCCTGGTTCTTAGCATTGCGAGCGGCCGCTGGGCAGTCAGATGCTCGACCTCGGGAGGTGGTGTTCGATCATGGGTTCGTGGTGAGGACGTGATGTCGAGCAGCAGGCGACGAAATGAAGCGGCCTTTCTGTCGGAAGATGACCTCTTTGCCGCTTTGGCGTCCAGCGCCTTTGAGTTTCTCGAACGTGCGATTGATGAGTTTGCCGATTCTGCGAAGTTCTCAACGGTTCATTTTGCGATCGCGATCGAACTGTTTTTGAAGGCACGACTGATGCGCGAGCACTGGTCGCTTCTGCTCGACAAACCGGATCATGCCGACAAGTCAGCATTTTTCCGTGGTGAGTCGAGGACGGTCACACCGGAACAGGCACTTGACCGGTTGAAGAAGATCGCCGGGGTGGCAGTTCCCTCGGTGACGCGCGACATATTCGTGAAGATAACGAAGCATCGCAACACGATGGTTCATTTCGCACATGCGGGAGAGGGTGAGAACGAAGGGACCGAAGGGCTCGCTCGGATAGCGGCAGAGCAGTGCGCTGGTTGGCTGGCGCTACGCCTTCTGCTGGAAGAGTGGGGAGAGTTCCAAGGCTTCAAGGCCGACATCCGGCGCGTCAGCCGGAAGATGGAGGGGCATCGCTCGTATCTGGAGGAAAAGTTCAAGTCGAAGGCCGACGAGCTTCTGGCTCATCGAAGAACCGGCCGGCTCGTCAGCGATTGTCCGAGTTGCCACTTCTCGGCGGTCAAGGTTTCAGAACCCATGGGCGCAATATCCTCGGCGGCGTGCGTCGTATGCAGCTATTCCGGCGCCGAAGTCGAGGTCAGATGCGAGAACGAGGACTGCGGGCGCGAGATCCGCTTCAACTCCTACGAGGGGCCACCAGAACAATGTCCCGACTGCGAGAAGTCCTTCACCAAGGACTTCATTCGGGAAAGCCTCGATACAGGAGAGGCAATCACGAAGGACAATTATTTCGATCATGTGGATATAAACTGCCCTGACTGCGGGGGGTATCACAGCGTCGTCGAGCACCACGACATCTATGTCTGTTCGGAATGCTTCGTTACGGTCGACGACTATGGCGTGTGCAGCTATTGCGCCGAAGGTCAACTCGGCGGCGTGCCGGAACACAGCTATTTAGTCGGTTGCGAATTTTGCGAGGGCAGAGCAGGTCGAGATGCCGACGACTAGGTGCGTCTTCCCGACGATCGCAGGCGCGTAGGCAGGCAGACCTAAAGTATGGTAGTTGGCAATGATTTAGGATGATAGGAAATCAACTGCTCTCGGAAGGCTTGCACAACAATTCTTGGCAGGGTTGCAGCGATAGTTCGCTGTCTTCCTCGTTTGTGCATGCGCATCCGTAAGAACATTCCAGGCAATCGACAATAAATGACAGACAAAGATCTTATCGACGCGGCAACAAGCTTCCTGTCCGCTTTTGCAGGCTCAGCCAACAGCGCGGGTGCGGTTCAGATTCGAAATGATCGCGCATATGTGCTCGGCCTTGCGGGCACCGTCGAGCTTTCGGATACGATCATCAATGCCCACTCCCGCTTTGTGAACCGTGCGGCAAAGCTTCTGAAGTCGAAGGCGGGGCATGAAAAAGCAATCTCCCAGATTGCGATGAACCATGCACACGCCTTCGTCGCCGGTGCGAAGCAGATCGAACCCGCCGTCACCGATATGGTCCAGGCGGTTTTTGACCGTGGAAACTCCTCATACGAGTATCTGGCGCCGAATTATCTCGTGAGGTTCGGTCGAGCCGTGAAAGAGATCAGGGTCGGTCGTGTCAGGGCGCTTCGGACCGAGGACTTTTCATTGGAGTGGAAGGCCGCCCACCCTGACCATCGCGTGAGCATCGTGGCAGGAAAAGGATTCTCCCTACGGCTCACGCCAGAGATCGTCATCGAGATGCGGCCTGTCTGCTGGATCGTCAAAGTCGACGCTGTCGCAGAAAACGTGGAGGAGGAGGGCAAGTGGCTCGTTGATGTTGCTGTCAGCTTTCTGCGTCTGAGCCATCGGACGTGGGCCGGGCATTTCCCGAGTACGGGCAGTATAGAGCCACATCCATTGCGGTCGACGCTTGTCCATAAGGAGGGGGTCAAGCTGGAGGGATCAGCGGTGTTGGCAGGCGGCAGCAGCGTTCCGCCGTGGTATGAGATCGACGAAGCCGTGGTTGCCACCAGTCTCGAAAAGAAGTTCCTTTCGCAGGCGGAGCTTCTGTTCGACCCCCCAAAGAAGAGCCTTGCCGAGCGTGTCAGTCAGGGACTTGGATGGTTGACGCGCGGCCGCCAAGCCGACGATCGAGCGGAAAGACTCCTGTATTTTTTCACGGCCATCGAGTCGCTCCTATCCACGGACGACAAAACGGCACCGGTTGTTCAGACAATTGCTCGGCACGCCGCCGTTCTATTGACGACCGACAACGGTGCGCGGGCAGAGATCGCGAGGGAAATCAAGACTCTGTATAATTTCAGATCGTCTCTGGTCCATGCGGGTAACAGATCGGTCCTATGGTCGGGAGCGAACAGTGCGCAGATCCTAGCTGAAAGCTTGTTTCAGATAGTGCTCGACAAGGCGGATCTGGCAGTCGGCCATGCCGGCTTCTGCAATCAACTCGCGACTGCCAGCTATGGGACAGCATGGCCTTTGTCTGACCGACATGGAGATAAGAGCCGAGAAGCTGAGTAGCTACAGAGGACCGCGCTGCACTTTCCGTTGATGGGCGTATCAGTTGGCGAAAGCCCGCTGAACGTCCGGTGACGCTCTTAAACAGGTGTGTAGAATTTCAAGGGAATGACGCAGGAGCGCTTCGCTACGTTGGGGTGCGAACCAGTGCCCGTTGAATTTTCCTCCGTGAAAGAGGTTGTTCCTGACGCGCCGCACATAGAGTAGCACGCGATCAGCTTGGAGGTCGGTTTGGGGCGCGGCCACTGCCCAGGTAAGAACGCCTGCCGCGATAACCTGCTTTTTCGGAGGGTGCGCAAGAACATAGCTGACGGCCTCCTTGAGTGGGGCTTCGGTGGGGTCATCGAACAGGCCGGGGATGGATTCGGCGAACGAACGCCAGTTCGGCTCGGCATTTCCGTCGCCGTTATGAAAGCCAGCGGCTTTCAGCGCGTATTCAAAGCGCGCGAAGGCGCGAAAGAGTTCGACAGCGAGTTCGTCCAGTGTCGCGTGCATTTCGCCTCCACTCTCCGATCTGGCATTCGTCAATGTCGGTGAACCAGAAAGATCGAGACCGCACAGGCGACGCTCACAACTAGCTCGGCCTCGTCATCGGTGAGCTGCTGCCCCTCGCGGATATGCCTGGCCCGATCCGAGGCAAAACCCCAAAGCTTCTCGACCGCCTCATCCAGCGGACGCGGAAGTCCGAGGCGGGGCACCAGACGGCCAAGCGTAAGTCTAGGTTCATTAGCGATGTCTCGTGCTACGCATTCCAGCGCCGCAATGGAGTGCTGGATAGCGCCCGTTCTGTCCGGTTCCGGTCGGCGGGAAATGTCGCGCAGCGCCTCGCGGACTTCGGTAGCGGCGTTTGTGCGTCCGGTCGCTTCGAGGGCCTCGACAGCGTTGGCGGTGGCAGCGGTAAACGGCGCGCTGCCACGGAACACGATGCCTTCGTGGTCTTTCAACTCCCAACCGATGCCCTTTTCGCGGAAAAACCTGTTCAGCTCGTCGCGAAATTGGTCCGCCTCTTGATAGTGGAGATTGCGATGTAGGAGTTCAGCGATGTCATAGACCTTGAACCAGTCGCACTTTTCCAGCAGCCATTGAACCTCATCCCAGATGTTCGGGTAGTCGGACCAATTGTTGCGGTCGGGCGCCACGAATAGGACGGTACAGACAACATCACGTATTTGGCTCGGCCGCATCCCTGCGTTGACGGCGATCTGCGCAACCGCAAAGCGCAAGTCATCCGGGGCGTCCTCCCTGATGGTGATCTCCGGTTCGGCTGGCTTGAAGCCGTAGCGGTCTGAGAAATTCTGCGACATGGCTGAAGCTGCTAGATTAATGGTCCGATGATCCTTGCGGGTGACGATTGTTTGTAGCGTGCCCCATCAGGTAGCTGAAAATCGGCTTGCCGTCTCCGGCGATCAGTGGAAGTTGCACGATTTGAACCTGATTTCGCCAGCGTGGCCGTTGTCATCAGCGATCGTGCGCCGCCTTGACGGCAGTGTGTAGTGATCCTCGCGCTGGCCTCTTGGGTTGAATTCGTCGACATGGCCGCGAGGCGTGAACAGAGCCCTTTGGCGCGCAAGCCATCGCGTCATCGCAGGAGACGATGCGGTGGCGGCGCAGATCGTCGCACAGAAAGGAAATGGAGAAAGGTTCTCTGTCCGCCGAGATGCTACGAAGAGTATTGAAAACTAATACACGGCTGGACCTCAATTTTATTATTGCCGCCGCCATGCTATCTGGCGGAACGAGAATATCGAACGGTTTCAAAATCATCTGCGCGGCCACGAGGCCAGCGCCGGGGATGGGGGTGTAGTGCTTCAAGGGGATAGTGTGACGCGGGACGTCGTCGCGGAACTGATAAGAGGAGCGGTGGATGATGTCGTGCGATCACAATTGGCACGACGGGCGCAGGAGGCGCCGATTTCATCCAAGATTGCAGCGATGCTCGAAACCCGGCTGCACGGGATGAACATCAACGGCTACAGGGTAACGGCCGTAGCGCAGGATTTTCGCGACAGGGGCGCGAAATCCGATGAGTCGAAGAGTGGTGCGGATCTCTATATTGGTATCCGGGTGGAGCCGGGGCGAGGCTTGCCCACAATCTCGAAGGGCATGTTGATCCAGGCCAAGAAGCGCGTAGGAACCAGCCCGCCAGCTTCATCGGCCAGTGCGGCGCGCAAGTCTTACGGGAAGAGACAGATGGATCTTGTCGGACAGTGCGAGAAGATGCTCGCGAGTACCGATAAAGGAGCATTCGTCTGGGTGTATGGCTCCGTAGGAACGCATGTGGTGCCTGCGTCGGAGGTCGTGGCCCATCCCGGCATCCCGCCAGATTACCTCGCGGGGCGCAACGTTTCTGAACAATTCCGCGACGTTCTTGACTGCTTTCTGGGGGATGAGGATTTGGTTGGCGCTGGCATCTTCGACGATGAAAGTGCGCTTGGAGACTTTTTGGCGGAGATTGCGGTTCGGAGTGGTGTAACCATGAGGCTCGCTTCTTTGTCGGGTGACGAGGTCCCAAGATAGGAAAAAATAGTCGATACGTCTCACCCGTTAGTTGTTTTTCATCTGCGCCAGTGATCCTCTTCCATCGAGTGTCAAATGAACGGTGCGGTCCCGTGGATGAGCTAAAAGACTACAGCCTCGCCGATTTCCTTTCGGAGCAAAGCACTAATTTCCGATCAGCTCTGCCACTCGTTCATTCGGCAGAGTCGAAAAGCCTGCTGTCCGTGATTCGAGAGGGAAAGATTTCCGTTACAGCATGCGATACATTCACCGATGAAAATCTCGCCTATTTCTTCCACGGTCGGCCATCGTACCGGAAATTTCACGAAAATCCGAAGGATTGGCAACTACCCTTCGTCCTGATTCTGAAAAGCACTTGCCTTTTGAACATGAGGCGAATCTATCCATTCGATTCGGGCGCATTTTTTTCAGGTCGGTTTCCAGCTTATCTTTCAGATTTTGAGGCTGAAGGATACGAATTGGCTGCGCAAGGAAGCCCAGCGATCGACCTCATCATAGACATATTCTTCGGAAACGACGTCGACTACCTCCACGGAAAAGCAAAGCCGGTCGATGAGGTGAAACAGAGGCGTAAGCTGACTGTGCGCCACTCGGAAATTCAGGCTCTTTGCGCAATGTATAATCGAGATCAGGTGACAGCCGACGACCGCTCACTTGCCATCGAAATCCAAAGTGGATCAGACGTTTCGATCACCGACCACCTGATCGGCATTGTTATGCCCCGTCCGTACTTCGATGATAAAGGCTTGAAGGAGCGGCTTCGAGCGATCAACAAGAGGATCGAAATACGCCAGTATGATGTGTGGCCGATTAGTACAGAGAGCTACATGGCAACCATATACGGGCTTGTGAAGGACATCTATCGAAAACTTGGTATAATTGATGGATGATCGCTACAACCTATTTGCATGTATCGACTTTGGGACGGATTCTTATTCAATCTCCGTGCCGGTTTTGAGACGACGCAACTCGAACTACGTTTACATTCCCAAGTCGGATCATTTCTTCATCGTTCTAGACTTTTTTGAGATCCTGGACCTCGGCTATGCGATTAAGCACGTCGACGCGAAGGATGAGCGTCCTGTTCAGATTGGCCAGAAAGCCCCCGTTCCTATCGTGGATGACGGTAACGTTTACGTGCTCGATCCCGAGTGGACAGAGACGGAAATCCGAACACGGCTACCTAATCTGGGCAATGAGGCTGTAAAGGCGTTTCTATCGCTTCGATCACGAATGGGCACCGCACCTATACCTGCTGAACATTTGGACATCCGCGCCGCGATGGATGATTTGCTGACAGAGCCGGTCCGCTCTCGGTACTGGATCTCGAAGTTCTCCGCATTGGTGCGGTCAGCATTCGCACGTGGCGTGCCTCCTCCCGATCTCCTTGAACGTGTTGAGAATGCTCGACTTCGCTGGCTCGACAAATTCTCCGCCAAGTCATCGTTGAAGCTTGTTCAAGGCGTGCTTGAGATTCCCCATCTCAAGCTGCAGCCATCCTCCGCCAATCGAGTGATGCTGCATAGGTTTGAAAGCATGTTGATGACGAAGGGCATTTTCATCTCTCGTACGGAGTTGCGGGCCTACGAGCGGATGTTTCCGGAAGGCATTTTCGACGCTATCAAACAGGAGACGGGGGGGCAGTACGAGTTCTGGAGCAGACGGAACGCCATATCCGAGTTCGTCGCCGCGCAAGTCTACGAACTGGTTTATCCAAGCGACAGCACCCAAGGGCGTATCTACGACCCCTCGCGTTGGACTATCGGCGAACTCTCGTCTCTGCTCCTTTTTTTCGAGGTCGTGGCTGGAAAGGACACTGGCCTCGACAACTCCCGGCAATACTTCCATCCACTTTTTGAGAAGTGCCTCGAGCAGGTGCAGCTTTTTCTTGGCGATCGCTACCGACTGTCGAGCGCCGTGTTTCGGACACAACCGCCAGCGCCTTGGTATGTACGCGAAATTTTGGGGGCACTGCGGCTTTCCGCCTCGGAGTTTCCTGATCGTTCCGAAGAATGGCTCGATGTCCTGCGCGATGTTGTGGAGCTTTATCGCAAACTGGTTGTCGTATCAAAAATTGTACGACCGAATACGGCAGACCTTCCGGATGACGATGTAGCTCTGGAAGGCATTGACTACACGCTTCTTGCTGCCGTCAGCAACGCTCTTTCAACTGGAAACATTTCGTCTCTGCGTACCATTCTCGCTCCCAATCCCAATTCAATAGGGTAGGAACGGGGTTATCGTGAAAAATCAAGGCACCGACAATAATTTCGGCTCCGAGCGTGCGAAGCTAGTCTACGGTCGAAGCTCCGACGGGAAACTACTGCACGTCAGCGAGGTTTCACGCGGTCGTTCTTGCGGTTGCGTTTGCCCTGCGTGTGAGGCACCGTTGGTCGCAAGGACCAAAGCCGACCATAAGATACCGCACTTCGCTCACGACAGCGGAAGAGCGTGCGGCGGCGGTCCTGAAACGGTCCTGCATCTGCTTGCCAAAGAAGCGTTTCGGGCCAATCCGAAAATGCTTCTACCGGAGCGCTCCGCGCTCGATGAACGCAAACAAGTCGTGACGAAGCCGGGCCAAGAGGTCGAAACCGAAATTCTCCGGCTCGAATACACCGATCCGAAAAAGATAATCCCCGACCTGTATGTTCGTGCGTTGGGCTACGATCTCTTCGTTGAGGTCGCGGTGACGCATTTCAGCGACGAAGCAAAGATTCAGCGCCTTCGCGAACACCGCATCCCGGCCGTTGAGGTTGACCTGTCGCGACTCCCGCGTGACTCGACGCGAGAAGCAATCGCGGATGCGGTGCTGCGAACAGCACCGCGCCATTGGCTGTATCATCCCGGTATCGACGCCGCAAAGGCCAAGCGCCGGGCTGACGAACAGAAATGGCAGGCTGAGATAGAGAAGCGGCAGGCTATCGCCCAAGCGAAGCATGACAGGCGCGTCAACGAACTGATTCATGCCTATCGCACCGCGCCGCCTCATGCCGTGATGGATGAAGCTCCCCGTCTTGCCGAGCTTCAAGCCGTTGGACTCGGCGAACATGTCGGCATCACGGTTGCGGGCATCGGCTGTTTCACGGTGCCGCCTGCGGTCTGGCAGGCGCGTATTCTAACTGAGGTTTTTCACGACCGATGCCTCGGCAACGGCGTCTGCAAAGCCGTCCCGATCACGCAATATCTGGAAAAGGCTGGCGTCATACGATCACCATTCCGCCGTGTGTCGGCCGCGGTGGCCGACGATGCCGCCACAATCGAACCGGACTTTGCGCCGCCGTGGAAGGCTGTAGACGCCTTTCTGAAATACCTCGTCGGTGCCGGGGTTCTAGTGCAGCACGGTTACGGCATGGTGCTCGCGTCAAAGTTTGCCGAGCCTTGGAAGGCCCGGACACTCGCGGAGAAGCGAAGGACCGATGCCATGCAAGCGGCCGTTCAGGCCGTCGATTGGATATTGGCGCAGCTCCCCGACGATGAACGCGGAAACATGACAGGGGATTCATGGCTGGATTCCATTCACGCCGAATCCGGCATGACATATCGAACTGCGCTTCAATCGGACATCGAAGTTCCAAAGATCGCAGGCGAAATCGACGCCATCGTTGACATGCTGGAGAAGCGCGGCTCACTGCCACAGGGAGCCGTTGGGTTGCCGATTGGAGCCGCCATCGGACGCCGTAAGGTACAGATGGCGAAGCAGGCAGAAGAACTTCGCGCAAAGCAAGTCGAGGAAGCAAACCGCCTTCGCCTCTCGCGACGTGAACGGCTTTGCGTGGACGCCGACAAGGAACTGAGCGGTCTCGATCTTGGAACATTCCTGAACACGAAACGCGATGACCTCAATGGAATGACGCCGTTGGAATCAGCGGAGGACAGCGAGTCCGGGCTGAGCCGGGCGCGCAACGCGCTGTCCGATTTGGTAAGGCAGCGGACGCGCGAAGCGGAGGCCGAGGCCGAGCGCAAGTGGTATCAAGAGAAGATCACGACCGACGCCAAACGGTCTTTGCCGCCTGAACATGTTGATGCCTTCCTGAACGGTCGGGATGACGATTTAGGGCGGACCACACCACTTCTGTTCGCCAAAGACGAAGGCAGCTATCGCAAGACGCTCAAGAAGCTGTCCGAATGGCAGCGTGAGTTTGGGCAACCCTTTTAGGCGGAAGTTTTTGCTAAATGGAAACTACGCGCTTCCCGGCGTGAATGCCGGCTGCATCATCAAGCTTCTTGAGGAGCACCTGCGCAGCCAGCAGCAGGAGATCAGCGACACGATGTTCGCGGCGTTTGGTGGCACAGCGGTGAAATCGACCGTCATCCGGTCCTAGCTCGATGTGACAGATCGCCATGAGCGTACCTAGGTATCACCACTATCTCCCTTCCTTCTACCAATCCCGATGGGCGGGAGTGGACGGCCGGTTGCGTCGTTACAGCATGCCGTACGGTGGCAAGGTCGATTGCAAGTGGGTGTATCCGGCGCAATCGGGGGGCGAATACAATCTCTACAGTGACCCGGCCGCGCCGGCAGAGAAGGCGCAGGGGATGGAGTCCGACTTCATGTCCAGGCTCGATTCATTGGCGCACGATGCGCTGACGATGCTGGAGACCGGCGACCCGCGCATCCATCGAGAATCCGGTCCGCGCAGCGCATGGTCGCGTTTTCTGATGTCGCTGATGATGCGGATGCCGAACGACATGGCGACGCTCAAGACCGGGCTTGTGGAGGAGTGGGCAAGATACTTGCCGGAACTGGAACAAGCCTATCAGGCGAAGAAGCAGACTGGATGGCCCGCAACCTTCGCGGCCTATATGGACACGCTGCATCCGAATGAGCTGGAGAGCTGGGCGATCTCCGTCGCGCCCACGCTGATGGATCATTCGATGATCGGGGAACTGATAAACAACATGCGTTGGTTCATCAGGGAGATCTCGGGTGATGCCGAGTTTCTCACCAGCGACCGACCTCTCATTTCACTGTACGAGTTTGCGGCAGACGATTCCTACATCATGCTGCCGATCGGTCCGAAGGCCGTTTTCGTCGCCGTGAACAATCTCGCGACACAACGTCGGATCGAAGCCAACGATCCCGCTGTGTGGGTGGAGTCGATGAATAGGATGGTGGTTGGCGCGGCGAAGCGGTTTGTGTTCGGGACGGATGACAGCCGCAAAGATTTTGTCCGAGAACATCTCGGCAAGCGGCAGCGAAAGACGCTCTTCGAAATGCTCGTGGAATATCGCAAGGCCCAGAATAGCCGGCCCTCGTCCGAGCGCCAAATGTAACCTATGCTGTCGGGGGGTGTTAATCGGATGGCGACAAGGGCGGCATGCACATTTCACGACTACAGCTCGTCAACTATCGCAATTTTGCGCGCGTGAATGTGCCCTTCAGGAAGGGCATAAACACGATCATCGGCGAAAACGGCTCGGGCAAAACGAACCTATTCCGTGCGATGCGGTTGCTTCTCGACGATGATATGCTTCGGATGTCGCACCGCATTGAAGAGGGCGACTTCCATCGTGGGCTAGATGACTGGCGCGGACATTGGATAGTCATAAGCCTTGAGTTCGAAGAGGTCTCGCAGGATGAAGCGATTCAGGCGCTTTTCCTTCATGGAGCCGGCAACGTCGAAGATGAGCAGATAGGCCGAGCGACCTACAACCTCATTTTTCGGCCCAATACCTCCACCCGGCTCCGCTTGTCTCGTCTTGACGAGGGAGATGTCGATGGGCTCGGCGATTTGCGCCGCACAATCACCCTGGACGATTATGAAGTCGTATTTACCGGCAGGAGCACAGCCGATTTTAGCGATCCCGCTCAGTATCGCGATTTTGTGGGCGATTTCGAAGCGGTTCGCTTCCCCACAGAGTTAGAGCCGCCCGAGATTGGGGGGCGCGTACCGAAGATTCTCTCCGTAGCAAAGGAAATCTCTTTCACCTTCGTGCAGGCCCTTCGCGATGTTGTGGCGGAGTTCCAGAACAATCGGACGAATCCTCTACTGAGCTTGCTGCGGAGCAAAAGCGGTGAGGTCGACCCAAAGGCCCTTGAGCCGATCACTGAGCTAGTCAACGGGTTGAACGCGGCCATCGAGGAATTGCCGGATGTGGGAGCGATCCGGGGTGATATTCGTCAAACCATCCGCGACGCGGCGGGAGAGACGTACTCTCCTGCCGGCATGTGGATTCGCTCAGGTGTCCCGGCCGAGGCTGAGAAGCTCTTTCAATCTCTGCGGCTGTTCGTCGGCGAGACCGACGATGGCTACGAGGGGGCGATCCATGAGCTTAGCCTGGGTGGCGCCAACCTCATCTATCTCACGCTCAAGCTGCTTCATTTTCGATATCAGAGGGAGAAACAGGTTTGCGCGAACTTCTTGGTGATCGAGGAGCCCGAAGCGCACATCCATACGCATATTCAGAAGACGCTTTTCGATCGGCTGAGCTATCCGGACACGCAGGTTATCTACTCGACGCATTCCTCACACATCTCCGAGGTGAGCAACGTCGAGAATGTGAATGTGCTGAGCCGCGTCGAAGGGCGTTGCGAAGCCTATCAGCCTGCTGCCGGTTTGCCGCCGGACCAGGTGCGCGGCCTTCAGCGCTATCTTGATGCGGTACGCAGCAATCTTCTTTTTGCGAAGAGCGTCTTGCTCGTCGAGGGCGATGCTGAGGAGATTCTTGTGCCCGCGCTTGTGAAGGAGGTGCTCGGGGTGAGTCTTGATGAGCTTGGGATCAGTCTCATCAATATCGGTAGCACGGGCTTTGAAAATGTTGCTGTCGTCTTTCATAAAGACCGCATGCGCAAGCGATGCGCCATTGTCACCGATCTCGACACGGCATTTTTCGACACCACACCAGATTCGCTCGATGACGAGCAAACACGAAGAGCAAAGGCCAGGGCGCTGGGTTCGCAGCAGGCTGGACTGGCCCGGCAGATCCGGTTGGACGAGTTCGCGGCCGGCAATCCGTGGATTTCTGTCCACTACGCGCGTCACACATTTGAGGTCGACTTTGTCGAGGCGGGCAATCACCAGCCTGTCGTGGCTGCCCTACCAGATTTCTACTCCCAACCAGCCACCATCGCCCTCGCCACCTCCGAATTGCGGTCCGGCGACATTTCGCAGTTTGGCCGCAGGGTTCTGACCGTAGCTGCCGGCGCCGGCAAAGGCTGGTTCGCAATCCAGGTGGCCAAGAAAATCGACGCTGATACTGAACTGCCCGATTACATTGCCAAGGCTCTCTTTACCGCCCACAGCCCAAGTCGTCCGGTCGTCGCCAACATCCTGCTTCATCGTATCAAGCGCCTCGAATCCAGCGGGCTGGAGAACCCGGAAACCATCGAGTCCATGCGCGTCCATGTCGAGCGGTTTCGGGAGGGGGAGATCGCCCTAGCTGAGCTGTTAGTGGAGATGGTTGCAGCGTTCCCCGCCGATCAGATCAGCCGCATACTCAACCACGCCGCATGACTTTCGTTTGGCCACAAGACGACCTAAACGCCGAGCAGGTTGATGCAATCACCGCGTCGGGGAATGTCTTTCTGAGCGCCTGTCCCGGCAGCGGGAAAACGCGCGCATTGACCTACAAAGCCGCATTGGAGCTGTCGCGGTTGACGACCAGCAAGAAGCGGGTTGTGGCGATCACCTACACTCACAGAGCGGCGGATGAGATTCACGAGCGCATCGAGGCGCTGGGTGTGGATACCGAGCAGCTTTGGATCGGCACCATTCACAGCTTCTGCCTTGACTGGATTCTGCGGCCCTATGGCATCTATCACCCGGAGCTTCAGAACGGCTTTCGGGTCATCGACGCCCACGAGACGGATCGCAGGCTTGCCGCGCATTGCCAAGCATCACGCCATCGGGTCACGCCGTTCCACTGCGGCTATAATTACACCACTAACGGCTGCGAACTGCGCGGCATCAACGCGGGGTTTCGCCCCGCTGTCATGGAGGTGCTTGGTTGGTATTGGGACGACCTTCGAGCAAGCCGTCAGATCGACTTCGAGATGATCCTGCGCCTTGCCTACGAACTTGTCTCCACGGTGCCGTCGATTGCCGTCCTGCTCAGCAAGATGTTCTCCTTCATTTTGGTGGACGAGTACCAGGATACGAAGGAAATCCAGTACGGCATCATTGCTCGCATTATGAGGGCGGGCGCAGGACGCACCAACGCATTCGTCGTGGGAGATGCCAATCAAGCGATCTTCGGCTCGCTTGGGGGATACGCGATTACTCGTGAACAGTTCGCGGCAAATTGCCAAGCATCGTTCATCGCCAAGAGCTTGTCGATCAACTACCGCTCATCCGAAAGGATCGTTGGCTACTTTGCAAAATATCATGTTGCCCCTGCGGAGATCAGGGCGGAGGGCAAGGACCGTCACTTTTCTAGCCTGATTTCATATAATTTGGCGACGCCAAGTCGAGAACTCGAAGACGAGCTGGTTCGTTTGCTCAGATACAATATTGAGACGGCCGGGATAGCGCCGCGCGAGATTTGCATCGTCGCACCGCAATGGATACCCTTGGCGGCCGTCACCCGCAGCCTTGTGGCAGCCTTGCCAGAGTATAGTTTCGATGGCCCTGGCATCGCACCGTTCGCTCGGAACATCGACAACTTCTTCTACAAGCTCGCGCGCCTGGCATTAACGGAGCCGTCTCCTCAGCTTTATGTCCGGCGCCTGCGCTGGGCTGGTGAGATTATCGCGGAGCTTGAGCATGCGGGGGTGCATGTCCGAGCGCTCTCTAGGCGAGACCTGCTTCGCTTGTGCAACGCAATTGAGATAGCAGAAGAGGACGGTCTTACTTATCTCAGCCTATTTTTTGATGAACTGCTTTTCCAACTCGGGGTCGAACTCACAGAATATCCAGCCCTCAAAGACCATCACGACACCTTCTTTGGCGATTCACGGGATCGCGTTGAACGTCTTCAACGCGAGGGCCTTCAGGGTATTTCCGACATCACAATGTTTCGTCGCGTCTTCGCCAGCCGCTCGGGCATAACGATTTCGACGATCCACAACGTCAAGGGTGCCGAGTATGATGTTGTGATCGCCTTCGCGCTGCTCCAGGGCATGGTGCCTCACTTCGGGGACTCGCATGTCGATAGCGCCAAAAAGCTACTCTACGTCATCTGTTCGCGAGCGCGGAAGAACCTTCACCTGATTTCCGAAACGGGCCGCATGAGCCGCAACGGCCCATATGAGCCAACGGAAATAGTCGCAGCCTATGCGTTCGAATATGACACCATCGCATAATGGATCGTAGCCATGTTCACCGTGTCCAGCACGTTCATCGGCGACTACAAGCTAGGCGACAACATAGCCTACAACCTCGAAATCCTCGGGGCTCTGTATGCTTTGCGGGCCGGTGCGTCGGAGGAGCGGAAGGAAGCGTTGAGGAAACCGATCATCATACTCAACGTGTCGATCATCGACGCGGTGCTCTATGATTTCTATGACAAGGTGCGGACCCTCAAGAGGGAGGGCGTAGCGAACCTTTCGGCGGCTCTGGCTGCTCTATGGCGGAGGATGACTGTCGAAAAGCTGGCAGTGAGCATAGACCAGGCGCGAAAGCACGACCTGTTTGCGGAGCCTCCAGCCTTCTACGATCAGCTCGATGAACTGCGCAAACTACGAAACCGCGTGCATATACAGAATGAGAAACGGGACTTTGAGCCTGACGATCGTGTCGCATTCAGCGACGCAAGGCTGATCCAGTCGGAGCAGGCCGTGGAAAAGGTGCTTGTCAAAATGGCGCGGGATCACCCACGAAACCACGACTACGTGGTGGATTTCGTCATTCCCTGGAACAAGCACTTCCCGTAATCCTAGGCCGTCGCCTCCTGGGCAGTCTTTCGGAGGTCAGCTCGCGGCCTGGTGAAGCTGCCCCCTCGCTCTCCGAAACCCCTTGTCGGTTGCCATGAAGCGCTGGAGCATCGGCGCGATCAGCTTAGCCGGATCGGGTGGCGCCTTCTCACCGTTGGACCGTGCGAGGATCTCGGCATAGGCGACGAGATCGCGGTGGACGGCGGCCGGAAGCTCGACGGTGAACTTGACCGGCCGGTCGTCGTGGATGGCGGATAGCTTCAGCTTGGTCATGACGGCTCCCTCGCCGCGCCGTGGGGCTGCATCACCAGATCGCGCTGGACGATCACGCGGACCGGGAAGCCGGGCCGCACGGTGAGCGTCGGCTGGATGTTGAGCTGGCGGCGCACGATCTGCTGGCCGATGTCGGAGGCGCTGTCCTGGGCGCTCTCGCGGATGGCGCGGGCGATCTCGCTCTCGTCGCCGATGGCGAGCTGCGTGCCGGCGCCGAGCAGCGTCGAGAGCGCGGCCGCGCGGAAGAGCTGGCCCCAGTGATAGTCGACCTGATCCTCAAGGCCGGAGAAGCCCTGCGGGTCTGCGCCTTGCAGCCGCTCCAGCACGATCGAGGTGCCGTCCGGCATGACGATGCGGTTCCAGACCAGCAGCACGCGACGCTGGCCGAAGGCGACCTGGCTGTCGTACTGGCCGATGAGGCGCGCGCCTTGCGGGATCAGCAGATGCGATCCGGTCGGGCTGTCGTAGACGTGCTCCGTCACCTGTGCCGTGACTTGGCCCGGAAGATCGGAGCGGATGCCGGTGATGAGGGCGGCGGGGATGACGGCGCCTGCCTGCACGACATAGGGCGACGCCTTGTCCTGCACGCGGTCGGTGCTGACCGTGCGGCGGTCGGCCTCTGCGTTGCCGAAGGCGAGCTTGCGATCCTGCATGTTCTGCGCGGAGCCCGGATCGAGCGGCGGCGGATCGGTCGGAAGGGTCAGCCCGTCGAAGGCCGTTCCGCCGGGACTTACCGCGCCTATCTGCGGAGCAGCGACCTGCGCGCCGCGGCTGTCGGTGAACAGCCTCGCGGTGCGGGCGGCCTCCATCTCGGCGAGGCGGCGCTGCTCCTCCGGATCGGCCTGCGGCGTCTGGATCGCCGGCGGTGCGACCGGCCTTCCTTGCTCCTGCGCGCGGCGGATCGGGCGGCCGAGATCGCCGGGCAGAGCCGGCCCCAGTTCGGGAACGTCGGGACGCGGCAGGCCGGTATAGTCGCGCGGCAGGTTCTGCAAGCCGTCCGCCGTCGAGCGGTTCTCGGTGCTGTAAAGCTCGGACGGCTGCTGGCCGCTGCGCCGGCTCGTATCGAGCGCCCAGACCAGCGCGCCGAGGACGGCGACGGAAGCGACACCGCCGAGGCCGATCAGCACCTTGCGCGAGAGGCGGGTCACGCGGTGCGGCTCCGGCCGCAGGCGCAGCTCGGCGCGAATGTCGCCGCCGGGTGAGGTCTGCGCGTCGGTCATCGTCCTTCTCCCCTGGCGAAGATCGCGGGACGCCGCGCCGCCGGCCTGCCGTCCGTGCGGACGATGCGGACGCGGCGCTGGGCGTCCTTGTCGCCCATGCGCAGCTCGGCTGCCGCGAACAGCCGGTCGACGACGTAGTAGTTCTGGTTGGCGCGGTAGTTGACCAGCTCGGAATTACCGGACGGGCCGATGACGAACAGCGGCGGCATCTCGCCTTGGGCGATACCGGACGGGAACTCGATATAGACCTTGGAGCCGTCGTCGAAGGCGCGCAGCGGCTTCCACGGCGCCGTGTCGCCCTCGATGCGGTAGCGGAAATTCAGCTTCGAGATGTCGACGCCGCTCGCCACGGGCTGAACCTGGGTCGCCCGCGCGTTCTTTCGGCGCAGCGCGATGAGCTGGTCCTGCGGATATTGCCAGGAGACCGACGCCATATAGGTCGAGGGCGTCGAGCGCAGCTCAAGGTGATAGGTGCGCCGGTCGGTGTTGATGACGAGGTTGGTCTGAAGGTCCGACCGCGTCGGCTTGACGAGGATGTGGACCTGCCTGCGGTCTCCGGTCCCGCTCTCCGTGTCGCCGATGATCCAGCGCACGGTGTCGCCGGCGGCGACGGGACCGGAGCCGACAAGCTGTTCGCCGTGCTGGAGCGCGATGTCCGTGACCTGTCCCGGTGCGGCGTAGACTTGATAGAGCGCGCCTGCCGAATAGGGATAGACCTGCACGGCGTTGATGAAGCCGTCGCGGACGGGCTGCATGCGGGCGGCCTCGTTGGCCTGGGTGATGCGCTGGCGCGGATCGGCCGGCTCGGGCTTCGCCGCGGCTCCGTCGACCGGCTTCAACTGGCCGGGAAGCGGAAGCGGCTTCGGCGTCTCGACGATGCGGACCGGACCGGGCGGATCGGCGGTCAGGACGGCGGGCGCGGCATCGTCGTAGTCGATCTCCGGCGGGATATACTTCCTGGCGCAGCCAGCGAGCGCCGTCGCGGACACCAGCACGACCAGCGGCAGCGAAATCCTTTTCCTGTAGGCCCCCTTCATGATCCCATCTCCCTCGACCAGTTGATTGCGTTGACATAGACGCCGAGCGGGTTGGCCCGCAGGCGTTCGGCGGTGCGCGGCTGCTGGATCACCACGGTCAGGATCGCGGTCCAGCGCTCGGTGGCCGCGAGCTGGTTGTTCTCGTAGCGGCGCTCCGTCCAGGCGATGCGGAAGGAATCGGGCGAGGCGCGGATGACGGACGAGATCTCGACGGCGACCTGCTGCCGGCCGACGCGGGCGAAGGGGTCATTCGATCTTGCGTAGTCGTTGAGCGCGATCGCGCCGCGATCGGTGGTGTATTCGTAGGCGCGCAGCCAGTTCTGCCGCACGATGATCGGATCGGCGGGGATCGCGCGGACCTGCTCGATGAAGCGGCCGAGATGCCAAGCGATCTGCGGATCGGTCGGCCGATAGTCGGCAACGGCCGATGCGACCGCCTGGGCCTCGCCGAAGCGGTCGATCTGCACCACCCAGGGCACGACGGTCCCGCGCGTCGACTGCCAGACGAGCGCGGACGCGAAGCCGCCGGCGAGCAGTAGCGAGCCGAAGGCCATGAGCCGCCAGTTGCGCGCCTGCGCGCGGGCCGAGCCGATGCGCTCGTCCCAGACCTGGGCGGCTCGTCTGTATGGGGTTTCGGGTTCTGGCGTGCGTGCGTAGCGCACGGTCGGTCGTTTGAAGAGGTTCATCCTCGGTCGTCCTGATTGAGAGAGACGTTCATGGAACCGCCGCCGGAATCGCCGGAGCGGACCGCATGGGCGGCGGCGGTGGTTCCGTGGCTGATGGTCTGGCCGCGCTTCATGCGCGCGGCCCATGCAGGCTGTCCGGAGGGCGCGGCGGTTTCGGCGGCGCTACCTGCGCCCGACGCCATGCCGGCGACCTGCGACTGGCCGCCGGTGGCGGTCCATGCGCCGGCCTGTCCGGAGCGGAAGCTGGACCGCATGGCATCGGCCGCGCGCGACATGGCCTGACGGGCGGGTTGAGCTGCGGCGGACGCGCCGGCCTTGGCGACACCACCGAGACCGGCCGCGACCGCGCCCATGCCGGACTGGCCGGAGGTGGAAGCGGCGAGCCCGTAGGCGGCCGAAGTGCTGCCGGCGAGATGGGCACCACCGCGCGCGGCAGCGGCCGACATGCGCCCGCCGGCTCCGATCGCCGCTGCGCCGCCGCCAGCCGCCGCACGCGCGCTCATATAGCCCGCCGCTCCCATACCGGCCACAGCCAGGCCGGTGCCGACAGCCGCGCCGGCGCCAAGCTGTGGCGCACCGGAAACGAGGCCGGTGGCGATGCCCGGACCGAAGATCGACAGGCCCATCAGGGCGAGCGCGCCGAGCGCCAATGACATGGCGTCGGTGATGGTGGGCTCTGGCGGGAAACCGGAGGTGAACTCGCCGAAGAGGCCGGAGCCGATGCCGACGATCACGGCGAGGACGAGAATCTTGACGCCGGAGGCGACGATGTTGCCGAGCACCTTTTCCGCGAGGAAGGCGGTCTTGCCGAACAACGCGAACGGGATCAGCACGAAGCCGGCGAGCGTCGTCAGCTTGAACTCGATCAAGGTCACAAAAATTTGGATCGACAACACGAAGAAGGCGATCAGCACGATGGCCCAGGCGGTCATGAGCACAACGATCTGGACGAGGTTCTCGAAGAAGGAGAGATAGCCCATGAGATCGCCGGCGGCCTCGAGGATCGGATTGCCGGCGTCGATGCCGACCTGCGCGACGCGGCCGGGCTGGAGAAGCTCGGAGCCGGAAAGCGATCCGCCGCCGGCCTGAAGGCCGAGGCCGGAGAAGCTCTCGAAGACGATGTTGGCGAGCCAGTTGAAGTTGCCGATGATGAAGGCGAAGAAGCCGATATAGAGGGTCTTCTTCACGAGCCGCTGAAGCACGTCCTCGTCGGCGCCCCAGGCCCAGAACAGGCCGGCAAGCGTGATGTCGATCACGATCAGCGTGGTGGTCAGGAACGCCACCTCGCCGCCGAGCAGGCCAAATCCGGAGTCGATATAGCTGGTGAAGACGCTGAGAAAGCGGTCGATGACGCCGACGTCGTTCATGGCTGCGCGCTCTCCGGTGGTGCGCCGAGGAAGCGGCGGCGATTCTCGGCCCATGCCTTCAGGCAGGCGGCATCGTCGGCGGCCGCCATGCCGAGGTCGCGGCAGCGAACCAGCTCGGCATTGGCGGGCTCGCCGCCCGGATCACGGAGGCGGGTGGCGGGGGCGTTGTCCTCCGAGCCTGCCTCGCGCAGCGCAGCGACGGCAGCAATCATGGCTGCGCCGATGGCGAGGACAGCACACATCCGGGCGGCGATCTTCAGGTCCATCGTGTGCGTGTCGTCAGTCGTTGAACATGCGCACGGTGGACGGGCTGTAGTCGCGGCCTGACATGAAGCGGCCGAACTGCTCGCGGGCCTGCTCCTGCGCGGCCGCGCGGCGGGACTGCTCCAGCGCCTCGGCGCGTCCCTGTGCGGCCAGCATGGCGGTCAGGTCCGCGATCTGGCTCGCCTGCACGGCAAGCAGCTCATTGCCGGCCTGCGTCGCCTGAAGGATGCCGACCGCCGACTGGCTGGCGCCGACCAGCGATCGGGTCTGCGCCTGCGCGCCGTCGATATTGCCCACGGCCGTCGCGCCGGCCTTCAGCGAATGCTCGTAGGCCGAAAGCGACTGCTGCCAGCGTTCGCGGGCAGCGGCGACGAGCTGCTCGTTGGTCTTGTCGCCGGCGAAGTCGCGATAGGTCGAGGCGAACTGGCTCTCGATGTCCTGCACGCTGTAGGCGAGCCGCTCGGCCTGGGCGAGCAGGTTCTTCATCTCGGAGAAATTGCCCTCGATCTCGGAAATCATGGAGGTGGGCAGGCTGGTGAGATTCCGCGCCTGATTGATGAGCATCTGCGCCTCGTTGGCGAGCGACGTCACCTGATTGTTGATCTGCTCCAGCGCGCGGGCGGCCGAAAGCAGGTTCTGGCTGTAATTGGTCGGGTCATAGACGATGCGGCCGCCGAAGAATTGCGCCTGGGCTGGCGCGGTGACGGCGACGATGGCGGGCGCGGCGAGCGACAGCGCCATTGTGCCGGCGAGCGCGTGGCGAAGGCGGACGTTTCGAGGGGCGTGGGGCATGGTCAAACCTCCTGTTCGGCTGACGGGTGGACGGGATCGGGATCGCCGGCCGCGACGGGAAGCTCCGGAGCGGATCGGTCGATGACGTTGGAAAGCTCGGGGACGAGTTCGGCGGCCCAGGCGAGGTCGTTGGCGTGGAGCCATGCTTCGAGGAAGTATGGCCGCGATCCGTCGCGCAGCAGCTCGGCGATCAGCGCGTGAGCCGCCTTGTCGGACGAGGCGCAGAGCGCCAGGGCGATGTGTCCCAGGCCAAGCTCGAACAGGCGGTTGCCGCGCCGCGACTGGCAATAGTAGTCGCGCTTCGGCGTGGCGCGGGCCAGTATCTCGATCTGGCGGTCATTGAGGCCGAACTGGTGATAGACGGCAGCGATCTGCGGCTCGATGGCGCGCTCATTGGCAAGGAAGATGCGGGTCGGGCAGCTCTCGACCAGCACCGGCGCGATGGGTGACGCCTCGATGTCGGCGAGCGACTGCGAGGAGAAGACGACGCTGACATTCTTCTTGCGGAGCGTCTTCAGCCATTCCTTGATCTTGTCGGCAAAGCCGCCATCGTCGAGCGCGCGCCAGCCCTCGTCGATGATGAGCAGGCTCGGCCGTCCGTCGAACCGTGCCTCGATCCGGTGGAACAGGTAGGAGAGAACGGCGGGTGCTGCCCTCGTGCCGACCAGCCCCTCGGTCTCGAACGCCTGCACTTCCGCCGCGCCAAGATATTCGTGCTCGGCATCGAGCAGCCGGCCATGCGCGCCGCCGATGCAGTATGGCCGCAGCGCCTGCTTCAGCACGGTGGATTGCAGAAGCACGGTCAGGCCGGTGATGGTGCGCTCCTCGACCGGCGCGGAGGCGAGCGAGGTCAGCGCGGTCCAGATGTGCTCCTTCACCTCCGGCGTGATGGCGACGCCTTCGCGCGCGAGGATGTCGACCAGCCAGTCGGCGGCCCATGCCCGCTCCGGCGTATGGTGGATGTGAGCGAGCGGCTGGAGCGAGACCGAGGACGACTCGGCGTCGTCGGAGAAAGAGCCGCCAAGGTCTTGCCAGTCGCCGTCCATCGCCAGCGTGGCGGCGCGGATCGAGCCGCCGAAATCGAAGACGAAGACCTGGCTGCCGGGATAGCGGCGGAACTGGAGCGCCATCAGCGCCAGCAGCACCGACTTGCCGGCGCCGGTCGGGCCTACCAGCATCAGGTGGCCGACGTCACCGACATGGAGCGCGAAGCGGAACGGGGTCGCGCCTTCGGTCTTCGCATAGAACAGCGGCGGCGCGTCGAGATGCTCGTCCTTCGCCGGTCCTGCCCAGACCGCCGACAGCGGGATCATGTGGGCGAGGTTCAGTGTCGAGATCGGCGGCTGGCGGACATTCGCATAGACCTGTCCGGGGATGGAGCCGAGCCATGCTTCAATGGCATTGACGCCTTCGACGATGCAGGTGAAGTCGCGCGACTGGATGACCTTCTCGATCAGGCGTAACTTCTCGTCGGCGATCGACGGGTCGGCGTCCCACACCGTCACCGTGGCGGTGACATATGCCTCTCCGACCTGATCGGAACCGAGATCCTGAAGTGCCGCGTCGGCGTCGGCCGCCTTGTTTGCCGCGTCGGTGTCCATCAGCACTGACGCCTCGTTGGTCATCACCTCCTTGACGATCGCCGCGATCGACTTGCGCTTGGCGAACCATTGGCGACGGATGCGCGTGACAAGCCGCGTCGCGTCGGTCTTGTCGAGCATGATCGCGCGCGTCGACCAGCGATAGAGGAAGGCGAGCCGGTTGAGGTCGTCCAGGATGCCGGGGAATGTCGTGGTCGGGAAACCGATCACGGTCAGCGTGCGCAGATGGAAGCCGCCCAGGCGCGGCTCCAGCCCGCCGGCAAGCGGCTGGTCGGCGAGCAGCGCGTCGAGGTGCATCGGCGTCTCGGGCACGCGCACGCGATGGCGCGAGACGGATATGGTCGAATGCAGGTAGGTCAGCGTCTCGCCGTCATCGAGCCAGTCGGCCTCTGGGACAAAACCCTCGACCAGATTGAGCACGCGATCGGTGCGGTCGATGAAGCCTTTGAGCAGCTCCCACGGATCGACGCCGCTGCGCTCGCGGCCCTCATAGAGCCAGGATTCCATCCGCGAGGCTTCCTCGGCCGGCGGCAGCCAGACGAAAGTGAGGAAATAGCTCGACTCAAACAGCACGCCGCTGTCCTCGAACTGCTCGCGCCGCTCGACATCGACCAGGGTGGACGCACTGTCGGGAAACAGGCTCTCGGGGTAGTCGGTGGCCGGATTGCGCTGCGCCTCGACGAAGATCGCCCAGCCGGAGCCGAGCCGGCGCAGCGCGTTGTTGAGGCGCGCGGTCGTGCCGACCAACTCGGCCGGTGTGGCGCTATCGAGGTCGGGACCGCGAAAACGCGCGGTACGCTGAAAGCTGCCATCCTTGTTGAGAACGACGCCGGGCGCGACCAGCGCGGCCCAGGGCAGAAAGTCGGCAAGGCTGGCGGAACGCTTGCGGTATTCGGCGAGGTTCATCATGACGGCAGCGTCCTCTAGAGGCCGAGATGGGTCGGGTAGCGGAGGTGCCGGCGCACCACGTCGACGAACTGCGCGTCGCGCTTCGCGGCCCACACGGCTGCGAAGTGACCGATGGCCCAGATGACCAGGCCGGCGAGCCAGAGCCGCAGGCCGAGGCCGACCGCGCCGGCCAGCGTGCCGTTGGCGATGGCGACGGCGCGTGGTGCGCCGCCGAGCAGGATCGGCTCGGTCAGCGCCCGATGGACCGGCGCGAAGAAGCCGCGAACGTCCTCATCCATCAGCGATCCGGGCATCACGCCAGCGCCCCGCCGCCGAAGGAGAAGAAGGACAGGAAGAAGGAACTGGCCGCGAAGGCGATCGACAGGCCGAACACGATCTGCACCAGACGCCGGAAGCCGCCGGCCGTATCGCCGAAGGCCAAGGTCAGGCCGGTGACGATGATGATGATTACGGCGACGATCTTGGCGACCGGCCCCTCGATGGATTCGAGGATCTGCTGAAGCGGTTCCTCCCAGGGCATCGAGGAACCGGCGGCCCAAGCGGGCGCGGTGTAGAGCAATCCGGCGGCGGTGATACCCGCCGTGCCGAGGCTGTTCATAAATGCGCCGGAAAGCAGCCGGCTGCGTAGGCTGCGAAAAGTATCGGGCTTTGTCGTCATACGGAGTCTCCTTGTGTGGGGCTGGAGGATTCGAGCGTTGCGTTGAGGGTGCGGTAGTCGCCGGTCGCGGGATCGAGCCCTTCGACCAGCGCGATTTCGGCGAGGCGTCTTGAGGAGCCGCGGCCGGAGAGCACGGCGATGACATCGACCGTCTCGGCGATGAGTGCGCGCGGGACCGTGACGACAGCCTCCTGCACAAGCTGCTCGAGCCGGCGCAGTGCACCGATCGCGGTGTTAGCGTGGATAGTGCCGATTCCGCCGGGATGGCCGGTGCCCCACGCCTTGAGAAGATCGAGCGCCTCGGCGCCGCGCACCTCGCCGACCGGGATGCGGTCAGGCCGCAGCCGCAGCGACGACTTCACGAGGTCGGACAGCGAGGCCACGCCATCCTTGGTGCGCAGCGCGACCAGATTGGGCGCGGCGCATTGCAGCTCGCGCGTATCCTCGATCAGCACGACGCGATCCGACGTCTTCGCGACCTCGGCGAGCAGCGCATTGGTGAGCGTGGTCTTGCCGGTCGAGGTGCCGCCGGCGACGAGGATGTTCCTGCGCATGGCGACAGCGAGCCGTAGCACTTCGGCCTGGGCGTCGGTCATGATGCCGGCAGCCACGTAGTCCGAGAGGGTGAACACGGCGACCGCGGGCTTGCGGATCGCGAAAGCCGGCGCGGTAGCGACGGGAGGCAGGAGACCTTCAAAGCGCTCGCCGGTCTCGGGCAACTCGGCCGAGACGCGCGGGCTGCCGGGATGAACCTCGGCACCGACATGGTGCGCAACAAGGCGGACGATGCGCTCGCCATCGGCGGGTATCAGCACATCGCCGGTGGCGACGAGGCCCTCGCGCAGCCGATCGACCCAGATGCGGCCATCGGGGTTCAGCATCACCTCGACAACGGAAGGGTCTTCGAGATAGCGGGCGATGGCCGGGCCGAGCGCCGTGCGCAGCATGCGCGCGCTCCGCGATAGACCTTCGTTTTGATGACGATGTGCCGGCATTCGTCCCCGCTTCCGGCCATCCGCAAGACGATCGGATGGCGACGGGGACAATCAAGAAAGGCACAAATTACGGGCGGGCAACCAGATTATTCGCGGTTTCGTAGGCGCTCGTAGAGCATCGAAAAAATACTTGAATCTTGCGGCGGCAAATCCGGGCTCGCGAGCACCGGAAATGCCATTCCGGACCGAATCACGCTCTCGGCTTTACGGTGTCGAGGAAGGTCTTCAGCGCCGGATTGGCGTTGTTTGGCTTCCAGCAGGCGATATAGCCAAGGCGGGTCGCGCCGTTGCCGTCGTGCAGCGGCCGGAAGACGACGCCGAGGCAGGATAGGCCGACAGCGGATTCGCATTGCAAGGCGATGCCTTGGCCGTCCGCGACTTCGCTGAGGAGGCTTTCGCGGCTGAGACGCCGGGTCACGATCTCGGGGTGGTCGGAGGGCGCGGCAAGGTGGCGAAGCAGCACGACACGGATGTCCGGGCCGGGGTCGTGGTGCGTGATGATGAAGCGCTCGCGCTTCAGCTCCGGCCAGTAGATCACCGGCTTCTCGGCCAACGGATGGTCTTCCGGCAGGGCGACAACTAGCTGATCCGACCACAGCGCCACGGACTCCATCGCTTCGCACTTGCCGGCATCGCCGAGGATGATGGCGGTGTCGATCGCGCCCGAAAGCACGGCGGCCGAAAGCTCGACGAAAGGCGACTCGACCAGCTCGACCTCGATCTCGGGGTGCTGGCGACGGAAGTCGCGGAGCGCGGCGCGGAAGCCTCCGGTGGAAAGCGACTTATAGAACCCCACGACGACGCGACCGGCTTTGCCGGCCGCGCTCGCTTTCATTCGTTCCCGCAGCCGCTCGACGTCTTCGAGAATGCGGCGCGCCGCGACGATGAACTCCTCGCCGGCCGGGGTCAGCCGCGCGCCAGCCGTGGAGCGGTCGAACAGCGCGACACCGCCAAGTCCTTGCTCAAGTTCCTTGATCCTCTTGCTGACTATGGGCTGTTGGACGTTGAGTTCTTGCGCGGCCGCGCTGAAGCTGCCATTGCGGGCGCTTGCGACAATGTAGCGAAGGTGGCGCACTTCCACCGATTTTCCTCCAAGGTCTGATGGGAGCTAGTCTTGCGAAAGCGTGCTCAGTGCGGAAGGTGATTTGTAGAGATAAAACCTCAGGCCCCTTTAGGTTCAAGGCTTCAAAGTTATGTTGACGCAGAAAGTAAAGGACTCACTCCGGCGGTTCGGCGGCCCGATTCCCACAGCCTTGACGGGACTGCTGGAGAGGCGTTATCGAAGATGCGCTGCGAGCCACTTTCAGGTTGGATAGCTTGGCCAGTTGCTTTCAAACTTGGGTGCCTGGCTCGCTACAGGACTGTGGCGAGTCATTCCGCTGGCACGTCCGATCTGACAAGTGCCGTCCCTTTCCGATACGGCGCGCCTACCCGAAACCGACGATCGAACAGCGATATTGCGCCACCAGCCATCATCGCAACACCGCCGAGCCAGAGCAGCAGCACCATCGGCTTCCACCACACGCGCACCACCACGCCGCCGTCGGGCGTGGGATCGCCCAGCGAAACGTAGAGCTGGCTGAAGCCGCGCGTGGCGATGCCCGCCTCCGTGGTCGGCATCTGGCGGGCCGTGTAAAGCCGTTTGGACGAGACGATCTCGCCGCGCTGGCGGCCCGCGCTGTCGAGATAGACGAAGCGGCCTTGCTCCTCGGTAAAGTTCGCGCCGCGATGCGGCGCGATACCGTCGAAACGCAACGTGTATCCGGCTATCGGCAGCGTGTCGCCGGGGCGCATCACGACGATTCGCTCAATCTCGAGCGAGGTAACGGCGGCAATGCCAAGTACCGTCACGCCCAACCCGAGATGCGCCGCAGCGGTACCGAACACCGAGCGCGGAAGCCCCTTGAACCGCCGCCAAGCTACTGCCGCGCCCACGCTGCCGATGCCTGCCTTCAGCGCAAGATCAGTCAGCGCACCCAGCATCAGCCAGACTGCAAGTCCGACGCCGAAAGCGGCGAGCGCCCCTTTGCCTTCCACGAAGAAGTACACCACCAGCGCCGTCAGCAGTGCGGTGCCGAAGGCGGCGAACAGGCGCTGGGCGACGGCGTAGAGATCGCCGCGCTTCCAGGCGAGCAGCGGCCCGAATGGCACGGCTAGCAGCAGCGGGATCATGAGTGGAATGAAGGTGAGGTTGAAGAAGGGCGCGCCGACCGAGATCTTGTCGCCCGTCACGGCCTCGACCATCAGCGGATAGAGCGTGCCGATCAGCACAGTGGCGGCAGCCGTGGTCAGGAACAGGTTGTTCAACACCAGCGCGCCCTCGCGAGAGACGGGATGGAACAGCCCGCCCTGGGTCAGCGCCGAGGCGCGCGCGGCGAACAGCGCCAGCGAGCCGCCGATGAACAGGATGAGGATGATCAGGATGAACAGGCCGCGCGCCGGATCGGTGGCGAAGGCGTGCACGGAGGTCAAGACGCCCGAGCGCACCAGGAAGGTGCCGAGCAGCGACAGCGAGAAGGTCAGGATTGCTAGCAGCAGCGTCCAGATATTCAGCGCCGAGCGCTTCTCCATGACGATCGCGGAATGCAGCAGCGCGGTGCCCGAAAGCCAGGGCAGAAAGGAGGCGTTCTCGACCGGGTCCCAGAACCACCAGCCGCCCCAGCCCAGCTCGTAGTAGGCCCAGTAGGAGCCCATGGCGATACCGCCGGTCAGGAACAACCAGGCAACAAGCGTCCACGGCCGTACCCAACGCGCCCATGCGGCATCGATCCGGCCCTCGATCAGCGCCGCCACCGCGAAGGAGAAACACACCGAGAAGCCGACATAGCCGAGGTAGAGAAGCGGCGGGTGGATGGCGAGGCCGATGTCCTGAAGGATCGGATTCAGGTCGCGACCCTCGATCGGCGCGGGGTTGATCCGGGCGAACGGGTTCGATGTGGCGAGAATGAACAGGAGGAAGGCGGCGCCCACCAGCCCCTGAACAGCCAGCACATTCGTGCGCAGGCTGGCCGGAAGATTGTCGCTGAACCAGGCAACAAGTGCGCCGAAGAAGGCCAGGATCAGGACCCAGAGCAGCATGGAGCCCTCGTGGTTTCCCCAAACTCCGGTGATCTTGAAAAGCATTGGCTTTAGCGAATGCGAATTCTCCCAGACATTTTGAACCGAGAAGTCGGAAGTCACATAAGCTGTAGTCAGTGCAGCGAACGACAGCGCGACGAAGCCGAAAACCGCCACCGAAGCCGGCCTGGCAACCGCCATTAGGCGATCGTCGCTAAGTCGCGTGCCGAGCCACGGGAGGAAGAACTGGACCGTGGCCAGCACACATGCCAGCACGAGCGCGAAATGTCCCAACTCAACAATCATGGCGATGTCCCGAGCAGCCTCTGAGGGCGATACGGTTGGAGATTGCGCGCGCAAGCCGTCTCGCCGCGACGGGGCTAACCGTACGTATGATCACCGGGAACGCGAAAGCCGACTCCCTTCTCCGATCAAGAAAAAATGCCCGGGACTGGCGCAGCAAACCGATGCCGCCGCCCCGATCAAGCCCATTATGCAACCTCTAGCAGGATGAGGTGCAAGAGCCCGACCACGTTGCCAAGTTCCCGGAACCGGCCCCGGCGCTCTAGCGTTCACCGCCACTCGCCCGCGTTGTCGCGCCTGCCCGCCGTCGGATAAACACGTATGGCACCGCGCCAAGTACGAACACGCCGGCGAATGTCAGATAGACGGCCCACTCGTATTGAGTGGCCAGCAAGAGTGAGGTCACCACTCCCAGGACCGCAGTCGGCGGCACGTTTGCGATCGATGGCAGCCGGAAAGGCCGCTCGAGGTCGGGCTGTGTAAACCTCAGGACGATCACGGCCGTATTGATCGCGGCGAAGACAAGTGTCACTCCCAGCGAGGACAGGCTTGCGACAAACGCGATTTCCCCGACGGCCACGAAGGCGCAGGCGATCACGAGATAGATAAGCGCGGCGATCCACGGGCTTCGACTGAAGCGCAAGGTTCTGGATAATGAACTCGGAAGATCGCCGTCGCGGGCCATGCCGAAAAGGAGCCTGCTCCCCGACAGCGAGGAACTGACGACAGCGTTCGCGGTAGCGATGAGGGCAGCAGCGATGATGATCATGCCGAAAGATCCGCCCAGTTGCTCGGCCGCGTCGGCGAGCGGAGATTGAGAACCTGCAAGACTGTCAGCACTCATCAGGCTCAGGACGCCGAAAATCACGGCCATGTAGACCACAGTGGTGATGCCCAGCGCGATCATGAAGGCGCGCCACAAATCGCGGTCGGGACGCTTGGCCTCTTCAGAGAGGGAGGCCATGTGCTCGTAGCCGGAATATATGAAGAACAGGATAGCAGCACCCTGAAGGATGCCGGCGGGATTGTCGGGCCAGACCGCGATGTCCTGCAAGCTACTGCTGCCGGATGGTATGGCGAACAATGCAAAGCCCACGAGACAGGAGACCTGGAGCACGGTCAGGGCCGCGCTGACGAAAGCCGCCTTGCCGATCCCGGCAATATTGATCAGCGTGGCGACGCCCATGAGCGCAATGGCAACGACGACGGGCGCAAACGGAAGGAGTGTCTGCGCGTAATTACCGAAAGTGAGTGCCACCGTTGCCAGGGTGGCGGCGCCATGAACGGCGATGAACAGCCCGATCATGAACGCCAGAGCCGGAAACGATGGAAACGTCTTACGCAGGAAGTTGTGTTCCGCACCAGCACCTGGAAGCGCCGAGGCGATTTCAGCGTAGGACAGGCCCGAAAATGCTGATATCACTGCGGCGAGCAGGAAACTCAGCCATATGCCGTCGCCCGCGGCGCCGGCTGCTGGCGCAATGACAGAATAGATCCCCGCGCCGATGATCGTACCGACGCCATAGAGCGACAGCCTTACGACACCAAGCGACTTGGCCAGCGCCGGATGCTCGTTTCTGCTGCCCGTCATCTTTCCTAGCGTCCATGTCTCGGTTGGATATCGCGCCGTTCATTCGCTTCCAACGAAACGGTCAGCAGATGTCTAGAACCTCACCCAGCTAGAGGTTCAACCGAAAAAGACAGGCGCCGATGGATCGGGTTGCCTAAGACATCGCGCGTGGATCGTGGTGACGAAGGCGCTTCAGTGGCAATTTTTCGCCGACGCCTTCTTTCACCTTTCCACCCGGGTAGTGTTCGCGGAACGCTCACCTGGAGCCGTCGGCGGTGCTGCCCTCGCAAATTCCGACGAGACGCTTCTCATGGATCTTCGGTGGACGGCAAGCGAGTAAGTGAAGATCACGCTAGCCCTCGCGGTCGGAATGATGGTCGCCGCCGTAATGATTGACTTGTTGTTCGTGTGATTCTTCGGTCGGAGCGGTATCCACTCCAGTTCCCTACAATGCTTTCGGCCGCTAGACAGGCGCACGTAGGGTAGCCGTTGAGCGTGCTTGCTCCAGAAGCAGAGCTCCATCGATGCGCGCTCGCTCGGCCAGGAAGGCCTGCAACTCATCTCCTGTGAGCGTTCGCTCGGCCGGCAAACGCACTCGCATCGGATCCACCTTGGAGCCGTTGACGATCAGTTCGTAGTGAAGGTGGTTGCCTGTCGAAAGGCCCGTTGAGCCTACGTAGCCGATAATCTGGCCTTGCCGGATCCGCGCGCCCGGGACCACTCCATCTGCAATCCTGCTCTGGTGATTGAACGTGGTCTGATAGCCGTTTGCGTGGCTGATAATGGTCTGACGGCCATAGCCGCCACTCCAGCCCGCCTGTTCGACGACGCCGTCGCCGGAAGCGATTATCGGCGTGCCTCGGGGGGCCGCCCAATCGACTCCGGTATGAGCGCGGGCGTAGCCGAGTATCGGGTGGCGTCGATTGCCGAAGCCAGATGTGAATCTCCCGTTCGGAATCGGATTCCGGAGGAGAAACTGTCGCGCACTGCGGCCACCCTCGTCGAAATAGCCGATAGTGCCGTCCTGCATCTGGAAGCGATAGAATGCGCGCTCGGCACCGCCCACGCTGGCCCGCACGAACAGGAGTTCGGAGTCTTGTGTGGCGTTATCCTCACCATCAGGCTGGGAAAAGAAGACCTCGATACGGTCGGCTTGATCGAGACCCGATTGAAGATCGACATCCGCGGCGAGCAATCGAACCAGCTGCCGGGTCATCGAACGCGTTAGCCCGTGAGAGAAAGCGGCTCGGTAAATTCCATCATAGAGGGATGGTGGATCGTCGCGGCTGTACATCGAGGGCGGGTGAGTGGTGTCGAACGCCGCCTGCACCGCGGGACTTGGCTCCGGCTCGCTTCCTGGCACATACTGCAGCCTGTCGTTGAGCCCGACCGTGGACACATGCCGGTCTGTATCGTAAACGCTCGCTCGCACGATGCGGCTTTCCCCGCGACGCGCCTCGATACCGAGCCGCAGAACACTGCCGGCCCTCAGCACCGGCGTCCCCAGCATGGTGGAAAGCGCCGTCGCCATTCCATCTGCATCAGCGCTCGCATAGCCTGCCCGCTCCAGCGCTTCCCTAATCTCGCCTTCGGCATGGAAGGGGATGACGTCCTCGGCATAGTCGATAATGGGATCGTCCATTTTCCCCCGGTTAGCCACCGACGCATTCTCCGCTACAATCCTAATGCCGGTAGGCCCATCCGTGCCATTTGTGGGCTGCAAATCGCCGAAACGCTCAGGGTCGACGAAATGGAGAGCCGCAACCCGCACATCGCCATCTGTGAGGATTGCGCCAAGATTCCGTACCACGAACTCAACCTCATCGGCCGACAGTGCATTGCTCGGGTCAAAGGACTTGGTATCAAGGGGAAAATCGATCGTCCGCAGACGGACTACGTTTTCGATGCTGGCACCATAGAGAATGCCAGTGCTCGAGGTGAACTGATTGGCCCCTTCCTCGGCGAAAATTTCGAGGCCGTCGAAGGCGGGATATGCGCGGCTCGTCGCGTGGCCGGCGGCCAGTGACATTCGGGCCTGCACAAACGGCACCGTGCGCAACACATCGCGGTCGCCCGACCGGGTCATTGTCGCCAGTTCCATTCGCCTGCGGTCGGTCAAGCTGGCCAGATTGCGCGGCGGTACCAGTCGGCCAGCCTTGGCGCTGACCTGCCCGCCATTGAGTCCTTCGATTACAGTAAGGTTAAGGGTCTCAGGAGGCGTGGCTAGTACTTCGCGACCGTCAAGGGCTGCAAACAACGCCGCGCCCATCAGCACACTTGAGGTGACGCCGGTCAGAAATGTTCCCGATAGCCAACGGATCGACACTTCACGCCGGTCCGGTGGCTTCGCTCGGCCGCCGACAACCAACGGCGGTTCGTTTCCCAACGCAGCAAGAGTGTCGTCGACAGACGGCATTTGTTGTAGCTGCTATCCCTCAGGCTTTCATACATGTCTCTCATAGCGTGAAGACCATCAGCGTCAACACGCGTATCGCCCCTGCTACGAGGAACTCCTCCACGCCGCAAAAACGTAACCTGTCCTGGAACGCCTCCGCGGAGTAGCGCCAACGGCCTCGTTCGCAGCTTTGATCCGATCCGACTATGGAGAGAATTGGGCTCGAATATGACCTGGCCGGCTAGGAGGTTCCAGCCCGCGCTTCACGGATCTATTCCTCATTGGCCATGACCGTCGGGCGTGGCGAACACCTGATTGCGATGTAGAAGGTCTTAAGGATCCGCGAAGCGCGGGCTTGAACCTCATGCTGCTAGAGGTGGGAACATCAGCCACCTATCCAGCCGAGCGGATGATTCGCGGGGAAACCTCGAACGCCTTCCCGGCTGCGAGGGACTCCACTCGGCAGCGAGAGATTGAAACAATGCCCCAATCGGCCGACGCGCTAACATTCCTGCGTGCATGGCTCACTAACCCCTTGCGCGTCGGTGCTGCCATCCCCTCGAGCCAGCACCTCGCTGCATTGATCACCAGGCATGTTCACCCAGGGATTGGGCCGGTGATCGAACTCGGGCCTGGCACCGGGGTGTTCACGGAGGCGTTGATCCGCCGAGGCGTGCGGCAGCAGGATCTAACCTTGGTTGAGCTGGGAGACGAATTTGGTGACATGCTTGCGCAGCGCTACCACCAAGCGACTATCGTGCGTGCAGACGCTGCGCGCCTATCAATGAGAAATCTCCCCCAGCCAAAGCTCCATGGAGCGGCCATCAGCGGACTGCCGCTGCTGGCAATGCCGGCTTCCAAAGTGCTGCGGATCCTTGCCGGGGCATTTTCGCTGCTGGAACCGAAAGCAAGCTTTTTCCAGTTCACCTATGGATGGAGAAACCCTGTTCCTGAAAGCGTCCTGCGACGTCTTGATCTGAAGGTTGAGATGATCGGAACGGAGTTCCGCAACTTTCCGCCCGCTTCTGTCTATCGGATTGGCCGTCGAGCGATCCCCAGCCTGGCAGGTACGGCCGATCTGCCAAGTTGACGATTTCGACAATGCCAACTGCTCCTCGACCCCTCCGACGGAGCAAGGCTGGGCGAAGATCACCCACGGGGTAGCGTTTCCATCGGGAAGATCATGACCGAGCCTTTCGATCGCGAACTGTCGACAATTCTCGCAGCTCCACGCGTTGCCCGGGGCTCCGGCCACATCACGCAGCAGGTCTCCGAATCCGGCCGTGCCAGCACCGGCGGCGCGGGATTGCTGACGCACTCCGACCTGCTCGAGGAAGCTGAGATCCTCCACCGGCGTCTGCGGGGCGGCTTCCGACAAGACGACCACCATGCGCTCGATGCCGAAGCTGGATGAGGTGAACTCCAGAAGGGGAACGGTGATCTCGTTTCCGCTGTGCAGGCGCTCGCCATACATGTGGCCGATCGAATAGTCGCTGCCGATGTAAAGGACGTTGATGTCGATCGGTCGTGAGGTTCCGTCGCGCATCTCGAGATGCACCTGGTCGCCGGGATGCACGACAGGCACGACGCCGGGCGGCAAGGGCTCCGTGCCGCCCGTTTCCTGCCGTTTGATGGAGAAGCCGACGCTGAACTGATCCGGGCTAAAGTCCGAGGCCGCGGAAAGACGGGACAGGCTGGTTGCCCGGAACATGGTTACGAGGTTCTGAGCGAGCTTGCCGGCGATCTCGTCGGCGGTCGCGCCGGCGAGGGATAGCGAGGGCGCGCGCCGTCCGTCATCCAGCGACAGCTCCGCCGAAGGAGGCAAATAGCCATACGCGCGGTTCGGCGGCGAGCGCGGCGCGTCCGGATTCCGGCCCGTCCGCCTGAGCTGCAACGAGCCTGGCGACCTCCTGCTCGCTCATCACGGCCAGCTTCACGTCCGCATCGTCCCTCGCACCGACAAAACGCAGGTTCGCAGGTACCTGTTCATCGCCGGCGATTCTGTCGAGAGCGGCATTCAGAAACGCTACCTCCTCCGAATAATCTACAGCCTCGTCCTGCGGGCGTGCCACCACTAGCTCGAAACCGATCAAAACCTCGGTCAGGCGCGCATAGGCGCCTAGCGGGATGTCGGCGACTGCGATTACGGGAAGCCCCTCATGGGCAACCGGCACCACGCGACTGGTCAGGTTCCTGGTGGCGGTTACCTCCAGGTAGCCCAGCGTCTGATCGAGCGTGGCGCCCGGCGACGACAGAATAGCCAGCTTCGCGCCCGGCGACACTCGGTGAAGCATTCCGGCCGGTATTTCGAGCGCATTCCCATCGACCCCGATCGCCCATTGCGCGATGCGATCGGCATTGCTCATACCGAACACAGGCCTGTCGAGATCTCCCTCGAAGAGCGGAGTCGGCCGCGTACGGTTGTTTCCGGAACAGGCCTGAAGGATCGCCTGCCCGAGTTGGCGATAGGTGACGGCCGGGTTCTCGGCCAACATGCTGTAGAGCGTGAAGGTGAAGAGCCCCAGCCTCGTAGCGTCCGCCGCGCCGCGCGGCAGCGTCGTCTCCGTGGTTTGCGAGGCGAAAAATGCAACCATGCCGCCGGGGGAGCTCGATTCCGCACCTGTCGGTTTCGTCGAGATCAGCCCTAGCGCGTTCTGGCGCGGGGCGGGCTCCCCCGTTCCGCGCGTCGCTTCGCCCAGCGCGGCCGCCTCGGTCATTACCGCATCCGGTATCCCGAGATCGGCAGGAAGAACCCTGCGTTCCACCTCTTCGCCATCGGTCAGCCCGACGGCGCGTGTCATCGTGCCCGAATTGCAGCAGTCGAACACCACCCAGACGAAGGCGCCCTTGTCGCGGATCGCCTGCAGGTGATCGCGGACCTCCTTGTCGATCAGCGCGTCGGGCACGCCCTTGGTTCGATCCGTCCATTGCCCGGTATCGCGGGGAAGAAAAATCTCGTCCAGGCCGTCCGGCTCGACAGCGGGGTCCATCGCCGGCTGCTGCGTGCCGTGACCCGAAAAATGAAGATAGATGAAGTCGCCGCCTCTGACCTTGGTCACAAGTTCGTCGAGCGTTCTTCGGATCGCATCGCGGCTCGGCGAGATCGCGTTCTCGAGCCCGTCCGCAAGGAGGATAACGTTTTCCGGCGCGAAGGTGACAGGCGCGGAGCCCATCAGATACTCGTAGACCAGTTGCGCGTCGTTGTTGGGACCGACCAGCTTGGCGCTGGGCGGAAGGTGCGGATACTCGGTCACAGCCACCAGGACAGCGTGGTTGGTGCGCTCGCCATCTGCCGGTTGCGTCCAGCCATGCTCCACAGAAAACAGAGCGCCGCCTGCGGCCAGCGCGCTCGCGCCCAACAGCAGATTGCGTCCGGGCATCAGATACCCCCCCCCAAGCCCATTGTATTGCCCAGCAGCCGCAACCAGTGCCGCGGAATTGGGGCAGGAGTTGGAACGGCGCGTCGTTCTCGATCTCGCAAGGCGAAGCTCGGTGATCCGCGAGCGCGCCGTTTCGACTCGGTCACAGCAAGGGCAATCCATCCCTTCGCGAACTATGTCCTAATGGTAGGTCGAACTGCGCTCGTTAGTTCGCGCTGGCGAGCAAAAATCGGGATTGAACCTCTAGTAGGTCGAGCTCCTATTGTGTGTCCCGTGGAACCTTGGGTGAAGGCATTGCATGACGAATTCCTTGCGACTATGGGCTATCGACGCCGTACGCGGCGCCGCCATCGCCGGTGTCGTCCTGTTCCACTTCGTCTGGGATCTGGAGTTCACGGGCTTTATTGCCGGCATCGCCAATCATCCGCTATGGCTGGCATTCGGACGTAGCCTTGCCGGCACTTTCATGATCCTTGTCGGTGTCGGTCTCGTACTGGCGGACCGGAGCGGCTTTCGGCCTTTCAGCTACTTCAAACGCTTGGCAAAAATCGCCACGGCAGCCGCTGCGATCACGGCCGTGACGTGGTATGTCCTTCCGGGGACGTTCATCTACTTTGGCATCCTGCACGCGATCGCTGCGGCCACTTTGATCGGTACGCTATTTCTGCGGGCGCCCGCATGGACATGCCTCCTGGCAGCCATCACCGTCTTTTCCATGCCGATGCTGTGGCGGTCTGCGATCTTCGACACGCGCTGGCTTGCCTGGATCGGGTTCGCGCAGCAGGTGCCGCCCAGCAACGATTTCGTGCCGATCTTTCCGTGGGTCGGCTTGACCCTGATGGGCATGGCCGTGGCAAAGTGGCTCCTGTCAGCCATCCTGGACGCCACCTACGCGAACGTGCTCGCCGCCCGAACACCAGCACGCCTGCTCGTCTGGATGGGGCGCCGCAGCCTCGCGATATACCTTCTGCACCAGCCAATCCTTCTCGCGATCATTGTGCCGCTATCCTGGCTCGCGCAACGATGAGAAGATAGCCGCCCCTTTGGCGAGCCTGGTTCAAGGCTCGACGAGCCTGCCGTGATGGTGACTGCTGTCCGCGAGTATTTCGATAACGCGACATTCGCCGATCCGGCCGGCAGCACACTCGTGCATCATCTTCTTGAGCTCGGAGCGCAGCAGTTTCAGGCTTGAGATCCGCCGCTCCACATCGTCGAGGCGCGCCTTGGCAATTGCGTCAGCAGCCTCGCAAGTTTGGTCGGGATCGTCCTGCAATCTCAGCAACGTGCGGATCGCATCCACCTCGAATCCAAGCTCACGCGCGTGGCGGATGAAGGAGAGGCGGCTGAGGTCGGAACGGTCGTAGAAGCGCCGATTACCGTCGCTGCGCGCGATTCTCCCAAGCAAGCCGATATCCTCGTAGTAGCGGATTGTCGGCACCTTGACCCCGCTCTCTTTTGCCGCCTCGCCGATCGAGTACGTCCTTGCGCCCATGGTCCTCGCAATCCTCTCGTTACCCGCCGATGTAGCACGTTTGAGATGATGCTCAAGGTGCCCGCCATCTCGCCTCCTGTCCTCGGACCTCGATGTCGTGCGGGCAAATTTGTCGCATCAAGAAGCCTCGAAGGGTCTTGAAGCTCTAGCAACGTGAGGTGTTACCCGTTCCGGATTGTGTCTCCGCAGATCGACCGGATAAGGAGGGGAACAGAATGTCGGGGTCGCCATCCAGCTACGTCCCAAAGTCAGGTATTGGCCGCTGGGTCGATGCACGCATGCCGCTTCCGCGACTGGTCCATGATTCCTTCGTATCCTATCCTGTTCCGCGCAATCTGAACTACGCCTATACGTTCGGCGGCATTCTCACTCTGATGCTGGTCCTCCAGATAGCGACCGGAATCGTGCTGGCGATGCACTACTCGGCGACCACCGCAACGGCGTTCGACTCGGTCGAGAAGATCATGCGCGACGTCAATTCGGGTTGGCTCCTGCGGTATCTGCATTCCAACGGGGCATCATTCTTCTTCATTGCCGTCTACCTCCACATCTTTCGCGGACTGTACTACGGTTCTTACAAGGCACCTCGCGAGCTGCTGTGGATCCTCGGTTGCATCATCTACCTCCTGATGATGGCTACTGGTTTCATGGGCTACGTACTCCCCTGGGGGCAGATGAGCTTCTGGGGCGCGACGGTGATCACGGGATTCTTCACCGCTATCCCGCTGGTCGGAGAATGGCTCCAGCAGCTCTTGCTTGGCGGCTTTGCGGTCGACAGTCCTACGCTGAACAGGTTTTTCGCGCTCCACTACCTTCTGCCGTTCATGATTGCGGGCGTGGTCGTCCTGCACGTCTGGGCGCTGCACGTCACAGGACAGACCAACCCCACTGGAATAGAAGTCAAGCACAAGACCGACACGTTGCCCTTCACGCCTTATGCAACGGCGAAAGACGCGGTCGGCATGGTGCTCTTTCTGATCGTGTTCGCATATTTCGTCTTCTATATTCCGAACTATCTCGGCCATGCGGACAACTATGTTCAAGCCGATCCGCTCAGGACGCCCGCGAAGATCGTCCCCGAATGGTACTTTCTGCCGTTCTACGCGATCCTGAGAGCGATTACCTTCAACATTGGGCCCATCGACGCGAAGCTCGGCGGTGTGCTCGCGATGTTCGGCGCGATCGCCGTACTGTTCTTCGTGCCCTGGCTCGACACGTCAAAGGTTCGCTCGGCGGTCTATCGTCCTTGGTACAAGCTGTTCTTTTGGCTTTTCGCAGCCAACGCCCTTTTCCTCGGGTGGCTGGGAGCGAAGCCCGCGGAAGGCGTCTACGTGCCGCTGATGCAGGTCTCGACGCTGTTCTATTTCGGCTTCTTCCTCATCGTTATGCCGCTATTGGGGCTTCTCGAGACGCCCCGACGTCTCCCCAACTCGATCACCGAGGCGGTGCTTGGTAAGGAAACCGGCAATGCGATCAGTGAGCCGGCAAAAAGCGATCAGGGACAAAAGGCCAGTTGAGTCTTCAGGCATTTCTGTTGGCGCGTGCATGGAACCGTGCCGACGGTTCCATGCACCGTCCGCTGACGCTGGATCGACGTTCCTACACCGAACCCGAGCCGTGCGCTGCTTCGCGATCTCACGGTCGAGCCGTTTTACAATGCCTGCCGCGTTTTTCGAATTGGCCCACATGCTTACTTCGTCGATTGCAGCAAAACTTACTGGCGGCGGGGGCAAGGCCCGGGACGTAACCTGCGACCTGAACCACGAGAAAAGTTCGAGGCCCATAGTTTCCACTAACGCGGTAGACTAAGACGCTTAAGCTCACAAAAGCCTGGTACAACGTCGGGGAGACATTGCGTCATGCCATTTGAAAGCTTCAATCCATACTGCGGATCCGCCCCGGTGCCGTCGAACCTTTGGACAAGCTGGAACTTCGATCCATTCCTCCTCGGCGCTCTGGCAATCGGGCTCATCGTCTGGCGCCTGGGCGGTCGCAACGACAGGATGGGGCGAACCTGCCTTGTCGCCGCCTATGCCCTGATCTTTCTGGCCTTCATCTCTCCGCTCTGCGCGCTTTCATCGGCTCTGTTCTCGGCAAGGGTTGCACATCACCTCATCCTGATCGGCGGTATCGCACCGCTGCTGGCGATCGCGTTTCCGTGGCCCAAGGGGCCGACGCTGCCGCTGGCGGCGCTGGTCATCCTGCACGCCGCGATGGTTTGGATTTGGCACGCGCCCGCTCCCTATGCGTTCGCGCTCTCATCGCACTCCGCCTATTGGCTCATGCAAGCGACCCTCTTCCTGTCGGCATGGCTACTCTGGCGAGAGGTCTTTGCGCCGCGCGCTCATCGGGGCAGTGTCGTGCTGGCGTTGCTGGCGACGATCATGCAGATGGGATTTCTTGGCGCCCTGCTCGTTTTTGCCCGGCAGCCCCTCTTTGCCCCGCATTTCACCACGACGCTGGCTTTCGGCCTGACCCCGTTGGAAGACCAGCAGCTTTCCGGCCTTCTGATGTGGGTGCCGGCCTTCATCCCCTATGCAGGCGTCGCGCTCTACCAGTTCGTCGCGCTCATCTCGCCGCAGCAACGGTCTGATGCACCATGATCGCGATGGCAGCCGAGCGCGATGTTCGACACTCGACTGAGTAGCTGTTTCATCGCGGGCCGATTCCAGCGTGCAAATTTCGCTTGCTCCTCTAGCGGCTAGAGGATGCAGTCTGGGTCAAGACTGCATCAGGCGAGCCACCCATGATCCGCGAAACCGCATCCTATAAGCAGCAGACCGAAGGCCCTTGCACACTTTCGAGCAACGCCGGGTTGTCATACGAAGTAAGCACCCGTGGGCCGAACAAGCCCGATCAGGATCTAATCCTGCGTGCCTGGACATTCGCGTTGCCGGGCCGACCATGACCAGCAACTCCTATACCGTCACAGCCGCATTTCTCTTCACCGTAGCGGTTCTTGCCCTCGGCTATGCCGCTTTCGGCTTCTGGACGATGCTAATCTTCACCTCCGGATTCGTCGGCGGGTTCGTGCTGTGGCTGTTCTTTCCGGCATCCCCATCCTTCACTGCGATCAGGATCCCGTACTTTCTGGCGTTGGCACTTTTCGCCCTTCACCGCGTCGAGGAGTACTCGATGGGCTTCTTCGAGAAGCTGGCGACGATCACCGGCATAGTCACTCCCGATACCGCTTCTTGGCAGGTGATCATGCTGGTGCTGCTGTCCGTTGGAGCGTGGCTGCTGATGCCGGTTTTGGTCATGCGCGGATATCGCTTCGGCTCCTATCTCGCCTGGACCTTCTTCGCCGCCATGGGCATCACCGAGCTCGCGCACCTTATCGTCTTCCCTTGGTTTGCCCCAGAGCTTTTTGCCTATTTTCCCGGGATGGCGAGCGTCGTGCTGCTCGCACCTGTAGCGTGGTGGGGCATGAGGCGTCTTTCCAGAGGAGCTTGATGTGACCGGAAATCCAGAGATCTCGAAAACGGACCATCAAGGGCACGCGCACGAGGACGGACACGATCATTCACAGGTCGTGACCTCCTCCAATGAACGGCGAATCCGGTTCGTCCTCGTCTTCACCGCCGGATACGCCATCGTGCAGGCGATCGGCGGCTGGCTTTCAGGCTCGCTCGCGCTGATCGCCGATGCGGGACACATGGTCTCCGACGCGGCCGCGCTGCTGCTCGCCCTGATCGCCTATCGCATCGCTCGCCGCGCGGCGGATGCCACGCGCACCTATGGCTTCCATCGGGTGCGGGTCCTGGCAGCGCTTGCCAACGGTGCGACGCTGCTGCTGCTCGTGGCCTGGATCGCCTGGGAGGCAGTGCAACGCATCAACGCGCCGGTCGAGATACTGGCGGGCCCGATGCTGATCGTCGCGGTGATCGGCCTTTGCGTGAACGTTGCCGGCGCCTGGATCCTGTGGTCGGGCAACAAGGGCGATAGCAATCTCAGGGGCGCGTTTCTGCATGTCATCGGCGACCTGCTCGGATCCGTCGGTGCAATCGCCGCGGCGATCGGGATCATGCTGACCGGTTGGACGATCCTCGATCCCATCCTTTCGGTGCTGGTGGCGGGGCTCGTCGTCAGGTCCGCATGGAGCCTGGTCTCGGATTCAATCCGCGTCCTGCTGCAAGCGGTTCCGCGAGGTGTGGACGCGATCGAGGCTGAGCGGGGGCTCTCAGGCATACCGGGCGTTGCCGAGGCCGGCCACTTTCACGCCTGGACGCTGACGGACGAGACGAGCGTTGCCACGGTCCATGTCAGCCCGGCGACAGGAACGGATCCGCTCAGCCTCCCGCCGCTCGTCTCGGCCTGGCTCAAGGAGCGCTATGCGATCGACCACGTCACCGTGCAGGTGGACCCGCCAGGCGAACTCAAGATCGAGCACGAGTGATCCTGCCTTTCAGCAGTGCGCTCAAACATTGCCGATCAGTTCACCCGCCTTGGCGAGCAAGCTGCACTTCGGCCTCGACGAGCTCAATCAGCTGCTGGGGTCCGAAAGACGGCAAGCTCTTTCCGTTCACAAAGAACGTCGGTGTCTGCCTGACCCCGAGCGCGTCGACATCGCTCGTATCCTGCCGCAGCACAGCCGCGACCTCAGCCGATGTCGCGTCCTGGCGCGCGCGCTCGAGGTCGAGGCCGGCAGCGGCGGCGGCCTGCCACGCGCGGTCGAGGTTCGGGTTGCCATGCAAGGCCCACTCGGGCTGCGCGGCAAGAAGAGCTTCGAGCACCGGCACGAAGAGGTCCTGCCGTCGTGCGGCCTCAATGATCCCGACCGCCTGATCCGAACCGTCATGAAAAGCTGCGTAACGGAATACGACCCTGACGTCATCGGGATACTGCGCAAGGATGTTCTTCACGAGGGGATGAAAGGCCCGGCAGGCTTCACACGAGGGATCGAAGAACTCCACGATCGTCACCGGAGCGTCCGGCGGCCCCATCACCGGAGAATGCTCCCTCACGAGAGCTTCGGCGCCGGACGGATCGAGGCTGCCGGCGCGATTGTAGTAGAGCGCAGACGCACCGAAGATTGCCCCTGCGGCCAATCCAACGGATAGGATGGTCACCTGTCGACGGTTCATTTGAAAACTCCAGGTCGGCACAAGGCAAGACTGCCGCCGATCGCGAGGAACGCGAGCAGCGACACGAGCGGCAGCGGCACGCCGCCGAAAATGGTCATGTCAGCGCCCGAGCAGGACGGGCCGTCGCGCGCGCATGGTGTTATGCCCTCATCAATGAGGCCGAAGTAAATCAGCGAGTGAAACGCCGCGATCGCAGCGCCGACTGCGACCAGAGGCAATGCATAGATTCTGATACCGACATCGAGCCTGAACGCCGCGATGCCGAGCATTATGGCGAGCGGGAACATGAACACACGCTGGAACCAGCAAAGGTTGCACGGAGCCTGCCCCACGATCTCACCGATGAACAGAGCTGCCAGCGTCGACCCGGCCGCGGTCAGCCAGGCGACCAGAAGCCACCAGGAATTCCAGTCTTCAACGGATTTGCCGGTCACTTTGTCGAGCATCGTCTTGTCCCGTTCAGGCGCTCACGAGACGGCGCAGTTTCTCCAGCCTCGTATCGCGCGGTTCGTGCATGTCGAGAATGCCGCCCAGGCTGCCGTCGCCTCGCATGAGGAAGACACCTGCCGTGTGGTCCATCGTGTATTGGCCACCTTCGAGGGGTACCTTTGCCGCGTAAGCGGAGAACGCGGCAAGGGCGGCCTCGGTCTCCTCGGCCGTTCCCCGTAGCGCGGTGATGCGACTGTCGAAGGCCGTCATGTAGCCGGCCAGCATGTCCTGGGTGTCGCGCTCGGGATCGACGGTGATGAACAGGACCTCGAGCTTGTCCGCATCCGGACCCAGCTCGCCCATCAGGTCGGTCAGTTCGAACAGCGTCGTCGGGCAAATCTCGGGACAATGGGTGAAGCCGAAGAACACGACATAGGGTCGTCCCCTCAGGGACTGGTTGTCCACGCGGTCCCCGTCGTGCGACACGAGCGAGAAAGGGCCACCCACACGCGGCGCCCCGGTCGACGCTTCCGCAGGCTGGCGCTTTCCGGTCAACTGTGTCGACACAACCAGGAACATGCCCAGAACCACGATTGCTACCAGGATGGCAATGCGGAACAGCTTGACGAAGGTCATGGCCCGTGGCCTCCGTGTCCATAGTCAGGTCCCACATTCGCTCCAGGCCGCGCTTCAGGCATCCTTGATGCCTCGCCATGCGAGCAGCCGCATGGCGTTGGCGGTGACGAGCACCGTCGCGCCGGTATCGGCAAGGATCGCCGGCCACAGCCCGGTCACACCGAGGACGGTCGTGACGAGGAACACCGCCTTCAACCCAAGCGACAAGACGATGTTCTGAACGATGTTGCGCATGGTGGCACGCGACAGCGCCACCATGTTCGCCACATCCTTGACGCGGCCGTGCAGAACCGCTGCATCTGCGGTCTCCAGGGCGACATCGGTTCCGCTTCCCATGGCGATGCCGATGTCGGCGGCGGCAAGTGCCGGCGCATCGTTGATTCCGTCGCCGACCTTGGCGACGAACGAACCCGTCGCCCGCATCTCGCCGACGATCTTCTGCTTGTCCTGAGGCAAGAGCTCGGCACGCGCTTCCATCCCGAGCGAGGCGGCAATCGCCTTGGCCGTGCGCTGGTTGTCGCCAGTCAGCATGACAGAGTCAGCACCCAGTTCACGCAGCGCGGCGATGCCTACCTTGGCGTCGTCGCGTGGCTCGTCACGCATCGCAATCAAACCGGCGACCTGACCGCCTGCCAGCAGTACCGACACCGTCTTGCCCTCGTCGTTAAGCGAGGCTATGCGCGCGGAAAGGGCCTCGTCCAGCATGACCTGCTGGCCGGCCGCCCGGGGCGAGGCGAAGAACAGCTTCACACCCTCGAGCGTGCCGACCACGCCCTTGCCGCCCACGGCGCCTGCCTCCAACGCGGCGACCACGGGCACATTCTCGGCCTCGGCCTTTGCCAGGATCGCGACCGCCAGCGGATGGCTGGAACCCACCTCCAGCGAAGCCGCGAGGCGGAGCGTCTCGCGCTCGTCGCGCGCGACGCCGACGATGTCCGTTACCTTCGGCTTACCCTCGGTCAGCGTTCCGGTCTTGTCGAAAGCAACGCGCTCGACCTTGCCCAGGTTCTCCAGCACAGCTCCGCCCTTCATCAACAGGCCACGCCGGGCGCCGGCGGAAAGTCCTGCCGCGATCGCCGCCGGCGTCGAGATGACGAGGGCGCACGGGCAGCCGATCAGGAGCACTGCGAGGCCGCGATAAATCCAGGTATTCCACTCTGCGCCGCCCAGCAGCGGCGGCAGGATCGCCACGAGTGCCGCCACGACCATCACTCCTGGCGTATAGTATTTGGAGAAGCGGTCGATGAAGCGTTCGGTCGGAGCCTTCGACTCCTGCGCCTCCTCGACCAGCGCAATGATGCGCGCGATCGTGTTGTCTGCTGCGGCCGCAGTCACGCGCACACGCAGCACGCCTTCCTGGTTCACCGTGCCGGCGAACACCTTGTCGCCTTCCTCTTTGCGCTTGGGAACCGACTCGCCTGTCACCGGTGCCTCGTCGACCGCGCTCTCCCCGGAAAGCACGACGCCGTCGGCAGGCACGCGATCGCCTGGACGGATCATCACGATCGAACCGACCGTGAGGCTGTCCGCCGGAACGGTCCGCGTCCCGCCCTCGCTTTCCAGCAGTGCGGTCTTGGGCATCAGCGTGGCCAGCGCGCGGATCGAGGCCCGAGCCCGTCCCGTCGCGATGCCCTCCAGCAGTTCACCGACGAGGAACAGGAAGACGACGACCGCGGCCTCTTCCGCAGCATTGATGATGACGGCCCCCACCGCGGCTACCGTCATGAGCGTCTCGATCGAGAACGGGCTGCCGTTCATCGCACCGAACAGCGCCCGCCGCGCAATCGGAACGAGACCGACCGCCATGGCGACGATGAAACCCCAAGGCTGCGTCTGCGGCAGAAGCTGCGACAGCCCGAAGGCGACGGCGAGCGCGGCGCCGCAGATGATCGTCAGCTTAGCCTTGGATGTGCTCCACCATGGACCTTCAGTCGGTGCATGATCATGACCATGCATGCCGTGAAGGGCGTGCTTTTCGTGCTCCGACCCCCGCACCACGGGTCCGTGTGCGTGGTCGTGTCGATGATCTCCGCCATCGTGGGTGTGGCCCTCGTGATGATGATGCCCCTCATGGCGGCATTCAGGTCCGTGGACATGTGCTGCGCCGGCGACACGGGGAGCAGTGGCGTCATCGGCGCGCGTGAGACGGGCAGCCTTGTAGCCGAGGCTCCCGACCTTGCGCGCGACACTATCAAGATCGGCATCAGGCCCGTGGGTCACCGTCATCGTGCCGGCCACGACCGAGACACTCACATCGCTGACTGTGGCGATTCGACGAACAGCGGTGTCGATTTTGGCTGCGCAACTCGCGCAATCCATCCCCTCCACGCGAAAGCGCGTCTGGCGTTGCGGCACCGTCATCATTCATCACTCCTAGATCTCAGGAGCGCACTCATACGACCTACAGCAGCTAGAGGATCAAGAGGCAATTTCAGATTTCTTGACGATCGTCGCCTTTGACGTTTGGCGTCTTGCCCGGCGGCCACTTCGGTCCAAGCGCAACACCCCCGGCACAGTCCATCGAAGGAGACGCAAGTGCACCGGTGAAAATGATCTTTCATCGGATATAGTCTCAGCAATGATGGCGTTCACCCCGTGCCAGCACGCTGGCCGCCTGCAGGAACGGCCGTGGATTGCCGCGGTCCAATGTCAGACTGGTCGAGAACCTGATGAGCGAAACAATTCTACCCAGGCGCGAGAGCCAGATCCCGAAACCGGGAAACCTCGTCACCCAATTCATGATGGTGTCAGGAACTGTGCTCATCGCAGGCATGCTTGCCATCGGACTCTGGGTCACGTCCGAGATCGAGGAAGGCGTCACGGACAGCGCGGGAGCGGTCACCGCGCTCTATGTCGACGCACTCATCGCGCCTGTGACCCAGGAACTGGACGATGGAGGAAGCCTTGGAGACGAAGCCAGACGTGAGCTCGACTTCATCGTCAGGCGCGGCGCGCTCCGCGACGAAGTCTCCGCGTTCAAGCTCTGGGACCCGAGTGGCCGGATCGTGTTCAGCGACAATCCCGACCTTGTAGGTAGCATCTTCGATGTGAGCGACGGTCTGGCGCAGGCTCTTGCAGGCAGGGTCGACGCGGCGCTGGCGCGCCAATCCCATATCGTCAGCGACATCGATCGGAATGCACCGCTTCTGGAAGTGTACAGCCCGGTGCGCTCGGCCACGACAGGCCGGATTATAGCGGTGGCGGAGTTCTACACGACCGCGGAGAGGCTGCGGGAGCATCTTTTCGACGCGCGCGTCAAGAGCTGGTTCGTCGTCGGTCTGGTCTCCCTCGGCATGTTCTCGGCGCTCTATGCACTGTTCGCGCGCGGCAATAGGACAATCTCGCTCCAGCGCCGGGCTCTGGACGATCAGATCGATCAGCTTTCGGCGCTGCTGGAACAAAACACGGGGCTTACCCAGCGTGTCGAACAGGCCAACCATCGCATCGCCGACTTTAACGAGCGCAACCTTCGGCGGATCTCCGCCGAGCTGCATGATGGACCGGTCCAGCTGCTCGCCTTTGCGGCGCTTCGTCTCGACAGCCCGCAACACTCCAGGCGTGAACAGGTTCGCCAGGCCGTCAATGAGGCAATGAAGGAGATCCGTGATATCTGCAGCGGATTGGCGTTGCCGGAGGTAGAGGCCTGGTCGGTGGCGACGATAGTGAAGAAGGTCGTGTCTGCGCATGAGCGGCGGACGGGCCGCAAGGTCGTCCTGAACCTGGAGGACGATCTGCCAGAACTGTCGCCGGCGGCCAAGACCTGCATCTATCGTTTCCTGCAGGAAACGCTCAACAATGGATCGAAGCATGCGCATGGAGCACGCCAGACCGTGGCGATCGCCAGGGCTTCGGACGGCATCGAGGTCCAGGTCTGCGACGACGGTCCCGGCTTCGCCCCACCGGAAGGGGGAGAGGGACTCGGCCTGCTGGGCCTGCGCGAGCGCGTGGCTGGCCTTAAGGGCTGCTTCGATCTGCACAGCCGCCAGGGCGGCGGAACGCGCGTCGTCATGCGTCTGCCGGAAGACAAGGAGGCGATAACATGACGACACGTGTTCTGATCGTCGACGATCACCCGCTCTTCCGCCAGGGTCTTTCCATGGCGCTGGGCGAAACGGAAGATCTCGTCGTCTGCGGCGAAGGGACGTGCGCACAGGATGCTGTCGACCTTTCGCGCGACCTGCAACCGGATGTCGTCCTGCTCGATCTGTCGATGCCGGGTGGCGGGTTCGCTGCGCTGGAGCATATCCGCGCTTGCCAGCCCGCGTTGCGCGTTGCCGTGCTCACCGCATCGGAGGATTGCGATGACGTCCTGAAGGCGATGAAGCTTGGCGCGCGGGGCTACGTTCTGAAAGGCGTCGGAGGCAACGCACTGATCGACGCGGTGCGCGATATCGCGCGAGGAGCGGGCCACGTTGCGCCGACGCTGGCAGCGGCGATCCTGTCCGGACACAACGGCGCCGAGGGATGGTTCCAGACGAAGGAGCCAGACATAGGGGACCCAACCAACCGCCGTCTGGCACAACTGACGCCGCGTGAAGCGCATGTGCTCAAGATGGTGGCAGCCGGCTTTTCCAACAAGGAGATCGCCCGGCAAGGCGACATGCAGGAAAAGACGGTGAAGCACCACGTGACCCGCATCCTGCAGAAGCTGCAGGTGCGCAACCGCACGGAAGCTGCGATGGTCTGGCGGAGCGCCGAGCCGGCGGGCTGACCGCATCGGACTTTAGCCCCATACGTGTGGCCAATGGTCTTAGGCCGATATTAAAGTGGACAATTTTTGAATAGTTATCTGTCGTCAACGGACCAAGGGGCGGTCTCCATCTGAGCCGACGCGATCGATGATCGTGTGAACGTTCACCAGGACTTCCACCTCCGCAGGTCTTCTTAACTGGCCGCACCTGGTGTGCTCGCCGGCGGATGGCGGACATGTGCCGCATCTGCCCGGCTTAGCTTTGCCAAGGCGCACGGACCGCATCCGTCGACCGCGGCTTCAAGCGTCCCATCCTCACGGGTGTGGAAAAATAGTTACAGGAGAGACATTAATGAAGAGAACCATCCTGGCGAGCCTCGGTCTGGTGCTTGGCATGACGACCTTTGCCCTGGCTGAATCCGTCACCATCTACTCGGGCCGCGGCGAGGCGCTGATCGCGCCGCTGATCAGGCAGTTTGAAGCCGAATCCGGCATAACCGCCGAAGTGCGCTACGGCGGAACATCCGAGCTCGCGACGTTGCTGCTGGAGGAAGGCGCGAACAGCCCAGCGGATGTGTTCTGGGCGCAGGATGCGGGCGCGCTCGGCGCGCTCTCTGAAGCGTTTGCCGAACTGCCGGCAGAGGTGAATGGTGCAGTCCTCGAAGCCTTTCGGTCGGATGCCAACAAATGGGTCGCGACGTCCGGAAGGAACCGCGTTCTGATCTACTCGACGGAGCGTGTCGAGGAGGATGATCTGCCGCAGGGCATCGCCGACCTGACCGACGAGAAGTACAAAGGGCGCGTCGCCTGGGCACCGACGAACGGCGGGTTCCAGGCGTTCGTCACGGCCTTCCGCGTCGCCCATGGCGACGAGGCCACCAAGGAGTGGCTGGAGGGCATGATCGCCAACGATGCGAAGGTCTACCGCAACAACGGCACGCAGATCGACGCGATTGCCAATGGCGAGGTCGATTTCGGCTTGGTCAACAATTACTATCTCGGCCGCTACACCGCGCGGGATGCAGAGTTCCCGGTCGGCCAGACGCCGTTCGCTTCCGGCGACATCGGCAATCTCATCCTCGTCGCCGGCGCGGGCATCGTCGAGGCGAGCGACAACAAGGAAAATGCACAGAAGTTCATCGACTTCCTGCTTTCGCCGGCCGCCCAGCAATTCATCACCCTCCAGGGCTACGAGTATCCGGTGCGCTCAGGCATCATCCCGCACGACACCCTTGAATCCCTCGAAACCGTGAACGAGATCAGCCCCCAGGTCGATCTCAACCAGATCGGCGATCTCGAAGGGACGCTTGCGCTGCTTCGTGAGGTCGGCCTGCTATAACGGGCTCGTGACTGGTCTTTCGTCATATGCGAGGGCGGGCCACAAATCCCGCCCGTCGCCCTTGCTGGTGCTTCCCGCGCTCGTTGTTGCTCTGGGAACCTGCCTGCCGGCTCTGTATCTGCTCCTTCGCGCTTTCGATGCGGAACCGGCGCAACTTGGCGAGATCGTCTTCCGTCAGCGTAACCTCCTGCTGCTCCTCAACACGCTGAAGCTGGTCGCAGTCGTGCTCGTGATAGGCACGCTGATCGCCTTGCCCGCCGCATGGCTCGTGACGCGCAGCGACATCCGATTCAAGAAGGTTCTGTCCTTCCTGATGGCGCTGCCTCTGGCAATGCCGGGCTACGTGATGGCCTACGCCTTGCTGGGTCTTTCCGGCTACTATGGGTTCGTGCGGCAATGGTTCGGTATCGCGCTGCCGCCGCTCCATGGCCTTTGGGGCGCAGGTCTCGCGCTGTCGCTCTATACTTTCCCTTATCTGTTCCTGAACCTGCGAGCGGCCTTTCTGGGAATGGACCCTGCGCTGGAGGAATCGGCGCAAAGCCTCGGGCGGCGGCGATCGGAGATCTTCCGACGCATCATCCTGCCGCTGCTGTGGCCCGCGCTGGTGGCGAGCTGGCTGATCGTCGGCCTCTACGTCGTCGGCGACTTCGGGGCCATCGCCTTGATGCGATACGAGGTCTTCAGCTACGCCATCTTCACGCAGTACAGCGGGGCCTTCGACCGCACCTACGCAGCCTGGCTCTGTCTGATGCTTCTGGTGCTGACGGTGGCGGTGCTCTGCCTCCAGCGGGCCGTGACGAGAAACATGCGTTTTGCCTCCACAGGGACCGGAACACCAAGGCCTGCGCGGCCGATCGCGCTCGGGCGCTGGGCGGTCCTGGCATGGGCCTTCCTGGTGATGGTGGTCCTCTGCTCTCTGGGGCTTCCCCTGCTTGTGCTGATCCACTGGATGCGGCTCGGTGTTCCCGAAGTGGATCTGGCCCAGCTTGGCAGAACCGCGATCGGAACGCTCTTGGCGGCCGGTCCCGCCGCGCTACTGTCGACGACGCTCGCCCTGCCTGTCGTTCTCCTGACCTTGCGCCATCCCGGCCCGATTTCCTCGCTGGTCGACCGGCTGGCCTATCTGGGCTATGCGACACCGCCGCTCGCATTCGCGCTGGCCATGGTGTTCTTCTCGCTTCAGGCCGCGCCGGTCCTCTACCAGTCCTACGCGTTGCTTCTCTTCGCCTATGTGATGAGTTTCCTCGTATTGGCGTTCGGGCCGATCCGTCTGGCGCTCCAGCAGATCGGGACCAGGCAGCAGGAAGCAGCCCGTGGTCTCGGCTCCACTCCCGCCCAGGCATTTGTCCTCGTGGTGCTGCCACGCCTGCGCCGGCCTATGGCCGCGGGCGGCCTGCTCGTCTTCATCATGGTCGTCAAGGAACTGCCGATCACCTATCTGCTGGCCCCGACGGGTTATGGAACCCTGGCGATGAACGTGTTCAGCCGCACCAACGAGGGCATGATGGGCGAGGCCGCGCCGTTCGCTCTGAGCATCATCCTGTTCTCCAGCCTCTTCGTCGGATTGATGCTGAAGTACGAGAGCCGGGATCTGCGCGGCGCGAGCGGAGGGAGTTGACGATGGAAAAACCCGCCCTCCTATCGGCTCGAGGCCTGTCGCGACGCTTCGTTCGCGGCGGAGCGGCCGTGGTCGACGACCTGTCGCTGGAGATTCAGCCGGGCGAGATTCTCGCTCTGATCGGACCGTCCGGTTGCGGCAAGACGACCACGCTGCGCATGATCGCCGGGTTCGAGACGCCGGACGAGGGCCATATACTCCTTTCCGGCCGCGACATAACCGGCGTCGCCGCCGAAAGGCGCGGCGTCGGCATGATGTTCCAGGACTATGCGTTGTTCCCGCACATGACGGTCGCAGAGAACATCCAGTTCGGTGCCCGCGGCAAGGAGGCCGGAGTGGTCGAGCGCTATCTCGGTATGGTCGGGCTAGCAGGGCTTGGGCGCCGCTATCCCGACCAGCTTTCGGGAGGGCAGCAGCAGCGCGTTGCGCTTGCTCGATGCCTGGCCTGCGAGCCGGAGGTAATCCTTCTCGACGAGCCATTTTCCAACCTCGACGCCGCACTGCGCAGCACCGCCCGCCGCGAGATCAGGCGGCTCCTGAAATCGTCTGGGCTCGGCATCGTGTTCGTCACCCACGACCAGGAGGAGGCGTTGAGTTTTGCCGACCGCATCGCTGTGATGCGCGATGGTCGCATTCTCCAGAGCGGATCGGCGCAGGAGGTTTACGATCGACCCCTCGATGCCTTCGTCGCGAGTTTTCTAGGCCGCACCAACCTGCTCGAAGCGACGGCACAACGCGGCGTCGCCAAGACGCCCTTTGGCGATCTAGCCTTGACGGAGCCCGTATCCGGCGCTGTGCATTTCTCCGTCAGGCCCGAACGGATAAGCATCCGTCGTACCCATGAAGGTGAAAAGCCGAATGGCCGAATTCTCTCCGTGGAGTTCAAGGGGCATGACATGACCTACTGGGTCGAATGCGGCGGCCTGGAGTTGCAGGTCGACGTCATGCAGCAGCGCCGCTTGCCTGAAGGAGCCGAGGTCCATGTATCTGCGAAAGGGAGCTTCCCGCCCTTCCGCCAGGTTTAATCGGTTCGGGAAAAAGCGCCGGGCAGAGCGCACATGTCGCAGTGACAAATCGGACGCCCGGGATCATGAGTTGCGCATGCGCAATAGGGGAACATCCAGAGGCGGATGCCTGACAGCCGGTCTCATGATCGGTCTGATCACCTATCTCGTGCTGCTGCAAGGGCTCGCCACGTCCTATGCCAAGACGTGGATGGCGGTCGACCAGCTTGCGCCCGCCTTCATCATATGCTCGCCTTTGGGCACGGCGGACCAGCCGGACGTCGATCCGCTCGAACTTATCGTCAAGGAGTGCTGTTCCGCACTGTGTGCGGCCGCCAGTTCTGTCGGTCCGACCCTTCAGCCTTCGGAAACCGGATCGTTCGAATTTCGGCCCGTCCTGTCGAACGACGATCCACTCCGCCCGCGTTCGCAGCGCGCGCCGCCCGGAGAGCCTGGCGCCATAAAGGATGCCCGCGCCCCGCCCGCCTTCTCCATCTGATGCTTCAACCTTACGGCTGCGTCCAGCGACGCGCCGGAACATCACATATGGAGACTTCAATGCGACACCTCTTTTCGATGCTGGCGGCTATCGCCTTTGTTGCCGCAGCCACACCCACCGTCGCGCACGACTATCGCGCCGGAGACATCGAGATCGGCCATCCATGGACGCGCGCGACACCACCAGCGGCAAAGGTAGGGGGCGGATACCTCGAACTGACCAATGCAGGCGACACAGCCGACCGTCTTCTAGGCGGTTCCTCACCCGTCGCCGCCCGCGTCGAGATCCACAACATGGAGATGACCGACGGCATCATGAAGATGCGTCCTGTTCCGGAGGGTGTGGAGATTCCCGCCGGCGAAGCCGTGAACCTGGCGCCGGGCGGCTATCACCTGATGCTACTGGAACTGAAGAAGCCGATCACCGAAGGTGAAATGGTCCCGGTGACGCTCGAGTTCGAGCAAGCCGGCGCCGTCGACGTCGAACTGGCGGCTGGCCCGATCGGCTCCACGGCGACGGGACACGGCAACGCCACGTCTTCCAGCCATGAAGGGCATGAATGATGAGCGGTCGTGTTGTCGGATTCATAGCGGCCGGGGTCATGGCGATCGTCATGACGCTGGCGGCATTCTCCATCGTGATCGACTCCAGAAGGGCGCCAGTGCTCCAGTCCACTGGTGTTGCGACGGTCGGCGGGCCCTTCACGCTTGTCGACACCGAGGGACAGGAGGTCACCGAAAAGGAGCTACTCGGCAAGCCGAGCGCGGTGTTCTTCGGCTTCACCTTTTGTCCCGACGTGTGTCCCACGACGCTATTCGAACTGACGAGCCTGATGGAGCAACTGGGCAGCGACGCTGACAGGATCAATTTCGTGTTCATCTCCGTCGATGCTGGCCGCGACGGTCCGGAGGAGATGAAGCAGTATCTCACGGCCTTCAATGAACGCATCATTGGGCTCACCGGCACAGAAGATCAGATCGATGCTGTTACCCAAGCGTACAAGGTCTACTACGCCCGCGTCCCCGTCGAGGGCGGGGACTACACGATGGACCACACCGCCTCGGTGCTTCTAATGGACGCGAGCGGGCAGTTCTTCGGAACCATGGCCTATGAGGAGGCGCCCGAAGTGATGCTGGCGAAACTGAAGCGCCTCATAGACGAGGGCTGACGAGCAGGAACGACTAGGGCGCTTCACGACTGGAAGTTAATGAAGCGCCTCAACTACAATGACTGATGCATGATCGCGAGCGGCATGCCGATCGGAAAGCTCGCCCGCATCACCGGGACCAATGTCGAGACGATCCGGTTCTACGAGAAGTGCGGCTTGCTGCCGGCGCCGGCACGCACCAAGGGCAACTATCGCGCCTACGAAACCTCTCATCTCAACAGGCTGAGCTTCATTCGTCGCGCTAGGGATCTCGGCTTTTCGATCGACCAGGTCCGCACACTGCTCGACCTCTCCGACGACAAGTCGCGCTCCTGCGAGGTGGACGAGATCGCCAAGGAGCATCTGCGCGAGGTAGAGCGGAAAACCGCCGACCTGAAGGCGTTGCAAGGCGAGCTCGACCGCCTGATCACGCAATGTCGCTGCGGAACGGTTGCCGACTGCCGCATCATTGAATCGCTGTCGCCTCGGCCCTCTGGCACGTCCATGGAGGTCGCGATGTGACATCAGACGCGGTCGCGCTCTCGCAGACCCGGCGCCGGCCGCTCAAGCGGCCGCCCCGCCGCTGCCGTTCCGCACCTTTCCATAGGGATCGCGATAGGCCAGCAGCCTGAGCGCGTTGAACACGACCAGCAGCGTCGAGCCTTCATGCACCGCGACCGCCGCCCCGATGCTCAATCCGAGGATCGTCGCGGGCACGAGCACGGCGACGATGCCGAGGCTGACCACCACGTTCTGGAGGATGATCGAACGGGTGTGCCGGCTGAGCCCCACCGCGAAGGGAAGGTGCGACAGGTCGTCGGCCATCAGCGCGACATCGGCCGTCTCCAGCGCCACGTCGGAGCCGGCCGCCCCCATGGCGATGCCGACCGTGGCGCTCGCCATTGCGGGGGCGTCGTTGACGCCGTCACCGACCATGGCGACCTTGCCTTCGGATCGCAGCCTCTTGATCGCCTCCACCTTGTCCTCGGGCATCAGGTCGCCCCAGGCCTCGTCGAGCCCGACATCCTTAGCGATCGCGTCGGCGACCTTCTGGTTGTCGCCCGAGATCATGATCATGCGCGTGATGCCGATCTCGTGCAGCTTCTTCAATGTATCGCGTGCCGCGGCGCGGGGCGTGTCCATCAGCCCGATCGCGCCCAGATCGCGGTCGCCCTGCCGGACCACCATCGTCGTGCGGCCGCCGTCCCGAAGCCGTGCGATCGCCTCGATCATGGCATCGCCGAGAGCCGGAATGCCGTCGCTTCCGAACATCTCGGCCTTGCCGATCCACACCGTCTGCCCGTCGAACGTCGCGGTCACACCCTTGCCGGTGAGGCTCTTGAGATCAGATGCGGCGGTGACGGCCTTTCCGCCAAGCTTCTCCTTGCCGTCGCGCACGATCGCCTCGGCCAGCGGATGGTCGCTCAGGCTCTCCACGGCGACAGCCACCGTCAGCAGTTCCTGCTCGTCGACGCCTTCAGCGGTGACGATGTCGGTGATGCGTGGCTGGCCTTCCGTCAGCGTGCCGGTCTTGTCGAAGGCGATCGCCGTCAGCGAGCCGAGGTTCTCGAGCGGTCCGCCGCCCTTGACCAGCACGCCGCCGCGCGCCGCACGCGCGACGCCCGACAGGACGGCGCTCGGCGTGGCGATGGCGAGCGCGCAGGGGCTGGCAGCGACCAGCACGGCCATCGCCCGGTAGAAGCTGTCGCGGAACGGTTCGTCGATGACGACCCAGCCGAACAGCATCACCACAGCCAGCGCCAGCACCACCGGCACGAAGACGCGCTCGAACTTCTCGGTGAAACGCTGGGTGGGCGACTTCTGCGCCTCCGCCTCGCTCACCATCTTGACCACCTTGGCCAACGCGCTCTCGGTGGAACGCCGCGTCACCTCGATTTCGACCGCGCCCGCGCCGTTGATCGTGCCGGCGAAGACGCGCGAAGCACTGTCGACTGAGTCGGGCCGCGCCCGTGCCGCTTCGGTGTCGGCAACCGGACGCTTGTCGACCGGGATGCTCTCGCCGGTAACGGGCGCCTGGTTGATGCTGGTCGTGCCCTTGACGAGGAAGCCGTCGGCGGGAAGCCGCTCGTTGGGACGCACGACGACGATGTCGCCGACCACCAGCTCCTCCACCGGGATCTCGCGGGTTTCGCCGTCGCGCCTGACGGTCGCGACGGGCGGCGCGAGTTCCGCCAGCGCCTCGATCGCGCGCTTGGCACGTCCCATGGCGTAGTGTTCCAGCGCGTGGCCTAGGCTGAACAGGAACAGGAGCAGCGCGCCTTCCTCGAATGCGCCAAGCGCCGCCGCGCCGGCTGCCGCGACCAGCATCAGCGTGTCGATCTCGAACCGTCCGAGGCGCAGATTGTCGATGGCCTCGCGTAGCGTGAAGAAGCCGCCGAAGAAGTAGGCAGCGATGAAGCAGGCTGTGGGCAGCCAGCCCGGCGCGCCCGAGACCAGATACTCGACGGCGACGCCGATCCCGAGCAGCGCGCCGCTCGACAGGGCGAAGATCAGCTCCGTGTTCGGCCCCAGGAACTCGCCATGCGCATGGTCGTGGCCTTCACCTTCCCCATGCTTTCCGCCTGCCGGCCCATGGTCGTGACCGGCGTGCTCGTCCCTGCCGTCTTCTGAAATTGATGCAGGCCCTTTGGCTCGCTGGACCCCGAGTGTGCGCAGCGCCTCGGCTATCGCTTCCTCGGAAGTTGCGTCGCGGTCGAACTCGACATGCACCGTGCCCGCTGCGTTCGCCTCGGCCTGGAGCACGCCGGCGAGCGACCTGAGCTTCTCCGCGACCGTACGCGCGCGGCGTTCGTGCCCGATGCCCTTGACCTGCCACGTAAGGTGTCCGAAGCGGGCGGTGATCCGCGCGCCGGAAGCCTGGGCGATCTCGCGAATCCGGCTGAGCGGCAGGGCCTCTTGATCGAAATGGACACAGAGCTTGGCGGGCTCGTTTGCCTCGGCCGCAACGACGTGGACCTTCTCTACACCCTCGCGTGCTTCCAGATCGGATGTCAGCCGCGCCACGCATGCATCGGCCACGTGCGCGACGTCGGGAAGCAGAACAGGGATGTCCAAACGCAATTTTTCGCTCATGATCGTTCCTGCTTTCTGCGCCAACGTGCTCCATCATATTGGCCGTGTTGTAGAACCTCTAGCTCATATAGGATCAAGAGCGAAAACCGATGATTCGTGAATCATCCCTCGACAGCCGGAGTCAATGGAACAATCTGAAGCAAAACATGCGGCAATAGTTTTCGCTGTCTCGACTTCGGTCTTCGGTCCAAACCTACGCGGCGCTCAGCAAACTTAAAGCAAAGGACTCCGACTTGCCGGGGGAGCGTATGAGGACCCCGCAAGCCGGGGTCTCTTTTTCCTCAAATTCTGTGCCAATTGCGAGGCCAACGAACCAGAGGCAGGAATCCAGCGCGGGAGCCCACTGAATAGCGAAGCCTATGCGCCAGATTGCCCCATTGGCCGAAGCCGACGCCACGGCAATTATCCAGCCCCCGAAGCGCACACAGCAGGATCGATCCCGGTGCCCCTCTCGTCAGCCAGCGGCGGAATGCCGAAGCTCTTCGTCGCCGCTGTTGTCCTGGTGCAGCTTGTCTTTGCTGCGGCACAGCTCGTATCGTTGGCGCTATCCCGAGACCTTTGGATCGCGGACCTCGCGAACTTCATCCGTCCCCATCTTCTGGTCGCGGGCGTCGTTCTGTTCGTGGTCGGTTTTGTGCTTCCTCCGCGCTCCACGAAGATCGCGGGAACGGTTGCGCTTCTGGCTGCCGGCTTTCCCTACTTCCTGCTCCCGTCTCCAGCGCCGGCTGCGCCGGGAACGACGTTCACAATGATCTCCGCCAACGTGCTGACCGACAATCTGGACCCGCGCCCCTTTCTCGCGCTGCCCGATGTCGGCGCAGCGGACATCCTTGTTCTGCAGGAAGTGAGACCTCTCTGGCAGAACGCACTGATCGCCAGCGGGCGTTGGCCCTTCGAAAGCAGCCGCGACCTGGCCGGCAACACCGATATGAAGGTCCTCAGCCGTTTCCCGATCCTGGACGAACGGACGGTCTCTTCCGAGAGCACCGATACATACGGCAGGTTCGCGGTGCGCTACGAGCTGTCGGTCGAAGGGACGAACGTCGTTCTCTATGCAATCCATCCCCAGACCCCGCGAGGCCCCCGTGCCTGGGAGGCGCGCGCTGCGTACCTTCGCGATCTGGAAGCAGCCGTGAAGTCGGAGCCGTCGGACGCTCTGGTCGTCGTCGCCGGCGACTGGAACACGCCGCCCTGGTCTCCGTTCTTTCGCGACTTCTTGTCCTCGACGGGATACCGGACAACGGAATCCCGGTGGTGGCCGCTGCCGACCCGCTTCAGCATACGCCTCTGGTCGCTCACGCAGATCGGCACGCCAATCGACCGAATCGTCTTATCGCCTACGATGGCGCTGGAGGAATTGGCTTTGGGGCCGAAATTCGGCTCCAATCATCTGCCAGTCGTTGCGCGCGTGGTTATCCCGGATTGACGACCACCCAAGTGCGAAAACGAAGGACAGCCGCGCCGGCTGCGTGGGACATGAGATGAGACCGCGCTTCACAGTACCTGCTTTCGGAGCTGCCTTATGGCTTGCTGGCGCGGGTCATGCCCTGGCGAGCCCGCCGACCGGCGTGTTTCTCTGGTATCCAGAGCAGGGCACGCCAACATCGCAGGACTGCGACGACGTCGTCGCGCGCGTTGGACCGTCGCTGGAAAAGGCCGAAGCCTGGCTCTGGGGCCGCGCACCCTTCGGGTCGGAGCTTGAGTTCTATCTCTTCCTTTCAGAGGACCGGATGGAAACCACGTTCTCCGCGGAAGGGGACTACGATACGGGGACATTGCGCCTTGGTCCTACGGTCGGCGACGAAACGACGTTCGAGCTGGTGCCGGAGGATCACCCGACGATCACCATATCCGGCTCGATCGTGGCGCCAAAGGACAGCGTGACCATCACCATCATCCTTCGCGACGTGCCCTCGACAAACGGCCCTGCCGACAGGGTAGCGCACTATTGCCGCTTCGACGAACAGACCGAGGTCTGAGCAGGCCTTCAGTGCTCGTTCGAGCACAGTTCGTGGTTAGCCAAAGACTGGATGACGTAGCAGTCCTTGATCTGATCGCCGTGGCATCGAGTTGCGATGCGTTCGAGTTCGCGCTCAAGGGGCCTGAGCTTTGCAATCTTCTCACGGACAATCTGCAGTTGGCGCACCGCGATGCTGTCGGCATCCGCGCATGGCCGCTCCGGATGCTCGCTCAGCTCAAGCAGTTCACGAATGGCCCCGATCGTGAACCCGAGGTCGCGGGCGTGCTTGATGAAGGACAGCCGTTCACGTTCGCTGGGCTCGTAACGCCGTTGATTGCCGCCCGACCGGCCCGGTGCCACCAACAGGCCCTTTTGCTCATAATAGCGGATGGTCGGAACTTTCACCCCGGTGACGCGCGACAACTCTCCGATCGTCAGCATGATTACCTCCAGCTCCTATAGATATTGGCGGAGGAACAGCGGTCGTGCAACAGTGCGGAATTGCCGCATCCAGATGGCGGGCCCGGTTCACAGCCTTGCCCGATTCATCACGGACGTTCACGGCCAATAGTCGTGGAGGGGACATAAGCAATGTACATGGCGACTTCTTGCCGACTTCCGATCGCTCTTGTTGCGTTCGTTCTGCTCGCCGCGTCGGCAGCGGCCTCCGAGCGGACGCTTGACCACGCCAATCCCCCTCGGACGCTGACGGTCGAACATGCCGAGATACTGATCGATGATCGCGATGGCTCCCCAGCGAGAGGTTTCCTAACGGTCTGGAACGGCACGGATACGCACGCCTATCTCGCTGCGGTGAGAAGCGAAACTTTTGCAAGCAGCACGATCATGCGTACTCCATTCAACTCCGACGATGACGCGGCTGAGCCGGCCAGCGGCCCGCTTGTAATTCCAGCACATGCCGAACTGCAGATGCGCAAAGGCGGCATCCACCTACTACTTGCCGATCCCGCGTCTGCAATCGAGCTATCGGAGAGCGAACGCCTGATGCTGATCTTCGATGATGGCCGGGAAGTGGAGGTGTCAGCCCATCTCGTGCAGACATCAGATCTTCTGACAAACCACCGGCACGGCGAGGCTGATCGTGCCGCTAACTAGCTCTCTGCAAGCGCTCGATCCTGGTAAATGAAGGATTTCGAAATCCGTTGCGATTTGCGCCGAGTTTGAATCGAATACAAACCACTGATTTTCTTCGATTTTGAGGTTTCTGGGCTAGGCTTCTTCCCATCACTTCGGGGAGAGTCAAATAATGAAAAAGCTTTGGATGAGCGCGCTCGCGCTCTTGGTCTTCTGCACGTCGGCCTGGGCGAGTGCGTCCGAGTTCAACCCGTCGCAGCCATTCAACGCTCGCAACATGGCGACGTTCGGCGCGACCTCGATTCCGGTCGGGTATTACGAGTATTGCCTTCGCTACAGGCAGCGGTGCGCCAGAGGGCCGGAGGGAACGATGATCCAGCTCACGCGGGCGAGCTGGAGCGATATCGTAAGCGTCAACGCGGAGGTCAATACCGCGGTCATTGCGATGACCGACATGGAAATCTACGGCGTCGAAGAGCGGTGGGAGTATCCGACAACCGTTGGCGACTGCGAAGACTATGCGCTGCTGAAGCGCCAACGGCTGAACGAGATGGGCTACCCGCTCGGCGCGTTGCTGCTGACGACCGCTCTCGATGCCAAGGGCGGCGGGCACGCGGTGCTGTCCGTGGTCACGGATCTCGGCGACTTCATCCTCGACAATCTGGAGCAGCGAGTGCTCCTGTGGAGTGACGCCAGGATCTACTTCCTGAAGCGTCAGTCCCAGCGTGACCTGAACCAGTGGGTCAGCCTGGTGGATGAGGATGATCTCCTGATATCCTCGGGCAACAACCAGGCTCCCTCCACGGCTGCGGCAAGGGTGAGAAGATAGACGGCGGTGCCTCCGTAGATCATCTCCATGGTGTTGTGACCGACACCGAAGCACACGAGACTGAAAATCGTGGAGAGCACGACATAGGCTGCGGCACCGGCAACCAGAAAACACCCTAGACGTATGAACATAGGTGGACCGGCAATAGGAGAAATGCCGGTCCACTCTTTCATTGTCGGCTGCCCGACGCCACTCAACCCTATGTGACCATTCCGTTATTCGGGTTGGCTGTCTACCTGAGCCGGGCGCATCTCGGTCACGATATGGCCGAAGCTGGCGAAGAACACAGCGCCGACAAAGCCTACAAGCAGGAGCACGACAAACAGGTTCTTGCGCGCTCTCTTGCGACCAAGGCCCCGTGAGTCTTCCAGGGTCATCTGCTCCAGCGAATTCATCGCACCCTCGTTCCAAAGTCTCTGACAAGGCGTCTCGGCCTCACTTGCGTTCTTCATATCGACTCCACCCCGAGCACGGATAGTCGGACGAACTGCGGTTCTTTGCCGCTCGCAAATATGTTAGGGGCAACATCTTCTTAACTATGATAGCCCCAAACTTACGGCTCGATCCCGAGGGCGGATCGGCGCAAAGGATCATGAAAGCGCGAACATGTTGCAAGCGTTAAGGATAGGCGTGGTGGGTTTGCTTGCCCTTTTGGTGAGCGGATGCGTGTCGACGGTCCTCGAGGTCGACAACAAGGCGTCACAGCCCATCCCTGCTGCCCTCCTTGCCGAAATGTCGCGCAAAACCATGTCGCCAGCCGCGCCGATCCTCGTGCGGATCTTCAAGCAGGAAAGCGAGCTCGAGATCTGGAAGCGCGACCGCAGCGGCCAGTTCGCCCTGCTCAAGACCTATCCGATGTGCCGCTGGTCCGGAAAGCTCGGTCCCAAGACCCGAGAGGGCGACCGCCAGGCCCCCGAGGGGTTCTACCACGTAAGCGCCGGCATGCTGAACCCGAACTCGCAATACTATCTCTCCTTCAATCTCGGCTATCCGAACCGCCTCGAGGCGGCCCTCGGCTACACAGGCGAAGCGCTCATGGTGCATGGCGCGTGTTCGTCGTCGGGATGTTTCGCCCTGACGGACGAGGGCGTGGCCGAGATCTACGCCGTGGCCCGCGAGGCCCTCAGGGGCGGTCAGCCCGCTTTCCAGGTGCAGGCATTTCCATTTCGCATGACCGCCCAGAACATGGCGAAGCATCGCGACGACCCGAACTTTTCTTTCTGGGCCGACCTGAAGCGCGGCTACGATATCTTCGAGGTCACCCGCCGCCAGCCCAGGGTCTCCCACTGCGGCCGGCGCTACGTCTTCGACATGGAGTTCCAAGGAGGGGAGCCGCGCGATCCTCTTGCGGCATGTCCGCCGGCGGTGAATGGCGACGACCCCCTTGTCGCCCGCCGGGCAGAATCCGATCTTCTCGCGATGCAAAGCCTGCTGGAAAGCGGCACGGCACGCAGCGCACATGCCTACATCGATGGCGGAATGCACCCCAGTTTTCGTAGTCTTCTGGAGCGTTCCGGCGAGCAAACACTGGCCAAAAGAACGTCGCTGACCTCCGTACCTGTCAGTCGGCCATCAGCGGCGCTCGGAGACCCACATTCGCCCAAGGAATAGAACGACAGCACGATGATCCGATTCCTCGCGTTCCTCTTGGCTTTCATGGTCGCCGTCCATTTGGCGGCGCCTACAGCCGTGGCCGCGAATACGCCGATTCAGGAGTTTGCGGCCACCGCGATGATGGCTGGCGGCAGCGGTTCCGAACTGCCGAGCGAGAGCAACGACGATGCGTTGCCCCTTTCGCCGCACGCCACCACAAAGTGCCACGACCAGTGCGCCGGATTCACAGTCTGGCTTTCACCCCACGCTGCCAGCGCGGGCCTGCTGTCGATCCACGGCAGAGAGCAGGACCTGTCGTTCACCTTCATTCCCATCATCGTCCCTCCGCCCCAATAACGTCGAACAGGCGAAACGGCCGGTAGGAGATCGAGTTTCTTCGGGCGCAGCCCTGAAGAAGGCGGCTCCGATCCAGACGGTCGCAATTCGTCCTCACCAATTGCTTTCCGCGGGAAGCAATGGACCACGACCGTATTGGGAGCGAAGCATTGACATTCACACCATCACGCACAGGCCTGACCAGGCGGCAAGTCCTGACCCTCGCCGCATCTTCGGCGGCATCCTTGACGCTCGCTGGCTGCACGACCACCGATATCCAGCCCGTCACTGTGGCGCCTGAAACCCCGAGGATCGATCCCTCCTTCGTTTCCATGTATCGGGCGATGCCGGAAGAGGATTTCCCGATCCCCGCAGTGGACCTAAAAAGGGTCGACCGGCAGTTCTACCGCCAGTTCGTCGACGACCCCACCGGCGAACGTCCCGGAACCGTCGTCGTCGATACGCAGTCCTTTTTCCTCTATCTCGTTCTGCCCGACGGCAAGGCGATGAGATACGGCGTCGGCCTCGGGCGGGCGGGGTTCACCTGGTCCGGTGAGGGGGTCATCCAGTGGAAGCGACCCTGGCCAGTCTGGACTCCACCGGCGGAGATGATCGCGCGCCAGCCCGAGCTTGAAGAGTTCAGCGCCGAGAACGGGGGACAGCCGCCTGGGCTCGACAACCCTCTCGGCGCACGAGCGCTCTACATCTTCCAGAACGGTCAGGACACGCTCTATCGGCTGCACGGCTCACCTGAGTACTGGACCATAGGGCGCGCGGTGTCGAGCGGCTGCGTCCGTCTGATCAACCAGGACATCATCGACCTCTACGATCGTGTCTCGATCCCCTCGCCGATCATCGTGCGAAGCGGTCCGAGAGCGATCGCCTGACGACAAAGATAGCGCTTGCTCCTCCAGGGGCTAGAGCTTGCAAAGTAGAATCTCACTTAAGGAAACGACCATGAAACGACGCAACGTTCTATACGGACTGTCCGCTCTCGGAGCGGCAGCCGCCTTTCCACGTCTCACGCTTGCCCAACCCACTCCCGAAGAGCTGCTCGCGCCGGGAGCGCTCACGGAAAAGAGCTTCGGTCCGGAAGACGCTCCGGTCACCGTGATCGAATACGCGTCGCTGACCTGCGGCCACTGCCGCAACTTCCATATGAATGTCTGGCCCGCCTTCAAGGAGAAGTATGTCGACACAGGCAAGGTGCGCTTCATCATGCGCGAGTTCCCGTTCGATCCGCGCTCTTCAGCAGGATTCATGCTGGCCAGGTGCGCCGGCGACGACAAGTGGTACGCTACCATCGACCTGCTCTACCGGACCCAGGACAACTGGGCGCGGTCGTCCGACGGCTCAGGCTCGCTAAGGACGGTCATGGGCATGACCGGGATGGACGAGGCTGCCTTCGAGGCGTGTCTTCAGAATCAGGAACTTCTCGAGCAGGTAAATTCCGTCGCTGAGACGGGCAAGTCCTTCGGCGTCGATTCAACCCCCACGTTCTTCGTCAACGGCGAAATGTACAAGGGCGTACTGAGCATCGACCGCTTCAGCGAAATCGTCGATCCGCTGATCGCGGCGAGCGGCCAGTAAGGGGAGGGCGCAAGATGGGAACTCGCTCTCTCGCTTCCGAGCTCAGAGTCCAAGGGTTCGTTGCCGTTGCGATGATGGTAGCGATGCTGCCACCGCTGGCTCACGGCCAGGAGGCCGAAGTCGTTGCGCGCGTGAACGGCCAGGAAATCACGGTCGCCGATCTCGCAATCGCCGAAGAAATGTATGGACCTCAGCTCGGCCAGATGCCGGAAGACGCCAAGCGTTCCGTTCTCGTGAACGCTCTCATCGAGCTGCGCATCGTGGCCGACGCTGCGCGCGAGGCAAATGTCACGGAGCAGGACGCATTCAAGCGTCAGCTGGCGTTCTTCGAGGCCCAGACGCTTCGATCCGTGTTCATCGAGCAGCGCGTGGCCGAAGCCGTGACGGACGCGGCGATAAGGGCTGCCTATGACGGTCAGGTCGCCAGCGTTCCGCCGGTCATGGAAAGAAAGTTGCGGCATATCCTTGTGCGGACCGAAGGCGAAGCGCTGCACATAATTCGTGGGCTGGGGGAGGGGCAGTCCTTCGCAGATCTTGCACAACAGCACTCCATCGATCCGGTTTCCAAAGAGAAAGGTGGCGATCTCGGATTTATCGCTGAGGGTGGAACCGTGCCGGAAGTCGAGGATGCCGCAGCCCAACTTGAGCCGGGCGAATTCACTCAAACGCCGGTCGCGACTGCCTTCGGCTTCCATGTCGTGATGCTGGAAGAAGCGCGCAATAGGCCGCCTCCTCCCTTCGAGACTGTCGAACCGCAGATCCGGCAAGCGCTCGAGTCTGCTGAAGAGCAACGGCTTCTCGCGGGGCTACGCGCCGCCGCCCAGGTCGAAAAGCTAGTTCCCGACGTCACGCCACCGCAGGCAGACGACGGGCACGATCACTGAACGCGCGCTTCGGCAACTATTGAGGGGCTTTATCATGATTGATCGCAGATCGTTCGCAACAGGGCTAATCGCAGCCGTTTCGGCAGTCCACTTACCTACCTCGGCTCTCGCTAATAGGAGAGTAAAGCTCGACCCGCGCTTTCTTCCCCAAACCGTCGTCTCACCATACGCTCAGCCGGCCGGTACGATCGTGGTCGCTCCACGGGACCGATTCCTGTATTTGATCGAGGGCAGAGGTGCGGCACGACGCTACGGGATCGGCGTAGGCAAGGCAGGTCTCGCATTTTCCGGCTCGGCCATCATCGAACGCAAGGCAAAGTGGCCGGCCTGGCGGCCGACCGCCAACATGATCAGACGCGATCCCGCAAAGTACGCGAGATACGCGGATGGCGTTCCTGGGGGACCGGGCAATCCGCTAGGTTCGCGCGCGCTCTATCTCTACCGCGACGGACGCGACACATACTACCGCATCCATGGCACCACCGAGCCATGGACGATCGGTCAGGCCGTGTCGAACGGGTGCATCCGCATGGTGAACGAGCATGTGGAAGAGCTCTACGAACGTGTGCCGCTCGGCTCCCGAGTCGTGGTGGTCTGATGGAAAAATCGGTGCTGGTCATTGGCGCCGGGCAGGCGGGTCTCGCGGCTGCTTTCCACCTGACCCGGGCCGGCACCGACTACTCCATTGTGGATGCGAACCGGCGCGTCGGTGATAACTGGCGAGCGCGCTATGACGCTCTGACCCTATTCACCCCGCGCCAGTTCAGTGCGCTGCCCGGGCTGGAGCTTGCGGGAAATCGCGAGGGCTACTCCGACCGGGACGAGTTCGCGGACTATCTGGAAGCCTATGCTTCGCGCCTGAGGGTGCCGGTAGAAACCGGAAAGCGATTAGTCCGCCTTTGCAGACGCGACGATGGAAGTTTCGAGGCGACCTTTGAGGACGGCGGAAAGCGACAAGCGAGCGAGGTCATCGTGACGACTGGAGCCTTTCAGGTTCCATCGGTTCCGACAGTCGCCGGAAAGTTCGGCAGCGATGTCCTCCACCTGACGACCGACATCTTTCGCAATGCACGACAGTTGCCGGACGGCCCCGTGCTCGTCGCAGGAGATGGTGCGAGCGGCCGCGACATCGCGGTCGAGTGCCGTCAGGCTCAACCGGTGATCCTGGCGACCGGAAAGCCCCGAAAGTTGCTGCCCGAGCGCATCCTTGGAAAGTCGATCTGGTGGTGGCTTCATCTTACCGGCGCGTTGACGGCATCGCCGGATTCCTGGCTAGGCAGGAGAGTCAGGGCAACTGACGCCTTCCCTGACCGCGACCGCAGCCTCGAAAGCCTGAAAAGAAAGGACATACGAATCGCGCCCCGGCTCGTGGATGCAGACGAGACAACAGCACAGTTCGCGAACGGAAGCTCGGCCGAGGTCCGAACCGTCATCTGGACGGTCGGCTACCGCGACGACAGTTCCTGGCTCGACGTTCCGCTTGCGACGAACGATGACGGCACCTTCCGCCACGTAGCCGGAGTTTCGCCGGTCAAGGGCCTCTATTTCGTCGGGCGGCCTTGGCAGCGAAACAGGGCTTCGGCGCTGATCATGGGAGCTGGACCCGACTCCGAGCTCATCGTCCAGCGGCTTCTGGCCGATCGCGAGTCCTGACGACCGCGGCGGGTCGATCGGTCACTCACGGACCGACCGGACAGCCTCGGCCAGAGGCTCCTTGCCGACGGCCCCTTCGATAATCCGATCGCCGACGACGAAGGAGGGCGTGCCCGTCAACCCGAGGCGTTGGGCGAGCGCCAGGTTCGAGGATATGATTGCCTCGATTTCGGGAGATGCCATCTCGGCTTCGACACGCGCGCGATCGAGGCCCATTTCCTCCACCAGCGACAAGGCCCGGCCCGCGTTGGCCTGACCCTGCATACCCATCAGCCGCGCATGGAGATCGCGGGCGCTCTCGTCGTCACCCAGCCGCTTCACGGCGAGCGCAACTTTTGCCGCCTCGACGGATCCAGGCCCCAGGATAGGAAAGTCCTTCAGGACGATGCGCAACTGTGAATCCTCGGCCTTCAACGCCTGCAGGTCGGGAAAAGCCCTCTTGCAGTAGCCGCAGTTGAAGTCGAAGAACTCGACGAGCGTCACATCGCCATCAGGATTGCCCAGAATTAAATCGGCATCGTTCCGCAGCAGGGCGTCCTGCTCGGCGCGAATCGTTTCCGCTCTGGCCTCCTCCTGTGCCCTGCGCGAACGGTTCTCGAGCTCGATCAGCGCTTCCTCTATGATCTCGGGGTTCTCGAGGATGTACTCGCGGATGATCTTCTCGACCCCCGAGCGATCCAGCGTCTCTGCCATCGCCGCCGGGGTCGCCATAAGGAGAATGGAGAAGGCTCGGACCAGCAAGATGCGCGACATAGTGATGCTCATCGGCTCCTCAACACGCTAGCTCCAGCCGCCGCCATAGGTTCTATAGAAAATGTGCTTGCCGATCTGCGTCATCCGCTCCATCGACTGAGCCCATTTCGGATGGACATAGGTGGCGTTGTAGTGCGTCGAAGACGCCACCTCCGGCAGGAAAATCTTACCCGCGGTGACGGCAAGCGCAACATCCTTTGCAAGCCGGTATGCCCTACGATCCGAAATCACCTCAGGGGCTCCGTCGCACGCGAACGAGAACTGGCACCTGTTGAGCATGTGCTGGTTCTGATAGACTACATCGCAGACGGTGTCCGGATAGGCCGGGTTCCTGACCCGGTTCAGAATAACCTGGGCGACCGCTGCCTGCCCTCTCAATTCCTCGCCGCGAGCCTCGAAATAGATTCCGGTCGCCAGGCACTTCTGTTCGGCGGCGGTGAAGACAATCTTCGGCAGCGGCACCGTCATCCACGAATGGTCACCCTCCGCCATGGGCGGAACGAAACGGCCGCCGGCGCCCGAATTGCCAAGCAGTGCATCGAAGGGTCCTGACGATCGATGGTACGGATCACTAGGAGCGTAAGCCGTTGCAAGAATATCCGCACGGTCGTTGTTCACGAGATCAGCCAGGATCGGGGGCACGCCCTCGAGCCGATGACTATCTGCGCGGTGGAGGGTCGCCATCGCGTTCACGACATCGGAATCTGCTTCGGGCAGGAAGCCGCGCAAGCCAGCCGGAGCGTCAAGGCGATTCGAGAACAAGGCAGTGGCCAGCCCTGTTCGATCAAGGCCGCCGTCGGAGGCAGTTTCGGGAAGCCTTGCCGCTTTTGCCGAACTGGTATTCTGACCTGACGCGCGCGCGCCTCGCAACGCGTCATCGGAGAAGTCTCCGCTCCAGCTTGCGGACGGCCCGCTCGCAAACCTCTCAGCCCCGCTTGCCAAACCAACCCTGAGCTTTCGCAGATGGGAACAAGCATCCTCACCTGGAACGCCGCCGCGCTGCACGAGAACGGTGCCGGTTGCCAGCTCGGAACGCATGTCCTGGATGGCTGTCGGCGACGCGAATCCGAAGGTCAGCCAGCTTGCAAAAAGGGTTGCCACGATCCGACCTCGCCGGGCAGCGGATCTGGATTTCGAGCTCTGACTTTGCTTCGACGACAACGACCGATCTCCTGAGGGGCCTCGGAAGCAAAATGAATTGTTAACCTTGATGATCGGTTAAGACGCAGCACACGGGGCATCTGTTTGAGAGATAATCGGTCGGCTTGTCCGCTATAAACCGACCTGAACGGCTGGGGGCGCGGCCGATTGTCCGATCATCATGGGGCAGGGACTTCAGCCCTATTCTCACCCCTTAGAACTCGCGGGTGCAACTACGCGCGACAATTCCTATTGTGCGACTTTCGCAGGTTTCGGGTAGACTGTCCTAGACCACTGCGCACATGAGGATCTGCTGGCGCTCGTCATTTATTGATGCGGATTTTGCGTAGATTTTCCGATAATCAGCCTTTCGGGCGGCATGTCGTGTCAACAGGGTTCTTCCAGGCGGCTTTTGTTGCCTGATAGGGTTTTCGCCTGACGAGACGTTTCACCAGGCCGCAGATCTCGTGAATTCTCCAATGGTCCCGGGCCTCTGACTACGGTCAAAATGCGCAAGCGGCTACCATCCCATCACGGCCACGGACCAGAGCAGGTTGATGTTCAGCGCGATGATGGTGACGGCGATCAGCGCGCAGAGCGCGGTCAGCCACAGCGGGGCGACCATGTCGCCCATCTTGGCCTTGCTGGCGGTGAACATGACCAGCGGCACGATGGCGAAAGGCAACTGGAAGCTCAGCACGACCTGGCTGAGGATGAGCAACTGGCCGGTGCCTGAACTCCCCCATATCAAGATCACGATGACCGCCGGGACGATCGCGATCGAGCGTGTGACGAGCCGGCGCAGCACTGGACTGATACGGAAATTGATGAAGCCTTCCATGACGATCTGGCCAGCCATTGTGGCGGTCACGGTGGCGTTTAGGCCGGAGCACAGCAGTGCGATGCCGAACATGATCGGTGCGATCGAACCGCCGAGCAGCGGCGCCAGCAGCGCATGGGCCTGATCGATCTCGACAATCTCGGTGTTGCCGCTCGCGTGAAAGGTTGCCGCAGCGAGGATCAGGATAGAAGCGTTGATGGTCAGGGCGAACATCAGCGCGATGGTCGAATCCCAGGTCGCCATACGCAGCGCCTCGAACCTTCGTGCCGGCGTCGTCTCCCAGTTGCGCGTCTGCACGATGCCGGAGTGCAGGTAGAGATTGTGGGGCATCACGGTGGCGCCGATGATGCCCAGTGCGATGTAGAGCATCTCCGGATTGGTCACGATATCGGTCGAGGGCGCGAACCCTGCGATCACACCTGCCCAGTCTGGATCGGCCATGGCGATCTGCACGAAGAAGCAGGCGGTTATGACCGCCAGAAGCGTAATGACAAATGCTTCCACCCAGCGGAAGCCGCGGTTCTGCAGCCACAGGATCAGAAACACGTCGGCGGCGGTGATGAAGACGCCGATTTCGAGTGGGATACCGAACAACAGGTTGAGACCGATTGCCACGCCGATGACCTCGGCGAGGTCGGTGGCGATGATCGCGGCCTCCGCGAAAATCCATAGCGGCCACGACACCCATGACGGATAGGCATCCCGGCAGGCCTGCGCTAGGTCGCGCCCGGACGCGATGGCGAGGCGCGCGCACAGCGATTGCAGCAGGATCGCCATTACGTTGGACAGCAGCGCCACGAACAGGAGCGTGTAGCCGAACTTGGCGCCGCCGGCGAGCGAAGTCGCCCAGTTGCCGGGGTCCATATAGCCGACCGCGACCAGATAGCCAGGGCCGACGAAGGCGAGAAACCTTCGGAACACCGTGCTGCCACGCGGCACGACGATCGAGCCAAAGACTTCGGAGAGTGACGGCGTCGGGCTGGTGCGACGCCAGCCATTGTGGCCAGCCACGGACAACGAGGGTTTCGAATCCAAGGATGGAGAAGACATATGGCTGTCTGTTGCGAATGATTTTCAATTGCAAGATAGGCATATCGCTGACAGTCGTCAATGCGTTTGTCATGGCAGGTTGCAATAAGGTCTCACGCGTTGGCAAAGTTGCTTTGATGATCGGATTGCGAAAAGAGCTGCCCCCGCTTCAGCATTGTGGCTTGTCGGGTACCGTAACCCTTGGTGCGACCAAGGCTCAATGAACGTGAGGGGACGCATGATTGACAAAATCTTTGCGCCCATGCGCTCAATGGCAGGGGTGAGCAGTTCTAGGTCGTCACTAGCAACGACTCAGCCGAATACCGCGCGCGGCATCCGGCATTTTCATTCTGCTGAAATCGCAACTGCGTTAAATCGATATGGGTGCGACTGAAGACGATCCGACACAGTTGATTCAGCTGGAACTTTCACGCTGAGTGCATGCGGTTGGCCTGATGCCGACTTTCCTACGCGCGGTTACGGCAACGCGCGCGACGGCGCCTACGACACGCCCACCCGTCTCTGGAACCGCTTCACCGCTCCCCTACTTCCATGACGCTCGCTGCCGACGCCCGCAAGCGTGATGACTGGTTCGACAGCCGATACCGGCTCGCTCTAACGGAAGGCGAGCGCGCAGACCTCACGGCCTATCCGGAGGCCGCTGGCAATGCCGACGAGCCCTATCGGAAGTTCGAGGGACCGGGGTCGGTATTCCACTTCGCCTGGGAGGAACTGACGACGTTCGCCTGCACGTTGAAAAAGCTGTTCAATGGCCGACGCCGAGATCACCTCTGCCTAGCTGGCGGGCCAGGGGGCGTGTTGGCGCTTGGACACAGATCGCGCCCGACATCGTGCGACACGCTTTCCGCTTCGAGATGAACCTGCGGGAGTCCCTCATCCTCGGCCTCGTCGGCGCCGGCGGAATCGGCTTCTACATCGAGACCTATGTCCGCACCTTCCAGTACGAAAAGGTCGCCACACTGACGATCGTCGTCGTGATCGAACTTGCCAACAACGCGATCCGCACGTTGCTACGATAGAGGCGAGATAGAAGGTTTACGCGACGAACGAAGGCTGAGTGCCCGCGCTCCGGCCTCGATCGATCGGCGCGGCGCAATGTCACGCAGGACGAGCCTCGATCCGGCCTTGAACCTCATGTTGCTAGAGCATGTATGGGCGCTACGTTCGTCCACACCGAATCCGACGAAGGAAGAGGACCTGAAATGACGATCGACGTCTCGGCAGTCGGTCTCGCAACGGCGGTCGTGGCCGGCGCGATCTCGTTCGTCTCGCCCTGTGTCCTGCCTCTGGTGCCGGGCTATCTCTCGTTCGTTTCCAGCGGCGTGAATCCACAGTCGGCGCAACTCGGCGACCGGTTGCGGATCGTCTGGTCGGCGATGTTCTTTATCGCGGGGTTCACGACGATCTTCGTCATTCTCGGGTTGGGCGCGCAGTTCCTCGGCGGCCTGCTACTTCGCTATAGCTTTGAAGCCAACCTCGTGGGCGGCGGCCTGCTGGTCCTGTTCGGCCTGATGATGACCGGCCTCATCAGGCTTCCCTTCCTCATGCAGGATTACCGCGCAGAAGGACCACAAGTCGTATCCGGCCCCGCTGGCGCATACACTCTTGGCCTCGCCTTTGCCTTCGGCTGGACGCCATGCATCGGGCCGGTTCTGGGCTCGATCCTGACGTTGACCGCGGTGTCGTCCGGAAGCGGAGCGGTCCTCCTCGCCGCCTACAGCCTCGGCCTCGGTATCCCGTTTCTGGTCGTCGCGCTCGCGTTCGGGAAGGTTGCCGGCTTCATGAAAAGGGCGCGCTACGCCGGCCATGTTCTAAACGTCACCGCCGGCGCGATCATGATCACGATGGGCTTGCTGATGATGACGGGCCGCATGACGCTGATCGCGTTCTGGCTTCTGGAGCGGTTTCCAGGACTTGCCTATGTCGGCTGAGTAGAATGACGGACCGGGGGGTGATCGGACCGGAACGCAGCCTTGGCCGGATAACCTATCCGTGGTCGGGACTCGCCGTGTCGCTCCCGGTCTGCGCGTTGATGGGCGCCCTCACAGCTCTAGCTTTTGCTCCGTACTTCGTTCTCCCGCTTGTGCTAGTCGGCTTTGCGGCCTTCGCTCTGTTCATCCGTCACTGCGGCGGGTCGGGTGCCGCCTTGCTGATCGGCTGGGGCTTTGGCATCGGCCAGTTCCTGGTCGGCCTGCGGTGGATTTCCGAGAGCTTTTTCGTCGACGCGGATCGGTTCGGGGCACTCGCCTGGCCGGCGGTGTTGGGCCTTTCCGGCTTCCTCGCCCTGTTCCCGGCATTTGCCGCAGCTGCGACGCGCTATCTTGGTGGACGCGGACCGATCGCCTTTCTCATGTTTCCAGGATTCTGGACGCTTGCCGAAATGGCGCGCGGCGTCCTCTTCACCGGCTTTCCTTGGAACCTGACAGGGTATGTCTGGGGCTTCAGCGACGCGACGCTTCAGCCTATGTCGGCGATCGGCGTTCACGGAGTTGGCTTCGTCACCGTGATGATATGTATGGTTCCTCTAGCGCTTGCAGAACGATATCGTCTCCGACCATGGGCCTTCGCAGTGACGATACTCGTTGTGCCTATGATCGGGGCAGGGTTCTTCTGGGCTTTCGGAGCGGTTCGGCTTGCAAACGCCGAAACCGCCGGCGATGCTGGTCCCTGGATTCGTGTCGTTCAGCCGAACATCCCGCAGGATCAAAATGGGATCCAGACGCGGCAACGCGGCACCTTCGGAAGCTGCATGACCTCAGTACGTCGGCCGCTCCCGAGCGGTCACGGGTCGTCATATGGCCGGAAACAGCATATCCGTATCTCTATTCCGACGATGTCAGCTTTCCGGAAGCTCTACTCGGGAGCATTCCCGAGGATGGTTTGCTGCTGTTCGGCGCGGTACGAGCTTCCCCCGGGGAAACAGCTGAAGTTGGGGGACTGCTGAACAGCCTGCTCGCCGTCGATCATACGGGCAAGGTCGTTGCTGACTACGACAAGATCAGGCTGGTGCCCTTCGGCGAGTTCACGCCCCTCAAAGGCTTCCCCGGGATCGCCAAGCTCACAGCAGGCGATATCGACTACGTGCCGGGTTCGGACAGCTCACCATTGACTCTTCCGGCACTGCCACCTTTTCGGGTGCTGATTTGCTATGAGGCGATTTTCCCGTTGCCGAAGGTCAATGAGGAGCGATGGCTGCTCAACGTCACGAACGACGCCTGGTTCGGCCTTTCGGCGGGACCCTACCAGCATTTCCTATCAGCAAGGGTCCGCTCAATCGAAGCGGGCCTCCCTATGATCCGTGCCGCGAACAGCGGAATCAGCGCGGTCGTGGATGGCTATGGCCGAATTCAGCAGATGCTACCATTGGCGGCCGAAGGCGTTTTCGACACGTCCCTACCCAGCCCCATTCCGCAGCGTACACCTTACAGTAAGCTCGGCGATATGCCTACTTTGATTGTTGTGGGCATCTTGATCGCCGTTGGCATGACTTTCCGAAGAAAGAGTCAAGCCCGGCGAGATGAGCTCCAAGAAGATCCTTAGTGGAGCGAACCCACGAGAGGCGTATCGCCTTCCCTGATTGTAACCCATCGGCCCGAATGCGTCGTCGACTGCCGCTTTAGATAAAGGTATTGTGTTTCGTCCCAGTTCAGAATCGCATCGGTAAGGTTGTCGAGGATCACGTCGCCGCTGTTGGTTCGTACGGTTAGCACCGCATGGCCTTCGCCATTGGGCCGCTTAAGCACCGTCAAGAGAAGATTCGAGGTCGACACGCCTTCCGTGAGCAGGATGCGGCGTTTCGCCAGCGCGTAATCCTCGCAATCTCCGGCGTCGACCGGATACGTCCAGTATTCGTCGACTCCGTAAAGCTCAAGGTCGCTTTTCGGCTTCACTGCCCGATTGATCTTGACGGTAAGCCTCTCCAGGCGTGCCAACAGTTCCTCGGACATAGGTAACGGATTGATGTCACGAGACCTGACCGAGCACTCTGCCGGCTTCCGCTTGCAGAACTCATAGTGACCGATCGGTTGCGATGTGAGACCGCCGGTAATCATCGGTGAAGGGTGCGCCTGGGCTGCGGAAGTCCAGCCAAGCGTTGACAGTGCGATAGCGAAGGTCGCCAGCGACCGACACAATCCCCCCATCGGAGCCCCCACCTAATCGGTTAAACTTCGTTACTAAACGCCTAACGGCAATAGGCCGTGAGGTCCATTGCATCACCGTAACATTCTCGTGAGTGCGCGCCTCGTGCCGATTTCTGTTTTTCCACAGACGCCTTCAGCCGCCCTCTTGAAGCTCAGCCAGCTAGAGGTGCGAGCGATATGTGGTCTGCAAACCACGGGGCAGCTAGCGATGATGCGAGGCACCAACACAACGCGCATTCTGGTTGGTTTAATCTGCATCCTTTCGGCATTCGCTATAGATCAATTTACGAAGACTGTCATCGTCGAGATAATAATGCAGCCGCCTCGTGTAATCTACGTCACGCCATTTTTGAATATAATCCTTAGTTATAATGAAGGAATCAGCTTTGGACTTTTCTCGGGCGTTTTCAGGGACTGGTCCGCGTTACTGATCTGGATGGCTCTGGCTCTGGCGATTGTGTTACTGATATGGATGATCTTTTCTCATAGCTTCGTCACGACGGCGGCGCTCGGCCTTATGGCAGGGGGCGCGCTTGGCAACATCTACGACCGCGTCCAGCGGGGTAAAGTGACGGATTTCATCGATCTCCATGCCGGCTCATGGCATTGGCCGACATTCAACATCGCAGACGTGGCAATTGTAGGTGGAGCCATCATCCTTATCCTCTGTTCTCTTCGGTTCACTTCGTCGCCAAACTAGCAAATTCGAGATCGGCGGAAACGGTTCAGGCAGCGACGCGATGAATACCGGGAAAGGTGTGAGATCGTCGGTTTAAGTGCATATCCTCGCGACGAAGTCGCCCTGCTGACACGGGAAGCTTAGCGGCTTGGAGCCGTGCATTGACCGCAAGTCGGCTATAAGTCGTCGGGAATTTCCTGCCTAAGGTTTGGCCCCTTGGCAAGCCGGCGACCGAGTGCTTCAAGAAATCTGTCGTAACGCTCACCGCCTTTGGCCTGGGAGGCCGCCTGGACAGCTTCCGGCATTGTCGCCGTGGAGGTCAGCCAGGAGCGCATGAATATGGCGAAGGCTTCGTTAGCGATGCCGATGTCGCGTTCGAGGCGCTGAATGTTGCGGTCGATTCGATCGAGACGCTTCGCGATGGCGGCCTCCTGCCGCTCGTCGGCATCGGGCGAGAGGAAGGAGGCGATGGCGGCTTCCGCGATCAGGGAGCGGGACTGCTCGCGACGATCGGCGAAGTCGGCCAGCAGGCGCATCAACTCGGCGCCGAGATAGACGGAAAGCCGCTTCTTCCGATCAGGGCGCTCGCGCTGTTCACGGGGCGGCTCGTGCATGGGTCACAGATCCATGTTGTCGCCAGGGTCCATCGAGACCTGGCGGGCGACGAGCCGCATGTTGCGCACGAGCATGCGATTGGTTGCGGCATCGCTGTCGGGCTCGTCAATGTCGGGCTCGAACTCGTTGGCGGGCGGCTTGGGCTGTTCCGGCGCGATGTCCTTGTGGGGCTCAAGGCCGGGCTCGCGACGCAGGCCGGCATTCGCCGGGTCGTCGTCGGGCCTGGTTGCCGAGGGTGACTCCGCCGCGCCGTTCGCGGCCGGCGCGGCAGCAGCGGCATTGCCTAGCATCGGGACCGCGCCTGTGGTCACAGTCGGGGCCGGCTTCAGCGCCGACCAATCATCCGGTTGCGGAACGAGGCCGGCACGAGGATCGGCCGGAACGGGAAGCAGGCGCTCCGTGAGACGGGCATCCTCGTAGTAGCGCGCCTTCTTCGCGCGGATCGGCGCGATGCCGGCGACCATGACGATCTCGTCGTCCGGCGGAAGCTGCATCACCTCGCCGGGGGTGAGCAGCGGCCGTGCGGCCTCGGAGCGCGAGACCATGAGATGACCGAGCCAGGGAGCCAGTCTGTGTCCCGCGTAGTTCTGCATGGCGCGCATCTCGGTGGCGGTGCCGAGGGCGTCCGACACGCGCTTGGCGGTGCGCTCGTCGTTGGTCGCGAAGCTGACGCGGACATGGCAGTTGTCGAGGATGGAGTTGTTGGCGCCGTAAGCCTTTTCAATCTGGTTGAGGCTCTGCGCGATCAGGAACGCCTTGATGCCGTAGCCGGCCATGAAGGCGAGCGCGGATTCAAAGAAGTCGAGCCGGCCGAGCGCGGGAAATTCGTCCAGCATCAGGAGAAGGCGATGACGGCGGCCCTTCGCGTGAAGCTCCTCGGTGAGCCGGCGGCCGATCTGGTTGAGCACCAGGCGGACGAGCGGCTTGGTGCGGGAGATGTCGGAGGGCGGCACGACGAGATAGAGGGTGGTCGGCCGCTCGCCGGACACGACGTCGGCAATGCGCCAGTCGCAGCGGGCGGTGACGGCCGCGACGACGGGATCGCGATAAAGGCCGAGGAAGGACATGGCGGTGGACAGCACGCCGGAGCGCTCGTTGTCCGATTTGTTGAGCAGCTCGCGCGCCGCGCTGGCGATGACGGGGTGCGGTCCCTTCTCGCCGAGATGCGGCTTGGTCATCATCGCCGCCAGGGTCGTCTCGATGGGGCGACGAGGATCGGACAGGAAAGCGGCGACGCCAGCGAGCGTCTTGTCCTTCTCGGCATAGAGGACATGGAGGATGGCGCCGACCAGCAGGGAATGGCTGGTCTTCTCCCAATGGTTCCTCTTCTCAAGCGAGCCCTCCGGGTCGACCAGCACGTCGGCCACGTTCTGCACGTCCCTGACCTCCCACTCGCCCTTCCTGACTTCGAGCAACGGATTGTAGGCGGCGGACTGCGCATTAGTCGGGTCGAAGAGCAAGACGCGGCCGAAGCGGGCGCGCAGGCCGGCGGTCAGATCCCAGTTCTCGCCCTTGATGTCGTGGACGATCGCGGAGCCCGGCCAGGTGAGCAGGGTCGGCACCACCAACCCGACACCCTTGCCGGAGCGTGTCGGGGCGAAGCACAGGACGTGCTCGGCGCCGTCGTGACGGAGATAGTCACGGTCGAGCTTGCCGAGCACGACGCCATCGTCGCCGAGCAGGCCTGCGACAGCAATCTCCTTGCGCTCGGCCCAGCGGGCAGAGCCGAAGGTGCGAACATCCTTGGCCTCGCGCGCGCGGTAGATCGACATGAGGATGGCGGCCGCGATGGCGAGGAGCCCGCCGGAGGCGGCGATACCGGCGCCCTCGTAGAAGATCGTCGGAGCATAGGCGTCGTAGAAATACCACCACCAAATGAACGCGGGCGGCGGATAGACCGGCAGGCCGCCCAGCTCGAACCACGGATTGCCGAGCTGCGCCTGAAAGCCGAGCCGCCATGCCGTCCATTGCGTCGCGCCCCAGACCGCGACCAGCACGATCGAGAACACCACAATGATCTGGCCCCACATGACACGGCTGGTGGACAAGGCGGCAATCTCCTTATGTTCGATGCGGCACGTCGCAGAAGGACATGCTGCGCGCGGGATTCAATGCCGCATGGCCGGTGGCTCGAAGCCGATCGAACTGCTCGCGGAAAATACTTGCGGGATGCGGTGCACATTCGCGGTTGCCGGTCATAGCCCCAGCCCCCGCTTTCGGCCGAACGACCAATCGACGCCGCCACCGGCGCGGGCGACGCCGGAGATGTGCTGGTCGATGTGCTTCTCGACCGATGGCGTCCAGGGCACGAGCTTGAAGCCGAGCCCGTCGTCGATCATGGCGAAGCGGCCGGAGGCGAGCGCGAAGCGCTGCCGATAGGTGCCGGCGACATATTCGCCGTCCGCCGCCTTCTGGAACGGCGCGCCGGTCTCGACCGCGAGCTTCTGGCCGAGCGCGTCCAGCTCGCGCTCGCGCAGGGTGTTGAGGAGATTGCGGGCAAAGACGATGCGCTGGCCTTCGCGCCGGGCGAAGCCCTCGGCGACGAGATGGTCGGCGCGGGCGTCCATCGCTTGCTTCACCTCCAGGCCGAAGCCGCCGCCGCCAAGATCGACGGGATCGCGGGAGACGAGCTGTCGATCGAGCCAGGTCGAGCCGGTCGCCGTGGTCTGCGCCTCGATGGACAGGTCCGCTCGGACGGCGAGCGCCGTGCGGGTCCGGCCGCCGGCATCCTCATAGCGGCGCAGCTCGACGATGGAGCCGGGCGCGGAATCGCCGGCCGCGTCGAGATTGTGGAAGCGGATGTGATGGGTGCGCCCGTCGATGCCGTCGATCACGGCCCAGGCGCTGCCGCGCAGCTCGTCATCCAGGCCGCGTTCGACCAGCCTGCCGATGATGGGATCGGCGTTGACCTCGCCGGCGATGACGTAATCGGTCAGGCCGCGATCTATGCCGCATTCGGTGAGCGCACGGTGCATCCGCTTGATGATGTCGCCGCGCTCGCCCAGCTCGCGCAACGTGGCTTCGGCTTCATCGGCGATGATCCATTGGCCGGGACCGATGGTCTCCGCGAGGCCGAGGCGTTCGAGATGACGAAGCCTGCCGACCTTCAGCGTCACATATTCGTCTGGCTGCCTGTCGGGTGACGGCGCCACGTCGATGATGCCGTTGCGGCCGGCGTCGCGGGCAAGCTGGCGGTCGAGTTGGGTCCAGCGCTCGGCCTCGACTTGGGTGGCCAGCGCGCGGCGGATGTCGAGATCGGTGCGCGGGCCGAGCTCCTGGGTGATGAGGTCCTGGGCGCGGTTGCGCATGCCCTCCTTGATATAGTCGCGGGCGATCACGAGGTCGTTGCCGTCATCGGCGCGGCCGCGCAGGATGACATGGACATGGGGATGCTCGGTGTTCCAGTGATCGACGGCCACCCAGTCCAGCTTGGTGCCGAGGTCCTTTTCCATCTGCGCCATTAGATCGCGGGTGAAGGTTTTCAGGTCGGACATTTCCGTCGCGTCGTCGGGCGAGACGATGAAGCGGAAATGATGGCGGTCGTCCTCGCAGCGTTCGGCAAAGCCCTTCACGTCGGCGTCGTCCGTCTCCGGGCCGAACATGCGCGCCTTCTCGCCGTCGCGGGTCACGCCATCGCGGCGCAGATAGTTGAGATGGGCTGTGAGCGGCGCGGAGCGCGCGGTGTGCCTGACCACGCGGGTCTTGATGACGGCGCCGCGCGATCGGCTGGAGATGAGGCGATTGGCGCGCACGCTCGCCACGCGGCCGCGGCCGAAACGCGAGCCGTTGCCGGAGGTGATCCTGCCGGAGCGGGAGATGCGGCCGCCGGCCTTCTGCGCGGCGGCGAGCGCCTGGGCGACGAATGGCTTCGCCCGCTGCGCTCGGCTCGAACGGATTCGGCCCGGCCGGACGCGGAAATCGTCGTCCCGGCTCATGGCCGTTTCCGCCGCGATGTGCGGTTTCCGCTGAAATCGCACGAGAATACCTTGGCGCGCACCTCGCGCGCCTGATCCGCGATGTGCGCGGAAATCCAAAAAGCGCAAGCGAAACAACACTCCAACCGAGCGGCGATGTGCCGCTTTTTATCCCGCCCTCCTTCGGCCTGATGTGCCGCTGCCCCGCAGCGCACCGCAATCCCTGCGATTGCGCACCACGCGAAGTCAGAGACTGCGATCTTCAACGCCGATCTCCTTCCCTTGCAGGCCGCTCTACGAACAGACCGCCGGATGGCGGCGCGAGCGCCGACAGATCGACGATCGCCGGCGCGTCGGAAGGTCGGCCGGAAAGAGGGAGGGAGTCGTCCGCATCGTCGTGATCGCGGTCAGTGGAGCGCGCGAAGAAGAGCGGAGCGCGACGCCATGAGGGCGATGACGATGAACCGGCAGAGTGCGTGATCGGTGCCGTGCCGTCGATCATCGGCGTGGTTTTCGCAACGTAATCGACGGTCTCGGCCGGCAACGTGCGGCCGCTGGCGAGATGCTCGTCGTAGCGGCCGGGACCGGCATTGTAGGCGGCCAGCATCGCGTCGACCGAGCCGTATCGGTCGTGCATCTCGCGCAGATATGCCGTGCCTGCGAGGATGTTGTCGCGCGGCTGCCAGGGGTCTGCGCCGAGGCCATGCGTCGCGCGCAGTTCCTCCCATGTCGCAGGCATGACCTGCATGAGGCCGATGGCGCCCTTGGGCGAGAGCGCGGCCGGATCGCCGACACTCTCGACGGCCATGACCGCGCGTATCCAGCGCTCGGGAATGGCGAAGCGGCGGGCGGCCTCGGCGACATGGGGCGCCCACGGATCGGATCGCGGAGCAGCCGAGACGGTGGCCGAAAGCGGTTCGTCGGGCGGCGGCTCGGCCGACGCGGGAGCCGCCATGACCGCGATCAAGGCGCATGCGACCAGCGTCGCCATGAGGGTTGGGACGGCAGCGCAGGCAGCGCAGGCACCGCCGTCCCGATGCGCCACCAGCCTGCCATCGTGCTCGCTTCGGCCAAGGGCAAGGCTTCGCCGGCGGCCGACATTTTCCGGGCGGGTATCGTCGGGCGACAGGACCGCAACCCGGAAAACAGGCCGCCGCCCTTGACCTCCGCTGCGTGCGACGGCCGCCCGATGGGCGATCGGGTCGAGGGGGGTGACCGGCGCTCGACCGATCAAGGAGAGTGAGCCTGAAGGATCACGGGAACGATGGCAGCGCATGATCGGTCATGCCTCGCCGTCGTTCTTCTTCCGGCGCGTCCAGAGCAGGTTCCACGCGCCCTTCTTCGTGTCTGACTCGAACAGCCTTGCGCGGATCGGCTCGAAGAAGGACGGATCGTCGATGGTCAGGGACAGGTAGCTTCCGGCCTTGTCGCCGGTGCGGTTCCAGGCCGCGCCGACTTCCTGCCCGTCGAGGAAGACGCGATGCTCGGGTGCGTTCTCGGCGTCCGATTTCTCGGCGGGCAGGATGGCGACTTCTACATCGAGCGTAAGCGTGCGGACGCGGCCAAAGAAGCCGTCATCGTTGCGGGTGAAGGTGCCGATCTGGGCCATGCGATGTTCCTTTTGCGAGGTTGGAGAACGAGCCGTCACGGCTCGTCGGAAACCGGCTCGCGGAAGGATTCCGTGGCCGGATCAGGATCGTCGGTTGTCCAGACGGGGACCGCCCGGCCGACAATGGTTGAGACCGGGAGCGGCCCGAAATAGCGGCTGTCGAAGCTGTCCCGGCTGTCCCAGTTCATGAAGAAGGCTTGGCCTTCGCCGAGCGTGCGGCAGCCCTGCCAGACAGGCAGCGGGCGGCCGTGCGTGTCGAGCGCGCGAGCGTCGCCATAGGTCATGCCGTAGGCGGTGATGGTGCCGCCGTACCGACACACCTCGGTTCCGCCGAGTGCCAGCACGCGCTTGATGAGCGGCAGGCCGCGCGGCAGGTAGCCGCGTTCGGCAAGGAAGTCGGCCAGCTCGTCGGGCGGCATGACGACGGCGAGGTCCGTCACCTCCATCCGGTCGGCGGGCACGATACGGTAGAGGCCGACCGGCACGCTGGCCGATGCGTTCCAGATGAAGCGCAGATCGGGACGGTGCAACGCCGGAGCCGCGACCAGCACCGCGCCGGCGATCATGGTGATGAGCGTCAGGCGGCGCGTTCTCATGGCCGTATCTCGCGGCGGCGCAGCCAGGCGCGATGCTGCTCGGCCGAATAGGCGCGGAACGGCTCGTTGACGCTGATGCGGTTATGGACGTGCCGCCAGTGGTCCGGCGCGGCATCGGCCGGGTCGATGCCCAGCGCCTCGATCGCTTCGACCACCTTCAGAACGGCCTCGACCTTCGGCCAGCCTGTGATGCGAAGCAGGATCTCGCCGCCCGGCCGCACGAACGGGAGCGTCTGGAACGGCTCGCCGGACGCTACGGCGCGCACGATGTCGATGCGCGAGATGATCGTGCCATGCTCGTTGCCGGCCCAGCGGACGAAGGCGAAGACGCTGCCCGGCGCGAAGACGACGACACGGCGATGGCGGTCGAGGCGCTGGTCCTCGGTGGCGCGGCCGAAGCGTATCCAGTGCTCGACGTGGTTCTCGCGCCAGGTCAGCTCGACCACCGTGCGGTCGGCCGGCAGGCCGGCGCTGCGGATGCTCGTCGTCATGGCGGTGTCCCTTCCGTGAAGGGCAGCACGGATGTGATGCGCGCCCGCGCGCGCTCGGCCATCGCCGCGTCGATCTCGCAGCCGAGATAGCGGCGGCCGGTCAGCCGGCAGGCTTCGCCGGCAGCACCGGAGCCCGCGAACCAGTCGCCGACCAGGCCGCCAGGCGGGCAGCTCGTGCGGATCAGGATTTCGAGGAGGAAGACGGGCTTCTCGGTCGGGTGGATGGCGCGTCCATGCGCGTTGCGCAGGAAGATCACAGAGCGCATCAGGCGCGGGCCGCCGTCCTCGCTGACATAGTGGCCGGCGTCGATCCGGCCGGTATGCGGCGGCCGCTTCTTGCGCCGCACGGTGCGCGCCGTGGCGTCCGGCGTCGTCTGCACCTCGTTGTAGACGCCGCTCCACGGCACGTCGGCGCGGCGGAATTGCACGGCCAGCTCGTGGACCCTGCGAAAGCGATCGGCGTGGAAGGAGGAGCCGTTCTGCTTCTCCCAGACGATCTCTTGCGCATAGGTCAGGCCGGCATCCGAGAAGGACCTTCCGGTGGTCATGAAGGAGCGCAGCGAGCCGAACGCCCAGATCGAGCCGGACGGCTTCAGGGAGGCGCGCGCGAGCGGCAGCCAGCCGTCGACCTGCCGGTCCCAGGCGAGCGACGTGTCGCCATAGGGCGGATCGGCAAGGATCAGATCGAACGGGCCGTGCGCCGGCATCAGGTCGCGGCAATCGCCGGTGAGGATCGTCATGGCGCTATCCTCCGCATGCCGATCAGGCTGCGGCGCCATTGTCCCCGATTTCGTGAAATGGGAGACCGCGTTAGCAAGAATCCGAAGGATTCTATAGTTAGGGAAGTTAGAGGGGCCGGATTCCGCCTGTCGAATCCGATGCTTGCCGGCCGCGCGCGTTCCTGATGGTACGGGATTCGCGTTCCCGAAAAGACGGGGATCGGCGTTCCCGATAGTACGGTTCCATCCACATGCTTTCCACGGCTGCGGGGGAGCGATGTCCCGGATGCGATCATGATGCCGCTCCCGCACGCTTGCGGCGGCGCGGCATGGGCTGCTCACCGATCGGCTGGAAGGTCAGGCGCTGGCGGCCATCGGGATCGTCCACCAGCGCCAGGCGGTATCCGGGAAGCGGCTGGCGCCGGACGATGGCGCGCAGCTCGAAGCGGAAGCGCCGGAGCGGCGACAGGCTTCCGGACTTGAGATGAAGATGCGGAACGTCGAAGCTCCAGCCGCCGCCCTGCCGGCCGCCATGCTTGCGCACGAGCCGGTAGAGCCAGCGTTCGAGGCCGCCGGTCAGCCCGAAATAGTCGCGGTCGATGGTCAGCACGAGCGCGTCGTCGAGGACGCCGGCATAGAACCAATCGGGAAAGATCAGCTCGATGCCGAGCGACCGACCCTGCGCGTCGAGCCGCTCCTTCCACTCGGCGATCCACGAGAAGCGGTGTCGGCGGCGCTCGGATGGCTGGCGAATCGAGGTGAGGATGGTGGTCGATTGCAGCCGGTCGAGCGCGGCCTTCAGCCTGTCGTAGTTCAGACCGGAGTCGGTTCGGCCGATGAAGGTGAGGATCTCGTAGGGAGTAGATGCCATGAAGCGCGACGTGGAGAGGCCACGGTCGCGCGCGTCGACGATCTGGCTTGCCGCCCAGATCAGCACGTCGGCATCCCAGATGGTCGCCATGCCGTGCTCGGCCGTCGCCTCGACGCGGATCGACACGTCGCCCATGCGGAAGTCGATGGGCGTGATGCGGCGGGATTTGCCGAGCGAGAAGAACGGCCAGGACATGAGGTCTTGTGCGTCGCGCGCGGCGATCTCGCCGGAGCGTGCCCTGAAGAGTTCGAGCTGCTGGCCCTGATATGTGCGGCGCGTGGTCATGCGGTCGTTAGCGGGTCGCGTCGGTTGCGCCCGCGTCCCGAGGAGCGGGAGGGCTCGGCGTCGCCGGCTCGGAGGTTGATTGGCGGGCGCTCGCGTCGATCCAAGCTTGCAGGTCGGCGACGGCGTAGACCACACGGCCGCCGAGCTTGTGGTAGATCGGTCCGGTCCCGTCGCAGCGGTGCTTTTCCAGCGTGCGGGGAGACAGGTCGAGGAGGCGCGCCGCCTCCGGGGTGCGCACGAAGCGCGGCCAATTGCTGTCGGTGATGGTGTCCATGATCGGCCTCCGTCGCGGCCGCCGTGAGAACGGCGAGTCAGGTGCGACGATGGCGAAAAATCAGCGGTCCAACGGAGTGACAAAAATCGGGGGGCTTAGGAGAAGTGTCCCCCCTTCGCGCCGCCCTGCCGGCGAGTCAGTCCCGACCGCGTTCTCGGCCGCCGCGCGATCCCTGCGGGGTGAGCCAGCGCAGATAGCCGCTTTCGATCTGGCGGCGCGCGGCCGCGAGGATACGTGCGAGCCGTCGGCGCTCCGGCGCGTTCTGCCAGTCGACGGCACGCATCGTCTCGACGGTCCGGTTAAGCAGGACGGCGGCGACGATGCGGCGGGAGGCACCAGATTCCACGCCGTCCGATGCCCGCAGCATCAGCGCAGCCCGACGAATCTGGAATGCTGAAAGCCGTTGCTGGCGCGGCCAGGGACCGGACCGATTTCCGTCGAGGCGCCGCTTCAGGCGGCCCGCATTGCGGTGACGCCACCAGAAATGCTCGTCGAGCGGAAGGAAGATTCCTGCGGCGGCCGGCTTGTCGCCATACTGGAGCCAGAGCCGGTGATCTCCGGCCTGGTCTTCGGCCACGACATGGAGGCCTTCGCCGGCCAGCTCGCCCAGCACGGGGAGCGCGCGCGGATCAGGAAGCGAAGAAGCTGCAAAGCCTTCGGGGGCAGCCATGACAATGAGCACGGCAGGGAAGATTCGAGGCAGCCAGACGGGTCGAGCGGTCAACGCCGATGCAGAAGGGTCCGCCGGGAAAGGCCAGCCCCCAGCGGCGGGACAGGCGCGCTATCGCGTTCTCCTTGTCCGCGCCGCCGGAGGCGACCCTTGCCAGCGTGTCGGCATAGTCCTGCCGGTATTCGCGGTTGCGACGAAGAAACTCGAACGAAACACCGCCACGATCGAGACAAGCCAGACGTTCCTCGAACTGCGGTGATCGCCAGTCGTGCAGCGGCTCCATGACGAAATCCTCCCCGCCCGGTCGTTGCCATCGAGATGATTCGAGTATTGGGGCGGTCGGAAGATCGGGAAGTCGCAAAATCAGAATATGAATCTCGACCTGGGTGAGTAATCCAGGGTTGTGGCATCATCAAGGGTGCAGCGACGGGCTTAGGGTCATTGCATGCGCGGTTGCAGCAGGTGCTTGTATCCTTTTTCGGTCATCCAGCGTGCGCGGGCGAGATGGCTGTCGTGCATCTGCTTCGCGCGTTCGGGATCGGCATCGACGTCGAGCCCGAACACGATTCTGGCGACCTCTCGCCAGTCGGCACCTTCCTCGGCAGCATCGAGCAGGCGCAGATACGCTGCGAGATGGGCTTCGTCATAGGCATTCACCCTGTCGGTCAGCGGAGGGCTGTCCTTGAAGGGGGATTTGCTCATCGTCGTGTCCTTACTTCCTCGCGGATGTAGTTCACAAATACGTCATCGCTTCGAGGTGCAATAGAAGTTCCGCGACTGGCATCGAAGATTTTGGGAATGCTTCCATTCCGCGATTCGACAGAAAGTCGAGGAGCTGCGACGCATTTGATCTTCGCGCATATGGTTGACCATATCGAATCGGAACGATCGTTCCTAGAACGATAATTCCGGTTCTGGTTCCGATGCGTCATGGACCTCAAAGAGGTCATGGCGATCAACATGCGTCGGCTGCGCCATGACAAGGATATGACGCAGGAAGACGTGGCTGAGCGCTCGGGGCTGAGTGCTCGCTATATCGGCTCGATCGAACGCGGCAAGGTTTCGGCGAGCGTGAGCATTCTCGGAAAGGTGGCGGACGCGCTCGACGTCGATCCGTGCGAGCTGATCCGCGTGTCGAGACCCTGACGTTCGCCCTCAAGGGGCGAACGGGTCGATCTCGCGGATGATGGCGTCGTCGTCGCCGTCATATTCGGCGGCGGGCATGGCGCCGACCGTGCCGTCGCCGGCGCGGAAGATGACGATCGTGACCAGCAGGGTGGCGGCGAGGCTGAAGGCGAAGGCTTGTGCGTCTGGAAGGGACATTGCTGCGGCTCCTGATCTGGAGCGGGGGCGATCCCCGCTCGACAGGCGCCCGATGCGTTTCGGCCGCGGCCGCGATCACCGCCGGGGCGAAGCCCTCGGCGGCGGCATGCTCCGCATAGTCCGACCCATTGGGGTTGATCGTGGAAGGCCGCGACTGGAACCAAGGTAAGCCTCGAAGAGCGAGGTGGCATTCCTCCCCACGGAGCTGCATGTCCTCGCGCAGATGCGCTGGGGGCCTCGGCCTCGCCTCCGTGCTAGGCTCGGGCATTCGCGCGGGTGTGGCACGCCGACGATGCCTGCCGACCACCCGGCAGCGGATCGGCGGCGGATATGCTCAGGCCGGGACAGGGTGAGAAGTCGAGTGAGCGTTGCGTAAAGGCTCGAAGCCGGACCGCGAGGTTTCTGGCCGCGAACAAAAAGAAGGCCCGGCGGCTTTCGCCGCCGGACTCTCGACTCTAGAACGGGATCTCGTCGTCGGGATCGTTGGCGCCGCGGCTGTCGTCCTCCCGCTTCGGCCAGCTCAGGAAGTCCACCGTCTCGGCGATGATCTCCGTGCTGTAGCGCTCGACACCCTCCCGGTCGGTCCACTTCGTGTAGTGGATGCGGCCACGGACCAGCACCTTCATGCCCTTCTGGCAATGCTGCTCGACCGTCTTGCCGAGGCCGTTGAAACAGGTGATGCGGTGCCATTCGGTCTCCTGGACCCGGTAGCCGTCCTTGTCCCGCAGAACCTTGCCTTCCGCGTAGCGGGGGCGCGAGGTGGCCAGGGTGAAGTGGACGATGCGGGTGTTGTTGATGGTGGTGCGGCCCTCGGGGTCCTGACCGATGTTGCCGGCGAGAATGACGATGTTCTGCATGGTAGTTCTCCGTTGCTTCAATCGGAGGGACCGTCCCTCCGACGAGACCCGGCCACGGTCGCCGGGAGCCGGCAGCAACCCTGAAGGCCCGGAGTGGGGCGGGCAGGCGCTTCGCGCCAACACGGTCCGGAGCCGCGGGGGTTGAGGGCGGAAACCGCTCGGCCGTAGGGGATCAGTCAGTCGGAGGGCATGTCCTTCCGCGAACGCATCACGGAGAACCCGCAGAATCTTCCTCCTTGCTGGCCCGGCCATCGGTCGCGGCCTCGAATCCGCGCCATCTCGGGAAACAGCGCGATCACCGCGCCTGCCTCAAGCGCAAGCCGATCTCGGATTGCAGATGAGGGGAAGCGCCGGCACCGGCTTCCGGACGAATTGGCGCCGTTACCATTTCCGAGGCCACGGCGATGGATCGTGCGCGTCTGAAGGGATGAAGCATGGTTCCAACTCGCCGCCCTGCCAATCCACGCTGGGCCGACAGCCAGAATGTCGGGAGCACTACACCCGCGATCACGCTGATCGGGGGCGTCCGACGCCCGCCAGATGCGGAGCCGGCGATGCGGAGCGGATACCGGCGGCCAGCCCGTCATGAAGGAGGTTCGCAGAGCTGATGAAGATGCCCTTGAGGTCCGTCATCATGGGAGCGGCCGATTGCATCGCCGATCAGCCATTTTTGATTTCATCGGAAAGTGCGATGATAACGTAGCTGGAGGGAAAGACCTTGGGTAAGGAAGCAGAGGAGGCACCTGAAGCGATACGGCTTGCTGTCGCCGACCTTTGGTGCGCGGCATGCCGAACGGAGGAAGAAGCTTACAGCTCGGCAGCATTTCGGTTGCTTGAGAGCAATTGCGCTTCGATCTATCCGGACATTAGCGGTTCTCGGCTCCCGAAGCGTCCTTCCGGTGATTCATCGCGAAAGGAACTGCGGACGGCACTCGAAAACTTCTTCCGCTGGGATGAGGCACCTTGGCATCCAGGCAGCCTGCAAACTGCCGACAACACAGCACGGAGGCTGCATCGGGCTTTCTTGGTCGAGGAAGTGACGCGATTCCATTACGCGCCCCTCGATCGCCTCGATCTGGAAGATTTAAGTCAGCGGCCGCACCAAAGCGTGGAGAATGTGCGTTTCGGGACGAACGAGATCGCCCTTCTCAGACGCGGGGAACTCGGTCGGCGCGTGCGGCATGATGCGCTAAAACGCTTCGGCCGTTGGCAGCAATTTCCCGTCGAAAGATTGGATGGGTTCTATTGGCTTGTCACGAGCGAGTCCGAGACGGCTGGAGCCCTATGGGAACGCACCTGGCTCGGCGTGCTTCACAAGCGATGGGATGAAATCGGCAAGGTTCCAGTGTTCGAGCCGACGTTTCCGTCCCCTGTGGAGGACGCGCTATTTGTGCTGCTTTTGTGTCTTAGTAAGGAGTCGACTGACGGCTCTTGGGAACCGTTTGACGTTCCCTGGGTCTATTCGTTCTCCGACGATCCGTTCGCCGACGCGCCGCGCGCGCCCGACGCGGCGGCTCTGACTTGGACCCTCATCGGTCATTCGGACGAGGAGATCGAGGTTCCCGATCGGTCGGAGTCCTTCGAGCTTGGTCAAAAACAACTCGACATACTCGAACAGCGATGGCGGATGCTTCAAAAGGTGCTTGCAAAGCGAGGCACAGAGAGAGCGATCTTGCATCCGCTTACCAAGCACTTCTTCGTCAAAGCTCTCTCGGAAGAAGGGATCGACGAGATCGTTGCGAACATAAGCTGTATCGAGGCGACCTTGATGCTCAGGGAACATCGCGGCCGCGAGAAGATGACGCGCAGATACAGACGTCTCGTTGATGACGACACCGAAGCGGACTGGCTGGAGCGCGGTTACACGTTGAGAGACGAGTATCTGCACAGTCTCGGCCATCCGAATGCGACGATCTCGCGGGATGACCTTGGGCACATTCGGCTAAGCGTTGCCAGGGCGGTGGAGCGGTATCTTGATCTGATTGACGAGAAGGCTGAGTTGAATCGGGAGGAACTGCTCCATTCTCTGGAAGCGTGAGTGTCGGGCTCGCGTGACCCATCGGCGTCGACCATGTGAACCATTTCCCGATAGCGATCTGATCAAGGCCGCCCGGAGAGGCGATAGAAGGCTTCAGCGCAGCGTGAAGGCGGCGGCGTGAGCGCTGATGTTCAGCAGCGCGGCGATGCCGACGAACAGGCCGCCGGTGCCGCAGAGAAGATTGAGCGCGACAGTCGACTCGATGACGTTGTGGGCAACGCCATGCACGACCGCATAGCCGGCGAGCGCAGCGGGCGCGGCGAACAGCACGAGGACGGGGAGACGCAGAAGGGGTGCCCGCACGAAGGCGAGGACGGCGGCGGCGACCACGACGGAAAGCCCGGCCGCGCCGAGGGCGGCGACAAGGGACATGGCGACGCTCGCATCGCTGGCATAGACGTAGCGGAAGGCGGCAAGCCCGACCATGAAGGGCAGCGCGTAAATCGCGAAGTTGAAGGCGATGACGCAGAGCGCGATCGACAGCGAGACGGCGAGCAGGATGAGGGTCATGGAAGCCTCCGGATGATCGGTTCAAGGATCACGACAGGCTGTCTGACGATACGCTCCGCCTGCGACTTTGCTTCTGTGCCGGTGCTGCGAGGATGCACGGATTTGACCCCTTTTGCTGGCGATCGTCAAGCGAAGGCGGCTGAAACCGCCTGAGAGGCGGCGCCTAAGCGCCGCCTCGATCGCGGAAATCATAGACGTTGATGCCGAGCTTCCTCGCCTTGTCGGCAAGGTTGCCCTGGATGCCGCCGCCGGGAAACACGATGACGCCGATGGGAAGCGTTTCGAGCACCGCGTCGTTGCGCTTGAAGGGCGCCTGCTTCGCCGGATACTTGGCGAAGTCGGGCGGGAACGGAACGGTCGGCACCTTGCGGTTCGCCGCCCATCTGTCGGCGATCAGGTCGGTGCCTGTCTTGGCGCCGCCATGCAGGAGGACCATCTGCGGATACTTGGCGTGAACCTTGTCGAGCACGCTCCAGATGAGATCGTGGTCGTTGAAGGTGCTGGCGCCGGAGACCGCGATCCTCGGCCCGGCCGGGACCAGCACCTCGGCGTCCGCCCTGCGGCGTGCGGCGAGGAAGTCGCGGCTGTCGACCAGCGCGGAGGTCAGGTTGCGATGGTTGACCATCGAGCCGGAACGCGGCCGCCAGCCCGATCCGGTGTGGCGCTCGTAGTGCTCGGCGGCCTGGTCGCGCATCAGCTCGAAGGCGTCGCGCCGCTCGATCATGGTCTGGCCCTCGGCCGTGAGGCGCTCCAGCTCGACGGCCTTGATCTCGGTGCCGTCCTGTTCCCGCTGAAGGCGGCGCTGCGCCTGCTCGTTGTCGTCCAGCGCCCGCTCGATCCGCTGGACGGTGCGATGGAAGAGATTGACGGTCGACCAGAGAAGCTCGTCGAGATCGGGTTCGAGGCGGGTGTCGCCAAGGGTGGCGATCAGGGCGTCGAAGATGTCCGCGACGGCTCCGGCCACCATGTTGCCCTCGGGCAGCGGCCTCGGATCGGGCTCGTCCTCGAAGGGACGCCAGCCATAGAGCTGAAGTTCGGTGATGAGGTGGTCGGTGGGGGATGAGGCGTGCTGCGGCTCGAAACCGTCGTCCTGTTCGCTTCTCATCTGCGTGGTCTCCTTCGTCGGTCCGACCGCGACCCTCGCGGCCTTCATGGCGTCGGAAGCCTACAAGCGGGCCGGACTGGCAGCCCTCGCTCGCGAGGGCCTTGATGGCCAAGGCGGGCGATTTTGCTTCGCGATGCAAAGGCGGCTTTGCCGCCGGCGGAAAATCGTCGGCTGCCGCCATTGCCTGTCCGGACCGCTTGTGGGCTCGATCGCCCTCTAGGAAGGCCGGGTTGCGGTCCTCGCCGACGATCGGTGGAGCCCGCGCGCAAGCGAACCGGGGACGGCGGTGCCGCCGCCCGCTCCATCACCGATCTGCTACGCCGCCACCGCCATGAAGCGGCCGGCGTCCTCATGGACGAGCTGGGGCCGGATCAGCGCCCGCAGGGCTTCGGAGCCGTGAAGGCGCAGATCCTCGTTGAAGTCCTCGAGACGCGGCGACAGCACCACCGCCTCGATCCCGGCGCTCGTCGCGCGCTCGACCAGCCGATCGCGCGCCGCGTTGCCGGCCTGATCGCGGTCGCGCAGGACATAGAGCCGCCGCAGCGTCGCCGGGAACAGGATGGCCGCGAGATGGGCGGCCGAGGTCGCGGCGATCATCGGCATGCCGGGCAGCACCATGCGGGGCGACAGCACCGTCTCGATGCCTTCGCCGGCCGCAAGCACGTCGTCCGCCATGCCGAAGCGGATGCCGTGTCCGAGCAGATCGCCCATCGCCCGCCTCGGCGTGTCGACGGCGGCCTTGCCGGAACCGTTCGCTGCGAGCCAGGTGCGGTGCGCCCCGGTCAGCCGGCCGTCGAGGTCGGTGACGGTGGCGATCAACGCCGGCAAGGTCATTCTGGGGCTGCGCTCGTCGGGACGGTAATAGCATCGCGGATGGAACCACAGGCTGGTGATGCCGGACAGGTCCGTGATGCCCCGCTCGCGCAGATAGGTCTGCGCGAGCGTGCCACGGATCGGTCGCGACATGGCGACCAGACGCCGTGCCGCTTCGGGGGAGCCTGCCGCGCGGCGGCCCGGCTCGCCGGCGAGCGTGCCGGTGTCCGGCTCCGGACGGGGCTCGTTGAGGAAGCGCCGGGCTTCGTCGGCAATATCCCTGAAGTCGACGAGGCCGAGGCTTTCGCGGACAATATCGAGCATGTCGCCATGCTCGCCGGTGGCGGCATCGGTCCAGTGGCCGGCTGGTCCCTTGGCTGAGCTGCGCAGCCGGACATACATGGATCGGCCGGGCAGATTGCGTGCGTCCCCGACCAGCCAGTAATTGCCCTCGCGCCGTCCGTTGGACAGGTAATGGCGGCAGGCCGCCTCGGCATGGAGACCGAGACGGCGGGCAAGCTCCGAAGCGTCGAGACGGGGCATTACGCGGCCTCCCGTTCGCTGATGCGCTCGACCGACCATCGGTCGAGCAGCTTCGCCAGCACCGCGACCCCGCTCGCGTCCGTGGGAACGAACATGCGCAGTTTCCACGAGATGATCTCGTGGAACAAGCCGTAGGCGGACAAGCGTTCGCGCATCGTGTCGGTGAAGCCGGACAGCTCGATGCGGTACGCGCCCATGACGCGGACGCGGCGAAGCTGGAGACCATCGTCGAGGTCGATGATGGTCCGTCCCTCCATGAGCGCCGCGAATGCGTCCTCGGCCGACAGCGAGACCGATCCGGTCGTCACGGCGTTCGCCGACCATGCAGGCGAAACCCTGCGGCCGATGATGCGCTCGCCGTCATCGGTCTGAAGCCGGTAGACGCGCGAGGACTCGTTGGGCAGGCGTCGCCAGATCGGCAGTAGCAGGCCGGTGACGATGTGGATTGTGGACTCGGAGAACTCCGGCACCTCGGCCACCTCGGCATTCCAGACCGATGCGAAGGCGTTGCGCTCCGCCTCGACCCAATGGCTTCCGACCATCGCACCGTACGGGATGGTGTGCGCCTCCATCGGCCGGATCAGGCGGACGCGGTACTGGACATCGCCATCGTCGGTCATCACGGACGGGGCACGGACCTGGACCGCGGCGCGGCCGGAGCGCTCGTTGACCAGCAGCTTCGCGCGCGGGTCAAGGAGATGGTCGAGCGCGGCATCGAGCGTGACCGGCCGGTTTCGCCTGCGCTCGGAGATGGTGAGCAGCCGGGTCTCGGCGCCGGTGCCGGGGTGCGTGTAGATCGTCTCCCGGCCGGTGACGACGAAGCTCTCCGCGCTCAGCGTCTCCAAGCCGGCATCGTAGCTGCCCGACGCTATGGCGCCTTCGATCCGCGCGTTCAGCAATCCCTCGAAGGCGGTGAAGATGATGCCCTGCATGTCGATGGTGAGCGCCAGGAGGCGGTTGAGGAAGGTCGAGATGCCCGGCAGCTCGTCCTTGATGCCGGTGGAGTCGACCAGCTTCAGGCCGGTCGACGCCTCGAACGTCCCCAGCGAGCAGCCCTCGACCTTGCCGCGCACGATCAGCATGTAGAGCTGGCGCAGCGCATCGCGGGCATAGTGCGATTCCAGATTGTCCTCGGGACGGAACAGGCCCTGACCGCCCGTCTGCCTCTGGCCGCGCGTGATCGCGCCCAGCGTGTCGAGCCGGCGCGCGATGGTCGAGAGAAACCGCTTCTCGGCCTTGACGTTGGTGGCGATCGGCCGGAACAGCGGCGGCTGCGCCTGGTTGGTCCGGTGCGTGCGGCCGAGACCCTGGATGGCGGCGTCGGCCTTCCAGCCGGGTTCGAGCAGGTAGTGGACGCGCAGGCGCGTGTTCCGGGCCGACAGCTCGGCGTGATACGACCTGCCGGTCCCGCCCGCGTCGCTGAACACCAGCACGCGCTTCTGGTCGTCCATGAAGGCGGCGGTGTCGGCAAGGTTGGCCGAGCCGGCGCGCGTCTCGACGACGAGGCGGTCCGTGCCGCCATTACTCGTCCTGCGGACGATGCGGCGCGATCGGCCGGTGACTTCGGCCACCATGTCGGTGCCGAAGCGCTGGACGATCTGGTCGAGCGCGCCGGGGACCGGGGGAAGGCTGGCAAGCTTGGCGATCAGGGCATCGCGCCGGGCGACGGCCTCGCGGCTTTCGACGGGCTGGCCGTCGCGCGTGACCGGCCGCGACGACAGCCTGCCCTCCGAGTCGGTGAACGGCTCGTAGAGCTGCACCGGGAAGGAGTGGCGAAGGTAGTCGAGGACGTATTCCCTCGGCGTGATGTCGACGCGGACGTCGTTCCATTCCTCCGTGGGAAGCTCGGCCAGCCTGCGCTCCATCAGCGCCTCGCCGGTCGAGACGATCTGCACCACGGCGGCATGGCCCGCCTCCAGATCGCGCTCGATCGAGCGGATCAGGGTGGGCGTCTTCATGCTGGTGAGCAGATGGCCGAAGAAGCGCTGCTTGGCGCTCTCGAATGCGGACCTTGCGGCGGACTTCGCCTGCTTGTTCAGCGTGCCGGAACCGCCTTCGCTGCCGCCGGTGATGTTGGCGGCCTGCATGGCGGCGTCGAGGTTGTTGTGGATGATCGCGAACGCGCCGGCATAGGCGTCGTAGATGCGGGTCTGCTCGGGCGTCAGCTCGTGCTCGACCAGCTCGTATTCCACGCCGTTGAAGGAGAGCGAGCGCGCGGTGTAGAGGCCGAGCGCGCGCAGATCGCGCGCCAGCACCTCCATCGCCGCGACGCCGCCGGCCTCGATCGCCTCGACGAACTCGGCCCGCGTCGAGAACGGAAAATCCTCGCCGCCCCACAGGCCGAGCCGCTGGGCATAGGCGAGATTGTGAACCGTGGTGGCGCCGGTCGCCGACACATAGACGACGCGGGCATCGGCAAGCGCATGCTGGAGGCGAAGCCCGGCGCGACCCTGCTGGGAGGGGGCGGCATCGCCGCGCTCGCCCTTGCCGCCGACCGCGTTCTGAAGCGCGTTGCATTCGTCGAAGATGACGACGCCATCCCAATCGGCGCCGAGCCAGTCCACGATCTGCTGGACGCGCGACGCCTTCTCGCCGCGTTCCTCGGTCCGCAAGGTGGCGTAGGTCGTGAAGAGGATGCCTTCGGGCAGCGTGATCGGCTTGCCCTGCGGGAAGCGCGACTGCGGCGTAATCAGCAGGCGCTCCATGCCGAGCGCCGACCAGTCGCGCTGCGCGTCTTCCAGCAGCTTGTCCGACTTCGAGATCCACAGCGCCTTGCGGCGGCCTCTCATCCAGTTGTCGAGGATGATGCTCGCGGATTCGCGGCCCTTCCCGACGCCGGTGCCGTCGCCGATCATGAAGCCGCGCCGGAAGCGGACCGCGCCCGTCGCGTCGTCCGGGGCGGCCTTCACGACGTCGAAGGTCTCGTCGACCGCCCACGATCCGGCGAGATAATCGGAATGGGCCTCGCCGGCATAGATCAGGGTTTCGAGCTGGGCGTCCGAGAGGAGGTCGTGGATGTTGCCCGGCAGGCGCGGCCGGTAGCTCGGCTTCGGCGGCGCGACGGACGCCATCGCCGCCGACTGCACCAGCTTCGTCGGATGGGGCTGCGCGCCGGGGATGCGGATCGACTGGAGCGCGTATTCCTCATAGATGGAATCCGTGATGCCGGCGCTCCCGGCATCCTGGCGGTCGATGGTCTCGTAGCTGAGGTCGACGCCCTCCGGCTCGGCCAAGGACTTCCTCGACGCGGCCTTCGCTGCGCGGGCGAGATAGCCGCGCACGGTTCGGGGCGCGGGCGTGGCGGCGACCGGAACCGCGACGGAGGGATCGACCGGCAGGCGGGCCGGCACATGCTCGGCCACCCAGCCCATCAGCGTCGTCGCGTCGGGCGCGATGCCGGGCGACGCGGGAAAGACGGACGGATCGTCGGCCGGCTGCTTGTCGATGACGGTAAGCCGCGTCGGGAACGTCGTGCCATGCTTGGCATAGACCGCGCCGTCGATGGCGGCCGTGAACACCACGCGGCCGCGCTCCTGCAGACCGGCATAAGCTGAAGCCCATTCGGGCGCGTCGGGTGCGAAGTTCGCGCCGGTGATGGTCACGAGGCGGCCGCCGGGAGCGAGCCGCGCCAGCGCAGAGGCGACATGGCGGAATGCCGCGTCCGCCATCCGCGTCTCGACATGCGCCATGACGGAGAATGGCGGGTTCATCAGCACCACGGTCGGCGTCACGGCCAGATCGAGGTGATCGTCGATCTGGGCCGCGTCGAAGCGGGTGACGGACAGGGCCGGAAAGAGGGTGGAAAGGAGCGAGGCGCGGGTCTCGGCCAGTTCGTTGAGGACGAGCGTGCCTCCGGCGGTCTCGGCCAGGATGGCGAGCAGGCCGGTGCCGGCCGAAGGCTCCAGCACGCGGTCGGCCGGCGTGATCGCGGCCGCGGTGGCCGCGACCAGGCCGAGCGGGATCGGCGTCGAGAACTGCTGGAAGGACTGCGCCTCCTCGGAGCGGCGCGTGTGGGTCGGCATCAGCGCCGCGATGCGTCCCAGCAGCGGCAGGCTCGCAGCGGGAGAGCCGCCCTTGCGGAGCAGCACCTTGCCGAACCGGCGCAAGAACAGCACCGTGGCCGCCTCGCAGGCTTCGTAGGCGGTCTTCCAGTTCCAGGCGCCCGCCGCGTCGGAGCCGCCGAAGGCGGTTTCCATCGCGTGGCGCAATGCCGGAGCGTCGATGCGCTGCCCGCGTTCGAGATGGGGGAGAAGGAGCTGCGCGGCCGCGAGGATGGCGGCGGCGGTGTCGGGCTCGGAGGCGAGCGGGATCGGCGCGGCCGCGGTAGCGGCCACGGTAGCGGGCATCATGTTCATAGGGGAGCCTCAAGGAGAGCGGGAATGGGACGAGCCGGCCGGCGCTCTCTCTCGACCGCACCGGCTCGAACCCGTCCCGGCCTTCCTCTGCCTCTCGGGCCACCGGGACCGACAAGCGCGCGCGATCCACTGAAGGCGGATCAGCCGAAGCGGTGGCCCGACGCGGTGAAGGTGTATTCGTTCGCGACAATGGCCTCGTCGACCACCTCGTCGGACGACAGAAACTCATACTCATGCTCAAGCTGGCGGTAGAGCCAGCGGGCGAGATCGCGAAGCGCCTCGGTCACGGCGTCCTCGGCATCGGCGGTCATGTCCTGATAGACAGGGCTGTCGCGTTCCACCGAGATGACCATGCAGTATTCATGGTAGTAGCGGCCGCGATGGCTGATGCCGGCATTGAGCTGGTAGAAGTTGCGGCGCTGGACGGCATGAAGCGCATCCGCGATCCGGTGAAGCTCGGCATCCTTCGGCGCGTAGTCGCGAATCTTGCGGGGTGCGCCCTTGGCGTGGCTGTAGCTTCCCTCGAAGGACGCGCCGTCGCCCTGGCTCCAGAAGCCGGAGAAGAAGATGTACGGCTTTTGCCGCGAGCCGCCGCCGTAGAGGTGGACGGTGCGGGTCCGGAGCCGGACACCGACAATCTCGCAGACACGCTCGAAATCGTCGAAGGTGAACTCGTGCCAGTCGTGGTCGAACGCTCCTTCGCGATACCAGGCGCGGGCCTTGTCCTTCGCGGCGTCGGACAGTTCGTTGAGGCGGTAGACGGTGGTTTCGACGATCTCAGGCATCGCGCTCGCTCCCCTCGGGATCGCGGGCGGCGGCCATGATCGCTTCGGCCTTGGCGATTGCCGAAACGGCACGTCGCCGCCAGAGCGCGAGTTCGGGCGCTGCCGGATCGGCGGCGGCGAACAACTTGAGGAGGCCGAGCAGCACCTCGAAATGCCGGGCCTTCCGGCGTATGGTGTCGCCATATTGAGAGGGCACCAGCAGGCTGGGCGCCGAGTGGGGAGCGCCGGTTCCTTCCCAGATGCCGCTGACGAAGGTTTCGCCGGGGGTGTCGTGGGAAATCTTGCGGATCGACCAATCCTTATCTTCCACCGCCAGCCGACACGCCTCGTCGACGGTTTCGGCTTCGTAGCTGCGAAGACGGTAGACCGGCACGTCATGCGCGGTCTCGATGGTGAAGGTGGGCATGGATGCCTCCTGAAACGAAAAAGCCCGGCGCGAGGCCGGGCGGGGTTGGGAGAAAGCTCGGGAGCCGCGTCAGTGCCGGGTTCGCATGAAGGCGCGCTGGATCTCCGCATGGCGTCGAAGCATGGCGCAGTAGAACATCCTGCGGAGCAGCCGCCGGCACGGATCGGCGCGCACTTCGGGCGGCAGATACTTTGCCGCCGCCCGGACCACGGCTCGTCCGGTATCGAGCGGGCTGACGCCGAGATCGGGATAGTGCGACTGCAACATCACCGGCCTCCGTCATCGCGCGGCAGGAAGCCGGCCGGATCGTCCGGGTCGGGCGGAAGATAGGCGTCGTAGGGATTGCCATCGGCCAGATGGCCGAACGGCGTGAAGACGCAATCGCCGCCGTCGCGGCCGACAGCGCAGATGACGTAGCGCAGGGCGCCGGTCGCGGCGTCCTGGCACTCCATCAGAGCGAGGTTGCCTTCGCCCGCTGCCCTCAGCAGCGTGTTGAAGTTGGTGCGGGCATCGTCGGGAATCGCCATCGTGATCTCCTGAAAACGAGAACGGCCCGGCGCATGGCCGGGCCGGGAGTGAAGGAAGGAACGGAGCGGCCGAGGCCGCCCCGCGACTATTCCGCGGCGACCAGGTGCTCGGGATCGTCCTCGGTGCCGGCCGCCACTTCGTCCTCGTCATCGGCGAGGAAGGCGGGCAGCGCCTCGCCGTCGGCCTCCGTGCCGGCGTCAAGCTCGGGCTCGACGTCGAGCGGGCGAAGCGACTTGGGCAGCCAGCCGGTGTCGGCCAGCAGCCGCTCGGCTTCCTCCGCCATGTCGTCCTTCTTCAGATGGGCGATCAGGTCGGCCGCGCGATCGCCTGCACCTTCGCGGACGGCTTCGAGGATGCGGGTCTTCGGAACGCGGCCGAGATAGTTCTCGACCGTGGGCCGGAAGCCCGCCTCGATCATGTCGAGGCCGGTGGTGCGGGCAAGGCGGTCGGCCTCCGCCCTGCGAAGATCGAGACCGTGATGCGAGATGCCGCTTGCGCTGATCGGGTTCGGCCGCTCGTAGAGCGCGTTGACGCCGAAGCTGACGCAATGGGCGAGCAGCGCCAGGCGGCTGGCCTCGTCGAGCACGGCGAGCCAGTCCCAGAGCGCGTCGTCGTCGGACGGAAGGTCCGACTTCCAGCCGTCGTGCCGGTCCTTGACGGACTTCGCATAGGGGCTGTCCTTGAGGTCCGGTCCCTGCTCGCGGAAATAGACCTCACGGACGGAGGCCCCGACCGCCGCGCCGGTGGTGGAGCGCCCGAACGTGTCGCGCACCAGCTTGTGCAGCAGCGCCGTGAGCGCGACATGCGGGCTGGCGCCCAGCGCGTCGCGCAGGGCGAGCGTGCGATGCGCGGTCAGCTCGGCCACCAGCTTTTCCGACAGCGGGCGGATCACGTCTTCCTCGTCCTCCGCCGGTTCGGCCGGCTCGCCGCCGATGGTGATGACGGTCCGCATGACGCGCGGCTCCTCGGAGCCGTCGCCATTCGCGTTGGCGCCTTCGGCCTCCGGCGCATTGCCGTCGATCGCCGCGGCCGGCTCGTCCTCGGGCCGGACATAGCCGCGATCGACGACGAGATCGCCATCGGAATCGACCGAGATGAAGACGCCGGCGATGGCGATCTCGGCCCGGTCGTAGACGGCCGGGCGGCTCTCGAAGGCGTCCAGCGCCGCCTCGATCTCCGTGAGCCGCTGGTGCGTCTCGTCGGGCAGCTCGTCGCAGCCGTCATGCTCGGCCATCAGCGCGTCGTACTCGTCGCGCAGCGTCTCGCGCTGCTTGCGCTCCTTGCGCGTGAGTTCGGGCAAGGTGCCAGCGAGCGGACGAAGGCCCCGTTCATGGCCGAGGGGAAGGTCGAGGCTGACGGTGATCCACTTCCAGCCCTCGGCGGCCACCTCGTCGGCGACGGTCCTGAGCTTTTCGGCCACCAGCCTGTCGAGCAGAGGCACGTCGTCGAGCCAGCCGCCATCCTCCTCGTCGAACAGGTAGCGGGGCAGCACCGGGCCGCCCGCCGCGACATAGGCGTCGATTCCGACGAACAGGGCGCGCTTGTCGGAGGCCGGAACGCTGGTCTCCGTGAGCATCTTGCGGACGTGCCAGGGCTCGCGGTAGTGCGACTGCCGCACCGCATCCCAAACCTGCTCCTGGCGGGCGTGATCGGGATTGGCGGTGAAGGTTTCCAGCAGCGCGAGCGTCATGCCGTTTTCGGCATAGACCTCAAGCAGCTTCGGCGAGACCTCGGCAAGCGCAAGACGCTGCTCGACATAGCGCTCGGTGGTGAAGTAGGCGGTGGCGACCTCCGCATAGGACATGCCGCCATCGACCATGCGCTTGAAGGCCCGGAACTGATCAAGCGGGTGCAGCGCCAGCCGGAACGTGTTCTCGGCCAGCGAGTCGTCCACGGCCGACGTCCTGGGATCGGCCTTCTTGACGATGCAGGGGATCAGCCCGTCCTCGGGGAAACGCCCCGCCTTGACGAGCCGGGCGATCGACCTGTAGCGGCGGCCGCCCGCCGGCGTCTCGAAATCGCCGGTCTCGTTGCCGTCCGCATCGAGGATGGCGCGGACATTGAGGCCCTGCACGAGATCCTCGCGGCGCTCGATGTCGAAGGTGAGTTCGTCCAGGCCGGCTTCGACGTCGACCTCGCGGACATTGCTGTCCGAGAGCCTGATCCGGTTGAACGGAATATCGCGCGCCTGCGAGAAGACGATCATCGGGGCGGCGGACTTCTTCCTGGCAGCTCTTGCCATCGTGGTTTCTCCACGACGGGCGCGGAGAGCCTCTCTCTCCGCTTCCAACCCGTCACGGAAACCCCGGCCCCTCTCTTCCTCTCGGCTGCGCCGGCACAGGCCAGCGCAGCCATCGGCCCGGACGGTCACAACGCGAACTGCCGGGGCCGCTCGTCGTTGAAGCGGTATTTGCAGCGCAGCGCCTCGATGGCGCCGTTCTGCCGCTCGGCCTTGCGGCGAAGCCTCTCAAGCTCGGCCTGCGCGGCTTCGGTCATGCGGTCGAGGACGCGCCGGTATTCGGCTTCGTCCGCGCCGGTCCAGCGGCTCATCCGCCGGTGATACCAGCGCGACTTCGGACGCCGCCTGATGGTCTCGGCCTCCGCGCCGTCGCAAAGCCGGCGCTCGACAAGGGCGAGATTGTGCCGGGTCTGCGCCAGGCTCTCCTCCATGCGGGCGAGCGCCTTGCGCAGTTGCGCGTAGGTCATCATGCCGCCCTCCTGTCGATCGAGGAGACGGCATCAACGTCGGGCTGCTGATCGGCCGGGAGGAAGGAGAGCAGCCAGTCGGCTGCCTTGCTGGCCTGCGACGCGGCGCGGAAGATGGCGCGGTTGTCCTCGCGCATCGTGTCGATCCACGCCCCGATATAGTCCGCATGCCGCACCGTGGGCTTGATGCCGAGCGCCGCGCAGCAAAACGCGCTCGAAAGCTCGGCCACGCATTCCTCGATGAAATACTTCTTCGAGCCGAAGGAGCCGCCGAGATCGCGGGCGAGACGCGAGTGATGGCCGCTGGCGTGCGACAGCTCATGCAGGGCCGTGCGATGCCAATTGATCGGCTCGAAGAAGGCGGCCGGCGGCGGCACGACCACATAGTCGAGGGCAGGAACGTAGAACGCCTTGTTGCCGCTAATGCGGAAGTCGATGCCAGTGGCCTTGATGAGCGCCTCCACCGTGGGCTCGATCTGGCCGGGCGGCGGGGGCGGCAAGGCGACGGTGACGTCTTCGGGAAGGTTCTCGCATTGCGCCGTGTTGAACACGGTGAAGCGCTTCAGGAAGGGGATCGCGTGGGCTTCCTCGCCGGTCTCCTGCGCGCGCTTCTTTTCCTCGTCGGGGATGAAGCGGTCGGCGTAGACGACCGTGGTGCCGCGCTCGCCCTTGCGGACATTGCCGCCGAGCGAGAGCGCCTGGCGGAAGGTGAGCCAGCCCTGGCCGGGGAAGCCGCGCTCGACCACGGCGCCCCAGAGCAGGAGGATGTTGATGCCGGAATAGTGCCGGCCGGTGGCGACGTTCTTCGGCAGGCCGAGAAGCGCGCCGGCCTCGGGCGTGCCCCAGGGCTGCACCCAGGGCACGCGGCCCGCCTCCAGCTCGGCGATGATCTTGTCGGTGATGTCGTCGTAGAGGCTCGTCCGGTCCGAGCCGGCGCGAGCGCTGCGGTCATGTCTGGCCATCGGGATTTCTCCGCGACGGGCCTCGGGAGCCTCTCTCCCGATCCCAGCCCGTCACGGCAAACCCGGCCTGCCTCTCACTCTAAGGGGGCGTTGCGGGGGTCTCCCCGCAGAAGGGGGTGCGCCGGCAACGACGTGCGGGCCAGGGGGAAGGCTTTCCCCCACAAATGCCAGCAAATCCCACCACGACCGCGCCAGAAAGGGCGGAACGCCAGCCATTACCGGCTTAAACACCGGCTTAATTTTCAGATTTAAGCCGGTGTCCAACGGCTGCCGGCCGATATTTGTAAGAGATTTCAGTGAGTTGAATGGCGCGCCCGAAAGGATTCGAACCTCTGACCCCCAGATTCGTAGTATGTTTTTTGCCATATTGGCATGTCCGACGCGCTACGTCACCACACTTTTCGACTTGACACAAGATATTGATTTTGCTACTATTCTTCGTAGATGGTCGTGCTTTGGCGTAGTTTCACCGTGATGACTCCCGCCGGACACTTCCCCAGACTAAACCCAGACTAAAAATTGGGAGGCCCGAAATGGCCGACAACCGGCAGCTTCTCACCGACAAGGCGATTGCACGCCTGCCCTATGCCACCGACAAGCAATACAAGGTCCGCGACACCGAGCTTCCCGGCTTCTTCGTGCTCGTCGGAAAGAAGAAGAAGACCTTCATGGCGCAGGGGGAGTTCTGGCGCGATGGCGTCCGGGAGTTCGCCGCGCAGGTGAAGCTCGGCGAGTGCGGGGACGTGACGACGCGCGAGGCGCGCAGCAAGGCGAAGGTGGAGATCGGCTCCATCGCGCGGGGCGAGCGGCCGGGAGAGGACCAGAAGATCAAGCCGGGCGCCGTGACGCTGCGCAGGGCTTGGGAGCGGTATCGGGACGGGCACATGGTCCGCAAGGGCCGCGATGCGCGCACGATCGAGAACTACCGCGACCACATGGAGCGGCTGTTCGAGGATTGGTTGGACAAGCCGCTCGCCAGGCTCGGCCGGCAGCCGAAGCTCGTCGCCGAGCGGCATGACAAGATCAGCCGGGAGAACGGCCCCTATATCGCCAATGGCGCGATGCGGAGCCTGCGGGCGGTCTATAACCATGCACGGAAGACCAATCTCGATCTTCCGCCGATCAACCCGGTGACGGCGATCGACTGGAACACCGAGCAGCGGCGCGACACCGGCATGGGCACCGGCGACATGGCATCGTGGTTCGCGGAGCTGACGGCGCTCACGAATCCGATCCGCCGCGAGTTCCACCTGATGACGCTGCTGAGCGGCTCGCGGCCGACCGCGCTGAAGAACGTGCGGATCGAGCATATCGACTTCCGCAGCCGGCTGCTGCACATCCCGAAGCCGAAGGGCGGCGTGAAGAAGGCGTTCGACATACCCCTGTCGCGGCCGATGATCCGCTGCATCCTGCGGGCGATGCGCGCTGGCCGCATCCTCTATCCCGACCAGGCCGAGTTCTGGCTGTTCCCGGCCGACAGCGACAGCGGACACCTGATCGAGCACAAGGAAGAGCGGGACGTTCTGTCGAAGTGGGGCAACGACCTTCGCCAGAGCTATCGCACGCTGGCGCAGGCGGCCGGCGTGTCGGAGCTGGACATCCATCTCCTGATGAACCACTCGCTGCCCGGCGTGAACGCGGGCTACATCACGCGCGACAGCCTGCTGCGCGACCATCTGCGCAAGCAGCAGGAGCGAATCTCGAAGGTCATCATCGACAGCGCCAACGGCAGGGACGAGGGACCGGATCTCGGCTGGCTCCACAACGCGAAGGTGGCCGCCCTGCTGGTTCTGCCGGAGGAGGAGTTGAAGGAGGCTGCCTAAGCGGCCGGCGGGCTTGGGGCGCGTCGCCCGTCAACGCTTTCTCGCCGCTTCGTAGACTTCCGAGCGCTCGCGCTTGCCGACCGCCACCACGACCACCGTGATCCTTTCTTCCTCGACGCGGTAGACGAGGCGGTAGCCGGCCGAGCGCAGCTTGATCTTGTAGTGGTCGGCCAGGCCGCGCAGCGCGTCCGGCTGCACGCGGGGGCGTTCAAGACGCTCGGCCAGCTTGTTCTTGAACTGCTGGCGCAGCGTCGCGCCGAGCTTGTCCCATTCCTTCCGCGCGGACGGCAGGAACTCCAGCCTATAGGTCATCGAGGCTGACCGGCACGCCCTTCTCGCCAGCGCGCGCCTTCGCGATCTCGACAAGCGCCTGGTCGTCGAGCGCGTCCATCATCGCCTCATAGGTGCCGGCCGGCACCATATAGGCCATGACCCGGTTGTGGTTCAGGATCGCGATCGCGTTGCCGCGCGCGCCGTCGACGATGGCGCTCGGATTCTTCTTAAGGTCGGAGACGCTCACGGCAATCTCGGCTTCGACGCGCTGCATGGCTTTGTCCTCGACTGACGGCACCGAAATTAGGACCGATTCCGGTCCCGAATTTCGACCTATATAGTGCATCGCCACGGTCCATGCCAGAGGGTCATTGCCTTGTTCGGCCTGCGGCATCGGTCGGACCTACCGCGACGTGCCGGTCAAGCCGGGATCATTGCGCGCCTTCCGGAACACCTTGTCGGTGGCCATGAAGCGCTGGTGCATGGGCGCGACCAGCTTGGCCGGATCGGGCGGCGTCTTCTCGCCGTTGGACCTGGCGAGGATCTCGGCATAGGCGACGAGATCGCGATGCACGGCGGCCGGCAGCTCGACGGTCATCTTGACCGGCCGGTCGTCGGGGATGGAGGACAGCTTCAGCTTGGTCATGACGGCTCCCTCGCAGCGCCGTAAGGCTGCATCACAAGATCGCGCTGGACGATCACGCGGACGGGCAAGCCCGGCCGCACCGTGAGCGTCGGCTGGATGTTGAGCTGGCGGCGCACGATCTGCTGGCCGATGTCGGAGGCGCTGTCCTGGGCGCTCTCGCGGATGGCGCGGGCGATCTCGCTCTCATTGTCGATCGCGAGCTGGGTGCCGATGCCGAGAAGGGTGGAGAGCGCGGCCGCGCGGAAGAGCTGGCCCCAATGATTGTTCACCTGATCCTCAAGGCCGGAGAATCCCTGCGGGTCCGTTCCGGGAAGGCGCTCCAGTACGATGGACGTGCCGTCCGGCATGACGATGCGGTTCCAGACCAGCAGCACGCGGCGCTGGCCGAATGCGACTTGGCTGTCGTACTGGCCGATCAGGCGCGCGCCCTGCGGGATCAGCAGATGCGATCCTGTCGGGCTGTCATAGACGTGTTCCGTGATCTGCGCCGTGACCTGGCCCGGAAGGTCGGAGCGGATGCCGGTGATGAGGGCGGCCGGAATGACGGCGCCGGCCTGCACGACATAGGGCGAGGCTTTCTCCTGCACGCGGTCGGTGCTGACGGTGCGGCGGTCGGTCTCGGCATTGACGAAGGCGAGCTTGCGGTCCTGCATGTTCTGGGCTGCGCCTGGATCGAGCGGCGGCGGCTCGGCCGGAATGGTCAGGCCGGACAGCGGATCGACGGCCGCGGGCCTCGCCGCGCTGCCCAGGCCGTCCGTGATGCGCTCGCCGCGGCTGTCGGTGAACAGCCTTGCGGTGCGGGCGGCCTCGATCTCGGCGAGGCGGCGCTGCTCCTCGGGGTCGGCCTGCGGAGTCTGGATGGTCGGCGGCGCGACAGGCTGGCCGCGCTCCTGAGCGCGGCGGATCGGCCGTCCGAGGTCGCCGGGCAGCGCCGGCCCCAGCTCCGGCACGTCCGGACGCGGCAGGCCGGTATAGTCGCGCGGCAGGCTCTGCAAGCCGTCCGCCGTCGAGCGGTTCTCGGTGCTGTAGAGTTCCGATGACTGCTGGCCGCCGCGCCGATTCGAGTCGAGCGCCCAGATCAACGCGCCCATGACCGCGATCGCGCTGACGCCGCCGAGGCCGATCAGCACCTTGCGGGACAGCCGCGTGACGCGCGGCGGCTCCGGCCGCAGGCGCAGCTCGGCGCGAATATCGCCGCCGGGAGACGGATTGGCAGCGTCGGTCATCGCGCTTCTCCCGCAGCGAAGATCGCGGGCCGCCGCGCGGCCGGCCTGCCGTCCGTGCGGACGATGCGGACGCGGCGCTGCGAGTCCTTGTCGCCCAGGCGCAGTTCGGCGGCGGCGAACAGCCGGTCGACGACATAGTAGTTCTGGCGGGCGCGGTAGTTGACCAGCTCGGAATTGCCGGACGGGCCGATCACGAAGAGCGGCGGCATCTCGCCCTGGGCGATGCCGGTCGCGAACTCGATATAGACCTTGGAGCCGTCGTCGAAGGCGCGCAGCGGCTTCCACGGCGCCGAGTCGCCCTCGATGCGGTAGCGGAAGTTGAGCTTCGAGATGTCGACGCCGGAGGCGACGGGCTGCGCCTCAGACGCCCGCGCGTTCTGCCGCCGCAGCGCGATGAGCTGGTCCTGCGGATATTGCCAGGACACGGAGGCCATGTAGGTCGAGGGCGTGGAGCGCAGCTCCATATGATAGGTGCGGCGGTCGGTGTTGATGACGAGGTTGGTCTGGAGGTCCGGCCGCGTCGGCTTGACGAGGATGTGGACCTGCCTGCGATCGCCGGCCCCGCTTTCGGTGTCCCCGATGATCCATCGCACGGTGTCGCCGGCCGCGACGGGGCCGGAGCCGACGAGTTGCTCGCCTGGCTGCAAGGCTATGTCCGTGACCTGGCCGGGCGCGGCATAGACCTGATAGAGCGCGCCCGCCGAGTATGGATAGACCTGAACGGCGTTGATGAAGCCGTCTCGGACGGGCTGCATGCGAGCCGCCTCGTTCGCCTGCGTGATGCGCTGGCGCGGATCGGCCGGCTCCGGCTTCGCGGCCGCGCCGTCCACCGGCTTGAGCTGGCCGGGAAGCGGCAGCGGCTTCGGCAGCTCGACTACCTGAACAGGCCCGACCGGATCAGCGGTGAGAACGGCGGGCGCTGCGTCGTCATAGTTGATCTCGGGCGGGATGTATTTCCTCGCACAGCCGGCGAGCGCAGCCGCCGACACCAGCACGACCAGCGGCAGCGAACTTCTTCTCCTGTAGGCCCCCTTCATGATCCCATCTCCCTCGACCAGTTGATTGCGTTGACGTAGACCCCCAGCGGATTCGCCCGCAGGCGTTCGGGGGTGCGCGGCTGCTGGATCACCGTGGTCAGGATCGCGGTCCAACGCTCGGTTCCAGCGAGCTGGCCGTTCTCGTAGCGGCGCTCTGTCCAGGCGATGCGGAAGGAGTCCGGCGAGGCGCGGATGACCGACGAGATCTCCACGGCAACCTGCTGACGGCCGACGCGCGTGAACGGATCGTTGGCGCGGGCGTAATCGTTCAGCGCGATGGCGCCGCGATCGGTGGTGTATTCGTAGGCGCGAAGCCAGTTCTGCCGCACGATGATCGGATCGGCCGGAAGGCTCCTGACTTGCTCGATGAAACGGCCGAGATGCCATGCGATCTGAGGATCGGTCGGCCGATAGTCGGCCACGGCCGAGGCCACGGCCTGCGCCTCGCCGAAGCGGTCGATCTGCACCACCCAGGGCACGACGGTCCCGCGCGTCGACTGCCAGACAAGTGCTGCGGCGAAGCCGCCGGCGAGCAGCAGCGAACCGAAGGCCATCAGCCGCCAGTTCTTCGCCTGCACGCGCGCCGAGCCGAGCCGCTCGTCCCATGCTTGTGCCGCCTTCTGGTAGGGCGTTTCGGGTTCGGGCGTGCGCGCGTAGCGCACCGACGGTCGTTTGAAGAGGTTCATCTGCGGTCGTCCTGCTGGAGAGAGACGTTCATGGAGCCGCCGCCGGAATCGCCGGAGCGGACGGCATGGGCGGCTGCGGTCGCGCCGTGGCTCATGGTCTGGCCGCGCTTCATGCGCGCGGCCCAGGCCGGTTGCTCGGACGCCGTGGAGGCGGCAGCGGCGGCGCTGCCCGCCCCGGCCGCCATGCCGGCGACGGGCGATTGACCGCCGGTGGCGGTCCATGCGCCGGCATGGCCGGAGCGATAGCTGGAACGCAGCGCACCGGCGGCACGCGACATGGCCTGACGGGCGGGCTGGGCGGCGGCCGATGCGCCGGCCCTGGCGACGCCGCCGAGACCGGCGGCGACGGCGCCCATGCCGCTCTGGCCGGAGGCGGAGGCGGCCAGCCCGTAGGCGGTGGAGGTGCTGCCGGCGAGATGCGCGCCGCCGCGCGCTGCGGCGGCCGACATGCGCCCGCCCGCGCCGATTGCAGCCGCACCGCCGCCTGCGGCGGCACGCGCGCCCATGTAGCCCGCCGCTCCCATTCCGGCCACGGCCAGGCCGGTTCCGACAGCCGCGCCGGCGCTGAGTTGCGGTGCGCCGGAAACAAGGCCGGTGGCGATGCCGGGACCGAAGATCGAGAGGCCCATCAGCGCCAGCGCGCCGAGCGCCAGCGACATGGCGTCGGTGATGGTGGGCTCATCCGGGAAGCCGGAGGTGAACTCTCCGAACAGGCCGGAGCCGATGCCGACGATCACCGCAAGGACGAGGATTTTGACGCCGGAGGCGACGATGTTGCCGAGCACCTTTTCCGCGAGGAAGGCGGTCTTGCCGAACAACGCGAAGGGGATCAGCACGAAGCCGGCGAGCGTCGTCAGCTTGAACTCGATCAGGGTGACGAAGATCTGGACGGCGAGGACGAAGAAGGCGACCAACACGATCGCCCAGGCGATCATCAGCACGACGATCTGGATCAGGTTCTCGAAGAAGGAGAGATAGCCCATGAGGTCGCCGGCTGCCTCGAGGATGGGCGTGCCGGCGTCGATGCCGACCTGGGCGACGCGGCCGGGCTGGAGAAGCTCCGTACCGGAGAGTGAGCCGCCGCCGGCCTGAAGGCCGAGGTCGGAGAAGCTCTCGAAGACGATGTTGGCGAGCCAGTTGAAGTTGCCGATGATGAAGGCGAAGAAGCCGATATAGAGCGTCTTCTTGATGAGCCGCTGAAGCACGTCCTCGTCGGCACCCCAGGCCCAGAACAGGCCGGCGAGCGTGATGTCGATCACGATCAGCGTGGTGGTGAGGAACGCGATCTCGCCGCCGAGCAGGCCGAAGCCGGAGTCGATGTAGCTGGTGAAAACGCTGAGGAAGCGGTCGATGACGCCGACGTCGTTCATGGCCGGTCTCGCTCCTCGCGCGTGCCGAGGAAGCGCCGACGATGCTCGGCCCATGCCTTCTGGCAGGCTGCATCGTCGGCGGCCGCCATGCCGAGGTCGCGGCAGCGAACAAGCGCGGCACTGGCGGGCTCGCCGCCCGGATCACGGAGGCGGGTGGCGGGGGCGTCATCCTCCGAGCCTGCCTCGCGCAGCGCAGCGACGGCAGCAATCATGGCTGCGCCGATGGCGAGGACGGCGATCATCCGGGCGGCGATCTTCAGGTCCATCGCTCGCGTGTCCTCAATCGTTGAACATGCGAACGGTGGACGGGGTGTAGTCGCGGCCGGACATGAAGCGGCCGAACTGCTCGCGGGCCTGCTCCTGCGCGGCCGCGCGCCGCGACTGCTCCAGCGCCTCGGCGCGACCCTGGGCGGCCAGCATGGCGGTGAGGTCCGCGATCTGGGCAGCCTGCACGGCAAGCAGCTCATTGCCGGCCTGCGTCGCCTGAAGGACGCCGACCGCCGCTTGGCTGGCGCCGACCAGCGAACGGGTCTGCGCCTGCGTGCCGTCGATGTTGCCGACCGCGACCGCGCCGGTCTTCAGCGAGTCCTCGTAGGCCGAGAGTGACTGTTGCCAGCGCTCGCGGGCGGCGGCGACAAGCTGCTCGCCGGTCTTGTCGCCGGCGAAGTCGCGATAGGTCGAGGCGAACTGGCTCTCGATGTCCTGCACGCTGTAGGCGAGCCGCTCGGCCTGGCCGAGCAGGCTTTTCATCTCCGAGAAGTTGCCCTCGATCTCGGAGATCATGGAGGTCGGCAGGCTCGCGAGATTGCGCGCCTGGTTGATGAGCATCTGCGCCTCGTTGGCGAGCGACGTCACCTGATTGTTGATCTGCTCCAGAGCGCGGGCGGCCGAGAGAAGATTCTGGCTGTAATTGGTCGGGTCGTAGACGATGCGGCCGCCGAAGAACTGCGCGTGGGCGGGCGCGTGCGGGCCGACGACGACGGGAACCGCGACAGACAGCGCGAGCGCGCCGGCTGCGAGAGCGTGGGGCAGACGGACTTTTCGTGGCATGGTCAAACCTCCTGTTCGGTTGACGGGTGGACGGGATCGGGGTCGCCGTCCGGAACCGGCTCCTGCGCGACGATGGGCGCGTCGGCCGAGACCGATCGGTCGATGACATTGGTGAGGTCGGGAACGAGATCGGCGGCCCAGGCGAGGCCGTTGGCGTGCAGCCAGGCTTCGAGGAAATACGGCCGCGAGCCGTCGCGCAGCAGCTCGTCGATCAGCGCGTGAGCCGCCTTGTCGGAGGAAGCGCAGAGCGCCAGCGCGACATGGCCCAGGCCAAGCTCGAACAGGCGGTTGCCTCGTCTTGACTGGCAGTAGTAGTCGCGTTTGGGCGTGGCGCGGGCGAGGATCTCGATCTGGCGGTCGTTGAGACCGAACTGGCTGTAGACGGCGGCGATCTGCGGCTCGATGGCACGCTCGTTGGCGAGGAAGATGCGCGTCGGGCAGCTTTCGACCAGCACCGGGGCGATGGGCGACGCCTCGATGTCGGCCAGTGACTGCGAGGAGAAGACCACGCTGACATTCTTCTTGCGCAGCGTCTTCAGCCATTCCTTGATCTTGTCGGCGAAGCCGCCATCGTCGAGCGCGCGCCAGCCTTCGTCGATGACCAGCAGCGTCGGCCGGCCGTCGAAGCGGGCCTCGATCCGGTGGAAGAGATAGGAGAGCACGGCGGGCGCAGCTCTCGTGCCCACCAGCCCCTCGGTCTCGAACGCCTGAACATCGGCCGAGCCGAGATGCTCGTGCTCGGCGTCGAGCAGGCGGCCATGCGCGCCGCCGATGCAGTATGGTCGCAATGCCTGCTTCAGCGCCGAGGATTGCAACAGCACGGTCAGGCCGGTGATGGTGCGTTCCTCGATCGGCGCGGAGGCAAGCGAGGTCAGCGCCGTCCAGATGTGCTCCTTCACCTCCGGCGAGATGGCGACACCCTCGCGCGTCAGGATGTCGACCAGCCAGTCGGCCGCCCATGCCCGCTCCGGCGTGTGCTGGATGTGGGCGAGCGGCTGGAGCGAGACGGAGGACGAGGAGGCATCGTCGGAGAACGAGCCGCCGAGGTCTTGCCAGTCGCCGTCCATCGCCAGTGTGGCGGCGCGGATCGAGCCGCCGAAGTCGAACACGAAGACCTGGGAGTTGAGGTAGCGGCGGAACTGGAGCGACATCAGCGCCAGCAGCACGGACTTGCCCGCGCCGGTCGGGCCGACCAGCATCAGGTGGCCGACGTCTCCGACATGGAGCGCGAAGCGGAACGGGGTCGCGCCTTCGGTCTTGGCGTAGAACAGCGGCGGGGCATTGAGATGCTCGTCCTTCGCCGACCCTGCCCAGACCGCCGAGAGCGGGATCATGTGGGCGAGGTTCAGTGTCGAGATCGGCGGCTGGCGGACATTGGCATAGACTTGTCCGGGGATGGAGCCGAGCCAGGCTTCGATCGCGTTGACGCCTTCGACGATGCAGGTGAAGTCGCGGGACTGGATGACCTTCTCGACCAGGCGCAGCTTCTCGTCGGCGATCGAGGGATCGGCGTCCCACACCGTCACCGTGGCGGTGACGTATGCCTCGCCGACCTGATCCGAGCCGAGGTCCTGCAGGGCCGCGTCGGCATCGGCGGCCTTGTTGGCCGCGTCGGTGTCCATCAGCACCGACGCCTCGTTGGTCATCACCTCCTTGACGATGGCCGCGATCGACTTGCGCTTGGCGAACCATTGCCGCCTGATCTTCGTGATCAGCCGCGTGGCGTCGGTCTTGTCGAGCATGATCGCGCGCGTCGACCAGCGGTAGAGAAAAGCGAGCCGGTTGAGGTCGTCGAGGATTCCGGGGAAGGTCGTGGTCGGGAAGCCGATCACGGTCAGCGTGCGCAGATGGAAATCGCCCAGGCGCGGCTCCAGCCCTCCGGCAAGCGGTTGGTCGGCGAGCAGCGCGTCGAGGTGCATCGGCGTCTCCGGCACCCGGACGCGATGAGGGGAGACCGATATGGTCGAGTGCAGGTAGGTCAGCGTCTCGCTGTCGTCGAGCCATTCGGCCTCGGGCACGAAGCCTTCGACCAGATTGAGCACGCGATCGGTGCGGTCGACGAAGCCCTTCAGAAGCTCCCACGGATCGACGCCGGATCGCTCGCGGCCCTCATAGAGCCAGCTTTCCATGCGCGAAGCTTCCTCGGCCGGCGGCAGCCAGACGAAGGTGAGGAAATAGCTCGACTCGAACAGCACGCCGCTGTCCTCGAACTGCTCGCGGCGCTCGATGTCGAGCAGCGCCGAGGCGGAATCTGGAAACAGGCTTTCGGGATAGTCGGTGGCGGGGTTTCGCTGCGCCTCGACGAAGATCGCCCAGCCCGAGCCGAGCCGGCGCAACGCGTTGTTGAGCCGCGCGGTCGTGCCGACCAGCTCGGCCGGCGTGGCGCTGTCGAGGTCCGGCCCGCGAAAGCGCGCGGTCCTCTGAAAGCTGCCATCCTTGTTGAGCACGACGCCGGGCGCGACCAGCGCGGCCCAGGGCAGGAAGTCGGTAAGGCTGGCGCTCTTCGTTCTATATTCGGCGAGATTCATCATGGCGGCGAACCTCAGATTCCGAGGTGGGTCGGATAGCGCAGATGCCGACGCACCACGTCGACGAACAGCGCGTCGCGCTTCGCCGCCCAGACGGCAGCGAAATGACCGATCGCCCAGATGGCGAGGCCGGCGATCCAGAGCCGCAGGCCGAGTCCGACCGCGCCGGCCAGCGTGCCGTTGAGAATCGCGACGGCGCGCGGAGCGCCGCCGAGCAGGATCGGCTCGGTCAGCGCGCGATGGACCGGCGCGAAGAAGCCGCGAACGTCCTCGTCCATCACGCCAGCGCTCCGCCGCCGAAGGAGAAGAACGACAGGAAGAAGGAGCTGGCCGCAAACGCGATCGACAGGCCGAACACGATCTGGATCAGCTTGCGGAAGCCGCCGCCCGTATCGCCGAAGGCCAGCGTCAGGCCGGTGACGATGATGATGATGACCGCGACGATCTTCGCCACCGGCCCCTCGATGCTTTCGAGGATCTGCTGAAGCGGCTCCTCCCACGGCATGGAGGAGCCGGCGGCCCAGGCCGGGGCCGTATAGAGCAGCCCGGCGGCGGTGATGCCGGCCGTGCCCAGGCTGTCGAGAAACGTGCCGGAAAGCAGCCGGCTCCGCAGGCTGCGGAGAGGATCGGGTTTCGTCGTCATGCGGGGTCTCCTTTCGAGAGGCTGGGGGATTCCAGCGTTGCGCTGAGCGTGCGGTAGTCGCCGGTGGCCGGATCGAGCCCTTCGACCAGGGCGATTTCGGTAAGGCGGCGCTCAGTGCCGCGGCCGGAGAGCACGGCGATGATGTCGATCGTCTCGGCGATCAGGGCGCGCGGGACTGTGACGACGGCCTCCTGCACGAGTTGCTCAAGACGGCGCAGCGCGCCGATCGCGGTGTTGGCGTGGATGGTACCGATCCCGCCGGGGTGCCCTGTCCCCCATGCCTTGAGCAAATCGAGCGCCTCGCTGCCTCGGACCTCGCCGACCGGGATGCGGTCGGGCCGCAGCCGCAGCGACGACTTCACGAGGTCGGAAAGCGAGGCGACGCCATCCTTGGTGCGCAGGGCGACGAGGTTCGGCGCCGCGCATTGCAGCTCGCGCGTATCCTCGATCAGCACCACGCGATCGGAGGTCTTCGCGACTTCCGCGAGCAGCGCATTGGTGAGCGTGGTCTTGCCGGTGCTGGTGCCACCGGCGACCAACACGTTCCTGCGCTTCTCGACGGCGAGCCGCAGGACATCGGCCTGGGTGTCGGTCATGATGCCGGCGGCGACATAATCGCCGAGCGTGAAGACGGCGACCGCCGGCTTGCGGATGGCGAAGGCCGGCGCGGTGACGACGGGTGGAAGCAGGCCCTCGAAGCGCTCGCCCGTCTCCGGCAGCTCGGCCGAGACGCGAGGGGCGTCGGGGTGAACCTCGGCACCGACATGGTGCGCGACCAGGCGCACGATGCGCTCGCCATCCGCCGGGATCAGGACTTCCTCGGTGGCAACCAGTCCTTCGCGCAGGCGATCGACCCAGAGACGTCCGTCCGGGTTCAGCATGACCTCGACGATTGCGGGGTCTTCCAGATAGCGCGCGATCGCGGGACCGAGCGCCGTGCGCAGCATGCGCGCCCCACGCGACAGTCCTTCGTTCTGATGATGATGTGCCGGCATCCCGTCCCCGCTTCCGGCCATCCGCAACACGGTCGGATGGCGACGGGGACAATCAAGAAAGGCATAATTTGTGTGCCGGCAACCGGATTATTCGGGGTTTCGTAGCCGGGCGTAGGGCGTCGAAAAAATACTTGAAATCCTCGGCGCGCAGAGCAGCGTCACCGTCACGCTGGAGGCATGGGAAAGCGAATCATCCGTGCCGCTTCAGGGCGTCGATGAAGGTCTTGAGCGCGGGATTGATGTTGTCCGGCTTCCAGCAGGCGATATAGCCGAGACGGGTCGCACCGTTGCCGTCGTGCAGCGGCCGGAAGGCCACGCCGAGGCTGGAAAGCCCGACAGCGGATTCGCATTGCAGCGCGATGCCCTGGCCGTCCGCGACCTCGCTCAGCAGACTTTCGTGGCTGAGACGCCTGGTTACGATCTCAGGGTGGTCCGAAGGTGCGGCGAGATGGCGAATCAGCACCATGCGAATGTCCGGGCCTGGATCGTGGTGGGTGACGAGGAAGCGCTCGCCCTTCAGTTCCGGCCAGTAGATCACCTGCCTTGCGGCAAGAGGGTGGCATTCCGGTAAAACCACGACGAGTTGATCCGACCAGAGCGCGATGGATTCGAAAGCCTCGCACTTGCCGGTGTCGCCGAGAATCACGGCGGTGTCGATCACGCCGGATAGCACGCCTGCCGATAGTTCGACCAATGGCGTCTCGACAAGCTCGATCTCGATCTTGGGATATTGCCGGCGGAAGTCGCGCAGCGCGGCGCGGAACCTGCCGGTGGAGAGCGATTTGTAGAAGCCCACAACGACATGGCCTAGCTTCCCCGCACCGCGCGCCTTCGCCCGCTCGGCTAGACGGTCGATATCCTCGATGATGCGGCGAGCTAAGACGAGGAACTCGTCGCCGGCCGGTGTCAGCCGTGCGCCGGCCGTGGAGCGATCGAAAAGCGCGACGCCGCCAAGTTCTTCTTCCAGTTCTTTGATCCGCTTGCTGACGATGGGCTGGCGCACGTTGAGTTCGTTTGCCGCGGCGCTGAAGCTACCGTTTCTTGCACTGGCGATGACGTATTGGAGGTGGCGTATATCCAACCTTGACCCTCCTCGACAGTCAACTGCGGTACGAATCTAGGAGAAATCGTCACCACGGCGTTGAGATTATCCAGAACTCGTCAACCAGCGAGGCGGGCGAGCTGATCGCTGATAATGACCTCCGCGTCAGACATGATGCGGTCAATCAGTTGCTTCACGCTTGGTACATCGTGGATCAATCCTGCTACCATTCCGCATGACCACGCGCCGGCGTCCATCAAGCCATTCTGCATGATCTTCGGATAGACGCCCGCGATGTCTTCTCTGATGTCGTCGAATGTAATGGATGGACCTAACCGGCGTTCCTTCTCCAAAATACGCTCGACTGCAGCGTTATTCAGAACGCGCTCTGTATTCTTGAGCGGCCTCATGATCAGCCGGGTATCCAACTCGGAAGCGTCCAGGATTGCCTGCTTGACGTGTTCGTGCACCGGAGCTTCCTTGGTGGCGATGAAGCGCGTGCCCATATTGATGCCGTCCGCTCCGAGAGCCAAAGCTGCAACCAATGACCGGCCGTCGACCATGCCACCAGATGCCACAAACGGTACCGTCAGTTCGTCTGCAGCGCGTGGCAAGAGGATGAAGTTGGGCACGTCGTCTCTACCCGGGTGCCCTCCACATTCGAAGCCGTCGACGCTTATCGCATCGCATCCCAATGCCTGGGCCTTCAGGGCGTGCCGGATCGAGGTGCATTTGTGGATCACCTTGATCCCGGCTGCCTGAAGGCTGGGCAGCCACTTCCGGGGATTGTCTCCAGCGGTCTCAACGATTTTGACGCCACCTTCGATTATCACGCGAATAAAACTCGCATAGTCTGGCGCATTGACCGCAGGCAACAATGACAGATTGACCCCGAATGGTTTGCCGGTTATCTCCCGGCAGCGATAAATCTCCTGAGCTAACCGCGTCGGCGTTTTGAGCGACAGCGCCGTGATCATCCCCAATCCGCCAGCGTTCGACACGGCCGCCGCCATCTCTGCAAAGCCCACATAATGCATTCCACCTTGAATGATCGGGTGCTCAATGTTCAAGAGTGTGGTGATGCGGGTTTTCATGTGATGTATCGCTGAATAATTTCGGGTGTCATAGCGGGGCATTTTTTTGTGTGCAGCTTCGAAGCGGGATCGCGAAGAGCACATCGCAGTCGCGGCTGATGCGAGTTCGGAAAGGAAAAGAGCCTTGCGCTTCGCTAGTTTAGTTCACCATACGCGTTTTGTCGGCCCAGTACTTCGCCCGCACTTCGCGCTTAAGGATTTTTCCCACAGCGCTTCGGGGAAGTTCATTGGCGATAACAATCTGCTTGGGCGCCTTGAGTGAGCCGATCTTCTCCTTGCAATATGCAATCAGTTCCGCCTCAGTTATGCTTGCGCCCTGAGCGAGTTCAACCTCTGCAAGGATCCGCTCGCCCCATTTGGGATCGGGGGCGCCGACTACCGCGCAGTTCTGAACCGCTGGATGAGATAGCAAGACCGTCTCGACTTCGATCGAAAAGACATTGAATCCACCGGTGATGATCATGTCCTTCTTTCGGTCGACAATGTAGAAGAACCCGTCGGCGTCGCGGTAGCCGACATCTCCTGTGAGGTGCCAACCGTTCTGGGCAACCTCCGCCGTCGCCTGAGCATCCTTGTAGTAGCCCAGCATGATGCCTGTGGTGCGGATGACAAGTTCTCCAATCTCACCGTCGGGCTGAAGTTGCCCATCCTTCATGATGGCGACCATGCAGAAAGGAGTGGCCCGGCCACAACTGGCGAGCCGCGCCGGCGCATGCCGGACGGCTTCGACATGGTCTTTTGTCGACAGGAACGTGTTCGGGTAGGATGCCTCCGCCTGTCCGTATGCTTGGCACATGGATGCCCCAAATACTTCGATTGCCCGCTTGACCTTCTCCGGAGCCATCGGTGATGCCCCGTACAGAAAGCATCGCATGGAGGAATAGTCGAATTTGCCAATATCCGGATGATCGAGAAGTTCGTAGATCAAGGTCGGAGGGAGGAACGTGTGAGTTACGCGAAACTCCTCGACCAGGGAGAGGATCAACTGCTTGTCCGGCTTGGAGAGCAGAATGCCGGTTCCGTTCTGGGAAAGCACCGTCTGCATCAGGTAACCGGCGGCGTGCGTGAGCGGAGCGGCAGCGAGGTAGATCGGTCGATAATCGCATGGCTCCATGGCCATCATGTTCGCCACATGAGTCTCCATTCCGCGATGCGCCACCATCACGCCTTTCGGTCGACCGGTAGTGCCACCGGTGGGCTGGATAAGCAGCAGCCGATTCGGATCGTGGGGGATCTCGAATTCATCGGCCCCATAACCGTCTATCCACTGGTCGAGGGAGGGGGCGCTGCCAGCAGCGCTATCGATGCAGACATACTCCTTGATACGCGGAGCGAACCTCCGGACGGTATCCATCGCCTGCTCGAATGCCGATGTGTAGAACAGTATCTCGCAGTCCATCGCGTCGAGAAGCGAGGCGTTCTCCTCCACGGAGTTGCGCGAATTGATCGTGATCGGCGCCATGCCCAGACGAAACAGCGACAGATAAGTGACGAATGCGCCAATTTCGTTCAGCGCAAGGATCGCTCCGTGACCGCCGGTATTGTAGCCGCGACCTTTAAGGGCATTTCCGATCCTGAATGTTAACGCTCGTACTTCGTCGTATGTCATCTGCTCACGGGTCACACCGTCGATCAAGCAGACCGTGTCTCTCCCGGCACTCCAGCCACGTTCAAAGTAGTCGATTCCGTTCATGTTTCTCTCCCATTTTAAACTCCACCCGGCGCGACAACTCTGGCGGACTAGTAAAACGGTTCCCTGCTTACGAGGCAGGTCACCGAGCCCGTTACCAGTCGTATTCCGTCCTGCGAAAGTTCGCCTTCAAGTTCGACGAGATGGCGCCCGGCTCGTTGCTGCGGCTCGACGCGTCGGATCGTCCACTCGATCGTCAGCGGGACGTTCGCCGGCGTGGCCCGCCGAAGGGTGAATGCCATCTGGATTCCTAGCCCGGCTCCGCGGCTCGTCAGGAAGCGGGATGCAACGCCCATCATGTACCCGGTCACATGCCCTCCAGAGGCGATCAGGCCGCCGAACCGGCTCTGGCGCGCAAAATCGGTGTCGTGATGGATCGGATTGAAATCACCGGTCAGCGTGGCGATCTCGCGAATCGATTCGTCGGTGAACACCGCCGGTTCGGAAAAGTTTTCGCCGACCGAGAATGCGCACTCCGTCAGTGCCTCGAGACCCTTCTGTCCTGCTCCGGGTTCCATAGCTAAAGCCCAAGATATGCGGCACGGACAGCTGGATCATTGCGTAACGCCGTGCCAGCGCCCTCACGCACAATCTTGCCGGTTTCAACGACATAAGCCCTGTCGGCCAGTGACAGCGCAGCCGCTGCATTCTGCTCGACCAGCAGGATCGTCGTGCCCTGCCGGTTCAGCGTCCTGATCGTCTCGAACATCTGGTCGATGACGACCGGCGCGAGGCCCAGGGAGGGCTCGTCCAGAAGCAGGAACTTTGGTTCGGCCATCAGCGCTCGGCCTATTGCCAGCATTTGCTGCTGGCCGCCGGACAGTTCCGAAGCACGCTTGAGGCGTTTCTCCGCCAGTGCCGGGAACAGGCTGTAGGTTCGTTCGAGCTTCTGCGTCATGTCCGCGCGGTGGCGGTAAGCTCCAAGACGCAGATTGTCTTCGACGGAAAGGGGGCCGAAGACCTGCCGCCCTTCCGGGGAATGGGCGATGCCAAGCTCCACACGCCTGCTGGGTGAGCCAACCAGCGGCCGGCCGTCTAAGCATATGCTGCCGCCGGTCAGCGGCTGTACGCCCGACAGCACCCGCAGGATGGTCGTCTTCCCCGCTCCGTTGGAGCCGATCAACGCCACGATCTCCCCGCGATCGACCCGGAAGGAGACGCCGTGGAGAACGGCGATGCGGCCGTAGGCGCTGCGCATCGAGTCGACTTCAAGCATCGCCTGCCTCCGCCGCGCCGACACCGAGATACGCTTCGATAACCGAAGGATCACGCCTGATCTCGTCCGGCTTTCCTTCCGCCAGGCGGCGACCCTGATTGAGCACCAGCACGCGGTCGGAGATTCCCATCACCAGCTTCATATCATGCTCTATGAGGACGATGGTGACGCCGGACTTTGCCGTTTCGGCCACGAGCCTTCCGAGTTCCTGCGTCTCCGTTGCATTGCACCCGGCGGCAGGCTCGTCCATCAGTAGTATCCGCGGGGCAGAGGCGAGCGCGCGTGCGATCTCAAGCTTCTTCAGTTCACCATAGGCAAGGTTTCCGGCGATCTCGTCGGCGCGTTCCGACAGTTCCACCCTGCCGAGCAGCTCGAAGGCGACCTCTCGGGTCGCCCGGTTCTGCGTGTGCATGCTTGGCAGACCGAGAAGATCGGCCGTCAGTCCCGTGTGTTCGCTGACATGACAGCCTGACATCACATTCTCGATCACGGACATGCGGAAGAATATCTGGAGGTTCTGGAAGGTTCGGCACAGCCCGAGATGCGCCAGGCGATGGGTGGGCATGCCGAGGATCGATGCGCCGGCGAGTTCGACGGATCCGCGCGCAGGCTTGTAGAGACCGCTGATGATGTTGAAGAGCGTCGTCTTTCCCGCGCCGTTGGGTCCGATGATAGAGAAGATTTCGCGCTCCTCCACTTCGAAACCCACGCCGTCGATAGCGTCCACGCCGCCGAACGAGATCGCGACATCGCGCACGGAAAGGACGCTCATCTTCCCAGTCTCCGAAACAGGTCGACCAGGCTCGGGACGATGCCTGCGGGAAGCAGCACCAGGAACAGCACGATCGTCAGGCCAAGAAATGCGGTTTCAAAATCGTGCAGCCAGACCAGGAGTTGCGGAAGAACCGTAATAAACGCGGCACCGACCACTGAGCCGAAGATCGAGCCCATTCCGCCGATCACGACCATCGTCACCATTTCGATGGAGGAGAGGAGGGAGGAGACGTCCGGCGTGACGAAACCGTTCATGAGGGCGAGCATTGCGCCAGCGACAGCCGCGTATACTGCGGCGATTACGAAGGCCTGCAGTTTCTTGCGGGCCGTGTCGACACCGACGACGGCCGCAGCCACCTCGCTGTCATGCAAGGCGCGCAACGCCCGACCGCTTGGGCTCGAATGGAGGTTGAGGGCAAGGAAGGCGCCGGCCAGCATCACGGCACCGCTCACCCAGTACCAGGTGACGGCTCCCGAGATTCTCCAGCCGAACAGCGCTGCCGCCTTTACCTGCATCCCGTCCGGGCCGCCAGTGACTTGCGCTTCGTTGTTGAGGACGAGCGTCACGAGGATGCCGAATGCCAGCGTCGCGATGCCGAGATAGAGCCCCTGGAATCTGAGAATCGCCTTGCCCACGATCCAGGCGATAGCCGCTGCCGCTGCCACACCGATGAGGCCGGCGAATAACGGCGCCAATCCGAAATGGGCTGGGCCGATCGCCACCGAATAGGCACCGATACCGAAGAAGCCTGCATGGCCAAGGCTCACCTGGCCGGCATAGCCCATCAGGATATTGACCCCGATCGCGGCCAGCCCGAACGTCCACACAAGCGCTCCGAGACGATAGTGCAGGTTCGAATGGAACAGAAGGGGCAGCACAAGCAGGAGCGTCGCGAGCGCCAGAAGTGGCGTGAAGCGCCAGGATAGGAGAATAGCCATCAGACCCGCTCCACCATCTTGCGCCCGAACAGACCTTGCGGCCGCCAGGCAAACGTCAGCAGGATCGCGAGAAAGGCGATGGCGTCCTTGTAGGCGGAGTTGACGTAGCCGGCGCCCAGCCCTTCGAGCACGCCGAGCAAAAGTCCCCCAACTACCGCCCCGAAGGGGCTGCCGATGCCCCCCAGCATCGCTGCCGCGAAACCCTTGACGGTCATCACGATGCCGATGTCGAATCTCGTGAGGGTGAGCGGCGTTACAAGAATACCTGCGATCGCTCCCATTATGGCTGAGGCGGCGAAAGCAAGGGCGAGCATCACCCTGGTATCGATCCCGACAAGTTGGGCGGCCAGCCTGTTTGCGGCGGTTGCCATCAGCGCCTTGCCCACGAGCGTCCGCTCGAGAAAGTAGAACAAGGCAACGACGAGCAAGAAGCAACCGCCCACCACGAGCAAGCCCTGAGGTAGCACAGTGGCGCCGCCTACCAGAAGAGGCTCCGATCCGAGGAATGGCGGCAGCGAATGGATCTGCTTTCCAAGAACGACCATCGTCACTCCCTGGATAAAGATGGCCACTCCAAGCGTGATGATGATCAGCGTGATCGGGGAGGCTCCCGCGGCCGGAGCTATGGAAAAGCGATAGACCGCCAGCCCAACCATGACCGCAAATGCCACTGCGAACAGCGCTGCCAAGGGTACGCCGAAACCGGCCGCGACGAGCGCAGCAGTAACCATGCCGCCAAGCATCACGAATTCGCCCTGCGCCAAGCTCACGACATGCGATGCGTTGTAGACCAGCGTGAACCCGAGCGCGACCAGGGCGTACACCGCACCGACGGTAATCCCGGAGAACAGTATCTGTAGAAATTCCGCCATGCTTGAACCCCGCGACGCAAAAAGTTGTGCGCAACCGGTCGAAAGTTCGAAACCAGGGGCGCACGAGATTTGGAAAGAAAGCTATTGCGCGGGGGTGTCGACGATCAGCCACTTCCCGTCGCGTATCTCCACCATGATGAAGGCGGAAGGATCCAACCCCATATGGTCCTCCACAGTCATGTTAAACTCGCCGGTGACCCCCACGACGCCGGTTGTCGCTTCCATAGCGTCGCGGATACTTGACGGTTCAGTGGAGCCCGCAGCAGCGATTGCGCTTGTGAGGATCAACAGGGCATCGTGCGCGTAACCGCCAAACGCTGAAACGGGTTCGTTGTAGACTGATGTATAGCGAGCGACATACGCATCGACGACATCTTTCTGGGGCGAACCGTCAGGCAGTTGATCAGGCACCAAGAGTGCGGGTGCAGGCATGCGAACGCCGTCACCGGCTTCGCCAACAAGATCAACAAAACTCTGTGTTGTCACGCCGTGACCATGGTAGAGTGGTACATTGATAGCAAGTTGTCGGAAGTTGCGCGTGACCGTGACCGGGCCCGTGCCAAGGCCTGGATTGAGGACGGCATCGAGCCCAGCCGTATTTTTTATTCGATTGAGCTGAGGGGTCATGTCGATGTCGTTCGGACCGTAGTTTTCGTCCGCCACGATTGTTATGTCGTAGTCTGCTGCCACATCGATGCACTGCTGCCGCATCGAGGCCCCGAAACCGTCCGTTCCAGAAATAAGGCCGACACCGCTGATCCCGTTCGCCTGCATATCGATGAATATCTTTTGGCATGCCATGCGATCGGTATGCGGTGTTTTAAATACATAGGGGCGCACCGGCTCGACGATCTGTAGCGCGCCGGCTAGGGAAATCTGTGGCAGCTCAGCCTCTTCAACAACCGGCATTATGGCCATCGTTGTGCCGGTTAGACTGCCGCCGATCACGGCGACTATCCCATCATCCTCGACAAGTCTCGTCGCAAAAGTACGTGCGGTGCTGGCATCGGCAGCGTCATCATAAATAACAAGTTCGATTTGCCGCCCAAGCAGACCTCCAGAATCATTTAAAGCTTTGACCTCGGCATTAAGTGTCTTTGCCTGCGGGTCGCCGCTGTAGCCCGCCGGGCCGGTCATTGAAAGGACTGCCCCGATCCGGATCGCATCCTGGGCATGAGCTGCCCCAATCGGTATTGCCAACACGGTGAGTAAAGCGGTCGTCCTGACTAGATTCAATCGATGCATTGTTATTCCTCCCATTCCAGGTGACTCACCCAAGCCTCTCCTCGCGACGCCGTTTCGAGCGCCTTATCGCAGGCTCTTCAAACTGTCATATCTCTTCGACCATATCAATTGTAATTCTACTATTGAGTAACACGAAGGACGCGGGATTTCGATCTGGACGGTATGCAGTAGGTCCGCGCCTCAAGCTGCCAGGATGTGGACGCTAGCCGCACCGGCCTCAAGCCCGGTTGCCGCGCCACCGAGCATCTGGGCAAGCCCGAGGCGTGCATTGTGTACCTGCCGGTCGCCGGCGCGACCCCTCAGGTGGAGTACAATCTCGCAGATGTTACGCACGCCCGACGCGCTGAGCGGATGTCCCAGAGACAGCAGCCCCCCGCTCGGATTGACGGGGATTCGGCCACCAAGCGAGGTCGCCCCTGACCTGAGCAACCCGACCCCGTCGCCGCGCGGGCAAAGGCTGAGGTCCTCGTAGTGCATGATCTCCTCCGATGCGAAGGCATCGTGTAATTCGACGAGATCGAGATCTCGCGGGGCGACGCCCGCCATCTCGTACGCCTTCTCCGCAGCTGCGGCGCCGAGGCGGAAGGTTGTCAGGTCGTCCTTCCGGAACAGATAGTCGCCGGAAACAAGAGAGGACGCTATGATTCGAATAAGCTTGGTGGTGTATCGGCGCGCAAATTCCGACGAACAGAGCACGATCGCAGCCGCACCGTCGGTATTGGGACAACACTGTAGCAGCGTAATGGGATCGGCAATCATCCTAGAGCCCACCACCTCATCGACCGTGAGCCGTTTCCGATACTGAGCGTAGGGATTGAGCGCGCCGGCATCGTGAGCCTTGACTGACACCTGCGCGAAATCCTCGATAGTAGCTCCCTGCGTTGTCATCAGCCGCCGCGCCATCAGAGCGAAAAGAGCCGGCATGGACATCCCAAGTTGGCCCTCAAGGTCATCGTGAGCCGGCGGTATCAGCTTGCCAGCCACCGGGCTCGTTGTCATAGATTCGACGCCGAGTGCGATACCGACGTCACAAAAGCCACCTGCGATGTCCTTCCAAAGTTGCCGGACGGCCGTAGCGCCGCCAGCGCATGCATTCTCGACATTGGTCATCTCGATACCGACGATGCCGATCTCCTTCAGAATCGTCTGGCTCGTTATCATGTCCGAGTATAGACGCGAGGAGTAAGCGGTCTGTACCTGGCGCGGTCCGATACCAGCATCGTCGAGGGCGGCGAGTACGGCCTCGCAACCGAGACTGGAGACGGAGCGCTCCGGGAACTTTCCAAACACGCTTTGTCCTACACCCAGCACCACGACGTCACGCATGGCTCGCTTCTCCCTTGGCGCCCGGAAGTTCCGGGACAAAGCGGTAGCCGATGACTTCAGTGTCGTCGTGCACACGCCAGAGAGGACTGATTTCTAGCCGGACATGCTGGCCGACCTCCGGTGGCTGCTCCTTCGACGCAACGAGCGGCGCGAAGACACGCACACCGTCTGCCAGTTCCACATAGCCGACCGTATGACCCGGCCCAAAGTTCGAGGATCTCACCTGAACTGTGGTGAAGGAGAAGAGCGTGCCCCTTCGCGGCAGATCCACTTCCTTCAAGTCTTTCCGAAGACAATCAAGGCAGGTGGCAACGAGCGGGAAATGGGTTCTTCCGCATGCCTCACAGCGGCTTCCGATCAAAACAGGCCCGTCCGTAGTCTCTCTGAACAGGCCTGGCATTAGGGGCCGCGACTTATCCATGATTTACTTCTCCAGTCCTGGTGCCAGAAGTTTCTGCGACAACCGCCGGCGTACGGCTGAAGCGGGGTGCTGGCGCTGGCTGCGTCACACCCTGATGAGTGAAGAATGCCCCGCGGGCGACAGCGTGCGGGTGACCTGGAGCTTCGGCGGAGTCGAGGACGGGAGTGACGCACGCGTCACTCCCGTTCGCGAGCCGGCACCATTCGTCGCGACTGCGCAACATGAAACGTTCTGCAAAGCGTTCCCGTATCGCAGGCCAGCATTCCTTGTCGAAACGAGAACTCCATTCGTTCGGCAATGCCAGCAGCTCCAGCAACCGCTTGAAGAATGGCTCTTCCAGCGCGCCAACGGCAACATAGCGCCCATCGGCGCACTCATATACGCCGTAAAATGGGCAGCCTCCGTCTCCCACATTGGTCCCACGTGGTGCCGCCTCAAGGCCAAACGAACGGAGACCGTAAAGGGAAGCCATCAGAACCGATACGCCATCCACGATAGCAGCATCGACGATTTGGCCTTTGCCGGAAAGCGTGCGCTCATGAAGAGCGGCCAGCAGCCCGAAGGCAAGCATGAGGCCGCCGCCGCCGAAATCGCCGACGAGATTGAGCGGCACGGTCGGCGGCTGGCCGGGCGCTCCAATGGCATCCAGTGCGCCCGTCAGGGCGAGATAGTTGATGTCGTGTCCAGCTGTCTGCGCCATTGGACCGCTGCCGCCCCATCCCGTCATGCGCCCGTAGATCAGCCGACTGTTCTCCGCGAAGCATTCGGCAGGCCCCAGACCGAGCCGCTCCATCGTGCCGGGCCGGAAGCCTTCTATGGCGATGTCCGCGGTCTTGAGCAGCTCGAATGCCGTTTCGCGCCCCTCCGCCACTTTGAGGTCAAGATACTCAACGTCCTTTCCGCGATGGAGCACATCGATGGGTGGCTCAAGGGGCGGTATCGCTGAACTAACGAGACGCACGCCTTGCGGCCGCTCAATGCGCGTCACCGCCGCTCCGAGATCGGCCAGCAGCATACTGCAGAACGGAGCAGGACCTATGCCGCCCAACTCGATCACCTTCAATCCGGTCAAAGGTCCCGGCATCCGCTGCCCCTTGCTGTGTGCGCGCTCAAAAATCGCCGCTCATTCCTAGAGCGAGCGAGCGATGACTTCCTTCTGGATCTCATTCGCTCCGCCATAGATCCTCTGAACTCTGGCGTCTGCGAACATTCGGGCGATGGGATAGTCGGTCATGTAGCCATACCCCCCAAAAAACTGGAGGCAGGTGTCGATCACCTCGACCTGCAAGTCCGTTCCCCAGTATTTCGCCATGGAGGCTGTCGCCGGATCTATCGTACCCTCGAGAACCCGAGCGATGCAGTCGTCGATGAAAAGTCGGCTGATCCGCACTTTCGTCGCACATTCGGCAAGCTTGAACCGTGTATTCTGAAAATCAAAGAGTGACTTTCCGAATGCCTGCCGCGACTTTACGTACTCCAGCGTCAGCTCCAGCGCTTGCTCCGCATAGGCGACGCCGTACAGGCCGAGGATAGTGCGCTCGGCCTGCAAGCTGGTGATGATCTGGCCGAAACCTCGCCCCTCCACACCACCAAGAAGCGCATCGGCAGGAATACGGCAGTCGTCAAAGAATAACTCCGCCGTGTCCTGGCCCTTCTGTCCGATCTTCTTCAGGATCCGACCGACCGAGTAGCCTTCAAGTTCGCGGAGGTCCACGAAAAAGGCAGAAATGCCGCCAGCGCCCGTCTCAGCCGGACCCGTCCGGGCGACGACCGTCGCCAGATCAGCATTGTAGCCATTGGAGATGAACGTCTTCTGGCCGTTCAGGACATAGCTGTGGCCGTCGCGTCGCGCCGTAGTCTGAATCGCCTTAGCGTCGGAGCCAGCGCCGGGTTCGGTCAGCGCAAACGCGACGATAGCGTTGCCTGCCGCAATCTCCGGCATGTACTTTCGCTTCTGGCTTACCGAGCCGTAGTTCAGGAGCGGAGGCAACGCCATGGGCGATCCCATGATCAGGCCGAATGCGGTGTCACCCGCCCTGGCCTGCTCCTCGACAATGATCGCCTCGTGAGCAAACGTGCCTCCCATTCCACCGTACTCTTCGGGAACCGACGCGCAGATCAGCCCCAGTTCGCCTGCCTTCTTCCAGACCGAACGATCCACGTGCTGCTGGGCTTCCCACTGTTCCCGGTGCGGCGTCACCACCGTTTCGAAGAAATGACGAACCGTCCGCCGGAAAGCCTCAAGTTCGTCGTTAACCCACGGGGACGTTTTGCGCATGGACGCATTTCCTCTTTGGAAAATATCAGATGCTATTTGGATTGGGTGTTTCTAAAGAACGCGATTTTGAAGTCTCAAGCGCTCAATATGACACCGGAGTCGAATCTATACGTGCGGCCGTTGTGAACAGGATTTCTGATTATCTCTTCTACAAACATCGCGAATTCTTCAGGATGGCCCAGCCGTTTGGGGAACATCATTTGCGCTTCGAGTCCTGCCTTGACCGATGGAGGCACACTATCGTAGATGGGCGTGTCGAACGCGCCGGGAGCAATGGTGACGACCCGGATTCCTTCGGGCGCTAGTTCCCGCATCAGCGGATATGTCATTCCGACAATCGCTGCTTTCGAAGCGCTATATCCAATCTGGCCAACCTGCCCTTCATAGGCTGCTCCCGACGATACGCAGATGATCACCCCGCGTTCGCCGTCGGCCAGTTCGGGTCCCTTTCGCATAGAACCTACGGCTGTGCGGATCACATGGAGGGTTCCGTACAGATTGACCCGTATGGTTGCGTCGAATTTTTCCATCGGGATCGGGCCGGATTTACCGAAGAGCCTAGCCGGCGCAGCAACGCCGGCTGCGGCAATAACCGTGTTGACAGGTCCAAGACTGCTTTCTGCCAGGTCAACCGCCGCCTCTACGCTCCCGAGATCGGCAACATCAGTCTTGCAAAATAAAGAGCGGTCGCCGAGTTCGCGCGCAAGGTTATTGCCCGCCTCCTCGTTGAGATCGAGTATCGCGACGCCCTTCGCGCCCAGATGAATTAGACGCTTGCAACAGGCCGCCCCGATACCGGATGCGCCTCCGGTGACCACCGCAATGCTTTCTGAAATGTTCATTGATGTCGTTCCTGGTTCAAATGCCTTTGAAAACCGGCCGTCGCTTCTCGGCGAATGCAGCCAAGCCTTCCCTCATATCCTGCGAAGTCACGTGGACGGTGTTCGCCTCCATTTCGAGATCCAGGACCGACTCGACCGACTGATCCGCAGAGGCGTTGCTCAGCCTTTTCATGTGAGCCAGCGCAAGTGGGCTTTTCTCAGCAATGGATGCAGCCAGTGCGCGAAGACGAGCCTCAAAATCGTCGGCGCTCCATACCTTTGCAACCAGGCCAGCCTGCCGAAGTTCATCCGCATTCATCGTGGAGCCGGTAAATTGCAGATACTTCGCAACCACCGGCCCCACGATGCGGGGGAGGATGGCGCATGACCCTGCGCCCGGGATTACGCCGAAATTTGCGTGACCATCTCCAATCAAGGCCGTATCGCTCGCCACGATAATGTCGGCCGAAAGTGCCAGCTCTAGTCCTCCGCCCATCGCGGCACCGTTAATCCCGGCGATCACGGGAAAAGGCAAAGCCCTCAACCTGGCGAACAGCCCTTGGCAATTTTTGATAAAGCGAGGCAGATCCAGCGATCCGTCGAGCGATCGCCCAACGCTATGCAGGTCCGCGCCAGCACAGAATGCGCGGCCTTTACCGGTAATCACAAGGACGCGCACCGATCCGGACATCCCGTCCAGAATCCGCTCGATCTCGAGAAGCATCTCGGACGACAGCGCGTTCAATGCCTCCGGGCGCGAAAGAGTTAGCCAGCCGACAAGTCCGTCCTCGACATAGTCGATTGTCTCAAAGCGCATGGTCCCTCCCGTTGGAGCTCGCTTCGCGCTCCGATTTATCCTCCGGCAACTAGGTCGCCGATACAATGATTTCTACTGTTTGGTAACATATTGGACCTCGCATATACATGTCAAGGGCGGCGCCTGAGACACGCGGCGTTGAATCCAAGCTAGCAGCCTAGCACTACTTTGGCAGATTAACGGATTATCAATGATGGTTGCCGATCCTTCGTGCTGGAACTGGAGGGATCGCGATGGTGGAATTGGGCGTTGCCCTGACGGCGTGGCTGCAGCCGTTTGTGGAGAAGCTTGGTCACAAGAAGCGGCGGCAGATGTGCCCGGTCTATGTCTCGGGTCTGATCGGGCCGGGCGAGCGCAAGAGCGTAGGCCCGATGGCCGAGCGCCTCGCGCCTGAGCACTACGACCGTCTGCATCACTTCATCTCGGACGGCATCTGGGATGCCGGGCCGCTGGAGACGGAACTGGCCGTGCAAGCCGACAGGCTGGTAGGCAGCGATGACGCCGTCCTGGTGGTCGACGACACGGCCCTACCTAAGAAGGGCGACCGCTCGGTTGGGGTCGCGCTGCAATATGCCTCCGCGCTTGGCAAGCGCGCCAACTGCCAGACGCTGGTCTCGCTGACGCTGGCGCGTGACGAGGTTCCTGTTCCCGTGGTGTCAACGGGCACCGAAGTTTCCGCAATTGTGGGCGTGTAAAATTCCCTATGTTGGCGGCGGGTCCGAGGTCGGTGATCAGCCGAACGGTCGATCTTCGTGTCCTTTCGTGGGTCGGCCACGCCGTTTCGGGACCGGTGGTGGATTGACGAGTGCGTTGGCGCGAAGGTTCTCCGGAACCAGGGCGGCATGCTCGCGCATGCGATAGCTTGAGCCTTCGATTTGCACGACGACGGCGTGATGCAGGATCCGGTCGAGCAGCGCGGTGGCGACTACGGGATCTCCGAACACGTCGCCCCATTCGGCAAAGCCCCGGTTCGAGGTGAGTATCATCGCTCCCTTTTCGTACCGCGCGTTGACCAGTTGGAAGAAAAGGTTGCCGCCGCCCGGTGTGACCGGCAGGTAGCCGATCTCGTCGACGACGAGCAGCGACGCCCGGCAGAGGAAGCGGATGCGCTCGCGCAGAGTTCCCTCCCGCTCGGCCTTGGCGAGCTGGGCGACGAGATCGGCGAGCGGGATGAAGTAGACCAGCTTGCCGGCGCGCACCGCCTCGACGGCCAGTGCGGTGGCAAGATGGCTCTTGCCGGTTCCTGGCGGGCCGAGCAGATGAACGACCTCGGCGCGATTGATAAAGTCGAGGCCGGCCAATGCCATGATGCGATTGCGGTCGAGCGATGGCTGGAACGAGAAGTCGAAGCCGGCGAGCGTCTTCACCGTCGGCAGCCGCGCCATGCGTAGCGCCGCCTTGATCCGGCGGTTCTCGCGGAGCGACAGTTCCTCGAGAAGCAATTCATCGAGCGCCTCGATGCCGTCAATCTGTCCCTGCTCGATGCGGCGCAGGGTGGTGTCGAGCATCTCAAGCGCGCGCGGCATCTTCAGCCCGACCAGGCTGTGGCGGATATTGTCGACCCGCGACGATGCTGTGGTGAGCGTCATGGTCGGTCTCCGATCGCCAGTTGCGCCCCGATCGCCTGATAGATGGCGAGCGACCGCAGCGGGACATGGTCGCCGATGCGGCCGATGGTGATTCCAGCGGCGACACCAGTCCTGCGCTTCGCGACACCGCCGGTACGGTGACTTCGATCGATGCGGTATTGCTTGCGGCCTTCGAGAACGGGATGTTCGGCGACGACATTGCCGAGGTCGAGGATGCGGATCAGATCGGGCAGTTGCTGCACCTCGACGACACGTCGGGTGCGGTCCGGCACGCTGTAGAAGTTGCCGCCGACCGCGACGAAGCCGTCGTGGCTAACGCGGCGTTCGAGCTTCAGCACGGCGTCGAAGCGATGCTCCGGCAGCGTCTGCAACTCGGGCTGTTCGGCATCGAACGCTTCGGCGACGATGCGCTGGGTCGTGCCGTGGACCCGGACGTTGGCGACGGCGTCGAGCCACTCAATCAGTTGGGTGTTCAGATCGTCGAGGTTGCGGAAGTTGCGGCCGAGGTAGAAGTCCTGGCGGATATAGCTGAACGGTCGCTCGACCTTGCCTTTGGTCTTGGCCCGGTACGGACGACAGGCGCGCGGCTGGAAGCGATAGTGCCGCGCCAGCGCCAGCAGCGAGCGGTTGTAGACGATGTGGCCCTGGTCGTCCTCGCCGATGACCGCCGTCTTCATGCGGTCGTAAAGGATCTCGATCGGCACACCGCCGAGCGCGGCGAATGCCTGCATATGACAACGGAGGAGCGTCTGCAGATCCTGGTGCAGGACGTAGCGCGCGAAGATGAATCGCGAGTGGCCAAGCACCAGGCTGAATAGCCAGACGATCCGGCTGGTGCCGGGATCGTCGGTGAAGTCGACGACGAAACGAGCGAAGTCGACCTGCGCCTGGACGCCTGCCGGCGTCTCGAAGCGGACCTCATACGGCTTAGGCTCGTTCTCGGGCCGGATCGCAGCGAGGTATCGCTTCACTGCCGTGTAGGCGCCGACATAGCCGAGTTCACGGATCTCCCGCGTCAGGCGCGCGGCGCTGAGATCGGGAAAGGCGGTCACACGTTCGCGGATAAAGTCCATGTAGGACGCCAACTTGCTTGGCCGGCCCACCGAGCGTGGCCCGTAGACCGGCGCCTCGACACCGCGGTCGATATACTTGCGCACGGTCTTGGGATCACGCCCCGTCCGCCTCGCAATGGCGGTGATTGATAGTCCCTGTCGATGCATTTCCAGAATCATCATCAGTTCTCCAAGTCGCACCATCGCCGCCTCCCTCGCGCAGAGGTCATGGCACCAATGGCGGCTCGGTTCATTCCGGCGGGGCTAGCCCCGCCGGAATGAACCGAAAGAAATGTCAATCAGGGAATTTTCAAAGCCCACTTTCAGGGAGAATTGCAGGACCGGTGACACGTGGGTCTGCGGCTTTACCTGCCGCAGAGTTGGACGAGCGATGCGGATCGGATCGCCAAGGCCGGCGTTCCCGAGCAATGTCGGGTGGCCCGCACCAAGCCGGAGATCGCCCTTGCCGAGATCGACCGTCTGATCGCCGCCGGGCTGCGCTTCGGCATGGTGCTTGCCGATGCCGGCTACGGTCTGTCTGCGCCGTTCCGCCAAGGGCTGAGCGCACGCGGCCTTGCCTGGGCGGTCGGCATCGCGAAGCACCAGAAGGTCTATCTGGCCAGCGTGTCGCTGGTCTTTCCCGTCGCCGGACGCGGCAGGCCGCGCAAGAACCCGATCCCCGATACGCTCTCAACTGCCGCCGAGACGATGTTGGCGCAAGCAGGTTGGAAGACGGTGAGTTGGCGCCACGGAACTGAAGGACGCCTTGCCGCACGCTTCTCTGCCCTGCGGGTCCGCATCGCCGATGGCGACCCGCAGCGTATCCTTGACAAAGGCCAGCAGCACATGCCCGGCGAGGAGGCTTGGCTGGTCGGCGAATGGCGCTCTTCCGGCGAGCGCAAATACTATCTGTCCAACCTGCCGGCCGACACGACATTGAAGGCGCTCGCCGCCGCCATCAAGGCGCGATGGGTTTGCGAGCATGCGTGACCGTCCAGCCGCGAATGAAGCCGTGTCGCTGATCGATCGAGGCATGTTGGGGTGGACGGCCCCCGCACGGCATCGATGTGCCAGAATGAGGTCGTTGAAGATCTCAAGCAAAGGAGACCGTCCGTGGAGCAGATTATTCGAATCGGTATGGACACGTCAAAGCACGTATTCCAGTTGCATGGCGTGAACGCGGCTGAGGAACCGATCCTGCGCAAGAAGCTGCGGCGCAAGGAGATGGTGGCGTTCTTCGAGAAGCTGCCACCTACAGTAATTGCGATCGAGGCGTGCGGCGGATCCCATCATTGGGCGCGCCTGCTGCAGTCGTTCGGTCACGACGTGAAGCTGCTTCCGCCGCAACTGGTCAAACCGTATGTCAAGCGAGGCAAGAACGATGCGGCGGATGCCGAAGCGCTGTGTGAGGCGATGAGCCGACCGACGATGCGGTTCGTGCCGGTAAAGACAGCCGACAGCCAGGCGGCATTGATGCTGGCCGGAGTGCGTGACCGGCTGGTCCGCAATCGAACGCAACTCGCCAACGCGATACGCGGCTACGCAGCCGAGTTCGGTCTGACCGCCGCGAAGGGGATGAGCAAGATCGAACCATTGCTCGAGCGCATTGCAGCAGACGAGACGCTGCCGGATTTGGCGCGGGAGCTTTTCGCTCTTCATGGCAAGGAATACGCGCAGTTGCAGGTGCAGCTGGAAAAAATCGATGCCAAGCTGATGGCCTGGCATCGGGCCAATGAATGTAGTCGTCGTCTGGCACAAATCCCCGGCGTCGGCCCGATCGGCGCGTCGCTGCTGGTGATGAAGATGCCCGCACCTGAGGCCTTCCAATCGGCTCGGCATTTCGCCGCTTGGCTCGGCCTGACGCCAAAGGATCACTCCACTGCCGGCAAGGTTAGGCTCGGCGTCATCACGCGTGCCGGCGACGAAGCCCTGCGCAGCGTGCTGGTCGTCGGAGCCACCGCCGTCATCCGGCATACCCGATCCGGTCGAGGCACTGTTTCGCCTTGGCTTGTTGATCTTCTGAAGCGCAAGCCGCCGAAACTCGCGGCCGTGGCTTTGGCCAATAAGATTGCCCGCATCGCTTGGAAGATGATGGTGACGGGTGAGCCCTACAGGAAAAATGCTGCGACGCTTGCCTTGGCGCACGCCGCATGAAGATCAGACAGCTACGGGGAGCGCTTCTACCGCTATCGTGCTGAGCTGAGGCCGGAACTTGCAAGAGAAGAGGCAGATGGTGTGATCGATCGATCCGAGACGCGAGACACTCCGAAAGAACCATCGGCCGCTACAGGCCGCCGGCGTGTTGGGGACTCGCGTCGCGGAAACCATCTTGGCCAGCGATCATGTGTGATCGCGCCCATAGGCCGGACATATGATCGCAAGCGATCCGATCAAAAAGCTGCTTGACAATCTTGCGAGAAGGGGGTCGTCCACATATGGTTCTTGTAGCCGAAGATGGGAACGGCGATGTCGCGCTTGTGCTCGTTGCCCTCGTCATCGACCTTGGCCTTCGAGAACTTTACGGTCCAGCGCGCGTCCCGGTCTTTCTGCCGCAGCTTCGCGGGCTTGCCTTTCCAGACATCCGGTATCTTGCCCGCTTTGATATCGGCCTTCTCATCGTCGGTGTTTCTCTGCTTCGGCGCGGCCACCACCGTGGCGTCGACGATCTGTCCGCCCATGGCCAGATATCCGGCTTTCGAAAGATGGCGATCGAAACGGGCGAACAGGTTTTCGACCGCGCCAGCCTGCACGAGGTGTTCCCTGAACAGCCAGATCGTCTTGGCGTCCGGCACCCTGTCGCCGGCATCCAGAAGACCAAGGACCCGGCCGAAGGTGCGCCGGTCCATGATCTGGAATTCGGCCTGATCGTCCGACAGACTACACAGCGCCTGCAACACCAGAATTTTGAACATCATCACCGGATCGTAGGGCGGGCGGCCACCCTTCGAGCCATCCGAGCGCTTCAGCGCCTTCGACAACGGCTTGCGGAATATCTCCCACGGCACGACAGCGTTCAGTTTCTCCAGCGGATCGCCGGCTTCGCTCAACCGCGCATAGCGCTCGTCAACGTCCCAGAACCCGGCCTGTCCTCGCATCCATCGCCTCCATGCAAATCAGCACGGCGATGGAATCAAATCACGGCCGAAAACGCGAGGTAATTCGAGGCGTCCAACAGATCACAGGCGATGCGGCCCATCCGGTGATCGTGGCGCATCGGCTGGTAACCACCTCGATCGATTACGGAGCGCTCGACCCGCTTGTTGAGGACATCTTCATCCATATTGAGCATAAGCTGCGTGAGGTCTCGGGCGACGCGGGCTTTGGCACCTAGGCGAACTTGGCGCCCATGGCGAAACCCTGGATCCGGACCAATCGAAAAACCTACCGTCTTGCCGCTCTGATGAAGAGGTCGATGTATGTTTCTGTTATCTCTTCCTTGCCGAATTGGCCGTCCGGCTTGTACCAGTTTGCGATACCGTTGAATCCGCCGAATATCGCATTGGCAACAAGAAGCGGTTCGACATCCCGCAGCGTTCCATCCGCGATGCCTCTTGCGACAATGTCGCGGAGAGTTCGATCGATCTGCTTAGCGAATTTTAGCAGAATCGCTCGGCTTTCCGGTTTGAGAGGGCGGAGTCCCGTCCTCACGAGGCAGATTCCGAAATCGTCCGTCATCAGCTCGGAATAACGCCGTAGAAACTGGGAGAGTTGCTCTATGCCAGTAAGTTCACTTTCATTTTGCTTTTCAAATACGTCCTTAATAAGCCCCAAAGCAATACGCTGACATTCGAACAGTATGTCGTCTTTATCCTTTATGTAATAGTAGAGTGTTGGCTTTGTAACGTTGAGGCGCTGTGCCAGCTCATCGAGCGTTGTGGTGTGATAGCTGGTGTCATTGAACGCTCGTGCCGCAGTGCGCAGCAAAATCTCTCGCCGCAGCTTATGTTGTTCGCCACGATCAAGAACTTTCTTTCCCCACCGAAAGGATGTCTTGTCCTCGGACGCATGCCGCCTGGCTGGGCTCTCGTTCCGTTTCAACTGGTTTTTTTCGTTCGTCATAAGGCCATACTAGTCAACGTTGAAAGCGCTCTACTCACCCGTAGGGGATTTGCAACTGTGGCGACAAGAGCCAATATCCTGCCAGTCGAAATTTTGAAGAGTCAAACCACACCCAACGCCCGGTCCGATGCAAGAGGCTGTGAGTGTGGGCGTGTGCTGCTGATCCGTGGACAATTCGAAATCGCAAGTTTAAAGGAGTTGAACCCGCGCTGGAAGGGGCGATTTCTGGGCTGATTTGCTAAGCCGCCGCGCCGATGAAGGCGTAGACCCTACGTTCCGCGGACGAGACCCTCGCGCCAACGGCAAGTGCTATCCACAAATGGCGGTAAATGGGCTGCTACCTCCAAACTGAGTGATCCAATCTGATTGTTTGGATCGCCGAAAGGTGGAGTATCCGATCTCGTGACATTGCAGGACGCGGGTTACCGCCGTGACATCCTGGCGTCGGCGCCACGGTCGACCCGCGTGGTGATGCCGTCTATCTCATCTGGGCACCCGAATTAGCCTCGACGGCCGTAAGAGCTGCCGGCTTTGGCACGAACATTTCGGAAGCAAACAGTGAACATAACAGAACCGAAAGGGCCAGAGCGGGATGACTTGATGCTGAGTCGGATTGGGGATTCCCCATGGCGTCCAAATCTGATTCATCTTGCCGACCGGGACAGGAGGCCGGCATGGATGGGCAAGCCTTATTCTATGGATCTGCGGGACCGGGTTGTTGGCGCGGTTGAGCACGAAGGCCTGTCGCGGCGTCAGGCTGCGGCACGGTTTGGCGTCAGCTACAGCGCTGCGATCGCCTGGCTGAAGCGCTTCCGTGAGACGGGCAGCGTCGAGCCGGGCCAGATGGGCGGCCACAAGCCGAAGGCGATTTCCGGCGCGCATCATGACTGGCTTGTGCAACGCTGCCGGGAAAGGGACTTCACCCTGCGCGGACTGGTGGCGGAACTGGCCGAGCGCGGCCTGAAGGTCGATTACCGCTCGGTATGGGCGTTCGTTCATGCCGAGAAGCTGTCGCACAAAAACGTATGGCCCGCCCCGTTGGCAAGTTGGTTGCTTCAGGCTTTGTTTGGTCGTGCACAAACGTATCCGGCGTAGTGGCGTTGCTGCCCTCGCCATGATGGAGATCCGCGCGTCCTGGTCCTCATAAAAGTCTCGGCGTCGTAGCGCCGTTTTTTGAACCAGGTTTCCAGGGACGCGGGTGTTCGACCCTTCCGGCCATCAGCCTCCTTCCGCCAACCTCATACGGCTCCCTCGATCCGGGGCCGATCCTTTCGACTATACAGCTCCGCTCAGGCGGTCATCACCGTGCCCTTTTCCGGCTCGAAGCGTACACCATGCCGCAGCGTTGCCCACGCTATACGAGCGAGTTTCGCAGCGAGCGCGACAATGACCACGTTGCGGTGTGCTCGGGACAGAAGACCTCGAAGCCACGAGCCCAAAGGCGTCGCCTGTTTGGAGAGGCTCGGCAGTGCCGCGCGTGCGCCGTGGATTAGCAGCATGCGCAGGTGCCTGTTCCCCCGCTTGGTGATGCTGAGCAGCCGCGGTTTGCCGCCCGTCGTCATCTGCTTCGGCACGAGGCCGAGCCAGGCTGGAATGTCGCGCGCCCGACGGAACGCCTCACCGTTCCCGACGGCCGCAAACAGCGCGGTTGCGCCAAGGATGCCGATGCCGGGTATCGAGGTCAGCCGGCCTGCCGCCTCGTCGGCACGTGCATGCTCGGTCAGATCGTCGTTCAAAGCGTCGATCCGCTCATCGAGTGATCGCCACTCGGCTCGCATGTCTGCGATGAGCACCAAGATGCGGACCGAAAGGTCCGAAGGCGGCTCAGCGAGGAACGGTTCGATTTCCCGTTCAAGAACCCTGCGCCCTTGGCGGAAGGTATGTCCACGCTCGAGCAGGATCGCCCGAAGTTGATTGACGAGCGCCTTTCGCGCTGCCACCAGACGAGAGCGGGCCCGGTGCAGGGTCTGTAGGTCGAGCCGCTCCTGGCTCTTCAACTCGACGAAGCGCATGGTCGGCCGCGTGGCTGCCTCGGCGATCCCCGCCGCATCGTTGTCGTCGTTCTTTTGTGCACGGACGTACGGACGGACATGTTCGGGCGACATCAGTCGGACCTCATGCCCTTTCGCGGCAAAGAGACGACCGACATGATGCGCCCCGCAGCACGCCTCCAGAGCGACTGTACAAGGCTCAAGCTTGCCTGCAAGTTCGGCAAGGGTCGCTCGCCGGACGCGTCGGCGCAGGACGACCCGTTCCTCCGCATCCAGGCCAACAATACTATTCAGGTTCTTGCCCAAGTCGATTCCAAGGGTCACGATGGTCATCGGTTCGCTCCTTCCTCTCAAACACACCAGCACCATAGCTCGGTGCCGGCGGGAGGGGCGGGCCATCCCATAAAAGACGCTGATCGCCGCCGAGCAGGATCGCCCGGATGTGGCGCGGCGCCGGGCCCAGTGGATGCAGTACCGGAACCGCATCGATCCTTCCCGCCTCGTGTTCATCGATGAGACATGGACCAAGACCAACATGGCGCCGCTGCGGGGCTGGGCGCCGGTCGGGACAAGGCTCAGGGCCAAGGTGCCGCAGCGGCGCTGGAAGACCATGACCTTCCTGGCGGCGCTACGCCATGACCGCGTCGACGCGCCCTGGTTCATCGACGGGCCGATCAACGGCGAGCGCTTCCAGCTCTATTTCGAGAAGGTGCTCGCGCCGACCTTGCGGCCCGGCGACATCGTCGTGATGGACAATCTGGGCTCGCACAAGGGCAAGGCGATACGTGCCGCCATCAGCGCGGCCGGCGCGAAGCTGTTCTTCCTGCCCAACTATTCCTCCGACATGAACCCGTGTATGGATGGCTCCTGCGTGGCAAGGGTTTCGTGAGCATTCTTTTGAACTGGTCGGCTGCGGCCATGTATTCGGCGTCTGTGTGCAGCTGTGTGCTGCGCGCCATGATGAATTTCCGCTGGAGTACGGGTCCCACTCAATCGAACGCGCTTCATAGCGCTTCGGGTTCACCGGGGTGTCCCTCTTCTACCTATCCGTCAGTTCGCCATCACCTCACGTTGCCCTGACCATTCCTTCAGTCCGCCCTCAGCCCGATCATGCCGCCGAGACCCGAGGTCTATAGCTGGTTCCGTCGCGCAAAAGCGCGAAGATTGTCCGCGCCATGCGGTTCGCCAATGCGATCGCGACCACCTTGGTCTCCTTCGTCGCCAGCTTTCGCGACAGCCAATCCGTTCCTGGGCGTCGGCTCCTGCGGCGGACCATGATCTGGGCCATGGCTCCGAGATACAGCAGGCGTCGGATATATCGGTTGCCCATCTTCGAGATGCCGCCACTCCTTGGCTTGCCGCCAGTCGAGTGCTGTTTCGGCGTGAGGCCAAGCCAGGCAGCATAATCCCGTGCTGAGCCGAAGTTGCTGACATCCGGTGTCGTCGCGGCAATGGCCGTTGCGGTCAGTACGCCCACTCCAGGGATCGAAGCCAGCCGTCGGCTCATCTCGCTCTGCCGGTGAACATCCTCGATCTCCGCGGTCAGGCGATCGATCCGCGCCTGCGTCTCCGCGAACTGGTCGAAGAGCGCCTGAAGCGGCAGGCATGCGGCATCCGGCAGGGCGTCCAACTCCAACGCCAGCGCTTCGACGCGCTTCGTCCCCTTCGCAGCCACGATCCCGAACTCGGCCATGTAGGCGCGGATCGCATTGCCAGTCTGGGTGACCTGTCCGACGAGGAAGTCCCGCGCGCGGTGCAACACGAGCGCTGCGGATTCTGCTTCGCTCTTCACGGGAACGAACCGCATCGACGGTCGCGTCACCGCCTCGCAGATCGCTTCGGCATCAGCCGCGTCCGTCTTCCCGCGCTTGACGTAGGGCTTCACATAGGACGGCGGCATCAGCCGGACCTCGTGACCCATCTCCCGCAATCGGCGCCCCCAGTGGTGTGCCCCGGAACAGGCCTCCATGCCGATCAGACAGTTGGGTTGCTGCTCGAAAAATGAAAGAAACTGGCTCCGCCGGAACTGACGCCGCACAACAGCTGAGAGCATCAGGACCTTCTGCGTGGAGGTTGACGTCGACGTAGGCGTCCATCTCGATGAAACCGGTCGCGCGCGCTTTGCGCTTGCGTGGTCGTACTTGACGTTGCAGCGCGGGTTGTGGCTGCTGCGTTCAGGCACATTCTGGCAGCACCTACCGGAACACTACGGCAACACGATACGCCCGACACGCCGAAAACTTCCTCGAATTCGTCCAGATCGCCGCAATCGCTCAATGGCTGCTATAAATGTGGAATCGTCCTAGTAGTATATGAAGTGGAGTGATCAGCGCGCGTCGGCCATGTCTAGACCAGGATCGGGACTCGTAACCGTACCTCTCGCCGTCGTGCCCGGCGATTGCGCACCGTCAGCCCCCTCATCTCGGTAGATGCGGCTTCTCTGCGATGACTTGCCTTCTCCGACGCAACAGGATGAGCTGGCGCCGGGCGTCAATGCCCAGAGAGACCGTTGACGATGTAGTCGCGCACGAACCGACGGATGTCATTACTATCCACACTTTCTCGATCACTATAGAGTACGAACATCACAGCAACACGAATGATCCACCGTGCTGTTGTATTAAGATCTAGTTGCCTAATAGCCTTTCTTTGCATTAAAATATTCAAATATGGAGTCAGAATTTCTTATGAAGTTCGAAGAAGAAACTCCGATTCGACAGTCATCCAAGAAATTACCAAATCTCTCTCAAGCGTCCATAGACGAATAAAAAGTTGATTATTACGAGAAAGATCAACAAAACCGACAATTATCTCAACAATCAATTCGTCAGTTTTTGATTGGACATCAAGCTTAATTTTTAAATCGCCGTAGAACGACGCAAGTTCACGCCGAAGCACAGCCGCAAGGACATCATTTCGGTTGTTAAATTGTTTATATACCCACCTGCGCGAGAGACCACTGCGTGTTGCAATCTCCTGCATCGTCGTTCGTGCGTGGCCAAAATCTGAAAGGCAGGCTACTGCTGCATCGAGGATGCGATTGCGGATGGCCGTCGATGATGAGTCTATCTGCGTGATTGGCATATTGTACTGATCGTGGGAGTCTGTCTACAGGACCATTTTTAACAGAAGACATCTTAAGGAAGTGGAGTGCACCCTGTTTGACCGGACAGGCGGCGGGTTGCATTAAGCACCAGCGGCCTTGGCCCTGAACTCACGCGGCGAGAGGAAGCGCAAGCCGGAGTGCGGGTGGATTTCATTGTAATCGTCGAACCATTTTGGCAGCAAGGCCAGGACGGTTTCGGCGTCGGGCAGAATGACGTTTCCGGCGTAATCACGCTTCAGGGTTTTGACGAACGCCTCGGAGATGCCATTGCTCTGCGGCGAGCGAACAGGGGTGAAGGCCAGTCGCAAGCCCAGCGCCGCTGCGGTAGTCGCCGTTTCCCGGGCGATGTAGGCGCTACCGTTGTCGGACAGCCATTCGACAGGATGCAGCGTCCTGGCGTTGCCGAAGCGCTGCTCGACGGCCTCGACCATCAGATCGCGCACCATCTCGCCCGAGACGCCGGCATGGGCAACGGCCGACCAGGCGATGATCTCACGGTCACAGGCATCGATGACGAACAGCACCCGCACGATCTCGCCGTTGCGGCATTTGAGTTCGAGATGATCCGAGCACCAGCGGATGTTGGAACGCAAGGCAATGACGACGCCGTCATGGGTGCGAGCCGGGCGATAGGCGGTATGGCGCGTCAGCACGAAACCGTTGACCTGCATGATGCGCAGAACCCGCTTGGCGTTGACGGGCGGCAGGTCCTGGGCACGCCTCTCGCGGTTGAGCAGAGCCGTGATGCGGCGATAGCCATAGGTCGGCCGTTGATCAACCAGCCTGCGGATCACGGGCAGCACGGCCACATCTTCAGCCTTGGCGTATGGCTTACGCGTCGCCGGGCTTTCGAGATGGCGTTTCTTCGCCTGCTCGACGAGGTTGGAGCGCGAGACGCCGAGCGTGTCGGCAACCGTCTTCACAGCGAACCGTCCTGGTTGAACGAGGCGAGCCGCAACGTTGGCTTTTTGGGGGCGACGAGATCGAGCGCCTCCTTGAGGATCTCGACCTCCATGGTCTTCTTGCCCAGCATGCGCTCCAGGTCGCGCACGCGTTTCTCGAGTTCGCGGACGCGACCTGCGCCAACGACATCGTCGTCGGCCTGAACGGCGGTCGCACCGCCTTCGAGCATACGGCGCTTCCACGCAAAGAGCTGACTGGGCGCAATACCGGCGCGGCGTGCCACATAGGACACCGACATGCCGGGCTGCATGGCCTCTTCGACGAGGCGCACTTTCTCGGCTGTCGTCCAGCGCCGCCGGCGCTGCACCGAGGTGATCACTTCAACACGAGGCGAAGGAGAGAACGGATCAGAAGTCATAGTCATAATCATAGGCGTACGCCTATGCCTTATCGGCTATGCCGCCTGTCCGGTCAAAACGGGGTGCACTCCAGGAAGCTAGCGCCGCTTCGCCCTTAGTGTCCATTCCAAATTGCGCTGTCGATGCCTCGACCGACAGCATCTGCCTCCCGCGCAAGACGGATCTGCACCGGGTCGTGAATACGCTTCTGTGTTTGGCTTCCTCGGGTGGCGTGTGCCGGCTATTCTGCGAGGTTGGTGTAGCCCCCTCCCGGCTATAGGCCTCCGAGTGGTAAATCCGCCGTATTTCAAGTCCGGCTCGATCAGGTTAATGAAATGTAACCCGAGCGCGTCCACGAAACTCGGGTCTATTCAGAAATCATCATGGCGCTGACCCCGACCCTACTCGCTTAGGAGAGTGACCGACGGTTAAGGAGAATGTCTTATGCACACGTTCCCTTCATGAAATATCCTCCGAAACCTCTTGGCGCAGTCGTGGACCTCGGGCGAGACGCCGACCGAGCGCTTCGAGGAATTTTTCGTAGCGCTCGCCACCCTTGGCGCGGGCGGCCGCACCCTGGACGATCTCCGGCAGGGATATGGTCGAGGTCAGCCAGGATCGCATGAAGATGGCGAAGGCTTCGTTGGCGATGCCGATGTCGCGTTCGAGGCGCTGGATGTTGCGGTCAATCCGGTCGAGGCGCTTGACGATGGCGGCTTCCTTCCGCTCGTCGGCATCAGGCGACAGGAAGGAGGCGATGGCGGCCTCGGCTACGATCGAGCGGGATTGCTCCCGGCGGTCGGCGAAATCGGCCAGCAGCCGCATCAGTTCCGGGTCGAGGTAGACGGACAGGCGCTTCTTCCTGTCCGGCCGCTCCAGCCTGTCGTCGGCGTCGCGCATCGCTCACAGATCCATGTTGTCGCCGGGGTCCATCGAGACCTGGCGCGCGACGAGCCGCATGTTTCGGACGAGCGCCCGGTTGGTGGCGGCATCGGTGTCGGGCTCATCCGCTTCGGGCTCGAACTCGTTGGCGGGCTGCTTCGGCTGCTCCGGCGCGATGTCCTTGTGCGGCTCCAGGCCCGGCTCGCGGCGCAGACCGGCATTGGCGGGATCGTCGTCCTGCTTCGCGGCGGCAGCCGGCCGCGCCGCGCCGTTCGCGGCATGAGCGGAGCCGTTCGCCGAAGCGGCCGTGCCCTGGGCGGGGATCGCCACGACGATCGGCTTCAGCGCCGACCAGTCGTCGGGGCGCTGGACCAGGCCGGCGCGCGGGTTGGCGGGAACGGGAAGGAGGCGCTCGGTGAGACGGGCATCCTCGTAGTAGCGCGCCTTGTTCGCGCGGATCGGCGGGATGCCTGCTACCATGACGATCTCGTCGTCGGGCGGAAGCTGCATCACCTCGCCGGGGGTGAGCAGCGGCCGGGCTGCCTCGGAGCGGGAGACCATCAGGTGCCCGAGCCAGGGCGCAAGGCGGTGGCCGGCATAGTTCTGCATGGCGCGCATCTCGGTCGCGGTGCCGAGGGCGTCCGACACGCGCTTGGCCGTGCGCTCGTCATTGGTGGCGAAGCTGACGCGGACATGGCAGTTGTCGAGGATGGAATTGTTGGCGCCGTATGCCTTCTCGATCTGGTTGAGCGACTGCGCGATCAAAAACGCCTTGATGCCGTAGCCGGCCATGAACGCCAGGGCGCTCTCGAAGAAGTCGAGCCGGCCGAGCGCGGGAAACTCGTCGAGCATCAGGAGCAGACGATGGCGGCGGCCTTTCGCGTGAAGATCCTCGGTGAGCCGGCGGCCGATCTGGTTGAGCACGAGGCGCACGAGCGGCTTGGTGCGGGAAATGTCGGAGGGCGGGACGACGAGGTAGAGTGTCGTCGGCCGCGCGCCGGACACGATGTCGGCGATGCGCCAGTCGCAGCGGGCGGTGACAGTCGCGACGACAGGATCGCGATACAAGCCCAAAAAGGACATGGCGGTGGAGAGCACGCCGGAGCGCTCGTTGTCGGACTTGTTGAGCAATTCACGGGCTGCGCTGGCGATGACGGGATGCGGTCCCTTCTCGCCCAGATGCGGCGTGGTCATCATGGCGGACAGCGTCGACTCGATCGGCCGGCGCGGATCGGAGAGGAAGGCGGCGAGGCCGGCGAGCGTCTTGTCCGTCTCGGCATAGAGGACGTGGAGGATCGCGCCGACCAGCAGTGAATGGCTGGTCTTCTCCCAGTGATTGCGCTTCTCAAGCGAGCCTTCGGGATCGACCAGCACGTCGGCGACGTTCTGCACGTCGCGAACTTCCCATTCGCCCTTGCGGACTTCGAGGAGCGGATTGTAGGCGGCGGACTGCGCGTTGGTGGGATCGAACAGCAGGACGCGACCGAAGCGGGCGCGCAGGCCAGCGGTCAGATCCCAGTTCTCGCCCTTGATGTCATGCACTATACCCGAGCCTGGCCAAGTGAGCAGGGTCGGCACGACGAGGCCGACGCCCTTGCCGCTTCTCGTCGGCGCGAAGCACAGCACATGCTCGGTGCCGTCATGGCGGAGATAGTCGCGGTCGAGCTTGCCGAGCAAGACGCCATCGTCGCCGAGCAGACCGGCGGCGGCGATCTCCTTGCGCTCGGCCCAGCGGGCGGAACCGAAGGTGCGAACGTCCTTCGCCTCGCGCGCGCGGTAGATCGACATGAGGATGGCGACGGCGATGGCGATGATGCCGCCCGACGCGGCGATGCCGGCCCCTTCGTAGAAGATGGTCGGCGCGTAGGCGTCGTAGAAATACCACCACCAGAAGAAGGCGGGCGGCGGATAGAGCGGCCAGCCGGCCAGCTCGAACCAGGGCTGGCCGAGCTGCGACTGAAAGCCGAGCCGCCATGCGGTCCACTGCGTCGCGCCCCAGACCGCGACCAGCACGAGCGAGAAGACGACGACGATCTGTCCCCACATGACGCGGCTGGCGGACACGGCGGAAATTCTCCTCAAATTCGTTTCACGAGAGCGAAGAAGGACAAGCGCGGCGCGGGTTTCAATGGCGAATGTCTGCGGACTCGAAGCCGGTCGCAGATGGTGCGGAAAATACTTGCGCGGTGCGGCGAACAATCGTCGCGACTGCTCACAGTCCCAGCCCGCGCTTGCGGCCGAAAGACCAATCCACGCCGGCGTCGCCGCGGGCGACGCCGGAGATGTGCTTGCCGATGTGCTTCTCGACGGATGGCGTCCAGGGAACCAGCTTGAAGCCGAGCCCATCGTCGATCATGGCGAAGCGACCAGAGGCGAGCGCGAAGCGCTGCCGGTAGGTGCCGGCGACATATTCGCCTGCGGCCGACTTCTGGAAGGGCGTGCCGGTCTCGGCCGCGAGCTTCTGGCCGAGCGCGTCCAGCTCGCGCTCGCGCAGCGTGGCGAGCAGGTTACGGGCGAAGACCATGCGCGTGCCCTCGCGCCGGGCTAGGCCCTCGGCCGCGAGATGATCGGCGCGGGCCTCCATTGCTTGCTTTACCTCCAGGCCGAAGCCGCCGCCGAGGTCGACGGGATCGCGGGCGATGTTCTGGCGATCGAGCCAGGTCGAGCCGGTGGCTGTGGTCTGCTGCTCGATGGAGAGGTCGGCGCGCACGGCGAGAGCGGTGCGTGTCCGGCCATCGCGATCTTCGTAGCGGCGCAGCTCGACGATGGAGCCGGGGGCGGAATCGCCGGCCGCGTCGAGGTCGTGGAATCGGATGTGATGGGTGCGGCCGTCGATGCCGTCGACCACGGCATAGGCCGTGCCGCGCAGTTCGTCGTCCAGGCCACGCTCGACCAGCCGGCCAACAATGGGATCGGCATTGGCCTCGCCGGCGATGACGTAATCGGTCAGGCCGCGATCTATACCGCTTTCGGTCAGCGCGCGGTGCATGCGCTTGATGATGTCACCGCGCTCCCCCAGCTCGCGCAGAGTGGGTTCGGCTTCCTCGGCGATGATCCATTGGCCCGGGCCGATGGTCTCGGCGAGGCCGAGCCGTTCGAGATGGCGCAGCCGGCCGACTTTCAGCGTGACATACTCGTCGGGCTGCCTGTCCGGCGACGGGGCGACGTCGATGATGCCGTGGCGGTTGGCATCTCGGACGAGTTGGCGGTCGAGCTGGGTCCAGCGCTCGGCCGCGACCTGGCGCTCCAGCGAGCGGCGAATGTCGAGGTCGGCGCGCGGGCCGAGTTCCTGGGTGATGAGATCCTGCGCCCGGTTGCGCATGCCCTCCTTGATGTAGTCGCGGGCGATCACGAGGTCGTTGCCGTCATCGGCACGGCCGCGCAGGATGACGTGGACATGGGGATGCTCGGTGTTCCAGTGATCGACGGCGACCCAATCGAGCTTCGAGCCCAAGTCCTTTTCCATCTGCGCCATCAGATCGCGGGTGAAGGTCTTGAGGTCGGTCATCTCCAGCGCGTCGTCGGGAGAGACGATGAAGCGGAAGTGGTGGCGGTCGTCCTCGCAGCGTTCGGCGAAGTCCTTCACGTCGGCGTCGTCCGTCTCGGGGCCGAACATGCGCGCCTTCTCGCCGTCGCGGGTCACGCCGTCGCGGCGCAAATAGTTGAGATGGGCGGTGAGCGGCGCGGACCTCGCGGTATGCCTGACCACGCGGGTCTTGATGACGGCGCCGCGCGAACGGCTGGTGATGAGGCGGTTGGCGCGCACGCTTGCCACGCGCCCGCGCCCGAAGCGCGAGCCGTTGCCGGAGGTGATCCTGCCGGAGCGCGAGACGCGGCCGCCGGCCTTCTGCGCTGCGGCAAGGGCTTGGGCGACAAAGGGCTTCGCCTGCTGCGCCCTGGAGGAGCGGATGCGGCCGGGGCGGATGCGGAAATCGTCGTCCCGGCTCATGGTGATTTCCGCTGCGATGTTCGGGTTTCGCTGAAACCGTTGAACAATCTCAGGCCGCGCACCTCGCGCGCCTGATCCGCGATGCGCGCGAAATCCCGAAAAACCCCGCAACAACAACCGCCCGACCGAGCCGCGATGTGCGGCTTTTTATCCCGCCCTCCTTCGGTCGGTTGTGCCGCTGCCCCGCAGAGCACCGCAATCCTTGCGATTGCGCACCACGCGAAGCGAGAAAGCACGATGGTCAACGCCGATCTCCTTCCCTTGCCGGCCGTTCCACGAACAGGCCGTCGGATGGTGGCGCGAGCGCCGACAGATCGACGATCGCCGGTGCGTCGGAAGGTCGGCCGGAAGGAGAAAGGGAGTTGTCCGTATCGCCGTGATCGTGGTCCGCGAAGCGGGCGACGAACAGCGGCGCGCGGGACCATGCCTGCGACGCAGGGGAGCGCACCATGTGCCTGATCGGGGCCGTGCCGTCGATCATCGGCATGATCTTCGCGACGTATTCGACGGTCTCGGCCGGCAGCGCGCGGCCAGTTGCGAGATGGTCGTCGTAGCGGCCGGGACCGGCATTGTAGGCGGCGAGCATGGCGTCGACCGAGTCGTAGCGGTCGTGCATCTCCCGCAGATACGCCGTGCCGGCGAGGATGTTGTCGCACTCATGCCAGGGGTCCGCGCCGAGGCCATGCTTCTTGCGCAGCTCGTCCCATGTCGCGGGCATGACCTGCATCAGACCCATCGCGCCCTTGGGCGAGAGCGCGGCGGGATCGTTGACGCTTTCCACCACCATGACCGCGCGTATCCAGCGCTCGGGAATGGAGAAGCGGCGAGCGGCAACGCCGATACAGGCCGCCCACGGATCGGCCGATGCGGCTGCCACGCTATGCAGCTCGGGCGGCGGCTCGGCCGACGCCGGAGCGGCCAGGGCGGCGATCATGGCGCATGCGGCCAGCATCGCCATGATCGTCCGGTCGGCAGCGCGGGCACCGCCGTCCCGATGCGCCATCAGCCTGCCATCGTGCTCGCTGCGGCCAAGGGCAAGGCTTCCCCGGCGGCCGGTATTTTCCGGACGGGCATCGTCGTAAGACGTGTACGCTCCCCGGAAAATAGGCCGCCGCCCCTGACCTTCGCTGCGCGCGACGGCCGCCCGACAGGCGATCGGGTCGAGGGGAGTGACCGGCGTTCGACCGATCAAGGGGAGTGAGCCTGAAGGATCACGAGAACGGCGGCAGCGCATGACGGGTCATGCCTCGCCGTCGTTTTTCTTCCGGCGCGTCCAGAGAAGATTCCATGCGCCCTTCTTGGTGTCGGACTCGAACAGGCGGGCGCGGATCGGCTCATGGAAGGACGGATCGTCTATGGTCAGCGACAGGAAGCTGCCGGCCTTGTCGCCGGTGCGGTCCCAGGCCGCGCCGACTTCCTGCCCGTCGAGGAAAACGCGATGCTCGGGCGCGTTCTCCGCGTCCGATTCCTCGGCCGGGAGGATGGCCACCTCGACGTCGAGGGTGAGCGTGCGGATGCGGCCGAAATAGCCGTCGTCGTTGCGGGTGAAGGTGCCGATCTGGGCCATGCGATGTTCCTTTCGCGGGTTGAGAGGCGAGCCGTCACGGCTCGTCGGAGACCGGCTCGCGGAAGGATTCCGTGGCCGGATCGGGGTCGTCGGTGCTCCAGACGGGAACCGCCCGGCCGACGAGGGCGGAGACGGGAAGCGGCCCGAAATAGCGGCTGTCGAAGCTGTCGGGGCTGTCCCAGTTCATGAAGAAGGCTTCGCCGGCGAGGAGCGTGCGGCAGCCCTGCCAGACCGGCAGCGGCCGGCCGCGCGTGTCCAGCGCGCGGGCCTCGCCATAGGTCGTGCCGTAGGCGACGATCTCCGCGCCGGAGCGGCAGACAGTGGTGCCGGACAGAGCCAGCACGCGCTTGATGAGCGGCAGTCCGCGCGGCAGGTAGCCGCGTTCGTCGAGGAATGCGGCCAGCTCGTCGGGCGGCATGACCACGGCGAGGTCCGTCACCGCGATCTTCCCGGCCGGCACGATGCGGTAGAGGCCGACCGGAACGCTGGCCGATGCGTTCCAGATCACGCGGACGTCCGGCCGATGCAATGCCGGGGCCGCGACCAGCGCGGCGCCGGCGAGCATGGTGATGAGCGTCACGCGGCGCGCGGTCATGGCAGCAACTCGCGGCGGCGCAGCCAGGCGCGGTGCTGCTCGTGACCATAGGCTCGGAACGGCCCGTTGACGCTGATGCGGTTGTGGAGGTGACGCCAGTGGTCGGGCGCGACGTCAGCCGGATCGACGCCGAGCGCCTCGATCGCGTCCACGGCCTTCAGCACCGCCTCGACCTTCGGCCAGCCGGTGATGCGCAGCAGGATCTCGCCGCCGGGTCGCACGAAGGGCAGCGTCTGGAACGGCTCGCCGCTTGCAACCGCGCGCACGATGTCGATGCGCGAGATGATCGTGCCGTGCTCGTTGCCGGCCCAGCGAACGAAGCCGAAGATGCTGCCCGGCGCGAAGACGACGACACGGCGATGACGGTCGAGGCGCTGATCCTCGGCGGCTCGGCCGAAGCGTATCCAGTGCTCGATCTGCTTCTCGCGCCAGGTCAGCTCGACCACTGTGCGGTCGGGAGACATGCCGGCGCTGCGGATACCCGCCGTCATGGCCGTGCCCCTTCGGTGAAGGGCAGCACGGACGCGATGCGCGCCCCCGCGCGCTCGGCCATGTCGGCGTCGATCTCGCAGCCGAGATAGCGTCGGCCGGTGAGCCGACAGGCTTCGCCGGCCGCGCCCGACCCAGCAAACCAATCGCCGACCAGGCCGCCCGGCGGGCAGCTCGTGCGGATCAGGATTTCGAGGAGGAAGACGGGCTTCTCGGTCGGGTGGATCGCGTAACCGTGGGCGTTGCGCACGAAGATCACGGAGCGCATCAGGCGCGGGCCGCCGTCCTCGCTGACATAATGGCCGGCGTCGATCCGGCCGGTGTGGGGTGGCCGCATCTTGCGCCGCACGGTGCGCGCCGTGGCGTCCGGCGTCGTCTGCACCTCGTTGTAGACGGCGCTCCACGGCACGTCGGCGCGGCGGAACTGCACCGCCAGCTCATGCACCCTGCGGAAGCGGTCGGCGTGGAAGGAGGAGCCGTTCTGCTTCTCCCACACGATCTCCTGCGCGTAGGCCAGGCCGGCGTCGGTGAACGCCTTCGCCGTGGTCATGAAGGAGCGCAGCGAGCCGAACACCCAGAGCGAGCCGGACGGCTTCAGGGCGGTGCGCGCGAGCGGCAGCCAGCCATCTACCTGCCGATCCCAGGCGAGCGACGTGTCGCCATAGGGCGGATCGGCGAGGATCAGGTCGAAGGGACCATGCGCCGGCATGAGGTCGCGGCAATCGCCCGCAAGAACCGTGGGAGGCAGGATCGTCATGGCGCGATCCCCGGCAAGCGGAGGAGCATCGTCGCCACGCCTTCACGGCTGCTGCGCGGTTGTCCCCTATTTCGTGAAATGGGCGACCGCGTTAGCAAGAATCCGAAGGATTCTTCAGTTAGGGAAGTTAGAGGGGCCGGATTCCGCTTGGCGAATCCGATGCTTGCGGGGCGCCGGCGTTCCCGATGGTACGGGATTCGCGTTCCCGAAAAGACGGGAATCGGCGTTCCCGATAGTACGGCTCCGTCCACATGATTTCCACGTCTGCCGTGGTGCAGGGCTCCGGGCGCGGTCATGACCGTGTTCCGCCGCGCTTGCGCCGGCGCGGCGCCCGGTCATGGCCGTCCGGCTGGAAGGTGAGCCGCTGGCGGCCATCGGGATCGTCGACCAGCGCGAGGCGGTAGCCGGGCAGCGGCTGGCGCTGGACGATGGCGCGCAGCTCGAAGCGGAAGCGCCTGAGCGGCGACAGGCTGCCCGACTTGAGATGGAGGTGCGGAACGTCGAAGCTCCAGCCGCCGTTCTGGCGGCCGCCATGCTTGCGCACGAGCCGGTAGAGCCATCGTTCGAGGCCGCCTGTCAGGTCGAAATACTGGCGGTCGATGGTCAGCACGAGGGCATCGTCGATGACTCCTGCATAGAACCAATCGGGCAGGATCAGCTCGATGCCCAGCGATCGCCCCTGCGTGTCGAGGCGCTCCTTCCACTCGGCGATCCACGAGAAGCGGTGGCGGCGGCGCTCGGAGGGCTGGCGGATCGAGGTGAGGATGGTGGTCGATTGCAGCCGGTCGAGCGCGGCCTTCAGCCTGTCGTAGTTCAGGCCGGAGTCGGTGCGGCCGATGAAGGTGAGGATTTCGTATGGGGTGGACGACATGAAGCGCGAGGTGGTGAGGCCCCTGTCGCGCGCGTCGACGATCTGGCTGGCGGCCCAGATCAGCACGTCGGCATCCCAGATCGTCGCCATGCCGTGCTCGGCCGTGGCCTCGACGCGGATCGACACGTCGCCCATGCGGAAGTCGATCGGCGTGACGCGGTGGGACTTTGCCAGCGAGAAGAACGGCCAGGACATGAGATCCTGCGCGTCGCGCGCCGCGATCTCGCCGGAGCGCGCCCGGAAGAGTTCGAGCTGCTGGCCCTGATATGTGCGGCGCGACGACATGAAGGCGGACACCGGGGCGATCAGCGCGCCGGGCCGGCGTCGGACGCGGATGCGTCCGCAGACCGTGACGCCGCCTCGGAGGTCGATTGGCGGGCGCAGGCGTCGATCCAGGCTTCGAGGTCGGCGACGGCATAGACCACGCGGCCGCCGAGCTTGTGGTAGATCGGCCCGGTGCCGTCGCAACGGTGCTTTTCGAGCGTGCGCGGCGACAGGTCGAGAAGGCGCGCGGCTTCCGGCGTTCGCACGAAGCGCGGCCAGTCGGTGGCGGTGCTGTTGGACATTGTGGGCCTCCGTCGCGGCCGCCGTGAGGGCGGCGAGTCGGGTGCGACGATGGCGAAGAATCGGCGGCCCGGCGGAGTGACAAAAATCGGGGGGTCTTAGGAGAAGTGTCCCCCCTCAAGCGGCTGGCCGCGGGGGCTCAGTCGCGGTCGGGACCGTCGCCTGGTCTGTGCGGGATCAGCCATTGCAGATAGTCGCGCTCGATCTGCCGGCGGGCGGCCGCGAGGATGCGCGCAAGCCGCCGCCGCTCCGGCGCGTTCTTCCAGTCCACGGCGCGCAACGTCTCGACGGTTCGGTTGATGAGGACGGCGGCGACCACGCGGCGCGGGGCGCCGGATTCCACGCCGTCCCAGGCGCGCAGCATGAGGGCGGCGCGACGAATCTGGAAGACGGAAAGCCGCTGCTGGCGCGGCAAGGGGCCGGACGGCCTTCCGTCCAGCCGCCGCTTCAGGCGGCCCGCATTGCGGTGCCGCCACCAGAAATGCTCGTCGAGCGGAAGGAAGATGCCGGCTCTGACCGGCTCATCGCCGGCTCGGAACCAGAGGCGGTGATCGCCGGCGCCGTCCTCGGCGATGGCGTGCAGGCCGTCGCCGGCCAGCTCGCCCACGACAGGCAGCGTGCGTGGATCAGGAAGCGAAGAAGCTGCAAAGCCTTCGGGGACAGCCATGACAATGACGGCCGCAGGGAAGTGCCGGGGCAGCCATACGGGCCGAGCGGTCAAGGCCGATGCAGAAGGGTCCGCCGGGAAAGGCAAGCCCCCAGCGGCGGGACAGATGCGCTATCGCCTCTGCCTTGTCTGCGCCGCCGGAGGCGATCCTTCTCACGGTGTCGGCATAGTCCTGCCGATAGTCGCGGTTGCGACGAAGAAACTCGAAGGTGATGCCGCCCCGGTCGAGACGGCTCAGACGTTCCTCGAACTGCGGTGATCGCCAGTCGTGCAGCGGCTCCATGACGAAATCCTCCCCGCCCGGTCGTTGCCATCGGGATGATTCGAGTATTGGCGGGGTCGGCCGCGCGTGAAGATGGAAAATCGGAATGTGAATCTCGACCTGGGCGAGCAATCCCGATTTGGGGCGTCGTCAACGGCGCGGCGATCGGGAGCCGGTCATTGCATGCGCGGTTCCAGCAGATGCGGATAGCCTTGCTCGGTCATCCAGCGGGCTCGGGCGAGATGGGTGTCGTGCATGTGCTTCGCGCGTTCGGGATCGACGTTGACGTCGAGGCCGAACACGATCTTCACGACTTCGCGCCAGTCGGCGCCTTCCTCGGCAGCGTCGAGCAGGCGAAGATAGGTGGCGAGGTGGGCTTCGTCATAGGCGTTCACCCTGTCGGTCAGCGGCGGGCTGTCCTTGAAGGGAGTCTTGCTCATCGTTGTGTCCTTACTTCCTCGCGCATGTAGTTCACAAATACGTCATCGCTTCGAGGTGCAATAGAAGTTCCGCGACTGGCATCGAAGATTCTCGGAATGGCGACATTCCGCGATTGGACAGAAAGCCGACGTCTGCGACGCATCCGTTTTTCTCGCATGCGGCCCACTATAACGAATCGGAACGATCGTTCCTAGAACGATAGTTCCGGTTCTGATTCCCATGCGTCATGGATCTCAAAGAGGTCATGGCGATCAACATGCGTCGGCTGCGCCATGACAAGGATATGACGCAGGAAGAAGTAGCGGAGCGCGCGGGGCTGAGCCCTCGCTACATCGGCTCGATCGAACGCGGGAAGGTTTCGGCGAGCGTGAGCGTTCTGGGAAAAGTGGCCGACGCATTCGGGGTCGATCCCTGCGAACTGATCCGGACATCGAAACGCTGACGTTCGCCCTCAAGGGGCGAACGGGTCTATCTCGCGGATGATGGCGTCATCGTCGCCGTCATATTCGGCGGCCGGCATGGCGCCGACCGTGCCGTCGCCGGTGCGGAAGATGACGATCGTCACCAGCAGGGTGGCGGCGAGGCTGAAGGCGAAGGCTTGCGCATCTGGAAGGGACATCGTTCCGGCTCCTGTTCCGGAGCGGGGACCATCCCCGCTCGACAGGCGCCCGATGGGTTTCGGCCGCGGCCGCGATCACCGCGACGGCGCAGCCGGGAGCGGCGGCACGCTTTGCGTAGTCCGACCCTTGATGAGGTGGAACGGCCCGCTCCGACAGCATCGAAGTGCTAAAACGTGGTCGTTACTGCAAACGCCACAAGGGGGGACCGTTCCGTGAAAGATGTTACCACTATTGGATTGGACTTGGCGAAGCACGTTTTCCAGGCTTTTGGCGCGGGCGCCGAGGGCACGCCGCTATTCAACCGGAAGCTACGACGCGCTGAGGTATTGCGCTTCTTTGAAAGACTTCCGCCGTGCCTAGTGGGTATGGAAGCATGTGCCAGTGCGCATTGCTGGGCGCGGGAGATATCAGCCTTCGGGCATGACGTCAGATTGCTGCCGCCCCAATACGTCAAGCCATTCGTCAAGCGCGGCAAGACCGACGCTGCCGACGCAGAAGCCATAGCTGAGGCGGTGACGCGAAAGACGATGCGGTTCGTCCCGGTTAAGACGGCCGAGCAGCAGGCTGCGGTGATGGTGCTCAAAACGCGGGCTTTACTGGTGCGTCAGAGGACACAAGCGATCAATGCATTACGCGCACATATGGGAGAGCTGGGTATCATCGCTCCAACCGGCATCGCCAACGTCAAGGCATTGGCACCAATCATCCGGGATGAGGAAGACACCCGACTGCCTCCCGCTGCGAGGTTTGCCCTGACCGAAATAATCAATCAGATCGAGATGCTTGCCACACAGATCGACAAGCTCGAACGTGAGATCGTCGTCCAAGCTCGGCAAGATGACGAGATGCGGCGCCTTGCGACCATCCCTGGCGTTGGTGCTATTATCGCTATGGCCGTGAAGGCATTCGTTCCCGATCCCGCCGGCTTCAAATCCGCTCGCCACTTTGCAGCCTGGATCGGGTTAACCCCGAAAGCACATTCCAGCGGCGGAAAAGAACGGTTAGGGCGAATATCGAAGATGGGCAATCCGGTGCTGCGATCATTGCTGACGACGGGGGCGGCATCGGTGCTACGTCATGTCCAGTATCGCGACCGAGTTTGGCCGTGGCTGAAGAACATGCTCACGCGGCGCCCCTTCAAGGTCGTGGCGGTGGCGCTTGCCAACAAGATCGCCCGCATGATCTGGGCATTGCTAACCAGAGGTGGAATCTACCGAGACCCAACAGGACTTGAGGCAGGACCTATCGCCGCATAAGCGCAGGACCGCCGAGACGAGCTGCCCGGCGACCGCCGGCAGGTGAGGTGCACAACAGACGATGAACCACGGGACGAAATCCCGAAACAGGACAGGCCGAAACCCGTGACGCGCACAAAGCGCGCCCCCTTGATCCAGCCACCTGCTTCGCGGACTTCATCGAGGCCAGCGGTCATGACCGCACAAGTAGGCCGGACATATGACCGCACCGTTCCCATGTGGTGAAATAGACTGAAGAGCACCTTGCACCGCGGGCCGTTCCACATATGAAGAGCACCTTGCACCGCGGGCCGTTCCACATATCACGGGTTGATCGTGGAAGGCCGCGACTGGAACCAAGGTAAGCCTCAAAGAGCGCGGATGGTCATCCGCCGACACGAGCCGGGCCGTCCTGACCTGCGCTGGACGTGCCGGAGCTGCTGCGCGCGCCAGACATGAGAGTTGGCAACAGTTTGCTTTCGAGCACCGGCCGGCGGGTGCTACAGCGCGCTTATGACTGACGCTCTGTTCGCCCTGGCGCTGGCCGTCGTGGCGCTCCTCTATTCGGCCGTGGGACAGGCCGGCGGCACCGGCTATGTCGCCGTGATGGGCCTGGCCGGCTTCGATCCGGCAACGATCAAGCCGACTGCCCTTGCGCTCAACGTGCTGGTGTCGGCGATCGGGTGCTATCGTTTCCATCGCGCCGGCATGCTGACGTGGCGCACCGTCTATCCGTTCGCCGTGCTTGGCGCTCCATTCTCGCTGCTGGGCGGTGCGCTGCATCTGCCGGCATCCGTCTACATGCCCGTCGTGGGCATGTTGCTGCTCATTGCCGGGGTGCAGATGCTCCGCTCGGTGAAGGCCGCCGCGACGCTCGACGAGCAAGCGCCGGTCGTTCCGCCGTTCCTCCCGTCGCTTCTGGTGGGAGGCGTGATCGGACTGGTTTCCGGGGTGACGGGCGTTGGCGGAGGAATATTCCTGGCGCCTGTCGTGCTCGCCATGCGCTGGACGGAAACGCGGACGGCGGCCGCAATATCGGCGGTGTTCAACCTGCTGAACTCCGGTGCGGCCCTGCTGGGCGCATGGGCGACGATGCCGACCCTTCCGGCGCAGTTGCCGACATGGCTGGCCTGCGTCGCCATTGGCGGGCTTGTCGGATCGTGGCTGGGCGCGAGATACCTCAAGCCGGGCGCGCTGCGGCTGGTGCTGGCGGCGCTGCTGCTGGTTGCCGCCGCGCGGATGATCGCGACCGCATTCTAATGACGTCATCTGTGCCAGCGTGCTGCGCCGGGCTGTGCGCTTCCAGCTCCGCGAACCGCCGGCCGCGAACGTGAGGAAGGCCCGGCGGCTTTCGCCGCCGGGCTCTCGACACCTCCTTTCAGAACGGAATCTCGTCGTCGGGATCGTTGGCGCCGCGGCTGTCGTCCTCACGCTTCGGCCAGCTCAGGAAGTCCACCGTCTCGGCGATGATCTCCGTGCTGTAGCGCTCGACGCCTTCCCTGTCGGTCCACTTCGTGTAGTGGATGCGACCACGGACCAGCACCTTCATCCCCTTCTGGCAATGCTGCTCGACCGTCTTGCCGAGGCCGTTGAAGCAGGTGATGCGGTGCCATTCGGTCTCCTGGACCCGGTAGCCGTCCTTGTCCCGCAGAACCTTGCCTTCCGCGTAGCGGGGGCGCGAGGTGGCCAGTGTGAAGTGGACGATGCGGGTGTTGTTGGTGGTGGTGCGGCCCTCGGGGTCCTGACCGATGTTGCCGGCGAGAATGACGATGTTCTGCATGGTAGTTCTCCGTTGCTTCAACCGGAGGGACCGTCCCTCCGACGAGACCCGGCCACGGCCGCCGGGAGCCGACAGCAACCCTTAAGGCCCGGAGTGGGGCGGGCAGGCGCTTCGCGCCAACACGGTCCGGAGCCGCGGGGGTTGAGGGCGGAAACCGCTCGGACGTAGGGGATCAGTCAGTCGGAGGGCATGTCCTTCCGCGAACGCATCACGGAGAAACCGCAGAACCTTCCTCCTTGCCGGCCCGACCATCGGTCGAGGCGACGGACGCGCCGTCACAGGAACCCGCGCGATCCCACGCGCTCGCCACCATCGCATGCCAGCCCGGATGAAAAGTCGGGGACAGCGCCGGTACCGGCGTCCGGGCGAAGGGTGCCGCCTGCGCCTCAACGGCGATGGCGACGGTTCCGTGCGAGCCCGAAGGGATGGAGGCATGGACCGGGCCGGTCGCCACGCTACGACGGACCGACAGGGAAGATGTCGATAGCCTCCTGCGCGCGATCATGCCGATCGGTGCGATTGCTGCCGGATGGATGCGGAGGTCGCGCTGCGGCGTGGGAACTTACACCGGCGTTGGTCCCGTCATGAGGAGGGATCGGAGAGCTGGCGCAGAAGCCGTCGCGGCCTGCATTCCGGGGAGCGGCCGAGCGCGTAGATGATCGACCATTCCTGATGCCACCAGAACGTGCGATGTTGGAAAAGGCTGGAGGGAATGACTTGGGAACGGAAATAAATGATCCGCCCGAACCGATCCGACTGGCCGTCGCCGACCTTTGGCGGACGGGATGTCGAACGGAGGAAGAAGCTTATCGTTCGGCAGCATTTCGGTTGCTTGAGAGCAATTGCGCTTCGATCTACCCGCAGATCAAAGGTTCCCGGCTCCCGAAGCATCCATCGGGTGACTCATCGCGAAAGGAACTGCGGACAGCGCTCGAAAACTTCTTTCGCTGGAACGGGACGCCTTGGCATTCGGGCAGCAGGCCGAGCATAGAAGAGACAGCGCTGAAGCTGCACCAGACCTTTCTGGCCGAAGAGGTGAAGCGGTATCATTTCGCGCCACTCGATCGGCTCGATTTGGAGGATTCCAGCGAGCGGGCACACCAAAGCGTCGAAAATATCCGGTTCGGAACGAACGAGATCGCCTTTCTCAGAAGCGCCGATCTCGGCCGGCGTGTGCGGCATGATGCGCTGAAACGCTTCGGCCGTTGGCAGCAATTTCCCGTCGAAAGATTGGATGGGTTCTATTGGCTGGTCACAAGTGAGTCCGAGCCGGCTGGAGCCATATGGGAACGCACCTGGCTCGGCGTGCTTCACAAGCGATGGGACGAGATCGGAAAGGTTCCGGTGTTCGAGTCGACGTTTCCGTCGCCTGTGGAGGATGCGCTATTCGTGCTGCTGTTGTGTTTCAGCAAAGAGTCGACCGATGGCCCGTGGGAACCGTTTGACGTTCCCTGGGTCTATTCGTTCTCCGACGATCCGTTCGCCGACGCGCCGCGTGCGCCCAATGCCGAGGCTCTGACTTGGACCCTCATCGGCCATCCGGACGAGGAGATCGAAGCTCCGGATCGGTCGGAGTCTTCGAGCTTGGCCGACAACAACTCGATACACTCGAACAGCGATGGCGAGTGCTTCAGGCGGCGCTAGCAAAGAGAGAGACGAACAGAGCGAACATCCATCCGCTGACTAAGCACTTCTTCGTCAAAGCTCTAGCGGAGGAAGGGATCGACGAGATCGTCGCGAACATAAGCTGTATCGAGGCGACCCTGATGCTGAGGGAATATCGCGGCCGCGAAAAGATGAAGAGTAGATACAAGCGCCTCGTTGGTGACGACGCTGAGGCGGGCTGGCTGGAGCGCGGTTACACGTTGCGAGACGAATACCTGCACAGCCTCGGTCATCCTAAAGCAACGATCTCATGGGACGACCTTGGACACATTCGGCGAAGCGTAGCCAAGGCGGTAGAACGGTATCTCGAACTGACCGACAACAAGGTTGATCTGAATCGGGAAGAACTGCTCCGCTCTCTGGAATCGTAAGCGTCCGGCTCGCCTGAGGGATTGGGGTCGATCATGCGACGACACTGCTCCATAGCGATCTGCCGCCTGCCGCACGGTCATAAGGCCCTGAATAGGAGGGGCGAATAGGAAATATTCAGCGTGGCGAGAAGGCGGCGGCGTGGGAGCTGATGTTCATCAGCGCGGCGATGCCGACGAACAGGCCGCCGGCGCCGCAAAGAAGATTGAGCGCGACGGTCGACTCGATGACGTTGTGCGCCACGCCATGCACGACCGCATAGCCTGCCAGGGCGGCGGGCGCGGCGAAGAGCGCAAGGACAGGAAGACGCAGGAGGGGAGCGCGCACGAAGGCGAGGATGGCGGCGGCGACCACGACGGAAAGGCCGGCCGCGCCGAGCGCGGCTATGAGCGACATGGCCACACTCGCATCGCTGGCATAGACGTAGCGGAACGCGGCAAGCCCGACCATGAAGGGCAGCGCGTAGATCGCGAAGTTGAAGGCGATCACGCAGAGCGCGATCGACAGCGAGACGGCGAGCAGAATCAGGGTCATGGAAGCCTCCGGATGATCGGTTCAAAGATCACGACAGGCTGTCCGAAGATGCGCTCCGCCTGCGACTTTGCTTCTGTGCCGGTGCTACGAGGATGCACGGATTTGACTCCTTTTGCTGGCGATCGTCAAGCGAAGGCGGCCGAAGCCGCCTTCCGGACGGCGCCTGAGCGCCGCCCCGGTCGCGGAAATCGTAGACGTGGATGCCGAGCTTGCGGGCTTTGTCGGCAAGGTTGCCCTGGATGCCGCCGCCGGGAAAGACGATGACGCCGATCGGAAGCGTTTCCAGCACCGCGTCGTTGCGCTTGAAGGGCGCCTGCTTCGCCGGATACTTCGTGAACTCGGGCGGGAACGGGACAACCGGCACCTTGCGGCTGGCGGCCCACTTGTCGGCGATCAGGTCGGTGCCGGTCCTGGCCCCGCCATGCAGGAGGACCATCTGCGGATACTTGGCGTGAGCCTTGTCGAGCACGCTCCAGATGAGGTTGTGGTCGTTGAAGGTGTTGGCGCCGGAGACCGCGATCCTCGGCCCGGCCGGGATCAGCACCTCGGCGTCCACCCTGCGGCGGGCGGCGATGAAGTCGCGGCTGTCGACCAGCGCCGAGGTCAGGTTGCGGTGGTTGACCATCGAGCCGGAGCGCGGCCGCCAGCCTGAGCCGGTGTGGCGCTCGTAGTGCTCGGCGGCCTGGTCGCGCATCAGCTCGAAGGCGTCGCGCCGCTCGATCATGGTCTGGCCCTCGGCCGTGAGGCGCTCCAGCTCGACCGCCTTGATCTCTGTGCCGTCCTGCTCCCGCTGGAGCCGGCGCTGTGCCTGCTCGTTGTCGTCCAGGGTGCGCTCGATCCGCTGGACGGCGCGGTGGAAGAGATTGACGGTCGACCAGAGCAGGTCGTCGAGATCGGGTTCGAGGCGGGTGTCGCCAAGCGTCGCGATCATGGCGTCGAAGATGTCTGCGACGGCTCCGGCCACCGCGCCGCCCTCGGGCAGCGGCCTCGGATCGGGCTCGTCCTGGAAGGGGCGCCAGCCATAGAGCTGGAGTTCGGTGATGAGGCGGTCGGTCGGTGATGAGGCGTGGTGCGGCTCGTAGCCGTCGTCGTGTTCGCTTCTCATCTGCGTGGTCTCCTTCGTCGGTCTGACCGCGACCCTCGCGGCCTTCACGGCGTCGGAAGCCCACGGGCGGTCCGGACCGGCAGTCCTCGTCCGCGAGGGCCTTGATGGCCAAGGCCGGCGATTTTGCTTCGCGATGCAAAGGCGGGGCCTGCCCCGCCGGCGGAAAATCGTCGGCCGCCGCCATTGCCTGTCCGGGCCGTTTGTGGGCTCGATCGCCCTCTCGGAAGGCCGGGGCGCGGTCAGACCGACGATCGCGGAAGCCACGCGGAAGCGAACCGGGGGACGGCGGCCGTGACGTCCGCCGCATCCCCGATCCGCCTCTACGCCGCCAGCGCCATGAAGCGGCAGGCGTCCTGCGGGGCGAGTTGGGGCCGGATCAGCTCCAGAAGGGCTTCGGGGCCGTGATGGCGCAGATCCTCGTTGAAGTCTTCCAGACGCGGCGACAGCACCAGCACCTCGATCCCGGCGCTCGCCGCCCGCTCGACCAGTCTGTCGCGAGTGCCGTCGCCGGCCGGATCGCGGTCGCGCAGGACGTAGAGCCGCCGCAGCGTCGCCGGGAACAGGATGGCCGCGAGATGGGCGGCCGAGGTCGCCGCCAGCATCGGCATGCCTGGCAGGACCATGCGGGGCGACAGCACCGTCTCGATGCCTTCGCCGGCCGCCAGCACGTCGTCCGCGGCACCGAAGCGGATGCCGTGCCCGAGCAGGTCGCCCATCGCCCGTCTCGGCGTGTCGACCTCGGCCTTCCCCGAACCGCCCGGCGCGAGCCAGGTTCGATGCGCCCCGGTCAGCCGGTCATCGAGATCGGTGACGGCGGCGATCAATGCCGGCAAGGCCCTCCTCGGGCTGTGCTCGTCCGGCCGGTAATAGCAGCGCGGATGGAAGCGCAGGGAGGAAAGGCCGGAAATGTCCGTGATGCCGCGGCCGCGCAAATAGGTCTGCGCGAGCGTGCCGCGGATCGGCCGCGAAATGCCGAACAGCCGCCGCGCCGCTTCGGGCGAGCCCGATGGGAGGGCGCCGGGCTTGCGATCGCGTGCCGCGTCCTCCGGTTCGGGATGCGGCTGGTTGAGGAAACGGCGCGCTTCGTCCGCCACGTCCTTGAAGTCGACGAGGCCGAGCGCCTCGCGGACTATATCGAGCATGTCGCCATGCTCGCCGGTGGCGGCGTCGGTCCAATGGCCGGGCGGACCCTTGGGCGAAGCGCGCAGCCGGACGAACATGGATCGGCCGGGAGCGTTGCGGGCGTCCCCGACCAGCCAGTAATTGCCCTGCCGGTGGCCGTTGGACAGATAATGACGGCACGCCGCCTTGGCATGGAGACCGAGGCGACGGGCAAGTTCCGAAGCGTCGAGACGGGGCATTATGCGGCCTCCCGTTCGCTGATGCGCTCGACCGACCATCGGTCGAGCAGCTTCGCCAGCACCGCGACCCCGCTCGCGTTCGTGGGAACGAACATGCGCAGTTTCCACGAGATGATCTCGTGGAACAAGCCGTAGGCCGTTAGCCGCTCGCGCATCGTGTCGGTGAAGCCGGACAGCTCGATGCGGTGGGCGCCCATGACGCGGACGCGGCGAAGCTGGAGCCCGTCGTCGAGGTCGATGATGGTCTTTCCCTCCATCAGCGCCGTGTGCGCTTCCTCGGCCGACAGCGAGAGCGAGCCGGTCGTCACCGCGTTCGCGGCCCAGGCGGGCGAGACCCCGCGACCGATGACGCGCTCTCCGTCATCGGTCTGGACCCGGTAGACGCGCGAGGACTCGTGCGGCAGGCGCTTCCAGATCGGCAGTAGCAGGCCGGTGACGATGTGGATGGTGGCGTCCGAGAACTCCGGCACCTCGGCGATCTCGGCTTCCCAGGCCGAGGCGAAGGCGTCGCGGCCCGCCTCGACCCAATGGCTTCCGACCATCGCACCGTACGGGATGGTGTGCGCCTCCATCGGCCGGATCAGGCGGACGCGATATTGGACATCGCCATCGTCGGTCATCACGGATGGCGCATGGACCTGCACCGCGGCGCGACCGGAGCGCTCGTTGACCAGCAGCTTGGCGCGCCGGTCAAGGAGATGGTCGAGCGCCGCATCGAGCGTGACCGGCCGGTTGCGCCTGCGCTCGGAGATGGCGAGAAGCCGGGTCTCGGCGCCGGTGCCGGGGTGGGTGTAGATCGTCTCCCGCCCGGTCACGGTGAAGCTCTCCGCGCGCAGCGTCTCCAGGCCGGCATCGTAGCTGCCCGACGCTATCGCGCCTTCGATCCGCGCGTTTAGCAATCCCTCGAAGGCGGTGAAGATGATGCCCTGCATCTCGATGGTGAGCGCCAGCAGCCGGTTGAGGAACGTGGTGATCGGCGGCAGCTCGTCCTTGATGCCGGTCGAGTCCATCAACTTCAGGCCGGTCGACGCCTCGAACCTTTCCAGCGAGCAGCCCTCGACCTTGCCGCGCACGATGAGCATGTAAAGCTGACGCAGCGCGTCGCGGGCATAGTGCGATTCCAGATTGTCCTCGGGCCGGAACAGGCCCTGACCGCCTGTCTGCCTCTGGCCGCGCGTGATTGCCCCAAGCGTGTCGAGCCGGCGGGCTATCGTGCTCAGGAACCGCTTCTCGGCCTTGACGTTGGTGACGATCGGCCGGAAGAGCGGCGGCTGCGCCTGGTTGGTGCGATGCGTGCGGCCAAGGCCCTGGATGGCGGCGTCGGCCTTCCAGCCGGGTTCGAGGAGGTAGTGGACACGCAGCCGCGTGTTCCTCGCCGACAGTTCGGCGTGATAGCTGCGGCCCGTCCCGCCGGCATCGGAGAACACCAGCACACGCTTCTGGTCGTCCATGAAGGCGGCGGTCTCGGCAAGGTTGGCCGAGCCGGCACGAGTCTCGACGACAAGGCGGTCAAAGCCGCCGGTGCTGGCCTTGCGGACGATGCGACGCGACCGGCCGGTGACTTCCGCCACCATGTCGGTGCCGAAGCGCTGCACGATCTGGTCGAGCGCGCCGGGAACCGGCGGCAGGCTCGCCAGCTTCGCGATCAGGGCATCGCGGCGGGCGACCGCCTCGCGGCTCTCGACCGGCTGGCCGTCGCGCGTAACCGGCCGCGACGACAGCCTGCCCTCCGAGGCGGTGAACGGCTCGTAGAGCTGCACCGGGAAGGAGTGACGGAGATAGTCCAGGACGTACTCGCGAGGTGTAATGTCAACGCGGACGTCGTTCCATTCCTCGGTCGGCAGTTCCGCCAGCCTGCGCTCCATCAGCGCCTCGCCGGTCGAGACGATCTGCACCACGGCGGCATGGCCCGCCTCCAGATCGCGCTCGATCGAGCGCAGCAGGGTGGGCGTCTTCATGCTGGTGAGCAGATGGCCGAAGAAGCGCTGCTTGGCGCTCTCGAAGGCCGAGCGCGCGGCGGACTTCGCCTGCTTGTTCAGCGTGCCGGAGCCGCCTTCGCCCCCGCCGGTGATATTGGCGGCCTGCATGGCGGCGTCGAGATTGTTGTGGATGATGGCGAACGCGCCGGCATAGGCGTCGTAGATGCGGGTCTGCTCGGGCGTCAGCTCATGCTCGACCAGCTCGTATTCCACGCCGTGGAAGGAGAGCGAGCGGGCGGTGTAGAGGCCGAGCGCGCGTAGGTCGCGGGCGAGCACTTCCATCGCCGCGACCCCGCCGGCCTCGATCGCCTCGACGAACTCGGCCCTGGTGCCGAATGGGAAATCCTCGCCGCCCCAGAGGCCGAGCCTTTGGGCATAGGCCAGGTTGTGAACGGTGGTAGCGCCGGTGGCCAAGACATAGACGACGCGGGCATCGGCAAGCGCATGCTGGAGACGAAGCCCGGCGCGGCCCTGCTGCGAGGGCGCGGCGTCGCCGCGCTCGCCCTTGCCGCCGACAGCGTTCTGAAGCGCGTGGCATTCGTCGAAGATGACGACGCCATCCCAGTCGGCGCCGAGCCAGTCGACGATCTGCTGGACGCGGGACGCCTTCTCGCCGCGCTCGTCGGTCCGCAAGGTGGCGTAGGTCGTGAACAGGATGCCTTCGGGCAGCGTGATCGGCTTGCCCTGCGGAAATCGCGACTGCGGCGTAATCAGCAGGCGCTCCATGCCGAGCGCCGACCAATCCCGCTGCGCGTCCTCCAGCAGCTTGTCCGACTTCGAGATCCAGAGCGCCTTGCGGCGGCCTCTCATCCAGTTGTCGAGGATGATGCTCGCGGATTCGCGGCCCTTGCCGACGCCGGTGCCGTCGCCGATCATGAAGCCGCGCCGGAAGCGGACGGAACCGCTCGCGTCGTCGGCAGCGGCGCTCACGACATCGAAGGTCTCGTCCACGCTCCACGCGCCGGCGAGATAGTCGGAATGGGCCTCGCCGGCATAGATCAGGGTTTCGAGCTGGGCGTCCGACAGGAGGTCGCGGATGTTGGCCGGCAGGCGCGGCCGGTAGCTCGGCTTGGGCGGCGCGACGGAGGCCATCGCCGCCGACTGCACCAGCTTCGTGGGATGCGGCTGCGCGCCGGGAATACGGATCGACTGGAGCGCGTATTCTTCATAGATGGCGTCGGTGATGCGGCCGGTCCCGGCGTCCTGCCGGTCGACGGTCTCGTATTCGAAATCGACGCCCTCCGGCTCGGCCAGCGCCTTTCTGGGCGCGGCCTTCGCAGCCCGAGCGAGATAGCCGCGCACGGTGCGAGGCGCGGGCGTGGCCGCGACCGGGACCGCGACGGCGGGATCGACCGGCAGGCGGGCCGGCACATGCTCGGCCACCCAGCCCATCAGCGTCGCGGCGTCGGGCGCGAGACCGGGCGACGCGGGGAAGACGGCCGGATCGTCGGCCGGCTGCTTGTCGATGACGGTCAGCCGCGTCGGAAAGGTCGTGCCGTGCTTCGCATAGACCGAGCCGTCGATCGCGGCCGAGAACACGACGCGGCCGCGCTCCTGCAGACGGGCATAGGCGGAAGCCCATTCGGGCGCGTCCGGCGCGAAGTTCGCGCCGGTGATCGTCACGAGCCGGCCGCCGGGGGCCAGACGCGCCAGCGCCGAGGCGACATGGCGGAACGCCGCGTCGGCCATGCGCGTCTCGACATTGGCCATGACGGAGAATGGCGGGTTCATCAGCACGACGGTCGGCACGGCCGCGAGATCGAGGTGGTCGTCGATCTGGGCCGCGTCGAAGCGCGTGACGGAGAGGGCCGGAAAGAGGGAGGAGAGCAGGCCAGCGCGGGTCTCGGCCAGCTCGTTGAGGACGAGCGTGCCGCCGGCGATCTCGGCCAGGATGGCGAGCAGGCCGGTGCCGGCCGAAGGCTCCAGCACGCGGTCGGCCAGCGTGATGGCCGCCGCGGTCGCCGCGACCAGGCCGAGCGGGATCGGCGTCGAGAACTGCTGGAATGACTGCGCCTCCTCGGAACGGCGCGTGTGGGTCGGCATCAGCGCGGCGACCCTCGCCAGCAGCGGCAGGCTCGCCGCCGGGGAGCCGCCCTTGCGGAGCAGCGCCTTGCCGAACCGGCGCAGGAACAGAACCGTGGCCGCCTCGCAGGATTCGTAGGCGGTCTTCCAGTTCCAGGCGCCTGCCGCGTCGGAGCCGCCGAAGGCGGTTTCCATCGCGTGGCGCAGGGCTGGAGCGTCGATGCGCTGGCCGCGTTCCAGATGGGGAAGGAGGAGCTGCGCGGCCGCGAGGATGGCGACGGCGGTGTCGGGCTCGCAGGCGTGCGGGATCGGCGCGGCCGCGTTGGCGGCCACGGTAGCGGGCATCATGTTCATCGGGGAACCTCGGGAGAGCGGGAACGGGACAAGCCGCGCAGCGCTCTCTCTCGACCGCACCGGCTCGAACCCGTCCCGGCCTTCCTCTCGCTCTCAGGCCGCAGGCATGACCGACATAGAGACAGGCGCCTCGCAAAAAGGCGGGACGCCTGCAATATTCAGTCGAGCACCTGGGAAATCTCCGATGCCTCCGGATGGCGGAGCGAATAGATCCGAAGCCGGTAGTAGCGCTGCGCCAGCAGCTCGGATTCGTATCGGACGGAAAGATGCGAGAGCGTGAGAAGCGTTGCCAGGATTCCGGCGGCATCTGCCGAGACCTCGCCGCGAAATCCAGTGATCTCGCCTTCGATCCGAAGACGTGGTTTCGAGGTCGGCGCGAGAAAGAGCGGCGTTCCACGGTATTCGTAGAAGGCCCAGAAGCCGCCGCCATAGTCCTGCGGGCTGAGCCGCTCCATGAAGCTGTAGACCGTGCTCTCCGCGATGATGAGGAGCGGCATGCCGAACAGAGCCGGCAGGAAGCCTTCGCGACGATCGTCAGGAACCAGGGACGCGGTGCGGACGATCTCAGGCATCGCGGTCGCTCCCATCGGGATCGCGGGCACCGGCCATGATCGCTTCCGCCTTGGCGATCGCCGAGACGGCGCGTCGCCGCCAGAGCGCGAGTTCGGGCGCCGCCGGATCGGCGGCGGCGAACATCTTGAGAAGGCCGAGCAGCACCTCGAAATGCTGCGCCTTCCTGCGCATGGTTTCGCCATATTGCGAGGGGACCGGAAGGCTGCGCGCCGCATGGGGCGCGCCGCTTCCTTCCCAGATGCCGCTGACGAAGGTTTCGCCGGGGGGTGTCGTGGGAAATCTTGCGGATCGACCAGTCGTCGTCTTCCACCGCCAGCCGGCACGCCTTGTCGACGGTATCGGCCTCGTAGGGGCGAAGACGGTAGACCGGCACGTCATGCGCGGTCTCGATTGTGAAGGTGGGCATGATAGCCTCCTGAAACGAAAAATGCCCGGCGCGAGGCCGGGCGGGTTGGGAGATGGGCGAAGGGCGTCAGTGGCGGGTTCGCATGAAGTCGCGCTGGATCTCCGCGTGGCGGCGAAGCATCGCGCAGTAGAACATCCTGCGAATGAGCCGCCGGCACGGATCGGCGCGGACTTCGGGCGGCAGGTATTTCGCCGTCGCCCGGACCACGGCCCGGTCGGTATCGAGCGGGGTGACGCCGAGATAGGGATAGTGCGACTGCAACATCACCGGCCTCCGTCATCGTGAGGCAGGAAGCCGGACGGATCGTCCGGGTTCGGCGGAAGGTAGGCGTCGTAGGGGTTGCCATCGGCCAGATGGCCGAACGGGGTGAAGACGTAATCGCCGCCGTCGCGGCCGACCGCGCAGATGACGTAGCGCAGGTCGCCGGTCGCGGCGTCCTGGCATTCCATCAGCGCGAGGCTGCCGTCGCCTGCCGCTCTCAGCAGCGTGTTGAAGTTGGTGCGTGCATGGTCGGGAATCGCCATCGTGGTTCTCCTGAAACAAAAACGGCCCGGCGCATGGCCGGGTCGCGAGTGAAGGGTTGGAAGGAGACGGAGCGGCCGGAGCCGCTCCGCGACTATTCGGCGGCGACCAGATGCTCGGGATCGCCGCCCTCGGCGCCGGCCGCCACGTCGTCCTCGTCGTCTACGAGGAACGCCGGCAGCGCCTCGGTCTCGCCCTCCGTGCCGGCGTCAAGCTCCGGCTCGGCGTCGAGCGGACGCAGCGGCTCTGGCAGCCAGCCGGTGTCGGCCAGAAGCCGTGCGGCTTCTTCGGCCATGTCGCCCTTCTTCAGATGGGCGATCAGGTCGGCGGCTCGGTCGCCTGCGCCCTCGCGGACGGCTTCGAGGATGCGGGTCTTGGGAACCCGGCCGAGATAGTTGTCGACCGTGGGCCGGAAGCCCGCCTCGATCATGTCGAGGCCGGTGGTGCGGGCGAGCCGATCGGCCTCGGCCATGCGAAGGTCGAGACCGTGCTGCGAGATGCCGGTGGCGCTGATCGGGTTCGGCCGCTCGTAGAGCGCGTTGACGCCGAAGCTGACGCAATGGGCGAGCAGCGCCAGGCGGCTGGCCTCGTCGAGCGCGGCTAGCCAGTCCCAGAGCGCGTCGTCGTCGGACGGAAGGTCCGCCTTCCAGCCGTCGTGCCGCTCCATGACCGACTGCGCATAGGGGCTGTCCTTTAGGTCCGGACCCTGCTCGCGGAAATAGACCTCACGGACGGAAGCCCCGACCGCGGCGCCGGTGGTGGAGCGCCCGAACGTGTCGCGCACCAGCTTGTGCAGCAGCGCCGTGAGCGCGACATGCGGGTTGGCGCCCACAGCGTCGCGAAGGGCGAGCGTGCGATGTGCCGTCAGCTCCGCCACCAGCCTTTCCGACAGGGGACGGATGACGTCTTCCTCGTCCTCCTCCGGCTCGGCCGGCTCGCCGCCGATGGTGATGACGGTCCGCATGACGCGCGGCTCCTGCACCGCGTCGCCATCCGCGTCCGCGCCTTCGGCCTCCGGCGCTTCACCGTCGACGGTGGCGGCCGGCTCGTCCTCGGGCCGGACATAGCCGCGTTCGACGACAAGATCGCCATCGGAGTCGACCGAGATGAAGACGCCGGCGATGGCGATCTCGGCCGGATCGTAGATGGCCGGGCGGTTCTCGAAGGCGTCCAGGGCCTCCTCGATCTCGCTGAGCCGATGGTGGGTTTCGTCCGGCAGTTCGTCGCAGCCGTCATGCTCGGCCATCAGGGCGTCGTACTCGTCGCGCAGCGCCTCGCGCTGCTTGCGCTCCTTCCGCGTGAGTTCGGGCGAGGTGCCGGCGAGCACGCGAAGGCCCCGCTCGTGGCCGAGCGGGAGGTCGAGGCTGACGGTAATCCACTTCCAGCCCTCGGCGGCAACCTCGTCGGCGACGGTCCTGAGCTTGTCGGCAACCAGCCTGTCGAGCAGAGGAACGTCGTCCAGCCAGCCGCTATCCTCCTCGTCGAACAGGTAGCGGGGCAGCACCGGGCCGCCGGCCGCGACATAGGCGTCGAGGCCGACGAACATGGCGCGCTTGTCGGACGCGGGAACGCTGGTCTCGGTGAGCATCTGGCGGACGTGCCAGGGCTCGCGGTAGTGCGACTGCCGCACCGCATCCCAGACCTGCTCCTGACGGCCGTGATCGGGATTGGCGGTGAAGGTCTCCAGCAGCGCCAGCGTCATGCCGTTCTCGGCATAGACCTCCAGCAGCTTCGGCGAGACCTTGGCGAGCGCGAGGCGCTGCGCGACATAGCGCTCGGTGGTGAAGTAGGCGGTCGCGACCTCCGCCTCGGACATGCCGCCGCCGACCATGCGCTTGAAGGCGCGGAACTGGTCGAGCGGATGCAGTGCCAGCCGCAGCATGTTCTCGGCCAGCGAGTCGTCCACGGCCGAGGTCTTGGCGTCGGCCTTCTTGACGATGCAGGGAACAAGGCCGTCCTCGGGGAAACGCCCCGCCTTCACCAGCCGGGCGATCGACCTGTAGCGGCGGCCGCCCGCCGGGGTCTCGAAATCCCCAGTCTCGTTGCCGTCCGCATCGAGGATGGCGCGGACATTGAGGCCCTGCACGAGATCCTCGCGGCGGTCGATGTCGAAGGTGAGTTCGTCCAGGCCGGCCTCGACGTCGACCTCGCGGACATTGCTGTCCGACAGCCTGATGCGGTTGAACGGAATATCGCGCGCCCGCGAGAAGACAATCATCGGGACGGCGGCGGACTTCTTCCTGGCAGCTCTTGCCATCGTGGTTTCTCCACGACGGGCGCGGAGAGCCTCTCTCTCCGCTTCCAACCCGTCACGGAAAACCCGGCCCCTCTCTTCCTCTCGGCTGCGCCGGCACAAGCCAGCGCAGCCATCGGCCGGAACGGTCACAACGCGAACTGCCGGGGCCGTTCGTCGTTGATGCGGTATTTGCAGCGAAGCGCTAGAATTGCGCCGTTCTGCCGCTCGACCTTGCGGCGAAGCCGCTCAAGCTCGGCCTGCGCGGCATCGGTCATGCGATCGAGGATGCGCCGGTATTCGGCCTCGTCGGCGCCGGTCCAGCGGCTCATCCGGCGGTGATACCAGCGCGACTTCGGGCGCCGCCGGATGGTCTTGGCTTCCGCGCCGTCGCAAAGCCGGCGCTCGACAAGGGCGAGGTGGTGCCGGGTTTCCGCGAGGCTCGCCTCCATCCGGGCGAGCGCCGTGCGCGATTGGGCATAGGTCATCATGCCGCTCTCCTGTCGATCGAGGAGACGGTCTCTACGGCGGGCTGCTCGTCGGGCGGCAGGAAGGAGAGCAGCCAGTCCGCCGCCTTGCTGGCGTGCGAGGCGGCGCGGACGATGGCGCGGTTGTCCTCGCGCAGCACCTCCAGCCAGGAGCCGATGTAATCGGCATGGCGCACGGTCGGCACGATGCCGAGCGAGGCGCAGCAGAACGCCGCGTTCATCTCGGCCACCAGCTCCTCGAAGGCGTATTTCTTCGAGCCGAAGGAGCCGCCGAGATCGCGGTCGAGGCGCGAGCGATGGCCGCTGGCGTGGAAGTTATGCCGATATCGGCATAATGTCCATAATGCCGTAACCCGGATTATGCCGCATTGTGTCGAGACAGCGCGATTGGCAGCATGATCGTGCTGAGCGTATTCGGCATAATCTTCGTCACTCCAACAACGTGGAGTACGAAGAACATGCCTATCAATCTGCAAACCTGCGTCGAGCCGTACGTGGAGTCGTTCACCGCAAGTCTTGCCGTCGCCGACTACAAGGCGCCCACCATCAAGAACTACCGGTCGATCATCCGGAAGCTCGGCAAGGTGATGGATTCGGAAGGGGTCACGCCTTGCGCACTGACGCTCGACCAGGCCGAACGGCTGGGCCGGATGGTATCGCGAAAGCATGGGCAGACCGTCCAACCGTACAATCTCGCACGGCGGTTCGCCCACCATCTGATCGATATCGGTGTGGCGCGGCCGGCGCCGCTGACCGATGCACAGATCGCGCGCGCAGCATTGCTGGCGAACTTTGAGACCTATCTTGTCAAGCAGCGGGGCTTGAGCGAGCGGACGATCTACCACACGCTGCGCTTCGCCAACCGGTTCCTCGACTATCGCTTCGGCGAGCAGATGATCGATCCGGCTTGCCTGCGTCCCGCAGATGCAATCGGGTTCATCGAACACGTGCTGGCAGGCGCACGCCGCGACAAGACGATTGCGACCCATGTTCGCATCTTCCTGCAATATCTGTTCGGATGCGGAGCCACGCCGACCAACCTATCGCTGAGCCTGCCGAGAACAGCGAAGTCCTGGGCCGCGCGGCTGCCGCGCCATCTGTCGCCCGAGGGCGTCGAGGCGGTGCTGGCGAGCGTGCGCGACAATCCACGGCACGGCGCGCGGGACTACGCGATGCTGCTGCTCATGGCCCGGCTCGGACTGCGAGCGGTCGAGGTGATGGCGATCCAACTCGACGATATCGACTGGCGCGCGGGCGAACTCACCGTGCGCGGCAAGGGTAAGCTGCACGACCGGCTGCCGATCACGGTGGAGGTCGGTGATGCGCTGAGCCACTATCTTCGTGAGGAACGAGGGCCGACGACCTGCCGTACGATGTTCGTCACCCATCGAGCGCCGCATCGGCCCTTCAAGGACAGCCAGATTGTCAACGACATCCTCAAGGAGGCCCTGAAGGCAACGGGCCAGAAGCCGGTGACGCCCTATGTGGGATCGCACCTGCTGCGTCATAGCCTGGCGACCCAGTTGGTGAACACGGGCGCTTCGCTCGAAGAGGTCGGTGACGTGTTGCGGCACCGCTCGCGCACATCGACGATGATATACGCGCGGATCGACATCGATGGGTTGCGGTCGATCGCGCAACCCTGGCCGGTGGCGGGAGGCGTGCAATGAGCCTCGCCATCGAACTCAACCGCTATCTGAGCGTCCGGCGCAGCCTCGGCTACGATCTTGGCACCGCCGCACGCATCCTTCGCCGCTTCACCCGCTTCGCCGATTGTGAAGAGGCCGTTCATATAGATACCGCGCTGTTCCTGCGCTGGCACGCCACGCTGGCCGAGGCCTGCCCCTCCACCCGAGGGGCGAGGCTCACTGCCGTGCGCCTGTTCGCACAGTGGTTGAGCAGCTTCGATCCTGCGCATGAAGTACCCCCGCAAGGCCTGCTGCCAAGTACGGTCGCGCGGTCGCGACCTCACATATTTAGCGATGCCGAGATTGCAGCGATCATCGCGGCGGCCACGGTGTTGCCGTCCGTCTATGGCCTGCGCGGGTTGACCTGCTCGACATTGTTCGGGCTGATCGCGGTGACTGGCCTGCGGATCAGCGAGGCGTTGGCAATCGACCGCGCCGATCTCGACACCGTCGCCGACGTGCTGCGCGTGCGGCAAGGCAAGCTCGGCAAAGAGAGGTTGCTGCCGCTCGATCCAAGCGTCGTCAGGCACTTGGTCGACTATCTTGCCGAACGCGACCGGCTGGTCGGCCATCCGGCCACGCCGCTGTTCGTCACCGACAAGGCCACACGCCTCACCGATTGCTCCGCCCGCTACAACTTCGCGCGGGCCTGCCAGCAGATCGGGCTGCGAACCCATCAACCATACTGCAAGCATGGCCGGGGCCCGCGCATCCACGATCTTCGCCACAGCTTTGCGGTGAAGACGATGCTCGGCTGGTACCGCTCCGGCAAAGACCCGGCGCGCGAGATGATCCGGCTGACGACCTATCTGGGCCACACCAGTCCCTCCAACACATACTGGTATCTGGAAGCGGTCCCCGAACTGCTCGATCTGGCGATGGCGCGAGCGAGCGATGATGGCAGGGAGGCGATCCAATGAGCGCTTTTGCCTTGCCTGCGCTGATCCAGCGCTTCTTCACCGACCGGCTGTGCGTCCAGATGGAAGCGAGCCGCCATACGGTCGCCGGCTATCGCGACACGTTCCGCCTGTTGTTGCGGTATGCGAGTGCCCGGCACGGCAAGCCGCCGGTCAAGCTAACGATCGAGGATATCGATGCTGATCTCGTCGGCGACTTCCTCGTCCACACCGAAACCGCACGAGGTAACAGCGCACGGAGCCGCAATACCCGGCTGGCCGCGATCCGATCGTTCTTCCGCTACGTCGCCATGAGCGATCCAACCTGGCTGCTGCATTGCCAGCGCATCCTCGCCATGCCCAATAAGCGCTATGTGCGCCGTGCGGTGACGTTCCTCGACGGCGAAGAGATAGCTGCGTTGCTGGCGGCGCCCGACCGCACGACATGGACCGGAGGGCGTGACCATGCGCTGCTCCTGCTCGCGGTGCAGACGGGTCTGCGGGCTTCCGAACTGGTCGGCCTCCGGTGCGGCGATGTGGTGCTCGGAACCGGCGCCCATATCCGCTGCGTGGGTAAGGGGCGGAAAGAACGTGCCACCCCGCTTCGCCGCGAGACGGCCAAGCTCCTGGCGAAATGGATCGGCGACAACGAAGAGAACAGACCGCTCTTCCCCTCGCTCCGGGGCGAACCATTGAGCCGCGACGCTCTTGAACACCTCGTCCGCAAGCACAGCCTGACGGCTGCGCGCGCGTGCCCGAGCATCGGCACCAAGCGGATCACGCCGCATACGCTGCGCCACAGCACTGCAATGGACCTGCTCCACAACGGCGTTGACCAAACGGTAATCGCACTCTGGCTCGGTCACGAGAACGTCGAGACCACCCAGATCTACATCCATGCCGACATGAGGTTGAAGGAGAAAGCACTCGCCCGCGTGGCCGCCCCAGCCACGCCGTCGAGCCGCTTCCGGCCCGATGATCAGCTCCTCGCGTTCCTGGAAGGGCTCTGATTATGCCGAACTGCCGCGTGGCCGATGCCTGACCGACCAGTCTCCAGCGGACGCCATGCGGCATAATCCGGGTTACGGCATTATGCCCCAGCTCGTGCAGGGCGGTCCGGTGCCAGTCGATCGGCTCGAAATAGGCCTGTGGCGGCGGCACCTGAACATAATCGTGCGCTGGAACATAGAAGGCCTGGTTCCCACCGATGCGAAAGTCGATTCCGGTCGCCCGGATCAGCGCCTCGACCCTTGGCTCGATCATGTGGGGCGGCGGTGGCGGCGCCTCGATAGCAACATCCTCAGGCAAGCCCTCGCATTGCGCGGCGTTGAACACGGTGAAGCGCTTGAGGAACGGGATCGCGTGCGGTTCCTCGCTGGCCTCCCTCGCGCGCTCCCTCTCGTCGTCGGGGATGAATCGGTCGGCATAGACGATGACGGTGCCGTGCTCTCCCTTCCGGACCTTGCCGCCGAGCGACTTGGCCTGGAGATAGGTGAGCCAGCTCTGTCCGGCATAGCCGTGCTCGATGACGGCGCCCCAGAGGATGAGGATGTTGATGCCGGAATATTGGCGGCCGGTAGCCGCGTTCCTCGGCATCGCCAGCGGCGCCTTCGCCTCGGGCGTGCCCCAGGGCTGGACCCAGGGGACGCGGCCGGCCTCGAGCTCGGCGATGATCTTGTCGGTGATGTCGTCATAAAGGCTCGTCCGGTCGTTGCCGGTCCGGGCGCTGCGGTCATATCTGGCCATCGGGATTTCTCCGCGACGGGCCTCGGGAGCCTCTCTCCCGATCCCAGCCCGTCACGGCAAACCCGGCCTGCCTCTCACTCTAAGGGGGCGTTGCGGGGTCTCCCCGCAGAAGGGGGTGCGCCGGCAACGTAGTGCCGGCCAGGGGGAAGGCTTTCCCCCAAAAACCATTATCGAAACCGAGCCAAAGCGATCAGAAACGTGGATTCATGCGCCGCTGGCGCTGTTGCTCCGCGCCTTTCCGAAAGAAAAACCCCAGACTAAACCCCAGACTAAAGTGGATTTTTATGTTGGGGAGATGCGGCGGAGAAGCCAGAAAATAACGTATTTTCAGAGAGTTAAATGGCGCGCCCGAAAGGATTCGAACCTCTGACCCCCAGATTCGTAGTCTGGTGCTCTATCCAGCTGAGCTACGGGCGCGCATCGATCAAAAGACCGCTGGAACCGGCGAACCGGCACCGAAGTGGCCGTTACCTAGCCAGTGAAACGATCAATTGCAAGCGCCTTTGGAGAAAAATGAGCCGTCGGCCTCATTCCGCTTCGGCAAGTGCGCACGAGCGACAAACGCGATATCCGCGAAAGTTCAGGCTGGCTTGCGGATCGCTTTTCGCGCCTGGTCGAGCGCGATCGGCTGATCGGGGATCGAAATCTCGAAAACCGTTCGCCCGCCGCGCGTTTCAACGAGTTCGATGGTGCCCGAATGCGCCTGAACGAGTTCCTGTGCGACGGCAAGGCCGAGGCCCGTTCCGCCGCTGCGGGCGGCCCCGCGAAAGGCGGCGAAGAGATTGTCGCGCGCCCGTTTGGGCAGGCCCGGCCCGGTATCTTCCACGCGGATCTTCGACACGGTGCCCTCTCGCACGGCGCCGATCGTCAGGCGCTTTACGATTGCACCTTGATCATCGGTCTGCATGGCCTGAAAGGCGTTTCGCGCAAGATTGGAAAGCACACGAAAAAGCTGGTCTGGATCGGCGTCGACTTCCATCTGGACATCGACTTCATTGACGAACGAGACCTCGCTATCGGACGCAATTCCTAAGACGTCGCCGACTTCCTCAGCCATCTGGCGCAGCCTGAGCCTGCGCCGTGACGGCGGCGCCTCCTGCGTGCGGCCATAGGCGAGCACGCCTTCGGAATATGAAACCGCACGGTCGAGCGTACGTACCAGCTTCGGCACGAAAGACTGGACGGTGGGATTGTCGATCAGACGCAGCCGGTCCGACAAAAGTTGGGCGGCAGCGAGCATGTTGCGCATGTCGTGGTTGATTTTCGAAACGGCGAGGCCGAGCGCGGCGAGATGGCGCTGCTCGCCGATTGTTTGTTGCAACTGGCCCTGCATGCCGGCAAGTTCGCGCTGCGCGATGCCGATCTCGTCGGTTCGCCGCTCCGGCCGGATGATGCGGGCCGGATCGTCGGGCTTTTCGGAAAAGGCGAGCATCGATCTTGTCATGCTGCGAATGGGCCGGATCATCATCCGGTCGATCGCCCAGAAGACCAGCGCGGCGGTAATAATCGAGATGATGAGCGACAGGATGGCGACATTGTAGGCGAAAACGAGCATCGCGTCGCGCAGGCCCGCATCGGGGATGAGTAGTTCGAATTCCTTGTCGCTGTCGCCGACGGGGCCATAGACGCGAAGTATGCGATCGCCGCCATCGAATATCGTCGAGATCGCATCGGGAATCGAGGTGAGGGGCGTCGCGGAGGCCAACTCCACGTGCTCGTCGACCTGAGGTGGCATTTCGGCTGCGATCAGAAGTTGCGACATACCCTCCTCGCGCACCGCGACGGCCTTGGCGCCGAGCGCGGCGAGAAGATCGTCCTGCGTCTGGCGTGAGAGGTTCGACCCGCCTTCGTCGACGAGAACGGTGGCGACGGCCGCCGCGTTGCTCAGTCGCTCCTCAAGCCAGCGCAGGCGGAAGTCCGCGATCGACGGAATAAGAATCAGCACCGAGGCGGTCATCACGAAAAGCATCGTCAAGATGAGCAACTTGGTCGACAGGCCGCGACCAAGCGCAACGCCGGGCTGGGCGTTTCGCAGCTTGTCCTGATTGCTGTCCTCGTCGATCCCCGTCAAGCGCGCTGCCTTTGAGTAACGGCCTCCTCGACCAAATAGGATGCGGCCGTGCGTTTTCCAAATATACGAGGGGAAGAGAAGATTGGTTTCTGACGCGCCTTATCGAGCGCCCGAGTTCTCTTTTGCGCCCACCCGGCGCGTCCACCAGGTTTTCAGCATCGCCGCGACGATCGCCATGAGCGCCAGCGCGCCGAGCGCCAGCGTTATCTGCGGCGTGACGACATCCGCGAGCGTTGGAGGTCGTCCTGCCGCCTCCGCGCTGTCGAGAACGCGATCGATGCCTTGTCCGAGAAAGGCAAGCGTGACCGTCCCGGGCAGGATTCCCAGAAACGTCGTCGCGACATAGGTGGCGAGCCGCACCTTGAAGAATGCCGGAGCAACATTGACGATGAAGAACGGGAAGAGTGGCGTCAGCCGAAGGACGAGAAGATAGACGAAAGCGTCGTTCTCGAAGCCTTGCGAAAGCGCGGCAATGCGCCCTTTCAGGCGATTGCGAAGACCGTCGCCGGCTGCCGAGCGGGCGGCGAGGAAAACGAGTGTGGCGCCCAGCGTCGCCGACAGGGCGACGACGATGCTGGCGGTCACCCAGCCGAACAGGAAGCCGCCGAAGACGGTCAGCACGCCGGCGACCGGCAGCGCGAATGCCGTGACGATCATGTAGAAAAGGCCGTAGATCGCGGGGCCGAAAGCACCGAGATTTGCGACTTCCGCTTCCAGATACTGCTGGTGGGACGCCAGCCTGGCGAAACTCAGATGATCCTGAAGGCCAAGCGCATAGGCTGTCGCAAGCCCTGCGGCGATGATAAGAAACGGAAGAAAGCGCAGGAACGACCGGGTCGTGATCATGATAGGCGTTCTCGCTCCCTGGCGCTCGACCGGCGAAGCGTGTTCGTCGCCTCTCGCTGTTTGGCACCGCGCATGGAGGCGCGCAAGACGCGCCGCGTGATTGACTCGCGCCGGGCTTGTCCCTATAAGCCGCCACACGCTCGGGCCTGGGTTCCGGCGCGATTTTTCTCGCGTACGGCCGGCCGAAGCTCCTCGTCCTATGAGACAGCTATCAAGAAGGGCCGCACGCCGCGGTATTAAATAAATGAAGCGCACCTATCAGCCGTCCAAACTCGTCCGTAAGCGCCGTCACGGTTTCCGTGCGCGCATGGCCACCAAGGGTGGTCAAAAGGTCATTGCCGCTCGTCGTTCGCGTGGCCGCAAGCGTCTGTCCGCCTGATCGAGTGGCGGCCGGACATTGACCGACCGGCCCAAGGGCAAGCACCCGGCGCGCTTGAAGAAGCGTGCCCAGTTTCTGGCCGTTCGCCGGGGCGAGAAGCGCCGGGGGCGGCTTTTTCTTGTCGAGGCGCTGCGGCGTGACGACGCGGGCGAGCCGCAGCTTGGCCTTACGGTTACCAAAAAGGTCGGCAATGCCGTGGTCCGCAACAGGATCAGACGTCGGCTTAAGGAAGCGGTCCGTGTCCATGCGGTGCGTGACATGACGCCCGGCACCGATTATGTCGTCGTCGGTCGCCGCGAACTGCTCAAAACGCCGTTCGATGAATTGAAGGCCGAACTCTCCCGCCGGTTTCGGTAAGGCGGGGATAGGGATTCCTTGATGGAAAACAATCGCAATTTCTTCATCACGATCGCGCTGTCCATCGTGATCCTGACGCTCTGGCAGGTGTTCTACATGAACCCCCGCATCGAAGCGCAGCGCGAGGCCGCCGAGATCGAGGCACAGCGCACCCAGCAGACGCAAGCGACGCCGGGTCCGGCGGGCGGCCAGACAGGCGATGGAGAAATTCCCAGTGCCGGTGCCACGGGTTCGCAGGCGACCGTTCCGGGAAGCGGCGGCGGCGCAAGCGCACCGGTCAATCGTCAGGGCGCACTTTCTGAGACGGGTCGCGTCACGATCGACACGCCGCGCCTTTCCGGCTCCATCAACCTGACCGGCGCGCGGATCGACGACCTCCTGCTCAAGGATTATCGCGTTACCGTCGAGCCGAACTCGCCCAATATCGAGCTTTTGAACCCGTCCGCGCTCGCCGATGGCTACTACGCCGAAATCGGATATGTCGGTCAGGCGAATGCAGGTGACGTGCCCGGTCCGCAGACCGTGTGGAGCGTCGAGGGCAATCCGCAGCTCACGCAGGACAGCCCTGTCACGTTGACCTACACCAACGATGTGGGCCTGACCTTCGCGCGCACGATCGCCGTCGATGCGGACTATATGTTCACCATCAGCGATACGGTCGCCAATGAGGGCGAAGAGCCGGTCGAACTGATGAATTACGGCCGCATCACGCGCGTTGGCACGCCGAACATCGCAGGCATTTTCGTTCTGCACGAAGGCCTCATCGGCGTCACCGGCACCGAGGGTCTCCAGGAAATCGACTACTCGACGCTTGCCGAAGAGCGCCAGATCACGCCCGGCCGCAGCGACGACGGCTGGCTCGGCATCACCGACAAATACTGGGCCGTCGCGCTCGTTCCGCCGTCCGGTCAGTCCTTCCAGCCGCGCTACTCCTTTTTCGACGACGGGCGCGTGCGCTATCAGGCCGACTATCTGTCGGACGCGCTCGCCATCGCACCCGGCCAGTCCTCGACGATTGAAAGCCGCGTCTTCGCAGGTGCCAAGGTCGTCGGCGTCATCGACGCTTATGAGGAGGCTCATGGCATCCGCCAGTTCGAGCTTCTGATCGACTGGGGCTGGTTCTATTTCATCACCAAGCCGATGTTCTTCGTCATCGACTGGTTCTTCCGTCTGTTCGGCAATTTCGGTGTCGCCATCCTCGCGACCACCGTCCTCGTCAAGCTGATCTTCTTCCCGCTCGCCAACAAGTCCTACGTGTCGATGGCGAACATGAAGAAGGTGCAGCCCAAGCTGATGGAAATCCGCGAGAAATACGCGGACGACAAGATGAAGCAGCAGCAGGAGATGATGGCGCTCTACAAGGAGGAGAAGATCAATCCGATCGCCGGCTGCTGGCCGATCCTCCTGCAGATCCCGGTCTTTTTCGCGCTCTATAAGGTGATCTACGTGACGATCGAAATGCGTCACGCGCCGTTCTTCGGCTGGATCAACGACCTGTCGGCGCCAGATCCGACGTCGCTGTTCAACCTGTTCGGACTGTTGCCTTACGATGTGCCGGGCTTCCTGCTCATCGGCATCTGGCCGATCATCATGGGCATCACGATGTTCCTGCAAATGCGCATGAACCCGACGCCGCCCGATCCGACGCAGGCGATGATCTTCAACTGGATGCCAGTCGTTTTCACCTTCATGCTGGCGACGTTCCCGGCGGGTCTCGTGATCTACTGGGCGTGGAACAACACCCTGTCCGTTCTTCAGCAGGGCCTGATCATGAAGCGCCAGGGCGCGAAGATCGAGCTTTGGGACAATCTGATCGGCATCTTCAAAAAGAAGAAGAACGACCAGCCGGCCGAATAATCGAAAAGCCCCGCCTCGAGCGGGGCTTTTTTCTAACGTAACGACAAGGTTCTGAAACTTTCCCTTTGCGGCTGCGTGCCTGCTTCCGTCCAGTTCATTTCAATTCAACGGGAGAGGCATCATGAAATCATTTTCCATCAAGGCGCTCGCCATGACGGCGGTTATCGCATTCGCAGCGCCGGCCATGGCGCAGATGGCGCAGGAAAACCCGACGGTCGGCGGTGCGCCGATGCTGGTGGAACGCAACATCGTCGAAAACGCCGTCAATTCGCCGGTTCACACCACGCTCGTCGCGGCCGTTCAGGCGGCTGACCTTGCCGGCACGCTGTCCGGCCCGGGACCGTTCACCGTCTTCGCTCCGGTCAACGACGCCTTCGCAATGCTCCCCGCCGGAACGGTGGAGACGTTGTTGCAGCCCGAGAACAAGGATCAGCTCGTTGCGGTGCTGACCTATCATGTGGTGCCGGGCAATTTGACCGGCTCCGAACTGCTTCGCCGTGCAAATGCCGGTGGCGCGGAAGCGCAACTGACGACCGTTCAGGGCGAAGCGCTGACAGTCGTGCCGTCCGGCCGCGGGATTGCCGTCATGGATGGGAACGGAACGACCAGCGTCGTCACGACGGCGGACGTCAGGCAGTCGAACGGCGTCATTCACGTCGTCAATCGCGTCCTTCTTCCCTGATCGGTTCGAGATCGTAAGGCCGGCGCTGACATCGGCGCCGGCTTTTCCTTGACAAGAACGTGCGAACGCTCAATGCCTGCCGACCATAGGCATGGAGATGGTACTTTGAGCGAGATGACGAACGATGCGGACGGGGCGGTAGAAGCGCCGCCTTTTCCCGGGACTGGATTTTCATTCGCGGCGTGCCCGCCATGAAGTTCCTGCCGCCCGAAGGGCCGCCGGAGATCGCGTTTGCCGGCCGCTCGAATGTCGGCAAGTCGTCGCTGATCAACGCGCTTGTGGCCAAGAAAGGGCTGGCCCGCACCTCGAACACGCCCGGCCGCACGCAGGAACTGAACTATTTCGTGCCGGAGGGTCATTCGGGCGAGGCAGGCGACCTGCCGCCCATGGCGCTGGTGGACATGCCCGGCTACGGCTTCGCCAAGGCGCCGAAGGCGCAGGTCGATGCGTGGACGAAGCTGGTCTTCGACTATCTGAAGGGGCGCGTGACGCTGAAGCGCGTCTATCTGCTCATCGATTCCCGTCACGGCATCAAGAAGAACGACGAAGAGGTCATGGACCTGCTCGACAAGGCGGCAGTGTCCTATCAGGTCGTCCTGACGAAGACCGACAAGATCAAGGAAGCAGGCGTCCAGCCATTGATCGACGACACGCTCGTCCGCATCAAGAGGCGGGCGGCGGCGTTTCCCGTAGTGCTCGCCACCTCGTCTGAAAAAACGGGCGGTATCGAAGAGCTTCGCGCCGCCGTCATGATCGCGACATCGAACTGAAGGGGCCAGCGATGGAATTGGACCTGATCGTCAAGGGCGGAACGCTGCCGGACGGACGCGTTGCAGATATCGGCATCGCAGGTGATCGTATCGCGGCCATCGAACCACGGATCGAAGCGAGTTCGCGTGAGGTTATCGACGCTGCGGGCGATCTCGTTTCGCCGCCCTTCGTCGATCCGCATTTCCATATGGATGCGACGCTTTCCTATGGCACGCCGCGCATCAACGCGTCGGGAACCCTGCTCGAAGGCATCGGCCTGTGGGGCGAGCTAAAGCCGCTTTTGACCCATGAGGCGGTGAAGGAGCGCGCGCTTGCCTATTGCGACTGGGCCGTGTCGATGGGCCTGCTCGCCATTCGCACGCATGTCGACACTTGCGATGACCGGCTTCTGGCGGTGGAAGCGTTGCTCGACGTGAAGAAGGCGGTAGCGCCCTATCTCGATCTCCAACTCGTCGCCTTTCCGCAGGATGGGTTTTATCGTGACCCGACAGCGCGGGACAACACCATCCGCGCGCTCGATATGGGCGTCGAGGTGGTCGGCGGTATTCCGCATTTCGAGCGCACCATGGAAGATGGCCGCCGCTCCGTCACCGAGCTTTGCGAAATCGCGGCGCAACGTGGCCTCAGGGTCGATATGCATTGCGACGAGACGGACGATCCGATGTCGCGCCACATCGAGCAACTCGCCTATGAGGCGCAGCGGCTCGGCTTGCAGGGCAGGGTGAATGGTTCGCACCTGACCTCCATGCATTCGATGGACAATTACTACGTTTCCAAGCTCCTGCCGCTGATCGCCGAGGCCGGCGTTTCGGCCGTGCCCAATCCGCTCATCAACATCGTGATCCAAGGGCGCCACGACACCTACCCCAAGCGCCGGGGCATGACACGCGTCCCTGAAATGCTGAAGGCGGGCATTCGCGTCGGCTTCGGTCAGGATTGCGTGCTCGATCCGTGGTATCCGCTTGGAACGGCCGACATGCTCGACGTCGCCTTCATGGGTCTTCACGTCGCTCAGATGACGAGCCCTGCCGACATGCGCCGTTGTTTCGACATGGTGACCGCCGAGAATGCAGCCATTCTCGGTCTGGAGAATTATGGTATCGAAGTCGGCAAGATGGCGAGCCTCGTGGTTCTCGATGCTGGCGATCCGATCGAAGCGATCAGGCTGCGACCGGACCGTCTGGCAGTCGTCTCGAAAGGCAAGATCGTCTCCCGGCAGGCGCGTAACGATGCGCAACTCGGCATTAGCGGTCGCCCGGCGCGGGTGAGGCGTCGGCATCGGGCCGCATGAAAGGTCCTAACATGAAAGTCGCAGTCTTAGCCTGTCTTGCCTTGACCCTTGCAGCCTGCACGACGATGAGCGCCGAAGAGCGCCGCGCCTTGGATGAAGAAAACTGCCGGTCCTATGGTTTCCGCGCGGGTACGGATGCGTTCGCCGCATGTCTCCAGCGCATCGATCTCGATCGCCGGGCCGATTTCCGGGCGAACCGCGCCGAATTCGACCGCTGGGCGAACCAACCGACGGTCATCTATCGTCCGGTCTACGTACCTGTTCGCCGCAACTGATCAGCCTTGAGAGGCGGCGATGCGGGATTTGGTTTCGCCCGCTTCCTCGCCCTTGTCGCCCGGCACGCCCGCATTCGCCTGAACGGACTGCTGAGCGCTCACCGGCTCGCCCGGCCGGCGGATCGTCGGCACGGCATCGAGGACGAGCTGTTTGAACCCTTCGCCTCCCGCATCCAGTATGTCGAAGAACTGGCCGCGCATGCGCGGCTCCCAGAACTTGTTGATGTGTTCGGCAACGCCCGCGACACCAAGATCGTATGGTTTCGACTCGAAAAAGGTCGCGATCTGGTTCGCCATGCGGATCAGCTTGATGTTGCGGTCGGCACGATCATGCGACATGGCGCTTGCCTTCGAAAGTGACGCGTTCTGGGTGGGTGAAGACATCGAACTCCGACCCGCGAACCAGCGCGACCAGCGTCATGCCGGCATCTTCCGCTGTGCGGATCGCAAGTGCGGTCGGGGCCGACACGGCGATGATGAAGGATGCGCCGATTGAGGCCGTCTTCTGCACCATCTCGACGGACACGCGCGAGGTGACGACGACCGCGCCGTCTTGCCCCTCGACGGCCATCTTCGCCAATGCGCCAGCGAGCTTGTCGAGCGCGTTGTGGCGGCCGACATCCTCGCGTGCCGCGACGACGCCTTTTTCGGCAACGAAGAACCCTGCGGCATGGACTGCCCCGGTCTGGCGATGAAACGTCTGGTGCGCCGATAGCTGCTCGACCGCGCGTGTGATCTCGTCCGCCGAAAGCGTAAGCGCCGACTTTCCGACCGCATCGACCGAGCGCATCGCCTCGTCGATGGATTCGATACCGCACAGCCCGCATCCGACCGGCCCGGCGAGACGGCGGCGGCGAGCCTCAAACTTGCGGTTCGCCTGGTCTTTCAAGCGGATCTGGATGTCGATGCCCGCGCCCGCATCGATTACGTCGAACGCTTCGACTTCATCGGGATGATCGATAATGCCTTCGGTGATCGAAAAGCCGAGCGCGAAATCTTCGAGGTCGGCCGGCGAGGCCATCATCACCGCATGGGTCGTGCCGCCATAGGAAAGCGCGACGGGCGTTTCTTCCGGAACAGCGCGCTCGGCGGTCGTCGTCCCGCTGGTGCGATGGGCGACGCGTGCGCGGGCGGTAAGGGCAGGGCGAGTCATATTATTCCGCCGCTTCCAGCGGTCGCTCGATCTGGCGCGAGCGGCGCGACAGGTCTTCGTAGTCCTCCTGCCATTCCGATGGCCCGTTCGACGGGTTCACCTGCACCGCCGTCACCTTGTATTCGGGACAGTTCGTCGCCCAGTCGGAGAAGTCGGTGGTGATCACGTTGGCCTGCGTCTCGGGATGGTGGAAGGTTGTGTAAACGACGCCGGGCGCGACCTTTTCGGTGATGGTCGCGCGCAATGTCGTCTCGCCGGAACGCGAGGCAAGCCGCACCCAGTCGCCCTCGCGCACGCCGCGCTGTTCGGCGTCATGCGGGTGGATTTCCAGAATGTCTTCTCCATGCCAAACGACATTTTCGGTCCGCCGCGTCTGCGCGCCGACATTGTACTGGGAAAGGATGCGGCCCGTCGTCAAAAGAAGCGGGAAGCGCGGCCCGGTTTTTTCGTCCGTCGCGACATATTCGGTGCGGATGAACTTGCCCTTGCCGCGCACGAAACCGTCGACATGCATGATCGGCGTGCCTTCCGGCGCGGTCTCGTTGCAGGGCCACTGCACCGAACCCATCTTTTCCAGATAGTCGTAGGAGACATTTGCGAAAGCGGGCGTCGTCTTCGCGATCTCGTCCATGATTTGCGACGGATGCGCATAGACCCAGTTCAGCCCCATCGCCTGCGCGAGATTTTGCGTGACCTCCCAATCGGCCATGCCGTTCTTCGGCGTCATCACGCGGCGCACGCGGTTGATGCGGCGCTCGGCATTGGTGAAGGTGCCGTCCTTTTCGAGGAAGGTGGAGCCGGGCAGGAACACATGCGCGTAGCGCGCCGTCTCGTTGAGAAAGAGGTCCTGCACCACCACGCATTCCATGGCTTCGAGACCGGCCGAAACGTGCTTGGTATCGGGATCGGACTGGAGAATATCCTCGCCTTGAATGTAGATGCCCTTGAACGTGCCGTCGACGGCGGCGTCGAGCATGTTGGGGATGCGCAGGCCCGGCTCGTTATCGAGCTTCGCACCCCAGAGCGCTTCATAGATGTCACGTACCGCATCGCCGGAGATGTGGCGGTAGCCCGGCAGTTCGTGCGGGAACGAGCCCATGTCGCACGCGCCCTGAACGTTATTCTGGCCACGAAGCGGATTCACGCCGACGCCGCGCCGGCCGATATTGCCGGTCGCCATGGCAAGGTTTGCGATCGCCATGACGGTGGTCGAACCTTGGCTATGTTCGGTGACGCCGAGGCCGTAATAGATCGCGCCATTGCCGCCGGTGGCGTAGAGCCGCGCGGCTTCGCGGATACGTTCCGCCGGAACGCCCGAAAGCTTCTCGATTTCTTCCGGCGAATGGCGTTCATCGGCGACGAACGACGCCCAGTCTTCGAACTCCGACCAGTCGCAGCGTTCGCGGATGAACGCCTCGTCAAACAGCCCTTCGGTAACGATGACGTGGGCGAGCGAGGTGATGACGGCGACGTTCGTGCCGGGCTTCAACGGCAGATGGACGTCGGCCTTCGCGTGGACGGAATCGACGGTCTCCGTTCGGCGCGGATCGAGAACGATCAGCTTTGCGCCCTGCCGGATGCGCTTTTTCATGCGCGAGGCGAAAACCGGGTGCGCCGCCGACGGGTTTGCGCCGATCACCATGATGACGTCGGTATCCTCGACGGAATCGAAATCCTGCGTACCGGCCGAGGTGCCGTAGGTCTGGCCGAGGCCATAGCCGGTTGGCGAGTGGCAGACGCGTGCGCAGGTATCGACATTGTTGTTGCCGAAGCCCTGCCGGATCAGCTTCTGCACGAGATAGGTTTCCTCGTTCGTACAGCGCGACGAGGTGATGCCGCCGATGGCTGTGCGCCCGTATTGATACTGGATACGCCGGAACTCGCCCGCGACATGCGCGAACGCTTCCTCCCACGAAACTTCACGCCACGGATCGGTGATCTTCTCGCGGATCATCGGGCTGGTGATGCGGTCCTTGTGGGTCGAATAGCCATAGGCGAAGCGGCCCTTGACGCAGGAATGGCCGCGATTGGCCTTGCCGTCCTTCCACGGCACCATGCGCACCAGTTCCTCGCCGCGCATCTCTGCCTTGAACGAGCAGCCGACGCCGCAATAGGCGCAGGTCGTGACGACCGAATGCTCCGGCTGGCCGATTTCGATGACCGACTTTTCCGTCAGCGTAGCGGTCGGGCAGGCCTGAACGCAGGCACCGCAGGAAACGCACTCCGACGACAGGAAGCTTTCGTGCATTCCGGGCGAGACGCGACTGTCGAAGCCGCGCCCCTCGATCGTCAGCGCGAAGGTACCTTGCACCTCCTCGCATGCCCGCACGCAGCGCGAGCACACGATGCATTTCGACGGATCGTAGGTGAAATAGGGATTGCTCTCGTCCTTCGGCATGTAGCGGAAATTCGCCGCATCGTCATGCTTGCGGAAAACGTGATTGTCGCCCTCATAGCCATAGCGCACGTCGCGCAGGCCGACCGCGCCGGCCATGTCCTGCAATTCGCAATCGCCGTTTGCAGCGCAGGTCAGACAGTCGAGCGGGTGGTCGGAGATGTAAAGCTCCATCACGCCACGGCGAATGTCCTTCAGCCGCCCCGTCTGCGTGTGCACGACCATGCCAGGTGCAACGGGCGTCGTGCAGGAGGAGGGGGTGCCGTTTCGTCCCTCGATCTCGACGAGGCAAAGCCGGCACGAGCCGAAGGCGTCGACCATGTCGGTGGCGCACAGTTTCGGGATCGCGATGCCCGCCTCCATCGAGGCACGCATGACCGACGTGCCTTCTGGCACGGTGATCTCGCGCCCGTCGACGGTCAGCGTGATCTGCTCTTCGGCCTTGGACGCCGGTGTGCCGTAGTCGATTTCGGTGATGAGACCCATGAAACGTCTCCTAGCTTTTCTTTTCGGCCAATGTGTGGGCGACCAATGCATTGGCGTGACCATGGCCGAGATTGTGCTCGTTTTTCAGCCAGTTCACGATTTCCATGTGCTTCATGCCGTCCTGCTGCTGGATCAACTCCTGCCAGTGTCCGATCGGCTGGCCATAGGTCTTTTCGATCGAAGGAAAGTAGGAGGTTGGACCTTTGATCTTGTCGCTCATTCGGCCGCCTCCCGCATTTCGCGCGGCTCGAAATCTTCCGGAAAGTGCGTCATCGCGCTCATGACGGGATAGGGCGTGAAGCCGCCCAGCGCGCAAAGCGATCCGAATTTCATCGTGTTGCAAAGATCAGCGACGAGCGCGCGGTTCTTTTCCGGTTCGATACCGGCGGCCACCTTGTCGAGTGTTTCGACGCCGCGTGTCGAGCCGATGCGGCAGGGCGTGCACTTGCCGCAGGATTCGATGGCGCAGAATTCCATCGCGAACCGCGCCTGGGAAAGCATATCGGCACTGTCGTCGAAGACGGTGATGCCGGCATGGCCGATCAGTCCGTCTTTGGCCGCGAAGGCTTCGTAATCGAAGGGCGTGTCGAAAAGCGCGCGCGGGAAATACGCGCCGAGCGGCCCGCCCACCTGCACGGCCTTCACCGGCCGGCCACTCGCTGTGCCGCCGCCGATCTCGTCAACGATTTCGCCGAGCGTCATGCCGAATGCGGCCTCGAACAAGCCGCCATGCTTCACGTTTCCGGCGATCTGAATCGGGATCGTGCCGCGCGAGCGCCCGAGGCCGAAATTCTTGTAGTGTTCCGCACCCTTGTCGAGAATGACCGGTACGGAGGCGAGCGAGATGACGTTATTGACGACGGTCGGCTTGCCGAACAACCCTTGCAGCGCCGGAAGCGGCGGCTTGGCGCGTACGACGCCGCGTTTGCCTTCCAGCGAGTTCAGGAGCGACGTTTCCTCGCCGCACACATAGGCGCCCGCGCCAACACGCACTTCCATGTCGAAAAGATGCTGCGAGCCGAGCACGTTCCAGCCAAGAACGCCTTCCTTGCGTGCGATGTCGATGGCGGCGCGCATCGCCGCAATCGCGTGGGGATATTCCGAACGGATATAGATGTACCCCTTGGTCGCACCCGTCGCGATGCCGGCGATGGCCATGCCTTCGATCAGGACGAACGGATCGCCTTCCATGATCATCCGGTCGGCGAAGGTGCCGCTGTCGCCCTCGTCGGCATTGCAGACGATATATTTGTTCGCGGCCTTGGCGTCGTGGACGGTCTGCCACTTGATGCCGGTCGGAAAGCCCGCGCCGCCGCGTCCGCGCAGGCCGGATTCGGTGACGATCTTGACGATGTCGAGCGGCGGCATCGCAACCGCTTTCTCAAGGCCGACGAGCCCGCCATGGGTGCGGTAATCGTCAAGCGAAAGCGGATCGATGATGCCGCAGCGTGCGAAGGTCAGCCGCGTCTGTTTCGCCAGAAACGGAATCTCTTCCGGCCGGCCAAGACGCTTTTCGTGAGCAGCGCCTTCGAGCAGTCCAGCGCCGAGCAACGAGCTGATCTCGGACGGTTTGACCGGACCATAGGCGATGCGCCCCGCATCGGTCGCGACCTCGACCATCGGCTCCAGCCAGTACATGCCGCGCGAGCCGGTGCGCACGATTTTCGCGTCCAGTCCACGCGCGTCGATTTCGGCCCGAAGCGCCTTTGCGACCTTTTCAGCCCCAAGCGCAATCGCACCTGAATCCTTCGGAACGTAGAGAACGGTGGTCATGCTCGTACCCCCGCCGCGATTTCCTCGATGGCATCCGCATCGAGGCGGCCGATCACCTCGCCGTCGACCATAGCCGCCGGAGCGCAGGCGCAAAGGCCGAGGCAGTAGACAGGTTCTAGTGTGACTGCGCCATCGGCCGAGGTTTCGTGAAAACCGATGCCCAGCAATTGCTTCATCTTCGCGGCGAGCGCGTCTCCGCCAACCGACTGGCAAGCTTCGGCACGGCACAGCTTGACGACGTGCCGGCCTGCCGGTTCGCGGCGGTAGTCGTGATAGAAGGTGACGACGCCGTGGACCTCCGCGCGGGAGAGATTCAACGCTTCGGCGATGACGGGCAGGCTGTCTTGCGGCACGTAGCCGAATTCGTCCTGAACGCCATGAAGAATGGGCAATAGAGGACCTTCGAGTTCCCTGAACTCGTCGATGATGGCAGCGGTCCGCGCTGCGACCTGGGTACCTGCTTGCTGCATCGTCATGCAGCGCCCTCCCTGATCAAGGCATATATGCGCTTTCTATTGAGCCGCATAAATATGCCGGAATCAATAAAGTGAAATCGTTGAACGATAGAGAAAATCTATCGCAACGTCTTTTGAGGGTATGGCATTCCGGCGGTTTCGAAATCGCCTGCCAGCGTCATCGCCTCTTCCAGAAGCGCCGCGACGAGTGGCGTATGCGGCTCGCGTTCGGCTGCGACGAGCCCGACGAGATGGCTGGCGTCCGGTTCAACGATCGGAACGGCGCGGATCGGCTCGGCGAAACCGAAGGTCTCGGCGAGGTTGAGCGGCATGATCGACGCCCATTTACCGGTGCGGATATGGGAGAAGAGCACGATCATCGAATTCGATTCCAGCGTCGGTCGGGCGGTGCTGCCCGCTTCGGCCAGATGCTGGTCGATGATGCGCCGGTTCTGCATGTCGGGCGTCAAAAGGCACAGAGGAACATTCGCGACTTCCGCCCATGTCACGGTCTCGCGGTCGGAAAATTCCGTGCCGGCGGCGGTGATAAGCTGGTAGCGCTCCGAATAAAGCGGCACGGAGATGACGCGGCCAAGCGGCTCGTTGTCGAGATAGGTGATGCCGACATCGATATCGAAATTCCCCAGCAGCGACAGGACTTCGATCGACGTGCGGGACAAGACGGAAAAGGTGACGCCCGGATGGCGCTCGCGAAACGGCGTCGTCAGGCGCGGGATCATGGCGAGCGCAGTCGGGATCGCTGCGATGCGAATGCGCCCCGAAAGCCCGTGCCGTGCCGCACGCATTTCCTCGCGCATGGTGCGCGAATCGCCGGTGATACGTCGCGCCCAGACAAGCACCTGCTCCCCTTCGGCCGTCAGGCCCTGAAAGCGCGAGCCGCGCTTGACGAGCATGACGCCGAGTTGATCCTCCAACTGTTTGATCGCCGCCGAAAGCGTCGGCTGGGTAATGCCCAGTTCCTCAGCGGCCCGGCCGAAATGTTGTGCCTTGGCCAGCGCGATGAAGAATTCGAGCTTGTCGATCATAATCTGTTTACCCAGAGCAATCGCAGCTTGTGGCCTTCGAGATTTGATATCGTCATAGTTGCGAGTTACGAACGGCCCTGTCGATCCAGGATGATCAGTCTCGCGTAGGAACTTTTCATGACCATGCCAGATATGACAGCCCTTTCTTCATCCGCGATCCGCGAGGAAGAGCGGCTCGCCGCCCTTCACCGCCTCGACATCATCGACACGCCGCAGGACCAGGCGTTCGAACGCATTACGCGACTGGTGCGGCGGATCATGGACATGCCGGTGGCCCTGGTGTCGTTGCTGGACGGTCACCGCCAGTGGAACAAAGCGTGCGACGGGCTGGATGGTGTCGAAGCCTTCGAACGACGTACTACGTTCTGCAACATCACGATCCAGCGCGCCGAGCCGCTTTTCGTGGAGGATGCGGAGAACGACCCGCGTTTTTCAGACAATATCTACGTAACCGGCGAGCCTTTCGTGCGCGCCTACGCCGGCGTGCCGCTTCAAACGCGAGAGGGTCACAATATCGGAACCCTGTGCGCGCTGTCATACGAGCCGAGAATATTCACTGAGCGTGAGCGCGAGATACTCTCCGATCTCGCAGACATCGCCATGGGCGAATTCGAGTTGCGCGTCATGGCGGGCGAGGATGTGCTGACGGGTGCGCTTTCGCGCCGCGCGTTCAAGGACGATTCGAGACGCGCATTGTCCATCGCGGAGCGGGCGGGTCATGCGCTCAGCGTCATCGTGTTGGACCTCGACCACTTCAAGAACGTCAACGACACCTATGGCCACGCGGCCGGCGATGAGGTGTTGAAATATGCGGCCGCCGCCTGTCGCGGGCTGCTGCGCCCGTCCGACATTTTCGGGCGGATCGGCGGCGAGGAATTCGCGCTCGTGCTCCCGCAGACGACAGCGCGAGGCGCGATGGCCGTCGCCGAGCGATTGCGCGAGACGATCGCAAGGCTGAAAATCGAAATCGGCGATGCGGCGATCTCGCCGACGGCCAGCTTCGGCGTTGCGACCAAGGGCGCAAGCGGTGGCGACACGGTCGATTCGCTGCTCGCAAACGCCGACCGCGCGCTCTATGAGGCGAAAGCGGCCGGTCGCAATCGCTGTATGTTTCGCAAAGGGTTGGGCGATACATTGCATGCCTCGCGCTCGGTGATGAAGGCCGGCATGATCCATTTCGATGGAGCCGAACCCGTCGCCTGTACGGTTCGCAGCCTGTCCGAGGCAGGCGCCGGCATCGACGTATGGAATGCCGACGGCCTGCCCGGCTCGTTCAGGCTGATGCTGCCGGCGGATGACGTCGAGCACGAATGCCGGGTCGTCGTGCGAACGGGCCGGCATGTCGAGGTCGAATTTACGGGCTGAACTGCCGATTTAACCCACGCCTTATGCAAAAATTCCCCGTCGTCTTCACTTGGTCGCGGCGGGCGAATGCCTTATCTGGAAACAAACCTCACGTGATGAAAGTGCTCCATGTCCCTGACCAAGGAAACAGTTCTCGAGGCGCTGAAGAGCGTCAAAGGTCCGGATTTCGAAGGTGACCTTGTCTCCCTCGGACTTATCTCGGACATTTTCATCGCCGATTCGAAGGTGTTCTTTTCCATCACGGTGCCGGCTGCACGCGCGCAGGAGCTCGAACCGTTGCGCGCCGCCGCCGAACGCGTCGTCAAGGCGATCCCCGGCGTTCTGGGAGCGGTCGTTGCGCTGACGGCCGAAAAGAAGGGCGGCGGCATGGAATCCGCCCCGCCGCGTCCTGCGCCCAAACCCGCACCGCGACCAGCAGCGGCGCCTACGCCGCCACCGTCGACGCAGTCGGGTCGTCGCGGCATTCCCGGCATCAAGGCGATCATCGCCGTCGCGTCCGGCAAGGGGGGGGTCGGCAAGTCGACGACCGCCGTCAATCTGTCGCTCGGTCTTGCCGCGCAGGGCCTGAAGGTCGGCGTGCTAGATGCGGACATCTACGGCCCCTCCATGCCGCGTCTGCTCGGCATTTCCGGCAAGCCGGAAACGGTCGACGGCAAGACGCTGAAGCCGATGGAGAATTACGGCCTCAAGGTCATGTCGATGGGCTTCCTCGTCGAAGAAGAAACGCCGATGATCTGGCGCGGGCCGATGGTGATGTCGGCCCTGACGCAGATGTTGCGCGAGGTGCAATGGGGCGAACTCGACGTTCTGGTGGTCGACATGCCGCCCGGCACCGGTGACGCCCAGTTGACGATGGCGCAGAACGTGCCGCTCGCCGGCGCGGTCATCGTTTCGACGCCGCAGGATCTGGCGCTGATCGACGCACGCAAGGGCCTGAATATGTTCAAAAAGGTCGACGTGCCGCTGCTCGGCATCGTGGAGAACATGAGCTACTTCATCGCGCCCGATACCGGCGCGCGTTACGACATCTTCGGCCATGGCGGGGCCGAGCGCGAAGCCGAACGGCTGGGAGTGCCGTTCCTCGGCGCGGTGCCGCTGACGATGGATGTCCGCGAGACGTCGGATGCGGGAACGCCGGTCGTCGTCTCGAATCCCGAAGGCGCGCAGGCGGCCGTCTATCGCGGGATCGCGGCGAAGGTCTGGCAGCGGCTTCAGGCCGAAACCGCCGCGTCGGAGGCCGCGACGCCGAAGATCGTGTTCGAATAGCAGATAAGGGGGAGGGGAAATGTCGGAAGATGTCGTCCTGATCGACAGGCGTGACGGCTATGCGATCATCACGTTGAACCGGCCGGACCGGTTGAATTCCTTCAATGTCGCGCAGCATGAAGCCTTGCGTGCCGCGCTCGACGGTTGCGCGAGCGATGCGGACTGCGGGGCGATCCTCCTGACCGGCGCGGGACGTGGCTTTTGCGCGGGTCAGGATCTTTCCGACCGCGACCCGAAGATGCTTGGCGACAATCCCGATCTCGGAGCGACGCTCGAAAAATTCTACAATCCGTTGGTGCGCAAGCTGCGCGCGATGGAAAAGCCGGTTATCTGCGCCGTCAACGGTGTTGCTGCGGGGGCAGGAGCGAACATCGCCTTTGCGTGCGACATCGTTCTGGCGGCGAAGTCGGCGAAGTTCATTCAGGCGTTCTCCAAAATCGGCCTCGTACCGGATGCCGGCGGGACGTACTGGCTCACCCGGCATCTGGGCGAGGCGCGTGCCAAGGCGCTCGCCATGACAGCCGAACCCTTGAGCGCTGAAGATGCGGCCGCATGGGGGCTGATCTGGAAGGCGGTGGATGACGACAAGCTTATGGAAGAGGCCGAAAAACTTGCCCGCCAGTTCGCCGATGGTCCGACGCGCGCTTATGCGCTGACCAAGCAGGCGATCCACGCCGCGTCCGTCAATTCGCTGGACGAACAGCTCGACGCCGAACGTGGCTTCCAGCGCGAGGCTGGCCTCTCTGCCGACTACAAGGAAGGCGTTGCCGCGTTTCTGGAAAAGCGCCCCGCCGATTTCCGGGGTGCGCGCAAAAAGTGAGCGTAGGTCAGGCGGGCGTGTCCGCCTCTTTTCCGCTCACCGTGGCGTTGAACTTGGAAAAGAACTCGCCGGCGAGCTTCTTCGAGGTCGAGGTGATGAGCCGGGAGCCGAGCTGCGCCATCTTGCCGCCGACATCGGCCTTTGCGGCATAGGTTAGGGTGGTTTTGCCGGGCTCGCCCTCGGTGAGCGTCACATCCGCGCCGCCCTTGGCGAAGCCCGCGATGCCGCCCTTGCCCTCGCCCTGAATCGTATAGGAATGCGGCGGGTTGAGGTTTTGAAGCTCGACCTGTCCGTTGAACTTCGCCTTGATCGGTCCGATCTTCAGCGAGACGACCGCAGCCATTTCGGTGTCGGAGTTCTTCTCAAGGCTCTCGCATCCGGGAATGCATTCTTTGAGGATTTCAGGATCGTTGAGCGCGGCCCACACGCGCTCGATTGGCGCGTCGATCTGCTCCTCACCTTCGATGATGACGGCCATGCGCGTATCTCCCCTTCGTCGTTTTCGTCAGGCGTAGCTTGGCCGCGCGGTCTTGTCCATCTGGTCAGGCCGCGACGGCTCGCCGTCCGGCTACCATGGCAAGTTCGCGAATGCCCGGTTCGACATGCTGGAGCCCAATCGACGAAATTCCGAGCCGCATGAAATGCGCGTTCTGTTCGGGACGGTCGAAGAACCGCGCGCCCTGCTCGATCAGAACGCCGCGCGCGGCCGCGTTTTCGGCGACGATATGCGTTTTGGTGCCTGGTGGCCCCTTCAGCCATAGCGAAGTTCCGCCGGGCGTTTCCGTCACGCGCCAGTCCGGCATATAGGTCGATACCGCCTGCGTCATCCGCTCGCGCCGTTCCTGAAACGCGCTCGAAAGCCGGCGCACCAGTGCCTCGTGATGTCCGAGCGACAGGAACAGGGCAACGGCGCGCTGGTTGTTTGCGGGCGGGTGGCGGAGCATGAAGCGGCGCAGCGCGCGCAACTCCGCAATCAGATCGGCCGATGCGACGATGTAGCCGAGCCGCAGACCCGGCGCGAGCGTCTTCGACATCGAGCCGACATAGACGACGCGGCCCGAGCGATCGAGACCGCGAAGCGCCTGTTGCGGGGCGTCGTCGACGAGTTGGCTGTCATATCCGTCCTCGATGATGATGCGGTCGTATTTCTGCGCATCGGCGAGGAGTTGCTGCCGGCGCTCGTCGGAGAGCGACACCATGGTCGGGCACTGGTGGCTGGGCGTGACGAACGCGAAGCCGCAATCGTCCGGTATCGCGCTCGGGTCGATACCGTCCGGGTCGACTGGCACCGGCACGACATCCGCGCCCGAAAGCCGGAAAATCGAGCGCGCGTCGGGATAGCCGGGATCTTCCATCGCGACCTTGGTGCCGCGCCCCATCAAAAGCGTTGCCAGCATGTAGAGCGCGTGCTGCGCGCCGAGCGTGACGATGATTTCGTCTGGATTGGCGAAAATGCCGCGCCTTGGCAAAAGCCGTGCCTGAATCTGCTCGATCAGAAGCGGGTCGTCCCGGTCGACCATGTCGGCCGCCCAGTTGCGGATTTCGAGAACGGCAAGCGCCATGCGGTTGCATTCGCGCCATTCGGCAGTCGGGAAGAGCCCCGGATCGAACTGGCCGTAGACGAACGGGTATGTCGCCTTGATCCAGTTCTCCTGTTTGGACGGCTCCGGCATTTCGGAAGCGGCGACCTTGCGCCGGCTTTTCCAGTCCAGCGCCGCATCGCCGCGCCGCAAGGTGCTGGGCGCGCGAGCCGGCGAGGTCAGCATTTCCGGATTGACGAAGTGGCCGCGCCGCTCCTTTGCGATGAGGAAGCCCTGATCGACGAGTTGCTGGAAGGCGAGGACGACCGTTCCGCGCGCGACGCCCAGTTTCTCGGCAAGCACACGGCACGACGGCAGCGGCATCGAGGCGGCGATCTGGCGATCCAAAATGGCTGCGACGATGGCCTGACGGATCTGCGCTTGCAGCGTCTGCCCGGATTCGGGAGAAATCCGGAACAGTCCGGACCAGATTGCGGGGTCGGTACGAGCAGCCATGGCAATATCCTTCACATGCGAACGAGCCTATGCCTCTGGTCCAGTCGCCGCAAGACTGGTCCAATCGATTGCGCCAATGATATTTTTTGATCGTTCCAGTAAGGAAAAACGATTGATCCTTTCGCGATCCGCACCGTCCTTGCGGCGGGCCGCATGCGCTGCTTTAACGAGGGCCGATTTGAAGATGGAGTCATCGCAAATGGCCGGACCCGATTTCACCGAAGCCCGCAATCGCATGCTGGAATATGTCGAACAGCGCGATCCGATGAATATGCGAGAGGCGTTCGCCGCCGATCCCGGACGCTTCGATGCGTTTTCGCTGAGGCTCGACGATCTTCTCCTCGATTATTCCAAATGCGCTGTCGACGCGGACACCGTCGACATGCTCGTCGGTCTGGCCCGTGCCGCGAAACTGGAAGCGCGGCGCGATGCGATGTTTGCAGGCGAGAAGATCAACATCACCGAAAACCGCGCGGTGCTTCATACGGCGCTTCGTCTGCCGCCAGACGCCTCACTTGTGCTGGACGGCGTCGATGTGGTGCCGCAGATTCACAGCGTGCTCGATGCGATGTCGGCCTTCGCAGATGAACTGCGTGCAGGACCCATCACCGACGTGATCAATATCGGCATCGGCGGGTCCGACCTCGGCCCGGCGATGGCGACATTGGCGCTCGCGCCATATCATGACGGCCCGCGCCTCCATTTCGTCTCCAATGTCGATGGCGCGCATATCGCCGATACGCTGAAAGGGCTCGATCCGAAGACCACCTTCGTCATCGTCGCATCGAAGACTTTCACGACGATCGAAACGATGACCAACGCGCAAACGGCGCGCAAATGGATCGCCGATGCGCTCGGGCCGGATGCCGTTTCCGATCACTTCGCCGCCGTCTCGACGGCGCTGGAAAAGGTCGATGCGTTCGGGATTCGCAAGGACCGCATCTTCGGCTTCTGGGACTGGGTCGGCGGTCGTTATTCGCTGTGGTCGGCCATCGGCTTGCCGATCATGGTCGCCGTCGGATCGGAAAATTTCCGCAAGCTGCTTTCCGGCGCGCATGCGGTGGACCGGCATTTTGCGACGGCGCCTCTGGCCGAAAACCTGCCGGTCATGCTTGGCCTTGTCGGCTGGTTCCACCGTGTCGCCTGCCGCTATCCGTCCCGCGCAATCATTCCGTACGATCAGCGCCTCGCGCGCCTGCCGGCCTATTTGCAGCAACTCGACATGGAATCGAACGGCAAGGGTGTCAGCCTCGACGGCGAGCCGGCCGCGACCGTCACCGGCCCCGTCGTCTGGGGCGAACCGGGCACCAATGGCCAGCATGCCTTCTTCCAGCTTCTGCATCAGGGTACGGACACCGTGCCCGTCGAATTCATGGTCGCGGCCGAAGGCCATGAGCCGGAATTGAAACATCAGCACGACCTGCTTCTGGCAAACTGCCTCGCGCAGTCGGAAGCGCTGATGAAGGGGCGGACGCTGGAGGAAGCGCGCGCGCAGATGCTGGCCAAGGGCATGGTGGAGAGCGAGGCGGAATCGATCGCACCGCACCGCGTTTTCGAGGGAAACCGGCCGTCGCTGACGATCCTTTACCGCAAGCTCGATCCGTTCACGCTCGGGCGACTGATCGCGCTTTACGAACATCGCGTATTCGTCGAGGCGCAGCTTTTCGACATCAACGCCTTTGACCAATGGGGTGTGGAACTGGGCAAGGAACTTGCCACCGGGCTATTGCCGGTCGTCGAAGGCAAGGAAAGCGCGAAGGGTCATGACGGTTCGACGGCGGGTCTTGTCGCCGCCATCCAGAACCTCCGCGGGAACGCATAATGGCGATCAAGGCGATTCTCTTCGACAAGGACGGCACGCTCGTCGACTTCAACGCCACGTGGTTCGCGGTTGCTGACCGGCTCGCAATGGAGGCGGCAGGCGGCGACAGGGCAGGCGCGAATGCGCTTCTGGAGCGTACCGGTTATGATTTCGCCAGCGGAAGATTTCGCGCCGATTCCGTCTTTGCGGCCGGCACCAATGCCGAAATCGTCGACATGTGGTATCCGGATGCCGACGTCAGCGAACGCCGCGAACGCATCGGCCATTTCGACGTCGTGACCGCCAGCGAAGGTACAGCCCGTGCGGTACCGCTGCCCGGTGTTCTCGATGCACTTGCGACTTTGCATCGGCAAGGCATGCGCTTGGCGGTTGCGACCAACGATTCCACACAAGGAGCCGAGCGAACCCTCGTGACGCTGGGTGTTTCCCAGCTTTTCGAGGCGGCCTATGGATATGACGCCGTCGCCAATCCCAAACCGGCGCCTGACGTGATCATCGCCTTTTCGGACATGACGGGTCTGAAGCCGTCGGAAATCGCCATGGTCGGCGACAACAATCACGACATGGAAACGGGACGGGCGGCGGGCGCAGGCTTGCGTGTCGCGGTTTTGAGCGGGACGGGAACGCGAGCGACGCTGGAACCGCTCGCTCACGTCGTGCTGGATTCGATCGCGGACCTGCCCGCATATTTCAACGGTCGCGGCTGATGCCTCGCTCTCAACCTTGGGAGCAATGAACAAAAAGGCCCGCTTGCGCGGGCCTTTTGACGTTCAACGCAATTCGCGTCGAAGAATTTTACCGACATTGGTCTTCGGCAATTCCTTGCGGAATTCGACGTGCTTGGGCCGTTTGTAACCGGTCAGCTTGTCGCGCGTGAAATCGATGATTTCCTTTTCCGTCAGCTTCTCGTCCTTCTTGACGACGAAGAGCTTGGGAACTTCGCCCGAATGCTCGTCCGGAACGCCGACTGCGGCGACTTCGAGGACGCCCGGATGCTCGGCGACGACTTCCTCGATCTCATTCGGATAGACGTTGAAGCCGGAAACGAGGATCATGTCCTTCTTGCGGTCGACGATCTTCACAAAGCCCTTGTCGTCCATGTAGCCCATGTCGCCGGACTTGAAGAAGCCGTCCGAGGTCATGACCTTGGCGGTCTCGTCGGGACGGTTCCAGTAGCCGGCCATGATCTGCGGGCCGCGAATGCAGATTTCACCGACCTCGCCGAGCGGCAGGTCGTTGCCTTCCTCGTCGCGGATTACAACTTCCGTCGATGGAATCGGCAGGCCGATCGTGCCGGAAAACTCGTCGGCGTCGAACGGGTTCGCAGTCGCGACGGGCGAGGTTTCGGAAAGGCCGTAGCCTTCGGCGATCGTAATACCCGTCAGCTTCTTCCAGCGGTCCGCGACCGGGCGCTGGACGGCCATGCCGCCGCCGAATGTGAGCACAAGCGGCTTGAAGTCAAGCTTCTGGAAATCGGCATTGTTCAAAAGCGCGTTGAACAGCGTGTTAAGGCCGGGGAAGACGTGGAAAGGCGTCTTCTGCAACTCCTTCACGAAGGCGGGAATATCACGCGGGTTCGGGATGAGCAGGTTCTGCGCGCCCTGCTGCATGCCCATCAGCGCGTTCACCGTCAGCGCGTAGATATGGTAAAGCGGCAGCGCGCAGATATAGACGACATCCGCCGGCTTCTTCTTTTTGGTGTAGGCGGCCTGCACCCAAAGCGCGTTCTGCGCGACATTGGCGAGAACGTTCTTGTGCGTCAGCGTCGCGCCTTTCGAAACGCCGGTCGTACCGCCCGTATATTGCAGGAAAGCGATGTCGTCCTGGCCGACATCGATCTTGCGGAAGGTCTTCGACGCACCCTGCTTGAGCGCATCGTTGAACGCGACGTGACCGGGCAGCGACCAGGCCGGCACCATCTTCTTCACCCGGCGCACGACCAAGTTGACGACAAAGCCCTTGAGGCCGAGCCGGTCGCCCATCGAGGCGACGACGACATGCTTGATCTTGGTGCGGCCAATGACGGCCTGAAGCGTGGCGGCGAAGTTTTCGAGGATGATGATCGCTTCGGCACCCGAATCGTTGAGCTGGTGCTCGAGTTCGCGCGGCGTATAAAGCGGATTGACGTTGACGACCGTATAGCCGGCCCGCAGCACCGCCATCATCGCGATGGGATATTGCAGAACGTTCGGCATCATGATCGCGACGCGTGCGCCCTTCGAAAGACCTTTTGACTGGAGATAGGCGGCGAAGGCGGCTGACTGCTTTTCAAGGTCGGCGAAAGTCAGCGACTTGCCCATCGAGGTGAAGGCGGGCTTGTTGCCGTATTTGCGACAGGAATCGACCATCAGGTCGCCGAGCGACTGGTATTCGAGCGGCGCGATCTCGCCGGGTACGCCCTTGGGATAGCTGGCGAGCCATGGCTTGTCCGCCTTGGTTTTCGCTTTTGCCGCGGCGGGCTGCGGCGCTGCGGCCGCCGTCTCGGTGGATGCCTTTGCAGGGGCGGTTGCGCTCGCCTTCGGCTTTGCGGCGGTCGGCTTTTTGGCGGCAGGTTTTTTCGCCGCCGGTTTCTTTTCGGCTGCGGCTGCGGGGGCCTTCACGGTTGCCTGCTTGGCCGTTTCTTTCGCCGGAGCCTTTGCCGGAGCGCTCTTCGATGCAGTTGCCTTCGCAGCAGCCGGCTTCGCTGCGCCATTCGTCTTCGCCTTGGTCGCAGGCTTTGCAGCAGCGGCCGGCTTCGCCTTCGGCGCGGGGGCGCTTTCGGTTGTCCTCGGTGCTGCGACCTTGGCGGCAGCGGTCTTCACAGGGACGGTCTTGGCAGGAGCTTTCGCAGCCGATGCCGGCTTCGTTGCAGGCGTTTTCGGCTTGGCGGCGGCTTTCGGTTTGGCCGTTGCTTTCGGCTTTTCGGCGGTTGCTGCTTTTGCAGTGGTTTTTTTAGCGGGGGCCGGCTTTTTTGCCGCCGGCTTCTTTTCTTCCGTTGCCGCGCTTGTCGTCTTTTCGCTCGCCTTGGCCAAATCGTCCTCCTGGGATTGTCGGGGTGGCGGCGGGTTGATCCGCGACGTGTCGGCCTTCATACGTGCCGCTCACGAAATTTGCGGATGCCCGCCCGCATCCCCAGAAAATTATTACCGGTGCCTATCTAGGGCCACAATTCGCCATGGTGCAAGCCATCGGCGCGAGCAATGCACGTCCTACTGGCCGTAACCGGCGTGACCTTCGATGAATTTTTCCTCCGCTTCCGTCGTTTCGCGCCCGAGCGGCTTGTTGCGATGAGGAAACCGGCCGAATTCCTGAACGATGTCGCGATGTTCGATCGCGTATTTCAGGCCGTCTTCGTCGTTGAGCGAGCGGAAGAGATCGACACAGCGCTCCTGATCGGCGGTGATCTCGGAATGCATGAACGGCATGTAGAGAAACTGCTTCTCCTCGGCGGTAAGGCCGTGGTCGTACTGCTGTTCCACCGCATTGCGCGCGATTTCGATCGCGACATTGTCGGTGCCGAAGGCGGCTGCGCTGCCGCGAAACATGTTGCGCGGGAACTGGTCGAACACGATGATCGCGGCGAGCGCCGTGCGCGCATCGTCGATCGATCGCTGATCGAAGCCGACCCTCAGTTCTTCATAAAGATCGGCAAAGCGCGCGCGGATTTTTTCATCGAGTTCAGGTCCGCCGCCGAACCAGTCTTCGCGTGTCAGTTCTCCAAACCAGAAATTCAGGACATTATCCTGCCAGCCGTCTTTCATGTCGCATCCCTTTTGATTTTTGGAAGATGGCGCTCGCGCGCCGATCTTCGGGGCATAAAGCGTGTATGTGACACTGATATAGTGTCAGATACGGCCTTCCTCGACCCCGTGACACGCAGTCTCGCCTTCCCCGTTCCAAAGGAGCTGCGGGATTTCCTCTTTGCAACGCTGATTGGCGAAGGGGCAGCGCGGATGGAAGGCGCAGCCCGAAGGCGGATTGATCGGGTTTGGGATTTCGCCCTCCACCTTCTTGCGCTTGCGGCCCGTCATTTCGAGATCGGGAACGGCGTCGAGCAGCATGCGCGTATAGGGGTGGCGCGGCTTGGCAAAAAGCGTCTTCGAATCCGCAACCTCGGCGAGGCGGCCGAGATAAAGAACGCCGATCCGGTTCGCCATGTGGCGCACGACCGAAAGATCGTGACTGATGAAGAGGAATGTCAGGCCGAATTCGTCCTGAAGATCCTTCATCAAATTGAGGATCTGCGCCTGCACCGAAACGTCGAGCGCGGAAGTCGGCTCGTCGCACACGATGAAGTCGGGACGCGCGGCGAGCGCACGCGCGATGGCGACACGCTGGCGCTGGCCGCCCGAAAACTCGTGTGGGAATTTCACGCCGTCTTCCGGCGAAAGACCGACGAGCGTCAAAAGCTCGCCGACGCGCGCGCGGCGTTCCTTCGACGACTTGCCGCCTTCGAACACTTTCAGCGGTTCGCCGATGATGTCGGTCACGCGCCAGCGAGGATTGAGGCTGGCGAACGGGTCCTGAAAGATCATCTGGAAGCGGCGGCGCAGACGACGGGCTTCGCCGCCCTTGAGGCCATTCTTCAGCGACTTTCCGTCGAAATGGATATCGCCTTCGCTCGGATCAAGCAGGCCGACGATCAGCCGTGCGATGGTCGATTTGCCCGAGCCGGATTCGCCGACCAGCGCCAGCGTCTCGCCCTTTTCGATGCGGAACGTGACGTCGTCGACGGCGCGCACATAGGCTTTTTCGGACCGCTCGATGACGCGGTTCAGCCACGGCTTCGATACATCGAAACGGCGCGAGAGATTGTTGACTTCAACGAGTGGGGTATCGGTCATGCGGCTTGCTCCTCGGGCGCATGAAGCCAGCAGGCGACGCGCCGGGTGCCCGATGCGATCGGGTCGGGGCGTTCGATGCGGCAGCGGTCGAAGACGTGCGGGCAGCGCGGATTGAAGGCGCAGCCCTGCGGAATGGCCGACAGGCGGGGCATCGATCCGGGAATCTGCGTCAGGCGATCAGAATCCGTAGCGAGCGTCGGGATCGAGCCCATCAGCCCGGCGGTATAGGGGTGCTTGGCTTCGAGAATGACGTCACGCACGGGGCCGATTTCAGCGATACGCCCGGCATACATGACCGCCACGCGGTCGGCCGTCTCGGCGATGACGCCCATGTCGTGGGTGATCAGCATGATCGCCGCGCCGTATTCGGCGCACATGTTCTTCATCACGTCGATGATCTGTGCCTGCACGGAAACATCGAGCGCGGTCGTCGGCTCGTCGGCGATGACGAGGTCAGGGTCCGCGCACAGCGCAAGCGCGATGACGACGCGCTGGCGCATGCCGCCGGAGAACTGGTGCGGATAGTCGTCGATGCGGCGATCCGCTGCCGGAATGCCGACATCGTCGAGAAGCTTGATCGCCCGCTTGCGCGCGTCGGAGGCCGACAGCGGCATATGGGTGCGGATCGTCTCTATGAGTTGCTCGGCGATCGTATAGAGCGGGTTGAGCGAGGTCAGCGGGTCCTGAAAGACCATGCCGATCCGCTTGCCGCGATACCGGCGCAACTTTTCGGGCGACAGATTGTCGATCCGTTCGCCCTTGAGCAGGATTTCGCCGGACGAAATGCGTCCAGGCGGTGCGATGAGGCCGATGATAGCCGAACCGGTCATCGACTTGCCTGCACCGGATTCGCCCACCACGCCGAGCACTTCGCCCGGCGCGATGTCGAAGGAGATGTCGTCCACTGCCGTCAAGAGCCCACGGCGAGTGGGAAACTGGACGGAGAGATTTCTGACGGAAAGTGCGGGTTCCATGCGCTTACCTCAGCCTTGGGTTGAGCGCGTCGCGCAGCCAGTCGCCCAGAAGGTTGACCGAGAGCGCGAGCAGGACGAGCGTGACGGAGGGGAACAGAAGGATCCACCATTCGCCGGAGAAGAGATATTGCTGGCCGATGCGGATCAGCGTCCCCAGCGATGGCTGGGTCGGCGGCACGCCGACGCCGAGGAACGACAGCGTAGCCTCCTCGATGATGGCGAGCGCCAGGCCGATCGTGGCGATGACGAGCACCGGGCCGGTGACGTTCGGCAGGACGTGACGAGCCAGGATCACGATCGGATGGACGCCCATGATGCGGGCGGCCGAGACATAGTCCTTCTGACGCTCCACCATCGTAGCGCCGCGCACCGTACGGGCGAACTGCGCCCAGTTGGCAAGGCCGATGGCGATGATCAGCACGTAGACGGCCATGCCTTCCTGCTGCGAGGGCGGGATGACGCCGCGTGCGATGCCGAAGATCAAAAGCGCGATCAGGATCGCCGGAAACGAGAGCTGAACGTCTGCAACGCGCATGATGACCGCGTCCGCCGTGCCGCCCTGATAGCCGGCGACGAGACCGAGCGAGATGCCAATGACCATCGCGAACAAGGTCGCCGAAAAGCCGACGAACAGCGAAACGCGCGAGCCGTAGAGGATGGTCGAGAAGACGTCGCGGCCCTGATTATCCGTGCCGAGCAGGTAGTAATTGCCCATGCGCGATTCGGAGAAGGGTGGGGTGAAGCCGTCCATCAGGTTGAGCGAGGCCGGATTGAACGGGTTGTAGGGCGCGATCCATGGCGCAAGCAGCGCCGCGCCGACGATCACCAGAACGACGATCGAGGCGATGATCGTCACCGGCGAACGGCGATAGGAATAGAAGATGTCGCTGTCCCACATCCGGTAAAGGCGGCCGGGGGGCTTGGGCGGCAGGACGACTTCGCCTTCGGAGGCAGCCGCCAGCTTCAGATCTGGTTGGGTGTTGGCCATGGGATCACCGTTTCCCGGTGCCCACGCGCAAGCGCGGGTCGACCGTGTAATAGAGAATGTCGACGATGAGGTTGATGACGACGAACACGAAGGCGATGAACATCAGGTAGGCGGCCATCACCGGCACGTCGACGACCTGCACGGACTGGATGAAGAGCGAGCCGACGCCGGGCCACTGGAACACCGTTTCCGTCACGATCGCGAACGCGATGACGGAGCCGAGCTGAAGGCCCGTGATCGTGATGACGGGAACGAGCGTGTTCTTCAGCGCATGGCCGAAATTGATCGCCCGGTCGGTCAGCCCGCGCGCGCGGGCAAAGCGAATATAGTCGGCCCGCAGCACTTCCATCATCTCGGCGCGTACGAGGCGCATGATGAGCGTCAACTGGAAGAGCGAGAGCGTGATGGCCGGCAGGATCAGCGAGCGCAAACCGGATTCGGTCAAAAGGCCGGTTCGCCAGCCGCCGACCATGACGGTCGTCCCGCGTCCGAACGAAGGCAGCCACCCAAGCTCGACGGCGAAGACGTAGATCAGGCCGATACCGATCAGGAAGGTCGGCAGCGAGACGCCGGCGAGCGACAACGTCATCACCGTTGCCGAAACCGGCGATTTGGGCTTGAGCGCGGTATAGACGCCGAAGAAAACGCCGAAGACGAGCGCGATCAACGCGGAGGCGAAGGCCAGTTCGATCGTCGCGGGCAGGCGTTCCAGGATGAGGCGTGTGACTGGCTCCTGCAAGCGATAGGAGATGCCGAAATTGCCCTGCACGGCGTTGCCGATGAAGGTCGCGAACTGGATGTAGAAGGGATCGTTCAGCCCGAGCCTGTCGCGCATCGCCTCGCGGTCGGCAAGGCGCATGTCCTGACCGACCATGGATTCGATCGGGTCGCCGACATAGCGAAAGACGAGAAACGCGACGAGCGAAACCGCAAGCATCACGATGATGGATTGAAGCAGGCGCCTTATGACAAATGCTGTCATTGGGTTTTTCTCCGGAACGGTTCGGCATCGCGCTTTGGTTGGAACGCACGCCTTCCGATGGTCGGTAAGAATGTTGGCGGCGCTTCGGACAGTTGACGCAAGAACCACGCCAGCCCCAAGAAGCCGCAAAGGGCGCCCTTTAGACTGTCGTTCGTGCGATAATCAAGCCCGGAATGCCAATCCGCCGCGCAATTGCTTGCGCGGCGGGCTGCACGTTTAACAATGTTGCGCCGATTACTCGGAGATCGTCACATTCGCCATGTTCGGCTGGTTTTCCGGATGCACGTCGACGTTGAATTTCGACTGGGTCGCATAGGAAAGAAGCTGATTGTGGATCGGCAGGAGGACGCGGTCTTCCTGTACCTGTGCCCAGATTTCCGCAATCGTGGCGTCACGGGCTTCCAGATCGGTCTGGGTGCCGAGCGACTCGATCTTCTCGTCCAGTTCCGGGTTCGAGTAGCCGCTCGGGTTGTAGGCGCCGTAATCGCCTTCCTGCGTGTGGATCAGGTCGTTGAAGATATACGCCGAATCGAACGTCGGAACGCCCCAGCCGAGCAGGTAGAACTCGGTGTTGTTGCCGGTGATCAGCGGCGAGTGCTGCGCGACCGGACGCGAGGCGAGCGTGACGCGAATGCCGATCTGGCCGAGCATGCCAACAACCGCCTGGCTGATCGCCTCGTCGTTGACGTAGCGGTTGTTCGGCGTGTCGAGCGTGATGGTGAAGCCGTTCTCGTAGCCGGCTTCGGTCATCAGTTCGCGTGCGCGCTCGATATCCGGAGCCGGATAGGCGTCGAGCTCTTCCGTCCAGCCATTGACGAAGGGCGGCATGGCGACGCCGGCCGGCAACGAGTTGCCGCGCATGACGACTTCCTTGATCGCGTCGCGATCGACGGCAAGCGCCATGGCTTCACGAACCAGCGGATTGGAGATCGGGTTGACGTCGGTGATGTCCGAGCTCGTCAGCGGCTCTTCGCTCACCTTGTAGCCGAAATAGATGATGCGGTTCTCTGGTCCGTTGGTGACCGTGATGCCGTCGGTCTGCGACAGGCGGCCGATATCCTGCACCGGAACGTCCTGCACGAAGTCGACTTCGCCCGAAAGAAGGGCCGCGACGCGCGTCGCGGGGTCTGCGATCGGCGTGTAGACGATTTCGGTCACGGCCGGCTCGTCGCCCCAGTGATCCGGGTTCACTTCGAGAACCGAGCGTACGCCCACTTCGCGCGAAACGAGCTTGTAGGGGCCGGTACCGTTGGTGTTGCGCACGGCGTAATTGTCTTCGCCGCCGGCATAATCCTGAACCTCGACGACGTCGTTGGCTTCCGACCAGGTCTTGTCCATCATGAACGTGTTGGTCAGGTTGTTGGGATAAAGCGGGCTCGGGCCGGCCATCTTCACTTCGACCGTGAGGTCGTCGACGGCCGTCACGCTCTCCACGTCGGCGTGAAGCTGGCGCATGTTGGAGCGCTCCGAACGGGCGCGATCGAGCGAGAAGACAACGTCTTCGGCGGTGAACTCGGCGCCGTCATGGAAGGTAACGCCTTCACGCAGCGTGAAGACCCAGGTCGTGTCATCGCCTTCCTTGAGCGCCCATTCGGTCGCAAGGCGCGGGATGAGCGTGCCTTCGGTGTCGCGCCAGACGAGCGTCTCGTAGATGTGATGCGCGAACGTATGGGTCGTGCCCTCGTTCTGCGAATGCGGGTCGAGCGTCAGCGCGTCGGCGCCGCGTGCCCAGCGGATGGTTTCGGCAGATGCCGGCATGGCGCTTGCCGCGATAGCCAAAATGCTGGCCGTCAGGATCAGTTTACGCATGGTTGCTCCCATATATTGTTTTGAGCGTCCCCGTGTTGGCGGATTTTTCCGCCCACGATTGGCGCGTACCATAAAAGACGCGTTCTGGATTGGGAAGCGGGCCAAAACGCTTTGATCAGGGAGCGTAAATGACGTTGCGGTAACAAGTCATCGCGCAGTCTAGCGCGTAATGCTCATGCAATTCTTCTCGCCTACCTGCAGACACGAGAAGCAGTCACGATCCATGTCCAGCATATCGGACATTACGGATTTTTCATGTTCCAGTTCATGTCTGGTTCATGCGGGAACCAACAAGATGGTGGTGCGTCTTGAAGACAAAGGAGTTTGAGCCATGAAGAGATTTCTTTCGATCATCTGTGCGTCGACGATCGCGTTGACGGGTATCGCGGCTACGAGCGCGCCCTCGATCGCGGCACCGGCCCTTGCGCGCAGCGTCGATGTGGGCACGACGAACGCTAATGTGGTGGACGTCCAGTATCGCGGCGACCGCTGGGATCGTCGTCAGGAGCGCCGCTGGGACCGTCAGGAGCGTCGTATCGAGCGCCGACTGGATCGCCGCGATGCACGCCGCGGCTTCTACCGTGATCGCGGCTATAGCTATTACAATGGCCATCGCGGCTATCGCGACCGCCGGGCAGGCTATCGCCAGCACAATGGCTACTGGTTCCCCGCTGCAGCCTTCATTGCTGGCGCGATCGTCGGCGGTGCCGTTTCGCAGCCCGCGCCCCCGCAGCGCGTGATCGTGCGTCCGGGGCGTCTTTCGCAGGCGCATGTAGACTGGTGCTACGGCCAGTACCGTTCGTACCGGGCTTCGGACAACACCTTCCAGCCCTATAACGGTCCGCGCCGCGCCTGCTCGTCGCCTTACGGCTGATCTGCGCTTCACGACGAAAACAAAGGGCGCTCTAGGGCCGCCCTTTTTTATGTGTCAGCCGGTCTTTGAAGCGGAAAGCAGGAAATCCAGGTCATCCTGCGCGATCGCAATGCCTTCGGTTTTCGCCCGTTCGCGCTGAAGCAGACGCTTGTCGCCCGGAAGGCGCGGATCGCCGGCCTCCTTCACCAGATCGAGAAGCATGTCCGCCCGCGCTGCAAATGGCGCGATGCCGTCCGCGCCCCGGGCCGGGTCGATGAGGATGATCGTCTGGCCGGTGCAGGGCGTCTGCGCGCCCGGATGCTGGCTCCAGTCGACCTCGTATGAAAACTTCCCGCCGGTCAGCGCGGCGCATAAAAGTTCGACCATCATGGCGATGGCCGAGCCTTTATGTGCGCCGAAGGTAAGCAGCGAGCCGCCAGACAGGATCGCTTCCGGGTCGGTGGTCGGATTACCGTCCGCATCGATGCCGACGCCGAGCGGTACGGACCGGCCCTCGCGTGCGGCGACCTTGAGATCGCCATGCGCCATGGTGGAGGTGGCAAGATCGAACAACACAGGCGGAGCCGAAGCGCGCGGGGCGGCAAAGGCGATCGGATTGGTGCCGTAGACAGGCTTTTTCGCACCATGCGGCGCGACGACGGCCATCGAGTTGACGACCGACAGCGCGACGAAGCCGTCTTCTGCAAAGGGTTCGATGTCGGGATAGAGCGCGGCGAGGTGATGCGAGTTCCGGATCGCAAGAATTGCGATGCCGGCTTCGCGTGCGGCCTGTTTGAACTCGTCGCGCGCGTCAGCCAGCGCCACCTGCGCGAAGCCGTTTTTCGCGTCGACACGCAGGAATGCCGGACCGACCCGCTCCACGACGGGCTTGGCCTTGCCGTCGACCCAGCCGCTGGCAAGCGAACTGACATAGCCGCGCATGCGAAAGACGCCGTGGCTCTTGCTGCCGTCTCTTTGCGCGGATGCGCAGTTTTCGGAAAGGATGCCGGCCACTTTCGCCGAGCAGCCGCTGGCGAGAAAGATATCGCGCAAAAGCGTCTGCAACTCGTCGTAGCTCAATGTCGTGGTCATTGCCTGCCTTCCCCGTTCCGTACCCGTTCGATGGCCTCGAAACTCTCATGTATCATGAGCGGCGGCCATTATTACTGCGAAAGGCAACGCGTTTGCCGTGTCGGGTATTTGCAGTTTGGGTGAAAGTGGTGCCGCTTAGGTGACTCGAACACCTGACCCCATCATTACGAATGATGTGCTCTACCAACTGAGCTAAAGCGGCCCATCGGGTCGTCAAAAGGCGACGCCCGGAAGCGAGCGCTTGATAACTTCATCGCGTTTCAAATTCAAGCGCCTTTCGAACGCAAACTCCGGCGAATTGTCTTCTCTTGGGCAAGAAACGGTGTCGGCGATGTGATGACGCTACGGCCGCGCGTTTCGCGCGCGCCATGGACTCTTTCGAAAGCTGCGTTAGAGTTTCCTTGATTGTCGCTCGACAACAGCAATCGGAGGAGCACGCATGTCGGATGTTTCAATGGTCGTGAATGGCCGCAAGGTTGCGGGCAACGTGGAGGATCGAACGCTGCTCGTCCAGTATCTGCGCGAAAATCTCGGACTGACCGGCACGCATGTCGGCTGCGACACGTCACAATGCGGCGCGTGCGTCGTCCATATGGACGGCAAGGCGATCAAATCGTGCTCGATCCTGGCGGTTCAGGCGTCCGGCTCGCAAATCACCACGATCGAAGGGTTGGCTCCCGGCGCGGACCTTCACCCGATGCAGGCCGCCTTCAAGGAGCATCACGGGCTGCAATGCGGCTTTTGCACGCCCGGCATGATCATGACGGCGGTGGATATGGTGCGCCGCCATCCCGAGGGGCTGGACGAGAAGACCGTCCGCACCGACCTCGAAGGCAATATCTGCCGCTGCACTGGCTACCACAACATCGTCAAGTCGGTGCTGGCCGGCGCCGAAGCGATGTCGGGCAAGGTGGAAACGAAAGCGGCTTGAACAACGGGAGTAGGGCAGTAGGGCACTAAGGCAGTAGGGAAACGTACCGAAGCCGATTCACCTACTGCCTTAATGCCTTACTCCCTTACTGCCCTGATTTTCGGGAGGAAATCATATGGGTATGGAAGGCATCGGCGCCCGCGTGGCGCGCAAGGAAGACAAAAGATTCATTACCGGCGCGGGGCGCTATGTCGACGACATGGTCGTGCCCGGCATGAAGCATGCCGCGTTCGTTCGCTCGCCATACGCACATGCCGAAATCAAGAGCATCGACGTCGAGGCGGCAAGGGCCATGCCCGGCGTCATCGACGTTCTGGTCGGCAAGCAGATCAAGGCCGATGGCATCGGCAATCTCATTTGCGGCTGGATGATCCATTCGAAAGACGGCACGCCCATGAAGATGGGCGCATGGTCGCCGTTGGCGGTGGACCGCGTGCGCTATGTCGGCGATGCGGTTGCGATCGTGGTCGCGGAAACGAAAGGGCAGGCGCGAGACGCCGCCGAAGCTGTCGAGGTCGACTACGGCGAACTCGATGCGGTGATCGACGCGCCGCAGGCGCTGGAAGCCGGCGCGCCGCAGCTTCACCCGGAGGCCGAAGGAAATCTGATTTTCGACTGGGGGCTGGGCGACGAGGATGCCACCGACAAGGCGCTGGCTGGCGCGGCGCACATCGTCGAACTCGACATCGTCAACAACCGCCTGGTGCCGAACGCGATGGAGCCGCGCGCCGCGCTCGGCCAGTACGACAAGGCCGAGGATCATTACACCTGCTGGACGACGTCGCAGAACCCGCATGTGGCGCGGCTGGTGATGAGCGCGTTCTACAATGTCGCGCCGGAAAACAAGCTGCGCGTCATCGCGCCCGATGTCGGCGGCGGCTTCGGGTCCAAGATCTACATCTACCCCGAGGAAATCGTCTGCCTTTGGGCGTCGAAGAAGACAGGCGTGCCCGTCAAATGGGTAGCCGACCGCACCGAAAGTTTCCTGACCGACGCGCATGGCCGTGACCACCACACCAAGGTGAAAATGGGCTTCGACGGCGATCACCGGATCGTCGGGCTTAAGGTCGACACCATCGCCAATCTCGGCGCGTATATGTCGCTCTTTTCATCCGCTACGCCGACCTATCTCTACGCCACGCTTTTGTCGGGGCAGTACGACATACCCGCAATCTACGGGAATGTGCGTGCGGTTTATACAAACACCGCGCCGGTCGACGCCTATCGCGGGGCAGGGCGCCCCGAGGCGACCTATGTGCTGGAACGCACGATGGAAACAGCTGCGCGCCAGCTTGGCGTTTCGCCGGCGGAACTTCGGCGCAAGAATTTCATTAAATCGTTCCCGCACCAGACGCCCGTGATCATGAATTACGACACGGGCGATTTCGCGGCCTCGCTCGACGCCGCCTTGAAGGAGGCAGACTATGCCGGCTTCGAAAAGCGGCGCACGGACGCGAAGGCGAAGGGTAGGCTGCGCGGCATCGGAATGAGCTGCTACATCGAGGCATGCGGCATTGCGCCGTCTGCCGCCGTCGGCTCGCTCGGCGCGGGCGTCGGCCTGTGGGAATCGGCCGAGGTGCGCGTCAACGCAGTCGGTACGATAGAGGTTTTGACCGGCTCGCACAGCCATGGGCAGGGTCACGAAACCACATTCGCGCAACTCGTTTCGCAGCGGCTCGGCGTGGGTCTCGATACGATCAACATCGTCCACGGCGACACGGACAAGGTGCAGATGGGCATGGGCACCTACGGCTCGCGCTCCGGCGCGGTCGGCATGTCGGCCATCGCCAAGGCGCTCGACAAGGTGGAAGCCAAGGCGAAGAAGATCGCCGCGCATATGATGGAGGCCGACGAGGGCGACATCGTCATCGAGAATGGTGAATTGAAGGTCGCGGGCACCGACAAGACGGTGCCGTGGTTCCAGTTGTCGCTGGCGGCCTATACAGCGCACAATCTGCCGCAAGGCATGGAGCCGGGCCTGAAGGAGACGGCGTTCTACGATCCGACCAACTTCACCTTCCCGGCGGGCTGCTACATCTGCGAGGTCGAAATCGATCCCGATACGGGCAAGACCGAGATCGTGCAGTTCGTCGCCGCCGACGATTTCGGCAACATCATCAATCCGATGATCGTCGAGGGCCAGGTGCATGGCGGCGTGGCGCAGGGTATCGGCCAGGCGCTGCTCGAAGGCACCCGCTACGACGAAACGACAGGCCAGCTCATCACGGCGAGCTTCATGGATTACACGATGCCGCGCGCCGACGATCTGCCGTCATTCCGCGTCTCGACGCAGACGACACCATGTCCGGGCAATCCGCTCGGCATAAAAGGGTGCGGCGAGGCAGGCGCGATCGGCTCGCCGCCGGCCGTCATCAATGCGATCACGGACGCGATCGGAACCAATGAACTGACCATGCCGGCCACGCCGCAAAAGGTGTGGGCGGCGTTGAAAAGTGCAACGAGGCATTGAAGCATATGCGGGGAAGCTCGTCATCCGAGCGTAGCGAGGCAAGGGCAAACGCCCGCCGGGCACTATTGCCCGCCCCCGCGGAGGGCCAGCGCGCTTGCGCGCGACCGGCCTGTGAGCGAAAGGAAACATAGGATGTACCAGACCCAATATCACCGCGCCTCGTCGCTCGACGACGCCGCGAAATTTCATGCAGGCGGCGATGACCCGAAGTTCGTTGCAGGCGGCATGACGCTGATTCCGGCCATGAAGACCCGGCTTTCGGCCCCGTCCGACCTGATCGACCTTCGTCATATCGACGGCATGAATGGCATCAGGATTTCGGGCAGGGACATCGAGATCGGCGCGCTGACGACCCACGCCGAACTCGCGGAATCGGAGGAACTCGCAAAAGCCTGCCACTCGCTGCATTACATGGCGAACCACATCGGCGATCCGCTGGTGCGCCATCTCGGCACGATGGGCGGCTGCGTGGCCAATAACGATCCCGCGCAGGATTACCCGGCCGCGCTGCTCGCACTCGATGCGACCATCGTGACGACTTCGCGAGAGATGAAGGCCGATGAATTCTTCACCGGCCTGTTCGAAACGGCTCTGGAAGAAGGCGAGATCGTTACGGCCGTTCGCTTTACCGCGCCGGACCAATGCGGCTACGAGAAGTTCCGCAATCCTGCCTCGCGCTATGCCATGACGGGTGTCTTCGTTGCCAAGGGTCCGGGCGGGGTACGTGTCGCCGTCACGGGCGCGGGCGACAACGGCGTTTATCGGGTGACGGAGATGGAGGAAAAGCTGTCCGCCGACTTCTCCGAAAAAGCGCTCGAAGGCGTGACCGTCTCGCCGGACGATCTGATGTCGGACATCCACGCTTCGGCCGAATATCGCGCCAATCTGGTGGCGGTGATGGCGAAGCGCGCGGTCGCGAAGGCAGCTTCACACTAACGGCGAGGGCGGCTCGAGGCCGCCCCAAGCCAGTCAATGTACGTGATCGTGTGAATGCTCGTGCTCGTGCGCATGGTCATGCGGTTGCGCGCCGCCCGATTTCCATTCGGCCCATGCCTGGGTCAGAATTTGCCAGGCCGAATAGAGGAACAGGCTCGCCATGATGCCGGCGACGACAAGATCCGGCCACGCGGTTGCGCTGCCCCAGACACCGAGCGCGGCGATCATGACGGCGACATTTCCGATCGCGTCATTGCGCGAGCAAAGCCATACGGAGCGCACATTGGCGTCGCCGTCCTTGTAGGCCATCAGAATGACGACGGAGAGGAGATTGGCGGCGAGCGCCATGAAGCCGATGACGCCCATCACCCCGGCATCCGGCACACCCTGGACCATGACGCGGTAGACCGTTGAGCCGAACACCCAAAGTCCGATGACGATGAGGCTGATACCCTTGGCGAAGGCTGCGGTGGCCCTGACGCGCAACGATGCGCCGATTACCGCGAGTGAGATGCCGTAGGTCATGGCGTCGGCGAAGAAGTCGAGCGCGTCGGCCTTGAGCGCCTGCGATTCGGCCATCGTTCCGGCGGTCATTTCGACCACGAACATCGCTGCGTTGATGAACATGACGGCCCACAGACGCCGCTTGTAGCTGTCCGACATGCCGTCGAACACTTGGGTATGGCCGCAGGAGGCACTCATTTTCCCGTCCCCTTGATTGATCGAGGACCATTACATAATCTCTCCAGTCACTAGAGGTTCAAGAGGTTTTTTTCGATGTTTTCGATCGGCGATCTTTCGCGGCGAACTGGCGTCAAGGTGCCGACGATTCGGTACTACGAAGATGTCGGCCTCATCGCGCCGGCCGAACGCAGCGAAGGCAACCAGCGCCGCTTCGGGCGCGACGAGCTCGATCGTCTGGCCTTCATCCGGCATGCGCGCGACCTCGGGTTTTCGCTGGAGGCAATCCGCGACCTGATCGACCTGTCGAGCCATCCCGATCGCACATGCCACGCCGCCGACGAGATCGCCGCCGAGCAGCTTGCATCGGTGCGCGAGCGGATTGCGCGTCTTAAAAGGCTGGAGCGCGAACTGGAGCGGATGACCCGAAATTGTGAAGGGCATACCGTTGGCGAATGCGATGTTCTGCGCTCGCTGGCAGATCACGACCTTTGCGCCGGGGATCACTGACGCGGAACGACCGTCCTTCGGTTGATGCGCTCGCGCCAGGCGATAGTCAGCGCGCCGACGATGATAAGGCTCGCGCCGAGCCAGCTTGCCACGTTGGGAACCTGTGCGAACACGAGATAATCGTAAAGCGCGGCGAAGATCAGCGACAGGTAGAAGAACGGCATCACGAAGCTGGCATCACCGCGCCGCAACGCCTGGATGAACAGCGCCTGCACGCAGATCATCGTCGCGCCGAGCACGGCCATCAAAAGCCATTGCTGCGGCGTCGGCCATATCCAGACGAAGCTGGCAACCGACAGGGCCAGCGCCGCGCCGATGTAATTGTTGATCGCGAGAATGCGCAGCGGCGGTTCGGTGTCGGCGAGTTTCTTGATGAGGATCGCCTCGGCCCCGCCGAACAGGGCGGCGAGCAGTGCGATCATCGCCGCCGGCTGAAACGCGCTTGAGCCCGGCTGGACGATGGCCAGAACGCCCAGAAAGGCAATGCCGGCTGCTGCCCAGCGCCAGGGTCCGACGCGTTCGCCCAGAAGCGGGATCGCCAGGATCATCGCCACGACCGGATTGAGGAAGGAGATCGCGTTGGCGTCGGCAAGCCGCATCAGGCCGGCGGCTGCAAAAAGCGAACTGACCGTGGCCCAGCCGAACAACACCCGCAAAATGTGGTTCGGCCAGCGCGCGCCGGCCAGTGAGGGCCTGTAGACAAGCAGGAATGGCGTGAGAGCCAGTGCGGCGAACAGGAAGCGTCCGGCGGAAATCTGGAACGGATGCAACGGCGTTTCGCTGCCGCCTGCCGGTCCCAATATCTTGGCCATAAGCGTCGTGCCCGCAACGAGTGCGCAGGCGGCTATCATGCAGAGTACCGCCGTCAGCGCGTCGCCGGGCCGCCGAACGAGATTGGTTGAACTCACGCCGCGAGCTTTTGACGGACTGCCTCGTATTCGCGCGCCAGCCGGTCAACGAGTTCGCCCGCGCCGACGACTTCGTCCACCGCGCCGATGCCCTGTCCGCAGCCCCAGATTTCCTTCCACGCCTTGGCGCTGCCGAAATCCATCTTGGAGGGGTCGGAGACCGGCAGATTGTCGGGGTCCATGCCCTGCGCGACGATGGAGCCCTTGAGGTAATTGCCGTGAACACCGGTGAAAAGGTTCGAATAGACGATGTCGGCGGCCTTCGAATCGACGATCATCTGCTTGTAGCCGTCCGAGGCGCGCGCCTCGCGCGTGGCGATGAAGGGCGAGCCGATATAGGCCATGTCCGCGCCCATTGCCTGCGCTGCCAGAACGGCGCCGCCATTGGCGATCGCGCCGGAAAGCAGGAGCGGCCCGTCGAACCACTGCCGGATTTCTTGAATCAGCGCGAAGGGCGAGAGCGTGCCGGCATGCCCGCCTGCACCGGCTGCAACCGCAATCAGCCCGTCCGCGCCGCGCCGGATCGCGTTTTTCGCATGACGGTCGTGGATGATGTCGTGCAGGACGATGCCGCCATAGGAATGAACGGCCTGATTGACCTCTTCCACCGCACCGAGCGACGAGATGACGATCGGCACCTTGTATTTGACGCAAAGCGCGAGGTCTTCCTCCAGCCGCACATTCGACTTGTGGACGATCTGGTTGACGGCGAAGGGCGCTGCCTTGGCGTTCGGGTTCGCCGCATCGTGTGCCGCCAGTTCCTCGGTGATCTGAGCCAGCCATTCGTCGAGCTGCGAGGCGGGGCGCGCGTTGAGCGCGGGGAAGGAGCCGACGACGCCTGCCTTGCACTGCGCCAGCACAAGCGGGGGGTGGGAGATGATGAACAGCGGCGCGGCGACGACGGGAAGGCGAAGATTGGTCTTCAGGATATCGGGCAGCGCCATTCGGTCCTCCGCGAGTTTGACGTTTGCGTAAACGTCATTACTACCAGACGCGACGCGGGAGCAAGTTGGGCAAAGCGCTCCGGAGAGCATGTCGTGCATTGAACAGTGTGGATCGCGACGTTAAGGATGGCGCAACGGTCATGGTGAATGATCGGTTAAGAATCGAACGGGGTGCCGCTTGGACGGGATCGAGCAAGCCATAAGACGAGCCCTCGCCAAGGGAAATTCGGACGACCGGGAGTTCCGCGAGAAAGTCTATCGCTCGGCCTTTGCCGCGCTCGACCGATCGCTGAAGGAACGGCCCGAACTGACGGTGGAAAACGCGATCAAGCGCCGCAAGGCGCTGCAGGCGACCGTCACCTCCATCGAAACCGAACATCTGCCGGCTTTGCCACCCGAGCCCGTGATGGTCGAGCCGGTTCGTGCGGAGCGGGCCGGTGCGGAGCCTGTATTCGCGCCCGATCATGTTGCGCCGGACCTGCGCGCCGAACGTCGCGAGCCGATAGACGCGCCGATGATCGATTCGTTCGACGAGCCGCCGAGAGTTGGCGGCCGGCGCGCCGCCAAGCTCGACACTGCGCAGCCCGCACGAAAAAAACGTCGCGGCGGCGGCCGCATTCTCTCGCTTGTGACCGGTCTGGTCATTCTTGTCGTTCTCGTCGGCGGCGCGCTGTGGGCGTTCTCGAATTTCGGGCATCTGATCGGCAGCGACATGCGCGAGATAGAGGCGGCCATCAACGAAAGCCGTGGCCGCAGCGGGCCGCCGCCTCTGTCCGCAGATGGCGTCGACCCGGATGCCGGCTGGACGGGCGTCTACCAGCCCGAGGATCTCCGGCTCGTCTCGCCTGCCGAGGGCGCATCGGCCGAAGCGGTCGAGGGCGAATCCGGCGACTATATGCAGATACGCTCGGGCTCCTCAGGCGCGCCGATCTCTTTCGCAGTCGGGCAGGACCTCCTGCAGCGCTTTGCCGGGCAACGCGTTGTCTTCGCCATTCTCGCCCATGGCATCGACGGCGAAGCCACGCAGATTTCCGTTGAGTGCGATTTCGCCGAAATGGGGAGTTGCGGTCGCACACGCTACGACATCGGCGCGGCGCAGGAGAATTATCTGTTCGAAGTCGCGCTGCCTAATACGGCACCGGGCCGTGGCGGCTCGATCTCGATCACGACAGACGTGACGGGCGAAGGGCGCGGCATCGACGTGTTCGCGATCCGCATGCGTCCGGCCGAATAGTCAGGCATCCAGCACCACGTATCGCTACGTGTCCGGCACTGCGTATCGCTACGCGTCCAGCATCGCGTAAAGCGTTTCGAGCCGGTCGGCCTCGTGCGCCGGCTTGTCCCATCGAAGCCGAGAGACACGCGGAAAGCGCATGGCGACGCCCGATTTATGCCGTGTCGAGCGTGCCAACCCTTCGAAAGCGACCTCGATGACAAGCCCATGGTCCGGTTCCGCGCGCACGGAACGCACCGGGCCGAAGCGGTCGATCGTATTGTCGCGGATATATTTGTCGAGCAGCTTCAGTTCCTCGTCGGTGAAGCCGAAATAGGCCTTGCCGACCGGCACAAGTTCGGGCTGGCCCTGCGGCCCGGTCCACACGCCGAACGTATAGTCCGAATAAAAGCTCGACCGCTTTCCGTGGCCGCGCTGGGCATACATCAAGACGGCGTCGACCGTATGCGGGTCGCGTTTCCATTTGAACCACGGCCCTTTCGGGCGGCCGGGTACATAGTCGGAATCGAGCCGTTTCAACATCACGCCTTCGATGACCGGATGCGGCGGGGCGCTGCGCATCTTTTCAAGTTGCGCCCAATTCTCGAAGTCGATCAGCGGCGACAGGTCGAAACGCGCCGGATCGAGCGTGGCGACGAAAGCTTCAAGCCGTTTGCGGCGCTTCGAAAACGGCAGGCGGCGCAGATCGTCTTCGCCTTCCTGTAGCAAGTCGTAACACCGCACGAACGCCGGAAACTGTTTCTGGATTTTCGGCGTCACCGCCTTGCGGTTGAGGCGCTGCTGAAGGTCGGAAAACGTGCCGGTATGATCGCCCGGTATGCCGACGAGCAATTCGCCGTCGATGGCCGCATTGAAATCCATCGCTTCGAGAAGATCGGGAAACGTGCCGGAAATGTCATCTCCGGTGCGCGAATAAAGCCGCGCCACGCCGTCCTCGGCAGCGGCCTGCACGCGGATACCGTCCCATTTCCATTCGGCGGCGTAATCGACCGGTTCGATCCGCGCCAGATCGCTGTCCTCGACGGCATTGGAGAGCATCACCGGCCGGAACATGGCGAGCGCCGCGTGGACGGGCTTTTCGCCCTTGCCGTCAAGCCAGGCAAAAAGGTTTTCGTAAGGCGGCTCCAGCCCGTGCCACAACTCCTCGACCTCATGGACGTGCACACCGCCATAGTCGGCCAGCGCCTGCTTGGCGAGGCGGGCGGAAACGCCGACGCGCAAACCGCCGGTGACGAGCTTGAGCGTGGCGAATCGAGAGGCGGCCTCCATCCGGTCGAGAAGGGACGCCAGCACCTTCGGCGCATCGGAGCGGCTTGCCGCGTGCAGCCGCTCGACCGCTTCGGCCAGCGAGACGCCGCCGGGGATGGTCTCGGTTTCCGCGTCGATGCCCCAGACAAGCGAAACGGTCTCGGCAAGGTCGCCGACATAATCATAGGAATAGGAAAACAGCGTCTCGTCCATGCGGTCGGCCATCAGTGCGCGCAGGACGCCCGGCTTGACCGCGTTGAATGAGAGATTGCCGGTGATCGCCGCAAGTGCCAGCCCCCGGTCGGGATCGGGCGCCTCGCGGAAATAATCCTGCATCAGCTTCAGCTTGGTGTTGCGTGAGGGCGTCAGAAGCAGACGGTCGAGAAGTTCGGCGAAACGATCCATCTGGTGATTATTCCGCCTCGTCTTCATAACCGACGAGATGAAGCGGACGCGCCTTGATGCCCTGAAGCTCGCACCAGCGCACCAGCGCCTCCTCGCGGCCATGCGTGACCCACACTTCGCCGGCCTTCACCTCGCGGATCGTGTCGATCAGTTCGTCCCAGTCGGAATGGTCGGAAATGATGAGCGGAAGTTCGACGCCGCGCTGCTTGACCCTTTGGCGAATACGCATCCAGCCCGATGCGAAAGAGGAGACGGGATCGGGGAAACGCCGCGCCCAGCGGTCGGCGAAGGCGGACGGCGTGCCGACGACGATCGCGCCTGCGAATTGCGCCTTCGAGCCACGTTCGATCGTTGCGGGCTGGAGGTCGCCGAGGTCGATGCCCTGGGTTTGATAATAGTCGCACAGCTTCTGCAGCGCGCCGTGAATGTAGATCGGCTTGTCGTAGCCCGCTTCGCGGATCAGCTTGATGACGCGCTGCGCCTTGCCGAGCGCGTACGCGCCGACGAGATGCGCGCGTTCGGGAAATTGCGACACGGATTTCAAAAGCCGCGCGATTTCGGCCTTGTCGTCCGGGTGGCGAAAAACGGGAAGCGCGAAAGTCGCTTCGGTGATGAAGACATCGCACTCCACCGGCTCGAATGTCTGCGCCGTCGAATCCGGGCGGCGCTTGTAGTCGCCCGATGCGACGATCCGCAGCCCGTCCTTTTCCACTGCGATCTGTGCCGAGCCGAGAACGTGCCCGGCCGGATGAAACGAGACCTTCACGCCGTTGACGTCGAGCGTCTCGCCGAAGTCGACCGGCTGGCTGGACCCGGCGAAATCCGCACCGTAGCGCAGCGCCATGACGTCGAGCGTCTGGCGCGTGGCGAGCACATGCGCGTGGCCGGACCGCGCGTGGTCCGAATGGCCGTGCGTGATCATCGCATGCGCAACCGGGCGCACGGGATCGATGAAGAAATCGCCGGGCGGGCAATAAAGCCCTTCCGGGCGGGGCACAAGAAGACGATGTGGGTCCATTCACTCCATCAGATAGGAATTTTCCCCGCCGCGGAAAGGAGGCGGCGCTTGGACAGCGGTGTGACCGGCGCTACATCTTGATCGTGAACAAGCCGCATGACGACCGCTCGCTTTCCGGCGCGACCGCGCTGCCCGACGCCTTTTCGCGCTGGTTCGCCATGCGTGGCTGGCAGCCGCGCGCGCACCAGCTCGACCTTTTGGCGCGCGCCGAGGCGGGCAAGTCCGTTCTGCTTATCGCGCCGACGGGCGCAGGCAAGACGCTCGCCGGCTTCATGCCTTCGCTGGTCGATCTGGCGCGGCGCGGTAGAAAGACGCCCGGCGCGGCACGGCAGGGCGTCCACACGCTCTATATTTCGCCGCTGAAGGCACTGGCGGTCGATATCGAGCGCAACCTGACCAAGCCCGTCACCGAGATGGATCTGCCGGTTGCCATCGAGACGCGCACGGGCGACACGCCGTCGTTCAAACGCCAGCGCCAGCGACAGGCACCGCCCGACATTTTGCTGACAACGCCCGAACAATTGTCGCTGCTTCTGGCATCGAAGGATGCCGAACGCTTCTTCGCCGATCTGCGATACGTCGTCTTCGACGAACTTCATTCGCTCGTCACGTCGAAGCGCGGTCAGCTTCTCTCGCTCGCGCTGGCAAGACTGCGCCGCTACGTGCCGGAGCTGCGCACGGTCGGTCTGTCGGCGACCGTCGCCGAGCCGGAGGAACTGCGCCGCTGGCTGGTTGCGCAGGAACCGCCCGGCGCGATGGCCGACATCATCACTGTGGAAGGCGGCGCGAAACCGGACATCACCATTTTGGACTCGGTCGAGCGTGTACCGTGGGCCGGGCATTCGGCTGCCTACTCGGTGCCGGAAATCTACCAGTCGATCATCGACCACAAAACGACGCTGCTCTTCGTCAACACGCGCAGCCAGGCCGAGCGGCTGTTTCAGGAACTCTGGCACGCGAACGAACACAATCTCCCGATCGCGCTTCATCACGGTTCGCTCGATGTCGGCCAGCGCCGGCGCGTGGAAAAGGCGATGGAGACCAACAGCCTGCGCGCCATCGTCGCCACCTCCACGCTCGATCTCGGCATCGACTGGGGTGACGTCGATCTCGTCGTCCATGTCGGCGCGCCCAAGGGCGCAAGCAGGCTCGCCCAGCGCATCGGACGTTCCAATCACCGCATGGATGAGCCGAGCCGTGCGATCCTCGTGCCGGCAAACCGTTTCGAGGTGCTCGAATGCCGGGCGGCGCTGGAGGCGAATTATCTGGGTGCGCAGGATACGCCGCCGGTCGGCACGGGCGGGCTCGACGTTCTCGCCCAGCATGTCATGGGCATGGCCTGTGCCGAGCCGTTCGACGCCGACGAGCTTTATTCCGAGATCGTGACGGCGTCGCCCTATGCGGGCCTGCCGCGCGAAACCTTCGACCGTGTGCTCGATTTCGTCGCAACAGGCGGCTACGCGCTACGCACCTATGAGCGCTTCGCTCGCATCCGCCAGACGAAGGACGGGCGCTGGCGCGTCTCGCATCCGTCCATCGCGCAGCAATATCGGCTGAATGTCGGCACCATCGTTGAAGCACCGATGATCAATCTGCGCATCGTCGGCAAACGCGGATCGGGGCGGCTGTCAGGTGGCGGGTCGCTCGGCAAGGTGGAGGAATATTTCGTCGAGACGCTGAAACAGGGCGACACTTTCATCTTCGCCGGCATGGTCGTGCGCTTCGAGGGCATTCGCGAGAACGAGGCCTATGTTTCCCATGCGCCGGGGGCCGATGCGTTCGTGCCGGCCTATGGCGGCTCGAAATTCCCGCTTTCGACGTATCTCGCGCGAGAGGTACGCGCCATGCTGGCCGACCCGAAGCGCTGGAAAAGCCTCCCCTCCCAGGTCGCCGAATGGCTGACGCTGCAAAAGCTGAAATCGGTGCTTCCCAGCCGCGACGATATGCTGATCGAGACCTTTCCGCGCGGCAAACGCTTTTATCTCGTGGCCTATCCCTTCGCCGGTCGGCTCGCGCACCAGACGCTCGGCATGCTGCTGACACGGCGCATGGAACGTGGCGGCGCGCGCCCGCTCGGCTTCGTCGCGACGGATTACTCGATTGCCATCTGGAGCCTGCGCGATCCGGGCGAAATGCACGAAAGCGGCGAACTGACCTTTGCCGAGTTGTTCGACGAGGACATGCTGGGCGACGATCTCGACGCCTGGCTGAACGAAAGCTGGCTCTTGAAGCGCACCTTCCGAAATTGCGCGGTCATCGCTGGCCTGATCGAGCGCCGTCATCCCGGCAAGGAAAAGACCGGGCGACAGGTCACCGTGTCGGCAGACCTTATCTACGACGTACTACGCAGCCATGATCCTGACCACATTCTGCTTCAGGCAACGCGTGCCGACGCGGCTTCCGGCCTGCTCGATGTCAGCAGGCTCGCGGAGATGCTCTCGCGTATCAGGGGCCGAATCGTGCATAAGAGACTGGAACGGATTTCGCCGCTCGCCGTGCCGGTCATGATGGAAATCGGCAGGGAGCGCGTGCCCGGCGAAGCCGACGACGTGCTTCTGGGCGAAGCCGCCGAAAGCCTGATCGAAGAGGCGATGGGAACGAAATGACCGTGACTGCCAAACGTCAGACGAGCCGCTTTGCGGCGACCAGCGAGAGCGCGGTCGCTGGCGAACGCATGGTCTGTGACGTGCGCGGCGCGATCTACCTTCCCGAAGCGCAGCTTCTGGCCGTCTCCGATCTGCATCTGGAAAAAGGTTCGCGTCAGGCGCGTCGCGGTTATCTGCTGCCGCCTTACGACACCGGCGCGACGTTGGAAAAACTCGGCGGCGTCATCGCCGATTACGAGCCGCGCATCGTCGTTTCGCTCGGCGACAGTTTCGACGATGTCGGCGGCGCGGCACGCATGCCGGCCATCTATCGCGACCGGCTTCTCGACCTGATGCGCGGGCGCGACTGGATTTGGGTCGCAGGCAACCACGATCCCGAAAAACCGGCCGACCTGCCCGGTGCGACGGTAGCCGAACTTGCCATCGGGCCGCTCGTCTTTCGGCACGAGCCGTCGCGCGGGCGACAGGCGGGCGAGGTTGCCGGTCATCTTCACCCAGGCGCGCGCATCGTTCAGCGCGGCCGCTCGGTTCGCCGCCGTTGCTTCGCCAGCGACGGGGCAAGGCTGATCATGCCGGCCTTCGGAGCCTACACAGGCGCGCTCAATGTGCTCGACCGGGCTTTCTCCGGCATGTTCTGCCCGGACAATCTTATCGCCTACATGATGGGCGACGGCCGGCTCTATCCGATGACCCGCCGCCTGCTGCACGCGGATTGAGCATAAGGCGGGCGGACCTTGCGATCCGCCCGTGATCTTCAGTCGATCGTCGCGCCGGAAACCTCGACGACTTCCGCCCATTTGGCCGTCTCGGTTTCGATGAAAGCAGCGAACTCGTCGGGCGTTTCGGGGTGCGGTGTCGCGCCCTGCTGGGCAAGCTGCTCCTGAACCTTCGGGTCGGCGAGCGCTTCCACGATCGTCGCGTTGAGCTTTTCCACGATCTCGTCGGGCGTGCCGGCTGGCGCGAAAAGCCCGAACCACGATGTCGCTTCGTAGTCCGGCAGGCCGGATTCGGCGATCGTGGGAACATCCGGCAGCGCTTCGGAGCGCTCTGCGGAGGTCACGGCGATCGGACGCAGCGCGCCTGAGCGGACCTGTTCGATACTCGACGGCAGATTGTCGAACATGATCGCGACCTCGTTGCCCATCAAAGCGACGACCGCCGGCCCGCTACCGGGGTAGGGGATATGCGTCATGTCGACATCGGCCTGCACCTTGAACAGCTCGGCCGACAGATGGATCGACGTGCCGTTGCCGGACGAGGCGTAAAAGATGTCGCCGGGGTTCTCGCGCGCGTAGTCGATGACGTCCTGAACGGTCTCGTAGGTCTCGTTCGGGTTGGCGACGAGAAGGTTCGGCACGGTCGCGACGCGCGACAGCGGTTTGAAATCCGCGATATGGTCGAACGGCATGTCGGGATAGAGGCTCGCATTGATCGCGTGGGTTCCGACGGTGCCCATCACGAGCGTATAACCATCCGCCTCGCCCTGCGCGACCGCACCCGTCCCGATATTGCCGCCCGCGCCGCCGCGATTTTCGACGATGACGTTCTGGCCGAGCCTTTCGCCGAGCGCGGCCGAGATGATACGGCCGAGAATGTCGGTCGTTCCACCGGCCGGGAACGGCACCATGACGGTGACGGGGCGCGTCGGATAATCGGTCTGCGCCATTGCCGAAACGGGCAGAAGACAGGCCGCAAGAAGCCCGATCGTGGCGCTTTTCAGCATGGCTGCTCGGTGTTGGGATGTCGTCATGCGTGTCTCCTCCTTGTGATGAAAGGAAACTACAGCGCGGTCGGGTCGATTCAAACTCAAATAAGCCGACGCAGCGTCAATCGCGCTTGAAGATGAGGCGGCCAAGCCAACCAGTGACGACGGCCAGAAGAACGGCAAGCAGACCAAAGACGAGCCCGTTGTCCTGTGCGGTGCGATAGATGCGCTCTTCGAGACCCGCCTTGACGATCGTCAACTGTGCCGACGTTTCCTTGACGAAGACGCCGTTGCGAAACAGGAAGGCGCGCGCGCGATGCGTTCCCACGGGCACGTTCGGGGCAAGCGTGAGCGTTGCGCGAAAAAGGCTCGGGGAAAGGAACTGCACGCCGCCGATCCGCTCATTGTAAAGCCCGGTGGCGCGTTTTTGCTGGCGCAGGGCAGCGGTGAACTCGGCGACCCTTTCGGGGTTGCGCTGCTCTTCGTCTTCGACAGCCCGCATGAAGATATTTTCAGAACCGAGCGCCAGCCGCTGATACATGACCGGCTGGGTGATGTCCTGCATCGGTCGTGTCGTCGCCACGGCATAGGAAATCGGCACGCTGGCGAAGCTTTGGGACTGGGTGTTCACCCACACGCCGAGCACGCGCGTCTTCTTGCGCACCGTGATCGGCCGGGCCGGGCCTTCGAGCACCACCACGATGTCGTAGCGGCCCTGTCTGGCAAGCGCCTGATCGGCGTTGTCGAGCGCGCCGAAAATCGTGAGATCCGCTCCCGAAAAATCGGACGAAATCGCCACGCGGTTCGTCGAAAGGCCGATCTGGAACGATTCCGGCGCGTTGGCATCCTGTGCGTGTGCCCCCGTCACCCAGAACACGAACAGCAACATCGGCAGGAAGCGCTTCATCTCAAAGCCCTCCCGTCGTCGCCAGCGAATAGGGGCTGATGGGCGGTACGAAGAGGTCGACGGCGAGGCGGCCAGCTACCATCAGAACCATGAGTGCGAGCAATGCGCGCAATTGTTCGCCGCGCAGCTTTTGTCCTGCCCTAGCGCCGTATTGCGCGCCGGCGACGCCGCCGACCATCAAAAGAAAGGCCAGCACGATATCTACCGTCTGGTTCGTGGCGGCATGGACGATGGTCGTGTAGGCGGCGACGAAGATGATCTGGAAAAGCGAAGTTCCGATGACGACGTTGGTCGGCACCTTCAAAAGGTAGATCAGCGCGGGAACCATGATGAAGCCGCCGCCGACACCCATGATCGAGGCGAGAAAGCCGATGCCCGCGCCAAGCCCGACGACCGGAATGACGGAAACGAAGAGCTTCGACGTACGGAAGCGCATCTTCCATGGAAGGCGGTGAATCCAGTTGTGTTGCCCGGGTTTGCGCAGGGTAGGCGCATGTCCGCCGGCCGAACGGCGCCAGGCGCGCACGCTCTCCATCAGCATCAGTCCGCCGACCGTACCGAGCAGGCCGACATAAAGGAGCGACACGACGAGATCGAGCTGGCCGACATTTCGCAAAAGCGCGAACACGAAGACGCCGATCGTCGACCCGAAAATGCCGCCCGTCAGAAGAACCGTGCCGAGCTTGAAGTCGAGCGTACCTTTCTTCACATGCGCCAGAACGCCCGAGACGGACGAGGCCACGACCTGATTGGCGCCGGTGGCGACCGCGATCGCGGGCGGGATGTTGTAGAAGATCAGAAGCGGCGTGATCAGGAATCCGCCGCCCACGCCGAACATGCCGGAAAGGAATCCGACCGCCCATCCCATGCCGAGAATGACCAGCATGTTTACGGACAGTTCTGCGATCGGGAGATAGATGCCCACCGGCTCATCTCTCAGGCTTCTGGGTGGAATTTTCCCTTGGATTTCAGGGGCGCGGTATCATCGTTCTTGCGCTTTGAATAAGGCGAAGTCAAACCGCTGCGCCTACAATCGCGCTAAAAAATGCGCCCGCCGTTAACGGCGGGCGCGGATCGCATGAAATATGGGTTGAATCGGTTACGAAACGGCCAGAAGTGCGCGCACCAGCGGTTCGTCGATCTGCCCGGTGGGCTGCATCTGGTTGTCCGTCTGGAAGGCGGAAATCGCCGAGACGGTGCGCGCGCCGATGATGCCGTCGGGCTGTCCGACGTCATAGCCTTTTGCGTTGAGCATCGCCTGTATCTGCCGGACCGCGTCCTCCATATCGATGCTTGCGGTGGTTTGCGTGTCCTCCCCCCATTCGGCGGGGATCGAAACCGCGTTGGCTTCGGCGGAAGTCGTTTTCGGCTTCCACAGCTCCACGGTTTTCTTCGCCTTTTCGAGGTCCGCTTCGGACAGGAGGGCGGCGATTTCGTCGCGCTTGGCGGCCGCGTCCGTATCGCCGGCATCGGCGACGATCGCCAGCCACTTATACGCGGTGACGAGGTCCTGGCTCATGCCGACGCCTTTTGCGGCGAGGATTGCCAGATTGAACTGGCTGTCGCGTATGCCAAGCTCCGCTGCCTTGCCGAAATTGCGTGCTGCGGCAGCGTTGTCCGCTCGTCCGTCGGCACCCATGGCCTGCAGGACGGCGAGGTTGTGCATGGCGTTGGCGTTGCCCTTGGCGGCGGCGGCCGCATAGAGGTCCATTGCGCGTGGGAGGTCGCGTTCTACGCCGTTCGCCTTTTCGAGCATGTTCGCGAGCCGGTATTGCGCGGGCGCAAGGCCGGCACTGGCCGCGCTCTCGTACCATTGCGCGGCGGCGTTCAGGTCTTCCGTGACGCCGCGCCCTTCGGCGTAGCGGTTGCCGATTTCGAAGAATGCTTTCGGGTCGCCAGCTTCGGCAGCGGTGCGCAGCGCTGCATTGACCTGTTGCGGTATTTCAGGGATGGCGGCCGTCTCGTCGGCCAGAGGATCGGCGACATCCACCGCCGGTTCATTTGCTCTTGCTGCCGCGATCGTGGGGCCGGCGACGGTTGCAGCCCGGGCTTGCGAGGGGGGCGAAGCCGAAACTGTTGCGGACGGTGCTGCCGGCGTCGGTACGGCGCGCTCGGCGTTCCGTGCGGTTTCGTGTTTCGCTGTCACAACCGGCTCGGGCAGTGCCGCCGTCTGTGTCTCGTCGATCCTTGCGACGGCAACAGGCTGAGTGGCCGCCGGCTCCACGCTTGCAACCGCCTCCTCGACGGTCTGTGATCTGTTGATCTGAAGACCCGTCAGCGCCAGCGCCACGGCGACGATACCCATCGTCAGCGCGCGGTTCTTGGACTTGAGAAGCTTGGAAAGGCTGAAGCGCTGCGATCCTTCGCCGGTGCGGCCCGCCTTGAGGCTTTCCGCCTCGGCAGCTGCCGCCTGCGCCGCGCGGCGGGCGGCTGCGATGAAGTCGGCCTTGGCGTCGTCGCCCGAAGGCGTGTCCCTGGCCGGCATTTCGCGCTCGTCGCGAACCCTGCGCATGATCGCATTGAGATCGGGCGAGCCGAGGCCGGGTTCGATCGGCTGGTTCGCGAGTGCGGGATCGATCGGCGCATCGAGATCGAGCGTCGGCGCGATGGCAGTCGCTTGGTTTGGTGCGGCGTTCTCGGACTTGTCTTTCGTCTTCCGGCCAAGCACTCGCGCGATCATTGAGCGGGTCGCCAGCGTCTCTTCGCTGCGGCCTGCCTTCGTGGCCCGCACGGCCTGATGCGCGGCCTCGCGCGGCGTCAACGGCTCCGGCGTCACCGAAGGTGCGTCCGCACTGTCATCTTCGGAGGCGTGCGCGTCGAGCGCCAGATCGTCAACGTTCGTGTGCATTGCTGGAGCGGAAGCGATGCCCAGTCGTGCCGGCTCCTCGTCGGTGTCGTCCGGTTCCATCGCGCCGAGACGCTCGACGATCTTCAAAAGCGTGTCATGGATCGCTTCGAATGTCTTGGTGTTGCGCTCGTCGGATCGGCGCGCGAGGCTTTCGAGCGCCCGCAGATCATCGGCAAGGCCCTGAACGACATCGTTGTCGCGCGTCGGCGTCGAGCCGATCGAGCGAACTGCTTCCTCCGCCGCGCTGCGCGCTGCATCGAGAACGGCGGCGTGATTGTCTGCGATCATCTGCTCGAGCCGTTCGAGGCGCGGAGCGACGTCCTCGAATTCGCTGCCGGCGTGGGAGGGCGTCTGGATCGTCTCGGAAAGGGTTTTCACCTGCGCTTCGAGGCTGCGCACCAGATCTGGATCGATCGCGGCGAGCGTAGCCGTCGTCGTCTCCAGCCGCTTCGAAATGCCGTCGAGCCGGGTTTCGAACGTATCCGCGAAGCTGGCGAACCGCTCGTCCATCGCCGCCATCAGCGCATCGGTGGACTGGTTCGCCTGAACGGCTTCGAGGCGCTCGGTAAGCACGGTCAGGCGCTGGTCGAGTTCGGCGAAAAGCTGGGCGCTGCCGGTTGCCGCCGTTTCATTGCGCTCGTCCATGATTTGCGAGAAGGCGGCAAAACGCTTCTCGACGCCGTCAAAAATCTCCGACAGATCAGGCGAGGGTGAAATGGCGTCGACCTTGCCGGCGATCAGGCTCATCTGCTCGGCAAGACGCGTGATCGTCTCGAACGGCATCGCCTCGCGCGCGGCCATTTCGTCGATGCGCTTGCTCATCGCGGCGATCTGCTCGCCAATATCGGCGGTCGGTCGATCCTCGACCAGTTCTTCGATCTGCCGCGCAAGCGAGCCGATGCGCGCCTCGATGCGCTCGAACGGCTTGCCGTCGACGATCAGCCCGCGACCTGCGCTCGCCGACGAGGCGATGGCGCGGGAAATCTCGTCGAGACGCTCGTCGATCAGCGTCAGTGCGCCGTCGCCCAGTGGGCCTTCGTTCTGCGCGAAGCGATCCATCGCCGCGGCAAGGATTTTCAGCTTTTCGTCGAGCGCGTGCATTGCGGCCTGTTCCGGCAACGAACCGACGGCTACGCTGATCTCTTCGAGCCGCGACTGGATCGCAGTCATCAATTCCGGTTCCGTGCCGGTGAAGGCATCGAGCCGGCGCTCGACGGACTGGAGCGTCGTTTCGCGCGCAAGCTCGGCAAGCGTCTGTCTGATCGTCTCCATCTCGGCCTGAAGCCGCGCCGCATTGTCCTCGCTGCCGCGTGCCGCCAGTGCGTCAATCATGCCCGAAAGCCGCTCGACCTCGCCGGACAGTTCGTCCGCCTTGCAAGCAGCCGGCTCGGCGCGGGCATCTTCGATCTGCGATTTCACGACGGCGAATTCGCGCTCGATGCCGTCGGCGATCTTGGCGTTGAGGTCGTCGCGCAAAAGCTTCAGTTCGCTCGCGATCGATCCGGCCGCCTCGATGCTTTCCTCGTTTTGGCGCTGCGTTTCGATTTCGGCGGCAAGCCTTGCGGGCGCGGCTCCAGCATCGGGTTCGGAACGCTGTGCTATGCGCGTTTCAAGATCGGCCAGCGTGCGGTTGAGGTCTTCGATCGAAGTGCTCGGCCGGCGGCGCCGTCCGGTGTTCAATGCATCGAGATAAGCTTGCTTCGTGTTCATCTGACGCTCGTTGCCTCCACCGGCCCCCTGCCGGATTGAGTTGATAGTCCGGCGACGGTAATCGCCGGAGGGTCGAACCCGTGAGGAACGAGATACGATTGAAATCACGGTGAATCGCTGAACGTCACCATTCCCTAAGCATGGTAAACAAGCCGTTAACCATCCTTACCGATGGCGCGTTTCGCTGCGGCAAAGTTGCGTGTCGTTTCTTTTCGCACTTGCGATAAATGCGGGGCCGGATTATATGCGCGCCCCATGCCGTCGCCTTACGGAAGGCGGCGTTTCGACTTTTCCGCGAGGCGTCCTCGCCTTGCCACAAAGTCTGGCGACATTCTGTTTCGAATCAAATCACGGGAACTGACATGACCACCATGCCGGCTGGCTCGGACACGGCCTCCTTTTTCACTGCCGACGAGCAAAACGATGACCTGATGCGTATCGGCGACGTCGCGAAGATGTTCGACGTTTCGCTTCGCACCTTGCGCTTTTACGAAGACAAGGGCCTGATCCAGCCGAAGCGCGAAGGCATGACCCGCCTTTATTCCAGGCGCGACCTGTCGCGCCTTAAGCTGATCACGTTCGGCACGCGCGTCGGTTTCTCGCTGCGCGAGATCAAGCAGATGATGGATCTTTACGATCCGTCCGGCACGAATATGCGCCAGTATCGCTTCGTGCTCGACAAGTCCGAGCGCCAGATCACGCGGCTGGAAGAGCAGCGCCGTCAGCTCGATTCGGCGATCACCGAATTGCACGAGATGCGCGAAGGCGTCCGCACGATGGTCGAGGAGCGGCAGCGCAACGCTGCATAATCGCTGTTCGTCAACGTGAATTCGAAGGGGTCGGCATCGCCGGCCTCTTTTTCGTATCCGCATGTAAAAACTTTGACGTTTACGCAAACGTCAAAGTTTGATAGAAATCCCTTCGACCAAGTGCCCCATCGGCCGCGTCCGATCCGGGGGCTCGTTACAGGCTTCTTTCGGAGGATTTCGATGCCGACTTACAAGGCACCCGTCGCGGATACGCTTTTCGTTCTCAACGACGTTCTGGGTTACGAGCGCTACGGCAATCTTGCCGGTTTCGCCGATGCGACGCCCGACGTTCTGGAAGCGATCCTCGAAGAAGGCGCGAAGCTCGCCGAAAACGTGCTCCATCCCTTGAATCGCGTTGGCGACGAGGAAGGCTGCACGCGCAATTCCGACGCGTCGGTGACGACGCCGAAGGGCTTCAAGGAAGCGTACGGCCAGTATCGCGAAGGCGGTTGGATGGGCCTTGCCGTGCCCGCAGAATATGGCGGGCAAGGGCTTCCCTATACGGTCCATTCGGCGGTCGGCGAATACATGTCGTCGGCCAACATGGCGCTGATGATGTATCCGGGACTGACGCAGGGCGCGGTCGCGGCGATCCTCGCCCATGGCTCCGAGGAGCAGAAGCAGACCTACGTGCCGAAGATGGTCGACGGAATATGGACCGGCACCATGAACCTGACGGAGCCGCATTGCGGCACCGATCTGGGCCTGTTGCGAACGCGCGCCGTGCCGAACGGCAATGGCGGCTACAAGATTTCCGGCCAGAAGATTTTCATCTCGGCTGGCGAACACGACATGTCGGACAACATCATCCATTTGGTGCTCGCCCGCATCGAAGGCGCGCCGGAAGGCGTAAAGGGCATTTCGCTGTTCATCGTGCCGAAGTTCAAGCTCGATGCGAACGGCAATCCCGGCGAGAAGAACGGCGTGTCCTGTGGTTCCATCGAGGAAAAGATGGGCATCCACGGCAACGCTACCTGCGTCATGAATTACGACGAGGCCGAAGGCTATCTGATCGGGCAGGAGCATGGGGGCCTGAAAGCCATGTTCGTCATGATGAACGAAGCACGTCTCGGCGTCGGCCTTCAAGGCCTGTCGATCTCCGAAATCGCCTATCAGAATGCCGTGACCTACGCGAAGGATCGCTTGCAGGGCCGTTCGCTTTCCGGCGCGAAGGAGCCGGAAAAGAAGGCCGATCGGATCATCGTCCACCCCGACATTCGCCGCAAGCTGATGACCATGCGCGCCATCAACGAGGCGGGTCGCGCGCTGATCCTGTGGACCGCGCTGAAATCCGACGTCGCCCATCGTTCCGATGACGAAAAGGCGCGCGAGCAGGCGGAAGATCACATGAGCCTGATGACGCCGGTCATCAAGGGCGTGCTGACCGACAAGGGCTTCGACAACGCCGTGATGGCGCAGCAGGTCTATGGCGGTCACGGCTACATCGAGGAATGGGGCATGAGCCAGTTCGTGCGCGACGCCCGCATCGCCCAGATTTATGAAGGTGCGAACGGCATCCAGGCGCTCGATCTCGTCGGCCGTAAGCTCGGTGCGAACGGCGGCCGTGCGGTGCAGGCGTTCTTCGCCGAGGTCGGCGCGTTCTGCGAGGAAAACCGCGGTGACGAGAAGCTGGCACCGTTCACCAAGTCGCTGAAGAAAGGCCTCAACGATTTGCAGGCCGCGACCATGTGGCTGATGCAGAACGCCATGGGCAAGCCGGACAATGCAGGTGCCGCCTCGACCGACTACATGCACCTCTTCGGCCTCGTCTCGCTCGGCTATATGTGGGGCATGATGGCGAAATCCGCGCAGGAGAAACTCGCCGCCGGCGCGAACGGCTCGTCCGAATTCTGCGAAAACAAGATCGCAACGGCGCGTTTTTATTTCGACCGGGTCATGCCGGAGAGCGCGGCGCATCTGGCACGCATCTCGACCGGCGCGGATTCGATGATGGCGCTCAACGTCGAGGCGTTCTAGGCTTTCTTCTATCGACGCCCGGCCTGTCCGGGCGTCGATCGCTTTCGTCGCAAAACGATCGGAGGAGATCGAGTTGACTGCCCATCCCGCCAATATTCTCGGCCTGCCGAAGCCCGCATGGGCAGGCGACGACGTCGCCATGCTCTATGATATGGCGGAAAAGTTCCTCGATGCCGAAATCGCACCGCGCTACGAGGAGTTCGAAAAGAACGAGATGTTCGACCGGGAAAGCTGGCGAAAGGCGGGAGAGGCGGGGCTTCTCTGCGCTTCGATGCCGGAGGAATATGGCGGCTCGGGCGGCACCTTCGCCCATGAAAGCGCGATCATCGAGGCCATCGGCCATGTTGGCGTCGACGGCTTCGGCATATCGCTGCATAACTCCATCGTCGCCCCTTACATCCTCCATTACGGCTCGGAGGAGCAGAAGAAGAAGTGGCTGCCGAAAATGGCGACCGGCGAACTCATCGGCGCGATCGCCATGACCGAGCCGGGCGCGGGCTCCGACCTTCAGGGCGTCAAGACGCGCGCCGAAAAGGACGGCAATCACTACCGTCTCAACGGCTCGAAGACCTTCATCACCAATGGCCAGCTTGCCAATCTCATCATCGTCGTCACCAAGACCGACCCTGCGGCCGGCGCGAAGGGCACCTCGCTGATCGTCGTGGAGACGAACGACGCCGATGGTTTCGAGCGCGGCCGAAATCTCGACAAGATCGGCCTGAAATCCAACGACACGTCGGAGCTTTTCTTCAACGATGTGCGCGTCCCGACCTCGAACCTGCTTGGCACCGAGGAAGGGCAGGGCTTCGTTCAGTTGATGCAGCAATTGCCGCAGGAGCGCCTGCAGATCGGAACGGGTGCGATCGCCATGATCGAGCGCGCTCTAGCGCTGACCATCGATTACGTCAAGGAGCGCAAGGCGTTCGGCAAGGCGGTCATCGATTTCCAGAACACGCAGTTCAAGCTGGCCGAACTCAAGACCGAAGCGACCATCGGTCGCGTTTTCTACAATGATTGCGTGACGCGCCACATAAATGGCGGCCTCGATCCGGTCACGGCATCGATGGCGAAGTATTGGCTGTCCGATCTTCAGAACAAGATCGTCGACGAATGCCTGCAACTCTTCGGCGGCTATGGCTATATGAACGAATATCCGATCGCCCGCATGTTCCGCGACGCGCGCGTCCAGCGCATTTACGGCGGAACGAACGAAATCATGAAACTCCTGATCGCCAGAAGCCTTTAAGGAAGACATGTCGAAACACATCGCAGAAGTGGTCTGGACCGCGCGCCCCGAGGATGATTTTGCCTCGGGCCGATATTCGCGCGCCCACACGATCCGCTTCGACGGCGGTGCGGTTGTGTCGGGCTCGCCATCGCCGGGCGTGGTGCCGGCACCGTGGTCGGACGAGGCGGCGGTCGATCCCGAGGAGATGTTTGTCGCCTCGCTATCCACCTGCCATATGCTTTGGTTTCTGGATTTCGCGCGCCGTGCCGGCGTCGTCATTCGCGCCTATCGCGACACGGCAGAAGGCGTGATGGAGAAGAACGAAAAGGGCCGGATAGCGATCACGAAGGTGGTGCTGCGTCCGTCCATAGAAACGGATGCGGACGCGGCGGCAATCGCCGAACTGCATCAAAAGGCGCATGAGGCCTGTTTCATTGCCAATTCGGTCACGACCGACGTGACGGTCGATGCCGATTTCGAGAATCAGAGGAGAAACACATGACCGACGTATTCGTCTATGACGCCGTGCGCACGCCGCGCGGCCGCGGCAAGAAGGACGGCTCGCTGCACGAAGTGCCGGCCGTGCGCCTCGGCGCAAAAGTGCTGGAAGCCGTGCGTGACCGAAACAACATCGACACAGCCAATGTCGACGACATTATCTTCGGCTGTGTCGATCCGGTTGGCGAGGCCGGTTCCGTCATTCCGCGTTCGGCCGCCTTCGAGGCGCGCTACGACAACAAGGCTCCCGGCATCCAGCTCTCGCGCTTTTGTGCGTCGGGCCTCGACGCGATCAATCTCGGCGCGGCCAAGATCGCCGGCGGTTCGGACGAACTCGTCATCGCGGGCGGCGTGGAATCCATGTCCCGCGTCGGCATGGGCATGTCGGGCGGTGCCTGGTTCATGGACCCGTCGGTCGGCCTGCCGGGCTATTTCGTTCCGCAGGGCGTCTCGGCAGACCTGATCGCGACGAAATACGGATTTTCCCGCGACGACGTCGACGCCTATGCCGTCGAAAGCCAGAAGCGCGCGGCCAATTCCTGGGAGAAGGGCTACTTCAAGAACTCGGTCGTGCCGATCAAGGACCAGAACGGCCTGACGATCCTCGACCACGACGAGCATATGCGCCCGTCGACGGACATGCAGTCGCTGGCTTCGCTCAACCCATCCTTCGTGATGCCCGGCGAGATGGGCGGCTTCAACGCGGTCGCCATCCAGCGCCACCCGGAAGTCGAAGCGATCAACCACGTCCACCATGCGGGCAATTCGTCCGGCATCGTCGATGGTGCAGCAGCCGTTCTGCTCGGTTCGAAGGAAGGCGGCGAGAAAATCGGCGCCAAGCCGCGTGCTCGCATCAAGGCGTTCACCAATATCGGCTCCGAGCCGGCGATCATGCTGACCGGCCCGGTCGACGTGACGGAGAAACTGCTGGAGCGTGCCGGCATGCAGCTTTCCGACATCGATCTGTTCGAACTGAACGAGGCATTCGCCTCGGTTGTCCTGCGCTACATGCAGGCATTCGACATTCCGCACGACAAGATCAACGTCAATGGCGGCGCGATCGCCATGGGCCATCCGCTCGGCGCGACCGGCGCGATGATCTTCGGCACGGTTCTCGATGAATTGGAGCGCCGCAATCTCAACACGGCTCTCGTGACCTTGTGCATCGGCGCGGGTATGGGCACCGCGACGATCATCGAGCGCGTTTGAGCGGACGGAGGAGACAGAAAAATGGCTGACTATAAGAACTTCACCGTCGAAACCGATGCCGACGGCATCGCACTCGTCACCTGGGACATGCCGGATCGCTCGATGAATGTCTTCACCGAAGAGGTGATGGACGAACTCGACAAGATCATCGATCAGGTCGTCGCCGACGACGCGGTCAAGGGCGCGGTCATCACCTCGGGCAAGGACACCTTCTCGGGCGGTGCGGACTTGACCATGCTCAACAAGATGCTCGGCATCTTCCAGAAAGAGCAGGCCAACGATCCCGACGCCGCCATGAAGATGCTGTTCGACGGCGCGGGCCGCATGTCGTGGCTGTGGCGCAAGCTGGAAACCTGCGGCAAACCGTGGGTCTCGGCCATCAATGGCGTGTGCATGGGCGGCGCGTTCGAGCTTTCGCTTGCCTGCCATGGCCGTGTCGCTGCCGATAGCGACAAGGTCAAGATGGCCCTGCCGGAAGTGAAGGTCGGCATTTTCCCCGGTGCCGGCGGCACGCAGCGCGTCCCGCGTCTGGCCGATCCGCAGTCGGCGCTCCAAATGCTGACCTCGGGCCAGAACCTGTCGCCGAAAAAGGCGAAGGGCATGAACCTGATTCACGAAATCTCCGCACCGGACGCGCTGATCGACACCGCCAAGGGCATGATCAAGAATGGCCTCAAAGCCGTTCAGCCATGGGACGAAAAGGGCTTCAAGCTGCCGGGCGGTCCCGTCTATTCGGCTGCCGGCGCAAACCTCTGGCCGCCGGCAATCGCGATCCTGCGCCGCGAAACCTACGGAAATTATCCGAACGCCGCCGCGATCCTGAAATGCGCCTATGAGGGGCTGCTGGTTCCCTTCGACACCGCGCTCAAGATCGAGCAGCGCTATTTCACGGAAATCCTGCGCTCGACCGAAGCGGCGATGATGATCCGTTCGCTGTTCATTTCCTTGCAGGAACTGAACAAGGGCGCGCGCCGTCCCGATGGCATCGAACCGACGAAATTCTCGAAGATCGGCGTTCTGGGCGCGGGTTTCATGGGCGCGGGCATTGCTTTCGTCACCGCCAAAGCAGGCATTCCCGTTGTGCTTTTGGACCGCGACACGGCGTCCGCCGAAAAGGGCAAGGCGCATTCGGCCGGCCTGATGGACGGCGCGATCAAGAAGGGTCGCGCCACCGAGGACGAGAAGGAAAAGCTTCTCTCGCTGATCACGCCGACCGACGATTATGCGCAGCTCGACGGCTGCGACCTCGTCATCGAGGCCGTGTTCGAGGATTCGGAAGTCAAGAAAAGCGCGACCGAGCAGACCGAGGCGGTCATCGCAGACAGCGCGATCTTCGCCTCCAACACCTCGACCATTCCGATTTCCGGTCTGGCGAAAAACTCGAAGCGTCCCGACAAGTTCATCGGCATCCACTTCTTCTCGCCAGTCGACAGGATGATGCTCGTCGAAATCATTCTGGGCGAAAAGACCGAGGACAAGGCGCTGGCGACCGCCATCGACTATGTCCGCGCGATCAAGAAGACGCCGATCGTCGTCAACGACACGCGCGGTTTCTACGTCAATCGCTGCGTGCTGCGCTACATGTCGGAAGCGTTCAAGATGCTGATCGAGGGCGTGCCGCCTGCGATGATCGAGAACGCGGCGAAGATGGCCGGCATGCCGGTCGGCCCGCTCGCGCTCACCGACGAGACGGCCATCGACCTTGCGCAGAAGATCATGAAGCAGACAATCCGCGACATGGGCGAGGCAGCCGTCGATCCCAGGCAGTTCGAACTGATCAACAATATGGTCGACACGCATGGACGCCATGGCCGCAAGAACGGCAAGGGCTTCTACGACTACCCGGCAAAGCCCGCGAAGAAGCATCTGTGGCCCGAGTTGAAGACGCTTTATCCGCAGCAAGATGCCGACAGCATCGATGTCGAGGAGTTGAAGCAGCGCTTCCTCGTCGTCATCGCGCTGGAAGCGGCGCGCGTGATGGAGGAGGGCATCGTCACCGACCCGCGCGAAGCGGATGTCGGCTCGATCCTCGCCTTCGGCTTCGCGCCCTATACAGGCGGTGCGCTCTCTTACATCGACGGCATGGGCGTGAAGAACTTCGTTGCGCTCGCCGAAAAGCTCGGGGCCGAATACGGCAAGGAATTCGACGTGCCGAAGCTGTTGAAGGACATGGCCGCGAGGGGCGAGACCTTCTACCAGCGCTTCGACCCGTATGGAAAAAAGCAGGCGGCCTGATCCGCTTGATCCGACAATCGGCCGGGCGGGCAACTGCCCGGTCTTTTTTTGAGCAATTTCAGGAAAAGTGCGAAGCGGTTTTCCGTCCGAAATTGCGGGAAATCAAATGTGGGGTGACGGCGATGTATGTCTGGGGGCGTCTTGCGCGCATGGTGGCGACGGCGAAGTCGCGGGGGCCTTTCGTGCCAGGTGACGAGAGCCGCCTGCATTTTCGGTGCCTGCCATCCGATATCGACCGCAACATGCATCTGAACAATGCTCGCTACATGATGCTGGCCGATGTCGGCCGCGTCGACATCTTCCTGCGCCTTGGCTTTTTGAGGCTCGCCCGCGAAAAGGGATGGGGGCCGATGATGGGCGGCCTGCAATCGGTCTATGTGCGCGAGATCAAGCTTTGGAAGCGCTTTGAGGTTGTATCGACCGTCGAGACGTGGACGGACCGCCAGATGATCGGCCGGCATCGCTTCCTGCTCGAAGACGGTCAGACCGCAGCGGTCATCATGACGACTGCCGGTGTCTACGATCGCACGAACCGACGTTTCGTACCGATGGACGAGGTTATCGCCGGGCTCGGGATCGACGCGACACCGCGCCCGCTCGTGCCTCAGGAGGAAGCTTTCCTTACTTCTCATCAAGGCTTGCGGGAACTGGCGAAGACGGATTGAATTGATTATCCTGTAACCAGCGTTCCACAAAAGGACCGGCTCGATGAGCAAAATGGAACTGGCGCTCCGCGCCGCCGAAAAGCTGCCGCCGCAGATGCAGGACAAGCTTGCCGAGGATCTCCTGCATTACATCGACAAATATCTTGCCTTGCAGGAACAACTGGCGATCGGCATCGAGCAGGCGGATCGGGGCGAGGTTGTTTCAGGCGAAGAGGTTTTCGCAAGGTTGAGGGCAAAGTTTGCCGCTTGAACTCGCCTTCACGCGCCAGGCCGAAACGGACTTTGAAGATATCGCGACATTCGTCTCGCATCGTTCCATGCGGGGAGCCCTTACTTTCGTCGAGAGTATTGAACGTGCATCCGGCATAATCGGCAACCACCCGCATGCCGGACGCCTCGCGCCCGAAACCGGTAACGCGCAGGTGCGGCGTTTTGCGATACCACCCTATTCAATCTACTATCGAATTTTGAACGATCGCTTGGAAATTCTCAGGCTTCTTCACGGGGCCCGTGACCTCAACGAAGCTGATTTTGAAGAGATTTCATGACCAAAACCATCGACTACTATTTCATCTGCTCCTCGCCTTATGCCTATCTCGGCCACAAGGCGTTTCACGATCTGGCCGTCCGCCATGGCGCTGAAATTCGCTACCGACCGATCGACATAACCGGCGTCTGGGCGAATTCGGGATCGGTTCCGCTCGGCCAGCGCACGCCGTTGCGCCAGCGCTATCGCCGCGTCGAGTTGCAGCGCTTTGCCGAATGGCGCGATCTGCCGCTCGAACTGGAGCCGAAATTCTTTCCCGTCGATTCCGCGCTCGCCGACAAAGTCGCGATCGCGCTTTACGAGGCCGGACGCGATCCGGCGGGCTATATCTGGCGCGCGCATCGCGGTGTCTGGGCGGCAAGCGAAAACATCGCCGATGCCGGGCAACTCGCTTCTTATCTCGAAGCCGAAGGCCATGACGCCAAGGAGTTCATCGACTTCGCGCAAGGCACACGCGCCGAGGAACTGCGGCAGGCCAATACGACGGAAGCCGCCGATAGCGATGCCGTCGGCGCACCCGTTTATGTCTACGAGGGCGAACCGTTCTGGGGGCAGGACCGGCTTGATCTTCTCGATCGCATGCTGGAAACGAAACGCGCTCCGTTCCGCTCCTGAAGGACTGGACAGGACAGACGGTCCGCGTTAACGTCTGAAGGTATTTTTTCCTCTTTTGGAAGGCGAACATGCTTTCGCACGAGAAGGTCTGGTCCGCGATCGACGCACTTGCCGTGCGCCATTCGCTCTCGGCGTCGGGTCTCGCCAAGCGGGCCGGGCTCGATTCCACGGCTTTCAATAAATCCAAGCGGCAGTCGGCCGATGGTCGCCCGCGCTGGCCTTCGACCGAATCCATCGCCAAGATCATGGATGCAACCGGGGAAACACTCGATGGGTTCTTCGGCCTCATCAAGGGATCGGGCGCGGCTGCGACGGTGCCGTTGATCGGCTTCGCGCAGGCGGGCGCGGGCGGTTATTTCGACGACGCCGGCTTTCCGGCCGGCCATGGCTGGGACGAGGTTCCATTGCCTGCCGGCGCGAGCGAGGGAGCTTACGCTTTGCAGGTGCAGGGCGATTCCATGTTGCCGCTCTATCGTGACGGCGATGTCGTAATCGTTGATCCCGCCGCGCAGATCAGGAAGGGCGACCGCGTTGTCGCCAAGACCTCGGCGGGCGAGGTGACGGCCAAGATACTCGCGCGCAAGACCAGCAAGGTCGTGGAGTTGCAATCGCTCAATCCCGAGCACCCCGACCGCACACTTCCCGCCGCGGACATCGTGTGGATGGCGCGCATCGTGTGGGCGAGCCAGTAGCATGCGCCTTGCCGGCCTTCTGACTGGCATCGGCGGCATCGTTCTCGTCAGCGCGGTCGTGTTCGGCTGGGGGCAGAGCCAGCGCACAGCGATCCCCATGCCCGAGACGGATTTTCCCCCTGAAGAGACACAGATCGAGGAGCAGGTCGCGCCAACGGCCTCGCAACCCGTTCCCGATGTCACCGCACCACGAGCGCCCATCACCGAATTCGAGCGCATCGCGCCGCGGGAGCCGTTGTCGCCGCTCGGCGCGCCGGAAGACCCGGCGACACGTCCGCCACGCGAAACGCTGTTGCATCGTCCGGTCGTGATCGCTGCGGGTGAATTCGAGGCGCAGGGCCATCGCGTGGCGCTGGAGGGGATCGAAATCGTGCAACCGGAAGAGACATGCGAGCGCAGCGGGCGAAGCTGGCCTTGCGGCGTCTATGCCCGCACAGCCTTTCGCAATTATCTGCGTGGGAGGTCGATTTCCTGCACGGTTCCGGGCATGCCTGGCGAGGAAATCGTCGTCAGCCGCTGCATGATCGGCAACGCCGATCCGGCTGCATGGCTCGTCGCGCAAGGCTGGGCACGCGCCGCATCGGGCGGACCTTATGAGGAGCAGCAAAGTGAGGCAATCGAGGGGCGGCGCGGCGTCCATGCCGCCGCGCCTGCCGCGAATTGACTATTTCAATTCGCCCTTGAGCGCCTGTTCGATCAGCTCGCGCGTGTTGTCGATGCCGTAAAGCGCGGCGAACGAGCCGAAGCGCGGGCCGCGTTCCTGCCCCAGCAGCACCTGATAGATCATCTGGAAGAACGCGACCGAAACTCCGGGGCCGCCGGTCGGGCTTTGCTTCTTGTGATCCTGATAGCGCTCGATCCCGCGCGCGACATCGAGCGCGGCATTCTGGATCGCCTCGCCATCCGCGCCGGTCGGCAATTCGCCGAGCTTCGCCGACAGCGCGGTGAGCGCGGCGCGCTCTTCCTCGTCCGGCGCACGGAACTGCTTGGACGGCTTCACGAAATCGTCGAAATAGCGGATCGCGTAGCCGACGAGTCGGTCGAGTTCGGGGTGGCTCTGCGCGGTTACGCCATCGGCATGGCGCGAGATGAAGCCCCACAGAACTGCCTTGTCATGTGCGTTGGACGCCGAGACGAGGTTGAGCAGCAGTGCGAACGACACCGGCAGTTCGATCTGCGGCGGGTTGCCGTCATGGATGTGCCAGACCGGATTTCCGAGCCGCTCCTTCCAGTCCTGTCGCTGATAGGCGGCGAGAAACTGATAATACTCATCGACCGCGCGCGGGATGACGTCGAAATAGAGCTTCTTGGCCTGGCGCGGACGCTGGAACATGTAGAGCGCGAGGCTTTCGGTCGGCGCGTAGGTCAGCCACTCGTCGATGGTCAATCCGTTGCCCTTCGACTTCGAAATCTTCTGACCGTTTTCGTCGAGGAAAAGCTCGTAGACGAAGTGCTCTGGTGCGGTGCCGCTGAGCGCTTCGCAGATCGCGTCGTAGACGCCCATATTCGGCCCGTGGTCCTTGCCGAACATTTCGAAATCGACGCCGAGTGCGGCCCAGCGCGCACCGAAATCGGGCTTCCATTGCAGCTTCACCTTGCCGCCAGTAACGGACAACGTCGTCTCCACGCCATCCTCGTCGTCGAAGGTGATGGTCGCGTTTTCGGCATCCACCTTCTTCATCGGCACGTAGAGCACGCGGCCGGATTTGGGCGAGATCGGCAGGAAGGGCGAATAGGTCGCGCGGCGTTCTTCGCCGAGCGTTGGCAGCATGATCGCCATGATGTCGTCGTAGCGTTCGGCGACGCGCTTCAAGATCGCGTCGAGCTTGCCGGAATTGTAATAGTCCGTCGCACTGGCGAAGTCGTAGTCGAAGCGGAATGCGTCAAGGAAACGGCGCAGCATCGTGTTGTTGTGATCGCCGAAGCTTTTGTAATCGCCGCCGAATGGGTTCGGCACGACGGTCAGCGGCATGTGCAGATAAGGCTCAAGCGCCGCCCGGTCCGGTACGTTGTCGGGGATTTTGCGCATTCCGTCCATGTCGTCGGAAAAGCACAGGAGCTTGGTCGCAACCTTGTCTTCCGTCAGGATGCGGAACGCGTGGCGCACCATCGTCGTGCGCGCGACCTCGCCGAACGTGCCGATATGCGGCAGGCCGGACGGGCCGTAGCCGGTCTCGAACAGCACCGTTTCCGGCCAGTCCTTGCCCTCATAGCGTTTGACGATCTTGCGCGCTTCCTCGAACGGCCAGGCTTTGGAGGCATGGGCCGCTTCGAGAATTTCGGGTGTCAAATGGAGCGCGTTCGATCCTGTGGTCGCCATGGTGTTGAGATCCGTTTTTGAAAAAACCCGCAAGCGAGGCGGGCGGGCATGGTCTATGCGCGCGCCTGCCGCCCGTCAATGACGCGGCGTCTTTTCATTGCGATGCCGCGTGGCTGCGCCTAACTTCCAGATGAGCAAAACTGGAGAAGCATTCAAATGGCGAAACTGTCGGTGCAGGAAGCACTCGTCTATCTGATGGTCATCATGTCCGCATCGGATCGCGACATGGGAGACGAGGAGCTGGCGCGGATCGGCGCCATCGTGCGAACTTTGCCGGTGTTTCGCGGCTTCGATCAGGCGCGCACGCTGCTTGTCGCACAGGATTGCCAGAAGGCTCTCGCGGAAGAGGGCGGGTTCCAGGCCGTTCTCGACGACATCGCCGGTGCGCTCTCGCAGCCTTTGCGCGAGACGGGCTACGCCGTTGCTGTCGATATCGCGGCCGCCGACAGCAAAATCCGTCTGGAGGAGGACCGCGTCCTCGATATCTTCAAATCGAAGCTCGCCATAGATGCACTCGCCGCCGCTTCCATCGAGCGCGCGGCGGCCATCCGGCACCGGACGGCCTAAAAGAAACTGACCGGGAAATAGCGCAGATAAAGTTCTGCGAACCGCCCGCTGGCGTCGATCTCGCGCAGCGCGGTATCGATCGCCAGGGCAAGAGCGGCATTGTCGCCGTCGACGGCGATCGTCAATCCTTGTCCGGTATATTCGGGGACGAGATAGGGGCCGCCTGCGAACGTGCAGCAGGCGTCGCCTTCCTGTGCGTCCAGCCAGAACGCCAGACGCATGCCATCCGAAAAGGCCGCGTCGATCTCACCCTCCTGCAGATTTTCAACCATCGCTTCGAAGCGGGGGAAGACGACAGGTTCCGCATCTGAAAACAGGGCGGTCAACATCGCCTCATGCGTCGAGCCGGCAACGACGCCGACGCGTTTGCCTGCGATGGACCGATAGAGCGGTTCCGGCATTGGCGAGGATCGCGCGACCATGAAACGGGCAGGAAATTTCAGATAGGGCCGCGAAAAGGCGAGGCTTTCGCGCAGTTCCGCCGTCGGCGCGAGACCGGCGATGATGGCTTCGCCTTCGCCGTTTTCGAGCGCGGGAACGAGTTCGTCCCATGGCAGCGCCTGAATCTGGCACACGGCATCGAGCGACAATTGGCGGCAGATGTCGCGCGCAAGTTCGATATGAAAGCCGACAAGTTGTCCGTTGGCATCGAGCATGTTGAAGGGCGCAAAATCCACCGTCGTCAGGAAACGCAGCCGGGGCAGGTTGGTGAGCGCGGGACGTTCGAGCCTCTCGCGCGTATCCCAAAAACCGGGAATCCGCGTGTCCTGCGCGGTTGCGGGCGCCACGGTGGCAAGAGCGGCAAGGATAAGGACGATGGCGCGGATCATGTCGTTTTGTCTTCCGCGAGCGGCAGGTGAATGGTGAATGAGGCGCCGTCGCCCGGAGTGGACCTTATGGTCAGACGGCCCTGATGCCGCGACAATATATGCTTGACGATGGCAAGGCCCAGACCCGTTCCCTTTTGTGCACGGCTGGTCTCGACGTCAACCCGGTAAAAGCGCTCGGTCAGGCGCGGAATGTGCTCGGTCGGAATGCCCGGCCCGTGGTCGCGTACCGTCAGCGCCGCATCTGCCTGATCGGTCGACAGCGATATGTCGAGACGCTTGCCGGACTGGCCGTATTTGCATGCGTTTTCGATGAGATTTTCAAGAACCTGTACGATCTCGTCGGGATTGGCGACGATCGGGACCGGCCTGTCCGGCAGGTCGAGCGCAAGCGTCATGCCGTTGTCCCTGATCAATTGGCCAAGCGAAACGGTCACCTGCCTTGCCAGATCGGCAAGGTCGACGCTTGTGTCGGCATGGGCAAGCGGCTTCATTTCGAGGCGGGACAGCGAGAGGAGATCGTCGATGAGCCGGGCCATGCGTGCCGTCTGGTTCTGCATGATTCCGAGGAACTGCTCGCGCGCCTTCGGGTCGTTTTTCGCCGGGCCGGAAAGCGTCTCGATGAAGCCCGAGATCGAGGCGAGCGGCGTTCTCAATTCGTGGCTCGCATTGGCGATGAAGTCGGCCCGCATCCGGTCGATACGCCGGGTTTCGCTCTGGTCGCGGAAGAAAAGAGCGAACCGTCCGTCACCGCCGACCATTGTGGCGCTGACCTTGAAACTGCGCTCCATCGGCACGCGTTCGGCATGTTCGATGGCTCCCGATGGCGCGCCGGCGAGCGCCGACTCGATCAGCGCCTGCATCTCGGGGCTTCTGAACCGAAGCGCGATGAGATCGCCGGGCACGAATTGTCCGAATGCCACCGAAGCGGCCCGGTTGGCCGACAGCACCACGCCGATGGCGTTGCACAAGATCAGCGGGTCGACGATCGCTTCGGACAGTTCGGCTGCGCTTGGATGGCTTTCGTCCGGTTTTGTTGCAGTCGAAGGCCTCTCGGCTGGAGGAGGCGTGATGCGCGCCGGGGCCGAGCGCGTTCCCGCAACTGCGATGACTGCAATCATCAGAACAATGCCAAGCCACGGCCGGCCGGCCAGGAGGGCGAGGATGAGGATTGCGCCGGCCGCCACTGTGAGAACGAGCGCATTGCGGGCAATGCTGACACGCCAGCGTGCCGCCAGCCGTTGAACAGATGACGGCGATGCCGAACTGCCGCTTGCCAATGAACCGCCTCGTCGAACCCGATTCCCTTGGTTCGCTATAGCATGCCTTTGTGAAATCGGAAGGCGGCCGGCGTTCAGCGCGTCAGTCTGTCGTTTGCCGGCACGAGCCGATGTTTGGGCGGATGATATGTCTTTTCCCAGTGATGCGGGCGACGAATGAGATGCCACAGAGCGCGCCATGCACCATGCGACAGAGCGAGCCAGTAAAGCGGTGTCGCAAGCGCGATCTTCCAGAACCCTTTGCGCTCGGCCGGGGCGAGCGTGCGCCGTCCAAGGAGGATGAAGGCGGCGTACCCGCCCGCGACATTGAAGATGTCGAGCATCAGAATTGCGGAATGATAGTCCGGCAGGGGCGTATCGGTTACGAGCAGGAATGCCAGCATGACGATCGCCGCGACGAAGATGACATGTGCAAGCGCGGAAACCACCATCCCCGCGAAGAGGATCTGCATCAAAATGAAATTTCCAGGTCCGAGATCGCGCAGAAGCGTGCGCGGACTGCGCATATGAACCAGCCAGCTCTGTATCCAGCCCTTGAACCATCGCGTGCGTTGCGGCAGCCATGTCGCATAATCGGCCGGGGCGTCCTCGTGGGTAGGGTGGGTGATCATCCCGATCCGATAGCCGCAGCGCGTCAGACGCAGGCCAAGATCGGCATCTTCGGTAACGTTGTACGGGTCCCATCCGCCGACCGCGTCGAGCGCCTCGCGGCGAAAGTGGTTCGAGGTCCCGCCAAGCGGGATAAGCGCCTGCCAGTTCGCCAGTTTCGGCAAGAGGCCGCGAAAAAGAGCCGCATATTCGAATGCGAAGAGGCTGGGAAGGAGCTTCGTCGAGCGTGAAATGACGAGCGGTGCCTGCAGGCAGGCAAGTTCTGGCCCGCTTTGGCTGAACCGGTCCCACGCCTCGCGCAGTTGCAGCGGGTGAGGGCGATCCTCCGCATCGTAGAGTACGACGAACTCGCCCTTGCATTGCGGAAGCGCATAGGCGAGCGCCTTCGGCTTCGTTCGCGGATTGGCAGCCGGTACGACGATCACTTCGACACATGGATGAAGGTCATGCGCGCGAAGCGCAGCGATCGTCTCCGGGTCGTCGCTCTCGCAGATCAGCTTGATTTCGAGTTTCGAGCGCGGCCAGTCCAGCTTGCCAAGCGCGATCAGAAGTTCGGGCACGATCTGCGCTTCGTTGCGCAGCGCGACGAGGACGGAATAGATGGGCAGCGTATCGGTGGCTGCACGCGGAACGCGCGCGAGGCTCAATGGTCTGGCGCTCATCGCCGCCGCGATCCGCAGGACGATGCATGCGAGAAATGCAAGGCTCCCCGTCAGGTGGAAAACAAGCGACAGCAACGCCGGGCCAAGCCAGGCGAACGCTCCTATGCCCATCGCCAGGAGGCCAGCCGCAAAGGCTTGCCACCCCGAAACGACGCGTCTGGCGCTGAAATCGGGAAAGCTGCGTGCCAGACCGTCGACGGCGATCTGCATCAAGGATGCGCGGCTGCGCGCTTGAATAGCGCGGCGCAGGGTATCTGGTGTGACGATGCGAAGACGCGCGGCGAGTTTCGGATTCCCGGCGACCATGCGCCCCGCCTCGTGTGGGCAGAGCCTTGTCGGCGCCCAGAGGATCAGAACTTCGTCGGCGCAGCAGTAGCGGATCGGCGGCAGGTCCGAGCTTCGCGACAGGGCCTCGACCCCCGCAGCTTCCCCCATGACGATGAATGCTGGATCGATCTCGGCCTGAAACCGTAGCCCGAGAAGTTCGGATAGTGCTCGGAAATAGCGATCCTGCGTAATCAGCCGGGCTGCGAACAGTTCTTCGGGGAGGCTGGTGCCGTTCGCTGTGGAGAGATCAGCGGCTTTTGCCAGATCACCGCGCGAAATATCGAGATGTCTTCCAAGGGTATGCCAGGATTCAATTGCCGGCCGGCTGTGCATGTCGCCGTCTTGCGACAACGGGTTCGGTTCGTCCTCTACCGTTTCGGTCAGCCAACCGGTGCCATGCTCTTCAAACATGACGCAGCCCGAACATGCCCTTCCAGCCGCAACGGGCGGCATCCAATATGTCCGTCATGACTGGCCCCCGCCCGCGTCTCCGGATGAATGACGGTATCCTAGAGTTGCGTGTCAAATCATGTCCAGTCTAAATATTCATGTTACTTGTTTTCGGTGTTGTCCGGTTAGGTCCTTCCATTGGCGGTCGGGACGCCGACGGATCTGAAGCCACAGTCGCATCCGACGAATAAATATGAGCGTTCTTTTTTCCGTCATGCGCGAAGGGTATTTTGAAGCAAACCGATTCTGGAGTGGTTGAATGCATTCGGCCCATATCGTGCGTGCCTATGACGAAGATCTCGCAAAACTCGGCGCCCGCATCGCGGCGATGGGCGGGCAGGCTGAACGCATGGTCGAGCAATCGGTGGCGGCGTTGGTCAATGCCGATCTGGCGCTCGCACGCCACGTGATCGAGGCCGACAAGGCTCTCGATCAGGCGCATCGCGAAATCGATGACAAGGCCGTTCAACTGATTGCACGCCGTCAGCCGATGGCGGCCGACCTGCGCGAAATCCTGAGTGCCATCAGGATCGCTGCCGATCTCGAACGCGTCGGCGATATGGGCAAGAATATCGGCAAGCGTGTCGCCGCCATTGCCGAGACGCGTCAGCCGCCCCGCCTGTTTCGCGGTCTGGAGGCGCTGTCGGACCTCGCGCTGACGCAGCTCAAGGACGTGCTCGACCTTTACGCCACGCGCTCGGTTGAGCGCGTTCCGTTTATCCGCGATCGCGACGAGCAGATCGACCAGATGTACACGTCGCTGTTCCGCGAACTTTTGACCTATATGATGGAAGATCCGCGCAACATCACGGCCTGCACGCATCTTCTGTTCTGCGCCAAGAACATCGAGCGGATCGGAGACCACGCCACCAATATCGTGGAGACGGTCTATTTCATCGTGACGGGAAGGCAGTTGCCGGTGGAGCGTCCCAAGGAGGACGCCAGCCACCATGTCATGCTGGATGCTATCGGCAATTATTAAATAGCGGCCTTCGCAATCGATTTATCGGTTGCGCCGTCTGTCCGCGACCGGCTGGTACGCAACACGCGAATGGTAGCCGCAATAGGGGCCGGCTTCGCCGACGTCGTTTCCGCAGAACGAAAATTCCTCGGCCAGCGGATCGCCGTTCGGCCATTTGCAGGTGCGCTCGGAAAGTTCGAGCAGCGCCAGATTGCGCGAGATCGGCACCACAACGCTGGTAAGGCGCGGTGCAGGCGCTGCATCTGGCTCGGCATCGAAGCGCGCCTGAAGGGCTGTCGCGCCGATCGAAGTGGTGATGGGCCGGCTCGGACGCGGTGCCTTCGGTGCGGAAGGAGCCGTTTTCTTCGCCCGCGGCGTCGTGGAAGAGGCACGCCCGCGTCCCGACAGTTTCAGGCGATGCACCTTGCCGATGACCGCATTGCGGCTGACGCCGCCGAGCTGGGTCGCGATCTGGCTGGCGCTAAGGCCCTCCGACCATAGCTTCTTGAGAAGTTCTACCCGCTCGTCGGTCCAGTTCATGGCGACATGCTCCTGCGTGATGTGCTGAATCCGAATCCATTCCCGTCCGGCAATTGCCGGTTAGGCACCGCGTTGAGCTTGGTGATTAGATCCGCCGCACGAAATCTAGTTCTTGTCTGCCCGGAAGCTACAATATGCGCTGACTCGGTGACAAGAGTCGGGCCCACCCGCTGAATCCGTTTTTTCGGTTTTCCCCAACTTGGGGGCTTTGTAGCGCCGAATATGACTTTCACATGACGTTGCGTTGCAAAGAATTGACAGCCGCCGCACGAAACCGGATAAAGCGTGTCCGAAGCCGCCCTTGAGGCGGATTTTTTGTTTCTGATCGCCACCTGACCGGAGTGACGCCATGAGCGGTTCGGCCCTTTATACCACCTATGCCCGCGCGCCGCTGAGCTTCGAGCGCGGCGAAGGCTCGTGGCTGACGACTGACAAGGGCGAGCGTTATCTGGATTTCGCTGCCGGCATCGCCGTTAATTCGCTTGGTCATTGCCATCCGCATCTCGTGGAGGCGCTGACGTCGCAGGCCCACAAATTGTGGCATGTCTCGAACCTCTATGAAATTCCCGATCAGACGCGTCTTGCCGAGCGTCTCGTGGACGCAACCTTTGCCGATAAGGTGTTCTTCGCAAATTCGGGCGCGGAAGCGCTCGAATGCGCCGTCAAGACGGCCCGGCGCTATCACTTCGCCAAAGGCCATCCCGAGCGCTATCGCATTATAACCTTCGAGGGCGCGTTCCACGGACGCACGCTCGCGACCATCGCCGCCGGTGGCCAGCCGAAATATCTGGAAGGCTTCGGCCCTAAGGTGCAAGGCTTCGATCAGGTGCCTTTCGGCGATCTCGACGCGGTGGAAAAGACGATCACCGACGAGACGGCCGCAGTTCTCATCGAACCCGTCCAGGGCGAAGGCGGCATTCGTCCGATGGAGACGGACGCGCTGAAGCGGCTGCGCGCGCTGTGCGACAAACACGGGCTTTTGCTGATCTATGACGAAGTTCAGAGCGGCATCGGACGGACCGGCAAGCTGTTCGCATATGAATGGTCGGGCGCTGCTCCCGATATCATGGCGATCGCCAAGGGCATCGGCGGCGGCTTCCCGATGGGCGCCTGCCTTGCGACGGACGAGGCCGCTTCCGGCATGAAGCCCGGCGTGCACGGCACGACCTTCGGCGGCAATCCTCTGGCGATGGCGGTCGGCAACGCGGTTCTGGACGTCGTTCTCGAAGACGGATTTTTGGACGAAGTCAGCCGCAAATCGCTCCTGCTCAAGCAGTCGCTGGCCTCTGTGGTCGACGAATATCCAGACGTGTTCGAGGCGGTTCGCGGCTCCGGCCTGATGCTCGGTCTCAAATGCCGCATGCCCAATACGGACGTGAATGCGGCGCTGCGTGAGCGCAAGTTCCTTGCGGTGCCGGCCGGCGACAACGTGATCCGTCTTCTGCCGCCGCTCACCGTCACCGACGAGGAAATCCGCCTTGCCATCGACGCGATCCGCGCTGCGGCATCGGACCTTTCCGCGAAGACTGCCGAACAGACCGGCTCGGCCGCTTGAGAAATGAGATCATGACTTCGACCTTCCGGCATTTCACAGACCTTTCCACCGTTTCGGCAGCGGATCTGCGCGCCATTTTGGACGATGCGCGTGCGCGCAAGGACCGCCTGAAATCCGGCGCGCGCGAAAAGCCGCTGGACGGCAAGGTTCTCGCGATGATTTTCGATAAACCGTCGACTCGCACGCGCGTGTCGTTCGATGTCGGCATGCGCCAGCTTGGCGGCGAAACCCTGATGCTGACGGGCACGGAAATGCAGCTCGGGCGCTCGGAGACCATTGCCGATACCGCACGCGTCCTGTCGCGCTATGTCGATGCGATCATGATGCGCACGACCGAGCATGCGCGGCTGGCCGAGATGACGGAGCACGCCAGCGTGCCTGTAATTAACGGTCTGACGGACGACACGCATCCGTGCCAGATCATGGCCGACCTGATGACGTTCGAGGAGCATCGTGGACCGGTGAAGGGTCGCCTGTTTGCCTGGACCGGTGATGGCAATAATGTCCTCCATTCGCTGGCCGAAGCCTCGGCGCGCTTCGATTTTCGCCTGAACGTCGCCGTGCCGAACGGCAGCGAGCCGGACGCGAAGTTCACGGACTGGGCGGCGAAGAACGGGGGCCGTATCGAGTTCCATGACAGCGCGGCAGCCGCCGTAACCGACGCCGACTGCGTCGTCACCGATACATGGGTGTCCATGAATCAGGAGCATCGCGCGCGCGGCCACAACGTCTTCCAGCCCTATCAGGTCAATGCCGAACTGATGGCGAAAGCGAAGCCGGACGCGCTTTTCATGCATTGCCTGCCGGCACACAGGGGCGAGGAAGTCACCGACGAGGTGATAGACGGTCCGCATTCGGTCGTCTTCGACGAGGCGGAAAACCGGCTTCACGCGCAAAAGGCGATTCTGGCCTGGTGCTTCAACGCTTGATCGGCTTTGCGGCCGCACCTATCTGGCAGACAAGCAAGAAACCCCTGAAAAATTCAGGAAGCCGTTCGCATAAAGCGGCGGCTTGAGAATAGGATTGTTTCCGTGTCAGCACCTGAGACGAAGCTCGGCGATTTCGGTTTCGCCGGAGATGATACAGTCGTTCCCTTCGAGGTCGGCCCGCTCGACGCGCGCGGCCGGGTCGTGCAGCTTGGCCCGATCCTCGATTCGATCCTCGCCCGGCATGATTATCCCGACGCTGTCGCGCGGCTCCTCGCCGAGGCGATGACGCTGACCGTGCTGTTGGGCACGTCGCTGAAATTCGACGGCAAGTTCATTCTTCAGACGCGCTCTGACGGGCCGGTCGACATGCTGGTCGCCGATTTCACAACGCCGGGCTCGCTGCGCGCCTATGCGAGTTTCGATGCCGACGCCGTCGCCGAGGCGTCTCAGGAAGGTCGTGCATCGCCTGCCGATCTTCTCGGTAAGGGCGTGCTGGCCCTCACCATCGATCAGGGCACGCACATGCAGCGCTATCAGGGCATCGTGCAGCTCGATTCGATGTCACTGGAAGACGCTGCGCGAACCTATTTCCGCCAGTCGGAGCAAATCCCGACCGAGGTTCGGTTGGCCGTCGCACGCCAGATGGTCAAGGGCGAGGACGGCTTTGAAGGCCATTGGCGCGCTGGCGGGCTACTCGCGCAGTTCCTGCCCGAATCTCCGGAGCGTCTGCGCATGCCGGACCTGCCGGGCGGCGATGGCGATGTGGACGAGATCGAGGACGTGACGGACGATGCGTGGGCCGAGGTTCAGGCGCTGGTCGGGACCGTCGAGGCGGACGAATTGTCCGACCCGACCGTCGCGCCAGAGCGCTTGCTCTACCGGCTGTTCAACGAGCACGGCGTTCGCGTCTTCGAGGGTGCCGAAGTGATCGACGATTGCTCGTGCTCGCGCGACAAGATCCAGAATATCCTCGAAGGGTTTACGCAAGAGGAGATCGCCGACAGTATCGAGGATGGAAAGATCAACGTATCGTGCGAATTCTGTTCGACGCGATATGAATTCGATCCGGCCGATTTCGTCACCAGGAATTGAGGAAACAGTCATGCGCGCCCTTGTCACAGCAATCGGTCTGACATTTTTCGTCGGTGCGGCACATGCCGTCGAAGTCACGATCGATCTGCCCGGCGAAGTGGATGAGACGACGATCGACTATGCCTGCGAGGGCGGTCAGCCGATGACCGTGCGTTACGTGAATGGCGGCGCGGCCTCGCTCGCGATCTTCGACTGGCAGGGCCAGCGCTATGTCGCGTCGGCGGCGATTTCGGGGTCTGGCGTCCGTTACGTCGCGGATCGTTTCGTGTGGTGGACGAGGGGCGAGGAGGCCACGCTTTTCGACGAATTGGCGGGCGCGGATGCGGACCCGCTTGCCAACTGCGCGGAGAATTAAGCCACATTTACGCCGTATTTGTTAACGGTTGAATTAAAGCTTCATCAAGCCGGCAGTTGCACACTGGCTCAGAATTCGGCAAGCGGGGGGCAACGCTACCGGATGAGATATGCTTATAAGACTGGCGATTATCTGGCTCGTGGTTGCGGGCTTCGCGGTGGGTTTCGCGGAACTGGTCACCTCCGACACGGTCGGTCGTGATGACCGCGCAGGCTCGCCTTGCGACGAGTGGTCGAATCCGAATTGCTCTAACGGGGCTTCGGGACCTTTCGGCAGTTAGCAAAGCCGAAACCGTCGCCATGGCAAGATGACCTGCCATGAAGCCGATCGGAACCGCGATGACCCCTCCTTCCGCCGGCCAGGAGGAAGAAATTGCGCAGGCCGTCTGCGATATCGCCGTTCTCCTGGCGCAGGCCATTCACCAACTCGACCCGGAAGCCGCGCAGCGCATGAACTTCGCTGCCGGAATGTCCTACAATCGTCATCTTGGCGAGAACCGCCCGTTAGCGGCAGACATCATGTACCGCTTCGGACGCGCACTCGTGGATCGGGAGCTTTTCCCGGTGTCAGGTGAAGGCGAGCTCAGTTGACCGAGCGGTGTATGCCAGGCAGGTCGAGCGAGAATGGCGGGATGACGACCTCGAACTCCTGACCGGTTTCGCCGCGCATCGTATAGTCGCCCTCCATGAAGCCGGACGGCGTCGTGAGCGGGCAGCCGGACGTATATTGGAAACTGTCGCCCGGTTCGAGTTCGGGCTGTTCGCCAACGACGCCAGCACCACGCACCTCTTCGAGATGGCCGGTTGCGTCGGTGATGCGCCAGTGACGCGAAACCAGCTTGACGCCGATGTCACCGCGATTGGCGATGGTGACGCGATAGGCCCAGAAATAGCGCTGCTCCTCCGGTTCCGAACGCTCTTCCAGATAGAACGGCTCGACGGTGACTTCTATGCTTTTGGTGGTTGCGCGGTACATCTGCCCTGTGCCTTTCGCCGCGATACATAGCGGCCAGCGCCGATGTTGCCACCGGCGCTGGCCCTGTTCTGGCGCGATTGTGATCTGCTTCAGATGCGCTCCAGCGCCTGATCGAGATCGGCGATGATGTCATCGGCGTCTTCAAGACCCAGCGATAGCCGCACGGTCGACGGGTGGATGCCGAGATCGGCGCGCGCGTCCTCTGTCAGGTTCTTGTGCGTGGTCGTCGTCGGGTGCGTGATCAGGCTCTTTGCGTCGCCAAGATTGTTCGAAATCCCGACGAGCTTCAGCGCATTCTGGAAACCGAACGCGCCGGCCTTGCCGCCTGTCACATCGAAACAGACCAGCGTCGAGCCGCCCTTCATCTGTCGCGCGATGATCTCGGCCTGCGGATGATCCTTCCGACCGGGATAGATCACACGCTCGATCTTCGGGTGGTTCGCCAGATGATCGGCGATGCGGGCGGCGGTCTCCGTCTGCTGCTTCACGCGGATCGGCAGCGTCTCCAGCCCCTTCAGGAGCGTCCATGCGTTGAACGGCGACAGGCTGGGTCCGGTATGGCGGAAATAATCGTGCAGATTGGCGTCGATCCATTCCTTGTCGGACAGGATGATACCGCCGAGGCACCGCCCCTGACCGTCGATATGCTTGGTCGCCGAATAGACGACGACATGCGCGCCGAGTTCCAGCGGCTTTTGCTGCAGCGGGGTCGCGAAGACATTGTCCACCACGAGCCGCGCGCCGGCAGCGTCGGCAATCTTCGCGACGGTGGCAATGTCGACCACTTCCAGCGTCGGATTGGTCGGGCTTTCGAGGAAAAACAGCTTGGTGTTCGGCCGCACGGCCTCTTCCCATGCCTTCAGGTCGCGCCCGTCGACGAGCGTGGATTCGATGCCGTATTGCGGCATCAGCTTTTCCACGATGTAGCGGCACGAGCCGAACAAGGCGCGGGCCGCGACGACATGGTCGCCCGCCTTGACCGAGCACAAAAGCGCCGCAGCGATGGCGGCCATGCCGGACGCCGTGGCGCGCGCGTCTTCCGCGCCCTCCAGCATGCACATGCGCTTTTCGAACATCTCGACGGTCGGATTGGCGTAGCGCGAATAGATGAAGCCGGGTTCCTCGCCCTTGAAGCGCGCTTCGGCGGCCTCGGCGCTGTCATAAAGGAAGCCCTGCGTCAGATAGATCGCTTCGGACGTCTCGCCGAATTGCGAGCGCATCGTTCCGCCATGGACGAGTTGAGTGGCGGGCTTCCAGTTCGTTTCGTTCGATTTCGACATCACGCTTCATCCAGACACAAAAAAACCGGTCGCGAAAAGTCGCGCCGGGTCCATGATGCCCTTGCCGGGCTACGGTCCTTTAGCGACTTGTTTTACGTGGCTGCAAGCCGACCGGCAAATCACCACGGGATAAAAGGCCGTCTACCGGCTTTCTCGCCTTGCGTCAATTCGCCAGCCGTTTAAACCTCGCTCGATTTTGACGATGGGGATGGGCGTGCGCCAGACGGGAATTTTGCCGGACAGGCAGATCAGGGAATTGTTCGACGCGGGCGCGCTTGCCTGCGACCGTGCGCTGGACGGCGACCAGATCCAGCCTGCCAGCCTCGACCTGCGGCTCGGCGCAAAAGCTTACCGTGTCCGCGCGAGCTTCCTGCCGGGCGCAGGCAGTCGCGTTTCGGACAAGCTGGAACGTCTCAAACTGCACGAATTCGACCTGACCGCCGGAGCGGTTCTGGAAACAGGGTGCGTCTACATCGTCCCGATTCTCGAGACACTGGCGCTGCCGCCCGAGGTCGCGGCTTCGGCAAATCCCAAAAGCTCGACCGGCCGGCTCGATATCTTCACGCGCGTGATGACCGACCACGGCGTCGAGTTCGACAAGATTCCTGCCGGCTACAACGGCCCGCTCTTCATCGAGATCAGCCCGCGCACCTTCCCGATCGTCGTTCGCACCGGCTCGCGCCTGTCGCAGATCCGCTTTCGCATCGGCAATGCGTTGCTGGACGGCGAGGCACTCCATGCACTCCACGAGGCCGAAACGCTGGTCGCGTCCGAAACGCCTGACATTTCGGGCGGCGGCATCGCGCTTTCCATCGACCTGACAGGCGATGCCGACGGCCTTATCGGCTATCGCGGCAAGCATCACACCTCCGTGGTCGACGTCGACAAGCGCGCGGCGCAGGACGTCTTCGATTTCTGGGAGCCGATCCACGATCGCGGCGCGAAGGAACTGATCCTCGATCCCGACGAGTTTTACATTCTCGTCAGCCGCGAGGCGGTGCATGTGCCGCCGAACCATGCTGCGGAGATGACGCCCTTCGACCCGCTGGTCGGCGAGTTTCGCGTCCACTATGCGGGGTTCTTCGATCCCGGCTTCGGCCATTCGGCCGCCGGCGGCACGGGCAGCCGCGCCGTGCTGGAAGTGCGCAGCCATGAAGTGCCGTTCATCCTCGAGCACGGCCAGACGGTCGGCCGTCTCGTCTATGAGCACATGCTTGAGAGGCCGGACGCTCTTTACGGCGCGGACCTCAAATCGAACTATCAGGCGCAGGGCCTGAAACTGTCGAAGCATTTCCGTTCGCCATGAGCGAAGCGCAGCAGTCGGAAACGCGACAGAGCGCCGGGACGCTACCGCAAGGGCCTCTTTATCGTCGCGCCTACAAATCCATCTGGCTCGCCTATCTTTTTCTTTTGGTGGCGAGCGGCGTCGGCCTGCATCGCTTTTATCTCGGCTACCGGCGCACGGCCGCTGTCCAACTGGCGCTCTTCGTTCTTGCGATGGTTTTAGCGTTCAGCGGTTTCGGGCCGGGCAATATCGCATTCTTCGCGATACTGGGTTGGGTGTTCGTCGATCTTTTCATGCTGCCTTGGCTGACGCGCTGGCGAAACGAGGCGATCGCCGCAGAAATCACGCGCAGCCTGCCGCCCGTTCGTCCAGCGGCTTCAATGTCTTCAAGCTGAAGGAGAGGCTATCGCCATGGCACGTGTTCCGACAGTCGAACGAAAAGCCGAAATGCGGTTGGACAGCCTGCCGGACAACGCGGTTTATCGGCACGCCTACAAGAAGATGTGGATCGCCTATGTCCTGCATCTCGTCGGCTTCGGGGCGTTCGGTGCCCACCGTTTCTATCTGCTTTATTACCGCTCGGCCTGCGCGCAACTTGCACTTGCCGTCGTCTATGTTTTTTCCGGCCTCGCCGTTCCTCTGGTTTCGGATGCTGCCGGCATTGTGCTGGTTGTCTGGCTGATCGTCGACCTGTTCCTCATTCCGGGCCTGACGCGGGCGCGCAACGCGACGATCGCCGCCGATATCGACGCACAGGTCGAGGAGATGCGCGGCTGAAGCTTTTTCAGCCGCGTGGGTTTCTCAATCCTCGGACTTCCTCACGCAGCGCGCGCACTTCCTGCAGGATCAAATCCTGTTCGTTCTTCATCTGAGAGCGCTCTTCGGATGCGGTCGATTCATGCTCGTCCTGCATGGCCGAGACGATGATACCGATGAACAGGTTCAGCACGGCGAAGGACGTCGTGACGATGAACGGGATGAAGTAGAGCCACGACCACGGATAGACTTCCATGACAGGCCGCACGATGCCCATCGACCAGCTTTCCAGCGTCATGATCTGGAACAGCGTATAGGCGCTCTCGCCGATCGTTCCGAACCACTCGGGAAAGGAGGCCGCGAAAAGCTTCGTCGCCATCACGGCGAAGACGTAGAAGACGAGCGCGAGCAGAAGCACGATCGACCCCATGCCCGGCAGGGCGGCGACGAGGCCGCCGACGACGCGGCGCAGCGACGGCACGACGCTGACGATGCGCAGCACGCGCAGGATGCGCAACGCCCGCAGCACCGAAAGATTTCCCGTCGCCGGCATCAGCGCGATGCCGACCACGATGAAGTCGAAGATGCGCCACGGATCGTGGAAAAAGCGTCCGCGATAGACGTAAAAACGTGCCAGCAATTCGGCGACGAACACCGCGAGCACGACCCGGTCGATCAGAAGCAAAACCGTACCGAAGCGTGACATCACCGCCTGGGATGTTTCGAGGCCGAGCGTGATCGCGTTGACGATGATCAGGATCGTGATGAATGTCTCGAACCGGCGCGATTCGATCAGCATTTTCAGGCGGGTCACTAGGGCATCCTGCGCGGTGGTGGGATCGCGTGACAAGTGGGTGAAGGATGCGCGTGCGTCAACTGCCGGTGATGCGAATCGCGCTTGACGCGACGTTCGCGCTCACCGATTAATGAGGTCGTTGCGGGTGTAGCTCAATGGTAGAGCAGCAGCTTCCCAAGCTGAATACGAGGGTTCGATTCCCTTCACCCGCTCCACCCGAACCGGCCGGAAATCGCAAAATGAATGCAGAATCGCTGCTTTGATGCCTCGATGTCAGGAAAAGTGCGCTTGCGCGACGGTGAAGACTACTCGGAGGCGATGACGCCGTAGCCATCGACGACCTGGTCGCCGGCGGCGTCGGCCGCATAGATGCCCGCACCCCAGAAGACGATACCGGAAAGCATGGAAAGGGTAATCAGGGCTGCACGCACGGCGGTCATCTCGGTTTGTCCTGCAAGTCTTCTAGAACGAGGTCCGTTACAATTCGGTTTCGATAGATGAATCCCATGCGCCAAAAATCGTTCCGCGCGAAACGCTTCGCGTGGCTTTCGATCGGGCGCATTTGAGCGGAAATCCCATCGGATGCGGCGGCTGATCTAGGCTTGAACCGAGGCGAAAGCCAGACGTCCCAAGGGTTTGCCACTGCTATTTTCGCGCCGTTGCATTTGTGCAACGCCGGCCGTCAGATCACCGAAACGAAGGCGCGCGCAAGTGTTAGCCCCGCCACGTCGGCATCCGGCCCGTAGCGCTCGGCATCGGTGCTGTGGCGTGTTTCCCAGTCGGGCTCCTGCTTAGCGATCCAGTCCGCGAACATCGTCGACCACGTCTCGACATGCGGCCGGTCGGCTTCGAAATGAAATTGCATCCCATAAGCCTTCGCGCCGACGCGATAAGCCTGATTGTGCGAAACCAGATTGCCGGCAAGGCGCGATGCGCCGCGCGGCAGCATGTAATGGTCCTCGTGCCACTGGAAGACTGGGAAGCCGTCCGGAAGCGCGCCGAGCACCGGATCGTCGCGGCCTTCCGGCGTCAGTTGCACTTGTTGCCAGCCGAATTCGTAGGCGGATTTGACCAGAACCTGCGCATCGAATGCGCGCGCCAGCAATTGCGCGCCGAGGCAGATGCCGAGCGTCGCACGGCCGCTGTCGGCGAATTCGCGCATGAAGCTGACGAGATGCGGAAGATAGGGGTGCTCGTCGTCGGCAAGTGCGCTTTGCGCGCCGCCAAGAACGATCAGCGCATCGTGCCCGTCGATCGTCTCCGGCAGCGTGTCGCCATTATATGGCATGCGCAGGTCGATGGTCGCGCCTGCTTCGTCAAGCGCGCCGCGAAGCTGCCCGAGACCGGAGCCGTCTATATTCTGGATAACGAGAACGCGCATGAGACCGCCTGACGAATTGCTCTTTCGCGGTTAGCATGCGTTCATGCGCGGTGCAAAGGAGACCGTATGACGTTGCAAAACCGCGTCGATCCGTTCGGCAACCTTCATGCGGTCGAGGCGCGCGGCCTGTTCACCGGCAATCGCGGCGTCATCCATGATCCCGAAACGAAACGCCTGACGGGCCGTCGCTGGACGACGAAAGCGTGGATCGTGTGCGTTTGCGCGTGGCAGGGAAGGCGGCGCGACGTGTGGGGCCGCAATGGGCCGAAGGGCCGTGCCAGTTGGACGGAACTGTTCTTGCCGGACGAGGTGACGGCGCTCGCCGCCGGTCATCGACCGTGTTTTTACTGCCGGAGAGCCGATGCGATTGCGTTTCGCGATGCGTTTGCAAAGGGGAACCGACTTCAAGCGGTGACCGCGCCGCAGATGGATGCGCGCCTGCATGCCGAGCGCCGATTGTCTGCCCGCACCGAACCCAGGCCGGTCTCGCTAGACGGTCTGCCCGACGGTACGGTGATCGAAGCCGGAGGCGTGGCCTTTGCGCGGCGAGATGGGCAATGGCTACACTGGTCGTTCGAAGGCTACACGCCTCAAACGCCGAAAGGAGCGACTTACCTCATCACGCCATCTGCTACGATTGCGGCCTTGCGGGCAGGTTACAGGCCGCTCTGGTCAGGCTGATGCGGCAACAGCCTTGACGATCTCGTCCACCACGGCCTGATCGCGTGCCGCGCGTTCGATCTTCGCGGAAAAAAGGCATGCTTCGGAACGCAGGATCACGCCGTCGTCGAGCACTTTCAGATGGTTCGCCTTCAGCGTCGAGCCGGTCGTCGTGATGTCGACGATAATGTCGGCCGAACCGGCCGCCGGTGCGCCCTCCGTCGCGCCGAGGCTTTCCACGATCCGGTAGACCTGAATGCCGTGGGTGCGCGAGAAGAATTGCTGCGTCAGCCGCCAGTATTTGGTGGCGATGCGCAGCCGCCGTCCGTGGCGCTGGCGAAAATCGGCGGCGACGTCCTCGAGGTCCGCCATGGTCTCGACATCGAGCCACGCATCGGGCACGGCGACGACGACGTCGGCGCGCCCAAAGCCGAGGCGGCCGGCGATCTCGGCGCAATCCGCCCAGTCGGCAATGCCTTCGCAGACGAGGTCTTCGCCGGTAACGCCAAGATCGATGCTGCCCTGTGCGAGTTCGCGTGCGATTTCCGAGGCCGACAGGAAAGCGATCTCGATATCGTCGCGCCCGGCGATGCGCGCGCGATAGCGGCGTTCGTCGGCGGGCGTTTCCACCGTGAGACCGGCCGCACCGAGCTTTTCGATCGCCGCGTCCTTGAGCCGCCCCTTGGAGGGTAAAGCGAGCGTAACGGTCATTCGGCCGGCTCCCTGAGTGCTTCGATCCGGTCGAGCCAGACGGAAAAGCCGACGCCCGGAATGGGCTGCTTTGCACCCAGAAGCGTCAAAAGCCGGTCGTAGCGCCCGCCGCCGACGAGCGGCCGGTCCGTATCTCCCGACGAAATCTCGTAGACGAGGCCGGTATAGTAATCGAGCGGCCGACCGAACGCCGCGTCGTAGCGGATTTCCGCCTCGGGAAGGCCGAGTTCCGAGATCGCGCGAGAGCGTGCGAGAAAGATGTCGAGCGCCGCGCCGAGCGAGATACCCGCATCGCCGGCGAAGTCGCGCAGTGCGTTGCCGGCCTGCCGCAGCGGCGCGCGGATGGCGAGAAACGTCTTCAACGCGTTGAGTGCGTCGTCGGCAAGGCGCACGGAGCGCAGTTCGGCCTTCTCGATCAGGCGGCGGGCGATTTCCCGCGACGTGCGTCCCGCGCTTTCCGGCAGGCCTGTCTCGGCCATGCGTGCGGCGATGTGGTCGGCAAGCCCGTCATGGTCGCCCTCGGCGACGAGCGAGGCGACGGGTTCGTCGAGCGTCACGCGCCGCGAGGGATTGGCGAGGTCGTCGAGCGCCGCGTCCAGCATATCCTTGGAGCCGAAGGCGCGGCCAAGGCGCTTTTGCCAGCCGCGCGGCAGCCCGAGCGCGGCAAGAACGGCCTCGAACACGCGCTGGTCGCCAAGCGTGACGGTCAATTCACGGTCGGGGAGAACACCTGCGATCAGCGCATGCGCGTCGGCGATCGACCGCGCGTCGGCGCGCGCGATATCGGTTTCGCCCAGATCCTCGATGCCGGCCTGGTAGAATTCGTTGCCGCCTTCGCGCCGCTGGCGGAACACTTCGCCGAGATAGGCGTAGCGACGCGGCGTGCCGGCCTTCGACGCGATGTGGTCGATGCAGACGGGAATTGTGAATTCGGGCCGCAAGCACAGCGCCGCGCCTGTCTCGCTTTCCGTCAGGAAGATGCGGCGGCGCAGATCTTCGCCCGCCATGTCGAGAAACGGATCGGCCGGTTGCAGGATGGCGACGTCGACCATGCCCGCACCGCGCGCGGAAAAGATCGCGCGGATGTCGTCTGCGATTTCAGGAATGTGGGAGGTCATCCCCGGTCCGCCGCCTGCGCGTCGAGCACCTTCTTCACCGCCGCCACCAACTCGCCTTCCTTGACGGAAAACTGCGCCGGCCGGCTTTCGCGCCATGCGTCGTTGTCGGTGATTTCGGCCGAAAGGCGCGCGCCTTCGACGAGGTCCTTGATCTGGACTTCGCCGGCCGCGCGCTCGTCGCCGCCTTGAATGACAACGCAAGGTGCGCCGCGCCGGTCGGCATATTTCATCTGCGCCTTCATGCCGGCTCCGCCGAGATACATTTCGGAGCGGATGCCCGCCGCGCGCAGGTCGGAGACCATCTTCTGGTACCGGCCGAGGCTTTCGGTGTCCTTGTCCATGACGAGGACGACGACCGGCGCGGTGACATTCGCAGCGTCGAGCTTGCCGAGGTTCTTCAGCGCGGTGACGAGGCGCGAGACGCCGATGGAAAAGCCTGTCGCCGGAACCGGCTCACCGCGAAAGCGCGAAACAAGCCCGTCATAGCGACCGCCGCCCGCGACCGAGCCGAAGCGCACGACTTGTCCCTCTTCATTGGTGACTTCGAATGTCAGTTCCGCTTCATAGACCGGGCCGGTGTAATATTCGAGCCCGCGCACGACCGACGGGTCGATCTTGATGCGACCGTCATCGTAGCCGGCAGCAGCGCATAGAGCGCGGATCTGTTCGAGTTCGGCAACGCCCTCATTATCCTCGATCTCGCCGGTTTCGATATAGGCAAGCACCTTGTCCGTCGCGGCGTCGTCCAGCCCGACGCCTTTGGTGAAGTCGCCGCTTTCATCCATGCGGCCTTTGCCGAGCAGGGCGCGCACGCCTTCGGGGCCGAACTTGTCGAGCTTGTCGATGGCGCGCAGGACGCCGAGCCGACGGCCGGCGTTCTCGTCACCGCCAAGGCCGATGGCTTCCAGCACGCCGTCGAGCACCTTGCGGTTGTTGACGCGGATGACGTAGTCGCCGCGCTTCACGCCCACAGCTTCCAGCGTGTCGGCCATCATCATCGCCATTTCGGCATCGGCGGCCACGCTCGGCGTGCCGACGATATCGGCATCGAATTGCATGAACTGGCGGAAGCGGCCGGGGCCAGGCTTTTCGTTGCGGAATACCCAGCCGGAGCGATACGAGCGATAGGGCTTCGGCACGCGTTCGAAATTCTCGGCGACGAAGCGGGCGAGCGGCGCGGTCAGGTCGTAGCGCAGCGACAGCCACTGCTCGTCGTCGTCCTGAAAGGAAAAAACGCCCTCGTTCGGCCGGTCCTGATCGGGCAGGAACTTGCCTAGCGCGTCGGTATATTCGATCAGCGGCTGCTCGACCGGATCGAAGCCGTAAAGCTCGTAGACTTCCCGGATTTTCGCCGTCATCGCGTCGACGGCGCGAATGTCGTCCGCATGGCGGTCGACGAAGCCTCGCGGGAGCCGCGCCTTCATCTTGTCCGCCTTGCTGTTCATCGTTTTATCCGCCTGCGATTGAATAAAAAAAGCGCCCGGAACGGGCGCGGCTGTCCTAACTTATCGATACCGGCGCGGCAAGGGTTAGAAGGCAGGTGGCAGGCAAACGAAAGGCGGGCCGAAGCCCGCCTTCGCATATTCGACGTGCAGAAACGATCAGCGGCGGCCGAGCGAAAGCGCGCCGGGGCCGGAAACCGACAGGGCCAGAAGGCCGCCCGCGACGGCGATGTTCTTCCAGAAGATCTGCATCTGGTCGGGCGTGAAGTGGCCGATGAAGGCGGTCACAACACAGAAAGCAGCGAGTGCGTAAGCGGCCGGGCGAACCTGGAAACCGACGACAAGCGCAAGACCGGCGACGATCTTGAGCAGCGCGACGAGGATCGCGACGACCATCGGGGCGGGCATGCCGATGGACCCCATATAGCCAGCGAAGCCCGACGGCGCCAAAAGGATCGGCACGCCGGAAATGAGGAACATGAGCGCCAGCGCGATGCGGGCGATAAGGAGGACGACGTCGTTGGACATGGAATGGCGATCCTTGGAGGAGACGATATGCCCCTCCAATATGCCTCGATTACGCCAAGTAAGCGAGACGCCTGCTTTTCGACAATTCGTTCGCTATTCGTGAACGATAACAGCGCTCACGTTCACCACTATCCCGGCTGGATCATTTTCTCCGGCCGCACGATGCGGTCGTATTCCTCGGCCGTCACGTCGCCGCTGGCAATCGCCTCCGCGCGCAGCGTGGTGCCGTTTTTGTGCGCGGTCTTGGCGATCTTCGCCGCCTTATCGTAGCCGATGGTCGGCGCAAGCGCGGTGACGAGCATCAGCGAGTTCTGTACGAGTTCGGAAATGCGCTCTTCGTTGGCCGCGATGCCCGAAACGCAATTGTCTGCGAAGGAGCGCGCGGCGTCGCCGGCAAGCCGCACCGACTGCAGGACAGCATTGGCGATGACCGGCTTGAAGACGTTGAGTTCGAAGTGACCCTGGCTGGCTGCCGTCTGGACGATGGTCTGGTTGCCGAGAATCTGCGTGGCCACCATGGTCAGCGCCTCGGCCTGCGTCGGGTTGACCTTGCCGGGCATGATCGACGAGCCGGGCTCGTTCTCCGGCAGGTTCAGTTCGCCCAGACCCGAGCGCGGGCCGGAGCCGAGGAAGCGGATGTCGTTTGCGATCTTGAAGAGGTCGGCGGCCAGCGCCGCCAGCGCCCCGTGGAAATGCGTCGCCGCGCCATGACTCGCCAGCGCTTCGAATTTGTTTTCGGCGGTGCGGAAGGGCAAGCCGGTCAGTTCGGCGATGCGTGCCGCAAACCCCTCGTCGAAGCCGGTGGGCGCATTGAGGCCGGTGCCGACGGCCGTGCCGCCCTGCGCCAGCGCGTGAACGTCGTGCAGGCTTTCAACGAGCCTGCGCCGTCCCGCGACGAGCGCTGCGACATAGCCGGAAAATTCCTGGCCGAGTGTGAGCGGGGTTGCGTCCTGCGTGTGCGTGCGCCCGATCTTGATGATGTCGACGAAGGCGTTCTGCTTTTCCTGAAGCGCGGCGATCAGATGGTCGAGGCCCGGCAGGAGCGTGGCGTGGGCCTCGCGAACGATGGCGATGTGGATCGCGGTCGGGAACGTATCGTTCGACGACTGGCTCATATTGACGTGGTCGTTGGGATGAACCGGCTTTTTCGATCCCATCTGCCCGCCGAGAATTTCGATAGCGCGGTTCGAAATGACCTCGTTCGCGTTCATGTTGGATTGGGTGCCCGAACCGGTCTGCCACACGACGAGTGGAAAATTGTCGTCGAGCTTGCCGTCGATGACTTCCTGAGCCGCCTTGACGATCGCGCCCGCTCGCTCGGAATCGAGAATGCCGAGCGACAAATTCGTTTCGGCGGCCGCGCGCTTGACGAGGCCGAGCGCGTGGACGAGCGGCAAGGGCATCTTTTCCGTGCCGATGCGGAAATTTTCGATCGAACGCTGCGTTTGCGCGCCCCAGTAACGGTTCGCAGGAACGTCGATGGGGCCGAACGTGTCGGTTTCGGTGCGGGTGGTCGTCATGTTCGCTCCTTGAGAAGGGCTGCGGCAAATGCCGCGGCGATGTCGTCAGGGCTTGGAGGCCGGCTCCTGGCTGACAGACATATGCGTCATCGCGGCCTCGACTTGAAGGGGTTCAGACGAGACCGGCCAGATAAAGAACGAAAGCGTATCGGCTCGTTTTTGCGATCGCGACGATCGCAAGAAAAGGGAGGAAGGGAACGCGCATCACGCCCGCGACCACGGTCAGCGGATCGCCGATCACCGGAACCCACGACAAAAGGAGCGACCACAGGCCATAGCGCCTGTACCAGTCTTCGGCTCTGGCAAGCTGCGCGGGCGAGGCGGGAAACCATCGTCGGTCGCGAAACCGCGTGAGGAAGACGCCCATCATCCAGTTGACGCAGGAGCCAAGCGTATTGGCGACACTCGCAACGACAAGTAGCGCGAGCGGATCGGCCGTGCGTGTGGCGTGCAGCACGGCGAGAACGGCCTCCGACGTGCCGGGCAGAAGCGTAGCCGAGGTAAAGGCGGAAACGGCCAGTCCCCAAAGGGCGGCGACTTCAGTTTCCATGAACAGGCGCGGGTGGCAGCATCAAAGGGCGATGCCAGCCGCCGGCCGGCGATGCAAGATGCGCCCAGCAAAAAGGGCGGCAAAGCCGCCCGTTTCGTTATGAATGCGCAGAAAAACTATTTCAGCTTTTCCTTGACGTTACCAGCTTCCTTCTGGACCTTGCCGGCGGTCTTTTCGGCCTTGCCCTTCATTTCGGTCTTGGTGGAGCCGGTGGCCTTGCCGGCAGCTTCCTTGACTGCGCCGGTCGCCTGCTTTGCTGCGCCCTTGACCTGATCCTTGTTCACCATCGCTCGTCTCCTTGAGGTTCCGGCGGAGCGCCGGAATGGCAGAAGAACGCGGAAACCCGACGGTGGTTGCCGGATATTACGTTGGGGCAAAAGAAAAGGGCGCCGAGAGGGCGCCCTTCCTTGAAGTTTGGGGATTGGACTTCTTAGAAGTCCATGCCGCCACCCAAGCCCGCTTGACGGGCTTGGGCAATCTAGATGATGGGCGTGCTTTATGGACTTCTTAGAAGTCCATGCCGCCCATACCACCCATGCCACCGGGCATACCACCCGGCATGCCGCCGCCGGCCGATTCCTTCTTCGGAGCCTCGGCGATCATCGCCTCGGTGGTCACGAGAAGGCCGGCAACCGAAGCTGCGTCCTGAAGAGCGGTACGAACGACCTTGACCGGATCAACGATGCCGAGCTGGATCATGTCGCCATATTCACCCGTCTGGGCGTTGTAGCCGTAGGTCTTCGAGCCGTTCTCGAGGATCTTGCCGGCGACGATCGATGCTTCGGCACCGGCGTTCGCGGCGATCTGGCGGGCAGGAGCCTGCAGGGCGCGACGCACGATGTTGATGCCGGCGTCCTGGTCGACGTTCTCGCCCTTGACGGTCAGGTCGGCCGAAGCGCGCAGAAGAGCGGTGCCGCCGCCTGCAACGATGCCTTCTTCCACGGCCGCGCGGGTCGCGTTGAGGGCGTCATCGACGCGGTCCTTCTTTTCCTTGACTTCGACTTCCGTGGAGCCGCCGACGCGGATGACGGCAACGCCGCCGGCCAGCTTGGCAAGACGCTCCTGAAGCTTTTCACGGTCGTAGTCCGAGGAGGTTTCCTCGATCTGCTGCTTGATCTGGCCGACGCGGGCTTCGATCTCGGCCTTCTGGCCGGCACCGTCGACGATCGTGGTGTTCTCCTTGGTGATGGAGACCTTCTTGGCGCGGCCGAGCATGTCGAGGCCGACATTTTCAAGCTTGATGCCGAGGTCTTCGGAGATCACCTGACCGCCGGTCAGGATCGCGATGTCTTCCAGCATGGCCTTGCGGCGGTCGCCGAAGCCCGGAGCCTTGACGGCAGCGATCTTGAGGCCGCCACGCAGCTTGTTGACGACGAGCGTGGCAAGAGCCTCGCCTTCGACGTCTTCCGAGATGATGACGAGCGGCTTGGACGACTGGACGACGGCTTCGAGAACCGGCAGCAGCGCCTGAAGGTTCGACAGCTTCTTCTCGTGAAGGAGAATGTAGGCGTCTTCCAGCTCGGCGACCATCTTCTCCGGGTTGGTCACGAAGTAGGGCGACAGGTAGCCGCGGTCGAACTGCATGCCTTCGACGACTTCGAGTTCGGTCTCGGCGGTCTTGGCTTCCTCGACGGTGATGACACCCTCGTTGCCGACCTTCTGCATGGCCTCGGCGATCATGTCGCCGATTTCCTTTTCGCCGTTAGCCGAGATCGTACCGACCTGGGCGACTTCAGCCGAGGTGTTGATCTTTGCGGCCGAGGAAACGAGCGTCTTGACGACTTCCGAGACGGCGAGGTCGATGCCGCGCTTCAGGTCCATCGGGTTCATGCCGGCGGCAACGGCCTTGGCGCCTTCCTGAACGATCGACTGTGCCAGAACCGTAGCGGTCGTGGTGCCGTCGCCGGCGATGTCGTTGGTCTTCGAGGCCACTTCGCGCACCATCTGGGCGCCCATGTTCTCGAACTTGTCTTCGAGTTCGATTTCCTTGGCGACGGTGACGCCGTCCTTGGTGATGCGCGGTGCGCCGAACGACTTGTCGATGACGACGTTACGACCCTTCGGGCCGAGCGTGACCTTCACGGCGTTGGCGAGAATGTCCACGCCGCGCAGCATGCGCTCGCGGGCGTCGCGGGAAAACTTGACGTCTTTAGCAGCCATTTCTTAGCTCCCTGGGTCTTTGGACCCGTTGAATTTCGGATTGGACGGATGTGCGGCTTATCAGCCGATCACGCCCATGATGTCGGATTCCTTCATGATCAGAAGGTCTTCGCCGTTGAGCTTGACCTCGGTGCCCGACCACTTGCCGAACAGGACGCGGTCGCCTGCCTTGACGTCGAGCGGGACGAGCTTGCCAGCTTCATCGCGCGCGCCGGAGCCGACGGCGATGACTTCGCCTTCCTGCGGCTTTTCCTTGGCGGTGTCGGGAATGATGATGCCGCCCTTGGTCTTTTCCTCGGAATCGACCCGGCGAACGACCACGCGGTCATGAAGCGGGCGGAACGTCGACTGTGCCATGTGACTTTGATCCTCGATTGGGATGATGTAAATGGTTCCCTCCGTCCGGCGAACCGGACTGCTAGCACTCACATATGGAGAGTGCCAACGGCGGCGGAGGTAAGCACACTCATTCGCAGAGTCAAGAAAGTTGCGGGAGCGTGCGTTGAAAATTTCTAGACCGGAGATGTGACATTCCTATGCGCCGCCGTTCGTCTTTCGGTTTTTTCGGCATGTTCGGCCGCTCATTCGACCTGCGTCAGCTCGATGCGGCCTTGCGCGGCGTCGACCTTCATCCGGCGTTGGTGCCGGAAGGCGTGAAGATGACCATGGTCAATCTGATGAAGGATCACGGCGTCGACGAGATCGAGGAAGCCTATCCGGCGGTCGCCGAGATGTTCGGCTATTGCGTGATGGGCGCGAACGCCTTTGAGGCCGTCAATGGCGGGCAGCGGCTCGCCGCCGTCGAGGCGAGGATCGAAAAGGCGCTCGACGCGGGCGAGGGGATCGATGCGCAGCTTATCCTGCTGGCGGTCCACGCAAAGCTGATCCAGCCGGAAGTCATCGAGCGCTACGGTATTTCCGCCGACGAATAGGTCAAGTCTTCGCGCTCATGTCGTCGGTCGGTTCGAGCGCCCCACGATCCATCCAAACACGATGCCTGCCGCGATTGCCGCCGGAACGAATGCGGATGCTACCTCAATTATCTGAGCGCGATGGTCGGCCCACGAAAGATGCGGAAACATTTCCGGCGAACTGTATGAGAAGAAGACACCGACGCCGATGCCGAGCACGGCTCCGGTGCCGATCGTCGCTGCCAGTCCGTATCGCCGCATGATGTAAAGCGCGAGAGGGTAGGCGGGCAGGGATACCGGTATCGTAAATGCGCCGATGACAGCGGCGATGAGAAGCGTCACGCCGATGAAGTTCACAACAAGACCTGGGCCCGAAACATCCGGCGGCATGTCCCCTCCGGACATCCACAGCATAGGCGCCATAAGCAGTGCGCTGGCCGATATGGCCGCGCCAAGATGCGCCACGATGAATGTCGTGACATGACGCAGAAACGAATGTGATCTCGTCGGTTGCATGCTTCAAAGCCTGTTTCGAACGGGCACCATAGCCAACGGCTCGTGGAAGCTTGGTTAAAGCGGGTGACTTCATCGCCTCCATCCGGTAGATGCGGATCGAAAATCTCCTGTCCTGACGAGTACCTCATGAGCAATATGATCGACACACTCGACGACATCGCCGACGGCTATTCCGTCATCCTGAGCGATGTGTGGGGCGTGGTCCATAACGGCATCGAGCCGTTTCCCGACGCCTGCGCCGCGCTGAAGCGCGCGCGCGAAAAGGGCAAGATCGTGGTGCTCATCACCAACTCGCCGCGCGTGCGCGACGATGTGGAGGAGCAGCTTGCCGCTATCGGCGTGCCGCGCGACTGCTGGGACCATCTGGTGACGTCCGGTGACGTGACGCGCGAATTGATCACTGAAGGCCCCCGCCGCATCTTTCATCTCGGCCTTGACCGGGATCTGTCCCTTTATGACGGCCTCGACATCGAGCTCGTCGAGGAACAGGAGGCGTCGGGTGTCGTTTGCACCGGCCTGTTCGACGACGAGACCGAAACGCCGGACGACTATGCCGAGATGCTGCGCCGGTTCCGCTCGCGTGATCTGCCGTTCATCTGCGCCAATCCCGACATCGTCGTCGAGCGCGGCGACAAGCTTGTCTGGTGCGCTGGTGCGCTGGCTCGCGACTATGGCCAACTCGGCGGGCGCTCTTTCGTCGCCGGCAAGCCGCATCAGCCGATCTATGTGGCGGCGCTGATCCTCGCCAACCAGTCGCTCGGCCGTCAGGCGCGACCCGAAGACGTGCTGGCCATCGGAGACGGCGTCCTGACCGACGTGAAGGGCGCGGTGTCGAACAATATCGATATATTGTTCGTTACGGCGGGCATCCATGCGCGCGAATACGACGCCGACGGCGCGCCGGACCTTGCGCGTCTCGGCACTTTTCTCGAAGGGCATGGCTATACGCCTGTCGCTTCGATCCCGCGTCTGCGCTGAGGCCAGGAGCTGACCTTGGGATGAAGACCGGTTTCGCCCATATCAGCGGCAGTGGCGAATTGCCCGAAAATTTACGCGGCGGGGTCGTTGCGATCGGCAATTTCGACGGCGTTCATCGCGGCCATCGCGCCGTGCTCGACCGCGCGCTGGACGAGGCGAAAACGCGCGGTGTTCCTGCCTTGGTGCTGACCTTCGAGCCGCATCCGCGCAAATTCTTTCAGCCCGATGCCGCCCTTTGCCGCCTGACGCCGCCTTCCATGAAGGCGCGATTGATAGCCGCCTGCGGTTTTGACGCGATGATCGAGCAGCGCTTCGACGGCGATTTCGCCGGCCTGACAGCGTCCGAGTTCGTCGAACGGATACTCGTCGGCCGGCTTGGAATTTGCCATGCCGTCACCGGGTTCGATTTTCATTTCGGCAAGAAGCGCGGCGGCGGCCCGGCCTATCTGATGGAGGCGGGCGAAAAGCACGGCTTCGGCGTGACGCTCGTTGATGCCTTTCGCGATGAGGGGGCAGAGATCGTTTCATCGAGCCGCATCCGCGATCTTCTGGCGATTGGCGACGTGGCCGAGGCGGCCGGACTGCTTGGCTATCGGTTCGCCGTTGAAGGCGAAGTGATAGGCGGCGAGAAGCTCGGACGAACCCTTGGCTATCCGACTGCCAACATGGCTCTTTCCGAGGATATCCAGCTTGCGCACGGCATCTATGCTGTTCGCTTTCGCCGCGCGGACGGTTCGCTTCATGACGGCGTGGCGAGTTTCGGGCGCCGCCCGACTGTGACGACGGATGGCGCGCCGCTGCTTGAAACTTATCTCTTCGACTTTTCCGGCGATCTTTACGGCGAGACGTGCCAGATTTCGTTCTTCGCCTTTCTGCGCGGCGAGGAAAAATTCGACGACCTTGATGCGCTTGTCGCGCAGATGAAGCGCGATGAAGAAGAGGCGCGGGCGATCATGACGAGCGCGAAGCCGCTCGGTGACCTTGATCTGGCACTGAATTTTTCCGCGCCGACAGCGTGAATATTTCTTTACTTGTTCAATTGTAAATTTAGCGGCAAGAACGCTTGCCTCATGAGGGAAATCCGATGTCGAAGTTCGCGGCCGCCGGCCTTGCAGTATTTGCCGCCACATTGGCCACGACGCCGTCCTTCGCGCAGCAGAGCTGGTTTTCGGGAGACTGGAGCCTGACGCTTGGCGTCGCGGCGATTTCGGCACCGGAATATGAAGGCGACGACAAGTACAAGTTCTTCGCCCAGCCGATCGTCTCGTTCGGCAGACAGGGCACCGAACGCCGCTTTTCCTCGCGCAACGACAACATCTCCATCGGTCTGATCGATACCGGAACGTTCCGCGCCGGCCCGACCGGCAAGCTCGTTTTCGAGCGCGACGGCGGCGATTCCGATGATCTCGAAGGTCTCGATCCGATCCGCTTCGGAGCCGAGATCGGCGGGTTTGCGGAAATCTACCCGACTGACTGGCTGCGCCTGCGCGGCGAGGTGCGTCACGGTATCCGCTCGCATGACGGCGTCGTCGCCGACGTTTCGGCGGATGCGTTCATGAATGTGACGCCCACCATTCAGGTTTCGGCCGGCCCGCGCGTTTCAATGGCGTCGAGCGATTATTTCGAAGCCTATTACGGCGTTTCGCCCGCCGAATCCGTGGCGTCCGGCCTGACGCCCTATACGCCGGACGGCGGCTTTCGTTCGGTTGGTGTGGGCGCGGCGATCAGATGGGACGTGACCGATAAGATCGAGACGAGCCTGTTCGGCGAATATTCGCGCCTCGTCGGCCCGGCGGCGGATTCGAGCCTGGTGCGCGAGCGCGGCGACGAGAACCAGTTTCTGATCGGCGTCTCGGCGACCTATCGCTTCGACTTCTCGCTATAGTTCCGGCGACCGTTCTAGGGGGCTTCCTTCCGGTGCAAGGCTCCGCTAAAAGCGCGGCTATGTCATATTTGGCGCGCCGCATGGCCCTGACGATACGAATTATTGGCCCGGCTGTCCGGGCGGCCTGAGGCTGCCGGACGGTCCGGGACTTTGCCGTTTGCGCGCTTTCCAGCGCGATCCTTCCCATGAGACATACGACGCGCGCGCCGGAATACCGGTTCGCCACAGGGCATGATGATGACCGATACCGCCGATAAGATCGACTATTCCAAGACGCTTTATCTGCCGCAGACGGAGTTTCCGATGCGCGCCGGCCTGCCGGACAAGGAGCCCCAGATCGTGGCGCGCTGGCAGGAAATGGGCCTCTACAAGAAGCTGCGAAAGGAGGCCGAGGGCCGTCCGCTCTTCGTGCTTCACGATGGCCCGCCTTATGCCAATGGCAACATCCATATCGGCCACGCGCTCAACAAGATCCTGAAAGACGTCATCACGCGCTCGTTCCAGATGCGTGGATACAACTCGAATTACGTTCCGGGCTGGGATTGCCACGGCCTGCCGATCGAGTGGAAGATCGAGGAGCAATACCGCGCCAAGGGTCTCGACAAGGATCAGGTGCCGGTCAACGAGTTCCGTAAGGAATGCCGCGAATTCGCGCAAAAGTGGATCGACGTGCAGACTGTCGAATTCAAGCGCCTTGGCGTTGAGGGCGACTTCGACAATCCCTATACGACGATGAATTTCCACGCCGAGTCGCGCATTGCGGGTGAGCTGTTGAAGTTCGCGATGAGCGGCCAGCTTTATCGCGGCTCGAAGCCGATCATGTGGTCGGTCGTCGAGCGCACCGCGCTGGCGGAGGCCGAGGTCGAATATCAGGATTACGAGAGCGACACGATCTGGGTGAAGTTCCCGGTTTTGACGAATAATGATCTTGCCGGCGCTTCCGTCGTCATCTGGACGACGACGCCGTGGACGATCCCCGGCAACCGTGCCGTCGCATATTCGCCGCGCATCGCCTATGGCCTTTACGAAGTCACGTCGGCCGAAAACGATTTCGGTCCGCAGCCGGGCGAAAAGTTGATCTTCGCTGACGCTCTTGCCGAGGAAACGTTTGCCAAAGCAAAGTTGGGTTTCACGCGTCTGCGCGACGTTTCGGCAGAGGCGCTTGGCGCGATCACGCTTTCTCATCCGCTCAAAGGTCTTGGCGGCGGCTACGAATTCACCGTGCCGATGCTCCCCGGCGATCACGTGACCGACGATGCGGGTACGGGCTTCGTCCACACGGCGCCCGGCCACGGACGCGAGGATTTCGACGCGTGGATGGACATGGCGCGCGATCTCGAAGCACGCGGCATCGATCCGCGCATCCCCTTCACCGTCGACGATGCCGGCTTCTTCACCAAGGACGCGCCCGGCTTCGGGCCGGATCGCGAGGGCGGTGCCGCGCGCGTCATCGACGATAACGGCAAGAAGGGCGATGCCAACAAGGCCGTCATCGAGGCGCTGATCGGCGCGAACGCGCTGTTCGCACGCGGGCGGCTCAAGCATTCCTACCCGCATTCCTGGCGTTCCAAGAAGCCGGTCATCTTCCGCAATACGCCGCAATGGTTCGTCTATATGGACAAGGACCTCGGCGATAACTCCACACTTCGCAGCCGAGCGCTCAAAGCGATCGACGACACACGCTTCGTGCCGGCTGCGGGCCAGACGCGGTTGCGCGCGATGATCGAGGACCGTCCCGACTGGGTGCTATCCCGCCAGCGCGCCTGGGGCGTACCGATCTGCGTCTTTGCCGATGAGAATGGCGAGGTGCTGAAGGACGAGGCGGTCAACCAGCGCATTCTGGGTGCCTTCGAGACCGAGGGCGCGGATGCCTGGTTCACTGATGGCGCGCGTGAGCGTTTCCTCGGCAGCCGCGCGAACGAGCCATGGACCATGGTCACCGACATTCTCGATGTCTGGTTCGATTCCGGCTCCACCCACACCTTCACCCTCGAAGACCGCCCGGACCTGAAATGGCCCGCCGACGTCTATCTGGAAGGCTCTGACCAGCATCGCGGCTGGTTCCATTCTTCGCTTCTGGAAAGCTGTGGAACACGCGGCCGTGCGCCCTACGATGCCGTAATCACCCATGGCTTCACCATGGACGAGGACGGCCGCAAGATGTCGAAATCGCTCGGTAACACGGTGACGCCACAGGATGTCATGTCGAAATCCGGCGCGGACATTTTGCGTCTGTGGGTCATGACGACCGATTATTGGGAAGACCAGCGCCTCGGCAAGAACGTGCTGCAGACCAATATCGACGCCTATCGCAAGCTCCGGAATACGATCCGCTGGATGCTTGGCACGCTCGCCCATGACGAGGGCGACGACGTCGCTTTCGCGGACATGCCGGAACTGGAGCGCCTCATGCTCCATCGCATCGCCGAACTCGATGAGGTGGTGCGCAAGGGCTACGACGCGTTCGACTTCAAGCGCGTGACCCGCGCGCTGATCGATTTCATGGTCGTCGAATTGTCTGCATTCTATTTCGACGTGCGCAAGGACACGCTCTATTGCGATGCGCCGTCGAGCACACGCCGCAAGGCAGCGCTCGCGGTCGTGCGCCTTCTCTTCGATAATCTGGTGAAATGGCTTGCACCGATGCTGCCCTTCACCTGCGAAGAGGCGTGGCTGGAACGCTACCCGGAAACGGTTTCCGTTCACCTTCAGCAGTTCGACGAGATTCCGGCTGAGTGGCGCGATGCGGCGCTTGCCGAAAAGTGGCGCAAGGTTCGTCAGGTGCGCCGCGTTGTTACGGGTGCGCTCGAAATCGAGCGCAAGAACAAGACCATCGGCTCCTCACTTGAAGCCGCACCGAAGGTCTATGTTTCCGATGCGGACTTGCGCGCTGCCATCGCGGACCGCGACATGGCCGAAATCTGCATCACCTCCGATATCGAGATCATCGATAGCGAAGCTCCGCAGGATGCGTTCAAGCTCGATGACGTGAAAGGTGTCGGTGTCGTCTTTGCACGCGCATCTGGAACAAAATGCGCGCGCTCGTGGCGCTTCACCGACGATGTCGGGCAGGACGCCGAGTTCCCGGACGTGTCGGCCCGCGATGCGGCGGCATTGCACGAGTTGAAGGCGCTCGGCCGGCTTGCTTGATGGAACCGGCCGCGCCGGCTGGCGCGGCGTTGCTGCTTTTGCCTTCGACCTCTCACCCCATCCGGTAGCGGCGCTCCGGCAACACTCGCGCGCCGCCTGTTGGCAAGTTTCCGCCGCCGTTGCGTGAGGGCGGCGGGCATGCGATACAGGCGCGCATCCACCAAGCGCCTTGTTGTCGCCGCCTTTGCGCGCGAAGGCGCGATGGGGCATAGCGCAAATAAGCGAGGGCGCGATGATCAAAGCGAAACTGACAGCCAAACGGATGCTGCCCATCGGGGCGATCCTGGTGACCGCGACCGTACTGTCCGGCTGCATGGGGCCGACCTACGGAACTGGAACGTCATCGGGTCAGCAGACGCTGGAAGACGTGACCGGTCTGTTGGCGATCGGCGGCACCCGCGAGCGCGAAGAACCCATCGCCTACCAACCGCGCGGCGAACTCGTCCAGCCGGGCTCGAGAGAAGTGCTGCCGACACCGCAGCAAAGCGCCGCGAATAACGAGGCATGGCCCGAATCGCCGGAGCAGCGGCTGGCGCGCATCCGTGAGGACGCAACACTCAATCAGGAAAACAACCAGTATCGCACCAATGTTCGCGGCGCGCGCACCAATGATGGCGGGCCGATGGTGGACTGGGATCAGCATGGCGTTCACGAACGCAACACCGGTGCAAACCGCGCAAACCAGCGCGAGGAGTTCAACCGTCGCCTGGCACAGACGCAGCAGGGCAATCCAAACCAACGCCGCTATCTGAGCGAGCCGCCGACGACCTATCGTCAGCCTGCGGCAACAGCCGCTGTAGGCGATGTGGGTGAGGACGAGTGGCGCAAGGATCGCGCCGCCGGTCGTGCTCAGGGTCGTGGCTCTTGGCGCGACTGGATTCCAGGAATGTAAGGGCTTAGACCCGCTGCCGGCGAAAGAAGGTACGTAAAAGGTCCGCCGATCGCCGTTCCGAAAAGCCTGAATAGGTTTCGGGAGCGTGGTGGCAGGTGGGTGACGAAAAAAAGCGCGGCCCGTTGATGACGGCGCCGCCTTTTTCGTCTTCGGCACCGAAATAGAGGCGGCGGATGCGCGCGAATGAGATCGCTCCGGCGCACATGGCGCAAGGTTCGAGCGTGACATGCAGATCGGCACCGGTGAGTCGCTCCTGTCCGAGCGCGCCGCAGGCGTTCCGGATCGCGAGCATTTCGGCATGTGCGGTCGGATCGTTGAGTTCGCGTGTCCGGTTTCCCGCGCTGGCGATGACAACGCCGTCCACCACGACGACGGCGCCCACGGGCACCTCACCGCGCGCGGCGGCGGCCTCGGCCTCGGCAAAGGCCGTATCCATGAAATTTGGATGAGCGGTTGTAGGGAATTCGCTGGACATTTTTCTCGCGGAACCGAAAACGCTCTGATAGTTACCCGCGCTGAAAGGCAAAGGCCACATGACAGACGATCAAAAGAATAAGGGGCGTTCCGGCCCGCGCGGCGGCAAACCCTTCGTCCGACGCGAGGACGGTGGCGGAAAGCCTTACGCAAAGCGGGACGGCGACGGCAAGCCTTTCCAGAAGCGCGAAGATGGCGAACGCAAGCCCTATGCGGCACGCGATGGTGAGAAGAAGCCCTTCCGCAAGCGCGAAGATTCTGACGGAAAGCCTTTCGCAAAACGCGATGGCGAGCGCAAACCGTTCCAGAAGCGCGAAGACGGCGACCGCAAGCCATTCGTGAAACGCGACGGGGACCGCAAGCCCTACGCGCCCCGCGACGGCGAGAAGAAGCCTTTCGCCCGTCGTGAAGACGGGGACCGCAAGCCATTCCGCAAACGCGATGACGAGCGCCCGGGCCGTGACGAGCGCGCCGCCGAGGCTGCGCGCGGCGAAGAGCGTATCGCCAAGCGTCTGGCGCGTGCGGGCGTTGCCTCGCGCCGCGATGCCGAAGAAATGATTACGGCTGGCCGTGTGTCGGTCAACGGTAAGGTAATCGAAAGCCCGGCGCTCAATGTCACCGGCCGCGACACGATCGAGGTCGATGGCAAGCCGATCCCGGCGATCGAGCGCACGCGGCTTTTCCTGTTTCACAAGCCGTCTGGCGTGGTGACGACGAACAAGGACCCCGAAGGCCGTCAGACCGTTTTCGATGTGCTGCCAAAGGGCCTGCCGCGCCTTTTGACCGTCGGCCGTCTGGATATCAACACCGAAGGTCTGTTGCTTCTCACGAATGATGGCGGCCTCGCGCGCACGCTCGAACTGCCTTCGACCGGCTGGCTGCGTCGCTATCGTGTGCGCGTTCACGGCAAGGTCGAGCCCGAAAAACTGGAAGCGCTGAAAGACGGCATCGCCGTCGAGGGCGTGTTCTACGGCTCCATCGAGGCGACGCTGGAGCGCGAGCAAGGCACGAATGCGTGGATTTCGGTTGGCCTGCGCGAAGGCAAGAACCGTGAGGTCAAGAATGTGATGGGTGCGCTCGGCCTTGAGGTCACGCGCCTGATCCGCGTCTCGTACGGTCCGTTCCAGCTTGGAGAACTCACCGAAGGCGAGATTCAGGAACTGCGCGGTCGTCATTTGCGCGACCAGCTCGGCGACAAGCTGGTCGCCGAATCGGGCGCGGATTTCGACGCGCCGGTGATCAAGGAATTTTCGAACAAGCCGGTCGCCCAGCGCGTCAGCGAAGACGAGGCGCGAGGCCCCGCGCCGCGCCGCAAGGACCGCGACGAGCGGCGCGAGGATGCGCTAGGTCGCCTTCAGACCTCGAAGCCCGGCGGACGCGGAAAGCCGGGTCAAGGCTTCGACAAGGGCGCGGGCGGAAAGCGTGGCGAGAGCGCAGAGAAGCGTTCCGAACCGCAGCGCTCGCGCAATTCGAATGTGTGGATGGCGCCTGGCGCAAAGGCCGTCGGCCCGAAGAAGGCCGCGCGCCGCGCCGAGGAAACGGACGGACGGCGCTATGCCGGCAAGCCGCGTCCGAAGTCCGACGGAGCACCGAAAGGGCCGCGCCGCGATGATCGCGGGCCGTCGCGTCCTGGCAGCGGTCCGCGCGGAGACCGGCGCAAGTGAGAATCGTCGGCGGAACGCTTCGCGGGCGGCCGCTTTCGACCCCGAAGACCGATGCGATCCGCCCGACGACGGACCGCACCCGCGAGGCCGTCTTCAACGTGATCGCCCATCGCTACGGCGATTTGCTCGATGGCGGCCGCGTGCTCGACCTGTTCGCCGGCACCGGCGCGCTTGGCCTCGAAGCGCTTTCGCGCGGCGCGTCCTATGGCGTTTTCATCGAAGAATCAGCGGAAGGGCGCGGCCTGATCCGCACGAATGTCGAAGCGTTCGGCCTGTCCGGGCGCACGAAGATATTCCGCCGTGACGCGACCCGTCTTGTCGAGGCCGGTACGCTCGCCCCGTTTGATATCGTCTTCGCCGATCCGCCCTATGCGAAAGGGCTTGGCGAAAAAGCGCTTGCGGCGGCAATTGAAGGCGGGTGGCTGAAGCATGGCGCGCTGTGCGTCGTGGAGGAAGCGGCGGCCTCGCCCTTCCAGCCGCCTGCGGGCCTGACGCTCGAAGATCGCCGCGACTACGGCGATACGAGTGTCGCTTTCTGCGTCTTTGCCTGATTTCGGCCTCTGTCACTTTGCACACATGAAGAAGATTTAATCCGGTTATCGGTTCGAACTGGGCCGTGACCGCGCTATTTGTGCGATCAACGCATGCAACCCGAGGAAAAGCGAATGCATCTGATGCAAGCTGCGGCGAGAACTTTGGCGAGCACGGCGATCGGTCTTGCGCTTCTGGCCGGCGCTGCCGCTGCACAGGACGCGACGCCCGCCGAGGCCGAGAACGAGATCGTCGACTTCACGCTCGACAATGGTCTTGAAGTGGTCGTCATCCCGGATCGTCGCGCACCCGTCGTCACCCACATGCTTTGGGTCAAGGTCGGCAGCGCTGACGAGCAGCCCGGCAAGTCCGGCATCGCCCACTTTCTCGAACATTTGATGTTCAAGGGCACGCAGAATCATCCGCAAGGAGAGTTCTCCGCTCGCATCGCTGAAGTCGGCGGACGCGAGAACGCGTTCACATCCTACGACTACACCGCCTATTTCCAGCAGGTCGCGCCCGAACACCTCGAAGAGATGATGCAGTTCGAATCCGACCGTATGACCGGCCTTGTGCTGAGCGACGAGGTCGTGAATCCCGAACGGCAGGTGGTGATCGAGGAACGCAACTCGCGGATCGAGACGCAGCCGAATTCGATTCTCGGCGAATCCATCAACGCGACGCTTTACCAGAACAGCCGCTACGGCGTGCCGATCATCGGCTGGATGCAGGAGATCGAACAGCTCAACCGCGAAGATGCGATCGCGTTCTACCAGCGCTATTACGCGCCGAACAACGCGATCCTTGTGGTGGCGGGCGATGTCGATGCGGAAGGCGTACGTGCGCTGGCGGAGGAATATTACGGCCCGATCCCGTCCAATCCCGAGCTTGGCGAGCGCACCCGCACGCAGGAGCCGGCACAGCGCACGGCCCGCACCGTCACCTATCACGACCAGCGCGTCACCGTGCCCGGCTATTCGAAAACATGGCTCGTCCCGTCCTATACGACGGCTGACGAGGGTGAGGCCGAGGCGCTCGACCTTCTGGCCGAAATTTTGGGCGGCGGCATGCGCAGCCGTCTCTACCAGTCGCTCGTCGTGGAGCAGGGCGTGGCCTCGTCGGCAGGCGCCTATTATCGCGGCACGTCGCTGAACGAGACTGCCTTCGGCGTTTATGGCGCACCGCGCGGCGAGGCGACCCTTGAGGATGTCGAGCGCGCCGCCGACGCCGAAATCGAGAAGATCGCAAATGACGGCATTACCGATCAGGAACTGGAGGCAGCCAAGAACCGCTATCTGCGCTCCGTCATTTTCGCGCGCGATGATCAGTCGGGAATGGCCAACATGTATGGCTCGGCGCTGACGACCGGATCGACGGTTCGCGATATCGAGGAATGGCCGGATCGTATCCGTGCCGTCGATACCGATGCGGTTAAGGCCGCCGCCGGGCGTTATCTTGACCGGTCGCGCTCGGTGACCGGCTATCTTCTGCCACCAGAGGAGGAGCCGTCGTGAGCATTCATTTCAAGCCAATCGAGGAACGATTCATGTCGGCATTCGGCGCAGGCCTCTGGAAGACCATCGGCGCGGCCGCGCTCGTGCTGGCTCTCGCTTCACCCTCACGCGCTGCGGTCGAGATACAGGAGGTCACGACCGAAAGCGGCATCACCGCATGGCTGGTCGAGGATTATACGATCCCGATGATCGCCATCAATTTTTCCTTCGGCGGCGGCACCAATCAGGATCCGGACGGCAAGAGCGGTCTGGTCAACCTCATGAGCGGCCTTTTCGACGAAGGCGCAGGCGATCTGGAGGCGAACGATTTTCAGGAAGCGCTCGACAATGCCGGTGCGGAAATGTCGTTCAACGCATCGAGCGATGCGCTCTACGGGCAGATGCGTCTTTTGTCCGACAACAAGGACGAAGCACTCGACCTTCTGGCGCTCGCCATCAACGAGACGCGCTTCGATGCCGGCCCGGTCGAGCGCATTCGCCAGCAGATTTTGACCGGCATTCGCGCCAGTTCGCGCGATCCCCAGCAGCAAGGAAATCGCGAATTTGCCCGCGTGCTTTACGGCGACCACCCCTATGCGCGTGAAAACGACGGCACGGAGGCTGACGTCACGGCGCTGACCGTCGAAGATCTGCAGGCGGCTCACGGTCGTCTTCTGGCGAAATCGAACCTCAACGTGGCGGTCGTCGGGGCGATCGATGCGGAAACGCTGAGGGCCGATCTGGAACGTATTTTCGGTGCCCTGCCTCAGGAGGCAGCGCTAACCGAAGTTCCCCGCGTTGAGCCGAAGCTTGGCGAAGAGGTTTTTTACGATTTCCAGTTGCCGCAAAGCACGGTCCAACTCGTCTATCCGGGCATGGAACGGGATGATCCCGAGTTCTTTGCCGCCTATCTGATGAACCACATTTTGGGTGGCGGGACGTTTTCCTCGCGGCTTTTCAACGAGGTGCGCGAGGTGCGTGGCCTGACTTACGGCATCGGGTCCTGGCTCGCGAACCGCGATTATTCGTCGTCTCTGGCGATCTCGACCTCGACGCGTTCCGATCAGGTCGGCCAGGCGCTCGACGTGATCGGGACCGAGGTTGAAAAGCTGGTCGAGGACGGCCCCACGGCGGACGAACTGGAAAAGGCAAAGACCTATGTGATCGGCGCCTACGCGATCAACAATCTCGATTCGTCGGCATCGATCGCGCGGACGTTGCTCGAACTCCAGCGCGACGATCTCGGCATCGACTATATCGACACGCGCGTCGGCCAGATCGAAGCGGTGACGCTCGACCAGGTTAAGGCTGCGGCGCAGCGCCTGTTGACCGCCGAGCCGTCCGTCCTCGTGATCGGTCCGCGCGCGGAAGAGACGGAAACGTCCAACTGAGGATGACCGGAATGGAAGCGGTCGTGCCCACATTGATGGAAAGCGAGACGGCGCGTTCCACTCCCGATCCCGCTGGCCCCACCTTCGCGCTGGCGCTCGGCGGGGGCGGCGCGCGCGGGCTGTCGCATATCCACGTCATCGAAACGCTGGACGAACTCGGCATTCGCCCGAAGATGATCGCCGGCTCGTCGATCGGCGCGATCATGGGTGCGGGGATGGCGGCCGGTATGACTGGTCGCGACATTCGCGAATTCGCCCATCTCGTACTTGGCCGACGCGGCGAGGTCGTCAGCCGTCTTTGGAGGGCGCGGCCCCAGTCTCTGTCGGAAATGGTGCAGGGCGGCTTCAAGCTGGGACAATTCAATCTGGAGCGCATCCTGCGCTCCTTCCTGCCGGCTGAAATTCCACAGACTTTCGAGCAATTGCAGATACCGCTCAAGGTGACGGGGACCGACTTCTTCGCTCACGATCTGGCGGTTCTGGATTCGGGCGACCTGCCGTCCGCGCTTGCGGCCTCTTCGGCTTTGCCTGCGATATTCCGTCCCGTTCGCCGCGAAGGCCGGCTTTTGATCGATGGCGGTTTTTACGATCCGGTTCCTTTCGATCTCGTCGGCGATCATGCAGACATCGTCATCGCCGTTGACGTTGTCGGCTATCCCTCGAAGCAATCGGCGAAAAATCCCGATTCTGTCGATCTCCTTTTCGGCGCGAGCCAGATCATGATGCAGTCGATCATCGCGCTCAATTTGACGCGCTGCCAGCCGCAAATCTTGATCCGCCCCCCGGTTTCCGAATTCCGCGTGCTCGATTTCCTGAAGATGGAGCAAGTGATGAATGCGACGGACTCCGTTCGCGACGAATTGAAGCGCGCGATCGAACGTGCCGTCGAGGCGCACGAAAAGAAGATCACTGAAGCGTAGACGTCTTTCCGGTCGAAAAGGCGGAATTGGCAGCCGGCGGCGGTGCGGGCAGCGGCTCCTGTGCAGCCATGCGCGGGCCAATGCCGCGGACGGTTCGAAACGCGATAATCGCCGCTGCAACGCCGAAAAAGACCGCGCCTAGCCCCCATCCTGCGATCACGCCCTTTGCGCCGTAATAATGCGCGCCGAGCCACACGAACGGGATAATTCCGAGCGTGGAGCGTCCCCAGTTCAGAACCGTCGAATAGGTCGGGTAGCCCAGATTGTTGAACGCCGCGTTGGCGACGAACAGCGCGCCGTTGAACAGGAACGAACCGGCAGCGAACAGGCAGAAGAAGACGATGAGTTCCCGCGCTTCGCCGGTCGCACCGAAAAGCGAGGCGATCTGGCCTGAAAAGATCGCCAGAAGCGCCCAGACGACCAGTACGTAAAGCGTCGTGAAAATCAGCGCGTCGCGCAGCGCATCGTTCAGCCTGTCATAGCGCCGCGCGCCATAATTCTGGCCGAGGATCGGACCGATGGCGCCCGAAAGCGCGAAGATGACGCCGAACGCGACGGGCAGAATACGCCCGATGATCGCCCAGCCCGCAACGGCCTCGTCGCCGAAGGTGGCGATCTGGATCGTGACATAGGCGTTGCCCACGGGGGTGGCGATCTGCGTCAACAGCGCCGGTATGCCGATGCCGAAGAACGGGCGAAGCGCTGCCTTGAAGCCTTTCAGGTCGGGCATTTTCATCAGTCGATGCACCTTGTGCGCGCCGTAGAGACCAATCGAAAGAAGCACGGCGCGCGATATGATCGTCGAGATCGCCGCTCCGTCGAGGCCCAGCCCGAAACCGAAGATGAAGATGGGATCGAGGATGGCGGCCGCGATGCCGCCGGCCAGCGTGACATACATGGCCCGGCGCGCGTCGCCGACGCCGCGCATGATGCCTGTCGTTGCCATGCCGACCGCGACCATCGGCATTGACGGCATGACGATCTGCATGAAGCGCGTTGAAAGTTCGCGCGTTTCGCCGCGTGCGCCGAGCAGCCCGACGAGCGGGTCGATGAACGGCCAGACCGCCGCAGTCATCGCGATCGTGGTCACCGCCATATAGGCGATCGATGCGCCGCCCATGCGCGCGGCTTCCTCGCGGTCACCGCGTCCGAGCGCGCGCGAGACGAGGGCCGAGGTCGCGATCGTGAATCCGATGGAGACCGAAATCATGAAGAACATCAGCGTCGAGGCGAAGCCGATGGCTGCGGCAAGCTCCTGCACACCGAGCATGGATATGTAGAAGAGGTTGAGCGCGTCGATGAAAAAGACGGCGATCAGCCCGATCGAGCCGGTCGCCGTCATCGTCACGACGTGCCGCATTGTCGAGCCGGTGACGAACTTTCCCTGCTCGCGAGGGTCGTGTTTGCGAAGCGTCGTTTCGTCTGCCGGCGTATCGGTCAATGCGCGAAAACCTGATCCATCGAGGCAAAGCCCTTGAATTCGAGCGCGTTGCCCGAGGGATCGCAGATGAAGAGTGTCGCCTGCTCGCCCGGTTCGCCCTTGAAGCGGATCTGCGGCTTTTCGATCCATTCGACGCTGTCGGTCGCTTCGAGGCGTTCGGCGAGCTTCTTCCAGTCATCCATATGCAAAACGACGCCAAAATGCGGGATCGGAACGATGATGCCGCCGACCTTGCCGTCGCGAGCGGCCTCTTCCTGACCCGGCCGCAGATGCGCGGACATCTGATGGCCGAACAGGTCGAAATCGACCCAGGTATCGGACGAGCGGCCGATCGTGCAGCCAAGCACATCGGCGTAGAAGGCGCGGGTCTGTTCGAGATCGCGGACGGGGAAGGCGAGGTGGAAAGGCGTCAAATCACTGGTCCTTGCAGGTCGTATCGTCGGTTTTCGCTTCGGTTTGCCATGTGGGATGCACAGGTTGCGGCATTGCACATGGCGCGCGCGAACAATAGATGGGTGAAGCGCGCCTGTCGCCAGTGACCTTCGACCAACCGGGATATTTCCATGCAGCAGATCGAGACCGCGAAGCTTGCCGACCTCGTTTCGGGTCTGGTGGAAGCGGCGAAGCGCGCGGGTGCAAATAGTGCGGACGCGGTCGCCGTGCGCTCTCGCTCGGCTGACGTGTCGGTGCGGCTTGGCAAGGTCGAGGGCACGGAAGCTGCCGAAAGCGACGACATCGCACTGCGTGTTTTCGTCGGAAAACGCGTGGCGAGCGTCTCGGCTGCCGCCGGGGCGGATATGGACGAGCTTGCCGCACGCGCCGTGGCTATGGCGAAGGTTTCGCCGGAAGACCCCGTGCAGGGCCTGGCCGACAAGGATCGCCTTGCGACGGCAATCCGCGACCTCGACCTTTACGACGCAACCGAAATCGATGCCGCGCGCATGACCGAGGATGCGCTGGCGATGGAGGATGCGGCGCGCGCCGTTGGCGGCATCACCAATTCGGGCGGCGCGTCGGCAAGCGCCGGCATGGGCGGTCTGGTTCTTGCGACGTCGGACGGCTTTGTCGGCTCGTATATGGCGACGCGCTTTTCGCGCTCGGTCAGCGTCATCGCGGGTGAGGGCACCGGCATGGAGCGCGATTACGATTTTTCCTCGCGGCTGCATTTTGCCGATCTCGAAGCGCCGGAAGTCATTGGCCGCCGCGCCGGCGAGCGTGCGGTCAAACGGATCGGCGCGCGCAAGGCGAAGACCGGGCCGGTCGACGTGATTTTCGATTCGCGCGTGGCGCGTAGCATCGCCGGCCATCTCGCTGGCGCGATCAACGGCGCGTCTGTCGCGCGCAAGACGAGCTTTTTGCGGGACCGCATGGGCCAGCAGATCGCATCCGCCGCCATCACCGTTACCGACGACCCCTTGCGCGTGCGCGGGCCTGCCTCACGGCCATTCGACGGTGAAGGCATCGAGGGCGAGCCTTTGACGATGGTCGAGGCCGGTGTTTTGAAACACTGGTTCCTGTCGACCTCCGCCGCCCGAGAACTTGGGCTCGTGACGAACGGACGCGGGTCGCGCGGCGGCTCGTCGGTCAACCCGACCTCGACCAATCTCGCCATCGAGCCGGGCACGGCAAGTCCGCAGGATCTGATCGGGAGCCTCAAATCCGGCTTCTACGTCACCGAGGTTTTCGGCCAGGGCGTCAACATGGTGACCGGCGAATACAGCCGTGGCGCGTCTGGTTTCTGGATCGAGAACGGCGAACTCGTTCATCCCGTCTCCGAAGTGACGATCGCGTCGAACCTCAAGACCATGTTCATGAACATGGTCCCGGCCAACGACACGGACCGCAATTTCGGCACGGCCGCGCCGACGCTCCTCATCGAAGGAATGACCCTTGCCGGCGAATGAACTCGACGCCGAACTGGTGCTGATCCGCGAGGCCGCGCGTGAGGCGGGACGGATCGCCATGCGCTATTTCGGCAAGGCGCCGGATGTGTGGATGAAGACCGGCCAGTCGCCGGTCTCCGAAGCCGATATCGCGGTGGACAGGTTTCTGCGCGACGCGTTGCTTAAAGCCCGCACTGATTATGGCTGGCTGTCGGAGGAAACCGTCGCCGACGCATCGCGGCTTTCCGCCCGGCGCACGTTCGTCGTCGATCCGATCGACGGTACGCGCGCCTTCATCGGCGGGCAGGATATGTGGTGCGTCTCGATCGCAGTCGTCGAGGCGGGAAGGCCTATCGCCGGCGTTCTCGACGCGCCCGCGAAGGACGAGATATTCGAGGCCGTGAGCGGCGGTGCGGCGTTGAAGAACGGCCAGCCGATCCGTGTCCGGGAAGCGGGCGATCCGCCTATCGTGGCCGGTCCCAAGACGATGACGCGCACGGTTCTGCCGGGCATCGGCAAGACGGTGAAGGTGCCGTACATACCCTCGCTCGCCTATCGCATCGCCATGGTTGCAGATGGCGAGATAGACGCCACCTTCGTCAAGCCGAATTCCCATGATTGGGATCTGGCTGCCGCCGATCTCATCTTGATGCAGGCCGGCGGCGAAGTGCTCACGCCCGATAGCGTCAATCCAACCTATGCGGGCGACGATCCGCGCCACGGCACGCTCGTTGCCGGAAGCGGTGCGCTCTTGCGGGCGATGGTTGACGAGGCGCGCCATCCCGACTGGTAGGCCGGTTCCCAATTTCGGCGAACTGATTTAAAGCAGGCTCACACTCAAGGTGACTTGGGCACATATCTCATTCAAGACAACCGGAAACGATCATCCGATGGCTGAAGACAGCAAGCAACTCCTCCACCTCGTATTCGGCGGCGAACTGACCTCGCTCAAGGGCGTCCAGTTCAAGGATCTCGCAGACCTCGACGTGGTCGGCATTTTCCCGGACTACAAGTCTGCGGAATCCGCATGGCGCGCCAAGGCACAGGAAACGGTGGACAACGCGCAAATGCGCTATTTCATCGTGCATCTGCATCGCCTGCTCGATCCGAGCTGAGCGGCGGCCTGGCCGACGATGCGAAGGCAAGTGTGAATTGCGCGTTCAAATGGGGAATAGAAACATCGCCCAAATGCACGGGGCCGACCCGTCAGCGGCTTCACGCCGCAGACCGCTGAAGACGCTCTGGAAGAAAGTGCGCGGACCGCTGGCCGAAACGCGGGCGGTCAAGTTCGCGCTCGCCGGAACGATCGCGGGGCTGTTGCGTGCCGTCAAGGCGACGAACCGCATGGTGCCGGGTTCGGACGATCCTGCCACGGTGATCGTCCCGCAGCAGCCCGTCATCGTCGCGTTGTGGCATGGCCAGCATCTTCTCGCTCCTGCCTATCTGCCTGACGATCTCGATGTGGTGGCGCTGTTTTCGAAAAGTCGCGATGCCGAACTCAATGCACTTGTCGCCGAAAAACTCGGCTTCGGCATCGTGCGAGGCTCGGGCGGTCGCGAAGGCCACGACGCCGGAAAGGGTGGCGCGCGCGCGCTGATCCAGATGAAGCGCATGCTCGATCAGGGGCGCAACGTCGCGATGATCGCCGACGTGCCGCATGGGACGCCGCGTCAGGCCGGGCTCGGCATCGTCACGCTCGCGCGCATTTCCGGTCGGCCCATCCTTCCCGGCGCTATCGCCACGAGCCGGCGCAAGGTGCTGGAAAAGAGCTGGGACAAGACGGTGATCAACCTTCCCTTCGGCAGGGCCGCGATTTCCTTCGGCGAGCCGATCACGGTGCCGGATGGCAGCGACGAGCAGATGGAAACATTGCGTCGTGAAGTGACTACCGCGCTTAACGCGACGACCGCGCGCGCCTATCAGCTTATAGGGGGTGCCCGATGAGCCAGCGCTGGGCACGTGCGATCCTGACGACCTACCGGCTGGCTGGCGCTGCTGCCTATCCGCTGATCGGCGGATATGTCGCCTACCGCGCAAGTCGCGGCAAGGAAGACCGCAAGCGACGGCGCGAGCGCTACGGCGTCACCAAGGTCGAGCGCCCGGAAGGGCCTCTGGTCTGGGTTCATGCCGCAAGCGTCGGCGAGACGCTGGCCGTCGTGCCGCTCATCAAGAAGATCGTTGCGGATGGCGTTCATGTCGTGCTGACGACCGGGACGGTTACGTCGGCGGGCGTCGCCGAAGAGCGGCTCGGTGACAAGATCATCCACCAATATGTGCCGCTCGACCTGAAACCGGCAGTCGTCCGCTTTTTGAATCATTGGCAGCCCGATCTGGCGCTTATGGCCGAATCCGAAATCTGGCCGATGACGATCCTCGAACTTGGCGCGCGGCGCGTGCCGCAAGTTCTCGTCAACGGGCGGCTTTCCGACCGGTCCTTCGCCGCATGGCAAAAGAGACCGCATCTGGCCGAGGCGTTGTTCGAAAATCTCGCACATGTCGTCGCGCAGTCGGAAACCGATGGCGAGCGGTTCCTTGCTCTGGGCGCGCGCCCGGTGACGGTATCGGGCAATCTCAAGGTGGATACGCCGCCGCCGCCGGTCGATCTTCCGGCGTTCAACGCGTTGAAGGCGTCGTTCGCCGCGCGTGCGACCTGGGCCGCCGTTTCGACCCATGACGGCGAGGAAGAAATCGCCGCAAACGTTCACCTGGCGCTCAAGAAACGGCACCCCTCCATCGCGACGATCCTCGTTCCGCGCCACCCGGACCGAGCCGAGGCGATTGGTGAAATGCTCGCCGCGAAAGGTTTGAAGGTCGCGCGCCGCTCGAAGGGCGAGACACCGCAGTCCGACACCGATATCTATCTCGGCGACACGATCGGCGAGATGGGTCTTTATCTTCGTCTGACGGAGATCGCGTTCGTCGGCCGTTCGCTCGCCGGGCAGGGCGGGCAGAACCCGATCGAGCCCGCCATGCTCGATACGGCGGTCCTGTCGGGCATGAACGTCCAGAATTTCCGCGACGCCTATCAGACGCTCATTCAGGCGGGGGGCGCGAAGCTCGTGCGCGATCAGGACATGCTGGCCGGTGCGGTGAACTATCTCCTGTCCAACCACGATGCGCGCAACGCCATGATCACTGCCGGCGCGAACGCTGTCGCAGACATGCGCGGGGCACTGACCAAGACGCTTGTCGCGCTCGATCCGTTCATTACGCCCCTGGTCGTGAGCGCACGGCTCGGTGGGGGCAATCGGACGAACGGCAAGGTGTGATGGTTTCCGAAGCGCCTCCCTTCTGGTGGCAGAAGCCGGACTGGCGCGCATGGTCGCTTTGGCCGGCATCCGCGATCTATGGAGCCGCCGCGCGCTATCGCCTGCAAAACGCGCCGCGCACGCGCATCGATGTTCCCGTTCTATGCGTCGGCAACCTCACGGTTGGCGGAACCGGCAAGACGCCCGTGGCTATCGCCTTCGCCAAGCAAGCGGCGGCGATGAATCTGAAGCCGGGTTTTCTGTCGCGCGGCCATGGCGGCTCCGTCTCGGGCGCACATCTGGTCAATCTGCATCATGACGGCGCGCGCTATGTCGGCGACGAGCCGATGCTTCTGGCTGCCCATGCGCCGACAGCCGTTTCGGCAAGGCGTGCGGAGGGCGTGAAACTGCTTTTGGGCGAGGGCTGCGATTTCGTCATCATGGATGACGGCTTTCAAAGCGCGCAAATTCATATCGACTACGCGCTGATCGTCATCGACGCCGAACGCGGCATCGGCAACGGGCATACCATTCCCGGCGGGCCGATGCGCGCCTCGCTGGTGGACCAGATGCGTCATGCGACAGGGCTGCTTGAAATGGGGCAGGGCGATGGCTCCGCGACGGTCGTCCGGCACGCCGCGCGAGCCGGCAGGCCGGTCTATCGCGCCTATGTGCGGCCGCTTCCGCAGAATGCGATCCGTGGAAGGCGCTGTCTGGTGTTCGCAGGCATCGGCAATCCGGGAAAATTCCATCGCACGGTGCGCGAGCTTGGCGGTGAGGTCGCACTGGTGCGCAATTTCCCCGATCATCATTTTTATACCGACGACGAGGCGCGCGATCTGGTCGCGCTTGCCGAGAAGAACGACTTCGTTCCGGTCACGACGACGAAGGACGCGATCCGCCTGAAACACGGCTCGCACGATCTTGAAGCGCTTTACGACAAGACCGAAACGGTGGACATCGAAGTCGCGTTCGAAACGGCGGTCACGCCCTCGGCCATCATCGAGGAAACGCTGAAAGCGTGGCGACGGCGGCGGCTGGAGAAGTAATCGCCGGATTTAACGCCGTTCATCCCTTCGAGCGCGCGCGCAACTCGGGATTTTCCTGAAGCTCGCGGCTGAGCGAGACATCGGCATTGGCATAAGGCTCCTGCCGCGCGACGCTCCAGTATTTGAGTTCGTCAAGCGGGATCGTCTCGCCTGTCACGGCGCAGCGCACGAACGATCCGGGCGTCATCACCTGGAAATCGCCGTCGAGATAACGGATGCGGGCTTCCTTGCCGCCGGGGCCTTCGAAACGGTTCATGCGATCGTGCCTTCGTTCGCGACGGTTCCGCCATAAAACGACGGCAAGGTCAAGTTCAGCGCCGCCCGAAAAGGCGTTCGATATCGTCGAGCTTCAGTTCCACATAGGTCGGGCGGCCGTGATTGCAGGTGGCCGAGCCGGGCGTGGCCTCCATCTGCCGCAAGAGCGCGTTCATTTCGTCAGGCTTGAGGCGGCGACCCGACCGCACCGAACCGTGGCAGGCCATGGTGGCGGCGATATGGTGCAGCCGCGCGGTCAGCGTCTCGACCGTGTCGTGATCGGCGATTTCGTCGGCAAGGTCGCGCACGAGCTGCTGCACGTCCATCTCGCCGAGCATGGCCGGCGTCTCGCGCACGCACACCGCGCCGGGTCCGAACCGTTCGACGGTCAGGCCGAAGCGCGCAAGCGTCTGCGCATGGGCGACGAGGCGTTCCGCGTCGTCTTCGGACAGGTCGACGATTTCGGGCAAAAGCAGCATCTGCGCCGCGAGCGGCTTGGAATGCAAAGCTGTCTTCAGCGCCTCGTAGACGAGCCGCTCATGCGCGGCGTGCTGGTCGACGATGATGAGCGAACGGTCGGTCTGCGCGATGATGTAGTTCTCGTGAACCTGTGCACGCGCCGCGCCGAGCGGCTGGACGAGCGCCTGCGGCTCCGGCTCGGCCAGCCCGGCACGCGGATCGACCGACGCGCCGATATCCGCGAAGCCGGATTGCGCGCGCTCGGCAAATCCCATGTCGAGCGGCGTGTGCGCAGCAGTCGCCAGGTCGAAGCCGGTGGCCGGACGGTGGGGCGGTGCAGGCGTGCGGAACATCGCGCTGACCGTTGCTGCCGCATCCGTCGAGGCGCGAATGCCGGCGGTGCCGAGCGCCTGCTTGATCGCGCCGACGAGCAGTCCGCGCACCAGCCCCGGATCGCGGAACCGCACATCGGCCTTTGCCGGATGAACGTTGACGTCGACGAGCGCCGGTTCGATGTCGAGGAAAAGCGCGGTGATCGCATGCCGGTCGCGCGGCAGGACATCCGCATATGCGCCGCGGATCGCACCGCCCAAAAGCTTGTCGCGTACCGGCCGCCCGTTGACATAGACATATTGCTGGAGCGCGTTGCCTCGCGTGAAGGACGGGATCGAGGCATGACCGGAAAGGCGGATATCGGTGCGTTCGGCCAGGATCGTCAGAGCGTTGTCGGAAAAATCGCGGCCCATCACCTGCGCGACGCGTTCAAGTTGGCCTGCCGCATCCGGCGCGCAGGCGGCAAGATCGAGGGTCGTACGGTCCGGCCCCGACAGCGTGAAGCGCACATGCGGGAACGCGATGGCGATGCGCTTGACCATATCGGAGATAGCGGTCGTCTCCGCACGCTCGCTCTTCATGAATTTCAGCCGCGCGGGGGTGGCGAAGAAGAGATCGCGCACCTCGACCACCGTGCCGGGATTGGCGGCAGCCGGCCGCACGGACGAAACGCGGCCACCCTCGACGGAAATCTCCGCGCCGTCGCCTTTCGCCGTGCGCGAGCGGATCGTCAGCTTCGCGATCGATCCGATGGACGGCAACGCCTCGCCGCGAAAACCGAGCGAGCGGATATCGTGGATGTCGTCGGAAAGCTTCGACGTGCAGTGCCGCCCGATGGCGAGCGCGAGGTCGTCCGCATCCATCCCCGATCCGTCGTCGGTTATGCGGATGAGTTGAAGCCCGCCGCCGGCCGTCGCGATCTCGACGCGCCGCGCGCCTGCGTCGAGTGCGTTCTCCACCAGTTCCTTCACGACGCTGGCCGGTCGCTCGATGACCTCGCCGGCGGCGATCTGATTGACGATGGTTTCGGAAAGCTGGCGGATCGGCATAGCGGGATTTTAGCTGGATTTGTGTTGGACGACGAGACGGCGCGTGGCTTTGGTGGGCAGCGCGCACAACTAAGTGAAAGCGATGAAACCTTGCCAAGACCCGTCGACGAAAGTCAGACGACGATCTGCACGAAATCGATGATGATGGCGCTGATCACACCGGTGGCGGTGAGGCAAAGGCCGACGATGAAGAATTTGCTGCCTTTGTCGTATACCGCTCGGCGCAGCGAATCATGCCGCAGAAAGATCACCAGCGCATAGGCCTGGCAGGCGATGCCTGCGATCAGAAGCACGATTGGCGGAAAATCCAATAAATCCCACGGCAGCGGATTATGTGCCCATTGGGTGACGAAGGTCAGCGAAAAAGACAGCAAAATGCCGACGACCGTGAGCGTGCCGTTGCGAAACAGCATTTCGACGAGCGGTTCGTTTTCTGCCGTGTCGACGACGTTCTCGCGCGGTTCCAGAACTGACATTTTGTGCGGTGCTCCTCGTTTTCGGGCAGGATCAGAAATGCGGGGCGTCAATTCTGGCTGAGCTTTTCGAGTTCATCCACCCGGGAGCGTGTCGTTTCCACCATGCAGGACGTACCTTCGATCGCTGCGATCGTCCCCTCGCCGGAGCGGTAGAACTGGCAATTGGCATCGCGAAACGCCACCCATGAGCGCTGTGCGTCGCGAAGAAGCGTGCGTCGCTCGCCTTCAAGCGGATCGATGGCCGAGCGATATGCGGTGTTCAGCCTTGCGTCCTGTTCCGTGTAAATTTCGCCGAGGCATTCCACGATGTCGATCGTGCTGACCGCGTCCGGGCAGGTGGCTTCTTCCTGTTCTTCGGCGCCTGTCGCGATGGTCAGGACCAAAAGGGCGGGAATCGTCATCACAATGGCGCGCATGGGAATGCTCCTGTTATCGGGAATGCCGAACATGCGTGTATGAGCCCATCGCCGCAAGGGTAAGACATGACCGCCGATCCGCTGCTCCAGCCTTTCACGTTGAAACATTTGACGTTCAAGAACCGCGTCATGTCGACCGCGCATGAGCCGGCCTATGCAGAGGATGGGCTGCCGCGCGAGCGCTACCGGCTCTACCACGCGGAAAAGGCGAAGGGTGGCATGGCGCTGACGATGACGGCGGGATCGGCGCTCGTTTCGCGTGACAGCCCAGCCGCGTTCGGCAACCTTGAAGCCTGGCGCGACGAAATCGTGCCTTACATGCGCGACCTTGCGACAAGCTGCCACGAGCACGACTGCAAGGTTATGATCCAGTTGACGCATCTGGGCCGCCGCACCGGCTGGAACCGGGCCGACTGGCTGCCCGTCTTGTCCGCTTCGCCGGTGCGCGAGGCGGCGCATCGCTCCTTTCCGAAGGAGGCGGAGGAGTGGGACATCGAGCGCATTGTCGCCGATTACGCTTCCGCAGCGGGACGCATGAAGGAAGCCGGTCTCGACGGTGTGGAGTTCGAGGCCTACGGGCATCTGATGGACGCGTTCTGGTCGCCCGCAACGAATCTGCGTGAGGATATCTATGGCGGATCGCTGGAAAACCGGATGCGGTTTTCCAATCGCGTACTCGACGCCGTTCGCGCCGAAGTCGGTGACGATTTCGTCGTCGGAATCCGCATGGTCGCGGACGAGGATATGAAAAGCGGCCTGTCGCGCGATGAGGGCGTTGAGATCGCGCGTATTCTGGCAGCGTCCGGCAAGGTCGATTTCCTCAACATCATTCGCGGTCACATCGATACCGATGCCGCACTGACCGAAGTGATCCCGGTTACGGGCATGCGCTCGGCCCCGCATCTCGATTTTGCGGGCGAGGTGCGTGCGGCGACGAAGTTCCCGGTGTTTCATGCCGCGCGCATTTCCGATGTCGCGACCGCGCGCCACGCGATCGCCGAAGGCAAGCTCGACATGGTGGGCATGACGCGTGCGCACATCGCGGACCCTCACATCATCTCGAAGGTAAAAGCGGGTGCCGAACACCGCATTCGCCCCTGCGTTGGCGCGACCTACTGCCTCGACCGCATCTATGAGGGCGGCGGCGCTTTGTGCATCCACAACGCCGTGACGGGGCGCGAGGCGCAGCTTTCTCACGAAATCCCCAAGGCTGAAGGCGAGGCCCGGCATGTGGTCGTCGTCGGTGCCGGTCCGGCAGGGCTGGAAGCCGCGCGCGTGGCGGCGGAGCGCGGCCACAAGGTCAGTGTCCTGGAAGCGTCGAGCCGCGCAGGCGGACAGGTCGGCCTTGCAGTCCAGAATCCGCGCCGGCGCGAACTGGTCGGCATCGTCGACTGGCGGCTTTCCGAGTTCGAGCATCTGGGCGTGTCGATCCGTTACGATTGCTGGGCCGAGGCTGAGGACGTCCTGGCGCTCGACCCCGACGTGGTGATCGTTGCGACGGGCGGCATGCCGCAGAACCCGCCTCTGGAGACCGGTGACGACCTCGTCATTTCGAGCTGGGATATCCTGTCCGGCACAGTGAAACCGACGGAAAACGTGCTCGTCTATGACGACAATGGCGGGCATCAAGGCATGTCGGCGGCGGAAGTTGCGGCCAATGCCGGCGCGGCGGTCGAACTCGTCTCACCCGAGCGCCTGTTCGCGCCGGAAATGGGCGGCATGAACCATGCGCCTTACATGCGCGCGTTCCACGAGAAGAACGTGCGCGTCACGATCAACACGCGCGTGATTTCCGTCAAACGTGACGGCAACGCGCTGGTCGTCACGCTGGCTTCAGACTATGCGCCCGGCTGGCGCGACGAGCGGCGTGTCGATCAGGTGATCGTCGAGCACGGAACACTGGCCAATGACGAGCTTTACCATGCGCTGAAGCCGCATTCGCGCAATGGCGGCGCGGTCGATTACGAGGCGCTGATTTCCGGGCGAGGCGACCTCTTTCCCTGCGGCAAGCCGGATGGCAGTTTCGACCTTGTCCGCATCGGTGATGCCGTCGCCGCGCGAAACATCCACGCCGCGATCTACGATGCCATGCGCTACGCTGTGCGGCTTTGATGTGAAAATGTTTTAGGCTTCGAACATTTTCCGGAAAAACGGTTTCCCCGGCGACACAACGGGACTAAGTTGCCGCCGAAATCGGAAATGGGAACCTGAACAATGAACATGGAAGTGCGAGCCAAGGACACGTCCGACGCCTTTGCGTGGAACGATCCTTTCCTTATCGAAGATCAGCTCACCGAGGACGAGCGGATGTTCCGCGACACGGCGGCCGCGTTCGCCGCCGACAAGCTCGCGCCGCGCGTTCAGGAAGCCTATCTCAATGAGAATACCGATCCGGCGATCTTCCGCGAAATGGGTGAGGCGGGTCTGCTCGGTGTGACGATCCCCGAGGAATATGGCGGCGTCGGCGCTGGCTACGTGGCTTACGGCCTCGTTGCGCGCGAAGTCGAGCGCGTGGATTCGGGCTACCGCTCGATGATGAGCGTCCAGTCCTCGCTCGTCATGCACCCGATCTATGCCTACGGCTCCGAGGAACAGCGCAAGAAGTACCTGCCCAAACTCGCCTCGGGAGAATGGATCGGCTGCTTCGGCCTGACCGAGCCGGATGCAGGTTCCGATCCGGGCGGCATGAAGACGCGCGCTGAAAAAACGGCGAACGGCTATCGCATCTCCGGCTCCAAGATGTGGATTTCCAACGCGCCGATCGCCGACGTGTTCGTCGTGTGGGCGAAGTCCGCCTCGCATGACAACAAGATCCGCGGCTTCGTGCTCGAAAAGGGCATGAAGGGTCTTTCGGCCCCGAAGATCGGCGGCAAGCTTTCGCTGCGCGCGTCGATCACCGGCGAGATCGTCATGGATGGTGTCGAGGTGGGCGAAGATGCGATTTTGCCGAATATCTCCGGCCTCTCCGGTCCGTTCGGCTGTCTGAACCGCGCCCGCTATGGCATTTCCTGGGGCGCGATGGGCGCTGCCGAGGATTGCTGGCACCGCGCGCGTCAGTACGGCCTCGACCGCAAGCAGTTCAACAAGCCGCTCGCCGCAACGCAGCTTTTCCAGAAAAAACTCGCCGACATGCAGACGGAAATCGCGCTCGGCCTTCAGGCCTCCTTGCGCGTCGGCCGCCTGATGGACGAGCACCGCTTTGCCCCGGAGATGATTTCGCTCGTCAAGCGCAACAATTGTGGCAAGGCGCTCGACATCGCCCGACAGGCCCGCGACATGCATGGCGGCAACGGCATTCAGGTCGAATACCACGTTATGCGCCACGCGCAGAACCTTGAGACGGTCAACACCTATGAGGGCACGCACGACGTTCATGCGCTGATCCTCGGTCGTGCGCAGACTGGCATTCAGGCGTTTTTCTGATCGGTGACGTAAATATCGGCAAAACGGGCGCTTCGGCGCCCGTTTTCGTTTGGTCATCGCGCGATGCTGGAAATCGTCTCAATCCCGGCGTAGGAACGGCCATGAGCAAAACCTTTCTTTCCCATCTTTCCGCCGAAATCGATGCGCTGAAATCCGACGGTCTTTACAAGTCCGAACGCGTGATCTCGTCCATGCAGTCCGCCGAGATCGAGGCGGACGGGCGCAAGGTGCTGAATTTCTGCGCCAACAACTATCTCGGCCTCGCCGACAACGCAGAACTGCGTGAGACGGCCAAGGCCGCGCTCGACCGCTACGGCTACGGCATGGCTTCCGTGCGCTTCATCTGCGGCACGCAGGAGGAGCACAAGCAACTCGAAGCGCGTATCTCGTCCTTCCTCGGCTTCGAGGACACGATCCTCTATTCCTCCTGTTTCGACGCCAATGCGGGCCTCTTCGAAACGCTTTTGACCGAAGACGACGCGATCATTTCCGATGCGCTCAATCATGCTTCGATCATCGATGGTGTGCGGCTGTCGAAAGCGAAGCGCTATCGCTACGCGAACAACGACATGGTCGAGCTCGAAGCGCGGCTGAAGGAAGCGGCCGGCGCACGCTTTCGGCTGATCGCGACCGACGGCGTGTTCTCGATGGACGGCATCATCGCCAACTTGAAGGGCGTGTGCGACCTCGCCGAAAAATACGACGCCATGGTCATGGTCGACGACAGCCACGCGGTCGGCTTCGTCGGTGCGAACGGGCGGGGATCGATCGAGCATTGCGGTGTCGAGGGCCGGGTCGACATCGTCACCGGCACGCTCGGTAAGGCGCTGGGCGGCGCTTCGGGCGGCTATACGTCGGCCAGGCGCGAGGTTGTCGAGTGGCTGCGCCAGCGCTCGCGGCCGTACCTCTTTTCCAACACGCTTGCGCCGGTGATCGCTGCGACCTCGCTCAAGGTCTTCGACATGATCGAGAACGGAGATGCGTTGCGCCGGCACCTGAACGACAACGCCGCGCGTTTCCGGGCGGGCATGGAGAAGGCGGGGTTCACGCTCGCCGGTGCCGAACATCCGATCATCCCGGTTATGCTCGGCGACGCTCAAGTGGCAAAGGACATGGCCGACCGGCTGATGGATCACGGCATCTACGTCATTGGCTTTTCGTTCCCCGTCGTCCCGAAAGGGCAGGCGCGGATCAGGACGCAGATGTCGGCCGCGCATTCCACCGATGACATCGACCGCGCGGTTGCGGCCTTTGCGACGGTCGGCAAAGAGATGGGAGTGGTCTGATGTCCAACATGATGCGCGCGCTCGTCAAAGCAAAAGCCGAACCCGGCATCTGGATGGAGGAGGTGCCGCTTCCCGACATCGGCCCGAACGACGTCCTTATAAAGGTGAAGAAATCCGCGATCTGCGGCACCGACGTTCACATCTACAATTGGGACCAGTGGGCGCAAAAGACTGTGCCGGTGCCGATGGTCACAGGCCATGAATTCGTCGGTGAAGTCGCCGATTTTGGCGCGGCAGTCACCGAATACAAGGTCGGCCAGCGCGTCTCCGGAGAGGGGCATATCGTGTGCGGCCACTGCCGAAACTGTCGCGCCGGTCGCGGGCATCTGTGCCGCAACACGCTCGGCGTCGGCGTCAACCGGCCCGGCTCCTTCGCCGAATATGTCGTTCTGCCCAAGCACAATGTCGTGCCGATCCCCGACGACGTGTCGGATGAAATCGCCGCGATCTTCGATCCGCTCGGCAACGCGGTTCACACGGCCCTTTCGTTCGATCTCGTCGGCGAGGATGTGCTCGTCACCGGGGCGGGGCCGATCGGCATCATGGGTGCGCTGGTTGCGCAATGCGTCGGCGCGCGCAAGGTCGTCATCACCGACATCAACCCGGTCCGCCTCGACCTCGCCCGCAAGATGAACATCCATCACGCCGTCGATGCGTCGAAGGAAAATCTTCGCGACGTGATGCGCGACGAGGGCATGACCGAAGGCTTCGACGTGGGGCTGGAAATGTCCGGCTCCGCCGTCGCCTTCCGCGACATGATCGACACGATGAACAATGGCGGCAAGATCGCAATTCTCGGCATCGCGCCGACCGGCTTCGAGATCGACTGGAACAAGGTCATCTTCAAGATGCTGACGCTGAAGGGCATCTATGGGCGCGAGATGTTCGAGACTTGGTACAAGATGATCGCGCTGGTGCAGGGGCCGCTCGACGTTTCGGGACTCATCACGCATCGCATCGGCATCGATGACTACCAGTCCGGCTTCGACGCGATGCGCTCGGGCAATTCCGGCAAGGTGGTGATGGACTGGTAGGACGGGCGTGATACGCAAGCTGGCAGCAAGGTTCCTGACCCGCCACGAAACGCGGGTCGATCCGGTCGCCAATTTCAAGTCCGGCATCGGCGCGGCGCTCGCCATGGGCGTCGTCGGCCTTCTGGCCTCGCTGACCGGTCTGCCGCTTCTGCTTGCGCCGCTTGGCGCGACGGCGGCGCTTTTGTTCGGCCAGCCGTCGAGCCCGCTCGCACAGCCCGTCAACGTGATGTTCGGCTATCTGGTCGGAGCGTTTATCTGCGAGGCGGTGTTCCTTGCCTTGCCGGGTGTCTGGGTCGCGGCGGCGGTTGCTGTCGGCATCACCATCGTCGTCATGCGCGCCTTGCGCGTCACCCACCCACCGGCCTGTGCCCTTCCGATCCTGACATTCGGCGAACCGATCCACGGGCTCGTCCTGTTCACGGTGCTTCTGGTGGGCTGCGTGGCGATCATCTCGCTCGCGGTTGTTGTCCACGGCATTCCGCCCAAACGACAATACCCCCTGCATCCCGACTGATCACTCGGTACCGCTCGCCTTTTCCAGAACGTCGAGCGCGGCAAGAACCGTTTCCTTGTCGGAGGCTGGCAGCTTTTCGAACAGTCGATCTTCGAACGCTTTCGCAAGCGGCACGAGTTCCCGATAGGCGGCAGCGCCCGCCTTTGTCAGTGCCAGATGCTCGATTCTGCGATCTTCCGCATTCGTCTCACGTTTCAACCAACCACGCTGCTCCAGAGCGAAGACGGCGCGACTGACCTTCGTCTTGTGCATGGCGGAATGACGGCCGATTTCGGTTGCCGTCATCGTTCCATACTGTCCAAGCGCGGCGAGCAACCGCCATTCGGGACGCGTTATGCCATGCCTGTCGCGATAGATGCGCGAGAAATCACGGCTTACGGCGTCCGCGAGCCGGTTGAGGCGGTAGGGCAGGAAGGTTTCGAGGTTTAATCTCGCGTCGGGCATGCTCATCCGCTTGATGGTTACATTTTCAATGGTTACGAATGCAACGAATTGCAAGGATGGTCAAATCCACCATAAATGACGGGAGGTCGTCATGAACGATATGAGCAAACCGCTGGGCCACACGTCGCCGCAGCAAAAGCCGAAATCGCGCTTCGATTACATGCCTGGTTTTGGCAACGACTTCGAAACCGAAAGCTTGGCCGGCGCGCTGCCGCACGGCATGAATTCGCCGCAGCGTCCGGCCTACGGGCTTTATGCCGAGCAGCTTTCCGGCTCGCCCTTCACCGCGCCGCGCGGCACGAATGAGCGCTCGTGGCTCTACCGCATTCGCCCGAGCGTGAAGCATCATCGCCGCTTCAAGCCGTTTGAACTGCCACTTTGGCTTACCGCGCCATCAAAGGGCGATCATGAATTGCCGCTCGGCCAGTTCCGCTGGAGCCCGGTGCCGGTTCCGCAGGAAAAGACGGATTTCATCTCCGGCATTCGCACCATGACGCTGGCGGGCGACGTGATGGGACAGGCGGGAATGGCGGCCCATGTCTATGTCGCCAATGCCGATATGGTGGACGATCATTTCTTCAATGCTGATGGCGAGATGCTCGTCGTGCCGCAGGAGGGTGGGCTGCGCTTTTTGACCGAGATGGGCGTCATCGAGGTCGAGCCAGGCGAAATCTGCGTCCTGCCGCGCGGTCTCACATTCAAGGTCGAGTTGATGGCAGCCACCGCGCGCGGTTATCTGTGCGAGAACTACGGCGCGAAGTTTACGCTGCCCGATCGCGGGCCGATCGGAGCGAACTGCCTTGCCAATCCGCGTGACTTCCGGACACCCGTCGCGTGGTACGAAGACAAGGAAACGCCGTGCAGGATCATCGTGAAATGGTGCGGGCAGTTCCACGTCACGGAAATCGGCCATTCCCCGCTCGACGTCGTCGCGTGGCACGGCAATTACGCGCCATACAAATACGATCTGGCGACGTTCTCGCCTGTCGGTGCGATCCTGTTCGACCATCCGGACCCGTCAATTTTCACGGTTCTGACCGCGCCGAGCGGCGAAGAAGGAACGGCGAATATCGACTTCGTGATCTTCCCGCCGCGCTGGCTAGTAGCCGAAAACACGTTTCGCCCGCCTTGGTATCATCGCAACATCATGTCGGAATTCATGGGGCTGATCCGGGGCCAGTATGACGCCAAGGAAGAGGGATTCGTGCCCGGCGGCGTGAGCCTTCACAACATGATGCTGGCCCATGGCCCCGACACAGGCGGCTTCGAAAAGGCTTCACGCGCGGAACTGAAGCCGGTGAAGCTCGAAAACACCATGGCCTTCATGTTCGAAACGCGTTTTCCGCAGCTCGTCACGCGATTTGGGCTGGAACTCGACACCCTTCAGGACGACTATATCGATTGCTGGAGCGATCTGAAAAAGCGCTTCAACGGCACGCCGGAGGGAGACTGGAGTTGATCGCTCCGGTCGACGATCAACGAGGGATGGAGACTGCATGAAACTTGCCACGCTGAAAAACGGGACGCGCGACGGAAAACTCGTCGTCGTCTCGAACGATCTGACGCGCTATGCCGACGCCTCGTTTCTGGTTCCGACATTGCAGGCCGCACTTGACGACTGGCGGCGGATCGCGCCGCATCTTGAAGCCCTCGCCGAAAGCCTCGAGCACGGCTCCGTGCCATCCGAGCGTTTCCACGAGCACGATGCGCTTTCACCGCTTCCGCGCGCTTATCAGTGGGCGGACGGGTCGGCCTATGTAAACCACGTCGAACTGGTCCGTAAGGCGCGCAACGCCGAAATGCCCGCCTCGTTCTGGACCGATCCGCTGATCTATCAGGGTGGTTCGGACGCGTTCCTCGCTCCCCGCGATCCGATCGTGATGGCAGACGAAGCGTTTGGCATCGATATGGAAGGTGAGATCGCCGTCATTGTGGATGATGTTCCCATGGGCGCGAGCGTGGACGAGGCACGGCAGGCGATCCGTCTCGTTATGCTCGTCAATGACGTGTCGCTGCGCGGGCTGATCCCGGCCGAACTCGGCAAGGGCTTCGGCTTTTTCCAGTCGAAGCCCTCCTCGGCTTTTTCGCCCGTCGCCGTCACGCCCGACGAACTCGGCGACGCATGGGACGGCGGCAAACTCTCATTGCCTCTGGCGGTCGATTACAACGGCAAGCCTTTCGGCCGGGCCGATGCTGGCGTCGACATGACGTTCGATTTCCCGACGCTTATTGCGCATGCGGCAAAGACACGCGCGCTTGCCGCCGGCACGATCGTCGGATCGGGCACCGTCTCGAACAAGCTGGACGGCGGCCCGGGCAAACCCGTTGACGGCGGCGGGGTCGGCTATTCCTGCATCGCGGAAATCCGCATGATCGAGACGATCAAAACCGGCAAGGCGACAACACCCTTCATGCGGTTCGGCGATACGGTCCGCATCGAGATGAAAGATGCTGCAGGGCACTCGATCTTCGGTGCGATTGAGCAGGTGGTCGAAAAATACGAGCGATAACAAAAAGGTCTCGCCCGAAGGCGAGACCTTCCTGCCCACTTTGTGGCTTGATATCTATTCCGCAGCCTCGACCTTGATGACGCCGCGGCGAATCTGGTCCTCCTCGATGCTTTCGAAAAGCGCGCGGAAATTACCCTCGCCGAAACCTTCGTCACCCTTTCGCTGGATGAACTCGAAGAAGATCGGACCGATCACAGTCTTCGAGAAGATCTGAAGCAGGATCTTGGTCGTGCCGCCGTCAACGACGCCTTCGCCGTCGATCAGGATGCCGTGCTTCATCATGCGCTCGATCGGCTCGTCATGGCCGATGACGCGGTCGTGGCTCTTCTCGTAATAGGTGTCCGGGGGCTTCGGCATGAAGCGCAGGCCGTTGGCGTCAAGCTTGTCGGTCGCGTCGTAGATGCCGTCCGTGCCGACCGCGATGTGCTGGATGCCTTCGCCGTTGTACTTCTTAAGATATTCCTCGATCTGGCTCGTATCGTCCTTGGACTCGTTGAGCGGAATGCGGATCTTGCCGCAAGGCGACGTAATCGCCCGGCTCATCAGTCCGGTGATGCGCCCGTCGATGTTGAAGAAATGGATCTGCTTGAAGTTGAAAAGTTCGCGATAGAACGCCCACCACTTGTCCATGTTGCCGCGATAGACGTTGTGGGTGAGGTGATCGAGATAATAGAAGCCGACACCTTCGGGTCGCGGGTTCGCCTCGCCGGTCCAGTCGAATTCGGCTTCGTAGGCCGAGCCGCGCTCGCCATAGGTTTCGACGAAATAAAGCAGTGACCCGCCGATGCCGACGATGGCCGGCACATCGAGTGTCTTGTCGTCTCCGTTATAGGGTTCGGCACCCTTCGATACCGCATGCTCGAAGGCATGCTTCGCATCGACGACACGCCACGCCATGGCTGGTGCGCAGGGACCATGCTCCTCCACGAAGCGCATGCCGTGGGAGCCGGGTTCGGCATTGACGATGTAATTGATGTCGCCCTGCCGCCAGACGTCGATCTTTTTCGTCTTGTGCGTAGCGACCTTCGCATAGCCCATCTTCGCGAAAAGCTCGGCGAGCTTTTCGGGTTCGGGATGTGAGAACTCCACAAACTCGAAACCGTCCGTGCCGGCGGGATTGTCGCGGGTGATCTGTGCGGGCGGTGCGTCGTGCGGGAACGGACCCATGTCTTCCTCCTGAAACCGATACGCGAATATACCGCGTCCCGAATGCAAGGGGATTGCATTATTGGCCTCGCAATGCCCTTCTTATGCGAAGTTCACGCATCGAAGGGCATTCATGTGAGCGAAGATATCGGTATCGACCAGTTCGACCGCAAGATTCTCGCAGCGTTACAGCAGGACGCGCGTCTGACGAATTCCGATCTCGCAGAACGGGTGCATCTGTCCGCCTCGCAATGTTCGCGCAGGCGGCAGCGGCTTGAGGATGCCGGCTATATCAAGGGCTACCGCGCGACGCTCGACCGCGACCGGCTCGGTTTTCCGCTGGTCAACGTGATCTCTGTCACGCTCGCCACGCATAATCGGGACAATGCGCGCCGCTTCGCCGAGCTTCTGGCGCGGTTGCCACAGGTTCAGGAAGCCTATGCACTGACCGGCGAGATGGACTATTTCGTCAAGGTCGTCACGCCCGATTTGAAATCGCTCGCCGCCTTCGTCAACGAGGTCCTGCTGCCGCACGAATCCGTTCAGCACGTGAAAACGGCGATCGTGCTTCAGACGCTCAAGGAAACCGACGCTCTGCCGTTATGAGCAGCCGCATTTGTGCGACGTCAGACGATTCCGTCTGACTGCAAAATGCTTATGATCCGCCGTCCATCTGCTGGATGAGCGCGTAGAGGTTGGTGCAGCGTGTACCCGACCGGCAATAGGCGAGAACCGGCTTGGGCATTTCCGCGAGCGCCTTGGCCTGATCGCGCACGTTTTGGTCGGTGATCTGGCCGGATATGACGGGCAGATAACGGAACTCCAAGCCTTCAGCGCGCGCAGCCGCCTCGATCTCGTCATGCGGAACCGCGCCGTCTTCGGCATCGGGCCGGTTCGAGACGATGGATTTGTAGCCCGCGCCCTTGATCAGCGGCAGATGCTCGATGCCAATCTGTGGCGAAACGGAGTAATCTTCGGTGAGCTGGCGGATTTCCATGGGTCGATCCCGTTGAATGATATCTTGGCGCGCGTTGTGACATGCGGGACGCAAGGCCGCAATCATGCAGCCTCGAAAAGCCCGCGTCCGTTCGCCAGCGCACGCAGATGAAAGTCGCCGTCGCCGAACTGTGTGTCGATCATCGTCATCCGCTTGAAATAGTGCCCGACGGCATATTCCATCGCCATCCCGACACCGCCGTGAAGCTGGATCGCGTTTTCGCCGACGACGCGCCCACCGCGTCCGATCTCGGCCTTGGCCGCGTGCATGGCCTGCGCGCGCGCATCCGTATCGTCACTGTCCGCCATCATCGTCGCGTAAAGCGTGATCGAGCGGGCCTGTTCGATGGCGACATACATGTCGACTGCCTTGTGCTGGAGCACCTGGAACGCGCCGATGGGCGTTCCGAACTGCTTGCGCACTTTCAGATATTCAACGGTCAACTCGTGCATCGTCGACATGACCCCGACGGATTCTGCACCGAGCGCGGCGATTGCGCTGTCGATCACAGTGCGCAGCGCGGGCAGTCCGTTTTCGGGGTCTCCAAGCGCTTCCGCCCTCGCATTGTCGAGCCGGATTTCGGCAGCGCGCGAGCCGTCCTGCGTGGCATATCCGCGGCGCGTCACACCCTCCCCACTGGCATCGACGATGAAAAGGCCGATGCCGTTCTCGTCACGGATGTCACCCGCCGCCCTTGCGACGACAACGATCTTGTCGGCGGCCTCGCCGTGAAGCACGACACTTTTCTGGCCGGTCAATAGCCAGCCATCGCCGTCTTTCGTCGCTTTCGTCTCGACGTGGTTGAGGTCGTAGCGCGAGTTGCGCTCGGTGTGGGCGAGCGCGAGCTTGAGCGAACCGTCCGCGATTTGCGGGATCAGTTCGGCCTTCTGGTCGCTGGAAGCTGCCGCCTTCAGCGCGCCGCCGCCGAGAACCATTGTCGCGAAATACGGCTCCAGCGCGAGCACGCGCCCGAGCGATTCCATCACGATCATGGTTTCGACCGGCGTTCCGGCAAGTCCTCCGTCCTCTTCCGCGAAAGGCAGCGCCATCAGCCCCATCTCGGCATAGGCGTTCCACATATCGGCGCTGTATCCGGCCGGCTCGGTCATATATTTGCGCCGCTGCTCGAAGCCGTAAGCATCCTTCAAAAGGCGGTCGAGCGCATCCTTGAGCATGGTCTGCTCGTCGGTAAGGTCAAAGTCCATCGGAGTGCCTCCTGGAAATTCGTATCTTGAAAGACGGGCGTGCGGGCGCGCCGCCGCGCCTGAACGGCCGGATCATGGAGAAGTCGGGAAGGCGACGGTCCGCTTCACGCTTCTGGAAATTTTTATGGTGCGATCGACGGACCGTCACCCGGTGGCTGTCGCGCTCTCGGCCGGTCACCGATGCTTCCAAGGGAAACACCTGCGGCTTTTCCGCATGGCGTATGGCTTGCAGACTGTTGCAAGCGGCCCGCCACGCCGGCCTGTTCCGCGCCCTCACATGCCCGTGATTTACCACGCCACAGGGGGAGGTCACCGCCGCCCTGCCAAATCCCGGTCCGGACCGGTTCCCGTCAGGGCGGTGAAGGGATGATAGGGCCGGCGGCTGGAAGGGGGATAAGTTTCCCACGGACGAAGGGGAAGCCATGTCACAGCCCCAGAACCGCCTTGGCGATGATGTTCTTCTGAATCTCGTTCGAGCCGCCATAGATCGAGACCTTGCGGAAATTGAAATAGCCGGGTGCGGCGGTGGCGGCGTAGTCCGGCTCGATTGGAAGTTCGTTGGAACCGTCCGTATCGCCGGCGTGATAGGGCAGGGCGTGAGGCCCCATGACCTGCATCAAAAGATGCGTCGTCGCCTGCTGGATTTCCGACCCCTTGATCTTGAGGATCGAGGAGGCCGGATCGGGCTTGCCGGTGTTGCCGCGTTTGGCGTCGGCCGCGACGACGCGAAGCTGCGTCAGTTCCAGCGCCTTCAGGTCGATCTCGACCGAGGCGAGTTTTTCACGGAAGCGCTCGTCCTCGATCAGCGGGCGGCCGCCGGACATTTCCTTTGTCGCAAGTTCGCGGATGCGTGCGACACGCTGCTTCGACATGCCGATGCGCGCGATGTTGGTTCGCTCGTTGCCGAGCAGGAATTTGGCGTAGTCCCAGCCCTTGTTCTCCTCGCCGACGAGGTTTTCGACCGGCACTTTTACGTCCGTCAGGAACACCTCGTTGATCTCGCGTCCGCCGTCGATCGTCACGATCGGACGGACCTCGACGCCCGGCGTCTTCATGTCGATCAGCAGGAACGAGATGCCGGACTGTTTTTTGACATCCGGGTCGGTTCTGACGAGGCAGAAAATCCAGTCGGCATATTGCGCGAGCGTCGTCCACGTCTTCTGGCCGTTGACGATGTAATGATCGCCCTCGCGCACGGCCTTCGTCTTCAGCGAGGCGAGATCGGAGCCGGCACCCGGCTCCGAAAATCCCTGGCACCACCAGTCGTCGAGGTTGGCGATGGCGGGCAGGTAGCGCTTCTTTTGCGCATCGTTGCCGAATGTGTAGATGACCGGGCCGACCATGTTGACGCCGAAGGCGAGCGGCTGCGGCGCCGGCCATTTCTGCGTTTCTTCGAGGAAGATATATTGCCGCATCGGGTCCCAGCCGGTGCCGCCATAATCTTTCGGCCAGTGCGGAACAGCCCAGCCTTTTTGATTCAGGATGCGCGACCATGTGACGAGGTCTTGCTTGTCCATGCTCTCGCCATCGATCATCTTCCGGCGAATTTCGTCCGGCAGATTGTCTTTCAGGAATGTGCGCACCTCATTGCGGAAGGCGAGTTCCTCGGGCGTGTAGCGAAGGTCCATTTCGGTCTCCTCAAACGATCTCGAACAGCCCCGCCGCGCCCATGCCGCCGCCGACGCACATGGTCACGACGGCATATTTGACGCCGCGTCTTCTGCCCTCGATGAGCGCATGCCCGGCAAGGCGCGCGCCCGACATGCCGTAGGGGTGGCCGAGCGCGATCGCGCCGCCGCTGACGTTCAGCTTTTCCGGGTCGATGCCGAGCCGGTCGCGGCAATAGATCACCTGCACGGCGAAGGCTTCGTTCAGTTCCCAAAGGCCGATATCGTCGACTTTCAGCCCGTGGCGTTCGAGAAGGCGCGGCACGGCATAGACCGGTCCGATGCCCATCTCGTCGGGCGCGCAGCCGGCGACGTTGAAGCCGCGCAAAATGCCGAGAGGGGCGAGGCCGCGCCGCTCGGCTTCCGCCGAACTCATCATGACGTGAGCCGAAGCCCCGTCGGATAGCTGGCTGGCGTTTCCGGCGGTGATCGTGCCGCCTTCGCGAACGGATTTCAGGTTGGCAAGGCCTTCGGCGGTCGTGTCGGCGCGCGGTCCTTCGTCATGGACGATCTCAACGTCGCGGTGACTGATCTCCTTCGTTTCCTTGTCGACGACGGCCATCCGTGTCGATATCGGCGCGATTTCCTCGCTGAAACGCCCGGCTTCGCGCGCGGCAGCGACCCGGCGCTGACTTTCCAGCGCATATTCGTCCTGGCGGTCGCGGGCGATGCCGTAGCGTTTGGAGACGACCTCGGCGGTGTCGATCATCGGCATGTAGACGTCGGCGGCAGCGCCCGTCAGCGATTTGTCGACGAGGCGAAATGTGTTGCGGTGGTCGTTCTGGACGAGGCTGATCGATTCCAGCCCGCCAGCAATACCGACTTTCACGCCGTCATTGCGGATCGCGTTGGCCAGAAGCGCCATGGATTGAAGGCCCGACGAACACTGCCGGTCGATCGTGGTGCCGGCGGCGGTTTCGGGCAGGCCCGCAACGAGCGCCGCCCGGCGCGCGACGTTGAGCCCGGTCGTTCCCTCCTGCATGGCGCAGCCGAGGATCACGTCTTCCACATCGCCGCCCTCGATGCCTGCGCGCTGGAGCGCGTGTCGAATGGCGTGCGCGCCGAGATCGGCCCCGGACGTGTCGTTCAGCCCGCCGCGATAGGCCTTGCCGATGGGGGTACGCGCGGTCGCAACGATGACGGCGTCAGTCATGATGATCCTCCTCAAGCGGCGGCATGTGCCGCCAGTTCTTTCTTCAATTCCAGCTTCGAGAGCTTTCCGACCGGCGTGCGCGGCAGCGCGTCGCGCAGTTCGAGCGCGCCGGGCATTTCATGCGGGCCGATCTTGCCTTTCAGGAAAGCGCGCAACGCGTCGAGCGTGAGGGCCGGCGCTCCGTCGCGCAGCTTGGCGAAAACCTTCGGCGTCTCGCCGCGATAGCCGTCGGGCATGCCCAGCACCAGCACTTCCTCGATGTCGGGATGCGTATAGACGGCCTGTTCGATCAGTTGCGGATAGACGTTGAAACCGCCGCAAATGAGCATGTCTTTCTTTCGGTCCACGACGGAAAAGAAGCCTTCCTCGTCCATGAAGCCGATGTCGCCGGTGAGGAAACCGCCATTCGAAAACGACGCCGCGCTCGCCTCGCTCTGTTTCCAGTAGCCGCTCGTCACGTTGGGGCCGAAGATGCGCAATTCGCCGGTTTCGCCTTGGGCGACCGTGCGTGCGGGATCGTCGAGCGCGACGATGTCCAGATAGATGCCGGGCAGAGGGACGCCGATCGTGTCGTATCTGTCCGGCCGCGTCACGGGAATGTTGCTGCCGGCAGGCGACGTCTCCGTCATACCCCAGCCGCCGAGAAGATTGTGCCCCGTCGCGCGTTTGAGTTTGCGGGCGACCTCGGCAGGCAGGGGTGCGCCACCCGACGCGCAATAGCGCAACGCGGAAAAATCACGGCTTTCGACGCCCGGTGTCGCGGCGATGGCGATCCACATGGTTGGCACGCCGGGAAAACTGGTCGCGCCCGCTTCGATCTCGTCGAGCGCGGCATTCGGGTCGAAGCGGGTGTGCAGGACGAGCGCCGCGCCGTTGTTGAGGCCGCGAAGCATCACCGCCGTCAGCCCGTAGATGTGGAAAAGCGGCAGGCACATCAAAACGCGGTCCTCGCCCGGCCGCGTCAGGCCATGGGCGGCGAACCAGAGATCGTAGCTCGACACGGCGGCCGACAGATTGGCATGCGTCAGCATCGCGCCTTTGGGAAGGCCCGTCGTTCCGCCCGTATATTGCAAAAGCGCCAGATCGTCCGTGCCGACCGGGGGCATCACGGTTTCGTCCGCAGGTTCGAGGCCGTGCCACAGCGGGCGGTCGGCGAGCGCATGGTCGTCGCCAACGATGACGCGATCGACGAGGCCGGCCATGAACAATTCGCCGGCCTTTACGGCAAGGCCGCCCAGATCGGTCGTCACCAGCACGCGCGCGCCGCTGTCGGTGAGCTTGTGGCGCAGCACGATGTCGCCGTCGAGCGGCGACAGGTGAACGATCGTCAGCCCCGCCCTGAGCGCGCCGAAGAAGGCGACCGGATGATAGAGCGTGTTGGGCAGGAGGAACGCGATGCGATCCTTTTTCTTCAGCCCGGCCCCGACGAGCCGCGCAGCGAAATCATCGACGGCGTGTTTCAGCTCGAGATAGGAAAAGTCGCGTCCGCGAAAGACGAAGGCCGGCTTTACGCCCCAGATGCGCGCCGAACGGTCCACGATCTCGTGGACCGGCCATGTGTCGAGCTTTGTATCCGGCGACAGCCCCGCCGGATAAACGGCTTTCCAGGGGGCGTTCGCCAGATCGATCATGCGGCCTTCTTCGCGGCGGAAAAGGAGCCGCCTTCTTCGGCCAGCTTTCGCAAAAGCGCGGCAGGCCTGTAGACGTCCTTGCCGGTTTTCTCGTGCCAGTGGTCGAGGCGTTCGACGATTGTCTTCAGGCCGATCGTGTCGGCGTAAAACATCGGCCCGCCCTTTCCGATCGGAAAGCCGTAGCCGTTGGTCCACACGATATCGATGTCGGATGCGCGCGCGGCGATCCCTTCCTCGAGGATGCGTGCGCCCTCGTTGATCAGCGGATAAAGCGTGCGCTCGGTGATCTCGTCTTCGGAGATTTTGCGGCGGGCAATGCCCTTTTCTCGCGCCTTGTCCTCGATAAGCTTTTCGACGTCGGGGTCGGTCTTCGGTGCGCGCGACCCGGCCTCGTAGAGATAGACGCCCTTGCCGGTTTTCTGGCCGAAGCGGCCCTGTTCGCACAGAGCGTCCGCGATCGCGGCGGTCTTGCCGAGCGCCTTGCGGTTGCGCCAGCCGATGTCGAGACCGGCCAGATCCCACATGGCGAACGGCCCCATCGGCCAGCCGAAATCGGTGAAGACCTTGTCGACCTGCTGCGGCGTCGCGCCTTCCAGAAGCAGCGCCTCCGTTTCGTCGTTGCGCGCGCCGAGCATGCGATTGCCGACAAAGCCGTGGCACACGCCGACGACGACCGGCACCTTGCCGATCTTGCGGGCGAGACCGAGCGCGGTGGCCAGAACGTCTGGCGCAGTCTTCGCGCCGCGCACGATTTCCAGGAGCTTCATGACGTTGGCGGGCGAGAAGAAGTGCAGGCCGACGACATCTTGCGGCCGCGAGATGGAAGCGGCGATCTCGTTCACGTCGAGATAGGACGTGTTGGTGGCGAGGATCGCGCCTTGTTTCGCGATCTTGTCGAGCTTGCCGAACACATCCTTCTTGACGTCCATCTCCTCGAACACGGCCTCGATGATGAGGTCGCAGTCGGCGAGATCGGCATAGTCGGTGGTTCGTTTGAAGGCGGCGAGACGCTCCGCTTTCGCTTCGGTCGTCAGCGAACCGCGCTGGACGGAAATGTCGTAGTTCTTCGCGATCATCCCCATGCCGCGATCGAGCGCTTCGTCAGTCATTTCCAAGATTGTGACCGGAACGCCGCCATTGACGAAGGACATGGCGATGCCGCCGCCCATCGTGCCCGCGCCGATGATGCCGACGCGCTGGACCGCGCGCGGCGCGACGTCCTTGCCGACGCCATCGACCTTGGCGGCCTCACGCTGCGCGAAGAATAGATGGCGCTGCGCCTTCGATTGCGTGCCTTGAACGAGTTCGATGAAAAGTTCGCGCTCGCGCTTCAGCGCGGCGTCGAAGTCCATCGTGACGGCATTGCGAACGGCTTCGGCGCATCTGACCGGCGCGTCGAGCCCGCGCGCCTTCTTCTTCACCTCGGCGGTGGCGGCGTCGAAGGCGGCAAGGTCCGGATTCTCGATCCTGTCCATGCGTTTGCTGACGGGAACGAGCGGCGCGCCGATCTTCGAGCGCGCGAATGCGATTGCGTCCGCCAAGAGGTCGCCTTCCGCGATCTCGTCAACGATGCCGAGCTTGAGCGCCTTTTGTGCGGGCACTGGATTGCCCGACGTGATCATCTTCAAGGCCTCGACCGGGCCTGTCAGGCGCGGCAGGCGCACCGTGCCGCCGGCTCCGGGCAGAATGCCGAGCTTGACTTCCGGCAGGCCGACCTGAGCGGACTTGACCGCGACGCGGTAATGGCAGGAAAGCGCCAGTTCCAGTCCGCCGCCGAGCGCGGTGCCGTGGATCGCGGCCACGGCCGGCTTGGGAAATGCATCGAGAAGCGCGCACAGTTCCGGCAGCGACGGGGAGGCGAGCGCCTTTTCCGTGCCGAATTCGCTGATGTCTGCGCCCGAAACGAAGGTGCGGCCCGCACATGCGATCACCACCGCCTTGATCGCGTCGTCGTCGCGCGCGGCCTCCAGCGTAGCGAAGAGCGGCTCGCGCAGATGGAGGCTGAGCGCGTTGACGGGCGGGTTGTCGAGGGTGATGACGGCCACGTCGCCGTCGTTTGTCACCTTGACGTATTCGGGCATTCTTCTTCCTTTCAGATGTGACGGCGCGCTCAGCGAATGGTCGCGCCGAAAAAATCCTGTAGCAGCCGGGCCGTCTCATCCGGCTTTTCGATGCAGGGCAGATGTCCTGCACCCTGAATGATTTCGAAGCGGCTGCCGGTAATCAGGTCGGCGGTCGAGCGCACGAGGTCGGGCGGCGTCGAGCCATCCTGATCGCCCACGATGCAAAGGGTTGGAACGGTCAGCGCGGCGGTCGATTGCGTCAGATCCGCATCGCGCAGGGCCGCGCAGGTGCCGGCGTAGCCTTCGGCGGGCGTGCGCGTCAGCATTGCCAGATAGCCGGTGAAATCGGGGTTGTCGGGGCTGCGATAGGACGGCGTGAACCACCGTTCCATGATCGCGTCCGCCATCGCGGCGATGCCCTTCGTCGTCACGGTCTCGATGCGCTGATTCCACATATCGGCCGTGCCGATCTTGTGCGCAGTGTCCATGAGAACGAGCGCGTTGACCAGTTCGGGCCGTTTCGCCGCCAGCCCCTGCGCGATCAGGCCGCCGACCGAAAGGCCGACAAGCGCGGCCTTTTCGATGCCCAGATAGTCGAGGAGCGCGCTAAGATCGCCGACGTGATCGTCAAGCGCGTAAGGCGAGGGCGTCGCTTCCGAAAGACCATGCCCGCGCTTGTCGTAGAGCACGACGCGGAACCGGCCGCCGAGCCGCGCGACGACTTCGTCCCAGATGCGGAAATCGGTGCCGAGCGAATTGGCGAAGACCAGTGCCGGTGCATCGACCGGCCCGCTTACGTCATGATGCAATACGACGCCGTTGACGCGCGCAAACGCCATTCCGGCTCCTCCCTTCCGGTGAACATACCGCAAGGTATGTCGCAAGCCGCGTCGTCGTCAATCGACGGCAGTGATTTTCATGGACGATCGAGGTTCGACAGGTCGAGCTCGTCCGGCAGCGGCGCGAAATAGACGTCGATATCGGCTTTCATAACGGCCGAAAGGTCGGCGGGCCGCCATTTCGGCGCGTTGTCCTTGTCGATGATCACCGCGCGCACGCCCTCGAAGAATTCATGGCCCTCAATGATGCGGCTGACGATCCTGAACTCGATGCGCATGCATTCTTCGAAATCGGCTTTCGCGCCTTCCTGCATCTGGCGCAGCGTGATTTTCAGGCTGGTAGGCGATTTCGTGCGAATGATCGCGGCCTGCTTCGCCGCCCATTCGCCGCCATCGGCATCGAGCGCGGCGAGAATGTCTTCGACCGTATCCCCGGCAAAGCAGCGTTCGATCACCGGCGCGAGCGCGGGCAGGGTAGCCTCGCCGGACGGCGCTTCGAAGCCCGCCAGAAGATCGTCTATATCGCCGTCGCGCGTCAATGCGTCTTCTATCTCCGGGAAATCCTCGCTTGTGGGCGCATGCGTCATCAATCCGCACCAGAGGCTGTCCGCCTGTCCGAGACGTGCGCCGGTCAGCGCCAGCCAGATGCCGATATTGTGCGGCAGGCGGGGCAGGAAATACGTGCCGCCGACATCGGGAAAAAGGCCGATGCCTGTTTCGGGCATGGCGAACATCAGACGCGAGCCGCCGATGCGATGGCTGCCATGAAACGAGACGCCGACACCGCCGCCCATGACGATGCCGTCGATGAGGGCGACATATAGCTTCGGGTAGCGCTTGATGAAGGTGTTGAGGCGATATTCCTCGCGGTAGAATTCGCGGATCGCCGGGTCGCCGGCCTGGCCCCAGTCGTAGAGCCGGCGCACGTCCCCACCGGCGCAGAACGCCTTTTCGCCAGCCGCCTTGATGACGACACGCTCGACGAGCGGATCGCGTGCCCATTCGATCAGTTGCGTGTGGAGGGCACCGACCATGCCCCGCGTCAACGCGTTGAGCGCCTTTGGCCGGTTGAGCGTGACGAAGCCTGCGCGCTTGCGCGTCTGGAACAGGATTTCGGCTTCGCTCATCTTTTCCTCCATTCAATTTCAGGACGGACAATAATGATCGATCCGCCATGAGCCAGCTTGAATGCGCGCCAATCGGCTTTGCATGAAGCCGCGCCGTCAGTCTATCCGGTAGGGCACCGGGCCGCGCAGGTCGTGGTCGACGGTGAGGCGGCGCTTCAACGGCGGCACGGCGCGCTGGACGCAGTTGGTGCGCTCGCAGATGCGGCACGAAATGCCGATCGGCTCGAACGCGGTGCGCGTGGCGATGTCGAGATCGTCGGCATAGACGAAATCGCCCGCATGGGTGATTTCGCAGCCGACTGCGATGGCGTAGCGGCGCTGGACGGCATGAAAGCCGCCGCCACCCTTGGCGATCTCGGTCGACACGCACAGATAGCGCACCCCGTCCGGTGTTTCTGCAAGTTGGCGCAGGATGCGTCCGGGCGCTTCGAAAGCCTGATGCGCGTTCCACAACGGGCAGGCCGCGCCGAAGCGGGCGAATTGCAGGCGCGCGGCGCTGTGGCGTTTGGTGATGTTGCCGGCCCGATCGATGCGCGCGAAGAAGATCGGTACACCCTTGCGCCCCGCGCGCTGCAGCGTCGAAAGGCGGTGCGCAACCTGTTCGATGGAGGCACCGAAACGGGCGGCCAGCAATTCGAGGTCGTGACGCAACTCGCGCGCGGAAGCCAAAAACGCCTCATAGGGCATCATGAGCGCCCCGGCGAAATAGTTCGCAAGGCCGATGCGGCAGATATCGAGCGCCTCCGCGCTGCGAAAGCTCGCATTGCCGATGATCGTGGATATGAGATCGCCCGTTTCCAGTTCCCCGATCTTGAATGCGGTCTGGAACGTGCGTGTGGACACCGGCGAGAAGGGGTTGAGATAAAGCGTGCGCGTTGCTGGATCGAAGCGGCGCAGCGCTTCTTCCTCGGACGCCATGCGCGCAACGCTTACGCGGTGGCGCGCCTCCAGATGATCGCGCAGGGCCGCCGATGTTTCACGGTCGGGGATGGTCAGGCGCGCGGCAAGCTCCTCGGCCGCCGTGTCGAGATCGTGGATATAGTTGTCGACGAAGTGGAAGAAGTCCCGCACCTCTTCATAAGGTGTCGGATCGTGCGCGCCGGAGCGGCCGAGCGTGTCGTCGACGCTGGCAAGCTGTTCGGAATTGCGCCGGTACGCCTGATGGGCGGCGATAAGGGCATGCGCGAAGCCCGGTGCGTTCTGGGTGACGAGCTTGAGTTCCTGAAGGCTCGGCTTGTACGTTTCGAAAAGCGGATCGCCAAGCGCCTCGGACAGGGCCGAAAGCAGCCTGTCGCTCTCGCCGGACGAGAAATCCGCGATATCTATGCGGAAGATTTCGGCCAGTGCGAGAAGCACGGACGCGGAAACCGAACGCTGGTTGTTCTCGATCTGGTTGAGATAGCTGGTCGATATGCCGATGCGCTGGGCGAAAGCGGCTTGAGTTAGCCGATGTGCCTCGCGCAAGTCACGGATCTTGCGGCCGATGAAGAGTTTGGTGTTACGCATTTCGCATGTTTGCTTTTTGCAATATTGCAATATCTACTTTACGCCGGTCCGCCCGTTCAAGGCTTTTCACGCATCGGCGGGCACGATAGTCGCTAAAATGCGCAAGATGAGAGGACCAGATGATCGCCATGAGGAACACCCGCTGATGCGCGCCGTGCTGGAACAACTTGAGGAGCGACGTGCGCAGGCACGGCTCGGCGGCGGTGAAAAGCGCATCGACGCGCAGCACGCCAAGGGCAAGCTGACCGCACGCGAGCGCGTCGAGGTGCTGCTCGACGAGGGATCGTTCGAGGAATACGACATGTATGTCGTTCACCGCACGACCGATTTTGGCATGGCGAACCAGAAATACCCCGGCGACGGCGTCGTCACTGGTTGGGGCACAATCAACGGCCGGCTGGTCTATGTCTTTTCGCAGGACTTCACCGTTCTGGGCGGCTCGCTGTCCGAAACTCATGCGCAGAAAATCTGCAAGATCATGGATATGGCGGTGCGCAATGGCGCGCCGGTCATCGGACTGAACGACAGCGGCGGCGCGCGCATTCAGGAAGGCGTCGCCTCGCTCGGCGGCTATGCCGACGTCTTCAAGCGAAACGCGGACGCGTCGGGCGTCGTGCCGCAGATTTCGGTCATCATGGGGCCGTGCGCGGGCGGCGCTGTCTATTCGCCCGCGATGACCGATTTCATCTTCATGGTGCGCGACTCGTCCTACATGTTCGTGACCGGCCCGGACGTGGTGAAGACGGTGACGAACGAGATCGTGACCGCCGAGGAATTGGGCGGCGCGCGCACCCACACGCAAAAATCCTCCGTCGCAGACGGGGCATTCGACAACGACGTGATCGCGCTGGAGGAAGTGCGCCGGTTGTTCGATTTCCTGCCGCTCAACAATCGCGAAAAGCCGCCGGTTCGCCCGTTTCATGACGATCCATCACGATTGGAGGACAGGCTCGACACGCTGATCCCTGACAGCGCGAACAAGCCCTATGACATGAAGGAACTGATCTTCGCGCTTGGCGACGAGGGCGATTTCTTCGAGATTCAGGAAGCCTACGCCAAGAACATCATCACCGGCTTCCTGCGCATCGAAGGGCAGACGGTGGGCGTCGTCGCCAACCAGCCGATGGTGCTGGCAGGCTGTCTCGATATCGATTCAAGCCGCAAGGCCGCGCGTTTCGTACGCTTTTGCGACGCGTTCAACATTCCGCTTCTGACGCTGGTCGACGTGCCGGGCTTCCTGCCGGGCACGAGCCAGGAGTTTGGCGGCGTTATCAAGCACGGCGCGAAGCTCCTGTTCGCCTATTCGCAGGCGACCGTGCCGATGGTTACGCTCATCACGCGCAAGGCCTATGGCGGCGCTTATGACGTGATGGCCTCGAAGCATATCGGCGCGGACGTGAACTACGCCTGGCCGACCGCCGAAATCGCGGTGATGGGCGCGAAGGGCGCGACGGAGATCCTCTATCGTTCCGAACTTGGCGATGCTGAAAAGATCGCGGCGCGCACGGCCGAATACGAGGAAAACTTCGCCAACCCATTCAAGGCGGCCGAACGCGGCTTCATCGACGAGGTGATCATGCCGCATTCCTCGCGCCGGCGAATCGCGCGGGCCTTTGCCATGCTGCGCACGAAGAAACAGGAACAACCCTGGAAGAAGCACGACACGATGCCTTTATAGTGGGTTCCGCCAATTTTCTTCGCATCGAGGACATCATGACCGACACCACCAAATTCCCGCCCGAAAAGAACCTGCCCGCCGGATATGTGCCGCCGAAAGTGTGGACATGGGAGCAGCAGAGCGGCGGCGCGTTTTCGTCCATCAACCGGCCGATCGCCGGACCGACGCATGACAAGGAACTGCCGGTCGGCAAGCATCCGCTTCAGTTGTATTCGCTTGGCACGCCGAACGGCGTCAAGGTGACGATCATGCTGGAGGAATTGCTGGCTGCCGGCCATTCAGGCGCGGAATACGACGCCTGGCTGATCAAGATCGGCGATGGCGACCAGTTCGGCTCGGGCTTCGTCGGCGTCAATCCGAACTCCAAGATTCCGGCTCTCGCCGACCACGCGCCCAAGGGCGGCGGTGCGCCGTTGCGGGTGTTCGAATCCGGCTCGATCCTCGTCTATCTGGCCGAAAAATTCGGCGCGTTCCTGCCGACGGAGATACGTGCACGAACAGAGGCCATGAACTGGCTATTCTGGCAGATGGGGTCCGCGCCGTTTCTCGGCGGCGGCTTCGGCCATTTCTACGCCTATGCGCCGATGAAGATCGAATACGCGATCGACCGCTATGCGATGGAGGTGAAGCGCCAGATGGATGTGCTCGACCGGCATCTTGCCGAAAACGAATACATGGCCGGCAGCGAATATACGATCGCGGATATGGCGATCTGGCCCTGGTATGGGCGCCTGGCTGCGAAGGGCGCTTATGACGACGCCGGCGACTTCCTGTCGGTCGACGACTACACCAACGTCCAGCGCTGGATGAAAAAGGTTGGTGAACGTCCCGGCGCGCAGCGCGGCTCGATGGTCAACCGCACCTTCGGCGATCCTGCAAAGCAGCTTCACGAACGGCACGACGCCTCGGACTTCGACACAAAAACGCAGGACAAGATTTCGGGGCAATGATGTTCAGGAAAATCCTCATCGCCAATCGCGGCGAGATCGCGTGCCGGGTGATCAAGACGGCCAAAAGGCTCGGCATCGCGACCGTCGCTGTCTATTCGGATGCGGACCGCGAGGCGCTGCATGTGAAAATGGCCGATGAGGCGGTTCATATCGGCCCCGCGCCGTCGAACCAGTCCTATATCGTGATCGACAAGATCATCGACGCGATAAGGCAGACCGGCGCGGATGCCGTTCATCCGGGCTACGGGTTCCTGTCGGAAAACCCGAAATTCGCCGAGGCGCTTGAGAAGGAAGGCGTCGCCTTCATCGGTCCGCCGGTCAAAGCCATCGAGGCGATGGGCGACAAGATCACGTCCAAGAAGCTCGCCGCCGAGGCAGGTGTCTCGACGGTGCCGGGTCACATGGGGTTGATCGAGGATGCGGACGAAGCCGTCCGCATCGCATCATCCATCGGCTATCCGGTGATGATCAAGGCGTCGGCCGGCGGTGGCGGCAAGGGAATGCGCATTGCCTGGAACGACGCGGAGGCGCGCGAGGGCTTCCAGTCGTCGAAAAACGAGGCAAAGAACGCGTTCGGCGACGACCGAATCTTTATCGAGAAGTTCGTCACGCAGCCGCGTCACATCGAAATTCAGGTGCTTGGCGACCAGCACGGCAACGTCATTTATCTGGGTGAGCGCGAATGCTCGATCCAGCGGCGCAACCAGAAGGTCATCGAGGAAGCGCCGTCGCCGTTCCTCGACGCGGAAACGCGTAAGGCGATGGGCGAGCAGTCGGTCGCGCTGGCAAAGGCGGTCGGCTATTTCTCGGCCGGAACGGTCGAGTTCATCGTTGATGGCGAGAAGAATTTTTACTTCCTCGAAATGAACACGCGCCTTCAGGTCGAGCATCCGGTGACGGAACTGATCACCGGGATCGATCTCGTCGAGCAGATGATCCGCGTTGCGGCAGGCGAAAAACTCGACATCGCGCAAGACGACGTCAAGCTGAACGGCTGGGCGATCGAAAGCCGGCTCTATGCCGAAGACCCGTTCCGCAACTTCCTGCCGTCGATCGGCCGTCTGACGCGCTATCGCCCGCCCGCCGAGGGCAAATCCGAAAACGGCACGGTGATCCGCAACGACACCGGCGTCTTCGAGGGCGGCGAAATCTCGATGTATTACGACCCGATGATCGCCAAGCTGTGCACATGGGCACAGGACCGTCTCACGGCTATCGACGCGATGAGCGCGGCGCTCGATGATTTCGAAGTCGAAGGCATCGGCCACAATCTGCCGTTCCTTTCGGCGGTGATGGAGCATGAGCGGTTTCGCGACGGGCGTCTGACGACGGCGTTCATCGCGGAGGAGTGGCCGGAAGGCTTCGAGGGCGTGGCACCCGATGCGAAAGCGGGGCGGGTTCTCGCGGCGGTTGCGGCTTTCGTGAACCTTCGCAGTCAGAGGCGCGACGTGCTGATCTCGGGCGGAATGGACAATCATCGCCGCGCGGTCGGCCGCGAATGGGTCGTCACCTTCGGCGACCAGAGCCTTGCGACCATCATGCGCGAGGAAGGTGGCAAGGTGCTGGTGTCCTTTGGCGAGGAAAAGGCGTTGTCCGTCGCCTCGGACTGGCTGCCGGGCCGTACGCATGCGCGCTTCGCGGTCGATGGCGAGCCGGTCGGCGTGAAGGTCGAGCGCGTCAATTCCGGCTGGCGGCTGCGCTGGCGCGGCATGGATTTGAAGGCGCATGTCAGGACGCCGCGCGTTGCCGAACTCGCGCGCCTGATGCCCGAAAAGCTGCCGCCGGATACGTCGAAGATGCTTTTGTGCCCGATGCCGGGCGTTATCACGACCATTTCTGTCAAGGAAGGCGACGAGGTGCAGGACGGACAGGCGCTCGCCACCGTCGAGGCGATGAAGATGGAAAACGTCCTGCGCGCCGAACGGCGCGGCATCGTCAAGCGTGTGGCGGTCGAGGCAGGCGCGAGCCTCGCCGTCGACGAGATGATCCTGGAGTTCGAGTGAGTTGGGCTTACCCCTCATCCGACCTCGGCTGACGCCTCGGCCACCTTCTCCCACAGGGGGAGAAGGAGAGGTGGTGTTTCCGCGTCCGTCCCTATCCTCTTGTGGGAGAGGGTGGATTGCCGCGGAGCGGCAAGACGGGTGAGGGGTGTGATGACGAAAGTGCAAAAAATGACCAACCCGAAGCTCGATCAATGGCGCGCGGCGGCGGAAAAGGAGGTCAAGCGCGACCCCGAAACGCTCGTCTGGAACACGCCCGAAGGCATTGCGGTCAAGCCGGTCTATACCGCCGACGATCTGGCGGGCATCGATCATCTGGATTCACTGCCGGGACAAAAGCCGTTCCTGCGCGGCCCGCGCGCCACGATGTATGCCGGACGGCCATGGACCATCCGCCAATATGCCGGTTTCTCGACGGCCGAAGCATCCAACGCTTTCTATCGCAAGGCGCTGGCCGCAGGCCAGCAGGGCGTTTCCGTCGCCTTCGATCTGGCGACGCATCGCGGCTACGATTCGGACCACCCACGCGTCGAGGGCGATGTCGGCAAGGCTGGCGTGGCGATCGACTCGGTCGAGGACATGAAGATCCTCTTCGACGGCATCCCGCTCGGCGAGATTTCCGTGTCGATGACCATGAATGGCGCGGTGATCCCGATCCTCGCGAATTTCATCGTGACCGGCGAGGAACAGGGCGTCCCGCGCGCGCAACTGTCGGGGACCATCCAGAACGACATCCTCAAGGAGTTCATGGTCCGTAACACCTATATCTATCCGCCCGAACCCTCGATGCGGATCATCGCGGACATCATCGAATACACGGCGAAGGAAATGCCGAAGTTCAATTCGATTTCGATTTCCGGCTATCACATGCAGGAGGCAGGCGCGACTTTGGTGCAGGAACTGGCCTTCACGCTGGCCGACGGGCGCGAATATGTGCGCGCCGCGCTGAAGAAGGGTCTCGATGTCGACGCCTTCGCGGGGCGGCTTTCGTTCTTCTTCGCCATCGGCATGAATTTCTTCATGGAAGCGGCGAAGCTGCGCGCGGCGCGGCTCCTGTGGTCGCGCATCATGGAGGAGTTCGAGCCGAAAAAGGCGTCGTCGCTGATGCTGCGTACCCATTGCCAGACATCCGGCGTGTCCCTGCAGGAGCAGGACCCTTACAACAACGTCATTCGCACCGCCTATGAGGCGATGTCGGCCGCGCTGGGCGGCACTCAGTCGCTGCACACCAACGCGCTCGACGAGGCGATTGCGCTGCCGACCGAATTTTCCGCCCGCATCGCCCGCAACACGCAATTGATCCTTCAGCACGAAACGGGCGTGACGAAAGTCGTCGATCCGCTGGCCGGCTCCTATTATGTAGAGAGCCTGACGAACGATCTGGCGGAAAAAGCCTGGGCGCTCATCGAGGAAGTGGAATCGATGGGCGGCATGACGAAAGCCGTCAATGACGGCTTGCCCAAGCGCCTCATCGAGGAGGCGGCGACCCGCCGTCAGGCAGCGGTCGATCGGGGCGACGAGGTGATCGTCGGCGTCAACAAATATCGCCTCGAAAACGAGGACGAACTCGACATTCTCGACATCGATAACAAGGCGGTGCGCCTGTCGCAGATCGCACGTATCGAAAAGACGCGACGCCAGCGCGATCCGCAAAAGTGGGAAGAAACGATTGCCGCGTTGCGCGAAGTCGCCAAGACCGGCAAGGGCAACATTTTGGAAGCGGCCGTGGATGCGGCGCGGGCGCGGGCCACGCTCGGTGAAATCTCGGACGCGCTGCGCGAGGCATTCGGCGATCATTCGGCCATTCCGACGGTCGTCAGCAAGGTCTATGGCCCGGCCTATGAGGGCGAGCCGGAATACGAGAATCTCGTCGAGCGGCTGGACGAATTCGCGAAGGTTCTGGGGGAGAGCCCGAAGCTGCTGGTCGCCAAGCTCGGGCAGGACGGGCACGACCGCGGGGCGAAGATCATCGCATCGGCCTTCGGCGATATCGGCTTCGAGGTCGTCGCAGGTCCGCTGTTCCAGACGCCGGACGAGGCGGCCGAACTGGCGATGAAATCGAAGGTGCATGTCGTTGGCATGTCGTCGCTCGCCGCCGGCCACAAAACGCTCGCGCCGCAACTCGTCGAAGCGCTGAAGGCGCGTGGAGCGGAAAACGTCATTGTCGTCGTCGGCGGGGTCGTGCCGCGCCAGGATTATCAGTTCCTGCTCGACAACGGCGTATCGGCGGTATTCGGTCCGGGCACCAATGTGCTCGATGCGGCCCGCGCCGTGCTTGATCTGCTCGAAGGCAAACGCCGCAACGAGTGATTGCTATCGAGTGCGGGCGAATGTCGAGGCGTGGATTCTCGGGTCAAGCCCGAGAATGACGAATGGAAAAGGTTCGTTCCGATACAGACAACGTGTTCGGCGTCGATCCTCAAATTCGCCTCCCGGGCTTGACCCGAGAACCCATGCCTCAGCGCTGACGTCCGCCTAGGAATGCAGCTTGTGGCACTGTTCGTGTTCTGCGGTTTGTTCCAGTGGCAAAAGGCCAAGCGCGGTGAGCACCAGCGCAACGCTTTCCGCAACGACCGACTGACCGCCGACATGCGTGATCTTGGTGCGCTCGCCATAGGCCTGAACCGTCACGACATGCTCGGTGTTCAAGGCAAGCGGCTGACCGTTTGCATCCGTCAATTGTATCCACATGGCCGTTCTCCTCGTTGCAATAGGAGGAGCAAGGCCTGTGCCAGCGATTCGCGGCAGATTCTGTTTCGATATGGCACGGATCGCCGATGCGGACCGCCGTTCCGCAATCCGGTTTTCCATAATGAGACGCGAGACCGTTATGGAAACGCGGCGGGCCGCAGCTTCAGCGCAGCGCCCATTTCACGGATGGCGGTGATCTTGTCGTTGAACATCGACCAGCCGTCCCGCTCAGCGATGGGCGCCCAGATAGCCTCGACATCGTCGTAAAGCATCGTTGTCGGGTCTTCGCGGCTGAAATAGTCATGGGTGAAATCAATGTCTGCGCGCGGCGCGTGACGGGCGATCGCCGCAAGAAAAGCATCGAAGGCTTCGCCTGCATAATGCGGCCCCGAGGGTGTCGCTCGTCCGCTGGCCGGTCCGCCGAACCAGTCGAAGAAAAAGCGCTCGAACGGCATTTCGCTGACTGCCAGGAAACGCCATGCGGCTGCAACCAGCGTGTTGTCGGCTTCCAAATCGCTGCTTTCCACGCCCAGCCTGCGCAGCAGCGCGGTTTTGAATTCTTCCTGCACCAGTGCGGGAAATGCGCGCAAGATGGTTTCGAGTTCGGGTTGCGGCGCGAAGTCGAGAAGGCATTCGGCAAGCCGCGTCAGGTTCCAGAACATCGTGTCGGGCTGGCGTCCGAACGCGTAAAGGCCAGTCTGGTCGAAATAGGCAGCGGTGAAGGCCGGATCGAGCGTCGGCAGAAAGCGCCACGGGCCGTAATCGAAGCTCTCGCCGGTGATGTTGATGTTATCGGTGTTGAGGACGCCATGGACGAATCCCGCAAGCATCCAGGCGGCGGTGGTCTTGGCGAGGCGTCGGCTGACGGCATCGAGGAAGGCGAGCGAACGTGCCGGCTCGGTGCTCTCCGTAACCTCCGGCAGATAGTGCCGGATCGAATGATCGATCAGCCGCTCGATATCGCTCGTCTTGTCCAGGAACCGCAGCCGCTGGAAGGTGCCGATCCGGATGTGCGAATGGCTGAGCCGCACCAGAACCGCCGAGCGCGTGGGCGAGGGCTCGTCGCCGCGCACGAGTTCCTCGCCGGTTTCGATCAGGCTGAAGGTCTTGGAGGTGTAGACGCCGAGCGCTTCGAGCATCTCGGTCGCCAGAACCTCGCGAACACCGCCTTTCAGCGTCAGCCGTCCGTCGCCGCTTCGCGACCATGGCGTCGTTCCCGAACCCTTTGTGCCGAGATCGAGAAGACGGCCGCGATCGTCGAACAGTTGCGCGCAGAGAAAGCCGCGCCCGTCTCCAAGGTCGGGATTGTACGAGCGGAACTGGTGTCCGTGATAGCGCAGGGCAAGCGGTGCGGAAAAGCTGTCGGGCAACGGCCGGAAGCGCCCGAAATGGTCGATCCATTCCTCGTCGCCGAGCGTGTCCAGCCCCACGGACGCCGCCGCCGAGTGGTTGCGATACCGCAGGATGTGGGCAGGAAAATTTGCGGCATCGACAAGATCGAAGAATTCCGACCCGAGGAGAGCGTGGGCCTTCGACGCGTGATAGCTGGATGAATACGGCATCAGGTTCCGAACATGCGAATGCAACAATGGGCGGCTTCAGCCGCCCAATGTTGCATGTCTGATCCGCAAATTCGACCGGGTCAGTGCATTCGATCAGCCGCCTGCGCCGCCTGCACCGCCGCCGCCTGATCCACCACCGGCGCCACCGCCGCCTCCGCCAGCACCACCACCGGAGCCGCCGCCTGCGCCGCCAGAGCCGCCGCCGCTGCCCGAGCCTCCGCCCGATCCGCTTCCGCCACCACCGGAGCCGCCGCCTGTGCCGCCGGAGCCGCCGCCGCTACCCGAGCCGCCGCCGGACCCGCCTCCGCCACCGCCGGAGCCGCCACCTGCACCGCCAGAGCCACCGCCGCCGGAACCACCACCGGAACCACCGCCACCCCCACCGGAGCCACCACCGTTACCTCCGTTGCCGCCACCGTTACCGCCGCCGCCATTGCCGCCGCCGCCATTGCCACCACCGCCATTGCCGCCGCCGCCGGAACCACCGCCGCCAGAACCACCACCATTGCCGCTTCCGCCATCATTGCCGCCACCTCCAGCGCTGACGTCGCGGCCTGCGCCTTCATGGGTCATCACGGAGCGGATGAGTGCCGTGGTGAGCGGTGGGCACTGCTCGCGTTCCGCTCGCGTCAGTAACGAATCGCGATTTGCAGCGATGCAGCACAAAACGTAATTCTGCTCCGTCAGCGGCTGGCACGTCGCCGCGCTGAGGATCGGACGCCGCTCCTGCGCATGCAGCGCGCCGGAACCGGCGATTACCAACGTCGATCCGATCAGGAAAGACTGACTGGCGAGTGTAATTTTACGACGTAACATTGTACCCCTCCCTTTACCGGGAACGCGGGGCTGACCGTTACTTTGCCCCCAAGTCAATCCAAGTATGGCATTATGTTTAAACCTGTGAACCCGGACTTTTTAACTATTGATTAGAGATTGCGAGCTAAATAGTACGATTGGCATCGGAGATTCGTCGTCATGCTGAAAGTGCTAATCGTGGTCTGCGTCGCGTTCGCCGCAGCCGCGTGTTCCCAGACCCCCATCCAGTCGACTGCCGCCATCGGTCCTCTTGCCCTGACGGGGGAGCCGCAATTGATGAGCATGAGCGGCCCCGCCTTTGCGCCGCCGGCCTTTTATGCGTTTTGCGAAGCGCAGGCCGATCTTTGCGCGTCGACAGGATCGCAAAAGAAAATGGCGATGACTGACAGGCGTGCCGCTGAGCTGAACGAGGTCAACCTTGCCGTCAATAGCAAGGTTCGCGAGGTCAGCGACCAGCAGCAGCATGGCGTCGAGGACGTGTGGAGCGTGCCGTCATCTGCGGGAGACTGCGAGGATTTCGCGATCCTGAAGAAGAAAGAACTGATGAAGCGTGGCTGGCCGGCATCGACGCTCTTGCTCACGGTCGTGACGGCTGGCGGGCAGGGGCATGTGGTTTTGACGGCGCTGACCGATCGCGGGGACTTCATCCTCGACAACAGGACCAACGCCCTGCGGCCCTGGACGGACGTTTCCTATAAATTCTTCGCAAGGCAGTCCCAGTCCGCTCATGGAAAATGGGAGCGCATCGCATCGGTCGGTGCGTGACGGGCAAGAGCCGCTATGTGGGAAAGCCGTAGCGCTCGGTCAGTTGCCAGATGTCGCGATTGATCGAGGCGAGGGACGCGATGCTGCCCGAAATGCGTTGCAGTTCGGCATCGTCGAGCAGTTCGGCCTTGCCGTAGCGCACCTCGTCCTTGCCGTCGACGATGCGCATGATCTGCGTCATGGCCGGCGCGCCTTCCTCGTCGAATGAATAGATGCAGTGATTGTACTTGTTGCGAAGCTTCGCTTCTGCTGAAAGGCGACGCGTGGCTTCGAGCACGTCGCGCCGGCAGTCCGGCAGCGTCGATTGCATCTTGGCCAGCCGCTCAACGAGATCGGTGCGCGCGCGCGTCGTGTTCAGCGTCAGGAAGATGATGATCGCCGTCTCCTTGTCCACGCGCGCAAGTCCCGCGATGAGGTGGATCAGGAGGCTTTCGGTATTTGTCCACGTATAGTTGAGCTGGCCGACGAGAAGAAGGATGTCCTTCAGCCGATTGGCGCTCATGGCGTCAGCTAAGCGGCCTGTCGCGTTCGTTGCCGTCCGTGCCGCCGCCCTTCTTGCCTGCAAAATAGATCGCAGCCGCCTCGGTGCGGTTGTGTACGCCGAGCTTGTTGATGATGTTGTGAATGTGAATCTTCACCGTATGCTCGGAGAGGCCGAGATCGTTGGCGATGATTTTGTTCTGGCTGCCCTTGGCGACATGTCCCAGTATCTGCCACTCGCGGGCGGTCAAATCACTCATCGCGCCGTCCTTTCTCATACGGGCTGCCTGCCCGGATCCGGTGCCCTGCGATCTGAAAAGCGCAGAGGGCACGTACTCGCCGCCACTCAACAATATACGAAAGATCGAGAGTAGAATATCCAGATTTATGTTCATGGGAAGGACGCCCTGAACGATCTGCCTTTCGACGAGCCCGGTCAGCCGCGTATCGACTTGGTGATCGATATCCGCCAGGATCGCGATCGACGCCTTGCGGTGCCACGAAATGAGGTCCTCGTGGTGATAGGCCAGCGCGCCGGCCATGGTCCTGTCGACGACGATGAGGTCGACATTGGCGACCAGCGTTGCCGAAGCCTCGCCGAAATCGGCGACGACGATGACGCGCAGAAAGCGGAATTCGCATTCGATGGCCGCCGTCAACGCGCTGGAAAAACCCGTTGGAGATATGCAAAGCAGGGTTCGCTCGCGCCCCGGAGAAAGGATCGGGCCATCGCGTTTCGAAAGGTCGTGCGTGAAGTTTTCGTCCGTTTTGCCGGCGAAGGCCGGCTGACTGCTGACACCTAACATTTGCTATTTCCCCCCGCCCGTACGCACGAGTTTTTACTCGTGACGCATTCGGCATCGGCATGTTGCAGCGTTGTCTTTCAGTTAACGGATCGTAACCGAGGGCCAGAGAATTCGGAATAGTCTGTTAGAGCTATAAGCCGATACTGCCAGCGCATGTCATTGTCATACGCGATCCTTTTATATCGGCATCCATATAAGAATAGTTTCCAGTCAAAATATTCTGACGCGCTAATATGCGGAAAGGCCGTCTAGTCCGGTCGATGCCATCTGGCCGAAAGGTCTAGACCGATGAATTATCTTACCCGCCGCCTCACATCGAAGCACACTTCGTCGCGTTGGTTGTCGTGAACAGTAATGCGTACATCGAGATTTCGTTCTTGCTTACTCGATGAAATTGCGACGAACCGCTCGCAACAGCGAAAGTGCCTTCAACAACAACCGGCGCGCGGTGAAGACCCCAGTTAGATGTATGGCGGTCAAGCCCTTGCGCCTCCAAAGGTGAGGACAGGACCATGGGTTCGAGAACCAAGAACTATGGCAAGGATCAAGACCAGGATCAGGACCAATATCAGCATCAGGGCCAGTACCAGTACGGCAGAACGGCGTCGGACTCCGATGCGGACTCAGATGCGGATGCCGCCTCCACGGCGAATTCCGGAGCGGACTCCAACTCGGATTCCGTTGCCGGCTCCGGTGCGTTCGCAGGCGCGGTCAGCATCAGCGAAAATGACAATTCGAACGAGAACTTCAACGACAATTTCAATCGGAACGTCAACGAGAACACGACCGATGTCGACGTGAATGTCGATGTCGATCTCGGTCTCGACATGGACGATTTCGAGCCTTCCGACGATGATTTCGTCGATATTGATAATGCCGATATCGACGGCCTCTTCGCTACCAAGATCGACAATGTGCTGAACGGTGCGTTCGGTGGCGACGGCACGAATGTCGGCAACATCCTGACGCAGAACGCCTACATTTCCGATGACGATACGCTGGAAAGCGCCAACCTCCAGAACACCGGCAGTTTCGATCAGCGGATCGACGCCGATGGCGGCGAGGCTTCTGCTGCCGACGGCATCAATGCCGGCGGTGCGGGCGGTGGCGCAGGCGACGGTGCATCGCTCGGCGGCAATGGTGGCTGGGGCGGTTTTGCAGTCGGCGGTCAGACCAATGGCGGCGATATCGGCGACACCGTGGCGGCAAGCATTGCCGCAGGCGGCACTGGCAATGGCGGGAGCGCCAATGGCGGCCAGGCCAATGCCGGCGACGGTGACAGTGGCGATGCGGACGGCGGCAGGGCATCTGCTGCACGTTCGGGCGATGGCGGAACGGCGATGGGCCTCGGCCTCGGTCTCGGTCTCGGGCTCGGTGGAGCGCTTGCCGCTGCCAGCGATCTGACGGGCGGATCGAACGCCGGCGGGGGTGCCGGCAACAGCACCAGCGCCTGGGGTGGCGAAACCGGGGACATCAACAATCCCGACAATGCCGACGCTGACGCTTCGAGCGGTAACGGATACCCCTTCAACTTCGGTGGATCGGACGCCGATGCCGGAGGTGGTGACAACACCACGGGCAATGCAGGCGGCGCGACGGGCAACGGCACTGCTACCGGCGGTCAGGCGACCGATGCCGGCGATGCTTCGATCGGCGGCATCATGGCGGTCGGAATGGGTGCCGGGAATGGCTCCGGCTCGGGCACCGCAGAAGGCGGCGCGAGCACTGCCATGGGCGATGCCTTCGGCGGCGATGCGGCAACCATGGCCTTCGGCGGCGATGCAGCCGGTGGCGACGCACTCGCCACGGGCGGTACCGGCGGAGCGGCATTGAGCGGCGCATGGGCTCAGCCCGAAGGCGGCGCGGCCGTCGGCGGATGGGCTGTCGGCGGCGACGGCGGCGGCGGCGGTGGCGGCGGTGCCGTTTACACCGGCGGTGGCGGCGGTGGCGGCGATGGCGGCATCTGGGGCTCGAACAACGGTGACGACGGTTTCGTCACCGGAACGAGCAGCGCGACGGCCGACGCCTTCGTCGAAACGCATGCCTTCAATCAGGACATCGTCATGGGGGCAAACCTCCAGCAGAACGCCGTCAACATGACGGTGGTCGGCGGCGACCTGATCGACACCACGATCGGCGAAGACGGCGACGCCTGATCCGATATTGCAAGCGGACTGCGCGGCAATCGCCGCGCAGTCCCACCTACAAGAAAATAAGGGCGGGACCAGCGTGCCATGTCCATGGACAGCCTCACCGAAACGATCGCTCACTTCATCGGCTTCTTCCATACGACGCTCGAACACGCGCGTATGCGAGAGGCCTACACCAAGTTTCTCGTCGAAGAGGACGGGACGCCCGAAACGGAAGCGGCTGCCTTCGTTCAGGCGCAGTTCGACGCCCGGTTCGATCTGATCGGCTATGTCCCGACGCTCGACTACAAGGCGCCGTCACCGGACACGGTCATGTATTATCCGTGGTCTGACGTGCGCTTTACGCCGCCACAGGTCGATATTCCCGGACAGCAGGTGCTCTATCCCGGCTGGCTGATGCCAAAGGCATCGATGGTGTCGGTATCCGGCAGTGCGCATCTGGTTTTGCCGAAGGTCGAGCCGCTCGGCTCCGTCGCCAGCGTAATATCCCAGACGGCGATCCTTTCGGACAACGACTATTTCGGCGTCGGCGGGCATGGTCTCATCTTCACGCCGCCTCCGATAGACAACCAGCCTTTGCTGGACTTTGCAGATCAGGCGCTCTCGATCTCGCCGATCGGAGCTCCCGCCATGCCCGGCAGTGCCGCGGAAATGGGCGCGTTCATTCGCGAGATTGCCGAACGCGTCGAAAATTTCACGGCCGACGACGTGCCGGAAGGCGCTACCGTCACTGTCGTGCGGTCCGATGCGCTCGAGGGTAAGTATCTGAACGGCGTTGCCGTCGATGAACTGCCCGATCTCAAGGATTATCACGACCTCAATCCCCTCGAAAATCCGGACCCCGCACCTGCCAAGGGCAATGCGGTGGTTCATGCTGACGGAACGGTCACGGTCGATGCGTCCGTGACGGTGGAGGCCGGAGGCAACACGCTCGTCAACGCGGCTTCCGTCGCAAGCTTCTGGACGGCCGCAACCGTCACCGCCGTGATGGGCGACCATATCGAGGTGAATGCGATCGTTCAGGTCAATGCCTGGATGGACGACGATGCGGTTTCGTCGCTGATCGGCAACTGGACCAACGATGCGGCGCAGACGCAGGCATTCAATCTGGCGACATTCGCACGCTATGACACGCTGGCGGATATGGAACCGCCTGCACCGACGGCGAGCTTTCCCGAAAACTGGGTCGTCACGCATATCGATGGCGACGTGATGATCGTCAACTGGCTGCAACAACTCGTCTTCATGTCCGACAACGACATCGGCATCCTGTCGTCGTCCGGTTCGACCACGACCGTGATCGCGGGTGAAAACACCTCGATCAACCAGATTTCGCTCTATGAGATGGCTTTCGCCTACGATTTGATCGTCGTCGGCGGGCATGTCTTCGACGCCAACATCATCCAGCAGATGAACGTCCTGTTCGACAATGACGTGATCGGCGCGGTGGAGGGGTTCGAGACGACAGGCAAGGGCTCTGTCTCGACGTCCGACAACCTCCTGTGGAACGAGGCGTCGATCTACAATGTCGGCGGCGCGACCCGTTTCGATGCGCTGCCGGACGCCTATAAAGCATTTGCCGACAGCCTCGCCGATGGCGGGCAGGGCGCGGCCGGCGACGTGCTGAACGACACCGCATTCGCCGGGCTGGGTGCGCTTCGAGTGCTTTACATCAGCGGCGACCTGATCAAGCTGAACTACATCAGTCAGACCAACATTCTCGGCGACAGCGACCAGATCGCGCTCGCGATGAATGCTGTCGGACCCGTGACCGATGCCGACTGGACCGTCAATACAGGCGGCAACACCCTCATCAACCTCGCCGCCATCGCCGACCTCGACTCGCTCGGCAAGACTTATGTCGGCGGGCAGCAATATTCGCAGGACATTCTCGTCCAGGCCGAATTCATTTCCACTTCGCCCGACGGGCTGGGGATCAAGAGCCCCGACGCGCTGGTCAACGAAGCGGTTGCCTTCCTGGTGGACGACATCGCCGACCATTCTGGCGCCGGCGCAAGCTCGTTCGATCCTTCCTATCATCCTTTGGACGCGGGGCAGGGCGACGGCCTCCAGTCCATTCTCGTTTGAAGCCCGGGGGCTTGATGACATGACCCATGATCAAAGTGGCGGCCAGCGCGAAACGCGCGCGGCCCGTACCGAGGACGAAGGTGCGATGCCGCGCCTTCAGGATGTCGATCGCGCCATCGACAAGATTGAGCGCTCGGCGGTCGATATGCAAAAAGCAGCGCAGCCGGCGCCGCCGCGCCCGAAGGGCATGGTGACGATCGAGGCCGACACCGGACCCGTAACGGCACGAACGGCGGCGCCCAAGCACCCTGCGAACACCAACAAGCCCGGCTCGACCTTCCACAAGCGGCTCGGTCCCGTCGATTTCGCCGGTGCGCTCAAGGCCGGCGTGCATGTGCTCCGGCGCAACCTTCTCGTGGTCATGCTCTTCACCTGTGCCAGCAACGTGCTGGTGCTGGCGATCCCGATCTATCTGTTCCAGATTTCCGACCGCGTGCTCACGAGCCGTTCACTCGACACGCTCGTTATGCTCACCGTCGTGATCATCGGTGCCGTGGTGCTGCAATCCGTATTCGACGCGATCCGGCGCTTCATCTTGATGCGGACGGCGGTCGAGGTCGCGGCACAGCTCGGCGCGCCGATCCTTTCGGCGGCCGCGCGCGCTTCGCTGCAAAGCAATGGGCGTGAATACCAGACGCTCGGCGATCTGCAGCAGGTGCGCGGGTTTCTGGTCTCGCGCACGCTTCTGTCGTTTCTGGATGCGCCATTCGCGCCGATCTTTCTTCTGGCAGTCTTCCTGATCCATCCGCATCTAGGGCTTATCGTCGTCGCGACCGCGCTGATCCTGCTCGGTATCACGCTCCTCAACCAGCGGGCGACCTCAGCGCCCTTCGGCGAAGCGAACGCGGCGCAGGTGAAAGCCAATCTTCACCTGGATTCGATGTCGCGCAATTCGCAGATCATCAACGCGCTCGCGATGATCCCCGAGGCTGTGCAACTCTGGGGCAAGGACACCGCCGCATCCCTGCGCGCGCAGGTGATCGCGCAGGACCGCAACATCGCCTTCACCGCCCTGTCCAAAGGCTCGCGCATGCTCACACAGGTCGGCATGCTTGGATGGGGCGCATATCTTGCCATCGAGGGTGAGATCACCGGCGGCATGGTCATCGCCGCCTCCATCATCGCCGGCAAGGCGCTGGCGCCGATCGAAGGCGCGATCGAGGGCTGGAACCAGTACAGCCAGTCGAAATCGGCCTATGGGCGCATCGCGGCGCTCCTGACGTCCTCGCCGCTCAATTTCGAACGGCTGAACCTGCCGCGCCCGGAGGGCCGGCTCGATGTGGAACGGCTTTTATACGTACCGCAAGGCACCAAGCGTGTCGTTTTGAACGGACTGTCGTTTGCGCTTCAGCCGGGCGATTCCCTCGCCGTCATCGGCAATTCGGGTGCCGGCAAGACGACGCTCGGCAAGATGCTGGTCGGCTCGATCCTGCCGACATCGGGTAATGTGCGTCTCGACCTGATGGATTTGCGCAACTGGGACCAGCGCCAGTTCGGCGAGAATATCGGCTATCTGCCGCAGGACGTGCAGCTTTTCCCCGGCACCATAAAGGCCAATATCGCACGCATGCGCGAGGACGCGACCGACGAGCAGATTTACGAGGCGGCGGTCCTTGCCGACGTCCACGAAATGATTTCGACGCTTCCGCACGGCTACGAGACGATGGTTGCAGCCGACGGGTCGCCGCTGTCGGGCGGCCAGAAACAGCGCATCGCGCTGGCGCGCGCGTTTTTCGGCGGGCCGACGCTGGTCGTGCTCGACGAGCCCAATTCGAATCTCGACCAGGCGGGCGATGCGGCGCTTTTGAAAGCGCTCGAGCACGCAAAACGCGAGAAAATAACGGTCATCACGATCACGCAGCGGCCTGCGCTTTTGAAGAGCGTCGACAAGATCCTGCTGCTCGTCAACGGCACGATCGCGCTCTTCGGCATGCGTCAGGATGTTCTCGACGCGCTCGAAACACGCGGCGTGTCGGTCGAGATCGGTTCGTTCGGTCATCAGATCCAGTAGGAAACCATCATGTCGGACATCGCATCGGTTCACGATATCAAATGGTACGCGGATGTTCCCCGTTCGATCTGGAAGCAGACCCTGTTCGGTGTGCTTCTGCTCATGATCACCTTCGGTGGGTTCGGCACATGGGCGCTGACCGCACCGCTCGCCTCCGCCGTGATCTCGCAGGGCAGCTTCGTTGCGACCGGGCAGAACAAGATCGTCCAGCACTTCGGTGGCGGCATCATCAAGGAACTTCTGGTCAATGAAGGCGACGTCGTCGTGGAAGGACAACCGCTCGTCCTGCTCGACGAGACTGCCGCAGCCGCCCGCGACCGGGAGCTGTTTTTGCGCCGGGCCCGGCTCGAGGCTGTCGTCTCGCGTCTCCAGTCCCAGTACAAGGGCCTCGAAACCATGGAACACAACGACTTCCTGAAGGACCGCATGGCCGATCCGGAGGTTGTCGAGATCATCGAAAGCCAAAAGCTCAATTTCGACGCGCAACGCCTGAAGCTCGATGGCGACCTCAAGATGCTGGAGCAGAACATCCTGTCGCTGGAGTTCCGTGCCGAGGGTTACGACCGCCAGAAGGCATCCTATGAACAGCAACTCGCGCTTTTGAAGGATGAGCACAACGCGAAGTCCGTGCTGTTTGAAAAGGGACTGCTGCGCGGGACTGAAATCAAGGCGCTGGAACGGGCCATCGCCGATGCTGAAGGGCAGATCGGTCGGCTGGAATCCGAGATGGATCAGGCCATCTCCCAGGTCGAGCGCACGCATCAGGAGATCGAACAGACGCAAAGAGGCTATGGCGAGGATGCGCTCGACCGGCTTCAGGCGATTCAGACCGAACTCGACGCGGTTCGCGAGCAGTCGCGCGAGGCCGAGAACGTGCTTCAGCGCGCATCGATCCTTGCGCCGGTGTCGGGAACGGTGGTGCGTTCCTTCTATCATACGAATGGCGGCGTGATCGAAAGCGGCAAGGCCGTTATGGAAATCCTGCCAAGCGACGTGCCGCTTCTCATCGAGGCGCAGGTGGGCCGCACCGATATCGACAGCGTGCGGGTCGGCCAGCCGGCCACGATCCGCCTGTCGGCGCTGAACCAGCGCACCACGCCGGTCCTGCAGGGGCATGTCGTTTACGTTTCGGCGGATGCTCTATCGAACGAACAGGCCGGCAAGGCGCACGACGTCTATATGGCGCGCGTCGACATACCCGCCGACCAGCTTGCGCGCGTGCGCGGCTTTCAGCCGACGCCGGGCATGCCCGCCGAAATCATGATCCAGATCGAGGAACGAACCTTCTTCGACTATCTCGCCAAACCGGTGAAGGATTCGATGTCGCGCGCCTTCACCGAAAGGTGAGGGCGCTCAGTCGCGCCAATGATAAGGCTTCGCGCGACCTGTCACGACGCGCCGGCTTGCCCGGTTGTCGCAACGGCGTGCTTGACTGCACCGCATTTGGGGTTGACTATTTTGTCCGCCCCGATAAAACGCGCCCACATCAGCGCCCCGCGCGCCGGTCTTGGGGAATAGGTTAACGGTAGACCCACGGACTCTGACTCCGTTAGTCCTGGTTCGAATCCAGGTTCCCCAGCCATCCCTTTCGCCGATCACGGTCCATGCGCGCTTGAGTAAGTGAGCTGAACGGCGTCTCATCGAGCAGGTCATCGCGCAGGCAGCCGTCGAAGCTTTCGATGAATGCATTTTGCATCAGCTTGCCGGCGCGATGTAGTGCCATGCGATGCGTGTCCGGTCGTTCTAGGTCGTTATCTCGATCCATTAGCCTATCTACCTAGTCAGCTGCAGTGCGAAGATTGAGGAGCAGGCGATGAGCAAGATTTGGCTGGTGACGGGCGCAAGCCGTGGGCTTGGATTGGAGATCGTGCGGGCAGCACTCGATGCGGGCGAAACGGTCGTCGCAACGGCACGATCCGCCGACGCTTTGCGCGATGCGTTCGGAAGCGAATACGATCGGCTCCACACCCTCGAGCTTGATATCACCGACGCCGAAGCTGCAAACTCTGTTGCAACAGAGGTCACTGAGCGGTTCGGTTCGATCGATGTGCTGGTCAACAATGCCGGCTATGCCGAACTGGGTTTCTTCGAGACTTTCACCGACGAAGCGGTGCGGCGTCAGTTCGAAGTCAATCTGTTCGGGACGATGAACGTCGCGCGTGCCGTCGCTCCCCATATGCGCAAGCGTCGCTCAGGCCTCATCGTCACCATCTCGTCGGTCAGCGGGCTGGTTTCCGACGGCGGAGGGGCGGTCTACTCGGCGTCGAAATTCGCGGTCGAGGGATGGATGGAGGGCTTTGCACAGGAGCTTGCACCGTTGGGCGTCCGCTCGCTTCTGGTCGAGCCCGGAATGCTGCGCACGGACTTCATGGATGGTAAATCGGCGCGCTTCGGCAGCATCGACATTCCGGACTATGCCGAGGCGATCACGCAATATCGCACGTTCGTGGACGGGGCGAATGGCAACCAGCCGGGCGATCCCAGGCTGCTTGCCGCGCGGATTGTGGCGCTTGCGTCGCAGGACGAGGTGCCATCGCGGTTCATATTCGGCGACGACGCCCGGCAGTGGGCCGGCGCGAAGGCCGACCAATTGCAGCGTGAGATCGCTCAGTCGACCGATCGCGGATAAGGTGACAGACCGGAACGTTGGCGAGGGAGACCGGTGGGCGGTCTGCGATCTGCTCGAAACTTGCCGTCGATGACTTTATGAACGAGTTGTCTGTCGATCACCCTTGCGCACGTGCGCTACCGCAATCGCTTCGATCTCAATCTTCCAGGCCGGATCGTATGGGCCGGCGATGACGGTGGAGAGCGCCACCATTCGCTCACCCATCACATCCCAGCGAACCTTCGCGTTGATGTCGCGCAGGTCGTAACTGGCGAGGAAGACCGTTACCTTGACGAGGTCATCGAGCGACATGTCGGCTGCCTTGAGCTGCCGCTCGACATTGCCCCATGCAAGGCGGGCCTGCGCCTCGAAATCTTCAGGCGCTACGCCGTCCGCGTCGGTCGGAATCTGTCCGCTGATATAGAGCGTGCGGCCTTCTCCACTGACTTCCAGGGCATTCGTGTAGCGGCGATGAAGGGTCTGCGGTGCGTCAGGCGCGTTGATGAGCCTACGGGTATGCGTGGTGGTCATGGTTATCCTGAAATGGCGATAGGGGCGGCAGCGCGAACGTGACAGGCCGCCTGCCAGCCCGGGCCGACATCGACCAGAGGTGGATGCGTTTCGCGGCAGACAGGTTCGGCGAGCGGGCAGCGGGTGACGAACTTGCAGCCCTTAGGAGGGTTGGCGGGGCTCGGCAGGTCGCCCTTCAAGACGATGCGCTGTCGGCTCCGCTGTGCGATCGGGTCTGGCAGCGGCACGGCCGACAGGAGTGCTTCGGTATACGGGTGTACCGGCTTGGCGAAGACATCCTCCGTGCGACCCGTCTCGACGAGATGGCCAAGATACATCACGGCCACGCGGTCAGCGAAATGGCGCACCACGGACAAATCGTGGCTGATGAACAGATAGGAGAGACCGAGCCGTTGCTGAAGGTCGAGCAACAGGTTCAGGATCTGCGAGCGGATCGAAACATCGAGCGCCGAGACAGGTTCGTCGAGGATCAGCAGTTGCGGATTGAGCGCAAGCGCCCGAGCGATCACGATGCGCTGGCGCTGTCCGCCCGAAAAGGCATTCGGCTTGCGTTCGGCATGCTGGGTATGAAGTCCCACCAGACCGAGAAGCTCGGCAACGCGCGCACGGCGCTCCTTGGCTGATCCGACGCCGTGGATCGCAAGCGGCTCGGCAATGCTCTCGCCGATGGTCAGTTTGGGATTGAGCGCGGAGACCGGATCCTGAAAGACGATCTGCAATTCGCGTGACAGGACGCGACGGGCCGAAGCGTCGTCATGGACGATTGTCTTTCCGTCGAAGCGTACCGTGCCGCCAGTGGGCTTTTGCATGCCGAGAATGGCCGCGCCGAGCGTGGACTTTCCGCATCCGGATTCACCCACCAATGCGACGCTTTCGCCGCGTGCGATATCGAGGCTGACACCGTCGACGGCCTTTACCCATCCCACGGGCTTGCCCAGAAAGCCGCCACGGATCGGAAAATGGACCTGAAGGTTTTCAACTGACAGAAGCGGTTCCGTCACAGCATCGCTCCTACTTTTTCGCTGTTCCAGCAGGCCGCCAGCCCGACATCGCTTCGCGCGTCGAGTGGAGGCTGGCTTTCGATGCAGACCTTTTCGGCCAGCGGACAGCGTGGATTGAAACGGCAGCCGACCGGCCATTGGCCGATGTCTGGCACCATCCCTTCGATCGACGGCAAAACCGTCTTCGGCTGGCCATCCAGACGCGGAATCGTCGAGAGCAGCAGCCGCGTATAGGGATGCTCCTGCCGCTTGAAAATCGCGTCGACCGGCGCCTGCTCGATAACGCGTCCCGCATACATGACAGCCACGCGGTCGGCCATGTCGGCCACGACGCCCATATCGTGCGTGATCAGCAGGATTGCAGTGCCGGTCTCATCACGCAGGCGCTTCATCAATTCCAGAATCTGGGCCTGAATGGTGACGTCCAGCGCCGTCGTCGGTTCGTCGGCAATCAGGAGCTTCGGCTGGCAGATCAGCGCCATGGCGATCATGGCGCGCTGACACATGCCACCCGAAAGCTCGAAGGGATACTGGCCGGAGCGGATTTCAGGCTCGGGAATGCCGACTTCTTCCAGCATGGCGATGGCGGCCTTGCGCGGATCGCGGCCTTGCGTTTTTCGATGGACGACAAGACTTTCGGCGATCTGTCGGCCGATCGGCATCAGCGGGTTCAGAGACGCCACAGGCTCCTGAAAGATCATGGCCAGATCGTCGCCGCGCAGCCGTCGCCGTTGCTTTTCGGAAATGCTCACAAGATCGACATCGCCGAACCGGATCGAGCCGCCCGCAAGGCGCGCTGCTTTCGGCAAAAGCCCCATGACCGCGAAGGCCGTCATCGACTTGCCGCAGCCGGATTCGCCGACGACGGACAGGATCTCTCCGCTATTGACCTCGAAGCTGACCCCATCGACGACCGGGTTGCCCGCGATGCTGACCTTCAGGTCGTCTACGCTCAAAACCGGGCTCATGACGCTGCCTCCATGCCGACCGCTGCCCATGGATGGTTGTGATGCGCCATGCCGACATTTTCCTCGCCGTCACGGCAGACGGCCGACGGGATCGCGAAATTGACCGGATAAAGCGTGTCGTCGACGATCTCGACGTCGAATTCGCGACCGACACTGGCCGCGACATCAGGCCGGGCTTTCCGGTTGATGCGCAGGCGCACGCCGCTGGCATCGATCCGCGGTGCATGAAACGCGTCCTCCAGCGACATGCCGCAGGCCGCGACATAGCTGAGAATTTGCGCCACAGCCGGCATGATCTGACGCCCACCGGCAGCACCCAGCGCCAGCTTCGGCTTGCCGTCGCTTGTAGCGATCAAAGGCGACATGTTGGCCAGCGGACGGACACCCGGCGCGATAGAATTCGGCTGCCCGGCGCGTGGATCGAACCACATCACACCGTTGTTCATGAGCATGTCGGTTTGCGGCAAAACCACTTTCGACCCGAACCGGGAAAGCAAAGTGTTGGTGAGCGACACCATCGCGCCGGACCGATCGACCACGCTGAGATGCGTGGTGCAGCTCTCGCCGCTGGCATGGCCGAGGGTCCGCAACCGATGCTCGCTTGCGCGGCGGATGGCACGAGCAAACGCCAGCGAAGCCTTGCCGGACAGGGGCGCATCGATCGGCAAAGCCGTATCGAGTTCCTCAAGTGCCGCCGCTAGCGTCGGGCCGCCCGACAGGCCGGGCATGGCATGGACAACGACGTTTCGAAAGGGCACGGCGAGCGCGTCGCGCCAGACGGGCCGGTAGGCGCGCATCTCGGCTGCATCGATCGGTGAACCGCCTGCGTTCAGGTCAGCCACGATGGAGGCCGCGACCTCGCCTTCGTAGAAGTCGCGCCAGCCGACTTTTGCAAGCCGCTCTAGCATGGCGGCCTTGCGCGGCATGGGGATCGTGCGGTTCGTGCCGGCTTCAGGCGCGCGCGGCGCGCGGCCATTTTGAAGGTAGAGGTCGGCAGATGCCGGGAAACGGCTCAAACCTTCCGCATCGATGGCAAGGCACAGAACGGTGAACCAGTCCACCACGAGGCCGCGACGAGCATGTTCGATTGCCGGTTGCAGAGCATCAGCGAAGCTGATCGTTCCAAAGCGTTCGAGCGCTTCAGCCAGACCGGCGACAGCGCCCGGAACGCAGATCGAATGATATCCGATCAAGTTCCGGTCATCCTTCACGGAAGGCCAGTCGAACCAGTCGCCGTCCCGTCCCTCCGTCAGCGGATAGCCGGCAGGATCGAGGTTGCGTGAGGAATTGACGTTGAAATCGAGCGTGTCGACCTGTCCCGTCTTGCCATCGGCGTGGAGCAGGAACCCGCCGCCACCGATGCCCGACAACCACGGCTCGACGACGCTGAGCGTCAGCGCCGTCGTGACGGCCGCATCCATCGCGTTGCCACCGCGTGAAAGAACGGCGGCGCCGGCATCGGCCGCCAGACGGTTCTGACAGGCAACAAGACCGCCAGCGCTTCGCACTTCGCTCTTGCGGACCATCCAATGCTCACCCATGGCGAGGTCCGTATCTACGCGATGCGATAGCGTCCGGGATGGTGGCCTCGACAGCGAAGCGCCCCTTGTTGACCGATGCTTCATGGTGCGCGGCGATGTCCTGCGCGGTCGCGACCCATACGCCTTTCTCCGCTGCAATGGCGTCGAGCAACTCTTCCAGCAGGGCGATGCGTTGGGCGCGTCCCGAAATCCAGTCATGGACGGTCAAGGTGAACAGGCCGCCAAACCGATGCAGCGCGCGCCATTCACGAATCCAGTCGTCGATGATGCCGCGCCCGGACTGATAGGGCCATTTGTCTCTTCCACCGCCCTCGAACTTGAAGACGATGGCGTCGTCCACCATCCATTGCACCGGAAGCTCCGTGACGCCGTCCACCTCGTACGGATGGTCTGCACCCGACAGGGACGAATCGTAGGCGAGTCCTAGGCGCTTGATCTCGCGCAGCATGTGCGGCGTCAGCTCCCATGCGGGCGAGCGGAAGCCGACGGGAGCCTTGCCGGTCTGCTTGACGAAAAGCTCGAAGCTCGCTTCCAGCGCGCCGGTGAACTCGGCATCGGAAACCTCGGAAACGATCTCATGAAAATAGCCGTGCAGTCCGATCTCATGGCCACCTTCGAGAATGGCCGGCAGGATCTCCGGGTTCTGTTCCGCGACATATCCGGGAACATAAAAGCTGGCCTTGAAAGAATAGCGCGCGAAAAGATCGAGCAGGCGATAAAGCCCGGTTCGTGGACCGAAACGTCGCAGTTCATGCGTGGCGAGCCGTTGCGGCACATCGTTTCCAAGCGACCAGAGGAGCGGCGAATCCGCATCCACGTCCACTGACAAAAGCGCCGCCGACTGCTTTCCTTCCGGCCATTGATAATCGGGCCAGGGCGATTTGATGCTGAGTCTGTCGGTCATGCTGATCCTTTCAAAGCGCCGTCTTCTTGGCCTGATAGACGGCCTTGGTGCCGATGGAATTGCCGCCATCGACCGTCAGCGTCGATCCCGTAACGTAGGCCCCGGCGTCGGACGCAAGATAAAGAACTGCGCTCGCGACATCCTTTGGGGACGAGGGACGGCCGAGCGGGATGGACCCGATTGCGGCGTTGACGTGCTCATAGGAAAGCGGGCTGACCGAACTGCCTGCCATGAACCCCGGCTCCACCGCATTGACGCGGATATTGTATTCGGCAAGCTCAAGCGCGAAGCCCTTGGTGAGCCTGTCGAGCGCGGTCTTCGAGGTGCAGTAAGGCACGACGGTGGTACGCATCTTGCGCGATGCACCCGACGAGATGTTGATGATCGAGCCGCCATGGCTCTTGTCGATCATCTGTCTGGCGAACAATTTCGACAAGACGAACGGCGCGCGCAGATTGACGTCGAATACCGCGTCCCAGTCGTCCACGTCCATGTCGAGCAGGAAGGCAGAGGGGTAGATGCCGGCATTGTTGACGAGAATGTCGGGAGCGCCCCAGATATCCGCGATCTTTTGCGCGAAAGCATTCATGGAATCCGTGTCGCGCAGATCGGCGGCGATGGCGACGTGCTCACCTGCACCTTGCTGCGCCAGAAGGGCGTCGAGCTTCGCCTGGTCGCGGTCGGTCAGGCACAATGTTGCGCCAGCCTCGCGGAAGCCGTCGGCGATCCAGCCGCCGATGATACCGCATGCACCGGTCACGATGACCTTCTTGCCCTTGAACTCGTCTGCGAAAAACATGGAATTCCTATCGTGAACGTGGGTCGAGGCGGTCGCGAACGTGATCGCCGATGAGGTTGATCGAAAGAACGAGCAGGAACAGCGCAAGGCCGGGGAATGTGGCGATCCACCATGCGTTGCCGACATAGTTGCGGCCGGTCGAAAGCATCGCGCCCCAGCTTGCGGTCGGCGGCTGAACGCCAAGTCCAAGGAAGGACAATCCCGCCTCGAACAGAACCATAAGGCCGAATTCCAGCGTGGCGACGACGATCAGCGCACCCGCGATGTTGGGGAGGACATGCCGCCACAAGAGCCTGAACCAGCCTGCACCCATGAAGCGGGAAAGCCGTACATAAGGCATGTTGGCGACCGACAGGGTCTGGCCATAGGCGACGCGGGCGTAGCGCGGCCAGCGGGTCAACGCCAGAACGATGACGACATTGTAGAGGCTGGGCCCCAGGATCGCGACCGTGATGATGGCAAGCAGGATCGCCGGCACGGACAGGACGATGTCGACCAGCCGCATGATGACCGTCTCGATCCAGCCCCGGTAGAAGGCGGCGACCATGCCCAGAACGCTGCCGACTACGCCCGAAAGGATCACCGAGGCGAAGGCCACCAGCAGCGAGATGCGCGCGCCATAGATGACGCGGGAGAGTACGTCGCGGCCAAGCTCGTCGGAGCCGAGATAGTAGATCGCCCCGCGCGACTCGAATCCCGGTTCTTTCAGCCTTGCGAGAAGGTTCTGCGTATTCGGATCGAGGGGCGCTACCAGCGGCGCGAAGATCGCCATCAGTACGAGGCCGAGCAAAATGATCGCAAACGGCGCGACGGCCCATGGGAACGGCTTGCGCCGGGTTGTGGTCCGGGCAGGCGTGGAAGGAGCGGCACTCATGCGTTCGCCTCCATGCGGATACGCGGATCGATCAGGCTGTAAAGGAGATCGGCGACAAGGTTCAGCGTGATCGCTGTGACCGCGCCGAGCAGCACTACGCCCTGTACGACCATGAAGTCGCGCGCGTTGATTGCCTGCACGGTCAACTGCCCCAGGCCCGGCCATGCGAAGACCGTTTCCACGATTACCGCTCCGGCCAGAAGATTGGCGATTTCAAGCGCTGCCACGGTGACGACGGGTATGGCGGCGTTGCGCAGCAGGTGGCGCATGACGATGCGCCGCATCCGCAGGCCCTTGGCATGGCCGGTGCGTACGTAGTCCTTTTCCAACTCGTCCAGCACCGCAGTACGCGCAACGCGGGCGAACGTCGCCATGGAGAGAAGGCCGAGCGCAATCGACGGCATGATGAGGCTGGCATTGGTGCGTGCGCCCGATGGTGGCAGCCAGCCGAGCCAGACCGCGAAAACCATGATCATCAGGATCGCGCTCCAGAAGGTCGGCATGGATTGTCCGGCCAGCACGAAACCCATCATGACCTTCGATTCCGGCTTTCCGCGCCTCACCGCCATCAATATGCCGAGCGGTATGCCGATACCGAAGGCGACCACGAGCGCGCCGCCTGCCAGCATCAGCGTATAGGGCAGGCGGCTGGCGATAAGCGTCCAGACGGGAACATTCTGGACGTATGACCGGCCGAAATCGAGGGTCAGCAGCCCGCCCATATATTCGAGATACTGAAAGATCAGCGGACGGTTGAAGCCCAGCGTCTCTCGCATGGCGGCGATGTCCGCTTGTGTCGCGTTCTGCGGAACCAGCAGCAGCACCGGGTCGCCGGTCAGCCGCTGCAGGAAGAAGATCAGCGTCATCACGCCGATGACGGCGATCAACGCCTGGAAAATTCGCTTCAGAAAAAACGCCGACACGTGCGGGCTGCCTTTCGGGTTGCTTGTTCGAACCGGCGATCAGTCGGGCCGGACAGCGGTTGCCTGGGTCAGTCAGACCAGCTCATGCGATTGAGGAACATGCTTTCATTGGCCGTCGGCTGCCATTGCAGGCCATTCGCCGCGCCGTAGATGATTGCCGCCTGATAAAGCGGAACGAGCGGCACTTCCTGCGCGACGAATTCGCTGACTTGGGTGTACGCGGCAAGGCGCGTCTCTTCGTCCAGCGTGTTGCGCGCCTCGTCGAGCAGACCGTCGATACGCTCATCTGAAAGCGAGGACCACGAACTCGATGAATGCAAGAGCGAATGCAGGACGCCATCGACATCCTGACAGGCGCACGACCAGCGCCCGAAGGCGAGGTAGGGTTGGTCCGCAGGCTCGCTTTGCACGCGCTGCAGATAGGTCGCCATGTCGGTCAACTCGATCTCTGTGTTGAGGCCGATATCGTTGATCATCTGGGCGATGGCCTGCACGATGCGCTGGTCGAAGGTCGGTGAAGTGGCGAAGGATACGGTCTGACCGGCAGCACCGGCTTCCTCCACGAGAACCTTGGCTGCCTCAGGATCGTAGGGGTAGGTTTCAATACCCTCGACATAGCCGAAATGCGAAGTGGTCGCCATCTGCGAAAGCGGCTCGTCATAGCCGCCCAGAATACCTTCGACGATACCTTCCTTGTCGATCGCCTGCGCAATCGCCTGACGCACGCGCTTGTCGTCGAGCGGGCTGCGTACCGGATTGAGCTTGAGATAGCCGATGCGCTCCGTCAGCACGGAAAGAGCCCTGGCGCTGACGGAGCCTTCGAGCTGCGCGGCAAGATCGGAATCGATCGTGACCGCCAGATCGGTTTCGCCTGCCTGCAAATTTGCGACCCGTGTCGCCGCATCCGGTACGGCGCGGAATTCGGCCGATGCGAACTGTCCCTTCTCGCCCCAATAATCGTCGTTGCGCTCCAGTGTGACCGAGATGCCGCGCTGCCACTGGCTGAATTTGTATGGGCCGGAGCCGATCGGGTCTGCGTTGAACGCGTCGTCGCCCACTTCCTCGACCACATGCTTCGGTACGATCGAGAGCTTGACGAGCTGCGCCAGAAGCACCGGATAGGCACCGTCCGTCGTCAGCGTCACCTCATGCTCGCCCGTCGCCTCGGCCGAGACGATCTTGTTGAACTGGCCAAGTTGCGGACTGCCGAACGCCGGATCGATGATGCGGTTGACGCTGAATGCGACGTCCTCCGCGGTCAGTTTCTCGCCATCGTGGAAGGTCACATCGTCGCGAATGGTGAAGACGATCTCGGTATCGGAGGTGTTGTTCCATTCGGTCGCGATCTGCGGCACGATCTCACCGGCATCGTCGCGCGTGACGAGATTGTCGAATATATTGCGATAGACGTAATAGCTGTCCGGATTCCATTGCTTGTGCGGATCGAGCGACGATGGCTCGCTGACGAGATCGATGACAAGCTGATCTTTGGCGAACGCGGTGTTCAGCGCCATCGTTGAGCTGCCGAGCGCCAGTGCGAGCGCAAACGTGATGGAACGTGCAGATTTCCTGGTCATCATGCGATCCTTATCGTTGAACTCGATTTGCGTGGTTGATTGCCGAGCGGTTTATCCCGGTCCGTAACGCGGCGCGTCGCACGGTTGCCGACCATCGCTTCGGATTCGAGAAACCGGTCCAGCAGATACGTTTCAAGCGCCGTATTGGCCGTCGTCAGGTGGCTGAGCGCGTCCGCCTTACGCCCATCGATCAGCGCCTCGACGAAGCGTGAACGATTGGCGGGCACCAGCTTCAATGGTGCGTTTGCCTCGAAGAAGTTGACCAGCCGGATCGAGCGGTCCCACAGATCGGTCAGCCAGCCGGCGATGACCGGCATGCCCAGCCTTGCCGACAGGCTTTCGAGAATATCGCGTTCACATCGCCTGATCGTCGGGATCACGTCGCCGCCCAGTTCCTGGCGTTGCGTCAGTGCCGAGTGCATTTCGGCAAGGCCGTGCAGATGAGCCCGCTCGCCATCGTCGAGCGATACGGTGCACAAAAGCGGCTCGAGCTGACGGCGCGCCGCGCTCAATTCGCGGATTTCTGCTGCCGAAACCGGCGTTACCGACCAGCCGCTGCGTGCCGTGGATGAAACGAACCCGCTCGATTGCAACTTCGCCAACCCGGTGCGAACCGCACCTCGGCCAAGCCCGAACTCGCGCGCCAGTTCTAGTTCCGAAAGCCTTTCCCCCGGCGCCAGAACGCAGTGGACGATCGCGCTGCGCAAGACACGCTCCGCCGCTTCGCTCTTTCCCTGCAGCGGCAGCGGTGAGTTGTAGGCTTCCTGATCAAGCATTCTCGTCTGACCTCTTAGATCGTAATCCTGACATCACAAATGTCTGACGCAAAGACAATTCTTTCTGTGGCGAAGAAAGGTTGTTCCAAGCGCTCAAGAGATCTGCATCGAAGCCCATACTTGTCGCCAGATCCTTGCACGTCAAGACATTCCGTGTCGCGGCCACCGATTGAAAAGCCATTCCCTTTCGCGGGCGGCATTCGAAACGGAATGTTATTGCGCAGGTAAAAACGCCGTGCAAAGATCGAAATCTGACGTACCAATAGGCTCTATTGAGATGTCAGATTGCCTGTGTGGTTGTTTGATAGCTGTGCCTGCTGCTTCGACCGTGCCGGCGTGGGGAACAAATAAGGGTAAGAAGGAACAAGCCCATGCGTATCAACAAAATGCTGATTGCCGCGCTGCTGGCGGCCTCGTCCCTGACGGTGCCGGCGGGAGTGGCCGCAGCCAAGGATATGATCGTTATCGACTTCGTCGGTGAGCCCAACTCGCTCGATCCGCACGTGCAGTGGAATCCCGACAGCTTCAACGTCTACCGCAACATCTTCGACAACCTTCTGACGCGTGACGACGAAGGTGAGATCGCTCCGCAGATCGCGACCGAGTGGAATTATCTTTCAGACACAGAGGTCGAATTCAAAATTCGCGACGACGTCTCGTTCCATGATGGCGAGAAACTGACTGCCGAAGATGTCGTTTTCTCCGTCAAGCGCATAACCGATCCCGAATTCGCCAGCCCGCAGCTCGGCCAGTTCAACTCCATCACCGATGCCGTGGCTACGGATGACAGCACCGTGGTGCTGACGACCGACGGGCCGTACCCGGTCCTGTTCGCACAGCTTACGAAACTGTCGATCGTGCCCAAGCACGTCGTCGAAGCCGTCTCGAAGGACGACTTCAACGCCAATCCGGTCGGCTCCGGGCCCTACAGCTTCGAGACCTGGAACCGAGGCGTCGAGGTCATCCTTGCACGCAACGACGACTATTGGGGCGAGAAGGGCGTGTTCGAAAAGGCCTCGTTCCGCGCTGTGCCCGATGCGGCGACACGTGTCGCCAATCTGCAGTCCGGCACCAGCGACATCGTCACCAACATCGACAGCGATCTCGCCGCTCAGGTAGAAGGCGGCGGCGTTGGCAAGGTGCTTTCGGCACGCACAGAGCGCGTCGCCTATTTCGCGATGAACGTGCAAAAAGCGCCGCTGGACAACGAGCAGGTTCGCCTTGCCATTGCTCATGCGATCGACAAGGAAGGCATCGTCGAGGGCATTCTGGGCGGTTTCGAAGCCCCGGTTTCGCAACTCGTCTCGCCGGCCGCGTTCGGCTACGTCGAGGGTATCGAAGCGCCCGCCTACGATCCGGAAAAAGCCCAGGAGATCATCGCCGAGCTGGGCGATGCCGCTCAGGCTCCGTTCTCCATCCTGACCGCGCCTGTCTACGACCAGCGCGTCGTCCAGGCGATCCAGCAGATGCTGGCCGATGCCGGCTTCAATGTCGAGATCGAGATGACAGATATGGGCAACTGGATGCAGGCCATGCAGTCCGGCCCCGAAAGCATCCCGCAGACCTCGTTCAGCCGCTGGAGCTGTGGCTGCCAGGACGCCGACGGCATCATGTATCCGATCCTGCATTCATCGAGCGGCTGGGCCAATGTGGATGACGAGGAACTCGACACGACGCTGGATGCTGCCCGTTCCACGATCGACAGCGACGAGCGTCTCGAACTTTACCGGCAGGTCAGCGAAATCGTCGCGTCCAAGAACTACGTGATCCCGCTCTATCAGGCGTCGGTCATCTATGGCACCGCGCAGGAGGTCGAGTTCACCCCGCTTGCCAATGAAAACATCTTCCTGAATCGCATCGGCTGGTCGGGCGAATAAGGCTATCGGAAGGATCGCATCATGCGACTGAACAAAATTATGTGCGCGGCGCTGCTGGCGGCATCGGCATTGACCGTGCCCGTGTCCGGCGCGCTCGCCAAGGACATGCTCGTCGTCGATTTCATTGCGGAGCCAAGTTCGCTTGATCCGCACATGCAGTGGAATACGGACAGCTTCAACGTTTACCGCAATATCTTCGACAATTTGCTGACGCGTGACGACGCCGGGGAGATCGCACCGCAGATTGCGACTGAATGGACCTATCGCACGGATTCTGAAATCGAGTTCAAAATCCGTGACGATGTCGTTTTCCACGACGGAGAAAAGCTCACGGCCGAGGACGTTGCGTTTTCGATCAATCGTATGATCGATCCGGCATTTGCAAGCCCGCAGCTCGGCCAGTTCAACGGCATCGAAAAAGCGGAAGCGACGGACGATGTCACGGTGGTCGTTACCACCAAGGGGGCGTACCCGGTTCTGCTTCCGCAATTGACCAAGCTGTCGATCGTGCCGAAGCATGTGGTTGAAGCCGTCTCGAAAGACGCGTTCAATCTCGATCCGGTTGGATCGGGTCCGTACAGGTTCGAGGCCTGGAACCGGGGCGTCGAGGTGGTTGTCGCACGCAACGACGACTATTGGGGCACCAAGGGAGAGTTTCCGCAGGTGTCGTTTCGCGCTGTCCCGGACGGTTCGACCCGCATCGCCAATTTGCAATCGGGAACGAGCGATCTCGCCAGCAATTTCGACAACGATCTGGCCGCGCAGCTCGAAGGGTCGGGGCAAGGCAAGGTGTTGCCCGTGCGTGGCGAGCGCATCGCCTATTTCTCGCTCAACGTGAATCAGGCGCCGCTCGACGACGTTCGTATTCGTGAGGCAATTGCCCACGCGATCGACAAGGAGGGTATCGTCGAGGGCATTCTCGGCGGGTTTGACGCACCGATTTCGCAGCTCACATCGCCGGTATCTTTCGGCTATGTCGAGGGTATCGAGGCACCCGCCTATGATCCCGAGCGTGCGAAGGAACTGATCGCCGAGGTTGGCGAGGTGGCCAAGACGCCATTTTCGATACTCACCAACCCGGTCTACGACCAGCGCGTCGTTCAGGCGATCCAGCAGATGCTGGGTGATGTCGGCCTGAACGTCACCATCGAAACGACCGATATGGGCAACTGGATGCAGCGCATGCAGTCAGGTCCTGAAACCATCCCGGCTACCGCGTTCGGTCGCTGGAGTTGCGGTTGCCAGGACGCGGACGGCATCCTTTACCCGCTGCTGCATTCTTCGAGCAGTTGGGCTTACATCAAGGACGATGAAATCGATGCCGCTCTCGACGAGGCACGGTCGATCATCGATCAGGATCGCCGTCTGGAACTCTACAAATCGGTGCACGAGATCGTCGCGCGTGAAAGCTACATCATCCCGCTGTATCAGGCATCGGTGATCTACGGCGCGGCGCAGGAGGTGGAGTTTTCGCCTCTGCCCAACGAGAATCTCTTTCTCAACCGTATCGGCTGGTCCGGCCAATAGACGATCATCAAGCGGGGCCGGGCGCCTCCTGCTCCCGGCCCCGCTCATTTCCCATGTCAAGCAGTCAAGGAGTCGGACCGTGGTAGTGGTTCTGGAAAACGCCAATGTCGTTGATGTCGAAGCCGGCACCATTCTGGCTGATCGCCATCTGGTGCTGGAGGGCGGCGTTATCCGGGACATCAGCGAAAGTGCCGTAGCCGGTCTCGCGGATGCGCGGCGCATCAAGGTCGACGGTGGGTTCGTCATCCCGGGCCTGATCGATTGCCACGTGCATGCGACCGCTTACACCGCCAATCTTGGCGAACTCCCGCGCCAGTCGCCGATGTATGTGGCGGCTCAGGCTGCCGTTCTCCTGAAAGCCATGCTGAAGCGTGGCTTTACCACGGTGCGCGATGTCGGCGGAGCGGATTTCGGTCTTGCCAAAGCAGTCGAGGAAGGTCTTTTCGAAGGGCCGCGCCTGCTTTACGGCGGCAAGGCTCTGTCGCCCACCGGCGGCCATGGCGACCATCGCGGCATGGGTACGGACACCGATGACACCGCCTATTCCCAGGTCAGTCTCGGTCGGCGTTGCGACGGCATCGATGCGGTGCGGCTGGCGGCGCGCGACGAAATCCGGCGCGGAGCGCACCACATCAAGATCATGGCGAATGGCGGCATCTCCTCGCCCACCGACCGGATCACCTCGGATCAGTTCTCCGAAGCCGAGATCGCGGCGATCGTCGACGAGGCCGAGATGGCCAATCTCTATGTCGTCTCCCATACCTATACGGCGCGTTCAGTTGCCCGCGCGGTGCGCAACGGCGTGCGCTCGATCGAGCATGCCAATCTCCTCGACGAGGAAACAGCAGCACTGATGAAGAAACACGGCGCCTACATGACGCCGACGCTTTCAGTTCTGCGTGCGATCGCGGATGTCGGCGCGAAGAGCGGCTTTCCGACCGACCGCATCAACAAGGTGAACGACGTTCTCGATTCCGGCATCAAGGCTGTAGAGATCGCTCAGCGCGCGGGCATACCCATGGCCTACGGCACCGACCTCGTCGGACCGATGCAGGATCGCCAGCTCGACGAGTTCAAACTGCGTGCAGACGTTGTGTCGCCGCTCGAAATGTTGCGCTCGGCAACGTCGGTAGCGGCTACGCTGATCCGCCTCGAAGATGAGATCGGTCATGTGAAGGTCAGCTGGAAGGCGGATCTCAACGTTCTTTCCGCCAACCCTCTCGATCAGGGTGTTCTGGAAGATTTCGGTGCGCACCACCGCCACGTGATCAAGGCCGGCACGGTGGTCGGGTAGTTCACTGCCGCGATGGGTTTTCGCCGATCCGGCAAGCCTGTTCAAAGTGTGGAATTCTGAATGGATGCTGCGGCATGAATACTTCCTCGTCAGGTGTGCGTATCGGCATAGATGTCGGCGGCACCTTCACCGATTTCGTGCTTTCCGATCCATCGGGGGAGATGGCTTTCTACAAGGAACCCTCGACGCCGGATGATCCCTCCCGTGCGTTGATCGACGGCCTCTCGACCTTGCTGGAACAGCGGGGACTGGCAGCATCCGACGTATCGGCTCTCATGCACGGCACGACGATCGGATTGAACGCGATTATCCAGCGAAAAGGCGCAAGGATCGGATTGATCGTCACCAGCGGCTATCGGGATATCCTCGAAATCGCCCGTTGCCGTATGCCGTCCTCATTCGATTTCCACGCATCGAAGGAAGTGCCGCTTGTCCCGCGCAGGCGCATCGTGGAACTCAATGCTCGCTTTTCCGCGCGCGGTGAATTGTCGGCGACGCCGAGCGACGCGCAAATTGCCGCTTGCGGAAAGGAGCTTGCGTCGCTTGATCTCGATGCGGCGGCGCTTGTTCTCATAAACGGTTACGCGTCACCCGCAAACGAGGCCGAGATCGCCAGAAAAATCTGTGCAGCTGCAGGGGGATTGCGGATCACCTCTGCGGCATCGATCTGGCCGGAAATTCGCGAATATGAGCGCACGCTGGTCGCCTGTCTCAACGCGTATATCCAGCCACTCGTGCAGTCTTATTTCGAGCGTCTGAAATCGGGCCTTGCAGAACGCGGATTTACCGCTCCCATCGTCGTTACCGCATCGAACGGCGGATCGCTCAGTGTGGAATCCGCTATCGACCGGCCGGTAGAGACAATTCTTTCAGGGCCTGCCTCCGGTGTCATGGCAGCGGCCCGGCTGGCGCAGCAGACTGAAACGCCCGGTATCATCACCTTCGATATGGGCGGTACGTCGTCGGACATTGCGATCGCGTCGGGCGGGATGCCGGAACTGAGCACGCGCACCGACATTGGGGGCTTGCCTCTGGTTTTGCCTGTCGTGGATGTCGGTGCCATTGGCGCCGGCGGCGGCTCGATCGTCTGGGTCGATGCACATGGTGTTCTCAAGGTGGGGCCACAGTCGGCCGGTGCGCGGCCGGGGCCGGTTTCGTATGCGCGCGGCGGCACGCAGCCGGCAGTTACCGACTGCTATCTGACGCTCGGATATATCGATCCGGCCGGGTTTCTGGGGGGCCGTATGGTGCTTGATGCGGCCGCTGCCCGGGACGCGCTATGCGCCATCGGTGCCGCACTGAAACTCGGTGGCAACGAAAGCGATCTGGCGGCCGCCGCAGCACAGGGGGCTTTGTCGGTCACTACTGCGGGCATGGCGAGTGCGCTGTTCAAGACGCTGGCCGAGCGGGGGCTCGATCCACGCGGCTTTTCGCTGGTGCCGTTTGGCGGTGCGGGGCCAACCCACGCCAGTCTGCTTGCCGAGGAGGTCGGTATTCCGCACATCATCGTGCCGCTGGCCGCGGGAACTTTCTGCGCGATGGGCGCGGCGGGCGCGGATTTGCGTCGTGATTTCGCGCGCAGCCTGCGTAAGCCGCTCGACGCCGGGAACACAAAGCTTCTTTTCGATACGTTCGACGCGCTGGCGCAGGAAGGCGAACGCTGGCTTGAATCCGAGGGTAGCTCGCGAATTGCGACGCTTTTTGCGCGGTCCATCGACATGCGTTACCAGGGTCAGGCTTATGAATTGAGGGTCGTGCTGGACGATGAGGCGTGCGATCTGGACGCTGTCGCCGAAGCGTTCAACCGCGAGCACGAGCGCATCTATGGTTTCCGGGATGCCACGGCCTCCATTGAAATTTCTACCGTTCGCCTTGCCGCAATCGGTGTGACGCCGGATTTGCCGACGGCAGCGCTGAAGAGCGTTGGTGAACCGGCACAGCCGAGTGGGCAGCGGGAGATCTTCGTTCGCGACGCCTGGCTGGAAGCTGCGATCTACAAGCGTGTGGCGCTCGCCCCGGGCCAACGCTTCGCCGGTCCCGCAATCGTGGAGCAGGAGGATACGACCGTCGTCATTCTTCCGGGCTGGAGCGCTCGCGTGGATGGCGACGGCAATCTTCATCTGGAGAGGGCGGCAAGATGAAGCTCGACCCGATCACACTCGAGGTTCTCAACAATCGCGTCGCTGCCATTGCCGAGGAAATGTGCGTCACCCTTCAACGGACCGGCCGGACGCTTTACGTCAAGGAGACCGCCGACTTCGCCTGCGCGCTTGCAGGACAGGACGGACGCTTTTTTGCCTATCCGCGCTCCATCGGCGTTTCCGGCTTCGTCGGTCTCGAATGTGCGCCGTCCATCGCTGCCGTCGGTCCGTTGGAAGAGGGCGACGTTATCCTCACCAACGACCCTTATAGGTCGGAGGGACTTGCGACGCATCTGCCTGATCTGCACATGATCAAGCCCTACTTCCACGAGGGGCGTATCGTCGCTTACGGATGGTGTTTCGTGCACTGCTCCGATGTCGGAGGCCGCGTTCCCTCCTCGATCTCGCCGACGAATACCGAAATCTTTCAAGAAGGCCTACGCATCCCGCCAGTCAAATTGATGAAACGCGGCGAATTGAACGCTGACGTCAAGCTGTTTCTGGATGCCAACAGCCGCACGCCCGATGCGAATATGGGCGATATACGCGCGATGCTTGCAGCTCTTTCAGCCGGTGAGCGGCGTGTGGCTCAGGTCGTCTCGCAATATGGTGCCGATACGCTGATCGCGGCGTCGAGCGGTCTGATCGACTATGCGGACGCGAAGGCCCGCAGCGTGATCGGAACAGTGCCGAAGGGCACATATACCTTTTCGGACTATCTCGACGACGATGCCGTCAGTCGCCTTCCGGTACGCATCGCGCTGAACCTGACGGTCGGTGACGGCACGATCCATCTGGACTTCACGGGCACCGATCCTCAGGTCGCGGCCGCGATGAACGTTCCCTCACGCGGCCGCCCCCATGCGTGGCTTACGCTGCGCATATTGGCGCTTGTTCATACGCTTGATCCGACCGTGCCGCTCAATGCCGGTCTGCTGGGTCCTGTTTCGATCACTGCGCCCGAGGGCACCGTCGTCAATCCGCAGGAACCCGCCGCCATAGGCGTGCGCCACGCCGTCGCGATCCGCGTCAACGATGTGCTCAACGGCGCGCTCGGCCTTGCATTGCCTTCCGTCATGCCTGCCGCATCTTCGGGCACCGTCATTCCCGTCGTGATGGCCGAACCAAATGCGCAGGGCGAGCGCAGCGTGCAGGTGGTCGAGCCGATGATCGGCGGCACGGGAGCACGCGACGGATGCGATGGCGTGGATGGACGGGATTCCGGTATTTCCAATCTCGCCAACAACCCTGTTGAGACGGTCGAGGCCGAACTCGGCATTGAAATTCTGCGCTATGCGCTGCGTCCGGATTCGGGCGGAGCGGGGCGCTGGCGCGGCGGCTGCGGCATGGAGCTGACGTTCCGGGTTCTGACCGACGGTACCAACGTGCTTGCTCGCGGCATGGAACGCCTGCTGTTTCGCCCGTGGGGACGAAACGGCGGCCAGCCGGGAGAGCCGGCCTCTCTTCTCGTCAAGGACAACGAAGGGAGCGAACGCCAACTTGGCAAGATCGACGTGCTGGAGGTCAATGCGGGCGACATCGTCACCTTCCGAACCGCAGGTGCCGGCGGTTTTGGCGACCCGTTCGACCGCGACCCGGAAGCGGTACTTCAGGATGTCGAAAACGGTTTCGTCACCGAAGGTGCAGCGCTGCGCGATTACGGGGTCGTGCTGGTGGCGGGCCGGATCGATCATGCCGCGCCCGGAGCAGCCCGAGAGGACGAAAGACGCCCGCCGAAATCCCTGAGCTTCGGTCCGGAGCGAGAAGCGTGGGACGAGGTTTTCGACGCAGGTTCGATGAATTGCTTCAACGCAATGCTGCTGCGCCTGCCGCTGACGAACCGCCAGCGCCTGCGTCGCAAGATTCTCGAAGATGTATTACTCCTTCTGCCTGAAGGGTTTCCGCGCCTTGCTGCCGATCGCGCACAGATCGCATCGGCTCGAAAGCTTTTTGCCAGTGCGATCGACGAGGGAGGTGGAGCATGAGCCTTCTTTTGCCGATCGACCATTTCGTCGTTCTTGTGAATGATCTCGAAGTCGCACGGCAATCATTCGTCGAGGCAGGGTTTACGGCGACGGCGATCACTCGCCACAGCGCAGCAATGGGAACGGCCAATTCCTGCATCATGCTTCAGGACAATTACATCGAACTGATGGGCATGGTTGCCGACACACCGGCCAATGAGGGGTGGCGCGCTCTGCTTGCCGCAGGGCCGGGCCTCAAAGGCATTGCCCTAGCTAGCGATGACATCGATGTCACGTCGAAGAGGCTTTCCGACAAAGGGATTGTCACCGAGTCGCCGCGTCATTTTTCGCGCGAGACAGCGGAGGGTGAATTGCGGTTCTCGGTTATCCGTCTGCCGCGTGACCTGACGCCGGGGCTGCAATGCATCTATTGCCGGCACCATACGCCTGAGCTGCTGTGGACCCCGCAGACAATGCGCCATGCCAACGGCGCAACGCGTATCCTTGCCGCATCCGTACCCGGCGTCTCGGGGCTGCAACCGCTCGAAGAGGAAGGCGGCACGTTACCGATCGGCGAAGCGGCGGCGGGCAGCATAACCATCGAAGCGCGTGAGCCGATATCGCAAGTCCATGCCGACGCCATCGCGGCAACGACCGGCATCCGCATCCAAACGAGACATATTTCATGATCAGTTGGCCGACCGACAAGCCTTCGCCGCTTTGGACTGCGCTTTCCCGGGAGACTTTTGCGGCACCAGCCTTACACGGCGATGCCGAATGCGACGTCGTCGTTGTGGGCGGTGGCATATCGGGGCTCGCCACTGCACTTGAACTGCGCAAGCGCGGCAAGTCGGTGATCTTGCTCGAAGCCGCCACGGTGGGCGCGGGTGCGTCCGGTCGCGCCAACGGTCAGGTGATCGCGGCGCTGACGCGCCATGGCCCGGATGCGATCGCCAAGACGCTCGGCGAGCCTTTCTTGCAGTTGCTTTCCACCGCTGCCGACCGCCTTTACGGCCTCGTCGAGGCTTACGGAATAGATTGCGATGCGCGCCGAAATGGCTGGCTTCAGCCGGCGCACACGCCGGGCCGTGCGAAACGCGCTGCCGCTATGGCCGCACAATGGGCTTCCGTGGGAGCGCCCGCCAGCGCGCTTGACCGCGAGACGATGGCCGCGCGCATCGGCACCGACACCTATTTCGGTGGCTGGGAGCATCGTGGCGGCGGTCATATCAACCCCTACGCCTTCACCGTCGGGCTCGCCCGCGCGGCAGTGCAGGAAGGCGTCTCCATTCATGAAAATACGCCGGCGACCTCGCTTGCCCGTGAAGGCGATCGCTGGCTGGTCGGGACACCTCAAGGCAATGTTCGTGCTGCGCGGGTCGCGCTGGCGACGGCCGCCCATACCGGCGATCTGTGGCCCGGCCTGCGCCGGACGATCGTGCCGGTAACGTCCTATCAGGCTGCAACTGCCCCTTTGGGTGCGCTCGAAAATTCTGTCCTGCCCGGTGACGAGGCGTTTTCCGATACGCGGCAGGATCTGCGCTACATGCGCAAGGACCGTGACGGCCGCATCGTTTCCGGCAGTGCGCTGGCCGTGCAGGTTGCTGCATCGACGCGTCTGCCGCGCCTCATCAGCCGCAAACTTGGGCTGTTCCGGCCGGAGCTGGGGGCGGTCCCGATGGAGTATTTCTGGGGTGGCCGCATCGCCATGACGGTCGATCGGGTGCCGCATCTCCATCGCACGTCCGACGGGCTTGCCACGTGGATTGGCTGCAACGGACGCGGGCTGGCGCTGGCCTGCGCGATGTCCGAGGTGCTCGCGGATGCCGTGTGCGACGTGCCCGACGAAAAGCTTGCCTTGCGTCCGACCTCGCTCAAACCCGTGCCGTTTCACCCCTTCGTCAGCCGCACCGCACGCATGATCCTGCCATGGATGCGTTGGCAGGACAGCAACGAAATCTGAACCGATAAACGCAACAGCGAGAGTGTCATGCCCCGCGCCGCAGTAATCCAGCTTTTCCACGAAGCCAACGCCTTCACGCCCTCCAAGGCGAACTACGATGGCTTCCTCTCGGCCCAATATTTTACGGGCGAGGATGTCAGGCGGGAATTCGGCTCGACCAGTAATTGGCTGGGTGGTGTGACCGAAGTGCTCGACGAGGAGGGCTACGACATTTCCTACGGCGTTTGCACAGGATGTCTGCCGGGCGGCACGCTGGATGCCGACAGCTACCACAGGCTCGTCCGCGAGATCATCGCTTCGCTCGAGGAGATTGTCGCCGCCGGTCCGGTCGATGTCGTGGCTCTGCTCTTGCACGGCGCACTGGTGGTGGAGGGCGTTGCCACGCCGGAGACGGACCTTGCGAAAAAAGTGCGTGCCGTGGTTGGGCCAACTGTTCCGATCGCCGTTCCGCTCGATTTTCACGCCAATGTCGAACCCGAACTGCCCTTCGTCGTCGATGTCGTGATCGGCGGCAAGCTCTATCCGCATGCCGACACGCATGCGCGCGGCAAGAAACTGATCGAGCTCACGCTGGCGCGCGAGCCGTGGAAGACCCGACGCTTCCGCCTGCCGATGGCCGCCCCCATGAGCGCGCAGACCAGCGACACCGCTCCGTTTTCGGAGCTTGTCGCACTGTCGAACGAGATCGAGCAGCGCGCGGGTCTCGCCGATGTCGTCGTGATGGGCGGCTTTCCCTATGTCGATTCCGACGAGGTAGGCAGCTCGGTTCTTGTCACCGGTACGGATGAAACCGCGATGGTGCAGGCTTTTCGCGACATGGCGGAGGAAATCTGGCAGCGCCACGAAGCGATGCTGACGCGCGCGCCGTCCTTTACGGAAGCAGCGCCGTCAATCTTCGCCGCCGCGAAACGAGGCAGGGTGGTCGTCGGCGATGCCGGCGACAATCCCGGTTCCGGCGGTGTGGCCGATGTGGCTGATATCTTCGCTGCACTCGCCGAGCAGGATTTGCCTTTCGCTGCCGGCTTCATGGTCGACGGCAATGCAGTGAAGGCGGCCGAAGCGATCGGTGTTGGCAATCGCGGCGTCGTGCCGATGGGCACTATGAACGACGGTCAGCCGTTTGCGCCGGAAGTGACTGTCGAGCGCGTCGGTATCGTCGAATACCGCAATGAGGGACCGAACCTGCACGGTGAACTGCTCGAAGGCGGGCCGGGCGCGATCGTCCGCATTGGCGAACACGGTCACATCGCCATCGTTACCGAGCGCATTCAGGCCTACGACACACAGGCCTTTCGCAGCCAGGGCGTCGATCTGGAGAGCAAGGCGATCGTGCATGTAAAGTCGAGCAATCACTTCCGCTCGGCCTTTACACCGCTGGCGGAACAAGGTGTTTTTGTTGTGGATTCTGGCGGCTGGGCCTCCACCGACGCCCGGCGCTTTCCATTCACGAAGCGTGCAACGCGCATTCTGCCGCTCAAGTCGTTGAGCAAAGCGGATTGGGACGCGCAAATCGACAACGAATGCGAAATCGTCTTCGAGCTGCCGACTAACCGAGCTTAGACCTGCAGGACGTCGATGGGACGCTCGTCGATGATTTCTTCCATTGAAAAGAAGCCGGTGACGGTGGCGAGGTCGAAATCGGCCGTCAATCGCTTGTAGAAGGCGTCATATCCCTTCATGCCATGCGTGACGACCTTGATGAGGTAGTCCCAATCGCCGCCGATCCGGTAAAAGCTGGTTACCTCGGGGAGGCGGGTGACGTGGTCACGAAAACGCGTGGCCCAATCCACCGAATGGTTCCTCGTGCGGATCATCACGAAGACGGTGAGATCGAGGCCAAAAGCTTCAAGGTCGACGCGCGTTTGCACATCGCCAAGAACGCCATCTGCGCGCAGGCGCTGTAGGCGACGCCAGCAGGCATTTTGTGACAAACCCACACGATCCGCCAACTCGCGCTGGGACAGGCTCGCTTCCCTCTGGAGAATGCGAACCATCTTCCTATCAATCATGTCGAGTTTTGAAGAAATATCGTTCATATGAACGATAATGGCCGTTTTTTGGGTGAAAACAAGCGTAAATCATCGATGGAAAAGCAGATATTGTGAAGCTGATCGGTTTCGGGAGATTATCTTGCTGTCCTACAATTCCGTTGAAGCGTCGTCAGCACTTGCGGCATTTCGTGACAGACTGACCTCAGGCGAACTCATCGAGGCGTTGCGAGGCGGCCTTATCGGCGACGACGCGATGATGACCGGGCCGTTTGGTCCGCAGCAAATCGTCTATGCGGACTATGTCGCTTCCGGGCGAGCGCTGATGCAGATCGAGGAGTTCATCCTGCGCGACGTCCTTCCCTATTACGCCAACAGCCATACTGAAGCGTCCTATTGCGGTGGCTATGTCACGCGTCTGCGACGCGAAGCGCGGGCCGCCATCGCCCGCTGCATCGAGGCCGGACAGGAACATGCGATCATTTTTGCCGGAAGCGGCGCGACGAACGGCATCAACCGGCTCGTCAATCTTCTTGGTGTCCGCCAGGCGATCACGTCAGGCGAAGGGGCACGCGTCATCGTCGGTCCCTACGAGCATCATTCGAATATACTGCCCTGGCGCGAAAGCGGAGCGGAGATCGTCGAGATCGCGGAGGCGCAATACGGTGGCCCTGATATTGAAAGGCTTCAGGCGGCTCTCGGTGAATATCAGGACGGCAAATTGACGATTTGCTCGCTGTCAGCGGCGTCCAACATCACCGGCATTCTGGCTGACGTTCCTTCGATCTCCCGGTTGGTCAAAGATGCCGGCGCGCGGATGGTGTGGGACTATGCCGGCGCAGGCCCCTATGTACCCATCGAGATGCTGCCTGAGATCGACGCTATAGTCGTCTCACCGCACAAATTCGTAGGCGGCCCCGCAGCGTCCGGCATTCTGGTCGTGCGGCGCGATGCCGTTGCAACAACCGAACCGACCTGGCCCGGCGGGGGCACCGTTTCCTTCGTGTCTCCATGGGGGCACGATTACAGCGCGAATGTAGAAGCTCGAGAGGAAGCCGGTACCCCAAATGTCGTCGGCGACATCAGGGCCGCCCTTGCGTTTCTGGTGAAGGAGGCAATGGGGGCGGACTTCATCAGAACGCGAAACGAATGGCTGGCGAGCCACGCCATGCAGCGGTTGCTGTCGATGCGAAATGTCGAGCTATTGGGTTCGATAACAGCTAGGCGCCTTCCGATATTCGCATTCCGCATGCGTGATGGACGGGGCGGATATGTGCACCAGCAGCTTGTTACGCGCATGTTGAGCGATCGCTTCGGCATTCAGGCAAGGGGCGGGTGCGCGTGTGCAGGCCCTTACGTCCACCGCCTGCTGGATATTTGCGAAGCGCAGTCCTCTGATCTGCGCGATGCGATCCGCTCTGGACTTGAACTAGAGAAGCCTGGCTTCACACGTTTCAATTTGAGCGTGCTGCTCACCGATCAGAAGGTCGACTACATTCTTGGATCGATCGCGCGCCTCGCCGAGGATGCGGCGGACCATGTCGAACACTACGAGGTGGACCCCCGTCGAGCAATCTTTACCCCGAAACATCAGCGCAACCAGAACCAGCCGCTGCTGTGACTGCGATGGCCGCACCACTATCAATGATGGCAACGCTCGCCTCCTCGAAGCGCGCCTTCGTGGCGAGGTTCGGTTGCGGCCGGTATTCGATGCCTATTCCAGTGAGCGTAAACTTAGTGAGCTTCGCGTGTTAATCTCGGTCATCCAAACCAAACTAACCGGCTGAAACGCTGACACTCTTGTTACGCTTCCCATTCTCGTCGACAGACCGGGGCATGCGGTAAATTTTCCCGTTGGCGTGCACGAGCAATCACATTGTATTTGGCAAAACGAGAGCAATCGCGGGGAACGCGCAGATCAGGAATAGCCTGACGACGTCAGACAGGACGAACGGCAGGACTCCGCGATAGACGGTGCCGAGCGAGACGTCCCGCGCGATGGAGTTGATGACAAAGACGTTCATGCCGACCGGCGGTGTGATCATGCCAAGCGTGCAGGTCATGACGATCACGATGCCGAACCAGACCGGGTCGAAGCCAAGTTGCACGATGGCGGGGAACACAACTGGGACGGTGACGAGTATGATGGCCAGTTCATCCATCACCGCGCCAAGCGCGATATAGGCGAGGACGACGATCAAAAGGATTCCGTAAGGACCGAAGGGCAAGTCGACGAGAAATGCGATCATGTTCTGCGTCGTCTGAGTGATCGTCAGGAAGTATCCGAAGAGATATGCGCCGATGACGATCAGGAAGATCGCTGCTGTCGTGCGCAGCGAGGCGATAAGACATTCCATGATCTGGCGGGGGCCGAGCCGGCCTTGCGCGATGCCGATCAGCAGTGCACCGACAGCGCCCATGCCGGCCGCCTCCGTGATTGTAAAAAGACCGCCGTAAAGTCCGCCAAGGACGAACACGAACAGAAGGATCGCCGGCCAGACGGCCATCAATGTCGAAAACCGCGTCTTCCAGGACACAGCCTCTGCGGCAGGAAAGTCATCCGGGCGTCTTGAGATCAGGATGCGCACGGTTATCGCATACATGACGATCCCGAGCAGACCGGGAACGATGCCGGCAATAAACAGCCGCGTCACATCCTGATTGGTGATGATTGCGTAGAGAACGAGAATGACGGAAGGCGGAATCATGATGCCGAGCGTGCCGCCCGCCGCAATCATGCCCGTCGAAAGCTTGTCGCCATAGCCTGCCTTGCGCAGTTCGGGCAGCGCAACCTGCGTCATGGTCGCCGCCGTCGCCACCGAAGAGCCGTTGATCGCAGCAAAGCCGCCGCACGTCGCGATGGTCGCGATGCCCAGTCCGCCTCGCCAGTGCCCCAGCCACGCCCGGCTCGCCGTGAAAAGATCACGCGACATGCCCGACCCCGAGGCGAACGCGCCCATCAGGATGAACATCGGAATGACGGACAGGTTGAAGTCCATGACGGTCGACAGCGGCGACTGCGCAAGCTGGCGGAAGGCGGCCGTCCAACTCGTCAAAAGGCCGAAACCGCCAAAGCCGACGATAGCCATCGCAATGCCTACTGGAACGCGCAGGAACATAAGAACGAAAAGAACGACGAAGCCGCCGATGGCGACGATTTCCCTATCCATGAGCGTGGCTGTCCGTCGGCTGGAAGGATCTGAAAAGGACGACGAGCGAGACCAGAGCGGTCGCTACGACGCCGAGGATGGCGGTGAGATAGAACGGCCAGACCACGATGCGCATGTCTGCGGTCAACTCGTTCGATCGAATTCGTCCGCCAAGACTGTCGATGAGCGCCCATGCGAAGACGCAGAAAAAGGCGGCAGTCACAAAGGCTGCGAAGATATCGATCGCGCGCTGCATGCGCGGACCGGACAGTTCCCAGACCAGATCGACCTTGATATGCCCGAGGCGATAGGTCGCGACGGACATGCCCCACATAAGAGCGATACCTTGCAGGTAACGCGCCAGGTCGAAGCCGTCGGGCAGACTGGTTGAAAAACCATAGCGCAGCATCGCGGTCAGGAAAATCAATCCCGCGACAAGCGCCAGCGCGAAGCCGGCAAGCATTTCGATTGCGGAAAGCAGGCGTCTCATTACGCGATGTCCTCGAGGCGGGGGATGGAGCCGGTCATGAACGTCGCGACCGGCCCTGCGGAGGGCGTCCTGAGGCTACTCGACCTTCGCGCCTTCTGACACGAGAGCCGCATCCAGTGCTTCGAGAGCTTCCGCACCGTTCGGCCCGGCAGCAGCCAGCCAGGTGTCGCGCAGCGGACCGGCGGCGTTCCGCCAGGCCGCAGTCTCGTCGGGCGTCAACTCATAGACGGTATGACCATCCTTCGATGCGAGCGCCTCATGCCCGGCCTTCTCGTGCACGCTCCATGTCGAGGCGATCTCGCTTGCCCATTCGGTCGAGCAATGCGCGTCCATGACAGTTTTCTGGTCGTCCGTCATGGCGTCGTAGGTGCCCTGGTTCATGACCCAGACGAAGCCAGACACGTAGAGTGGTGCCTCCATCGAATAGCTCACGACGTTGTCGAGGCCGAAAATGATCGCGGACTCCCAAGGGAAAGTGACGGCGTCGGCGACGCCTGATTCCAGCGCCGAGCGGCTTTCGGGAGCGGAAACACGCACGTTCGAACCGCCGAGCGCGGTGACATAGTTCGCCATCGTCGCATGCGCGGAGCGGATGTTGAGGCCGCGCATCTGATCTGGGGTGCGGATTTCGGTTTTGGCGTGCAGAGATCCCGGCTCGTGCACGAATCCGAGGCAGAATTTCACGTCTGCCATTTCGGTCTCGGCATAGGGACGATACCAACTGTCGAACGCCGTCGAGCCGCCGATGCCGCTTGAGACGGTGAAGGGCAGATGGATCGCCTCTGCGATCGGGAAGCGGCCTGCCTGATAGCCGACGTTCAGAAAAGACAGATCGGCGATGCCGTCGCGCGCCATATCGTAGTGATCGTTGGCGCGACCGAGCTGTTCGGCCGGATAGAGCGTCACGTCGATCGTCCCGCCGCTCTGCTCGCGGATCGACTCGGCCCATTTTTCAAGGCCCTCATGAACCCCGTGCTTTGGCGGCAGCCATGTCGAAAAACGCAGATCCACATTCTGTGCGGCGGCGGATGCGGTGGCCAGAAGAACCAGCGCGGTGGCATTGGCAATGATCTTCATCTCTCTCCCTTTCATTGTGGCGAAACAATCGTCCTCCGCTTCGCCGTTATCCTGTCTGGATCGTTCGGTCAGGCACGTATCGCGATCTCGACGAGCGCCTGGCTTCGCTTCGTCTCGATATGGTGGATGGCCTCGGCCAAAACTTGCGGCAATGCGCGCCCGTCACGCACGCTTGCGGTCCAGGCGCGGCTGGCAGCGGCGATCTTGGTAAAGTCCGGCGTGGGGTTGAGCGATGTCAGCGGCATCGAATTGCTCTTGGCTGCGTAGCCGTCGGGATAGATGCCGAGGACCGAATTGCGCACGGCGCCCCATTCGCTGTTGTTCAGGACGAGCACCAGAACCGGAAGGTCGAGCGCTTCGGCGATCTGGTGGCAGGCCGGTGCGTTGGAAAAGAGGTAGGAACCGTCGCCCATGGTAGCGATCGTCAGCCGGTCGCGATTGGCGAGCGACATGCCGAGCGCAGCGGGAAAGGCCCAGCCGAGGCCGCCTGAATGTGGCTCCTGATACCACGAGTTCGGCCGCTTGAGTTGTAGCGGCTCCAGCGGACATCCAAGCTCTGAAAGCACAGCAGCGTCCCGGTCCCACAGGGCTTCGGACAAGGTGAGGCTGACGAAATCCTTCGTCATCGGCTCTCCGGAGCCACCGCGCGCCTGCACGGTCACTCGGCGGCGGCGGTCGCTCGCCTGCTGCGCGATCGGCGCGCGCCGCGTCTCGATACGACGTGAGGCGTCCGCCCGATGTTGCTCCAACCCCTTCTGGAGCGCGCCGAGAATGTCCTCGATAGCGCCCTGGATCGAAACGTGAGCGGCGAAATTGCGGATCGGAAAACGGGCGTATAGGGGGTCACGGCCGATCTGTATGACTTTTGCATCGTCGCGTAGTTTGTGAATGTCCGGCGACCAGGGCGCGAGGCTGTCGATGACGAGGATCACGTCCGCATCATTGATATAGGGCGCGGGATCGGTTCCGGCCGACATTGGATGATCGGCTGCAATCGCGAGCTGGATCGCCCAGTATTGCACGACTGGTATCGCCCAGTCCTGTGCCAGTTTCGCCAGCGCCTCGAAACCGTTCGCGTCACCACAGCCACGCTGCGCGATGATCATTGGGCGTTCGGCTGCCGCGAGCAGCTCGATGGCTGCCGCGAGACTGTCGGGATGCGCTGCCGCGCGCGCGGCAGTCATCGTTGCGGGCGCGGATAAATCCTTGAACTCGATCGATTCGCACAACGTCTCGCGCGGCAGGCTGACATAGACGGGGCCGGGCGGCGTCGAATTGGCGATGGCATAGGCGCGGTCGACGAGTTGCGGCACCTGCTCGGGAAAGCGTAACTCGTAATCCCACTTGGAAGCCTCGCGCACCAGAGCTGTCTGGTCTCGCATCTCCTGGCCCCAGCCGATCGGAACAGTGCGCGTTCCAAGTCGCTTCTCTTCGGTGGTGGGCGTACGGCCGGAAAAGAGCAAGACGGGAATTTGTTCGGCGGCGGCATTGATCGCGCCCATCGCACAATTGGCAAGGCCGACATTCGTATGCGCCATCACCGCTTGTGCGCGGCGTGTCGCCAGATAGTAGCCATGAGCCATGCCCATCGCCGCGGATTCGTGAGGCATCACCAGCGCCTGCGGCAGATCGATGTTCTTTGCCGAGGCTTCTGACAAGCCCTCGATGATGGGCGGGAAATCAGTGCCGGAATTGGCGAAGATGTAGTCGACGCCGACCGCTTTCAGGCGCGCGAGCAACGCGCCGCCGGCCGTCATCTTCACGACATTCGCCTTCTCCTGCCGAGTTGAAGGCGGAATTTTTTCGAAGCTGGGCACGACATCTGCATTCATATTATTACTATATGTGTAATTGATATATCTAAAAATTGACAGTAGCCGTGTGTCTTGTCAATCTGCGATTGTCAGTTTTCAGCTTGAAGGCGTCGCCCAACCCGCGACGGCAGGAATTGGTCGGTCAAATCAACAACTCCGTGGTCAGGGCATTCGAAATCCTCTCGTTGTTCAACGACGGGATCGAGGAAATCTCTGCGTCGACGCTCGCAGCGCGGTTCGGCATGAATGCCGTGAGCGCCCATCGTTTCCTGCGTACGCTGGAGCGAACCGGCGCGCTCGTCGCGGTTTCACGCGGCAATTATCGCTTGGGTTACGCGATTGCCGATCTGGGCAAGCGCGCGGCTGATCCCGGCAGTCTGGCCGGTGCCGTCCAGCCGGTTCTGGAAAAGCTGACACGAAACCTCGGCGAAGGGACGATGGCGACCATATTCGATGGCGAGGCGGCGGTGTGTATCGCCAAGGCTGTCGCCGACCGTCCGCTTTTCGTAGATGTGCGCAAGGGCTCGCGCCTCGAAGCCTATGCGACGGCACATGGTAAATTGTGGCTTTCACAACTGGGTGTGGCGGACCTCGACCGCTATTTCGAACGGACGGGCTTCAAGAACATGACACCGGCAACCGCAAGGACGCGTGCGAGGCTCGAGGCCGAACTTGATGATGTGCGGCGAGAGCGTGTTGCCTATAATCGCGGCGAGCGTGAAAGCGAAATCCACGGCGTCGCGGTGCCGGTTCTGGCGCGCTCCGGCCAGATGATCTGCGGCTTGTCCGTCTTCGGTGCGTCGAACCGCATGAGCGACGAGACGATGGATGGCTTCATCCCGGCGTTGCGCGAAGCTGCAACCGATCTGTCGCGGCGTCTTTACGGCGATATGTGAGTGCGATCGAAAAGGCCGGGCTTGCACCCGGCCTTTCCATGATCGATCAGAACATCGGCGGGTAGGGGCGGCCGCCGCGGTCGAGCGTGATCCAACGGGTTTCGGTGAACGTTTCCAGCGACCAGCGCCCGCCATGCTTGCCGACGCCCGAGGCCTTGAAACCGCCAAACGGGACATGCGGTTCGTCATTCACCGACGAGCAGTTGATGTGGCAGTTGCCGGTGTCGAGACTGTTGACGATGGCAAGGCCGCGCGCCTCGTTCTGGGTCATGACGCCCGCCGACAGGCCATATTCCGTATCGTTGGCGATCTCGACGGCCTCGTCGTCGGTGCGAAACGGGATGACCGGAACGACGGGACCGAAGGTCTCGTCCTGATAGAGCTTCATGTCGGGCGTAACGCCCGTCAGGATCGTCGGCTCGACGAAGCGGCCCTCGATCTTGCCGCCGAGCACCACTTTCGCGCCCTTGGCGATGGCGTCGTCAAGCTGCTCCTTCACCTTGGCGACCTGCTTATCGTTGATGAGCGGCCCGATGATGTGCTCCTTGCTCTGTGTCGGATCGCCGACCTTGAGCTTTTTTGCACGTTCGACGAACTTCGCGAGGAAGGCGTCGAAAATCTTCTCGTGGACAAGCACCTTCTCGACCGACATGCAAATCTGGCCCTGGTGCATGAACGAGCCGAAATTGGCCGCCTGCGTGGCGCGCTCCATCTCGGCGTCTTCGAGCACGATGAGCGAATCCTTGCCGCCAAGCTCGACACAGCATTTCTTCAAATGCGCGCCTGCCTTCGCTGCGATCTGCCGACCGACTGCCGTCGATCCGGTGAAGGAGATACCCTTCACATAAGGATGCTCGATCAATTCGTCGCCGACTTCAGCCACGTTCTCGCGCGAGCAGGTGACGACGTTGAAGACACCCTTGGGCAGTCCCGCTTCCTCGAAGATTTCAGCGAACAGAAGGCCGCCGAGATAGGGTGTCTCCTCCGACGGCTTGAGAACGATTGTGTTGCCCGCGACGAGCGGAAAGAGGAAGCCGCGTGCAGTCAGGATACACGGGAAGTTCCACGGCGAAATGACGGAGACGACGCCCATCGGACGGCGCACTGCCATTGAGACCTTGCCGTATTCGGACGGCAGGACCTCGCCCGTTGCGTTCCAGACGGAGGCGGCGGCTGCGTGGAAGACTTCGGGAACGTAGCCCGTCTCGAACATGCCCTTGCCGAACCAGCCGCCGCCTTCGGCCTGGATCGCGTCGATGATCTCCATCTTTCGGCGCTCCCAGATCTCTGCCGCCTTGTGCAAATAGTGTGCCCGCTTGGAAAAGGGCAGCTTGGACCATTCGGGAAATGCTGCGTGCGCGGCCTCGATGGCGGCGGTCGTCTCAGCCTTGCCGGAATCCGGCACCTCGGCCCAGACGGAGCCATCTGACGGATTCAGGTCCTTGAAGGTCTTCTTCGTGGGGGACCAGCCACCACCGATATACATGCCTTCGAAAACGCGAGCCATTTAAGCCTCCTTGTGCTTTTTTCGCTTCTTGGGGGATTTCGTCTCAGGGGAAACGGATGCCTCCAGCGTCACCGCCGGTTGTGGCGAGAACGTGAAGGCGGTGAGGGTTTTCCGGCGGTCGGCAACGTATCGCGCCTGAATGGAAGCGGCACGTGCGGCGAGGTCGAGATAGTCGACGCGTGGCTTTGTTGCCTCTCCGTCCAGATCGTAACCGGCGCTGTTGTGCCCGACCTTGCCATGCATGCCGCTGGGCTTTCGCGGCGGTTGCGGCTCGGTCGTTTTAAAGGCGGCAACCGGAAATGCGTGTCGCCTCGTCAGGCGTTGCGTCGCGACGTACGACGCCAGCCGATCATGCGCCCTGCGTGCGAGCTCGCCTGCCTGATCCGAAAGAAGATGCAAATCGTGCGCGACAGGTTTCGGCTGCGCGAGTTCGGCGGCCGCGACCTCCCACGGATCGGGACCGGCCTTCGGTTCATAGCGGCCGACGAAGGCGCTCGGCATCGGCATCTCGCGCCGCAGATGGCGCACGAATGCCTGGCTGATCGTACCTGCGCGGCGCGCCAGAACGCCGGCCATTTTTCCAATACCTGCCAGTGACGACGGCAAGCTGAGAAACGGCGGCAGTGCGATGCTGCGGCTGACGGTGTGCTTTTCACCGTCGGGTTTGCCGCCGCCCAGATAGGCGTTCGCCACGGCGGGGTCGTTCAGCAAATCGGCGGCGCTGCCTTCGCCCGTGATCAGCCCGTTCTCCACCAGATAGCCGCGATCTGCGATCTTCAAGCTGAGCCGCGCATTCTGCTCGACAAGAAGGATACCGACACCCGTGGCAGCCACCGTCTTCAGCGACTTGAATAATTCCTTCGACAAAAGCGGCGAAAGACCAAGTGACGGTTCGTCCAGCATCAATATGTCGGGCTTCGACATCAACGCACGCCCGATCGCCACCATCTGCTGCTCGCCGCCGGACATGGTGCGCGCCATCTGGCTTTTGCGTTCAGCCAGACGTGGAAACAACTCGTAGATGCGCTTGAGCGTCGCCGCCTCGTCGCCGCGCGCCCGTGCCGCGAACGCACCAAGCCTGAGGTTTTCGGCAACGGTAAGGTCGCCGAAGATACCGCGCCCCTCCGGCACCAGCGCGATACCTTCCTCGACGATTTTGTGCGCCTTCATAGCGGTTATCGGCTTGCCTTTCATCACCGCCTTCGTGCCGGGCATTGTCGCAACCATGCCGGCAATCGCCTTCAAAAGGCTTGACTTGCCAGCCCCGTTTGCGCCCAGCATGACGCAGATTTCGCCCTTTGCGACCTTGAGAGAGACGCCGTGAAGCGCGATGTGGCGGCCATAACGGACGCCGAGATCGTGAACCTCAAGCATCGTCGTCATCCCCCAGATATGCGCTGACGACCAGCGGATCGGCGAGAACGTCGGCAACATCCCCCTCGGCGATCTTGGTGCCGGTGTTCATCACCACGCATCGGTCGCACAGTGTTCGGATCGCATCCATCACATGCTCCACCATGATGATGGTTCGTCCCTCGCGGCGCAGATCGTCGATCAGCGAAATGCCGATCTGGAGTTCGGTCGGGTTCAGACCGGCCAGCCATTCGTCAAGCAAAAGGACACGCGGATCGCTCGCCAGCGCGCGGGCGAGCTCGATACGCTTCTGGTCGATATAGGTCATGGCGGAAACCGCCATGTCGGCGCGGCCTTCCAGCCCAACTCGCGCGAGAAGCGAACGGGCAAGCGCATATGCGTTCGATCCCCACAGCCGGTTGCGGGCGAAAACCGCCCCTGCCATCACATTCTCTTCCGCCGTCATGGACGGAAGGATTCGAACCAGCTGGAAGGTGCGCGCAACGCCCTGCCGGGCGATATGATGCGCGGCGAGCCCTGACAGGCGTTCGCCTTTCAACCGGATTTCGCCTGCGGTCGGCTTCAGCGCGCCGGAGATCAGGTTGAGCATAGTGGTCTTGCCCGACCCGTTCGGACCGATCAGACCGAGAAGCTCACCCTCGCGCACATCGAAGGAGACATCGTTCACGGCGATAAGACCGCCGAACTTCTTCTGCGCGCGGTCGACCGAGAGAATGGCGCTCATGCCGGTTTCTCCTCGCTCACCGTTGCGCGCGGTTGCTTCATGCGCGCCCGAAGCCGTTCCAAGCGCCCCGTGACGCCATCGGGCAGGAGATAGACGATCGCGAGGAAGGCCAGTCCCATGACGATGGGCGTGTGATTTGGAAACTGCGCCGAGACCTGATCGAAGAGGATCGTGAAGGGAATGACCCCGACCAGTGGCCCCCACAGGCGCTTCGTGCCACCCAGAAGTGCCATGATCACGACGAGGAACGAGATCATCGGATTGAACGCGGAGGGCGGCTCGATATAGGCGTAGCGCGGGGCGGAGATCGCGCCGGCGATGCCGATGAAGGCGCCCGAAATCATGAACAGCAGGATTTTCGCCCGCGCCGTATCGATGCCGACATGGCGCGCAACCGTTTCGTCATTGCCGATGATCTTCATTGCGAAACCGAGCCGCGAGCGGCCGATCAGCCAACCGGTGATGAACACCGCGACGGTCAGCGCCAGCAGCATCCAGTAGATATGAACCTCGGTGAAATCGGTGAAGACGTAAAGACCCATCCGGGTCGACACCTTGGTCTGCGTCCATGAAACGACCTGCCGGACGAGTTCGGCAAGACCCAGCGTGAAGATGACGAAATAAACGCCTGACAGGCGCAGCGTGGCGAGGCCGACAAGTGCGGCAAGACCGGCAGCGACCAGCCCGCCGCCCAGCACCAGAAGCGGGAACGAAACGTAATCGACCCACAGCCCGACCGTATAGGTGCCGAGACCAAAGAACGCCGCCGTCGCCAGAGAAATGTAATGCGTCGGCCCGGAGAACAGGGACCATGCGGTGCACAGCGCCGCATAAAGCATCAGGTTGACGCCGAGCGACAGATAGTAGCCTTGACTGAAAAGCGGCAGCGTCGTGAGCGCTGCGACTGCGAGCGCGCCGAGAAGACCGATGCGGATTTCGTTATTGTCGAGCCGCATCATGTCGTCTGCCTTCCGAACATACCTTGCGGACGGAACAGAAGCACGATGATGAACAGCGCGTATGTCGCCGCAATCGTCAGGCCGGGATCGATAAGGCTCGCGACCGCCGTTTCTGTAATTCCGAGGATCAGCGCCGCCAGAACCGCGCCGCGCACGTCGCCGACACCGCCCATGATCACGATGATCAGCGCCTTCATGGTGAAGACGACGCCCATCGATGCGTTGAACGTATAGAAGGTGGAAAGCAGCGCTCCGCCGCACGCGGTCAGCGCGCCGCCGAGCGCGAAGGCGAAGGCGGCGGTCCTGGCGACGTCGATGGCGACCAGCTTGGCCGAGTTCGGGTCGACGGCAACGGCGCGCACGGCCGTTCCTTGCCGGGTGCGATAGAGGAACCAGTAAAGCGCGGCGGCAATCACCACGGCGGCGGCGAAGGCGACGACGCGATTGAGGCCGAACGGGTTGCCGAGGATCATGAACCGCTCGGCAAGGAAGGTGTAGGAGAAATAGGAGCCGCCAAAGGCCAGCAGCATCAATCCTTGCAGGAGGAACAGCAGGCCGAATGTCGCCAGAATGGAATCGACTTCCAGCATGCCCCGGTTCTTCGCCCTGTCGACCAGCGGTTTCAGCAGAACGGAATAGATCGCCCAGTTGATGGCGAAGGCGGCTGGCGCGATGATGACCAGCCCGACGAGCGGGTTGATCTGCATGGCGGTAAACAGCCAGAAGGCGATGAAGCAAGCGGCCACGAACGTCTCGCCATTGGCGAGATTCATGATACGCGCGACGCCATATTGCAGCGTCAACCCAAGCGCGATCAGCGCATAGGTGCCGCCCAGCAATATCCCCGTGACGATAATCTGCATTCCTGAAAACCCTTGGTCGAAGGCACCCCGGCGTCAGCGCCGGGGTGATCGTTTTCGCGTGGCTTACTGCCAGCCTTCCTTGGCGACCGGCTCGATCGAGCCGTCGATGCCGTTGGCCGCAACGCCGTGGAAGGTGCCGTCCTTCCACTGGCCGACGGTCCACAGATTGCGGTTGACGTTGTTCTCGAACTTCACCTCGCCCATCACCGTATCGAAAGTGCCGGTTTTGATCGCCTCGACGACCGCCTCGCGATCCTTCGTGCCTGCTGCTTCGATAGCCTGTTCCAGAACCTGAAGGCCCGAATAGGTCACCGCGCTCGCCCAGTAATCGGCGTCAGCGCCGGTCACTTCCTTATGCTTGGCGCGGTATTCCTGGATTTTCGGGTCTTCGGGGTTGGTGCCGCCCGCGCCAAGGATGCCGTTGGCGGTCGCGCCGAAGCGCCCCGCATATGCCGGGAACGATGTTCCGACGCCGACATAAAATGCGCCGACGTCGAGGTCCTGTATCTGGGCCTGTTCGGTCAGCGCGAAAGTGTCGCCCGGATAGGAGAAGCCGACGAAGGCGTCCGGCGCGGCTGCCTTGGCCTGACTGATGATCGGCGCGACGTCCTGAGTTCCGAGCGGATAGGAGGCCTCGTATACGATTTCGAACCCGGCTTCCTCCAGTGCAGGCTTGCCGGCGCCGGCAAGCTCCAGCCCGAACGCGTCGGCGACGTGGACGAGTGCGACCTTGTCTCCGATTTCGCCGGCATCGCGCAGCTTCTTCAGCGCTTCGGCAGCGCCGATGGCCAGTTCGCGCGACGTGCCGAGCATCCAGAAGGAGTTCGGCCAGCGCCCGGCGAATTCCTCGACGCCGTCGGTGATGGCGCTCGTCGTGATGTGCGGATAGCCGTAGCGCGCGATGATCGGTGCGGTCGCAACGTTGAGGCCGGTCGAATAGGGCGTCACGATGAAATCGACATTATCGACCGTCGCAAGGCGCTGGATGTTCTGAACCGCCGTTTCGGCCGAGGTGCGGTCGTCATATTCGATCAGCTCGATCTTCATCTGCTGATCGCCGACCTGAAGCCCGCCGCGCTCGTTCACCTCGTGAACCCAAAGCTGCACATTCGGCCAGTGGCTGACGGTCGCGCCGGCCGCAAGCGGCCCGGTCTTCGGGGCGCTTGCGCCGATCTTGATCGTCTCCTGAGCGAACGCCGCTCCCCCCAGTCCCAGAACGGCGACGCTCGTCGCCAATGCCATGAATGTACGTCTCATCATGTCTGTTTCCTCCCAGTTGCCAGTAAGTTCGACGCTTCCCGCGCCGCTTTTCAGATCGGATAGTCCGGCCTGCCGTTCTGGATCGTGATCCAGCGCAGTTCGGTGAATTCGTCGATGCCGGCCCGGCCGCCAAAGCGGCCGTATCCCGATGACTTGACGCCGCCGAACGGCATTTGCGGCTCGTCGTGGATGGTTGCCGAATTGATGTGGCAGATGCCCGTTTCGAGTTGCTGGGCGATCGCCAGCGCTTTGGTCACATCGCGGCTGAAAACCGCGGCCGTCAGCCCGTATTCGGTGTCATTGGCGATCGAGACCGCTTCTTCCACATCGCTGAACCGGATCACGGACGCGACCGGTCCGAAGCTTTCCTCGTAATAGATGCGCATGTCGGGCCGCACGCCGTCGAGGATGGTGGCATCCATCCAGACCGATTGCTGCGTCCCGCCGGCGACGAGGCGTGCGCCCTTGGAGACCGCGTCGTCGACCAGCGCCTTGACGCGCATCGCCGACTGCTCGCTGATCATCGGGCCGATCGCGTTTCCGGGATCGTTTGGATCGCCGAAGCCGAGCCGCTGCACCTCGGCTGTCAGCTTTTCCAGGAAAAGGTCGGCGACAGTCTCATCGACCAAAAGGCGCTCCGTCGACATACAAAGCTGACCCTGATGGAAGAAGGCTCCGAAGGCGGCGGCACGCACCGCTTCGTTAAGATCGGCGTCCGCAAGAACGATCAGCGGCGCCTTGCCGCCGAGTTCGAGAAGCGCCTTTTTCAAATTCCGCGCGGCCATTTCGGCAACGATCCGTCCCGAGCGCGTCGAGCCGGTGAAATTGACGCGGCGCACGGCCGGATGGGCGATCAGCGCCTCGACGATCTCGGACGCATGGTGTTCCTCGTTGTGAACGATTGCGACTGCGCCATCCGGCAGGCCGGCTTCCTGAAAGATGTCACCGACGAGTTGGTGCGTTCCAGGACACAATTCGGACGCCTTGAAAACCACGGTGTTGCCGCAGGCGAGGGGGGTAGCCAAAGAGCGAACGGACAGGACGATCGGCGCGTTCCAGGGGGCAAGCGACAGAACGACGCCGCAGGGCTGGCGAACCGCAAGAGACAGGGAGCCGGGCCGGTCGGCTGGAATGACCTCGCCGGAAAGCTGCGTCGTCAGTGCCGCCGCCTCGCGCAGGATCGCAGCGCCGAGCTTGCAGTTCAACTCGCCCCATGCACGCGTTCCACCGGTCTCTTCGCAGATCTTCGTGACGAGTTCCTCGCGGCGGTCGAGCAGGATTTGCGCGGCTTTGTAGAGAATTTCGCGACGGTCCGACGGGCTGGTTTGCGACCATTTCGGAAAAGCGGCGGCGGCCCGGTTTGCGGCCTGGCGGGCATCGGCAATGCCTGATGCACGCACGCGCGTAACAACCAGCCCGGATACCGGACTGACCCGTTCCAGAACCGGGCCGTTTCGCACCGCGTCTTGCGCGTTCTGGCGCAATGCCTTTGTCACTATTCCTCCCCGGTGCGGGCTCTCCTCAGCCCTTGCGCACCATTAAGCGTTCAAGGGAACCCCAAAACCCAAGCACTTGATATGAAGAAATCTGGCGTTCTATTGTAAAAATCTGGGCAGGAGCGGATTGGATGGACGTCGAACAGATCGAATGCGGGCTTCATGCACGCTACTGGACCTACGCCGCCGCCCGATCGGAGCGCAGCCGACAATTTTTCCTGCTGACTGACGGCGTAGGCGAGGTCGACGCGGCGGGGCAACGTTTGTCCCTGGCCGCCCCCGCGCTGGCTTGGATAGGTCGCTCGGACGTCAGCCGATTGCGCATGGAGGCGGGCTCGACAGGCTTTCGTGCACGGGTCGGCGATCGCATCCTCCTCGACGCAGTCGGCGACAATCCGGAATCGGCCGCCTTGCGTCATCTGATCGACCGAGATTTTACGCTTTCGCTTTCGGAATTTGACGACGCAACGGGCGCGCTCGAGCGCTGCCTGACCGGCGTGGCAAGCGAGCGGCGCGATCCGCAGCCGGGTTCGGGGCTGATCCTCTCCGCGCTCCTGCGCATCATTCTGGTCTCGCTCCTGCGCATTTCCGGCGGTGACCTCGAACACTCAACCGCAGGGGTACAAACCAGCCTTCTTCAACGGTTTCGCCAACTCGTCGAAATGCGCTTCCGTGATCACTGGACGGTGGCGCGCTATGCCGACGCTCTTGGAATTTCCACCGACCGGCTTCATGCAGTCTGTTCGCAAAGCGTGGGAAAATCGCCAAAGGCGCTGATCTCGGAGCGACTGGCAAGCGAAGCGGTGATGCGTCTGGAACGCTCTTCGCTGACGATCCAGCAACTGGCGGACTCGCTCGGCTTCAGCGACCCGGCACATTTTTCCAACTTCTTCAAACGCGTGATCGGTACCCGCCCAGGCATCTACCGTAAGGCCGTGCTGGAGGCCCGACGCAATCATCGCCAGCCTGTCGCGCCGAGCTTTGCCGAATGGCCTTAGCGAAGGTTAACTCCGGTTAGAAGTCGGAAGAGCGCTAAAGCGAAGTTCGATTTCTATTCCTTACCGGGGGTGTCGAGTGGAACAGCGGTTTTTCCTAAAGCGCTATCCCATACAGACAAGCCATTCTCGGCCCCCAGTCGCGGCGGAAATCGGTTTCTGGCTGGTGAGGACGCGACTAGGCTCAGGACCCATTGATCAGATACAGAAGATGATGGCGGCCGATGCATATGGCCGAGAAAAAGGTGTGAGTGCATCCGTCATAGCGGGTTGCGATGCGCTGTCGGCCTCCTTCAATGGAGATCGCTTGCTGATGTCGATGCCAGGGCATGGGCACTATATCGTCGAGGGCGACAAGTTCGCGCGCTGGCACATCGATCCGGAAGCAGGCACAGCAAAGCCGGAAATCCGTAGTGACATCTCTGCCGATTTTCCCACGATCAACCAAAGCCTGCTTGGGCGCAAAATCGCTACACCTATGCATCGGCGTTTCCGAATGGAATTCTGAAGCGCAACGCGCTTGTCAAATACGATGGCAAGACGGGAGCCGTCGACATTCGCGAATTCCCCGAAGGCCAGATGCCTGAAGAGCCCTGGTTTGTGCCGGATCCGCAAGGGACAGCCGAAGATGACGGATGGCTGTTCTCCTATGTCGGCGATCTCAAGTCGAAGCGCGGCTCCCTGCACATATTCGACGCAACGAATATCAGGGCGGAGCCGACGGCGATTGTCGAAATCCCCGGATGGATTCCCGCTGGCGTGCATGGCAGCTGGATCGACGACAAGGTGCTGGGCCTATGACTGCGATCAACACAGTCGACCATTCGGCTCCAATCGTTTCCTGTCACGAAAGAAGAATCCGGGCCCGTTGACGAAGGTATGGCGACTCCACGTCGATATCGAAGACTGGCCGCAATGGAACGGGGACATCCGATCGGCCCGGTTCGATCTTTAAAGGCGGCGCGAGCCGGCCGATTTTATCGTTACCTGCCATGCACAAACTTCGTCGTGGCCCGGTTGCGCGAGCTTTTTGCGTGTCAGGCGTTGGTGATCTGTGCCTCGATCGCTCCTTTATCGATGATCGACCTGACCGATACGATCTTGTCATTGCTATATGCGTAGAATGCATGTTCGGCGAACGTCACACGCCGGCCGTGGACGGGAAGGCCAAGAAACTCACCCTTCGGCGTGCAGTCGAACAGCAGACGCACTGCCACCCGCCGCGCGTCGGTAACCAGCAGATCGATGTTGAAACGAAGATCGGGGATCGCCTCGTAGTCTGCGATGAGCATGTCGCGGTAGCCCTCGACACCGAGCGGTCGGCCGTTATGTGTGATCTCGCTGTCGACGAAATTGCCAACCTCGCTCCATGCCTTTGAATTCAGGCAGGCAATGTAAGATCGATACAGGCCAGCTAGTTCGACGGCCCATAATTCGCTCCACTTCGGACTCGGCATCGTTTGGGTTTTTGCGAGCGAGCGAACCCGAAAGTAGACATAGAAACGTGTCACAGAGCGCGCGAACGTTCACGTCCCGCCGGGACCGGCCTATGTGCCGCGTTGCCACGCACACAAGCCGAGAAACGCGTCTACCGCCTCTTCATTCGGCACCAGCCGGGTTTCGCCATCGACGCAAACAACTGTGTGGTCACTATAGCCCGCCATATCGACAAGAATTTGATCCCAATGCCGATACTGAATCGTGTGGCCTTCGTCAGGATAGATAACTTCCTTCTCGATGTTGGGGAGCGCGTCTTTCCAGTGCTGCATGACATCCACCGGAACCGACGTGTCGTCGGCACCCCAATAGAGATATGTCGGGACATCAGTGCTGCCGAGATCGACGACAGCATCATCCGAGCATGGCAGCATCTGCTCGTGGCTGAGCGCTGACGGGTCGCCGAGTTGGCCGGTAACGAAGAACGAACGCGTAGCATCGCCATATGCGGCTGCCTGCCAGCCAGGCACGACGAGAACCGGCGAGCCGGGCACACCCCACCAGTCCTTGGGATTGTGGGTCCATTTCTCGTTGTCTGTGTTGAGCGTTTCCATCGTTGCCGAACAGTCCCGCTCATCGCGTGTCGGCAACGTCCAGGATACGGCCACCGCCACATGCAGCGACTGCATGCGATCCGCCGCCGCCGCGGTCAGTTGCGCCGCATAGGCACCGCCACCTGAGATCGCCATGACGGAGAAGTCTTCGATGTTGAGGTGGTCGAGGACCGCCAGGATTTCATCATTGTAGTCGCCATAGCCGAGATTAGGATCGAACTCGGCTTCTCCGAATCCGTTGCGCTCGATTGAAATGACACGGAGTCCGAGCTGGTGGCGTGTTGTGCGCGCAAACTCGGTCAACTGGAAAGCCTCGAGGCTCGTGCCGGCACCGCCGATGAAGACAACGACCTTGTCGCCGGGTTCGCCTTCGTCGATGTAGTAGATCGTCCTGCCTTCGTGGTCGAGCGAATGGACTTCCGCGCCGATGTGATCAAAATCGTCCTGGAACTCGATCGTGTCGGGTTTCGGCCGATCACTCCCATTTTGCGCCAAAGCGATTACACTGCTGATGACAACTGCAATGGTGGCAATCGCGGATGTAGTGAACATGCGGGCTTGCATAGCCATTCCCTCTCGACATCATCAGCTCAGGGCTAAGCATAAGCCGTCGGATCTAAAACGCAAAACGACTACCTTGCGCCCGATCGATCTGGCACATCGCCGGCCTTCAAGGAGTGTTGGTTCGCCAATCACGGGATTGGCCTGTGAGATGTTGGCTCATTCCAACAGGCCGTTCGCGGGTATATGTCTTTCCAGCACAGTTGCGAAGAGTTCGGCGGCAGGCGAGAGGTGGCGATCATGTCTGTGAAGAAGGCCAATAGGACGATAGGCTGACTTGTCGCTCAAACGCCGTGAACACAACCCTTCGAGTTGAATCGCAGGCAGGGCGAGGCTTGGAACCACCGTTATTCCCAATCCTTCGCGCACCAATTTTACGGCAGTCGTCATGTGGGTGACGTCATAACGCAGACCTTCTCGGACATTTGTGCCCGCCACGGCCTGTTCGAACTGTGCGCGTGCACTCGACCCTTGGGAGAGAAGGATTAGATCGTGAACGAGAAGGTCTCGCCAGTGTAGCGGCTCGACGGAGGCGATCGGGTCATCGGGGCGATAGACGGCGCAGAAGACATCCTGAAACAGCGGCCTGAACGCTAAATTTTTCACGCTTTCCGTGAGGGCGCCTATAGCGAACTCGATCTGGTTGGTACGCAGCATTGTGATCAGCACATCATTATGGGCCTCTACAACGCGAATTTCGATGTTGGAATGCTTTCTCCGAAGTTTGCCGAGTATTGAAGGTACCAGCGTTTGTGACGCCGACGGCAACGCCCCCATCACAATTGCTCCGCGACGTACTTCCGAAAGATCCGCCATAGCTCGATAGGCTTCTTCCAGATCGGCAACGGGGCGTTCGATGCGAGCAAGCAGTTCGTGACCTGCCGCTGTCACCGCAAGACTGCGTGTCGTGCGTTCTAGAAGTCGCAGGCCGAGCGTATCCTCAAGGTCCTTAATCAGCGTAGTCAGCGATGGCTGGCTAACGCCGAGACGCTCTGCGGCGAGGGTGAACGAACCGGTCTCGGCAGCCAGTAGGAAGGCTTTGAGCGGGCGATATTTTATATTTATAGTCATAGACTAATTATAAACATCAAATATTTATTTGTCCTATTTTTTCTCCGTGGATAAGTCAGGTGGAAAGTCGCAAATACGGAGGAAAGAATGCCCGCGCCCGTGGACGATATGCTCGTCTCCATCAACCCGGCTGATGCCAGTATCGCCGGAAAGGTTCGTCGCGCCACCGTGGCTGATGTTGACAGTGCGGTCGCGCGCGCATGGCAGGCTTACAGGTCCGGCTCATGGCGTTCGTTGCGCCCGGATCAGCGTGCCTCGTTTCTTTACGATGTAAGCGCGCGCCTTCAGGCGGAGCGCCAGACATTGGCCCAACGCCAGATGGCCGACAGTGGCAAGCCGTACAAGGAATGCCTCAACATGGTCGATAGTGCGTCGGGCCACTTCCGCTATTACGCTGCCGTTTGCGAGACCTGGCAGAATGAAATGACCTCGCCACGCGGCGAATATTTTTCCATGGCGGTCGGCGAACCTTATGGCGTCGTGGCAACCATCACCCCGTGGAACTCCCCGATCATGAACGAGGCGCAGAAGGTTGCGCCCGCCCTGGCGGCAGGCAACGCGGTCATCGTCAAGCCATCCGAGGAAACGCCGCAACTGGCACTCGAACTGGAGCGCATCTGCCGCGAAGCGGGGATTCCCGAGGGGATGGTGATCGCCTTGCCGGGTTATGGTGAAGATGTTGGTGCCGCTCTCGTGGCGCATCCGGGCGTGCGGATGATTTCCTTTACCGGTGGTACGGAAACCGGCCGCACCATCGGCGCTGCCGCGGGGCGGCGCATCGTTCCCGTGGCCCTGGAGCTTGGTGGAAAGTCGCCGCACATCGTTTTTGACGATGCCGATTTCGATCGCGCCGTTGCGGGCGTAGCGTCTGGCATATTCGGCTCGGCCGGTCAGAGCTGCGTTGCAGGCTCCCGGCTGTTCGTTCAAAAGTCGATCTATCCCCGCTTTCTTGACGCCCTGGTGGATGTAGCCCGCTCGCTGCGGGTCGGCCTTCCCGACGACGTCTCCACTCAGATGGGACCGCTGATATCGAAGGCGCATCGCGAGCGCGTCGCCTCCTATGTGGATATCGCGCGTGCCGAAGGCGGCACGATCCGTACCGGCGGCCAACCCACCGCAGGCGCGGCATTCCAGAACGGTTGGTTCTATGATCCGACCGTCATAGACGGTCTGACCAATAAGGCTAGGGTTTGCCAGGAAGAGATATTCGGTCCCGTGATCATCGCGCTTCCGTTCGATGACGAGGCGGACGTGATCGAACAGGGCAACGACACGGAGTTCGGGCTCGGCGCGGGTATTTGGACCAATCGTTACGAGCGCGCTTGGCGCGTTGCCCGCGAACTGGAAGCCGGGTCCGTCTGGATTAATACCTATAAGCAGTCCCACATCGCCACGCCATTCGGTGGGTTCAAATCAAGCGGAATCGGACGCGAAAAGGGCCTTCACGGTCTTCGGCTCTACACCCAGGTGAAGAGCATCTACTGGGGTATGCACACAGCGCCGATGGCCTTGTGACGCCACCCCATTCCCGATCACCTTTGGCACCAAGCATAGGAAATTCAATGACCAATCGCGGCATCGAACTGGGCGATCTGAGCAAGTCCCGCATCCTCATCACCGGCGCGGCCAGCCTCGTCGGTTCGCATACCGCCAGCTTGCTTTTGGAGGAAGGCGTCGGCGAGGTCGTTCTGTTCGACAATCTGGCGTTCGGCTCGCTCGACGCCGTTGCCCATCTTGTAGATGATCCGCGCGTCACGGTCGTCAAGGGCGATCTGATGCACTTGCCCGGCGTCATCAAGGCGACCGAACAGGTGGATGCGGTCATTCACCTGGCCGCCTATATGTCTCTCGGCTTTTCACAGACCCCCTGGCAGGCGATCGACGTCAATCTGCGCGGTGTCCAGAATTTGCTCGAAGCCTGCCGCGTCAACGAGGTTCGCAAGCTGGTCTTCGCATCCTCCAATGCCGTTTATGGATACGGCGACGGCATCAAGGGCGCGTTGCACGAGGATCTGCCGTTCCATTCGAAGGGCGGGTCGGCATCAGGCATCCTGTACGGTGCCTCGAAGGTTATGGGCGAACAACTGTGTCGCGCCGCGCACCAGCAGTTCGGTCTGGATTACGTGGTGTTGCGCTATTCCACTGTTTATGGCGAACGGCAGCATTACCGCGCTGCCAACGCACTTTACATCATGGATACATATGACGCAGTTCGTCGTGGCGAAGCGCCGGTCATGCCGGGTGACGGATCCGAAACGAAGCATTTCGTGCATGTTTCAGATGTGGCGCGCGCCAATCTGGCCGCGTTGCGCACCGCAGCTACCGATGTCGCGGTGAACGTATCCGGGCCATCGGCGATCACCGTGCGTGAATTGATGCAGCTTGTGCTCGATTATTGCGGCAGCGACCTCGTTCCGCAGACGAAGTTCGACGAGCCCGGCACTGTCAGGCTGACGTCCGGCGGCGCGTTTCATATCCCGAATGACAAGGCGCGGGACGTCATCGGCTGGCACCCGCAAGTCCAGATGAAGCAAGGAATTGAGCGCCTTCTTGCCTGGCGAGAGGCGAACGCCGCAGCCAACGAAAGATAATTCGCGACTGAACTCCACCGATTTACATCAATGAGCCAGGGAGGAACAAATGGTTCGACTAAGCAGATTGGTAATCGCAGCGACGGCGGGTATTTTCGCATTTTCTGGACCGGCGGCCGCGTCCGAGTTGGATTATCCGGAGCAGACGGTTTCGATCGTGGTGCCTTATGCGGCCGGTGGGGCGACCGACGTGATCGCGCGCATCATAGCCGAGGGGCTCAGCGGCTGGCCCCATCCGGTCGTCGTGGAAAACCGGCCCGGTGCGGCTACCACCGTCGGTGCGCGTTACGTTGCCAGCTCGGAAGCTGATGGACACACGTTGCTGATGACGACTGCGGCGCATACGATCAGCAGCAGTGTCTATCCCAATTTGGCTTACGATCCGCTGGAAGATTTTCAGGCGATCACGCTGACATCGACGATACCACTCGTTCTCATGGTCGCACCGCAGGTCGAGGTAACTGACCTTGAGGGCTTCAAGGAACTGGCCGCTGCTCAGGCCGAGGGTCTGATCTTCGCCTCGCCGGGCATCGGCGGTCCGCAGCATCTGACCGGCGAACTGTTTCAGGCGCTGACCGACACGACGTTTCTGCATGTGCCATATAATGGCGATGCGCAGATGATCCCCGCTCTTCTCGGCGGCGAAGCCGATACGGCATTCGTGACACTGTCTGCCGCTCTTCCCTACATCAAGTCGGGCCAGTTGCAGGCTATCGCGGTAGCGCATTCCGATCGCATCGATGCGATACCGAACGTTCCGACCTTCGCCGAAGCCGGCATGCCCGATTTCGAAGCTGCGACCTGGTTCGGATTGCTGGCTCCCGCTGGCGTTCCGCAGGAGGTGATACAGAAGATCGTCACCAACGTGAATGCCGTGATCGCCGATCCGGGGCGGACGCAGACGCTTCTGGACATGGGCGGCATCGTCGACAACACGTCTCCCGAAGTGTTCTCCGAATTCATGGTCAATGAGAGCGCGCGGTGGGCCGAAGCGGTGGAGTTCTCCGGAACGACGCTCGAATAGATTCCGGCTCTCATAGTGGAAAAGCCGGCCGGCCTTTTATTCGGGGCCGGCCGGCTCGACGCAACACCCATATGATCTAGGCATGTTATAATGAATCTCACTGATGTGCAGTTCCTCGCCGATTGCGAAAAGATTGCGACCAGCACCTGGTCCGACGCACTTGATGGACTCGACATCGATGGCGTCGTCGAAGGAATCGTGAAGCGGGGTGGGACCGGGCGCTTTGCAGCGTTTGCCGTCACGGCCCGCCACATAGTCGGTCGGAAGGACGATTTCGCATCTGCGGATTTCACGGTTGGCAGGCTTGTCGATGCGACGGGGCCGGGGAGGGTGCTCGTGGTTGATGCAGGGGGCGCGGACATCTCGACCTTCGGCGGCATTGCATCCGGTGCAGCCGCAGCGCGCGGTGCAACTGCGGTTCTCATTGATGGTGCCTGCCGCGACCTGGACGAGATCGAGGAAACAAGCCTTTGGCTTGCCAGCCGACATGTCACGCCCCGAACCGGAAAGCGCAGGCTGAAGCTTGCGGCTATGGGGCAACCGGTCACGCTTGGCGGCATTTCCGTCCGAGAAGGCGATCTCGTCGTGGGCGATGAAACCGGCATCGTCGTCGTACCGCGCGCGCGTATGGAAGAGGTTTTGGCTGCCGCTCGTGCGGCACTGGAGACTGATCGTCAGGTCGAGAAGGGAATTGCAGACGGGTTGTCATTTGCCGACGCGGCAGCTGCTGCCGGCTACATCCCTCGATGAAGGGTTCCAGTCGAGGTGGGATCGTTCAGCTGGCGTCAATCTCGCCGGAATTCGATGCGCAGCTCGCGCGCGAGTTTCCGGTCGTCCAATTGTTCACTGAAGCGAAGCGGGACCACTGCGAAATGTGGCACCTTCGTGAGTCACGGCTGGCAGTGACAACGGTGCGCCGCGGTCTGAGCGCATCAGACCTGTCTGCATTGCCAGGTTTGCAGGCAGTCTGCAGCTGGGGTGTCGGCTACGATACGCTCGATATTGCAGCTGCCCGGGCGGCGGGCGTGCGAATTTCCAATACGCCGGATGTTCTCGATGAGTGCGTTGGAGACCTAGCTTGGGCATTGATGCTGGCAACGGCCCGCCGAGTCGCGATGGCTGACAAATACGTCAAGGATGGACGGTGGAAGCAACTGGGCGAGTTCCCTTTGGCTATACGCGTCTCCGGCAAGCGGCTTGGAATTTTGGGTCTCGGGCGGATCGGCAAGGCAATAGCCAAGCGCGGCAGCGGGTTTTCCATGGATATCCGTTACCACAGCCGACGCGCGCTGCCGGATGTCGGCTATGCGCTCGAGAGCGATCTTGTAGCCCTTGCGCGTTGGGCCGATTTCCTTGTGATTGCCGTCCCCGCCAACGCACAGACGCGCAACCTCGTTGACCGCGAAGTCATCGATGCACTTGGACCATCCGGCATACTCGTAAATATCGCGCGCGGAAGCGTCGTCGATCAGGCCGCACTTGAACACGCGCTCGTTCATGGAAAGCTTGCGGGGGCAGGGCTTGATGTTCTGGACAGAGAACCGTTCCCGCACCATCCATTTCCCACTGTAACAGATCGCGTTGTGCTGACGCCGCACATTGGCAGTGCGACAATCGATACCCGTTTGGCAATGGAACAACTTGTTCTAGACAACGCTCGAGACTTTTTTGAGTTCGGGAGGCTTCGAACTGAAGTGTAACAAGGCTTCAGCGTTCGTAAAAACGTTGAAGCGCTTTTGGCCGGCGGACAACTGAATAGCGCTATTTTGGCCGGATGCATTTTTTAACCTCGTCCGTCGCGGACATGCTTGGCATTGGCGCGCACATGTCCCCGCTCTCTTTCGCAAATGCTCAGGCGGAAAGTTCCTTTCGGACGATCTCAGCGCCTGCGCCCAACGCCTTCAGCTTACCGGTCGCCACCTGACGAGACAGCGGGGCCATACCGCAATTCGTGCAGGGATAGAGCTTGTCGGCATCTACGAACTTTAGTGCTTTTCGCAGGGTTTCGGCGACCTCCTCCGGCGTCTCGACGGTATTCGATGCGACATCGATGGCACCCACCATTACTTTCTTTCCCCGGATGAGCTCGATCAGATCGATCGGAACATGTGAATTGTGACATTCCAGCGAGATCAGGTCGATGTTGGATTTCTGCAGTTTCGGGAACGATTCCTCGTACTGCCTCCACTCCGATCCCAGCGTGTTTTTCCAATCCGTATTGGCCTTGATGCCGTAGCCATAGCAAATGTGGACGGCGGTTTCGCATTCCAGTCCCTCGATTGCCCTTTCCAGAGTGGCAATCCCCCAATTGTTCACCTCGTCGAAGAAGACGTTGAATGCCGGTTCGTCGAACTGGATGATGTCGACGCCTGCGGTTTCCAATTCCTTGGCTTCCTCATTGAGGATTTTGGCGAACTCCCAGGCCAGTTTCTCGCGGCTCTTATAGTGGGCGTCATAGAGCGTATCGATCATGGTCATCGGACCCGGCAGGGCCCATTTGATCGGCTGCGTGGTCTGCTGACGTAAGAACCTTGCGTCGTCGACGAAGACCGGCTTGGGGCGGGAAACAGCGCTGACGACCGTCGGCACGCTCGCATCGTAGCGGTCACGAATTCTGACCGTCTCGCGTTTCTCGAAGTCGACGCCGCTGAGCTGCTCGATAAACGTTGTGACGAAATGCTGGCGCGTCTGCTCGCCGTCGCTGACGATATCGATGCCCGCCTGTCGCTGATCGTCGAGGGAAAGGCGCAGGGCATCCTGCTTGCCTGCGATCAATTCCTCATCCTGCAGTTTCCAGGGCGACCAAAGTTTCTCAGGCTCCGCAAGCCAGGAGGGCTTCGGCAAGCTGCCGGCGGTTGACGTGGGCAAAAGTGTTTTCAAGACGAATGACCTTGTGTTTCGATTGATCAAAGGGCGTAGTTCGCGGACCACTGCTCGAGAATGGCCTTGTATGGTTTGATGAAGCGCTCCTCGGTGAACTTACCCTGCTCGACAGCCAGCCGGCCGCGTTCTTCGCGGTCATAGACAATCCGGGTCAGCGAATAATCCTGATGCTTCAGGCTGGGCCGATAGTGAGCGCCTGCGACGGAGTTGGCGTTGTAGATCTCAGGCCGGTAAATCTTCTGGAACGTCTCCATCGTGCTGATCGTGCCGATCAGTTCCAGATTGGTGTAGTCGCCAGGCAGATCGCCAAGATGATAAAACGCAAAAGGTGCAGCGCTGTCCGGCGGCATGAAATAGCGAATCTGCAATCCCATTTTCTGGAAATACAGATCGGTCGAGGATGACGCATCCTGCAGGTATTCGACGCCCAATACAGGATGGCTGTTGTTCGTCCGGCAATATGTCTTGCTGCTTGAAGCGCTCAGGCAAATGACAGGCGGCTTTTTGAAATTTTCTTTGTAGGCGGCGGAATTGACGAAGCACTTGAACAATTTGCCATGCAGGTCGCCGAAATTGTCCGGCGCGCTGAATTCAGGTCGGTTCCTGTTGTGCTCGGGCAGCAACACGCTGAAATCGTAATCCCGCACATAAGAGGAAAAATTATTGCCGACGATGCCGTCTATGCGCCGGCCGGTCTTCCGGTCGACTATCGTCGTCTTCAACATTTCAATTACTGGAAAGGCATCGTCGGTGCCGCCCGGGTCGACGTTCACTTCTACGGATATGATATCGAGTTCGACCGTATAGCGACCGCCCTCCGGGTTATCCCAATGCGCCAGCGCGTTGCATCGATTGTCGATCATCCGCAAGGCATTGCGCAAATTCTCCTGCCGGTTCTTCCCTCTGGCCAGATTTGCAAAATTGGTTGTAGCGCGGGTATTGTCCGAGGGACGGTAATCCTCATCGAAGCGAATGCTCTTCAGGCGAAACGTAAAGTCGTTGCTCATCGCGGACGGATAGCGATCGACAGGCTGCACGGCCAGCGTGGCGATACGAGCTGCGGTTTCAGACATGGCTTACCCCAATGAGTTGGGGGCATGGGTCAGCGGACACATAGCAAGACGAGCCGCCATGCGGCCTCCGCTACGGCACACCGGGCACCCCGCCCGTGGACGTTACTTTGCCAAGGCAGGTTTCCTGGCTCGCGGGTCGTCGCCTCTGCCCGTCTTCCCAGGGTTTACCCCAGTGACATTTTGGACATCAGCTCGCCGCTTACAGTTGCGGGGGCAGCGCCGGTCTTACACCGACTTCCCTCTTAGCCCCGGACATCGCGAGAGACGCGCGGGGAACCATGACGATCACACTTTCGGGCGGATTTGCTTGAATGTCAATATCGCATAAAGAAATGTTTATATGTTAACATCGTTAAGAGATATCACGCCGTTGAATAGGGCGCGAACGAACTCGTGCGGTCGTCGATGACGATCGTTTTCGTCAAAGGTGGAAACGCCCGTTGCGTGCATCCGACACGTTCGCAAACCTTGCAACCGGCACCGATCAACGTGCGGATCGAGGGATCGGCCAACGCAATGCCTTTTGAATACACCAGCCTATCGGCATGGACGATGTCGCAGCCGAGTCCGATGGCGAATGTCTTTCGGGGCGCGCCGTGTCCGCCGCGGGAGCTTTCGACCATGCGGGCAAGCCACAGATAGGCGCGGCCGTCCGGCATCTCGGCAACCTGCGTCAAGAGTCTCCCGGGATTCGAGAAGGCATCGTAGACGTTCCACAGCGGGCACGTGCCGCCGATACGAGAAAAATGGAAGTCGGTTGCAGACTGCCGCTTCGACATGTTTCCGGCGCGGTCCACCCGCACGAAGAAGAACGGGACGCCTCGTGCTTCAGGTCGCTGGAGCGTACTCAGTCTGTGGCAGACCGTCTCGAAGCCGACGCCGAACTCCTGCGACAGGAGTTCGATATCATAGCGCAGTTGTTCCGCCATCCGCAGGAATGGCACATAGGGCAATATGAGCGCTCCGGCGAAATAGTTGGCCAGACCGATCCTGCCAAGCGAGCGGGCTTCGTCATTCGAGAAGCCGGCTTTCGCAACGATGCTGCCGATGACGTCCATCTGCTCGAGAAACGCAAGTTGCGTCGCCATTTGAAAGGCCTGCTGTCCCGATGTGAGCCTTTTTGAAAGACGCAGCGCGCGCATCTCCTTGTCGAATTTGCGCTGGGCCGAACTGCTTTCTTCGAGATCGACAATGAGAACGCCGTGACGCTCTCGCAGGCGCTCGGCGATGGCACCGGCCATATCGCCTACCGGCATTCCCATTTCCCCCGCCGCCGTTTCAGCCGCCCTGTCGAGTTCATCGATGTGATTGTGTCGGGCGTAGAAGAAATCGCGAACTTCCTCGAACGGCATTGACGGCAGAGGCATTGCGCGGTCGTGCCCATCCCCGCCGAGCCGCGCCGAATAGGCCAGCACCTGTTCGTTCGACTGCTTGAGACGGCGGCCCTGATTGATGAAGGCACGCGCCAGCGCAGGCATACTGGTCGCCAGTTCCCGTATCTCCGCCACGGAGACCGCCTCGCCGAACGCCGGGTCCGAAAGAACGTCCCGCAATTCCCCGACGATGCGCACTTCGTCGCTGTCGGAGAACAACTGAACGTCGGTGCCGAAGGACGCATTGAGCTTCAGGAGGACCGGCACGGTGAGCGGACGCTGGTTGTTTTCGATCTGGTTCAGGTAGCTCAGCGAGATACCCAAGGTGTCGGCGAGCGACTGCTGTGTCATCCGCTTTTCTTCGCGCAGCCTTTTCAGGCGTACACCCATGAACGCCTTCTTCATCGCGCCCTCCGTTCTTCGCAAACTTTGCAAATTCACAAGACAAATTCGCAAAGCTACGCATTTTCAGTAGTTTATCGATTTCACCATATGTGGACAATGCGGATTTGAAAAGCCAACCGGACACAGCATTTGGACGCGCAACCGATTACGAGCAGGCAGGGAAAGGCCAACTTTCTGGAGGTGGTGCTTCCCGAACAGGCGAACCATTACGGCACCCTTTATGGAGCGAACGCTCTCCATTTGATGGGAAAGGCCGCCTATGTCTGTGCCACCCGTCATGCCCATTGCGCGGTGGTGATGGCCAAGGCGGACAACATCGATTTCATCCGTCCTATTGCCGTCGGATCCATAATCGAGATGCGCGCGAGGGTCGTCTTTCAGGGGCGCTCTTCGATGACGGTCGACGTCGACATCGTGCCCGAGCAGCACGACGCTGCGACGGCAGGCCCGGCCGTCTCCGGCCGGTTCATGATGGTCGCCGTCGATGGCGACGGCATCCCGATACCCATTCCCGCCCCAGAGTCTGATCAAGCAGAGGAAAGCCATCCGTGAAGTCGCATAAGGTCCGCACCTATAAATCCGCCGAAAAGCTCCCCCGCGAGGACCAGCTTGCCTGGAAGATAGCTTCTGTCGCCGCCGACGATGTTGCGCTCGACGCTGACGTTGTGGAGATGATCGGCAACCGCATCATCGACAACGCCGCCGTCGCCGCAGCCTCCCTGGCGCGTCGCCCGGTCGTCAGCGCACGGGCGCAGGCCCTTGCGCATCCCTTCCTGCCCGGCGCGAGCGTGTTCGGCCTCTCCACCGCGAAGCGCGTCTCACCGGAATGGGCGGCCTGGGCGAACGGCGTGGCGGTGCGCGAACTCGACTTCCACGACACCTTTCTCGCCGCTGACTATTCGCATCCTGGCGACAACATCCCGCCGATCCTCGCCGTCGCGCAGCATTGCGGCCTGTCGGGCGCAGCCCTCGCGAAGGGACTGGCCACTGGTTATGAGGTACAGGTCAATCTCGTGAAAGGCATCTGCCTGCACGAGCACAAGATCGACCACATCGCCCATCTCGGTCCTTCGGCGGCGGCCGGTATCGGCACGGCGCTCGGCCTATCGGTGGAGACGATCTATCAGGCCGTCCAGCAGGCGCTGCATGTGACGACTACCACGCGCCAGTCGCGCAAGGGCGAGATTTCGAGTTGGAAGGCCTATGCGCCCGCTTTTGCGGGGAAGATGGCGGTCGAGGCCGTCGATCGCGTCCTTCGCGGCGAAGGCGCGCCGTCGCCGGCATGGGAAGGCGAGGACGGTTTCATCGCCTACCTGCTTTCAGGCCTCGGCGCGGAATACGCCGTGCCGCTGCCCGAGAAGGGCGAGGCCAAGCGCGCGATCATGGACACCTATACCAAGGAGCATTCGGCCGAATACCAGAGCCAGGCGCTGATCGACCTTGCCCGCCGTATGGGGCCGAAGGTCGGTGATACTTCCAAGGTGGAGAACATCGTCATCCATACCAGCCATCACACCCACTACGTGATCGGCACCGGCGCGAACGATCCGCAGAAGATGGACCCCAAGGCGAGCCGCGAAACGCTCGACCATTCGATCATGTATATCTTCGCCGTCGCGCTTGAGGATGGCGGCTGGCATCACGAGCGCTCCTATGCGCCTGAGCGTGCGAACCGGTCCGAAACGGTTGCGCTCTGGCACAAGATCTCGACCGTCGAGGACCCGTCATGGACGAAGCGCTACCACAGCCACGATCCGAAGGAGAAGGCGTTCGGCGGTCGCGTCTTGATCACGCTTCAGGACGGTACGGTGATCGAGGACGAACTGGCCGTGGCCGACGCCCACCCGCTCGGCGCGCGCCCCTTCACGCGGCTGGACTACGTGAAGAAGTTCCGCACGCTTTCAGAGGGCATCGTCGCCGCCGCCGAACAGGACCGCTTCATCGCCACGGTCGAGCGGCTGCTCGACCTCAAGCCGGAAGAACTCACCGGCCTGAACTTCACCGTCGATGCCGACAGGCTCGGTCCTGTGGCCGGCACCGGCATCTTCGACTGGAAACGCGGTTAGGGAGGACGACATGACCGCACCGAAGCCAAAGAAATCCGTCGCGCTCTCCGGCGTCGTCTCCGGCAACACGGCGCTGTGCACCGTGGGGCGCACCGGCAACGATCTGCACTATCGTGGCTACGACATTCTCGACGTGGCCGAGACCTGCGAGTTCGAGGAGATCGCGCATCTCCTCGTTCATGGCGCGTTGCCGACAATCGAGGAGCTTGCCGCCTACAAGGCGAAGCTGAAGGCGTTGCGCGGCCTGCCGCAGACAGTCAAGCGAACACTTGAACTGCTTCCCGCCGCCACGCACCCGATGGATGTCATGCGCTCGGGCGTCTCGGCGATGGGTTGCGTCCTGCCGGAGGCGGCGGACCACAACAGCCCCGGCGCACGCGACATTGCCGACCGGCTGATGGCTTCGCTCGGCTCGATGCTGCTCTACTGGCATCATTTCGCCCACAACGGACGCCGCATCGAGGTCGAGACCGACGACGATTCCATCGGCGGGCATTTCCTGCGTCTTCTTCACGGCGTCGCGCCCAAGCCATCGCATGTAAAAGCGATGCATGTGTCGCTGATCCTTTATGCCGAGCACGAATTCAACGCCTCGACCTTCACGGGGCGCATGATCGCGGGAACAGGTTCTGACGTATACTCGGCCATTACCGGGGCCATCGGCGCATTGCGCGGACCCAAGCATGGCGGTGCGAACGAATTCGCCTTCGAAACCCAGAAGCGCTATGCCGATCCGGACGAGGCGGAAGAAGACATCCGCCGCCGCGTCGAGGAAAAGCAAGTCGTCATCGGCTTTGGCCATCCCGTCTATACGGTCGCGGACCCACGCAACAAGGTCATCAAGTCCGTTGCGCGCCAGCTGTCGGTGGAAGCGGGCTCGACGAAGATGTTCGACATCGCCGAACGCATCGAGACGACAATGGACGATGCCAAGAAGATGTTCGCCAACCTCGATTGGTTCAGCGCCGTTTCCTATCACATGATGGGTGTGCCGACGGCGATGTTCACGCCGCTCTTCGTTATCGCGCGAACGTCCGGCTGGGCCGCGCACATCATCGAACAGCGTCAGGACAACAAGATCATCCGCCCGTCAGCCAACTATGTCGGCCCGGAGAATCTCGACTTCATCCCGATGGAACGCCGCGGCCGCGTCAGTGCCGCCAGCAAGGCCGCATAAGGAACCAGCATGCCCTATCTCGTCTCGTCCGATCTTCCCGACCGTCCCGCCGGCGAGCGCTTCCGCGCGCTCGTGACACGCGGCGGCATCGCGCAGCTTCCCGGCGCGCATAACGGAATGGCTGCGCTTCAGGCGAAGGCCGCTGGCTTCGAGGGTTTCTATCTTTCCGGTGCGGCGATGACCGCGTCGATGGGCCTGCCCGATCTTGGAATCATCACCATGGATGAGGTCGCCTTCTTCATCCGCCAGATTGCTCGCGCATCAGGCTTGCCTCTGCTCGTCGACGGCGACACGGGATATGGCGAGGCGCTCAACGTGATGCACATGGTCCGCACATTCGAGGATGCAGGTGCCGGTGCGGTCCATATCGAGGACCAGCTCTTGCCCAAAAAATGCGGCCATTTGAACGACAAGAAGCTCGCCGACGCGCACGACATGGCCGCCAAGGTCGCAGCCGCCGCCAAGGCTCGCCGCCATCTTTACATCGTCGCCCGCACGGATGCGGCGGCAAGCGAGGGGATCGACGGCGCGGTCGCGCGCGCGAAGCTTTATATGGAGGCCGGGGCCGACGCCATTTTCCCCGAGGCGCTAAACACATCTGAGATGTTCCGCGAATTCGCCGCGCGCATGTCGGGCGTCCCGCTGCTCGCCAACATGACCGAGTTCGGTCGCACACCGTTCTTCACCGCCACCGAATTCCAAGAGATGGGCTACAAGATGGTGATCTGGCCGGTCTCGTCGCTGCGCGTTGCCAACAAGGCGCAGGAACGGCTCTACGCCACGTTGAAGAAAGACGGCTCGACGAAGGCGATGGTCGGCGACATGCAGACCCGTGCCGAGCTTTACGACACAATCGGTCTAGCCGACTACGAGGCTCTGGACGCTTCGATCGTGGCCAGCATCGTTCCCGAGCCTGTATGACAGATATAACGCGCCGGGTGATCAGCGAGCGCAAATTGTGGTCCAGGATGGCCCAGGCGCATCGTCACCCACTGCGCAGCGTGTCGAAATCCACATCATGGAAATGGTCGACGACGTCATGAAGATGCGTCATCTGAGTGAGAGTTGGAAATCCCGGCTGGCGAAGAGGTGATGCTCGCTCCAGGCGGATATCATCTGATGTTGATAGGTCTTGAAGCGCCACTGTCCGAAGGCGATCGCGTTCCGGTCACGTTGCAATTCGAAAGCGGCAGCGTCGACGTTGAACTGACCGTTCGCGCCATGGGCGCGTCGGACGCCATCGGCGGCCCTTTCGACATGGTCGACGATAGCGGCAAAGCGGTGACCGAAGCGGACCTCATCGGCAAGCCGTCCGCCATCTTCTTCGGCTTCACCTATTGCCCGGATGTCTGCCCGACGACCTTGTTCGAGTTGTCGGCGCTGATCGACCGCCTCGGGCCTGATGCCGATCGGATGAACTTCGTGATGGTGACGGTCGATCCCCAGCGCGACACGCCCGAAATCCTGCACGAATACGTAACGGTTTTTGACAAACGTATCCGGGGGGCACGGGCACGACGGATCAGGTCGCCCACATCGCCGAGGCATACAAGGAAATAGCCGAGGGATTGACGGTCATCCTCGTCGGCACGGGCATCTTCCTTGGTGGGTTCATCGTCTTCCTTGCCGTCATCGGCATGCCGTGGTCGCAGGTCTGGGAAGCCAAGGTCAAAGAATGGGCGATCGGCAGCAATTTCGGCTATCCATCGGGCGTGTGCGTCGACGTTCCGATGTTCGGCGAGCGTCTGTCGAGCGAAGGGCTGACGAGTTGGTAGATGGAGCAGGCGCAAGTGCCTGCCTCGCCCAATGCCGGGACCGACCAGCCGGCGATTGGCATCGACGTCGCCGTTCGAACCTTTAACGAACTCGGCCTTCATCACGGCTATGCAGTCAATCTGCCGCAATCGCCGACGGGTGTCTTCTCTGGCTCCGTTTACCCGGACGACCTGACACAGCAGCGCGTCGTTCACCTCGACCAGTATTCGGGTGAGCCGCTCGTCGACATGAGCTATGCGGGCTACGGCCCGCTGGGCCGCTGGCTGGAGTTCGGCATCAATTTCCACATGGGCCAGAAGTTAGGGCTGGCGAACCAGATTCTGCTGCTCGCCGTTTGCATCGGAAACGTCATCCTCGCTGTCTCCGCGGGAATCATGTGGTGGAAGAGCAGGGCGAGCTGGTCGCTCGGTGTGCCGCCCATGCCGAATGACAAACGTGTGTTTCGAGGCCTGTTTGCGATCCTGATCGTCGGCGGGATTGTGTTCCCGCTCGTCGGCGCGACGCTGCTTATCATGATCGCTCTTGACGTCGCGGCCTCGCGGATGAGGTATCGCAGCGCCTAGCGCATTGGCGTGCATGATCGGACGTCCGCTTTTCAGTCAGATTCGAGAAAAGCGGTCGTTCTGTTTTCCACCTCATTGGTCACTAATTAGACGGAAATCGATTTCCGTTTTGTCTCGGGGCCAGACCCTGACTGCCCAACTTGGCAGTCTTTTGAACAAAAACGCCAGGGCAACTGACCTTCGAAACGTTCACCGAACTCCGTGCATTCCATCGATGCAATAGAGGCTTTGTGCCCAAGCTAAGTCGTCTGGCAATAAACTCGTCGGACGATAGTGGATACAACCGCTTAGAAAAATCTGAGATTAGAGACCAGCTAAATGCTGGCCGTTTGAGAGCCAGATCCGCTCTTCAAAAAATAGTTGCGTTTATCAATTAAATGTCCTTACCTAGGGATAGGTACGAGTAGAGGCATGGCAGTGCTGGCGTCAGACGATCAGAAATATGTCGGTTCGATTTCGAGCGATGAAAGCCCGGACCTCGACGTTCTCGGTGGAACGCTCAGCTTCTTCATTCGAGCGCTCGACATTGCCGTTTCGCGTGATCTGGATGAGCGTCTGAAGGGGCTCGAAGTTGCGAAAGGCAAGGGAAAGATCACCGCACTGCTGATGATCGACAGCCATCCCGGAATTCGCCCCTCCGAGATCGCAGAGCGGATCATGAAAGACCGCGGTCACGTCACGCGGATCATAGACAGCTTCATTGCGCACGACATCGTCAGTCGGCGCACCGCTGACGATGACAACCGAGCTTTTGAGCTTTGCGTGACCGAGCACGGAGCGGCATTAGCAGCGCAGGTCCGCAAGATCGTGATCGAGCAGGAAGAAGCGTTTTTCGGGCCTTTGATCGGCAAGGAAGATCATGACGCGCTCGTCGGCACCTTGCAAAAAATCTACCTCCAGCTCGTTCCGCAGGCGGGGCGCTTATGCGAACGGTTCTGATCTCCGGTGCAAGGCGGGGGATCGGGGCCGCCCTTGCCAAGCGGCTGCTTTGCGAAAGACATAATGTATCCATAGGCGTGCGCGACGGCGCGCTTCCCGGTTGGGCCGGCAATGCCGCGCTGAGCCAACATATCGAGCGGCTCCATCTCTTCGATTACGACGCGCTCGATGTAACGGGCGAAGAGCGTTGGGTTGCGGAGGTTCGCAAGCGGTTCGGTTCGCTCGACACTATCGTCGCGAATGCCGGCATCATGATCGCCAAATTGGTGATCGAGGCTGATGACGAAGACGTCCAGGCGATGTTCGATGTCAACGTCCAGGCGCCGCGCAGGCTCGCAAAAGCGGCTTGGGACCTGCTCGCTCAAAACGGAAACGGACGGGTTATCATTTTGAGCTCGCTTTCTGGAAAGCGGGTCAAATCGGCCAAGTCCGGAAGCTATGCGCTGACAAAGTTCGCCGCCACGGCGCTGGCGCATTCGATCCGCCATGCCGGCTTCGATCTCGGCATCCGCGCGACGGCGGTCTGTCCTGGCTTCGTGGCGACGGACATGGCGCTCGGCCTTACGGATCATGGCGCTGAACAGATGACCGATCCCGACGATCTCGCTCGGATCATCTCCCTTCTCATATCTCTGCCGAATAAGGCCAGCGTCGCGGAATTCGCAGTCAATTGCCAGATCGAGGAAAGTTTCTGATGCCGGGTCCCTATGTTACTCCAGTCCACGGCGATGCCGAGCTTCCAGACAAAGTGGATGTCGCTGTCATCGGTGGCGGGATCATCGGCACGTCCACGGCGCTCGAACTGGTCGAACGAGGCTTGCGCGTCGCACTTTGCGAAAAAGGAGGCATCGGCAAGGAACAGTCGAGTCGCAACTGGGGCTGGGTGCGAATTTCGCGCCGCGATCCGCGCGAAGTGCCTCTGATGGCCGAGGCGTTGCGGATATGGCCGAAGCTTAACGAGCGCACAGGTCGCGAGACCGGCTACCGACGCGCTGGCATCGTCTTCACGTGTGCGACGGACCAGCAATACGCTGATCACGAGAAATGGAACGAACTGCTCACGCCATACCAATTCGAAAGCCGCATGGTTTCAGGAACGGAGTTCCGCGATCTTGTGCCGGGGGCCGTAATGAACCTCAAGGGCGCGCTTTACGCAGCGGTCGATGGACGGGCAGAGCCGCAGCTTGCTGCGCCTGCGATCGCTGAGGCGGCCCGCGATCGCGGTGTCCATATCCTGACCGAATGCGCCGTGCGTGGGATCGAAACGTCAGGCGGAGCCGTAAGCGGCATCGTGACGGAGCGCGGCGCGATTGCGTGCGACGCGGTCGTTTTGGCAGGCGGTGCGTGGTCGAACCTCTTCGCTGGCAATATGGGCATCGATTTTCCGCAACTGAAGGTCATGAACTCCGTACTGAGAACAAAACCGATCGAAGGGGGACCGGAACAGGCGATCTGGCACAGCGACTTCGCTCTCCGCAAGCGCCATGACGGAGGCTACACCATCGCCTCGGGGCACGAGAACATCGTGCGGATTGTGCCCAAAAGCTTCCGATATGCGATGAACTTCATGCCCGCCCTTCGCAAGGAATGGCGATCCTTGAACCTGCGTTTCGGCCTTAGCTTTCTCGATGAGGCGCGCATTCCGACCAGGTGGTCGCTGGATGAACCAAGCCCTTTCGAATATAATCGGGTTCTCGATCCCGTACCTAACCGGCGTCTTTCGGACACGGCGCTCGCCGCTGCAAAACGCGCTTTTCCCGCATTGGCGAATGCGGAAATTGCGCAGCGTTGGGCAGGATATATCGATGTCACGCCCGACGCCGTACCAGTCATCTCATCCATCGACAAAGTGCCAGGCTTCTTTCTTGCATCGGGCTTTTCGGGACACGGTTTCGGCATAGGGCCGGCAGCAGGAAAACTTATGGCCGACCTCGTAACCGGCACTACACCAGTCGTGGATCCGAAAGACTATCGTTTCAGCCGGTTCTCGGACGGCTCGAAGATCGAGCTGGTTTCCGGGTTTTGATTCCAAATCGCCGGCATATGCCGGCCAAAAAGCAGACGGCGAAACAAGCCGTGAGAAACAAAGAGCAAAAAAGGGGAATACCATGACTAAAGGAACGAAAGTACTCAACTGTGCATCGACCGCTCTGCCGCCGACAACTTGGCGCATGACCGGATCGCAGGCGAGACGGTTGGCGTCGTTGACATCCTCGTATCCGGCCAGCCGCCCAAAGACTGATTGCCGGAACAGGCCGTCGAGCCGATGGACCGTGTTCTTGCCAGAGCGAGTATCGCGCAGCGCCGCTGACGCCAAATCGGACAACCCGAGCGCGTCATCAAGCTCGCGCATCACCAGAAGGCCGCCGTCGGAACTGAGCTGCGTGCCGCGAAATTCCAGCCGCACGCGAGGGTCGAAATCCACCCGATCTGCCCGTTGCAAGCCCGCACCCTCTGGGTGATCCATGAAACGCGCCCCTCGCAGCCTTCAACACCATGTTTTATATAGGAAATATAATGGTCAGGACAGCGAAATCAGCGCCTTACTTGGGAAATGTGGGTCAACATCAACCGTCGGCACACGCTCGGTATTCTCGGCGCGGCCGGTATTGCCGCCGTCCTTCCCGGATTTGGCCGTAGCGGCGCGGTGAACGCGCAGGAAGCGCCCAACGGCCAAGTGGTCGTCGGCTTCTCGCAGGAGCCGACGGTCTTCAATCCGAACCTCCCGCATATCGAGGTCGACGAAGGCGTCTATTATGCGGTGTTCGATACGCTCATCGACGTTGATCCGGAAGGAAACTTCTTTCCGATGCTCGCCGTCGAGGTGCCAACACAGGCAAATGGCGGCATTTCGGAGGACGGAAAAACCTGGACGATCAAGCTGCGCGACGACGTGAAATGGCACGACGGAACGCCGTTCACCGCCGAGGACGTCAAGTTTACGCTCGAGTTGCTAGTCGATCCGGATTTCCGTAGCTGGCGGCGTAACGGACATGAACTGATCACCGAAATCAACGTCCTTTCGGATACGGAAATCTCGTGGACGATGGAGCGCTCTTTTGCGCCTTATGCCTCGATTTTGGCGACGACCTACATCGTGCCGAAACATGCCTTCGAGGGCGTCGATCCCAACAATGCTCCGTTCAACAACAGCCCGATCGGAACCGGACCGTTCAAATGGCAGAACCGGGTCTCGGGCGATCATATCGAACTGGTCGCCAATGCCGACTATTTCGGGGATGGCCCATATCTCGAACGCCTTGTCCTCAAATATATCCCTGACCTGACTGTGCTCTACACACAGTTCCGCAGCGGCGATATCGACGCGGTGGGTGTACAGTGGATCACCCCGGACCATTATGCCGAGGCAAGCGCGCTATCCGGCCGCGTTGTGGAGATTGCTGGAAGCGCGACTTTTGAATCGCTGACCTTCAACCTGCAACGCCCGCAATTTCAGGACCGGGCGGTCCGCGAGGCGCTCTACTATGCCATCGACAAGCAGTCGATCATCGATGCACTGTATTACGGAGTGCCTTCGGCCACCGAGACCTACATGCCGCGTGAGTATTTCTACTTCAACCCGGACCTTCCGCAGCATGAATTCAACATCGCCCGCGCCAATGAAATGCTCGACGAGGCAGGCTGGGAACGTGGCGGTGATGGCATCCGCGCCAAGGACGGTGTGCGCTTGTCGTTCACCAATTCCACGACCGCCGGCAATCACCTGCGCGAGCAGGCCCAGCAATTCCTTCAGCAGACCTTTGCGGAAGTGGGTGCCGAGATGACGATCTCGAACCTGCCGCCGGCAGTCATGTGGGGCGACTACTGGATGCTGTCGCAGTTCGACACCGTCATCGTCGGCCTCAACTGCTTCGCTGGTCCGGACCCGGATACGTCCGACTATTTCCGTTCGACCTCGTCTCCGGCGACCGGCGGCAACGGTCAGAATACATGGGTCTACAACAATCCCGAGGTCGACGAACTCCTTGTCGAGGGCGCGAGCCTGATGTCGCCGGAGGAGCGTTTGCCGATTTACCGACGCATTCAGGAGATCATGCGTGAGGACCTGCCGTTCCTGCCGATTTTCCAGTATGCGGTCGTGCGCGGCAAGAAAGAGGGTCTGGAAGGTTACGAAGCCAACATCAACAATCGTATCGACACCTGGGACGTTCGCAGCTGGAAATGGGCCTGACGTCGCCAGTCCCGATCCGTCCATAGGCGGGGACCGGGATCATATGTGGTTGAGAAGGGCTGCGCGATGGCCCTTCCGGCAAACATTCGGAGTTGTCGATGCTGCGTTATCTGCTTTCCCGATTCTGGCAGAGCCTTATCTTGCTGGTGCTCGTGTCTCTGATCGGATTCTTCGTCCTGAACCTGGCTCCCGGCGGGCCGCTGTCGCAGTATGCGCTCACACCGGGCATGAGCAAGGAGGCGCTCGACCGTATCGCGGAACAGATGGGCTTGAACCGGCCACTGATCGTTCAATATCTCGATTGGTTCTGGCGTCTTCTCCAGGGCGACTGGGGCAACAGTTTCCGCGATGGAAGGCCGGTCCTCGCCATCATTTCCGGTCATCTGTTCGCCACGCTTCTTCTGATGGGCGCGTCGACGATCCTGTCCGTGGCCATCGGCGGCTGGCTGGGTATCCGCAGCGCGATGAAAGAAGGATCGACCTTCGACTACGCAGCTACCGTCTTTGCGATGGTCGCTTTGTCGATCCCAACATTCTGGTTCGGTCTGGTCGCCATCTACGTGTTTTCCTTGCAACTGGGGTGGTTTCCGGCCGGCAACATGTACACGATCGGCGACGGCTCCATTCGTGACTACGCCGTCCATCTCGTCATGCCTTCGATAGTACTAGCGCTGGTAAATGTCGCTGTGTGGAGCCGCTACATGCGCTCGGCCACCCTCGACGTGCTCGGGCAGGACTTCGTACGTACCGCAAAGGCCAAAGGGCTGCCGCCACGCCGCGTTCTCATAAAGCACATCGTCGGCAACGCGCTTGTGCCGATGATCACGCTCGCCGGACTTCAACTGCCGACGCTTTTAAGCGGTGCTTTGGTGACGGAAACCGTCTTCACCTGGCCGGGCATGGGACGTCTTTTTCTCGATAGCCTTGGCTATAATGACTATCCGGTAGTGATGGGGCTTTTGATGTTCTCTGCGGTCCTCGTGATCGTCTGCAATCTTCTGGCAGACATCCTCGTCGCGCTGGTCGATCCCCGCATCCGCCTGGATTGAGGAGAGCTCCAACATGACACTCGCTTCTCCCGCCCATCCCGCTCCCCGCGAGCGCTTCTGGCGAAGCCGCGCCTTCCGCCGGTTCAGCCGCAACCGGCTGGCGCTTATCGGCCTGGGCATGATCTTTTTGCTGACGCTTGCCTGCTTTGTTGGGCCGCATCTTCTGCCATTCGACGAACTCTATATCGACCTGCGCGCGCGCTTCGCGCCGCCTGGAACGGGCGCGCATATCTTCGGAACGGACCCGCTCGGGCGCGATATTGCCGCTCGCCTCTTCGTTGCCGGTCAGACCTCATTGATCGTCGGCTTCGCAGCGATGTTGATCTCGACCGTGATTGGCGTGTTGATCGGTGTAGTCGCAGGTTATTCGGGAGGAAGGCTCGGCGCGTCGTTGATGCGCCTTGTCGACGCCTTCCTGTCGTTCCCGGCGATCTTCTTGCTCCTGACGCTCGCCGCCTTCATCAGCCCGAGTGCGATGATGATCACCCTCATAATTGCGCTGACGAGTTGGATGGAGGTCGCGCGGATCGTCGAAGCAGAGGTGCGCTCCTATCGCGACCGCGATTTCGTGATGGCAGCGCGCATGCTCGGCCTGTCGCGGACGCACATCATGTTCCGTGAACTTCTGCCCAACGTGATGGGACCGATCATGGTCGCCGCGACCCTGACAGTTGCCCGCGCGATCTTGATGGAGGCGTATATTAGCTTCCTTGGCTACGGCATCCAGCCGCCGCTTCCCAGCTGGGGCAACATGCTGAACGGCGCGCAGCAATATCTCGCCAGCGCTCCGTGGCTGGCGATCGTGCCCGGCGTCGCGATCACGCTTGCGGTGACGGGGTTCAACTTCATCGGCGACGGTTTGCGTGACGCCCTCGATGCAAGAGCGGACCATCGAGCATGAACGCGCGCTTCTCCCCGTTCGACCGCTCGCTCTGGTATGCCACCGCACCGGCTGCGCCGGAAATGGAGCCGCTTTCCGGCGAGGTTCGGGCGGATGTATGCGTGGTGGGGGCCGGCTACACAGGCCTGACAACGGCACTGGAACTGGCACGCTCGAAGATATCAGTCGTCGTTCTGGAACGCGAAGAGGTCGGCTTCGGCGGCTCTGGCCGGAACGCGGGCCATTGTACGCCCACCTTCACCCACTATTCGCTGGACGAGTTGCGCCGCATGCTCGGCGAGCCGTGGGCAGAACGTCTCATCGGTCGCCAGACTCGAGCCAACGACACCGCATCGGCCTATATTCGCGATTACGCCATTGAGTGCGACTGGGTGCAGCAAGGCTACATCATGGGTGCGCTGCGCCAAGGCCAGTTGCACAGCTTGCAGGCCAAGGCCGAAAGCTACAATGCCGTTGGTGCGCGAACACGCGTCCTCGACAGCCATGACATCGAGGCGATGACCGGCAGCCCGCGCTTTTCCGGTGGTTGGTATCACGAGCAGGCCGGCCACCTTCAACCGCTCGCCTATGCACGCGGTCTCGCGGGCGCGGTGTTGCGCGAGGGAGGAGCGGTCCATCCACGCTCATCGGTCGGCAGATGCGAACGCTTGGGCAGCCGTTGGAAAGTGTCGACCGCGAACGGCCATGTCATCGCCGACCGCGTTATCTTCACGACGGGCGCATATACGGTTGGCGGTTGGCCGAAGCTCGACCAGAGCTTTCGCATCCAGCGCGTCTTCGTTGCCGCTACCCGGCCGCTGGACCCGCGAACGCGCGAACAAATGCTGCCTCGCGACACGACGATGCATGACGGCCGAGGCGATATCTTCGTTTACAAATGGGATGGAACTGGGCGGATCGTCGCTTCCATGTTTCCGATGGGCCGGCGCGGACAGGATGAGGTCTACACCCGACAGGTGCTCGCCGACCGGCTGAAATGGCTGCACCCGGATATTCGAGAAGAGATCGTCTGGGACTATTTCTGGTTCGGCGAACTCGACATGCAATATCGAACGGTGCCTCGCCTCTATGACCTCGCACCGGGCGTCGCGGCTCTCACGGGCCTTTCTGGGCGCGGCGTGCCGACAGGTACGATGCTGGGCGGCATTCTTTCCGATTGGGCCAAGGGAATGCCCGAAGCCGATCTCGATCTCAAGTTTGAGCCTTTGCATCGAGCGCCCGCCTGGATGGCCCTCGCTCCCGCGCTCAAACTGCGCCAGATGCGCCATTACGACAATCTCGCCGCCCGACTCGCTGGTGACGCGCTTCCCCCTCACGCTTGATAAGGAACTTAGATGAACAGCGTTACCCATATTGCCTCAGATGAAAACCTGACGCCCGGCCCCGGTGCGCAGGATGGAAAGGCCAAATCCTATCGCCGCCTGATCTGGGAGGACGACGGTGCGGCGGAAACCGCGACGAAGGTCGCCGTCTGGATTGCCGAACCTGGCGTCTACCCCTATCCGCCGCGCGATCTGGAAGAAACCTTCGTCGTTCTGCAAGGCGAAGCGAAGCTGCGGCTTGGCGAAGGCGACGTGCAGGATATCGGACCGGGATCGATCGTGCGTGTGCCCAAGGGCGTTGCCCCTTGGCTTGAGGTCCTGTCCCCGTTTCGCAAGGTCGCCACCGTAGTCCCGAAGCCCTGATCGTTACCTGACACGAAAGAACGCCCTATGACCGAAGCCGTACTTTCCGTCCGCGACCTGACCATCTCCCTGCCGACCGGAATGGACCGGCAGCACGCAGTCAAGAAAGCTGGTTTCGAACTGAATGCGGGAGAAATCTTGTGCATCATCGGGGAATCCGGTTCAGGCAAGTCGGTCACCGCCAGCACGGTCATGGGGCTGCTTCCGCCAGCGATGAAGGTCGTATCCGGGAGTATCCTGTTCCGGGGTGAGGACCTCCTGACGATGTCCGAGCGGGCGCGGCGCGATCTTCGCGGCAAATCGCTGTCGATGATCTTTCAGGACCCGCTTTCGGCGCTCAATCCGCTCATGACGGTTGGCGCGCAGATCGACGAGACGCTCGTCGCCCATGGCTGGAAAGATTCGCCAAAGCGCAATGCCAGGGTTCTGGAACTGATAACGGAGGTCGGACTTCCGGACCCTGAGTTGTTACAACATCAATATCCGTTTCGCCTGTCGGGCGGGCAGAGGCAACGCATCATGATTGCCATCGCACTCGCACTCGACCCCGATATTCTAATCGCCGATGAGCCGACCACGGCGCTCGACGTGACGACGCAAGCCCAGATCCTTGAACTCATTCGCCGCATCCAGCGTCGAAAGGCGATGAGCGTGATGTTCATTACCCATGATTTCGGCGTCGTAGCCGACATCGCCGATCGGGTGATCGTTATGGAAAAAGGCGACATCGTCGAGCAGGGGAGGGCCGAACAGGTGCTGCGCGCCCCCGAACACCCATACACGCAACGGCTGATCGCAGCCGTTCCGCGCTTGCGAGAACTCGACGCCGAAGCGGATACGGCCGCTCCGATCTTGCTGAAAGTAACTGGCCTCGAAAAGACCTATCACCTCAAAGGCGGGCTGTTCAGAAGGGAAAGGACAGTCCGAGCGGTCAGTGACGTCGCTTTCGAACTGCGCCGTGGAAAGACGCTTGGCGTTGTCGGTGAAAGCGGCTCCGGCAAGTCGACGATGGGCAAGGTTCTCATGCGCTTGTCGGATGCCGATGGCGGCGGCATAGAATTCGACGGGAAGGATATATTGAAGCTGAGCGAGCGCGAGTTCCATCCCTACCGACTGCGCATCCAGATGATCTTTCAGGACCCGTTCGCTTCGCTCAATCCTCGCCAGACGGTAGGTAAATCCCTTGTAGTCGGTCCGGTTGCGCATGGCATGACGTCTGGCGCGGCACGCGAAAAGGCGCGCGACATACTCTCCCAGGTCGGCCTCGATCCTTCCGCTTTCGATCGCTATCCTCATGAATTCTCCGGAGGTCAGCGCCAGCGTATCGGCATCGCCCGCGCCCTGATGTGCGATCCGGATCTCATCATCGCGGATGAGGCGGTGTCGGCGCTCGATGTTTCCATTCAGGCCCAGATTCTCGATCTTCTAGCTACGATTCAGCGCGAGCGGCATCTGGCGATGATCTTCATCACGCACGATCTGCGCGTCGCGAGCCAGATATGCGATGAAGTGCTGGTCATGCACCAGGGCAACGTCGTCGAGTCAGGGCCACCGGCACGGATTTTCCGCCATCCGCAGCAGGCCTATACGCGTCAGCTTGTGGCTGCGATCCCGGGGAGCTTGTAGGAAGAAACGCGTGGCTCAGAGCACCGCTGTTACGGCGAATGCGGTCTCCCAGCGCGAGCCAAGCCGCATAGTTCATCTGGCGAAATCGGGATGGCGTGAGGACATCGCCATCCCGAGCCCAAGCGAGTGGTGCCTAGAAGTCGAATGCGGCCGAGAGCGTGAAGGTGCGTGGTGTGCCTGCCGCGAGGAACCCGCGAGCCGACGACGCCCAGTAGTTCTCGTTGAACACGTTCTCGACATTGGCCCGCAGTTCGACCGGCTTGCCGTGCGGCCCTTCGAGCGCGTAGCGCAGACCGACGTCGAACCGCGTCCAGTCCGATATCTTCTGCGTGTTCGCCTGATCGTAATAGGTGCTGCCGTTGTAAAGCGCCCGTCCCGTCAGGGTCAGCCCCTCGGCAAGCCACGGCATGTCGTATTCGCCGTAAAGGCTGATTGCCGTTTTCGGAACGCCCGTCACCTGATTTCCGTCGAAGAGGCCGTTCTGGGTTCTGGTCAGCTTGGCATCCATGAAAGTGATGCCGCCGAGCACGCGAAGGCCTGGCATGGGTTCGCCGAATACGGACAATTCGAGGCCACGATTGACCTGCTTTCCAGCAAGAGAGAACACGTTCGTAGCCGGATCGGTGATGCCATTCGGCTGGGTGATCTCGAAGAGCGCTGCGGTCAGGACAAACTGGCCAAGATCGTATTTGACGCCGATTTCCTTTTGCTCGTTGACGACGAACGGAAAGATTTCGTCGCTGTTGACGGCCGAGGCTGGCGCGAAGGGCGCGTCGCTCAGGGCTTCGACATAATTGCCGTAAACGGACAGATCGTCCGTTACCTTCACACTTGCCGCGATGGCCGGGCTGAACCGGGAGTCCTCATTCAGATAGTTGCGTTCACCCACGGGAAACGCCGGATTTCCCGGGCGCGTGTTGAACGATTGCTGGCGCATGTCCTGATACCGGCCACCAAGCGTAAGCAGAACGCGATCGTCTGCGAACGACAAGGTGTCGGAAATGGCAAGGCTCGTCGTCAGAAGATCGGCAAAACGGATCAACTCGTCCGAACGAGGAAGCCCGCTCGTGTCCACCGACCCGTCCGGCAGAAAGACCGGATTGTAGATATTGGTAACGTAAGTGGGGAAGCCGAGTGTTCGCGGATTGAATTCGCCGCGATTGTTCCTGTTCAAGGAGCGCGAGATGGCGACGTTCAACTGATGCCCGACCGGCCCGGTATCGAACTGCGACCGCACCCCGATCTCGCCGGAGAATCCCTCGATTTTCTGCGGATTGTAACCGAATTCGGCGTTGGCATCGCCGTTCTCGTTGATGATCTGATAGGACGAGGACAAGAAGTCCTCACGGTATCTGCTTGCACCGCCTGCGGCATAGATCGTGGTGTCCGGCAAGACATCAAATTCGATCCGGCCAGCGACGTTGTTATGGGTGCTGTCGTGATATTCGAACGGATTGGCCGCGTTGATCCGGCCGTCCGGAGCATCGGGAATCGCGATGCCCGGCGCTGCCGAATTGAACAGCGAGGTCGGCGCGTCGATGTTCTGGGTGGAGTGATTGAGATCGAGCGAGGCGCGCACGCGCTCGCCGCGATAATCGAGACCGAGGGAAGCGACGCCGACCTCTATGTCGTTGTGATCATAGGCTGTATCGCCTTTCCGATACGAGCCGTTGAAGCGCACGCCCCACTCGCCGGCTGGGCCAAGGCGACGTCCGAAATCGATATGCGACCAGATCTGCGAATCGCTGAGATAGGTTGTGGTCAGCCTTGTGAGCGGTTCGTCGGTGGCACGCTTCGGCACGAGGTTGATCGTGCCGCCGACCCGGCCGACGCCTCCGTTCGCCAGCGCGGTCGGGCCTTTGAGTATTTCGACCCGCTCGATACCCTCGAGATAACTGCGCCGCGGATTGGCGAGGTAAGGCAGTCCGTCATAAAGCGTGTCGAGATTGGTGACCGAGAAGCCGCGAATGAAGAAGGCGTCGCGCTCGCTGAACGCCGACGCATCCGCGCGCACGGACGGATCGTTGAGCGTGACGTCCGCAACCGACTTCGCCTGCTGATCGCGGATCAGCTTTTCCGTGTAGGCCGTGGCGCTAAAGGGCGTATCGAGAATGGGGCGGTTACCCAACACACCGATGCGCGTGCCCGATGCCACCTGCCCGCCCGGCAAGGCTGCGGGCGGCTGCCCGACGGTTCCAGTCGCAGGCGCTTCGCCTTCGGCGCGGCCGGTGACGACGAGAGGATCGAGCGCGGTTGCGCCCGACCCATTCGCGGCGGCAGCGTTTTGCTGCGCCAATGCAGACATGGACGACATGGCGAGCAACGATACGCCCGCGAGTGCCGCGCTTCCCCAAGCGCGGCTAAAGTTTCTGCCCCTCGACATTTTCGGATTCCTTGCTGTCAGATTGAATTGAAAGTTCGGGCGTTGCCCGCAGGCGGTGTCTGCTCGGCGGTCGAAATTGGCTGCCAGTCGAACGAAAGCGTCTCGCGAAATGCAAACCGCTCGATATGACTTTGAACGACATCGCGAAGCTGATTCAGATCGGCACCTTCCGGCGCGGTTACTTCGATCGAAAGGCGCGCCTCATCGGCTGCAAGTCGGGCCTCGCCGGGGGAAATTGCGATGCGTCCCACGTTCGGCGTAAATTCGGTTTCGAATTTATGCGTCCAATGCTTGCAAAGCTGCTGGAGGTAGCGGCTTGCGTGCTGCGTTGAGACAGTGGTGCGGGTGCCAGGCATCGACATATCCAGTCAAACTCCCGCCGCTGGATGACCGGAGATGGTTGGTGAAATTGGAATGTGTCGCTGGGTATCGCACCTTCATGAGGGGGCGCAGTTGCCTTTGCGTGAGCGCTTACTCCCAAACTTGACAATCGGAGTCAAGTCTAGTTGATGGCGGCATATTCATCGAAGCTGGACATAGCCCATGCACAGTAAATTCACCGGCGCGATCCTGTTCGCTGCCGCGCTCGCCGCTGCATCGCCGTCGATGGCCGAGCCCTACACGATCACGCACCCGCAGGGCACGACGACGATCGACGCCGTGCCTGAAACGGTGATGGTCGCCGACTGGGCCGCGTTCGATAATCTCGATGCGTTGGGTATCACGGTCTCCGGTGTGCCATCGACGGCTATGCCGACTTATCTGGAAGGCAAGCTTCCTTCGGAAGCCGAGACGATCGGTTCGCTCCAGGAGCCCGACATCGAGGGCATCGTTGCCAGCGAACCCGATCTCGTCATCGTCGCATCACGCTCGCGCACCTCTTATCCGGCGCTGTCGAGCTTCGTGCCGACGATCGATCTGACCGTCGACAACGAAAACCTCATCGACGGCGTGAAGACGAACCTCACCACGCTAGGCGAAATCTTCGACAAAGAGAGCAAGGCGGCCGAGCTGATCGCGTCGCTCGACGCGAAGGTCGATGAAGCGCGTCAGGCTGCTGAAGGCAAAGGTACCGGCCTCGTCATCGTCACGAATGCCGGCAATCTTGGCGTCTACGGTCCGGGCTCGCGTGTTGCGTGGATCTACGAGGCGCTGGGCGTGCCGTCCGTATTCGACGAAATCGACGACCGTGACCATGGCGGCGACGCGATCTCGTTCGAATATCTGCTCGAAACCAATCCCGACTGGCTGTTCGTGGTCGATCGCGATGCGGGCGTCGGCGGCGAGGGCGCTGCCCGGGCACTGCTCGACAACGAACTGATCCACCAGACGGGTTTCTGGCAGAACGACCGCATCATTTATCTCGATCCCGGCGCGGCCTACGTCACCATGCACGGCTATAGCGGTCTGATGCTGCTTCTCGATCAGGTCATCGAGGGCTACGGCCGTAACTCCTGACCAAGTGCGGCCGGTGAACGCGCCACGCATCGACGCTTTCAGGGGCGCGTCTTCGGCGCCCCTGTTGCTGTTTGCCGTCGTCCTGCTGACCGCCTGCCTCGCCGTTCTCAGCCTGTTCATCGGGATCAGCGACGTGTCGCTGTCCACACTATTCGGCTCGGCGGCGCAGGACCGCGCAACGCAGGTGCTCCTCATCAGCCGCATCCCGCGAACGGCCGCGATCCTGCTTGCCGGATCGGCGCTCGCAATCGCCGGCCTCGTGATGCAGATCATCGTGCGCAACCGCTTCGTGGAACCGTCGACAGCCGGAACGACGGAAGCGGCCTCGCTTGGCTTTCTCGCCGTCACGATCTTCGCCCCGGCCTGGCCGCTGATGGTGAAGATGGGCGTCTCCGCGCTCTTCGCGCTTGCCGGAACCGCGCTCTTCCTGCGCATCCTGCGGTTCGTCCCCTTGCGTGACGTGATGCTCGTACCGCTTGTCGGCATCATGCTCGGCGGCGTCATCGGAGCGGTAACCACATTCTTCGCCTACCGGTTCAATCTCCTCCCCTCAGTCCTCGCCTGGACGGTGGGCGACTTTTCGGGCGTTCTTCGCGGCCGCTACGAGTTGTTGTGGTTCGGCTTCGGCGCGACGGTCATGGCTTATATCGCGGCGGATCGGTTCACCGTTTCCGGCATGGGGCGGGACTTCGCCACCAATCTCGGCCTCAACTACAAGGCTGTGATGACGCTCGGTCTCGTGCTGGTTTCGGTCATCGCGTCCGTCACGCTCGTTTCGGTCGGATCGATCCCGTTCCTCGGACTGATCGTGCCGAACATCGTGTCGCTGATGGTCGGAGACAATATGCGCATCACCGTGCCGTGGGTCGCCGCGCTCGGGGCGCTGTTCGTGCTCGTTTGCGACATCGCCGGGCGGCTGATCCGCTACCCTTACGAGATTCCGATCGGCGTCATGGTCGGCGTCGTCGGCTCGGCTATGTTCCTCTACCTTCTCCTGCGAAAGCGGGGCAGCCGTGCCTGACATGTCATCGGCTTCACCCACAACACGCACGTTGAACTTCTCCCGGTCCATGATTGCGCTGGCGATCCTCGCACTTCTGGCTGCGGTGTCGATCCTCGCGTTCATGATGCTCGGGGCGCGCGGTTCTTGGAGTTTCGTCCTTAGCTTTCGCGGAAAGCGACTGCTCGCGCTCATCCTCGTCGCCTATGCGATCGCGGTCTCGACCGTGCTCTTTCAGACCGTCACCAACAACCGCATCCTGACGCCGTCGATCATGGGTTTCGATGCACTCTACGTGCTCGTTCAAACCTCGATCGTTTTCTTCTTCGGCGCGCAGATGCTCGTGCTGGCCGATCCGCACATGCGCTTTCTTCTCGAAGTCGCGTTGATGGCCGGCTTTGCCTGGATACTGTTTCGCTGGCTGTTTTTGGGCGAGGAGCGCAGCCTCTACCTTCTCATCCTCGTCGGGATCGTCTTCGGCATCTTCTTCCGGTCGCTGTCCGTCTTCATGCAGCGCATACTCGACCCGAATGCGTTCCAGGTCCTTCAGGACGCGCTTTTCGCCAGCTTCCAGAACATCGACATCACGCTTCTTTGGGTCTCCTATGCGCTGGTAGCGACGGTGACGCTCATCCTCTGGCGTATCGCGCACACATTCGACGTGCTGGCACTCGGACGGGCGCAGGCGATCAGCCTCGGCGTAAACTACGCCAGGACCGTGATGACGATCCTGACCGTGGTCGCCGTGCTCGTCGCTGTCTCGACCGCGCTGGTCGGCCCCATCACCTTCTTCGGCCTTCTGGTGGCAAGCCTCGCTCGTTCCCTCGTCGGAAACAGTCTGCACCGGCACGTTCTTCCGGCCGCCGTCCTTCTCGGAATCGTCGCGCTGGTCGGCGGCCAGACGGTGCTGGAGCGCGTCTTCTCCTTCGACACCGCCCTTTCGATCATCATCGAATTCCTCGGCGGCCTCGTCTTCATCATTCTCGTCATTCGCGGAGCCGCCCGATGATCACAGCCTCCGGCGTCTCCAAGCGCTATGGCGACACGCTCGTCGTCGACGATGTTTCGATAAAGCTGCCCGCGCGCGGAATCACGTCGATCATCGGCCCGAACGGCGCAGGCAAGTCGACGCTGCTTTCGATGATGGCACGGCTCATCGGCATGGATGCCGGTCATGTGACGATCGACGGGCTCGATGTGGCCACCACGCCGAGCGACGTGCTCGCTCGGCGCCTCGCCATTTTGCGGCAGGACAACCACATGACCGCGCGCCTGACGGTTCGCGATCTCGTCACCTTCGGCCGCTATCCCTATTCGAACGGGCGGCCGACGGAGGAGGACGGCGCGCACGTCGCCCGCGCGCTCGACTATCTCGGCCTCGCCGAACTCTCGGGCCGCTTTCTCGACGAGCTTTCCGGCGGCCAGCGGCAGCGCGCCTTCGTGGCGATGGTGCTGTGTCAAGATACGGACTACGTCCTCCTCGACGAGCCGCTCAACAATCTGGACATGAAACACGCCGCCTCGATGATGCGGCTGTGGCGGGACGCATGCCGCGATCTTGGCAAGACTGTCGTCATCGTTCTCCACGACATCAACTTCGCGTCCTGGTATTCCGATCACATCGTCGCCATGCGCGACGGACGCATCCGCCTGCAGGGAACGCCGGATGAAATCATCCAGCCGGATGCGCTTTTCGATATCTATGAAATGGAAATCGACGTGATCGATCGCGGCGAGCGCCGCATCTGCCTGTTCTACGAGTGAGACAAAAGTCGCCGTTGGGACTTTCCAATATCGAGCGTCAGCTTATCGGCGTGCAGAGCCTCAAGCAGACCCTCCGTATACAGCTCGGATCGAACCTTCGCATCTATGTGCCCCCGCAAGCTGCCAGCGTATCGTGACCCTGTCGATTGGTTGGAGGAACTGGCAAGAGGTGAGGGATGGGGGGCACAAAGCTGATCATTGAAAGGAGCGGCAAATCTGTCGCGGACTGGAAGTGCAGGCGTATTCGGCAGGCGTCATCCAGCGCAACCCGAAGGCAGAGCGGTCTTGATTATGTCTATATCGCAGCATTCCAGACCACGTTTGCACGACTAAGCGAGGCATAGTCGCTTCCAACGGTGAAATATTAGCGGTCAGGTCCGAAGGCCGTAACATTACCGTAATCCGAACACGGAAAATGGTGTGGCTCCCGGAACGGCGATAATAATGAAACTCCTGCTCATAGAAGACGATGTCGAAATGGCCGATGCACTTCGCACCGCGTTTTCACAGCACGGCATCGTCCTCGACGTTGTCGCCGACCTGGCAACCGCACGCGAAGCGATTGCACTGTCGGACTATGATCTTCTGCTCATCGACCGGCAATTGCCGGACGGTGACGGCAATACTCTTCTTTCCGAGATGCGACGGACCGGAAGGCTTGTTCCCTCGATTATCGTTTCGGCCCGGGGGACGACGACCGACAGGATTTCCGGGTTGAACGAAGGCGCGGACGACTATTTGCCCAAGCCGTTCGAGGTCAATGAACTGCTCGCCAGGATGAATGCAATTCTTAGGCGTTCTCCGGTCAGTGAGCCGTCTCTTACAACTGTGGGCAACGTCACATTCGACCGCGCCTCGCGCGATATCCACGTCAACGGCGCGCGCCTTGCTCTGACCAGGCGTGAGCTTCTCATATTTGAAACGCTCCTGCGCAATCGCGGGCGCACTGTTCTTCGGTCCTTGCTGGAAGACAACGTTTATTCATTCGATGACGAGATTCAGTCCAATTCGCTGGAAGCCAACATGTCGCGGCTGCGCCGCAAGCTCGGCGAGGCGCATGCAGACATCGCCATCAAGAATGTACGGGGCATCGGATATTTCCTTCATGAGCCGTAATAATAAGAAAAGCATGTCGCTGCGCTGGCGGTTCACGCTCGGTTTCGTCACCCTTCAGATATGTGCGATCGCCTTTTCGTTGGCGCTCGTTTTCTATATTGCATCCGACATCGAGCCGGACGGCGCGATTCCGTCGATTTGGCTGGCACAGCACGTCGCCGATTCGATCCATGTCGACGCCGACGGCACTCCAGAGCTCGTGCCGACCGAAAGCCTCATGAAGATGATGCAGGACGAACCGAAGCTGTGGTTCGTCGCCGACCTGCCCGACGGAACCGTCCTGTCGCATGGCGACATACCGGCCGAAGTCGCGCCGAACGTGCCTCTGCTTCGCACGTTCCGCAGTGTCGAACTCCACGGCTACGTGGACGATCCGGCCACTGTCGCCCGGCTGGAGCGGTTGGAAACGCCTGCGGGGGAGGCCGTCATCCTGGCGGGTGGTGTTTCCGTATCGCTCTACGGCCTGACGATCATGCTCGGGAACATCGCCGTCGGCGTACCGGCGCTGATCCTCGTGGCCATCACGTTGATCGGTGTTCCACTGGTCACCCGATGGGCGCTCGGTTCCTTTAACGACCTCAGCGGCCGCCTCGACAAGATCGATTACAACGCGCGAGGCGGCGTCGTGGAAGGGCGTGGCCTTCCTGGCGAAGTACTACCGGTCGTCGACGGCATCAACATGGCCCTGCAGCGGATCGACAGCGGGTTCGAGACGACCGAGCGATTTTTCGTCAATGCGGCGCATGAGTTGCGCACGCCGATCGCTATCCTTCAGGTGCGGATCGACACGCTTCCTTCCAGCTCCGAGAAAACTCACCTTCAGGCCGGTATCAAACGACTTACGGCGATCGCCAATCAACTGCTTGAAATCGAGGCTTACCGGCAAAAGCCGGCCCGCAGGATATCGGTGGACCTCAATGCAATCGTAGCGAAAGTGGTTGCCGATCTTGCACCTCACGCGATCGCTGAGGGATACGAAATCTCGTTCGACAGCAAGGCGCGGCAAGCACTTGTCGACGGCGATCCCGAAGCTCTGGAACGCGTTTTCGTCAACCTTTTGCGCAATGCCGTTCAATATGGCGGCAAAGCCGGTGAGATATCGGTGGTGATCGAGGGCGATGGAAGCGTTCTCGTCGCCGATCAGGGCGCTGGTGTTCCGCGAGAAAGCCGAGCCCGCATCTTCGAGCCGTTCTACCGCGTCAACCCGCACGGAGCCGGCGCAGGTCTGGGGTTGAGCATGGTCGACGAGATCGTCACCAGCCATGGCGGCTATGTCGAACTCGCGCCGTCTCAGAAAACGGGCAGCATCTTTGCGGTGCGCTGGCGTGAAGGTCGTATTTCTTGTGATACGACCGCGGCCGGCAGCACTTGAGCTTTTAAGGTCAGAAAACGTATCGCAAAAAAGCGCCGAACGGTTCGACAATCGTTCGGCGCTTTCATTTGCGATTTGCAAAATATCTGCGCCGCTGTTTCAGCGGCAGCGGCCGTGCCTGTCGCGATATTCGCAACGATCGTATCGACGATCCCTGCGATCCCATCTGTCGCGACCGTTACGTTCATTGCGCTCGCTGATGTTGCCCAGGACAGCGCCGCCAGCGCCGCCGGCCGCCGCACCAACGGCTGCACCTTCCCATGAACCACTGGCCAGGCCGCCGATAATCGCACCGCTTGCCGCGCCGATCCCGGCTCCCTTTTCAGTCTGGCTGCATGCCGTAAGCGTCAGGGAGACCAGCACACCTGCAATGACCTTCTTCATGTTCAATCCTTCATCCATTGACATATCCTGCAGGCGTTCAAGACGAACCGACGCGCCTGTCGGCTGGCGTATGACCAGGCACAGTTACGGGTGCATTACGGCAAGTTGAAACGGTTTCACCATCTGTCCGTGCCTGAACTGACGAAGGGACAGGGTCGTTTCCCGATGTAATCTTCAGGTAATTCTGCCGTTCTAGCTGCGGAGGAACCGGCGCGGCGAAATGGCTCGCCGGCGAGATGACAAGCGAAGAGCAGGACGACCACGATGAAGGCCCGAATTAATTGGACTCCACTGACTCGGCCTGGCTGGCCAGAAGTCGCCATCGCGTCGGTCGTCTACTTGTTGCTGCTCGCGGGCATCTCCGTCGTCCTTTTGCAGACGCAAGACGATTATGCCGCCATACGCGGCAATTTCGGCATGGCAGCCAACGGCATTGCGGGCACTCTCGCGCTTGTGGCGGCCATTTCCCTTCGCATTCGCGACATACGCGTTTTCGGATTTCGCCGCGTCGCGCCGACATGGTTGCTGGCCGGGATGGCGATCGGGATCGCCGCCTATGGCTTCAGCCATGCCATGGAAGCCGTTTATTTCACGTTCGTCACCGAAGCGAACACGCAGGCCGATTTCCAAGCTGCTGCGACGGACGGGGCATTCTCCCTGCTCATCCTGCTCATCGCCGGTGCGATCCTGACCCCGTTCGGGGAGGAAGCTTTTTTTCGCAGCGTTATGGCCAATACGCTCAACCGCTACGGCGTATGGTCCGGCGTCGTCGGAAGCGCGCTGATCTTCGCCGCCATGCACGGGCCGAGCGTCATCTTTCTCAATGCATTTCTTGTCGGCATCATTGCCGCACTGCTGTTTCGAAAGACCAATTCGATCTGGCCCGGCTTTGTCGTGCATATGGTTTTCAATGGCCTGTGGCTGATCACCTATGCGATCGTCTGATTGCACTTGCGATCTGCCGCGCAGTCATCGTTCTTCTTCAATCTCGATCCAATGCCGTTCTATGCTTCGATTATTCGTTGGACGAATGCGCATAACAATAAATCTGTTGCCTCCGGTTGCTTCATGAATTTGAGAATTTTCAATTCCTCCTTCTTCGTCTTCGTCGCCATCATCGCGGTCATCGTGGTTTGGATCGCCACCGGCATGAACGGCCCCCAAACCGAGGCTCCCGCGTCGGAGCGCGAGCGTTCCGTGCCGGTCGTGGCCGCGAGCTGGAGCGAAGCCACCCCGGTCGACCAGCGGATGTCGCTTTACGGCGAGGTGGAACCGACACAGGTCGTCATCTTGCGCTCGCGGACGGACGGCCTGATCGAATCCGTCGCATCGCAGGGAACAACTGTTCAGACTGGCGACGAACTGGCGCAACTGTCGACCGATGATCGCGAAGCCCGTCTTGCGCGGGCACAAGCGCAACTGGCGACAGCCGAACAGAGCCATGCCGCTGCGCAACGGCTTGCCGAACGCGGCGTCGGGCCCTCGCAGGACGTTCAGGCGCGTCTTGCCGAATTGGAGGCGGCGCGCGCGGAGTTGCGCGCCATCGAACTCGAAATCGAGAATACGACACTGCGCTCTCCGATCGCGGGCACCGTCAACCGTGTCATTTCGGACGTCGGGGCCTATGTGCCCTTGGGTGGCGAAGTGCTCGAAATCGTCGATAACGATCCGCTGGTCGCTGTCATCCAGGTCCAGCAGGCACAGGTGACACGTGTGCGGCCGGGGATGGCCGCCAAGGTAAGCTTCATCGGGGGCGACGAGGTCGATGGCCGCGTCACTTTCGTTTCGCCCCTTGCCGACGCCTCGACGCGGACCTTTCGCGTGGAGGTGGAGGTGCCGAATCCTGAAGGCGCTTTCCCAGCCGGTTTGAGTGCCGAGGTCGCGCTGGTGACGCGCACGGTCGAGGCGCACCATGTATCGGCCGCATTGCTGCGCCTCGACGAGCAGGGGCTTCTCGGCATTTACACCGTCGGTGACGACGACACGGTCGCGTTCGAACAGGTCAATGTCGTCATGGCGGATTCCAGCGGCATATGGATCGCGGGCCTCGCACCGCGCGAACGCATCATTACGATCAGCCAGGGTGGCATCGCCGCCGGCGAAGCGGTCGTCGTGGAGGAGACCCCGCCTGAATACCGTCAGCGGGTCATCGCACCGGGAACGCAAGCAGACGATCCGGACCAGACCGAGCCGGAGGCCCGCTGATGCAGGCCATGATCGCGGCAGCGTTTTCGCGGACACGAACCACGCTCGTCTTTTTCATTCTCATCTTTATGGCTGGTGTCTTTTCCTATGCCACGATTTCGAAGGAGGCCAATCCCGAAATCGAGATTCCTTATTTCACCGTCAACGTAACCTATGCCGGCATTTCGGCGCAGGACAGTTCGCGGCTTCTGATCGAACCGCTCGAAAGACGCCTGCAGTCGATCGACGGCCTGCGCAACATCACCGGTCAGGCCGGCGAAGGCTTCGCGTCGGTCATTCTGGAATTCCAGCCCGGCTACGATCAATCCCGCGCCTTCCAGGATGTGCGCGATGAAGTCGACAATGTGCGTGCGGACCTGCCCGACGGTGCGGATGAGCCGATCGTGCGCGAAGTCGACCTGTCGATCTTTCCCATTTTGACGGTAGCGTTGTCGGGCAATGTTCCCGAACGCGATCTGATCCGGGCCGCGCGCGATCTTTCGGACGACATCGAGGGCATCACGGGCATCCTGGAGGCACGCCTGCAAGGCGACCGGGAGGATCTGCTTGAAATCCTGATCGATCCGCTCGCCCTTCAATCCTACGGCATCTCATCCAGCGAAATCGCCGGCGCGATCCAACGCAACAACCAACTCGTTCCGGCCGGCGCGTTCGATACCGGCTCGGGTCGCATCGCCGTGTCGATCCCCGGCACGATCCAGTCCATCGCCGACGTTTTGGCGATGCCGGTGCGCGTTTCCGATGGCATTGTCGTGCGCGTTCAGGACGTGGCCGAGGTGCGTCAGAGCTATCAGGACCCCGTGAGCTTCGCGCGCATCGACGGCGAAGCGACCATCGGCATCGATATAACCAAGGTGACGGGCGCTAACGTTCTAGACACGGTGGCGGCAGTGAAGGACGTCGTCGATGCGTCGCGCGCCCAATGGCCCGATGCGCTGCGCGTCGACTATCTGCAGAACCAGGCCGATGACATTCGCACGCTGCTCGCAGACCTCGAAAACAGCGTGATCCTGGCGATTGTGATGGTCATGCTCCCAACGATCCTCGCACTTGGACTGCGGCCATCGCTTTTGATCGGCATTGCTATTCCCGGGGCGTTTTTCGGCAGCATACTCATCATCAACCTACTCGGTTTTACGCTGAACCTCGTTGTTTTGTTCGGGCTCATTCTCGTCATCGGCATGCTTGTGGACGGAGCGATGGTCGTGATCGAACTTGCCGAGCGCCAGCAAGATGAAGGCGTCGCACCGTCCGATGCGTTCCGCGTCGCGGCGCAGCGAATGGCCTGGCCCGTCATTGCCTCCGTCGCCACATCGCTCGCGGTGTTCTTTCCGCTGCTGTTCTGGCCGGGCGTTGCCGGTCAGTTCATGTTCTATCTGCCCGCTACGGTGATCATCACACTTTCGGTGTCGTTGGCCATGGCGCTGATTTTCGTTCCGGTCATCGGCGGTTTTGTTGCCTCGCGCCGTAAGCGCGCCGAAAAGCGTGACCGCATCAGGGTTCCTCGCTTTTACGAACGCGTTCTGGACATTACGATTGCCCGGCCGGGATTGACCGTGGGACTTTGCGTTCTCGTCTTCCTCGTTTCGATCATGGCCTATGGACAGTTCGGACGCAGCACCGAGTTCTTTCCGGCGGTGGAGCCGGAACGCGCGCAAATCCAGATCACGGCCGATGGCAATTTGTCCGTCCACGAAGCCGATCAGCTTGTGCGCCTCGTGGAAAACCGGGTGATTTCGACGCCGGGAACCGAGCTTGCCTATTCGCGAACCATCGGCTCGGTCGAACAAAGGCTCCAGTCAAACCTTGGCTCCGACATCATCGGAACGATTCAGATCGATTTCTTCGACTGGCGCCAGCGCCCCCCTGCGTCGCAGATCGTGGAAGCCCTCCTGCAGGCGACAGTCGACATTCCCGGCATCGGCATCCGTATCGAAGAGGCGGAAGCCGGGCTCGGCGCGGCGCGCCCTGTAGATGTGGAGATCGTCGCCAACGATCCGGTCCGTCTCGCACCTGCCGCGCTTCAGGTCCAGCGCATCATGGAAGCACAGGGGATGTTCACGGATATTTCCAGCGACGTGCCTGTCCCTGCGCTGGAAGTCAGGCTCGACATCGATCGGGAACTGGCCGCCAGATATGGCGTGGATATCCAAACGCTGGGCAATGCCGTGCGGCTGATGACGAACGGCGTCGTTCTTGGAACTTATCTGCCGGACGATCTCAATGACGAGGTGGACATCACGTTGCGCTTCCCGCTCAAGGATCGCAACTTCGCGCAGCTTGGCCTCATGCGGGTTGCCTCGGATGCCGGCATGGTGCCGGTCTCCAATTTCGTGACATTGGTTCCGGCTTTGGCGCCAACGGTCGTGAACAGGATCGGCGGCGAGAACGTGCAAAGCGTCTCGTCGGGAATCATCGAAGGTGTGACAGTGGCCGAGGCGCTCGCCGTCTTGCAGGAACAGCTCGACGCAGCGGAATTCGACGAGGGCGTCAGCGTCCGCTTTGCCGGCGAGATCGAGGATCAGGAGGAAACGATGCAGTTTCTCGTCGCTGCCTTCGTACTTGCCATCTTCCTGATGTTCCTGATCATGCTCACGCAGCTCAACAGCTTCTTCCAGAGCCTGCTTGTGCTGTCTGCGATCGTCTGTTCTCTGCCGGGCGTTTTTCTGCTTCTCATCGTCAAGCAGGAAGCGTTCTCCATGGTCATGGGCGGGATGGGCATCATGGCGCTGGCGGGCGTCGTCGTGAACAACAATATCATCCTCATAGATGCGTATAACGAGCACCGCAGCCGCGGCCTGACGGCCGACGAAGCCGCTGGGCTCGCCGCGCGTGAACGCTTCCGACCCATTGTTCTAACAGCGCTGACGACCGTGACCGGATTGATGCCCATGGTCTTGGGGCTGACCGTCGATTTCTTCGGCCGCGATTTTTATTTCGGCGCTCCGTCAGGGCAGCAATGGATGCAACTGGCGACGACGATTGTCGGCGGCCTCGTTGCAGGTACCGTCATCACCTCCAGCTTGACGCCGACATTGCTGGCGTGGGACGGACGCCGCCGTGACCGCAGGCAAGCCGGTCGGAAAATTGCCGAGGACGGAAGTGTATGAAAAGACTACGAAGCTTCCTGGTTCTTGTAGTCGCCATCATCGCGACATCCGAAGCAATGGCACAATCGCCTGTTCCCCAGACGGAAGCAGTCGACAGCCTCATCAAGATTCTGGAAGACCCCGCCCTTAATGATCAGTTGCTCGAGCATCTGCGAGAGGTATCCTCGGGCGACACGCAGAGAGAAACTGACGATAGCCCTGCTTCTGCAATGGATGCGGACGCCTCCGACGTCATTCCAGAGGCGGGATTGATCGGCGCGGTCGGGGACTGGTCGAGCGATATCATTGCGAACCTTCCAACGGCCACTTTCGGCGTGCCGATCGAAGTGAAGGCGCAACAGGCGTGGACGCAGGTAAGCACCCGCTCTCGGTCGGGCATCGAAAGTGGCGGCCTCCAGCGTTTCGCGTCGTGGGCGTTACCTGTCCTGGTCGTGGTTGCGCTGGCAGGGTACATGCTACGGCGGTTTGCACGCGGCTTGGTTCAGCCTGAGCGGGTGCCTCGCAAACGCAGGCTTGTCGGCGGTCTCCTGATCAAGGCGATCGCCTATATCGCACTGTTTTTTGCCGTCGCGACGACCATTTCCGTTGTCGCGTCCACCGGGGTCGGTTTTCGTGTGCTTCTCACGCTGATCGCCGGGTTGCTTTTAGCGCTGCTGCTCTCCGACCTTCTGACGTCGGGACTTTCCGCGTTGGCAGGCATGCGAGGGCCGCGCTTCACGAGATATTGCCAGATTAAGTTCTATCCCTGGCTTGTATCGATCGGAATTGTCAGTATCGGTGCCGCATTGTGCCTCGATCCGGAGCTGCGCCGGGTCATTGGCTGGTCGACCGCAGATCTGGCGGGCTTTGGCCTGAACCTTATCGCCGCGCTCATCACCATCGTCTTCATCTTCACGTACAGGCCGGCAATCAGCAGGTTGATATTCGGTACCGCCGCCAGGCGTACCTCATCACCAGGCAATCCGATCGCCAATGCATTTCGCCAGTTGGCCGGATACTGGCACCTCTTCGCCTACGCTTTCCTTGGCCTAAGCATCGTGAGCCTTGTTGCCGGGCAGCGGGACAATGACGTCGTAAGCCAGGTCCTGTGGTCCTTCGCGACCGTTTTGGGCGCGCTGATCCTGACCACGCTTTTTCGCAGGCTCTTTTCATCCAGAATTCGAAGAATTCGTCGCGGCGCAGTCCAGCAGGCACTTTTAACCGCGATGTACAACGCCTTGCGCCATTGCACCGATATCGTTGTCGCGCTCGGCACCGTGCTTATGATCAGCCAGATATGGGGATTTGATCTGTGGAACTGGCTGTCCGGCGACGGACAGCAACTGACCCGGCCCTTGTTCGCCGTTTTGGTATGCGCCGTGCTCGCCTGGTTCATTTGGGTGGCGCTCGACGCGTGGATTGCCAGTGCTCTGACGCCGACGGACGCATTCGGTCGCCCCAGGCAAAGCTCCAACCGAGCCAAGACACTGCTGCCGCTGGTGCGAAACGGTGTGATGATCCTGCTTGCGCTTTTGACCGGCATCGCCGTTCTCGCCAATATCGGCGTCGACGTCACCCCGCTCATCGCCGGAGCGGGCGTTTTCGGGCTTGCCTTGAGTTTCGGCTCGCAACAACTGGTCCAGGATGTCATCACCGGACTTTTCATTCTGGCAGAAGACACCATAGCCATCGGCGATACGATCGACACCGGCGACCGTAGCGGGGTTGTCGAGAGCATATCGTTGCGCACGATCCGACTACGTGACGGCGAGGGAGCGCTGCACTCGGTACCGTTTTCAACTGTCAAGGCATTCAAGAATCGTTCGCGCAATTACGGCGTGTTCCGGCCTCGCTATGCGGTTCCGTCCGGGGTTGATCCTGAACAGATCATTCAGGCGATGCGCGAGACGACCGCCCGTCTACGGTCGGACCCGCAATATACAATGATGTTGAAAAGCGACATGCACGAAATCGGCATCGACGAGATTCGCGCTGGTGCGGTCGTCATTAGCGGATCGCTTCGAACCTCGCCCATGCGGCAGACCGAACTTGCACGCGCCTTCAACGGCTTGTTCATGGCGGCGCTAGCGGAGCGGGGGATTGCGCTCTGAGCAGCGCTAGGCACGGATCGAGTAAGCCGTCTATCGGGGACGCTTGGTAGGGCATTGGCCATCGCCGTATTTGCTGCCTCTATCTTGCGTCTAGGACCGGTACGGCCATACTCTTCCCGGTACTTAACAGGGACTGACCTTAGGCTAAGGATCGGTATAGCTCTATTCAAACGGCGGCGGCTATGCGGCGCTGGAACCCGTCGCTTGGCGATAATTGACGATGAGATCGTTGAACTTGCTGCCCTGAATGGCGACGTGATCGCGCAGGCCTGTTGCCGCCGTTTCTCCTTCGCCTTTGACGAGGGCGTCGAGTATCAGCCGATGCTCGGCAAGCGACTGCACCATCCTGCCTCGGACCTTGAGCTGCATGCGCCTATATGGCTTGAGACGCCGATGAAGCCTGCCGGCCTCCTTCGCCAGAAAGGCGTTCCCCGAAGCCTCATAGATCAGGAAGTGGAACACCTCGTTGGCACGGTAATATGCGCCGCTGTCATCGGCGGCGACCGCGCATTCACATTCAGCGACCGTCTGCGACAGCCTGTCGATCAGTTTCGGCGTCACCCGTCTGCTTGCAAGGCTCCCGCAGAACGCCTCGATCTCGGCCATCACCTCGAACATCTCGATGACCTCCTCGAAGGCCGGATAGCGCATGAACGCGCCGCGCCTTGGCTGAAGATCGATCAGACCGGAGGCGGCAAGTGCCTGAAATGCCTCGCGCAAAGGTGTGCGGGAAACATTGAAGCGCTGGGAGAGCTTGATCTCGTCGAGTCGTTCGCCATTGGAGAACGCGCCTTCCACGATCAACTGTTCAAGTTGCTCTCGGACCAGATCGGATCGGCTGACCATCGGCTACTCCATGAATGCGCTACAACACAAAAAACGACTTCTTGCATACAAGAAGGTTGACATAAAATGCAATGTACTTACTCCTAGGCTTGCGACTTTGCCGCGGGGCGCTCCGCAGGCGTTGGTCGCATGCACCGGGAGGAAACCAATGTTGAAAACAATCGCAGCTTCTGCTGCCACGATCATGCTTGCGTGCAGCGTTGCCAGCGCAACGGAACTGCGCCTGTCACACCAATTCTCCACCAATGACGTTCGCCACCGCATCGCACAGATGGTAGCCGATGACGTTGCCGCCGCCGATGTGGACCTGACGATCAGGATTTTCCCGTCGGCTTCGCTGTTCAAGGCGACCGAGCAATACATGCCGCTGTCGCGCGGCCAGCTCGATATGACCGTTTTTCCGCTGTCCTATGCCGGCGGCCAGCGCGCCGAGTACAATCTTACCTTGATGCCGGGCCTGATCAAGGATCACGATCATGCCGCGCGCATGAACGACAGCCCGTTCATGGACGCTATCGAGGAGATCATGGCGGAGGATGACGTGCTCGTTCTCGTCCACGGCTATCTGGCCGGCGGGTTCGCCTCGAAGGAGGGTTGCATCACCCGGCCCGAGCACATGCAGGGCAAATCCGTACGCGCGGCCGGCAAGGCGTTCGAGCAGATGCTGGAAGGCGCAGGCGCGTCGATTTCCTCGATGCCGTCATCCGAAGCCTATAACGGAATGCAGCAGGGCATCATCGACGCGCTGAACACGTCCTCGTCGTCCTTCGTCTCGTTCCGGATGTACGAACAGGTCGGCTGCTACACGCCTGCCGGCGACGTCGCGCTGTGGTTCATGTATCAGCCCATGTTGATCAACAAGTCGACCTTCGAAGGGTTGACGCCCGAGCAGCAGGAAGCGCTTACCACCGCCGCTGAAAAGGCGCAGGCCTACTACCTCGAAGAAGCCAAGAAGGAAGATGCCGCCTCCATCGAGCCGTTCCAGCAGGCCGGGGTGGAAATCGCCACGATGACGCCGGACGATTTCGACGCATGGCGTCAACTTGCCGAGGAAACCTCCTACAAGGCTTTCCTTGCCGAAGTGCCTGACGGCCAGCGCTACCTCGATCTGGCTGCCGAGGTTCAATAGCCATCATCGGCCCGGCGCATCGATGGCGTCGGGCCACTTCTTTTTGCGTCACCTGAGGGCCGGATCGCGGATCGCGCGGCGGCCGATGGCAGAGCCACGCCCATTAACCGAGGCCAGCAATGGAACAACGCGCCCCCGTGATACAGTCCGGGCCTGAAAAACATCCCGTCCTGAGATTCATCGACGGCATTTCGACCGTCTGCGGCTGGCTTGCGGCCACGCTCATCGTCGCTTCGATCTTCGTGACCTGTCACATGATCTTCGTGCGCTTCGTGCTGCGCCAGTCGACGATCTGGCAGACCGAGGCCGTCATCTACATGATGATCGCCGTCACGACCATCGGACTTGCCTATGTCCAGAGACTGCGTGGCCACGTCAATGTCGATCTCATCCCCTCGATGCTGCCGAACGGCGTTCGGCGCGCGCTTGCCTATTTCGTCTTCGTCCTGACGATCGGCCTGATGTCGGTCTTGACCTGGTACGCCTTCGAAGGCTGGCACGAAGCCTTCTCGCGCAACTGGCGTTCCAGCACCGTGTGGGGCGTGCGCTTATGGATACCGATGCTGGCTCTGCCGGTCGGTTTCGGCCTCTACACCTTGCAACTGATCGCCGATCTCGTCGCTCTTCACCTGCGTTTGGACAGGCCCTTTGGTCTGGAGGATAACTGATGGACCCGTTGATTCTCGGTCTGCTCGTCGCCATCGTCACCATCGTCGTGCTTTTCTCGGGCGCGCCTGTCGCGGTCGGCCTGCTTCTCGTATCGGCCGTCTTTCTGGTCATCTTCGACGGTACGCGCTCGCTCCAGATGATCCCCGAGGTCTACTTCGCCGACCTCAACAGCTTCACCATGCTGGCCATCCCCATGTTCATCATCATGGGTGCGGCAATCGCATCGACCCGGGCGGGCGCTGACCTGTTCGAAGCGCTGGAGCGCTGGATGACGCGTGTGCCTGGCGGGCTTGTCGTTTCCAATCTGGGCGCCTGTGCGCTGTTTTCGGCGATGTCCGGCTCCAGTCCCGCTACCTGCGCGGCGATCGGCAAGATGGGCATTCCCGAAATGCGAAAGCGCGGTTATTCGGACGAGATCGCGGCCGGTTCGATCGCTGCCGGCGGCACACTCGGCATCCTGATCCCGCCATCGGTGACGATGATCGTCTATGGCATCGCGACCGAGACCTCGATCGGCCGGCTGTTCCTTGCGGGCGTGCTGCCCGGGCTTATGCTCGTCAGTCTTTTCATGATGTGGACGATCTTCGTCTCATGGCGCGACGGAACGTTGCAGAACCTTTCGATGCGCAGATACTCGCTGGCCGAGCGCCTTGAGATACTGCCGCGCGTCATCCCCTTCCTGCTGATCATCGCCGGCGTGCTCTACGCGATGTATGGCGGTGTCGCGACGCCGTCCGAAACGGCGGCAGTGGGTGCGCTTCTCGCTCTCATCATGGCGATGATCATCTACAAGATGTGGCAGCCGCGTATCATCTGGAATGTCTTCCGCGACTCCACGAAGGAGGCCGTGATGATTATGTTCATCATCGCGGCGGCCGGCGTGTTCGCCTACATGATGTCATCGCTCTTCATCACGCAGACGATCGCTCAGTGGATCGCGGGATTGGAGGTCAACCGGTGGGTGCTGATGGGCATCATCAACCTCTTCCTGCTGGTCGCAGGCTTCTTCCTGCCGCCGGTCGCCGTCATCGTCATGACCGCCCCGATCCTGATGCCGATCCTCATGGCGGCCGAATTCGACCCCTATTGGTTCGCTGTCATCCTGACGATCAACATGGAGATCGGGCTGATCACGCCGCCGGTCGGATTGAATCTCTACGTCATCAACTCGATAGCGCCCGACATTTCGCTGAAGAAAGTCCTCATGGGCTCGCTTCCCTATGTGATGTGCATGGTCGCCGCCATCATCATCCTGTGCATCTTCCCCGGTATCGCCACCTGGCTTCCCGACGTGATGATGGGGCCGGCAATATGACGGGCAGGGGCACGAAACTCCCTCCGAAGGTAAGGATATTTGAACGATGAGATCGTCGGGCTTTTTCGCTGATCTGGTAACGACGCTGTTCGAGCGCAGATCGTGGTTCGAGGCCACACCCGGAGAGCAGCCGGTGCGCGGCATGTGCGAGGAACTCCTGTCCGGCAATGGCGAAGTGACCGGCATGCGTATCGCGCGGGCCATTCTCTCGCGTTACCGGACGATGAGCGAAAGCGACAAGATCGCCTTCTTCGAATTTCTGACCGACGAACTCGATGTCGATGCAAGGGAAGTTGAGGTTGCCGCCAGTCGCTATGCGGCTTCGCCCGATGCCGAAGGACTTGCGAAGCTGAGCGCGGTGGCCGAGCCGCCCCGGCAGGAATTGCTTCGCCGTCTCAACCGCGCGCCCGGTGCGACGGGCGAACTCGTACGCATGCGGCTCGATCTGTTGCGGCTGGCCGATCGGCACCCGCAATTCGCCCGCACGGACATCGATTTCGTGCATCTGTTCAAGTCGTGGTTCAATCGCGGCTTTCTGGTTCTGCGGCACATAGACTGGCGAACGCCGGCCAATATTCTGGAAAAGATCATCCAGTACGAAGCCGTTCACGCCATCAACAACTGGGACGAATTGCGCCGCCGGCTGCTACCTGCCGACAGGCGGTGTTTCGCTTTCTTTCATCCTTCCATGCCGGACGAACCGCTGATCTTTGTCGAGGTCGCGTTGGTCAGCGGCATACCTGGCTCGGTTCAAAAGCTGTTGGCAGAAGCGCGCGAGCCGGTTTCTCCCGCCAAGGCGGACACGGCCGTGTTTTACTCGATCTCGAACTGCCAGGACGGATTGCGCGGCATCTCCTTCGGCAATTCGCTCATCAAGCAGGTCGTCGAGGAATTGAGCCAGGAGCTTCCGCATTTCCGGCATTACGTGACCCTTTCGCCGATACCGGGACTTGCGCGCTGGCTCAAATCGAAAAGCGCCGACGATCCGCGCGCCGCGGGTATCGCCGAGGCGGCGGGGGCGGCTGGCCTTGAGCGCTGGAACGATCCCTTGCGCGAACTGGCCGCGCACTATCTGGTTCAGGAAAAGCGCAGCGATGGCCTGCCGCTCGATCCGGTGGCGCGGTTTCATTTGGGCAATGGGGCGATTGTGCATGACGTGCATGCCGGTGCCGACCTGTCCGAGAACGGATTGCGGCAGTCGTTCGGTGCGATGGTCAACTATCTCTACGATCTGAAGACCGTCGAGCAAAATCATGAGGATTTTGTCGGCAACCGCTCCATCGCAAGTTCACGCAACATCAATGCACTCGTAAAAGCAGCATCAGTAAACCGGGGAAAGATTTCGCATGCCTAACGTGCTCCATGACGCCCTTTTCGCGCCGCTGGCGAACCGCGAAACGCAGCTTCTTCACACGGCGGATGGCAAGACGATATCCGGCAGTAGCTTTTACGGCATGGTCCTTCGCTACGCCGCGACGCTTGCCTCGCTCGGCCTGAAACCGGGCGACCGCGTGGCCGTCCAGGTCGCGAAATCACCTGAATCGTTTGCGCTTTACGGCGCGGCGGTAACGTCGGGCGTTGTGTTCCTGCCGCTCAACACGGCCTACACCGCGGCGGAGGTCGCTTACTTCGTCAAGGATTCGGGTGCGAGCCTGCTGATCGGCGATGCCGGTCAGGCTGTCTCTCTTCAGACCGTCGCCGACGACGCCAAGGCGCAGTTCCTGACAATGAACGCCGACGGTTCGGGTAGTTTCGCGGATGCGGCAGCGCAGCAGGCGGGCGATTTTGACCCCGTCGAGCGCGGTCCGGACGACCTTGCCGCGTTCCTTTACACATCCGGCACGACCGGGCGTTCGAAGGGGGCGATGCTGTCGCACCAGAACCTTTTGTCGAATGCCGAAGTGCTGGTGAAGGAATGGCGTTTCACGCCCGACGATATGCTTTTGCATGCCTTGCCTATTTTCCACACGCATGGACTGTTCGTCGCCTCCAACGTGGTCCTCCTGTCGGGTGGGTCGATGATCTTCCTGCCGTCCTTCAAGGTCGACGAAATCATTGCCCATCTTCCTCATTCGACTTCGATGATGGGCGTGCCGACCTTTTATACGCGCCTGCTCGACGATGCGCGCTTCGACCGCGACCTGACGCGCCACATGCGCTTGTTCACTTCGGGGTCCGCTCCGCTTCTGGCCGAGACGCATGTCGCATTCGAGGCGCGTTCCGGCCACAAGATTCTCGAACGCTACGGCATGACCGAAACCAACATGAACACGTCGAACCCCTATGACGGGGATCGGCGCGCGGGAACCGTCGGTTTTCCCTTGCCCGGCGTGGAACTCAAGATCACGGACCCGGCAACCGGCCAGACGTTGCCGCAGGGCGAGCCGGGAATGATCGAGGTGCGCGGCGACAACGTCTTCAAGGGCTATTGGCAAATGCCCGAAAAGACGAAGGAGGAACTTCGCGAGGACGGGTTCTTCATCACCGGAGACATCGGGGTCGTCGATGCCGACGGCTATGTCAGCATCGTCGGACGCCAGAAGGACCTGATCATTACCGGTGGCTACAATGTCTACCCAAAGGAGATCGAACTGGTCTTCGACGAACATCCCGGCGTGCTCGAATCCGCCGTCGTCGGCCTTCCGCATCCCGATTTCGGTGAAGCGGTCGCCTGTGTCGTCGTGCCCGAAAAAGGCGCACGCCTTGATGTCGGTGAACTCGATGCGATGATGAAGGACAGCCTTGCGCGCTTCAAGCAGCCGAAGGCGATCTTCGTGGTCGATGAACTGCCGCGCAACACCATGGGCAAGGTCCAGAAGAACATCCTGCGCGACACCTATCGCGACCATTTCGGCTGAACGCCGCGACATGGCCGTGCGCGGAGTTGTACATAATCAATCAATGAACCTTCTGGTCAGGCCAAACAAGTTCGTTACGCAGAGACCTGCGTGACGAATTTGGTGACCAGATAGGCGTCGATCGCTTCCGATCCGCCTTCGGTGCCATGGCCCGAATCCTTGATGCCGCCGAACGGGACTTCCGGCAAGCCGAGGCCGATATGGTTGATCGTGGTCATGCCCGCTTCGATTTCGGTGCCGAGACGGTTGGCGGTGTCGGTCGAGCCGGTGAACGCGTAACTGGCAAGTCCGAAGGGAAGGCGGTTGGCCTCCTCGATCACCTCGTCCACCGTGCCGAAGGAGCGAAACGCGGCGACGGGACCGAACGGCTCCTCATTCATGATGCGTGCGTCGAGCGGCACGTCGGAAAGCACGGTCGGCTCGAAGAAATTGCCCTTGTTGCCGATGCGCCGGCCGCCGGTCTTCAGTTGCGCGCCACGTTCGACAGCGTCGGCGATCAGCGGTTCGAGCGCGGGGATGCGGCGCTCATTGGCGAGCGGGCCCATCTCGATGCCGTCCTCGAAGCCGTTGCCGACCTTGATGGCCTTCGCCGCGTCGGTGAAGCGTTCCACCACTTGGCTGTAGACGCCTTCCTGAACCAGAAAACGGGTCGGCGAGACGCAGACTTGGCCGGCATTGCGGAACTTGGAGGCAGCGAGAAGTTTCACGGCCTTGTCGATATTCGCGTCGTCGAAGATGATCGCAGGCGCATGGCCGCCCAGTTCCATCGTGGCCAGTTTCATGTGCTGGCCGGCAAGCGCCGCGAGGTTTTTGCCGATGGGCGTCGAGCCGGTGAACGAAATCTTGCGGATCACCGGGTGCGGAATGAGATATTCGGAGATTTCCGACGGTACGCCGTAGACGAGGTTGACGACCCCGGTCGGCACGCCGGCATCGGCGAAGGCGCGGATCAACTCGGCCGGTGAGGCGGGTGTTTCCTCCGGTGCCTTGACGATGATGGAGCAGCCCGCGCCAAGCGCAGCCGAGAGTTTGCGCACGACCTGATTGATCGGGAAATTCCACGGCGTGAAGGCGGCGACCGGGCCGACCGGCAGCTTGATCGCCATTTGCGTGACGCCGACCGCGCGGGCCGGGATGATCTGACCGTAGGTGCGGCGCGCTTCTTCGGCGAACCAGTCGATGATGTCGGCAGCCGACAGGACCTCGGTACGTGCCTGATCGAGCGGCTTGCCCTGTTCGCGCGTCATCAACGGCGCAATCGTGTCGGCACGCTCGCGCAGGATGTCTGCCGCCCTACGCATGATCTTCGAACGTTCGAAGGGCGATGTCGCGCTCCAGACCTTGAAGCCCTTGGCGACGGCATCCAGCGCCGCGTCGAGATCGGCGCGCGTTGCGTGCGCGACCTTGCCGATAACCTCGTCCGTCGCCGGATCGACCACGTCGATCGAGCCGCCACCGCCTGCGCGCCACTCACCGTTGATGAAAAGCTGCGTGTCAGGGTAGGCTGAATTCGATGTCATGCGATCACAACTCCACATTCGAAAATGAAAGCGCCGCGCAATAAGCGCGACGCTGCCCGGGTTTCTCGCAGATTATGACGTCACGCGAAAGGGGTGTAATTCTTCGTCAACGTGGGATGAAGCCCGCGGCGCATCGCAACGTACTACGATCGACGCGCACACGTTTTCTTACTAGCCACCTGTCCTGCAACCGCCGTCACGAAGGCTGAAAAAGCTCAGTTGCGGTCCGATTGCTCGACTTTGACTTCAAGCATGGCTTGGCGGCTTTCCGTGCGGATCACTTCTATTGCTCGGGAAAGCGCGGCGGGCAGGTCGGCACCGGTCTCGACGCGTTCTGTATAGGCACGGCTTGCCCCTGCGATTTGCGTATAGGCGGGCGAAGGCTCAAGCGAGGTCAGCGGCATCTCGTTCGCCTTGACCGCCGCCCCGTCCGGATAGGCACCGACGACGGAGCGTCGCACCGCGTTCCAGATGCCGTTGTTCTTGACGATCGTCAGGATCGGCAGGCCGAGCGCTTCGGCGATCTGGTGGCATGCGACCGGATTTGCAAACATATACGACCCGTCGCCGACAACGGCGACGACGAGGCGGGACCTGTCGGCAAGCTGCGCGCCGAGCGCGGCCGGCATACCCCAGCCAAGGCCGCCGGAGTGGGGGGCGGTGAAGACGCGGTTCGGTCCCTTCAGCCGCATGGAGGGCGGGACGACGCCCAGTTCGGAAAAGACGATCCCGTCATCACCCAGAACGTCCGACAGGCAAAGGCTGAGCCACTCCGCGCTCATCGGGCTGCCATTGCCCGATCTTGCAAAATTCTCGGCGGCGGCCAGTCTTTCCTTGCTGCGTGCCGCAATCTTCGCGCGGCGTTCCTCATTTGCCGACGCCTTGCCCGCCAGTGCTGTTTCGAGCGCCAGAATGCCTGCTTCCATGTCGCTTACGATCGACAAATCCGCCTGATAACCACGGATCGGCATGCGCGCGAACAACGGATCGGGGCCGATATGGACGATGCGTGTGTCGCTTGCCGGCCGGTGCAGCGATTCCATCCATGGAATGTCGCTGTCGAGAACCACCACCACATCCGCCTGCGCCAAAGCCTGCTTGATGTCGTAGCCGAGCAGCATCGCATCGTCTGAGGCGAGAACGTTGCGCACCGAAAACGGCTCGACCACCGGGATGGCGAAAGCGGCGGCGAAACGCGAAAGCGCGGCAGCCGCTTTGCCGTGAACGTCGCTGCGCTGGCAGATGATGACCGGATTTTGGGCGGAGGCGAGCCAGTCCGACGCGATTCCGATCGCGGCCGGGTCGGGAAAGGCGGGGCTTGCCGGCGCCTGTATGGAGGCGGGCCGCGTGATCGTCGCAGGCAGCGTCTCCATCAAAGGCTCGCGCGGCAGGCTCACATAGACCGGGCCGCGCGGCTCGCTCATCGCCAGCGCGGTCGCGCGCACGGCAAGCTGGTCGCCCTGTTCGGGATAGCGCATCTCGTAATGGAATTTGCAGGAATCGGCGACGAGCGAGGACTGGTCGTACATCTCCTGACCATACTGGATCGGCGTGACGCGCGAGCCGCGCCGGCCATGCTCGGTGATCGGCGTGCGGCCGGACATAACGACGACGGGCACGTTGTCGCTGGCCGCGTTGATGATGCCCATTGCCGAATTGGCCAGACCCACATTGACATGGACCATCGTCGCCTGAACGCGGCCCGTGGCAAGGTAGTATCCATGCGCCATGCCGACGCTCGCGGTTTCGTGAGGCACCGTGACCGGCACTGGAACGTCGTCGGCGTGCAGCTTTGCGAACGCTTCGATGATCGGGGGGAAGTCGGTTCCCGAATTGGCGAAGATGTAGTCGATCCCGCTGCGTTTCATACCCTTCAGCAGGCTTTCCGCGCCCGTGACGGTGGATTTTTCCGTGCGAAGATCCGTGCTCGTATCCATTCTTCCAACTCCTCCCCGAGTGCCGGGCGCATGAAAACGCCTGACCTGCAAAATGCACTTGATAAATCCGCTGGCGCAAGTGCATGATGACAAAAATCTCATTTTAAGGGATTTTTGATCGGCGCGGAGGAAGCGTGCGCCACCAACCAGCGGAGGATATTTCATGAAGCATGTCCTGGCTTCGGCCATTCTAGCCCTTGGCATTTCGTATTCGGCGGCTGCCGGCGCGCAGACGGTCGGCATCGCCACCTCGAACCCGGGGTCTATCTTTCACAACATCGGAACGGCGGTCGCCAACGCGGCGAACCGGGCCGGCCTCAACGCCACCATCCAGCCGGCGACCAGTCCGAACCAGTACATTCCCTTCGTCGGTAGCGGTGGCATAGAGTTCGGCGCGGCGAACCTTCAGGAGGTGAATTACGCGCTCGAAGGCAAGGAGTGGTTCGAAGGTTCGGAAAACCCGGATCTGCGGATCGTCGCGCTGGTCATGCCTCTGGTCGAGGCGATATTCGTGCGTGCAGATTCCGATATCCGGTCCATCGAGGATCTTCGAGGGCTGCCGATGGTTGACGGCTACACGGCGCAAAACACCATTTTGCCGCAGCTCGACGCGATTTATTCGACAGTCGGCATGACGCGTGCCGACATGCAGCCCGTTCAGGTGCCGAGCGTGACGGGTGGAGCGGATGCGTTCATCGCGGGCGATGCGGTCGGCTTCATCTTCGCACACGGTGCCGGCAAGGTGCGTGAGGCGGATGCGGCGGTTGGCGGTCTTCGCGCTTTGCCGATCGATCCGACGGATGAGAATCTGGCACGGGCGCGCGAGCACTGGCCGGTCGCGTTCTTCCAGGAAATGCAGCCCGGTCCGAACGCGCCCGGCGTCGAGGAAACCGCGACCTTCTTCGCCTATCCGCAGGTGATCTTCGCCAATGCGAACGTCTCGGATGACGTGGTCTACGAACTGACCAAGATCATCCACGAAAGCAAGGAGCAGATGGCCGCTACCTTCGCGCCCTTCAACGCATTCGACCCGAACGAGATGGTCGGCGATGTCACGCCCGCCGAATATCATCCCGGCGCGATCCGCTTCTATCAGGAAGCGGGTCTGTGGAACCAGTAAGGCCTGATCGACACGTTTGAAGGCGGATAATGCCGGGGGCGGCCGCCGTGCCGCCCTTCACGGCCAATCAGGTTGCCATGAAGGAAAATCGATGACCACGACAAGCGCGCAACGCCCTTCGTCCGGCCTGTCTCCATCGGTCTGGAAGCCGGTCGTCAATGTGTTGGCAACGGCTCTCACCTTGCTTGCGGTCGCCTGGGCGCTGGCATTGCCGCGCACCTTCGGCGTCGCCTTCTACCCGCAGCAATTCATGTCGGCCGTTCTGGCGCTCACCTTGCCGATGGCCTTCCTGATGCTGCCGGCGCGGCGCGATACGGAGCGGACGGTCGTGCCATGGTATGATGTCATCGCCGCCATCGCGTCCTTCGCCGCGCTCGTCTACATGACGATCAATTACTCGGCGATCGTGAACCTGATTTTCGCCGCTCCGCCGACCGCATACGTGCCAGGCATCATCGTCATCCTGCTTTTGCTGGAGGCCGTGCGTCGCGCGACCGGCTGGGCGCTGGTCATCATCATCGCGGCCTTCCTGCTTTACGGGCTCTTCGGTAATCTGATGCCCGGCCGTCTGGCGGGACGTGCGCAAAGCTGGGACATGCTGGCAGGCTACATGGCCTTCGATTCCAACGGCATTCTCGGGCTTCCGCTCGGCATCGCCGCAACGATCGTCGTCGCTTTCATTCTGTTCGGCAACCTTCTTGCCGCGACCGGCGGGTCGAAATTCTTCACCGATGCGGCGCTTCTGGCGATGGGCCGGTTCCGTGGCGGCTCGATGAAGATCGCCGTTCTTGCCTCGGCGCTGTTCGGTTCCATCTCCGGTTCGGCGGTCGCCAACGTGGCCGCGACAGGCATCGTCACCATTCCGATGATCAAGCGCGACGGCTACCCCGCCCATAAGGCCGGCGCGATCGAAGCCGTCGCCTCCACCGGCGGCCAGATGATGCCTCCGGTCATGGGGGCCGCAGCCTTCCTGATGGCCGAATTTCTGCAGATGTCCTACGCCGAAGTTGTGATCGCGGCGCTCGTGCCTTCGCTGATTTTCTACGCGGCTCTTTTCATCCAGGCCGATCTCGATGCGGCCAAGCTCAACATCCGTCGTGTTCCCAAATCCGAAATCCCGGAGCGCAAGCTGGTCGCGACCGGCTGGCATTTCCTGCTCGGTTTCGCCGTCCTGATCTTCCTGCTTTTCGCGCGCAACTGGCAGCCCGAGCGTGCCGCGCTCGCGTCCTGCGTGACGGTCATCGCGACTTCACTGATCTTCGGCTACCAGTCCCATCGACCGACCATCGCCTCGATCCTCGAAACCGTCGCGGGTACCGGCAAATCGGTGGTCGAAATCATCCTCATCTCGGCCGCGGCGGGCATCGTCATCGGCGTGCTCAACGTGACCGGACTGTCGTTCAACCTCACCTATGCTTTGGTGCAGCTTGGCGGTGGCAATCCGCTCATCCTTCTCGTCCTCTCGGCGCTGATCTGCATCGTGCTGGGCATGGGGTTGCCGACGCTCGGCGTCTACGTGTTGCTTGCCGCGCTGGTTGCGCCCGCGCTCATCGAGGTCGGCATCAATCCGATTGCCGCGCATCTTTTCATCCTCTATCTCGGGATGATGTCGATGATCACGCCGCCGATCGCCATTGCCAGCTTTGCCGCCGCGAGCATCGCGAAGGCATCGGCGATGAAGACGGCCGTCGCCTCGTGCAAATTCGGCTGGGCCGCTTTCGTCATTCCATTCCTCTTCGCGTTTTCGCCTTCGCTTTTGCTGATCGGCGAGCCGCTAGAGATCGCCATTGCAATCCTGACGGCTTTCGTCGGCGTGTGGATGGTCTCGGCGGGCCTGTCGGGCTATTTCATGGCGCGACTGAGTCCGATTCGCAGGGCGCTGTTCATCATATTCGGCATTCTCGCCCTGATACCGGCCAATACATTTCCCGGTGCCGTATATACGGATATCATCGGTGTTCTGGGTGGGTTGACGATGATGCTGATCGATTTCCGCACCTCTCGAAAGGCTGAAGAACAGGCGGTGTCTTGACGGAAAAACCAGGAAACAGCCTCGAACGCGTTTTGTCCGTACTGGAAGTCTTCACCGAGGACCGGCTGGAATGGACACCGGAGGAATTGATGGAGACGCTCGGCTACAGCCGGCCGACGCTCTATCGCTATCTCAAGACGCTCAAGGATGCGGGGTTTCTCGTCTCGCATCCCAATGCCGGTTTCACGCTCGGCCCCAAGGTCGTGGAGATGGATTATCTCCTGCGCAAATCCGATCCGATCATCCTCAACGGGCAGCGCCAGATCGACCGGCTGACGGGTGCATATAGTTGCACGGCGTTGCTCGTGCGCTGGTTCGGCAACAAGCTCTTATGCGTCGCCTCGGCCTGTTCGACCCCGAACCCGCTCAGTTCATACCCTCGCGGGCGGCCCATGCCGCTCGGCCGAGGCGCGATCGCGCGATCGATCGTCGCCTTCCTGCCGCGACGGCGAATGCTTCCGGCCATCGATCAGATGTTCGACGAGTTCCGGGCCGTCGGGCTCGGCACGACGCGTGAGGAAATCGAACATGCCTTTCGCAAGGTGCGAAAGGACGGCGTCGCGATCGCACAAGGCGAGGTGACGCCCGGCGTCGTCGGCATCGCGGCTCCCGTTTTCGATACCGGCCAAAGCCCTGTCGCCAGCCTGTGCGTGACCATCTCGCGCGATCTCGTCGATGAAGAGATCATCGTGGCGATCGGCAATGACGTGCGTCAGGCAGCGCAGATGCTGACCGACGATCTTGCGAGCGGCCGGCGACTGGATGCAGGCGGCTGATCAACTTTAGTCATAATCAAAAATCTCATTAAATGAGATAGGTGTTGACTTTCATATCTCCTCGGCTTCAATTCGGGATCGAAATCCCAGGGAGTGAGACGAATGCTGAAAATCGACGCCTTCAACCATATCTGGCCGAAGCCCTTCTTCGACCGTCTGATCGACCATATCGGCACCATGACCGACATCACCATGCGCTCCGGTGCTGTGCCGATGATGACCGAACTGGATCGCCGGTTCGAGGTTATGGATATGTTCGGGTCGGATTATCGGCAGGTGCTCTCGCTCGCCTCGCCGCCGCTCGAAAAGCTTGCCGGTCCCGAAAAGGCGCTGGAATTGTCACGTGTTGCGTCCGATTCCATGGCGGAACTGGTACAGAAATATCCAGAGCGTTTTCCCGCCTTCATCGCCACCGCGCCGATGAACAGCCCCGACGGGCTGATCGAGGAATGCCGCCGCGCGATCGATGATCTCGGCGCGGTCGGCATGCAGATTTTCACCAACATCGCCGGAAACCCGGTCGATCTGCCCGAATATGAGCCGTTCTTCGAGTTCATGGCGAAATCCGGCAAGCCGATCTTCCTGCATCCGGCGCGCGGCGAGAATTTCTCCGACTATCTCAACGAGAAGCGCTCCGAATACGAGATCTGGTGGACGTTCGGCTGGCCCTATGAGACCTCCGCTGCCATGGCGCGCATGGTCTTTTCGCGCCTGTTCGACAAATATCCGGGCCTGAAAGTCGTGACTCACCATGCGGGCGGCATGGTGCCGTTCTTCGAAGGACGCGTCGGTCCCGGCTGGGACCAGATGGGAAAGCGCACGACCGACCGCGACCTCGGCGCGGTGCGCAATGCGCTGAAGCGTCCTCATCTTGAATATTTCAAGGAGTTCTACGCCGATACGGCCTCGTTCGGTTCGCGCAAGGCGGTCGAACATGCGATGGAATTCTTCGGTGAGGATCGGATCCTGTTTGCCTCGGATGCGCCCTTCGATCCGGAAGGCGGCCCGATGTATATCCGCGAGACGATCCGCATTCTGGATTCGCTCGACGTTTCCGACGAGGTACGCCGAAAGCTTTATCAGGACAACGCGGTTGCGCTCCTCGGCCTGAAGCTTTGAGGCCGCTGCCATGACGATGATGACCAGTCACGCGCCGCATTATGTCGGCGGCGAATGGATCGACATGGGCGAGGCTCGCTCGTCGTTCAATCCGGCGGACGGCGCGAAGCTCGGCACCTATTCGCCCGGCTCGCGCGCCCTTGCGAACGAGGCTGCCGCTCTGGCGCGGCAGGCTTTCGAAACGTCGCCCTGGTCCGGCTCGCCGCGTCTGCGCGCCGCCGTCCTCTTCGAGTTTGCCGACCGGCTGGAGGCGATCAAGGACGAAATCGCCGACCTGATCGTTGCCGAGAACGGCAAGCTGAAGCGCGAGGCGCTTGGCGAAACGATGGGCGCGATTTCCGAGGCGCGCTATTATGCCGGGCTGGCGCGCGCCGTGCTCGGCCGCACGCAGGAGACCGCGCCGGGCAATTTTTCGCTGCTCAATCGAGAGGCGGCGGGTGTCGCTGCGATCATCGTGCCGTGGAACGCGCCGGTCACGCTTTTGGTGCGCTCGCTCGGGCCGGCGCTTGCCGCCGGATGCACGGTCGTCATCAAGCCTGCGCCGCAAACGCCGTTGATCCACAAGCGCGTGATGGACTGTCTCGTCGATTGTCCATCGCTGCCGAAGAATATCGTTCATTCGGTCAACGAGAACGGGTCGGAAGTCGGCGAGGCGCTGGTGGCTTCCGAAGACATCGACGTCATCTCCTTCACCGGATCGAGCGCGACGGGCAAGCGCATCATGGCCGGCGCGGCACCGACCCTGAAGCGTCTGTCGCTGGAACTTGGCGGCAAGGCCCCCGCGCTCGTCTTCGACGATGCGGACCTCGATCAGGCGGTGCGCGAACTGACCGGCGGGTCGCTGGTGATGGCGGGACAAATCTGTGTCGCCGCCGCACGCTTTCTCGTTCACGCCTCCGTCGCGGATGAATTCGCGAAGCGTGCGAAGGCGGCTTTTTCGGCCGTCAAGGTTGGTCCCGGCAGCGACGCGTCCAGCCAGATGGGTTCGCTGATCGACATCGACAATCAAAAACGTGTCGCACGGCTGATTGAACAGGCAGGCGACGAGGGCGAACTGATCCTGAAGGGCGGCGCACCGAACGGGCCGCTTTCGGCCGGAGCGTTTTTGACGCCGACCTTGTTCCGCATCGACGACGTGAAATCCCCGTTGGTGCAGGAGGAACTGTTCGGACCGATCGTCTCTGTCGAGACCTTCGAAGACGAGGCCGAGGCCGTGTCGAAGGCCAACGCGACACGATACGGGCTGGCCGCCAGCCTCTTCACGCGCGACCTGTCGCGCTCGATGCGCGTCTCGCGGGCGATCCGTTCCGGCACCGTCTGGCTGAACTGTCACGGCCGGTTGTTCGCGGAAGGCGAGACCGGCGGCTATCGCCAGTCGGGTCTCGGGCGGCTCCACGGTATCGAGGGTCTGAACGACTTCCTCGAGACCAAGCACGTCTATCTGGAGGCTGGCGCCGTCTGAGCGCTGGCAAATTACGGACTGAATATGATCGAGATTGAAAGCGAAGTCGTCATCGTCGGTGGCGGGCCGGTGGGCATGGGGCTCGCCATCGAACTGGGGCAGCGAGGCGTGCGCACGGTCGTTGTCGAGCGCTACCCCACCCCGCAGCCCGTGCCGAAAGGGCAGAACCTGACCCAGCGCACGATGGAGCATTTCCATTTCTGGGGTGCGGAAAAGCAGTTGCGCGCGGCCCGCACCGTGCCGAAGGAATACGGCATTGGCGGACTGACCGCCTACGGCACGCTTTTGGGCGACTATCACTATGACTGGCTGCAACGCGAGCTGGTGCGCCCCTTCTACTTCACCGACAATGAGCGCCTGCCGCAATATGCGACGGAAGAGGTGTTGCGCGCGCGCGCGGCGGAACTGCCGTCGGTTGATTTGCGATATGGCTACACGGTCGACGAGGTCGAGCAGGACGACGACGGGGTGACGGTTCGGGCGAGCGCGCGCGACGGCGGTGAGCAACTTTCAGTCCGCGCCTCCTACGCGGTCGGCTGCGATGGCAGCAGGTCGGTTGCGCGCCAAAGCGCCGGCATCACGCAGACGCTATCCGATCACGACCGGCTGATGGTGCTTCTCGTCTTCCGCTCCACGGGCCTTCACGAATTGCTGGAGCGCTTTCCGGGAAAATCGTTCTACAACGTCCTGCATCCGGATCTCGAAGGCTACTGGCAGTTCTTCGGGCGTGTCGATCTGGGCAACACATGGTTCTTTCACGCCCCCGTTCCAGCAGATACGACGCGCGACAATTTCGATTTCAAGGCCTATCTGCATCGCGCGGCCGGCGCGGATTTCGACGTCGAATTCGAGCATATCGGCTTTTGGGATTTGCGTTTCGCCATCGCCGACACTTATCGCAAGGGGCGAGTCTTCGTCGCCGGAGACGCCGCGCACAGCCACCCGCCTTATGGCGGCTATGGCATCAATACCGGCTTCGAGGATGCGCGAAACCTCGGCTGGAAGCTTGCCGCACATCTTGCCGGCTGGGGCGGCGAGGCGCTGCTCGACAGCTACGATCTGGAGCGCCGCCCGGTCTTTGCATCGACGGCGAAGGACTTCATCGCCAAGGCGATCGAAAGCGACAAAAAATTCCTGGAGACGTTCGACCCCGAACGCGACCGGCCGTCGTTCGAGAAGGAATGGGCCGAGCGCGGTTCCGGCGCAAAGGGCGAAGTGAACGCGTTCGAACCGAATTACCGTGGATCGCCCATCGTGGCCGGTAGCGGTGAAACGAACGCGGTCGGCGGCCATGTTTTCAAGGCACAGCCCGGCCATCACCTCGCCCCGCGTTCATTGTCGGACGGCCGCAATGTGTATGAAGCGCTCGGCAAAGGCTTCACGCTGATCGCGTTCGATAAACCCGAAAGCGCGCAGGAATTTCATGCGGCAGCCGAGCGTTTGAGCATGCCGCTCGTCGTGGTCGAGGATGGGCACGCGGAGGCCTGTCAGGATTACGAGGCCGACCTCGTCCTCGTCAGGCCGGACAATTTCGTTGCCTGGACCTCGTCGAGCGGGGACGCGCGATCCGCAGATGACGTTCTGAGGCAGGTGGTGGCAGCGCCGTAGACCAGACGTAAGCGCTCGTCTCCGCACCGCATTGACAAGCATGAGTTGATCACTAATGATCGTTTCATGCTTGATCAAAGCCCCAGGGAAATCCGGTTTCCGCAGGAGCGTCTTCGCCGGATGGCGGATCTGATCGCCGAGCGTGGCCAGATCAGCGTCGAGGAACTGCTCGACATTTTTGCAGTCTCCGGCCCGACCATCCGTCGCGATCTGGCTCACCTTGCGCAGGCGGGCGTTGCCGTGCGCACGCATGGAGGCGTGATAAGCGCGGACAGGGCAGGCGGTCATGAGCCGCTTTTCATGGAAAAAGTGCGCCGGCAGCAATCCGCCAAGAACCAGATCGCCAAGGCCGCATCCCACCATATCGAAGACGGGATGCGGGTAATGCTCGATTCGGGAACGACCTGCATGGCGCTGGCTCGCCTTCTGGCCGGGCGCGCCATGACTGTCATCACGCTCGACATCAAGACGGCCGAGGTGGCCGCGACCGGCGATACGCGGGTGACCTCTATCGGCGGGCAGGTGCGAAACGGCTATTTCAGCGTCGTTGGCAATGAAACCGTCGACGCGATCGCCTCGCAGGAGCCGACGGATGTCTTTGTGCTGTCTGCCGACGCCGTGGACCTGAAAGGCGTTTCCAACGTCACCGTCGCCGAAGCGAGCGTCAAGGAGGCCGCGCTGGCGCGCGCCCGTCGCACCATACTCGTCGCGGATCATACCAAGCTCGACCGCCGCGAGCCGGCCGTCGTGTGCGCCTGGGATGCGATCGATCTGTTCATTACCGACCGGCACCCGGCAGCGGCAGCGAAATCATACGAGGGAGCGGCCCGGCAGATGGAGATCTGCCAGGCAGGCACCGACACTAAAGGAATCGACCAAACATGATGAAATTCAAGGCTCTTTTCGGTGAGACCAAGCCGGTCATCGCCATGGTGCATCTGGCCCCGATGCCGGGCACGCCGCTCTATGATGAAAAGGGCGGCGTCGAAGCGATCGTGGAAGCGGCGCGGCGCGACTTGAAGGCGCTTCAGGCGGCGGATGTCGATGCGGTCATGTTCGGCAACGAAAACGACCGGCCCTACGAGCTGAAGGTGGACACGGCATCGACGGCGACCATGGCCTATGTGATCGGGCAATTGCGCAAGGAGATCGAAAAGCCGTTCGGCGTCAACGTGTTGTGGGACCCCATTGCGTCCGTGGCGCTTGCGGCTGCGACCGGTGCGTCGTTCATGCGTGAAATTCTCACCGGCACCTATGCGTCCGACATGGGACCGTGGACGCCGAATGCCGGCGCGGCGATGCGCTACCGCGACAGGCTCCACCGCTCGGACCTCGTCATGCTCGCCAACGTTTCCGCCGAATTCGCCTATTCGCTCGACCGCCGCGAACTTGCCGATCGTGCGCGCTCGGCCGTTTTCTCCTCGATCCCCGACGCGATCCTCGTGTCGGGAGCGATCACGGGAGAGGCGGCGGAGATGGCCGATCTGATCGCCGTGAAAAATGCGCTTCCCGACAGCCCCGTTCTTGCAAATACAGGCGTCAAGCACGCCACCGTCGCCGACGTTTTGAAGGTTGCGGACGGCTGCATCGTCGGTTCTTCATTGAAAGTGGATGGAGATACCTGGAAAGCTGTCGATCCGGAACGGGCCGCCGAATTCATGCGGCTTGCCAAGGCAGCGCGAGGAGGCTGACCGCATGGATGCACGGCGCGACACGACCCGCGCGTATATTCTGGGCCTCGGCGTTCTTGCCCTGGGCATATTTCTCACGCTGAGCCTTTACGCGCCGAATTTCATGTCGCGGGCCAATCTGGTTTCGATGGGGTCGCAGTTCCCCGAATTCGGTTTGCTCGCACTCGCGCTGTTGCCGACGATGATCTCCGGCGGGATCGACCTTTCCGTGGTCGCTATCGCCAATCTGTCCTCGATCATCGCGTCTCTGTTTTTGAGGGCCGGGCCGGAATATGCCTGGATGGCGGTACCGGCCGCACTTTTGACCGGCCTTGCCTGCGGCGCGCTCAACGGTTGCCTGATCGCTTATCTGCGCCTCCCGCCGATCCTTGCGACGCTCGGCACGCTACAGCTTTTCGGCGGTATCGGGATCGTCATTACCGGAGGTCCGGCCATTACGGGCCTTCCGGCGTGGTACGGAGCATTGGGCAACTCGTCCATCGGCGGATTTCTGCCTATGCCGCTCGTGGTCTTTGCCTTCGTGGCGATCCTGATGGGCGTGTTCCTGCGCTTCACGGCGACCGGCATGCGCGCCCGGCTCTACGGGGCCAACCAGCTTGCCGCGCAATTCGTCGGCATTCAGGAACGTCGCCTTCTGATCAAGGTCTATGCCATTGCGGGGCTTATCGCATCGCTGGCGGGTCTCGTTATTCTGGCGAGGGTCAATTCGGCCAACGCGGATTACGGCGGCTCCTACCTTCTGCTCGTGATCCTCATCAACATTCTTGCAGGCGTCAGCCCGTTCGGCGGCATCGGGTCGACGTTCGGCGTGGTGCTGGCGGTGCTGACGTTGCAGCTTATCTCGTCCGGCCTCAATTTCCTGGCGTTCACGGCTTTCGCGCGCGACCTTTTCTTCGGCGCTCTTCTCATCACCATCATGTCGCTGCGCGTCATCGTCGAGGCGCGAATAGGCGACATCAAGGCACTGTTTTCGAGACCATCCACATGACAGAAATTCTGCGCAAAGACCTCAAGGAACTGATGCTCATTCCCGGACTTTCGGGCCACGAAGACCGGGTTCGTCGCCACCTTCGCGACCTGATGGAAAAGGAGGGCATCACCTGCCGCACCGATACGCTCGGCAATCTGATCGCAACGCTTGAGGGCGAAGAAGGCGCGCCGGGCGTAATGCTTTTTGCCCATACCGATCAGCTTGGATTCATCGTGCGCAAGATCGAGGCGGATGGGCTGATCCGCGTCGAACGGCTAGGCGGCATTCCCGAAAAGGCGCTGCCCGCGCAAAGCGTGCTTCTATGCGTCGGCGAAGGACGCGACGTGCGCGGCATCATCGCCAACAAGAGCCACCATGCCACCCCGCCGGAAGAGAAGTACAAGGTCACGCCATATGCCGACCTGTTCATCGACATTGGCGAGGAGAGCGCCGGTGCGGTGAGGGCGCTCGGCATCGAGATCGGCACGCCGGTGGTCTATGAGCCGAAAGCGCACGATCTTGGCCGACATCGCGTCGCCGGCACATCCGTCGACGATCGCGCGGGATGTGCTGTCATCGTCGAGGCAGCACGTCGCTTGAAGGCGCTTCCGTCACGCCCGACCGTCCATTTCGTCTTTGCCGTCCTCGAAGAGTTCAATCTGCGCGGTGCAATGGTGGCGGCGCAGGCTCTGCGTCCCGACATCGCGATCCAACTCGATCTCGCGCTGACCTCCGATACACCGGACATGGTGCATCGCGGAGAGGTACGCATGGGCGATGGCCCGGCGATTTCGCATTACTCGTTTCATGGCCGCGGAACGCTCAACGGTACCATCCCGCATCCGGCCGTCGTCGATGCGGTCTGCCGGACGGCAGCGGAAGACGGTATTCCCCTTCAACACACCGCCCATGTCGGCGCGCTGACGGATTCGTCCTACGTCCAGCTTGTCGGCGAGGGTGTCGCCTGCGTCGATCTGTGTTTTCCAAGCCGCTACACGCACACCGCTCTGGAAGTCTGCGACATGCGCGATCTGGAAGGGCTGACGGCCCTTGTCGTGGGCGCCATCTCGCGCATGGGCAAGGGCTTCGATCTCGACCGGGACCGTTACACATGACGGATGCGTTTCTCGGCATCGATATCGGGACGTTCGAGACGAAGGCCGTCATGGTGTCGGATGACGGGCGCATTCTCGCCTCGGCACGACGCCCCCATCGCATGATCGTGCCGCAGGCGGGCTGGGCGGAACACGACGCCGAGCGGCATTGGTGGGGCGAGTTTTGCGATACCGCACGCGAGGTCATCGCGGCAAGCGGCCTGCCGGCCTCCGCCGTCCGCGCGGTGGGCGCGAGCGGCATCGGACCGTGCATGTTGCCTGTCGATGCGAATGGCGATCCCCTGATGAATGCCGTGCTTTACGGCGTCGACACGCGCGCCTATCAGGAGATCGACGATCTGACGCGCTCGATCGGTGCCGAAACGCTCATCGCGCGGACGGGAAACGGCCTGACCTCGCAATCCGTCGGACCCAAGATACTCTGGCTCAAACGCAACCGCCCGGACATCTACGACAAGGCATCCGGCTTCGTGAATTCGTCGACATTTCTCGTCGAGCGGCTGACGGGCGAGCGCGTGCTCGATCACTATTCGGCCGCGAGCTTCGCGCCGCTTTACGATGTGCGCACAAACGACTGGGCGGACGATCTGATGGAGGGGATCGTCGAGCGCGAGCGTTTGCCAAGGCTCCTCTGGTCGAGCGAGATCGCCGGCCATGTCACCGCCCGCGCCGCAGACGAAACAGGGTTGGAGCCGGGAACGCCTGTTATTGCGGGGACGATCGACGCGGCAGCCGAAGCGCTCAGCGTCGGGGTGTCGCGGTCGGGCGAAATGATGCTGATGTACGGTTCGACCATCTTCATCATACTCGTCACCGACGACGCATCGAAGGATGCGCGCCTGTGGTATGCGCCATGGCTGTTTCCCGGTCGCCACGCGATGATGTCGGGCCTGGCGACGAGCGGCACGCTGACCCACTGGTTCCGGGATCGCTTCGCGCGCGAACTGGAAGATGCGGACGCCATGGCTGTCCTGGCGCAGGAGGCGGCTTCGTCTCCGCCCGGCGCGAAGGGGCTGATCGTTCTTCCCTATTTTTCGGGCGAGCGGACGCCGATCCATGATCCGCACGCCAAGGGCATGATCTTCGGTCTCGATCTGACGCATGAGCGCGGTGATGTGTATCGCGGGGTGCTGGAGGGCATCGCCTATGGCGTGCGCCATGTTCTCGAAACCTATGTCGAGACGGGCAACGCGCCGACGAGCCTGACCGCCGTGGGTGGCGGGGTGCGCAATCCGGTGTGGCTACAGGCAGTCTCGGACGCGGCCGGAACCGCCCAGATATTGAGGAAGGAAAGCTTCGGCGCGAGCTTCGGCAGTGCGTTTTTGGCGGCGATCGGCGTCGGCGCGGCACGCGAAGGTGACATCGAACGCTGGAACCCGACGGCCGGCAAGGTCGAGGCGCGTTCCGAACTGGCGCCGCTCTATGACGAGGGGTTTCGCACATATCGTGGCCTCTACGAGGCGACGCGACACTTCATGCAAGCGGAACGAAGGGCATGAATGGGAACGGCCTTCCCGAAAGGCCTGAACAGGGAGAGTAGAAAATGGCGCACGGATTGAGGAAAATAATGATGGGAGCGATGGCCGCTTCCATGCTGGCAGGCGGCGTTGTCCTGACCGCGACGGCCCAGGAGACGCGCGAGATCGTCACTGTCGTGAAACTGTCGGGCATCGCGTGGTTCAACCGGATGGAGGAAGGCGTTGAGCAATACGCCGAAGCCACCGGCAACAACGCGACGCAGGTCGGCGCGGCGACCGCCGATGCGGCGCTTCAGGTGCAGTTGATCGAGGATCTTATCGCGCGTGGCGTCGACGCCATCACGGTCGTTCCGAACTCGCCGCAGACATTGGAGCCCGTGCTCGCGCGCGCGCTCGAAAACGACATCGTCGTGATCGGCCATGAAGGCGCGACACTCGAAAACATCACCTACGATCTGGAGGCGTTCGACAACGCCGCCTATGGCGAGCACCTGATGGAAGCGCTTGCCACCCAAATGGGCGGAGAGGGCGAATATGCCGTCTTCGTCGGCTATCTGACATCCGTCACCCACAATGAGTGGGTGGATGCCGCGATCGCCTATCAGGAAGCCAATTATCCAAACATGACGCTCGTGGGCGGCAAGCAGGAATCGGCCGAGCAGCAGCAGACCGCCTATCAGAAGATGCGCGAATTGCTGCGCACCTATCCCAACATCAAGGGAATGCAGGGTTCGGCAGGCGAGGACGTCGTCGGTGCCGCGCTGGCGGTCGAGGAGGCCGGCCTTTCCGATCAAGTCTCCATCGTCGGCACCAGCCTTCCGTCGGTTGCCGGCCCCTATGTCGAAACCGGTGAGATCGACCTCATCTCGTTCTGGGACCCGGCGCTTGCCGGCTACGCCATGAACGTGCTGGCAGAGAAGGCGTTGAACGGCGAGACGGTCGCGACGGGCGACGATCTCGGCGTCGAGGGCTATAACGAGGTGCGCGTGGATGGCAAGGTCGTCTACGGTCAGGCCTGGGTCGACGTGACGGCCGATAATCTCGATCAGTACGAATTCTAGACCGACCGTTCAAAGCCGCCGCGTTTCGGCGCGGCGGCTTTCATGACAGGAAGTTGGACGCAAATTCGATGACCGAGTTCGTTCTTCAGATCAGTGGCATCCGCAAGGCATACGGGCCGGTACGCGTGCTTGAGGACGTGGGCCTGACGCTTCGTCCGGGAGAGGTGCGTTGTCTTGCCGGCGAAAACGGTTCGGGCAAGTCGACCCTCATCAAGATTTTTTCCGGCGTCGTGACGGCCGATAAGGGAACCGTGAAGATCGCAGACCGCGAAATGGCGAACGATCCGGCCGCTGCGATCGACGCGGGCCTGTCCGTCATCTATCAGGATTTTTCCCTCTTCCCCAACCTGTCGGTAGCCGAGAACATCGCGTTCCTGCGCAACGTCGCGCGCGGCGATCGCTGGCACAGGCGGGGCAGCAATCGCAAGCTCGCCACCGAGACGCTGGCGCGCATGGGCATCGATATCGATCCGGCCTTGCCGGTCGAGCATCTTCCTGTCTCGTCCAAGCAACTTATCGCGATCGCCCGCGCTCTCGCCAACGATGCACGGATCATCGTTATGGACGAGCCGACCACGGCGCTCACGCGAAGCGAAGTGCGGCGTTTGCAGCACATCATCGAGGCCTTGAAGAAGGAGGGCGTCGCCTTCCTTTTCGTCAGTCACAAGACCGAGGAGATATTTGCGTTTTGTGACACGATCACCGTTTTGCGTGACGGGCGTGTCGTCGCGGAAGGGCCGGTCGACGAGTTCGATGCGGCGCGGCTCGGTCGCGACATGACGGGCCGCGACGTGGAAACGCACCGCATCGCGCGCGAGGCCGCTTCGCCCGCAGCGCCGATTGTCGCGACCCATGGCCTGACACGGCACGGTGCTTATTTGGATGTCGACCTGACGATTTTCCAAGGCGAGATCGTCGCCCTTGTCGGATTGCTCGGCTCGGGTCGCACGGAACTGGCCCTGTCGCTGTTCGGGCAGATTTCGCCGGACCGAGGCGGCATCGAGTTCAAGGGCATCGAGCGCCGCTTTCGCGAGCCGATGGAAGCGATGGACGCGGGCATCGCCTATGTTCCCGAGGACCGGTTGACCGAGGGCCTTTTTCTCGATCAGCCGATCGGCGACAACATTGCGATCGCGTCCTTGAGGAAAAGCGGCTTCGTCGACCGCCGCGCCATGCTCGAGCGGGCAAAGGCCGCGGTCAAACGTCTGCGCATCAAGACGCCCGGCATCGAGCCGCCGGTTGCGACATTGTCGGGTGGAAACCAGCAGCGAGTCGTTCTGGCGCGCTGGATGGAGCGTTCGCCCGAACTCATGATCCTCAACGGCCCGACCGTTGGGGTGGATATCGGCTCCAAGCGCGAAATCCACGAGATATTGCTGCAATTGCGCGGCAGCGGCACCGCAATACTCGTCGTCACAGATGACATAACCGAAGCGCTCGCGCTTGCCGACCGCGTCCTCGTCATGGTGCGTGGCCGCATCACCGGTGAGTTCGGCGCGGACGATATCGACGAGGAAAAATTGTCGTTGGCAGTGACCGAGGAGGGGCCGGCCCGATGAACGCCGCCACACGCATTTTGATGTCGCCGCAAAGCGTCGTTCTGATCGCGGCGCTGCTGTTCGCCGCGATCGTCGGCATCATCAACCCCAATTTCCTTTCGCTGGCGACCGTCGTCGACCTTTTGCGCAATTCGCTCGTTACCGCGATTTTCGCGCTCGGCGTGATGATGGTTCTGGCCTCCGGCGGCATCGATGTCTCGTTCCCGGCCATCGGTGCGTTCGCGATGTATACGACGATGACGCTCGTGCTCGGTGTCGATTTCGATGTGCCGGTGGCGATGCTTTTCGTCGTCAGCGCCCTGATCGGAGCGTCGCTCGGTCTCGTGAACGGCGTTTTGATCGGCGGACTTGGCTTGCCGACGCTGATCGTCACGCTTGGAACGCTCAGCCTGTTCCGGGGCGCGCTTTTGACGTTCGTCGGCACGACCTACATCACCAGCGTTCCGCGCAACGTCATATCGTTCGCACGCACGATGATCGTGCGCATGGAAAACGCGGTCGGGCAGCTTGCCTCCTTGCCTTTGTCGTTCCTCGTACTGGTGGGCGTTACGGGCTTCGTCGCCGTCCTCATGAACCTGACCAAGTTCGGCCGCGCGATTTACGCCATCGGCGGTTCAGAAGAGGGCGCGCGGCGCATCGGCATCAAGGTCGGCCGTACGAAGGTTTTGATCTATGTCATCGTCGGAGCGATCGCCGGTCTTGCCGGCATGACGCATATGACGTTGTCGAGGATGGCGAACCCGTTCGACCTCGTTGGCATGGAACTCAACGTCATCGCTGCGGTCGTCCTCGGCGGTGCGCGCATCACCGGCGGCTACGGTACGGTGACCGGCACGTTACTCGGCGCGCTTTTGATCACCATGATCAACACCTCGCTTTTGAGCGCTGGCGTGCCGTCCTACTGGCAGCGCGTTGTCATCGGATCATTGATCGTCGTCGGCACCGGCCTGCCGATCATCATCGATCGTCTTGCCAAAAATCGCGAACGTCTCGCGAAGGCGTCTGCTTGAATTCAGGGAAGGAGCCCACTTCATGAAGAAGATTCTGAACGATCCGGCCGACTATGTCGATGAGATGCTGGACGGCTTTACGGCAGCCCACCCCGAATTCTACGCCCAGCCCGAGCGGCGCGTCATCGCCCGTCCGCAAGGCAGCACAAAGGACAAGGTCGGTATCGTGACCGGCGGCGGCTCCGGGCATTTGCCGATCTTTACCGGCTATGTCGGTCCCGGCTTCCTCGATGCCTGCGCGATCGGTGATGTGTTTGCGAGCCCGTCGGCGGAGCAGATGGCAAGCGCTATCCGCCATGCGGACGGCGGCGCGGGCGTCTTGCGCCTCTACGGCAATTATGGCGGGGACGTCATGAATTTCGATATGGCCGGCGAAATGGTGGAGATGGAAAACGACATCCGCACCACCACGGTTCTGCTGGCCGACGACATCGTATCCGCGCCGAAGGAGGAGGCCGAGAAACGACGCGGCGTCGCGGGCATGGTCTACGCGTTCAAGATTGCGGGAGGCTGCGCCGATGCGAAGGCGGATCTCGACGAGGTTACCCGCGTTGCGCAAAAGGCGGCCGACGCCTGTCGTTCGATCGGCATGGCGCTGACGCCCTGCATCGTCCCGCAGGCCGGCAAGGCCAATTTCGAACTCGGCCCCGACGAGATGGAAATGGGCATGGGAATCCACGGTGAGCCGGGCATATGGCGCGACAAGCTGCGTCCGGCCGATCAGATCGTCGACGAGATGATCGACCGCATCCTCGCCGATCATGCCTTCGCCAAAGGCGATCGTCTGTCCGTTCTCGTCAATTCGCTGGGCGCAACTCCGCTGGAGGAGCTTTACATCATGTATCGGCGGGTGCGGCAGCGTTTTGCCGATATCGGAGCCGAGATCGTTATGCCCCTCGTGGGCCGCTACGCCACCTCCATGGAGATGACCGGTGCGACGATCACGACTATCGCGCTCGATGACGAACTCGAGCGCTATCTGAAAGCTCCGGCCGCCTGTGCGTATTGGCGCGTCGATTGAGGAGGCGACTTTGGCGATGATCGATAGCGTGGCGCTAAAAAGCGCACTCGTGCGGACCGCGAAAGGCACCGAAGCGGCCGCTGGCGAACTGAACGCGGCCGACGGGCAACTCGGCGACGGCGACCTTGGCATCACCGTTTCCAAAGGCTTTGCGGAGGCCGCCGCAGCCGACCTGCCGGCCGATGTCGGGCTGGCGTTGCTCGAATGCGCCAAGGCGTTCCAGCGCGTCTCGTCATCCTCTTACGGAACGCTGGTGGCGACCGGCTTTATGGCCGCCGCCAAGGGCGCAAAGGGCAGCGAGACGCTCGATCCGGCTTCCTTGCCGTCGCTCGTCGCGGCCGCCCGTGACGCCATGATCGCGCGCGGAAAGGGAGAGCTTGGCGCCAAGTCGGTTCTCGACAGTCTGGACGCGTGCGCGGTCGCGATCGAGGGCGCGACGAGCGATGATATGGCCGCCAAGGCCGTTCAGTCGGCGCACGATACGCTGGAGGCTTTCAAGGGGCGGCCGTGCAAGCTGGGACGCGCGCGCATGTTCGCCGAAAAAAGCGCGCAACTCGACGATCCTGGCCAACTCGCCTTTTTGCGCATCGTGGAGGCGGCGTTTCCGCCAGCCGAAAGAGGATAGGTCCATGCAATATCGCACGCTTGGCCGATCGGGCCTGAAGGTCTCAGCCATTTCCATGGGCACGTTCTCCTTCGGCGGCAGGGGCGATTTCGCCATGGTCGCCGAGCAGGGCGTCGCCGAAGCGCGTCGGCTGGTCGACGCCTGCATCGCGGGCGGTGTCAATCTGTTCGACACGGCCAATATGTATTCGCTGGGCAGGTCCGAGGAAATCCTGGGCGAGGTACTGGACGGGCGGCGGAACGACGTGCTCATTTCGTCGAAGGCGCGCATGCGCTTCGGGCCGGGACCGAACGACGAAGGCGCGTCACGCTTCCACATCATCCGCGAGTGCGAACGCAGCCTCAAGCGCCTGCGTACCGATCACATCGACATCTACATGATGCACGAATGGGATGGGCTGACGCCGCTGGAAGAGACGCTGGCAGCGTTCGATACACTGCAGTGCCAGGGCAAGATTCGCTATGCCGGCTGCTCCAATTATGCCGGCTGGCATCTGATGAAGGCTCTCGGCATTGCCGAGCGCGAGCGTCTGCCGCGATTTGTCGCCCAGCAGATCCATTACACGCTCGAAGCGCGCGAGGCCGAATACGAGCTTTTGCCCATCGCCGTCGATCAGGGCGTCGGCATCATGGTGTGGTCCCCGCTTGCCGCCGGACTGCTCTCTGGCGCTTTCCGGCGCGACGCCTTTCCATCGGACTCGCGTCAGGCTGCCGGGTGGAGCGAGCCGCCGATCCGCGACCGCGAACGGCTGTGGAAGATCGTGGACGTTCTCGTCGAGATCGCGAGCGAACGCGGACTGACCCCGGCGCAGGTCGCGCTTGCCTGGACATTGTCGCGGCCCGGCGTCGCGACCTTGGTGACGGGCGGACTATCCGCGCAACAATTCGAGGAAAACATCGCGGCTGCCTCGGTGGAACTGTCGGCAGAGGAGGGCGAGCGGCTCAATCAGGTGAGCCGGCCGCCATATATCTATCCCTACTGGCACCAGCACAATTTCGCTTCCGACCGTTTTGGAGCCGGCGACCACGCGCTGCACGACAGCTTTCGCGATCTGGGCAAAGTCTGAGGGCGCCGCGAACAAAGCGCCGTCTGCACCCGCTATTGCGATCGAAACCTGTTGATCGCGTTTGCGGCTTCGATGGCGAGCGGCGCGAAGCGTGTGCGAAAAGCGTCCGGCGTCCATTCGCTGAGTGAGCCTGCGACATGGATCGCACCCAATGGGCGGCCGCCCGGTCCAAGGACGGCAACGCCAAGCGCGACCTCGCCGACCAAGACTTCCTCGACCGTGAGCGCGTAGCCGAACTGCCGGGCTTCGCGAACCATCTCGCGCACTTCTTTCGCGGAGGTGATCGTCTTGTCCGTAAAGGGGCGGCGATCCGAGCGTGCGATGATGTCGTCGACCTCGGCATTCGTCAGATGCGCCATGATCGCCCGCCCGCCGGACGTGCAAAAGGTCGGTACGGAGTGCCCGACAAGCGTCGCGAAGAACGTTTCGCGTTTGCTTTGAAGGCGCATGGCGTAAACGAGGCGCAAATCGTCGAAAAGGCTGAGATCGATCCGTTCGCGGGCATTGCGGCGAAGATCGAGCAGGATCGGCGTGGCGCGTTCGATCAGCGGATTGAGCCTCAGATAGTCGAGCGCGTGATCAAGAAGCCGAATGCCGGGCACATAGCCCCGGCCCGAAACGTCGCGTGCGATGTAACCGAGCGTTCGCAATGTGTGGACGACTCGCTGAGCAGCGCTGCGCCCGATACCGCTCGCGTCAGCGATGTCGGAGAGGCTCATCGGCTTGTCGCTGCGATGAAAGGCCGACAGAACCTGCATGGAACGGGCGATTGCGTTGACGAAAAGCGGATCTTCCATCTCCTGCTCGTTCGGGACGCGCTCACCTTCCTCCCCGTTCATGATGTTTCGTTGCAAAAGACACCTGGCATTGTGTGTTGACGAAGCGTCATAGCACTCTTACGGTAACAGTTCGATTAAAATATATCGCCTGCCGATACACTTTCTCACGCCAACGGTTTGAAGAAGGGTTGCGAATGACAAGACGCGTCGCGGTTGCCGGTTTCGTGCACGAGACGAATACATTCGCGCCCAGCCTGGCTCGCTACGAGGATTTCCAGCGAGGCGGCGGCTATCGGCAAATCAGCCGAGGTGACGAAATTCCCGAGCGGTGTGCAGGCGTCAATTTGTGCATTTCCGGTTTCATCGACTATGCGCGCCGTGCAGGCTGGGAACTGGTGCCGTTGTTGTGGACCGGCGCGAGCCCATCCGCCCATGTCGAGCGCGAGACCTATGAGCGGATCGCGGGCGAAATTGCCGAGAGGCTGAAGGCGGCTGGGCAGATCGACGGCCTGCTTCTTGATCTGCATGGGGCGATGGTCGCCGAGCATGTCGACGATGGCGAGGGCGAACTGATTGCACGCCTGCGCGCCATTACCGGCCCTTCCGTGCCGATTGCCGTGAGCCTCGACCTGCATGGCAATGTCACCTCGCAAATGGTCGAACAATCGGACGTTCTGGTCGCCTTCCGCACCTATCCGCATGTCGATATGGCCGAGACGGGCGAGCGTACCGCAGAGCAGCTTGACCGGTTGATGACGCGCGGCAAGCCGTTCGCCAAGGCGTTCCGGCAATTGCCGTTCCTGATCCCGATTCCGTGGCAATGCACGATGATCGAGCCGGCGAAATCGCTTTATGAAGAGGTACGCGCTGCCGAAACGGGCAAGGTTTCCAGCGCCTCGATCCTGACCGGATTTCCCGCTGCCGACTTTGAAGATTGTCTGCCTTCGGTGCTGGCCTATGGCGACACTCAGGCCGCGGCCGATGAGGCGGCAAACGCCTTGGAGAAGGCGTTTCTCGACCGCGAGCAACGTTTCGCCGGGAAGGCGTGGGAGCCGGGCGAGGCGATCGCCGAGGCGATGCGGATCGGCAAGAGTGCGAGCCGGCCCGTCATCATCGCGGACACGCAGGACAATCCGGGCGCCGGCGGCGATTCCGATACGACCGGCATGCTTCGAGCGCTGATCGCCGCTGGCGCGCAGGACGCCGCGATCGGCCTGATCGTCGATCCGCAATCGGCAGCGCGTGCGCACGAAGCGGGCGAGGGGGCGGAAGTCGAGCTGTCGCTCGGCGGCAAATCGAACATCAAAGGCGACGCGCCGCTCGTTGCGACCTTTCGCGTAGAGCGCGTATCGGACGGGCGTTTCCTCGCGCCGGGGCCGTTTTTCGGTGGCGCTGCGCTCGATCTCGGTCCGTCCGCGTGTCTTGCCATCGGCGGGGTGAGGATCGTCGTCGCCTCCTACAAGACGCAGATGGCGGACCGGGAGATGTACCGCTTCATCGGCATCGAGCCGGAAGCACAGAAGATTCTGGTCAACAAGAGTTCGGTGCATTTTCGCGCCGATTTCGAGCCGGTGGCCGAGACGATTCTCGTGGCCACTGCGCCCGGACCGATGGCGCTCGACGCCGCAGATCTGCCGTTTACCCGCCTGCGCGCTGGAACGCGTCTTTCCCCCATGGGGCCGGCCTTCCAGCCAGAGGAGGCTCGCGCACACGCGAACTGACGGCACACGATAATTTTCGAAGCCGGCATCAAGACCGGCGGCAAGGCGAAGGCGAAATCAAACGAAAGAGGGTTCACTTATGACGTTCATTCCACGTGACTTCACGAAATCCACTTTGAAGAAGGGTAGGGCGGGGTTCGTTGCCGCCGCACTTGCCGCCTCGACGGCGCTTTTGCCGTCGGGCGCAGCGCTTGCCCAGGACACCGAGACGATTACCGCCGTGATGCATTCGGGCCTGCGCGTGCTCGATCCCATCATCACCACGGCGCACATCACACGCAACCACGGCTACATGATCTATGACGTCCTGATCGCGATGGACGATCAGTTTCAGGTGCATCCGCAAATGGCGGATTTCGATGTTTCGGACGACGGCCTGACCTACACCTTCACGCTGCGCGATGGGCTGATGTTCCATGACGGCGAACCGGTCACGGCGGCCGACGCGGTCGCCTCGCTCCAGCGGTGGGGCGAGCGCGATTCGGGCGGTCAGCTCATCTTCGACGTGACCGAGAGCCTTGAGGCAACCGACGACAAGACGATCACCTGGACGCTTGCTTCGCCCTTTGCGCCGCTTCTGGACATCGTCGGCAAGCAGTCGGCGGTTCCGCCGTTCATCATGCCCGCGCGTGTTGCCGAGACTTCGTCCGACGAGGCGATCACCGATTATACCGGCTCCGGCCCCTTCGTCTTCGTCGACGAAGAGTTCGAGCCGGGCGTGTCTGTTACCTACGCCAAGTTCGAGGACTACGTGCCGCGCGAGGAGCCGGCCAACTGGATGTCGGGCGGCAAGGTTGTCAATGTCGAGCGCGTGCGCTGGGTCGCGATGCCCGACGCGCAAACCGCGATGAACGCGCTCGTCTCCGGCGAGATCGATTATCTGGAACAGTCGCAGATCGATCTTCTGCCGATCCTCGAGGCCAGCCCGGATGTCGTGACGGAAGTGCGCGATCCGCTTGGCTTCCAGACGATGGGCCGGATGAATTTCAAATATCCGCCCTTCGACAATGAGCAGATCCGTCAGGCCGCATTGATGGCGATGGGCCAGGAAGCGGTGCTTGCGACGCTGATCGGCAATCCCGAATATTACGAGCTTTGCGGCGCGGTCTTCGGCTGCGGCACGCCGCTGGCCTCCGAAACGGGTTCAGAGACGCTGACGAGCGGCGGCGATGCGGAAGGTGCGCGAGCGCTTCTCGAAGAAGCCGGCTATGACGGGACGCCCGTCGTCCTGATGCAGCCGACCGACGTGACGACGCTGACGGCACAGCCCGTCGTCGTCGCGCAGCAGCTTCGCGAAGCCGGCTTCACGGTGGATATGCAGGCGATGGACTGGCAGACGCTGGTCACCCGCCGCGCAAGCCAATCGGCGCCTGCCGAAGGCGGCTGGAACATCTTCTTCACGAACTGGATGGTTCCGGAGATCGCCTCGCCCCTGATCAACCCGATGGTGAACGGGCGCGGTGACGATGGCTGGTTCGGCTGGCCGGAAGACGAGCCGCTCGAAGAACTGCGCGCGGAGTTCATCGCCGCCGACACGCCGGAAGCGCAGGCCGAGGTCGCCGACCGCATTCAGGCGCATGTCATCGACGTGGTGAACTACGTCCCGCTCGGTCAATACCTGACCGTGCAGGCGCGGCGCGCCAACCTTGTCGACATGATCCAGTCGCCGGTTCCGGTCTTCTGGCAGATCGACAAGACCGAATAGGGCTTGGGCGAACGCTGGTCTCCGGCTTACCGGCCGGGGACCTCGCATTTGATTTCCAAAGGATAATCAAGCCGATGCTGGGCTATATCATCCGGCGCATTCTCGCCGTCATTCCCGTGATGGTGATCGTCGCGATCTTCGTTTTTCTCCTCCTTCGCCTGACGCCGGGCGATCCCGCCGCGATCATCGCGGGCGACAGCGCCACGCCGGCGCAGATCCAGCGTATTCGCGAATCGCTCGGTCTGGCCGAGCCGCTGCATGTCCAGTTCATCACCTGGATGGGGCAACTCGTTCAGGGCGATCTTGGAACGTCCATCATCTCCAACCAGCCGGTCACGCGGCTGATCGGCCAGCGCATCTGGCCGACGCTGCAGATCGGCACGCTGACGATCATCCTGTCGGTGCTCATCGCCGTGCCGCTCGGCGTGCTTGCGGCGTGGCGTCACCGCACGTGGATCGACTACGCCGTGATGACGTTCTCGGTGCTCGGCTTTTCGATCCCCGTCTTCGTCATCGGCTATATCTTCATCAAGATTTTCGCCATCGACCTGCGCTGGCTGCCGGTTCAGGGCTACACCGCTCCCGGTCAGGACGTGCAGGGGTTCTTCATGCGCGCCATCTTGCCATGCCTGACGCTGGCGACGATCTATGTCGCGCTGATCGCGCGCATGACACGGGCGAGCCTGCTTGAAGTGCTCGGCGAGGATTATGTGCGCACGGCCCGTGCCAAGGGCGTGAAGGAGCACATCGTCCTCTTTCGCCATGCGCTCCGAAACGCCGCCGTACCGATCATGACCATCATCGGCACCGGCTTTGCGCTTTTGATTTCGGGCGTCGTGGTGACGGAAAGCGTCTTCAACATTCCGGGCATCGGCCGCCTCACCGTCGATGCCATTCTTGCGCGCGACTATCCGGTCATCCAGGCGATGATCCTTCTGACGAGCGCGATCTACGTCTTCGTCAATCTGCTCATCGACATCTCCTACACCTTCTTCGATCCGAGGATTCGCTACTGATGGCCGCCCAACCGCAACCGACCTCCGCCATGCAGGTCGTGCTCGGCGCGATCCAGCTTCCACGCCGCTGGCGTCTCGGCATCGGACCGATCCTGGCCGCGATCGTTCTGGTCGTGATCGTCGCGGCGACGGCGACCGCCTATCTCTACATTCCCAACAATCCGATGGCGATGGACGCGCTCCAGCGCCTGAAAGGACCAAGCGAGACTTACTGGCTCGGCACCGACCCTTATGGGCGCGACCTGTTTTCGCGCGTGATGGTGGGCGGACAGGTGTCGCTTCTGATCGGTGTGGCGGCCGCGATCGTCTCGGTCGTGATCGGTCTCGTCATCGGCCTCGTTTCGGGCTTCTTCCGTGCTGCGGATGCGCTCATCATGCGCGTCATGGATGCGCTGATGGCGATCCCCTCGATCCTGCTTGCCATCGCGCTCGTCGCGCTGGTGGGGCCGAGCGTCGGTTCGGTCATCTTCGCCATCACCATTCCTGAAGTTCCGCGCGTGGTAAGGCTTGTACGCTCCGTCGTCCTTTCGGCCCGCGAGGAACCTTACGTCGAAGCCGCCATCGCGCTCGGCTCGTCCATGCCGAAGATCTTGTGGAAGCACCTGATGCCGAACACGCTCGCTCCGCTCATCGTGCAGGGCACCTATATCTGCGCCTCCGCCATTTTGACCGAGGCGATCCTGTCCTTCCTCGGCGCTGGTGTTTCGACGGAAATTCCCACTTGGGGCAACATCATGGCCGAGGGGCGCGTGTTCTTCCAGATCAAGCCGGAACTGATCTTCTGGCCGGGCCTGCTGCTGTCTTTGTGCATCCTGTCCATCAATCTTCTGGGCGATACCGCGCGCGATCTCCTCGATCCGCGCCTCAAGAAGCGGGAGGCCTGACCCATGCAGTTTCGCAAGCGTTCCTTCGACGAAATGCCCGTCGCCTTGAAAATAGAAAAGCTGTCGGTCCGCACGTCGAGCGACCGTGCCGCCGTCGCGATCCTCGACGAGATCGACGTGACGATCCGCGAGGGCGAAACCGTTTGCCTCGTTGGCGAAAGCGGGTCGGGAAAGTCCGTCACCTCGCTTGCCGTCATGGGACTTTTGCCGAAGGGCGCGCTGGAAGTGGTGGGCGGGCGCATCGAACTCGACGGCAAGAATCTTCTCGACCTCGACGCTTCGTCGATGCGCAAGCTGCGCGCCAGCCGCATCTCCATGATCTTTCAGGAGCCGATGACGGCGCTCAATCCGGTCATGAAAGTCGGCGATCAGATCGAGGAAGTTCTGGACAGCCATGCCAGATTGCCGGCGCGCGAAAAGAAGAAACGCGTCATTGACATCATGAACCAGGTTCACCTGCCCGACGTCGAGCGTATCTACGGCTCCTATCCGCATCAGCTTTCGGGCGGGCAACGCCAGCGCATCATGATCGCCATGGCGCTGATCCTCGAACCGAAACTTCTGATCGCCGACGAGCCGACGACGGCGCTCGACGTGACGACGCAAAACCAGGTGCTGAAGCTCATTGCCGAACTGCAGGAAAAGAACGGTACGGCGGTGCTGTTCATCACGCATGACATGGGTGTCGTCGCCGAGATCGCCGATACCGTCTATGTCATGCGCCACGGCGAGATCGTGGAGAGCGCGCCGATCGAAAAACTGTTGCGCGACCCGCAAAAGGATTACACGCGCAATCTTCTGTCCGCCGTGCCGAGCCTCATTCCGCGTCACGCCGGTGCGCTTGCGCAATCGAAGCCGGTGCTCGATGTCGACGGTCTGACGAAAATCTACGACACACGCGGATTTTTCGGCAAGGGCCGCAAGACGAAGGCGGCACAGGATGTGCGCTTTGCAATCCAGCCCGGCCGCACGCTGGGCATCGTGGGCGAAAGCGGTTCCGGAAAATCCACGGTCGCGCGTTGCATCATGCGGCTGATCGATCCGACCGATGGGCGCATCGTCGTCGGCGAAGCGGATATCGCAAAGCTTGGCCGCGCTGCGCTCCAACCGCATCGCAAGCACATCCAGATCGTCTTCCAGGACCCGTTCCGCTCGCTCAATCCGCGCTGGACGGTCGGCGAAAGCCTGATCGAAGGCCCTCTCAATTTCGGGCAAACCCGCAAGGCGGCGCTCGACCATGCGCGCGAACTGATGGAACTGGTCGGGCTGCCGGCGGACGCCCTCAACCGCTACCCGCACCAGTTTTCCGGCGGCCAGCGCCAGCGCATTGCGATTGCCCGCGCCATCGCCATGCGTCCGGACATTCTCGTCGCCGACGAAGCGGTTTCGGCGCTCGACGTTTCGGTGCAGGCGCAGGTCCTGAAGCTTCTCGATGATCTTCAGGAAAAGCTCGGCATCGCGATCCTCTTCATCACGCATGATCTGCGCGTGGCGGCGCAGATTTGCGACGACGTCGTGGTCATGCAGCATGGACGGATCGTCGAGCATGACACCGCCGCGAACGTCTTGTCGCGCCCCCAGCACGACTATACCCGCGCGCTGATCGAGGCCGCGCCCGGCCGTCGCTGGGATTTCGCGAATTTCAAGGAACTGGAGACGGCCTGACGCCGCTTAAATCAGGAGAAGCAGAATGCCCACCATGCCGCGGATCGAAGAATATGCCGAGGAACTGACAGCGATCCGGCGCGATCTTCACGAGAATCCGGAGATCGGTTTCGAGGAGACGCGCACCTCCGCGATCGTTGCCGAAAAGCTCAAATCGTGGGGCATCGATGTCCATACCGGCATCGGCAAGACCGGCGTCGTCGGCGTTCTCGACGGCAAGCGCGAAGGGCGCACCATCGGCCTTCGCGCCGATATGGACGCGCTGCCGATGGACGAGGAAACCAACCTTCCGTGGCGTTCGAAGAGTGCGGGCAAGTTTCATGGCTGCGGCCATGACGGGCACACGACGATGCTTCTGGGCGCGGCGCGCTATCTGGCCGAAACGCGCGATTTCGCAGGTAAGGCCGTCTTCATCTTCCAGCCGGCCGAAGAGGGGCTGGGCGGCGCGCGCGCGATGCTTGCCGAAGGGCTGTTCGAGCGTTTTCCCTGCGATGAAATCTACGGCCTGCACAACAACCCGCTTGCCGGCCCCAACGAGATCGGCGTGAAGCCGGGACCGGCGATGGCCGGTTCGACGTTTTTCGACATCGTCGTCAAGGGTGTCGGCAGCCACGGGGCGATGCCGCATCATTCGCGCGATCCGATCGTGGCCGTCACCTCGCTCGTCCAGTCGCTGCAGTCCATCGTGTCCCGCAACGTTCCGGCCATCAAGCCGGCGGTTCTGTCGGTCACGCAAATCCATTCGGGGTCGGCCTATAACGTCGTTCCGGATCGCGCGACGATAGGCGGCACGATCCGCTATTTCGACGACGAGGTGAAGGATCTGATCCTGCGGCGCGTGCGCGAGGCCTGCGAAGGGTGCGCGAAGCTCTTCGGCGTCGAGGTCGAGGCGGATCTGCGCGACACCTTCACCGTCCTGATGAACGATGAGGATCTGACGGAAGCCTATCTGGATGCAGCGCGCGACATCGTGGGCGATATCAACGTCTCCACCAAGAACGATCTCGTCATGGGGTCGGAAGACTTCGCCGACATGCTGAAAGTCGTGCCGGGCGCCTATTGCACGGTCGGCCATGCCGGTGACGTGCCGGTGCACAATCCGGCCTTCGTCCTCGATGACGGCATCTTGCCGGTCGGCGCCAGCCTTATGGCCCGTATCGTCGAAAAGCGCCTGCCACTTTGATTTCGGGGAAGATGATGAACCTCAACGAACTGCCTTTCGACGCCGACGCGATGCTTGCCGGTCTGAAACCCTGGATCGAATGCGAAAGCCCCACCTTCGATGCCGCCGCGGTCGATCGCATGATGGATCTGGCAACCTACGATCTAGCCGCCGCCGGTGCCGAGATCGAGCGTATTCCCGGTCGAATGGGTTTCGGCGGATCGGTGCGCGCGCGCTTTCCGCACAAGGATTTCGGCAGGCCGGGCATCTTGATTTCCGGCCATCTCGACACGGTGCATCCGCTTGGCACGCTGGCGAAGCTGCCGTTCCGCCGTGAAGGCAACAAGGCCTATGGCCCGGGCATTCAGGACATGAAGGGCGGCAACTTCGCGGCGGTCGAAGCGATCCGTCAATTGGCGCTGGCCGGGATCGACACGCCACTGCCAATGACCGTTCTGTTCACGCCCGACGAAGAAGTCGGCACGCCCTCGACGCGCGAATTGATCGAGATGGAGGCGCGGAAGAACAAATATGTTCTGGTGCCCGAACCTGCGCGACCGGACGGCGGCGCGGTGACCGGCCGTTACGCCATCGCACGGTTCAATCTGAAGACGGCAGGACGCCCGAGCCATGCAGGCTGGGCGCTGAAGGAAGGTCGGTCGGCCATCGCCATGATGGCGCGCAAACTGCTCGAAGTCGAAAAGATGACGACGGACGACTGCACCTTTTCGGTTGGTGTGATCCATGCCGGGCAGTGGGTCAACTGCGTCTCGTCCGAATGCCACGCAGAGGCGCTCTCGATGGCCAAGCGTCAGGACGATCTCGACAAGGGCGTCGAGGCGATGCTCGCCATGTCGGCGGAAGAAAACGACGTGATTTTCGAAGTGACGCGCGGCGTGACGCGCCCGGTCTGGGAGCCTGATGCCGGGACCATGGCGCTTTACGAAGTCGGCAAGCAGGTCGCCGCCGATATCGGCTTCGATCTGACGCATGGCAGCGCGGGCGGCGGCTCGGACGGCAATTTCACCGGCGCGCTCGGCATCCCGACGCTCGATTCCATCGGCGTGCGCGGCGCAGGCCTGCACACGCTGAACGAACACATCGAGATCGACAGTCTTGCGGAACGCGCCCGGCTGATGGCGGGGCTGCTGCACCGCCTTTCCTGACGGATTGCCACAAGCACAACGCGCCTGCGCGCGTTTTGCTTGTCCGGCTTCGTCACATATGATCGCGTGGAATGCGTTTCGACCGTCGGTTCGAAAACACCTTCTCGCCATTGTGATAGGCCTCGACGCTGTCGGTGATCAGCCAGTCGTCCCGGGTGCAGGAAAGCGTCGATATGCAATGGGTCGTCGTTTCCCAACCTTCACGCGAAAGCTGGCAGGTCCAGCGTGCCTCACCGGTCATCGACAGGGCGTCGCCGGCCGCGATCAACCATGTTTCCTCGCGCCGGTCGCGCGAGGCAAGGCCATTTGCGGGGTGCCGGTTGAGGCCGCCATCGTCGATGATGTGATAGCGGGTCACGCCGTTCTGAAGATCGCGCTCGACCCAGCGCCGGCTTTCCGCCGGTTCGACCGTTTCGTATTTCGGCAACGGATCGGGATTGGCAGGCGTTGCGACATCGATCCGCTCATGCGCGCCGATCAGTGGCAGGGACAGTTTCACCGCAGACAGGTCGATGTCGAGCGTCGCATCGTAAGGAGCAGGCAGGATCGTCGGCCAGTACGCCGTCGAGATGGAGAGCCGGATGCGGTGCCCCGGAGCAAACCTGTATGCGCAGGCGTCGAGGGCGATGGAAAGATCGTAATCCTCTCCCGGGGTGAGCGGCTCGGGGTCCGCGTTGCCGTTGCGGTGCGCAAGATTGAGAACGCCGTATGATACGCGCGTGGCGGTCCCGTCCGGATGAACGTCGATCAGGCGGACGGCGATGTTGGCAAGCGGGCTGTCGCTTGCCAGTCTGACGCTCAAGACAGGTCGCCCGAGGATAATCTCTTCGCCCGCAAGTAGCTGGCTTTCGAAGGTCAGCGAACCTGCATCGTCGCTCCGCTGGTCTCCGGCCAGTTGTGCGTCGGGGCTGGTGGTGAACCACTCGCCGGCTGCCGTTCCCGTGTCGAGCGGCGAACGCAAAAGCACGCGTCCCGAGGCCGAGTGCTGCGGTCGTTCCGAAAGTCGGGCCCCTTCATCGAGCGCCAGTTCAAGGAACTCCGGCTCCTCCCATTTGTCCTTCGCGATCCAGTAGCCCGGATCGCTTTCCCGCCAGCCTCCGGGGCAAGGGCCGTCAAGAACGAACGCACGGACCTGCGGCGTGTCGTCCTCGGCCTTGAGTGACGCGTCATCGTTCAGCCAGCGTCGCCACCACGCGATCGCCTCGCCGTGGAAATCCGCGCGCGGCTTCGGATAAGCGAAATGCGGATATTTGTGGACCCAGGGGCCAATCAGCGCCCGTGCCCTGTCCGGCATGCCTTCGACGGCCTTCAGCGGCGTATTGCGATAGCCGTCCGCCCAGCCGGCGATCACCAGCGCTGGTACGGGAAAGGCCTCGAAATCTTCGCAGATGGAGCCGTGTCGCCAGAAATCATCGCGGCGCTGGTGCGAAAGCCATTCGTCCATGAAGAACGGCTCGTTTTCGAGGCGTTCGAGCCACATCTCCTTCCAGCGGTCGCCGACGATTTCGGGGTCTGGCGAGCGTGACTGATACGCGAGCATGGTGCCGGCCCATGAAAGCTGTGCCGACAGTTGCGTGCCATTCTTGTAGTGAATGTCGTCATTGTATCGATCGACGGTCGATGCGATCGATATGACGGCCTTGAGTGCCGGCGGTTTCAGCGCGGCAACCTGAAGGCAGTTGAACCCGCCCCAGGAAATTCCCATCATCCCGACATTGCCGTTCGACCATGGCTGTGCGGCGATCCATTCGATGATCTCGACGGCGTTGGCAAGTTCGAGGGGCGTATACTCGCCGTCGATAACACCGTCGGATTCACCCGAACCGCGAATGTCGACGCGCACGCCGGCGATGCCGGCTTCGGCGAAACCCGGATAGGTGGATTCGTCGCGCGGCGCCGTGCCGATCCGCTTGCGGTAGGGCAGGAATTCAAGGACAGCGGGCACGGGATCGCTTGCCGCGTCGTCCGGCATCCAGATACGCGCGGCTAGCCGCGTTCCGTCCTTCAGGTGAATCCACTCGTTTTCGGTGACGGTGAAACTACGCTTGGTCATATTGCTGGCCTTAAATCTTTATGCGGCAGAACGCGCCGCGCGAGTGGTTCGCGCGGGTACACGGTCGAAATGGAACGCTTCGTCAGTCGTCGAGCCAGACCACGCTGGCGACGCGGCCGTTGCAAAGATCGTTGCCGATATCGTGGACGTAGTTGCGCAAACGTGTGCTCGCCGCATTCACATAATCATTGAAGACGGGAATGATCGCGCCGCCCTCATTGTGGATCAGAAGCGCCATGTCGCGGTAAAGCGCGCGACGGCGATCTTCATCGAGCTCGGCGCGCGCCTGTTTCACCATCGCGTCGAATTCCGGCCGCTTGAAGCGCGTGTCGTTCCATTCCGCGTTGGAGACGTAGGAGGTCATGTAGCGCGAATCCTGGGTCGGACGCCCGCCCCAGTAAGTGGCGCAGAATGGCTGGACGTTCCAGACTTGCGACCAGTAACCGTCGTCCGGCTCGCGCTGCACCTGGATCGGGATGCCCGCCTCGGCCGCGCTTTGCTCGAAAAGCTGTGCGGCATCGACCGCGCCGGGGAAAGCCGCCTCGGCCGTCCGCAGCAGGATCGGTCCATCATGGCCGGATTGCTTGAAATGGAACGCGGCCTTTTCGGGATCGTAGACGCGTTGTTCTATGTCGGTCGGGGCGAGCGCGTAGTTTTCGTTGACGGGATAATCATTGCCGATCACGCCGAAGCCGCCGACGACCTGATTGAGGATCGCCTCGCGATCGATGGCGTATTTCAGGGCGAGACGCAGATCGTTGTTGTCGAACGGCGCGGTGTCGCAGTGCATCAGGAAGGAATAAAAGCCCTTGCCGGATGTTTGCAGGATTTCAACGTTCGGCGAGCGTCCAAGGAAGGCGGCCGTATTGGGTGCAACCGTGTTGATCAGATCGACCTGACCGGCGCTGATGGCGCTGTTGCGCGCAGTCGCGTCGTTCATGACGGTGATTTCGACGGCATCGACGAAGCCGCGATCGTCACGCCAGTCGTTCTCGTTCTTCTCGAAAGTGGCGCGAACGCCCGGCGTGAAGTTCGTCAGTTTGAACGGCCCGGTGCCGACGGCGGCGGCGGGATCGTCGCGCCCGCCATTCGGCTGGATCTGCAGGTGATAGTCGGTCAAGACCAGCGGCAGGTCGGCATTCGGCTCGGTCAGCGTGATGACGAGTTCACCGCCATTCGCCTCGATCCGTTCGATGTCACCGAGCAGTCCGATCGCACCGGACTCCGAAGCTTCGTCCGCGTGTCTGCGCAACGTCTCGACGACGTCTTCGACAGTCAGTGGTTTGCCGTCATGAAATTCGACGCCTTGGCGTATCTGGAACGTCCAGGTTATGCCGTCTTCGGACACGTCCCAGGATTCAGCCAGCGAGGGCAGGGCTTCGCCCGTTTCAGGGTGCGATTCAACCAGGGTGTCGCCCCAGCAATGGCACAGAATGAATGCGAAAGTGGCTGCTGCAAGTGCCGGATCGAGCGTGTCGGCAGTCGACCCGCCGCCGAGTCCCATCCGTAGGGTGCCACCACGCTTCGGCTCCTGTGCGCGTGCTTTTCCACTGACAAGCAGGCCGGACGTTGCCGCGATACCGACCAGAGCGCTGCCGTGAAGAAAGCCGCGGCGGGTAAGGTTGAAGGGAGCGCGCCGCTTGGACAGGTCGAACGTCATGTCTGTATCCTCGGATTGAAAGTGCCGCGATCATTCTGGCGAAAGGCCGGGCCAAGGCAATTTCGCGCCTTGACGCTGGTTTGCGCTGGTTTACGCTACTCGCCATGTCAGCCCATCCCGAACCATTTGCGGAAAACCTGCGTTATGCCTGCGCGACGATGCCGTCAGTTTCGCATGTCTGTCGGCAGCACGGCTTCAATCGTCAGCAGTTCAATCGCTACATATCCGGCCAGTCGAGACCGTCGCCGAACAACTTACTGAGGATCGCGGCGGCGTTCGGCCTCGACACGGCCAGCTTCGATCTGGACCCGGAAAGCTTCAGGGCGGCGATGAGCGAACGGCGTTCGCCCACCGTTCGGAAATCCCTACTCGAAGATGGCTTTCCCGGCGATATCGATCAGCTTCGCCGCTATCTCGGCTTTTACCAGACTTGGCATGTTTCGCTTTCCTGGCCGGACCGGATCGTGTGCTCCTGCACGCATCTGGTCGAACAGGACGACAAGGTCGTGATAACCTCGCTTGAACGGATCGAGGATGCACAAAGCGGCATCCGGCAGCGATCGCGATATCACGGTCTCGTCGCCTACAGGCGCGGGCGCATTTTCGTGACCGAGCGAACCAGAGGCGAGGCGCCGACATTCGGCCAGACCATCATGCTCCCCTTCGAGATGCATCAGCGGCTGTACCTTCGCGGCCTGACGATGGGCGTCTCGTGGCGAAACGACAATCAGCCTTATGCATCGCGCATGATTTGGCGCTTTCAGGGCACGCATACAAATGTGCGCAAGCTTCTCGAAACATGCGGAATCTATCGCTCGAATTCGGCAGAGCTGCCGTCACCGGTAACGAGCTATCTGTCAGGCCCGCATCCGCTCACTGTCCTGCACGCAAATTGACCGACGAGCGCGCTCCCGCTCGATCCACCTGAGCGGCGGCGGCAGCGATCGCATTTCGCAGCCACACATGGCGCGGCGAGCCATGCTGGCGGGCATGCCACAGCATGCTCAGCGTAAAACGGCCGGGATCGGCCGGCGGCGCGCGCATGACGAAACGGTCCATGCCCGCCGCCATGCGGGCGAGACTTTTCGGTAAGGTCATCACGAGATCGGTGCGCGCCGCCATCTCGACCGCTGCCAGAAAATTCGGAACCCTCGCCTTGACCCGTCTCGTTCGCCCCATCGCCGCCAGCACCTCGTCGATCGGAGTCGATCCGACACCGGTGACGCTGATCGCGATGTGATCGAGTTCGAGAAAGCGCGGCAGCGTCAACGCACCTTCGCCCGCCGGGTGTCCCGAGCGCAGCACAGTCACATAGGCATCATCGAACAGGCTCCGGCGCTTTATACCGGCCGGCGCGTCGTCGATGACGCCGATCACCGCATCCAGCGTGCCGTCCTCGAGTTCATGGATGACGTCCGGTCCCGGCGCGACGATGTCGAGATCGAGCCCGGGCGCTTCACGGCCAAGGTGGCCGAGCAGCGGCGGACCGATAACGGCGGCGTAAAGGTCCGGCGTCGACAGGCGCACGCGGCCCGTTGCGGTTGCGGGATCGAAGACGGGCGCATCGAGCATGTCACCGACGCCCGCGAGAGTCTGCCGCAGGAGGGGCGCGATCTCCGTGGCACGCTCGCTCAAAACATATCCGCCAGTCCCGTCGACGAGCAGCGCATCGCCGAACAGGGATCGCAAACGCGCAAGGGCACGGCTGACAGCAGGCTGGCTCATGCCTAGGCGCACAGCCGCGCGCGTGACGTTCCGCTCGTCCAGCAGCGCTTCGAGCACTGTCAGAAGATTGAGGTCGACCGCACGTAAATTCACCTGACGCATGACGATTATATAACACATGCATTTCAAGCATGATAATGTGCAAGTTACCTTTCGACCATGATCACACAACATCAGGAGATCGGATCATGGACGTTATCTTTGGAGCCAATGGCCGCGCCGGCGGCGAGGTCGCAAGGGCACTTCTGGCAGACGGAAAAACCGTGCGCGTCGTCTTGCGCCGGGCGGAGCAGGCGGAAACCTGGCGGGCGCGAGGCGCCGATGTCGCGATTGCGGATATGGAAGATGCCGATGCCGTCGCGGCTGCACTCGAAGGCGCTACCGGCGCATTCCTGCTCAACCCGCCGCCCGTTTCGGGCGATCCGTATCTTCGTGCCGATATGATCGGAAAGGCACTGGCGCGAGGGGCGCAGCGTACCGGTCTTCCGAAGGCAGTCGTCCTGTCCTCGATCGGCGCGCAGCATGAATCGGGAACGGGCGTGATCTCCACCTTGCACCAGATCGAGACCCTGCTTGCCGATGTCGCCCCTGCCATCGCTTTCCTGCGGCCGGGCTATTACGTCGAGACATGGGGCGAGGTCGTCGATGCCGTTTTAGGCCAAAGCGTTCTTCCGACCTTTCTTGATCCCGATCTCAAAATGCCGATGGTCAGCACCATCGATGTCGGCCGTACGGCGGCGGCGCTGCTGGGCGAGGCGTGGACGGGCAAACGGGTGATCGAGCTTGGCGGCCTGGACGAATGGAGCGCCCGGAACGTCGCCGATGCTTTCGCCGCGGTGCTCGGCCGCGACGTCGCGCCGACCTTTGTTCCCGCGTCGGAGCGTTCGGGTGTCTATGCCGAGGCCGGCGTTCCGGCAGAGATCGCCGAGGCGCTTTCAGGCATGTATGATGGGCTTGCGAGCGGTCGTGTCGCGCGAGAAGGCGGCAGCACCGAGGACAGGCGCGGAACGACGCCGCTGGTCACGGCTGTCAGGCGCATCGTGGAAAACGCGCGGGAGAGCGCGGACCGATAGCGCGGTTTCCGATCGTCCAGCAAAACGGTGTTGAAAACGACATCGACGCGGTCATTGACAATGGCCGCGTCGAAAGCCCATTCTGCGATTTCACCAGGGGGGTCCTGACAAGGGGCTGAGATACTGCTGGCCTGAAGGCAGCGCAGTGACCCGTTGAACCTGATCCAGTTCACACTGGCGTAGGGACGGTGCGGGTGCCTTACCGGTCGGTTCGCGACTTTTCTTTTTCGAGGCGTCCTTCCTCCATCCCGTCAGAGCTGGGTCTCCATTGCTGCCAAGCGAGGAGCCTGACATGACATCGATTTCCGCCCCGAAAGTGACGACCGGCCCGTTGCCGGCCTCCGCCAAGATTTTCAAACCGGGCGTTCTGCATCCCGATATTCGCGTGCCCATGCGTCAGATCTCGGTGCATCCAAGCGCGGGCGAGCCACCCGTGACGGTTTACGATTCCTCCGGTCCCTATACGGGTGAGGGTGACATTGCGATCGAGCGTGGATTGCCGCGCCTGCGCGAAGGCTGGATCACCGCGCGCGGCGATGTCGAGGCTTATGAGGGCCGCCATGTCCAGCCGGCCGACAACGGGTTCGTGTCGAAGGATCGCCTGACGCCGGAATTTCCGCTTCGCCATCGCCCGCTGCGTGCGAAAGCTGGAAAGGCTGTCAGCCAGATCGCCTATGCACGCGCGGGCATCGTCACACCGGAAATGGAATTCGTCGCCATTCGCGAAAATCTTGGCCGCGCGGCGATGCGTGAGAAGATGACGCGGGACGGCGAAAGCTTCGGCGCAGCGATCCCCGACTACGTGACGCCGGAATTCGTACGCGAGGAGGTGGCGCGGGGACGCGCGATCATCCCGGCCAACATCAACCATCCCGAACTCGAACCGATGGCGATCGGTCGCAATTTCCTCGTCAAGATCAACGCCAATATCGGCAATTCCGCCGTCACATCTTCCATGGCCGAAGAGGTGGAGAAGATGGTGTGGGCGATCCGCTGGGGCGCGGATACGGTGATGGACCTGTCGACGGGGCGCAACATCCACAATATCCGCGACTGGATCATCCGCAACGCACCGGTGCCGATCGGCACGGTGCCGATCTATCAGGCGCTCGAAAAGGTCGGCGGCGTGGCGGAAGACCTGAACTGGGACGTGTTCCGCGACACGCTGATCGAGCAGGCCGAGCAAGGCGTCGACTATTTCACGATCCATGCCGGCGTGCGGCTGGCGCATATCCCGCTCACGGTCGACCGCGTCACCGGGATCGTGTCGCGCGGCGGCTCGATCATGGCGAAGTGGTGCCTGCACCATCATCGCGAGAGCTTTCTCTACGAGCATTTCGAGGAAATCTGCGAAATAGCGCGGGCTTACGACGTGTCGTTCTCGCTCGGCGACGGGTTGCGTCCCGGCTCCATCGCCGATGCGAACGACGCCGCGCAATTCGCCGAACTGGAGACACTGGGCGAACTGACGCAGATCGCCTGGAAGCACGATTGTCAGGTGATGATCGAAGGCCCCGGCCATGTGCCGATGCACAAGATCAAGGAAAACATGGACAAGCAATTGGAGGTCTGCGGCGAGGCCCCGTTCTATACGCTCGGGCCGCTGACGACCGACATCGCGCCGGGTTACGATCACATTACCTCCGGCATCGGCGCGGCCATGATCGGCTGGTTCGGCACGGCGATGCTTTGCTACGTCACGCCCAAAGAGCATCTGGGACTGCCCGACCGCGACGACGTGAAGACCGGTGTCATCACCTATAAGATCGCCGCCCATGCTGCCGATCTCGCCAAAGGGCATCCGGCGGCGAAAATCCGCGACGACGCGCTTTCCCGCGCGCGCTTCGAGTTTCGCTGGGAGGACCAGTTCAACCTCTCGCTCGATCCCGATACGGCGCGCAGCTTCCATGACGAGACATTGCCGAAGGAGGCGCACAAAGTCGCGCATTTCTGTTCGATGTGCGGGCCGAAATTCTGCTCCATGAAGATCAGCCACGACATCCGCGACGCCGCGCGCGCGGAAGCCGGGATGGCGGACATGGCGCAGAAATACCGCGAGGGCGGCGACCTCTACATGCCGGTGGAAGCGCGTCAGGCGGGAGAGTGATGGTGCGGGTGCTCGTCAGGGGCGCGGGCGTGGCCGGTCTCGCCGTCGCGTTTGAGCTTCGCCGGCAAGGCCATTCTGTCGAAATCTTCGATCGTGCAGGCGTGGTCGGCGCGGGCGCATCGGGGCTTGCCGGCGGCATGCTTGCGCCGTTCTGCGAAGGGGAAAGCGCACCCGAGATCGTCACGCGGCTTGGCCGCGCCGCCGCTGACTGGTGGGAGGCAGCGCTGCCCGGCCATGTGCGCCGTAAAGGCACGCTTGTCGTCGCGCCGCCGCGCGATACGGGCGAATTGAAACGCTTCGCCGAGCGCACGACAGGCCACGAATGGCTCGGCGAAGACGCTATCGCCGAACTCGAACCTGCGCTGGCGGGACGGTTCCGCACGGCGCTGTTCTTCTCCGAGGAGGCGCATCTCGACCCGCGCGCTGCGCTCGGTGCGCTTCATGAACGGCTGGCGGGCGATGGCGTGCGGTTCCGTTTCGGCGCGTCTTCATCAGCGGAGAATTTCAACGCTGTGTTCGACTGCACGGGTGCGGCAGCGATCGGTGCACTCCCGGGGCTGCGCGGCGTGCGCGGCGAAATGCTTTATCTGGAAACGGACGAGATAGCGCTGTCGCGCCCCGTTCGGCTCCTGCATCCGCGTCATCCGCTCTATGTCGTGCCGCGGGCGGGCGGGCGTTTCATGGTCGGTGCGACGATGGTCGAGGCGAATGAGGGTGGGCCAGTCTCGGCACGCTCGCTGATGGAACTTTTGAACGCCGCCTACGCGCTTCATCCCGCATTCGGTGAAGCGCGGGTGGTGGAGACCAGCGCGGGCGTACGCCCCGCCTTCGACGACAATGTGCCGCGCGTCGTGCGCATCGGCGATGCGGTCCACGTCAACGGTTTTTACCGTCACGGCTTTCTGCTCGCGCCAGCGATGGCGCGTGAGGCCGTGTCGCTTCTGGAAAGGGTGCCCGCATGAGAAAGATCATCGTCAACGGGGAGGAACGGGCGGTCGAAGCCGCGACGCTCGACGCGCTCCTGTCACTGCTCGATTACGAAGGAAACTGGATCGCGACGGCGGTCAATGGCGAGATCGTGCGCAAGCCGGATCGCAGTGGCTGTACGCTCAATAATGGCGACCGGGTAGAAATCCTTTCGCCGATGCAGGGAGGCTGAAAATGCTCGATCTTTACGGCGTTAACGTCACATCCCGCATGCTTTTGGGCACCGCGCGCTATCCATCACCCAAGGTGCTGGCGGATGCCGTGCGTACGGCTCGAACCGAAATCGTCACCGTTTCGCTGCGCCGCGAAAGCGCGGGCGGCCGGGCGGGCGGAGCCTTCCTCGAGATGATCGCCAAGCTGGGCGTGCGGGTCCTTCCGAACACGGCCGGTTGCCACAGCGCGCGCGAGGCCGTCACCACGGCGCAGATGGCCCGCGAGATTTTCCAGACCAACTGGATCAAGCTCGAAGTGATCGGCCACCACGACACGCTCCAGCCCGATGTGTTCGGGCTGGTCGAGGCCGCGCGCATTCTTTGCGACGATGGCTTCGAGGTCTTTCCCTACACGACCGACGATCTCGTCGTCGCCGAGCGCCTCGTCGAGGCCGGAGGCAAGGTGCTGATGCCGTGGTGTGCGCCGATCGGATCGGCTATGGGACCGGTCAATCTGCCGGCGCTGCGGTCTATGCGCGCGCATTTTCCCGATGTGCCGCTGATCGTCGATGCGGGGCTTGGCCGTCCCTCGCATGCGGCTGCCGTCATGGAACTCGGCTATGACGCGGTTCTCCTCAACACGGCGGTGGCGAATGCGGGCGATCCGGTCGCCATGGCCGGTGCGTTCGCGAATGCAGTCGACGCCGGGCGTGCAGGTTTCGACGCCGGGCTTCTGGAGCCGCGCGACATGGCGGTTCCCTCCACGCCCGTGATCGGAAAGGCGGTGTTTTCGTGAAGCTCGACCCGTTCTACCTCATCGTCGACAGCGCCGACTGGATCGCGCGCCTCGTGCCGCTTGGCGTCAAACTCGTCCAGTTGCGCATCAAGGATGCCGACGAGGTCACGCTGCGCGCTGAAATCCGAGCGGCGAAAAAGGTCTGCGAACGTCACGACTGCACGCTGGTCGTCAACGACTATTGGCAACTGGCGATCGAGGAAGGTTGCACCTTCGTACACCTGGGGCAGGAGGATCTGGCGGACGCCGACCGTGACGCTATCGCGCGCGCCGGCATGCGCCTCGGCGTTTCCTCTCATGACGGCGCGGAGCTTGATGCGGCGCTCGGCGCACGGCCGGACTATGTGGCGCTCGGTCCGATCTACCCGACCATATTGAAGAAGATGAAATGGGCGCCACAGGGTGTAGCTCGGCTCGCATCATGGCGTGAACGCATCGGTGATCTGCCGCTTGTCGCGATCGGCGGGCTGAACCCTGAACGCCTGCCTGGCGTGTTCGAAAACGGAGCGGACAGCGCCGCCGTCGTCACCGATATCACGCTCAACGCCGATCCCGAGGCGCGTACGCGTGAATGGATCACGGCGACCGAAAGATGGCGTCACCACTGACGGTAGAAATGATGGAGCGGCCCATGGCCATGACCGACATCGAGCCGGTCCGCCGCGCCGAGCGCGCCCTGGAGATAGTCCTTGGCGCGCCGCACCGCATCCTCGACTGCGTATGAGGGCAGCAGCGCGGCGATCGCAGCCGACAGGGTGCAGCCCGTGCCGTGATCGTTCTTCGTCGCGATCCGGGGCGCGGAAAGCTCGATTGTCGTCTCGCCAGAATGCAACAGGTCGACGCTGGTCTCGCCGCCGGCGTGCCCGCCCTTGAGCAGGACCCAGCGCGAACCGAGCGCGTGGAGATCGCTGACCTTTTCGCGCATCTGATCCAGCGACCAGTCGGACTCGATGCCGAGAAACACACCTGCTTCGGGCAGGTTCGGCGTGATTACGTCGGACAGCGGCACGAGGCTTTCGCGCAACGCCGAGACGGCTTCCGGAGCAAGCAGGTGATCGCCGCTCTTGGCGACCATGACCGGGTCGAGCACGATGTTCTTCGCGCCATGATGGTAAAGGCGATCCGCAATGGCGCGCGCGATTCCTTCATTGGCGACCATGCCGATCTTCACCGCGTCGACGCGCACGTCGTCGAAGACGGCGTCGATCTGCGCGGCGACGAAATCGGGTTCCAGCGCCACGAAGGAGCGCACGCCTTGCGTATTTTGTGCGACGACGGCTGTGACGACCGACATCGCATAGGCTCCCATGGCGCTGAACGCCTTGATGTCGGCCTGGATGCCCGCGCCGCCGGTCGGGTCGGTGCCGGCGATGGTGAGAACGTTGGGCGGTGTCTTGGGCATGGTCGATCCTTCATTCCAGCCGGTCGCGATGGGACGGGTCAAGGGACGTCCGCTTTCGCGATCGCGTTTCGTCGGCGCATATAGGCTGCCAGCAGTGCCAGCAACAGCGTTCCGACAATGAGGAGCAGCGCGGCTGCCGCGATGGCGGGCGAGAGGTTTTCGCGGATCGAGGAAAACATCTGGCGCGCAAGCGTGCGCTGATTGGGGCCGGCAACGAAAAGCGTCAGCACCACTTCGTCGAGCGAGGTCGCAAAGGCGAAAACCGCACCGGTGACGATGCCGGGCATGGCAAGCGGCATGGTCACGCGGCGAAAGACGCGCGCAGGCGACGCACCGAGCGAGGCTGCGGCCCGCTCCACCGCCGGATTGATCCCTTGCAGGGCCGTCGACACGGAGACGATGACGAACGGGATGCACAACACCGCATGGGAGACGATGACGCCGGGATAGCTGCTGCCAAGCCCGATCCGCGCGAGCGATATCTGGAGGCCGACGCCGAGCACGACCGCAGGCACCACCATGGGCAGCAGGAAGATCGTGCGCAACACGTTCGGGAAGGGGATCGTGCCGCCGCGCAACCCCAGCGCCGCGAGCGTGCCGAGCACGACCGAAAGCACCGTTGCGCCCGAACCGATGATCAGGGAGTTGACGATCGAATTGCGCCACTGCACGGCGCGGCTGAGTTCCTCGAACCATCGAAGCGAGACGCCGGGAATGGGATAGTTGAGGAATATGCTCGAAGTGAAGGCAAGCGGCAGAATCGCGATGATCGGCAGGATCAGGAACGCGGCGGCGGCGATGCCGAAAAGGGCCTGTGCGACACGCAGCATCGTCACGTTCCCGTCGGTGCGCCGCCGCGCGAAAGGCGGCCATAGATCATGTAGAGCACGGTGGTGATCGCAAGCAGCAGGATGCCGAGTGCGCCAGCCATGCCCCAATTGGCGGTCTGGAGCGCGTAGAACGCGATGACCGACGAGATCATCTGGTCGTTTGGGCCGCCGATGAGCGCCGGGGTGATGTAGTAGCCGATCGCCACCATGAAGACGAGCAGCGAACCGGCAAGGAGGCCGGGCAGAGAGAGCGGCAGCAACACGCGCCAGAAGGCGCGCAGAGGTCGCGCGCCCAGCGATGCCGCCGCAGGCATCAGGTTCTTCGGAATGGCCGAGACGACCGAAAAGATCGGCAGCACCATGAACGGCAAGAGCACATGCGTCATGGCGATGATGACGCCGAGCCGGTTGAAGATCAGCGGCAACGGCCCTTCGATCCAGCCTAGGCCGATCAGCGTGCGGTTGATGAGGCCCTCGTTCTGCAAAAGGATGAACCACGCTGCGGTGCGCACCAGAAGCGAGGTCCACAGCGGCAGGAGAACGGCCAGAAGAAGCGCTGTGCGTTTCCATCCGGTCACCGACGCGACCAGCATCGCATAGGGCAGGCCGATCAGCGCGCAGAGCAGCGTCACCGATCCGGCGATTGCGAATGTGCGCCAGACGATCAGCCGGTTGGCTGATGCCGAAGCCGGCAGGGCCTCGATCCGGCCCTCGTCGCCGCGTTGCAGGTCGAGTGCGGCGAGGAGGTTGCGGTCGGTATAGGGCGCGACGGAAATCTGGATCGCACGCCAGAAACGCGGTTCGCTCCAGCGCTCGTCAATGGCGGCGAGGTCGAGGGTCTCGCCGTCGTTCGTGTCGCGCGCAGCCGTCGCGGTGCGCCCCATCAGCGTGCGGAAACCGGAGACCTGACTGTTCAGTGTGCGCACCGCCGCGCCGAGCGTCGATTGCGGCGTTTCGCGAAGATCGGCGACGAGGGCGGACTGGATGCCAGCATCGGGCATCGCCTCGCCGTCCCATTCGCCAATCAGTTCGGAAGTGCGCGGAAAGGCCCCGCTGATCGCGTCGTTTCGGATCGATACGTCGACCATCAGCCAGAGCGGCCACGCGAAGAACACGCCGAGGAAGATCACGAGCGGCGCGATGAGGAGCGCGGCGCGTCCCCGCGCGTATCGCGTGCGCGTGCTCATGCGGGAAAGACCGAGCAATCGGCGGCGGAAAAGGACACCGGAATGTTGTCGCCGACCGTGCGCGGTGCCGCGCCGCGCTCGAGACGCGCGACCAGCGGCAGCCCGCCGGCATCGAGGTGAAGGCGAAGGTGGTCGCCCTGATAGACGATGTCGTCGATACGGGCGGACATGCGGTTTTCGCCCGTCTCGCCGCCGAGCCTGAGGCGTTCGGGACGGATCGAGACGAGCACCTGTCCGTCGGACGGCTGCTCGTCGCATCGAAGCTCGATATGCGTGCCGTTTTGAAGCCGCACCGTCGATGGCCCCGTCATCGTACCTTCAAGAAGGTTCGTCTCGCCGATGAACTCGGCGACGAAGCGGTTTTGCGGATCGTCATAGACTTCGTCGGCCGTGCCGATCTGCGCGATCTTGCCCTTGTCGAAGATCGCGATGCGATCCGACATGGTCAGCGCCTCGCTCTGGTCATGGGTGACGAAGATGATGGTCAGGCCGAGCTTACGGTGCAGTTCGCGAATTTCGAGCTGCATTTCTTCGCGCAGCTTCTTGTCCAGTGCGCCGAGCGGTTCGTCCATCAAGATGACGCGCGGCTCGTAGACCAGCGCGCGGGTCAGCGCGACGCGCTGCTGCTGGCCGCCCGATAGCTGGTCGGGCCGTCGGTCCGCCAGATGCTCCAGCTGCACGCGCGCCAGCGCCGCATCGACCCGCTGGCGGATCTCGGCACGGGGCACGCCGCGCATTTCGAGCGGGAAAGCGACGTTCTGCGCCACGTTCATATGCGGAAAGAGGGCGTAATTCTGGAAGACCACGCCCATGCCACGCCTGTAAGGCGGCAGATGACCGATCTTCCGGCCTTCGAGGAGAATGTCGCCCGAACTCGCATCCTCAAACCCGGCGATCATCATCAATATGGTCGTCTTGCCCGATCCCGATGGTCCGAGTAGGCTCAGGAACTCGCCTTCGCGCACGTCGAGATTGAGCCCTTCGACGACGGTTACCTGCCCGAAGGTCTTCGACACCTCGCGAAGCTCGATGAAAGCTGACATGCCGGTACATTGCTCGCCTGGATGGAAAAAAGAGCGCGCCCGCAAAACGGGCGCGCCGTGCCGGATGGCTTTACTGGGCGAGCCAGGCGTTGAAACGCTCGTTGAGCTCCTCGATATTGTCGACCCAGAAATCGCCGTTCAGCGGGATCGCGCCTTCGAGATTTTCCGGAGAGGTGGGCAGTTCGGCCGCGACTTCGGGCGCAAGCGACTCGCCTGCCTCCACATTTGTCAGACCGTAGGCGATGAATTCGGGAAGTTTCGACTGGTTCTCGGGTTGGCTGGCGAAGTCGATGAATTCGAATGCGGCCTCCCGGTTAGGCGATCCCTTCAGGACGACCCATGAATCGATTGCGTAGATCGAGCCGGGCCAGACGATCTGGAAATTGGTGCCTTCCGTCTTGTTAATGCCGGTTAGGCGGCCGTTATAGGCCGTCGTCATGACGACTTCGCCGGATGCCAGAAGCTGGATCGGCTGTGCACCGGCCTCCCACCAGACGATGTTGCCCTTGATCTCATCGAGCTTGGCGAAGGCGCGGTCGACGCCCTCGTCGGTTCCCAGAACGTCATAGATTTCCTCGACCGGTACGCCATCGGCCATCAGCGCGATTTCGAGCGAGTATTTGGGGCCGCGCCGCAAGCCGCGATTGCCCGGATAGGCTTCGGTGTTCCAGAAATCCTCCCAGCCAGCGGGAGCGTCGGTCAGCTTGTCCGCGTCGTAGGACAGGCCCGTCGACCACACGATCGCGCCGACGCCGCATTCATGGACGGCGGCAGGCAGGAACGTGTCCTCGCCCCCGAGTGCTTCCCAGTCGACGGTCTCGTACATGCCGTCGGCGCATCCAAGTTCCAGTTCCTCGGTTTCGACCTGCACGACATCCCAATCCGCCGGCGGCGTCTCCATACGGGCGGCGATGACGCCATATCCGCCATCCCAGGATTCTTCGGTAATGGCGACGCCGCTTTCTGCCGTGAACGGCTCGAAATAGATTTCACGCTGCGCATCCTGATAGGTGCCGCCCCACGACACGATCGTCAGGTTCTGGTCCTGCGCGGTCGAGGCGGACAAACTCAGCGCAAGCGTCGATGATGCCAGGGCGAGGCTTGTAATGATGCGTTTCATGGTTGTTCCCCTTGTTGGTCGTTTTCATCATCCAAGCATAGAATCGCCGGTTTGAAACGATCAAAGCGTTCCGGATCGACAAATTTCACCAAGCCGATCACTGCGGGAGGCGGACTTGAGGTTTTTTGCTGCGATGCTATAAGGCCGCGCCTGCCAGATAAGGCAGGTTTTATCCGCTGATCGGGGGAGGGCACGATGACGTGCGATGCCCCGACATGAGGCCAATCCTGTCATCTTCCCGTGAAGATGACCGTCGATCTTCCCAGCTATCAACGCGATGCCGCCGGCAACCGATGCGGCAGGAACAGTTTTATTCCCAGTGAAATTCCGGACCAGCATATGACCAGCCAAAGCGAACCGCGCACGCCCTACTACCTGATCGACAAGTCGAAGCTCATGGACAACATGAAGATCATCGACCACGTGCGCGAAAAGTCCGGCGCGAAGGCGCTGCTGGCACTCAAATGCTTTGCCACATGGTCGGTGTTCGATCTGATGCGAGAGCATATGGATGGCACGACCTCGTCCTCGCTCAACGAGGTTCGGCTCGGTCGCGAAAAGTTCGGCGGCGAAACGCACGCCTATTCCGTCGCATGGGCCGACCACGAGATCGACGAGGCGGTCTCGCACGCCGACAAGATCATCTTCAATTCGATCCAGCAACTGGAGCGGTTCGGCGGCAACGCGGCCGGCATCGTGCGCGGCCTGCGGCTCAATCCGGGCGTCTCGTCATCCACCTTCGACCTTGCCGATCCAGCGCGCCCGTTCAGCCGTCTGGGCGAGTGGGATCAGGAAAAGGTCCTGCCGGTGATGGACCGGATCAGCGGCTTCATGATCCACAACAATTGCGAGAACTCGGATTTTTCCCTGTTCGCGCGCATGCTCGACCAGATCGAGGAGCGCTTCGGCGAGCTTTTGAAGCGTGCCGAATGGGTCAGTCTTGGAGGCGGCATTCACTTCACCGGCAAGGATTACCCGATCGATGATTTTTGCGCGCGTCTGAAGGGTTTCTCGCAAAAATTCGGCGTGCAGGTCTATCTGGAACCGGGCGAGGCCGCGATCACCAGGAGCACCACGCTCGAAGTCACCGTGCTCGACACGCTTTATAACGGCAAGCATCTGGCGATCGTGGATTCCTCCATCGAAGCGCACATGCTCGACCTTTTGATCTATCGCGAGAGCGCAAAGATCGGACCGAATGCGGGCGATCACGAAATCATGGTGTGCGGCAAGTCGTGCCTTGCCGGGGACGTGTTCGGCACGTTCCGTTTTCCCGAGCCGCTGAGAGTCGGCGACCGCATCACGGTCCAGGACGCGGCCGGCTACACAATGGTCAAGAAGAATTGGTTCAACGGCGTCGCGATGCCCGCCATCGCCATTCGCGAGCCTGACGGTTCCATCCGCACCGTCCGCGAGTTCGGCTACGCAGACTACGAAGCGAGCCTTTCCTGAAATACCCGAAAGACACGGAGCATACACACGGAATGAAAAAGAACGTTCTCATCATCGGCGCCGGCGGCGTGGCGCAGGTCGTGGCGCACAAATGCGCGCAGAACAACGATGTGATCGGCGATATCCATATCGCCTCGCGCACCGTTTCCAAATGCGAGGCCATCGTCGCTTCCGTCCATGAGAAGAAGGCGCTCAAGGTCGAAGGCAGGGTCGAGGCGCATGCGCTCGACGCGATGGATGTGGAAGCGACGAAGGCGGTAATCGAAAAGACCGGAGCCATGATCGTCATCAATGTCGGCTCGGCCTTTCTCAACATGTCGGTTCTGTCGGCCTGCATCGAAACGGGCGCAGCCTATATCGACACGGCGATCCATGAGGACCCGCTGAAGATCTGCGAGACGCCGCCATGGTATGCGAACTACGAGTGGAAGCGCCGTGAGGAAGTCGAAAAGGCCGGCATCACCGCCATTCTCGGCGCGGGTTTCGATCCGGGGGTCGTGAACGCCTATGCCAAGCTCGCCTATGACGAATATTTCGACCGTGTCGATTCCATAGATATCGTGGACATCAACGCGGGCAGCCATGGCCGCTGGTTCTCCACCAATTTCGACCCGGAGATCAATTTCCGCGAGTTCACCGGACAGGTCTGGTCCTGGCAGAACGGCGAATGGGTTTCGAACCAGATGTTCGAGGTCGGCAAGGAATGGGACCTGCCGGTCGTCGGCAAGCAGAAGGCCTACATGACCGGCCATGACGAGGTGCATTCCCTGTCGCAGAGGCTCGGCGTGCCGAACGTCCGCTTCTGGATGGGCTTCGGCGATCACTACATCAACGTTTTCACGGTGCTGAAAAATCTCGGCCTGTTGTCCGAACAGCCGGTGACGACCGCCGAGGGGCAGGAAGTGGTGCCGCTGAAGCTGGTGAAGGCCGTGTTGCCCGATCCAGGCTCGCTCGCGCCCGACTATACCGGCAAAACGTGCATCGGCGATCTGGTGAAGGGCGTGAAGGACGGCGAGGAACGTGAAGTCTTCATCTACAACGTCGCCGACCACAAGGATGCGTTCAACGAGGTCGGCTCGCAGGGCATTTCCTATACGGCCGGCGTTCCGGCAGTGGCCGCAGCCATGCTGATCGCAAGCGGCGAGTGGGACGTTAGGAAGATGGCGAATGTCGAGGATCTGCCGGCGCAGCCCTTCCTCGCCGTGCTCGACAGGATTGGCCTGCCGACCCGCATCAAGGATGAACAGGGCGACCGCGCGCTAACATTTTGATTTCGATGCCTGAAACCGACGTCACGCCTCGGTCTGGTAATCGCCGGGCTGAGGCGGGGCGATCGGCGTGAAGCTGGAGCGCTCCGGCTTCAAATCGATGAGGGGCGTATCGTCGAGACAGTCGAGGCCCTGAACGAAAAGCGTCGCGCCTTCGCGGCGCACCAGCCTGACGATCGATGTTCCGATCGGGTTCGGCCGAACGGGTGTGCGCAGCGAAAAAGTGCCGCGCACATTACCGTCACTGGCCGGGCTCTGGTGAACCAGATCGCGGCGCGACATGTGCAGCCAGTAGAGCACCTCCAGTTCCTCGAACCGCTCGATCCCGTCGAGCGCGGCGACCCAGGGCTCGCTGATCTCGATGCGGCAGACGGGGCCATCCATACGGCCTTGGCGTGGCGTTTCCAGCCGCGACGTCCACGGCGTGCGGATGCGTCCGATGAAGACGAGGCCTGCATCGGTTGCGGGCGGGGCCTCGACCGAGACCTCGCCCTTTCGGATTTCATTTTCGCGGACCATCGGACCTGGCCTCTAGTCGACTGCGACCATGACGTCGGACGCCTTGACGACGGCGTAGGCTTGCCCGCCGACTTCGAGCTTCAACTCGTCCACCGCCGCGTTGGTGATCGAAGCGGTGACGACCGTGCCGCCGCCGATATCAATCTTCACATGCGCCGTCGTCGCGCCTTTGGTTACGTCGACGATCTTGCCTTTCAGCGTATTGCGGGCACTGATCTTCATGGAAATGCTCCTTCGTGTCGGTTGAGTTTCGGCGCGCAGACATTGCGGCCCGCCTCGGCCATATAGTCGATGGCGACCTCGACACCATATATGGCGCGAAGGGCGTCGGGTGTGACGGTCTCGTCCGGTGTGCCGACTGCGATGACGCGGCCGGCTTTCATAAGCGCCACGCGGGTCGCGCAGGCGAAGGCGTGACCGGGATCATGCGTGGACAGAACGATAGCGAGGCCCGATTCACGCAATGCGCCGATACGTTCGAGAACGCGGGTCTGGTTGCCGAAATCGAGGCTGGCGGTCGGCTCGTCCATCACCAGCATGTCAGGTTCCTGCGCAAGCGCCCGGGCGATCAGCGCCATCTGCCGTTCGCCGCCGGAAATTTCGGTGAAGGGCCGTTCAGCAAGATGGTCGATGCCGAGCGTCGCCAGCGCGCGGTCCGCCGTTGCGCGGTCGGTCGGGGAGGGCGTCGCGAATGTGGAGACGCGGGCCGCGCGCCCCATCAGCACCATTTCGCGCACGCGGAAAGGGAAATAGGCGGCATGCGCCTGCGGGACGTAGCCGACGCGGCGGGCGAACTCCGTTCGCGAGAACGACGCGACGTCGCGCCTGTTGAGTTCCAGCCGCCCGCCCTGCGCCGGCAGGAGGCCGAGCATGGTCTTGAACAATGTCGTCTTGCCGCAACCGTTCGGGCCGAGCAGACATAGAACCTCGCCGCTCGTCACCGACAGCGTCACATCCTCGCCGATCGGGTGGGCGCGGTAGCCGAAGGCGAGATCGGTTGTCGAAAACCGCATCATCGCCACCCGTAGCGCGCGGACATGAGAAGCCACAGGAAGAACGGCACGCCGATGGCCGCAGTCAGGATTCCGAGCGGCACCTCTATTTCGGCGATGGAACGGGCGAGCGTATCGACCGCGACGAGGTAGCCGCCTCCGAGCATCAGCGAGGCGGGCAAAAGACGCGAGAAATCCGGCCCGACGATCATACGCGCGACATGCGGTACGAGCAGCCCGATCCATCCGACGATCCCGGAGACCGACACGGCGGCGGCGGTCATCAGCGTGGCGGCAGCGACGAACAGAATGCGCAGGCGCGCCGTCTCGACGCCGAGCGCACGCGCTTCCTCGTCATCGAGCGTCATCAGATTCATGCGCCAGCGCAAAAGCGCCATCGGCACGAGGCCGATCACCATCGCGGGCACGATGGAAAGCATGTCGCCACGCGTGACGCTGGCCAGACTGCCGAGCAGCCAGAAGGTGATGGCGGGCAACTGATTGTAGGGATCTGCCAGAACCTTGAGCAGCGACAGACAGGCGCCGATCAGGGCGCCAACCGCAACGCCTGCAAGAACGAGAACCAGCACCGGATCGCGGCCCCGGATCGAAGTGCCGACGACATAGACCATGGCGACGGCAGACAGACCGCCGACAAAGGCGAGGCCTTGGATCATCAGGACGGATTGCGACAGGAAGATGCCGAGCACGGCACCGAGGCTGGCACCAGCCGAGACGCCGAGAATATCGGGCGAGACGAGCGGATTGCGGAAAAGCCCCTGATAGACGGCACCGGCCGCGGCCAGAGAAGCGCCGACGAGAAGGCCGGTCAGGACGCGCGGCAGGCGCACGTTCCAGATCACCGTTTCGGCGGTGGCGTCCGCCCCGCTCGGTGCGCCTGTCAGGCCGGCGCCGAGAATGCGCAGGATTTCGCCGGGCGACACTGCGTATTTTCCGACGCCAAGCGCGAGCAGCATGATGAGGACGAGCACGAGAAGCCACACGGCAAAGCCGCTCAGTCCGAGCCGTGACCGCACGGCGACCGTCTCCCGGCGGACTTCGCTCATGAGCCGCCTTGGGTATCGGAGAGAAGCCGGTCAATCTGATCGTCTGTCAGGTCGACATGGTAGAACAGCGAATAGAAATCGCGTGTCTCGGCTGAAAGATCGATGTCGACATGCTCGGGATAGAGCACGCTTGCCAGCCATGCGGCCGACATCACGCGGTTGACACCGGGTGGCGTGTCGAACCAGCCGAAGGGCAGCGTCGGCGCGCGATAAACACGCCCCGCTTCGATGGCCGAGATGCCTGCCCAAAGCGGGTTCGTTTGCACCGATGCATGAAAATTCGGATCGAGCGTCAGGATCACGTCCGGGTTCCAGGCGAGCACCTGCTCGACCGACACATTGGCAAGCCCACCTGTTCCCGCCGCCGCCGCGACATTTTCCGCGCCGACCGCGTCGAGAACTTCCATGTTTATGGAGCCTGCCAGACCGGTCTCCAGCCCGTCAGGTCCACGCCCATAATAGACGCGCGGACGCGCATCTTTCGGTACGTCGGCGAGCGCTGCATCCAGCCGCTCGAAGGCGGCTTTCACATAGGAGGAGAGTTCGCCCGCGCGATCTGTCTCCCCCAAAAGTTCGCCGGCTTTTTCGAGCGTTTCCGCCGTGTCGGAAAATCGTCCCTCGATCAGCACATAAGGAATTCCGGTCTGTTCCTGAACGCGGTCGGCGAGCGAAGCATAGGTCGCGTCGACCGTACCGACATCAATGATGATGTCCGGACGCATGGCGAGCGCGGCCTCGATATTCGCCGTTCCGCCCCGTCCGGTAAGGCGTCCATGCGCAGGCAGTTCGCGATAGGGCTCGGCGATGAATTCTTTCGCTTCGTCCGACGGAGCGGTGACCCACCCCACCATCTTTTCGGGCGCAACGACGTAAAGCAGGACCGACGCCGGCGGCCCGGCCGCCATGACGCGTTCGATCCGGTCGGGGATCTCGACCGTACGTCCGGCATCGTCCGTAAAGCTGCGCGTTTGCGCCAGCACCGGCAACGAGAACAGTATCGAGGCCAATGTACAGAAGACAACCAGAAACCTGTCGGCCGATACGGTCATGCTGGACCTCCATGCGTTGTCATCTCTGATTGTTATGTTCACATGGCTATATCGGTCAAGGATGCCGGTTCAGGCTGGCGTCCGTTGGATCGCGTTGGACAACCTGTGTGCTATGAAAGTCATCGGTTCGAGGCGAGCAGGGGAGGAATGATGCTCGAGCGAGGCAAGACCTTCGAGGATGTCCACAGGTCGTTCAGATGGACGATCCCGGACCGTTTCAACATCGGCGTCGATATCTGCGACAAATGGGCGGCAGCCGACCCGGAGCGGACCGCGATCGTGGATGTGGAGCCGGGTGGGAGTTCTCGCGAATATTCGTTCGCCGAGTTGAAGGCGTTATCCAACAGACTGGCGAATGCTCTGGCGGCGCGGGGTATCAGTCGCACGGACGCCAGTGTCGGCGACCGGGTCGGGGTGCTGTTGCCCCAGCGTGTCGAGACCGCGCTCGCGCATATCGCCATCACCAAGATGGGTTGCATCTCGATTCCGCTGTTCACTTTGTTTGGACCGGAGGCGCTCGAACATCGCCTGCGCGATTCAGGGGCGAAGGCCGTCATCACCGATGCGGCGGGATTGAAGCGGCTTGAAACCATTCGCCAGGACCTTCCCGACCTCGAACTGATCCTGTGCGTCGACGGGCCTTCGGCCGGTGCAGAAGGATTTCAGGAAATCTGCGCGGGCCAGTTGGAGGATTTCGAGCCGGTGGAAACGCGCGCCGACGATCCCGCGATCCTGATCTATACGTCCGGCACGACCGGAAATCCCAAGGGCGCGCTTCACGCGCACAGGGTTCTGCTCGGGCATCTGCCCGGCGTCGAGATCAGCCACGATTTCTTCCCGCAGCCGGGCGATCGCATCTGGACACCGGCAGACTGGGCATGGATCGGCGGCCTTCTCGATGTGCTGATGCCGGCGCTTCATCATGGTGTTCCGGTCGTCGCTTGCCGTTTTCCCAGATTTACCGCCGATGCCGCGATCGATCTCATCCGAAGCCACGGAATCCGAAACGTCTTCTTTCCGCCGACGGCGCTGAAGATGATGAAGCTGAAAGAATCCGGGGAGGGATACGGTCTGAACCTGCGCTCGGTGGCAAGCGGCGGTGAAACGCTCGGCGCGGAACTGATCCAATGGGGCAGGGACGCGCTTGGCGTTACGATCAACGAGTTCTACGGCCAGACGGAATGCAACATGATCGTCTCGTCCTGCGCGGCGTTGGAGCCGCCGTCGCCCGGATGCATGGGACGCCCGGTGCCTGGACATGTCGTGGACGTGATCGACGGGCTCACTGGCGTGCGACAGGCGGACGGGATCGAAGGCGCGATCGCCGTCCTGTCTCCCGATCCGGTGATGTTCCTCGAATACTGGAACAACCCGAAGGCGACGGCCGCCAAGTTCGTCGATGGCCGCGACGGGCGCTGGCTTTTGACCGGCGACAGGGGCGTGCGCGAGGCCGACGGGCGAATACGTTTCGTCGGACGCGACGACGACGTGATCGGATCGGCCGGATACCGGATCGGACCGGCGGAAATCGAGGACTGCCTGCTCGGGCACGAAAGCGTGTTGCTGGCAGGCGCGGTCGGCAAACCGGACGCGATCAGGGGCGAAGTCGTCGCGGCCTATATCGTCCTGCGCAACGGGGTGGTGCCATCGCAATCCCTCGCCGACGAGATTGGAGACTTCGTGAAGGCGCGACTGGCTGCGCACGAATATCCGCGCGTGGTCAGGTTCATCGACGAGATGCCGATGACGACGACGGGCAAGATCATCCGCGGGGAACTTCGAAAGATGGCGCAGGCCGAGGCCGCTTCGGAAATCTCCTAAAGCCCGCGCGTGAACCTCGACGATTAAACTTTACCATTATTGTCATATTTTGCATAAGTCGGTTCATGGAACCGATCTTGAAAGCCACCTTCGGACCGCGCATGGAAAGCCGCATCACGGGCTTTTCGGTAAAAGACCTGAAATGGCGGGCCTGGGGCGGGCTTGTCGCGGATTTGTGGGATGTCGAGTGCGCGGACGGCGCGCAGGGGAATTACCTGTCGCCCGATCCGCGTCTGTTCGTTCCGCTGGACGTTCGCGGCGCGGGCGTTTTCATGCTGAGCGATACGCACCAGAGTCAGGAGTTTGGCAGTCAGATTATCGATACCGCAAGCTTTATTCCCGCCGGCCACGCGACGCGGGGCGCGGCAAAGGGTGGTCTGCGGTTGCGGCATCTCGATGTGCATATGAGCGAAGCCGGAGTCGTCAGGCGGTTCGGGCGGGCGCTGTCCCGGCAGCAGATCGAAGAGCCGCGTCTGTCGCTTCAAGACGCACGGATTTCGGCGCTCAGTCGGCTTCTGGCCGATGCGCTGGAAGCCAGCGAGCCGTGTCACGATCTTTATCTCGACGGACTGGCGAACGCGCTTCTGGCGGTGCTCTTCGACATTCGCCCGGAAACGGAGCGGCGGCGGCCGGCTCTGTCGCGCACGCAGCTTCGTCTCACCCTCGATCATATCGACGCCCATTGTCTTGAGTCGCTTCGCCTCGCAGATCTTGCCCGGCTGGTCGGCGTTTCGGAGACCTATTTCAGCCATGCGTTCAAGGCTGCGACCGGTGTGCCGCCGCATCGCTTCGTCATGCAGGAACGCGTGCGCAAGGCGCAAGGGATGATGCAGCGCTCGGCAGCGTCCATCGGCAGCATCGCCGCCGAATGCGGCTTTTCCGATCAGGCCCATTTCAACCGCGTGTTCCGGCAGGTGACTGGCCTGACGCCGGCCGTCTGGAAGCGCGACAACGTCACGATCAAGTGACATTTGTGCATCACGCGCACGGCCCGCAGCGTTGCCGGAACAAAATTGATCAATTCAGTCAAGATTATCCAATTCAGCCGATTTAAGTAGAGATACACGGTCAGGTTTAGGGGGCTGGCGTTTCGCCGGCACGGGGTTGACCGGAGTTCTCGATGACCAATCGCGCACATTTTCGTTTCGCTCTTGCTGGCGGTGTCGCCGCATTGGCGTTGTTGCCGGGGCTGGCAGCCGCGCAGCAGGCCACGCAGCTTGAAGAGATCGTGGTTGAAGGCGCGGGGCAGGAAGAAAAAGGCGGCGTCGGACCGGTCGAAGGCGTCGTTGCGCGCTCAACGCGTACCGGAATGAAATCTGGCACGGAAATCACCGCGATCCCACAGGCCGTCTCCGTTGTCGGGCGCGAAGAGATAGACGATATGGGCGCGCAGAATGTGGGCGAGGCGCTGCGCTATACGCCGGGTACGTTCAGCCAGCCTTTCGGCTCGGACGCGGATACCAACTGGCTGTTCATTCGCGGTTTCCAGGCGACGCAGACCGGCGTCTACATGGATGGATTGCAGCTTTTCGGCTACGCGTTCGGCGGCTTTTACGTCGATACGTTCGGGCTGGAGCGTGTGGAAGTGCTCAAAGGCCCGGCCTCGGTTCTTTACGGCGGCTCGAATCCGGGCGGTATCGTCAACTATGTTTCCAAGCGGCCGAATTTCAGCCGTGAGAAATATGTCGAGACAGGCATCAACGATGCCGGCACCGGCTATATCGGCTTCGATTTCAGCGAGGTCGCAAACGAAAGCGTTGCCCTGCGCATGAACGGACGTCTTCAGGGCGGCGACGGCTACAGCGATAATCAGGACGGCTGGCGCGGCTTCATCGCACCAAGCCTGACGATCCAGCCGGAAGAAGGCACCAGCCTGACTTTCTTCGGCAACTACACGCATATCGACGAGACGCATAATGGCGAAAGCTTCCTGCCCTATGAAGGGACGGTGGTCGACCGGATCGTCGGCGGTGTGAATTACGGCCGGATCGACCGGGACGCCAATTTCAGCGAACCATCGGTGGACAAATACGAACGCCAGCAAGGCTCGATCGGCTACGAACTCGAGCACACGCTCGAAAACGACTGGACAGTTCGTTCCAACGCCCGCTTCGGCGTTTCGGACATCGACGAGCAGTTTCTCTATGCGGACGGATGGGCGAGCGCGACCGAGTTGAACCGTGTCAATTTTGCTCACCAGACGAAGTCGACGACTTTCCTGATCGATAACCAGATCGAGGGTACGGTGAATACCGGCGCAGTCGAGCATCGGTTCCTGGGCGGCATCGACTACAAGTTCTTCAATATCGATCAGGTGCAGTCGTCTGCCCTGTTCGGCACCACGCCGCCGATCGACGCTTTCAATCCCGTCTATGGTGCGCCGTTGACCATACCGGTCAGCTATACCAATCAGGACCTCACCCAGCGCCAGTTGGGCATCTACCTTCAGGACCAGATGCGCTTCGGCGGCGGCTGGATCGCCACGCTCAATGGCCGGTACGACAGGGGCTGGCTTGAGGCGAACGATCGTCCGACCTTCTATGCGCCTGATCAGAACGTCACGCAGAAGCGTTCGGACGGCCAGTTCTCCGGCCGCGCGGGCCTCGCTTATGAATTCGCGAACGGCATCACGCCCTATGTGAGCGTGGCGACGTTCTTCAATCCGATCATCGGCACGGATGCAAACGGACTTCTGTTCGAACCGGAAGAGGGCACGCAGTACGAAGCCGGCATCAAATACGCGCCGACATTCATCGATGGCCTGTTCACGCTTTCCGTCTTCGATCTGACACGCGAGAACGTGCCGTCCAACGTCACCGCCTTCACCCAGCTTCAACTTGGTGAAGTTCGCTCGCGCGGTTTCGAGGCCGAAGCCAAGGTCAACGTCACAGAGCAGTTCAAGGTCACGGCTGGCATCACCGCCTACGACATCGAGATTACGGATGATGCCAACGCGGCGCTGATCGGCAACACGCCCTTCATCGTCCCGGAAGTTCTGGCTTCGGTGTCGGCGGATTACACCTTCCGCAATGGCGATGCGTGGTATGATGGCGTGACGGCAGGCGCAGGCGTGCGCTATGTGGGTTCGTCCTTTGCGGATAACGAGAACACGTTGAAGGTGCCCGATGTCACGCTGGTCGATCTCAAGCTTGGCTACGAGAAGGACAATTGGGGCGTTGCCCTCAATGTCACCAATGTGTTCGACGAGACATTCGTGTCGAGCTGTCAGGGCGTCAATGTCTGCTCCTATGGCGAAGGCCGCACCTTCAAGCTCAAGGCTCATGCCCGCTGGTGACGATGACTGAACGCGGAACGACCGAACGTGAAACGCTGCTGGCGCTGGAGGATGTGACCTTCAACGCCGGTTCCGTTTCGATCCTGAAGCCCGTTTCGCTCGACCTCGTTCGCGGCCGCATGACCGGCATCATCGGCCCCAACGGGTCCGGCAAGAGTTCGCTCGTGCGCCAGCAAAGCCCAAGTTCAGGCACGATCCGGCTCGACGGCCGCCCGCTCGATGCCTACGGCGACCGTGAACTTGCCCGGCGCATCGCCTATATGCCGCAATTCACCCCGCCGGCAGAGGGCATGACCGTGCGCGAACTCGTCGCGCTCGGCCGCTTTCCCTGGCATGGCGCGCTCGGCCGTTTTGGCGCGAGCGATGCGCAAAAGGTCGAGACTGCGCTCGAACGCACCGAATTGATACGCTTTGCCGACAGGCTGGTGGACAGCCTTTCGGGCGGCGAGCGCCAGCGCGCGTGGCTCGCGATGATGCTGGCGCAGGACGCATCCTGTCTGATCCTGGACGAGCCGACCTCCGCGCTCGACATCGCGCATCAGGCCGACATGCTGGCGCTGGTGCGCGACCTGACGCGCGAACGCGATCTTGCAGCGGTGGTCGTCCTTCACGACATCAACATGGCCGCCCGCTATTGCGACGAACTCGTCGCGCTGAAGGACGGACGGATCGTTGCGCGCGGAACGCCCGACGCCATCGTCGTGCCGGAAACATTGGCCGATCTCTATGGTCTGCCGATGGGGATTTTTGCCCATCCCGCGACGGGACAGCCCCTGAGCTATGTCGCCTGACCGATGCAGGACGCGCGCAAAACTCTAGCGGCGATCTCGCGCCGCACCTTTCTGGCTTGCGGCGCAGCAGTGCTCGCCGCGCCCGGTGCGCGCGCCGACGGTCCGCGCAATATCGCGATCATCGACTGGGGATTGCTGGAAACCGCGCTGGCGCTCGGCGTCGTGCCGAAAGCGGCAAGCGAACTCATCCAGTATCGCTCGCTCGTGGTCGAGCCGGCGGTGCCAGATACGGTCGCCGATCTCGGGCTGCGCGGCTCGCCCAGCTTTGAGATGCTGCGGCAGGTTGCGCCGGACCTCATCGTGATCTCGCAATTCTACGAATATCAGCGCCCGCAACTGGAGCGGATCGCGCCCGTCCTGAACCTGCCAGTTTATGAAGCCGGAACGCCTCCCTACGAACTGGTCGAGGCTTCGACATTGAAGCTCGGCGAGGAACTCGGCATTGCCGGGACCGCGCGGGACTATGTCGATGCAAGCGCGCGAGAGATCGATGCGCGCCGCACGGCGTTGACGCGGCATGGCGGGCGACCGATCTTCGTCATCAGCCTGGGAGATTCGCGTCATTTCCGGGCGTTCGGTGGTGATTCCATGTTCGGAGATGTGCTCGGCCGTCTCGGCATGGCAAACGCCTGGACGGACACGACAAGCTACAGCGCCGCCGCGCCCGTAGGGATCGAAGCGCTGGCGCGTGTGCCCGATGCCGGCATCATCGTCGTCGATCCGTCGCCACCGGAAGTCGCGCGCGGCCTGCCGCGCAACGCGATCTGGAACGCGCTTCCCGCCGTGAGGGAAGGGCGCGTCGCCACCATCGCGCCGGTCAACCATTTCGGCGCATTGCCCTCGGCGCGCCGCTTCGCACGGCTCGCCGAGGCCGTGATATCCTCATGGCCGACAGCATGAAGGCGCAGCAGCGTATCCTTTTGCCATGGGCCGGGCTGGCGGCGCTGGCGGTCGTTCTGTTCGTCGTCAGGCTTCGCGATGCGTGGCCGCAGGGCGACGATGCGCTGCAGTGGGTCATCCTCGAAAACGCGGTCCTGCCGCGCGCCGTGGTTGCGGTCGTTGCCGGCGCGGCGCTGGGGCTTGCCGGCCTTTTGCTCCAGCGTGTGTTGCGCAACGCGCTCGCCGAACCCTCGACGCTCGGCATCTCGGCCGGCGCGCAACTCGCGATGGCGCTCGCGACCCTGTTTGCCCCGGCGCTGATGGGTTGGTCGGTAGGCTTCGTCGCCTTTTCAGGCGGTATCGCCGCTGTCGCGATCATCCTCGCCCTTACATGGCGGCGCGGGCTCGAACCCGTCTCGGTGGTTCTGGCCGGCATGATGGTCGCGCTCACCGCCAACGCGGCCAGCGCGGCGCTGATCCTCGCCAATGGCGACTATCTGTTCTCGCTGTTCATCTGGGGCGGTGGCTCGCTCGTCCAGCAGGGTTGGGACCCTGCTATCGTGATCGGCTCGCGGCTGGCAATCGGCTTTGCCGCTGCTTTGCTTCTCTTGCGGCCCCTCGCCATTCTCGGTCTCGACGACGCCTCGGCGCGCAGCCTCGGTGTCGCACTCCATGCCAGCCGCTTTGCCATCGTCGCGCTTGCCGTCTGGATCGCGACGACGGTCGTTGCCGAAGTCGGCGTGATTGGTTTCGTCGGACTGGCCGCACCCGCGCTTGCCTCGCTTTCGGGCGCACGCACGCTCGGCCAGCGCATCGTCGCCGCACCGCTGATCGGCGCGATCCTCCTGTGGGTGACGGACGGGCTGGTGCAGCTTTTCTCCGGCCCCGCCGGCGAGCGCCTGCCGACCGGCGCGGCGACCGCACTTCTGGGCGGCCCGCTTCTTCTGTGGATTTTGCCTCGCCTGCGCATGATGGAATGGCCGTCGCTGACGGCGCCGATGGGAGCTTCGCGCCGCGCTACGCGCCCGATCGCAATGCTTCTCGTCGCGCTGTCAGCACTTGCGACCTCCGTGCTCGTTGCGTTTCTCGTCGGCAGTGGACCGGACGGCTGGACGGTCGCGACCGGCAGCCTTTTGGCGGATCTGTCGCAATGGCGCGTTCCGCGCATCGCAGTCGCGGCTGCATCCGGCGCGATGCTGGCGGCCGCCGGCGTTTTGGTGCAGCGGCTGACGGGAAATCCGCTGGCCAGTCCCGAAGTGCTCGGCGTCGGCACCGGAGCGGGCGCGGGGCTGACGGCGGTCCTGCTGATCAACGCGACGGCCAGTCTGTTCTGGCAGATGGCGGGCGCTGCGGCCGGCGCACTCGGCGCGCTGCTCCTCATTCTCACGGTCGCGGCACGTGGCAGGTTCGGCCCTGAGCGACTTCTTCTGGGCGGCGTAGCGATCGGCGCGGCGGCGAGTGCCGTCATCACCGCCGTCATCGCCATGGGCACCATGACGTCCTACACGCTCCTTGCATGGCTGACAGGATCGACCGCGCAGGCCGACGTGACACAGGCATTCACGGCATTGGCTTTGATGGCGGTACTAATCGCGCCCGCTCTTTTGACCGTGCGCTGGCTGGACATTCTGCCGCTTGGCGGCGAGACGGCGAAGAGCCTCGGCATTCCGCTGGTCCGCGCGCGTTTTCTGGTGGTGCTGCTTGCGGCACTGATGACGGCGTCGGCGGCGATGTTCGTCGGGCCGCTCTCCTTCATCGGCTTGATCGCGCCGCATCTGGCGCGAATGCTCGGCCTTGGCCGGGCACGCGATCATCTGATCGGGGCGGTGCTTCTCGGCGCGGCGCTGATGGTCGTGTCCGACTGGCTGGCCCGCATGGTGGCGTTCCCCTACCAGCTTCCCGTCGGCCTGTTTGCCTCGCTGATCGGCGGGCCGTATCTGGTCTATCTGCTATCGCGCGGCGCGCAGCAGCGCGGCTGAAATCCTATCGGACCGATTTCAGGAAGGTGACGAACGCTTCGCAGGCGTCTTCGAGGCGGCCATTGTTGGCGATCTCGTGAACCGGCGCGCCGAGGTCTGTTTCGGGCACGGCGCGCGCAAGGCGAGCCGCGATTTCTTCCCGGCTCTCGCGCCCGCGCGCGGCGAGCCGTTCGGCCAGGATTTCAGGTGCGACGGTGATCATAACAGGCATCACGCGGCCGAAACGGGCGACGGATTCCGCAACGCTGGCGCGTGACAGGTTTGCGACGACCGTCTGCCCCCCGGCAAGACGATCTTCGACATAACGCGGAATGCCGTAGCAAAGACCGTGTGAGCGCCATGAAAGCGCGAAAACGCCCGCTCTTTCGGCTGCGATGAAGCCGGCTTCGTCGAGCGTGTCGTGGGCCTCCGAGTTCGGATCGCAGGGGCGCGTGACCACACGGCGCACGAAATGCACCGACGGCGTATCGCCAAGGCGCTCGCGGGCATGGGACATAATGGAATCCTTGCCCGCGCCGCTCGGTCCCACGACCGGCACGAAAACGCCCTGTGCGTGGCTCATGCGACGCGTTCGCCTGCGCGCCAGACGGAACGGACGACCGGCACGCCGTGGTCGCGGCGAACGCGGATCAGGTCGGCGCGCCGTCCTTCCTCGATGAGGCCGCGATCGGTCAGGCCAACCGTGCGCGCTGGCTTCTCGGTGATCAGCGACATCGCCTGCGGCAGACTGATCGCCTCCACCTCGTCGGCAAGCTGGAAGGCGGCGAAGATGAGGCTCGACGGCACATAGTCCGACGACAAGACGTCGAGGATGCCCGCTTCGGCAAGGTCGCGCGCGGCGATGTTGCCCGAATGCGAGCCGCCGCGCACGATATTCGGCGCGCCCATCAGGACGGAAAGCCCGGCGTCGTGCGAGGCGCGCGCGGCCTCGACGGAGGTCGGAAACTCGGCGAGCCTCACCCCGTCGCGCAACGCCTCGTCGACATGGTCGAGCGTGGCGTCGTCGTGGCTGGCGAGCGTGACGCTTGCGCCCCGGCAATGTTCGCCGATAGCCCGGCGATGCGGTGCGGAATAGCGGGCCGATTGCTCCTGCCGGCGCGTTACGAACGTGGCGAACTGGTCGTCCGTCAGCCCGCGCTTGACCTTGTAGTAGAGCGTGTACTGATCCATCGTCTGGAACTGGCGCTGCCCGGGCGCGTGATCCATCAGCGAGGCGAGGCGCACGCGCCCGTCACCACGGAAACGGTCGAAGGCGTCGAGCACGTCGGGCGCGGAGACCTCGCAGCGCAGATGGATATAGTGGTCCGAGCGCAGCCGCCCCTCCGCCTGCGCGGTTTCGATGGCGTCGGCAAGGTCGCGCATTTCCTGCGGATCGAAGCCGCCATCCTCGTCGGAACCCATGCGCAGGCAGTCGAACACCGTGGTGATGCCCGAGGTTGCGACCTGCGCGTCATGGGCCTGAACGGCGGCGATCGCGTTCCAGCGCACGCCGGGGCGCGGCGAATAATGGCCTTCGAGGTGGTCGGTGTGAAGCTCGACCAGACCCGCTGTAAGGTAATCGCCGCCCATATCCTCTCCCGCCCGCGAGGTGCCGGTGTCGATGGCGGCGATGCGCCCGTCACGCACGAGGACGCTGCCCTCGACGACTTCGTCGGCAAGGACGATGCGGGCATTGGTGAAGACGGTTTCGGCGGACATGTCAGGCAGTCTTTCTCATCGAGGGGGAAGCAAGGTCGCAAAAGGTGTGGACATTGAACGGAGCGCCGGCTTCGGGTTCTGCGAAGATGGCGAGCGAAGAAATCGTGATAGGCGTTTCGATCAGCGCGCCGAAATGTTCGTTTAGCCTTTCGCGCATGCGCGGCGCGTCCGTGTCGTTGATCCGGTCCGTCAGCGTCATATGAAACTGGAACTGGTCGAGCACGTAAGGGTAACCGTAGGTTTCCAGCATTTCGCGCGCTCCGGGCGAGAGCCTGTCTGGATTGCGCCGCTTGATATCTTCCGGAGTCAGCGCCGCGCGAAAAGGCTCAAAATCGATGACGATGTCCCGTGCGAAGTCCTGAAGCGGTGCGTGGCGCTCCTGCGGGACCAGCGCGAAGAAGCCGTCGATCTGCGCGATGACGAGGCGTGGTCCCATGAAGGACGACCGCGCCGCCGTCCATGCCTCGAACGCTTCGACGAACTCAGCTTCGCTGACGCCGTCGGCCAGCCGGAACGGTGCTTTCAGCGTCGCGTGGAAGCCGTAGCGCCGCGCAGAGACGGTCACGGCCTCCTGCTCGCTCGGAACGGCTGACGCCGCGCCGGTAAAGGCGCTACGTCCGAGCCAGCTCTCGGCGGCGAGCGTGAGGGGATCGCCCTGAGGCGGTGTGAAATAGATCGCGTAGCGCATGGCGCAGCTCCATCTGGAAGACCGCCCCGTTAAGCGATTCAGATGACAGGAATAAGAAACCCCTGTGCATCAAATCACAATCGCCCTTCTAATGCGCGGCCTCGCCGATGAAGCGCTCCCGAATCCTCCGCGACAGCCAGTCGATGACGAAGATACAGACCAGAACATTGAGTACGACGAAGGCGACCTGATCGAACAGATTGGCGCGGAAGCGCTCGATGATGATCATGCCGATGCCGCCAGCGCCCACGATGCCGAGCACTGTCGCGCTGCGTGTGGAGGATTCGAAGAAGTAGAGCGACTGTGAGATGAACACCGGCAGTACCTGCGGCAGGTAGCCGTAGCGCACCACCTTGATCGACGACGCGCCGGTCGCGCGCACGCCTTCCACCTGCTTGCGATCGACATTCTCGATCGCCTCGGAATAAAGCTTCGACAGCGTGCCCGTGTCGGAGACGAAGATGGCGAGAACGCCGGCCAGCGGGCCGAGACCGACGGCGCGTACGAAGACGAGGCCCCAGACAAGCTGGTCGACGCCGCGAAGCACGTCGAGAAAGCGGCGCACGATCTGGCGTATGATGCCGACGCGCATCGTGTTGCGGGCAGCGAGAAAGCCGATGACGAGTGCAGCAAGCGATGCGAGCAGCGTGCCGAGAAACGCCATCGCGATGGTTTGTGCGATGCCGGTATAGATGTTGGCGAACTGCCAGGTCGAAAAATTTCGCCAGACGAAAAGCGCCGATACGAGGCGCCACGCGCGATCCGACGCGTAGGCGAGTTTCCAGATTTCGAAATACCAGAGCGAGCCGGCGAGATAGGCGACGACCGCGATGGTCATCGCCCAGCCGATGGCGCTACGCGTCGGCGAGCCGAACGCGTTCGGGTGGCTGCGGCGCACATCCTCGATACCGGCGGCGTCGAGCGTGGCAAGGGTTGCGGCGCTCATGCGAAATGCTCCTTGCCGATGAAGTGTGTGCGGATGCGCTCGGACAGAAGGTCGATGGCGGTGACCAGAACGATGATCATCAGGAGAACGGCGACCACGCGGTCGTCCGAGTAAAGGCTGATGACGCGGTTGAGCTCCATGCCGATGCCGCCCGCGCCGACGAAGCCGACAATGGAGGATGCGCGCACGTTGATCTCGAAACGCAACAGCGTGTATGAGGCGAAATTCGGCAGGACCTGAGGCATCACGCCGTAGCGCATTTCCTCGAACCAGTTGCCGCCGACGCCCCGCACGCCCTCGACCGGACGCATGGACGCGTTCTCGTTGACCTCGGAGAACAGCTTGCCAAGCGCGCCGGCCGTATGGATGGCGATGGCGAGCACGCCGGCCAGCGGGCCGATGCCGACCGCGAAGACGAGGATGAGCGCGATGAGAATTTCCGGAACGCCGCGACACACTTCGAGGAAGCGGCGCGAGACCCAGAAGATCGCGCGGGTCGGTGCAAGGTTGCGCGCGGCGGGAAAGGAAAGCGCAAAGGCGGCAGCCGCACCGAGGATCGTCGCCGTCAACGCCATGAAAATCGTCTCGACGATCAGGCGCAGATAGACCCAGAAATCGGAATACCAGTAGACGATGGATCCTTGCACAGCGCGTCCGTTTTCGCCGCGCGGCAAGAGCAGTTTGTCGAATTCGAGGTTCGGCATGATCGTGCCGAAATAGTCGAAGATGCGTGGCAGGCCGGAAGCCAGCCGGTCCGGGTAGAACCGGGCGACATAGACCGATGCCGCAAGAACGGCGATGAAGCAGGCGATGAAAAGCAGGTTCATCGCCATGCGCTGGCGCTTCAAATCGGCGCGGTGGCGTTCAAACGCGGAAACGGCGTCCTCGCCGTCGCGGCGATAGGGCAGGTCGAGATTTGCCATGGATCAGCCTACGAGCGCTTCGGCCTTGGCGATCTGCGCCTTGGCGATTTCGGCAGCGGAAAGCTCGGGCTGCACCGGAGCGCCTCCAAGCGACGTCGAGGTCATCCCTTCATGGAAGGCTTCCTCGGCTTCGGCACCGTAGATTTCGCGCGCCATGCGCATCGTAAGTTGCGCCGGTTCACCGTCGAAGACGACCTTTCCTTCGGCAAGACCGATGATCCGGTCGCAATAGGTGCGTGCGGTATCGAGCGTGTGAAGGTTACAGATGACGGTGATGCCGTCCTCGCGGTTGATGGTACGCAGCGCGTCCATCACGATCTTGGCGTTGAGCGGGTCGAGCGAGGCGATCGGCTCGTCGGCGAGCAGGATTTTCGGCTCCTGCACGAGCGCGCGGGCGATGGCAACGCGCTGCATCTGACCACCCGAAAGCGTGTCGGCCTGCTGAAGCGCGGTGTGCGCCATGCCGAGACGATCGAGGGCCTTGATCGCGAAGGCACGCTCGGCGGCAGTGAAATGCTGGAGGAGGCTGGCGACGAGGCCGTGATGGTAAAGACGGCCGGTCAGAACGTTGGTGATCACGTCGAGACGACCGACGAGATTGAACTGCTGGAACACCATCGCGCAGGTCGCGCGCCACTCGTGAAGCTCGCGGCCCTTGAGCTTCGTGATGTCGCGGTTCTTGAAGAGGATGTGCCCTTCGCTCGGCTCGGCGAGGCGGTTGATCATGCGCAGCAGCGTGGATTTGCCAGCGCCGGAACGGCCGATGATGCCGACGATCTGCCCGTCGGGGATCTCAAGCGAGATGTCGTCGACCGCCTTGCGGTCCTTGAAGGCTTTGGTGAGGCCGTCGATCTTCAGCATGATGATCTCCTCGTCGTGTGCGTCTGGGCGGTGTGAAATGCGAAACAGGCCCGCATCGGTCGATGCGGGCCTGTTTCGGCTGAATGCTTAGCGGGAACCTTCGAGTTCGCGCTGACGCATGGCGACGACGTTCTCGAAGAACGAATGGTCGACGGCCTTGAAGCCCTGACCTTCGCCATTGGAGACGTCGACATAGCACTGGTAGTCGGTCTCGTTCAGGTTCGCGAGCCAGTCATTGACGATCTGCTTGGCTTCTTGCGGCATCGACTTGCGGTTTACCCACGGGCCGTTCGGGATCAGGTTCGACTGCCAGATGATGCGAAGATCGGCCATGTCGAGCAGGTCCTTGTCGACCATCGAGCGCAGAGCGCCGCGCGAATAACCCTGCGATTCCTCACCGACGCCCGACGTCCAGGTGACGCCCGCATCGTACTGGCCGTTCAGAACGGCGACGACAGCCTGTTCGTGACCGCCGCCGAAGCCGGTGTTCGAGAAATACTCGTCGATGTTGATTTCGGCAGCTTCAAGCTCGGCCTTCGGCACGAGGTAGCCCGAGGTCGAGTTCGGGTCGGCGAAGGCGAGCGAGTGGCCCTGCATGCCTTCCAGATCTTCGATGCCCGAGTCGGACTTCGTATACATCATGGCGTAGTAGCCGTCCGAACCGTCGTTCTCGAGTGCGACGAAGACCGGCTCGACCGCTTCGGCGTCCTGAAGATAGATGCCGGCATAGCCCGAAGCGCCGAGCTGGGCGGCGTCGAGCTGGCCCGAAACGAGGCCCTGCATGACGCCGGCATAGTCGGAAGCCGGGTAGAGTTCGACCGGCACGCCGAGCGCTTCGCCGAGCTGCTGGACCATGCAGTCGTTCTTGCGCAGGCGGTCTGCTTCGTTTTCGCCGCCCAGAAGGCCGACGCGGAAGGCCGGCATTTCGGACTTCCAGTCGTCCTGCGCTGCGGCAGGGGCGACGAGGGCGGAAGCGGCGATCGCCGCGGCACAGGTGGTACGGATGAGATGCGCGAACATTGCGAAGCTCCCAAGCTTTCGTTGCGTCTGGAATTCTGCGACCGATACCTTTTGGCCGGTCTGACGCGGGGAGCTTTAGGGCGCGCTTGCGACAGCGCGATTACTGTTTCCTGACGGTTTCATGACAAATCACAGGCGCAGAAGTCTTGTGTGCTCAAGGCGCGGGCAAGTGCCTGTCCAGTCGTCAGATCGTCTCGTATTTCTCCAGAAAAGCCTCGACGGAAAGCTTGCGGAAATCGTCGAGCGCCAGGCGAAGCCGTGCGTGATCCCAGTCCCACCAGGAAAGCGCCTGAAGACGATTGGCGACGGGCGCAGGAAAACGCTCGCGGATCGGCTTCGCCGGCACGCCCGCGACGATGAGGTAGGGCGCGACATCCTTGGTGACGACCGCGCCGGAGCCGATCACAGCGCCGTCGCCGATCTTCACGCCCGGCAGGATGGTCGCGCCATGGCCAAGCCATGTGTCGTGGCCGATAGTGATCTTGTGCTCACGCCGCCACTCGAAGAAAGCCGCGTCGTCTTCGGCGCCGTCCCAGTAACTCGCAGAGCGGTAGGTGAAATGATGCAGCGTGGCGCGTTCGATGGGATGGTTCGTCGCGTTGATACGGCAGGCGGCGGCGATGTTGGAGAACTTGCCGATTTCCGCGCACCAGACGCTGCCGTCCTCCATAATGTAGGAATAGTCGCCGAGCGTGGATTCGGAAATCCGCGTGCGCTCGGCAACCTCCGTGTAACGGCCGAGCGTCGAGTTGCGAACATTGGCGGTTTCATGGATGGCGGGCTGTTCGGAGAGTTTTGCGGTCATGCGGCCCTCGCCGGTGCGAAGGCGGAGACGTCGATGACGCGGTCGGCGACCGTCTCACGTACATCGGCATCATGGAAGATGCCGAGCAGGGCGACACCGCCGGCCTTCTTTTCGGCAATCATCTCGATGACGACCTGCCGGTTGGCGGCGTCGAGCGAGGCGGTCGGCTCGTCGAGGAGCAGGATCGCATGGTCGGTTATGAAGCCGCGCGCGATGTTGACGCGCTGCTGCTCGCCGCCGGAGAAGGTCGCGGGCGGCAGATGCCACAACCGTTCGGGTAGGTTGAGCCGGGCAAGAAGCGTGCTTGCGCGCTCGCGCGCGGTTTCAGCGGGCGTTCCCCGCTCGATCAGCGGTTCGGCGACGATGTCGAGCGCGCCGATGCGCGGGACGACGCGCAGAAACTGGCTGACATAGCCGATCGTCTCGCGGCGGACACCCAGCACTGTTCGCGGATCGGCCTTGGCTATATCGATCAGAGTGTCGCGATGCTTGACGATGATCTGTCCGGTATCGACGGCGTAATTGCCGTAGACCATCTTGAGGATCGAGCTTTTGCCTGCGCCCGAGGGGCCGCCGAGAATGGCGCATTCGCCAGCTTTCAGCGAAAAGGATACATCCTCCACGACCGGCAGGCGCAGGCCGCCGCGCATATGCATGGTGAAGGTCTTGGCGACTTCGGAAACGACGAGCGGGGTAGGCATCACGGCATCCTTTCCGAACGGTTTTTGGGGCGAGAATCCATAATCACACCTGAAGGATCGAGGAGACGAGAAGCTGCGTGTAGGGCGCTTGCGGATCGTCGAGCACGCGGTCCGTGAGGCCATGTTCGACGACGCGTCCGTCCTTCATCACCATCATCCGGTGCGAGATGAGGCGCGCAACGGCAAGATCGTGCGTGACGACGATGGCTGACAGGCCAAGCTCGCCGACGAGGCCGCGCAGAAGATCGAGCAGGCGCGCCTGGACCGACACGTCGAGGCCGCCGGTCGGCTCGTCCATGAAAACGAGACGCGGACGCGTGACGAGGTTTCGCGCGATCTGGAGGCGCTGGCGCATGCCGCCGGAAAAAGCGCGCGGCTCGTCATCCACGCGGTCCTCTGCGATCTCGACGCGTCCGAGCCAGTCGATGGCCGACGCGCGGATGTCGCCGTAGTGCCGGTCGCCGATAGCCATCAGCCGTTCGCCGACATTGGCCCCGGCCGAAACCGTCATGCGCAGACCGTCGGCCGGGTTCTGGTGAACGAAGCCCCAATCGGTACGCATCAAAAAGCGTCGCTCGGCCTCGCCCATGCGATAGATGTCGCGCCATGTCTCGTCACGCATCCTGTAGGACACTGTGCCCGATGACGGGGTGAGGCGGGTCGACAGGCAGTTGAGCAGCGTCGTCTTGCCCGAACCGCTCTCGCCCACGATGGCCAGCACCTCGCCGGGCCAAAGATCGAACGAGACGTTGTCGCAGCCGATGCGCGAGCCGTAGAATTTCGAGACGCCCGCAACTTTGAGGAGCGGCGCGTCGGCAGTCGTTTCAGTGCTCATCGCGGTTTTCCTCGCAATGGTCGGTGTCGGAGCAGACGAACATGCGCCCGCCGCGGTCATCGAGGATCACCTCGTCCAGATAGACGCCCGTGGAACCGCACAGCGCGCATGGTTCTGTGAAGGTCTGGATTTCGAAGGGGTGATCCTCGAAATCGAGGCTGACGACATCGGTGAAGGGCGGAACGGCGTAGATGCGTTTTTCGCGCCCCGCGCCGAAAAGCTGCAAGGCAGGCGACATGTGCATCTTCGGATTGTCGAATTTGGGCGTCGGCGAGGGGTCCATCACGTAGCGCCCTTCGACCTTGACCGGGTAGGCATAGGAGGTCGCGATGCGTCCGTGTCGTGCGATGTCCTCGTAAAGCTTGACGTGCATCAGGCCGTATTCTTCGAGCGCGTGCATCTTGCGCGTCTCGGTCTCGCGCGGTTCGAGAAAGCGCAGCGGCTCGGGGATCGGTACCTGATAGACAAGCACCTGACCTTCTGCGAGCGGCTTTTCAGGGATGCGGTGGCGCGTCTGGATGATCGTCGCCTCGCCGGTATGCGTTGTAACGGCGACGTTCGCCACCTTCTGGAAGAAGGCGCGGATCGAGACGGCGTTCGTCGTATCGTCCGCACCCTGATCGATGACCTTGAGAACGTCGTCCGGTCCGATGATCGCAGCGGTGACTTGTACGCCGCCTGTGCCCCAGCCATAGGGCATCGGCATCTCGCGGCTGGCGAACGGCACCTGATAGCCGGGAATGGCGATCGCCTTCAGGATCGCGCGGCGGATCATGCGCTTGGTCTGTTCGTCCAGATAGGCGAAATTGTAGGTGGCGATGTTCATTCCGCCGCTTCCTTCTGATCATCGCCGGCTGCGGCCTGTTCGGCGCGCATGCGGCGCACGATGTCGAGTTCGGCCTGGAAATCCACGTAATGCGGCAGTTTCAAATGCTCGACGAAGCCGGTCGCCTGCACGTTATCGCAATGCGAGACGACGAATTCCTCATCCTGCGCGGGTGCGACCCGATCCTCCGCGAACTCGCCGGCACGCAGCGAGCGGTCGCACAGCGCCATCGCCATCGCCTTTCGCTCCGACTGGCCGAATACGAGGCCATAGCCGCGCGTGAACTGCGGTGGCACCTTCGACGATCCCTTGAACTGGTTGACCATCTGGCATTCGGTCAGGCGGATCGAACCGAGCGGCACGGCGAAGTCCAGTTCGGGAACTTCAAGCTCGATCTCGACCTCGCCGATGCGCACCTCGCCGACGAAGGGATGCGTGCGCCCGAAGCCGCGCTGCGTCGAATAGGCGAGCGCCAGAAGAAAGCCCTCATCGCCGCGCGCCAGCGCCTGAAGCCGCGCGTCACGCTCCATCGGAAATTCCAGCGGCTCGCGGGTGATGTCCCCGGGCTTGTGATCGTCCGGCAGGACGCCGTCCGGCTCGATCAGCCCTTCACCGGCGAGGATCGCGGAGACGCGCATGACGTCTTCCCCCGGCTCCTCGCGTCGCTCCGGCTCGGCGACAGGCGCATCTGACGCAAGTTCGGGATCGAGCAGACGATGCGTGTAGTCGAAAGTCGGGCCAAGAAGCTGCCCGCCCGGAAAATCCTTGTAGGTGGCCGAGACGCGCCGCTCGACCAGCATCGCCTCGGTGTCGACCGGCTTCGTATAGCCGAAGCGGGGCAGGGTGGTGCGGTAGGCGCGCAGGAGAAAGATCGCCTCGATCATGTCACCGCGCGCCTGCTTGACGGCGAGTGCGGCAAGACCTTTGTCGTAAAGCGAGCCTTCAGCCATGACGCGGTCGACGGCGAGCGCGAGTTGCTCGACGATCTGGTCGAGACCGATGGCCGGTACGGAGCGGTCGCCCCGGCGACGGTCGGCAAGAAGGCGATGGGCGTTCGCGATGGCGGCTTCACCGCCCTTGACGGCAACATACATTGATCAAGCCTCCGTCGTTGAAATGCGGGTGGTGCGCGGAAGGCAGGCAATCGCATCGGGCGCGGCGAGGATCACATCGACCCCGCGCGGGAAACGCGCATTGTTTTGCTTCCACTGTTCGGCGAAATGGCGCGGCAGTGGATCGGGCGAAAGATGCGCGATCGTCTCGATGCCGGGGCCTTCGAGCAGGAGCGGGACGCCACCGTAAAGATTTTCGACCTGAAGGATCAGCGTCGTCGAGCGGTCGGGATAGTCCTGCGAGCCTTGCGCGAAATTATCGAGCGCGATCATCGTTGCCGGGTCGGCGATCAGCGCGAAATGGGCGTCGGCCGGCGTATGGGCGAGCGGCGCGCCGGTCTGGAAGGAGAGCCACGCCGAAACGGCCTCGACGCCCTTCAATTTCGGGTCGAGCCAGACGGGTGTATCGTGGTCGCAAAGCGTCAGCGCGATCGCGGCGGCGCTTGCGGAAAGCGGCGTCGGCGGTGTCGTTCCAGCGTGGATCACCTGCACCGTGCCCGGCTGCGCCATGGCGTCCATCACCGCGCGAAAAGCGGCCTGCGCGTCGAGGACGGGAGCGGAAAAGCCGCCTTCGATATGAATGCTGTCCATCAATCCTCTCCGCGAACCATGGTGAAGAAGTCGACCTTCGTGGCCGCTGTCTCGGCTTTTCGGCGCGTGGTCATCTCGCTTTGAGCCGCGCGAAGCGGCGCGAGGATCACGTTCTCGACCGTGTCGGCGTCGTCTGTGCGTTGAAGCAGCGCGTCGATAATGGCGGAAAGCTTCGCCTTTTCACCGTCGCGGCCAAGGGCGTAGGCATGGCCGATCTCGCCGGTGGAAAGGCGCACGCTTGCCCGCGTCACGGTCGCCTCCCCGACATTGAAAGGCGCACCGCCGCCGCCGATACGCCCACGTACCGTGACGAGGCCCGTTTCCGGGCCGCGCAGCATTTGCGCATCGCCGTCGAATTCCGCCTTCGCGAAATGGTTTGCGACATCGCCGGGCGAGGCGGATGTTAGAACCTGCATCGCTTCGCGGCGTATTTCGGAGGTTTTGGGCGCGTCGTTCGTTCGAGGCATCCGATTTCCTATTGGTATATTCGTATAGACAATTCAACAAATTCATACTACACCTATCGCCAGCAGATGACAGCCCGATGACAGGGCCGGAAAAGGACGAACCGTTGACGATAAGAACTGCCAGCCTCGATCGTGGTGGGGGCGTCGCTCTTTGGCGGCAAATTGCCGACGAGCTGCGCCGGGATATCGTCGATGAAGTGCTGACCGAGGGGGCACGCCTGCCGCCGGAACTCGCTCTGTCGGAGCGTTTTTCGGTCAACCGTCACACCGTGCGCGCAGCCATCGCTGCGCTGACCACGGAGGGGGTTCTGCAGGCGGAGCAGGGGCGCGGCACGTTCGTGCGCCGGGCACCGCGCATTTCATACTCGCTTGGGCGGCGTACCCGTTTTTCGGCCAATCTTGAAGGGCAGGCGCGTGAGACGCGCCGTCGCCTTCTGGCTCACGCACTGGTGGCAGCCGATGCGCGCGTTGCCGAGGCGCTGGACCTCGATGAAGGTGCCGAGGTCATCCGGCTCGACCTTGTGGCCGAGGCGGACAGGATACCCATCTCGCGCAGCACGGCTTGGTTCGACGCAGAGCGTTTTCCCGACATGGTCGACGAATTTCGAAAGGCGAGCTCGATTACCGCCGCCTTCGCAGCGCAGGGGGTAAGCGACTACACAAGGCGCTTCACGACCGTCTCGGCCCGGCATGCCGACCCGAAAATCGTCGAGGAACTTGGCCTGTCGCCCGGCGCCATCGTGCTTGCCACACTGGCGATCGACGAAGATGCAAACGGGCGCGCGATCGAATTTGCGCAGACGCTCTTCGCAGCCGACCGCGTGGATCTGGTGGTCGGCTAGTTGCCCATCACCGTGCCTTCGCGGCGTTTGTCGGCCGCACCGATCAGCCCGTCTTCGGTGATCGAAATGACATGCAGGCCGGAATTGAGATTGGTGACGTTCACATCGTGTCCGAGCGCCGCGAGCCCTTCGGCAAAGGCTTCGGCCCCTTCGCCTTCCTCGACATTGGTGCGCCCGTTGAGGTTGGTCACATGCGGAAGGTCGATCGCGTCCTGCGGGTCCATGCCCCAGTCGAGCATCGAGACCAGCGAAAGCGCCGTATAGTCGATGATCGCCGCGCCGCCGGGGCTGCCGGTCAGAAGGATCGGCGCGCCGTCCTCGAAGACGATTGTCGGTGCCATCGACGAGCGCGGGCGCTTACCCGGTTCGACCCGGTTGGCGACCGGCACGCCGTTGTCATCGGCGGTGAAGGAGAAGTCGGTCAGCTCGTTGTTGAGCAGGAAGCCGCGCGTCATGACACGGTTGCCGAAGCCGCTTTCGATCGTCGTCGTGGCCGAAATTGCGTTCCCGTCACCATCGACGATGACGAAATGTGACGTTCCCGCGCGCGGACGTTCGCTGTCCGGCGCAAGCGACGCCCTGTCCCAGCCGGGCGGAACGCCGGGCTCGGCGGTGCCCATGTCGGCGTCGGGATCGATCAGCGAACTGCGCTCCTCCAGATAACCAGCGTCGAGATAGGCATCGGGAATGTCCACGAAATCGCCGTCGCCGAGATAAAGGCCGCGATCGGCGAAGGCGAGCCGCGAGGCTTCGGCAAACAGATGACGGAATTCGACGCCGTCTTCCATCGAGGAAAGGTCGAAGGGTTCGAGGATGCCGAGAATCTGGCCGACGGTCAGTGCACCGGAAGAGGGGGGCCCCATGCCGCAGACGTCATAGGAGCGGTATTCCGTGCAGACCGGATCGCGATGCACAACCTCATACGCCTCGAAATCCTCCATGGTGAGGATGCCCGGATTGATGTTGGTGTTGAGTGCGGAAACGATGTCTTCGGCGATCTCGCCGGTATAGAAAGGTGCGGAACCTTCTTGGGCAAAGAGCTTCAGGGTGTCGGCATAGGGCTGGTTGGTCAGCGTCGAGCCTTCGGCGATCGGCTGGCCTTCGGGAAGGAAATAGTCGGCGGTCTGCACGAAAGTGTCGAGATCGTCCGTTCCGGCGACCGCGTCAGCGAGGCGCTGCGTGACGGTGAAGCCGGCTTCGGCCGTGTCGATCGCGGGCTGGAGAAGATCTGCCCATTCTTTCCGGCCGTGATCGCGGTGGAGCGTTTCGAGCAGCATGGGCGTGCCGGGCACACCGGCCGAACGCCCGCCGAGAACGGCCTCGGCAAACGCCAGTGGCTCGCCGTTTTCGCCCAGCCAGTAATCGCCATCGGCCGCCAGAGGCGCCTTCTCGCGCGCATCGTAGGTCGAAAGCGTGGCAGACGCTGCGTCCCAATAAAGGACGAAAGCGCCGCCGCCCAAGCCAGAGCTTTGCGGCTCGACCAGTCCGAGCATGGTCTGGACGGCGATTGCCGCATCGGCCGCCGAGCCGCCCGCGGCCAGCACGTCGTAGCCGGCCTGCGTGGCAAGTGGATGCGCCGAAGCAACCATGAAGTCGTCGGCCATGACCGACTGGTTTTCAGCAATCGCCGTCGTGTCCTCGGGCTGGGGGCGCGTGTCCTGTGCGTGCGCATTTGCGCAAACGCCGGCTGCGACGACCGGAACAAATGCGAGGGAACGAATTTTCATGGGACTTCCTCCAGCCATGCCTGCCGTTCCATCGTCAATTCACGTCAGGCGGATGATTTCGCGCGTTTCGGCGCTGTCTTCGTCTGGCGCGGCTTTTTCGCCGGCGGTTCCGCTTCCGCTGCCTGCTTGGCCTCGTGTTCGAGCCGCGCCAGCCGCAGCTTTTCCGTCTTGGCGATACGTCGCGCGGCTTCCTCGTCGATGATCGCGCGCGACACCTGATCCGTCAACTCGGCCTTCGCCGAAGCCTTGGACGGCGTTGCGGTGACTGCGCTTTGCTCGGTGATGGTGCTCATGATGCTATCCCTCGGTTCAGAAAAGCAAAAAGGCCGGGCGAACCCGACCTCTCCTATACGCCTCGATGATCATGCCAGTACATCCGTGGTCAACGACCAGAAGCGCAATTCTCTTTAAGCGGACTGAAGATTCTCAGCCGCGCTCTTGCCGCTGCGGTTGTCCTTCACGACGTCGAAGCTGACCTTCTGGCCTTCGTTCAACGTGGACATGCCCGAACGCTCGACTGCCGAGATATGGACGAATACGTCCGCACCGCCGGTATCCGGCTGAATGAAACCAAAGCCCTTGGTCGTATTGAAGAATTTTACAACGCCGGTCGTCATGGCGATTTCCTTTCAAAGGTAACTTATAAATGCGCGCCGGAGCGCAGGGTCCGCCAAAGGCGGTTGAGTTCGATTTTGAAAGAGGAAGATCGCCGAGCGCGCATTCGCGCCAAAAACAAAGTCCGACAAGCAAGATCGATAGGCCCAATATAGGCCGTGAGCGCCTTCAGGACAAGCCATGGATGGAATCGGCATGGAGACGATGGAATGCGAGTGGCCGCGGTTCGTTTTCTCAGCCCGTTCCGTGCCCGCTCAGAGTACTGCGCAGTTCCGCGACGAATGCGTCCGACCGGGCCGTCATCAGCGTGTGCATTCCGCCCGAATGTGCCACGCGCAACTTTTCGGAGGCGAAACCGGGCGCGACCGTCAGATCGGTGATTTCACTGAGCGGAACCGACCATTCCTCCAGTACCGGTGCTTTCGTCTTGATCGCCTTCGACTGGATGAAATGCAGATTTCCATCAGTAAGAGTTAGCGTTCCGCCGATCCATGCGCCGCCGTCGCGCTTGAGCATGAGAGCGGTCGCGGGGATCAGGAGCCAGCGCCAGAGCGGAATCTGGTAGCCCTCGGGAAGGGGCTTCAGCCAGGCGGCCGGGATGGACGATGCGGACTGCTTGCGGTTCATCGAAGTTCCGTCGGGCGTCAGCCCGTCTGGCCGAGCTTCAGGCCGAGATAGCGGTCAAGCGTCGCGCTGTCGTTCAAAAGATCGACGGACGGCGCGCGATGGGTGATCTCGCCGCGCTCGATGATGACGGCATCGCTCGTCAGTCCAAGCGCGACCTGCGCGTGCTGTTCGACGAGGACGAGAGCGATACCTTCATCCTGCGCCATTTTCCGCACCGCTGCCGTCAGTTCCTCCACGATGATGGGGGCAAGACCTTCGAGCGGTTCGTCGAGAAGCAGGACGGACGGATTGGTCATCAGCGTGCGCGCGATGGTCAGCATCTGCTGCTCGCCGCCGGAAAGCTGATTGCCCATATTGGCGCGCCGTTCCTTCAGGCGCGGGAAGAGGCCATAGATGGCTCCGAGATCCCAGCGGCCGGGCCGTGCAGCGACGGTGAGGTTTTCCTCGACAGAAAGCGAGGGGAAGATGTCGCGCTCCTGCGGCACCCAGCCGAGACCAAGCCGCGCGCGCTTGTGTGGGGCAAGCTTCGATATATCCTGACCGCCGAGGAAGATCGAGCCGCGTATCAGCCGCACGAAGCCCATTGCCGTCAAAAGCAAAGTCGTCTTGCCGACGCCGTTGCGCCCGAGCAGGGCAAGGCTGCCATTCGCGGGCAGGGCAAGCGAGATGCCGTCGAGGACTACGGCATCGCCGTAGCCGGCACGAACGTCGCGGAATTCGAGAAGAGGTTCAGCCATGATGCGCCGCCTGTCCGAGATAAACCTCGCGCACGCGCGGATCGTTGCGCACCGCGTCCGGCTCCGCCTCGACGAGGATGCCGCCGGCGACCAGAACGATGATGCGCGTGGCAAAGCGGAACACGATGTCCATGTCGTGCTCGATGAACAGCACCGAGATATCGGACGGCAACGCGGCGATAACCTCGAACAATGCCGCGCTCTCATCCTTAGGGACGCCGGCTGCCGGTTCGTCCAGAAGCAGAACCTTCGGACGCGTCGCCAGCGCCAGTGCGATTTCGAGCAGGCGCTGCTGGCCATAGGCGAGCGTGCGGGTTTCGCGGGTCGCCACATCGGCAAGGCCGAGTTGCTTCAGAATCGCGAAGGCTTCGTCGATCGCTTCGGTATGGGAGTGCAGGCTTCGCCAGAACTGCCCTGACTTACCCTCGCGCTCGATGACGGCGAGCGTGGCGGATTCGATCGGCGTCAGGTCCGGAAACAACTGGTTGATCTGAAACGTGCGCGTCAACCCGCGCCGAACCCGATCGGCCGACGGCAGTCGCGTGATGTCTTCGCCTTCCAGCATGATGCGACCGGAGTCAGGCTTCAACTGGCCGTTGATCAGGTTGATCAGCGTGGTCTTGCCAGCACCGTTCGGGCCGATCAGCGCGTAGCGGCAGCCGCGCGGCAGCGAAATGGAGATGTCGCGCGCGACCTCCAGCTTGCCGAAGCTTTTTTTGAGCGCTTCCGTGCGCAAGGCGAATTCGGGATCAGCCATCAGCCGTTCCTGCCTGCAATGCGGGTAAGGAAGCCCAATATGCCTTTCGGCATGAACAGGACGACGACCATCAGGAGCATGCCGATCCAGAAATACCAGTATTGCGGGTTGACGCCCGAAAGCTGGTCGCGCGCGACGAGGAAGATGATTGCGCCGAGGATCGCGCCGTAAAGTCGGCCCGTACCGCCGAGGATCAGCATGACGACCACATCGGCCGAGCGCTGGAAGGAGAGCGAATCCAACGCGACCGTGTTGGTGGTTTGCGTGAGCAGAGCGCCGGCGACGCCCGCCATCGCGGCCGAGATCGTATAGACCTTGCGTAGATGGAACTTGTAGTCGGAGCCGATGGCCGGCATGCGGGTGACGTTTTCGCGAATGCCGCGCAGCGACAGGCCGAAGGACGAATTCACGATCCGCCGCGAGATCAAAAAGCCGACGAAAAGCGCGATCAGCGAATAGGAGTAGGCCGTATAGCCCCAAAGGTCGAAGCGGAACTGGTTGAAGATCGGCCAGGTGCTGACACCGCGCAGACCATCCGCGCCGCCCGTCAGCCACGACATCGAATTTGCCAGTTCGAGCGTTAGAAAGCCGAGCCCGAGCGTCACCATGATGAGCGCCAGATGCTGGACCCGTACGATCAGGAAGGAGGCGATGAAGCCGACCAAACCAGCAAACGCGCCCGCGAAGATGAGCCCGGTGATTGGTTCGCCCCAGCCATAAACGCTGATGATGCCGGCCGCATAGGCGCCGAGGCCGAAGAACATGGCATGGCCGAGCGTGACGATGCCGGCATAGCCGAGCACCAGATCAACCGAGATGGCGAAGAGCGCCACGATGGCCACCTGGCTTGCGAGCGTCAGATAGGTCGGGAAGAAGAAGAACGGGATCAGCGCGGCCAGCCAGAAGAGGATTTCGAACGGCGACCAGCGGCTTTGCCGTTTCAGCCAGACATGCGGATCGTTGAGCGTCGGGGTTGCAGCGGTCATGGCGATCACCGTTTGCCGAAGATGCCGCGCGGGCGCACCAGCAGGATCGCCACGAGAAGCAGGTAGATCTGGAACGATCCCAGATGCGGGAAATAGTACTTGCCGGCGACGTCTCCGATGCCGAGCAGGGCCGCGCCGACGAACGAGCCGGTGATAGAACCGAGCCCGCCAACCGACACCACGATCAGCACATAAACGAGGTAGTGAAACCCGAAGGACGGATCGAGACCGACGATCTCGATGGCCAGCGCACCGCCGAGGCCGGCGAGCCCGCTGCCGAGCGCGAAGGTGATCGCAAACGTGCGCTCGACATTCATGCCGAGACCCTGCGCCACGCGCTGGTTGTCGACCGAAGCGCGGATTTGCGCGCCGAGCCGGGTGCGCTCCAGTCCGAAGACGAGGATTGCGGTGACGGCAAGTGCGACCAGAATGATGAAGATGCGGTAGACGCCGAAGCGCATGCCGGCAAATTCGACCGAGCCGCGCAGCCACGACGGCAGGGGAATGACCTGCTGCACCGTGCCGAAGAAATAGGTGGCGAGCGCGGCGGCCACGAACACCAGACCAATGGTGAACAGCACCTGGTTGAGTTCGCCGGCCTTGTAGAGCCTGCGAAACAGCGTGCGTTCGAAGACCACCGAGACGAGCGCAGCCGCAAGGAAGGCGGCCGGCAGCGCGAGCAGGAAGGGCAGGCCGAGCTGGCGCATGGTCAGGACGGCGATATAGCCGCCCAACATGCCGAATGCGCCATGCGCCAGATTGATGAAATTCATCAATCCGAGCGTGACCGACAGGCCCACCGACAGGACGAACAATAGCATCCCGAAGGCGAAACCGTCGAACAGGACGATAACGATCTGGTTGATCACGATCCGGTTCTCACTCCTGCTCGGCCGTCAGTTTCAGTTCGCGCCGTGCAGCGGGTCTTTTACGTCCGGGATTTCCTCGATGATGACGTTCTGCAATTCGCCGTCCACCTCCTGAACTTCACGGATATAGACGGTCTGGATCACGTCACGCGTTTCGGGATCGATCGACATCGGCCCGCGTGGGCTTTCCCACGACATGCCCTTGGCAGCTTCGACGAGCGCGTCGCCCGACGCATCGCCATCGGTCGCCTTCAGCGCCTCGTAGATCAGGTGCATGCCGTCATAGCCGCCGATCGAAAAGAGGTCGGGCTCGCGGCCATTATTGGCGGCTTCATAACCCTCGACATATTCGTTGTTGAGCGGATCGTCGCGCTCGAGCGTGTAGTGGAAGGTCGTAATGATGCCGCGTGCCGTCTCGCCCATGCCTTGCAAAGCTTCGGGGTGGGTGAGTTCACCCTGCGCGAAAATTTTCGTGTCGGGCGGCGTCAGGCCGCGGTCGGAAAGCGCCTTGCCGATTGCCGCCGGCTGCGCACCACCGGGAACGAAGATGTAGACGGCTTCGGGGTTTGCATCGCGCACGCGCTGCACGTAAGCCGAGAAGTCGGGATTGGCGACCGGTGTACGGTCCGCGCCGATGATCTCGCCGCCTGCTTCCGTGAAGCCCTTGGCGAATGAGCTTTCCGCGTCGTGGCCGGGGCCGTAGTCGGAGACGAGCGTATAGGCTTGGCGGACGCCACTTTCGTAAGCCCACTGGCCGAAGGCGTAGTTCACCTGCGGGATGGTGAGCGAGGTGCGCACGATGTAGTCGGACTGCTCGGTGACCATCGAGGTCGCCGCATTCATCACGACCATCAGCTTTTGCGCTTCCTGCGCGATGGGAGCCGCGCCGAGGGCTTCGGGCGTCAGAGCGAAGCCGGCGAGGATGTCGACGCCTTCACGCACCACGAGTTCCTGCGCCATGCGCTGGGCGACGTCGGGCGCCGGGCCGCCCGTATCGCGGCGCACGATCTCGATCTTCTTGCCTGCGACTTCATCGCCATGCTTGGCGATGTAAAGATCGATGCCTGCCTGAAGCTGGTTGGCGGCGTCGGCGAACGGGCCCGAATAGGGCAGGATGACGCCGATCTTGACCGTTTCCTGCGCATATGCGCCGGTGGACAAGGCGGTGCCGAGTCCCAGAATTGCGATTGAAGCTGCTCGTGTGAACATGCGAATTCCTCCCGTTGCCTTTCGGCCTTGTTGCCACGGCGACGCAGGATACGCAATCACGCTTCGCAGGGCAGTTCCTCCAGGATCAAAGTGTATACATGGTTTTGCCATCCGCAAGAGGGTGCTGATCAATAAACGTCCTGATTTCAGAGATTCAGATTGAGCGGATGACGGGCATGCGTCTTTAGAATGTATACTTTCGTACCGCGCTGACATCGAGATTTCAGTTACTAGTGTCGGCGGACGCCACCATTCCTGCCTTCGGGGGATTGCACGAGGCGTGTGCTATAAAGGCGCGGCATAGCTTGTCAGCCTAAATGCTATTCGAAGAAACTGTATCGATACGGTAATCCTTGTCCGCACCAGCGACGAGGATCGTAAAAATGGCGAGTGCGAACGCGACGGCGGGCAACTGGCAGCGAGCGCTTGGCCTGAATTCAGGGTGAGGACGAACTCCCCCCGATCCTGCAGTCGGGCATCGATGCGCCATCGATGATGGCCTATCTTCTTAATGTCGCCATCGTTTTGAAAGGAAATATCAGGCGGATTCGCAAATTTTTATCGTTAGGGGGCGATTTGAAGTCATCAATGAATATAAATCAAGAAAAATCATATAATAATACATCATTTAAGCGTTCTGAAACTCATCAATTAGCGTTTGATGGACATAGCACTGTTCATCATACCAGTGAAAATGCGCTGTGGGACTTTGCGTATTTGTCACGCCAGTCGGAAAAGCCTTATCAGGGCCATTATTCGGCAGTGCCTCACCCGATGATTGGTCTGGTATTCGACAGCAGCGCCGCTGGCTCTCTTCAGACGGCGAACTGGTCCGGCAGCGGTGAGATCACGCCAGGTGCGTTTGCGATAATTCCAAAAGGTAGGGAATTTGAAGGAACGCTGGAGAGTTCTTCGGAAACGCTATTAATATACATACACTCTAGGATCATCGATCAAGTCGTCGAGGATTTTTCCATAAAGGGTTCGACGGCAACGGATCTCCTGCCCGTTTTCAACGCCAAGGATCCCTTTATCGAGTATAGCGCTCGTGCCCTGCTTGATGCATCTCTGCATCGAGGCCCTTTGAGTTCGCTTTACGCCGAGCAACTGACACGATCGCTGGCGGTGCACCTGGTCCATCACCACTCCGACTGCGATGTGCCAAGGCAGAATTCCGGCTATCGAACGCCGTTCGACCGTAGAAAGATGAACGCCCTTCGCGAGCATATCGAGTCCAATATCGGTGGACCGTTATCGATCGAGCAAATGGCGCGTGAAATGGCAATGTCGCCGGTTCAATTTCAAAGGGCTTTTAAGCGAGCTTTCGGACAAACTCCCTACCAGTATGTTCTCAAGCTGCGTGTCGAGCACGCCCAGCGCATGCTCGCCCAGATCAGCGCACCGATTTCCGTTATCGCCGACGAATGCGGATTTGCAAACCAGACGCATTTTTCAAGGGTCTTCAAGCAAATGCTTGGGGTCGCTCCCGCGGCCTATCGAAAAGCCAATTCGCCAAGATGAGCGGAGCATGTTGATCGGAAGCTCCGTCGTTGGCGGGAATTGGTTATTTCTAGGACAAAGATTGTCACAAATGGAGGAGATTTCAGAGTTTCATTATGCGTGAATGTGCTTGGATGAGTTGCTTTGTGTTGTTTCGACAAAAAGCTCGCTTGTTCCGGATATTTGGGGGTGCCGTGGTGTTTGTTGAGAGGCGATCGCTGCGAAGCATGAATTTCTGACCTGGCGAACTGTTGGCGGCAGCTTTCGCTAGATCTAACGGGGGCACGCATATGAACAGCACGGCTATACGGTCGAACCACCCATCATCGCGACGGAACTTCGTGGAGAACTGGCTTCGCTTTACAGATGATCGCCGCAATGTCCGGCGTCGTCTCATGGCCGTGCTTCGCAAAGCCCACATGTCACTTGGAATGGGTCGCAAGCGCTTGGGAATCGGCTTTTGTGGGGTCGCAACATCGAGTTCGCTCGCGCTTGGGCTTGCACTTCCCTTGGCAACCGTAACGGGTGCATCGGCGCAGACCTATAGCGCAGGCGGTGGCGTTGCCAATGAAAGCCGTTCAATCGCGATCGGGATAAATGGCGGAACTGCGCCAATTGCATATTATAACAGTATAGCGATCGGCAACGCGGCCAATGCCGATCCGACAGCCAGCACTGGCGCACAAAACGGGGCGATTGCGATTGGCGATACCGCCCGGGCGCAAGCAAACCAGGCCCTGGCACTGGGTGTGGTTTCAAATGCCACCGCTATCGGCTCCACCGCCATCGGCCACATGGCAAAAGCCACGAACATTTACGCTACGGGGATCGGCCACAACGCCAATGCGGCAGGTGAGTTCAGCTTCTCAGGCGGCGCCAATTCGGCCGCGGCAGGGAATTTCAGTACCGCTGTTGGCAACCTCGCGAATTCGGCAGGAGTTTCATCGTCCGCCTTTGGCCGACAGTCCCAGGCACTTGGAACCAGTTCCGTCGCAATCGGGCACGGGGCGGTTGCTTCGGCCGCGAACGGGATCGCCATTGGCCGTGGCGCGTCTTCCGGAGCCAATGCTCCAGGACAGACCGATGGCGGCATGGCTGTGGGTTACAACGCATCTGCCGTGGCCAACAGTACCGCACTGGGTGCTGGCGCGCGGACAACAGCGGCCAATGCGATCGCCATCGGAAGCCGGGATATCGGTGTGAGCCTTGCTTCCGGCGATGGTGCGATCACGCTGGGCAACAGCACGACCGCAACCGGACAAACCTCTATCGCGATCGGGCGGCAGACGACATCCACGGCAGACGGCGCCGTGGCTGTGGGGCAGAGCGCCCAAGCATCCGGGGTCGGGTCGGTTGCTCTGGGCGGCTCCATCGGTGGGTTCGACGGTACGGGAGGGGCGGTGGCATCGGGCCGTATCTCAGTGGCGATCGGCCCGAATGCGTCGGCGGTTGGAAGTAGTAGCGTCGCGATCGGCTCGGATGCCTCCTCGCTTGCCAGTGGTGGCACGGCTGTCGGCCCGGGAGCCAGGGCAGCTAACAACTCGTTTGCCGGGGCCTATTTGGCCAGCGCCGAGGGCCAGTTCGCCGTGGCGCTCGGTACGCGGTCGCAGGCGAACGCTGTGGACGCTTTGGCGTTCGGGCGGCAGGCCGAAGCGGGCACCTCGGCAATCGCGATCGGGTTCGCTGCCAGCGCGATGGAGGAGGATGCGATCGCGATCGGGCGAACGGCGACGGTCGATCATGCCGGTGGCATCGCTCTCGGTGCAGGATCTATGGCCAACGCACCGACCGGGATTGGTTACGGGACCGGCACGGCGGCACCGGCTTCGGCGGTTTCCATCGGAAGCGAGACGGCGCAACGGCGCATCCAGAACCTTTCGGCAGGTTCGGCAGCAACCGACGCCGTGAATGTATCCCAGCTCGACGCGATGGGACAGAACATCGTGGATTCGCTGGGCGGTGGTGCGCAGATCGATGCGGCGACGGGTGCCTATACCGGCCCGACCTATGTGATCGGCCAGAGCGACGGCACCACCTTATCCGTAACGAATGTCGGGGATGCTGTTACCGCGCTCGACGATCGGGTCAACACGCCGATCACCTTCGCCGGCAATTCCGGCTCCTCGGATCGCCTTCTCGGCGACACGCTGATCATCCAGGGCGCAGCGTCGCGCCCTGGCCCGTATTCCGGGCAGAACCTGTCCACCACGGTCGACAGTGCGGGCATTATCAACCTCGAAATGTCCGACCAGCCGCAGTTCGGCGACGTCATCATCAATGCTGGCGGAACGGGTCGGATCGCCGGTGTTGCGGCCGGTGTCGCTGGTACGGACGCGGTGAACAGGGACCAACTCGACGCCGTTGCCGATGCTGCGAATGCCGGCTGGAACCTTACTGCCCAAGGCGCGAACGGCTCGAACGTCGCGCCGGGCGACAGCGTCGATCTGGCCAATACGGACGGCAACATCGTCGTGTCGAAGGATGCGGCGGGCAACGACGTGACGTTCGATCTGGCCGACGACATCGCCGTGGATTCGGTTACGGCCGGAAACACCACGATCAACAATGACGGCCTGACCATCATCGGTGGTCCGAGCGTGACAGCAGGCGGCATCGATGCGGGCGGTGCGCCGATCACCAATGTCGCCGCCGGCACCGCGCCGACCGACGCCGCTAATCTCGGTCAGGTCAACGATCTGGTGGGCGGTGTGGCCAACACGCCGATCACCTTCGCCGGCAATTCCGGCTCCTCGGATCGCCTGCTCGGCGACACGCTGACCATACAGGGTGCGGCGTCACGTCCCGGGCCGTATTCCGGGCAGAACCTGTCGACCACGGTCGACAGTGCGGGGATCGTCAACCTCGAAATGTCCGATCAGCCGCAATTCGGCGACGTCATTATCAATGATGGCGGAACGGGTCGGATCGCGGGCGTCGCAGCCGGTGTTGCGGGCACCGATGCGGTGAACAGGGACCAACTCGATGCCGTTGCCGATGCTGCGAATGCCGGCTGGAACCTCAGCGCCCAGGGCGCGAACGGCTCGAACGTCGCGCCGGGCGACAGCGTCGATCTGGCCAATACGGACGGCAACATCGTCGTGTCGAAGGATGCGGCGGGCAACGACGTGACGTTCGATCTGGCCGACGACATCGCCGTGGATTCGGTCACCGCCGGAAACACCACGATCAACAATGACGGCCTGACCATCATCGGTGGTCCGAGCGTGACAGCAGGCGGGATCGACGCGGGCAATGCGCCGATCACCAACGTTGCAGACGGCACCGCGCCGACCGACGCTGCAAATCTCGGTCAGGTCAACGATCTGGTGGGTGGTGTGGCCAACACGCCGATCAGCTTCGCCGGCAATTCCGGCTCCTCGGATCGCCTGCTCGGCGACACGCTGACCATACAGGGTGCGGCGTCGCGCCCTGGCCCGTATTCCGGGCAAAACCTGTCCACTACGGTCGACAGTGCGGGCATCATCAACCTCGAAATGTCCGACCAGCCGCAGTTCGGTGATGTCATCATCAATGATGGCGGAACGGGTCGGATTGCAGGCGTGGCGGGCGGTGTCGCGGGCACGGATGCAGTCAATGTCAGCCAGTTGACCACGCTCGGCAATTCGATGGCGGACTCGTTTGGCGGCAATACGACTTATAATCCGGTAACGCAGACGATCATTGCCGACCTCAGCGTCGGAGGCACGAGCTACACCACCATTCAAGACGCTCTAGATGCCATCGATGCGAGCGCGATGGCCGGGTTCAGCCTGACGGCTCAAGGTGCCAATGCCACCAATGTCGGCCCCAATGACAGCATCGATCTCGCCAACGCCGACGGCAACATCGTCGTATCCAAGGACGCCGGCAGCAATGATGTCTCGTTCGATCTGGCCGACGATATCGCCGTCGATACGGTGACGGCAGGCAATTCGGTACTTTCGAACGCTGGCCTTACGATTGCCGACGGTACGAACACGACGACGATCGGTGCAGACGGCATGACCATCGCGAGCGGCCCGAGCGTCACGAGCACAGGCATCGATGCCGGTGGCAGCGTCATAGCGAATGTCGCCGCCGGTGTGGCGGCGACCGACGCGGTCAATGTCAGCCAGTTGAACCTCGCCGAAGAACAGATCGACCAGAACGCCGAGGACATCACGGAACTGGACGAGACGATCAACGACGTGGCCGGCGACACCTCCGACACTTACGTCACAATCAACGGGCGTGGCATCCGCTATGCCCGCACCAACGAAGAGGGCCTCGACGAGATCGATGCCTATGCGCAAGGCGTCGGTTCGACGGCGCTCGGCCACAACGCTGTCGCGGAGGCGGGCGACAGCGTTGCCATCGGCCGCGACAGCCGCTCGCTCATCGATACGGGCGTGGCGCTGGGCAGCGGCGCCGTCTCGGATCGCGCGATCGTGGGCGAACAGGGGGAACTTGCCGGCGGTCTTGTCACGTTCAATACCACGGATGCGACGCTTCTCGGTGCCGTTTCGCTCGGCAACTCGGAAGATGGAACACTCCGTCAGATCACCAATATGGCGGATGGCACCCAGCAGCAGGACGCGGTGACATTACGCCAGCTCGCAAACTCCATCGGCGCGGTTTCCGCAACGAGCACGATGTACTTCCATGCCAACCCAGGTGAAGACCCTCTCGATCCCGACGCGGATTCGGTTGCCGGGGGTTTGCGTTCGATCGCGGTCGGTCCGAACACGGTCGTCAATGCCGACAACGGCATCGGCATCGGCAACGGCGCCATCGTCAATCAGAATGCGCCAGGCGGGATCGCTATCGGCCATCTTGCGCAAATCCAGGGTGCGGAGGCGATGGCCTTCGGTTCCAACGCCGTCGCCAATGCCGGGGAAGCCATCGCAATCGGCGCAGGTGCAAGCGCAACGCAGGTTGCAAGCCTTGCGCTGGGTTCGAATGCGACCACGGAAAGGGGGCCACAATCTGGTTATTCGGCCTATGGTCTTGACGATCCGCAAAGCTCAGTCGGTGAAGTCTCGTTCGGCCGAGCCGGGCAAGAGCGTCAATTGACCAATGTCGCGGCAGGGTCGGCCGATACCGATGCTGTCAATGTCTCGCAGTTGCGCGCCGTGGATGAGGGATTGGAAGACCTCGCCGACCGTGCCGTGACCTATGACGGCGCGCCAGGCGATCCGCGTGACACCATCACGCTTGCCGGAGCGGATGGCACGACGATTACCAACCTCGCGGATGGCGCGATCAACGCCGGGTCTTCCGATGCGGTGAACGGGTCGCAGATCGCGGCGCTGTCGCAGAGCATCGCCGATAATCTTGGCGGTGACTCGACGGTCAATCCCGATGGTACGGTGAGCGCCCCGACCTATGTGATCCAGGGAAACACCTATAACAGCGTCGGCGGTGGCTTTACCGCGGTCGATCAGAGCCTGACCAATATCAACAACCAGCTGAACGACATCAGCACCGGCGGCGGCATCACGTATTTCCGTGCCAACTCGTCGCTTGCCGATGCGTCGGCGAACGGGTTGAACAGCGTGGCGATCGGGCCGGAAGCCGTCGCCAACGGCGAAAACAGCTTTGCCGCCGGCAACGGAGCTGCCGCCGGCGGCACCGGAGCGGTGGCACTGGGGCAGGGCGCACAAGCGAACAACGCCAACGACGTGGCTTTGGGAGCGGGCTCCGCTACCACGGAAGCGGTAGGCACCTCGGGCACCACCATTCTCGGTTCTAGCTACGACTTCGCCGGAACCACTCCGGTCGGCACGGTCAGTGTCGGCGCTTCGGGATCGGAACGCACGATCACGAACCTTGCCGCCGGCCGGGTTTCGGCCGACAGCACGGATGCTATCAACGGCTCCCAGCTTCACGCAACAAACGTGGCGCTTGAAGAACTGGCGACCGAACTCGGGAATGTCGGTGGCACCGCCCAGAACGCCGTGCTGTACGACACGAACGCGGATGGCAGCCGCGCCAACAGCATCACCCTGCAGGGAGGCGACCCGGACGCGGCCGTGCAGATTTCGAATGTCGGCCGGGGTGTGCGCGAAACCGATGCCGTCAACGTTGCGCAGCTCGACGAAGGGTTGACCGATGCAAGAACCTACACAGACACACGCGTCGATTTCGCCATAGAAACGTCGAACGCCTATACCGACCGAGTTGCAGAAACGACCTTGAATCAAGCCAATGCGTATACGGACCAGCGCTTCGACCAGCTTAATCAGGACATCGGCGGCATTCGGCGAGAGGCTCGTCAGGCCGCGGCCATCGGCATCGCGGCAGCGTCCCTGCGATATGACGACCGGCCGGGCAAGGCGAGCGTCGCGCTCGGCGGCGGGCTGTGGCAGGGCGAGGGCGCGTTCGCATTCGGCGCAGGCTACACAAGCGAGAACGGACGGTTTCGTACCAATTTGAGCGGTACCACTGCTGGAGGCGACTGGGGCGTCGGTGCCGGTCTCAGCTTCACGCTCAATTAGTGATGCCGTCCCTCAACGTAACCATGCTGACGCGCAGGATCGCTCTGTGCGTCGTCATGAGCTTCGTAACGCCGGCAAGCCTTGGGTCACAGGAATTGGCCGGGCCGCCATACACGGTTACCCCGTCCGACGTCAGGGTTCCGCAGGGCGTCGAAATCGGGCAGTTTCAAAGGACGATCCGTCCTTTCGGCGATTGGACGCTCATATGCGACGACAATCTCGCGGCGCAGTCGACCGTTTGCAATGTCAGGCAGACTATATCGGATCGAGACGGAACGCTCGTCTTCAGCTGGGCACTGGCGGTCACGACCGAAGGCGATCCATACATGCTTTTGCGCACATCGCCGGTTGCTGACAGCGAAGGCTTCATCTCGCTGAAATTCGAAGGCCGCGCCGAACCCGTCGATGTCTATTTCGACGGGTGCAATCAGGTCGTCTGCGTCGGGATGCTGCCGGTCGGCCCCATCATGCGCGGGCAGATCCAGAACGGGTCCTCCCCGACGATCTCCTACCCGACGCGCAATGGCGACGACGTGACCTTCAACGCGACCCTTGCCGGGCTCGCATCCGCGCTCGAAGCAATCGAATGACCTCGTTCCCAGAGACTGAAAATGACGCACGAAGATAAAACGATGACAAACTCCGAAGACACGTCCCGCAACCATCGTGCATCGCGTGGAGGGCGTTCCGGCCTTCTTGCGATCGGCACGCTCGGGCTTGCGGTAGGCATCGGCGCGGGTATCTACCACGGTGAGTTGGTCACGATTGCGAGCAACCTCTTCGGCGCCGGATCGACAAGCGCGCAGGAAGCGCAGACGATCGCTCCGCCTGAGCGCCCGGACGAACTTGCGCAAGACGGTGAGGTCGAAACGGGAGTCGCCCAGAGCGAGGGCATGAACTCACCGAGCATCTCGGATGCGTCGGCATCGCGAGGCACGACGAGCAGGCTTTCAACCAATCCGTTCGAACAGCACATCGAGCAATCCGGTATTCAGACCTGCTCGGCTCTGTATGCAGCTCTGGGAGACAGTCTGACCGGAGGGTCGAGCTACGGCATCCAGTCGTTCTGGAATGAGAGCAATCCCGACGCAAATGCGATCGAGGGCATCGTCGGCCTCGACTATCAAAGCGAGCATTATGCCGGCCCGGCCGCAGGTTACGTTTTCGCCAGTCCAAATGGAGCCGGCTGTAATGGAGCAATGGTTCGCGTCGCATCGTTCCAAGCACCTTGCAGCGAAATACCGAACATTCTTCCCGAGGGAAGCACGCCATTGAGCGATCTGGGGCAGGTTGGTGCATATCGGCTCTCGACCGGCGGCCAAGCGCTTCTGCTTCCCATCGGCAACGGCTGCGCGGTTGTTTCAGTCGTTTCGGGCGTCGATCAAGGCAACAATCGGGAGGGGCAGGAATGAACACGGTCAGAACGGCTCTGGTTGCTCTCGGTTGCCTGCTCGTCGGCCCTTCAATGGCAGCCGATCCAGTCGGCGTGCCGACGGCGCCACCCGCTATAGAGCAGTCCGGAATATGGGCCGCCATCGCCTATTCGGAACCGAAGTCCCGATATGGGTTCTTCTGGGGTGCCGACCAGCGCGAGGAAGCGGAGCGGAGCGCGATGGATCATTGCGAAAATGACGGCGGCGAAAATTGCGAGGTGGTTTCCACGTTTCGCAATCACCGTCACTGGGATGATGACGACCAAAGTGGATTTCCATACCATCCGTGCGGAGCTTTGGCGGTGGGGGAAAAATCCGCAACACTTATGACGCCATGGTCCGCGAAGTCTGCTCGGACACGCCGTGAGGCCGAAGACGCCGCGCTCGAGGCATGCGAGGCGAGCGGCGGGTCCTGCAAAATTCGCGAGTGGGTTTGCACATGAAAAAGAAACACGAAGCAGTAAACAGGGGCATTGGCTTGTTGACACCAAGGTTTGCGGCGGCGCTGTCGGGATTGATCTTGTCGAGTTCCCTTGCCTTCGCGCAGGAGGAAAATACCGGCGTCACCGAAGAGTTTCAGGATTGGCGATTGCAGTGCAGCCAGGCGGACAACGCTTCGCAGACCTGCCTGCTTCGCCAGGAGCAAACCCGCGAGAACGGTGAGCGATTGTTGGTCGTCGAAATCTCCAAACGCGAGGGCAGCACGATCCGCGGGACGGCACTTCTGCCCTTCGGCATATTGTTCGACCGCGGCGTCGTCCTGCAAATCGATGATCGGGCGGAAATGGACCCGCTATCGTTCCGAACGTGTCTGCCGACCGGTTGCATCGCCACCTTCGAGATCGACCAGTCCATGCTTGGTCAGTTGCGGATGGGAACCGCATTGGCCGTCAAGGTCATGACGGTCAACGGTCAGGAAATGAGCTTTCCGGTCTCGCTCAGCGGCTTTACGTCGGCGACAAACAGGCTCAGCCAATTGACCGGATTGTAGTCACTGCTGTTGCGCTGATGTATCTGGAGCATGCGACGAGCATCTCGCCGAGTTTTTGGCGTATGTCGTCGGGATTGCGATCAACCAAAGAAGAAGCCATTGCCGCCCTCGCTGTCAGTCCAACTGCTGCAAGGCAGATCGTTCTCATTCGCCCTAGCACGAATATTTCCGGACCAAACAACGTCACGGAAAACTTGTAGATCAAGGTTAAGGAGCAGGGCGTTTCTGTGGGGCGGTCGTGAATTGAAACTCACAAGCCCTTGAAAGTCTTGGTCGGAGTGGCAGGATTTGAACCTGCGACCCCCTCGTCCCGAACGAGGTGCGCTACCAGGCTGCGCTACACTCCGCGACCAGACGGCGGTGATATAACCGGCGATGCGGTGCCTCGCAAGGCCCACGCCCACCTTTCGCCGGAAAAGCTTGCGTCAGTAAGGTGACGCAACGTTCCCCGTTTCGACATAGACCGACTTGATCTGGCTGTAATGGCCGAGCGCGGCGAGCGCGTTCTCGCGGCCGACGCCGGATTTCTTGTAGCCGCCGAAAGGCATCTCGACCGGCGTGAGGTTGTAGGTGTTGATCCAGCAGGTGCCGGCCTGAAGCTTCGAGACGACGCGGTGGCCGCGCGCAAGATCGGCGGTGAAGACACCCGCGGCAAGTCCGAACTCGGTGTCGTTGGCGCGGGCGATGACCTCTTCTTCGCCCGAAAAGCGCAAGACGCTCATGACCGGGCCGAAAATCTCCTCGCGCGCGATGCGCATGTCGTCGGTCACGTCGGCGAAGACGGTCGGCTCGATGAAATTGCCGTTGTCGAAGCCCTGCATCTTCGGGGCACTGCCGCCTGTCACGAGACGCGCGCCGTCTTCCTCGCGGCCGATGCGGATATAATCCATGACCTTGTCGTGCTGCGCGCGGCTGACGATCGGTCCCATCTGGACATCCTCATCGAGCGGGTCGCCCATGCGGATCGTCTTGGTGCGCTCTGAAAGGCGGTCGAGGAAGCGGTCGTAGACGGCGTCCTCGACGAAGACGCGGGTGCCGTTGGAGCAGATCTGGCCTGACGAATAGAAATTGCCGAGCATCGCGCCGCCGATGGCGTTTTCGAGATCGGCATCGTCGAAGACGATCAGCGGCGACTTGCCGCCAAGCTCCATCGTCGCGTGCTTCATGTGCTGGCCGGCGAGCGCCATGACCTTCTGGCCGGTCGGGATGGAGCCGGTGAGCGAAACCTTGTCGACATGAGGATGGGCGGTCAGTGCCGCGCCGACATCGCCATAACCCTGCACGACATTGAACAGGCCGGCGGGAAGGCCCGCCTCGATGTAGATTTCGGCAAGGGCGAGGGCCGAAAGCGGCGTCGTTTCGGACGGCTTGAAGACCATCGCGTTGCCCATGGCGAGCGCCGGCGCGGATTTCCATGCAGCGATCTGGATCGGATAGTTCCACGCGCCGATGCCGACGCAAACGCCGAGCGCCTCGCGACGGGTGTATGCAAAGGGGCCGCCAAGCTCGATGAACTCGCCGTTGAAGCCAGCGACGACGGAGCCGAGATATTCGAGCGCGTCGGCAGCCGATGCCGCGTCGGCGACGAGCGTTTCCTGAATGGGCTTGCCGGTGTCGAGCGTTTCGAGGCGCGACAGCTCGTCATTACGCTCGCGCAGGAGATCGGCTGCGCGACGCAAAATGCGGCCGCGCTCGATGGGCTTGAGCGCGGCCCATTCGGCCTGTGCCCCGCGTGCGGCTTCCACCGCAAGCTCCACGATGTTGGGCGTTGCCGAATGGAGCTTTGCGATGGTCTCGCCGGTCGCGGGATAAAGCACGTCGATGGCGCGGCCCCCTTCGTCCTCGACGAATGAGCCGTTGATGAAATGGGATGCCTTCGGCTGTGCTTTCATGAGATCTTCCTTTGCCTAGTTTTCCTCGACCGAGACGCCGCTCTCGTTGATCTGGATTTCGACGCCCGATGGCTGGCTTTCTTCGCGGTAGATGTAGAGGCCCAAAACGAGGGCGACGACGGCGAGGCCGCCAATGATGATGTAGAGCTTGTCGCGGGTCATGATGTCCGTGCCTGAGTGGAATGACGATACGTTGCGTTTAGCGTTGTTCGTCTGCCGAGGCTAGCGGTCCGATGTTTCCCAGCGCGGGTTGATCCACGGTTCCTGATTGGAGGGACTGAGAGGCTGGCGACCGAGAATGTGATCGGCCGCCTTTTCGCCGACCATGATCGACGGCGCATTGAGATTACCGTTGGTGATGCGCGGAAAGATCGAGGAGTCGGCGACGCGCAGACCCTCGACACCGATGACGCGGCACTCGTGATCGACGACGGCCTGAATGTCATCCGCACGGCCCATTTTGCAAGTGCCGCAGGGATGATAGGCGCTTTCGGCATGCTCGCGAATGAAGGCGTCGAGCTGATCGTCGCTCGTCACATCCACGCCTGGCGAGATTTCCCGACCGCGATAATCGTCGAATGCGGACTGGCCGAAGATCTCGCGGGTCAGGCGGATGCAGTGGCGAAACTCTGCCCAGTCGTCGGGATGCGACATGTAGTTGAAGCGAATGACGGGCTTGTCCTTCGGATCGGGGGAGCGCAGCGAAATCTCTCCGCGCGATTTCGAACGCATGGGTCCGACATGCGCCTGAAAGCCGTGCGCCTTGGCGGCGGCCTTGCCGTCATAGCGGATCGCGACGGGCAGGAAATGATACTGGATGTCGGGATAGTCGATGCCGGCTTTGGATCGGACGAATGCCGCCGCCTCGAAATGGTTCGACGCGCCGAGGCCCGACTTGAAGAACAGCCACTCGGCGCCGATCAACGCCTTGGAGAACAAGTTGAGCTTGGAATAGAGCGTGATCGGCTTCGTCGATTCCTGCTGGATATAGAGCTCCATATGATCCTGCAGGTTCTGACCGACACCCGGCCGGTCCGCGACTACGTCGATGCCGTTGTCGTGAAGATGTGCGGCCGGACCGATGCCAGACAGCATCAAAAGCTTGGGCGAGTTGATCGAGGACGCGGCGAGGATGACTTCTCGCTTCGCCTTAACGAAGCGGATCTCGCCACGCGCTTCATATTCGACGCCGGTTGCGCGTTGATTCTCGATGACAATGCGGCGAACGAAGCCACTGATCAGATTCACGTTCTTGCGCTTGAGAGCAGGGCGCAGATAGGCGTTGGCGGTAGACCAGCGACGGCCTTGATGGATGGTCTGCTCCATCGCCCCGAAGCCTTCCTGCTTGGAGCCATTATAGTCGTCCGTCGTCTCGAACCCGGCCTGTTTGCCTGCATCGACAAAGGCCGCGTAAAGTGGATTGGCGCGCGGGCCGCGCTGGACGTGCATCGGGCCGTTCGTGCCGCGCCAGCCGGCCTCGCCGCCATGCGAGGTTTCGAGCCGCTTGAAGTAGGGCAGCACGTCGGCATAGGCCCAGCCCGCCGCGCCTTCTTCTGCCCAATGGTCGAAATCGCGCGCATGGCCGCGCACATAGACCATGCCGTTGATGGAGGACGACCCACCGATGACCTTGCCGCGCGGCGTGGCGAGGCGGCGACCGCCCAGATGCGGTTCCGGTTCGCTTTCAAAGCCCCAGTCGTAGCGGCTCATATTCATGGGAAAAGAGAGGGCCGCGGGCATCTGGATGAACGGCCCGATATCGGTGCCGCCGAATTCCACGACGGCGACGGAGTGCTTGCCGTCTTCCGACAGGCGATAGGCAAGCGCGCTGCCGGCCGAGCCGGACCCGACGATGACGTAATCGGCTTCGAGCATGATCATTCGCCTCGCGGGAAACGCTGGCGATCTTCCAGCACATTGAGGTCCATGTGGTTGCGCATGTAGCGCTCGGACGCCTTTTGCAGCGGCTGGAAATCCCACGGGTAATAGGAGCCGTTTCGCAGGGCGGGATAAACGACCCAGCGCCGCGCCTGGCTCTCGCGCACTTCGGCGTCGAAGCGCGCCATGTCCCAGCACTCGCGAACGCGCGAGGCAAAGCCGGCAACGAGTTGTTCGTTGGCCGGGTCTTCGGCAAGGTTGGTCAATTCGGCCGGATCGGATTCAAGATCAAAGAGTTGCGGCGGGTCGATCTCGCAATGCACGAACTTGAAGCGGCCGTGGCGGATGGCGACCAATGGCGTGTAGGAGCCTTCGGCGGCGTATTCCATCAACACCGGCTCGTGCCGCTCCGTCCCGTCGATCATGGGGCGAAGCGAGGTGCCGTCGGTCCATGGCATGATCGCTTCCATGTCGATGCCGGCAAGGTCGCAGAGTGTCGGGCAGATATCGAGATTGGAGGTCGGCGTCGCGTGGTTGCCGGCCTCGATGCCGCGTCCGGCGATCATCAGCGGAACGCGCGAGGAGCCATCGAAGAATGACATCTTGAACCAGAGGCCACGCTCGCCGAGCATCTCGCCATGATCGGAGCAGAAAACGATAATCGTATCGTCCGCCATGCGCGTGCGCTCAAGCGTGTCGAGAAGCTCGCCGACCTTGTCGTCGATATAGGAGATATTGGCGAAATAGGCGTGGCGCGATTTCCGAACGTCGTCCTCAGTGATGTCGAACGAGGCGTAATCGCTGGCGTGATAGAGCCGCTGCGAATGCGGGTCCTGCGCGTCGGCAGGGATGAAGCCGACTTCCGGCTGGAGCTTGTCGCAATCCTCGTAAAGATCCCAGTATTTGCGCCGAGCTACGAACGGGTCGTGCGGATGGGTGAACGAGACCGTCAGGCACCAGGGGCGACGGTCATCGTCCTCGCTTTCGCGGGAGAGCTGATAAAGCTTCTGGTTGGCGAGGAAGGCGACCTCGTCGTCATATTCCATCTGGTTGGTGATTTCGGCCACGCCCGCGCCGGTGACGGAGCCGAGATTGTGATACCACCAGTCGATGCGTTCGCCGGGTTTGCGGTAATCCGGCGTCCAGCCGAAATCGGCCGGATAGATGTCGGTCGTCAGCCGTTCCTCGAAACCGTGAAGCTGGTCCGGGCCGACGAAGTGCATCTTGCCGGACAAAGCCGTGTAGTAGCCGGCGGCGCGCAGATGATGCGCGAAAGTGGGGATCGACGAGGGAAATTCGGCCGCGTTGTCGTAGACACGCGTGCGCGATGGCAGCTGGCCGCTCATGAAGGACGCGCGGGCAGGCGCACACAGCGGCGAGGCGGTGTAGTTGGCTGCAAAGCGCGCAGAACGTGCAGCCAGCGCCTTGAGATGCGGGGCATGCAGGAAATCGGCCGGGCCGTCCGGAAACAGCGTTCCCGTCAACTGGTCGACCATGATGATGAGGATGTTCGGCTTCAATTCTTGTCCCCCCGGACGGAAAGCTGGAGATCGAGATAGTCGTTGACGAGCGCGATGGCGGACCCCGCATCCGGCGCGCCGTCTTTCAGCGCGCGGCGGATGTAGAGACCGTCGATCATGGCGGCGATGCCCTCGGCGGTCTTTTCGGCATCGCCGACGAGTGGGCGCAATCCGCTCATGAGGTTGGAATGAAGGCGGCGCGCATAAATGCGCAACAGGCGGCGCATCGGCTCGGAGCGCTGCGCGAAGACATAGAAGGTCAGCCACGCGGCGATCGTCTGCGAGGTGAACTGGGCCGGCGAGAAATTCACTGCGATGACGGCGCGGATGCGTGCTTCGGGCGTCGGAGCCCTGGCCAGCGCCTCGCGCGCGTCCCGGCCGAGTTCGGCGAGGATGTGGCGCATCGTGGCGTGGAGAAGGTCGTCCTTGGCACCAAAATAATGATGGGCGAGCGCGGACGACACGCCCGCGCGCTGCGCGATCTGCGCCATGGTGACGTCGAGCGAGCCGCGCTCGCCAATAGCGGCGATCGCAGCGTCGATCAGGGCCTTGCGGCGCAGCGGTTCCATTCCCAGCTTTGGCATGAAGATACGTCTATCTTTAATTGACTGGTCAATCAAGAACCTGTGCATGGCTGTTTTTCAATCCTGGCCCACCGTTTTCGGGTTCCGGCGCGCAATTGACGCATGGTAGGATCGGCCAGCTTATGGAGGATTTTCAGAAATGACTGCATGCATTGTCGGCTGGGCGCATTCGGCGTTCGGCAAGTTGCCCGACGAGACCGTCGAGAGCCTGATTACCAAGATTGCCATGGACGCGCTTGACCATGCCGGGATCGGTCCCGAGGACGTGGACGAGATCGTGCTCGGCCATTTCAATGCGGGCTTCACGGCACAGGATTTCACGGCCAGCCTGGTTCTTCAGGCTGACGACCGGCTGCGCTTCAAACCGGCGACGCGCGTGGAAAACGCTTGCGCGACCGGCTCGGCTGCGGTGCGGCAGGGCATTCGCGCGATCGACGCCAACGCTGCGAAGATCGTGCTCGTCGTCGGCGTTGAACAGATGACCACGACGCCGGGACCGGAGATCGGCAAGAACCTGTTGAAGGCGTCCTATCTGCCAGAGGAAGGCGACACGCCGGCCGGTTTCGCGGGCGTTTTCGGCGGCATCGCGCAGGCTTATTTCCAGCGCCATGGCGATCAGTCCGACGCGCTGGCGATGATCGCGGCGAAGAACCACAAGAACGGCGTCGAAAACCCTTACGCGCAGATGCGCAAGGATTTCGGCTTCGATTTCTGCCGGCACGAGAGTGAGAAGAACCCGTTCGTTGCCGGCCCCCTCAAGCGCACGGATTGCTCGCTTGTTTCGGATGGCGCTGCGGCGATCGTGCTCGCCGACACAAAGACCGCGCTGAAGATGAAGCGTGCCGTCGCTTTCCGCGCCAACGAGCATGTGCAGGATTTCCTGCCGTTGTCGAAGCGCGACATCCTGCTTTTCGAGGGCGCTGAAGAAGCATGGGCGCGTGCCTTGAAGACGGCTGGCGTATCGCTCGACGATCTCTCGCTGGTCGAGACGCATGACTGCTTCACCATCGCCGAACTGATCGAATACGAGGCGATGGGACTGGCCAAGCGTGGCGAGGGCGCGAAGATCGCGCTCGAAGGCCAGACCGAGAAGAACGGCCGCCTGCCGGTGAACCCGTCGGGAGGGCTGAAGTCGAAGGGCCATCCGATCGGCGCGACGGGCGTGTCGATGCATGCGCTTTCGGCCATGCAATTGACCGGCGAGGCGGGCGGCATACAGGTGCCAAACGCCAAGCTCGCGGGCATTTTCAACATGGGCGGCGCGGCGGTCGCGAACTACGTGTCGATCCTCGAGCGCATCAAGTGAAGCGCCCGGCCGTCGTCACCGGCGGCGCATCCGGCATCGGTCTCGCCGTTGCCGAGCGTCTGCTGGATGACGGTTGGCCGGTCGCGATCATGGATGCTGACGCGGAAGCGCTCGCCGAGGCGGAAGACCGTCTCGGCGACGAGGACGCGATCTTCATTCGCGTCGACCTGACCGACGAGGACGAACTCTCGGAAGCGTTCGACCAGTGCGTCGACGCACTTGGACCAGTCGCCGCACTGGTCAATGCCTTACCAGGCGATGGCGCTACTTCGCCGGAAGACGTTTCGGCCGAGACGCTGCGGCAATCTCTCGAATTCGGATTGATCGCGGTGCAAAGCACATGCCGGGAGGCCATCGAGCGGCGCGCAGACGAACTTGCCGTCGTCAACATGCTGGCCGAGAGCGAAGCGGGGATCGCCGCATCTGTGGCCCGCGCCGGGCTGAAGGCGCTGAGCGACGGGCTGGCGGTGGAACTTGGACCGAAGGGCGTGCGGGTAAACTGCGTGTCGTGGCGCCGTAACGCCGCGATCGAGAACGTTCCGCTGCGCCGCCCGTCCGAAGCGGATGAAGTTGCCGCAGCCGTCGCGTTTCTGCTGTCACCCGAGGCGAGTTATGTCAGCGGTCACACGCTGATGGTGGATGGTGGGCGTTCGAAGGCGGGTCAATAAAGCGACACCGTCCCGTATCCCGGTACCTTGATGCCCCAGCGTTGGATGTCGATACCGGCGACGAGGCCGAGCAGATGGAACTCGATGCCGCTCGATGCGCCGATGGTGACGCCCGCATAGCCGCCGAGATTGATGCGGAAATCGCGCCGGTCCGGCGTCAGGCCGAATGCGCCAAGACCCGCTACATAGTCGCGCCCCACCGCGTTGGACGGAAGGCGGCCGCCGAAATCTGGCACGGCATCGAGCACATTGGCGACGAAGCTGTTCGAGTTCGGCCCCGGCCAAATGCGATAGCCGCCCGGCTGCGAATAGGGGTAGGCGGCGATCGCGCTATCGAATTGCGGCAGCAGGCGCTCGGCAGCCTCACCCTCGACGGCGTGAACGACATAGGGCGGATTCGAGTACCAGTAGCCGTCCGCGTCGCGATGGTTGCGGCGGATCGGGGAGCCCCAGCCGACCTTGTCGTAACGCTCATAGCTCGTCTCTCCGGGGCGCTTCAGGACGATCCAGCTATGCACCGAAAGCGCGCCTTTCAGCCCTCCCGTGCGCGCCGCCAGCACATAGATTGCCGCGTTATCCGCTGAAGGCGGTGGCAAGAGGCCCGCCGAAGACCAGTTGGCGATCCGCCATGTCTGGGGGCGGTCGGCGAAGGTCCACCAGCCGAGCGTCGCCAGTGCCGGAAGGATGAAAACGAGAAAGACGAGGCCGGACAGACGCAGTGCGATCGACAATTGGCGAGCTTCCTTTCGGGGGCGGGACAGAGTATTGGCGGGCAGTTTCATGAGGACAGATAATGGCAAATCCGGTTCTGGTCGAAGTCACCCGCGCAAATGTGATCGAAAGCCGCCATCGCGGCGCGGTCAGCGTATTCGATGGCGATGGAGTCGAGGTGCTGTCGATCGGCGATGTCGCGCGGCCCGTCTTTCCACGCTCGGCGGTGAAGTCGATCCAGGCGCTGCCGCTGGTCGAGAGTGGCGCGGCCGATGCGTTCGGGTTTTCGAAGGCCGACCTCGCGCTCGCCTGCGCCTCGCATTCCGGCGAGGCCGCCCATGCCGAGCGATCGGCATCGATTCTGGCGCGAGCGGGATTGTCCGTTGCCGATCTGGAGTGTGGGACGCATTGGCCGACCCGTCAGGAAGCGACGATCGAACTGGCGCGCTCGGGTGCATGGCCAAGCGCGTTGCATAATAATTGTTCGGGGAAGCACTCTGGTTTCGTGTGCACCTGCCGGCATCTCGGCATCGACCATCATGGATATGTGAAGGCCGGGCATCGTTCGCAGGAGATGGTGCGCGAAGCGATGGAAGCGGTGACCGGCGCGGCCCATGGCGTGGACATGTGCGGTACGGACGGCTGTTCGATCCCCACCTATGCGGTGCCGCTGTCTAGCCTCGCGAGAGGCTTTGCCCGCATGGCGACGGGGCAGGGGCTGGGCACCGAACGCGCGAAAGCGGCCAAACGCATTTTCAAGGCATGTATGGCCGAGCCGTTCTATGTCGCCGGGACCGACCGGGTGGACACGAAGCTGATGACGCTCGGGGCGGGCCGGCTATTCGTGAAAGTCGGGGCCGAGGGTGTCTATTGCGGCGCGCTGCCGGAACTGGGACTTGGCTTTGCCCTGAAATGCGACGACGGCGCGGTGCGTGCGGCCGAAACGATGGTCGGCGCCCTGATCGGCCGCCTTGCGGACGATGCACTCGGCGAAGAAGTCGCCGCGCTTTCGCGGCAGGTGATGACGAACTGGAACGGGATCGACGTCGGTGTCGTGCGTCCTGCCGGCGAACTCGCGTAAAGATCGCGCGTTCATGCTATGCTGGATGAACCGGCATGAGCGGATGATATGGCGAAGCTTTTCTTCGGACTGAACCAGTCACTGGACGGATATGTCGATCACGACGGATTCGCACCGGATGCGGTCCTTTTTCGCCATTTCATCGAGGAAGTTGGCGGGCTGAGCGGCAGCCTTTACGGTCGCCGGCTCTACGAAGTGATGCGCTATTGGGACGAAGACCGACCCGAATGGACCGCCGACCTGCGGGAATTCGCCGGGGTCTGGCGCGGCCGGCGTAAATGGGTGGTTTCCCGAACACTGAAATCGGTCGGCCCGAACGCCGAACTCGTCGACGGTGATGTCGAGGTGTTCGCCCGGCGACTGAAAGACGAGTTCGATGGTGAGATTCAGGTCGGCGGGCCGGAATTGGCCCACGGCCTGACGAAAGCGGGCCTGATCGATGAATATCGGATTTGCCTGCATCCGGTCGTGCTTGGGTCCGGCAAGCCGTTCTTCGCCGGACCGCGCCCACTATTGCGTTTGACCGCGCATGACGAGGTCGGGAACGCGCTCAGATTGACCTACGTTCCGGCCGGGTAGCGAGCCGATCGCTTATCCGACAACATCCTGTTCCAGCCGTCGCGGCAGGAGCTTTTCGCAAAAGACAGTGCCGGTTTCGGGCAGCGGCTTGACCGGCGCGTCGAGCGTGGCCTGCGAAACGGGAACCGGCGGCTCGAACACGGTCGCACCGACGATGACGTTGTGTCCGCCGCGCACGCTTTCGATGCGCGCCTGCCGCGCCTCCAGAACGCGCTCCTGAAGTCGCCCATCGAGAAGCGAGCGCAAAAGCCCGCCTTCGTTTTCGATGCGGCGGAATTCCTCCCACGCCGTTTCGCACAAAGATGCAATGAGTTGATATTGAAGGTCGGGCGAAGGCGTCGGATTGGAGATCGGGCGCAACTGCACTTCGCGCTTCATCACCGTCTGGCACGACAGCGCCATGCGCCGCGCAGCCTTTTCGGGCAGGCCGGCCGGCACGGTGTGCGGCAGGATGGAAACCGAATTGGCCGTGCCGCCAATGGCGCCGGCTGCGGCGAGCGTGTTGCGGGTCAGGTTCGTTTCCGGATCGCGCCGGCTCATCATGCGAAACGAGGTTTCGGCATGGATCGTGGCAGGCTTCGGCGGAAGCGACGAATGCTCCTCGACCGCCGCCCACAATTTGCGAAGGGCACGGATCTTCACGATGGTCGACAGCGGGTCCTGACCGACCGCGAGTGCGAAGCCCATATGCGGCGCGGCATAGACGACCGGCTGGCGGGCTTCCTCGAACATGCGCAGATGGCTGACTGCCGCCGCGAGCATGACGCCGAGTTCCTGCGCGTCCGTCGCGCCGGCATTGTGGACGACGCGTCCGTCGGCCTCCAGAAGAACGGCCGGCGCGCCGACCGAGAAGAAGTGCGCAAGCGATTGCGGCATCGATGCCTGCAACGCCTCGATCGACATGTGAAGGCGGCCCGTCCCGGCGAAGATCGCGCCCGGATCGACGCCGAAGGCGAGGCTGAGCTTGGCCGGATCGACATTCGGCCAGCGCGCAAAGATGTCGACCATCCAATCGACCGACGTGCGGCTCATCGGATGGGCGTCGATGCGCAGGTGAATCTTGTCGAGCGGGACGCCCGCAAGCACGGTGCGCAACGCATCGGGCGAGGCCGGCAGCCCGTAGCCGAATGAATTGGGCGCGCCTTCGAAGACCAGTGCGAGGCCGTCCGCGCCGTTTTCCAGATCGGTCAGCGCCTGCGCGTTCGCGCGCACCGGATCGGGATCGTCGACGCGCTGCAGGATTTTCCAGTCTGCCGCGCCGCCCGCGCGCGCTTGGAGGCCCGACGCATCGACCTCGTAGTGGAGACGTTCCGTACGTGCCGGCTCCGCCGCCAGCCGTTCCAGCCAGGCTTCCCGCTTTATCGCGGAAAACGATCTGGTGCCGACACTTGCTGCTTCCATTTCAAACCTTCCTCCGGCCGCCTCGCCGCAGCCTTTGGGCAGAACTTAAGGCGGCTGGCAGGCGCACGCAACGCGCCGCTGGCCGCATGCGAACTTTTTGCATCATCTTGTTGCGTACACGCCTATTGACGCTGGCACAGGTTCGGTCGAATCTCGCACCAAATTTGGATAAGCGCAGGGGGCATCATGTGGCAGGCTGAGAGCATTTTTCTGGGCGCAAGCCGCAAACCGGACGACAGCTATCAGCGGCCCGAGGAACTGCTTCTCAAATACGGCAACCGCCACGGGCTGGTGACGGGCGCGACCGGCACCGGCAAGACGGTGACGTTGCAGATTCTTGCCGAAGGCTTCTCCGAAGCCGGCGTTCCGGTCTTTTGCGCCGATATCAAAGGCGACGTGGCCGGACTTGCCGCCAAGGGCGAGCCGAAGGACTTTCTGACGAAGCGCGCGGAACAGGTCGAACTGAAGGACTATCAGTTCACCGAGTTTCCGGTGGTGTTCTGGGATCTCTTCGGCGAGCAGGGGCATCCGATCCGCGCGACGGTTTCGGAGATGGGGCCACTTCTCCTGTCGCGGCTGCTGAACCTGACAGAGGCGCAGGAGGGCATCGTCAACATCGCTTTCCGCCTCGCCGACGAGGAAGGTCTGCTTCTTCTCGATATGAAGGATCTCCAGTCGATGCTCGCCAACATGTCGGAGCGGGCAAGCGAACTGTCCGGCCGCTACGGCAATGTGACGAAGGCGTCTGTCGGTGCGATCCAGCGTGCGCTTCTGGTGCTGGAACAACAGGGCGGCGACCATTTCTTCGGCGAGCCGGCGTTGCGGATTGCGGATCTGATGCGCACCTCGCGCGACGGACGCGGCGCGATCAACGTGCTTGCAGCCGACCGGCTGATGATGAACCCGCGCCTTTACGCGACATTCCTGCTTTGGCTGATGTCCGAACTTTTCGAGGAGCTTCCCGAGATCGGCGACCCGGACAAGCCGCGTCTCGTCTTCTTCTTCGACGAGGCGCATCTGCTTTTCTCCGACGCGCCGAAGGTGCTGGTCGAGCGGGTGGAGCAGGTGGTGCGCCTGATCCGTTCAAAGGGCGTCGGTGTCTATTTCGTGACGCAAAATCCGCTCGACGTGCCCGAAACCGTTCTGGCGCAACTCGGCAATCGCGTCCAGCATGCGCTCCGCGCGTATACGCCGCGCGAGCAGAAGGCGGTAAAGACGGCAGCGGAAACGTTCCGGCCGAACCCAGATTTCGATTGCGCCGTTGCGATTACCCAACTCGGCACGGGCGAGGCGCTGGTTTCGACGCTTGAGGACAAGGGTGTGCCATCGATGGTGCAGCGGACGCTGATCCGCCCGCCATCGTCGCGGCTAGGGCCGTTGACGCCCGAAGAACGGCGCGCGGTCATCGCGCAAAGCCCGGTCGCTGGCCAGTACGACACGGCGGTCGACCGCGAATCGGCGCATGAAATGCTGGGTAAGCAGGCCGAGGCGAAGATGCGCGCGGAAGAAGACCAGCGCCGCCGCGAATCCGAGCAGAAGGAAGCCGCAAAGCGTACGCGCTGGACGCTGCCGGACGGTATGGAAGAAGCGCCGCGCCAGCGCCGGCAGCCTGCGCCGCGCGCCTCGAACCGGCAGACGGTCACCGAGGCTGCGATGAAGTCGGTCGTCAGATCGGTGGGATCGTCGGTCGGCCGCGCACTCGTGCGTGGCATATTGGGAAGTTTGAAAGGCGGCCGCTAAAGAAATTCCAGCCGCCTTTTCAATCAGACGGTCGCGAGGCCCGACGTAACGAGGATCGGCGACTTGGCAGGCACGCGCTCGTAGAGATCCATCACGTCCTGATTGATGAGACGCACGCAGCCGGACGAGACCGACAGGCCGATCGACCACCATTCGGGCGAGCCGTGCAGGCGATAGAGCGTGTCCTTGCCGTCCTGATAGATGTAGAGCGCGCGCGCGCCGAGCGGATTGCCGAGGCCGGGCTGCATGCCGCCGTCCCAGGAGCGGGTCGAAGCGTTGTATTCGGCGCGATAGGGTTCGAGCTCGGGCTGCCGGTCGATCATCTCGTTCGGCGGGAACCAGCGCGGCCATGTCTGTTTCCAGTCGATCTCGCCGCGTCCCGACCATTCAAAGCCGGCACGACCGAGACCGACGCCATAGCGCATCGCGCGGCCACCGCCCTCGACGACGTAGAGGTAATGGTTGCCGACATCGACGACGACAGTGCCCGGCGCCTCACCTGTCGGGTCGGGCACGCTGCGGCGCAGAAGACGCGGATTGATGCGTTCGACCGGGACGGCGGGAATTTGGTAGCCTTCGTCGAAGACCGTCGCGTAGGCCTGCTGATAGTAGGCCATGGAGTAATCGGGTTCCGGCGGCATGGGAGCGAAACTCGTCGTCGTGGGCGATGAGCCACCGATGGTGTCGCGACGCGGAACGCTGGTGCAGGCCGAAAGCGCGACCGAAGCAGCGCCGGCGGCTGCCACGCCGAGAAACCGGCGGCGGGATACAGGCTCAATCATTTCAAAAATCGGGCTCCAATGCGGATCTTCGCGTCAAACGCAAGATCGTCCGGCTGGTTCCGACCAGTCAAGGACGGGTGATGTCCCCGAGTTACCCGATATGCCGTAAAGCGGGAAGTTTGAAGCCTGTTTTATGCCGACTTGCCGTCTTTCTGTGGCGTTGCGGCCACATTGGTCGCGAAGTCAAGAAGCTGTGATGAGACCTTCGAGCGAGGGAAGAACGAGCTTTGCGGGATGGTCGGCGTACTCGTTCGGCTGGCCCGTTCGGTTGATCCAGATGGTGCGAAAGCCGAATCGCGCCGCCCCGGCCGCGTCCCAGCGGTTCGACGACTGGAAGGAGACTGCACCCGGATAAAGCCGCCACTGCGTCGTGACCATGTCGTAGACATCCGGGTGAGGCTTGTAAAGACGGATGCGATCGACCGAGAAAATCTCGTCGATGACGGTATCGAGCGCGGCGTTCCTGACAGCCGATTCCAGCATTGCGGGCGAACCGTTCGACAGGATTGCAAGGCGCGCCCCGCTCGACTTCAGTTCGCGCAGCACCTTCGGCACTTCCGGGTAGCAGTCGAGCTTCCAATAGGCGTCGAGAAGAGGTTGTCGCAACGCCTTGTCGGCCGATGGCACAAGCGCGAAGGCGGCATCGAGCGCGCGTTCGGTCAGTTCCCAAAAATCGCGATAGTCTCCCATCAGCGATAGCGTCCACGAATATTCGAGCTGCTTCGCGCGCCAGATTTCCGAAAGCTTTTGACCTTCCGGGCCGATCTCGCCGGCATGGCGACGCACGGCGGCGTGTACGTCGAAAAGCGTACCGTAGGCGTCGAAGACGTAAGTTGCGTATTTCATTAACGAGCCTCTTTGGCCCGGACTTGACCGAAAAGGTGATTTCCGGTCAAGCAGAACCCGTGCTGGACCGATGGTTTGGCCGATCTGCCGGTTGACCCGGCGCTTCGGTCGATCTTGCATGCGCGCGATAAAAAGAAGAACAGGACGATCCCATGACCCTTTCCGTACCCGCTCAGTCTTTGACCTGGACCTTCGTCGATGGTGAATGGCACGAGGGCAACGTCGCGCTGATTGGACCGCGCAGCCACATCATGTGGCTCGGCTCCTCCGTATTCGACGGTGGCCGCTGGTTCGAGGGCGTTGCGCCCGATCTCGACCTTCACGCCGCCCGCGTCAACGCATCGGCAAGCGCGCTCGGGCTGAAGCCGACCAAGGAAGCCGGCGAGATCGTCGATCTGACCTGGGAAGGCCTGAAGAAGTTCGACGGCAAGACGGCCGTCTATATCCGTCCGATGTACTGGGCCGAACATGGCGGCTATATGGGCGTACCCGCCGATCCGGAATCGACGCGCTTTTGCCTTTGCCTTTACGAATCGCCGATGCAGACGCCGGAAGGCTTCTCCATCACGGTTTCGCCGTTTCGCCGCCCGACGATCGAGACGATGCCGACCAACGCCAAGGCCGGCTGCCTCTACCCGAACAACGGCCGCGCAATCCTCGAAGCCAAAAATCGCGGCTTCGACAACGCGCTGGTGCTGGACATGCTCGGCAACGTCGCCGAGACCGGTTCGTCCAACATCTTCATGGTCAAGGATGGCGAGGTGCTGACGCCCGTCAAGAACGGCACGTTCCTGCCGGGCATCACGCGCTCGCGCACAATGGGTCTTTTGAAGGATGCGGGCTATGCGGTCTCCGAGCGCACGCTGAGCGTGAAGGACTTCATGGAAGCCGACGAAATCTTTTCGACCGGCAACCATTCGAAGGTCATTCCCATTACCAAGATCGAAGACCGCAATCTGCAGCCCGGCCCGGTCGCCGCGAAGGCGCGAAAACTCTATTGGGATTGGGCGCACGCCTGAAAATGAGCGGAAATGTCCGGCCGCCCCGGTTGCGGGGCGCGGACGGTCGCCTATGTAAGCAACTATCGATTTTCATTTCTCGAGAGGGAGACAGACATGGCTTTCGAACTGCCCGCACTGCCTTATGATTATGAGGCGCTCCAGCCCTATATGTCCAAGGAGACGCTGGAATATCACCACGACAAGCACCACAAGGCGTATGTCGACAAGGGCAATGAACTCGCCAAGGAAGCCGGCATGGACGGTCTCTCGCTCGAAGAGATCGTCAAGCAGAGCTACGGCAAGAATCAGCCGCTCTTCAATAATGCCGGCCAGCACTACAACCACATCCATTTCTGGAAATGGATGAAGAAGGGCGGCGGCGGCAAGAGCCTGCCGGGCGCGCTGCAAAAGGCGATCGACAGCGATCTGGGCGGCTATGACAAATTCCGCACGGATTTCGTCAACGCAGGCGTCGGACAGTTCGGCTCGGGCTGGGCATGGCTTGCCGTCAAGAACGGCAAGATCGAGATCCAGAAGACACCGAACGGCGAGAACCCGCTCGTCCATGGTGCAAAGCCGATCCTCGGCGTCGATGTGTGGGAGCATTCCTATTATATCGACTACCGCAACGCGCGGCCGAAATATCTGGAGGCCTTCGTCGACAACCTCATCAACTGGGACCATGTCCTGGAAATGTACGAGGACGCGACGCGCTGAGCGACGCCAGATTTTCGAAAAGCCCGGCCTTCGCGCCGGGCTTTTCTTTTGCGCTGTCACGAAAGCTTTATCGCAATATGGTCGGAACGTCGTATCGCGCGGAACATTGATTGCTAATGTTCGCATCCCAGCCAGACAGCCCGGAGAGCCAGATGAAATTGATCCTTCCAGCCACCCTTGCCATCGCATTGTTTGCACCGGCCGCCTTTGCCCAGCCCATGGAGGAGCGTGAGCAGGTCATGAAGGAACGGTCGCAGATTCTGCGCACACTTGGGCCGATCGCGCAGGGCAGGGCGCCTTTCGATGCCGATACGGTTATGGCTGCGCTCGAAGAACTCAACGCCAATGCCGAGGCGCACGATATCGCGGCGCTCTACCCCGAAGGCAGCGAAGGCGGCGATGCGACCGAGGCTGTGTGGAGCGACCGTGACGGCTTCGTCGAACTCGATGCCGAATATCGCGCTGCAGTGCAGGCGGCAGTTGCTGCTGCGCCGGCGGACGAGCAGGTATTCCGGGCCGTGTTCCAGCCGATCGGCGCAAGCTGCGGGACCTGCCACGAGACCTATCGCGCGGACTGACCATTCATGGGCGCGCTGTCGAAAATCGCGATCGGCGCAACGCTGACGGTGGCAATCGGCGGCGCGGCATTCTGGTATTTCACCGAACCCGTTCGCCTCGATGCGGCCGAGATCGCTGCATTGCCGCAAGGAAATGCGGAGGCCGGCGAGCGCATCTTTTGGGCAGGCGGTTGCGCCTCTTGCCATGCAGCGCCGGGCGCGCAGGGCGATGCGATGCTCCAACTTGCAGGCGGCGTCGAACTGGAAAGCGAGTTCGGCACCTTCGTCGCGCCGAACATCTCGACCGATCCGCAGCACGGCATCGGTGGCTGGACGGTCGGCGATTTCGCCAACGCCGTGAAGCGAGGGGTGTCGCCCGGCGGGCGGCATTACTACCCGGCATTTCCCTATACGTCCTACAGCCGCATGCGCGACGAGGACGTCGCGGACCTGTTCGCCTTCATGCAGACGCTGCCGGCCGTCGCATCCGACGCGCCGGAACATCAGGTCTCGTTCCCTTTCAATTTGCGGCGCGGTCTCGGGCTCTGGAAACAGCTTTATCTGAACGATGATCCGCAGGTCGAAATCGCGGATGCGAGCGATCAGGTGCGCGCAGGACAATATCTCGTCGAGGCGCTCGGCCATTGCGGCGAATGCCACACGCCGCGCGCGATCACCGGCGGGCTGGAGACGGAACGCTGGCTCGGCGGACGACCCAACATCACGCCGGGCGGCGATATTGCGGGTTGGAGCGAAGACGACATCGCCTATTACCTCGAAAGCGGCTTCACGCCCGACTTCGATTCAGCAGGCGGGCGAATGGCGGCAGTTGTGCGCAACATGGCGCAACTGCCGGCCGAAGACCGGCAGTCGATCGCGGCCTATCTCAAGGCGGTACCGGCGGTCGAGTGACCGCCGGGAAACCGCTTCAAGCCTTGCTGACCGTCTTCAGCGCAAATGCGTAGACATAGGCGATCTCTTCCAGCCGCGAGAAGCGCCCCGATGCGCCGGCATGGCCTGCATCCATGTTGATCTTGAACAGGACCGGGTGGTCGTCGGTTTTCAATTCGCGCAGGCGTGCGACCCATTTGGCCGGTTCCCAATAGGTCACGCGCGGGTCGGTGAGGCCCGCAAGCGCCAGGATCGGCGGATAGTCCTGCGCGACGACATTGTCGTAGGGCGACCATGAAGCGATGCGCTCGTAATCCTCGGCTGAAGCCAGAGGATTACCCCATTCGGGCCATTCCGGCGGGGTGAGCGGTAAAGAGGCGTCAAGCATCGTGTTGAGAACGTCGACGAACGGCACTTCTGCGACGATGCCGGCAAATGCCTCCGACGCGATGTTGGCGACCGCGCCCATCAGCATGCCGCCAGCCGATCCGCCCTGAGCGATGATGCGGTCATGCGCGGTGTAGCCTTCCGCAACGAGATGGCGCGCGGCGGCGACGAAGTCGTTGAACGTGTTCGCTTTGTGCTCGCGTCGGCCCTGCTCGTACCAGGCAAAGCCCTTGTCCTTGCCGCCGCGCACATGAGCGATGGCGTAGACGAATCCGCGATCGGCGAGCGACAGGCAATTGGTGTTGAAAGACGCCGGAATGGTGATGCCGTAGGAACCGTAGCCGTAAAGAAGGCAGGGTGCCGAACCGTCGAGCTTCGTGTCCTTGTGATGAAACAGCGAGACGGGCACCAGTTCGCCATCCTCGGTGGGCGCCATCAGGCGACGGGTGACATAGTCGTCGGGATCGTGGCCTGACGGCACTTCCTGCGTTTTCAGGAGCGTGCGTTCGCGGGTTTTCATGTCGTAGTCGAAAAGCTGCGATGGCGTCGTCATCGACGAATAGGAAAAGCGAATGACATCCGTGTCGTATTCGAGCGAACCGCCAAGCCCGAGCGAATAGGCTTCCTCGTCGAATGCGATCACGTGTTCGTCGCCGGAAGCGCGCTCGCGAATGACAATGCGCGGCAGGCCGTCCTTGCGCTCCAAACGCACGAGATAGTCCTTGAAGCCCATGATCGACAGGATCAGCCGGCCGGGTTCGTGCGCGACGAGTTCGCTCCAGTTTTCAGGACGCGGATCGGCGACGGGCGCCGTCATGATCCGGAAATCCCTGGCACCTCCGGAATTGGTCAGGATGAAGAAGACATCGCCGCCTTCCTCCAGTTCATATTCGACGCCGGTCTGCCGGGCCGCGACGAGGCGCGGTTCGGCAGTCGGATCGTTGGCGGGCAGGATGCGATATTCGGTGGTCTCATGATCGTTGATGCCGATGAAGATCCAGTCGCCCGAACGCGTGCCGCCGACATTCATGAAGAAGCCCGGATCGGTTTCCTCGTAGATCAGGCGGTCGTCCGACTGGACGTCGCCAAGACGATGGTGGAAGATCTTCGAGGGGCGATGGTTGTCGTCGAGGCTCGTATAGAAAAAGCCTGTATTGGCGGCGTCCCAGTCACCCGACCCGCCGGTATTGGCGACGACGTCTGAAAGATCGTCGCCTGATGCGATGTCACGGACCTTGAGCGTGTAGAACTCCGAACCCTTGTCGTCGAAAGACCAGATCAGTCGCGCATGATCGCTGGAATGATCGACGCCGCCGAGGCGGAAATAGGCGATGCCTTCCGCTTCCCTGTCGCCGTCCAGCACGATCTCCTGTAAACCGCCAGCACGGGGCGTGCGGAAAAAGCGCGGCTGTTCACCGCCCTTTTTAAAGGATGAACCATAGGCGAAGGGGCCGTCCGGCATGGGCACGGACGAATCGTCTTCCTTGATGCGCCCTTTCATCTCGGCGAAGAGCGTGGCGCGCAGGTCTTTGGTGTCGGCCATCAATTCGGCCTGGTAGGTGTTCTCCACTTCGAGATGGACGCGGATATCGGACGCCAGCGTTGCCGGGTCCTTGAAGACTTCCTGCCAGTTGTCAGCGCGTAGCCAGTGATACGGATCGGAAACGGTGATGCCGTGATGGGTGTGCGAATGTTCGCGTTGCTCGGCGGTCGGAGCGGGCGAAGGGGAAAGCTTTGCGTCGGTCATGAAATCTCGAAATGCGAAACAGGAATGGTGCGGCCCGGGCGCAAGGACACCCGTGCCTGCGAAGGATTATCAATCGTGGTCGAAATTGAGCGCCACGCCGTTCATGCAGTAGCGCAGGCCAGTTGGAGCGGGACCGTCATCGAATACATGCCCCAGATGCGCGTCGCAGTCGGCACAGCGAATCTCCGTGCGCGTCATCATGAACGAGCGGTCGACATGCTGCTCGACGGCGTCCGGCTTGACCGGCGCGGTGAAGCTTGGCCAGCCCGAACCCGAATCGTATTTGGTTTCCGAACGAAAGAGTGGCTTGTCGCAGCACACGCAGCGATAGAGACCGGGTTCCTTGTTATCGACATAGGGGCCGGTGAATGCGCGCTCCGTCCCGTGCTTGCGGGTGACCTGATACTGCTCGGGGGTAAGCTGTTCGCGCCATTCGGTATCCGACTTTTGAACCTTCGGCATGATCGTTCTCACAATTATCTCGAAAAAGTTGACACACATGTAGGCAGCGATGGCGCGATTGTCATCCGCGAGACGTCGTCAAAGCCAGCAATCGAAACGACGTCAGAGCTCGTACGATCGAAAGTGATGCGTGAGTTTTCAGCAATGAATGCGGAAATTTGAAAAGAAATACATAAATGCAACCACCGATTACATTTCGTGAGGCAGCATAAACGTGTCGTCTACAGGGCCTGAAAGAGGCCCAATTGTGGCCTAGCTCAAAAAGTACCGTAGATACGTCTCTAGATTGATTGACTTGGCTAAATATTCGATCCATTTGTTGCGCAATCACATTGCCGCTGCTAACGGCGTGGTAAACGCCGACAGAATAAACCCGGCGTTAGAATTATGAACTTGAACTGGGGCCTGTAATGCAACTGTCCGATGACCTCCCGAAAAACAGTGATATGCTGATTGAACTGACGGCCGACGTGGTCGCAGCCTATGTCAGTAACAATCCGGTGCCGGTGGGTGAACTTCCAAATCTGATCGCCGATGTCCATATGGCACTTGGCCGCGTTGGAGCGGCGCCGGAGGCCGCGCCAGTTGACAAGCAGAAGCCGGCTGTCAATCCGAAGAAGTCGGTGCATGAAGATTACATCGTGTGTCTGGAAGACGGCAAGAAGTTCAAGTCCCTGAAGCGGCACCTGATGACCCATTACGGTCTGACGCCCGAACAGTACCGCGAGAAATGGGGCCTCGACGCGAACTATCCGATGGTTGCGCCAAACTATGCGGCGGCACGCTCGCAGCTTGCCAAGAAGATGGGCCTTGGCCGCAAGCGCAAGGCGCGCTGATTTTCCATCGACATTTTTCAGGACCGGCGCCGTAAAGGCGCCGGTTTTGTTTTGTGAGGCAGGCTGTTTCCGATGTCGAATTCATCGAGCGCCTGCTTCAGCGCGATATGCCTGTTGAGATCATAGCTCCAGTGCTGCGTTGCGCCGCGTATCCGTTCTCGCTCGAGCAGGCGTTTCAAGCGCCTGGCGATCAGCTTGCGTCTCGCATCGTCCGGTTGGCCGATGGTGTCGAGGTCGATTCCGCAATTGCATAGCAACGCGACCCGCTGCGCCGCGCGGCGCTGATCCATTTCCTTGGTCGCCTGAAAGGCGGCAGCTTCCATCCTGAGATTCACGTCGGTCTTCCCTGTTGTTCAGGGTCGCGATGGTGACGCGTCGGACGTCGACGTGGATAAGTTCATCTGCCTTACAAGCCTGTGGAGAGAAAATACCTAGCAAATTCCGTCTCTTGAGGTGAGCGGTAAATTTTTATGTTCGATATTTGTTCTCATTCGCCGCGATCCACGATAAAAGTATTTATTCCTATGTTGGAGGTGGATGTGGCGCGTGCGAGGAAAAAATGGGAAGTCGTCGACGATGACGGGCCGGACGAGCCTTCGTCATTTCCCGCGTCGAAGAAAACGGACGAAAGGTGGATGAGCGATTGCGAAGCGGTGATCGATATCGTTTCGGCCTTCTTCAACGTATCGAGCAAGGATCTTCGCAATTTGACGCGGTCGGTCGCGCCCGTTGCCCGAGTGCGCCAGATCGGCATGTACGTCGCGCATACGGTGTTGCAAGTGCCCATGAAGCATGTCGCGCGCTGCTTCGTTCGGGACCGTACGACGGTTCAACATGCGGTCGCGCTTATCGAGGATTTGCGCGAGGATTCCGATTTTGACGGGATAATGGATCAGGTCGACAGGCTCGCAAGAGTTCTGATCCGCCGCGAGCCGGTGTGAGGTCGAGATGACGGATCGGCATTTGATACGGCTTTTGAGTTTTCTCGCTCGCGGCGACGCGCGTTTGGAGCAGGCAGGCAAAAAGGGTTCTTGTTTGATACAGGCGGGCGATCGTGGAACGATCGCTATTCCCGACGAAACGCTGGCAGACGTCACGAAGCGCGGTCTTGCAACGATGAGCGGCGGCGAAATCGCCATCACCCCGGCCGGGCTTGCCTTTGTCGCGCGCGCTGGTGCGAGCGGAGATCGCTTTCAGGCTCAGCATCGCGAACGCGACGTCTGCTCGCTCGAAGTAGGTGGCGCAAATGAACTCGTGGAAATCAATCTTCGCGAAAGCCCGCTGGCTTCGCTGGGCCAGCGCAAGAGCCGGGACGGCAGCGCCTTTTTGTCCGCGTCCGAGTTGCAGGCCGGAGAAAGGCTGCGCGCAGACTACAATTTCGGCCAGATCATGCCGCGCATGAGCGCCAATTGGGAGGCGGCCGTGTCGGCCGGTCGTCGTGGAGGCGGCAACACGAAGGCCGAATTGTCCGACAACGCGCTTGCCGCCCGTCAGCGCGTCAACGCCGCGATCGAGGCGGTCGGTCCCGAGCTTTCGGGCGTGCTGGTCGACGTGTGCTGTTTCCTGAAAGGGCTGGAACAGGTCGAAACGGAACGGTCATGGCCAAGGCGGTCGGCCAAGCTGATGCTGAAAACGGCGCTCGGCATTCTCGATCGACATTATCGCCCGCGCTGGCGCGACAATGGGCGACACGGCGTTCTGCATTGGGGCACCGCGGACTACCGCCCGAACCTCAAGAACTGACAGGCAAGATCAGGTGGCCGGCGCGTTCTGACTAAGCGCGGCGGCCTCCATGCGGATACGCTTGATCATCGAGCGAAGGCCGTTGGCGCGCTGCGGGGTCAGGTGTTCGTCGAGGCCGAGGCGTCGCATGGATGCTTCCGCATCGACGCCGAGGATTTCAGATGCGGGCCGGCCTGAATAAAGCGCCAGCACGATCGCCACCAGCCCTTTGACGATATGCGAATCCGAATCGCCCTCATAGGAAATGACCGGGTCGGCATCTTCGCTGATGGTGGAGTTCAGCCAGACCTGACTGACGCAGCCGGGCACCTTGTGCATGGCGTCACGTGCTGCCTCGGGGTAGGGAGGCAGATCGCCGCCCAACTCGATGATGTACCGGTAACGGTCGTCCCAGGCATCGAGAAAGGCGAAGTCGTCAAATATCTGGTCGATTGTCGCTGTCATGAGACGGCATATAGGGTTTCACGCCGTCGCCGTCACCTCAAAAGGTGGTTTCGGGCGCGTTCGGGACGCTGCCGGTGAGCACCGTCTCATCGAAGACATTTGCGGACGGCGTCGGGGTAGGGGCGGCAAGCCGGCTTGCCTTGCCCGTGTCGCTTCCGAACTGGCCGTCGAGCGCTTCATAAGCCATACGGGCACCTTCGCGCGCCCGCATTCCCAAGGAGCCGACCAGCGCGCCCCCGACTTCGCAGACATCGGGTCTGCGCTCGCAGATACCGGACACGTCGCCGATCGCATCGCGCGCGGCAAAGAAGGCGTCGACGGCACCGACCTGCGGTTCGTTCGTATCGCCCGATGGTGCGAGCGGGATGAAGAGAAGAGCGATGGAGAGCCAGAACGCGCTCTTGAACAGAAATCCGATCATAGTCTTTCCCCGTCGCCAGCGTTTGGTGCCGGCTTCCAGACCATCAAAGCATGAGCACGAAAAAGGCTGCTTGAAGGTGCCGGGGCAATTTTCGACAGTTTCGATTCAAATTGTAACGATCGGCGCTCGTCGGCTGCGAGGTCGGGGCGTGAGCGCAATTTTAAATATATAATTTTCAATAACTTACGAGAATCGAGGTGATGGATTTACAGGCAAGAAAGCGTGCTTACGGTCGGTTTACCACGTCGCCAATCAATCGAAACGACAGGGATGGCGATGGCTTCCGGGTACCTGGAAATGGCATGCTTTATCCTTTCCTTAAACGCTGGATGCGACTGTGCTGCCAATGATGTCGACCCGCGAAAAGCGGGCCCCGTGTGCGAGTGCGTTGCGTTGAAATCAAGCGAAAGCCGTTCCTTCGAATGGATGGGTCGAATACTCGGCTCTTGCGACCGGCTGGTCGCCGGAGGGGTAACGGACGCCGTCGCGCGCGAACGGCATGCCAGACTGCTTGCCACACAGCTAGCCGCGCCATTTTTTCTTGCCGCCATCGCTGCACCCGCCGCATTTGCGGCATGGGGTGCAAACATGGCCGCTGCCGCGATCGCGGCGATTTTTGCCGTATGCCTTGCCAACGTCCTTCTTGTCGCGAGCGGCACACATTTCCGGCTCGCGGCGTGGGTGGGCAGCCTCCACGCTTTTGCCATCGGCACGATGACGGTTCTGGGAGGGGCGCAGGTGGCGGTTCTGCTGCTTCTCGCGCTCGCGATTGCGGGGCTGGCGAGCTGGGTCGCAGGTCCCGGCAAAGCGTCACGGACCGAGAGTGAGCCGGACTTGGCCGCACGCATGAATGCAGTTGTCCTGCGCATGACCAACGAAGGCGAGGTGCTGTCGGCATCGCATCAGGCGCGGTCCATCCTGCGGCTCGATCCGGATATTCTCACGGGCGCGGGCCTGTTCGGCCGGGTGCGCGTCAGCGACCGGGTCAAGCTCCTGTGCGCACTGGCAAATGATGGCGACACGGCGCAAAGCCTGCTGGTCACGCTTCGCATACCCGGCGACGTGCCGGGGGACGTCGCCTATCTTCACGTCAGCCTCGAACTGCTGCGCGATGCGACTGACTGGACGGTGATCCTGCGCGACGCAAGCGATGTCGGCGAATTGCAGGTCGCTCTCGACGACGCCATGGATGAAGCGGCGGCGCTCGACGCGGCCAAGAGTCGTTTCCTGGCGGCCGTCAGCCACGAATTGCGCACGCCGCTCAACGCCATCATCGGCTTTTCCGAGATGCTGCTCCATCAGGAGGTGTCGGGTCCGCTGCCGGCCAAGCAGGCCGAACATGTGACGCTCATTCGCGAGGCCGGGAGCCACCTTCTTTCGATCGTGAACTCGATCCTCGATGTCTCCAAGATCGAGGCAGGCGCTTATGCGATCCATCCCGAGCCGTTCGAAATGACAGACGCGATCGACCGTGCGCTGGCATTGCTGGATGGGCAGGCGGCGGAACGGGGCGTGACGCTGGCCAACACCGCAGGCGATAATGTCGGAGAACTGAATGCCGATCAGCGCGCGGTGCATCAGATTCTGTTGAACCTCGTTTCGAACGCCATCAAGTTCACGCCTCAGGGCGGCAGTGTCTCCGTTTCGGCATCGCGCATGGGCGAGCGGATGTCGCTCGTTGTCGCCGATACGGGCATCGGAATCGCGGCGGCTGATCTGGATGGGCTCTGCAAGCCGTTCGCGCAGGTCCACAACGACTATACGCGCAAGTTCGAGGGGACGGGCCTCGGCCTGTCGCTCGTCAAGGGCCTCGTCGCGCTTCACGACGGTGATCTTTCGATCGAAAGCGCGCCGGGGCAAGGCACGACCGTGACCGTCCAGCTGCCGCTGGCACGCGACAGCGGGGACGTGACGAAACTGACCACCACGATTGCTGGAAATGGACTGAAGACACATGGCACGTACCGCAAAATCGCGTAAGCGCAAGCAGCGTCCCGGCCTGCTCGCCACGGGATTGGCGGTCACCGGCCAGACGATCGCCGCCAATCCCGTGGCGGTGGGAGGCGTTACCGCCTTCGCAATCACATTCGCCTTCGTCGCGGCCAACGCGATCTGGTATCAGCCGCATCCGCATGCGAGCGCGTTTTTTCAAACGCGTCATCTGCAACCGCGCGGGACCGCCGAGCCAATCGATGTGACGCGACTGGAAATTGCGCCGGATGCGCCTGCTGCTCCCAAGCTCGACCTTCCGGCCGAAGCGGTTCAGCCGCCTGTGGCCCCACGGCCCGAGGCAGGCGAGATTAGAAGCGATCCCCGGTTCGAGGAGGCCGCGCCCGATGCGCGTGCGGCAGTCGTTGCCGAAGTACAGCGGATTCTCGCCGAACTCGATCTCTACAAAGGGTCAATCGACGGGCTGACCGGCCCGCAGACGAATGCCGCCGTGGCAGCCCATCGGCGCAGCCTCGGCCTGCCCGAGGAAGGCGGCATCGATTCCGAGCTTCTACGGCATTTGGGAACCGGGCCGGCTACCGGTGGGCCGACCGCGAATACCGATGCTGCGCGCGGCGAGACGGATCAAATCCGCACGGCGTCCGCGGCCGCGTCCGGCGAACAGCGTGTCATGCGCATACAGGCCGGATTGCGCGCCTTCGGTAATCAGGGCATCGATCTAGACGGGCAGGTCGGCCCGCGCACCGAAACTGCGATACTGGAGTTTCAAAGTCTGTTCGGACTGCCCGAAACGGGCATGCCCGACGAAGCGACCTATGAGAAGATGAGGGAAATAGGCCTCACGAGCTAAGGTCTTTCCCATGCGTGTTACGACCGATTTTTGGGTTTCCGCCGCCTTGAGGCGGGTCTTCGCCGCCGGCGGCTATGGTGCCGTTATCAAGCGTGGGGCAAGCGAGGCCGGCGCGGCTTTCGTCATCGTTCGCTCGCGCTTCGGCCTTGCCACGCTTTATGCACCGAGCGCGCAATCGGACTATTCCGACGCGCGGCCGGACGAGCGGATGTTTTCCGCTGTCCTGACCGATGCCGACGACGAGGCAATCGATGCTCGACTGGAAAAGGAAAGGCGCTTCGACCCAGATCTTTGGATCGTGGAGATCGAGGCCGATGCCGATCTGGTCGAAGAATTGCTGTGATCAGCCGGCGCTGCGCGCCATCGTGATTGGCGTCGATGCCTGTCCGGTAACGTCGTAATTATCGATGAAGGCGCGGATCGAGGCGGCCGTGCTGAACCGGTATGGTTGCGATGCCGAGACCACCAGATAGGCTTCCTCCACCGAAAGGCCGAATTGCTTGAATATGCGGCTCAGTGCTGTGCGATCCGGATCGGCCATCAGCCCGGCGGCCTCATGTTCGTCGATGCCTGCAAGGGCGGCAAGCGTGCGGCGCAGGATCGACGGGTTGCCGGTGAGGGCTGCGGCACGCAGCTTGAGATAGGCCGAGGGCGCTTCCTGCCAGCGCGCTATCTTTTCCCGTTGCGGCGTGTCGGCCATCATCGCACGCAGGCGATCGAGCATGGCGGGTTGTGACGGTTCCGTCTGGGCCTTTGCGCTTGGCTTCAAGGTTGCGATCAGGCGCGCGATGCGTGGGTCGAGGTTGGGCCGGCGTTCGATCGCAAGCGCATGGCCAAGCCCATGACGACCGATGAGCGACAAAAGGTCGATGTCGCGAAGCGCATTAGAGCGCACCAGAAGCGGGGCGCAGATATCGACGGGTTCGTCGCAAAGCCGACGGACCAAAGTGGCGGGCGGGTAGATGCATTCGGAAAGAGCGGCGCATACGAAGCGCAAGGTCGTGCGCGATGCGCAGGCAAGGAGCGGATCGGCGAGATCCTCGATCTGAGCTATTTCCTGACGCGATGGGCGGGGGATCGAACAGAAGGCCGAAACGGCCGCACGAAGAAGCCTGTCCGACTTCGTGTTTTCCGAACTGGAAGCAAACTGCCTGAACTCGACGCTGGACACTTGGTACGCCCGATCTGCGGATACTCGAAACTGACGGGCAGACAAGAACATGTCGCCCTTCGTTCAACTTAGCGCAAATGCGTTATGCACTTATTAACCGTGCCGGCCGCATACGGGATTTGGAGGCGTTGCGTAGGCTCCCCGATAGATTCGAGCATCGGGCCATCTTGCGTAAAAATGGCCGGTTCGATGCTCCCTAGATTTGCGAGCAACGACCATGACGACCATCATTAAATTTCCGACCATACCCAGGCAGCGCTCTTTGCAGGACAAGGGTCTCGGCGCAAAGATCATCCTGTTTCCCGGTGTCCGTTACGAGCGACTTGAACCCACATTTCCCAAGTAAGGCGCTGATTTCGCTGTCCTGACCATTATATTTCCTATATAAAACATGGTGTTGAAGGCTGCGAGGGGCGCGTTTCATGGATCACCCAGAGGGTGCGGGCTTGCAACGGGCAGATCGGGTGGATTTCGACCCTCGCGTGCGGCTGGAATTTCGCGGCACGCAGCTCAGTTCCGACGGCGGCCTTCTGGTGATGCGCGAGCTTGATGACGCGCTCGGGTTGTCCGATTTGGCGTCAGCGGCGCTGCGCGATACTCGCTCTGGCAAGAACACGGTCCATCGGCTCGACGGCCTGTTCCGGCAATCAGTCTTTGGGCGGCTGGCCGGATACGAGGATGTCAACGACGCCAACCGTCTCGCCTGCGATCCGGTCATGCGCCAAGTTGTCGGCGGCAGAGCGGTCGATGCACAAGCGGCCTCGGCATCGCAGATGGGACGGTTCGAGACCGAGACGCTGGCTCTGGCCGGGAACCGTGCCGCGCTGGCCGACCTGAACGGGCAATGGATCGACCGGTTCCATGACCGTAACGGGCTGAAGTACATCGTTCTGGACATGGACAGCTCGGTCAGCCCGACCCATGGCGACCAGGAAGGGTCTGCCTGGAATGGCCATTTCGACTGTAGCTGCTATCACCCCAACTTTCTGTTCAACCAGTTCGGGATGCTGGAACGCTGCGCCCTGCGCCATGGCAACGTCCACAGCGCCGATGGCTGGCGTGATGTTCTCGACCCCGTCATTGCGCGCTACGCGGAGCGCGACCTTGGTGGCAGGTTCTTCCGGGCCGATGCTGCCTACGCGATCCCGGCGATCTATGAGCGATTGGAAGAAGCGCGGTTCTTCTACGCCATCCGGCTGCCCGCAAACGCGGTCCTCAAGGACAAGATCGCGCATCGGCTAACGCGCCCTGTCGGGCGGCCGTCACTGACCAAGGTCAAGCGGTTCTTCGAGGAATTCGAGTATCAGGCGGCGTCCTGGGACAAGGAACGCCGGGTGATCGCCAAGATCGAATGGCATCCGGGCGAACTGTTCCCGCGTGTCGGCTTCATCGTCACCAACCTGCCGATGGAGCCGGACTGGGTGGTGCGGTTCTACAACCAGCGCGGCACCGCCGAGCAGCACATCAAAGAGGGCAAATACGCCTTTCGCTGGACGCGGCTGTCGTGCCGGAAGTTCCGCGACAATGAGGTGCGGCTGCAACTGCACGCCCTGGCGTACAACCTGGCCACCTTCTTGCGCTGCATCGAGCTGCCCGAGGCCATGGCCGACTGGTCGTTGACCAGCCTGCAACTGAAGCTGATCAAGATCGGGGCACGTGTGGTCCGTCACGCCCGCACCATCACCTTCCAGCTGGCCGAGGTCGCTGTCACCGGCACGATGGTACGCGCCATCCTCGCCGCTATCCGCCGATTGCGAGCGCCACCGCTATGCGCATGATCGCGATCCACGCTCAAACTGAACGAAAGCGGCTGGACAGATCTGTCCGCTGCGCTGAAAAACGCCGCCCCTGGGCAAGGAAACAGCGGCTTCGCGGTCTGATCCGTCCAGATCCAGCAGTCTGCGCGACCGCAGGTGCCGCTTGCGGCAGAAAATCCTTGTCTAGCGCTCGGATACAGGCGATCTTCACCTCAAACGACACGCCACTTGGGGAATGCAGGTCAAGGGCTCTTCATCTGTGCAGGAGTCGCGTTGCCCCCGGAAAAACAGCTGAAACTCTGAGCATTGGAAAGGTTGAGTCTTCCTGGCAGCACCTTGATTGGGTCCACATATCGCGACTGCGTCCCGCTGCTTCGACTTTTTCCGAACACCAGACGCTGCGCTTGACTAGGCACATAGCTGGGCAGGCTCCTGTGACATTTTCCGTTCAAAACCGGCCATGCCATCTGGCGACGATCCATGCACGAAGGCTACTTTTATGAAATTCAATATCTCTGCGGTCATTTCCCTGACGCTTCTGGCGTCTTTGTCTCCAGCATTCGCACAGGTGGGCGATCCGGGCGAAAGCCTGCGCCCGGCCAAATTGATGGTCCTGGAAGAGGCCGCCGACTTCGTCGAGCGGCGGTTTTTCGGGCGAATCGCGGCCAGATCGACCGTTGATCTGTCCTTTCGGGCGGGCGGCCAGATTGAGGAACTGCCTATCCGACAAGGCCAGTTTGTCGAAGCGGGCACTCTTCTGGGACGACTTGATCGCGGTCCCTTCGAACGCGCCGTGAATGAGGCGCAGGTACAGCTTAATCAGGCCGAACGGCAGTTGGCACGTCTCAGTAAATTGGGGGCGGGCGTCGTAGCCCTAGCTGAAATCGAGAATGCCCAGAGCACACGTGACGTGGCACAGGTGGCCTATGAGGATGCATTGGACAGCCTGAACTATGCCACGATGCAAGCTCCCTTCGACGCGCTCATCTCGCAGCGACTGGCGGATCAATATGCGACAGTTGCGGCGGGCGAACCCGTCGTTCGAGCACATGACATGAGCGAAATCCAGGTTCACATTCAGGTGCCGGAAATCCTGTTCCGCCAGTTCGGCGGCCAGCTGGAGTTTCAGGCCAGCGCGCAGATGGTCGTCGACGGCCCTCTTTATCCATTGGAATACCGCGAGCTGACCGCCGAGGCTGCCGAAGCGGGCCAGACCTATCGCGTAGCCTTCGCGTTCGGCGAGGATCAGCCCGAAAATCTGTTGCCGGGGGCCTCGGCCACGGTTCAGGTCACCGTCCAGCGCCCGGGCTCGGACAGCGTCGTGACGCTGCCGGCCAGTGCGCTGCGCTATGCGCCCGATGGCCGCCCTCAGGTGCTGGTTTATCGCCCCGATGACGCCGACCCCGATCGCGGCACGCTGGCCAGTCGCAGCGTCACGATCGAACCCGCCGGGGGCACCAGGTTTTACATGCTGGACGGTCCCGAGCCGGGCGTGACCATCGTCGCCTCGGGCGCGGCGATGCTGGCTGACGGGACGCGGGTAGGCCGCTTTACTGGTCTGTCCAACGACAATGGTCCTACGCCCGAGGCGTCGCAATGAACCTAGCACGTAAGGCGATCGACGCGCCGCTTCTGACTTGGCTTTTGATTCTCGGCTGCCTTCTGGGCGGCCTGTGGGGGTATGCGACCGTAGGCCGGCTGGAGGACCCGAGCTTTACCATCAAGCAGGCGGTGGTGATCACCTCCTATCCCGGGGCCTCGGCGGAACAGGTCGCCCGCGAGGTCAGCGAGCCCCTAGAATCCGCGATCCAGCAGATGGCCTCGCTGGACACGGTGACCTCGTCGAACAAGCCCGGCTCATCGCGCATCGATGTCGAAATCCTGTCTACGGTCAGTGGGGCCGAGCTGCCGCAGGTCTGGGACGAGCTGCGCAACCGCGTGGCCGATGCCGGTGCCCAATTGCCCGAAGGCGCGAACCTGCCGGTCGTAAACGACGATTTCGGCGATGTGTTCGGGATCTTCATGGCGGTGACCGCGCCCGGGTTTTCGGATGCCGAGATCCACGAGATCTCGACCTATCTGCGGCGCGAGATCCTAACGGTCGAGGGCGTGTCGAATGTGGCCATCGCCGGTTTGCCGGAAGAGGCGGTCTATGTCATGCCAGACATGGCCATCGCATCCAATCTGGGTGTCCCGCCCGGCGCTTTGATCGACCAGATCAGCGCGGCGGCAGCCGTGTCACCCTCGGGGTCTTTGGCGGCGGACGGCAACCGCTTCGGGATCGACGTGCCGCGCGGCACCAACAGCGTCGATGCGCTGCGCGAGCTGACCGTGAACGTGGGAACCTCGGTATTTCAGATGACCGACATCGCCACGGTCGAACGCGGTCGCGTTCCCACCCCGCGCGAAATCATCCGCTTTGACGGGCAAGAGGCGTTCACGCTTGGCATAGCGGGTGTGTCGTCGCAGAACATCGTCGATATCGGCATGCGCGTCGATGCCAAGATAGCCGAACTGTTGCGGGAGCTGCCCCATGGCGTGCAGCTCCACCCCATTTATCAGCAACATCTGGTCGTGGACGAATCCTCGTCCGCATTTCTGGTCAATTTGGCGATGTCGGTGGCGCTGGTGGTGGTGGTGCTGGCGCTCTTTATGGGATGGCGGTCGGCGGTCGTCATCGGATCGACGCTGTTTCTGAACGTGATCGGAACGTTCTTCTTCATGTCGCTTGGCGGGATAGAAATGGAGCGGATCTCGCTTGGCGCGCTGATCATTGCGATGGGGATGCTGGTCGACAATTCGATTGTCTTGGCCGAATCGATGCAGATCAAGATGGCCTCGGGCAGCTCGTCCCGCGACGCCGCCGAGGATGGCGCGAAGCGGGTCCAGCTGCCGCTGCTGGGCGCGACGGTGATCGGCATCATGGCCTTTGCCGGCATCGGCCTGTCGCCGGATGCGACGGGCGAGTTCATGTTCTCGCTGTTCGCGGTGGTGGGGATCTCGCTGCTGCTGTCCTGGGTACTGGCGCTCACCGTCACGCCGCTTCTGGCCCATTACGTCTTCAAGCGCGGCAAGGGCGACGGTGAGGGTGGCGATTACAATGGCCCAGTCTTTCGGGCCTATCGCACGGTACTGGGTGGGGCGCTGAGGGCGCGCTGGCTGTTTCTGGCGGCGATGATCGTCATCACCGTGCTGTGCTTTCGCGGCTTTGCCTCGGTGCCCCAGCAGTTCTTTCCCGACAGCAGCACGCCGGTCTTTTATGCGCATTACAAACTGCCGCAGGGCAGCGACATCCACAGCGTGTCGGACGACATGCGCAAGGCCGAGGAATGGTTGCTGCAGCGCGACGAGGTGACGTCGGTCGCGACCTTCGTAGGCTCGGGGGCGACGCGCTTCATGCTGACCTATTCCCCAGAAGAGGCGCTGCCCAGCTATGGCCATCTGATCATCCGTACCGCCACGACCGAAACGATCCCGCGGCTGTTGGAGGATCTGAACGAATTTGGTCGCGAAACGCTGCTTGAGGGCGAGTTCCGGACCGAACGTCTGGCCTTTGGTCCCGGCGGCGGCGCGCCCATTCAGGCGCGGATTTCGGGGCCCGATCCAAAGGTTCTGCGCGCGCTGGCCGATCTGGTCAGCACCACGCTGACCCGGCAGGATGCGGGATTGATTGATATCCGGACTGACTGGCGCGAATACGAGCCCGTGCTGATCCCAGAATATGCCACGCAGCGCGCGCAGACGGCCGGGATTTCGCGCGCCGATCTGTCAGATGCCGCGCTGATGGCGACCGAGGGCCTGCCCGTCGCGATCTATCAGGAAGCCGACAGGCAGATCCCGATCCGCCTGCGCGGCAGCGGCGCCAATCCCGATCTCGCCCAGCAGATCGTCTATTCCGAGGCTGCCGAGGATTACGTCAGCATGGAGCAGCTGATCGAACGCGTTGGATGGGAGCCCCGCGACACCCTTATCCAGCGCCGCGACCGGGTTCCGACGATCACGGTCGAGGCGGGGATCCCCACAGGGGGCAATGCATCCGATGTCTTTTCTACCATCCGCGCCCCGGTCGAGGCAATCACCATGCCCGATAGTTATGTCCTCGAATGGGGAGGGGAATATGAAAACAGCACCGACGCGCAACGCAGTCTGGGCCAGCAATTGCCGGCTTCACTTCTGATCATGGTGCTGATCTCGATCCTTTTGTTTGGCAAGCTGCGCCAGCCGCTGATCGTGTGGCTTCTGGTGCCCATGGCCGTCAACGGAGTGGTGATCGGTCTTCTCATCACCGGCCTGCCATTCTCCTTCACCGCGCTTCTGGGGCTGCTGTCACTGTCGGGGATGTTGCTGAAGAACGGCATCGTATTGGTCGAGGAGATCGATCTGGTTCGGGCAGAGGGCATGCCCTTCCGAAAGGCGATCATTGAAGCATCGACATCAAGGCTGCGCCCGGTCGTGCTGGCGGCGGTCACCACAATCCTGGGGATGGCTCCGCTGTTGTGGGATCCATTCTTTGCCTCGATGTCGGTGACCATCATGGGCGGTCTGGCCTTCGCAACTATCCTGACCCTGATCGCCGCGCCGGTCCTCTATTACGTGTTGTTTAGCAAGGAAAGAAAAATGGAGGAAGGCGGGAGTGCTAATCCGGTCGGGGCAAGCGGATGATGCGCGGCCTTGCGGCGAATGGGGCTGCCTTCAGGTCACCCATGACAGCACCTGCTGAGAGGCTTCGTGGCGCTAGCAGACTCCGGCAGCAATGCGCGTCCCGCAAATCGGGTGCAGATCAGCGGTAACGGCCTGCGGGACGTGTTTGATAGACAGCCAGCGGCGGCTGGAACAATGGATAATGGGAGAACTGGAATGACCAACGCTCAAGGGTGCTTGCACGCGAACAGGGCATCCTGCCTTTTGATTATGGCCATCACCCTGTTCCTTGGCGGGTGCGCTGCCAGACCCGGTCCTGAGGTTCTGCGAACGATCGAGGCGCGCGTTCCCGGCGCGCAGACCGTCACCATCTATGCCGCCACGACCCGTGAGCGGGCGGCTGAGAACGCTAATGTCTTCACCTCGGGGCGTGCCAGCCAGCCGAACTACTCGTCCTTCGATATCTCGGTGCCGCCCAACCATCAGCCAGGCGTGATCGAATGGCCGGACGAAGAGATCGACCCGCAGACCAGCTTTGCCACGGTCGGGCAAAGCATCCTGACCCGGCAGGGCTTCCTGCAAAAGGTCGCCGCATCGCAAGACAGCAGAAAGGACGTGCTCATCTTCGTGCACGGCTATAACTACAACTTTCCCGAGGCGCTGTACCGGCTGACCCAAATGACGGTCGATGCCGATCTGGACAACACTCCGATCCTGTTCGCCTGGCCTTCTCAGGCTGCCATTGCGGGCTATGTGGCCGACAAGGAATCCGTTACCTATTCGCGCGATGCGCTGGCCGATCTGCTGGCGGCGCTGGCGCGGGACCAGCGCATCGGCACGATCACCGTCTTTGCCCACTCGATGGGCGGCTGGCTGACGGTCGAGGCGTTGCGCCAGCTGCGCCTGTCGGGGCAAAATGACATCCTTGACCGCCTGACCGTCGTGCTTGCGGCGCCCGATATCGACGTCGATGTGTTCCGCGCGCAGATGCAGGTCCTCGGCCCGATGACGCAGCCGATGGCAGTGCTGGTCTCGCCCGATGACCAAGCCCTGCGCGTCAGCAACCGGCTGAGCCGCACCCGCATGCGCGTCGGCGCGCTGGACATCACCGACCCGGCCGTGCAGCAGGCCGCGCGAGAGGCTCGCTTGGCGATCATCGACATCTCCAGCCTCGAGGCTTCGGACGGCCTGAACCATGACCGGTACGTCAGGCTGGCCTCCTTCTACGCCAATCGGGGGCGGGAGGAGGAGACGGCCCTGGCCCTAGTCTTCGCCGCACAGGGGCCTTTGTATTCAACACGGTCGGCGCCACCCTTTCCAGCCCATTCTCGATCGTGGGCGAGGCTTTGGCGGGTGAGTAGGACCATCCCGCAGACCCGGCGTGGACGACGGTGGCTTGCCGGGGCTGCCTTCACGCTTGTCGTGCTGATCGCCGCAGCCCTGGTGGGGCTGGCCCTGAGGTATCAGCTGGATGGATTCGCGCGCTGGTTCTGGATCCTTGCCGTCGGCGTGACGGCCCTTGCCATTCTGGCGCTTCGGGCCGCCGGGCGACGCGGCGCGAGCCGGGCGGTGCTGCTGCCCCTCGTCGCCGTGGCTTTGGGATGGTGGCTGACGATCCGGCCCTCGGGCGATCGGGACTGGGCGCCAGATGTCGCCCATGGCGTGACCGCGCGGATCGAGGGGCAGACCGCCATTCTGGAGAATGTCCGCAATTTCGAGTGGCGCAGCGAACAGCATTTTACCCCGCACTGGGAAACGCGCCGCTATGATATCGGCGCGTTGTCCTCAGTCGATCTAGCAACATCGACATGGGGCAATCCAGCCATCGCCCATACGCTGATCAGCTTCGGCTTTTCTGACGGCGCCTTCCTGACCTTTTCAGCCGAGATCCGGCGAGAGCGGCACGAATCCTTTTCCGAGATCGGCGGCTTCTTCAAGAAATTCGAACTGGTGATGATTGCCGCCGACGAAGCGGACATCCTTCGGCTGCGGACCACCATGCGCCGCGAGGATGTCGCCCTGTACCCGTTGGACCTGACAGCGTCGCAACGCCGGGCGCTGTTCCTGACCTATCTGGACAAGGCGAACCAGCTGGCCGCGCAGCCCGCCTTCTATCATACGATTACCGCCAACTGCACCACGATCATCTTTCAACTGGCCCGGGTGGTCGAGCCGGGCATCCCGATGGACTGGCGCATCCTTCTATCCGGCTATCTGCCAGATTACCTGCATGACCATAGGGTGACCGGCGCCGGGCTGCCGCTAGAGGAGGTCAGGACTGACGCCCGTATCAGCGCCAAAGCACAGCAGGCCGACCCCGCCATTCCCTATTCCATTGCCATCCGTGCCGAGGATCCCCCCCGGCGCTGACCGTCGCCTTGCTTCCGCCGTTATCCTCGACTTTTCTTTCCTTCGCAAAACATAGAGGGTGTCATCCCCGGATTTCGTACGCCCGAGGGAAAGAGCGGCTATAACGTCCTGATTTGGTCCGCCGTTGGCGAATTCTTCAATTATGAGCGGATTTCGAAACCCATCCGGAAGCGTGGTAATATAGCTGTTTTCCGGGTTATCCTCATTGAAAACGCGCCATCGCAAAAGGCGCGCGCCGCACGTCGCCGCAAGAAGGCCTGACGATCAGGACCTGAGGCCGCATTCAAGGCCGGCGAGATAGGCCGATACGCCGGGCTCGAATGTCGCGTCGGGTACGAAGGCGCGGACGACAACGATGCCTTCGGAGATGTTTGTCTCGACGAAGACGGCGGTTCCCAGATCATCCGCCGGCGTGTTGCGCAATTCGGTGAGCTGGGCGGATGTCGCAACGAGGAAATCGAGCCGGTTATCGCTCGATGTGCGATCATTGATCGAAAAGATATTCTGTCCCGAACGATCATAAATCGACATCGACCAGTAGGGCACCGTGCCTTCCGCATGAAGATGGACAATCCCTTCCGACAGATCGATGCGACATGCGGCGGCTTCGAATAGCGGGTCGGGCAGATGCAACATGTTGACGCCGGACGCCGGATCGATCCGAACCGCTTCGTAAAAATCGGCCCGCGCTTCCAGTCGGGTCCAGACATCCGCCTCCGTCACATGCGGAATGAGAAGGAGGATCGCCCCATGGACGATGCCCGCACCGACGATGCCTACGAGCAGCGCGCGCAGGAAGCTACCCATCGCAGCGCTCCCTTCGGATGCCGGGCAACGAGACGTCGGCGAAATCGGCGGTGCCGATCATGGCCGTGTCGTAGACGGCGAGGATCAGGCGATAGGGCGTATCCGTTTCGATGCGCAGCCAGTTTCCAGGTGAGGGGTGGCGCGAAACCGTGATCGTGAACGCTCCGTCCGCATCGCGAAGAAGAGCCTGCGAATGGATGGCGTATGGTTGTGGCTGCCTGTCCGGTCCGACTGCGTGCAGGGTCCAGAAACGCGATACGGGCACGCCCCCGGTCACGACATAGTCGCAGCCGCCGCGAAGGACTTCGCCTGTGGAATCGCGGGTCGCGACCAGTTGCGCGCCTTCCGACGAGCCGAGCGCCAGCTTTCCCTCACGCGCGAACCTCGCCTTGGCATAAGGATCGGCATCCGGCGTGCCCTCGGTCGGGTTGACGGTCCATCCATCGACCGTCATGGCACCGAAATCCTGCACGTCTTCCATCATCCACCAGACGCTGCCCGCACCACCGCCTATGGCGATGACGAGCGTGAACACGATGAGGGTGAGCGATTTCAGCATTGCGGCCGGGTTTTCGATGATGCGCCGAATCGAAGGGCAAAGAGCGCGGACCGCCCGCCTTTACACCACGCGCCACCAAAAATCATGCGAGGGTTCAAAGCGACGAAAGCGTTTCCGGACGGCCGGGCAGACGCACGACCGGTGCCTGACGGAAGGCGTCCGACATGTCGACGAGAACGCGGGTCGTCCGGTTGGAGAGGAGGGCGGGTCGCTCTTCCTGCTCGTCCTGCTGCCCCTCGGTGCCGTCACTTGGCGCAGCCGCGATCTGGCTCTGGTCGACGAACGGATTGTCGATGCCGGGAATAGGCTTCAGTTCGACGTTTTGATGCGCGTAGGTCATCAGGCGCTGCCAGACCATCGCGGGCAGAGAGCCGCCCGTCATATTGTTGGTCTGGGAAAAGTCGTCATTGCCCATCCAGACGGCGGCCGTGTAGTTGCCGGTGAAGCCGACATACCAGGCATCGCGATATCCTTGGGTTGTGCCGGTCTTGCCGGCCGACCTGATCCCTTGCAGCGCTGCACGGCGCGCGGTTCCCCATTCGGGAATCTGGACGAGGATGGAATTGAGCGAGCCGAGCGCCTCAGCAGAAATCGCGCGATGCGGGGCCGGCGCATCGCGGCCGAAATCGTAAACAATGTCGCCGGCATGCGTCAGAAGCTGGCTGACGCCGTGGCGTGTGCCCGCATAGCCGCCATCGGCGAGCGTGTTATAGGCGGTCGCCTGATCCATGACCGTGATACTGGACGTGCCGAGCACCATGGTCTTGTGCGTGCTGACCTCGGATTCGACGCCCATCGCGTGTGCGATGTCGCGGATCGGCTCGGTACCGATATGCTCGCGCGCAAGGCGAACCGGAACGGTGTTGATGGAACGCACGAGCGCTTCGGTGAGCGTCATGCGCCCGGAAAAGCGGCGCGCATAATTTTGCGGCGACCAGCCGTTCCAGTTGATCGGACCGTCTGAAATGACCGATTGCGGCGTGAAACCAGCTTCCATCGCCGCAGCATAGACGTAGGTCTTGAAGGATGAGCCGGTCTGGCGCAGCGCGCGGGTGGCACGGTTGAACTGGCTACGGCCATAATCGCGTCCGCCAACCATGGCGCGAACCGCGCCGTTGTTCTCGATCAGGACGATTGCGCCTTCGGTGACGCGATATTCCGATCCGTGCTGGCGAAGATGGAATTCCAGCGATTCCTCGGCCGCGCGCTGCATGCCGAGATCGATCGTCGTGCGTGCGACGAGCGCATGAGGGCCACCGCGCGGCACGACCTTCTTGACCTCCTCGAACGCCCAGTCGAGGAAATAGTCGGGGCTATCCTGGCTGCCGCGATCAACCGGCGTCGCCGGGCGCAGACGGGCGGAAAGGACCTCGCCCTCGGACATCATGCCGCTGTCGACCATATTGTTCAAAACGACATTGGCGCGGCCGCGCGCGGCGGGAAGGTTGATGTGCGGGGCGTAATTTCCGGGCGCCTTGAACAGGCCAGCCAGCATGGCGGCTTCAGCAAGCGTCACGTCTTTCAACGGCTTGTCGAAATAGAAATCTGCCGCCGCCGCGACACCGAACGTGCCGCCGCCCATATAGCCGCGGTCGAGATAAAGCTGGAGGATCTCCTTCTTCGAAAGGTTGGCCTCGAGCCAAAGCGCCAGGAAGGCTTCCTTGATCTTGCGCTCCATGGAGCGCTCGTTTGTCAGGAACAGGTTCTTGGCGAGCTGCTGGGTGAGCGTGGAGCCGCCCTGCACGACCGAATTGGCGCGCACGTTTTGCGACATCGCGCGGCCAAGGCCGATGACATCGATGCCGAAATGCTCGAAAAAGCGACGGTCCTCGGTCGCCAGAACGGCCTTGATGAGATGGTCCGGCATTTCGTCGACCGGGACGGAGTCGCGCTGGATGATGCCGCGCTGGCCGATCTCCGTGCCGTAGCGGTCGAGGAAGGTGACGGCATATTCGCCCTGGCTTCGCCAGTCGCGCGCCGTTTCCTCGAAGGCAGGCATGGCGAGCGCCAAGATGACGATGGAGCCTACCGTGCCGAGGGTAAACGCTTCGCTCGACAACTCGACTATACCGCGTCGCCAGCCGGTGACCTTGAAGCGGCGGAAGAAGATCGTGACGTTTTCCCAGCGCTCGCGGGCACGAAAGCCTGCTTCGTAAAGCGACGAATCGATCCATGCGTCGAACGCGAGGAGACGGCCGGGCCGTCCTCTCTTCCTGTCGCGTCCCTCAAACGGATTTTTCATCGACCCACTACGCCCACGCCAAACCGCGCTCTTAGATCCTGCAACCAGGAGATGAGCGCGACATACCCCTTCGAAGGCCGAGTGTCGTTCAAATCCGCCTTTCTCACAAGGGAGGCTAGGGCACTTGCCACGCCATCGTGAATGGAACGCGATGCGTGCGTCGCGTTCGGGCAACACTCATCCCGCTTCAAATCAATCGCTAAAAAATAGGAATTTATTCTTGACACCGTGACGGTCCCGATGTAGTGTTCATGCATGGTCGCAAAATTGCGGCTGCGGCGGACGGATCGATCTGCCGCGCATCATCTCACGACAATTCATACGAGGGATTAATGAGCGGCGCTGACGGCGTTTACGCAGCGATGCGTCATATCCACGAAGGCGGAGAGGCGACGCTGGAAAGGCTTGCGACGATCGCCGGACGCTCGGCACGTTTCGTGGAGGCACGGGCAATTGCGGAAGGCTGGCGTGCGGCGACCAAGAGCGATCGGCCCTCGCGGCGCAAGCGCGTTGAGGCGCAATATGACCGGCTCATCGAAGAGATCGAGCGGCTGACGCTCGGCGGCGATGATGGGGAGGGGCTGACATTCGACAAGCCGCGCGTCGACACCATCATGGCGATGGTGAAGGCGCTCGAAAAAATCGGCGAAACCATGCGTTCCGACGAGGACGCAAAGGATAAACAGATAAAAGACGATGCCGAACTTGCCGCCGCTCTCAAGCGGATCGACGACAGAATTCACGAAATCGCCCGATATCACGGAGCACGACTGGGCAACGAAGAATCTGGGTGCCCATAGCGAGGCGCTGACGCGGGACGAATGGTATGCGACGGCGCATCCCGCGCAGTACCCGGTATCCACGCCGAAGCCGACCTGGCTGGTGCTGGGCGGGCGCGGTGCGGGAAAGACGCGGCTCGGCACTGAATGGGTGAACGCCGTGGTGCGTGGCCTGCCGCCCTTCGGACAGGAAAACCGGGACATGCGCATCGCGCTGATCGGCGAGACGCTCGGCGATGTGCGCGAGGTGATGATCGAGGGGCCGTCCGGCCTGATGGCGCAGGCGCGGCAGAACCGGCCGCGTTTCGAAGCGGGGCGGCGTCGGCTCGTGTGGGATTCGGGTGCAGTCGCTTACGCGTTTTCATCGGAAGATCCCGAAAGCCTGCGCGGGCCGCAGTTTCACGCCGCATGGTGCGATGAACTTGCCAAGTGGCGTCACCCGCAGGCCTGTTTCGACATGCTGCAATTCGGATTGCGGCTGGGTGAGCGGCCAGCTCAGATCATCACCACGACGCCGCGCCCGCTGCCACTGGTCAAGGCGCTGATCGCCGACCCGGATGTGACGGTGACGCGGCTGAAGACGAGCGATAACCGCGCCAATCTGGCGGCGGGGTTCATCGATGCGATCCGCAAGCGTTATGCGGGCACGCGGCTCGAACGTCAGGAACTCGACGGTGAACTGATCGAGGATCGCGACGGCGCCTTGTGGTCGCGTGCGCAGATCGAGACGGCAAAGCCGGATACGCGGCTGGAATTGATGCGGATCGTCGTGGCGGTCGATCCACCGGCAAGCTCGGGAAAATCGGCTGACGCCTGCGGGATCGTGGTCGCCGGGCTTGCGGGAGACGGGCGGGCGGTGGTGCTCGAAGACGCGACGGTGCAGGGGCTGAAACCGCAAGGCTGGGCCGCGCGTATTGTCGAAACCTTCCATCGGCATGAAGCCGATTGCGTGGTCGCCGAGGTCAACCAGGGCGGCGACATGGTCGGCGCTGTGCTCGCCGCGATCGACGCAAGCTTGCCGGTGAAACCGGTTCGGGCCTCGCGCGGAAAGTGGCTGCGCGCCGAGCCGGTCGCGGCCCTCTACCATCAGGGAAAAGTGGTACATGCGCGGCGCTTTCCCGAACTGGAGGACGAGATGTGCGATTTCGGGCCTGAGGGTCTGTCGAACGGGCGCTCGCCGGACCGGCTCGATGCGCTCGTCTGGGCGCTGAACGAACTTCTTCTTGGACGCGGCCGCGAGCCGCGTATCCGCAAACTCACCTGAAGGACATGCATATGGGATGGAACTGGCCTTGGGCGGCACGCTCCGGGAACGATGGCGCGCGCCTGGAAACGCGCTCGGCGGGCAGTTCGCCGGGTCTCATCGCGCTGCATCTGAATGGCGACGCGGTGTGGACACGGGGAGACTACGCTGCGCTCTCGCGCGAAGGCTTCATGCGCAATCCGGTGGTTCACCGATCGGTGCGCATGATCGCGCAGGCGGCTTCCGCGATCCCTTTCCTGCTCTACGAGGACGGGGAGGAACTGACCGACCATCCGCTGCTCGATCTCGTCGCGCGGCCGAATACGCGCCAGTCGGGACCGAGTTTTCTCGAAAGCCTCTACGGTCATCTTTTGATGGCGGGCAACGCTTATGCGGAGTTCGTCGAAACGGAAAGCGGCGCACGCGAACTGCATCTCCTGCGCCCCGACCGGGTGACGGTCGCGGCCGATGCGTCAGGCTGGCCGGTAGCGCTGGAAGAGCGGCAGGGTGCCGGTGTGCGACGTGTCGCATTGGGTGCAGGCGAGGGCGGTGGGGCGCATCACTTCGCGCTCTTCCATCCGCTCGACGATCATTACGGATTTCCGCCGCTCAAGGCGGCGCTGATGGCGCTCGATATCCACAATTCCACGGGGCGCTGGAACAAGGCGCTGCTCGACAATTCCGCGCGGCCGTCCGGTGCGCTCGTCTATGCGCCGAAAGACGGCGGCAACCTGACGGACGAGCAGTATGAACGGCTGAAGAACGAACTGGAGGAGGGCTATTCCGGCGCGGTGCGGGCTGGGCGACCGCTGCTTCTGGAGGGCGGACTTGACTGGAAGGCGATGGGCCTGACGCCGAAGGACATGGATTTCATCGAGGCGAAGAACGCGGCGAGCCGCGACATCGCGCTCGCTTTCGGCATCCCGCCGATGATCCTCGGCATTCCCGGCGACAGTACCTATGCGAACTATCAAGAAGCGAACCGTGCCTTTTATCGCCTGACCGTTCTGCCGCTGGTCGAGCGCATCGCGCAGGACCTCGGCGGCTGGCTCGGCCCGCGCTTCGGGCGGCGGCTTAAGCTTGGCTACGACGCCGACCGGATCGAGGGCCTGTCGGTCGAGCGCGAGGCGCTGTGGGCGCGGGTCGGCGATGCGGAGTTCCTGACGGACGACGAAAAGCGCGAAGCGGTCGGCTACGGGCCGCGCGCGATTGGCTGAGGAGGCTGACATGACACAGGGTTTCGAAGCGACCTGGCTATGGGTCGCCAAGTTTGCCGGCGCTGTCGCCGGATCGGCGATCTCGGTCGCCTACGTGCTGCCGCGCGGACCGCGCGAGGCGGCGCTGCGCTTCACGGTCGGCGTCGTTTCCGGCCTGATATTCGGCGGCGCAGCGGGCCTGAAGATCGCATCCGAACTCGATGTCGGCAGCACGCTCGGCGCATTCGAGATCATGCTGATGGGGTCGGCGGCGGCGAGCCTCAGCGCCTGGTGGGCGCTCGGTCTCGTTATGCGGATATTCGACCGGGCCGACGCCGGCGCGAAGGAGAAAACGCGACATGAGTGAGGGTGCCAAGGTGATGTTGGAACGCAAGCTGGTCGATGTCGCCATCGAGGGCGTCGAGGATGACGGGACGTTCGAAGGCTATGCGAGCCTGTTCGACCGGGTGGATATGAGCCGCGACATCGTCGAGCGCGGCGCTTTTTCCAGCGCGATCGCGCGGCGTGGCGCGGGCGGTATCCGCATGCTCTTCCAGCACGATCCGGCGCAGCCGATCGGCGCGTGGACATCGATTGCGGAAGACGAATACGGGCTGAAGGTTCGTGGTCGCCTGTCGCCGGGCTCGGAAAAGGCGCGCGAAGTGCGTGCGCTGATCCGCGACGGCGCGCTCGATGGATTGTCTATCGGCTTCAAGGTGGTGCGTGGCCGGACCGATCCGAAGACCGGCATCCGCCATATCCGGCAGGCCGATCTTTGGGAAATCTCCGTCGTGACCTTTCCCATGCAGGAGGGCGCGCGGATTTCGCTGAAAGGCAACGGACTGCCCACTACCCGGCAATTCGAGCGCTGGCTGACGCGGGACGCGCAGCTCACGCGAAAGGAGGCGAGGCATGTGGTGGCCCACGGCTTTGCCAGTTTGCGACGCGAGCGGGACGCCGCGCCGGAAGGAACAGCGGCGCTGGCGGAGGCGATCCGCAGGGCCGCACATCAGATCAACGAAAGGACCATTCTTCGATGAACCATTCCATCGAGACCAAGGCAGTCGGCGCGGATGTCGCGGATGCCTTCGACGAGTTCATGACGACGTTCGGCGCGTTTCGCGAAGCCAATGACGGTCGCCTGGCGCAGATCGAAAAGCGCATGAGCGCGGACGTGTTGTCGACCGACAAGGTCGAACGCCTGTCGAATGCACTCGATCAGCAGAAGCGCGCACTGGACGAACTGACGCTGAAAAAGGCGCGGCCTCATCTGGGTGGCGCTGGCGTCACGGGCGTTTGCCTCGAACACAAGCACGCTTTCGAAGCCTATGTGCGCGGCGGTGAGGATCGCAATCTGCGCTCGCTGGAACTCAAAGCCATGAACTACGGTTCGGGCCAGGACGGCGGCTACCTTGTCCCCGACGAGATCGAAGCGGCCATCGGTGTGCGGCTGCGCGATCTGTCTCCGATCCGCTCCATCGCGACCGTTCGGCAGGTTTCCGGCGCGGTGTTGAAAAAGCCTTTCGCGGTCAACGGGCCGGCCGTAGGCTGGGTCGGAGAGACGGCGGCGCGTCCGCAGACGGATACCGCGGCGTTGCAGGAACTGCAGTTCCCGACGATGGAGCTCTACGCGATGCCGGCGGCGACGGCGGCTTTGCTGGAGGATTCGGTCGTCGATCTCGACGCCTGGATCACGGCAGAGGTGGAGACGGCGTTTGCCGAGCAGGAGGGCGCTGCCTTCGTGACCGGTGACGGCGTCAGCAAGCCGCGCGGCTTCCTCGACTATGGCAGCGTCGCGGAGGCGAACTGGCAGTGGGGCAGCCTTGGCCACGTGGCGACCGGTGTCGATGGCGCGCTGCCGGCCGACGATGCCTCCGATGTTTTGATCGACACGATCTATGCGCTGAAGAGCGGCTACCGCCAGAATGCGAACTGGGTCATGAACAGGCGCACGCAGGCCGCGATCCGAAAGCTGAAGGACGCCGACGGCAACTATCTTTGGCAGCCGCCCGCCACGGTTGGCGGCCGCGCGATGCTGATGGGCTTCTCGGTTGTCGAGGCCGAGGATATGCCCGATATCGGCAGCGTCGCAACGCCGATCGCTTTCGGCGATTTCGCACGCGGCTATCTGGTCGTCGACCGGGCGGGCGTCCGGGTCCTGCGCGATCCCTATTCCGCCAAGCCGTATGTGCTGTTCTACGTAACCAAGCGCGTCGGCGGCGGCGTGCAGGACTTCGACGCGATCAAGCTGGTAAAGTTCGCCGCTTAAGGCGGATCATCGAGCAAGCAGGCCCCGGCAACGAATTGCCGGGGCCTTTTCATTTTCGACAATCGAGGTGGCGATGACCGCATTTCGAACGACCGGCCCCGAGGCCGAGCCGGTGACGCTGGCCGAGGCAAAAGCACATCTTCGCTTGCAGCATGACAGCGAAGATGAATTGGTGTCCGGCCTGATCCGTGCCGCGCGTGAGGAAGTGGAGCGTGCGACAGGGCTGGCGTTGCTCAACCAGACATGGCGGAAGGTGCTGGATGCGCTGCCGCGCGACCGCATGGTGCGCCTGAGGCCTTCGCCGGTAAGGGAAGTGCTGTCCGTTACCGTGTTCGGCGCAGATGGCGAAGGCACGCTCGTCGATCCGGCGCATTATACGGCCGACGGCGTATCGCGACCCGCACGCATCGTGTTTCGCCGACCGCCGACGCCGGGCGCGGCGCTGAACGGCATCGAGATCGACTATATCGCAGGACATGGCGAAGCGGGCGCGGACGTTCCCGACCTGTTGAAACGTGCGATGTTGATGCTGGTCGCGCACTGGTACGAGTTTCGCGGTGTCGTCGGCGCGTCGGGACAGCCGGTTTCCTATCCGGCCGGCTACGATCGGCTGATCGCGCCGTTTAGGCAAAGGCGGATCGCATGAGAACCGAATTCATCGATCCGGGCAGGCTGCGAACGGAACTGATCGTCGAAGACGTGATCGTCGCCGGTGACGGTGCAGGAGGGGTGACGGAGAACTGGGTGGAGGTTGCGACACTCTTCGCTCATGTCGAGCCGAAACGGGCCAATATGCGCTTTGGCGCGGACCAGCATCAGATTGACGTCACGCATCGCATCACGCTCCGCTACCGGCAGGATATTTTTCGGCGCATGCGGTTTCGAAACCGGGAGCGTGTGTTCGAGATCAGGTCGCTTGTCGATCCCGACGAAACGCAGCGCTATCTCGTCTGCGAAGTGCGCGAGGCGGGCCGATGAAGACCGCAATCCGCGTTACCACCAACGACCTGATCCGCAGCCTGCGCTCATATCTTCACGGTATGGCAGACGATCTGGCGACGGGATATCGTCGCGGCGGGGATCGCCGCGAACGCGAGCGGGAGGAGGCAGACGATGAGCGCCGCCGCATTTGAACTGCAAAAGGCAATCTTTGCCAGACTGACGCAAAGCGAAACGCTTTCCGCGCTCATGAACGGCGTGCGCCTTTATGATCAGGCACCCGCGAACGCGGTCTTTCCCTATCTGACGTTCGGGCGGACCAGCGCCTATGACTGGTCGACCGACACCGAAAGCGGCAGCGAGCATCTGGTCACAATCCACGTCTGGTCGAAAGAGCGCGGCAAGTCGCAATGCCATGCGGTTATCGAAGCCGTGCGGGGCGAACTGGATGACGCGGCGCTTATGCTCGGCGGTCATGCGCTCGTGAGGATCGGTGCCGAGTTCGTCGAGGTCCGATATGAGGACGAGCATGACGTGCATCACGGCCTGGCGCGCTTTCGCGCCCTGATCGACGCGGCCTGATCTCTCACCACATCGTCAATTTCTTCACCTGGAGACCATCATGGTTGCTCAAAAGGGCAAGGACCTATTGCTGAAGCTCGACCCGAACGGGCAGGGCGTGTTCGTCACGATCGCCGGTCTTCGGACCAAGCGGCTCGCTTTCAACTCCGAAACGGTCGACGTGACCAATGCGGATTCGGCGGGCCGCTGGCGCGAACTTCTGGCCGGCGCGGGCGTCCAGCGCGCTTCGGTAAGCGGCTCGGGCATCTTCAAAGACCAGAATTCGGATGCGCTCTTGCGCGAACGCTTCTTTCAAAGCGCAATCTCGACCTGGCAACTCGCGATCCCCAGCTTCGGCGTGATAGAGGGCGCATTTCAGATCACCGCACTGGAATATGCAGGCAGCCATGACGGCGAAGTGACCTTCGAGGCCGCGCTGGAATCGGCCGGGGCACTGACCTTTTCGGAGGCCGCATGAACGCGAACCATCGAAGAGGTGAGATCGTCGGGAAGCTCGATGGACGCGATTGGCGACTTTGCCTGACGCTCGGGGCGCTTGCCGAACTGGAAACGCGCTTCGAAGCGCGCGATCTTGGCGCGCTTGTGGAACGTTTCACAGAAGGGCGGCTCTCGGCGGGCGATATGGCGACGGTCATCGGCGCGGGGCTGCGCGGGGCGGGCAGCGGCGTATCCGACGACGATGTGCTTGCCATGCGGCATGATGACGGAGTGACCGGTTTCGCTACCATCGTCTCGGAGCTTCTGACGGCCACGTTCGGCGGGGAGCAGGCCGCCGCAAACCCTTGACCGCCGCAGCAGAGCCGACGAGCTGGTTTCCCTGGGACGATGTTCTGGAAACCGGCCTTGGCCTGCTGCGGCTGGACCCGGCGCAATTCTGGGCGATGACGCCGCGCGAATTCGCCTTTTGCGCGGGGATCGCACGCAAGCGGACCCCGACGCTGGAACGTGACGATCTGCGGGCTCTGATGGCCCGGTTTCCTGATATTTGAGGAGTGCTTCATCGATGGACGACAAGTTCACCGTGTCGATCGACGCCGATACGGCGCCGTTCGCTGCGGCTCTTTCCAATCTCGAAAAGCTGTCGTCCCGCTTCGGCGACCAGTTGAGCGGGGCTCTGCGCTCGGCGACGGTCAGCGGGCGATCGCTCGACGATATATTGCGCCGGATCGGCCTCAACCTTGCCGGCATGGCGCTAAGCCAAGGCCTGAAGCCGCTGGGCGGGATCGCGTCGGGCGCACTGTCGGGCATTTTGGGCGGACTGCGCGGCATCATGCCGTTCGCCAAAGGCGGTGTGCCGGGATCAATCACGCCGTTCGCGCAGGGAGGTGTCGTTTCCAGCCCGACCCTTTTTCCAATGGGACGGCAGACCGGATTGATGGGCGAGGCCGGCGCAGAGGCGATCTTGCCCTTGCAGCGATCCGCCGACGGACGGCTGGGGGTGGCCGCAAGCGGCGGTGGCGGCGGCGTGAATGTCGTCTTTAACGTGACGGCAAACGACGCAGCGTCGTTCCGCAAATCGGAAGCGCAGATCACCGGCATGCTGGCGAGGGCCGTCACGCGCGGCGCGCGGGGCATGTGAGGTGATGATGGAAAGCTTTCACGACGTGCGGTTTCCAACCGCGATTTCGTTCGGCGCGACGGGCGGGCCGGAACGCCGCGTCGAAATCGTGACGATGACATCGGGGCAGGAACGCCGAAACCTGCGGCAAAGCCGCTCGCGCCGCCGTTTCGATGCAGGAACGGGTGTGCGCGCGCTTGACGATCTTTCCGAGATCGTCGCGTTCTTCGAAGCGCGGCGCGGTGCGTTTCATGCTTTCCGGTTTCGAGACCCGTTCGATCACCGCTCCTGCGGACCAGGCATCGAACCGTCAGCGAACGACCAGACGATCGGCATCAGTGACGGCGAGGAAACGCGGTTCCAATTGACCAAGGCATATGGAGAGGGAGCGGACGCCTATCTCCGCGACATCGTGCTTCCCGTTGCAGGATCGGTAAGCGTTGCTGTCAATGGGTTTGCGCTCGATCCGAATGCATTCGAGGTGGACGTATTGATGGGTGAGGTCAGCTTGGCCGAACCGCCGGCGGTGAATGCCGTCGTCTCGGCCGGGTATCTGTTCGACATCGCCGCCCGCTTCGACGCCGAGAGGCTCGAAATCAGCCTGTCGTCCTTCAAGGCCGGGCAGATCCCGACAATCCCGATCGTGGAGGTGTTTCCATGACGGACGTTGCGACCACGCTGTGCTTTTGTTGGCGCGTGACTTTGAAGAGCGGTGACGTTCTCGGATTTACCGACCACGACAAGGCGGTTGATTTTCAGGGCACCCGTTTCGAGCCGCAGTCGGGCTTCACGCAAAGCGAGGCGCAGGCATCGCTTGGGCTCGCGGTCGATACGGCGGAAATCGAGGGCGCGCTTTCGTCCGCCCGTTTGTCCGAAGAGGATATCGATGCCGGGCTGTTCGACGGCGCGAAGGTGGAGACGTTTCGTGCCGACTGGCGCGATGCGTCGGCTGCGAAGCTGATCCGCGTTTCCGCGATCGGCAAGATCATTCGCCGCGACGGAACGCTCGTTGCCGAACTCGAAAGCCTGACCCGAAATCTCGACCGTCCAGCCGGACGTTATCTGCGGCGAAGCTGCGATGCCGAACTCGGTGACGCACGATGCAGGGCAAATCTTTCCGGAGCGATGATGGCGAACGGCACGATCGTCTCACGGCAAGGCGACAGGACATTCATTGTCGCCGGGCTGGATGGTTTCGCTGAGGGCTGGTTTGTGGCCGGTCGCCTGACAGTCGGCGACATATCGGCCAAGGTCGTTGCGCATCGCAAGGGAACCGCAGGCGTCCTGCTTGGCCTCGGCGAGGATCGCGAATTCGAAATCGGTACGGCGTTCACCATCATTGCAGGGTGCGACAAAACCTTTGCGACGTGCGCGGCAAAATTCGGCAACACGCAGAACTTTCGCGGATTCCCGCATCTGCCTGGCAACGACGCGGCTTATGGTTACGTCAGCGAAGACGGCGTCTTCGATGGCGGAGCGCTCGTGCCATGAGGCGCGACGACGTGCTCGCCGAGGCCGCGCGCTGGATCGGCACGCCCTACCGGCATCAAGGCTCGCGGCTGGGCGTCGGATGCGATTGTCTCGGGCTCGTGCGTGGAATATGGCGCGCTTTGTACGGATGCGAACCGGAAACCCTGCCTGTCTATTCGGCTCACTGGGCGGAAACGCGGACTGACGACCCGCTGGTAGAGGCGGCACGGCGTCACATGACCGAGATCGAACCGGGCGAGGCGTCTCCAGGAGACCTTCTCGTCTTTCGCTGGCGACATCATCTGCCGGCGAAGCATCTGGGCATTGCAGCTGAAAACGACATGCTGATTCATGCTTACGAGGGCCACTCGGTTGCGGCCTCGCCGCTGGTGCCTGCATGGCGATCGCGGATCGCTGCCGCCTTCATTTTTCCATCCTGATCGAGGGTTTCGATGGCGACTATCGTTCTTCAGGCTGCCGGGACGTTCCTCGGCGGTTATCTCGGTGCGTTCGGCGCTGCGATCGGTTCGGCAGCCGGTGCGATGGGCGGCTATCTCATCGACCGTGCACTGATCAGCGGCACGCAGCGGCTCGAAGGTCCGCGCCTTTCGGCCCTGCGACCCTTCCAGGCCGAGGAGGGCGTGCCGCTGCCGCAGGTCTACGGCGCCGCGCGCATCAGCGGAAACCTGATCTGGGCGACCCGGTTCGAGGAAGAAAGCCGCACCGAGCGGCAGGGAGGAAAAGGCAGCGGGCCGAAAACGACGACCTACAGCTATTTCGCCAACGCCGCATTCGCGCTTTGCGAGGGGGAGATTGCGGGCGTGCGGCGTATCTGGGCGGACGGGCGCGAGATCGATCGCGAACGGTTCGACATACGCATCCACACCGGAGGCGAAGACCAGTTGCCCGATCCGCTGATTGCCGCAAGGCAGGAGCATGCGCCTGCCTATCGCGGGGTCGCCTATGTCGTGTTCGATCGGTTCCCGGTCGCAGATTTCGGCAACCGGCTTCCGCAGTTCCAGTTCGAGGTGATCCGGCCGGTCGGAAGCTACCAGAAGGATGTGCGCGCCATCTGTCTTATTCCGGGATCGACGGAATACGGGTTGTCACCGTCGGAAATCACGCGCAGGGGCCTTCCCGGGCAGACGGACCCGGTCAATCGGCATGTGCTCCATGCCGGCAGCGATATCGCAGCTTCGCTCGACGAGTTGCAGGCCGTGTTTCCAAACCTGAAGCATGTCGCGCTGGTCGTGACATGGTTCGGCGACGATCTGCGCGCGGAAAACTGCCGTGTGCGGCCGGGCGTGACTCAGAACAATCCGGCCGGGTTTTCGCAGGACTGGAACGTGTCGGGCGTGTCCCGCCAATCGGCCTATCGTGTTTCCACGGTCGGAACCGCAGCCGCATACGGCGGCACGCCGAGCGACAAATCCGTCATCGACGCAATTGCGGAAATCAGGCGACGTGGGCTGAACGTCACGCTTTATCCGTTCATTATGATGGACGTTCCGGCAGGCAATACGTTGCCGGACCCATATGGGAGCGCGTCGCAGCCGCCTTATCCCTGGCGTGGACGCATTACCTGCCGTCCGGCACCTGGATTGCCGCAATCGCCCGATAAATCGGACCTAATACGCCCGACGGTCGCAGATTTCGTCGGCGCAGTCGCACCCGGTGACGTCGTAGCCACACCTCAGGGAGCGCGTTGCCTGAGGCCAGATGATTGGGGGTATCGCCGGCTCGTTCTGCATTATGCGCGACTGGCGCAGCGGGCCGGCGGCGTCGATGCATTTCTGCTCGGCTCCGAGCTGAGGGGACTGACGACGCTGCGCGACGACGCGAACCGGTTTCCGTTCGTCGAAACTTTGTGCGAGCTTGCCGGCGAGGTCGCATCGATGCTGCCTGCGGCGCGTATCAGTTATGGCGCGGACTGGAGCGAATATTTCGGTCACCAGCCGGCAGATGGATCGGGCGACGTGTTTTTCCATCTCGATCCGCTTTGGGCGCATCCGGCCATCTCGGCAGTCGGTATCGACAACTACATGCCATTGTCGGACTGGCGCGATGGGGACGAAGTCGGAAGCAATCCTGACGGTTTTACAGCGTCTTGTGACAGAAATGGCTTAGCTGCCGGCGTCATGCGCGGCGAGGGGTACGACTACTATTACGCTTCGATCGAGGATCGCATAGCGCGCAGCCGCACGCCGATCAACGATGGCACTTATGGCAAAGGTTGGGTGTTCCGATACAAAGATATCCGATCCTGGTGGGGAAACCGCCATTTCAATCGGATCGGCGGCGTCGAGATGGAAGAGCCCACCGCATGGGTGCCGCGCTCGAAGCCCATATGGATGACCGAGATCGGTTGTCCGGCGATCGACAAGGGGGCGAACCAGCCGAACGTCTTCCCCGATCCGAAAAGCTCAGAGAACGCCGCACCCTATTTCTCAAACGGCTTTCGCGACGATGTCGCGCCGGCGCGTTATCTGGAGGCGCATCACGCGGTCTGGCAGCCGGGCAACGCCCGTTTCGATGACATGCATAATCCGGCAGCCGAACTTGAAGGGAGCCGTATGGTCGATCCCGACAGGCTCTATGTATGGGCTTGGGATGCACGGCCGTTTCCGGCATTCCCCGGCCTTGGGTCCGTGTGGGCCGATGGTGCGAATTGGCTTTTGGGCCATTGGCTGAACGGGCGCGCAAGCGGTGTCGATGTCGCGACATTGATCGAAACCGTTATGGCTCGGCACGGCCTGCCACTGCCGGATATCTCGGATGTTCATCATACGCTTGCGGGCTATGTAGTCGATGAACCCGGTACGGCGCGCGCTGCCTTACAGCCGCTTGTCGATCTTTTCGGCTTGTCGGTGATCGAGCGAAACGGCGTCGTCACGTTTCAAGATGCGCGGATTGCCCTGCCACAAACCGATCTGCTCGAACTCGTCGACGATGGTGGAGTCGTGGTCGAAACGACGCTGGAAGCTGCAACGCAGGTACCTGGGGAGGTCGAACTCGCCTATCGCGATCCGTTTCTTGATTATCAGGCTGCGCAACAGCGCGCGACCGCCGGTGAGCGGGGTAGCGACCATCGCGCCCGGCTCGGCTTTCCAGGTGCTTTGGAAGAAGGGCAGGCGCAAGGGCTTGCAAGCCAATGGCTTGACCGTCAACGACGCGGCCGCGAAACCGTCAGCTTTTCGGCCGAGCCGGGCAAGGTCGATGCAGGCAGCATCATTCGATTGCCGGACCGTCGCGGCAACCGTCTCTACCGCGTCGAGGCGGTGGAAGAGGGGCTGACGGCGCGCGTCGTTGCGCGGCGGATCGGCGTGAAGGCCAGTGGGGGCTGGCAGCCCGTTGCGCTGCCGCAACGCCAGCCACCGCTCGTTCCGGGACCGCCCGACGCGGTTTTGCTCGATCTGCCGATGGGGCCGGAAAGCGAGGACGCATCGGCGCAGTTGCACGTTGCGGCGACAGCGCGGCCATGGCGCACGCAAATACTGCATCTGGATGCTGGCGGCAGCGGGTTCGCGCCACGGGCGCGGATCGACAGCCCGGCACGCATCGGCCGGCTTGTCGAAGCCGCGCCGCCAGGTAGGAGCGGGTTGATCGATCGTACAGGGACGTTGCGCGTGCAACTGGGTGCCGGCGCGCTCCAGTCCGTGACGACGGTCGACATGCTGGACGGTGCAAACGCCGCGGCGCTGGAAAGCGCCAGCGGCCAGTGGGAGGTCTTCCAGTTTGCTTCGGCAGATGAGATCCAGCCCGGCATCTGGAACCTGTCGCAACTGCTGCGCGGCCAACTCGGCACCGAAGACGCGCTTGCTGCCGGAGTAGATGTGGGCGCGAGATTCGTCCTGCTCGATGGGACGGTCGTGCCTGCCGGATTGCGGCCCGGCGAGATCGGTCGCGAACTTGACTGGAGATGCGGCCCGACCGGTTACGATTTGTCCGATCGCTACGCCACTTCCTTTATGCAGGCTGGCGGCATTCGTGCCCTTCTTCCGCTCTCGCCGGTTCATCTGCGCTGTCGATCGAAAAGCGGCGGTTTCGAGTTCGCCTGGACCCGGCGTGGGCGCATCGATGCGGATAGCTGGCTGGCAGTTGAAATTCCACTGGGCGAAGACGAAGAGCGCTACGCCGCGCAACTGAGCGACGCTGATGGCGTGTTCGCATCGGCTGAACTTGCCGCGCCACGATGGGAAGTTCCGACCGCCGAAATCGCCGGTCGCGGGGAGATCGTCCTACAGGTCAGCCAGATGAGCCGCGCCGTGGGATCTGGCATTCCCGCTTCGCGTACCTTCCAACTCAACAACTAAAGGAGAAACAAATGGATATCATGAAGCCCTGGTATGCGTCGCGAACGATCTGGGCATCCATCGTGACGGTTGCAAGTGCAGGCGCGGCTGCTCTCGGCGTTCCGGTCGATCCCGCCGAAACTACCTTATTGACCGATACCATTCTTCAGACGGTCGCGGCCGTGTCGGGACTGGTCGCGATCTTTGGCAGACTGGCGGCGAAAACCCGGCTAAGCTGATCGTAGCCGCAATTCGCGTAGCATCGTTCATTTCATGTTCAGCCGTGCTGTAATAAAACGTCATCCATGAAACACACGCACATCCTCACTCTGGCACTGGCTGCCCTGATGACCTGGGGCGCTGTCGCTCCGGCGTCTTCCCTGCCGTCGCTTCCTGCGATCCCGGCAACGCCTGAGCGCGCGCAACTCGTGCAGGGCGACTGTTACGCCATCGGTCAGCAGATCGCTGCGCAAAATGGCGGGACGCTTGCCATGGCGACACCGGAGGAACGCGGCGGGCAAAGGGTGTGCGTGATCGTGGTACTTGTGCCCGGTCAGGACGGCCAACGCCCCCGTCGTGCCGAATTCGTCGTGCCCATGTAACTTCACTTCGATTCGCCAGGGACGGGACGTACAAAATGCGCATACTGGTCGTTGAAGACGACAAGGACTTGAACCGGCAGGTCAGCGAGGCGCTGGTCGATGCCGGCTATGTCGTCGATCTTGCATATGATGGCGAGGAAGGGCATTTTCTCGGCGATACCGAGCCTTATGACGCCGTAATCCTCGATATCGGACTGCCGCAGATGGACGGCATCAGCGTCATCGAACGGTGGCGGCGCGACGGGCGCAAGATGCCCGTTCTGATGCTCACCGCACGCGATCGCTGGAGCGACAAGGTCGCCGGGATCGATGCGGGCGCGGACGACTATGTCGCCAAGCCGTTTCACATCGAGGAAGTGCTGGCGCGTCTTCGCGCTCTCATTCGGCGCGCGGCCGGGCACGCATCTTCGGAGATTTCTTGCGGGCCGCTGCGTCTCGACACGAAATCCTCCAAAGCCGATCTCGACGGCGTGCCGCTACGCCTGACCTCGCACGAATTTCGGCTGCTTGCATATTTGATGCACCACATGGACGAGGTGGTCTCGCGCACCGAACTTGTCGAGCATCTTTACGATCAGGATTTCGACCGGGATTCCAATACGATCGAAGTCTTCGTCGGGCGGCTACGAAAGAAGCTCGGCGTCGACATGATCGAGACGGTGCGCGGCATGGGATATCGCATGCGCGAACCCGCATCGTGACAGGGCGATGGCAACGACCGCCTCGATGATCCCGCGCCGTCTGCGCCTTGGCTCGCTCACCGTACGCGTCATCGCGTTCTCGACATTGTGGGCGTTGCTGACGCTCATCATTATCGCGACCGTCATCTCCACTTTGTTTCGTCAGGCGAGCGAACGCGGCTTTGAAAGCCTATTGTCGGCGCATTTGTTCAATCTCATCAGCACCGTGAGCGTAACGGATGATGGCTGGCTTCAGGGTGCGCCAAACCTGGGCGATCTGCGTTTTACGATTCCGCGTTCGGGCTGGTACTGGTCCGTCGAGCCGATTTCGGAAGGACTGCGCGGATCTCTTCAGTCGATTTCCATGGTCCAGGCGATTGAAGCGCCTTCGACGGACGCGGTGCCTTTCGACCGTGACTTTCAGCGCCGCTACACAACGGTCGGGCTGAACGGTGAATTGCTCGACGTTTTTGAAAGCGAGTTCGTGCTCGACGACGCCGACCGCGTCGGCCGGTTTCGTGTCATGGGAAACCGATCGGAACTTGAGGAGGAAATCGCCGATTTCGAGCGCCAGCTTTATTTTTATCTGGCTTTGTTCGGGGTCGGCATGATCGCCATCAATGCCATCGCCATCTGGCTTGGACTGCGGCCTTTGTCACGCGTGCGCCGTGCACTTGCCGATATAAGGTCGGGCAGCGCAACGCGGCTTGATGGGCGTTTTCCCGCAGAGATCGCGCCGCTTGCCGATGAAACGAACGCTCTGATCGAAAGCAACCGGCGCATCGTCGAGCGCTCAAGGACGCAGGTCGGAAATCTTGCGCACTCACTCAAGACGCCACTGGCAGTGCTTCTCAATGAAGGATCGGCGATGGGCGGGCAGAAAGGCGATCTGATAGTCGGTCAGGCAACTGCGATGCAGTCGCAGGTGGAACATTACCTGCAGCGCGCGCGCGTCGCCGCGCAACGTGACAGTATTCTTTTCCGCACACCCGTCGTTGCCACGCTGGAAAGGCTCGTTCGGGTGCTGGCCAAGCTGAATCGGCATCTCGACATTTCGCTCGAGGCTCCCGACGAGGAGATCATATTCAGCGGCGAGAAAGAGGATTTCGAGGAACTCGTCGGCAACCTTCTCGAAAACGCGACGAAATGGGGGCTTTCGGCCGTATCTGTTTCGGTTCGGCGCACGGATGCTGACGAACGGCAGGAATTCATCGTCAAAATCGAGGATGATGGGCCGGGCATTCCCGACGATCAGGCGAAGCTGGCAATGAAGCGCGGGCAACGGCTGGATGAAACGAAACCTGGAACGGGCCTCGGACTGGCGATCGTTTCCGACCTCGTCAGGGAATATGGCGGCGATTTCGAACTGTCGCGTTCGGAGCTTGGAGGTCTCAAGGCCGTGATCCGTTTGCAACGCCAGCACCATGAACGCGGCGATCTATGATGTCGCCCCGATGACAAAGTTCGGCCAAGACCCTAGCTTAAAGGCACGCGCAAGCACTTTTTAAACAGGATCTTGTTTCGTCGATGATCTTTCGATTTGCAGGAGTAGCGGTCGCAACGCTGTTGCTGGCCGGATGCATGTCTTCCGCCTCGGGCGGCGGGTCGGCGCTGGTCGGGGCCTTTACCGGTCCCTTGGGCACACGCGCGGCTCAGCCAATGTCGGCCGATATCGCGGAAGCGATGGCTGGCGGACTGATCGGGCGGTCGCTGGGCAGAGACCTCGATCACTCGGATAGCCAGCGGGCGCTGGAAGCGGAGTATCGCGCGCTCGAATACACGGCATCCGGACAACCGGTGGCGTGGCAGGGCAGCGGGCGTCTGTCGGGGCAGGTTATCGCCGCGGCTCCTTACCGTGTCGGCTCTCAGAACTGCCGCCAATACACGCACACCGTGAATCAAAACGGTGCCGAGCGGGTCGCCAGAGGTACTGCGTGCCGTAATGACGACGGAAGCTGGACCCCGCTTGTGTGACCTTCGGCCGGCGTAAGGCCGATACGAAAGGCCGCATCGCCTCGCGATTGGCATTCGGCATGACAGCCGATAGGAACGGGCATGCTTTTCTGGATCGTCGTCGCGGCCATGACATTTGCCGTCTGCCTGTTGCTGCTCGCGCCTCTGGCGCGGGATCGCGCAGGCGTGCTCAGCAGCCGCGACTATGAACTCGAGGTTTACAAGGATCAGCTTCGCGAGATCGACAGGGATCGTGCGCGCGGTCTGATCGAGGACGGCGAAGCCGACATGGCGCGCGCGGAAATCGGGCGCAAGATTATCCGCGTGTCCGAAACTTCCGACAATGAAGCCGAGGCAAATTCTTCCCGGGCGCTTGGAAGGTGGGTCGGCGCGATTGCCGTGCTCTCCCTGCCGCTGGTCAGTTGGGGGCTTTATGCTGCCACCGGTTCGCCGGACTATCCCGGTCAGCCCTTGCAGGCGCGGCTCGATCGCGATCCTTCCCAGCAATCTCCCGAAGAGCTCATCGCACGTGCAGAAACGCATCTGGCCGCCAATCCCGATGATGCACGTGGCTGGGATGTTCTGGCACCCATTTATCTGCGATTTGGCCGCTTCGACGACGCGGCGGCGGCATTCGCGAACGCTATTCGTCTCGATGCACCGACGGCTGGACGGCTGACGGGGCAGGGCGAGGCGCTGACGGCTGCGGCAAGCGGGCGTGTGACGGAGGAGGCGCAGAGCCTCTTTTCACAGGCGATCGAGATCGAGCCGGCAAATATTCGCAGTCGCTATTTTACCGGGCTCGCTCTGGCACAGGCCGGCGAACGGCAAAGGGCCGAGGAACTCTGGCGTCAGATCGTAGGAGACCTGCCTGAGGAATCACCCTGGCGCAGCGTAATCGCGCAGGCGATGAACGAAGTGGAGGCGGCACCGCAGGTCGAAGCTGATCAGGCGCAAATGATCGAAGGTATGGTAGGCGGGCTGGCGGCGCGCCTTGCTGCCAATCACGATGATGTCGATGGCTGGCAACGGCTGATCCATTCATACATGGTTCTCGAGCGCGAAAACGACGCGCAGGATGCGCTGGATCGTGCGCGGGCGGCGTTCGGAGCAAATTCGCCAGAGGCTGGTCATCTGGCCGCTTACGGGCTTTCGCTCGGACTGAATGTGGAAGACTGATATGGCGATGACACGAAAGAAGAAGCGACTGGCGATGATCGGAGGGGCATTGGCCTTTCTGACGTTGGCGACGACGCTGACGCTTTTCGCACTCGGCCAAAAGGCGTCCTATTTCTACACCCCGGCTGATCTGGTAGAGCGCGGCGGCGTTGCGCCGGGCGAGCGTATCCGGCTCGGTGGTCTCGTCGCAACGGGGTCTATCGATCGGGCCGGCGGCACGGATGTCAGCTTCACGGTGACCGACCAGATCGAAACCGTAACCGTGTCGTATAGTGGCATTCTGCCGGACCTTTTCCGGGAAGAGCAGGGTGTGATCACCGAAGGCGCATTCGATGCATCCGGTCGTTTCGTGGCCGACACGGTTCTTGCTCGCCACGATGAAAACTACATGCCGCGCGAGGTTGCTGACAGCATGAAGGCGCGTGGCATCTGGCAAGACGAGAATTGAGGCGCGCATGATCGTCGAAATCGGACATTTCGCGCTTGTTCTGGCTTTTGCGCTTTCGCTGGTGCTGTCGATCGTACCGATCATCGGCGCGCGCATCGGCGATCAGCGCCTGATGTCGGTTGCCGAACCTGCGTCACTCGCGATCTTCGGCCTGGTCGCACTCTCCTTCGCCGCGCTGACGGTCGCATATGTGCAGTCCGATTTTTCGGTGGCGAATGTCTGGGAGAACTCCCATTCGCTGAAGCCAATGCTGTTCAAGATCACCGGCGTCTGGGGCAATCACGAAGGCTCGATGCTCCTGTGGATCTTGATACTCGCGACGTTCGCGGCCCTCGTGGCGCTTTTCGGATCGAACCTTCCTGCCACGTTGCGCGCGAACGTCCTCGCCGTGCAGGGCATGATTGCAGCAGCCTTCCTGCTCTTCGTCCTGGCGTCGTCGAACCCGTTCGTTCGCATCACGCCGCCGCCGATCGAGGGACGCGACCTCAACCCGATCCTTCAGGACATCGGCCTCGCGATCCATCCGCCGCTGCTTTATCTGGGTTATGTCGGCTTTTCGATCTGCTTTTCATTTGCGGTCGCGGCATTGATCGAGGGGCGGATCGACGCGGCGTGGGCGCGGTGGGTGCGCCCGTGGACGCTCGCCGCCTGGGCCACGCTCACGGGCGGCATCGCGATGGGTTCCTACTGGGCTTATTACGAACTCGGTTGGGGTGGCTGGTGGTTCTGGGACCCGGTCGAAAACGCCTCCTTCCTTCCCTGGCTCTCCGGTACCGCACTTCTGCATTCCGCAATCGTGATGGAAAAGCGTTCCGCCTTGAAGATCTGGACGGTGCTACTCGCCATCCTGACCTTCTCTCTGTCGCTGCTGGGTACGTTCCTTGTGCGTTCGGGCGTGCTGACCTCGGTGCATGCGTTTGCGACCGATCCGACGCGCGGCGTTTTCATCCTGATGATCCTGATCGCCTTCATCGGCGGATCGCTCACCCTGTTCGCCTTCCGGGCGTCGTCGCTGGCATCCGGCGGCATTTTCCACCCCATCTCGCGCGAAGGCGGGCTGGTTCTCAACAATCTGTTCCTGACGACCGCTGCCGCGACGGTGCTACTCGGCACGCTCTGGCCGCTGCTCGTCGAGGCTGTTACCGGCGAGAAGGTTTCGGTCGGACCGCCCTTCTTCAATATGACATTCGGGCCGCTGATCGTTCCGCTGCTTCTGGCTGTTCCGTTCGGGCCGCTTTTGGCATGGAAACGCGGCGATCTTTATGCGGTGAGTCAACGTTTGTTCGTCGCGTTCGCGCTTGCGCTTCTGATCGCTCTCGTCACGCTTTTCATGGTCGATCGGATCAGCATCGTCGCTGCCTTTGGTGTCGCGGTCGCGTTCTGGCTGATCTTCGGTGCGCTGACGGATCTCGCTCTGAAGGCAGGCATCGGCAAGGCGTCGCCATCAGTCATGTTCCGGCGTTTCATCGGCCTTCCACGCTCGGTCTTCGGCACTGCGCTCGCCCATGCGGGACTTGGCCTGACGACGCTCGGCATCGTGACGGTCAGTACGCTGGAAATCGAGCGGATCGCGGTCATGCAGCCCGGCGATACGATGGAAGTCGGTGGTTACGAACTGCGCTTTGACGGGCTCGCGCCGTTTGAGGGGCCGAATTTCACTGAGGAACAGGGCCGGTTCACCTATACCGACCGTTCGGGCCGTGAGCGCGGCGAGGTTGTATCGTCCAAGCGCTTCTATCCCGCGCGGCAGATGCCGACGACAGAGGCGGGCATCGCCTCGCGCGGCTTCAGCCAGCTTTATATCGCGCTTGGCGATCGCGCCCCGGACGGCGGTGTCGTCGTTCGCGCCTGGTGGAAGCCGCAGGTGCTGTTCATCTGGATCGGCTGCGTGTTCATGATGCTTGGCGGCGGTGTCTCGCTGCTCGACCGGCGACTGCGGGTTGGCGCGCCTTCTGCCAAGCGGGCAAAGCCGATCCAACCGGTCGAGGTGGCGACGTGATTGTCCGGCTGATCGGGATGATGTGCCTGCTTCTGTCGGTCACGACCGCACAAGCGGTCATGGCTCCGCACGAAATGCTGGACGATCCTGCGCTCGAGGCGCGTGCCCGCGCGCTGTCTGCAGAACTACGCTGCATGGTTTGCCAGAACCAGTCGATCGACGATTCCGACGCCGAGCTCGCGCGCGACCTGCGCGTTCTCGTGCGCGAGCGCATCGCGGCGGGCGACAGCGACGAAGCCGTCATGGACTACGTCGTTTCGCGTTACGGCGAATTCGTTTTGTTGCGACCGACGCTCACAGCGCGCAATGCGCTCTTGTGGGCAACACCCGTTCTGCTTTTAGGTGTCGGCGGTGGGTTCCTCATTTTGTCCGCAAGGCGCCGCAAGGCGAGCGGGGCCGCGTTGAGCGACGCCGAAGCGCGCAAGCTCGACGATATTCTCAAGCGCTCCGAATAAGCGATCGAGGCGTAGGATCCGGCGGGTTACGAAAGTTTCATGCGCCGGAAAGAGCGCCGTAATGTGGGTAGCCTTATCTCTTGTGAGAACGGTGCAATCACGCACCGAGAAATTTTCACAAGGGTTTGCAAAAATGGAAACCACCCGCAATTCTCCCCTCAAGACGAGCAAGCGCCGACTTGCCGCTGCGGCAGCGTCCTTGGCGATTGCTGGTGCGATCGGCTTCGGCGCAGTTGCAACCGGAACGCTTCCCGTCAACGCCGAAGCTGTCCATCTCAGCCAGGCGCAGCAAAATCCCGGCTTCGCCGATGTCGTCGAGCAGGTCTCGCCCGCCGTCGTTTCGGTGCGCGTCTCGTCCGATCTGGCTCCTGTCGCCAACAACCAGTTCGGCGGCCAGTCCAACATTCCTGGCCTCGATAATCTGCCTCCCGACCATCCGCTGAGCCGCTTCCTGCGTCAGTTCGGTGAACGTCAAATCCCGAACGGTGGCGAACAGCGCGATCATACCGAACGCATGCATCCGGCTGCGCAGGGGTCCGGCTTCTTCATCTCCGAAGATGGCTATGTGGTCACCAACAATCACGTCGTTTCGGCCGGCACTTCCTATACCGTCGTTCTCAATGACGGAACCGAACTGCCCGCCGATCTCGTCGGCACCGACCCGCGCACCGATCTTGCGGTTCTCAAGGTCAACGAACCCGATCACAAGTTCACCTATGTGTCCTTCGCGGACGATAACAACGTACGCGTCGGCGAGTGGGTGGTCGCGGTCGGCAATCCGTTCGGCCTTGGCGGCAGCGTGACTGCCGGCATCGTCTCGGCTCGCGGTCGCGATATCGGCGCCGGCCCCTATGACGACTTCCTCCAAATCGATGCTGCCGTCAACAGCGGCAACTCGGGCGGCCCTGCCTTCAACCTCAACGGTCAGGTCGTCGGCATCAACACCGCGATCTTCTCGCCGTCGGGCGGCAATGTCGGCATCGCCTTCGCGATCCCGTCTACGACTGCCGAAACCGTCGTAAAGAGCCTGATCGACAATGGCTCCGTCACGCGCGGCTGGCTTGGCGTGCAGATTCAGCCCGTGACGCAGGAGATCGCCGAATCTCTCGGTCTCAAGGACGCGCATGGCGCCCTCATCAGCGAAGCGCAGGCCAACGGTCCTGCTTTGGCTGCCGGCATCAAGGCTGGCGACGTTGTCACCTCGGTCAATGGCACGAACGTCACCTCGCCGCGTGAACTTGCCCGCGCGGTCGGCGATCTGACGCCCGGAGACACAGCAACGGTCGATGTCTGGCGTAACGGCGAAACGCAGGAGATGAAGGTCACTCTCGGCACATTGCCGGGCGATGATCAGGTCGCCTCGATCGATCCGTCGCAATCCCAGCAGTCGCCGTCCGGCGAAGTCGGCCTTGCCGATCTCGGCCTGACGGTGGTTCCGGCCGAAGACGGCAACGGACTACTTGTCACCAACGTCGATCCCGATAGTTCGGCAGCCGACCGCGGTATTCAGCCCGGCGATGTCATCTCTGCCGTGAATTCGCAGGAGGTGCATTCCCAGCAGGATGTCGCCAAGGCCGTCGCATCTGCCGAACAGGCCGGCCGCAATGCCGTTCTGATACAGGTCAGCCGTGATAACACGAACCACTTCGTGGCGCTGCCGATCGCGCAGGGCTGACCGGTAAGGCCTCGCGGATTTCGGTACTCCGTTTGACGCGGATGGCTGGACGAGGGACCGGCAGACGTTCAAGTTAGAGCCGGTTCCGGCGACGGCGGGGTCCCAACACCCGCCGTCGCCTTTCCATTAAGGGATGGGCATTCAAATGAAACTGCTGGTCATCGAAGACGATCGGGAAGCCGCCGAATATCTGGAAAAGGCGTTCGACGAGGCGGGGCATCAGGCGCATGTCGCCGCCGATGGCGAGACGGGTTTTGCACTGGCAAGCTCCGGTGACTATGACGTTCTCGTGGTCGACCGGATGTTACCGCGCCGCGACGGTCTGTCTGTCGTTGCCGGCCTGCGTGCCAGAGGCAATGACACCCCGGTCCTGATCCTTTCGGCGCTGGGCGAGGTGGATGATCGCGTGACGGGTCTGCGAGCAGGCGGCGACGACTACCTGACCAAACCTTATGCGTTTTCCGAACTTCTCGCGCGCGTCGAGGTCCTGAAACGTCGGGGTGGGGCGAAAGATGTCGAAACGGTCTACCGCGCCGGCGATCTGGAACTCGACAGGCTCTCGCATTCCGTACGCCGCGCAGGCAAGGAGATCGTACTTCAACCACGTGAGTTCCGGCTGCTCGAATATCTGATGCGCCATGCGGGGCAGGTCGTCACTCGCACCATGCTGCTTGAAAATGTGTGGGACTATCATTTCGACCCGCAGACGAACGTCATCGACGTGCATATCTCCCGGCTGCGCTCGAAGATCGAAAAGGGTTTCGACAGCGCCGTTCTCCACACGATCCGGGGCGCCGGCTACATGTTGAAGGCCTGATGCTGTCATCCATTTCGGCCCTGATGAAGACGACCGCAGCTCGGCTTTCCGCGCTGTACCTGCTGCTGTTCGCGATCTGCGCGATTGGGCTCGTCTTCTATATGGGCTCGCTCACCATGCGCATGCTGGAAGGCCAGATTCAGGATACCGTTTCGGAGGAAGTGCAAAGCCTCGGGCGTGCCTATCAGCGCGGCGGGTTGACGACGCTCGTGCGCGTCGTCGAGGGCCGCTCGCGCCAGCCGGGCGCATATCTTTATCTCATCGCCGATCCGACCGGGCGCATTTTGGGCGGCAATGTCGAAAGCATCGAGGCAAGCACGCTCGCGCAGGAAGGCTGGACGGCACGCCCTTTCACCTACCAACGCTATGGCGAGCTTGAAAGCGCGCGTGGCGGCGACGTTCCCAGCGCACGCGAGGGGCCTCATATGGCGATGGCGCTCGTCGGCCGATTGCCCAACCAGATGATTCTTCTGGTCGGGCGCGATCTGGGCGAGCCGGAGCGCTTTGGAACCGTCATTCGCCGCGCGCTTGCCGTAGCGTTTGGAATGATGGGGTTCGGCGCGCTTGTCATCTGGTTCTTCGTCGGGCGCGCTGCGCTGCGACGTATCGACAATATTTCCGATGCGAGTCGGCGCATCATGGGCGGCGACCTGTCGCGCCGCCTTCCCGTGACGGGAGCGGAAGACGAGTTCGATCGCCTCTCGCAAAATCTCAACGCGATGCTGGCGCGCATCGCGGTTTTGAACGAGGGGCTGAAGCAGGTCTCCGACAATATCGCGCACGATCTGAAAACGCCGCTGACGCGCCTTCGCAATCGCGCCGAAGCCGCGCTCTCGAAGGATAATGACAATCAGCATCGCGAGGCGCTCGAGGCGACCATCGCCGAATCGGATCAGCTTATCCGTACCTTCAACGCGATCCTGATGATCAGCCGGCTCGAAGCCGGGTACTCGGCCGAACACACCGAAACTGTGGACCTTGCCGCGATCGCGCGTGACGTCGTGGAGCTCTACGAGCCGGCGGCCGAAGAAGTCGGCGTTGTGCTTTCCGCCGATGTCGAAGGCGAACTCGGCATTGGCGGAAATCGCGAACTGATCGGGCAGGCGTTGTCGAATGTCGTCGACAACGCGATCAAATATTCTGCCGGCTTTGGTAAAGAGCCGCGCGTAAAGGTGTCTGCAGCGCGTGAGGGCCAAACGATTGCCGTGCGCGTCATCGATAGCGGGCCGGGCATCTCCGTCGAAGATCGCGGCCGCGCGACGGAGCGTTTCGTGCGTCTGGAGCAAAGCCGGACGCAGCCGGGATCGGGCCTCGGCCTCAGTCTCGCCAAGGCTGTGATGACATTTCATGGCGGTCGGCTTGAACTCTCCGACCAAAAACCCGGATTATGCGTGTCGATGATCTTTCCGACAGGCGATTCTCCGGCTCGATGAACAAAAACGAACCAAAGCGCTCCACAACTCTGGCCGAACTTGCAAAGTCGTCTCTGACGCCCTTGCGGCCGGATAATGCCATCGAGCTCGCAGCGGACTTTCTGGAAACGGCAAAGCAGGATGGCTGCGCCCAACTGGCGGAAACTCTTGGTGGCAATGCGCGGTTGCAGGCCTTTCTGGGCGCTGCCTTCGATCTGTCGCCGTTCCTGCGCGATGTCGCCCGACGGCGACCGGAAATCCTGCAAAACCTGATCGATCGATCCATCGAAGAAAGGCTGACGGCCATTCTCGCCGAGATCGGCGACACCCCGCGAACAGCCGAAAGTGAAGGCGAATTGATGCGTGCGCTGCGGCTCCTCAAGGGCGAGGCGCACGCTCTTTTGGCGTTCATGGAGTTTGCGGACCGCGCTTCGGCCGAAACCACCGTGGTCAATTTGAGCGATCTTGCCGATGCCTGCATCGCCGCTGCGGTCGATTTCCTGCTCGTCGAAACGCATGACAAGGGCAAGATCAAGCTGCCCGATCGGGCCGATCCGGGAAAAGGGTCCGGGCTGGTTGTGCTCGGCATGGGCAAGCTTGGCGCGCACGAACTGAACTTTTCATCGGATATCGATCTTATCCTGTTCGTCGATGTCGAAGCGCCTGCCATCCTCGACCCGATGGACGCGACCGACCTTTTCTCGCGCCTTGCGCGCCGCCTGGTTCGCATCCTTCAGGATCGCACGGAGCATGGCTATGTCTTCCGCACCGATCTGCGCCTGCGCCCCGATCCCGGCTCGACACCGCTTGCGATCCCGACCGAGGCTGCGCTGAACTACTATGAAAGCCGTGGCCAGAACTGGGAACGTGCGGCCATGATCAAAGCGCGTCCGGTTGCTGGCGATATCGACGCAGGCAAGGCGTTTCTCGCTGAACTCACCCCCTATATCTGGCGCAAATATATGGACTTTGCGGCGATCGCCGACGTCCACTCCATCAAACGCCAGATTCATGCGCATAAGGGCCATGGCGAGATCGCGGTGAGGGGCCACAATGTGAAGCTCGGACGCGGCGGCATTCGTGAGATCGAATTCTTCGTCCAGACGCAGCAACTGATCGCGGGTGGACGGTTTCGCGAATTGCGTGGTCGCCAGACCGTCGCGATGCTCGGCGCGCTTGCCGAGCGTGGCTGGATTTCGACCGAGGCTCGTGATGCGCTGACGCGGCAATACTGGTTCCTGCGCGATGTCGAGCACGCTATCCAGATGGTAGCGGACGAGCAGACGCACACGCTGCCGGACGACGAAGGTCTGCGGCGGATTGCGCTGATGCTCGGGTTCAAGGATGAGTTGGAGTTTTCGGAAAAATTCCGCGCCTCGCTTCAGCTTGTCGAAAGCCATTACGCGGCCTTGTTTGAGACTGCGCCGGAACTGTCGCGGGGCGTAGGCAATCTCGTCTTCACTGGCGATGTCGACGATCCCGACACCTTGCAGACGCTTTCCAATCTCGGTTTCGAGCGCCCGAGCGATATCGCACGGATTATCCGCACCTGGCATTTCGGGCGTTATCGCGCCACGCAATCGGCCGAAGCGCGCGAGCGCCTGACGGAACTGACGCCGGCGCTGCTGGAAGCGTTCGGCCAGACACGCCGCGCGGACGAGGCGATTTTGCGCTTCGACGAATTTCTGAAGGGATTGCCCTCAGGCATCCAGCTTTTCTCGCTTTTCCAGTCGAACCCCTCGCTGCTCAAGCTGCTCGTCACCATCATGGGTGCAGCGCCGCGTCTGGCGCAGATCATCACCCGTAGGCCCCATGTATTCGACGGGCTCCTCGATCCGGGTCTTCTCTCGGAACTGCCCAACAAGGCCTATCTTGCCGAACGCCTCGAAGGTTTTATTGCCGGCGTGGACCTGCACGAGGAATTGCTCGACCGGCTGCGCATCTTCGCCGCCGAGCAGAAATTCCTCATCGGTATTCGTCTGCTTTCCGGCGCGATCGATCACCGGCGGGCAGGCAAGGCGTTTTCCGATCTTGCGGATTTGGCGATAGACGCGGCCTTGAAGGCGGTGGAAGATGAATTCGCGCTGCGCCATGGCCACGTTCCCGGCGGGCGCGTCAGTATCGTTGGTATGGGCAAACTCGGCAGCCGGGAACTGACGGCGGGGTCCGATGTCGACCTGATCCTCCTTTACGATCATGACGGCGATGCGGAGGAATCCGATGGTGAAAAGCCGCTTGCGCCCGCACACTATTTCGCGCGGCTGACGCAACGCCTGATCGCTGCGGTTTCTGCCCCGACCGCCGAAGGCGTGCTCTACGAACTCGACCTTCGCCTGCGTCCGTCCGGCAACAAGGGGCCGGTCGCAACGCATATCGACGCGTTCCGGAAGTATCAGCGCACGGAAGCCTGGACTTGGGAGCACATGGCACTTACCCGCGCACGCGTCGTTGCCGGTGACGATACGCTCGGCCGTGCGATCGAGGACGACATCGCCATCGTTCTGGGCAGTGCGCACGATGCGAAAAAGGTCCGCACTGACGCGGCGGAGATGCGCACGCTGATCGCGACAGAAAAGCCGCCGCACGATCTTTGGGACGTCAAGCTGGTGCTCGGTGGGTTGATCGATCTGGAGTTCATCGCGCAAGTCGCCACCTTGACCGGCGGCACGGAGCGGGAGGCGCTCACCTCATCGACCGTCGAGACCCTTCAGCGCCTTTCACCCGATTTCTGCGACGGTCAGACGCGCGATGAGCTTGTCGCCGCGCATGACCTGTACACCAGCCTGACGCAGATCATCCGGCTTTGCCTCACCGGGGCATTCGAGCCGGATGACGTGCCGCCGGGTCTGGCTGATCTTCTCTTGCGCACGACCGACCTGCCGGACCTGAAGGTACTCGAAGCGCATTTGAAGGAGACGGCAAATTCAGTTTCCGCGCATTTCGGGGAAATCGTGCGGCCGTAGGCTTTATGCCGCGACTTTCACCGGAAGCTGGTTGCCGGCTGGAATGCGCACCGACACGATCGTGCCATGGCCTTCGTTGGAGCGGATTTTCAGCGCGCCGCCGTGCAGTTCGGCCAGCGAGCGCGAGATCGCAAGTCCGAGACCCGATCCCGTATGGTTCTTCGAAAACTGGTTTTGCACCTGCTCGAAGGGGCGTCCGAGCTTCTTCAGCGCATCCTTCGGGATGCCGCAACCCGTATCCTCGATGCTGATCACCATCGAGCCGCCGAGCTTGCGCGCGCGCATCGAGATGCGTCCGCCTTCGCCGGTGAACTTCACGGCATTCGACAGGAGGTTGAGCATGATCTGCTTGATCGCGCGGCGGTCGGCGAAAAGCTCCATCGTGTTGGAGATTTTCGTCTCGACATTGATCTGCTTTTTGGCCGCCTGCAGGGCGACGACACGGATCGCCTCGTCGATGAGCGGGTTGAGGTCGATGCCCTCACGATCGATCGAGAACTGGCCGGCTTCGATCTTCGACATGTCGAGAATGTCGTTGATGACGCCCAACAGGTAGGTGCCCGAGCCGTGGATGTCGCGCGTGTATTCTTCGTACTTGTCCGAGCCGAGCGGGCCGAAGAGCTTGGATGACATGAGCTCCGAAAAGCCAATGATCGCGTTTAACGGCGTGCGCAATTCGTGTGACATATTGGCGAGGAATTCCGATTTTGCGCGATTGGCTGCTTCCGCCCGCTCGGTTTCCTTCATGTATTCGCGGTTGAGTTCGGTCAGTTCGCGCGTGCGCTCGCCTTCCGCCTTGCGGGCGAGTGACAGGTCGTGGATCGTCGCCATCAGGCGGCGTTCCGAATCGACCAGCTTTTCCTGGTTCTGCTTGATCGGCGTGATGTCCGTGCCGACCGACACCGTGCCGCCGTCGCGCGTGCGCAATTCGTTGACCTGAAGCCAGCGCCCGTCGGACAATTGCCGTTCATAAGTGACGCCGCCAGCCGGACCGTTGGCGTTGGCCAGCTTGCGCTCATAGGCAAAGGCCGCCATGCGCTTCTGGATCGTCTCGCGGCTGGTGCCGGGAAAAACATCCGCGTCCGAAAGACCGTGATCTTTCTGGAACTTCGAATTGCACATAACGAGGTTCTGGTTCGCATCCCAAAGAACGAAGGATTCGTTGATGTTCTCGATGGCGGTGCGCAGCCGCAAATCCGCTGTTTCGGAGCGCTGGGCAAGGTGGCGCTGTTCGGTGATGTCGACCGCGATACCGACGAGGTGGATGTCGGCGGCGTCCGGGTCGTTGACCTGCGCCTTGGCCCTGATCCAGACCCACCCGCCATTGGCATGCCGCATCCGGAAAATCTGGTCGAACTGGTCGGTTTCGCCTTCTGCGACGCGCTGGGCGATGGCCATCAGGTCGCCGTCCTCGGGATGAATGATCTGCGAGATAGAGCCGAAGGACAGCATGCCTTCGCACGGCTCGTAGCCGAGCATCTCATACATCGAGCGCGACCAGTGCATGCGCCCGCGCACCAGGTCCCAGTCCCATATGCCGCAGCGCCCGCGCGTCAATGCCATGTCGTTGCGCATCTTGGCGTCGTCATAGATGCGGTCGGCAGCCTCGGCGCGTGCCGCCTGCGTGAAATAGGCGTAGAGGACGAGCAAAAGGACGCCGGCGGTCAGCACGAATAAAGTGACGTTGAGCGCCAGCGACTTGCGCCATTCCTCCAGGACCGTGTCACGCGAAATCAGCGTCACCACGGCGCCCACGCGGCCTTCGAGCAGTTCGGCTGCCGCATACCAGCTCGCACCGCCGATCGTCACTTCCTGGATGCCGGCCCGCTGACCGAACATGAAAAGCGGCTGCCCGCCGGTGATGAGATTGTCGAGCGCCTCGCCGATGAGATTTTGCTGTCCGGTCGTCGCGACGATCTCGAAATCTGCGTCGGCGATGATCAGTACCTGCTCGTCGGCGATGACGGAGTGGCGGGTCGCATCACGCAGCACTGCTTCGGAGATGAGACGGTCTGGCGATGCCTCACCATGGCTCGTGCGCATGGCATGGTAGATTTGGCTGGCGGAAAGGCCGAGCAGCCCTTTTGCGGTCGCTTCAAGCTCGGCTCGTTCCGAAAGGAGCGTCGTGGCGCGCATGGCCGCAATCAGAATCAGGAAGCAGACGATCAGCGTGGGGATCGAACGGCGCAGATAGGGCTCGGCGGCCAGCAGCCGGCGATAGGCAGGCGCGGCAAGGAAACGCGCATGTCCGGCAAGGCGCACCTCGCGCCGGCGCGGCTTCGTGCGCCAGGCAAAGAACTGTCCTGCGGTCGCGCCCCACGCGTCCGTTAATGCCATGAATGGCTCCCCAAAACCTCTACTTGACGAATCGACCCGGCAACGCCGCACTCCCGAATCGTCTATAAAGAATCAGAGCGGATTCGTGCTGTCCAGAGGCTGAGGCCAAATCTTGATAAATTATTGACGCGGCTATGGCGACAATCAGGCAAGAGTTCGTTCCACGATGTCCCTGAGATCGGTCGAAAGGGCAGGTGTGGCAACGATCCGTTCCAGTTCGCCGCGCGCCAGTACCCGGCGACTTTCTTCCAGAGAGCGCCAAGAGCGGAAAGCGGTAGCGAGCCGTGCGGCAAGCTGCGGATTGCGCTTTTCGGCATCGAGTATCGCGTCAGCCACGAAGGCATAGCCCGCACCGTCCGCCCGGTGAAAGCCGGTCTGGTTGCCGCTGGCAAATGTTCCGATCAAGGAACGGACCCGGTTGGGATTGTTCATCGAAAAGCCCTTGTGGCCGGTCAGTTCGATGACCTTGGCCAAAGTATTTTCGCCGGGTGCGGTCGCCTGCACCTGAAACCATTTGTCGAGGACGAGCGGGTCATCGCCATGGCGGGTCTCGAAATCGGCAAGGGCGGTAATCGTCGCGTCCGATCCCGTGAAACGGTGCGCGAGAACGCTCAGCGCCGCCGCACGCTCCGTCATGTTGGTGGCGTTGCGGTATTGGTCGACCGCCTTGTCGGGCGTTTCCGCCGCCGCAGATACATAATCGAGCAGCACGTTGCGCAGGGCGCGGCGGCCGGCGCTCTCGGCATCGGGAGAAAATGAATCGCGGTCTTCAAAACCTGCGTAAAGGTCTTGGAATGATTCACGATTGGTTGTCGCGACGGTGTCGATCAAGGCGTTGCGCGCTGCGTGAATCGCGTCTGGATCGATGCTTGAGCCGATCTCGCGTGCGATGTCGGCTTCGCCAGGCAGCGTTAGCGCCAGAGCCCGGTAGGCCGGTTCCAGCGCGTTGTCGGCGGCGATGACGCCGAGCACTTCGGCAAGGCGACCGGCCATGTTGCTGCGCGTCGGCTGTGACGTGCTGGCGTCGATCAGGTGATCGGTCAGAAGACCGGTCAGCGCCTGCCATCGTGCAACTTCGTCAGCGTCATGACGGGCAAGGAACAGACGGTCGTCGACGCTTTGCTCGCATGACAGTGTGATCGGTGCCGAAAAGCCGCGATTGAGCGAAAGCGCCGGCCGCTGCGAAAGTCCCGAGAAACGAATGCTGTGCTTGCGCTTTTTCAGATGGATAACGCCGTCTTCGACCACCGCACCATCGCTCGGCTGCGCCTGCATATCGGTGCCGTCCGCGCCCACGAGCGCGAAGGTCAGCGGAATATGCATCAGCCGTTTGCGGCTCTCCGATGGGGTTGGCGGCACCGATTGCTCGATCTCGAGCGAAAGCTCGCCGCGCGCATCGTCGAAGCTTGCGGATACGCCGACATGCGGCGTGCCGGCCTGATGATACCAGAGCGCGAATTGCGACAGATCGCGGCCGGACGCGTCCTCGAACACCTTCAGGAAATCCTCGATCGTCGCGGCGTCGCCGTCGTGGCGCTCGAAATAAAGATCCATGCCTTTCCGAAACAAGTCCGGCCCGAGGATTGTGCGGATCATGCGCACGACTTCCGAACCTTTCTCGTAGACGGTCGCCGTATAGAAATTGTTGATCTCGCGATAGCGGCGCGGTCGCACGGGATGGGCGAGGGGGCCTTGGTCCTCAGGGAACTGCAGCGCCTTCAAGGTGCGCACTTCCGCAATGCGCTTAACGGGCCGCGAACGCATGTCGGCGGAGAATTCGTGATCGCGGAAGACCGTCAGCCCTTCCTTAAGGCAAAGCTGGAACCAGTCTCGGCAAGTGATTCTGTTGCCTGTCCAATTGTGGAAATATTCATGCGCGATGATCGCCTCGATATTGGCGAAATCCGCATCGGTAGCGGTCGTCTCGTCGGCCAGGACGTATTTGTCGTTGAAGACGTTCAGGCCCTTGTTTTCCATCGCGCCCATGTTGAAATCGGAGACGGCGACGATATTGAAAACGTCAAGGTCATATTCGAGGCCGAACACCTCCTCGTCCCAGCGCATCGACCTTTTCAAAGCATCCATTGCATAGGCCGCGCGCGCTTCCTTGCCCCGTTCGACATAGATGCCGAGCGCAACGTTACGGCCCGAACGCGTCGTGAAGCGATCCGGTACGAGGCCGAGGTCGCCGGCAACCAGCGCAAACAGATAAGACGGCTTCGGGTGCGGATCGTGCCAGACGGCATAGTGCCAGCCATCGGCCAGATCGCCACTCTCGACGGGATTGCCGTTCGACAGCAAGATCGGAGCGCTGTCCTTCGGAGCCTCGATGCGCACCGCATAGACTGACATGACGTCCGGCCGATCGAGGAAATAGGTGATGCGGCGAAAACCTTCGGCCTCGCATTGCGTGCAGTAAACGCCGTTCGACAGGTACAGCCCCATCAGCGCGCCATTCGCGCTCGGAGAAAGCTCGGTCTCGATCGTCAGTGTGAACGGGCCACCCGGCAGCCGTTCGATTTTCAGTTCGTCCGCCGAGGCTTGGTATCGGTCCGCCGTAAGCGGGTTCCCGTCGAGCGAAACCGAAATCAGTTTCAGCCCGTCGCCGTCGAGCGCCAGCGGGGCATCGAGCGCCGCGTCCTCGCGTCGTGAAATGTCGAGCGTTGCGGTCACGCGCGTACGCTCCGGATCGAGCCGGAAGGACAGCATCGTTTTCTCGATCCGGTAGTCGCTGGCGCGGTAATCTTCCAGGCGGTAGACCTTGCCGGTATCGATGCTCATGACATGCCTCTTGATCTGCGCGAAGAGCGCAGCGCTTTGCGCTTTAAATGACAGGCTGGTCTTTACACGATGGTGGCAGTCGACAACACTGCCCCCTCACGCACTTCGCGAACGCTCCCATCAAAAGCTCCGGATATTTTCATGAATGTCATCACCCTAAAATTCGGCATGGGTGCTTCCATACGTCGTCTCGAGGATGACGCCTTCATTACGGGCAAGGGGCGCTACACGGACGATCTCGCTCGCGAGGGCGAGTTGCATGGCTACGTCCTTCGCTCACCGATCGCCAGCGGCACGTTCTCGATCGGGCCGCTCGACGACGCGCTTGCATCGCCCGGCGTTCGCACCATCCTGACGGGCAGCGATCTTTCCTATCTGGGCGCGCTCAAGACGATGGCGATGCAAAAGCAGCCGGATGGAACGCGAGCGCCTTCCCACGACATTCCGATCCTGTGCAAAAAACGCGTGTCCTATGTTGGCGATGCGGTGGCGTTCATCGTTGCTGAAACCCGCGCGCAGGCGCAGGACGCGGCCGACCTGATCGAAGTCGACTACGATGCCGAAGAGGCGGTGGCGACGATCGACGCGGCGCTGGCCGACGATGCTTCGCTCGTGTGGGAAAAGCGCGGCTCCAACACCGCGTTCACCTATCGGCTGGGAGACCGCGAAAAGGCCGAAGCGGCCTTCGCGAAAGCCGCTCATATCTCGCGTATCGACTTTCGCAACAATCGCCTCGTCTCGAACTATATGGAACCGCGCGCGGCGCTCGGCGAATGGATCGAGGCGGAGGATCGCTACACATTGACGACGGGCTCGCAGGGAGTGCATTCCATGCGCCGCATCCTGTGCGATCAGGTCTTCAGAATCGATCACGCGAAGCTGCGCGTTGTGACGCCCGACGTAGGCGGCGGCTTCGGCACCAAGATGTTCACCTATCGCGAGCATGCTCTGGTGTTGGAGGCGGCAAAGCGTCTCGGCGCGCCGGTCAGGTGGACGAGCGATCGCACAGAACATTTTCTGACCGATGCGCATGGGCGCGACAATTTCGCGACCGCCGAAATGGCGATTGATGAAAACGGACGATTTCTGGCGCTGCGCGTCGATACGAAGGCCAATATCGGCGCTTATTGCTCGCAGGCCGGGCCGTTCATTCCCTGGGTCGGCGCGACCATGTCGACGGGCGTCTATGACATTGCGGCGCTCGATGTCGAAATCGCGGGTGTGTACACGCACACGGTTCCGGTGGACGCCTATCGCGGCGCCGGTCGCCCGGAAGCGGCGTTCCAGCTCGAAAAGCTCGTCGACCAGTGCGCGCGAGACATGAACCTGTCTGCGCCTGAAATCCGGCGGCGCAATTTCATCCGGCCGGACCAGTTTCCTTATACGACGCCGACCGGTCGAAAATACGATGTCGGCGAATTCGACGGCCACATGACGACCGCGCTCGAAAGGGCCGATTGGGACGGTTTCGAGGCGCGCGCCAAAGAGGCGCGATCGCGCGGACACATCAGGGGCGTCGGCATGGCGACCTATGTCGAGGCCTGCGCTTTTGCCGGCTCCGAACCGGCTCATGTCGAACTCGGCACGGATGGCACGGTAACGCTGTCTATTGGCACCCAGTCCAACGGGCAGGGGCATGCAACGGCCTATGCGCAGTTCGTTGCTGACAAGCTCAATCTCGATCCGGCAAAGGTCAAGGTGCATCAGGGTGACACCGACAGGCTGGAAAAGGGCGGCGGTACGGGCGGTTCGCGTTCCATCCCGCTTGGCGGCGTATCGGCCGCGCGTGCCGGCGAAGAGCTTGCCGAAAAGCTGAAGCGCATCGCAGCCGACGAACTCGAAGCCTCACCGCACGATATCGAGCTTGCGGACGGCACCGCGCGCATCGTCGGCACCGATCGTGTAATCGACTTCGCTGCATTGGCCGGCGCAGCCAAAAACGAGTCTGATTTGAAGGGGTTCGGAGAATTCGTTCAGGACGAGGCGACATATCCGAACGGCACGCATATCTGCGAAGTGGAGATCGATCCGGCGACCGGCGAAACGCAGATCGTTCGCTATACGATCGTCGACGATTTCGGCGCGACGGTGAACCCGCTGCTTCTGGCCGGGCAGGTTCATGGCGGTGTCGTGCAGGGCGTCGGTCAGGCGCTTTGCGAAGAGGCAGTCTATAGCGAAGATGGCCAGTTGATCACGGCAAGCTTCATGGACTACGCCGTGCCGCGCGCCGAAGATATTCCCAATTTCCATTTCGAAACGCGCAACGTCCCGTCCACAACCAATGCGCTCGGCATCAAGGGTGCGGGCGAGGCGGGCACCATCGGCGCGACACCGGCAGCGCTCAATGCGGTGACGGACGCGTTGTGGCGTGCCTACGGCATCGGCCACATCGACATGCCTGCTACGCCACAGCGCATCTGGCAGGCGATTCAGGCGGCGAAATAGGCTAACCGGGTAGCAGACCGCGATTCGAACGGGGAGGGGTCGCGGCTTGTCGCGGCGAAGACATTCATGACCAGAGACGAGCAGGAAGCCTTATATGCGGGTCGCAATCCGCTGACGGGCATCATGTTCAAGGTCGTGTCGGTCACAGCATTCGTCGGCATGGCCTCGCTGATCAAGGCGGCAGGGCGCGTTCCTGCGGGCGAGATCGTGTTCTTTCGTTCGGCCTTCGCCATCCTGCCGATCCTCATTCTTCTGGCGTGGCGGCGCGAGCTTCGAACCGCTTTGCACACGTCGCGTCCGCTCAGCCACATCGCGCGCGGACTGGTCGGCGTGACGTCCATGGGTCTCGGCTTCTTTGCACTCACGCGTCTGCCGCTTCCGGAGGCGATCACGCTGAATTACGCGCAGCCACTGCTCGTCGTCGTCTTTTCCGCGGTTTTCTTCGGTGAGGTCGTGCGCCTTTATCGCTGGAGCGCGGTCGTGATCGGCCTCGTCGGCGTCATCGTCATTTCATGGCCGAACCTGACGCTTTTCACCAGCGGGCAAGGTCTCGAAAACGATCAGGTGCTCGGTGTCACCGCAGCGCTTATGGCAGCGGCCGTTTCGGCTGTCGCGATGCTGCTCGTGCGCCGGCTCGTCCACTCCGAGCAGACTGCGACGATCGTTTTGTGGTTTACGCTGACGTCCACGGTCGCGGCGCTTTTGACCATCCCGTTCGGCTGGGTCGCCCTGTCGCCGACGCAGGCGGCCTGCCTTATCGGCGCGGGGATTTGCGGCGGCGTCGGCCAGATATTGATGACCGAGAGCTATCGTCACGCACCGCTTTCGACCATCGCGCCGTTCGAATACACCTCGATGATCTTCGCCATTCTTGTCGGTTTCTTCGCGTTCGGTGACGTGCCGACGGGCTATACCCTCGTCGGCGGCACGATCGTCGTCGCGGCGGGCCTCTTCATCATCTGGCGCGAGCAGCGGCTTGGTCTTCCGCGGGGCAAGGCCCGCAAGGTCACGCCGCCGCAATAAACTGCCGCTGCAGGATCGCGCGCGTGGCCGCATCTGCCGGGAAGAACGATTCGATCGCCAGTTCCGACAGCAAGATGTCGAGCGGTGTACCGAAGACGGTAATGGTCGAGATGAACGACAGGATTTCGCCGTTGATGCGGATTTGTAGCGGCACGGCGATATCCTGTCCCTCATGAGGCTTGGATTTCGAAATCCCCGGCTGGCCGGGATAGGCGGACAATTCGGCCAACAATATTTCCAGTCCCTCGTCGCCGGATGTCTCGACCTGTCGTTGCAAGCGTTCGAGAAGGTGGGCGCGCCAGGAACCAAGATTGAGGATGCGCGGGGCAAGACCCTTCGGATGCAGGCTGAGGCGCAGCACGTTGACGGGAGCCTTAAGAAGCTCGAGGTCTTCCACATCCGCCAGAAATGGCCCGATCGCCCCGTTTCCCGCGATGAGATTCCACTGCCTGTCGACCGCGATCGCCGGGTTCGGTTCGTGCCCCTTCAGCACTTGCTCGACCGCCATCATGGCCGGCGCGAGCGCTTGGTCGTCCAGCTTGCGCTCTGCAAAGCCGGGTGCGAAACCGGCGGCGAGCAGCATTTCGTTACGGCGGCGAAGCGGCATGTCGAGCCCTTCCGCAAGGCGCAGCACCATCTCGCGCGATGGTTTGGCGCGTCCGCTTTCCATGAAGCTCAAATGTCGCTGCGAAATCTCGGCTTCCATCGCAAGATCGAGCTGGCTTACCCGGCGGCGGGCGCGCCATTCCTTGAGGAGGTGGCTGAATGACGGATCGGTAAGTTGAGTCTGCATGGATCGTTTTCTAGCTTCCCACTTTTTGTGCGGCCATTACCTGCGAGGTAATCGCGAAGATGCAAGGGACAGGGCATCGTTGGTGCATTCAATCACCAATGAAAGGACGCAAAAATGCCGATCGAAAACACGCCTTTTCTCCGCACTACGCTTCGGTCCGACGCTGCCATGGGCGTCGCAGCCGCCGTTCCGACAATCTTCGCGGCAGGGTTTCTTTCCTCACTTCTCGATCTGCCCCAAGGTCTGATTTTCTGGGCTGGGGTGGCGCTCTTGCCGATCGCCGCCTTTCTGATCGTGATGGCGCGCAAGCCCGTCATTCCGGCCGGCTGGTTGCGCGAGATTGTTTTCATCAACGGTGCATGGGTCGTGGCGAGTTTTGCGATCCTGCTGTCGGGCGTGGTCGAGCCGAACCTTTTCGGCATCGTTTTTATGGTTGCGCAGGCACTTGCCGTCGCCGCCTTCGCGGTGCTCCAATTTGGCGCACTACGTGGCGGACGACACGCCGCTGCCTAAGCCGCGAAGCCGCACCTTGATCTCCAGAAGGTCGCGCCATGCGAGCTTCTTGTGGGCAGGGTTTCGCAGCAGATAGGCCGGATGGAGCAGGGGCATTGTCGGTATCGACACATCGCCCGGCGTCCTGTGTTCCTTCCAGTTCCCGCGAAGACGCATGATGCCTTCGGTGGTGTTGAGCAGAATTTTCGAGGAAGGCCCGCCAAGCGCCACCAGCATCTTTGGTTTCACCAGTTCGATCTGCCGCTCGATGAACGGGCGGCAGATTTCCGTTTCGATCGGGGTCGGCGTCCGGTTGCCGGGCGGTCGCCACGGAATGACGTTCGTGATGTAGGCACTCGTCCGGTCGAGCTCGATCGCGGCCAGCATCCGGTCCAGCAACTGCCCGGACCGCCCGACGAAGGGCCGTCCCTCGATATCCTCGTCGCGGCCGGGTGCTTCACCGACGAACATGATGTCGGCTTGCGGATTGCCGTCGCCGAAGACGAGGTTCTTGGCGGTGAATTTCAAATTGCAGCCGTCGAACTGCTCGAGGCAGGCGCGCAAATCCTCCAGCGAGTCCGCTTCGCGCGCCATCAACCGTGCGCGTTCGCTCTGGCCCTCGTCCGGGACCGTCGCTTGCGGGCGAGCGGGCGCCGCGCGAGTAACCGTCGCCTGTGGCAGCGGCGGCTTGTCCCGCTCGTTTGCACTTACTGATGCAACAGGCGCCTGGGCTTCCACCGGCGCGAATCTATCGACCGGCGCGTCGAGCAACGCTTCGTCGACGCCGCTGTCGGCGTAGAAAAGAAGGAGTTCGCGCAAATTGATCGGCTCGGTCATCGCCTCCTCTATATCGATGCATGGCCGTACGGCCAAGCGCATGAATATTTGACGTTTACGTCAACGGAATATAATTTCCCCTGAAGCAGCCGTGTTGGACGTGCAGTTAAGGTTTCGCACCGGAAACTGATGCGATAAGCACGGCATGATGAAGGTCGCGCCGGCGGCCGTAAGCCAGCATATAGCCAGCGGGCGGGAGAGTCAGATGAGTGAAGAGATTGAACGCGAGAGCATGGAATTCGACGTGGTCATCGTCGGCGCTGGGCCTGCCGGCCTTGCCGCTGCGATCCGCCTGAAACAGCTCGATCCCGAACTCTCCGTCGTCGTTCTGGAAAAAGGTGCCGAAGTCGGCGCGCACATTTTGTCAGGCGCAGTCGTCGATCCGATCGGCATCGATCGTCTTTTACCTGAATGGCGCTCGGAAAGCGATCATCCCTTCAAGACGCCGGTTACCGACGACCAGTTCCTGCTTCTTGGCCCGGCCGGCTCCGTGCGCATTCCCAATTTCCTGATGCCGCCGCTGATGAACAATCACGGCAATTATGCCGTTTCTCTTGGCAACGCATGCCGCTGGCTCGCCGGCCATGCCGAAGCGCTGGGCGTCGAAATCTATCCCGGTTTCGCCGCCGCCGACCTGATTTACAATGAAGCTGGCGCCGTGACCGGCGTCGTCACCGGCGACATGGGCGTCGAGCGTGACGGCAGCCACGGCCCCGCTTACGCACCGGGCATGGCGCTCCTCGGCAAGTATGTGCTGATCGGCGAAGGCGTGCGCGGTTCGCTCGCCAAGAAGCTCATCGAGAAATTCGATCTCGCAAAAAACTCCCAGCCGCAGAAATTCGGCATCGGCTTGAAGGAACTGTGGCAGGTCGCACCGGAAAAGCACAAGCCCGGCCTCGTCCAGCACTCGTTTGGTTGGCCGTTGAATGCGAAGACAGGCGGCGGCTCGTTCCTCTACCATCTGGAAGACAATCAGGTCGCGGTCGGCTTCGTCGTCCATCTGAACTACAAGAACCCCTATCTCGCACCTTTCGAAGAGTTCCAGCGGTTCAAGACGCATCCCGCCATCGCCGATACGTTCGAAGGCGGCAAGCGTCTTTCCTATGGCGCGCGTGCGATCACCGAAGGCGGCTGGCAGTCGGTGCCGAAGCTGATCTTCCCCGGCGGCGCGCTGATCGGCTGCTCGGCCGGCTTCGTCAACGTCCCGCGCATCAAGGGATCGCACAATGCGGTGCTGTCGGGCATGCTCGCGGCCGAAAAGGTCGCTGAGGCGTTGGGCGAGGGGCGTTTTGCCGACGAACTGACGGCTTATGAGGCCGAATGGCGCGCAAGCGACATCGGCAAGGATCTGAAGCGGGTGCGCAACGTCAAGCCGCTCTGGTCGCGCTTCGGCACGTGGATCGGTGTCGGTCTCGGCGGCCTCGACATGTGGACGAACCAGCTTTTAGGCTTCTCCTTCTTCGGTACGCAAAAGCACGGCAAGACCGACGCGGCGTCGCTGGAGCCGGCATCGCAGCACAAGAAGATCGACTATCCGAAGCCCGATGGCGTCCTCACCTTCGACCGGCTGTCCTCGGTGTTCCTGTCGAACACGAATCACGAAGAAGACCAGCCGATCCACCTTCAGGTGAAGGATATGGATCTCCAGAAGCGGTCCGAGCATGACGTCTATGCCGGTCCGTCCTCTCGGTATTGCCCGGCAGGCGTTTACGAATGGGTAGATGCGGACGGCAATGCGGCCGCCGACAAAATGGGCGTTGACGTCACTTTCGTCATCAACGCGCAGAACTGCGTCCACTGCAAGACATGCGACATCAAGGACCCGAACCAGAACATCAACTGGGTGCCGCCACAAGGCGGCGAAGGGCCGGTCTACCCGAACATGTAATGTTCGGCCGGGCTGCACGGACCGCCGTCCAAGAAAATGCCGGCGAAGGGCCGGTCTATCCGAACATGTAATGTTCGACCGGCCCGCACGGACCGCCGCCCGAGAGAAATGCCGGCGAAGGGCCGGTTTACCCGAACATGTAGCGTCTGGTTGATCTCCTGAACCTGTCAGGAGATCGCAGGCGCAATGCGAAATGCGTGTTGCCGCCGGCAGGCGCTGGGATATTTTCGTTGGTGGGGTGCGATCGACCACCGGCCCACGAAAGGTTCTCCCATGTCGCGCATGAAGTTCTTCTATAATCCGCGCAGCCGCGCCTCCACTGTCCGCTGGATGCTCGAGGAGGTCGGTGCCGACTACGAGATCGTCGATATCGAGTTTGGCGACGATCAGGGTCGCGACGCGCGATTGCTCGCGGTCAATCCGATGGGAAAGATCCCGACAATCGTGCTCGAAGACGGCACGGTGATTACGGAATCGGCTGCGATCTGCACATGGCTGGCCGATGCCTATCCGGATGCGGGCCTCGCGCCGGCTCTCGGCAGTTCCGAACGCGGCACATGGTATCGGTGGCTGTTTTTCGGCGGTTCGGTGTTCGAACCGGCGCTGCTCGAAAAGATGATGCGCAAGGATGTCGAGCCGCTGCCGAAAACGGCGGCAGGTTGGGGATCGTATGACGAGGCCGTACACGCGGTGGAAACCGGGCTTGCAAACGGCCCCTATCTTCTCGGCGAGAAATTTTCCGGCGCCGACGTCTATATCGGCGCGATGATGGCATGGGCGATGAGTTTCGGTGCGCCAGGGCTGAAGGAAAGCAACCTGATCAATACCTATGTCGCGCGCGTAAGCGAGCGGCCGGCGTTCAGGCGCACCATAAAATTCTGATCAGCGCCGTGCCGCGAATTCGACCAATTGCCGCGGCGACTGCGCGGCGAGCGAGAACTCGACGAGGATCGGCAAATGGTCCGATCCCACAGGCGCAAGCGTTTTTGCCGAGCGAACCTCGACGCCGCCTTTGACCAGCACATGATCGATGGGCAGCCCGATCCATTGCAACCATGAAGAAGGCAGGCGTCGGTCGAGATAAGTTGCGCCGATGCCGCGCAGGATGTCGAGCCCGCCCGCTTCGGCGACACGTCGGACAGTGCGGCTCCACGGTACGGCGTTGAAATCGCCTGCAAGGAGCGCCGTGTCGTCAAGCGTGGAAACGGCCTCTTCCACGAATGGCAGGTGCCTGTCCTGACCGAACGGCCACGGCCAGCCGAGATGAAGGGCGGCAACACTGGCCTGCCTGCCGGCGAAATCGATGTCGACGCGTGCATAGGAGCCGCGATCGCCGCACGCTTCGGCCGGGTCCGACACTAGCGGACGGCGCGAAAGGATCGCCACGCCGCCGATGCGCGATGGCGGCGGGCAGACGATCTGATAGGGATACGTGCCTTCCAGAACCCTCAGCCATCCACGCCAGTTCTCCGACACTTCGGTCAGCGTCACGACATCGGGCCTTTGCTCCCCGATCGCCGACAGGACGAGGTCGGGCCGCTCGCTGTCATAGCGCAAATTGAGATGGAACAGCCGGAATATGGCGGTTTGTTCGCCTGCCTCGGCGACATGTTCTGACGGCGGCGGTTCGAGCGTGCTCCAGAGCGCGCCGATGCCGAGCAGCGCGGCAAATATCGCTTCGGGCCAGTAGCGAAAGAGCGCCAGCGGCAGCACCGCTATGATAAGCAGCGCCGCCAGATGAACCCGAAAATGCGAGAAGGAATCGAAGCCCGGATGCAGCCAGCCAAGATAGCCAAGGCTGATCGCTCCAGCGGTGCCGGCCACAAGACAAAGTGCGCCAAGGCGCAAAAGAAGTGATCCTCGCATCTGGCGCTCTATTGAAACGCCGTTTCGGAGAAGCTGCGCAATTTGCGCGAATGGAGCCGGTCCGGCGCCATCTCCGCAAGCTTTTCGAGCGCGCGAATGCCGATCGTCAGATGCTGGGCGACTTGCGTCTTGTAAAACTCGGTCGCCATGCCAGGCAGTTTCAGTTCGCCATGCAACGGCTTATCGGAAACGCATAGCAATGTGCCGTAGGGGACGCGGAAGCGAAAACCGTTCGCCGCGATCGTGGCCGATTCCATGTCGAGCGCGATGGCGCGGCTTTGCGACAGGCGCTGCACCGGCCCGCGCTGCTCACGCAGTTCCCAGTTGCGGTTGTCGATGGTGGCGACAGTCCCCGTCCGCATGATGCGTTTCAGTTCATAGCCCGAAAGACCGGTGACTTCCGCAACGGCTTCCTGAAGCGCGACCTGGATTTCGGCCAGCGCCGGGATCGGCACCCAGACCGGAAGATCGTCGTCCAGCACGTGGTCCTCGCGCACATAGGCATGCGCGAGCACATAGTCGCCGAGCGCCTGCGTGTTGCGAAGACCCGCGCAATGGCCAAGCATCAGCCAGGCATGCGGTCGCAGGACCGCGACGTGGTCCGTGATCGTCTTGGCGTTGGAAGGACCGACGCCGATATTGACCATGGTGATGCCGCCATGGCCCTTCCGCGTCAGGTGATAAGCAGGCATCTGCGGCATCCGGGTCGGCGTCGTTCCGTCATGCGGCATTGTTTCGCCCGCCTTGGTGATGACGTTTCCCGGCTCGACAAAGCTTTCATATCCGCCGCCGCCGTCCGCCATCAGCTTGCGGGCATGGACGCAGAATTCGTCGATATAGAACTGGTAATTGGTGAAGAGCACGTAGTTCTGGAAATGCTGCGGGCTGGTCGCTGTATAATGCGTCATGCGGTGCAGCGAATAGTCGATCCGCTGTGCGGTGAAAGGCGCCAGCGGCATCGGGTCGCCGGCCAGCGGCTCATAGGTGCCGTTGGCGATGTGGTCGTCGGTCGCGTTCAAATCCGGAACGTCGAAAAGGTCGCGCAGCGGGCGCTTGATCCCGTCGGCGACAGACGCCTCGACATAGGTGCCTTCCAGAAATGCGAAATGCAGCGGGATCGGCGTCTCCGATTCGCCCACGATGATCGGCACGCCGTGATTCTTGATCAAAAGCGTAAGCTGGTCGACGAGGTAACTTTCGAAGAGATCGGGCCGGGTAATCGTGGTCGTGTAGTGGCCCGGCTGCGGCATGTGGCCATAGGCGAGGCGGCTGTCGACCAGCGAGAAGGACGACGTCGTCACCCCGACCTCGGGATAGTAGGCGCGGAAACGCTTGTGCTCGGTGTTGCCCTTGGCAAGGCTCGCGAAACTGTCACGCAGGAACTGGGTATTGCGCTCGTAAAGCGCCTTCAACTCGGCGATCGCCTCGCCGACATCGGTGAAGCTTTTCGGCGCGTAGAGCGGGGGGCTCGAAACATGTTCGATGGCGGTCGGGTAGATTCTCTTTTCCATGGCCCATTATAAGGGCTCTTGGTGTCGGTTGCGAGACGGACACGCTTTTGTCCGGTTCAGAATCTGGGAATGCCGGCGCAAAAAACGGACTGCTCGAAAACGCATGAAGACGGCGAAGAGAAGTCCAGACTGCTCGACGGCCTGCTGGCCTCCGCGACAAGCACGGACAATCCCATGCCGAACAGCACCACCATGATGCAGACGATCGAAAACCTGCGTGCCAACATTTCAGAACCCTTGCTTTGTCACCGCGTCGAATGTTGACCGGATCATGGCAAGGGGGCGCTGAACGTGTCCTGAGACGTCCGTTCATCGCGGCTTCATCTGCGTTAAGAATTGGTTGCGATCCGTAGATCAGAGCTTGGCCGACATCTGCGTCAGCGCTGCGATCGCGCGCGCGAGTGCCGCGTCGTCGCTCGCCTCGGGGCGTGACGAGACCTTGGCGATCGTGATCTTGCGCACCGGATCGGTCCAGACCCACTGGCCGTGAATGCCGACGCCGCAGAACGAGCTGTTCGCATCGCCGACCTGATACCAGCACGAGCGATAGCGGCCATCGGCGAACATGTCGGCGAAATTGCCGTCGACCCATGCCTGCCGGTTTCCATTCGTCAGAAGATCATCGATCCATGCGGCGGGAGCGATCCGCGTGCCGTCGGGACCGCATCCCCCATTGCGCACGACTTCGCCGAGGCGGGCGAGATCGGCGACGGTGATGCAAACGCCGCCGGCCGCGCGCGCTGTCCCGGCCCGGTCAACGGTTACGTAGGATGCGCCGGTCGCGCCCATTGGCCTCAGCAGGCGCTCGGCGAGGAATTCGTGATAGCGCCGCCCGGCCGCGCGCTCGACGACGAGGCCGAGAAGATCGGTGTTCGGCGAGGCGTAATAGAAGCGCTTCCCATGTTCGCCATCTGCGCGCGGGGGCAGGGTTGCGAGAAATTCCTCCATCGTCTGCGCGGTCGTGTCTGCGCGCTCCGGGTTCCAAAGCATGGCGCGACGATAGCGGTCGAAAGCGCTGTCCCGGTCGGTATATTCCTCGTCGAAATCGAGATCGACCGTCATGTCGAGAAGGTCGCGCACGCGCGCCGTTCCATAGGCGCTCGATTGCGGCATCGGCACGTAGCGGGTGATCGGCGCGTCAGGATTTAGCAATCCGTCGCCTGCTGCGATGCCGGCGAGAAGGCCCGTTACCGATTTGGAAATCGAGAAGATGACGTGCGGGCGCTCGAGGTCGCAATGCGGCGCATGCCAGTCCGCGACGCGTTTCCCGTCGCGCAGAACGACGAGGGCATCCGTGTAGGACGAGCGCAGATAGTCGATGGGCGACAGGGAGACGCCGTCGATCTCAAGCTTCAATGCCTCCAGCGCGGCGCTTCCGACGATGCCGTCGGGGCGCTCCTTTGCCGTTGTCATCGGCGCGACCGGCACGAACTCGCTGACAGACTGGAAGCTGAGCGTCGAAAACGGATGCTCGCGCCAGTTGGAAAGATTTACGTCGCCGCGGGATACGATCTGGTCCGTCATCGATGCCTCCTTTGTCGGGAGACACCGTCAAACCTGCTTCGCACCTCGTCCGTCAAGGTCCAGAACCTATTCGGCTGCCTGTGCCAGCGATGTCGGCATGTAGTTGAGGATCGGGGAAAGCCAGCGCTCGACCTCGGCAACGTCCATCCTCTTACGCACAGCATAATCCTCGACCTGATCGCGCTCGACCTTGCCGACCCCGAAATAGTAGCTGTCGGGATGCGCAATATAGAGGCCTGACACGGACGAGCCGGGCCACATGGCATAGCTTTCCGTCAGCTTCACGCCGGCCACTTTTTCTGCATCGAGCAGGCGAAAGAGCGTTTCCTTTTCCGTATGGTCGGGCTGGGCGGGGTAGCCCGGCGCGGGGCGGATGCCGTCATAGGCTTCGGTGATCAGGTCTTCATTGGCGAACGCCTCGGTCGGCGCGTAGCCCCAATATTCGGTGCGCACTTTCTGGTGCATGCGCTCGGCGAACGCTTCGGCGATACGGTCGGCGAGCGCCTTGACCATGATCGACGAATAATCGTCATTCGCGCGCTCGAACCGTTCGGCAATGGCGACCTCCTCGATGCCGGCCGTGACGACGAAGCCGCCGACATAGTCGGGCTGTCCCTCGGGCGCGACGAAATCCGACAGGGCTACGTTCGGGCGGCCTTCGCGCTTGGCGAGTTGCTGTCGAAGCGTGAAGAATGTGGCGAGTTCGTTCGTGCGTGCTTCATCGGTGTAGAGACGAATATCGTCCCCGACAGAATTGGCGGGCCAGAAGCCGATGACGGCGCGCGGGCGGAACCAGTTTTCCTCCACGATCTGCTTCAGCATGGATTGCGCGTCTTCGAAGAGCTGGCGCGCTGCTTCGCCTTGAGCCTCGTCATCGAGGATTTGCGGATAGCGGCCTTTCAGTTCCCATGTCTGGAAAAAGGGCGTCCAATCGATGTAGCGCGCAAGTTCGGCAACGTCCCAGTCGTCGAACACCTTGGTGCCGAGAACAGACGGTTTCATCGCCCGGTAGCTGTTCCAGTCAACCTTGCATGCATTGGCGCGTGCCGCCGCCAGCGGCAGGCGCTGCTTTTCCAGTTCACGGCGCGCATGCGCGTCGGCGACCTTGGCGTATTCTGTGCGCGTATCGGAGACAAACCCGGCCTTCTGCCGGTCCGACAGCAGCGATGAGACCACGCCGACGGCACGGCTGGCGTCGGTCACGTAGACGGCCTGCCCGCGTTCATATTGCGGATGGATTTTCACCGCCGTGTGGACCCGGCTCGTCGTCGCTCCGCCGATCAGGAGCGGAATGTCGAAGCCCTCGCGCTCGAGTTCGGAGGCCACATGGACCATCTCGTCCAGCGACGGCGTGATGAGGCCGGACAGGCCGATAATGTCCGCGCCTTGCTCGCGTGCCGTTTGGAGGATTTTCGTCGATGGCACCATGACGCCGAGGTCGATCACCTCGTAATTGTTGCAGGCAAGAACGACGCCGACGATGTTCTTGCCGATGTCGTGGACGTCGCCCTTGACCGTCGCCATGACGATGCGACCGGCGGACCTGCGCTCCGATCCGCCATTGGCCGCTTTTTCAGCTTCCATATAGGGCAGGAGCACCGCGACCGCCTGCTTCATGACGCGAGCGGACTTGACGACCTGTGGCAGGAACATCTTGCCCGCGCCGAAAAGGTCGCCGACGACGTTCATGCCTGCCATCAGCGGACCTTCGATGACGTGAAGGGGGCGCTCGGCAGCCTGCCGGGCTTCTTCGGTATCTGCTTCGATATAGTCGGTGATGCCGTTGACAAGCGCGTGTTCCAGCCGCTTTTCGACCGGCCATTCGCGCCACCTCAAATCCTTCTCGCGCGCTTCACGGCCGCCTGTGCCCTTGTAGCGCTCGGCAAGGTCGAGCAGGCGCTCGGTTCCGTCGGCGCGTCGATTGAGGACCACATCCTCGCAGGCTTCGCGCAGTTCGGGATCGATCGTCTCGTAAACAGCGAGCTGGCCGGCATTGACGATGCCCACATCCATCCCCGCCTGAATGGCGTGGTAAAGAAAGACGGCGTGCATCGCCTCGCGCACCGGCTCGTTGCCTCGGAACGAGAAGGAAAGGTTCGATACGCCGCCGGAAATGTGGATGCCGGGAAGCGTTTGCGTCAGTTCTCGCGCCGCTTCGATGAAATCGACGCCGTAATTGTCGTGCTCCTCGATGCCGGTTGCAACGGCGAAGATGTTGGGATCGAAGATGATGTCTTCGGCGGCGAAGCCTGCCTGTTGGGTCAGGAGCTTGTAGGCGCGCGTGCAGATTTCGACCTTGCGTTCGCGGCTGTCAGCTTGCCCAGCCTCGTCGAATGCCATGACGACGACGGCCGCGCCGTATGCGCGGCAAAGGCGCGCGTGATTAAGAAACGCCTCCTCGCCCTCCTTCATGGAGATGGAATTGACGACGGCCTTGCCCTGCACGCATTTCAGCCCGGCCTCGATGATCTCCCATTTGGAACTGTCGATCATGACCGGTACGCGGGCGATGTCCGGCTCGGCGGCGATAAGATTCAGGAACTCGACCATCGCGGCCTTCGAATCGATCAGGCCCTCATCCATGTTGACGTCAATGATCTGCGCGCCGTTCTCGACCTGATCGCGCGCGATGTCGAGCGCCGTGGCGTAGTCCCCATTGGTGATCAGCTTGCGGAATTTCGCCGAGCCGGTGACATTGGTTCGTTCGCCGACATTGACGAACGGAATGTCCGAGGTAAGCGTGAACGGCTCAAGCCCGGAAAGGCGCATCAACGGCTTTTTCCGCAGGATCGCGCGGGGCGGATATTTCGCAACTTCGGCTGCAATGGCCGCGATATGCTCGGGCGTCGAGCCACAGCAGCCGCCGACGATGTTGACCAGCCCTTCCTTCGCAAACCGCCCGATCTGAGCGGCCATCTCGGCGGGCGTTTCGTCATACTGGCCGAACTCGTTTGGGAGCCCGGCATTGGGATAGGCGCATGTCAGCGTGCCTGCCACGCTGGATATTTCGGCGAGATGCGCACGCATCTGGTCCGCGCCGAGCGCGCAATTGAGACCGACCGAGAAGGGGTCAGCATGGCGGATCGAATGCCAGAAGGCGGTCGGTGTCTGGCCGGACAATGTGCGGCCTGAAAGGTCGGTGATCGTGCCGGAAATCATGATCGGCAGATCGACGTTCTTTTCCGCGAACACCTCGCGGCAAGCGAAGATCGCCGCCTTGGCGTTGAGCGTGTCGAAGATCGTCTCGATCAGGATCAGATCCGCGCCGCCGTCGATCAGACCGGCGAGTTGCTCGGCATAGGCGACGCGCAGATCGTCGAAGGAGACGGCGCGGTAGCCGGGATTGTTCACGTCGGGCGAGATGGAGGCGGTCCGGTTGGTCGGTCCCAGTGCGCCGGCAACGAAACGGCGTTTGCTGTCCTGCTTTTCCGAGCGGATCGCCGCGCGCTTGGCCAGCCGTGCACCGTCACGGTTCAACTCGTAAACCTGATCCTCCATGCCGTAATCGGCCTGCGCGATGGAGGTGGACGAAAAGGTGTTGGTTTCGAGAATGTCCGCGCCGGCCAGCGCGTAACGATAGTGGATGTCCTCGATTGCCGCCGGCTGGGTCAGGATCAGAAGATCGTTGTTGCCCTGCTGATGGCAGGCGCAGCCGCCGAACCTGCCGCCGCGGAAATGATCCTCGTCGAAACCGAGCCCCTGGATTTGCGTGCCCATCGCACCGTCGATGATAAGAATACGCTCGCTTGCCGCCTGTCGCAGCAGCGCTGCCACATCGTCTTTTTCGCGGGTGGCTCCGAACAGTTCGTCGATCACGGCAATCTCCATTATGAGCAACGATCGATCACATAAAGATATGTTTATGTCAACATTACATGAGTTTTCTTGAATTAAATGAACGTTCGTTTTATTGTGTTTCGGGAGAAGAATTTGGCACGCACGATCGGATCGGATGGCGAGAAAACGCTGGCCACGTTGCGCGATGCGGCAACGCGCCTGATCGCGCGCCATGGCTATGAAGCCGTCTCGATGCGCAGGCTTGCCGATGAGGTGGGTGTCCAGGCCGCCGCGCTCTACCGCTATTTTCCGACCAAGGAAGATCTGCTTTTCACGCTGATGCGCGAGCATATGGATGCGCTGATAAAAAGCCGGGACACGCTAGACGACAGCGGCGATCCGCGGGACCAACTGGCCGCGTTCGTGCGCAACCACATCGCGTTTCACCTGGCGCGCCGCGATGCCACCCATGTCAGCAATCTGGAACTGCGCAGCCTTTCGCCGGACCGTTTGAAGACGGTCGTCGTGCTGCGCGAAACCTATGAGCGCGAATTGCGCGCGATCCTGCAGCACGGCGCATCGCAAGGCGTTTTCGATGTCGAGGACGCAGCGCTCGTTTCCATGGCGATTATCCAAATGATCACCGGCGTCATTGTCTGGTTCCGGCCCGATGAGCGTCTGTCGATCGACGAAATCACGGACCGCTATTTGACCATGACGCTGCGCCTTGCCGGTGCGAAGCCCCATATTGAGGGAGACTGAAAATGTACGACCACACGATGAAGTTCGGCCATGGTGAGGATATCGACGCGCTGCGCGAAACCGTACGCCGTTTTTCGCAGGATCGCATCGCGCCGCTTGCCGCCGAGATCGACGCGTCGAACGAGTTTCCGAACCAACTCTGGCAGGAAATGGGTGCACTCGGCCTTTTGGGCATGACCGCCGATCCCGATCATGGCGGTTCCGGTATGGGCTATCTCGCCCATGTCATCGCGATGGAGGAGATCAGTCGCGCCTCGGCGTCGGTAGGACTTTCGTACGGCGCGCATTCGAATCTCTGCGTCAACCAGATCAGCCGCTGGGGCACGGACGAGCAGAAGGCGAAATACCTGCCAACGCTTTGCTCAGGCGAGGCGGTGGGGGCGCTTGCCATGTCGGAATCCGGCTCAGGCTCGGATGTCGTCTCCATGCGCATTCGCGCCGACAGGAAGAACGACCGCTACATCCTCAACGGCACTAAGATGTGGATCACCAATGGCCCGGACGCCGACACGATGGTCATCTACGCCAAGACCGACCCGGAGAAAAAATCGCGTGGCATCACGGCCTTCATCGTCGAGAAGAGTTTCAAGGGCTTTTCAGTGGCGCAAAAGCTGGACAAGCTCGGCATGCGCGGATCGAACACGGGCGAACTCGTCTTCGAGGATGTGGAAGTCCCGTTCGAGAACGTGCTTCACGAGGAAGGGCGCGGCGTTGAGGTGCTGATGTCCGGCCTCGATTATGAGCGCACGGTTCTGGCCGGCGGGCCGCTCGGCATCATGGCGGCGTGCCTTGATGTGGCAGTGCCTTATGTCCATGAGCGCAAGCAGTTCGGCCAGCCGATCGGCGAATTCCAGCTCGTACAGGGCAAACTGGCGGACATGTATTCGACGCTCTCGGCCTGCCGCGCCTATGTCTATGCCGTGGCGAGTGCCTGCGACCGTGGCGAGACGACGCGCAAGGACGCTGCCGGATGCATTCTCTATGCCGCCGAAAAGGCGACGCAGACGGCGCTCGACGCCATCCAGCTTCTTGGCGGCAACGGCTATATCAACGAATATCCAACCGGACGCCTGCTGCGCGACGCCAAGCTTTACGAGATCGGCGCGGGCACCAGCGAAATCCGCCGCTGGCTGATCGGCCGCGAAATGATGTCGGAAAGCGCATAGTTCAAAGCTTGCCATCCGGCGCATGAGCGGTTTGGATCGCATGCTTCGAATCCGTCGCTGAACAACCGAGCGAAAGACACTGAGATGCCCGTCATCAACTCGCAGATTTCCACCTCGTCCGACGCGTTCAAATCGAACGCGGAAGCCATGCGCGATCTCGTCGAACAGATGCGCGACAAGGCCGAAGAGATCGCGCTTGGCGGTTCGGAAGAGGCGCGCGACCGGCATGTTTCGCGGGGCAAGCTTCTTCCGCGCGACCGGCTTGCGCAACTGCTCGATACCGGCGCGCCGTTTCTCGAAATCGGCCAGTTCGCGGCCAACGACATGTATGGCGGCGATATCGCGTCGGCCGGTCTGATCGCCGGCATCGGGCGCGTCGAGGGGCGCGAGGTTGTGATCGTCGTCAACGATGCGACGGTGAAGGGCGGAACCTATTATCCGCTGACGGTGAAGAAGCATCTGCGCGCGCAGGAGATCGCACTCGAAAACAACCTGCCCTGCATCTACCTCGTCGATTCAGGCGGCGCGAACCTACCCAATCAGGATGAGGTGTTTCCCGACAAGGAGCATTTCGGCCGCATCTTCTACAATCAGGCCAACATGTCGGCCGCCGGTATTCCGCAGATCGCCTGCGTCATGGGATCGTGTACGGCGGGCGGAGCCTATGTGCCCGCGATGTCGGACGAAACGGTGATGGTCGGCAAGCAGGCGACCATTTTTCTGGGCGGTCCGCCGCTGGTAAAGGCGGCGACGGGCGAGGTCGTGTCAGCCGAAGACCTCGGCGGCGCGGACCTTCACACACGCGAATCCGGCGTGGCGGACCACTACGCGGTCGACGATGCACACGCGCTCGCGATCGTTCGCCGGATCGTGAAAAACCTCAATCGGAAGAAGAACGTCGCGCTCGACATTCGCGATGCGCGGCCACCGCTCCATTCGCCGGATGAAATTCACGGCATCGTCCCGCAGGACACGCGCCAGCCCTATGACGTGCGCGAGATCATCACCCGCGTCGTCGACGGTTCCGAGTTCGACGAGTTCAAGACCAATTATGGCACGACGCTGGTGACGGGTTTCGCCCATCTCTACGGAATGCCCGTCGGCATCATCGCGAATAATGGCGTCCTTTTCTCCGAAAGCGCGCAAAAGGGCGCGCATTTCATCGAATTGTGCTGCCAGCGCAAAATCCCGCTCGTTTTCCTGCAAAACATCACCGGCTTCATGGTCGGGCGCAAATATGAGGCGGGCGGCATCGCCAAGGATGGGGCCAAGCTCGTCACGGCCGTTGCCACGGCGAAAGTGCCGAAAGTCACGATGATCATCGGCGGCTCGTTCGGTGCGGGCAATTACGGCATGTGCGGGCGGGCCTATTCGCCGCGCTTCCTGTGGATGTGGCCGAACGCGCGCATTTCCGTCATGGGCGGCGAGCAAGCCGCAACGGTTCTCGCCATCGTCAAGCGCGAAGGCATTGAGCGGCGCGGGGGCACATGGAGCGCCGAGGAGGAGGCCGCGTTCAAAAAACCGGTTCTCGACAAGTTCGAAGCCGAGGGGCATCCGCTTTATTCGTCTGCCCGTCTCTGGGATGACGGTATTATCGATCCCACCAAAACACGCGAGGTGTTGGCCTTGTCGCTGTCTGCGGCGCTCAATGCACCGATACCCGAAACGAAATTCGGCGTTTTTCGCATGTGACCGCATTTTTTTGCGGAACCGGAACGCCGGTTGCCCGTTCCCGATTTGCGTGGACTCATCGCCAGCCCGCGCGAGGGTGCCGACAGGCACTCAAAGGGGAGCCTGCTTGACCGTGGGCTTTGTATTTTCATTGCTCATCGGGGCCGGCAATGTACCGCATCATCATTTCTACGATCATTCTTCTGATCGGTGTCGTTCTTGCCGGTCAGGGGGCTTGGCTCGCCTCGCTCGGCGGCTCATGGTTTTACGTCGTCATGGGTGTCGGCCTGATCATTTCGGCCGGGCTGTTGTGGGACCGAAGGCCAACCGGGCTTTCGGTCTACGCGCTGACGCTTCTGTTGACGCTCGGCTGGGCGCTGTGGGAAGCCGGTTTCGACTGGTGGGCGCTTTCGGCGCGCGGCAGCCTGCTTGTGGCACTTGGCGTGCTGCTTCTCCTGCCCCCGATGGTGCGCGCGATGCATCCGCCCGGTCTGCCACAGGCTGTCTACGGACCGAACAGCGCGACGCTTGCTTTCGCTCTTGTCGTCAGCGGCTTGGTCGCCGCCGGATCGATCTGGATGGAGCCGCGCGATCAGGACGGAACGTTTTCGGCCCAGCAGATGGCCGGTCTGACCGCCCCGGTCGATAACGGTGTCGACGATGGCGAATGGCGGGCCTATGGCCGCACTGCCGCCGGACAGCGCTATTCGCCGCTGACCGACATCACACCGCAGAACGTCGCCAATCTCGAGGTCGCATGGACCTACCGGACTGGTCAGGAGCGCAGCGGTTCGGACCCGGAGGAGACGACTTATCAGGTGACGCCGCTGGTCGTCCGCGACATCATGTATATCTGCACGCCGTTCGGAACGGTGATCGCGCTCGATCCGGTGACGGGTCAGGAACGCTGGCGCTTCGATCCGCAACTGCAACAGCCGCCGACGCCGACGACGCAGCACATGACGTGCCGTGGCGTATCCTATTTCGACGGCACCGATCTGGTTCCCGCAGCGCCCGAGCAGGCGCAGGCTACTGCCCCGGAAGCACCCGTCGTGGAAGGCGAGGAGCCTGCGACGGAAGAACAGGCCGCAACGCCCCCGGAAGATGCGCAGGAACGTCCGACGCTCTCGAACGACGAGCGCTTGGCGCTGTCCGTCGAATCCGTCACGCGGCAGGCTGCCGGCGTCGCTCAGAACGTCGTCACCGGCGAAGCCGAGCCGGGTGCACAAAACCCGACCGTTACGCGCGATGAAGACGGATACGTCAATCGGGACGAGGCGTGCCTTCGCCGTATCTTTGCGCCGACTTCCGACGGGCGCGTCATCTCGCTGTCCGCAGAGACGGGCCAGATCTGCGCCGGTTTCGGCGGCGAGGACGGGACGATCAACCTTTGGGCCAACATGCCCAATGTGACGCCGGGCTCCACCTATACGACATCCCCGCCGGTCGTGACCGATTCGGTCATCATCATCGGCGGCGCGGTCAACGACAACGATTCGACGACGTCTCCTTCGGGCGTCATTCGTGGGTATGATATCTGGACGGGCGAACTCGTCTGGAACTTCGATTCCAAGAACCCCGATGCCACGCAGCCGATCGCCGAAGGCGAGACCTATATGGAAAACTCGCCCAACATGTGGAGCGTGGCGAGCTATGATCCCGATCGCGACCTTGTCTATCTGCCGATGGGCAATGAATCGCCCGACCAGTATGGCGCGAACCGCAGCGAGGAAACCGAGCGGTTCTCGTCGTCCGTAACTGCGTTGAACGCTTCGACGGGCGAAGTCGCCTGGGTCTTCCAGACCGTCCATCATGATCTTTGGGATTACGATGTTCCCGCGCAACCGGCACTGATCGACCTGACCATCGACGGCGAGACCGTGCCCGCACTGGTGCAGCCGACCAAACAGGGCGACATCTTCGTCCTGAACCGCGAAACGGGCGAGCCGGTGCATCCGGTTGCCGAGGAGCCGGCGCCGCAGGGCGCGGTTGGCGACGACTGGACCGCACCGACGCAGCCGCATTCCTCTGTCAGCTTCCGGCCCGATATGCTTCGCGAAAGCGACATGTGGGGCGCGACGCCCCTCGACCAGGCCGCCTGCCGCATCGCCTATCGCCAGATGCGCTACGAGGGCGCGTTCACGCCTCCATCGGAAGAAGGAACGATCGTCTATCCGGGCAATTTCGGCACGTTCAACTGGGGCTCGGTCGCAGTCGATCCCGAACGGCAGATCATGTTCGGCATGCCGGTCTATCTGGCGTTCACGTCAACGATGGTTCCGCGCGAGGACGATGAGACGCGCGTCGTCACGGATGATGGCGGCCCTGTCTTTAATGAGAATTTCGGTGCGCCTTATGCCGCCCGAATGGGCCCGTTCATGTCGCCGATCGGTCTTCCGTGTCAGCAGCCCTCGTGGGGCTACATCGCAGGCGTCGATCTGACGAGCGGCGAGACGATCTACAAGCGCGTCAACGGCACGGTGCGCGACCTAGCGCCGGTTCCGCTGCCCTTCAAGATGGGCGTTCCGGGCATCGGCGGGCCGATCGTGACGAAAGGCGGGGTGGCGTTCCTTTCTGGAACGCTCGACTACTTCGTCCGTGCCTATGATCTTCAGACCGGCGAGGAACTCTGGCAGGACCGCCTGCCGGCCGGTGGGCAGGCAACGCCGTCCACATATCGCGGCGCGGATGGAAACCAGTATCTTGTCGTCGTCGCGGGCGGACATGGCTCCACGGGAACGACGGCTGGCGACTACATTATCGCATATCGGCTGGGCACGGCTTCGCCTTCCCGATGACGTGACGCTTTCGCAGCAGGAAGCTATAAAGCGGCGAGGCTCATGCTTCGCCGCTTTTGCATTGGAGGAATGATGTTCACCAAAATCCTGATCGCCAATCGCGGCGAGATCGCATGCCGTGTTATCGAGACTGCGCGGCGCATGGGCGTTGCGACGGTTGCCGTCTATTCGGATGCGGACCGCAATGCGCGGCATGTGGCGATGGCCGATGAAGCAATTCACATCGGAGCGTCGCCGGTTGGCGAAAGCTATCTCGTCGGTGAGCGGATCATCGCGGCGGCGAAGGAAACGGGCGCGCAAGGCATTCATCCAGGCTACGGCTTTCTTTCGGAAAATCCGGATTTCGTCGATCAGGTGGAGCGTGCCGGCCTCGTCTTCATCGGTCCGTCGTCGGCCTCGATCCGCGCGATGGGCCTGAAGGACGCGGCTAAACGCCTGATGGAAAAGGCCGGCGTGCCGGTCGTGCCCGGGTATCACGGCGAAGCGCAGGAACTGGTCGTGCTGTCGTCGAAGGCGCAGGAGATCGGCTTCCCGGTATTGATCAAGGCCCGCGCAGGTGGCGGCGGCAAGGGAATGCGCCTCGTTGAGGACCAGGCGTCGTTTCCCGAAGCGTTGGCGGCAGCGAAGCGCGAGGCCAAGGCGTCGTTCGGCGACGACCGTGTGCTGGTCGAAAAATACGTTTCCAAGCCGCGCCATATCGAAGTTCAGGTCTTCGGCGACAATCACGGCAATGTCGTTCATCTGTTCGAGCGCGATTGCTCCGCCCAGCGCCGCCATCAAAAGGTGATCGAGGAAGCGCCAGCACCCGGCATGGACGAGGGCATGCGCGCGGCCATGACGTCTGCGGCCGTAAAGGCCGCAAAGGCTATCCGCTACTCCGGTGCGGGCACGATCGAATTTATCGTCGACGCCTCAGACGGCCTTCGTGCCGACCGCTTCTGGTTCATGGAGATGAACACACGTCTTCAGGTCGAACATCCCGTGACGGAGATGATCACCGGGATCGACCTTGTGGAATGGCAGTTGCGTGCCGCATCCGACGAGGCGCTGCCGATGAGGCAGGAGGAAATCGGTATCGAGGGTCATGCGGTCGAAGCGCGCCTCTACGCCGAGGATGCGAGCCGCGATTTCCTGCCGGCCATCGGCACGCTTCATCATCTGAAGTTTCCCGAACGGCTCGAAACACAGGCCGAACTGCGCATCGATACGGGCGTGCGATCCGGCGATACGATCAGTCCATTCTACGACCCGATGATCGCAAAAGTCGTTGTCCATGCGAAGGACCGCACTACTGCGCTTGCCGGGTTGGTGGAAGCGCTCGACGCAACGCAGGTCGCCGGGTCGATCGTCAATGCGCAATTCCTTGCCGCTCTTGCATCGGATGTGGATTTCGCTGCCGGCAATGTCGATACGGGCCTCATCGGACGCAAGCAGGCCGAACTCACCCGTCCCGGCAAGGCGACGGCGCGCGCGGCTGCCATCGCTGCGCTGGCTGCTGCCGGCGCTCCGGCAAAGCGCGACGGCGACCCGTGGTCCGAACTGATCGGCTATGGGCATTTCGGCGGTCTTGCGAAATCGGTTCGGCTCGAAGCTGGCGACACCATAAGAACCGCTAATGTGACCGCGCGGCCGGATGGGCGCTTCGAGGCCGATCTGGAGGGCGAGAGGTTCGTCCTGTCCGAAGCCGACCGCGCGAAGGCTGCGTTGTGGCAGGGGCACGTCACCGTTTTCGACGAGGCGGGCAGCCATGATTTCGTTCTCGACGATCCGTTTGCGCGGGCAGAACACGCGGCAGCCGGCGGCGATGCGCTGCGCGCGCCGATGCCCGGCCTCGTCAAGATGGTGCGGGTGGAAAGCGGCGCGTCCGTAACAAAGGGGCAGGCGCTGCTGGTGCTGGAAGCCATGAAGATGGAGCACACGATCTCCGCACCGCATGACGGCGTCGTTGCGGACATCGTGTCGGAAGGCACGCAGGTCACGGACGGAACCGTGCTCGTGCGGTTCGAGGAAGAGGCGCAGGCGGTCGAGCCGGCCTGACGCTGCATAAATGTGATCCGCTCGTTCGCTTTTTGCGGAACACCTCGATTCCGTCATCCGTTGTAGCGTTGGTTCCAACGGAGGATTTTCTATGCGCACCTTGTTGCTGACGGCCTCGGCCGTCGCTCTTTCCTGTTCCATCGCTCTCGCCCAGACGCCGCCCCCGCCACCGGACGCGCCGGAACCGCCGCCGCCGGGCGAGGAAATGGACGCGGGCGGGATGAATCCTGACGCAGCCGCCAATCCGGAAGAAAATGCCCGTGGAGCCGGCGGCCCGCGCCATGAAATGCGCGAAGGCGGTCCGCGTCATCACATGCGCCCCGGCGGTCCGCGCGGCGGACCGGGCTGGCGCGCGATGCGCAGCGGGCCTGAGTTCAAGGTCGAAATCGACGAAGACGGCGCGGTGAAGGTCGAGGCGAAATGCAGCCCGCGCGAAGAGACGCGTGCCTGCGCCGACATCACCATGGAATTGCTCGATCGCGCCCTCGGCAACTGATCGTGACGATCGTGTAAAGAAAAAGGGCCGCTGCTTGTCGCAGCGGCCCTTTTTCGTCGCGTCCCTGTACGCGCGGCCCGGCGGGTGATCCCGCTCTGTTGCCGTAATTCAGATCAGTGTGTCGTCATCCATTCGCGTGCTTCGCGAAGCGCCTTGGCGATATCGCCCTTCGACATGGAGTCGGACAGTTCCTGGCGAAGAAGCGCTGCGCGGTTGCTGCCTTTGATGGCGGCGATGTTGAACCATTTATGCGCGGCGATGACGTCGACATCGCAGTCGCGGCCGGTGGCGTACATCATGCCGAGTTCGAAAAGAATGTCGGCCTGGGCAGTGGAGCCGATGCCGGCTTCGATCATTTCGTAGCGTGCCATTTCAAGTCCCCTGTTTCGTCCCGAGAGCCGGATTTTTCCGTGCCGCTCTTGTTGCTGTGTGATGCTTCGAGAATGCCGGGGAGGCTTGAATCTGCCGTAAAAAGGCGTGCTTAACGAGCTTCAAACAAAGCTCAAATTTTCCGTAAACGCCACGTTTCGTTAAGCATGGAAACCCCGCGATCGCGCGGTCGTTCAGACAATTTCAAGACAATTGCCACATTTCATTTTTACCCCGCGCTAACCACGCGAAACGGTCGCAAATGAACTGCGCGCCAAAAATCGTCCCTGAAAGCAAATTTTCGTCGGATCACGCGAACGCGATGACCCCACTTTCCACCGCCTGAAAACTCCATTACGTTTACGTCTGCGTAAGCTTTTGGGCACGACGCTTTTTGGGAGGAAGCAATGAAAGTTCAACTCTGGGCGGCGCTTGCCGCCTGTGTACTCGTCACGGCCCCTGCATTCGCGGCCGAGCCGATCGTCGGCATGTGGAAGCGCGGCAACGGCACCTTGATCGAGTTCGCGCCCTGCTCGGCCGGCTTTTGCGGCACCGTACGCTCGGGCGAATATAACGGCCAGGCGATCGGCACGATGGCTGGAGCGGGCAGCGATTATCAGGGCACGGTGAATGTGCTCGACGAAGGCAAGACCTATAAGGGCAAGGCGAGCGTCAACGGCAACACGATGAAAATGAGCGGCTGCGTCATGGGCGGCCTGATCTGCCGCGGCGAGGATCTGGCGCGCCAGTAGAGTCCCGCCGGAAGACACACTAAGGCCCGGCGATCTTGTCGGGCCTTTTGCTTTGCGGGGAGCTGGCGTCGTCTTGATGTTTCGCCGGTTGACCGCTAGTGGCTCGGCAGCCAACAGAGACGCCTTCAATGAACCGACCACACCTCACGGCGCTTGCCGAAAGCCTTCCCGCCACCGTGCCCTTCGTCGGCCCCGAGGCGCAGGAGCGCCAGCGCGGCCGCCCGTTTCGCGCGCGCCTTGGCGCAAATGAAAGCGGGTTCGGGCCGTCGCCGTCGGTAAAGGCTGCGATTGCAGCCGCGTCTGGGGACGTGTGGATGTATGGCGATCCCGAAAGCGCTGAATTGCGCGCCAAGCTGGCCGCAAAGCACGGGGTGTCGGCGACGAATATCGTGATCGGGGAGGGGATCGACGCGCTTTTGGGCCTCGTCGTGCGCCTGTGGGCGGATCGCGGCGCTGCGGTCGTCACCTCGCTGGGCGCTTATCCGACCTTCAATTACCATGTCGCCGGGTTCGGCGCGCGGCTCGTGACCGTTCCTTATGAGGACGATCGCGAAAGCCTTTTCGCACTCCTCGATGCCGTCAAACGCGAGAACGCACCGGTCGTCTATCTCGCCAATCCCGACAATCCGATGGGCACATGGTGGTCTGCCGAAAAGATCGAACGTTTCATCGAAGCGCTTCCCGAAACGACCATGCTCATCCTCGACGAGGCCTATGGCGAGACCGCGCCGGACGGCACTTTGCCGCCGATAGATATCGAGCGTGCGAATGTGCTGCGCATGCGCACCTTTTCCAAAGCCTATGGGCTGGCGGGCTTGCGTTGCGGCTATGCGATCGGCGAAGCGGCAACGATCAATGCGTTCGAGAAAGTGCGCAATCATTTCGGCATGACGCGCATGGCGCAGGCTGCCGCGCTCGCCGCCCTCGACGACGAAGCCTGGTTGCGAAAGGTGATAAGCGATGTCGCCGCCTGCCGCGACCGGCTTTACGACATAGCGGCGACGAACGGCCTGGCCGCGATCCCCTCGGCCACCAATTTTGTCGCGATCGATTGTGGTGAAGATGGTGCCTTCGCACTGAAAGTCATGCAGGAACTGATCGCTCGCGACGTGTTCGTGCGCAAGCCGATGGCTCCGGTTCTCGACCGCTGCATCCGCGTTTCGGTCGGCCCGGCCGCCGAGATCGATCTGTTCGAGGCCGAGCTTCCGAAAGCGCTTGCCGCCGCGCGCGGTTAGGCTTCGACCGTCACCGGCCCGAGCGGGCGCGAGCAGCATGCGAGGATATAGCCTTCCTCGATCTCGTGATCGAGGATGCCGCCATTGTGGCTCATCTCGACTTCGCCCGAAAGCTTCATCGTCTTGCATGTTCCGCAAAGACCGAACTCGCAAGCGGCCGGAATACGCACACCCGCCGCGCGCGCGGTTTGCAGGATGGTCTGGTCGGGCAGGCACATCGCCTCGACGTCGGACGAGGCAAAACGCACCGGCTGTGCGTCGGCCGGCGGTTCGGCGTTGACGATTTCCTCGAACGGCGCCTGAACGCGCTCGATCGTCGGCGCGCCGAAGCTTTCCTGATGATAATGCGCCATGTCGAAGCCTTCGGCTTCAAGGATCTGGCGCACTGCGCGCATGAATGGGTCCGGCCCGCAACAGAATATCTCCCGCTCGGCGAAGTCCGGCGCAAGGAGTTTCAGCCGCGTGCCGTCGATGCGCCCGACATGGCCGAAGCCGCCCTCGCGCCGCGCGCGTTCTTCCAGAAGAAAGTCGAGCGACAGGCCGTGCATGTAGTTGCCGACGAGTTCCAGTTCGCGGCGGAAGATCAAATCTTCGTAGCGACGCGAGCAGTTAATAAAGGCGACATCCGTTTGCGGCGCGAAATCGTTGAGCCACAAAAGCATCGACATCATCGGCGTGATGCCGGAACCGGCCGACAGGAAAAGATATTTGGCGGCAGGATGGTTATGCAGCGAAAAATCGCCCGACGGCCCGAAGGCCCTTACATGGTCGCCGGGCTTCAGATTGTCGAACATCCAGCGCGTGCCGATCGAATCGGCCTGCGCCTTTACCGTCACGGCGATGGAGAATGGGCGCGACGGGCTCGACGAGAGCGTATAGGTGCGCATCAGTGGTTCCGGCTCCGCCGGCAGTTCCAGCGTGATGAACTGGCCGGGCTGGTAGCGGAACCATGTCTGGCTATCCGAACGGAATGCGAAGCTCTTCACGTCCGGCGCTTCGTCCACGACGCGCAGGCATTCGAGCACCTGAAGGCGGTCGTCCCACGGCGCCATCTCGTCCAGATATTTGTAAAGGGACGTCGCGTTCATTTCGTTCTCCTCAGGCCACCGAGCGCAGCGCCGGCTTGGCGTCACCCGTCAGGCGGTCTTCGGCGAAATTGCTGTACCATTCGACGAACTGCATGACGCCGCCCTCGTGTTCCTCGGAATAGGGGCCGGGTCGATATGCGGGCGAGGTGATGCCGAACGCGTTTTCCTCGACGATCCGCCGATCCTGGTCGTTCGTCTCCGTCCACACATGGGTGAGTTCGGCAAGGTCGTAATCCACGCCCTCGACGGCATCCTTGTGAACGAGCCATTTGGTCGTCACCGCCGTTTCCGTGGCGCTGATGGGCAAGACGCGGAAGGTGACTGCATGGTCACCGAGAACATGGTTCCAGGTCGTCGGGTAGTGATAGAGAAGAAGCGCGCCGATGCGGTCCGTCGAAACGGAATCGGACAGGTTCTTCTTCACCGCGCGCTTGCCGCTCATCGTATAGCTGACCGCGTCTCGTACGAGCGGTACGCGCGTGACGCGATATTGTCCGTCTTCTGAAATCTCGAACGTGCTCGGCAATCCGGCCGCCTCGCACCGGTCCCAGTGTTCAACGATCTCAGGGTCGCTTTTCGACCCTTGAACGCCAACAGCGGTCGGCGCTTCGGGAAAGGTCTTGCATAGCTCGGGATGGTTGCCCGCGCAGTGATAGCACTCGCGATTGTTTTCCCAGACGAGCTTCCAGTTGCCCTTCTCGATGATGGTCGATTCGAACGCGACCTTCGTTTCGGTCAGACGATGCGGGGCGAGATAGGGCTCGAGCTTTGCCCGAACCGGCGCGAAGTCCGCCGGTTCGTCGGCAAGGCAGATGAAGAGGTAGCCGGCGACGCCCTCGCAGGCGATCGGCTTCAGGCCGAATTGCGAAGCGTCGAATTCCGCCCCCATCTGCCGCGCGAATACGAGACGGCCGTCAAGGTCGTACGTCCACTGATGGTAGGGGCAGACAAGCTTTGCGGCCGTTCCCTTGGCAGCAGTGCACACGCGCGAGCCGCGATGGCGGCACGTGTTGTGGAACGCGCGGATCGAACCTTTTGCGTCACGCACGACGACGACCGGATATTCACCGACCTGAACCGTCATGTAGCTGCCTGGCTTGGGCAGTTCGCAATCATGGCCGATGAACAGCCAGTCCCGATACCAGATCAGCTCCATGTCGAGCTTGAAGAAATCGGGGTCCGTATAGAAGGCGCGGTCGAGGCTATAGCCCGGCTGCCTTGCCTTTAGTCTTTCGAGCATTTCCTTGCGCGTATCCATGTCCTGTCCTGCCTTCAATGCGAAGACTGAACTGGTGGAGATGGCAAAGGAGAACGCGTGGGCGTTTCGCTGCCCACATGCATTCGCCTCTCGATCGCCCACCGCGATCAGTCGGTTTCAAACCTCTTCAGGCTGGTTTCCGGACTCTGGAGCGACCCTTCTGCAAGGCCCGCCGCAACACCTTCCCGGGCTGTTCGCCCAGTGGCTCCCGCTGCGACTTCATCTCCACCACCGTTGCGGGGGCAGCGCCGGCATCCGACCGGCTTCCCAATTCTCCTCGCCCGAAGTGATCGGACGCGGCACCTGAATGGCACGACTTAATCATCCGGCGCGTGATTCCAGTCGCATGATTGCGACATCGGATAAGCGTCCGGCGACGCAGTTCATATCAAAATGTCTCTCCGGGCGATTTGGGATGGCGGTGGCTTACGTAAAGACCGAGAGCGGGGACAGAAGCAATACGGCCCAATGCCGTCCCGATTGCCAATATTTGACCGGCAGCGGCGAGCGCTTCGCATCTGTCATTTGTGGACCATGCCCACCATGACTTGCCAGCCGGCAATCCAAATGCCATTAACATCCGGCTAAATATATGTTGGCAAATTTTATGACGCCCTAAAGAACGTCTGGATACTTGAAATGATGAAAGCACGCCTGCCTATCTACGCGCTCTTTGCGTTCATGTTAACGACTCGGGATTCTTTCGCCTATATCGATCCCGGAACGGGCAGTGTCGTCACGACTGCGATCATAGGATTCTTTGCGGCCGCGGCCTATACGCTGCGCAGATATTATTATCGGATCACGGATTTCTTCTCCGGGAAAAATGCGGACAAGGAAAAGGCGAAAAGCGCTGAAAAATCCTCAGGGTCGAGATAATGATGGGGAGCGTCGCAAAGGCACGTCCCCCGCTAGAAACCGATTTTGTTGCAGATTCCGGGTCTTTCCGAGACCGTAATAACCGCGTCTACGATAATGGAACGGCAATCGTCCGCGGAATAAGCGAGGACGCCGCCGCGAATTGGGAGTTGCTGTGTCAAGAGCCGTTTTATCAGGCTCTCGTCGACGCCGGAAAAATCATACAAACGGAGCATGCCGAGTCCGCGCTGGTGCGTCCGGGCCAATGGCCAAGGCATCTCAAGCACGCACGTATTCCATTCATCTCATATCCGTATGAATGGTCGTTCGGAATGCTGAAAGATGCTGCACTCCTTACGCTCGACATTCTTGAGAGCGCGCACGAAAGCGGATGGACGCTCAAGGACGCAACCGCCTACAACATTCAGTTTATCGCCGCGAAACCGGTCTTCATCGATATTCCGTCGTTCGTTCCTCATGCTGAAGGCGACCCGTGGGTCGGATACCGCCAGTTCTGCATGCAGTTTCTTTATCCGTTGATGTTTCAAGCTTACAAGGGCATCGATTTCCAGCCCTTCCTAAGGGGTAATATCGAAGGCATCGACCCGCTTGTCGCCAACAAGGTTATCGGCAATCTGGCGATATTCAAGAAAGGCGTTCTTTCGCACGTAAAGCTACATGCGAGCATGCAGGAACGGTCTTTTCGGGCGCAACTTTCCGAAGCGCAGCGCCTGACCGAAGATGCCAATCAGGTCCCGACAGAACATAAGAAGCTCCACCATTCGAAGGCGATGGTGGTTGGTACGCTTCAGGGTCTGCGTCGGACGATAAACGCTCTTTCATCGGGGGAAGAGCCGACCACCTGGAGTGCTTACGACACCACCCATAGCTATAGCGACTCATCCTTCGACGTGAAGCGGGATTTCGTAAGTCGGGTGTCGGCAAAAAAACACCGCCAACTGGTGTGGGATCTGGGATGCAATACTGGCACTTTTTCGAGAATTTGCTCCGACAATGCAGACTATGTCGTTGCGGTGGACGGCGACGTAAAGGCGATAGACCACCTGTACTATGGTCTTAAAAGCGCGGCCGCCGGAAACATACTCCCGCTGACGCTCAACTTGGCGAACCCGTCACCAGGACAGGGGTGGCTGAGCGGTGAAAGAAAGGCATTTGTAAATCGCGGAAAGCCGGACCTGATACTCTGTCTTGCGCTCATTCATCACATCGTCATCTCGGCGAACATTCCGCTGGCGGAGTTTCTTCAATGGCTGAGAAGCTTCAATAGCGAGATCGTGATCGAATTTGTCAGCGTCGAGGACGCCATGTCGAAGATGCTTTTGAGAGGGCGCGTCAATCAGTACGGGGAAATGACGGAAGCAGAATTCGAAACGATTGCTTCATCGATTTTCACGATTGAATCGTCCCAATCTCTAAAGGGAAGTCATCGCAAGCTGTATCATTTGACCCCGCAGTGAAATTTGCGTTCGCGGAGAGGGTAGCGGGGGCGAATGGAAATACTAGCTTTTATTTCGCAGCCTATCATCTATGGCATGCAAATTATCTTGGATGCTGTTCATCAAGCAACTGGTAGCTTCGGCCTCGCCATTATAAGCCTGAGCGTTGCGGCACGTTTGATCACGTGGCCGATCGCTCGTGCCGCAAGGAAAGCTCAAGCCAGAGAAAAACAAAAACAGGACGAAATGGCTGTCGATTTGGCGGACGCCAAATCGAGCTTGTCCGGCCGAGCGCGATTTGAAGCTATCGAGGCTATATATACCAGACACGGTTATCACCCGATACAGTCGCTCTCCGGCCTGGCCCCACTGGCGCTCCAAATTCCGTTTCTACTAAGTGCCTTTATTCTTCTCAGCAGCTATCCCGCTCTGCAAGGCGTTCCGTTTCTGGTTGTCGACAATCTTTTGGAGCCGGATCAACTCGTTCAAATTGCAGGAATTTCCATCAATCTCTTGCCGATCGGATTGACGCTATTGGGGATAGTGGACTCTTATGTAAATCCTTTAGCGACAGCATCTACACGCAGGCGGTTTCTCATAGTCGCTATTGTTTTGTTGGGGCTTATTTATTGGGCGCCTTCCGCGGTGTGCCTCTATTGGGCCTCAAGCAATTTCATTTCGCTCTTGTCTTCATTGCTTATGCGGTTTGCCGCTCGAACCAGCAGATAAAAAAAGGGGTCGGAAAATGACGCGAACCCGTCTATTTCATTTATTTGCAATTCTCAGCATTTCCATTGGGCTGATCTACTCTTCTCTGGCCGACAACCCGACGTTTTTTGTCGCTCACCAGACGCAGCCGGTAGACGTTTTTCTTATGATCGTCGCCGTGTCGATAATCGGCCCGTTGGCGCTTACGCTTCTTGTAGCTGCCATATGCTGGATCGCAGGACGCATTTCCGCTCGCCTTGGTAGTGTCATATTGGATGTAGCGCTGTTTATCGCGGCTTCGGTGTTGGCGCTCGTTGTCTGGAAAAGCGCTCTGAGTGTCGACCCTGCATGGATATGGGCTATCGCATTGGTGTCGGCAGTCATCTTCGTTGCTGCCTATATTCGATACCCTGCTGTCGGTTCGGTGGTTGGCTTCGCTTCGATCGGCATAGTCGTCCTGCCCGTCCAGTTTCTCCTGGATTCCAACATTCGCCAAATCTATTTGCCCGCTACAAATGTGGCAGATGATCAAATGCCGGTGGATGCCGCACAACCCATTGCCCCGGACACCCCTGTGATCTGGCTCACCTTCGATGAGTTTCCGCTTACGGCCATTTTGACCGAGGACCTGCAGATCGATGGCGCGCTCTTTCCAAATTTCAAAAGGCTTGCGGACACAAGTTACTGGTTTCGCAACGGAACAACCGCTTACATGTCGACGCTGGCGTCTATCCCGGCCTCTATGTCCGGCAGGAAGCCTACTGAGCTTATAAGAATAGCCGACACGAACAGCTATCCGGTCAACCTTTTCACCCTTTTCGGCCCGGGAAGGCGCGTGATTGCTCACGAGCCTTTGACGAAACTCTGCCCTGAACAGATGTGCGCTAACGAAACGCTTCCGACCATGCGACGCCTGTCAGGATTGTTCAGCGATATCCGGGTGCTGGCCAGCCACATGGTGCTCCCTGATCCCGCCGTTTTCGGTATATCTCCAATTGGCGACCAGTGGATGGGTTTTGGCGGCGAGGCTGGAAACGACACCTCCTCCGAAGGCTATTGGACTTTTGGACGGGTCGATCATTTCCGTCGGGCACTGGCTGAAATTTCCTCGAGCAAAGAGTCTCCCCTGTTCTTCCATCATCTGCTGCTTCCTCACTCGCCGTACATTTTCTTTCATAACGGAGACTACTATCTGAGCAAGAGCGTCGCGGTGCGGGGCGAGCGTGACGGGATATGGTCCGACAATGAGCTCTGGGCCCAGTTAGGTTATCTGCGTGGCATCCATCAGATCGGATTTGCCGACCGACTCCTGGGGGAGTTGTTCGACAAACTGAACGCGGAGGGGCTACTGGAACGTTCTTTGATAGTAGTGACGGCTGACCACGGAAGGGGATACAGAGCCGGTTCGGGCACCCGTGACTTTAGGGCGTCTGCTGCAGGCTCAGGTCATCACCTGGCAGACATCGCTTCGGTGCCATTATTTATTAAATTGCCTGATCAAATCGCAGGTCGAACCACAGATGTTCCTATGGAGACAATAGATCTTCTGCCTACTGTCCTACGGACATTGAACCAAACGCCGCCGGACGATATGCGCGCTGGACTGGATTTGAACATGGATTCGCTCGATTTTGATCGACCAATAGGACGTGGCCGGCAAATTCGTAATTTCGCTTTCGAGGAATTCGATATCCCAGAAGATGTCATGCCTTTTCTCCACGAGGCGGTGGATTACAGGACGTCGATCTTCGGAACCCCCTCTTCATGGGATGACGTGATGCTCACGGGAGCGGTGGATGCCGGTCTGTTGAACTCCAAAGTCGACAGTTTTGATATCGAAGCCGCCCGAGCCCTGTCGGTGCGCTTTTTGCAGACGACAATGGATTCATATCTGACCACGGCACCTGAAAAGCATGCTGACAAATTTTTTAGGTATTCATTTGCCGATGCGAGGCTTTGGCAGGGAAATAGCTATAGCGTTCGGGAGAGCGAGAAGGCTATAGCTATGAGCGTTGATGGGATAATCAGATACGTTTCTGAACTTAATAGAGTGAGTGATATGTCGTACGATTTTTCGTACCTTATACAAAGTAATTTCTTTAATGATATAGATCAGAAAGTGGAATTCTATCTTGTGGGAAATGAGGGTAACGGAAGATATTTGGTTCCGATAATCGATATTAATTATCAGTAGATGTTTGTAAATAAAAAATATTTTGGTTTATTTTTTATACTGCATGTTTCGTCGCGTCGCCACCAGCGCCGGCTACTTTGTAATCCGTACGAGACGATCATGACAGCCTTTTAGACCGGACTGGCGTTTCGGTGATTAGCCAGCCGAGGAATCTGGCGCGTCGTCGACCGATGGTGGAACCACGCGGTGATGGCGGCATTGTTGGAAGGCGCGGCTCGCGATGGAGACTGGAATTGAAAGATCGCGAGAACTGGCATCTTACCGAAGACATCGAATATGAGCATGGGCGCGGCGATCCCTTTGCAGCCGCCGTTCGCGCCACCCGTATGTCCATGATCGTTACCGATCCGGCGCAGCCCGACAATCCGATCGTCTTTGCGAACGAGGCGTTCCAGAAGCTGACCGGCTACGACCGTGATGAGATCATCGGCCGGAATTGCCGATTTCTGCAGGGACCGCAGACTGACCAGCAGTCGATCTCGAATGTGCGCGAGGCGATCAAGGCCGGAGAAGACATCGCGATCGATCTCCTGAACTACCGCAAGGATGGTTCGACCTTCTGGAACGCCCTTTATCTCAGCCCAGTCCGGTCGAAGGAAGGCGAGATCAAGTTCTTCTTCGCCTCGCAGATGAACGTAACGGACCGCGTGGACGCACAATCGCGCGTCGCCGAGCAGAAGCAGTCGGTTGAGCGTCAAGTCAAAAGACGCACGGCCGATCTCGAGGCCGCGATCGAAGCCCAGAACGTGCTCCTGCACGAAGTCGACCACCGCGTGAAGAACAATCTCACGATGATAGGTTCGATCCTGCGTCTCCAGCTTCGCGAGATCGATGACGAACGGACGGCCGGCAAGCTTCGCTCGATGATGGAGCGGATCGATGCGCTGGCCGTCGTTCACCGCAAGCTCTATCAGTCTAACGATGTGACGAAATTCGATATTGGCGCGTTCGCTGCCACCCTTGCGACCGATCTCGTCCATGCGTCCGGGCGAAAGAACATCCATTTGCGCACCGACATCCGGAAGGCCGAAGTGCCGGCCGGCTACGCGGCTGCCCTCGGGCTGGTGATCAACGAACTTCTGGCTAATGCGATCGGTCACGGCATGACCGGTAGCAACGGCACAATCGATATTTCGGCTGCCACGCACGGCGAGGACGTCATCATATCGATCAGCGATGATGGTCCAGGTTTCAACTCGCTCGATCGCGGGATCGATGGTCTTGGCCGCCGGATTGTCGAACGTCTGGCGAAACAGTCATCTGCTCATGTGGAATGGGAAAACCGTGCCCCCGGTACGAAAGTCTCCCTCATTGTATCGGTGCGTTCATGAAAAATCGTCCTACCCCTCCGTTGCGTGTCCTGATCGTCGAGGACGAGCCGCTTCTGGCCATGGATATCGAGTTCATGGTTGAAAACGAAGGGCACAAGGTCATAGCCGAAGCCGCGTCCCTTCACGATGTCGAAAGTCTGGAGGACAACGCATCGCCCAACGTGGCGTTCGTCGACATCCAGCTTGCGCAAGGCACCAGTGGTCTCGACGTCAATCAGCTCATCCAGAAGCGCTGGCCGGATACGATCATCGTGTTCGTCACCGCGAATCCGAAGAAAATACCGGATGATTTCGGCGGAGCGCATGGCGTAATGTAACGCGACACTTCATATGAGGATGGCGGGGTAAGGCGGGATTGGCCGGGAACAGCCGGGACAAACCGAGACAGCGCAAGGGATTGAGGGCAGCGGAGGCCTTCAGCGGCCTAAAACCGCCGCGTCATTTCATGTGCGGCAACTAGTCATCGATCAAGCGCCGGCTTACCTCGCCAGCTATAACGTTGAGGGCACGCTGCATGTTGTCGATGCAGTCCGTCCGGCTAGGTACATTTAGGGGGCGCTTGTTGATTGCCGCGCCCGCATCACGAAAGTCGGCTTGTGAGTATCCCTTGCCTTCAAGCTCGATCCAGGCAGCTCGTACCGCTCCCCTAAGATGGGCTTCATCGTCGAAGTGAGCTGCACAGTCGCGGGCAAGAGACACCATGGCCAGAGCCGGCTCGTCGTTGGCTGCTGCCTTGCCGGTATGCATAGAAACCGGCAGTGCGACGGTCAGGCAGGCAATCAATACGAATCCACGCATCGTCATCCTTCGCATGTCAAATCGATCTGCCATGCCACATGACACGGCCAGCGATATGCACTGCTGGCACTTCGTGAGGCTCAATCTCCTCATCGATGCCCGCAATCTTATTGTCACTGGATATGATCAAGCCACCATTACGCTTTAGAAACAAACGTTTAACGAGCAACACGCCGTTGTAGGTTAGGCAGTAGATTCCGTTGTCTACCGCTTGCTCGATAGCTGTCTCGACGATCAGCATGTCTCCATCACGGATGGTTGGCTCCATAGAGTCGCCTTTCGCGGTCAAAATCCGCGCCGATGAAGGGCGAATTTGCCTCGCACGAAGCCACTCTGCCGAGAAGGCGACGTACTCGTCGACCTGTTCGCTATGGACGATTGCACCAGCGCCTGCAGCTGCCTCGACACTGATCCGAGGTAGAAGGACTAACGCAGCATCTTGCTGATCCTCCCGCTTATCATTCGATACACGAAGCCGGCGCACAGCTGAGCTATGCCCGCGCTTCTCTCCCAATCCAGTTGCTAGCCAGTCCAACGTTACGCCTCCCGCGCGTGCCAGACCCACTACAACCGACACTGGGGGCTCATGTCCAGCGAAGTATCTGGACAGTGATTTCCAGCCCTTGCCTGACGCGCGCACTGATTCGTCCTGACCAATCGCTTTGACGACAGATCTTAGGCGATTTCCGCGTTCCTTGTCGAAAGTGGGAAGGTCGTTCCCACTTTCGTCCGAGCTCGCGTCAACATCAGAAGGTGTTGAAAGCATTTAGACAATTTCCTCTCAACAGCCCAAAGCAAGATGTTGGAAGTGGGAACCAACATATTGGTTGCCGTTACCTAACATTTGACCTATCTTCCGTTACACAATCCGTTGACCACACCCCGAAAGAAAGCCGGCCTGCCAGCCAGCGTCACCGAGGAGCCCAAATGAAGCGAAACGTCGCGACGCCACCAGCCGAATGGGACCGCCATTCGATTAAGGCGGAAATCCATCGGCGCGGCATGTCCCTCAGCGGAATTGCGCGCGACGCCGGGCTTTCTGATAGTGCCTGCCGCCTTGCCCTCATGGGACTTAATCGAAAGGGAGCCGACGCAATCGCTGTTGCGCTGGATATCCCCTTCGACACGCTGTTCCCGACCGACTGGTACGTTCGCTCGCGTTCGAGCCATGTGAAACCTACCCCGAAGAACGGGGAAGAGTCCCGGCAAAAGCGCGCTCAGCCCACAGACGAAAAACGTCGGTCGGTGGCGTGATGGCGGCAATGTTAACCATATTCGCCCCCGCGCTGTTCTTCGCGCCGATCGCGATCCTTGTCACCGCCGCCCTCTTCAACGCTCACCGCGAGCAGCGCCGGCCATGACCGACACCGTCGACGTGTTCCTCTCCCGCGCAACGACATGGGCCCGCACCTTTCCGGAGGCAACGCTCACCATGCCCGCGCCGGAACTGGCCGTCGACGACAAAGCCCGCATCCATCACGAACCCTCGACCTGCAAACTCGTCCGCGCACGCATGATCCAGACGGCAAGGCTCGCCCTGCGTGTGCCGGCCGCCAACACACCTGATCTTTTTCAGTCTACCGGGAGACCCGAATGCCATCCATGATTTCCATCGCCTCGATCGACGCTGGCAACCGCCTGCGTGCACTCGATCCAGCCTGGGTAAAGCTGCTCTCCGAGGAGATCGGCACAGAAGGTCTGCAGGAGCCAATCCGCGTCGTCGAGCGCGGCGATCGTCACCAGCTCGTTTCCGGTGCCCGGCGACTTGCAGCCGCCCAGACGCTTGGCTGGAAAGAGATCAGCGCGACGGTCATCCCGGCCGCCGAGCTTGCCGACGAAGCGTCGGTGCGTCTCGCCGAAATCAAGGCCGATATGTTGCGCGGCGATCTTACGGTGCTCGATCGAGCCCGTTATCTTGTTGCCTGGCGCGATGCCTACGAAACTCTTCATCCCGCAAAGCGCGGCCGGAAGGCCGTCGATCTGTCGCTCGACGAAAAGAGTGCACAATGTGCACTCATTTTCACGGACGCCGCTCAAGCCGCTCTCGACCTCAGCCGGCGCACCATTTTTCTGCTGCTGAAGATCGCCTCGATCGACGGGCAGGCCGCGACGAAAATTGCCCTCCACCCGTCTTCCGACAAGCGCGGCGAACTGCTGCTTTTGGCCGAGCAGTCCGCTGCGATGCAGATGGCCGTCGCGGATATGCTGACATCCGAGCCTGCTACGGCGCAGACGGTCGTCGATGCCTTGCTGCAGCTGGGCACAGTGCCACCAATCAAGCCGGAGCCGGTCTACGCGAAACTCTCGGAGCGCTTTTCCAGACTGCCAGAACGCGAACGCTCCGCCTTTCTGGAGATGAACGAGAGTGAAATCCGCCTCTGGATCGCCAAGCGCGATGAACGCGCGAGCAAGGCGGCCTGAGCATGACGCGCCACCGCGACCCCCACACCAAAGATTTGTTCGCATGGGAACCCGAGCGGGTGACCGTCGCCTATGCCGACGAGGTGAAGGGTCGCGGCGATCTCGATAGCCAGATTTCGCGTGTCATCGGACAGGCGCTGCGCGATGCGAAAGATGCGGGCATCACCCGCATGGACGTTGTCGGCCGCATGGCGAACTGGCTCGGCCGCAAAGTCTCCGACGATCAACTCGACAAATGGGCGAGCGAGGCCAGCGGTGACAGGCGCATCCCATTAGATGCCTTTCTCGCCCTCGTCCATGCAACAGGTCAAACGGAGCTACTCGGCTTCGTTGCCGGCCTCTTCCGCATGGCGGTCGTGCCCGACCGTTACGTTGATCTGTTCGAACTGCATCAGCTTGAAGAGCATAAACGCGAGGTTGAAGCTCGTGCCGCCGCCCTCCAGGCGAAGATCCGGAGGAAGTCATGAGAGAGTGGCTCACCCCGCAGGAAATCGCCGACGCTCGACTGCCGCAGCTGCCTCTCACGAAGCGTGGCGTCAATGACCTCGCCGAGCGTGAGGGTTGGAACGCCAACGAATTCCATGCTCGCAAGCGCGCCGGCCGTGGCGGCGGCATGGAGTACCATATCCGTCTTCTGCCGACGCTGGCGCGTGTTGAGTACCACTCCCGCCATATTGTCGTCGGCTCACCCGCAATGCCGGCCGCAGCGAATGACGAGCCGACCAAACTACCGCAAGTTCCATCCGGCGGCCGTGCCGGGCTTGAGCGTGATGCACGCCTCGCCATTGTCGCGCAGTTCGAGCGGTTCCGGAAAGGCACTAACCTGCGTGTCCGGCAGGCGATGGCCATTTTCAGCGCCGACTGGAACATGGGCCGCATCAAAGCCGATCCGTGGATCATGGACATCGTACCGAAGCTTTCGCGCGGCTCGCTGGAGCGCTGGGCATCGAAGAAGCGGTACGGCCAGTCGCTTGCGGTCGATCGTGGTGCGGCGCGCAAAGGAACCGGCATTCTCGACACCGCCGAAAATGGCAGCGTGCGGGCCTTTATCCTCGGCATCATTGCCCATCAGCCGCACCTGCAGGCCGACCAGATACGCGATCAGGTTCGAGCCGAGTTCGGCGATGCGTTGAAGGTCGTTTCAAAGGGCTGTGAAAAGCTCGTTTCGGTGCCGCCGATCCGCACTTTCCAACGCACCATCGCCGAGCTGAAGGACACGGAAAAGGTCGTTCTCCTGAAACTGACCAATCCGGACCATTTCCGCTCCACCATGAAGCTGGCCGGCGTCGGCACGTTGCGGCACATCACGACGCCGAACCATCACTGGCAGATTGACGCCTCGCCGGTCGACGCGCTTTGCACAGACGGTCGGCATTCGGTCTATGTCTGCATCGACATCGCCACGCGCCGCGTCATCATCCTCGTATCGAAGACGCCACGTGCCTCGGCCGTCGCCCTTCTTATTCGCAAGGCGATCATTGCCTGGGGCGCGCCGGTCGAGATCAAGACGGACAACGGTTCGGATTTCACGGCGCGATCCACCAAGCGCCTTCTGGAAGACGATCTGAAGATCGACGTACAGACGTCGGACGCCTTCTCGCCCGAGCAAAAGGGCTTCGTCGAACGCGTTATCGGATCGTTCCAGCGCTCGGCGGTCGGCCTCGTTCCAGGCTTCGTCGGACACAGCGTCTCCGACCGCAAGGCGATCGAGAGCCGCAAGTCCTTCGCCCAGCGCCTTGGCGAGGACGATGCCGACACTTTCGCAGTTCACTGCACCGCCGCCGAACTGCAGGAGCATTTCGATGCCTGGGCAGAGCATAAATATCAGCACGCCATCCATTCCGCGCTGAAGCGGACGCCCTTCGAGGTCGCCGCGTCAGCCGATTACACAATCCGCCGCGTCGACGAGCGAGCGCTCGATGTCCTGCTCGCGCCGATCGCCGGTGGCGATGGCACCCGCATCATGAAGAAGACCGGGTTCCGGGTGGACAATTACCATTATCTGACCGGCTCCGTTCTGCCGGGCACCCGCGCTCTCGTTCGCCACGATCCGGCCGACAAGGGACGTATCCGCCTCTTCAGCGTCGTCGACGAAAGCTATCTTGGCGAGGCTATTTGCGCGGAACTCGCTGGCATCAACCCGGCCGACTGGGTGAAGGCGCAGCGCGAAATCCAGTCCGAGATCATTCGCGAGAAGACGCGCGAGATCGAGAAAGTTCGTCGCGGCCTGCGCAGCGGCCCCGCCCTCATTGAGCGGGCGCGCGAAGTCTGGCTGCGCGACAAGCCGAACGTCGTGGCCCTGCCAAAGCGCGAAGAGCAGCACGTCACACCCGCCATCACAGCCGCACTGGACGTCGGTCGTCCGGACGTTGCGCCTCCTCCCAGCGATGAAACGCGCGCAGCCCAGCTTCGACTGATCGAGGAAATGAGCCGTGCTGACGACGCCGAGCTGGAACGTCGCACTAACGACCTCGTGAAGCGCCGCGAGCGCGAGATCGAGGCCGAGCGTACCGCCCACATCCCCGCCGAGACGAACATCGTCGCCATGCCTGAAACGCCAAAGCAGCGGTACCGCCGCGCCGTCGAGTGCCGGCGTCTTGCCGAAATCGGCCAGTTGGACGGCGTCGATGGCATCTGGCTCGGCCGGTACGAGCAAAGCGCAGAGTTCAAGGCGCAGAGCGCCATCCATGAAGATTTCGGGGACGCGTACCTGTCCTGAAACGACGATCGGCCCGGCGCTGGAACGCTGGGCCGACCAATAGAAACCGCTGCGTGGCGGGAAAGCACGAGGAGAATGATGACAGATTTCCTGAAAGTCAATCGGCCCGCACCGCTGAAGAACGTCGCTGCGTTCTCGACGCTGTTGCAGAAGATGGTCGACCGTGATGCCGATCTGCCCGGTCTCGCCTGTTTCCATAGTCCTTCGGGCTGGGGAAAGACGAAATCGGCGGTGTATGGCGCTAACCGCTATCGCGCGGCCTATGTCGAGTGTGGGCAGTTCACGACGGCGCGTTCGCTGCTGTCGTCGGTACTGCTGGAACTCGGTCAGCCGAAGCCGCGCGGCACGATCGAGGACATGAAGAACGAGGCGATTATGCTGATGGTCGCCGATAACCGCCGTCCGCTCATCGTCGACGAGGCGCATTTCGTTGCCTCGAAGCGGTTCGTCGACGTGCTTCGCGAACTCTCCGACAAGAGCGGTGCCCCGGTCATCCTGATCGGCGAAGAGACTTTGCCGTTCGCGCTCTCGAACTTCGAGCGCGTGCACAACCGCGTGCTCGAATGGCTGCCGGCGCAACCCTGCGATGCCGAGGACTTCGATCTCCTGGTTACGGCCAGGTGCCGAGGGATCAAAGTCGCTCCTGACCTTGCTGCCGAGATACTCGCGCAGACGAAGGGGAACACCCGCCGCATCGTCGTCAACCTCTCTCGCATCGTCCACCTCGCCCATGAGCGCGGCCTCGACACAGTCGACCTCGCGACCTTCGGCGGCCCGGCCGGTGTCAACGCGACCCGTATACCAACGCCGAGGAAGGGGTTCTGATGAGCTACGATCCCCTTTCAATCGACGTGTATCCACCGCGCGGCCGCGACGGGCTTTGGCGCATGCTGCTCGACCTCGACGCAAAAGGCCCATGGTCCAACGGCGAGGCCATGAATGCGACAAACCTTAATCGTGGCACCGTTGCAGAATGGCTCGCCCGATTGCGCAAGGCGGGCTTTGCGGAGCAAGTCGGCGAGCGTCCTCACCATCGCGGGGCACCGGCCATCGCGCTCTACCAGCTGACGCGCCGGCCGATCGAAGCTCCCAGGGTATCGCGTGACGGCACCATCTTGCCGGAACTGCAGATCGAGTTGCTCTGGCGCACGATCAAGATGCTCAAGTCATTCTCGATCGACGAGCTTGTCGCTGCCGCGAGCGCCGACGATCGCACGATCCACCGCAACTCGGCCGACAGCTATGTGCGTGAACTGGCCCGTGTCGGCATTTTGGCGAAATCCGGCCCTCTACGCGCACGCCAGTTCAGGCTGCTGCGTAATGTCGGTGCGCTCGCCCCCAAGCTGCTGACGTCCAAGGTGGTCTACGACCCCAACAGCCATGCCGTCATCGGCGAAGCAACCACGCGCGAGGTAGCGTCATGAACCCGCGCCAGCTTTTCATCGAGAAGGCCGAGGCCGCATGGTCGCCGGCTCCTGAGTGGGTTCGCCTGCTCGCGGGCGAAGCCGACCGCATCGGTCAGCCCGCAACGGCAAAGCTAATCGACTATTCGGCCGCCACCGTCAGCCAGGTCATTTCCAACAGCTACGGAGGCAACCTCGCAAAGGTCGAGGAAATGGTGCGCGGCGCGCTGATGGGGGCGGTCGTTGATTGTCCCGTCCTCGGCGAGATCGGCCGCAACCGCTGCCTCATCGAGCAGGACGAGCCGTTTAGGGCGACGTCCGCCTTCCGCGCCCAGCTCTACCACGCCTGCCGCTCAGGCTGCCCGCACTCGCGTCATGGGAGAAACTGACATGGCCGATATCGCAAACAAGAACCTTTCCGACGTTTCCGACGGCCTGCGTGAACTGCGTAGTCGCTTCGCCGACTTCGAGAGCAGTGGCGTTATGCTCGAAGGTCAGGCCGTCCGCACGATGTGCGCCCAGATGCGCGAGCTGCAGAAGAAGGCCCGTCTTATCGAGATGGAAATCTCACGCCGACGCTGGAATGAGCGGCAGGACGACAGCGATAAGCATGCCGCGCAAGACCTCATGACGGCCATTTCTCGGCCCGGCTCGAACGTCCATCTGTTCCCGGTGATCGCTCGGCCGTTCAGCGATGGTCGGCAGCCAGGCGGTGCAGCATGAGCGTCGAGAAGCTTATCGCCGCTGCTGATCGGGTCGACGTCATCGACGTTGCCGGCCGAGTCATCGCTGCCCCTCGCCGAAATGCAGTCTCAGTCACTGCCGCCGAAGCGCTGGCTCTCTGCCACGCGACAGAGCGTTTTTGGGCGGTTGCGCTCGAAGCGGATCTGCTCGTTCGGGCGCTCAAGATTCCGATCACCGGCAACGACGAAACCGATCACACACGTGACCACGCCATCCAGACGCAGATGGCGATGGTCTCCAGCCTCATGGCCGCGATACGCGGCGAACAGGAGAATGAACATGTCTGAAGCACTGACCGCCTGCATCCTCGAAGAACAGCCGGACGCCGGCACCACGCTGGTCAACGGCAAGCCCTATATGGCCGACGCCAAGGGCGCGCTCGTCCCGGCTGAGTTGGTGAAGGCACAGGACAAGCTGCAGGACGAGACCGTCCGCAAGATCATCGCGCATGCCAGAAACCTTTCCGCGCAGATTGCCCGCTTCCGTGGTCACACGATGACGGACCTCGGCGAGTTCGACGCGATCCTCGACCAGGAATATGGCGGCCGCTCGCGATCGAGCGTGAAGGGCAACCGGACCTATCAGTCTTTTGACGGGCTTTTGAAGGTGCAGGTGCAGACGTCCGACATGGTCGATTTCGGGCCGGAGCTGCAGGTCGCCAAGACCATCATCGACGAGTGCTTGAACGAATGGTCCGACGACAGCCGGCCAGAAATCCGCGCCGTCGTCACCCGCGCCTTCAACACTGACAAGGAGGGCCAGATCAACCGATCGGAGATTTTCACGCTCCTGCGGCTCGACATCGAGGACGAGCGCTGGAAGCGGGCGCAGGCCGCGATCCGTGACGCGATGCGCATCGTCGGCAGCCGGGAATATGTCCGGTTCTACGAGCGCGACCGGCCGGACGGCCAGTGGCGCGCCATCACCATCGATCTGGCCAAGGCATAGGTGGCGGCGATGCTTACCTATCACGTTTCTGCCGACCTTTTGGAGCGAGCGCTCGACGTTCTGCGCGATAGCCTCCAAAGCGAAGTCGAATGCATTTGCGAACTCGTCGCCGTGGCCGACGACTTTGAGCCCGTGCCGGAATCCGCCACGGCCGAGGAAGCAAAGAGCGCAACCGCGTTGCTTGCCCTTGTCCGGGATTTCGAAGCCGTCACTTCACGGCCGGCGGAACACACGCATTCCCAATGGCTGGACGATCTCATCGACGGAACATGGTTTCTGACTCCTGAGGAGAACCCGTTTCGATGCGATGATCCAGTGAACCTCCAGGGCTCCGGCCCCGGCCCGATCGAGCCGAGGGAGACTTGAGCAATGGGCGAAATCCTTCTCATCGGCGCGACCGGCGCTCTCGCCCTGGCGCTGCTTGTCCGGGCCTTCGCCCGATGGCGCGGCAGCGACATGCGCGGCGAAGAACGCTTCCTCGAAAACCCGGATCATTGGGGGCGGCAATGAGCGATCACGAAATCTATGACGCCAATTCCCGTCGCCGGCCTCTCGATGAGCTGGGCTGGACCGACTGCAAATGGCCGGTCAACCGCTACGAGGATGATGGCCGGCATCTGTTCTGCGGCGCGCCCAGCGCGATCGGATCGTCCTACTGCACCCACCATCGCATGCGCGCGAAGGGTTCGGGCACCGAAGGCGAAAAGTCGGCGGCGCGTGACCTTGTGAGAGCCGCATGAGCGCGGCGTGCTGCCCCAGCTGCGGCCAAAAGTTGCCGATCGATGACGCGCTGCGGATCGATGAGGCGGCCGGCATCATCGTCAACGCAGGCCAGTTCGCCGTCCTGACCCCGCAGGAAAAGACCCTCTTCCAGAAACTGCGTTCGGCTGGTGGCCGGTTGGTCACCAGGCAGTCCCTGCTCGAAGAGCTTTACCAGCTCGAAGCGCACGAGCCGGAGATCAAGATTGTCGACGTCTACGTCTGCAAAATCCGCAGGAAGCTGAAGCCGCTCGGTCTGACCATCCTGACCGAATGGGGCAAGGGCTACCGCTTCGTGCCTGTCACCGAGAGGAAATCAGCATGAACGAGATCAATCGCGAGATCGGCGAACGGCCGTCGCTCGAATGGGTGTCTGTCGAGGCGATCGACGTAGACGGCAACTACCAACGCGAACTTAAATCGAGACTGGTCGACAAGATTTTGCGCTCATTCAGCTGGGCGAAGTTCGGCTCGATTGTCCTGTCGCGTCAGGATGATGGCCGATACTCCGTCGTAGAGGGGCAGCATCGCTGGAAAGCCGCCTCCCTTCATCCGGACATCGATACCGTTCCGGCGGTCATCGTCAGCCATGACGATGTTGCCGGCGAGGCTGCAAGCTTTCTCGCAATCAACCGCGACCGGATGGCCGTAAGCTCGGTCGAGCAATATTGGGCAGGCTTGACTGCAGGCGATCCGAACATCCTCGTCATATCGAGTGTTTTGAAGTCGGCCGGCTGCGACGTTGTTCCCGAGCAGGGCCACTACCGGCCGAACCTCACAAACTCGATCAGTGCCATCGACCGCTGCATTAAGCGTTACGGCGATGCAGCCACAAAGCGCGCGCTGCTCGTCGTGCGGGGTGCCTGGCCGAAAGAGCCGAAGGCGCTTCGGGGAATTCTCATCACCGCTTTGGCTCGCATCATCAAGGCGAATGGCAAGGCCGTTGCCGATCAGGATCTGATCGCGGCAATCCGAAATGAAAGCATCGCAACGCTTACTGGCCATGCCGAGGCGTTTCGCAAGCTGTCCGGCGGTTCCTCGGAAACTGCCCTCTCGAAGACGATCGCCGAACTCTACAACAAGGGCAGACGCGTCAATACGATCTATTTCGGGGAGGCACGGTGATGCAAGACCATCCCTGTTTTTCATGCACGTTGCCGGACTGCGACGAGACCAGCCCGCGCTGCCGCGTTCGTCAGCTGTCCAATCGCGCTAGGGGCAAAGGGGGCCGCCAGCGCCAGACAGAAGCCGAGGTCATCGCAAAAAATCTAATCCACGATATTTGGTGCATCGATCGCGCGGCAGAAGCGAGCGAAGGCGGTCGGCCGTTCGTCCGGCATGGCAAGACTTATGGGGAGGCTGCCTGATGAACCCGCTTCTCTTCTCCCCAGATTACGCGGCGAACCGTCTAGATTTCCTCGATCCGCGTCAGCCGTATGCGCTGTTGTTCGGCGGCTCCAGAAGGCGTGGTGGAGAAATAACGCGTCAAGTTGAACGACCGGCTTCAACCTATGAATGCGTCGTCTTCATATTTGGCTCCGAGGTCCTCCACGCTCCATGCCAGTTCGCGTGCGTGATCTGCCGTGATGCGAAGCAGGTGGAGGTAATCCTCCACTATGTTGGCGGGAGGTGCGAGCCCCTGTATCTGTACGCCATAGGCTCTTTTGACCACTTTGTTCAACCGATCCAGCCACTCACCGAAACGGTATCGCCAGTCGGCGGTGTGGACGTCATAGAGGTCGACCGCGCCGGCTTCGTCGAAGATCAGCAGCAGCTTCGTGACCCGAGTTGCTGCATGATCGAAATTGGCATGCCAGTCCGGTTGGAAGCCTTCTTTTTCAGCCTTTTGTTCTTCAACCTGCTTCAAAAGCTGAGCAGCACTCTCGGACCACGATTTCAGGCTATGGCCAGCCGCCACTGCGCGCCGAACGCGGGCTCGATCTCCACGCAATGTAAGCTGGAGCAGTTGTTGGTGGCGGATCTGTTGTCGTTCGTCCGAGCGCTGCATCTGAAAGATAGTCATTCGCGCTGCGAGAACCGCAAGCACACCAGTTGCGAGCGTCTGCCAGCTTTGCAGATCAAAGCCGGCCGAAAACTGGTCAGACAGAAACCCCATCGCGAACGCGCCGACCAGAAACGCGGTGATTACGCCCATTGCGCCCATTCGATGCTCCAACACGTGAGCGCCGACGCTAGCATAGATCAACGATCGGCCGGTGGCTTATTCGTCTTCCCAGATCACTCGGCGCACCGTCCTGATTTCCTTGATGCGCGTCATTCGTATGCTCTGTCGATCGGCGGCAGACAGTATCTTGATGTCCGAGCGCATCATGTCGCCTGTGCCGCAACGCTGGCAGCGCAATCGCCGCTCAATGCGATGGCACTCGACCGGGCCGAACAGACGGATGAAGTCTCTTGGATCGTAGTAGCGCTTGCGCCGGCAACCGACGCACCATGTGACGATCGTCTGCCCGAGCTTTTCGGCATCATCGAGTGTGAAGACCTCTCTACCCATGGGAACGAATTAGGAACGAATTCTTGTTCCGGTCTACCAATCGGAGGTTGTGCGTGATGAGCATGCTTTCACACACAATGCCCATTCATCTTCGCGTAGCAGTCTTGGAGGATGCGCTTGCACGAGTCTGCGGTGCACGTGGAGGAAATGATCTTCGGCGCAACGATGAGGGCGACCGAATTCTCTCGGTCTACGACTACAGCACGCCTAGCACCCACGGAGGGGTTGTCAGTGTTTCACTGAACCTTTCTGCTATCGCTCGCGATCTGGAGCGCGAATTATCATGAGTGCTCTAGCTGCCATGCACGTCGCGAAGAAACAGCTCGGCCTGGACGAGGAGACATATCGCGCCGTCCTCGTCCGCGTGACCGGCAAAGAGTCGGCCAAGACGATGTCGGAAGCCGAGCGCAACCGTGTCGTTGAGGAGTTTCGCAAACAGGGCTTTAAAAAGGCTTCGAAAGCCGCTTCACGCGCATTTGACGGCCCCTTTGCGAAGAAGCTTCAGGCACTCTGGATCGGCGCATGGAACCTCGGCCTCGTCCGCGATCGGGGCGACCAGGCGCTGACGACATTCATCAAGCGGCAGACGGGTATCGATGCCGCTCGATTCCTGCGCAACGCTCACGATGCAGCTCATGTCATTGAACCGCTGAAGGCGTGGATGGCGCGCGATGCCGGCGTCGACTGGACGGTCGACCGGCTCATGCCGACGTTCACGCAGATCGACGGTTACCGGATCGCCCGCGCCCAGTTCAAGATTTTGCGCCGACAGCATCCGGACTTCGCCCGCTTCAACGAGCTGCAGAGCTGGATGGTCGAAGCTCTCGGCCAGGGCCGCTTCGCGTCTTCGACCTCGGCCGAGGATTGGATCGGCATCATGAACACGCTCGGCAAGCATGTGCGCGAGGTGAAGGCATGAAGCCCATTCACATCACCGATCACGCCATGCTGCGTTATCTGGAACGGGCGCACGGCCTCGATATCGAAGCGGTACGTCTTCACTTGGAAAAGCGCGCGGTGAACGCGGTTCGCCTCGGCGCAGTCGCTGTGACGGTCGAGAACGTCAAGCTTGTCATCGAGCATCACAAGGATGAATCGGCGACGGTCACGACGGCCCTGCGCTCGAAATGGCACTCCGCCAGAAAGATGAAGCCATGAGCCGCCGTCGCCGCGTCGGCCGCGTGAAGATCGATTTCAGCGAAATCGAGAAGATGGCGGCAAAGGTTCTGCCGGAGGTGGTGCTCGGCAGGGATCGCGAACTTGGATGGGTGTTGTCGCGAAAGTCGTCGCTGCATCGTCGGAAGGACGGGACTTATACCCTATCGCTGATCTGGAAGTCCGGCCCATGCATGTCGCTGCACTCGACAGTGCGCGGTATTCGGTTCGGGGCCGCCTGATGGACTGGCCATTTGATCCTCTTGTCCCCCTGAAATATGGCGCGATCCTCGCCGATCCGCCGTGGTCGTACGCAATGCGATCGAAAAAGGGTTACGAGAAGAGCCCGGAAGCGCATTACACGACCATGTCCGAGGCGGAGCTTTGTGCTCTTCCGGTCGGTCATCTGGCTCATCCCGATTGCTTCTTGTTCATGTGGTCGACGTGGCCACATCTGCCGCAGGCGATGCGCGTCATGTCAGCCTGGGGATTCACTTATAAGACCGGTGGCTCCTGGACGAAGACGACGCCCAGCGGCAAGCGCGCATTCGGCACCGGCTACGTGCTTCGCTCGTCGACGGAGCCGTTCCTGATCGGCACGATCGGTGAGCCCAGGACACGCTCGAAATCCGTTCGCAATCTCATCGAGAGCCCGCGCCGCGAGCATTCCCGCAAACCGCCGGAAGCCCGCGCCATCATCGACCAGCTGTTTCCTGATCAATTCGCATGCGAGCTGTTCGCCCGCGAGCCGTGGCCCGGCCGTGACGTCTGGGGCAACGAACTGCAAAAATTCGGGACGGCCGCATGAGCGACGATCTCGACCGGGCGTGGCTGTCGCCGCTTTTGAACCGCATTGCCGATATCGCCGGCATGCGCGCGGCGCTGCTCATCGGTCAGGAGAAAGCCTGTCAGGAAATTTACATCCCTCGGCGTTTCGGTGCTCGCCATTGGTTGCCGAAGCTGATCGGACAAGAAGCAGCTGAAAAGCTTGCCGCCGAGATGGGCGGTTCGAAGCTTGTCGTTCCGCCTGCTCTTGTCGGCCAGAAACGGCAGCGCGCACGTGCCATTGCCGAAATGAACGCAAAAGGCTACTCAATCAGCCGGATCGCCGCCGGCGTTGGTGTGGCAAGATCGACCGTCTCGCTTCATCGCAGCCGCACGCGCGATGAAGAGGACACCCAGGGCAAGCTGCTCTGACGAGCTTGGCTATCTGATTTAGGATAGCATACAGCAGGTGGGACGTAGTCCAAAACCGGACCCTAACCGGGTTCGCGCTATGCTTCGCAAGAAAACCACCCTTCTCGTTGGTCATGTCACTGCCACGCCTCCGTCCATGGACATCGGCGTGAGGGAAGTGCGAGCCATGCACTTGGCCTTGGGCTGGCGTGATACCGGCTATCAGACGATCATCCGGCGCAACGGCATTATCGAATTCGGCCGTCCGATGGACGAGGTCGGCGCACATGTCGCCGGGTTCAACTCGATCGCGGTGGGCGTTGCTCTGGTTGGCGGCGTCGATGCGCGTGGCCGCGCGGAGAACAACGCCACCGATGCGCAGATGTATGCGCTGGAAGCGCACCTGTTCGAACTGTCTGACCGCTTTCCGGACGCGAAGGTTTGCGGCCACCGCGACCTGTCTCCTGACGCCGATCTGAACGGCATCATCACCCGGTCCGAATGGGTGAAAGAGTGCCCGTGCTTCGACATCATTCCATGGGCCGCGTCCAAGGGGCTTCGGCCGGCAGATATTCGCGGCGAGTGGACCATTGCCGCACCGCTGCCGAACATGAAGCCCGTCCCGATCGGCCCTGACACGCGCGATGCCTACCTGCAGCGCCTGCTTTTGCGTGCCGGATACCAGTTCGGTCCGGTCGACGGGATCGTCGGTCCTCGCACCCGCGCCGCAATCCGCGCCTTCCAAATCTGGGCCGGTCTCACCGTCGACGGCAACTTCGACGTTCCCACGGTCGCCCGCTTGCGCGGCCTTTTCGAGTAGGACCTCCGATGCTCATCAGACATTTCGCTTCCCTCATCACGCTGGCGCTCGGCGTCGGCCTCATCTTCCTGGCGATCATCTTGCCGGCGGCGGCGCAGACGATCATCGACGCCGGACCGGCAGCCTTCGCCATCTGGGACTTTGTCACGCCGATCGTCGCGCTCGTCCTTCTCGGTATTGGTCTGTGGCTGGCCTTGAAACTCGCCAGTCTGATCGGGCTGAAGATGGACGCGTTTCACCGCGCTGCAGTTGAAAGCGTCCTCAACCGTGCCATCGGGTTCGCGATCGTGAAAGTCGGCGATCGGGCGCGGGCCGGCATTCCGATCGCAGTCAAAAATCAGGCGTTGGCTGTCGCGGCCGACTATGCGTTGCGCAGCATTCCCGGTGCGTTGAAGTATTTCGGGAAGTCGCGCGACGATGTCATCGAAATGATCGAGGCGCGCATCGAGGACGCCCTGGTAGACGATGACAGCCAGGTCTCGGCCCCCGTAACCGCTACGGGTCAGTAGGGAGGCCATGGTGCAGGAAGACTTTCGCGCGCGGGCGGCCCGCATCCTTGCTGACGTTTTACACCACGATGCGGCTCGGCCCATCGAGTGGCTCAGCCTTCTGGCGCTGCTCGGTTGGCTGCAGTTCCTCTTGACGCAGCCGGAAGAATTCTCGCTGCCGAGATACGCAGCGTTTTCCGCTCTTCCGCCGAATGGCTGGGCTTGGATCATCGGCGGGATCGTGACCGTACAGCTGCTCGCATTCTGGCCGTCGCGCCTCGCTGGCACGCTGCGTTTCATTGCAATGGCGCTCGCGGCCGGCATCTGGACAACAATCGCAATATCGTTTTGGTCTTCGGTCTCGACGGCGCCGATCTCGGCACGAACCAACACCGTCATCGCCATGGCAGTCTTTGTGACGGCCATTCATCTCGGCCTGCGGCGGCAGGAGTAAGAGATGGACCAGTTAATGCGCTTTGCGATGGAGCAAGCGCCGGCGGTGAGCGCCGGCGTCATCCTGACCGTGTTCGTGATGACGTTCATCCTGAAGGCGACTGGCTTCTCGCTTATCGGAGACAAGGCCAAAGTGGTCGATGGTGCGAAGATGACGAATGTCTCGGCCGGCGTCGACGTCGTTCGCCAGCAACTAAGCGATATCGACAAACGTCTGGTCGCCGTAGAGCAGGATCTTCAGAACCGGCCGACGAAAGAAGACCATCATCGTCTGGAGCTGTCATTCACGCGTCTCGAAGGTGAGGTGCGCTCGACCAACATCACCGTCCAGGCGACGGCGAACGGCGTCTCACGCATCGAAGAATTCATGTACAGCGCAGCCCAGCGCCAGCGTGGAGGCGTGGCCTAGTGTTCTCCGGTTTCGACGATGTTTACGACCAGTCGGCACGCCTCGCCACTCTTCGGCTGCTCGCCGAACAGAACGACTATCGCCTGTCGGATTCGATGATCGATGATCTTTTGGCATCGCGCTTCGCGATCAACCGTGGCCGTGGATATGTGCGAACGCAGTTGGCCTGGTTGGAGAATTCAGCCGGCGCGATCAAGTGTCATCAGGAGGCCGGCGTCGTCATCTGCCAACTGACGCAAGGCGGCGTCGACCACGTCCTACGCCGCCATGTCATTCCGGGGATCAAACGTCCCGGTGCCGGACCCTACTGAGACGAGGAGAAAACGATGAACGACCCATTCGTGACCGAGGCGCGCCTTGCGATCCTCGGCGAACTTAACAAGCAACCGGATGGCCGCCTCAACGAGGTCATCCTCGACAATGCGCTGACGTCGCTCGGCTTTGGCCGGAGCCGTGAGTGGCTGCGAACGCAACTGCGCAAAATGGAGGAGCTGGGAGCCGTGCGCCTGACCGAAGCCGGTCCGGTCCTTGTCGTCGCCATCACCAGCACCGGCCTCGAACATTTCGAGCGCCGCTCCAACATCGACGGCATTGCCGCACGGTCGCGGGGCAACTGACATGAAGGCCCGCGAGCGCCGCGTCCTCGATTCGCTCGACCTCCTGCCAGAGGATTGCCAGGACGATGTCGTGTGGGCGCTCGCCCAGCTGAACGGGCGCGAGCGCACGCAGGCTGATATCCTGTTCGAGCTGAATGACCGGCTCGCGGTCAAGGGGCAAGGTCCGGTCTCGAAAAGCGCATTCAGCCGGCGATCCGTTCGCCTGAAGCGCCGTGCCGACCGCATCGCCGAGCGCAACGCCATCTATGCCGGCATCGTCGACAAGATCACGCCGGAGACCATGGCCGAGCAGGACATCGTTCTTGGCGAACTCCTGAAGACACTGATTGACGAGCTGATTGACGAGGCGCGATCGCCCGAGGACGTGAAGGAGCTGGCATCCGCCTACAAGCAGACGGTCGCCGCACAGCACCTGTCGGCGAGCCTGAAGGAAAAGGCGATGAAGGCGGCTGAAAAGAAGCTGGAAGAGGCCGTGAAAAGTGCAACCGACGAAGCCGGCAAGGCCGGACACGTTGTCGATTTGGAATCGGTCCTCGGTCTCATCCGCAAAGCGTATCGGGGTGAATGATGGCATCGCCGATCCTCTACCCCTATCAGCGCCGCTGGCTCGAAGATCAGTCGCGATTTAAACTCGGCAAGTTCGCCCGCCAGACCGGCAAGACCTTCACCACGACGCTGGAGAGCGTCGACGATTGTTTCGAACACGTCGTCAAACAGGCGCGAACCCGATGGGTGATCCTGTCGCGTGGTGAACGCCAAGCAAAAGAGGCTATGGACGAGGGCGTCAAGATCCACGCCAAGGCTTACGGCCTGCCGTTTCAGGAACTCCCGGTCGAATACAGCATCGGCGCGGTCACGTACAACGCGCTCGAACTGGTCTTTCCGCATGGCTCCCGTGTGACGGCGCTGCCGGCAAATCCGGACACGGCACGCGGCTTTTCCGGCAACGTCTTTCTCGACGAGTTCGCCTTCCATCGCGATTCCGCTGCAATCTGGAAAGCGCTCTTTCCGGTCATCTCGGCCGGATGGAAGCTGCGCGTCACGTCGACTCCCAATGGCAAGTCCGGCAAGTTCTATGAGCTGGACACGGCCGATGACGATACCTGGTCGCGCCATTCGGTCGATATCTATCAGGCGGTGGACGATGGCCTGCCGCGCGACATCGAGGAGTTGCGCGCCGGCCTCGCAGACGAGGATGCCTGGGCGCAGGAATACGAGCTTAAGTATCTCGACGAGGCGAGCGCCTGGCTGTCCTATGACCTCATCACCTCATGCGAGGAGCCCAGTGCCGGCGATCCGGACGGCTACCAGGGCAACGTCTGCTTCGTGGGCGTCGATATCGGCCGGCGCGAGGATCTGTTCGTCATTCAAGTGCTGGAGCAGATCGGCGATGTGTTGTGGGATCGCGAGCGTATCGAGCTGAAGCGCGCTACGTTCGCCTCACAGGACGCGGAACTGGATGCGGTCATGGTGAAATATCGCGTCGGCCGTGTCTGCATGGATCAGACGGGAATGGGCGAAAAGCCGGTGGAAGATGCCCAGCGCCGCTACGGCGCGAGCCGCGTCGAGGGCGTGCTGTTCACCGGCCCGAACAAGCTCGTCATGGCGACTGCCGGCAAGGAGCGGTTCGAGGACCGCACGATCCGCATCCGCGAAGGCGACGTGAAGCTTCGCTCGGATCTGCACAAGCTGCGCAAAGTCGCCTCGGCGACAGGCGCGCCGCGGTTCGTCGCCGAACGCGACGATGACCATGCCGATCGGACCTGGGCGATGTTCCTCGCCGTCAACGCCGCCGGCGGCGCGCAGCACGAATATACGTACAAGCGCGCGCCGTCGCGCCGCGATCCCTATGCGGAAAACGACCGTGAAGATCGCCGGCCCGGTCGGCGCGAGCGGAGGATCTTCTGATGGCGCTTCTCGACCAGTATGGCCGCCCGATCGACACGTCGGCGCTGAAGCGCGAGCAGGCGGCACCGACGACGGCCGGCATCCGTCGTCATGATGCGCTCCATCCAGCCGCCGGCCTGACGCCAGGGCGGCTCGCCCGTCTCTTGCGTGCGTCGATCGAGAACGATCCGGAGCAGTATCTCGCCCTTGCCGAGGACATCGAGGAGCGCGATCAGCACTATGCGAGCGTGCTCGCCACGCGGAAGCTGCAGGTCGCGGGCCTGGAGATATCGGTCGAGGCCGCCGATGATGACAAAAAATCGATCGAACAGGCCGACCTGATCCGCGAAGTCATCGGCCGTGACGCCTTCCAGGCGGAACTGCGCGATATTCTTGACGCCCTCGGCAAGGGCTTCTCCGCGACTGAAATCCTCTGGGACACGTCGGAAGGGCAGTGGCGACCGGCGCAGCTCAAATGGCGCGATCCGCGCTGGTTCAATTTCGACCGGATCGACGGCGAAACGCTTCTCCTGCGTGAAGGTGGCGAGGACGTACCGCTGAAGCCGTTCGGCTGGATCGTCCACTACGCCAAGGCGAAGTCCGGACTTCCCATCCGTGGCGGTCTGGCCCGCGGCGCGGCCTGGGCGTTCCTGTTCAAGGCCTTCACCGTCAAGGACTGGGCGATCTTCTGCGAGGCCTATGGCCAGCCGCTGCGCCTCGGCAAATACGATTCGGGCGCAAGCGAGCAGGACAAGGAAATTCTGCTTGAGGCGGTAACGAATATCGGCACGGACTATGCGGCGATCGTGCCGCAATCCATGACGATCGATTTCGTCGGCGCGCAGCTTGCCGGCAATCATGAGCTTTACGAAAAGCGGGCCGACTGGCTCGATCGCCAGATCTCCAAGCTCGTCCTCGGCCAGACCGCGACGACGGACGCGATCGCCGGCGGCCACGCGGTCGGGAAGACGCATGACAGGGTGCGCGAGGATATCGAAAAGGCGGATGCGATCCAGCTGGCGGCCACGATCAACCGCGATCTCGTCCGCCCGCTCATTGACCTGAACCACGGCAGGCAGAAGGCCTATCCGCGTATCCGGATCGGCAGGCCCGAGGACGTCGACCTCGACAAGTTCATGAGCCGGGTCGACAAGTTCGTCCGGCTCGGCGGCGAGGTCGGCATGTCGACGGTCCGCGACAAGCTCGGCCTGCCCGATCCGGGCAGGGATGAAAAACTGCTCGGCCGACCGGCTGCGTCCGGCGCGGAACCGGAGAAGCCTGAGCCGGGATCACAAGCAGCGCTTTCGACCAGGCTGAAGGAAGAGGATGCCGTCGACGATGCGGCGGCCGAGGCCGCCTCGGACTGGGAGCCGCTGATCGCGCCGATCGTCGAAGGCCTGTCCGAAAGGCTCGCCGAGGCCACCACGATCGAGGAGGCGCGCGAAATCCTCGCCGCGCAGCTCGGCACGATGGACATATCGGTTCTCGCCGAGCAGCTCGCCCGCGCCACCTTCGCCGCGCGGCTTGCCGGCGAGGTCGACGACACGCTGACGGATTAGGCCATGGCCGTCGACCTCATTCCGCTGCCGCCGGCCGACGCGATCCGTGCGCTTGAACGTCGAGGCCGCGCGCTGCATCCGTCGTTCTCCTGGCAGGATGCGTGGGAGGAGGAACATGCGGCGATGTTCACCGTCGCCCGCTCGGCCGGTTTCGACGTGCTGAAGGATATTCACGACGCGCTTGAAAAGGCTTTGAAGGAAGGCCGCACCTTCCGGGACTTTTCGAAAGAGCTGACGCCGGTCCTTCAGGATAAGGGGTGGTGGGGCAAGAAGCTGGTCGAAGATCCGGCGACGGGCGTCCCGGTACCGGCGCAGCTCGGCAGCCCGCGACGGCTGGAAACGATCTTCAACACCAACATGCGCGTCTCTTATGCCGCCGGCCACTGGTCAAGCTTCGAGCGGAACAAGGCGCTACGGCCTTTCCTGCGCTACGTGCACATCGATCCGAACCTCCTCAATCCGAACAGCCGCGCCCATCATGCGCGCCAGCACAATGTCGTTCTGCCGGTCGATCATCCCTATTGGAACACATGGGCAACGCCGAATGGATGGGGATGCCGATGTACTCTGCAGAGCCTGTCGCAACGCGACGTCGACCGGCTGCAGCGATCCGGCGAGAAGCTCCAGTTCGAGCCGCCGGAAGACACGTTCCGCAGCTTCGTCAACCGACGCACCGGCGAGATCAGCCGTGTCCCGGACGGGATCGATGCCGGCTGGGCGTACAATCCAGGAAAGGCGGGGCACCGCGCCTCGGCGCTCATGGACCGGCTGGCCGATGCGCCGCCCGAACTGGCGACTGGATATGGCGGCGACAAGCTCGCCCGTGCGATCGACCCTGAATTCACTGACTGGATCGGACGCATATCGCGCGGCGAGCGGGTGGATCGCGCAGTCCAGGTCGCTGGTGTCCTCGACAAGCATGTGCTCGATGAGCTGGGAAAACGCGGTATCCAGCCGCAATCCTCTGCGATCACGGTTTCCGAGCGTGCGGTTCGTCACGCGCTGCGCGATGTGAAGAAGCGCCGTGGAGCTGCAGCGCCGGCCGATATTCTCGCACGCATGCCGGATATCTTCGCAGCGCCGAAGGCCATCCTGCGAGATACGCGTGACGGCAAGCTGCTCTACGTCTTCGACCTGCCTGGTGAAAGCGGCCGTGCGGGCAAGCTCGTCGTCGAGGTGGATTTCGTCCAGAAGATCCGTGAGCAGGGTTCGAAAGCTCAACGCGTCTCGACCAACGCCTTCCGCACCGCTGGAATCCTGACGCGAAAGGCTCTGAAAAACTCAGTCTACGAAGTCATTTCCGGTGCATTGTGAAGAACTGGTCGCCGAGGGGGTACGTCACCTTCCCCGTAGCAGTTTCGCCGCTGACGCGACCAACCGAACCGGACCGACGATTTCCCGGTTGTCACGGCGACCACATCCAATATAGCTCTTGCAGGCAGAAATGGGAATAGAAGGCCGTGAAGCCGCATTGCAGGCTCCAGCGGCCCGATGTAGCATCAAAACCGTTCGTGGCGTTTCTACCCCCTTTGAAGGTACTTTGACGCCCGACTTATTCTCCCGCGTAATGAAGGCATCCGACCCGGCAGTGATCTGAGCACCGGGTGACTGATCGGGCGTCCGAATTCGGACTGCCGACGCTGACCGCCGATCGCGGCTAGATCGGCGCATGTCGAAAACCACAACCACCGTCGCAGCACTGGCCGCTTCCCTCGTTCCGCTTTCCGCAGATATCGCGGCGGGTGGCGCGTGGGTGCAGCTTTGCCCAGCCGGCACGTTCCGTGCCCGCGACGGCCGCGGTCCTTTCGACGCCGGTCACGCCGAGGCGCTGCAGGCGATCGTCGACCGCACGCTGCAGATCGCCGGCACGACGGAACTGGTCGTCGATTACGATCATCAGTCGGTCTTTGGCGCGAAAGACGGCGTCGGCGGTACCGCCAAGGCGGCCGGGTGGATCAAAGAGCTTCAGGTTCGTGCTGACGGTATCTGGGGCCGGGTCGAATGGACCGCTGCCGCCGCCGAGGCGATCCGTGCTCAGGAGTACCGTTACCTCAGCCCGGTTCTGATCCAAGCGAAGAGCACCGGCAAGGTGCTCGCCATCCGCATGGCCGCCATCACCAATACACCCGCGCTCGACATCGCCCAGGTTGCGGCGAGCGCGGAAGATTTCTCGATCGACGACGCGTCCGAACAGGGAGAACCCATGGACAAGATCTTGAGTGCCCTCGGCCTTGCCGCGGGCAGCGGGGAGGATGCGGCTTTGTCCGCCATCCAGGACCTGCACAAAAAGGCCTCGACGGTGGCGCTCGCCGCCGGCGTCGCCGAGACTGCCTCGGCCGATGAGGTCGTCGCCGCCTTCAACGCGAAGGCGACTGCGAAGCCAGACCCGGCGCAGTACGTGCCACTGGCTGCAGTCACCGAACTACAGGGTCAGGTGAAGACGCTCCAGCAGGCGCTGTCGGCCGACAAAGCCACCGCAGCCGTCGAGAAGGCAATCTCGGACGGCAAGCTGACGCCCGGCCTTCGCGCGTGGGGCATGGAGCTTGCGAGCAACGATCTGCAGAAGTTCGAGGCGTTCACGGCAGGCGCGCCGGTCCTGACCGCTTCGCAGGTCACGCCGAAACCTACCCCGAAAGCTGGCGAGCCGACCCCGCTCGACGGCGGTCAGGCGGAGGTCGCCCGCGCGCTTGGCATCGATCCGGCCGAGTACGCCAAGACACTGACGGCCGAGGCCGCGAACCAGGAGACCCTCTGACATGGCTGCGCTCACCAAGGGACGCAACACGACGGCGCGCTCCGGCGACATGACCGAACTGCCGGCAAAGGCCGGCGTCCGGGTCTTCGCTGGCGCGATGGTGGCGGTCGACGCCACCGGCCATGCGGTGCCGATGGCAACCGCCGACAATCTGCGCGGCCTCGGCCGCTCGGAAAACGAGTTCGACAATCGTGAAGGCGCTGACGGCGACATCCTCGTTCGCACGGGCCGCGGCATCTTCAATTTCGACAACTCGGCCGCCGCCGACGAAATCACCGCAGCCGATATCGGCTCCGATTGCTACGGCGTCGACGACCAGACGGTCGCCCTCACCGATGGCGGCGGCACGCGGTCTTTCGCCGGCAAGATTCATGACGTGGACGCCGCCGGCGTCTGGGTCGATTTTCGCTAGGGCTTTGCCATGAAGATCACTTCTCCCAACCTCAACGCCCTGCGCGTCGGATTCAAGACCAACTTCCAAGGCGGTCTTTCGCAGGCGGTATCTCAGTATGCGTTGATCGCAACCGTCGTTTCCTCGTCGACCCGTGAGGAGCGCTACGGCTGGCTCAACAAGATGCCGGGCGTGCGCGAGTGGATCGGTGACCGCGTCGTCCAGAACGTCTCCGAGAGCGATTACGCGATCAAGAATCGCTCCTTCGAGTTGACGATCGGCGTCGATCGCGACGACATCGAGGACGATACGCTCGGCACCTACGGTCCGCTCTTCACCGAGATGGGCATGTCGGTCGCCGCCTTTCCCGAGCAGCTCTGCTTCGATCTCCTGAAGAACGGCTTTTCCGAGCGCTGCTACGATGGCCAGTATTTCTTCGACACCGATCACCCGGTTCTCGATGCGGAGGGCAAGACCGTATCGGTCTCGAATACCGGCGGCGGCTCTGGAACGCCGTGGTTTCTCTTGTGCACCGGTCGCGCGATCAAGCCGATCATCTATCAGGTGCGCAAGCCGTTCGACTTCGTCTCGCTCGACAGCCCCGACGATCCGAACGTCTTCCGCAAGAAGGAATTCCAGTACGGCGTCGATGGCCGCGCAAACGCCGGCTATGGCTTCTGGCAATTCGCTTACGGTTCGAGGCAACCGCTCACGCCGGAAACCTACGAGGCCGCTCGCCTCGCCATCACGAGCATGAAGGGCGACCACGGGCGTCCGCTCGGCCTCGTGCCCGACACGCTTGTCGTTCCGCCGGCGCTGGAAGGCTCGGCGAAGGGCATCCTCCAGTCACAGCTCGTGAATGGCGGCGAGAGCAACAAGTGGGCTGGCACAGCAAAGTTGCTGATGTCGCCCTGGCTTGGCTGACGCGCACCTCCTCCCGCGCGTCAGCAAAACCCGCCGGCGTTCCTCGTCTCGCCGGCGGGTCTTTCGCAAACGGTCACCGACCGCTTCCGCAAGACCCGAAGGAACCCGCCAAATGGACGATCTTACCCGCATCAACGGTATAGGCGCGGCCACGACCAAGCGCCTCAACGCTGCCGGCATCACAACGTTCGAGCAGCTGGGTAGCGCTGCCGTTGGGCAGCACGGCGTCAAAGCCGAGTGGATCTACGAGGCGGCCAAGTTCATTGCAGCCAAGGATACCACCGCGAGAGAGGGCGACGGAGACGTGCCGGATACGGGCGTCTCCGTCGTGCCGCCCCAGCCCGAGATAATCCCCCCGAGTGAAACCGTGAGCGGGGCTGGCAATCCGGTCAGCCCCGCCGCGAGTATCGACCTCGGCGACATCAGCGATGCCGATCTGGCTGCGATCGATGCGGTTATCACCACGGCCGAGGACGATTTTCAGCGCCTCTATCCACGCGTCTGGGCTGCCGTCTCGGCCTTCCAGGCGCAGAACGGTGACGCCACGCCCGTCATCGCCCGCATCGTTTCTTCGCGCCCTGGCTTCCGGCGTGCCGGTATCGCCCATTCCGATCGGCCGACCGACCACCGCGTCGACGTGATCGGCGTCGATGCGCTCGAACTCATCCTTGGCGAGCCGATGCTGAAAGTGGAGTTCCTCTGATGGCCGCAGACGAGGATTCGAAAACGCACGAGATTGCGGCAGGCCAGCTCCGTTCATTCATCGAGCGCATCGAGCGCCTGGAGCAAGAGCGCGTTGCCCTCGGCGATGACATCAAGGAGGTCTACGCCGAGCTTAAGGGCACTGGCTTCGACACCGGTGCCGTGCGGCAGATCATTCGGCTGCGCAAACAGGACCCTTCGGAGCGGCAGGAAGCCGAGGCGATCATCGATCTCTACCTCAATGCTTTGGGGATGGCGTGATGATGCGCTACGTCACGACAGAAGGGCTCATCAAGCGTTACGGCCGTGACGAACTCGTCCAGCTCACCGATCGCGAAAACATTCCGCCGATGGAAATCAACGAGGAAGTCGTCGAGCGCGCGATCATAGACGCCGGCGGGCGCATCGATGGGTATCTCGGCAAGGTCTACAAGCTGCCGCTGACCGTCGTTCCGGACATCCTCTCGAAAGTCGCTGCAGATCTCGCACGCTATTACCTGCACGGTGACGCGGCCGAGAAGGACACCGTCGTCGCGATCAACTATCGCGGCTCGATCGACTGGCTGCGCGACGTCTCGCGCGGCCTCGTCGATCTCGACATCGAGGGCGTGAAGCCGGCGCAGTCCGGCACCGGCGCGATCAAGGCCAAGCGCTCCGATCGCGTCTTCACCCGTGACAGTCTGAAGGGCGCGTGATGGCTGTCCCAGGCATCCAGATACGCGTTGGCGAGGACACGACCGGCCCGGCGCTGGAAAGGCTGATCCGCGTTGCGGGCGATCCGTCCGCCATCATGTCGGCGATCGCCGGTTTCATGGTCACGGCCTCACAACAGCACATCGAGCGCGAGACAGGTCCGGGCGGCAAGTGGCCGCGCCTGTCGCCGCGCACCGCTAACAAGCGCCTCGGCCGCTCCAACCGCCGGCGCGGCTACGATCACATGCTGCGCGTTACCGGCCGGCTCTATTCATCGATCACTGGTGACAGCGGTCCGGACTTCGCGGTCGTCGGCACGAACCTCGACTATGCCGCTGCCCAGCAGCTCGGCGCGAAAATTCAGATGCCCGATCGTCGGCAAGACATTCACTTGTCGACCGGCAAGGGCCGTCGCCGGTTCGTTCGCAAAGCGGCAAAGCGCAAGGAAACCCGCAACGTCGCGGTCGGCGCGCACACCATCACGATCCCGGCGCGGCCGTTCCTCTACCTGACCGAAACGGAGATGACCGAAATCCTCGCCATCGCCGCCGAAGGCCTCGAACTGGAGGGTGCGCAGTGAGCATCGATCGCTTCTTCCAGGATCAGATCAACGGCATTTCGCCCGCCGTCTTCCGCATGGTCGGCAGCGCAGCCGACTTCTCGCTGATCAGTGACGCGCCGAAGGCCTTTCCGGCCGCATACGTACTGATCGAGGAGGAGGCCAGTTCGGCCAACGAGCGGGCGACCGGCGGTCCGGTCATGCAGATCTGCGAGGTCGACGTGGCCGTCGTCATCGTGACGAAAGCCATTGCCGACACGACAGGTGCGGCCGCCGCTGTCCAGATCGGTGCGCTTAAGAGCGCCGTTCGCAAAGCACTCATCGGCAAGGTGATCGACGCGGATACCGGAATTCCGATCGAACACGTCTCGGGCGAGTTGCTGCGCGCACGCTCCGGCTGGGTCTGGCACCGCGAAGTCTTCTCCACCGCCATCATCATCGAGGAAGTCGAATGACCGACAAGCCCTACGAAGGCCGCAGCGGCGGTCGCTACACCAAGTCCGGCAAGAGCCAGAAGGCGAAGCTCGTCGAGCGCACCCAGCCGTCCGATGGGCCGGAAATAGCCGCCGCGCCCCAGCCGGAAGCCGTGCCGCCCGCACCCGCGAAGAAGGAAGACTGACCATGTCGAAGATGTACTGGCGCAAGCTTGCGCTTCTGGCGAAGGTCGAGGCCACCTACGGCATCGATGCCGCTCCGACGGGTTCGGCCGACGCGATCCTCGCCGTCGACGTCAATTTCACGCCGCTGGAAGGCGGCGAGGAAAACCGCGATCTCCTGTTGCCGTATCTCGGCAACCAGGGCGTCATCCTGACCGGGCTTTACGGCCGGCTCGAATTCTCGGTCGAGGTCGCAGGTGCCGGCGCGGCCGGCGACGTTCCCGGCTACGGCTCGCTCCTGCGCGGTTGCGGCCTTGCCGAGACCGTCACGGCCGGCACGGAAGTCGAATACGCGCCGGTCTCGAACGATTTCGAGGCCGTCACTCTCTATTATAACCGCGACGGTGTCCGCCACGTCCTGCTCGGCTGCCGCGGCAACGTCTCGGTCGAGTTCACGCCGCAGCGCATCGCCCGCTACCGTTTCAACTTTATCGGGTTCTCGGGCACCGTCACCGATCAGGCTCTGCCGGCCGTCGACGTGACGAAGTTCCAGACGCCCGTCGTCGTCACCCGTGCGAACACGACGTTCTCGCTTCACGGCTATGCCGGCCCGACAGAGCGCATCTCGATCGACCTCGGCAACCAGGTCGAGCCGCGCCTCCTGATCGGTTCGGAAAGCGCCGAGACCGTCGATCGTCAGGCCAGCGGTTCGGCCGTCCTCGAAGCGCGACGTCTGGCGACCATCAACTGGGATCAGATCGCGCGTGGTCACGAGACCGGTTCGATGGCGCTCGTTCACGGTACCGCCGCCGGAAACATCGTCTCGTTCACCGCGCCGCGCGTCCAGATCGGCCGCTACACCGAAGGTCAGACGCAGGGGATCAAGAACAACACTTTGCCTCTGATGTTCATGCCCGACGCCGGTGATGACGAGCTGATCATCACGGTGCGCTGAACACGCCTTCGAAGGCGCTTTGAAACGAGTTCGACGAGGAGACCTGCAAAATGAAGTTCAAGCTTGCCGATACGCACACCTACTGGTGGCCGATCAAGGTGAAGATGCCTGATCCGGATCAGGCCGGTAAGGTTCTGGAATTCGAATTCTCGATGCAGTTCGAATCCGTGCCGCTCGATCAGGCGCGCGCCGAGGACAAGGCGATCGCTGAGTTAGCGCCTGCAGAGCAGACCGGCATGCGGCTCGACCAGATGATGAAGCGCTGCCGCGGCTGGCGCGACGTCGTCGGCGATGACGGTGGGGACATACCGTTCAACGAGACGAACCTTTCCCGCGCGATGCAATCGTCGTGGTTCCGGATGGGCGTGTTCCGCGCGTTCGACGAGTCGCTGGTACCGGGCGAGGCCCGAAGGGGAAACTGAGAGAGGCCGCGCGCCTTTGGGCGTTCGGCCGTTCCGGTCGCGATGATCCGCAACAGCCCGTCCAGATCGACGCGCAAGTGGCAGCCGACTTCGCCGGTTTCGGCGTCCGGGTCGAGGTGAATGAAGAAGCGCAAGACGATTTCCCGGTGTGGCCGGAAAACTGGCAAAGCCTCCTCGCCTTCCTCGATTGCTCGACGCAGTGGCGCATCGTCGCCGGGTTCGGTTTCGCCGAAGAATCTGGGCTCGATTATGCCGGCGTCAACGCGCTCCTCGATCGCCGGTTCGGCAACCGGCCGGCTGGGCGGCGGCAAGCCTCTCGGATCTTCGAAGACATCCGGACGATGGAAGAAGCGGCGCTGAAGGCGCTGATTGAAGTGAGGAACGGGCCGGCATGAACCGACAGCTCAAACTCTCGATGCTACTGACCGCCGAGGCCTCGTCGGTCAAACAGGAGGCGGCCGAAACCCGCGCTGCCCTCGATGGCATCGGCGAGAGCGCGGAAGCGGCCGGCCGCCGCTCCACTGCCGCCAGCACTGGGGCGGCAGCGGCCTCCCGCGAGGCCGCAGCTGCCAATGACGCGGTCTCCGTTTCGGCCCGCCGGGCCGTCGAGGCGCAGCATGCGCAGGTTGCGGCCGAGGAGCGCCTGGTCGCCACGATCAACCGTCGCCTCAACGTCGGCCGTGTCGAGCCGGTCGGCACGCCCTTTGCCGGCGATGCGAGTCGCGGTCGGGATGTCGCTGCCTATGGCGCGGAACTTGACCGGCTGCGCGCGCGCTACAACCCGCTCTACGCTGAAATCCGCCGCTACCAGACGGCGCAGGCCGAAATCCGCAACGCGCATGCTGTCGGGGCGATATCGACGGCGGAGATGACCGCAGCGATTGGCCGGGAGCGTTCGGCATCGCTCGAAAGCATCGCGGCGCTGAAGGGTCGCAGCGCCGCACTGATCGAGGCGGCCGCTGCGCAGCGCACGGCCAGCCAGCAGGCCCAGCTTATCCCAGGCGGCAACAACAGCTTTGCCACCGCGAACGTCGCAGCTCAGTTTCAGGATATCGGCGTCACGACGGCCATGGGCATGTCGCCGCTACAGATCGCGCTTCAGCAGGGTACCCAGCTTTCAGCCGTCCTCAATACGATGGAGCGGCCGGTGCACGGGCTCGCCTCTGCTTTCCTGTCTGTCATCAATCCGGTCTCGCTGGTGACGATCGGCGTGATCGCCGCCGGCAGCGCGGCCGTGCAGTATTTCATGGAGGCGTCGGAAGGCGCGGAGACAGCCGACGCGGCGCTCGAAGCGCATCGCGACAACATCGGCTCGATCCGGGAGAAATGGGGCGAGGCAGGTAGCGGCGTCGAGACTTACGTTCAGAAGAGCCGACTCGTCCTTCAGGGTGAAAACCGCCGTATCGGACAGACCCTGGAACAGGAACTTGGCCGCCTTACGGAAGGGCTTCTGGGCAACACCGATATCATCCGGACCGACTATGAGCGGATCGCGGCCGAGATCGAACAGGTCACCACGCGCATGGTCACCGCTGTAGGTGATGACGCGCTCTACGCGGAACTCTCTGCCCAGTTGGAAAAGCTTTGGGTCGATCTCGAAAATGCTGCTGAAGGTGCTCGTGTTGCGACTGAGCGATTTGCTCCTCTTCGAAAGGAGATCGAGGACTTTATAGCTGGTGCCGCGCGCGGTGAGCCGAACTTCATCGCGCTCGAAAATGCAATCAACCGCGCATTCTTCGATAACGAGGCCGACGAGGGTATCGGAGAACTCGTCGACTCGATTTCCAGCCTGATCGAGGAAGGTGCCGAACTGCAGCGCAATATGCTGGCCAGCAAGAACGCCCTGTCGGGTCTCGGTGAGACGGCACAACAGCAGGTCAAAGGTCTGAACGAAGCTGCAGCGGCTCTCGGCCGGCTACAGCAAATGGGCACACCAGAACTGACAGGTGTTGCCCGGCAGCGTGCGGAAGCGAGAGCCGAGTTCATGAAGGCGCTTGGCTCCGAAGATCGGATCATTCGAGAGAATGCTAGACCAGCGTATGAGGCACTTCTCGATCGCATCCGCGTCTCCCAGATGCCGATCCCGACCACGCGGCCGAACATCGAGATGGAGCCACTGCCGCGCAGCGGCCGCGGAGGAGGCGGTGCCGATAAGGTCAGCGATTTCGACCGGCAGATCGAGCAGATCAGCGCACGCACCCGCGCCATGGAGATCGAGGCCTCGGCGATCGGCATGTCCGTCTATGAGCGCGAAAAGCTGATCGCCACCGAAAGGCTTCTTCAGGCCGCGCAGTCGGATTCGGAGGGTGTGTCGGCCAAGCGGCTCGCGGCGATCGAGGCCGAGACCTCGGCCTATGCGCAGCAAGTTGCCGCGATGGAGGAAATCCGCGAGACCGATCGGCGCATCCAGGAGGGCGTGAGGTTTCGCAATGACATTCTCGCCGGGACCATGGATTCGATCCGCCGCGCGGGCCGGGATGGCAAGCTGGAGCTGGAAGACCTTGGCGATATCGCCATCAACATCCTCGACCGGATCGCTCAGCGCATCCAGGACGTGATGCTGGATCAGAACTTCAACGGCGGTGGCGGTGGCAGCATCTGGGGCATTCTTGCACAGGCGCTCGGCTTCGGCGGCGGTGCAACCTTCGCTTCCATGAACGCCATCTCGCCGGGTGCTGCGCGCGTCATCGCTGCCGGCGGCGGTGGATTGTTCGCCAAGGGCGGCATTTCCGATCGGCCGGCGATCTTCGGCGAGGCCGGTCCGGAAGCGGCGGTGCCGCTACCGGATGGCCGCTCGATCCCCGTCTCGCTGCGCATGCAGGGAAATGGCGCGCCGTCGCCGGTTTCGATCAAATTCGAAGTCGTCGATCGCGCCGGCGTGCAAGTGGAAGCCGGCCAGCCCCAGCAGGGCGCGAATGGCGAGATGATGATGCCGCTTATCATCAAGCAGATCGAGGACGCGATGGTGTCGTCGATGAATAGCGGCCGCCTTGGTAATGCGACCCGCTCGACCTTCGGTCTCGGCAGGAGGCTGCGATGAGCCTTGCCGTCTGGCCGAACAATCTCCAGTTTCGCCCGCGCCGCGATGCCTTCCGGCTTCTCGAACCGCATGTTCCACCGCAAGAAACGGAATATGAGGGCGGCGCGCGCCGGCGTCGACAGGCTGCCACGGTCTCGCGCCAGCTCTACGCCTTCGCCTGGGACTGGTCGGACGCGGAGTATCAAGCGTTCCGCACCTTCTATCACCGCACGCTTGTGTCTGGCGCAAAGCGCTTCCAGATGCCGGCCGCACCGGACTATGCCGTCCGCACCTGCCTCTTCAAAGGCATGTACGCGTCGACAAAGCCCGGTCGTGACTGGCGCGTCACCGCAGAACTGTTCGTGTTCGGGGTGACGCCATGAGCATCTGGGACGCCGCAATCGCGGAAGCGCGCGCCTCGGCCGCAATGGATCAGATTGAGCTGGAGGCGATCGAGCTTCTGCATCCGATGTTTGTCAGCGATCAGAACCTGCCCGATTCGATCCGCCTCGTTCTCGACGAGCGCGCGTGGGATCTGCAGCTCGAACCGGATGCACCGCTGAAGGGCGGTCAGGTGACCGCGTTCGAACCGGCCGCCATGCGCATCGTGCGGCCTGACCAGGCCGAGGGGCAGATCGGCGAAGTCCGCCTTGCCTTCGACTTCGTCGGCCGCGAGGTGCTGCCATGGATCGACGAGGCGCTCTCGATTCGCGCCGACGGTCGGCTGATCCTGCGCTCTTGGCTTGCCAATCACAATGCGGATACGGGCGCGTGGTCGGTGCACGGCGGGCCGCTCGAAGTCCTGCGCGGTCTCACAGTTCGCGAAATCTATGCCACCGCGAGCACGATCGAGCTGACGGCTGCCTTCAAGGACCTGATCAATGTCGGCTTCCCGCGCCGACGCTTCATCCAAGACGACTTTCCGGGGCTGTTCTGATGATGATCACGGAACGGGCCGCCCGCGTATCCTATCTGAACGGCCTCATCGGCAAACCATACGTTGCCGGCGAGATGGGGCCGACACGCTTCGATTGCTACGGCCTTGCCCGTCAGTTGCAGCGCGACTTTTGGGGCCGTGCGCTTCCGCGCTTCCAGCTTCCCGGCGAGACCGGCCGCTTTGCCGTCGCCTCGGCGATTGCCGCGCATCCCGAGCGTGAGCGCTGGGCGGAAACGGCCGATCCGGTCGACGGCGCGATCGTCGTCATGGCGCGTCAGGACTGCGGGTTTCACATGGGGTGCTGGGTCGACCTCGATGGCGGCCTCGTCGTTCACACGATCGAGCAGACCGGCGTCGTTGCAAATTCGCGCTTCCAGCTGATCAGTCCGGCCCAGCGCTGGCGCTTGTCGTTCTTCGTGCCGGAGGTCGGCAAATGAGCTCCGCCGAGATCGCGCTCTTCCTGATCACCATCGCTGCAATCGTGGCAGTGACGAAAGTGAGCCTCGAATGCCTTCGTCAACGCACGGAAATCGCGCGTTTGCGAGCGGAGAATGCTGATTTGCGCCGCCGGGGTGCGCTATGATCGGCCCGCGCGTCCTCATCCTGTCGTCGGCACTCGACCAGTCACCGCGTTCGCTCGTTCTCGATCGGCCGCGCACGGTCGGCGAGATCGTCGCCATGGAAAAGGTGCCGCTCGGCCTGCCGACGATCGCCGTCATGACCAATCCCGCCGGCCAGCCCGAGCCTGTCATGCGTGGCGCATGGCACGTCCGTCAGGTCACAAACGGTCACCAGCTCGCCTTCGTGCCGGTTCCAGGCAAAGGCGCATTGTCGGGCGTCCTCGCCGCCGTCGCCTCGATCGCGCTGTCGATCTTCGCGCCGTGGGCCGCCGGCGCGCTCGCGGGCATGATGGGCTTCACGGCCGGAACGACGGCGTTCTCGATCGCCGCCGGCGTCATCGGTGCAGGCATCATGATCGCCGGGCAGTTCATCCTGTCGCGGCTGATGCCGAACCAGCAATCGCCCTCGGCCGAGACGGTCTACACTGCTCGGGCTTCCGGCAACCGGGCGATGCCGCTCGAACCGATCCCGGTGCTCTACGGTCGCCTGCGCTATCCGCCGCCCTATGCCGCGCGCCCGTATGGCGAATTCATCGACAACGACCAGTATCTCTACCAGCTCCACTGCATGGGCATCGGCGATATCGACGTCCAGCGCTGGGAGATCGGCGACACGCTCGTCTGGTCGAAGGATGGCGGCTTCACGACCGGCTGGATGGGCGGCGATACCCAAATCCAGATCATTCGGCCGGGTGGCGCGGTCACACTGTTTCCGGCCAACGTCGTCAGCGCCGCAACGGTCGACGGCCAGCAGGTGCCGGACGCGCCGAACTGGCTCGGCCCGTTCGCGGTCAGTGCGCCCGGAACGCAGGTCACGCGCATTGCTTGCGATTACGTGTTCCCGCTCGGGCTGGTTTCCATCAACAAGAAGGGCGGCGGCGACACGCTGTCCCGTCAGGTCTTTGCCGAGTACCGTCCGATCGACTACGCCGGCAACGCGCTCGATGCATTCCGTCCGCTCTTCTCACGCAACCACTCGGCGAAGACGCGCACGCCGCAGCGCTTTTCGAGCGCGGCCAATGTTCCGGCCGGCCGCTATGAGGTCCGCCTCGGCGCATCGGGTGCCGACGAGGCTGACGCTGCCGGCGGACCGCCGACCAGGCTTAACCGTGTCGTCTGGGGCGGCCTGCGCGGCTATGTGCCGGGCTTCCAGACGCCGGCCGACGTGACGCTCATCGCGACCCGCATCCGGGCCAACGAGCAAATCTCACGCGAGGCATCGGGACAATATCTCTTCACCGGGCAGCGCCTCCTGCCGGTTCGGCGCAACGGCGTGTGGACGGCTCCCGAGGCGACCCGCAATCCGGCATGGGCCGTCGCCGATCTGATGAAGCGGCTCGGCCTCCTCGAACACGAATATGATCTCGGCTGGCTGACGTCCTACGCCAACCTCTGGGAGGATCGTGGCGACGAATTCGACGGGCTGTTCGATCGGCGCTGGCAGGCGTCTGAGGCGATCGACGCGATCCTGCGCGTCGGCCGCGCCTACCATGTCCGGCTCGGCTCCATCATCGGCTTCGTGCGCGACGAACCAAAACAGGTCCGTCGCATGGCGTTCACGCCCGACACCATCGTTGCCGGCTCGATCCAGCGCCACGACGTCTGGTTCTCCGAGGACGCTCCCGACCACCTGGAAGTCAACTTTCTCGACGGCGACACGTGGCGCGATCGTTCCGTCCTCGCCGCGATCGGCGCGGTCGGCCAGGACAAGCCGCAGGAGCTTTCTCTTTTCGGTATCACCGATCACGATCATGCGTGGCGTGAAGGCATCTTCCAAGCCGGTGAAAACGCCTTTCGAAGATCCTTCAGAACGTTCCAATGCGAGCGCGAAGGCCGCATGCTCGTTCGCGGCGATCCGGTCGTGCTGCACGATCCGCTGCATGAGCTGGTCGGCTTCGGCCGCATCGAGGCGCGATCGGCGAACGTCCTCACGCTCGACCGCGAACTCGACCATCCCGGTGGGCAGGCGATCGTTGCCATCCGATCGAAGGTCGGAACCGAATGGGGACCATGCCGGGTCGATTCTGTTGTCGGCAACAAGATCACGCTCAACCAGGCGGACCGCATCACGGTCGAGGGTCGCCACGGAACGCTGACCGCCGCGCTGGCGGACGCCACCCGTCAGGAGCCGGCGCACGCGACCGTCCTGCGCATCGAGGAGCGCCTGTTCGATGGCCTCGTCGTCGAGGCGCGGGCGATCGGTTCGGAACTGTGGGACGTGACGCTGGTCAATGACGATCAGCGCTGCCACGCCGTCGACCGGACCGAAGTCATCCCGTCGCCCTGGACGCCGCCGGACCTGCTCGCACCCGTTCCCGATCGGCCGGTCCTGAGCGACCTGTACGCGGCCGCGATTCGTGGCACCATGTCGGTCGAGCTTCAGGCCGGCTGGCGCGCGGCCGCCGGCGCGGACCGCTACGTCGCGGAAATCTCCTACGACGACGGCGCGATCGACGATCCGGCCGAGGCGAACTGGACGCCGGTGCACGATTCGGCCGCCACGCGCCTCAACGTCGCGATCGCGCCGCAGCCCGTTACGGTACGTGTCGCGCCGATCGGCCGCCTGCGCGGCGCGTGGGTCTATCGCCACGTCGCCGATATCCCGAACCTTCAGCTGCCCGACGAGATCGAGGACGAAATCCAGCGCCGCGCCCGCGAGTGGATCGCGGAGATGATCGACTGGCTGGACAGTGAAAGTCCGCTGTTCGGCCTCGGCGAGCTGGTCACGCGCAATGCCGAGGACATCGCGGCCGAGCGTGCCGACCGTCTTGTCGACATCGAGCAGCTCGGCGCTCTCGTCTATGGCGAGAGCGAGACGCGAGCGGCGGCCGACGCGGCACTGGGGCAGCTGATCGATGGCGTGGCCGCGCGCCTCGATGATCCGGCAACCGGCATCGACGCGCTGGCGCAGGCCCAGTCGACCCTGCTCGGCCGCGTCGATTTTCTCGACGAGGGCGTCAGCGCCAATGCCCGCAATATAGATGACGCCGTCGCCAGCATCGCCGGCAAGGCCGACGTCGCGGTGACCGATTCGCTCGCGGCCGAGATTGCCGCGCTGGACAATGGCGATCAGCTTTCCATGCTCGGCCAGGCCATCCGCGCCATCCGACTGACCACCGACCGGCTGGCCCTTGCCAACGCGGGCACGTGGCTTGCCGGCGAGAAGAACAAGAAAGACCTTTCCGGCATCGTCGCCGATGTCAGCCAGACGGTCACCAGCCGCATCGACATCACCGAAAACAGTGTGACGCTGATCGGTGCGATCGTCGACCGCATCGAACTCGACCTCGGCGGCAAGGCGAGCGTCAGCGCGGTAGACGCGGTGGTCGCGCGTGTCGAGGCGACCGAAAGCGGCATTACGGCGATGGCGCAGGGTTTCCAGCAGCTGACCGCGCAGGTCGGCGCGGTCGCCGCAAGCATCACGGTCAAGAGCGAAGTGATGGCTTCGCCCGGCGGCGGCCGGGCACGGTGGGCGCTGACGCTCGACGATGGCGTCGACGCTGCGTTTCCGACGGGCCTTTTGGTCGAACGCGAAGGCGGTATCGGCACCATCGGCGCGCTCGCCAACAGCTTCTATTTCTATGACGCCGCAAACCGCTTCCGGCCGGTCATCATCCAGAATGGCACGCTGATCGCCGAGGATTTGCATGTCTATTTTGCGCGCGTGCTCGGAACGCTGGAAGGCAACCGGATCAACGCCCGCACCATGGCTGCGAACAGGCTGATCCTCAACGGCATTGAGTATACGGAACTCGCCAACGGTGCGGTCACTGCGGTTGCCGCCTACGACCAGCCGGCCCCTTTGCAAATCAATTCAGATGGTCCGAGTACGATCATCGCGCAGACGACGATTTCCGGCGTTGCCGGACGCCTACGCATCATCGAGGTCGATTGCAATGCGGCCAGCCGGTACACGGCTGACATCGCGAATGACACGAAGAGTTGGGTGTTCGAGATTCGCAGGGGAACGACTGTCATCAAGACGTTCACCGAAACCTTCTTTGGCTCCGTTCGGGAAAGTACGTCGGGTACGAGCCAGTCGGGTGGATATGGCGGGCACGTTCGGTTTCGGGCTCTCGATTATGGCGGTGCAGCCAACCAGCAATACACGGTTTACGCTGGCACTGCGCAGCAAGGTCTGAACAGCAGGTCGAACGTCTGCAGCGATCGGTACATGACTATTCAGGAGGTGCGCGCATGAGACGCTACGTCCTGCTCTTCGACGATGGTTCCTTTTCGGGCTTCGCCACGCGCAACGATGTCGAGCACTACGTTGCAGACGACAATTGCTTTCGCGCCCGCCGCGCGAAAATCCCGGCCAACAACGTGCCGATCTCAGAGGCCGACTATCAGGATTTCATCGAAAACCAGACATCGCGTCGATGGGACGTCGATGCGCAACGCTTCGTGCCGATCGAGGAAGAAGAGACATGACCAAACAGGCTGAAACCCCCGTCGACGAGATCGAACTCTACAAGCAGCTCTGTCGCCGCCAGCGTGACCACAACCAGAGGCTCGAACTGGAACTGGCGGCGCTCACCGTCGCGTACGAGCGCGAATGCAAGGAAAAGGCCGCGCTCGCCGAGGCCCTGACCGCCGTGACGACCGAGGCCGCCGGCGCAGGAGCGAAGCCCAGGGGGAAGGCCAATGGCTGATTGGAGCCCGATCTATTCGACCGGCACAGCCAGCGTCGTCGCGTCCGGAACCGATGCGCAGCGCAAGACGGTCACCGGTAACGGCACGAACTGGCTGTCGGCCGGCCTGCGTACGGGCGATCAATTCAAGATTGCCGGCCGGACCGTGTCGATCGCATCCGTCGTCTCGAACACTTCGCTCTTGCTGACCGAGCAGTGGCCCGACACTGCCCGCGCGAACGTTTACTACGAGATTTTGCGCGTGTCTGACGCCGATCGGCTGATTGCAGCCCACGCCGACCTCATGGCCGCCCTCGTGCCGAACCTGACCGCATTCGGCGACCTGGAAGGTGCGGCGAACAAGCTGCCATATTTTGCTGCTGCCGGCATGGCGCTCACGGACCTGACTGCTAAGGGCAGGGATATTATCGCCAAGGCCAACAACGCGGAGGTTCAAGAGGCCATTGGCGGAGGTGCGGCCGGTCGCTCAGTATTCACAGCCGGTACACAGGCGGCTGCGCAAGAGGCGTTAGGTGGTGGTGCGGGGGGAAGGTCACTTTTTGGGGCGGTCGACATCTTCGCCGCACTAGCGATGATCACGGCGGGAACTCGGCTTGGCACTACAAGTATTTCGCCTCCCGACAATGACCTGAACAAGGCCGTCGACGCCGGCTTCTATCATATTGTCCCGGCCACGCTGAACACTCCCCCAGGGATGTCATATGGCACCGTACTCGTGATCCGGGTCGGGCAGATCGTGACGCAGATCGTCACTCTCGGGGTCAACGGGCAGCCTAACCTTATTGTCGTGCGCGGTTCCAACACGACAGGTGCCACGTGGTCGTCCTTCTCGCCACTGCTTCCGGAGATAATCCAGAACCCCAATGGCGTCGCCGTTCGCCTTGGCGGCGTCGTGCAACTGTGCTGGCGTGCGAACTTTCAACTCAGTTACTTGAGCAACGCCATCTACCAAAACCAGTGGACATTCCCGGCCAGCTTCGCGTCGGAGCCTGCCAAACTCGGGGTAGTCTCGGAGTGGAACCCATGGCCTACCGGAGCGCCCGGGTTCATAGCGATGCGCGCAAGCAGTGGCGTTAGCTGTCAGGTTCAAATGTGGTCGAGTGGCATGGCCTCTGGCGCTGCCCTGGCCGGGGTTACCTGCTTTGCGATGGGGCTTTTATAATGCGGATCACGTTTTCACCCGCTTGGAATGATACGGCGCTGACACTCGAAAAGACATCGGGCGACCGGCTGCGTATCAACGGCGAACTGCTCAACTTTAACGGCCTGAACGACGGGGATGTCATTCCCTACGAGCATGCCAGCGCTCACCTTCACGACTGGCTTGTCGGCCCTATCGAAAAGGTCGACGGAGAAGTTCGGCTCACTGTTCTGCTGCCGCACGGATCGTCACCAGAGCCATGGCAGCTTGAGCCTGAACCAATCGTCGTGACGGAAGACGGCACCGTCGACGTACCGACGAACACGACTGTCGAGGTTGAGCACGTCGACGTGGATGGTGGCACCAACGTCGTCACGACAACTCGGCGCTGGCGGCAGGAGTCCGAGGTTTCGACTGAGTTTGTGCCGGCAGCAAGGGAGGCCGAAGATGAAGACGCCTGAGCCGTGGATGATCAGCACGGCCGCACAGCGCGCGGCAGAGGCGAAGGCCGCGCAGCTCGTGCCGCTGACCCCGCGACAGCTTCGCCTTGTGATGCTCAATATCGGTCTGACCGATGCGGACGTCGAAGCGCAGATCGCGGCAATCGCGAATATCGGAGATCGTGGCGCGGCCGAGGTCGAATGGCGTTGGGCGACGAAGTACGAGCGGAATCACTGGCTGGTCGAGCACCTTCGCACTGCCATGGAGTTTAGCTCGTCAGAGTTTGACGATCTGTGGATTTGGGCGGCATCCCTGTAGCGGATGCTGGTGCCTCGATAGTTGCTGTCTGCCGCTTGCGAAAAGATGGCCATTTTCCTCGACGAATAGGGTCTTCAAAAAAGTGATAAGACATCATCGCGATCGGGACCGTCAGCGCGACTCCAAGGTAGACGTTCAACGGAAAGCTTTCGTAGCCGGGATATCTGTACGAACCATTGCCAGTCAGAACCCCTTGCCACATGTAAAGGCCGTAGCTGATCAAGCCGAAATAGCCGATCGGACCCCAATCGAGCTTTTTCACCCATGCGCGATGCTGGTTGAGGAATATCCATGCGATCAGCAGTGCTATGCCAGTGGTGCCGGCGATCTCTAGACTGGACGACCAGGTCGTCCAAAGGGGAATGCTGATCAGACCAATCGCGATGACCAACGCCGGCACGCTCTTCATGACGGTTCGCAGGCAGTCTGTCACGAGTGCGAAGATGCAGCCGATCATGATCGGGTAGATGGCCGGGATGGTCCAGAACCAAGGCGAGTGCGTGTCAGCGGCCCCTTCGTAGCCGGTGGCCAATCGCCACCAGCACAAAAGAACGATCAGCCCTGCAAAGATGACGAGGACGGGCTTACGGGTGAAGAGTAGTGCGAAGACGAAGGGCCAGACGAGGTAGAATTGCTCTTCAACGGCGAGGGACCACATGTGCGACATGTAGTTGACCGCCTCTGCGCGCGGCACGAAGTTATAGGCGAAGAACGTGGCATAGATGACAGCTGTCAGTTTGTCCTGGGCGATTCCTTGGTTGATCAGGACCAGCACGATCGCGACGATCAGGAAGTAAAGGGGCAGGATGCGCAACGCTCGCCGTTTCATGAAAGCGAAGATGTTGATCCTGCCACTCGCGTCGTGCTCTCGGATCAGCAGCGTTGTGATCAGGAAGCCGGACAGCACGAAGAATGTCTTCACGCCGTAGCTCGCATTGAAGACGCTGAAAAAGTTCTTCCAGGCCGGATGCTGTGCGGCACCCATGATCCCGATGTGAGAAAGGATTACGAGCGTGACAGAGAAGGCGCGCAGCGCATTGAAGCCGTAGATATGTTGCATTCGAGCCCCACCCAAAAAGCAGAGCGGGTTTAGCACCGGCAGAGGGGGGCGACAACTGACGGGGCGGGCCGAATTTCGGCTACAAAGCTGTCCGCATTTGATCTGTCGTCGTGCCGCATTTGAAATTGCGCGCTACACGTAATCGCCAAGCCATTCACCGAAAGCGGCTTTGCATCCGCCCTGAAATATCTTCAGGAGGGGATGTGCACACCGCCGCCCATCTCAGCTCAGCCGGGCAGCTTTATCGCGTCTCCGGCCTTTGCGGCGACCTGGCTCGACTAGCTCTTTTCTTTCGATATTTTGATCGGGGCCGCCACGATCGTCCGGAAGCCGGGCCGGTTGTCCTCATGGTCTATCGTGCCGTTCAGCCGGTCGACGAGGGCGGCGAGCATGCGTGAGCCGAAGCCCGTGCCCTCGATTTCGCCTTTATGTCCCTTGCCCCTGTCCGCGACGATCACCCGGAACGTCTCGCGGTGCTGTTCGAGGCTGACGAGAAGCGGGCCGGGTTCGCCGCCATAGGCGTATTTGACCGAATTGGTCAAAAGCTCGTTGACGATCAGGCCGACGCTCACCGCACGTTCCGTTTCGATCAGCATCGGTGCGAGGTCTAGCGTAATATGCTCCTGCCATGCCGGGTCCATGGCTGTCTGCAACTCGCCGACCAGTTCGTCCAAGTAGCGGGAAAGATCGATGATCTCCAGACTGTCGTCCTGATAGAGCCGGCGATGCACGAGCCCGACCGCCGTCAGCCGGTGTTCAGCCTGTGCGAGTTGTTCGCGGACTTCCGGTTCGGCGCTACGCGCCTGCATGCGAAGGAATGCGGAAACGAGCGACAGGCTGTTTTGAACGCGATGATTGACCTCCTTCAGAAGGAAGTCCTTTTGCTGGATCAGGCTTTCGTTTTCTTTCAGCGTCGTGGTCAGTTCGCGATTGAGCTTGCGCATGCGTCGGTTGTTGCGCGCTTCGAGCATCAGCCTGACGATCCGGGACGCCGATTCCGCCTCGGCATGGCTCCATTCGCGCGAGCGTCCCGATACCTGCTCGGACCACGCCTCGAACGACGAGCGGGGCATCAATACGGCACTTTTGTCGAACTCGACGTCCTTGTGCGGATTGCCCGCCCACTTCACGGTCTGAAGCTGTTCGGCTCGAAACCACATCAAAATCGTTGGGACTTCAGTGGACATCGTCACCGCCAGAAGGCCGCTGGCGGAGTCTTTGTAGGCGCTTGCCGCAGCGATCTCACTCGACAGATGGCTCGTCACGACAGGTTTGATCGATGCTGGCTTGCGCACATGTTCGCCGATCGCGCGAATGTCGATCGGATCGGGGCAGCGGCCAGCGCTGAAGAGATCGGGGCCTTGCATCGCGGCAAACCCGTCCGCACGCAGGAGATTGGCGAGATCTTCGCCGGACCGATTGAGGAATGCGGACAGTGAGTCGTCGGAACCCAGACGGCTGACGATCACGTCCTCCTGCCCGCGCAGGCGAATGCGTTCCCGGTAAAGATCGCCTTCCTCGCGAAGCCGTATCTGGCGGGCGAGCACCGTGGCGACGGTCTGGCAGGCGAGGCGCGTCGTCAGGGAAAGGGGGCGCGGCTGGTCATGGTGGCACGCGACGAGGCCCCACAAGATGCCGTCCTTGATGATCGACATCGACGCCGAGGCCGCGATGCCCATATTTTTCAGATATTGGATGTGGATCGGCGACACGCTACGCAGGGTCGAATCGCTCATGTCGATCGAGGTCAAATCCTGCGCGCCGCTGATGACGGGCTGCGGCGTGTAGTTGACGTCTGCGATGACGCGCACCTTGTTGCGCACATAAAGCGCTCGCGCCTGCTTCGGGATGTCCGATGCCGGGAAATGATGGTTCATGAACGCGCCGGAACCGTTCGCGATGCTTTCGCCGATCACCACGCCAGCGTCGTCCTCGATGAAGCGGTAGATCATGATCCGGCCGTAACCGGTCAGTTCCTGAAAGAGCTTGGCCGCCTGATGCGCCAGATCGGTCAGCGATGTCGAGCGCTCCAGAACGGCGCCCATGCCGTCGAGATGGGCAAGGAAAACCGAATCGAGACGCTTCCCGTCTTCATCGGCCGCCGTGAGTTCCATGATCGTGTGATCGCCGCTTCGATAGGCGACCGCGTCATGTTTCGTACCGGCCCAATCGGTCGATCCGAGAACCTTGATTCCCGTTTCCGGCAGATCGCCCAGCCTTTCAGCGAGGTCGGGACCGACCACGTCTTCGAGCCGCTTGGAGATGATCGCGGATGTTTCCTCGCCGCCGCCGGCATAGCCTGCGATGACGCCGTTGCCGTCGATGATCAGCATGATCCCGTAGGGCTGAATCGATCCCGGAATGTGGATCGGCTCAATATCGCAATTGGTCAGATCGGAGGCAGTACGTTCAAGCATCGGTTATTCCCACGGCTTTTGCAGGACGAAAAAACCGGTGCTTCGGCCAATTCGATAAGCGCTTGTAGCACGGTGTTTGGCAAAAGTTTGGATTTTGCATCGACGCGACTGCGGCATAAGACATCGGCGGTGGCGTGTCGGGACCGATTCCGTGTCACGGCCTTTGAAGGAAAGCAGTTCACGATGGTTTTCGCCACCTTGGAGATGCCTGCTCGCAAAAGCAGGGCCCAGCGCTTGAAGCAGGCAACTCATTCGACGCATGAGCGGCTGGACCATGCCGTCATGAGCCTCGAGCCCTTTGCAAGCCGGGAGCGCTATCGCCGGTTTCTCTATATTCAATATTTCTTTCACCGGGATATCGAAGCGCTCTACGCCGACACCAGCCTAAGCGCTTTGCTCCCGTCCATTGCGGGCAGCAGCCGGCTTTGCCTGATCGAACGGGATCTGGCTGATCTTGGGGCGGAAAATCCCGAAGCGGAGATTGCGCCGGCTTTCAGGGCGCACGCCGACATAGATTTGCCCATCGCGCTGGGTTGGCTTTATGTCGCCGAGGGTTCGAATCTCGGCGCGGCGTTTCTGCTCAAGGAAGCCAAACTGCTGGGATTGTCCGACGTTTTCGGCGCACGGCATCTGGCTGCGGCACCTGAGGGGCGGGGACTGCACTGGCGGACATTCAAAAACGAACTCGACGCCGTCGATCTGACGGCCCGACAGGAGGATTCCGTTGTCGAAGGCGCCATCGCCGCCTTCGCCCGTGTGCGGGCGGCGCTGGACGCTACCGGACCCGACCTGGCGCGGACGGCATGAGAGCGCTCAACGAATTGAGACCGGTGACCGCCCACAGTCGCGGCAACGCGTCACGCATCTCGCTTTCGCTTGCAGCACCGCTATAGGCGGCAAGGCCAGTCACCTTCGTTTCGATCTCGGCGCGCGACAGCGAATTGCCGGGATCACCCTTAGGTTCGTCGACCCGGGCGTGGAGCGTGCGCCCGTCGCGGGTTGTGACTTCGACCTTGCCGATCCAGCGCGCCGGGTAGGCTGCGTCCACCTCGGGGTCGAGCTGCATGTCCACGTTCTTGCGAAAATCCCCGATCGCCGATACCGCGTAGTCCGCGTCAAACTCGCCCATGCCTGCACGGCCGTGACGCGCGATGAGGCCGAGCGTGGTTCCCATCGAGAACTTCGCCTGATGGACGCTCGCCGGTTCGACGACAGGGCCGAGGACGTCAATAGCGCCCTGATGGACAAGCGCGGTGACATGAGCGATGTCGTCGATCCTGAGAGCGTGTTCGCTCATGGCCTTGAGCAGCGCATCGGCCGCCGGGTGCGTATGCCGGCACGAAGCGTGGAACTTGAACGACGTTTCTGCAAGCGCCCAGCGCGTGCCCAGCCCATCGGTGATCTTCGCCGGATCGGCGTCGCGCGACATGCCCGCGCCAAGCCCCTGCGCGCCTTCGAGGATCGCTCGCGCGCCAGTGAAACCGTCCTTGGCGAGATAGGCGGCCGTCAGCCCGTTGACCGAGGCCTTGGCGGTATGCAGCGGCTTGGAATCTGCTGCGTCCCGTAAGAACTCCCAAAGACCGGCCGCCTGCGTTCCCGCCGAGCCGAACGCGTTTAGCATCGCTTCGGCATCGAGGCCGAGCAGATGGCCGGATGCTGCGGCGGAGGCGAGGGCGCCTGCCGTCCCGGTGGTGTGAAACGTCTTGTAATGCGAGCGGCCGAGAAATTCGCCGACGCGGATGCCGGTTTCGTATCCGGCAATGGCGGCGGTGATGAAGTCCTTGCCCGACGCGCCGGTCGCCTGCGCGATGGCCAGTGCCGGTGGAAAGACGACAGCGGCGGGATGAAAGACGGAGCCATTGTGCACATCGTCCTGCTCGGCCACATGCGAGGCTGCGCCGTTCACCATCGCGGCGAAATAGGGCGTCGAACCGGATCGATCGAGAAGGATTTCACAAGGCCCGTCTACCGACCCCATGGCCCGGGCGAAAGCGGCGATCGTTTCGACCGGGCGCGATCCCTTGCCGGCCAGCGCCGAGCCGACCCAATCGACGAAGAGGTCTTCGGCGCGCGCGACGACGGACGCAGGAATGTCCTCGAACTTCAGGTCCGCGATGAAAGTGGCGAGTTCCGCGCTCGGTCCGGTGATCGAATTTCCCATGAAACGTGGCTCCTCCCTGATCCGGCTTTTCTTCTAGCAGCCGTCTCGTCGCGAAAGGCATATCATCTTGCTATAACTGATCGAGCCGAAAGGTATTTTACCGCGTAGCGCTTCCCTCCCTACGATCCGATGATGGCCTTTCCGAATGCGCGCGATTGCGCATCGGAGCGGACCGTCAAAAATTGGAGGAGACATGAAGAAATCGATTGCAGCGGCCTTTTTGGCCGCGACGGCTCTTGGCACCGGCATCGCCGGTGCGCAGGACTATCCCACCCAGCCCGTCACGCTCGTCATCCCGTTCGCGGCAGGCGGCCCGACCGACGTCATCGGCCGGATGATGGCCGAGACGATGTCGCGCGATCTTGGCCAGCAGGTGATCGTGGAGAACGTGACCGGCGCGGGCGGCACGCTCGCCTCGCGGCATCTGGCACAGGCCGCGCCGGATGGCTACACGGTGCTTTTGCACCATATGGGCATCACCACCAGCGCGACGCTCTATCGCGACCTGCCCTACGATCCGCTGACGGCCTTCGACTATATCGGGCAGGTTACCACGGTGCCCATGCTTCTTCTGGCCCGTAACGACCATCCCGCGAACAATCTGGCCGAACTTCTGGAAATCATCCGCGAAGACCCGGAAGCCACGATGCTCGCCAATGCGGGGCCGGGTGCCGTCTCGCATCTGTGCGGCATGCTGTTCCAGCAGATCATCGACGCGCAGGTGACGACAATCCCCTATCAGGGAACTGGCCCAGCGCTGACCGATCTGATGGGCGGTCAGGTCGATCTCCTGTGCGATCAGACGACCGGCGCGACCAACGCGGTGCAGCAAGGCTCCGTCAAGCCGATTGCGACGGCGACCACCGAGCGGATCGAAGTGCTGCCCGACGTGCCGACCGCCGTCGAGGAAGGACTGGAAGGCTTCGAGGTCGGTGTTTGGCACGGGCTCTACGTGCCGGCCGGAACGCCTGATGCGGTCAAGGAGCGCCTGACGCAGAGCCTGCAGACGACGTTGCAGGACGAACGCGTCATCGCCCGCTTCGCCGATCTCGGCACCGCGCCTGTATCGATGGAAGATGCGACGCCCGAATCGCTCGAAGCCCACTTCAAGAGCGAACTCGAATTCTGGCGTCCGATCATTCAGGAAGCCGGCGAATACGCCGACTGAGTTTCTGTCCGACGAAAGAAAAGGCCGGCGAAATCGCCGGCCTTTTTCATGTTTCAGTCGAAGGTCGCTTCTGCCGACATGGCGACCGGCCCGCCAGATCGCGCCGTCCAAAGGCGAAGCGCATCACCGTCTTCGCTGGCCGAAAGAACAAAGGGTTCGCCGTCGAACAGCGTGGAGGACGAGCGGAACGAGAATACCGCTGGCCTGCGTCCTTTGATCCGTGCGGCGAAGTGGGCCAGAAGTGTCGCCTGCAGCGGACCGTGTACGACGAGACCGGGATAGTTCTCCTCTTCGCGCGCATAGGGCGCGTCATAGTGGATGCGGTGCCCGTTGAAGGTCAGCGCCGAATACCGGAACAAAAGCGTGGGCGTCGGCTCAACGGTGAAGCTGTGTTCGCCTTTTGGCGCGGGCGCGGCGGCAGCCGGTTTTGCGGAAGCGCCGTCGGGTTGCCGATAGACGATGTCCTGCCGCTCGACGATTGCGGTCCTGCCATTCGCGACGATCGAATGTTCGACGGTGACGAAGCAAAGCGTGCCGGTGCGGCCCTCTTTGACGGCTACGTCGAGGATGCGCGAGCGCCGTGTGACCTCGTCGCCGACGCGTATGTCGTCCTCGAAGGTGAAGGCGCCGCCCGCCCACATGCGCCGTTGAAGGGGAACCGGTGGCAAAAACCCGCCGCGCGATGGATGCCCGTCCGGGCCGAGCGCGTCCATCGGAGCCGCTGGCGGGGCAAGGCACAGATGGATCAACAGCGGCGCGATAGCGCCCGCCGCCGGTTCCGTGACGGTGTCGAGCGTGGCGTCGAAGCGGGCGACGAGTTGCGGCGTGACGATGTCCGTCGCGCTTTCCTCGCGGCCGATCCAGCCTTTCAGATACTCGATGTCGATCGGTGCGCTCATGTCTTGCCTTTCGGTATCGGTTCAAGGCGCTCGCCCACCGCCGGAACCTTGCCGTAGGCTCGGCTTTCGCCGGTCAGGATCGTGGCGGGCGCGGGTATCGCAACCGGGCCGTTTTCGGTCTCGACCGTGATGCGGCGCAGATGCGGATGGCGCGCAAGTTCGGCCATGTCGTTGAGCGAGGCGAAAGCGATGTCGGCGCGTGCAAGCCGCGTCTTGGCTTCCACATCGTCCAACCCGGCGAAAACGGAAGCGATGAAAGCGTCCGTCTCAGTGCGGTTGGCAACACGCATGACATTTGTCGCAAAACGCGGCTCTCGCGCGGCCTCGGGTTTTTCGGCGAAGATTTCGCACAGTTTCACCCATTCCCGTTCGCTCTGGATCGAGATCAGAATGTCCTTGCCGTCGAGCGTGCGGAAAACGCCGTAAGGCGCGATGGAAGGATGGGCAAGCCCGACGCGGCGCGGCGACTTTCCGCCCTCGTGCTGGAGCAGCGGAACCGCCATCCAGTCGGCCATCACATCGAACATGGAGATGCGGATATCCGCACCCTTGCCGGTGATGCCGCGCCCGATCAGCGCTTCGAGGATCGCCGCATGAGCTGTCGCGCCGGTGGCGATGTCGACGATGGAAATGCCAACGCGCGCCGGCTCGCCTGGCCCGCCGGTGATCGAGCAAAGGCCGGATTCGGCCTGGATCAAAAGGTCGTATGCCTTGCGGTCCGCAAGCGGGCCGGTGTCCCCATAGCCGGAGATGGAACAGGCGATCAGGCGGGGATTGGCTGCGCACAAATCCTCGATCGGAAAGCCGAGCCGCGCGAGTGCGCCGGGTTTCAAATTCTGGACGAGAACGTCGGCTTCGCCGATCAGGCGCGCGAGTTCGGCCTTTCCGTCCGGCGAGGCGAGGTCGAGGACGATCGATTCCTTGCCGCGATTGAGCCAGACGAAATAGCTCGACTGCCCGGCGGCGACATCGTCATATCCGCGCGCGAAATCGCCCTCCGGCCGTTCCACCTTCAGAACGCGCGCGCCCGCGTCGGCAAGGCGCGACGTGCAAAAGGGCGCAGCGACGGCCTGCTCGATCGCCAGCACCGTCAGCCCTTCCAGCGGCAGTCGCACGTTCATCAGAACGACCTCGGCAGCCCGAGCACATGCTCGGCCACGTAGCTCATGATCAGATTAGTCGAGATCGGCGCGACCTGATAAAGCCGCGTTTCGCGGAACTTGCGCTCCACATCGTATTCGGAGGCGAAGCCGAAGCCGCCATGGAACTGAAGGCAGGCGTTCGCGGCTTCCCACGAGGCCTTGGCCGCGAGGTATTTCGCCATGTTGGCCTGCGTTCCACATGGCTGTCCCGCATCGTAGAGCCGACACGCCTCGAAGCGCATCAGATTGGCGGCTTCGACCTCGATGAATGAATCGGCAATGGGAAACTGGACGCCCTGATTCTGGCCGATAGGCCGGCCGAAAACCACGCGCTCCTTGGCGTAGGCGGTGATCTTGTCGACGAACCAGTATCCGTCGCCGATGCATTCGGCCGCGATCAGCGTGCGTTCGGCATTGAGGCCGGTGAGGATGTATTTGAAGCCCTGTCCTTCCTCGCCGATCAGATTTTCGGCGGGAATTTCCAGATCGTCGAAGAAAAGTTCGTTGGTCTCGTGGTTCACCATATTGGTGATCGGCTTGACGCTCATCCCCTTCTTTTCGGCCTCGCGCAGATCGACAAGGAAGATCGAAAGCCCCTCTGATTTCTTCTTGACCTGATCGAGCGGCGTCGTACGCGCCAAAAGGATCATCAGATCCGAATGCTGGATACGGCTGATCCAGACCTTCTGCCCGTTGACGACGTAGCGGTCGCCTTTCTTCACGGCGGTTGTCTTGATCTTGGTCGTGTCCGTGCCGGTCGTCGGTTCCGTGACGCCCATCGATTGCAGGCGCAACTCGCCGGCCGCGATTTTCGGCAGATATTTTTGCCGCTGCTCCTCAGATCCGTGCCGGATCAGCGTGTTCATATTGTACATCTGGCCGTGGCAGGCTCCCGAATTGCCGCCAGCCCGGTTGATCTCCTCCATGATGATGGACGCTTCCGTCAGACCGAGGCCCGACCCGCCATATTCTTCGGGAATGAGCGCGGCCATCCATCCGGCCTTCGTCAGCGCGTCGACGAATTCTTCGGGATAACCGCGGGCCTCGTCGACCTTGCGGTGATACTCCGCAGGAAACTCGGCGCACAGTGCGCGCACCGCTTCGCGGATTTCAATATGCTGGTCGTCGCCTACGGTTCGCATCTTTCAGACTCTCCGGATATGTGTCGCCTTCGCTGATACCGAAGCTGGCCGACAAATTCGAATAGCATTTCGGCTGAAAAGCTATGCCGATCGGGTATAGGATGAAGGCAGACTTCAAAAATGGACCCGGCGTCATGGAATTTCATCAGCTCAAGACGTTCATCCACGTTGCCGAACTCGGCAGCCTCAGCAAGGCGGCGGACCGTCTCAACATCGCGCAGCCGGCGCTCAGCCGCCAGATGCGGCTTCTTGAGGAAGAACTCGGCGTCAAGCTTTTCGAGCGTCACGGGCGCGGCATGGCGGTGACGGATATCGGCCGGGAGATTCTCGACCAGGCGGCCAATGTGCTGGCGGGTCTCGATTCCATCCGCAACATTGCCGCGTCCGGTCACACCCATATTCGCGGCGTCGTAATGGTGGGAATGCCGCCGACAGTGGCCGAGATCGTCACGGTGCCGCTCGTACGGCGCCTGCGCGAAAAACACCCCGAACTTGCCGTTCGATTTTCCTCTGCCTTCAGCGGCCATCTCCTCGACTGGCTCCAGCGCGGCGAACTTGAGGTGTCGCTTTCCTACGATCCCGAGCCGCAGCGATCCCTGACGATCACGCCCGTCATGGAGGAAAAGCTTCTCTACTTCGAAAAGGGCACGGGGAAGCCCGCCAAACTGCGAACGATCGGCTTTGCCGAGCTTGCGCGCACCGAACTCGTCCTGCCGAGCCCGCGCCACGGGCTTCGCAACCTGCTCGAATTTTACGCAAGGCAGGCGGGCGTGTCCCTTCGCCCGAGTGTCGAGGCGGAATCGCTGACGGCGATGGTCGATCTCGTCCGGGCCGGTCTCGGCGGTACGATCCTGCCGCTGGCACCGCTTCACGATTTGGTGGAGGAGGGCGCGCTCGCCGCCCATTCGATCGTCGATCCCGAGCCGGTGCGAAAACTCGTCGTCGCTTATCCCGCCGACAGACGCCGCACGCCGGCAGCGCGCGCCGTCGGGGCGACCTTCATCGAAATCGCGCGCGAACTGGTCGACCAGAAAATCTGGGCGGGCCGCATGCTCGATGCGGACCCGCCCATTGACGGTTAGTCTTCCTGCTGCTCTTCCGACGCGGCGTCGCCCAGTGCAGCAAAGTCGCTGTCGAGCGTGGCCAGAGCGGTTTCGATATGCTCGCGCTTAGATGCGATCCAGTCCTGCTGCGCATCGAGCTTTTCGCGGGCCTCGCCGAGCATGCGCTCGACTTCGTCGGCTTGCGGTCCGCCGGACGTGGCGCGGTTGCGGATGATGCTTGCCGGATCGAGCAGGGCGCGGAACTCGGCCTCGCTTAGCGGCATCTGCGGATCGTATTGCGTATCGGCGACGGTCTCTGCGTAGATGCGCTGCGCTTCGTCATAGGGGAAATCGAGAGGCGCGATACCGTTCGCCCGGGCATGGGTGACGATCTCCGAGGCGACCTCGTGACCCTCGCGGAACGGCAGGCCGTGGTCGCGCATGAGCACGTCCGCGACCTCCTGCGAGGCGGTCCAGTCGCTGTTGAGTTCCTCCAGCGCGCGATCCGCGTTGATCACCAACGCCTTCAGCACCCGGTCGAACCGCGAAAGGGCACTGACGCCTGCATCGACCATGGCCGAGTTCATGTCGACATCCTTCGGGTCACTCATTCCCGGCGTGATGTTGTGCGTCTGCCAGACTGGCCCCATCGCCAGCGTCACTGCATGGGAGGCGTCGACGCGTGCGTTGTTCAGAAGCCCCGGATTGCGCTTTTGCGGCATCGCCGATGAAACGAAGGTGTTTCCGTCCCCTTCCTCAAGCAAAATCCACGGACGTGTCTGCGCATATTGCGTCATCACGTCTTCGATGAAATTGCCGACATGCAGCGCGACGGACGTCACAATCGCGCCGACCTCGACCGGATGTTCCATCGAGGAAATCTGCGAGGCGTCATAGGCGTTATCGACGAGCGCGGCGAAGCCGAGATAATCGGCCATGCGCTGCCGGTTGAGCGGCCAGCTCGTACCGTTGAGCACGGTCGTGCCCATGGCCGAGCGGTCAACGCGGGCATAGGTCTCCCGGATGCGCTGGGCGTCGCGGTCGAAGCCGGCCGCGTGTCCGAGAAGATAATGCGCAAAGCTGTTGGGCTGCGCGGCCACGCCATTGGTATAGTTGGGAACGATCGTCTCGACATGGTCGGCGGCCAGATCGACCAGCGTTCGCGATGTCGCGTTGAGCTGGTCGGCAAGTTCCAGAAGCTTGTCGCGCAGGATTGCCGCGCGATAGGTGGCGTGCATGTCCTGGCTGGAGCGGCCGGCATGCAGCAGCGTCACCTCGACGCCGCCGGCATCGATCAAAAGCGGCTCGAAGCTGATGACGGTGGACGGGCGTTCCGCATCGGGCTGGCCGCCGGCTTCGATGACCTGCGAGATGGCCGCCGCGATGCCCGGAACGAGAGCTTCGTCGAGCAGTCCTTCCTGGCTGTTGATGACCGCCGTGGCCTTGTTGATTTCACCGAGCCAGAAAAATTCGTCTCTTTCCATGTCGGATGCCGCCGCCAGCGAAATCGATCCGGCGAAAACCCCTGCCATGACCGAATTGAAAGAAATGAAACGCGATGCGCGTTGAAACGGGAGCGCTCTCAAAGCCCTGCCTCCTCCTCTTAAAGCCTCCCACCCCGAAAAAGGGAACATAAATACCGTGCAGGAACAAGTGCGTTGACCTTCCGGGACGCGTTCCATGACATGCTGTCCGGAGCCGCTCGGAAATCTATATCTTCAGCATCGCCGAATGACGCAGCAGGGCAGAACGATGAACGAAGCCGACAGTGAGCACAGCCACGACGCGCATGATCATGGCAAGCATGGTCATTCCCATGTGCAGCGCGTGACCGCGGGAAACGAAAAGCGCATTCGCTTCGTGTTTTTCCTCACGGCCGGCTATGCGGTGATCCAGGCTGTCGGCGGCTGGCTTTCGGGCTCGCTCGCGCTGATCGCCGATTCTGGACATATGGCGTCGGACGCCGCGGCGCTGCTCCTCGCCTTGGTCGCCTATCGCGTAGCGCGCCGGCCCGCCGATGCGTCGCGCACCTACGGCTATCAGCGTGTGCGCGTACTTGCTGCCCTCGCCAACGGGGCGAGCCTTTTGATTCTCGTCGCATGGATCGTCTGGGAAGCGATCGCCCGCATCAACGAGCCGATCGAAGTGCTCGCAGGCCCGATGCTCGTGGTCGCGTTCATCGGTCTTCTCGTCAACCTTGCCGGCGCCTGGGTCCTGTGGTCCGGCAATCGTAGCGACACCAATCTCAAGGGAGCGTTCCTGCACGTCGTGGGCGATCTGCTCGGTTCCGTCGGCGCGATTGCAGCAGCCATCGGCATCATGCTGACCGGCTGGAGCGTTCTCGACCCGATCCTGTCCGCCTTCGTGGCGATCCTCATAGTCCGCTCCGCATGGAACCTCGTTTCGGATTCGCTGCGGGTCTTGATGCAGGCGATGCCGATCGGCCTCGACTCGGCGAAGGTCGAAGCCGATCTTGCAAGCCTTCCGCAGATTGCCGGGGCCGGACATTTTCACGCCTGGACGCTGAGCGACGACAGGATCGTCGCCACCATCCACGTTTCACCGGCCCCTGATGTCGATCCTCTGTCGCTTCCCGGGCTCGTCGCAAGCCGCCTGAAAGCAAACCATGCGATCGACCACGTCACGGTTCAGGTCGACCCGCCGGAAGTTCCGTCCGGATATCGTTAAATCCCGAAGCCGCCGGCGACGTTGATGGTTTCGCCAGTGATGTAGGCAGCAGACGGGCCTGCGAGAAACCGCACGGTATCGGCCACTTCCTCCAGCGTCGCGATGCGGCGGATCGGATGCATGTCGAGAATGGCCTCCCGATCCGGCAGCTTATCGGCGACCTCGGCGGCCATGTCGGTCGGCATGATGCCGGGCTGTACCACGTTCACGGTGATGTTGCGTGGGCCCAGATCCCTTGCGACGCCCTTAGCGTATCCGGCAAGCGCCCATTTCGTCCCGGCATAGTCGGCCACACCCATCATCGGCACTACCGACCCGAGGCCGGAGCCGATGAACACGATCCGCCCTCCGTCGCTTAGCTTGGGAGCGGCGGCACGGGTATTCGCGATCGTGCCCAGAACATTGACATGCCATTGGCGATTGTACGCCTCGCCATCGAGGTGGGGATCGTCGACGCGATGTCCCTGAACGGCGATTCCTGCATTGTTCACGAGGATGTCGAGCCTGCCGAAAGCCGACAGCACGCCCTCGATGAGCGGTTCGGCGCTCGAAGGATCGGACTGGTCGCTCTTAATGGCGATGGCGCGTGCACCTTTGGCTTTCAGCCGTTCGACGACGGCTTCCGCCTTTTCCTTGGAGGCGGCATAGCTGATTGCAACGTCCGCTCCCTGTTCGGCGAAGGCATCGGCGATTGCTGCCCCAAGCCCACGCGATCCGCCGGTGATGAGCACGGCCTTGTTTTTGAAAGTATCCATTTCAAGTGCCTTTTTCGGGTTCGAGAGCACAGGGAGCACACCCCGCGCATCCGTATTTGATATCGTAACGATCGTTACTAAATGCAGAGCTATTGAGCGTGACATCCAGTGTCAAGCGTTTTAATAATGATCGTTATGATGAAGTGGAGAACGAGACGTGGGACGACATCGCGCCTTCGACCCTGACACGGCGCTCGACAACATGCTGGCGGTCTTCTGGAAGAAGGGCTTCGAGGGCACGTCCTATGCCGACCTGACAAAGGCGGCTGGTGTCGAGCGACCCGCGCTCTATTCCGCCTTTGGCAACAAGGAGGCCCTGTTCGCCAAGGTCCTCGATCGATATTACGAGCAATATCTCGCTTATGTGCCTGCCGCGCTTGATCTGCCGACTGCGCGGGAGGCGGCCGCCCATGTGCTTTACGGTGCGGTCGATTTGAATACTCGATTTGATGATCATACCGGTTGCCTCGGCATTAACGGCGTTCTGGCCGGTTCTGACGATGCCGAGCCAATCCGGCAGGCGCTCATCGACGCGCGTGCGAAGGGGCGGGACGCGCTCGTGGAGCGTTTCAAGCGTGCCAGGCACGAGGGAGATTTGCCGGAAACGGCGTGTCCTGAAACGCTCGCAACTTTCGTCATGACAGTAACCCATGGCGTCGCCGTGCAGGCAAAGGCCGGTGTCAGCCGCGATGTTTTGACGGCAGTTGTCGATCAGGCGCTTTCGACATGGCCCACCAGCACCGCCTCTCAAACGGTTTGACCACCTGAGAATATCGCGACCAGCGACCCTGCAGCATTGACAAAAGTTCGAAATTTAATTTATGAGTGACGAAATTCAAAATTCGTCACTCATAAATCGTCATGGGACTTGCAATGAATCAGACGATCGCAGCCAGCCTGGAGCCCGGCCAGTCGGAGACGGTTGAGCGCATTCTCGAAACCGGCGAGCGCATGTTCCGCCACTACGGCTATTCGAAGACGACGGTCGCTGACATCGCCCGAGACCTCGGCATGTCGTCGGCCAATATCTACCGTTTCTTCGCATCCAAGGTCGAAATCCATCAGGCGATCTGCGGGCGCATGCTCGCGGCGAGCCTGAAAGAGATCGAGGAGGCGTCGAAGCTGCCGTTGCCGGCTCCCGAACGGCTTGCCCGCTGCATCATGGCCCAGTTCCGGATGACGGTTGACGCCATGCTCGACGAGCAGAAGGTGCATGAGATGGTGATCGTGGCGATCGAGCGCGACTGGCACGTCATCGAGCGCCACATCGACCGCATTCACGCCGTTTACGAGCGGGTCATTCGCGAAGGCATCGAGGCGGGTGAATTCCGCAAACAGGATGCCGAAATAGCCGCCCGATGCCTCGGTGCGAGCACCGCCATGCTTTGCCATCCGCAAATGGTGGCCCAGTGCCTTTCCAAGGAAAACCGGGCGACGCCCGAGCAGTTGATCGACTTCGCAATCAGGGCGCTTGGATAGACGGCGAACAGGTTCACTTTTGGCCGCCTCCGACGCATTTGCAACGGAACCACGACGATGACCTCGAACAAAACAACGCGCTTGGCGTCCATGCTGGCGCTCCTGATCGCCTCCGCAACCGCGCTCACCGCCTGCTCGGAAGCGCAGCCGGTCGCTGCCCCGGAAGTCGTGAGGCCGGTGAAGGTCGTGGAAATCGGCGCAACCCACGACTCGCGATTGCTCGAATATTCGGGTGCGGTGAGGGCGCGCCGGGAAGCTGCACTCGGTTTCCGCGTCGCAGGCAAGATCATCGAGCGCCCCGTCGATGTCGGCGACCGCGTTGAGCCCGGCGATCTGCTTGCGCGGATCGATGCGACCGATCTGGCGCTCGCCGTGACGATGGCTGAAGCCGAACTCACCGCTTCTGAAAAGCAGGTCGAAACGGCGGAGCTCGTTCTGGAACGTACGCGTCAGTTGCAGGCGAGGAACGTCGCTGCGCAATCGGTTCTCGACGAGGCCGCCTTGAGCCAACGGCAGGCAATTGCCGGGCGCGATGCTGCGGCCGCCGCGCTCCAGCAGGCCAAAAACCAGTTCGGTTATGCCGAGCTCAGGGCCGACGACGCTGGAATCGTCACAGCGGTCAGCGCCGATAGCGGTCAGGTCGTTGCGGTCGGCACGCCCGTCGTGACTGTTGCGGTCGACGGTGAAAAGGAAATCCAGATCGCGGTTCCCGAAACCGAGATTCTCGGCTTCCGCCGCGATATGGCGGTCGAGGTCGGCTTCTGGAATGACAATAATTTGAGGCTGGAAGGCCGGGTTCGCGAGGTTGCCGGCAGCGCTGACCCGCAATCGCGTACCTATTCGGTGCGGATCAGCCTGCCTGCGAATGCGCGCGTCCTCATCGGGATGACCGGCACTGTCAGGGCGGCCATCGGCATGGAACGTCCGCTGATCACGATTCCGCTTGAGGCGCTTGCCGAGAAGAATGGCGCAACGATCGTCTGGATTGCCGATCCGCAAAGCGGGACGGTGCATGCCCGCAATGTTGAAGTCGTCGATTTCGGACCTGGCGGCGTACGTGTGGCGCAAGGCCTGAACCAGCATGACCTCGTGGTCGCCGCCGGCACGCAGTTCATGGAAGAAAACCTCAAGGTGAAGCTCCAGCAGGAAAGCGACCTCCCATCGGTCGCGGCCGCCGGGCCGTCTCGCTGAAAACCATCCATCCACGCTGACTGGAGGCGGCCATGACGGGTTCCGCGGACGACAAGGTAGGCTTCAACCTTTCGCGCTGGGCAATCAGCCATCCGAGCATCGCGCGTTTCCTGTTCGCACTGATCTTCATTGCCGGTGGGCTTGGCCTTTGGCAGATGGGTCAGAGCGAGGACCCCGAATTCACCTTCCGGGTCATGGTCGTGCAGGCAGTCTGGCCGGGCGCTTCGCTCGAAGACATGCAGGATCAGGTCGTCAACAAGATCGAGCGCAAGCTTCAGGAGACGCCGCATCTCGATTTCGTGCGCTCATACGCGCGCGCCGGAAGCGCCGTCATCACCGTTCAGATCGAAGGAGCGGCCAGCGCGGCTGAGGTCGCGGACGCTTTTTATCAGGTGCGCAAGAAGGTCGGCGACATCGAGTCCGAATTGCCGCCGGGCCTGCTCGGTCCCTATTTCAACGACGAGTTCGGCGACACCTACATCACGCTGCATTCCGTCACAGGGGAGGGCTATACCTATCCCGAACTGAAGGATTTCGCGACGCAGGCGCGCGATGTGCTTCTGGCGACGCCCGGCGTTGAAAAGGCCGTCATTATCGGCGACCAGCCGCAGGTCATCTATATCGACATCGCATCGACCGCGCTGGCCGAGCGAGGCTTGACGCTGAACGACCTGCAGAGCGCCCTTGCGGGCCAGAACAGTGTCGATCCGGCCGGAGCCGTCGATACTGGCACACGCTCTGTCCGCATTTCGGTCGAGGGCGATATCGCACGTGTGGAAGACATCCGGGAATTACGCCTGCGATCAGGCGATAGCGTTACCCGACTTGGCGACATCGCTTCGGTGACCGCCGGTGTCGAAGACCCCTATCAGAGCAAATACCGTTTCAACGGTCATGACAGTGTACAGGTGGGCGTGGTCATGGCGAGCGGCTACAACGTCACTGACGTCGGCGCGAATGTCGAGGCGACCTACCGCGCTCTGGAGCAAACGATGCCTTACGGTGTCGAGATCGACCAGATCGCCAATCAGCCGGAAGTCGTCACTGATGCCATAAGCGAATTCATGAAGGTGCTTGGCGAGGCGCTGGCGATCGTGCTGGTCGTTTCCTTCCTTTCGATCGGCTGGCGGTCGGGGCTTGTCGTCGCCATCACCATCCCTCTGGTGCTCGCCGCGACCTTCGCTATCATGTACCAGCTTGGCATCGATCTGCAGCGCATCTCGCTCGGTGCGCTCATCATCGCTTTGGGTCTTCTGGTCGACGACGCGATGATCATCGTCGAAATGACCGAGCGCAAGCTTGAGGAAGGGCTGGTCAAGATCGAGGCGGCGAGCTTTGCCTACAGATCGACGGCCTTTCCGATGCTGACCGGAACGCTGATCACCACGGCGGGTTTCATCCCCGTCGGTTTCGCCCAGTCGGCTGCCGGCGAATATGTGCGTTCGCTGTTCTTCGTGGTCGCCATCGCGCTGGTGGTGTCGTGGTTCGTCGCTGTCTATTTGACCCCTTGGCTCGGCCACATGATCCTGAAGCAGCGCCAGCATGCGGGCGGCGCGCATCACGACGTGTTCGATACGCCCTTTTACCGGCGTCTTGGCGCGACTGTCGGCTGGGCCGTGCGCCACCGGATCGTGGTGATCGTTGCGACGCTGGCAATCTTCGCCGCGAGCCTTTGGAGCTTCCAGTTCATTCCGCAGAACTTCTTCCCGCGATCCGAGCGCCCGGAAATTCTCGTCGACATGTGGCTGCCAGAGGGCACCAGCGTCAGGGAAGTCGAAGCGCAGGTAGAGGCGCTGGAAGCGCGGATGATGGACGATCCCGACAAGCGCTTCATCGCCGCCTATATCGGCGAGGGCGCGCCGCGGTTCTTCCTGCCGCTCGACCAGCAATTGCGCAATCCGAATTATGCGCAGCTTCTCGTCATGGCGAATGACGAGCCGTCACGCGAACGGCTGATCGCCAAATTGAGAACGATTCTCGCCGAGGATTTCCCCTCGGTGCGGGCCAAGGTCGACCGCCTCTTTCTCGGGCCTCCCACCGGCTGGCCGGTCCAGATCCGCGTGATGGGGCCGGACCGTCAGGAAGTCCGTCGCCTGGCGGACGAGGTGAAAGCACGCTTCCATCAGGAACCGCTCCTCGGCGCGATACATGACGACTGGCTGGAGCCCGTGCAGACGATGCGGCTGGTAATCGATCAGGACAGGGCGCGTGCGCTCGGCGTTACCTCGCAGCGCGTGCGCCAGGCGTTGCAGGCGGCCATGTCCGGCCTGACGCTGGGCGAGTTTCGCGATGGCGAGGAGACGGTGTCGATCGTGGCGCGGGAGCCGGCAGACAGCCGCTCGCTGCTGTCGGCGGCAGGTTCGGTCTACGTGCCGACCGATTTCGGCGACTTCGTGCCGGTCTCGCAGATCGCCCGGCTGGTGCTGCAGATGGAGCAGGGCATTGAATGGCGGCGCAACCGCATGCCCACGATCACGGTTCGGGCAACTGTGCCGGATAATATCCAGCCTAACGACGTGACCATGCGTCTTGGCGCGCAGATGCAGGACCTTCGCGATAGCGCTCCGTCCGGCTACCGGATCGAGGTGCAGGGCGGAGCCGAGGACGCCGCCGAAAGTCAGGATTCGATTGCGGCCAGAGTGCCGATCATGCTCTTCGCGATCGTTCTTCTTTTGATGGTGCAATTGCAGCATTTCGGCAAAACGATGCTGGTGCTCGCCACCGGGCCGCTCGGAATCATCGGGGCGGCGGCGGCGCTGCTCATCAGCGGTGCGCCCTTCGGCTTCGTGGCGATTCTCGGCGTCATCGCGCTGCTCGGCATCATCATCCGCAACTCCGTCATTCTCATCGACCAGATCGATCAGGACATCGCCGCCGGCATCAAGCGTTCCGAGGCGATCGTCGGTGCGACGGTCCGGCGCTTCCGGCCGATCATGCTGACGGCGCTGACGGCGGTGCTGGCGTTGATCCCGATCTCGCGCAGCGTTTTCTGGGGGCCGCTCGCCTATGCCATGATGGGCGGCATTCTGGTGGCGACGGTGCTCACTATCCTCGTCCTTCCGGCCGCATACGCGCTTTTCTTCGGCAAGGAGAAGAGCGACGTGCCGGACCAGGCCGACAAAGAGGTGCTGGGAAGCGGAGAACGCATCGTCGGCAGCAGCGAGATATCTGCGTAGCTTGGGAAGTGGCGGAGAGGATGGGATTCGAACCCACGAGAGCCTTTTGAGCCCTACTCCCTTAGCAGGGGAGCGCCTTCGACCACTCGGCCACCTCTCCGGTGACCCGGTCGATAAAGAAGAAGCGCGGCACAATCAATACGGAGCTTCGATTCCGGTACGGAAAATCGCTGTCGCCTGACGATTCGCGAATCCGCTTCTCCAACACGTCCCGATTCCATCAGTTTTGAAGTGACCCGACGCGTTCCGGTCGCCGTTCGATGCCTCCCGGCGGCGTCAGCCCTTAACAGAATGTAAAGGCCGGGGGTCAAATCGTGGCTTTTGTGCAACAAGCCTTCCGCTAGCGAGGCTGCAAATGCCCGTTCGTGTGCAAACGCGGTTGATCGGGAAAATCTCCTGCGTATTGTCAGCATCGAGAAAGGGCGGACACAAACCTCCTTTTTCGGAATTGGGGATGGGGCAGGGAAACGCTGTCCTTCAGCAAAAAGAGCCCAGACCCGCTTAACAACTTTTGACTGGAGGTCAGAAATGAACATCAAGAGCCTTCTTCTCGGCTCCGCCGCAGGACTGGTTGCCGTATCGGGCGCCCAGGCTGCTGACGCCATCGTTTATGCAGAGCCGGAGCCCGTTGAGTACGTTCGCGTTTGCGACATGTACGGCGCTGGCTTCTTCTACATCCCGGGCACCGAGACCTGCCTGCGCATCGGCGGTGAAGTCCGTTACCAGATCGGTTTCGCTGACGACGGCGACATCGACAACTACCACGGCTTCGTCGACGACGGTTACAACAAGCTGGCCCGCGCCCGCGTCTTCTTCGACGCCCGTTCGGACACCGAGTGGGGCACGCTCCGCGGTTACATCCGCTGGGAAGGCAATGCCGGCAACGACACGTCCGTCGCCGGTCGCGGCAACGGTTCGGTCAATAACCAGCGCGCCTTCATCGAGCTCGGCGGCCTCAAGATGGGTCGTGACGACTCGCTCTGGGCTGTTGCCGGTGGTTCGCACTCGGATGGTGGCCTCTACTACGGCTTCCAGCGTCGCCAGCAGATCTCGTACACCTTCACCGGCGCCAACGGCTTCTTCGCTGCTGCCTCGGTCGAAGACAACAACAAGAACTTCGCTAGCCTTCCGTTCGCTGGCGGCACTGTTGCCTACGAGAACAACGGTTACACGCCTGACGTCGTTGCCCGCATCGGTATCGAGCAGGGCTGGGGTTCGGTCTGGGGTCAGGTCGGTTACGACAACGACCGTACGGGCGGCTTCAGCGGTGACGGCTTCAACGTCTACGGCCTCGGCAACGCGGCTGGCGTCGGTGGTGTTCCGGCATTCGACATCGACCAGGACGGCTGGGCTGCTTCGATCGGCGGCGAGTTCAACATCCCGAACTACGCTGGTTCGTCGCTCCGCCTGATCGGCTACTATGCCGACAGCGACAACATCTACAACGAGCACGGCGGCGAGTGGTCGGTCCTGGCTTCCTACTACCACCAGTTCACGCCGACCTTCGGCGCTTCGGTTGGCGGTCAGTGGATCAGCGACCTCTACGTTCCGGGCACCGACCTTTCGTCGGGTGTTGACGCCTGGGCCGTTGAAGGCAACTTGGTCTGGACCCCGGTCCGCGACTTCGCAGTCCGCACGGAAGTCGTCTACACGGATGTCGACTCCGATGTTGGCGGCAACGCGACCTCGGGCTTCGTTCGCTTCTCGCGCTTCTTCTAAGAAGTTCGAAAGTACCAAGCTTAAAGAGACCCCCGGTTCGCCGGGGGTTTTCTTTTTGTGCACTGGAGCGCCGGGGTGTGATCAATCCAGCCCGCCAAAGACTCGTCAAAGCGGGCATCGTCCGTATTTCAGGCTTCGCCTTGCGGGCGCAATCAGATGCGCAACGATCCAGGGCATCGGCGTAACGGTGCGCGACGGGCGATATCTTCGCTCATTCACGCATATTCATCGCCGCGCCTCAGCATCCGGCCATTGTCAAAGAACGGGAAGCGGGGCGCGCGGGCCGTGCCTTGCTATTGTGTTTAAAGTGGCGCGAACTGTGCACCCCGCGTTCGACGCTCGCAAAGCCAAATCTGTTGGCTTCGCGTCCGCTTCGCGGACCGCGTCTCACCTATCTGGCTGTTGACCGGTCACAAGAGCTTTTCCGCATGGCGTATGGCTTGTGAAGTGCAAGCAGCCCGCCACGCCGGCCTGTTCTTTGGCCCTTCGCTATGGCTCAGGGCGTTCGTCGTTGAAAGAGCCAAATCGTTGGCTTTCTCTCGGCCTTCGGCCGATCACTCCTCACATCCCCGATAGTGTCCGACGCCATCGGGGGAAGTCATCGCCGCCTTCCCGAGACCCGGTGCGCGCCGGTTCCCACGAGAGCGATGCGAGGGAGTATGGCGGAGGGGGATAAGTTTTCGACGTGATGAGCGTTAGTCGGCGAGACAGCACGATACCCGTCGTCCGACTTCGCTTCGCTCAGCCATCTTCTCCCCTTTTGGGTCTGAAGGACGGGTTGAGACCCGTGGCTCAATCTAGGGCGGTGGCCCGAAGGGTTGGATGAGGGGTAACGGCGCTAAACCGGCGCGTCAGCGCCGGCCGCCCGTCAGATCCGCCACCACGTCGGCGCGGCCCGAAATGCGCATCTTGTAGACCTGATAGTTTTCCATCACGCGCTGAACATAGGAACGTGTCTCATGAAAGGGGATGCGTTCGATCCAGTCGACGACCTGCTCGATATTCTGGCCGCGAGGGTCGCCGAAGCGCTGTACCCACTGGGCGGCGCGGCTCGGGCCGGCATTGTAGCCCGCGAAGGTGAGGATATAGGAGCCGTTGAAACGGTCGAGCTGTTCGCCGAGATAGGCGGCGCCGAGCGCTGCGTTGTAGCCGGCGTCTCGCGTCAAGCGCGCCTGATCGAACGAAACGCCCGTCTTGCGCGCCATGTCACGCGCGGTTCCCGGCAAAAGCTGGAGGATGCCGAGCGCGCCCGCGCCTGAGCGGGCCGAGATGTTGAATTCGCTTTCCTGCCTCGCGATCGCATAGGCGAGCGCCTTGCCGGCTGCCGAGATGTTGGCGTTACCGGGGATCGCGCCTACGGGATGAGCGAGCGCGCCGACATCGAGCCCGCGCCCAGCGGCCCATTTACCGACGCGCAGGGCCAGCGGATGATCGCCCCGACGCTCCGCCATGACGGCAAGGAGCGCCAGTTCGCCGACGCTGTCGAGTTGCAGTGCCAGATCGCGGTAGAGCGTGTTGGCCCGGCTCTGATGGCCTGCGCGCTCGAGCCGCCGGATCGCCTGTACGGCCTGCCGGCCCTCGAAATTGCGCCGGTCGGCGTCGGAGGGGGAGGGGAAGGAGGCCGAGATCGTCGTCGCGCTGAGTTTTGCGGCCGCAAGCTGGCCGTAAAACGCGGTGCCGTAACGCGCGCCGCGCTGGTAGTAGTCGCGTGCGTTGCCCGGACCACCGGCTTCCGCAGCGCGGCCGAGCCAGTAATAGCCGCGCGAAAGCGAGATCGGTCCTTCGGAAATCTGCACGATCCGGTTGAAATGATTATGCGCCGTGCGCGGGTCGTTCAGAAAGCGCAGCGCGAACCAGCCGGCATGAAACTCGGCGTCGACAGCGTTGGCCGGGCTTTCGGCCGAATGTCCGGCGGCGACCTGATAGGCGAGGCGGTTTTCGCCAAGGTCGATCAGTTCGCGCGCCAGAACGCGCCGCTCGATCCACCATGCATCGGGATTGACCAGATTGGCCGCACCCGTCGGGGCCTGCAAGATGGTTTGAGCCGCTTCCTTGTATCGCTCGGCACGGCGCTGATGGCGTGCCTGCGCGAAATAGAAACCGGCTTTCTTTTGCGCCTGCGGAACGGCTGCGAGCAGACGGCCCGCATTGTTTTCTCCGCGAATGACAGCCGCCCACGCCTTGGTCAGCGCCTCGCCGCCGGCAAGGCCCGCCACGCGTTCGGCAGAGGTGACGCGGTCGATATGGAGCATCGATTCCATGCGCGCCCAGTGATCGGACGCGGGAAGCAGGCGGCCGAATTCGCGGATCATCGAGGCTTCTTCGCCCGGTTCCATGCGCTCAGTACGCCAGAAAGGTGCGAGCGTTGCGCGGGCGGCCTGCGTGTTGCCGACGGACAGATGCGCGCGCGTCAGCGCGATGGTGCCCTCGCGCGTTTCGGGCTGCGAATCGCCGAATGCGCGCAAAACGGCCTGCGGGCCGGCATTTTCACGCAGGAGGGCGCGCTCGGAATTGCTGCGCAGGCGCGACATGCCCGGCCAGCCCTTGAGCGCGAAGGCCGCTTCGGCGATCTCGGAGGAGGGAACGCCGTCCGCCCCGCTCGTCGCGATTGCCCAGGCGAGAATCGCCCGGTCGAGTGAGTTGGCCGGCAAATTGTTGCGAGCGGTCCGGGCCTGCGAGACCCTGCCCGCCTGAAGCGCGTCGAGGCCGGCCTTCAGTCGGGAAACATCGCCAGTCACGACGAGGTCGGTCGCCATCGCCGCCGCCGATTGCGCGGCGATCGAACTGGTCGTGAACGCGTTGTCGACATTGCCGGCAACGGCCTGATAAGGGCGCTGGCTGGGCAATGGCGGGTTGGACGGTAGAGCCGGATCTGCAAAGCCGAGGCTGGACAAAAGGGCGAGAGTCAAGCCGGTGAGGGCGACGCGGGTCCTGATGGTTGGCTGCATTCGTTCGGTCCTGAGGCGTTCGTCGTGAATGTCGTGATCCGGCATCGGCTGATTGCAATGCTGGCTTCGGCAACCGGCAGGCTACAGCCTGACGAGTGAAGACGAGGTAAACGATTGGTTATCGGTCGCCATCAAATACGATGAATCTCCGTTTCTTCATGCGCGAATTCGCTTCGCGAGCCCGTCAAAGACTATGGTGCAAGCTGCCGCGATCGTCTAGAAGGCAGGCAGACTGGTGCTTTTGCGCTATTTTCCGAGGAGCTTTCCGATCATGTTCACAGGTTCGCTGACCGCGCTCGTCACTCCGTTTACCCGGGACGGCTCGCTCGACGAGAAAGCGTATCGCGACCTGATCGAATGGCAGATTTCCGAGGGAACGAACGGTCTCGTTCCTGTCGGTACGACGGGCGAATCGCCCACTTTGACCCATGAAGAGCATCGCCGCGCCGTCGAGCTGTGCATCGAGGCGGCGGACCACCGCGTTCCGGTGATCGCGGGAGCCGGTTCGAACAGCACCGCCGAGGCGGTCGAACTGGCCAAATTCGCCGAGAGCGCCGGCGCCGATGCCGTTCTGGTGGTGACGCCCTATTACAACAAGCCGAACCAGCGTGGCCTTTATGCGCATTTCGCGGCCGTAGCCGAAGCCGTGAAGCTGCCGATCATCATCTATAACATCCCTCCGCGCTCGGTCATCGACATGCTGCCCGAGACGATGGGTCGTCTGGCAAAGGACTTTTCCAACATCGTCGGCGTCAAGGATGCAACGGGCAAGATCGAGCGCGTCTCCGAGCAGCGAATCACCTGCGGCCCCGATTTCATCCAGCTTTCGGGCGAGGACGCATCGGCGCTCGGCTTCAACGCGCATGGCGGGCAGGGCGCGATTTCGGTCACGTCCAACATCGCGCCGCGACTTTGCGCCGAGTTCCAGCGCGCTTCGCTTTCGGGCGACCGCGAAAGGGCGATCGAGTTGCAGGACCGCCTGATGCCGCTTCACAAGGCGATCTTCATCGAGGCTGGCGTATCGGGTTCGAAATACGCGCTGTCGCGCCTCGGCAAGGTCGAGAACACGGTGCGTTCGCCGCTGGTAACCGTCGAAGCTTCGACTGCGCAGGCGATCGACGCGGCATTGGTCCATGCCGGCTTGATCAACTAGCCTTCGCGCACCACTTTCCCGCTATGGCAAAAGACACTGATAAAAATTCCAAGACGGTCGCCGAAAACCGCAAGGCGCGCTTCGCCTATGAGGTGACGGACACCTATGAGGCGGGCCTGTCGCTGACGGGGACGGAGGTGAAGTCGCTGCGCGAGGGGCAGGCCAATATCGGCGAATCCTACGCGTCAGCGGAGGGCGGCGAGATCTGGCTGATCAATTCCTACATTCCCGAATATACGCAAGGGAACCGCTTCAACCACGAGCCGCGCCGCCGCCGCAAACTCTTGTTGAAGAAGAAGGAAATGGCCCGTCTGGCGCAGGGCGTCGAGCGCGAGGGCATGACGATGGTCCCGTTGAAGATTTACTTCAACGAAAAGGGCCGCGCGAAGCTTCTGTTCGGGCTGGGCAAGGGCAAGAAACTGCACGACAAGCGCGAGACCGAGAAGAAACGCGACTGGAGCCGAGAGAAAGCACGGTTGCTCAAGGCGCACGGGTGAAGCTAAAGGGAAACAGGGAGGAGGGAAGTAGGGAAGGACGACAGACGTAATAACGTCGTCTTGCGGTCGGCAGATCGGTCGAATGATTCCCTATTCCCTATTCCCTCCAAGATACTCCCGTACCTTCCCGAACACATTGACGAACATTTCCTCCGTCAACCGGCCGGTGTTCGTGTTGTAGCGCGAGCAGTGATAGCTGGAGAAGACGCGCACGCCGCCAAGATTGGTCTCGGCTCCGTGACCGAAGGGGTGAGCGGCGACGCGTCCGCCCAATGCGCGCACCACCGATTGATGCGAGATCAGCCCCAGCGTAACGATCGCGCGCAGATTGGCGAACCGCGCGATGGTCGGGACGAGAAAGGTCCGGCAGGTGTTGATCTCTGCACCGACCGGCTTGTTCTCTGGGGGCACGCAACGCACGGCGTTGGTGACGGCTGCCCCGACCAGTTCGAGACTGTCATCTGGCCGCGCCTCGAATTCGCCCTTGGCGAAACCGAATCGTTTCAACGTCGAATAAAGAAGATCGCCCGCATAGTCGCCGGTAAACGGCCGTCCGGTGCGGTTGGCTCCGCGCACGCCCGGTGCAAGGCCGACGATCAGGAGCTCGACCTTGTCGTCACCGCGCTCATCGCGCCATGTGGGGACCGGCGCGTTGAACCAGCGCGGCTCTTTTGCCCGCCATTCGGCGATGAAGCCGTGAAGCCGCGGACATAGCGGGCAGTCGGGCGAAGGTTCCGCCGGGCCGATGCCGGCCACGCGCGCGCTCAATTGTCTTCGTCCTCTGCGGGATCGGCGACCGGCCGCCTTGCGACCCGCTCGGACCCTTCGCGCCCGATCGCGCCCTTGAGCGCGCTGATCTCGATGAAATGATCGGCCTGGCGGCGCAAATCGTCGGAAATCATCGGCGGCGTCGAAGTCGTCGTCGATGCGATCGTCACCTTGCGGCCCTTGCGCTGCAACGCATCGACCAGCGTGCGAAAGTCGCCGTCGCCGGAAAAGATCACATAGTGGTCGACCGTGCCGGCAAGTTCGAGAGCGTCGACGGTCAGTTCGATGTCCATGTTGCCCTTGATCTTGCGCCGGCCCGTTGCGTCGGTGAATTCCTTCGCCGGCTTGGTGACGACGGTGTAGCCATTGTAGTCGAGCCAATCGATCAACGGACGTATGGAGGAATATTCCTGATCCTCGATCAGCGCCGTGTAGTAATAGGCGCGAAGCAGATAGCCCTGGCTTTGGAAATGGCTGAGCAGCTTGCGGTAGTCGATGTCGAAGCCGAGCGCTCGCGATGTCGCGTAGAGATTGGCTCCGTCGATGAAAAGGGCGATCTTCTCGCGCGGATCGAACATGGCGAAGTTCCTTCTGAAATGGCTTTTGGATCGAAATGACGATTTGAAATATCGTCTCGACATAGTCCCGGTTTGGCTTTTCGCCAAGCGCTTCCGCCGATTTTTGATCTGGTGACGCGGGCGGTCGGATGCTTGTCAAGCCATGAAATTTTCGGTATGGAGCACGCAATCTCCCGATACTCGAAGACATGAAAGGGGCAGCCCATGGCCCGCGTCACCGTTGAGGATTGCATCGACAAGGTCGACAACCGGTTCGAGCTCGTTCTGCTCGCCGGCCACCGTGCTCGCCTGATCTCGCAGGGTGCGGCGATCACCATCGATCGCGACAATGACAAGAACCCGGTCGTCGCGCTTCGCGAAATCGCGGACGAGACGTTGTCTCCCGAAGACCTGAAGGAAGACCTGATCCACTCGCTGCAAAAGCATGTCGAGGTGGATGAACCAGAAGCGGAAGCCGCCCCGGCGCTTAGCTCCGAAACGGGCGCGGAAGCAGTTGTTGCCGACGAGCCGGACGACAACATCGCCTTCGATCGCATGACCGAGGAAGATTTGCTTGCCGGTATCGAAGGTCTTGTTGCACCGGAAAAGAGCGACGATTTCTGATCGTTAGACGGCGCGGCACTCTTTCGCTGCCGCCGCTCGACAGCTATCTAGTATAAGTGCCGCGCTGCCATCGGTCGCGCGGCACTTTTTTCTTGATGAGGTATCGTCTCCATGATGCGGCAGTACGAGCTTGTCGAGCGCGTCCAGCGCTACAAGCCCGACGTGAACGAAGCGCTCCTGAACAAGGCCTATGTCTATGCGATGCAAAAGCATGGGCACCAGAAGCGTGCATCCGGGGACCCATATTTCTCCCATCCGCTCGAAGTCGCGGCAATCCTGACGGATATGCATGTCGATGAAGCGACGATCGCGGTCGCGCTTCTCCATGACACCATTGAGGATACATCGGCGACCCGTCAGGAAATCGACACGCTGTTCGGCCCCGAGATGGGCAAGCTCGTCGAGGGTCTGACGAAGCTCAAGAAGCTCGATCTCGTTTCCAGAAAGGCCGAGCAGGCCGAGAATCTGCGCAAGCTCCTGCTCGCCATCGCCGAGGACGTGCGCGTTTTGCTCGTCAAGCTCGCCGACCGGCTGCACAACATGCGCACGCTGGAGCACATGCGCCAGGACAAGCGCGTGCGCATCGCCGAGGAGACGATGGAAATCTATGCGCCGCTCGCCGGGCGCATGGGCATGCAGGACATGCGCGAGGAACTGGAAGAACTCGCTTTCCGCACGATCAATCCCGAGGCGCATCGCGCGGTGACGGAGCGGCTTGCCGATATTTACGAGCGCTCGAAGGACGTGATCGGCGAGATCGAGAAATCGCTGTCCGTCCTTTTCGAAAAATACGATATCAAGGCGAGCGTGAAGAGCCGCCAGAAGAAGCCGTGGTCGGTCTTCCGCAAGATGGAGGCGAAGGCGCTCTCCTTCGAGCAATTGTCGGACATCTTCGGCTTCCGCGTGATTGTGGAGCGCGAGGAGGACTGCTACCGCGCTCTGTTCGCGATCCACACGACCTGGTCCATGGTGCCCGGCCGGTTCAAGGATTACATCTCGACGCCGAAGCAGAACGACTACCGGTCGATCCACACCACCATTGTCGGTCCGTCGCGCCAGCGCGTCGAATTGCAGATTCGTACCCGGCTGATGGAAGAAGTGGCGGAGTACGGCGTTGCCGCGCATACGCTTTACAAGGACGGGATGACGCAGGCCGGAAATGGCGGGCTGCGGCTTTCCAAGGACACCAACGCCTATGCCTGGCTGCGCCACACGATCGAGCAGCTTTCGGAAGGCGACAACCCGGAAGAATTCCTCGAAAACACCAAGCTGGAACTGTTTCAGGATCAGGTCTTCTGCTTCACGCCGAAAGGGCGGCTGATCGCCCTGCCGCGCGGCGCAACGCCGATCGATTTCGCCTATGCGGTCCATACCGATGTCGGCGACACCTGCGTCGGCGCGAAGATCAACGGCCGCATCATGCCGCTAATGACCGAACTGAAGAACGGCGACGAGGTCGAGATCATCCGCTCGAAGGCGCAAGTGCCGCCCGCCGCGTGGGAATCGGTCGTCGTCACCGGCAAGGCGCGCTCCGCCATCCGTCGCGCGACGAAGAATGCCATCCGCAAGCAATATTCCGGCCTTGGCATGCGCATTCTCGAACGTGCCTTCGAGCGCTCGGGCAAGAGTTTTTCCAAGGAACTTCTGAAGCCGGTTCTGCATCGTCTGGCGCGCAAGGATGTCGAGGACGTTCTGGCCGCTGTCGGTCGCGGCGAACTGGCTTCGCCCGACGTCGTGCGCGCCGTATACCCCGATCACAAGGACGAACGCGCCGCCCAGCCGCCGCGCCAGCGCGAGGAGGGGTGGTTCAACATCCGCAACGCCGCCGGCATGCTCTTCCAGATGCCCCGTTCGGCGACGCCGGAGAAAAAGGGAAAGCGCAGGAACAGCGGCGCGGTGCCCATCCGCGGCGTGCGCGGCGATCTGCCGGTCAAGTTCGCGCCGGAAGGAGCGGTTCCGGGCGACCGGATCGTCGGCATCATGCAGCCGGGCATGGGAATCACAATCTACCCGATCCAGTCGCCATCGCTGACCGCCTTCGACGACCAGCCCGAACGCTGGATCGATGTGCGCTGGGACATCGACGAGGACAATCACGAGCGTTTCCCGGCGCGTATATCCGTCACCGCGATCAACGAGCCGGGCTCGCTTGCGAATATCTCGCAGGTGATTGCATCGAACGACGCCAACATCCATACGCTGTCGATGCTGCGCACGGCGCCGGATTTCACCGAAATGGTCTTCGATCTCGAAGTGTGGGACCTGAAGCATCTCAACCGGCTGATGTCGCAGCTGAAGGAAAATGCGAGCGTTTCCGAAGTGCGCCGCGTCAATGGATAAAGGGGTGGCGATGCAGACCGAGGACGTATTGGCGATTTTCCGCGAGGCGGGCGCGATTCTGGAAGGGCATTTCATCTTGACCTCCGGCCTGCGCAGCCCCGTCTTCCTGCAAAAGGCGCGTGTCTTCATGCATGCGGACAAGACGGCGATCCTGTGCAAGGCGCTTGCCGAAAAGATCGAGGCAGCCGTCGGCAAGCCGGATTATGTCGTCGGTCCGGCCATTGGCGGCATCATTCCGGCCTATGAGACCTCGCGTCATCTGGGCGCGCCCGCGATCTGGGTCGAACGGGAAGGGGGGGAGTTTCGCCTTCGCCGCTTCGAGATCGAGAAAGGCGCGAAAATCGTTATTGTCGAGGACATCGTGACGACGGGCCTGTCGATCCGCGAGACAGTGGCCTGCATGCAGGCGCTCGGCGCGGACGCCGTGGCTGCCGCCTGCATCGTTGACCGTTCGGCGGGCAAGGCCGATGTCGGCGTGCCGCTCATCGCGCTTGCCGAATATGAAGTGCCCGCCTATCCGGCCGACGCGCTGCCGCCTGAGCTCGCAGCCATTCCCCCGGTGAAACCGGGAAGCCGGAATATCTGATGATCATCGGCATCGGCAGCGACCTGATCGACATCCGGCGCATCGAAAAGACGCTGGAGCGGCACGGCGAGCGTTTTACCAAGCGCGTCTTCACCGGTATCGAGCAGGCGAAGTCAGACCGGCGCAAATTGCGAGCGGCTTCCTACGCGAAGCGTTTCGCCGCCAAGGAAGCGTGCGCCAAGGCGCTCGGAACGGGTCTGTCGCGCGGCGTCTTCTGGCGCGACATGGGCGTCGTCAATCTGCCCGGCGGCAAGCCAACCATGCGCCTGACGAACGGTGCCGCCGACCGGCTTTACGCGCTGATGCCTGAGGGGCACGAACCTGTGATCCATCTGACGATCACAGACGATTTTCCGTTGGCTCAAGCGTTCGTCGTCATCGAGGCCATAGCTGCGGCGTGACGAAGCGACGCAACGGCGTTGCCGCAGGCTCTGGCAAGCGGTAAGACGAACCGCTCTTCGTAAAATTTTGAAAGAATCGCTGCGTGGCTGACCAGAACAAGAAGAAATCGGGTGGTTTCGGCGAAACCGTCAGCGTGATCATTCAGGCGCTGCTTTTGGCGCTCGTCATTCGCACGCTTCTGTTCCAGCCGTTTTCGATCCCTTCCGGCTCGATGCGCCCAACGCTGCTCGAAGGGGACTATCTCTTCGTGACCAAGTGGGCTTACGGCTATTCGCACCATTCGCTGCCGTTCTCGCCGCCGCTGTTCGAGGGCCGCATCTGGGGATCGGAGCCGGAGCGCGGCGACGTCGTCGTCTTCAAATTCCCACCGGACCCATCGCTCGACTATATCAAGCGCGTGATCGGCCTGCCGGGCGATACCGTGCAGATGCGCGAGGGCCAGCTTTTCATCAATGGCGAGGCGGTCGAGCGCGAACTGGTCGACGAAATCGACAATCCCGATATCACCGAGATGGCGCGGCCCGTCGAGGTCTGGCGCGAAACGCTGCCGAACGGCGTCTCCTATGACACGCTCGACCTGACGCCGAACTCGATCGGCGACAACACGCGCGAATTCAACGTGCCTGCCGGCCATTATTTCATGATGGGCGACAATCGCGACAACTCGACCGACAGCCGCTTCTCGGTCGGGTTCGTGCCCTACGACCATCTGGTCGGACGCGCCAACATCATCTTCTTCTCGATGGCCGGCGGCGCAAGTCCGCTGGAAATCTGGCGCTGGCCGACGGAACTGCGGTTCTCGCGCCTTTTGACGTCGGTCAATTGATGGCACGCGATACGCTCGACGGCGCGGCACTTGCCGCCGCCGTGGAAAAGATTACCGGCGTCGCCTTGTCCGATCATGCGCGGCTGGCACGTGCGCTGACCCATGCGAGCGCGCAGCCGGCGGCGGGCGGCCATTACGAACGGCTGGAATTTCTGGGCGACCGGGTGCTCGGCCTCGTCATCGCGCAGATGCTGTTCGAAGCCTATCCGGATGCGGATGAAGGCGAATTGTCGGTGCGCCTCAACGCGCTTGTCAATGCCGAGACGCTCGCCGAACTTGCCGACGAGATCGGCCTGACGCCGCTGATCCGAACCGGTGCCGAGTTCGGTTCGCTGTCCGGCAAGAAGCGGGTCAATACGCGCTCCGATGTCATGGAGGCGCTGATCGCCGCCATCTATCTCGAAAAGGGACTGGATGCGGCGCGCGACTTCATTTTGGCGAACTGGCAGAACCGTGCCGAAAGCACTTCGGCCGGCCGGCGAGATGCAAAGACCGAATTGCAGGAATGGGCGCATCAGCGCGTCAAGGCATCGCCGACCTATCGTGTGGACAGCCGCGAAGGACCGGATCATGATCCGGTGTTCACGGTTTCCGTGCTGATCGACGGCGTAAAGCCGGGCGCGGGCACCGGCCGCTCCAAGCGCGAAGCCGAGCAGGCTGCGGCGCAGATGATTTTGACGCGCGAAGGCGTGTGGAAGGACGAAACGGAATGAGTGACGAGAAAACCGGCATCGAAAGCCCCACGCGCTCGGGCTTCGTGGCGCTGATCGGCGCGCCGAACGCCGGCAAGTCCACGCTGCTCAACCAGCTCGTCGGCACCAAGGTCTCGATCGTGACGCACAAGGTGCAGACGACACGCGCCGTTGTGCGCGGCATCGCAACGCATAAAAACGCGCAGATCGTCTTTCTCGATACGCCCGGCATCTTCAAGCCGCGCCGCAAGCTCGACGAGGCCATGGTGACGACCGCCTGGGGCGGGGCGAAGGACGCCGATATGATCGCGCTCCTGATCGATGCGGAGCGCGGCATTCGCGGCGATGCCGAAACCATCCTCGAAAGGCTGGAAAATGTTCGCCAGCCGAAGATTTTGATCCTGAACAAGATTGATCAGGTCAAGCGCGAAGACCTTCTGGCGCTCGCCGCGAAGGCCAACGAGAAAGTCGGCTTCGAGCGCACCTTCATGGTCTCGGCGCTCAACGGCTCTGGCTGCGCGGACCTCCTCGACGATCTCGCCGAGACCGTCCAGGAAGGCCCGTGGTACTACCCGGAAGATCAGATTTCCGATCTGCCGATGCGCCAGCTTGCCGCCGAGATCACCCGCGAAAAGCTGTTCCTGCGCCTCCATCAGGAGCTTCCCTATTCGTCCCATGTCGAGACGGAGCGCTGGGAGGAAAAGAAGGACGGTTCGGTCAAGATCGAGCAGGTCATTTATGTCGAGCGCGACAGCCAGAAGAAGATCGTGCTCGGCAGGAAGGGCGAGACGATCCGCGCTATCGGGCAGGCCGCGCGCGAGGAACTGGCCGAAATCCTCGAGCAGAAGGTGCATCTGTTCCTGTTCGTGAAGGTGCGCGAAAACTGGATCAACGATCCCGAGCGCTATCGCGAGATGGGACTTGAATTTCCCCGATAACGCGCCGAACGTCACCTGATGGAATGGCGTGACGACGGCATCATCCTTGGCACGCGCCGGCACGGCGAGACGAGCGTCATCCTCGAAGTGATGACGCCGGGCCATGGCCGTCATCTTGGCCTCGTGCGCGGCGGACGCTCGCGCCGCATGCAGCCGGTTCTCCAGCCTGGCAACCGCGTCGAACTCGTCTGGCGTGCGCGGCTCGACGAGCATCTTGGCTTCTTCGCGGTGGAGCCGGTCGACCTCAAGGCCGCACGGCTGATGGAAAGCGCGGCGAGCGTCTACGGCCTGCAACTGATGGCGGCGCATCTGCGCCTGTTGCCCGAGCGCGACCCGCATCTTGGGCTTTACGAGACGCTGGGCGTCGTGCTCGATCACCTCGGCGATCCCGTGTCCGCAGCCGAACTCGTCGTGCGTTTCGAACTTCATATTCTCGAAGAACTCGGCTTCGGCCTCGATCTCGAACGCTGCGCGGCGACGGGAACGCGCGACGAACTGACCTACGTGTCGCCCAAAAGCGGGCGCGCCGTATCGCGCGAGGCAGGCGAACCCTGGCGCGACAAGATGCTGGCGCTGCCGCCGTTCCTGCAACGCGGCTCGCGCCTTTCCGCTGACGAGGCGGCGATATCCGATGCCTTTCGCCTGACCGGCTTTTTCCTGACGCGCCATATCTACGAGCCGCGCGGCATGGAGGAACCTGACGCGCGGATCGGCTTCATTGCCGCGCTTCGAAAAGCGCTCGCCAAATCGCACGATGGAGAAAACGCCTTATGACCGAAGTCGAGATTTTTCCTGGATATGTCGCTCCGCGCGGGCTCGGCACGATCCCGCATGAGGATGTGGAGCACTATACGGGGCTCGAACTCTTAAGCCGCGTGGTAGCGGGCGAATATCCCGCGCCGAGCATCGCCGCGCGCATGAATTTCGGTCTGGTCGAGGCGGAAGAGGGCAGGGTGGTGTTCAAGGGCATGCCCGGCGCGCGCCATTTCAACCCGCTCGGTTCGGTCCATGGCGGATGGGCGGCAACGGTGCTGGATTCGGCGCTCGGATGCGCCATCCACACATTGCTTGGCAAGGGTGAGGGCTATTCCACGGTCGAGATGAAGGTGAACTATCTGCGCCCCATCAGCGACAAGACCGGTATCGTCACCTGCGAGGGCAAAGTGGTCAACAAGGGCCGCACGCTGGCGGTGTCCGAAGCGCGAATGACCGACGAAAACGGCAAGCTCCTCGCCATCGGCACGGAGACCTGCGCGATTTTTCCGATTGCCAACATGGCGGCGCGGTAGCTACTCCGCGGCCACCAGCGCGGGGCGCTCAACCGGGCGCTCCCTGATCGGCCAGTGAACGATCGCGGCGAAGAGGCCGAGCACGACGCCCAGCCACCAGACCGGGTTATAGGTGCCGAAGACGTCGTAGAGATAGCCGCCGAGCCAGACGCCGAGGAACGAGCCGATCTGGTGCGACAGGAAGACGAGACCGCCCAGCATGCCGAGATAGCGCGTGCCGAACATGATCGCGACGAGCGCGTTGGTCGGCGGCACGGTCGACAGCCACAACAGACCCATGACGATCGAGAAGACGATCACCGAGGTCGGTGTCTGCGGCAAAAGCAGGAAGGCCGTGACAGCGATCGAGCGACCGATATAGATCAGCACGAGGAACATCGGCTTCGAATATTTCTGGCCGATCACGCCTGCCGCAAGCGATCCGATGATATTGAAGAAGCCGATAAAGGCGAGCGCGAGGACGGCATAGCTGGCGTCGATGCCGAGGTCGCCGATATAGGCGGGAAAGTGCGCCGTGATGAACGCGACCTGGAAGCCGCAGACGAAGAAGCCGGAAACGAGGAGGAGATAGCTCCTGTGGCCGAACGCTTCGCGCAAAGCTTCGCCCATCGACTGCTCATATTGCGCCTGCGGCACCGAACCGGTCTTCGAATTGCCGGCGAGCGGGATGGCGAGCACCGGAATGATGAGCATCATCGCGCTCATGATCATCAAGGTGTCGGACCAGCCATAAGCATCGATCAGCCCTTGGCTGACGGGCGCGAAGATGAACATTCCGGCCGAGCCGGCAGCGGTGCCGATGCCGAAGACAATCGAGCGCTTTTCAGGCGGTGTGTTGCGCCCGAATGAGGCGAGCACGATGGAGAATGAGCTTGCCGCAACGCCGAGGCCGACGAGCACGCCACCGCTGATGTGCAGCATCGTCGGCGTGTCGGCGACTGACATCAGTGCGAGGCCGCAAGCGTAGAGCAGACCGCCGAAGGCAAGCACGCGCCATGTGCCGTAACGGTCGGCGATTGCGCCGAAGACAGGCTGGCCGAGACCCCACAGGAGATTCTGGATCGCCATGGCGAGACCGAACGTCGTGCGGTCCCAGCCCTTTTCCGCCAGCATGGGCAACTGGAAGAAGCCCATCGCAGAACGCGGCCCGAATGCCATCGCCGCGATAATGCAGCCGCATATGATGAGGAGCCAGGGCACGGGGCGTGCGGCGGCTGGGCGGTCTGCGCTGATCGTCGTCATGGAGATATCTCGGTTTGAAGCCGGAGATTATCGCGGCGATCGATCAAACGGAAACGAATTGCGCCACTGTAAACATCAATTTCATTGAACTGACATTCTGGCCTTTATCGCAGCGGCAGGGGGTATCCAGGCGAGCCGGGCTGCCCGGGAAGCGGAACCTGTCCCGGCAGGGGCTGGCGGGTCGGATCGAAATAGATCGGCCGCTCCGTGCGGTATTCGCGGCCTTGTATGTTGGTCGGCGTCTGGATGCCGGGAGCGGTGGTCGTGATCGGCGGCGCGACAGTGACACGCGGCCGGTTGTAGGGAGCCTGCGAGGAGGGCAACGGTTCGGCGGGTACGGAAACGATCATGCCTGGCTGAAGACGGTTCGGCCGCAGACCGGGATTGGCCTGCATCAGCGTCTCGACATTGATGCCGCACGCTGCCGCGACGGCCGACAGCGTATCGCCGCGATTGATCGTGACCGTTTGCGGACACGCCGCCATAGCGGGCGCGGTGGTCAGCACCGGAAGCAAAGCGACGAAGGCGAGCATTCGTTTCATGCGATCAATCTAAGACATGAACGGTATCTTTTCAGCCGGCCTCGCCCGAATGTGATGGACAGGCAGTCAGTTTGTTCGAACCGCGCGCGCTTTTGCGGCCGCTTGACCACGTTTGCGGCTACGCCACAATAAGACCGCAATGGAGGCGCGAAAGCGAGTTTGCCGTCGCATCACGGGAGGCTTGCGGCGGCCCGGTGGTCAACGAGGCTACCGCGCATGATTCTCTCGAGGACATGGCCGCAATGGCATCCGCACCGACGACGATCCCCGGTATCGTCCTGCGCCCGGCACGTTCGGGCGACGAAAGCGAACTGGCAACGCTCGAAGCACGCGTCTTCGAGCATGACCGCATCTCGCGGCGGTCGTTTCATCAACTGATCGAACGGCCGACCGCCGAAACGATGATCGCGCAGGATCAGGGCGTGATCGTCGGCTATGCGATGGTGCTTTTTCGAAAGGGCAGCGGTGTTGCCCGGCTTTATTCGCTCGCCGTCGATCCCGAACACGGGCGAAGCGGCCTGGGGCGCACATTGCTGGCGGCGGCCGAACACGCCGCTTACGAGCACGGCCGGATGCTCCTTCGGCTCGAGGTTCGCGAGGACAATCCGCGTGCGATAGCGCTTTACGAGAAGAACCACTACCGGCGCATCGGCATCGAGAAGGGGTATTACGAGGATGGCGTTGCGGCAATCCGCATGGAAAAGCTTTTGCGCGGCGAAATCCGCTCGACGAAGGTGCCGTTCTACGAGCAGACCGCCGATTTCACCTGCGGACCCTGCTGCCTGATGATGGCGATGGCGCGTTTCGATCCCGAATATGTGCCGGACCCGGTCAATGAAATCCGCCTTTGGCGCGATGCGACTACGATCTTCATGATGTCTGGGCCGGGCGGTTGCGAGCCGTTCGGCATGGCCGTCGCGGCGCACGAAAACGGGATACCGGCAGAAATCTTCGTCTCGCAGGAAGGGCCCCTTTTCCTGCAGTCGGTACGCAACCATGAAAAGCGCCGCGTCATGCAACTTGCCCAGATCGATTTTCGCGCGCGGATCGCGAAATATGGCGTGCCGGTTCGCGAGCGGGCGTTCGTTCTGGAAGATATTCGCAAGGCGTTGAAACAAGGACGCCTCGTAATGGTTCTTATCTCGGGCTTCCTGATGTTCGGAAAAAAGGTGCCCCACTGGGTATTGGCGATCGACGATGACGGCGATCATATCTTCATTCACGACCCATGGGTCGAGGACGAGCATGGCGAGACGGCTGCCGACGCCGCCAACGTCCCGGTGCCCTATGAGATGTTCATGCGAATGGCCCAGTTCGGCCAGCCCGCTTTGCGGGCGGCTGTGATGCTTGGAGACAGAAAGAGAAAATGACCTGGGTCATCCTGACCGGCCGCAAGAGCGACCTCGACCAGTTCGAAACGCCTCACAAGATCATCACCAATCGCGATTACCTTTCGCATCCGTCTTTGTTTCGTGCGCAGCGCCCCAAGATCATCAATCTGTCGGGGTCTTACGCCTATCAAAGCCGCGGCTATTACGCGTCGCTTCTCGCCGGTTCGCGCGGTCACAGGATCATCCCCTCCGTCGAGACGATGATCGACCTGTCGGAAAAGAAGCTTTACGAGGCGGCGCTGCCCGAACTGGAGCAGGCGCTGAACCGTGCTCGCAAGGAGTTCGACGGCGCGTTTCCCACGCGCATCGCGATCTTTTTCGGTATCGGCCCGTCGCGGGCGTGCGACCGCTTCGCGCGGCTCCTGTTCGACTGGTTTCGCGCGCCCGCGCTCGAAGTAACCATCCGCGACAATGGCGAATGGGCGACGATATCGAAAATCGGCTTCCTGCCGCTGGCACGCATGAAGGAGGATGAGAAAAGCCGCTTTCTCGAATGCCTCGATATCTATACGGCCCGCGAATGGCGCGACACCAAGCAGCGCACGCCGGCGCGCTATTCCTTCGCTACGCTGGTCGATCCCAAGGAGGAACTGCCGCCGTCGTCGATCGCATCGCTGAAGCACTGGTCGCGCGTGGCCGCGAAGATGGGCGTCGAAGTGGAGCCGATAAGCAGGCGCGATCTGCCGAAGCTTGCCAATTACGACGCGCTCTTCATCCGCGAGACGACGTCGATCTCCAACCACACCTACCGCTTCGCGCGACGTGCGCAGCAGGAAGGCATGCCCGTCATCGACGATCCGCTGTCGATGATCCGCTGCACCAACAAGGTCTATCTGAACGAGTTGATGGACGCCAACAAGGTGCCGGTGCCGCCGACGGTGATGATCGCAGGCGCCGCCGACCTTCAGCTTGCCGCCGACACGCTGGGCTTCCCGCTGGTGCTGAAAATCCCGGACAGCGCTTTTTCGCGCGGGGTGAAGAAGGCGGCCGATTTCGAGGAATTGAAGACGCTCGCTGTCAAATGGCTTGAGGATTCCGACCTTCTGATCGCGCAGAAATATTCGCCGACCGATTACGACTGGCGCATCGGCGTGCTCGGCGGCCAGCCGCTCTTCGCCGTGCAATATCTGATGGCGAAGAAGCACTGGCAGATCGTCAATCACGACCGGCGCGGCAAACCGGACGAGGGCGGCTTTCGCGCCTTCACGCTGGCTGATGCGCCAGACCATGTGATCGACACCGCCGTGCGCGCTGCCCAGTGCGTCGGCGACGGGCTTTACGGTGTCGATCTGAAGGAAATGCCGAACGGCGAGATCTACGTCATCGAGGTCAACGACAATCCGAACCTTGAACACGGCGTGGAAGATGCGGGCGAAAAAGAGGAAGTCTGGCAGCGCCTGACGCAATGGTTCTTGAACCGTCTGGAGCGGCAGGGGCGATAAACTAGAGCGACGCTGCGATCTCGCCAAAGCGCGCCAGAAACGCATCTTGCACGACTGTCGCGGCCTGCGGTTCAAGTGACAACTCGCCAGCCGTCACGCCCGTCGGGCGGCCAAAGAACTTCACGGCTTCCACCATGCCGAACCCGGCCAGCCGTGTGGCCTCGTGATAGGCGGCGATTTGGTCGGCACGCTTGATCGCCTTTTTGATCGCGGCGGGCAGAACCGGCGGCAGACCGAAGCGCACATGGATCGCCGTTTGAAGACGCTGTTCGACGGCCCGGTAACTGTCGCCGATCTGGCGCTTGAAGGGCGAGATCATGTCGCCGATGACATATTCGGGCGCGTCGTGAAGCAGCGCGGCAAGCTGCCAGCGCGGCTCCAGATCGGCTTCGATCGAGCGGATCACCGCCTCCACGACGAGCGAATGCTGGGCGACTGAAAAGGCATGCGCTCCATGCGTCTGTCCATTCCAGCGTGCGACGCGGGCAAGACCATGCGCGATGTCGGAAATCTCGATATCGAGCGGGGAGGGATCGAGAAGGTCGAGCCTGCGGCCGGACAGCATCCGCTGCCAGGCACGCGCGGGAGCGCCGGGACGATCCGGCATCAGTCGTCGCTCTTGTCTGCGGGCAGCGTATAGTTCGCCCATGAAGGGATCGACAGCGCCAGCGGCGTGTCGCCCGCGACGATGGCCTCGCCCGCATCGAGCGCATCCTTCACGCGGTCAATTCGAACGATGGCGAGGCCCGCGCCGTTCGAGCCCGACCCCAGCTTGCCGATGCTGCGTCCGTTGACAGTGATGTCCGCACCCGCTTCGGGAAATTCGCCTTCGGCTGTCGCGATCATCACGCGGCGGCGCGCGGTGCCGCGATGCTGCATGCGCGAGACGACCTCCTGTCCGACGAAACATCCTTTCCTAAGCCCGATGCCACCATTCTGGTCGTAAAGAACGTCATGCGGGAAGACATCCGAGAGTTCGAAATCGGCCCCGCTTTCGGCGATGCCGCTGGCGGCGCGATAACCCGTCCAGGCCGTCTCGTCCGTGCTTGCTTCAAGCAACGATGTGTAATGGCGCATAACGGTCTGAGGAAAACGCATATCCCGCAAATTTGAATCGGAAACTGAAGCGCTCGATTCATCGTCCCATGAAACGGCGACAAGTTGTTCGTCCGGTTGGGAAATTTCGACTTTCGCTCTCAGTTTATAGATCGTCAGGCGCTTGACGAGGTCGGCGGCGATATCTGTACGGCATTCGATGACGAAGCCGTCGCCCGCGCGCGAAATCAGGAAGTCGAACAGGATCTTGCCCTGCGGCGTCAAAAGCGCGCTCGGACGTGCCTCGTTCATGCCAAGAGCGGCAAGATCCGTCGTGATCAGGTTTTGCAGGAAATGCTCGGCGTCAGGGCCGGTGACGGTGACAAGGGCGCGGTCAGCGAGATGGACGACGGGCATGAATCGGACCTTCGTGAGCGAAAGACCGATACCTAAGCGCCTGCCGGAGATCGAACAAGCCCGCGCCTATTCGCCGCCGACGAAGAATTCCCATTCGCCCTGCGGCGTGATGCCGACGCGGAAGAAGACATATGTGCCGTAGGCTTTCATTTCCTCATAGTCGCCTGCGGTGACGAGTTTGAAGAGTTCGACGCGTTGCGGCGGCGTCAGTTCGGCGATCGGCATGGCCACGAAATAGGGCCAGACGTAAAGCTCTTGCGGCGTGCCGACATCGAGATGGACGTACCCGGCGTCCAGAACCTCGTACAGGATCGCCAGGATTTCATGCCCTTCCTCGTCGCCGGAAAGCGTGCGCAGGAACTCGATCGGGTCGCCGTCCATCCCCGCAAGCGAAAGTTGTGTGGCGTTCGTGCCGGTCGACAGGAAAGCGCGAAGCGCCTCGATGTCGCCGGCCCGGCATGCCTCCATGATACGTTCGCGCATCCGCGCCACCGGCTCGGGAAGCGTTGATGAATCGTAGAAAATTTCCGGTGCGGCCTCTTCGGGAGCGTTGCCGGGCGTTCCCGGGCGCAGCGGATCGGGAAGGGGAACTTCGAAGGAAGGCGGATCGGTGACGTCGGGCGTTTCGCTGAACGCAAAAACGGGAATCGTCAGGATGGCGAGCAGGAATGCGGCAAGGATGGATCGGGCAGGTATCGACATGACGTCGATGCTAGCACAGGCAAAAACTGCGTGCGCAGGTCAATGAAGTTTCTTGTCGCCTTCGAAGGCGCCGGAAAGCGCAAGCTTGCGCATCTTTTCCAAAAGCAGCACAGCCGAATCTTCGCCCGATGTCTTGACCAGTTCGCGCAGGGCGGTCGCCAGCGCGGCCTCGGCGATGATCTCAGGTTCGATCCCGGCAGAAAGCCCCTCGGCCCATGCCTCGCTGTGACTTTCGACAGCCGTCAGGTGCTTTTCTTCGCGAATGATCGCGTCGATATCGTTGAGGCTGTAGTTCATCGCGCTTTACCTGACGCCGATTGACCGTCGGCATTTGAGTTGTGTTGTCGAGGACTGGTTAAGCCTTTTTAACACAACAAAAATGTCACGCATGAAGACTTTGATTAAAAAGTTAATCGAATGCTAATTACCGTAGCGGGCCGCGGTGTCGCGCGACAGCGTCTCGCCTTCCTTCATGTAGCGGTTGATCGCCTCGACGGCGGAAGGCGTGCAGCGCATATAGTTGCTTTCGAATGCCTGATAGCCGGCATTAAAGCTTGCCACGAAGCGCGCGCGGCGCGTGTCGTCCGGGTCTTCGGCTTCCAGCAATTGTTCCATATGCGCGAACCATTCATTGCTGGCTTCCCCGCAAAGATTGCGCAGGAAATGGAGCGAGCCGAGCACCTCGGACAACCGCACCAGATTGGCCTCGAAGGGCGAATCGTTAGCGCGCGCCACGCCGCCTACCGGCATCAGCAGCCCAGCTATCAGCACAATGCGGGAAAGAAGGCGTGTCATCGAGGCTCGCGCAGTGTTATGGCTGGCCTGTCTATTCGCCCGGCTCTCGGGCCGCAATGTGACGCGGCGAGTTCGCGCGCCATTTCCAACGTGGAGGATGTGATTTCGAGCGCTTCCATTTCCTCTGCCGCGTACCAACCCGCTTCCTCCGCATCATCGCCCGCAACCGCGTCGCCGCTGGCGTCGAGGCAAAGAAAGACGCTCAGCTCGTAAGATACGTCGCCACCGTCGATCTCGATCACACGGATGAGCGAGAGATCACCGGCCGTCAGGCCCGTTTCCTCGAAAAGCTCGCGGCGTGCGGCGTTCTGAGGCGTCTCTCCGGCCTCGAGCCGTCCGCCGGGAAACGCATATTGCCCTCGCGCCATCCCGCGTCCACGCCGAACGAGCAGGAAGCGACCGTCGCGGATGACGGCGAGCGATGCGGCGGATATGCGGTTCAATCCTTGCCCTCCCGTTCCGGTGCAAGAACGTCTACATAGGCCATATGTGTGGACGTTTCGTGCTCAACCAGACCGCCGCCGAGATCGAGGCGGTTTTCGGCATCATGGATCATGAAGGCGGCATCGCGCCGCGCTTCAACATCGCGCCGACGCAGCCCGTGCTGATGATGGCCAGAGGGCATCCGCGCGCGCCCGGTTCCAACTTGCCGGACAGGCGCGCGCTTTTGGTGCGCTGGGGGCTTTTGCCGTCCTGGGTGAAAGATGTGAAGGGCTTTCCGCTGCTGTTCAACGCACGCTCCGAAACGGCGGGCGAGAAAGCGACGTTTCGTGCGGCTCTTCGCCATCATCGCACGCTCGTGCCGGCAAGCGGCTTCTATGAATGGAAGCGAACGGGCAAGGGGACCGCGCAGCCCTTCTTCATCCGGCCGAGGCACGGAGGCGTCATCGCCTTTGCCGGGCTGATGGAAACCTATCTCGACCCGAATGGAAGCGAGATGGATACGGGCGCGATCCTGACGACCGGCGCGAACGAAACGCTTGCGCCGATTCACCACCGCATGCCGGTGGTCATTCATGAGGAAAATTTCGGACGCTGGCTCGATTGCGTGGGCAACGAGCCACGCGACGTCGCCGATCTCATGAGACCGGTCGGGGCGGACTTCTTCGAGGCGATTCCGGTTTCCGATCGCGTCAACAAGGTTGCCAATGACGATCCCGGTCTTCTCGATCCGGCACCAGAAGTGCCGGAACCCGCCGTGGAGACGCGAAAGCCCGATCAGCTTTCGCTGTTTTGATTTCAGCCGGCGTTTTTCACGAGCTGCGGGTTGTGGGCGTGCGACACGACCTGCTTGCGCGGTGAGAAGATGAGGGCTGCGAGAACGGCAGCCGGGCCGATGCCGCGATAATGGCTGGTCAGCGACTTGTATTCGACGCGTTGTCGTTCGGATTTGGGGGCGAGGATCGGCATTTCTTCTATTCCTGATGGCGAGGTTGCTGCGAACCATTTGAAGGTGGTGTTCGATTGAGACGAAACCTTGTCGCGGAGGTAGAGAAATCATGACAATTCTAACCAATTTCGACGGACATGCTTAACCAATTCTTTATGTGACTTTTCAGCCACGTAGCATGCCGGGCCGCTTGACGATTTCAGGCGGCGGCGCGATAAAGCAGGCATGAAAACGCGTGTCGCCATTATCGGCATTTGCATTATCGGCTAGCAGCCTGCTGGTCCGGACGTTTTCGCCTTTCCGATCGTGAACGAGAAAACCTCCCGGCCAGCCGGGCGATATGGTTTGGAAGGTTCGTTCATGACTGAAGCGCCGCATCTGCGCTTGACCAATACGCTGACGCGCACGAAGGAGCTTTTTCGGCCCATCGATCCGACGAATGTGCGCATGTATGTGTGCGGCCCGACGGTCTACGACTTCGCCCATATCGGCAATGCGCGCCCGGTCATCGTCTTCGACGTGATGTATCGCCTGCTGCGTCATCTCTATGGCGCTGAAAGCGTCACCTATGTGCGCAACATCACGGATGTGGACGACAAGATCAACGCGCGTGCCCTGCGCGACTTTCCTGATCTGCCGCTGAACGCCGCGATCCGCAAGGTGACCGAGACGACGGCCAACCAGTTCCATGCCGATGTCGCCGCGCTCGGGTGCCTGAAACCTACGCACGAACCCCGCGCGACCGAGTTCGTTCTGCCGCGCGAGGACGGCAAGGCCGATATGGTCACGCTGATTCAAAACCTCATCGATCGCGGCCATGCCTATGCGGTTCAAGGTGAAATCCTGTTCGACACGTCGTCGATGGACGATTACGGACGGCTCTCGGGCCGTAATCTCGAAGACCAGCGCGCCGGTGCGCGGGTCGCCGTCGATGCGCATAAGAAGCATCCGGGCGACTTCGTTTTGTGGAAGGCGTCGAGCGCCAGTGAACCGGGCTGGGATGCGACTTTCGAAATCAAAGGGGAACGTCTGGATATTCGCGGGCGTCCGGGCTGGCATATTGAGTGCTCGGCCATGTCGGCTGCCTATCTCGGCGAGGTCTTCGACATTCACGGCGGCGGGCTCGACCTGATCTTTCCGCATCATGAGAACGAGATCGCGCAGTCGCGCTGTGCCCACGGCACCGATGTCATGGCCAATTACTGGCTTCACAACGGCTTCGTGCAGGTCGAGGGCCGCAAGATGTCGAAGTCGGAAGGCAATTTCGTCACCATCAACGAGCTTCTGGCGACGGAAAAATTCGGCGGTCGCAAATGGCCGGGACAGGTGCTGCGCCTTGCCATGCTGATGACGCAATATCGCGAGCCGATCGATTTTTCGGTGCGGCGTCTGGAGGAGGCGGAGAACATTCTGCGCCGCTGGATGCGCGTCGCCGATCAGGCGCAAGGCGGGGGCGAAATATCGCCGGCCGTGCTCGGCGCGCTGTCCGACGATCTGGCGACCAGCGATGCGATCCATGCGCTGACGCAGCTTGCCGGCGAGGGGACGCCCGATGCCGCAGCGTCGCTGAAGGCAACGCTCTCTTTTCTGGGGCTGGAAGCCGAAGCGGTGCAAGTGGACGAGATGGCGGTCGCACGCTTTGTCACCGAGCGCCTCGCCTTCATCGCTGACAAGAACTGGGGCGAGGCCGACCGCATCCGCGACGAGCTTCTGGCGCAAGGCGTCCAGTTGAAGGATGGCAAGGACGCGGCGACCGGCGAGCGCGTGACCACATGGGAGATCAAACGATGAGCCTGCCCAACAAGCCGCTTTATAGCGGCGGCTGCCAGTGCGGTGCCGTGCGGTTTCGCATCGAAGGAGCGCTCGGCGACGCGTCCATCTGCCATTGCCGGATGTGCCAGAAGGCGTTCGGTGCGTTCTATGCGCCGCTCGCCTCGGTCCGTGGAGCAGCGCTGGAGTGGACGCGCGGCGAGCCTAAGCGCTTCCGCTCGTCAAACCATGTCCTGCGCGGCTTTTGTGCCGAATGCGGCACGCCGCTGACCTATGAGGCACCAGACGGCATCGCGCTCGCGATCGGCGCGTTCGACCAGCCCGAGGATATCGCCCCGCAAAAGCAGTGGGGCATCGAGGAAAAGCTGCCCTATGTCGACGGGCTTGCCGCCTTGCCCGGTTTTCCCACCGAAGGCGACGACAAGGCGACGTTCCTGTCCGATATCGTCTCCTGTCAGCATCCCGACCATGACACCGAAGTCTGGCCGCCGAAGGACGGGGTATGATGATGAAAGAACGAGTCTATCTCTTCGATACCACTCTTAGAGACGGCCAGCAGACGCCGGGGATCGACTTTTCCCTCGAAGACAAGATCGCGATAGCGGGGATGCTCGACGAATTCGGAATCGATTATGTCGAGGGCGGCTATCCCGGCGCGAACCCGACCGACACTGCGTTCTTTCAGAAGAAGCGGACGGGTAAATCTACCTTTGTCGCCTTCGGCATGACGAAGCGGGCGGGCGTTTCGGCTTCCAACGATCCGGGGCTGGCCGAGATTTTGCAGGCGAAGGCGGACGCAATCTGCTTCGTCGCCAAGAGCTGGGACTATCATGTGCGCGTCGCGCTTGGCTGCACGAACGACGAAAATCTCCATGCGATCCGCGCTTCGGTCGAGGCGGCGAAGGCGGCAGGGCGCGAGCCTCTTGTCGATTGCGAGCATTTCTTCGACGGCTTCAAGGCCAATCCGGACTATGCGCTTGCCTGTGCGCGGACGGCTTACGACGCAGGCGCGCGCTGGGTGGTACTGTGCGACACGAATGGCGGCACGCAGCCGGCGGAAATCCGCCAGATCGTTGCGAAGGTTATCGCGGCGGGCATTCCCGGCACAAATCTTGGCATTCATGCCCATGACGATACCGGGCAGGCGGTGGCGAATTCCCTTGCCGCCGTCGAAGCCGGTGTGCGGCAGGTGCAGGGCACACTGAACGGCATCGGCGAGCGTTGCGGCAACGCCAATCTCGTCACGCTGATCGCCACTTTGGCCCTCAAGCCTGCCTTCTCCGATCTTTATGAGACGGCGATCACGCCCGAAAAGCTGGAAGGGCTTGCGCGGCTGTCGCGTGCCTTTGACGAACTCCTGAACCGTGCTCCGAATGCGCAGGCGCCCTATGTCGGCGCGTCCGCCTTCGCGACCAAGGCCGGCATCCATGCCTCGGCGATCCTGAAGGAGCCGGAAACCTATGAGCATGTGCCGCCCGAAACGGTCGGCAACGAGCGTCGGGTTATGGTGTCGGATCAGGGCGGCAAGTCGAATTTCATCGCGGAACTGAAGCGACGTGGCGTTGCGGTCGACAAGGCCGATCCGCGTCTCGATACGCTGATTTCGCTGGTAAAGGAGCGCGAAGCTCAGGGCTATGCCTATGAGGGTGCGGATGCAAGTTTCGAGCTTCTGGCGCGGCGCACGCTGGGCCGCGTGCCGGATTTCTTCAAGGTCGAAAGCTTCCGCTGCATGGTCGAGCGCCGCTTCGACGCCAATGGCGAGCTGAAGACGGTTTCCGAAGCCATCGTGAAATTGATGGTCGATGGCGAGGAAAAGATGTCGGTCGCCGAGGGTCACGGCCCGATAAACGCGCTCGACCTGGCGCTACGCAAGGATCTCGGCAAGTTTCAGGCCGAGATCGAAGACCTCGAACTGGTCGACTACAAGGTGCGCATCCTCAATGGCGGTACGGAGGCGATCACACGCGTTCTGATCGAATCGCACGATTCGACCGGTGCGCGCTGGTGGACGGTGGGCGTGTCGGAAAACATCATCGACGCCTCGTTTCAGGCGCTCATGGATTCGATCGTCTACAAGCTTGTGAAGGCGAGCACCGCCAGCGAAGCTCGCGCGGCGTGATTGGTCCATCAGCAAATTGCGATGGGTACATCAATGATTTGCGATGGTGCTCAATGGGCGGCGCGTGCGACAGGGCAGGCATGAAAATCCCAGGCCAATGCCGACTGACATGACCGAAACGCCCAACGCCGAACAAAACGAATCCCTTCGAGGCGTCGCTTTTGCAGGTGGAGCCTATCTGCTGTGGGGATTTCTGCCCTTCTACATGAAGGCCGTCGCCCATATGCCGGCGTCCGAAGTGGTAGCGCATCGCGCTCTGTGGTCGCTGCCGATCGCCGGCCTCGTCCTGCTCTGGCTCGGGCGCACCGCCGATATCCGCACGGCGCTGGCGACGCCGCGGATGCTCGGCATGGCGGTCGTCACCGCCTCCATCATTTCGGTGAACTGGGGTATCTATATCTGGGCGATCGCCGTCGGTCGCACGGTCGAAGCGGCGCTCGGATACTACATCAACCCGCTTTTCAGCGTGTTTCTGGCAGCCCTTTTCCTCGGCGAGAAACTGAACCGCGCGCAGATCGTGGCGATCGGCTTCGCCGTCGTCGCGGTCTCGATCCTCACATGGGAACGGGGCGGCCTGCCATGGGTATCGGTCGCGCTGGCAGTGACATGGGGCTTTTACGCCATGTTCAAGCGGTCGCTGCCCATTGGCCCCAACCAAGGTTTTTTCCTTGAAGTGCTTTTGATCAGCATACCGGCGATCGGCTACATCGTCTGGCTGACCGCCAGCGGCAATTCGCATTTCGGCGGTCTTGGTTCGATCGACACATGGCTGCTCATGGCATCGGGACTGGTCACCGCCATCCCGCTGATGCTCTACGCCAACGGCGCCAAGCTCTTGAAGCTCTCGACCATCGGCATGATGCAGTATATTGCGCCGAGCATGATCTTTCTGGTCGCGGTCTTCGTCTTTCGTGAACCGTTCACGCTGACGACTTTCGTCGCGTTCCTGTTCATCTGGGCCGCGCTCGTCATTTTTACGTGGTCGATGCTGAAAGCACGCAGGGCGAGCGCCGCAGAAGCGGCTACAGCCGTTCGATGATTGCTTGATCGCCGTCCATGTCGATGCGCCGCTTCGCGGCCTCGATGATGGCGGGTACGATGTCGGCAGCTTCGTCGATGACGAGCGGTCGCACCAGATGCTGCGAATGGATGAAGCCTTCGCCCTTCATGTGGTCGATCAACGTCAGCATCGGGTTCCAGAAGCCTGCAATGTTGCCGAACACCATCGGCTTTTCATGCCGGCCAAGCTGCGCCCATGTCATGATCTCGACGATTTCCTCGACCGTGCCGATGCCGCCCGGCAGGGCGACGAAGGCGTTGGAGCGCTCGAACATGGCGTGTTTGCGCTCATGCATGTCCTCGGTGATGATCACCTCGTTGAGGTGTTCCAGCCCGGTGGCATCGCCTGCCTCCTTGCGGATGAGGAAACGCGGGATGATGCCGGTCACGGTGCCGCCTGCCTCGATCGTGCCTTTCGCGACCGCGCCCATGATACCTTTGAGGCCGCCGCCATAGACGAGCGATATGCCAGCTTCCGCCATCGCCCGGCCGAGCGTGCGGCCGGCTTCGAGATAGATGGGGCTGTTGCCCGGCGAAGACCCGCAATAAACGCAGATGGATCGAATCGTGCTCATCGGCGCATTGGGTAGGCGCATAACTGATCAGGTCAAGGGGAAGACTTGGCCTTTTTCTTGTGGCGCTTCAAGAAACGGGATAAACCGGGCTTTGCCGGTTTGTGTGCCGGTTTCGGGAAAGCACGAATGATTGCGAACTGGTTGAAAATCCTGCTGTTTGGCGCTGGCGTCGTGACGGCGGCTGTCGGAACGGTCTGGTACACGGGCATCTACGACCCGTGGGCGTCTCCGAATGCTGCTTCACAGGTCGCGTCTGCCCCCGATACCTCCACGGCTGGCGATACCCGGACGGACGAGAATGAGACCGCAGCGTCGGCGCAGGAAGGCTCGGCCGATACGCCCCAGGGCGATACAGGCGGGGCGGAGATCGCCGCTCCGGAAGCGGACGAACCAGGTGAAATGACGCAGACGGGCGAGGGCGAGAACCTGGCCATTCCGTCCTTCCATGTCGTGCGGGTGGAGCCCAACGGATCGATGGTGATTGCGGGCAGCGCCGAACCCAATTCGCAGGTCGAGGTCGTTGCAGGCGCCCATGTTATCGCACGCGCGGAGGTCGGTCCGAGCGGTGATTTCGCTGCCGTTCTTGATGACGCGCTCGATCCGGGCGACTACCAGATCGTCCTGCGTTCAACAGGGCCGGGCGAGGGCTCGGTGACGACTTCCGTCGAAACGGCGATCGTATCCGTTCCCGATGATGAATCCGGGCAGGTTCTGGCGCTCGTCGAGGAGCCGGGAGCAGCGTCGCGTCTCATCACCGTGCCAGAGGGCGAGGAGATGCAGGCCGAGGCAGCGGCGGACGAGGAGGCAGAGCGTCAGATCGCTGCGGCTGGAGCAGATGACGGCGCATCGTCAGAAGACGAGACGACGGCGGATACTGATACGTCCGGACCGCAGGCCGAGGCCGATGCGAGCGCTGGGGAGACTGCCTCTGCCGACACGCAAGGCGGCGAAACGCAATCGCGCCCGTCGACGCCGCGCAGCGCGCTTGCCGTCGAGGCGATCGAGATCGAGCGGGATGCGGTCTTCGTCGCGGGGCGCGGCACGGCCGGCACAACGATCCGCGTTTACGCGAACGACATGCTGCTTGGCGAAGCGCGCGTGTCGGAAGCAGGCCGCTTTCTGATCGAATCGCAGACCGATCTGCCCGTGGGCGACTATATCGTTCGCGCCGATGTGATCGGTCCGGGCGGTGAGGTGACGGCTCGTGCCGCAGTTCCTTTCCAGCGTGAGCCGGGCGAGACGGTCGCGGCGGTTGCACCGCGTGAACCGGCTGCAAATGCGCAAAACGAGGCGGGTGCGGAAACAGGTTCCGAGGGTAACGGTGCCCGGCAGGGTGGCTCCTCCGAATTAGCCCCGACTTCGGGGGCGGGTGGCTCGCCTTCGCAAGGTGCTGTTGCCGGGGCGGATTCCGCCTCGATCGAGGAAACGATGGCGCCTGGTCTGCAATCGGTCGACGGCTCCGTCATCATCCGGCGCGGGGATAGTCTGTGGCGCATCTCGCGCCGGGTCTACGGCCGTGGCGTAAGGTATTCGACGATCTATCTCGCCAATCAGGATCAGATCCGCAATCCCGACCGCATCTGGCCGGGGCAGATTTTCGAGGTGCCGGAGGAAACGGCCGAAGGCGAGCGCGCCGACATGAACGCCGTTTCGGACCAGATCGCGCCGCAGACATCCACCGAATAATCCAAAGGTCGCGTATGCGCGGCCTTGCCTTTGAGATATTCATCGTTTATCGGCGATGAACGATGAAAGATCATGCTCACAAACCGCCCACCGTCGATGAACATCTTGCGCGCCGCCTTTGCGCGCTCGCGCATCCGACGCGTCTGCACATCATGCAGCACCTTGCCGCGCGGCCTGCCTGCTGCTGCAAGGATGTCGTCGAATGCCTCGATCTGGCGCAGTCCACCGTTTCCCAGCACCTGAAAATTCTCGTCGAGGCCGGGCTCGTCACGTATAAGCCCGAACGTCCGAAGTCGGTCTATCGGGCGGACCTTGACGCGCTTGCCGGCCTCTCGACGATGTTTTCCGATTTCGTCGAATCGTGCCGTTCGGCCGAAAAACTATCCTGCAAGGACATGAGCGTTGGCGACTAAGCCCAAGACCGTATCTGCCGAATCCGGCTCCGTTTTTTCCACGCTCGTCAATCTGTGGCCCTATATGTGGCCGGACGAGCGGCCCGACCTGAAGATGCGCGTCGTCTGGGCCACAGTGTTTCTGGTCATCGCCAAGCTCATCCTCGTTCTCGTTCCCTATTTCTTCAAATGGGCGACCGATGCGCTGAATGGCGAGTTCGCCGCGCCGGACTATATTCCGGTCCTGCTCGTCGCACCGGTCATGCTGGTGCTCGCCTATAATGTCGTGCGCATCCTCCAACTCGGCTTCAACCAGTTGCGCGACGCGCTCTTTGCGCGTGTCGGGCAGTATGCGGTGCGCCAGCTTGCCCACAAGACCTTCGTTCACATGCACGAATTGTCGCTGCGCTTTCATCTGGAGCGGCGCACCGGCGGCCTTTCCCGCATCATCGAGCGTGGCACCAAGGGAATCGACGCGATCGTCCGCTTCACGATCCTCAACACGGTTCCGACCATTCTCGAATTCGCGCTGACGGCGATCATTTTCGCGGTGGCCTATGGCTGGGAATATGTCGCGATCATCGCCGCGACCGTGGTGCTCTACACATGGTTCACGGTGAAGGCGAGCGACTGGCGCATCGAAATCCGCCGCGAGATGAACGACAGCGACACGGACGCCAACACCAAGGCAATCGACTCGCTTCTGAATTTCGAGACGGTCAAATATTTCGGCAACGAGAAGATGGAGGCCGAGCGCTTCGACCGCTCGATGGCGCGCTACGAGGAAGCGGCGACGAAAACGTGGACTTCGCTCGGCTGGCTGAATTTCGGGCAGGGCGTCATCTTCGGCGTCGGCATGGCCGCCGTCATGGCGCTTTCGGCGTGGGAGGTTTCACAGGGCACGCACACGCTTGGCGACTTCGTTTTCGTCAACGCCATGCTGATGCAGCTTTCCATCCCGCTCAACTTCATCGGCTTCATCTATCGCGAAATCCGGCAGGGCCTGACCGACATCGAGAACATGTTCGATCTGCTCGACGTCCCGCAGGAGGTCGAGGATCGCGTCGATGCTCGCCCGCTGGCTGTCGACAGAGGCACCGTACGGTTCGACGATGTTCATTTCGCCTACGATCCGGCCCGTCCGATCCTCAAGGGCGTTTCGTTCGAAGTGCCCGCAGGGCGCACCGTCGCTATCGTCGGTCCTTCGGGAGCGGGCAAATCCACGATCTCGCGGCTGCTCTATCGCTTCTACGATATCGGTTCGGGCGCGATCACCGTGGATGGGCAGGACGTGCGTCAGGTGACGCAGGAATCGCTGCGCTCAGCGATCGGTATGGTCCCGCAGGATACGGTGCTTTTCAACGACACCATCGCCTACAACATTCGCTACGGGCGCATATCGGCCGGGGAGGATGAGGTGAAGCGCGCTGCCGAGCTTGCGCAGATCGGCCCGTTCATCGAGCGACTGCCGGAAGGCTATCGCGCCATGGTGGGCGAACGGGGATTGAAGCTGTCCGGCGGCGAAAAGCAGCGCGTGGCGATCGCGCGCACGATCCTGAAAGCACCGCCGATCCTCATTCTCGATGAGGCGACATCCGCACTCGACACGCATACCGAGCAGGAAATCCAGGCCGCGCTCGATCTCGTCTCGAAGGGGCGCACGACCATCGTCATCGCGCATCGCCTGTCCACGGTGATCGGTGCCGACGAGATCATCGTCCTCAAGGCCGGCGAGATCGCCGAGCGCGGCACACATGGCGAACTGCTGGAATCCGACGGGCTTTACGCGGCCATGTGGGCACGCCAGCGCGAGGCGACGGAGGCCGAGGAGAAGTTGCGTCAGGCGCGCGAGGAAGACGATCTCGGCGTCGTGGTTCGCCGCCGTACGCCGGAAGTCGAGCCGAGGGTCGAGACGGAACGCGAGGACGTGTGACGCGTTGCGACCGGGTGGGTATTGGGCTAATTGAGCCTTTTGCCAACTCCAGCCGGACGGTTTCATGAGCCTCGTCGACACGATCAGGAAGACTTTCGTTCCCATCAATCGGGAAGGCTACCCCTTCATTGCCGGCTTCGCGGTCGTCACGCTGATCCTGGCGATCTTTTCGACCACGCTGTTCTGGATCGGCCTGATCCTGACCGCGTGGTGTACCTACTTCTTCCGTGACCCCGAGCGCGTGACGCCGGTCGACGACAAACTCGTCGTCAGCCCCGCAGACGGAACGGTCTCGGCTGTCGGCCCGGTCGTCCCGCCCGTCGAGCTTGGTCTCGGTACGGTTGAAATGACCCGCGTTTCGGTCTTCATGAACGTCTTCAACTGCCATGTGAATCGCGCGCCGGTGCGTGGCCGCATCTCGAAGATCGAGTATCGCGCGGGCAAGTTCGTCAATGCCGAACTCGACAAGGCGAGTGTCGAAAACGAGCGCAATGGCCTCGTCATCGAGAGCCCGAACGGGCAGGTCGGCGTCGTGCAGGTGGCAGGCCTCGTCGCGCGCCGCATCGTGTGCTGGGCCGACGCCGACAGCGATATCGGTATCGGCGAGCGCTTCGGCATCATCCGCTTCGGCTCGCGGCTCGACGTCTATCTGCCGCGAAACGCCGTGACGCGCGTGCATGTCGGCCAGACGGCGATCGCCGGCGAGACGATCATCGCCGAATTCGACGCCGCGCGCACGCCGCCGCTGGTGCGGGTGTCCTGATGTGGCCTTTCGCGACGTATGAGACGAGCGCGCGTCGACGCAGCCCGCGCCTGCGCGAAATTCCGCTGCGGCTGATCTGGCCTAATCTCGTCACGGTGCTGGCGATATGCGCCGGCCTGTCAGGCATTCGGCTCGCCTTCGAAGGCCGCTTCGAAATCGCGATCGCGATGGTTTTGATCGCCGCGTTCCTCGACGCCGTCGATGGTCGTCTGGCGCGTATGCTGAAAGCGAGTTCGCCATTCGGCGCGCAGATGGATTCGCTGGCCGACATCATGAATTTCGGCGTCGCGCCGGCACTGGTGCTCTACGCGTTCGTGCTCAACGCGGCCGGCGCGTTCGGTTGGACGGCGGCGCTCGTCTTCGCAATCGCCTGTTGCCTTCGCCTTGCTCGGTTCAATGTCATGCTCGACGATCCGGATCGTCCGGCGTGGCAGAATGATTATTTCGTCGGCGTCCCGGCCCCGGCCGGCGCGCTTTTGGTGCTGATGCCTGTCTATCTCGGCCTGATCGGCGTTCCGGTGAACCAGACTTTTGGCTTCGTCTCTGCCGCCTTCACCATTTTCGTCGCGCTGCTGCTCGTCAGCCAGTTGCCGGTTTATTCGGGCAAGTCGAGCGGAATGCGCGTGCGCCGCGATCTCGTTTTGCCGCTGATCCTCGCCATCGTGGGCTATGTCGCGCTTTTGTTCAGCTACACCTGGACGACGCTCGCGCTGACGGCAGCGGCGTATTTCATGATGCTGCCGTTCAGCGTGCGCGCCTATGGACGGCGTGCCGAACGGGCAGAGCGCGAAGAGGTGGTGGCGGAAGAGAATTCAGGCGGCGCTGCTTAGATCACCGTCATCGTCGACGAGTGACGCCAGCCTGGCATAGTCGATCCGGCCATTCGTCGTCATCGGCATCGATTTCAGAGAAACGACAGCGGCGGGCAGGGCGGCCGTGTCGAAGCCGAGCTTCTTCCAGCGGCGCGACAAGGCGGCCCGGTCGGCCTCCGGTTCCGTCGTGAAAAGCACGATCCGGTCGCTTCCGTCGGCATTTTGCACCGCGACCGCGCCGTTCATCGCGTCGGGCCAAACGGCCTCCGCGCCCTCTTCGGTTAGGGTCAGCGGCACGACGGTGCCCGCGATCGTCACGAGACGCCCGAGACGGCCCACGATATTGATGTAGCCTTCGCGGTCGACGGAGACGATGTCGCCCGTGTCGAACCAGCCGTCTTTCAGGAGAGGCGTTTCCTCGCCCAGATAGCGCGGGGCGATGTTGGGACCCGATACCCACAAATGCTCGCCTTTTTCCAATCCCTCGACGGGTTCGAGGCGCATGCGCATGCCCGGCAGGAGGCGTCCGACCGTTCGGCTGCGTCCATGCGTAATCGAATTGACCGCAACGACGGGCGCCGTCTCGGTCATGCCGTAGCCTTCCATGATGGTCTTGCCGAAGCGTTCTTTCCAGAGCGTGCGCGTGACGTCGCGCAGCCGCGCTCCGCCGGAAATGATGAGGCGCAGACTATCGAAATCTGAGCTTTGCGCGGTCTTGCCATAGGCCAGAAGCAGGGCGTCGGTTGCAAACAGGATCGTCGGTCGGCGCGTCGCCGCCACCTGCGGGATCTGGCGGGTATGAAGCGGTGAAGGATAAGCGAGCGCGCGGACGCCCTTCATCAGGGGCAGGACGAGGCCGACGGTCAGCCCGAGCGAAGTGTGTTGCGGCAGGACGGCGAGCATCGTATCGCCGCGCGAGAGCACGAGCCGCGCCTCGATCTGGGCGGCATTGGCAATCAGGTTGGCATGTGTCAGTACCACGCCGCGCTGACCGCCCTCCGTGGTCTGTTTGAAGAGCACGACGGCCGGATCGTCGGCGTGCCGGGCCAGACGGCGTGCACGCCATGTCATCCAGCCGAGCATGCGGTCGAATGCGGTCAGAGACGCCTCGATATCCTCGATATGGACGATACGCGCGCCGGCCTGCGCCAGAGCCTCGATATCATCGAAAAGCCGCGCCTTCTCGACATGGGCGCGCGACGTGATGATTGTGCGGATCGCGCCGTTGCGAACGAGATCGACCGGACCAACGCCCGGCCCCATCATCGCGGCGACCCGTCCCGCCGATTGAAGGGCTAGGAAGGTGGCGAAGCTTTGCGTGCCGTTAGGCAGCATCAGCCCGACCGTGTCGCCCGCCGTGCCGATCTCGACCAGTTTTCCCGACAGCATCCGCGCCTTTGCGAAGAGGCCGCGATAGGACAGGTTCCTGCCTGCGACCTCTTCGACGATGATGCGGCCTGCGCCGTAAAGAAGCGCGGCGCTGCGTACGGCATGGAAGATGGTCTTGGGGCGTCCCTGGCTGAAAAACCGTGCCTCGGCGACCCTATCGAACAGGGCATTGGCGGTGGTCACGCCGACTGGACCTGCGGCGGCGACGAGTTCGTCGATCGTTTTCGGTGGCATCGCCATGATGCGCAGCTTGGGAAAAAGCTTTCGCGGTGTCTTGGCGGCGGGCTCGTACGCGCCGGGCAGATGGCTCGATCCGCGAATATAGATCGGCACGACCTTCGCGTCGGCAGCCAGCGCGATCTTGGCGACAGCACGATAAAGCCGGAAGCTCTTGACGTCCGGTTCGGCGTCGAACGGGAAATAGACTGCGAGGCGGCCCTTGGCCTTTAGCCGCCGCGTCAGGCGGCGGTTCACGAACACGTGCTTGGCCGTGAAGGTGATGGTCCGCGCGAGTTCACGCCACGGCTCCAGCCACGCGGTGCGCGAGGAGGCCTCGTCGAGAATGTGCAGCGTATCGTCCGGCAGGACGGAGAGCATCAGCGCCGGATCAAGCCCGGACTGGTGCGAAATCGCGTAGATGACCGGTCCGTCCGTCCGCGCAGCGCGCAGCGACGAATCGTCGATCCGGAAGGCGAGTTTCAGCGGCGCGTACAAAATAGCCTGGCGAAGCGAAATGCCCTGCCGGTTCACAAGGACGATCGCAAATGCCAGCCAGATGGCCGCAAAACCTGCGACGATGGACAACAAGGTCAGGAGCATGGCCGCACCTCCCTATTCGGGACCAAGCGGCTCTTTGCGGCCGTTGACACGGAGCCTAGCCGAATGGCCAACAGAATCAATCTGGCGAAAATAAAATGGTTCCGTCAGGACGACTAATCGACGAACCGGTCTTCGCGAATGGAGAAGGTCTTGCCGGTGACGTCGACCGCAGGAGAGGCAAGCGCTGCAATGCGACCGGCGATTTCCGAAGGATGGGGCACATCCATCGGGTTTTCGCCTGCCATGGCGAGCGCACGGTGGGCCGTGCGCGTCGGGCCGGGATCGACCAGGTTCACGCGCAGCGCCGAGTTCTGCGTTTCGAGCGCCCAGCTTTTCGTCATCGCGCTGACGGCAGCCTTGGACGCTGCAAAAGGCCCCCAATAGGCGCGCGGCGCGGTTCCAAGATCCGATGTCATGACGACAGCGCGGCCGGCGTCGGAGAGCTTCAGCAGCGGATCGACCGAGCGGATCACCCGCCATGTCGCGGTCACGTTCGTCGCGATGACCTGATCGAAGACCTTCGCCTTCACATGGCCGAGCGGCGCGATGATGCCCAGGATGCCGGCATTGGCGACAAGAATGTCGAGCTTTTTCCAGCGTTCGTGGATCGCGCCGCCAAGCCTGTCGACGCCGGGCGAATCCGTCAGGTCAAGCGGGACCAGCGTCGCCTGACCGCCTGCCGCCTGGATTTCGTCGTCGAGCTCTTCCAGCCCGCCCACCGTGCGCGCCACGGCGATGACATGCGCGCCCGCCGCCGCAAGTTCCTTGGCGACATGGTAGCCGATGCCGCGCGATGCCCCGGTGACGAGCGCCACGCGGCCGGTAAGATCGAGTTTTTCAGTCATGGTTTCCGTTGATTACTGGCCATTGTTCGCAAGCAGCGAGAGCGTGCGAACATTGTCGACGCCATCGAGATCGGTCAGGCGGGTCGGATATTGCTTGGTGAAGCAGGCATCGCAGAATTGCGGCTCGTCATTGTTGCGCTCAGCTTCGCCAACGGCGCGGTAAAGCCCGTCGATGGACAGAAAGCCGAGCGAATCAACGCGAATGAACTCTGCCATTTCCTCGACCGACATGCGGCTTGCCAGAAGTTTGGCGGTCTCGGGCGTGTCGACGCCGTAAAAGCACGACGCGCGCGTTGGCGGCGAGGCGATGCGCATGTGAACCTCGCGCGCGCCCGCGTCCCGAACCATCTGCACGATCTTCTGGCTCGTCGTGCCGCGCACGATCGAATCGTCGACCAGCACGACACGCTTGCCCTCGATGATCCGACGGTTGGCGTTGTGCTTGAGCTTCACGCCCATGTGGCGGATCGAGTCGGACGGCTGGATGAAGGTCCGGCCGACATAATGGTTGCGGATGATGCCGAGTTCGAAAGGAAGCCCGGCCTCCTGCGCGAAGCCGATTGCCGAGGGCGTTCCGGAATCGGGCACCGGAACGACGACGTCGGCTTCGACCGGATTTTCGCGCGCGAGTTCCGCGCCGATATTCTTGCGCACGTCATAGACGTTGCGACCTTCCAGCACCGAATCGGGTCGCGCGAAATAGACATATTCGAAGATGCAAAAACGCGGCTTGACCGGCTCGAACGGGAAGAAGCTTTCGACGCCGTGCGAGGTGACGACGACCATTTCGCCCGGCGCAAGGTCGCGAACGAAGCGCGCGCCCATGATGTCGAGCGCGCAGGTTTCGGAGGCAAGGATGTAGGCGCCATCGAGGTCGCCGAGAACCAGCGGGCGGATGCCGAGCGGATCGCGGCAGCCGATCATCTTCTTCGACGTCAGCGCGACGAGCGAAAACGCGCCTTCGAGCTGACGCACAGCTTCGATGAAGCGCGAACTGATATCGCGCTCCTTGGAGGTCGCGACGAGGTGCATGATTGTCTCGGTGTCCGAGGTGGACGAGAAGATCGCGCCTTCCTTCTGGAGCCGGCGCTGGACGGTCATCGCATTTGTAATGTTGCCGTTATGGGCGACGGCGAGGCCGCCATCGGCGAGTTCGGCAAAAAAGGGCTGAACGTTGCGCAGGCCCGAGCCGCCGGTCGTGGCATAACGCGTGTGGCCGATGGCGCGCGAACCGTGCAGGCGATCCATCACCGACTGCTTGGTGAAAGTGTCGCCGATCAGCCCGATATGACGCTCGACATGGAATTGAGCGCCGTCATAGGAAACGATACCGGCCGCTTCCTGCCCACGATGCTGGAGCGCGTGAAGGCCGAGCGTCACGATCGCGGCGGCGTCCTGTCGGCCGAAAATGCCGAAAACGCCGCATTCGTCATGGAAGCGGTCGTCGCCGTCTCCGGAGAAGGGAGTATCGTGTTCGTCTGCCATGGTCGGGGCCCTAGCGTCTTCCAGAACGAAATGAAGCGGCGCCTGTCGGCGCCGCGTGAAACTCAGTTGCCTGCAGGGGCTTCCTCGCCGGATGTGCGCTCGCCAATCCGGTCCAGAAGCGAATTTTCGGGGTCATCGGGCAAAACGCCTTCCAGCCACGTTCCGATGCCTTCGAGCAGCGGGCGCGATTTCGCCTCCGCCACCCAGCCCGGCTGATTGGTGCCGACCAGCCATGAGAAGAACAGGAAGGCGACCGCCACGACCAGAATGCCGCGCGCCGCGCCGTAGACGAAGCCAAGCGTCCGGTCGAGTGCGCCCACTCTGGAATCGATGATGAAATCGGCAAGCTTCATGGTGATGACGGTGACGATGATCAGCGCGATGAAAAAGACGATTGCCGCAGCCGCGAAAAGCGCCAGCTGCGCATTGTCTATATAGGGTTCGAGAAACGGTACTACGAGGGGGTGGAAATAGAATGCCGCCGCGGCGGCCGCGACCCACGAGGCGATCGACAAAACTTCGCGTGAAAAGCCGCGCACCATGGCGAGCATGGCCGAAACGAGGGTGAACCCGACGAGAATTCCGTCAAGCAGCGTTATCGGCATTTGAGCTCCATAGTCGTTCCGGCATCGGATCGTTCGCCGGCCAATCCCGTTCTAATCTTCGCCGGCTTGCGGCTTGCGCCGACCTGCGATGCGGGCCACGAGATCGGCAAGTTCTGAAAGCGGCACCGTGCGTGCGCCCGAAACCTTGTCCGTGTCGTCACCCGTCCGCGGCATGACGGCCTGAGCAAACCCCAGCTTTTCGGCTTCCTTGAGGCGTTGCTGCGCATGCGCGACAGGCCGTATGGCGCCCGAAAGGCTGATTTCGCCGAAATAGACGCAATCGGCTGGCAGGGCAAGTCCGGTGAGCGAGGAAACGAGCGCCGCCGCGACGGCCAGATCGGCGGCTGGCTCGGAAATGCGATAGCCGCCGGCAACGTTGAGATAAACATCGTGCGTTGCGAACCGCACCCCGCAATGCGCTTCGAGCACCGCGAGGATCATCGACAGGCGCGAATTGTCCCACCCCACGACCGCGCGGCGCGGCGTGCCGAGCGGTGAGGGCGCAACGAGTGCCTGAATCTCGACCAGCACCGGGCGCGTGCCCTCGATGCCGGCGAAGACGGCTGCGCCGGGCGCTTTCGTGGATCGCTCGCCCAAAAACAGCTCTGACGGATTGGACACCTCGCGCAAGCCCTTGTCCGACATCTCGAAGACGCCGATCTCGTCGGTCGGACCGAAGCGATTTTTCACCGTGCGCAGGATGCGGTAGTGGTGGCCGCCTTCGCCTTCGAAATAGAGAACACCGTCAACCATGTGCTCGACCACGCGCGGCCCGGCGATCTGGCCATCCTTGGTCACATGGCCGACGAGCACGATCGCGCAGCCGGTAGACTTGGCATAGCGGATCATTGCCTGCGCGGACGCACGCACCTGCGTCACCGTACCGGGTGCGGAATCGGCAAGGTCGGTCCACAAGGTCTGGATCGAATCCAGGATGACGAGATCGGGCCGCTTGCCCTCCGAAATCGTCGCCAGAATGTCCTCGACATTGGTTTCGGCGGCAAGCTCGACGCTGGTGTCGGCCGCGTGAAGTCGTTGTGCGCGAAGACGGATCTGCGCGACGGCTTCTTCGCCGGATACATAGACGATGCGATGGCCGTTGCGGGCAAGCGCGGCGGCGGCCTGCGTCAAAAGCGTGGACTTGCCGATGCCCGGATCGCCGCCGACGAGCAGCGCCGAACCGCGCACGAAACCGCCGCCGGTCGCCCGGTCGAGTTCGCCTATGCCGGTCGAAATGCGCGGTGCTTCCTCGATCTCGCCCGAAAGCGTGGTCAGCGCGACGACGCGGCCCTTACGCGACGACTGCAGCGCGCCGGGGCCTGCCCCGATGCCGGAGTTCGAGCCTTCCTCGACAAGCGTGTTCCACTCGCCGCAGGCATCGCATTTGCCCGCCCAGCGCGTATGCACCGTGCCGCAATTCTGGCAGATGAATTGTGTTCGGGATTTAGCCATCGGTCCTTCGGTCGCGGTTGACCACATGGCGGTGGTAGCGCGCGCCCAGCGAGGTCAGAAGTTCGTAGGGGATCGTTCCCGCCGCTGCGGCCGCTTCGTCGATCGTGATATTCGGCCCGAAAAGCTCGATCCAGTCGCCGTGATTGACGGCGCCCGGCCCAAGATCGGTGACGTCGAAGAGAGTCAAATCCATCGTGATGCGGCCAAGGATCGGCACGCGCTTCCCGGCAATAAAACCATGTCCGCCGGCGGGCAGAGCATCGCGTAATGGAACACCCGCACCCGACATGGAGCGGTGCAGTCCGTCCGCATAACCGGAAGCGGCGACGGCGATGATCGTGTCGCGTTCAAGCGCTTGCGGAGCGCCGTAGCCGACGGTGTCGTCCGCTTTGGCGCTGCGCACCTGAACGATCCGAGCCTCCACGGTCGCAACCGGTCGCATCGGATTGGCCGTGCCCGTCTGCGGTGCGCCTCCGTAAAGCGCGATGCCCGGCCGCACGATGTCGAAAGCGTAGTGGTCGCCTAGAAAGATGCCAGATGAATTGGCAAGGCTTGAATCGATGCCGGAGAAAAGCCGGTCAAAGGTCTGGAAAGATTCGAGTTGCCGCTGGTTCATCGGCGATGACGGATCGTCGGCGCAGGCGAGGTGGCTCATCAGGAGCCGCGGGCTAAGCGCGCGCGTCAGCTTGTTTTCGTGGAAGAAGCGATTGAGCTGCGCGTCGGTCAGCCCGAGCCGGTTCATGCCCGTATCGACATGGATGGCGCACGGGCGCGATACATCTTCGCCGTCCCAGCCATACGCCTCCCAGATCGAGATATCCGTCTCGTCGTTCAGAACGGGAATGAGTTCCGCCTCGCCGTAGGCCTGCGCCGCGTGGCTTTCGAACAGCCCCGCCAGAACGTAGATTTCAGCCTCGGGAAGCAAACCGCGCAACGCGATGCCCTCATGCGGCAGGGCGACGAAGAAGATGCGGCAGCCCTCCGCCCACAGAACCGGCGCGACGACATCGAGGCCGAGACCGTAGGCATTCGCCTTGACCACGCCGGCCGAGCGCGCCGGATGCGCCTTGGCGGCCAGCAATCGGTAATTGGCGGCAAGCGCCGCCACATCGATCGAGAGGCGCCCGCCGGCCAGACGTGGATCAGGACCCGTTATGTCACGCTCGCGAAACGGCAATTACTCGAACCGTTCCGGCAAATGGTGCTCTTCGGCCAGATCGGCAAAGCGCGTGAACTCGCCGACGAAGGAGAGCGACACCGTGCCTGTCGGACCGTGACGCTGTTTGGCGATGATCACTTCGGCCTTGCCGCGCACTTCGTTCAGCTTCGTCTCCCACTCCTGATGCTCGAGCGTTCCGCGATCGGGTTCCTTGTTCTTCATGTAGTATTCGTCGCGATAGACGAACAGCACCACGTCGGCGTCCTGCTCGATCGAGCCCGATTCGCGAAGGTCGGAGAGCTGCGGGCGCTTGTCGTCACGGCTTTCGACCTGACGCGAAAGCTGGGACAGCGCGATGATCGGAACGTTGAGTTCCTTGGCGAGCGACTTCAGGCCGGTGGTGATCTCGGTGATTTCCTGCACGCGATTTTGCGCCGACGCCTTGGACGAACCCTGCATGAGCTGCACATAGTCGATGACCAGAACATCGAGGCCGCGCTGGCGCTTTAGCCGTCGCGCGCGCGCCGAAAGTTGCGCGATGGAGATGCCGCCGGTCGCGTCGATGAAGAGCGGAATTTTCTGAAGCGTCTGCGTGCAGCCGACGAGCTTGGAAAAGTCAGCTTCGGTCAGGTCGCCGCGCCGGATCTTGGAGGAGGGCACTTCGGCCTGCTCTGAAATGATACGCGTGGCGAGCTGCTCGGCCGACATTTCGAGCGAGAAGAAGCCGATCACGCCGCCATTCTTGGCCTTGAAGGAGCCGTCCGCCTGCTGGTCCGGCTCGTAGGCGTGGGCGATGTTGAACGCGATATTGGTTGCGAGCGAGGTCTTGCCCATGCCCGGACGACCGGCGAGAATGATCAGATCCGACGGCTGGAGGCCGCCCATCTTGCCGTCGAGATCGCGAAGCCCTGAGGAAACGCCAGACAGATGCCCGTCGCGCTGATAGGCGGCGGCTGCCATGTCGATGGCGGTCTTGACGGCATCCGAAAAGCTTTCGAAGCCGCCATCGTAGCGGCCCGTTTCTGCGAGCTCGAACAGGCGGCGCTCGGCATCCTCGATCTGCGCGGCCGGCGACATATCGACCGGTGCGTCATAGGCGATGTTGACCATGTCCTCGCCGACGGTGATCAGTGCGCGGCGCGTGGCGAGATCGTAGATCGCGCGGCCGTAATCGGCGGCGTTGATGACGTTGACCGCTTCGGCGGCAAGGCGCGCGAGGTAGTGCGAGACGGTCAGGTCGCCGACCTTTTCCTCGGCCGGCAGGAAGGTCTTGAGCGTGACCGGGTTGGCCATCTTGCCCATGCGGATCAGTTCGCCCGCGACCTCGAAGATCTTGCGATGCAGCGGTTCGTGGAAATGCTGGGACTTGAGGAAGTCGGAGACGCGGTAGAACGCATCGTTGTTCACGAGAACGGCACCGAGTAGCGCCTGCTCGGCCTCGATATTGTGCGGCGCTTCGCGATAAAGCGGCTGTTCCACGGGAGCGAGCTTGCGAGCGGCTTCGGCCATTTCCATGTCCATCTGTCGGAAGCGCCGACGGAACGAGAAACGTGAATCGCGGCTGGTGCCAAGGTGTCTAGCGCGTCGAAGCGGGCACACCAAGGCGAATCAGACCATCAACATTATTTCACAGGGATGCGGGGAAGAAAGTGCGTTTTTGGGACCGTGCGACTTGACTCGTGCAGCGCTGCCACACCAGTCCGCTCAGGCCTTCTTGCGTCGGCGGGACTTCGGCGCTTTTGCGGCTTCCTCGTCATCGGCCAGCCGTTCCTCGACTTCGTGGATATAGTCGCGGGTAATAGGCAGCGTGTCGTTGCGGCGCGTAAGCTGAATCTGGAAGACCATCAGATCCTGCCAGCGGAAAGCACCTTCAGACGCGGCGAGATAGAACTCCCACATCCGGCAGAAGCGCTCATCGTAAAGCGCCTTCGCACGGTCGCGATTCGCCGCAAAGCGCTCGCGCCAGTGCCGCAGCGTCTCGGCGTAATGCAGGCGCAGGATTTCGACGTCGTTCACCATTAGCCCGGATCGTTCGATCGCGGGAAGCACCTCGGAAAGCGCCGGTATGTAGCCGCCGGGAAAGATGTGCTTGCGTATGAACGGCGCTGTCGCGGCGGGAGGACCGGAGCGACCGATCGAATGAAGCACCATCACCCCGTCCGGTTTCAACAGCTTGGCACAGGTGTCGAAGAAGGCGTGGTAGTGGTTGACGCCGACATGTTCGAACATGCCGACCGAGACGATCCGGTCGAAACGCTCCTGAAGGCTGCGATAGTCGCGAATTTCGAAATGGACGTGCCGGTCGAGGTCAAGCGCGTGCGCGCGTTCCGTCGCAACGCGGTGCTGTTCATCGGAAAGCGTCACGCCGAGCACGTCGGCCTCGAAGTGCTGTGCCAGATATATGCCGAGTCCGCCCCACCCGGAGCCGATGTCGAGAAGGCTCAGGCCCGGCTTCAGGGCGAGCTTGGCAGCGATGTGACGTTTCTTCGCCTTTTGCGCCTCGTCCAGCGTCATGTCGGGACGCTCGAAATAGGCGCAGGAATACTGCATGTCCTCGTCGAGAAAGAGCCGGTAGAGCTCTTCGGAGAGATCATAGTGGTGCTGGACATTCGCCCGCGAGCGCGAGGCCGGATTCCATTGGTGCAGCGGCTTGGCAAGCAACCGGCCTTTTTCCGCCGCGCGCATCAGTGGCGTGTGCGCTTCGGCAAGATCGAGATTGGCGTAGGCGAAGTGGATGAAATCGAGAAGATTGCCTTCGACGATATCGAGTTCGCCGTTCATGTAGGCTTCGGGGACGGCGTTTGCCGGGTTCAGAAGGATCGAGCGTTCCGCACGCGTGGTGCGCAACACTATGTGAATTGGCTTTCCTTCGCCGTTTCCGAACCGATTCCTGTCGCCACGCGAATCCGTCACGATCAGGTTGCCGGTTCTCACGATTCGGTTGCCAAGCTGTTTCAGCATCCAGAACATCGCAGACCCATGAGATCGACACGATCTACATAACGTAGGGTAATGTTGCGAACTCTTAAAGGGTCCCGAATGAGGCCACGAAATGCAAAACGCCCGAGCCAGAAGCCCGGGCGTTGGAATCGTCGCGATGAAAAGAACGCTTATTCGCGCTCTTCGCCTTCGTCCGCTACGACCTCTTCTTCCTCGTCGCCATATTCGGCGTCCGGGTCGAAGAAGGCGTCGGGACGTGCGTTCTCGTTGATGTCGTCGCCATAGATGGCTTCGGCCGAATCGAGCGTCTCGCCACGTGCCTGGCGCTCGGCTTCGTCAGCCGAACGGGCGATGTTCAGCGTGACCGTCACTTCGACTTCCGGGTGAAGCGCGATGGCGACGTTGGTCAGGCCGATGGTCTTGATGGGCTGGTTCAGCTCGACCTGGTTGCGGCCGACCGAGAAACCTTCTTCCGTCAGAAGCTCGGAGATGTCGCGCGTGGAGACCGAACCGTAAAGCTGGCCCGTCTCACCGGCCGAGCGGACGACGATGAACGTCTTGCCGTCGAGCTCGTCGGCGACCTTCTGGGCATCGTTCTTGCGCTCGAGGTCGCGAGCTTCGAGCTGGGCGCGCTGGCCTTCGAACTTCTTCTTGTTGGCTTCGTTGGCGCGCAGCGCCTTGCCCTGCGGCAGGAGGAAGTTACGGGCAAACCCGTCCTTCACCTTCACGGTCTCGCCCATCTGGCCGAGTTTGGCAACGCGTTCGAGCAGGATGACTTGCATGTCACTGTTCCTTTTTCATTCGTCGGCGGACCGACATGGCAGGAACAGGAGGAAGATGCGTAAATCGCGTCTTCGGGCGCTGTCCTGCCGGTTGGCAGTTAGAGATGGGAAAAGTCGCATCTCAACTCGGAATTTCGTCTCGCCGGCATGCCGATCACACCGGGAGAAAAGGGGCGGCGAGCCGCCCCTCGAAGTTTTACTTCACCACGTAAGGCAGCAGGCCGAGGAAACGTGCGCGCTTGATCGCCTTGGCGAGTTCGCGCTGCTTCTTCTGGCTGACCGCCGTGATGCGGGACGGAACGATCTTGCCGCGCTCGGAAATGTAGCGCTGCAGGAGCTTGACGTCCTTGTAGTCGATCTTCGGTGCGCCGGCGCCGGAGAACGGGCAGGTCTTGCGGCGGCGGTGAAACGGCCGGCGCGTCGGGATCTGGTTGATATCGACCATTATGCACCAGCTCCTTCTGCCTGGGCTTCACGGGGACGGCGCGGGCCGCGATCGTCGCGGTCGCCACGATCGCTGCGCGGGCCACGGTCGCGGTCGCCGCCGAAACGATCGCCGCGCGGGCCGCGATCACCGCGGTCGTCGCGCTTCTGCATCATCGCGGACGCGCCTTCCTCATGTGCTTCGACCTTGATGGTCATGAAGCGCAGAATGTCTTCTGACAGGCCCATCTGGCGTTCCATTTCCTGAATGGCGGCGGCCGGAGCCGTGATGTCCATCAGGTTGTAGTAGGCCTTGCGGTTCTTGTTGATGCGGTAGGTGAGGGACTTCAAGCCCCAGTTCTCGACCCGACCGACCGATCCGCCATGCGCTTCGATGACGCCCTTGTACTGTTCGACAAGAGCTTCGACCTGCTGCGCGGAGAGGTCCTGACGGGCAAGAAACACGTGTTCGTAAAGTGTCATGTTTTCTTAGCCTTTCTTCGTTTCCCTGCACGGTGCCCGCGGCAAAAGCCTCATCAACTTCCCAAGCGCCGCAAAGCGGGCAAGAAAGGCTGTGGTCGAGACGGTCGAGAGCGGAGACACGGGAGGCCGAAGGTACATGACCTTCTGCATGAACATGCCTTTCGGAACGCGCATGGCCCTCCGTTCAGCCCCCAGCAGGACCGGCAGAGTGGGGCGCTTATACATGATCGGAGCCGCATTGCAACGTCCCTTCGGTGCTCGGGACGCCGCTAGCCTTGACTTTTGAAGCGTGTCTGCGCCACACGGCAGGCGAAAAGTCGAAGGAGACCGAGCTTTGGCAATCGCATTCACCTTTCCCGGACAGGGCAGCCAGGCCGTCGGCATGGGCAAGGACCTTGCCGACGCCTTTCCCGAAGCGCGCGCCGTTTTCGAGGAGATTGATGAGGCGCTCGGCGAAAAGCTGTCGGCCACCATGTGGGACGGTCCCGAAGATGCGCTGACGCTCACCGCCAACGCGCAGCCCGCGCTGATGGCCGTATCGATGGCAGCGATCCGCGCCATGGAGGCGCGCGGCTTCGACATGAAGGCGAAGGTCGCTTACGTCGCGGGCCATTCGCTCGGCGAATATTCGGCGCTGTGCGCCGCCGGCATGTTCTCCATCGCGGATACCGCGCGCCTCTTGCGCATTCGCGGCAATGCGATGCAGGCTGCCGTTCCGGTCGGCGAGGGCGCAATGGCAGCCATCATCGGGCTGGAACACGATGTGGTGCAGTCGGCTTGCGAGGAAGCATCCGCCAAAGGTGCATGCCAGATTGCTAACGACAATGGCGGCGGACAGCTCGTGATCTCCGGCGCGAAGGCCGCCGTCGAGGAAGCTGCGCGTCTTGCAACCGAAAAGGGCGCCAAGCGCGCCTTGATGCTGCCGGTCTCCGCACCCTTCCATTCATCTTTGATGGCTCCGGCAGCCGACGCCATGCGCGAAGCGCTGGCAAAGGTGGAAAAGAATGCGCCGGTCGTTCCGGTAATCGCAAACGTCACCGTGTCGGCGCTGACCGACCCGGACGAAATCGCGCGCCGGTTGGTCGAGCAGGTGACGGGCCAGGTGCGCTGGCGCGAGACGATCGAATGGTTCGGCGCAAACGGCGTCACCACTCTTTATGAAGTGGGCACCGGCAAAGTCCTTTCAGGGCTCGCTCGCCGCATCGACCGGAACCTGACATCGCAGACGATCAACACGCCTCAGGACGTCGAGGCCGCGCTTGCGGCGCTCGGCTGAACCGAACAAGGAAAAACAAGAACATGTTCGATCTGACAGGAAAGAAGGCGCTCGTCACCGGCGCGACCGGCGGCCTCGGCGAGGCCATTGCGCGTGCGCTTCATGGCGCAGGCGCGACGCTCGGTATCCACGGCACGCGCGTCGAGAAGCTCGAGGCGCTGGCCGCCGATCTGGGTGAACGCGTAAAGGTGTTTCCGGCCGATCTTTCGGATCGCGCGGCGGTCGCCGAACTGGGAAAGAAGGTCGAAGCCGAACTCGACGGCGTCGATATTCTCGTCAACAATGCGGGTATCACGCGGGACGGGCTGTTCGTGCGTATGTCCGACGAAGATTGGGACGCAGTGCTCGAGGTGAACCTTGGAGCGGCTTTCCGCCTGACACGCGAGTTGACCCATCCGATGATGCGCCGCCGCTCGGGCCGCATCATCAACATCACGTCGGTCGTCGGCGTGATCGGCAATCCCGGGCAGGCGAATTACTGCGCGTCGAAAGCCGGGCTCGTCGGATTTTCCAAGTCGCTGGCTCAGGAGATCGCCACGCGCAATGTGACGGTAAACTGCGTTGCGCCCGGTTTCATCGAATCGGAGATGACGAACAAGCTCAACGACAAGCAGCGCGATGCGATCATGAGCACCATTCCCATGCGCAAGATGGGCAAGGGAAACGATGTGGCCGCTGCGGTCGTTTATCTGGCCTCCGATGCCGCCGGTTACATCACCGGGCAGACCATTCACGTCAATGGCGGCATGGCAATGATCTAGAGGCGGGCTGGTTTCCGGCGCTTTTGCGTTGGAAATCACCTTTTCGCCTTGGACGGCACGTCCAATTCGTGTAATCGGGCTGCCGAAATGACCGGTGACGAACCTATCCGTCGCCGTAAGGACCGTTGAAAAGGGCGCAGGCAATTCAAGGTATGGCGGAAAGCTTCCGTCGAAAGCCTGACATCTTTCAACTTGATTAGCCGTAAAGGTGCGGCTAACGAAGACCAATCAACCAACTTCGAGGTTTTTCGAAATGAGCGATACCGCAGAACGGGTCAAGAAGATCGTCGTCGAGCACCTGGGCGTCGAAGCCGACAAGGTGACGGAAGGCGCGAGCTTCATCGACGATCTGGGCGCAGACAGCCTGGACACTGTCGAACTCGTGATGGCCTTCGAGGAGGAATTCGGCGTGGAGATCCCCGACGATGCCGCCGAGACCATCCTGACGGTCGGTGACGCCGTCAAGTTCATCGAGAAGGCCACGGCCTGATCTCGTCAAGCCGCGCGGCTGCATTTCAGTGATTGCACTTGAGGGAGGATAGGCAATGAGACGCGTCGTCGTCACGGGCCTCGGTCTTCTGTCGCCATTCGGCGTCGGTGTGGAACACGGCTGGAAAGAGCTTCTTTCCGGGAAAAGTGCTGCGCGGCCGATCGATCAGTTCGAAACTGACGATCTTCCGGCCAGGATCGCCATGCCGATCCCGCGTGACAAGGCGCTTGCAGGTGCCTTCGATCCCGACGCTTTTCTGGAGCCGAAGGAACAACGCAAGGTCGGCGACTTTATCCTTTACGGCATTGCCGCCGCCGATATGGCGCTTGCGGATTCCGGCTGGGAACCGAAGACCGAAGACGACAGAAACGCCACAGGCGTCATGATCGGCTCGGGCATCGGCGGCATCGAGGGCATCGCGGAAAACGCGCTGATCCTCAAGGAGCGCGGCCCGCGCCGCATCAGCCCGTTCTTCATTCCCGGCAACATCATCAACCTCGTGTCGGGGCAGGTTTCGATCCGCCATGGCCTCAAGGGGCCGAACCACGCGGTCGTCACCGCCTGTTCGACCGGCGCGCACGCCATCGGCGACGCGGCGCGTCTTATCGCCTTCGGCGATGCGGACGTGATGCTGGCCGGTGGTGCCGAATCGCCGATCGCACGTTTGTCCATGGCCGGCTTCGCTGCCTGCAGGGCGCTTTCCACGCAGTATAACGACACGCCGGAAAAGGCGTCGCGGCCTTATGATCGCGATCGTGACGGCTTCGTCATGGGCGAGGGTGCCGGCGTTCTGGTTCTGGAAGAACTGGAGCACGCCAAGGCGCGCGGCGCGAAAATCTATGCCGAAATCGTCGGCTACGGGCTTTCGGGCGACGCACATCACATCACGGCTCCGGCCGAGGACGGCGACGGCGCGTTCCGCTGCATGAAGATGGCGCTGAAGCGCGCCGGGCTAGAAGCGGCCGATGTCGATTACATCAACGCCCATGGCACCTCCACCATGGCCGACACGATCGAACTGGGCGCAGTCGAGCGCCTTGTCGGCAATGCGGCTTCGAAGATTTCGATGTCCTCGACCAAATCGTCGATCGGCCATCTTCTGGGCGCGGCAGGTGCCGCCGAAGCGATTTTCTCGATCCTTGCGATCCGCGACAATATCGCGCCCGCGACGATCAATCTGGACAATCCGGCCGTGGAAACGGCCATCGATCTCGTGCCGCACAAGCCGCGCGAGCGCGAAATCAACGTGGCGTTGTCGAATTCGTTCGGGTTTGGCGGCACGAACGCGTCGTTGGTCTTCAAGCGCTTCGACGCCTGAGCACACGCCGTCGCAAAGATTTGCCATGTTTGGCGCTACCGTGCCGTAGCGATTCTACGTGCATCCTGACCTTTTGAGGCTCCATGACGACTGATTCTGCAGGCGCCCCGCCGCCCGGCCAGCCGCCGATTCATTCGAGGCCGAAATCGCCCGGCGAAACGCTGCGCACGAAGCCCGGCACGCCGCCGCCCGCGCTGCGGTCTCGCCGCTCGCGCAGTCAGTTCGTAATTTTCATGAATTTTGTCATGTCTTGCATCGTCTTCGCCACTTTGGCGGCTGGCGCGGCATGGTATTTCGGCAAAGTCCAGTTCGAGGGCCCCGGCCCGTCGACCGAGGCGCGAACGGTCTTGATCCAGCCCAATACGGGCGTCAGCGAGATCGCCACGACGCTTCAGCGCGAAGGCGTGATCACCAACGCGCAGATTTTCCGCTATGGGCTGCGGGTTTATGACCGGGACGCGATCTTGCGCGCAGGTGAATACGAGGTGCCGGCCGGCGCTTCGATGTACGACATCGCCGAACTCCTGAAGAGCGGACGTTCGGTTCAGCGCGCCTTGACCATTCCCGAGGGGTTCACGGTGCATCGCGCGTTCGAGCGCATCGCAGCGATGGAAGGGCTCGAGGGCGATATGCCGTCGGAACTTCCCCCGGAAGGGTCGATCGCGGCCGATACGATCAACTTTACGCGCGGCATGAACCGTCAGGAAATGATCGACCGGCTGTCTGCCAATCAGCAGCGCATGATCGAAACGATCTGGGAGGGCCGCGCCGATGATTTGCCCATCGAAACCGTCGAGGAATTCGTGACGCTGGCGTCCATCGTCGAGCGCGAAACGGGGCAGGCGGCCGAGCGTCCGCACGTCGCCTCGGTCTTCATCAACCGGCTGCGTCAGGGCATGCGGCTACAGTCCGATCCGACCTTCATCTATGGAATTTTCGGCGGCGAGGGTAAGCCGTCCGACCGCCCGATCTACCGTTCGGATATCGAATCCGACACGCCCTACAACACCTATCGCATCAACGGGCTGCCGCCCGGTCCGATCGCCATTCCCGGCCGCGCCGCGCTTGAGGCGGTCGCCAATCCGATCGAGACGGATGATCTTTACTTCGTCGCGGACGGGACGGGCGGCCATGCCTTCGCGCAGACGCTCGACGAGCACAATCGCAACGTCGCCCGCTGGCGGCAGGTCGAGCGCGAGCGCCGTGAGGCTGGCGAGGCTGTGACCGACGAGGACCCGGTTGCGGCGGGCGAGGTCGTGGAAGACTGATGCTTTTGGCTGCGTGGGGGCGGAAATGAGCGTTCAAAGCATGACGGGCTTTGCCCGCGCGTCAGGCAGTGCCGGCGGTGATGAGATTGCCTGGGAACTGAAATCCGTGAACGGCAAGGGGCTGGAAGCGCGCCTTCGCGTGCCGCCCGGCTTCGAGAGCGTCGAACAACTGGCGCGTCAGGCGATCCAGAAGGCGTTTCAGCGCGGCAACCTTCAGGCGACCTTGTCCATCTCACGAGTTGCCACCACGGAGTCTCGCGTTGCGGTCAATGAAATCCTGCTCGTCGAATTGGCCGCGCTGGCGCAAAGGCTGGAGCGCGAATTCGGAGCAGCTCCCGCCCGCGCCGACGGATTGCTTTCGCTGCGCGGTGTGATCGAAACGCAGGATACTGCACTGGACGACGAGGCGCGTGCGACGCGCGACCGCAAGATCCTCTCCCTGCTCGATGAAGCGCTCTCGCACCTGGCGGCGGCGCGAGGCGAGGAAGGCGCTGCGTTGCGTGGCCTGATGCTTGGCCATATCGACCAGATCGAAACACTGACGGATCGCGCGGAAGCCGATCCGGCGCGCGAACCACAGGCGATCCGCGCACGCCTTGCCGAGCAAGTCGAACTGCTTCTCAAGACAGGTGCGCCGCTCGACGAGGCACGGCTCAATGCGGAAGCGGCATTCCTGGCCACGAAAGCCGACATCAGGGAAGAGATCGACCGGCTGCGCACGCATATCGCGTCGGCCCGATCATTGCTGGCCGATGGTGGTGCCATCGGACGCCGGCTCGATTTTCTTTCGCAGGAATTTAACCGGGAATCGAATACGTTGTGCTCCAAATCGAACGCGGCGACGATTACGGCCATCGGTCTGGAACTGAAGGCAGTCATCGACCAGTTCCGCGAACAGGTCCAGAATCTGGAGTAGCAATGTCCAAGGAACTGCCGTCTGCCGCGATCCGTCGCCGTGGCCTGATGCTCGTCATCTCTTCGCCCTCGGGTGCGGGCAAGTCGACCATTGCGCGCAATCTTCTTGAAACCGATCCCGCTTTCCAGCTTTCGGTGAGCGTGACGACGCGCCAGCGCCGCCCGAGCGAGATCGAGGGCAATCATTATCATTTCCGCACGAAGCGCGAATTCGAGCTGATGCGCGACAACGACGCTTTGCTCGAATGGGCTGAAGTGCATGGCAATTTCTACGCGACGCCGCGCGAACCTGCAGAAGCGGCGATGGCTGCGGGACGCGACATGCTGTTCGACATCGACTGGCAGGGCGCGGTGCAGCTGCGCGAGAAAATGCGTGGGGATATCGTCTCGATCTTCATCCTGCCGCCGTCGATGCGCGAATTGAAATCGCGTTTGACGAGGCGCGCCGAAGATCATGAGGACGTCATCGAGGCACGGCTGAAAAACGCCCGCGTCGAGATCGAGCATTGGCGCGAATATGATTATGTGGTCGTCAATGACGACCTCGACCGGGCTTTCCATGCCGTCGAGGCGATCGTAAAGGCCGAGCGACTGCGCCGTGACCGACGTCCGGGCCTGTTCGAGTTCGTCTCGGACCTGCTTTCAGAACCCGTTGAGTAAAAAGCTTACAACTCGCGGGCTATCGCGACGAATTCCTCGACCGAAAGCGTCTCTGCTCGCCGGGTTGGGTCGATCCCGATCCGGGCCAGCAGTGCTTCGCCGCCGATCGGCTTGAGGCTCTGGCGCAGCATTTTGCGGCGCTGTCCGAATGCGAACTCCGTAACGCGAGAGAGCTTGGACGCTTCGACGGGGAGCGGCTTGGCGCGCGGTTCCAGATGCACGACGGCGGACGTGACCTTCGGCGGTGGGGTGAAGGCCTGCGGGGGAAGGTCGAACAGGATGTCGGCATGCGCCCGCCAGCCGGCAAGAACGGCAAGACGCCCATAGGCGTCGTCGCCCGGCTGCGCCACGATGCGCTGCGCGACTTCTTTCTGGAACATCAGCGTCAGCGAGCGCCAGTAGGGCGGCCACGGCTCGGTGGACAGCCAGCGCACGAGAAGTTCCGTGCCGATATTGTAGGGCAGATTGGCGACGATCCGCACATCGTTCTGGTCGGCGGCAAGTGCCGCAAAATCCGTTTCCAGCGCATCGCCCGAAATGATTTCGAGCCGGCCGGGATAATGGGATGAAATCTCATCGAGCGCGGCAAGACAGCGCTCGTCGCGTTCGATGGCGATGACATGGCGTACGCCGTTAAGAAGAAGCGCGCGGGTCAGTCCGCCCGGTCCCGGTCCGACTTCGATGACCGTTGCGTCGGTGAGGTTTCCGGCACCGCGCGCGACCTTCGACGTGATGTTCAGGTCGAGCAGAAAATTCTGCCCGAGCGACTTCTTGGCGCGCAGATCGTGGCGCGCGATCACGTCGCGCAGGGGCGGCAATCCATCGATGCTCATGCGGCATGGCTCCCGCTCATCCGGTCTGCAAGGCGGATGGCGGCGATCAAGCTGTCTGCGCGCGCAATGCCCTTGCCGGCGATGTCGAATGCCGTGCCATGGTCCGGCGAGGTGCGCACGAAGGGAAGGCCGAGCGTGACATTGACGCTTTCGTCGAAGGCGAGCGCCTTGGCGGGGATCAATGCCTGGTCGTGATACATGCAGATGGCGACGTCATAGCTCTCGCGCGCCCGGGCATGAAACATCGTGTCGGCGGGGAGAGGGCCGAAGGCGTCGATGCCTTCGGCGCGCAACATTTCGATGGCCGGTGCGATCGTCTCGATCTCCTCGCGCCCCATCGCCCCGCCTTCGCCGGCATGCGGATTGAGCCCGGATATGGCAAGGCGCGGCTTGGCAATCCCGAAGCGCGATCGCAGGTCGAAGGCGGCGATACGGCAGGTGTCGAGGATGAGTTCGCGCGTCAAAGCGGCGGGAACGTCGCTCAGCGCGATATGGATCGTCACCGGAATAGCGCGAAGCTGAGGCCCGGCCAGCATCATCACAGGCCTCGGCGCGCCGCCGAAGAGCTTTTCTGCAAGATGGCCGAGATATTCCGTATGGCCGGGAAAGCGAAAACCGGCATCATAAAGCGGCTTCTTGGCGATGGGGGCTGTAACGATCGCGCGCGCCTGTCCGCCGCGCACGAACCCGACGGCCCTGTCGATAGCCTCGATGACACCGGCTGCATTCGCAGTATTTGGCTCGCCGGGCGCATCGGAAAGCGGATGCGCAAGAGGGATGACCGGAAGTGCGTTGTCGAACACGCTATCGGCGAGCGTCATGTCCGTTTCTGTTATCGAAACGTCGACACCGATGCGTTCGCCGCGCGCGCGAAGCAGCGCAGGGTCGGCAAGCACTGCAAAGGACGCAAGCTCGTCCTGTCGACGCGTCGCCCATGCCTTGAGTATCAGTTCAGGCCCGACGCCCGAAGGCTCGCCGCATGTGATGACGAGAGGCGTCGGCAAGGTCAGCGTTGGACGATCTGGGCGCGTCCGCGCAATTCGTCGGTATATGTCTTGCTCAACGCGTCGGAATCTTCGCTGTTGCCGAGATTTTCGGCTTCGAACACCGCTTGTGCAACGGTGTCGTCGGAAACTTCACGTGCCGAGCAGATGCCGATGAACTCGACGCCCCGCTCGGTGTCACGAACCGGGGTCGCGGAGCCTGCGCGGGCCGCCTTGATCGGATCGGACCATTCGGGCGGCAGTCGCGGCTCGAGGACGCGACCGAGATCGCGAACCGTTACATCCACGAGGCCCTTGGCAAACTCGCGGGTCGTATCGCAACCCTGGAAGCGGGCACGCATTGCCTCTGCCTCGCGCCGGCGTGTCGCAAGACGGGCCCCGCGCTCGGCGGTCGGCACGACGAAAATGACCTGCTGAAGCGTGTATTCGGTCGCAGACGGCTTGTCGCCGCCCTGCTCGAGCATGCGCTGGACCACGTCCTGCTCGCTCATGCTCGTCTGATCGTGACGCGCGCGGGCCTGAAGCGCTTGTCCCCAGCCCATTTGCGAGCGGATGAAGTCGAGGAAGTGCTGTTTGGTCACGCCGGTTTCGGCCATGATCTGATCCATCTGCGCGATGCTCATATTGTTTGAGCTCGCGAAGCGCTGATATGCCTGCGCCACATCGTCATCGCTGACGCGAATGTTGAGGCGCTGGATTTCGGCACGGCGCAGTGTCTGGTCGATCAACTCCTGCGCTGCCGCTTCTTGTCCACCACCGCGACGCTGCAACTGCAGAAAAGCAGCGCGGCGCTGGATATCGTAGCTGGTGACCGGTGTATTGTTGACGATGTAGCGGATTTCGCTCGTCTGAGCCATCGCACCGTCGGGCAGGGCGGTGAAACCGATAGCGAGAGCCAGACCGGCTGTCAGCAGCAATGTCTTCATCCGTCAAAGCCTCCTTGAGCCGGCGCGCGACAATGTTCCACGATATTCAAGCCCTTGCAGTGCATGTTGGGCGAAACGATGTCAACCGGCAGATCAGAACGTGGAACTGTTGGACGTCGATTGCCCGAAATCACCCAATGTACGCAAGGTGATGTTCACGCCGAAGTCGCGGGTCAGGACGTCGTTCGTTCTGTTGTTTCGGGTTTCGGCATAGGTGAAGTTGATGCCGAAGCAATCGTCGTCATAGGCGAAACCGATACCGCGGCGAACCATGTGGTTCGTGTTGAGATCGAACGTGGCGTTACCGAAAACGCGCCAGTATTCATGGACCTGCGCTGAACCGCCCACGCGGACTTCATGACGGTCCTCGCTGAAGCCGTAGGACGGCTGCGCATCGATGAATGCGTATTGCGCGGACACGGTGGCGAATGCCGACGAATAGCTCGCGGCGACATCTGTGCGTCGAACCTCAAAGCCGTCCTTGTCGAAGCGGGCACCTGCCGCAAGCGATACGCCCAACGGCGTGGTGAGACCGACCGATCCGACATAGTCGGAAACGTCGTCCTCGAGGCCGGAATACGCTCCGGCATAGACGAGGTCGGGCGAGGCGAAGGGGTTGCGGCCGGCCAGATGATAGGACTGGCCCACGATTGCGTTTGCACCCCAGCCACCGCCAAGATCGCCGGTGTATCGCAGACCCAGATTGGCGCGTGTGCCGCCTTCGATCCGGTCATATCCGGAGAACTTGTCGCGTTCGAAAAGATTGCTGGCATCGAAAACGAGGCTTTGCGCGTCTTCGTTGGGAATGCCGAGTGAATTTCCGTACGGCTCGTTCGGACGGGCGAAGAGTTGCCCGGTCGGCTCAAGGATATGCGTGCTGCTGGACGTCGAGAACAGGATCGGCCAGCGCGCTTCAAGACCGGCCGTCGCCATCGAGCGATAGTAGGCGGAGCGGATGTCGGCCGTCGAGCCTTGCGCGGCCGCGACAGCCCCGACACCGCGCGCTGGATCGAACGCGCCGTCTCCAAAATTCACCCCGATACCATCCTGACGGGCATGGAGCATCGGCGTCAGCACGAGGCCGCCTTGCGTGATGAACGAGCGTTTCCACTCGGCCTCCGCCGTTATACGACCCGAGCCGCCGTCAAGTCCGCGACCGGATGGGAACGAACCGCCATTTCCGGTCAAGGAGCCGGGATCGCGCCCGTCGTAGCGGTCGCGCCAGAGCGCCTGACTATTGACGTCGATGGTCAGTTCGCCGCCTGCGATCGGCGTGTCGGGCGTCAGGCTGTAGTCGAAGGACGGCAGCACGACGGGCTGTAGCGGAGAGGATGCCGCAGGGTTGCGGGTGCCGTCAGGGCGGAAGTCGAGCGCGCTTTCCTGCGTCTGGAAATGATAGGCGCGCAGGTCGAAGAAATTCCGTCCGTCAAGGCCGGTCAGATAGATTTGCGAGGTAACGCGATACGCGCTCGCCTGCTCGATGTCGTACGTGTAGCCAAAATTCTTGTCGGACTGGATCATTCCGTCCCAGCCGAATTGCCAGCGCGGATTGATCGCGAAATTACCGCGCGAGGCGATCAGGCCGCGTGTCTCTTCATGTGCATCGACGGTGAATTGGTTGAACTCGTCGGGATTGCGCTGCGAGATGCCGGCGATCTTGAGGTTGTACTGGCCGTTATCGAAGCGCTGGCGCCATTCAGCCTCGGCCAGAAAGCCCTGCTTGGTGTAGCCGCTTCCATAGACCGTAAGGTCATAGGTGGGCGACAGCGCGAAATAATAAGGCACGCGCAAATACTGGCCGAGACGTTCTGAACTTCCATAGGTCGGCGCGAGAAAACCGCTTTTGCGCTCCACGGTCGGGTCGGCGATCTCGAAGGCGGGAAGGAAAGCGAGTGGCACGCCGAGAAACTCGAATCGCGCCCGTTCGAACCGGATGGTCTTCGTTTCACCGTTCCAGATGATCTTCTGGGCTTTGATATTCCACACCGGAGACTTGTCCGGATTTTCCTCGCAGGGCTCGCAGGCGGTGTAGACGCCGCGCTCGAACTCGGTCACCGCACCGTCGCGCCGCTCCGCGCGGTCCGCGCCGAAATAAGTGCGATCCGGTGTTTCGACGCGCAACGTGCGCACGAAGGCGTCGGCGAAATCATCGGTCACGTCGATTTCGTCGGCTTGAAAACGCGTTCCGTCTGGATCGATGATCTCGACACCGCCGCTGGCGATAAGCCGTGACGTTGCGCGATCATAGGTGACGCGCTGGGCGACCAGCCGGTTTCCGTCATATTCGATCTGGACCGAGCCGACTGCCGTGATGCGATTCTGGTCGTTGTCGTAGACGAGCGTATCGGCTTCGAGCAGCATGTCGGCGTCGGGATTGCCCGCTGCTGCAAGGTCGATCGTCTGCGCTGCCGCAGGCGTGTGGGCGAGCAAAGGCAATGCTGCCACGAAAGCGACAACAGCCGTAGCGCCGACAAGGCGTCTGGACAAACCGGCCTTACTCATGCCCGCAAGCACGCCCCTCACTAACCGTCCTCCCTGTAAAGCAGGAAGGTCACCCCGAAAAAGCCGGCAACGATGACCGGAAGCCATGCTGCGACGACAGGCGGCACAAGTCCGGCGCTCCCGAACGCCTTGACGAGTACCGTGACGACATAAAGCAGAAAGCCGGCAAGCACGCCACCCAGAATCATGGTCGATGACTGCCCCATACGTGCAAAACGCATCGACACTGTTGCAGCAATGAGCGTCATCGCGACGAGCAGCGCCGGCATCGCCAGCAACGAATGAAGATGCATGGAGAAACTATTGGCCGGCAGGCCGAACGAACGGGCGGCCGCGATCTTGCGGGGAAGCTCGAAAATCGGAATCGTCTCCGGAGTGGCCAGGCGTTCGAGGATGAATTCCGGCGTCAGATTGGTGGGTATGCTGTACGTTTCGAAGGGCTGGGGAGGAACCCCGCTCATCGTGCGCCGGCCGTTTTCCAAAAGCCATGACCCATTTTCCAGATGGGCTCGCTCCGCGTCGTAGCGCTCGATTGCGCTTGTATCAGCACCGACGACGATGAAGGTTGCGTTAACGAGCTGCAATCCATCGTCGAGAACGCCGGCTGCACCGATAAACGTTTCGGTGTCGCCCACGCGCTGCTTGATCCAAGGTGCGTCGGGGCCGGCGACCGGCGTTCCGGTTCCGCCGCGAATGTCGGCCTCCAGAAACTGCGTGCGCTGGAAGCCATAGGAGGCGACGGGATTGAGAACGAAAAGGGCAGCAAGCCCGAAACTCATCGCTCCCGCGCAGATGGGCAGCAGGAACTGCCATGCCGAAATGCCGGCCGCGCGCGCGACGACGAGTTCGTATTTGCGGTTTAGCGAGATCAGTGTCGCGATGCCCGAGACGAGCGCAATGAAAGGCACTGCCTGCTGCATGATGATGGGGGTCTGCATGGCCGCGAAGCTGATGCCCCACCAAAGGGAATAGTCCGGCAGATCACCAACGCGCCGCGATATTTCGGTGAAATTGATGATGAAGATCAGACCGAAAATGCCGGCGAAGAACCAGAAGGTGATGATCAGGTAGCGCCGCATGAAATAGGCGCCGAGCGTGCGTCCGATCATGACCCGCCTCCTTGCCCGGCGCTCCGGGGCGAGGGGGGTCGCGAAAAGGTCTGCTTCCAGATATCATAGAGCCGGTCGGTCCAGTTGACCGGTATTTCGAGCCGTCTGTTGGTGACGATCACCCAAAGGCAGATGGCGGCGGCGATGGCTGGAACGGCATACATGAGCGGCACCATGGCCGGACTGTCCTTGGCGGCATTGCCGATGACGAACCCCTCCCATCGCACGAAAAGGGCAACGATCGTGGTCGTGATCAATGGGTGGATTCGCGATTCGCGGAACGAGCGCGAATCGCCTGCGACCGCCAGTCCGACAAGCGCGAAGACGATCGGATAGACCCAGTCGGTCAGCCGGCGATGTAATTCGGCGGTGAAGGATTGCGGCGACGAGCGGAAAACCGGATCGTCGGGGTCGGGGTTCATGAGAAATCCGAGAGTGCGGTCCTTCGGCAGGTAGTTGATCGTCGCCGTGGCCGGCGCGAATTCCGCAAGGTCGAACGCGTAGGACTGATATCGTATGACCGAGACGTTGCCGGTGGCGTTGCGGCGATGAACGACGCCGTCCTGCATGACGAGCACATGCTCGTTGTCGAGCTCGATCGTCGCTCCCGTCTTTGCATAATAGATCAGCTCGGTCTCTTCCTCGCGCGTATCGGCCAGGAAGATGCCGCCGAAGCGTCCGTCAGGCAGATGTTCGCTGATCTGGATAACGAGACCGTCGTCGATCGTCTGGAAGGTGCCTTCCTGAACGACCGACGACAAAAGATCGGCACGCGCTTCCGAAACCAGCACGCGCAGGCGCTCGCGCGCAAACGGCTCGATGCCGTTCTCGATTGCGAATGAGGCGACCGAGGCGAGTGCTGCGACCAGCATGATGGGTCGCACGACGGTCGTCTTGGGGCTTCCCGATGCGGTGATGACGATGAGTTCGGAATCGGTGTTCATTGCGCTCAGCGTCTGCGCAACGGCGATCGCCAGCGCAAAGGGGATGACGATGGGAATCACCGAAGGCAAAACGAGTGCCGCGATCTCGAAAAAAGTCGTCGCCGACTGCCCGCTGCCCGTCACCAGATTGATCCGGGCGAGAATCTGCGTCGTCCAGACGATGGACAGCACCCACAGGAGCGTAATCGCGAAAATCGCGAATGTGCGCCGCATGATGTAGGTTTCGAGCACTTTCATGCGGTAGTCTGATCCGTTCAAATGGGGCCAACATGCGGCGAATCCGATTGCCGCAAGGTTGCCCGTCTGCGCTTTGCGGCACCGGTGAACCACACAATCGGTCACCTTGGCAAACAAATGCCGAAGACACATGGTTAACGATATGTTGACGGGCGCGCGCGCTCAACGCGGCCTTGAAATAACCGGTCCGAAGTTCTACCGCAGAATGAACGGCCTGCCGAGGCTCATATAACACGATACGAAGGATAGCTCATGTCCCAACGCCCGACGATCAGCTTTGCCAAGCCTTCTGCCCAGACCGAAGGTGTCGTGATTCTCCTGAGCGCGGAGGAGGGCGGACTGGCGAATTCCGCATCGACCTTCGATCCGCAAGGTGTCCTGCCGCGCGCCATCGAAGCGGCTTCCTTCAAGGGAAAGTCCGGTACGTCCGCCGATCTTCTGGCACCGCACGGCACCAGCCTCGACCGGCTGGTCGTGCTCGGGACCGGCAAGTCTTCGGCGCTTGACGAAACTGGCTGGCTGAAGCTCGGCGGGGCCGTGCAGGCGGCCGCACGCAAGGCAAGGCGCGTGACCGTGGTGCTCGATCTCGATGGCGTTGACATCTCCGCGCAGGACGCGGCCGGGGTCGCGATGGGCATTCTGCTTCGGGCCTATACGTTCGACAAATACAAGACGCGCAAGGACGACAATGGCGATGACGCCGAAAAGGATACGGCTTTCGTCATCGCCTGCGCCGACCCGCAAGCCGCGAAAAAAGCGTTCGCCGAACGCGAGGCGATTGCCGCCGGCGTGATGCTCGCTCGCGATCTGGTCAACGAGCCGGCGAACATTCTCGGCCCGGTCGAGTTCGCCGCCAAGGCGAAGGAACTTGAAAAACTCGGCGTCGAGGTCGAGGTTCTGAAGGCCGGCGAAATGGAAAAGCTGGGCATGGGCGCGCTTTTGGGCGTTGCGCAGGGCTCGGATCGTCCCGCGCGCCTCGTCGTCATGCAGTGGAAGGGTGGCAAGGCCAAGGACAAGCCGGTCGCCTTCGTCGGCAAGGGCGTTGTCTTCGATTCGGGCGGCATCTCGATCAAGCCCGCAGCCGGCATGGAAGACATGAAGGGCGACATGGGCGGTGCGGCTGCCGTGACCGGCCTGATGCATGCACTTGCCGCACGCAAGGCGAAGGTGAATGTGGTCGGCATCATCGGCTTGGTGGAAAATATGCTCGACGGCAAGGCGCAGCGCCCCGGCGACATCGTAACCTCCATGTCCGGCCAGACGATCGAAGTCTTGAACACCGACGCGGAAGGCCGTCTCGTTCTGGCCGACGCGCTCTGGTACTGCAATGACCGGTTCGAGCCGCGCTTCATGATCAATCTGGCAACGCTTACTGGCGCGATCCTCATCGCGCTCGGTCAGCAGCATGCCGGCCTTTTCTCCAACAATGACGAGCTTGCCGGGCGTCTCTTCACGGCCGGCCAGTCGACGGGGGAACGCGTCTGGCGCATGCCGATGGGACCGGACTACGACAAGCTGATCGATTCCAAGAACGCCGACATGAAGAATATCGGCGGCCGCCATGCCGGCGCGATCACGGCGGCTCAGTTCCTTCAGCGCTTCGTCAAGGACACGCCCTGGGCGCATCTCGATGTCGCCGGTACGGCGATGGCCTCGCCCGCAAACGAGATCAGCCAGTCCTGGGCGTCCGGTTACGGCGTGCGCCTGCTCGATCGCCTTGTTCGCGATCACTACGAGGGTTGATGGCGAATTGACCGACGTCCTGTTCTATCACCTGACCGAATCGACGCTCGAGGAGGCATTGCCCGCGCTCCTTGAAAAGTCGGTCGCAAGGGGGTGGAAGGCAGTGATCCAGACCGGCAGCGAGGAACGCCGCAACGCGCTCGACATGGCGTTGTGGACCTATCGCGAAGATTCGTTTCTGGCGCATGCGGTCGACGGAACCGAGCATGCCTCGGAAAATCCGGTCTTGCTTACCCTGACGGCGGAAAATGCAAATGGCGCGCAGATCCGCTTCATGGTCGATGGCGCGGAAGCGCCCGACCTGTCATCGTATGAGCGCGCGGTGTTCATGTTTGACGGACATGACGACGACCAGCTCCAGCGTGCGCGGGCAAGCTGGAAAGACCTGCGGCAGAAAAGCCACACCGTGACATATTGGCAGCAAACGCCTGAGCGGCGCTGGGAACGCAAGGCTTGAGCCGCGAGTTTTAGCGGCATGAAAAAAGTTTTGTCCGCGTTAGCGTTTGTCGCCTGCCCGCTGATTCTTTCGGCCTGCGGCGATGATTCACCGATCGCTCGAACCGCAGAAGCCGCGCCTCCTGTCGTGCAGACCGAACCGGACGTCAGCAACATCTATGGCCGCTGGGCGAGAAGCGCCGCCTTTTGCAATGCGCCCGGCGACGACAGGACGACGACGATCGCAGATGGGCGGCTGGCGACGGGTGACCGCACCTGCACTATGACGGCCCCCGAGCGCAACGGTGAAGGCTGGCTGGCGACACTCGAATGCTCGGGTACCGAGGCCGAGCCGGCAACCGAACGTGTCCGGTTCGTTCCGGCGCAAGATGCGCTCGAACTGAAATTCATCGACCGGATCGACAACAATGACGAGCGGCTTTCGCGCTGTCAGGGGTGACGCGTTCAGATGTCCGAGAAGTCGCCGCTACGTCCCTTGCCGTCACTGAAGCGCGCCGCGCCGGCGATGCCTTCCTGACTGTACGTCTCGGCACTTTTCCATTCGCCTGCGAGTGCGACGGGCAGAGAATGTGACCACTGATCGATGGCTGACCGTCGATCGGCGCGCATGCAGCGTTGCGGGTAGCGCGTCAGGTCCTGCGCCATCGCGATTGCCGTCTCCAGTGCCAAGCCGTCTGCACAGACCCTTGTGGCAAGCCCGATGGACAGACATTCTTGTGCGTCGACATGCCGGCCGGTCAGGATCAAATCCATCGCCCGACCGTGTCCGACGATGCGAGGCAGGCGCACCGTCCCGCCATCGATCAGCGGCACGCCCCAGCGCCGGCAATAAACACCCATATAAGCCGACTGTTCCATGATGCGCAGGTCGCACCACAAGGTCAGTTCCATTCCGCCCGCGACCGCCGCGCCACTGATCGCAGCTATGACTGGCTTGGAAAGATCGAGCCGTGTCGGGCCGATCGGTCCCTTGCGAGGCCGGTCGTTTTCCCTGTCGAAAGAGGCGTCCAGCGCATGTTCCGCGAACCAGCCTTCATCGACGCCTTCAGCGGCTGTCTTCAGATCAAAGCCGGCACAAAATGATCCACCCTCGCCAGTCAGAACGGCAACGCTTTGTGTCTCATCCGCATCGAAGGTGGTGAAGGCATCAAACAGCGCCTGCGCGGTCGCCGGATCGATGGCGTTGCGCCGTTCGGGACGATCGATGGTGATAATTGTGATTGCGCCTTGTCGCTCGCACCGAACTGTCATGCCGCAAGTCCCTCCTCATATTCACTCGACAGGTTCAGCCACGTCTCCTCATGGCGGTCGAGCGCGGCGGACTGGTCGGCGCGCTCCTTGGCAAGTTTGGCAGCCTTGGTAGCATCGCGCTCGTAAAGCGTGGGGTTTGCCAGTTCCGCGTCGAGCGCCTCGATCCGCTTGCGTGTGCGATCCATCAGCCCTTCCGTCGCCTTGATCTGCTTGGCGAGCGGCTCCAGCGCGGCACGTCGCTGCGCGGCCTCGCGACGCTTGTCGGCTTTCGACGCCTTGTCGGTGTCGCGCTTTTCGCGCCGTTCCGATGCGCCGCCCGTTACGATCTGGCGATAATCCGCCATGTCGCCATCGAACGGTCCGACATGCCCCTCCTTGACGAGCCACAGACGGTCGGCCGTCGCCTCGATCAGGTGTCGGTCGTGGCTGATGATCATGACCGCGCCGGAATAATCGTTGAGCGCGTGGATCAGCGCTTCGCGGCTGTCGATGTCGAGATGGTTGGTCGGCTCGTCGAGGATCAGGAGGTTCGGGCCTTCGAAAGCCGCAAGGCCCATGAGAAGCCGCGCCTTCTCGCCGCCCGAAAGGTCCTTGGCGGGCGTCGTCATCTTTTCGGTCGCCAGCCCCATCTGCGCGACACGCGCACGAACCTTGGCCTCCGGGGCTTCCGGCATGAGGCGGCGTACATGCTCGACGGCGTTTTCTTCCGGGCGCAGATCGTCGAGCTGGTGCTGCGCGAAGATCGCGACCTTCAGCCCCGGCGCGATGGTCATCGTCCCGCTTTCGAGCTTGAGCCGGCCCGACAACAACTTGGCGAAGGTCGACTTGCCGTTTCCGTTTGCGCCCAGGAGCGCGATCCGGTCGTCCTCGTCGATCCTGAGCGACATGCGGTTGAGGATCGGCTTGCCCGCCTGATAACCGACCGAGCCACCCGAAACCGCGATGATCGGCGAGGCAACCGTCTTTTCCGGCTCCGGAAACTTGAAAGGGCGTACGGCTTCGCCTGCAAAGCTGTCGATGGGCTTCAGCTTTTCCAGCGCCTTCAGCCGCGATTGCGCCTGCCGCGCCTTCGAGGCTTTATAGCGGAAGCGCTCGACGAACGCCTCCATGTGCTTGCGGTGCGCATCCTGCTTGACGCGTGATTTTTCCTGAAGCTCGGCCTGCTCGGCATATTGTCGCGCGAACTGGTCGTAACCGCCGCGCCAAAGCGTCAGCTTCTTGTTTTCGAGATGCACGATCGATGAGACCGCGCGATTGAGAAGATCGCGGTCGTGGCTGATGAGAAGGACCGTGTGCGGATAGCGCGACAGATAGTTTTCGAGCCAGAGCGTGCCTTCGAGATCGAGATAGTTGGTCGGCTCGTCGAGAAGCAGAAGGTCAGGCTCGGCAAAAAGCACCGCCGCCAGCGCCACGCGCATGCGCCAGCCGCCCGAAAAGGATGAGGCGGGACGCTTTTGCGCATCCTCGTCGAAGCCGAGACCGGCGAGGATCGTCGCCGCGCGCGCTTCGGCCGAATGCGCGTCGATGTCGGAAAGCCGCGTCTGGATTTCAGCGATGCGGTGAGCGTCATGCGCGGTCTCAGCCTCAGCCAGCAGCGCGGCGCGCTCGGTATCGGCCTTGAGCACGATGTCGATCAGCGGCTCCTCGGTGCCCGGCGCTTCCTGCGCGACCTGTCCGATGCGCGTGCTCTTCGGCATGCTGATCTTGCCGCTTTCGGTCGGCATGTCGCCGCAGATCGCCTTGAACAGCGTCGTCTTGCCGGTGCCGTTTCGCCCCACGATGCCAGCTTTTGAGCCAGCAGGCAGGGTGAGCGAGGCGTGGTCGATCAGGAGCCGACCGGCGATGCGTAGCGAGATATCGTCGAGAATAAGCATGGTGATGGCTGTTTGAACCTTTGGCGCAGCGCACGCAAGAGCCGCACTATGCGAAGGCGCGCCCCGCTTCGGTTCGCTGGAAGGCGCTGAGGTCGAGCGCGGGGGCTTTTCCGCCAAGACGCGTCAGCGCCGCATGCGCGTGTCCGCGATGATGGGTCTGGTGATTGAAGAAATGCGCCAGTGACGGGGCGAGCCGTTGCGAGATCGTGCGCATGTCTGTGACGGTCAGATAGGAAAACCGCCCGCGCAAATCCTCGGAAGTAAGCTCAGCGATGTAGTCTGCGATCCGCTGGTCCTCGGCCGCGCGCGCCTCGCGCAGGCGACCGATTTCGCCAAACAGGATGGTGTCGAGCGCGGCGGGTGCGTCGCCTTGCCCGGTAAAGCGCTTCAGCCAGATCCGGTCGGCGACGAGAATATGGTTCAGCGTGCCGCCGAGCGAGAAAAAGGCGAGGCCGACATCGCGCCAGAGCGCCTCGTCACCGACATCTGCGGCTGCGTCGTAAATCAACGCGTTGGCCCATGCGTTATAGGCCGCGAACATGGAAAAATGCTGCTTCATGGCTCCGAACGAAAAGATAGAACTGGAATGACCCAATACACTGTGGGCACTATCGGCGAAAGCGGGCGCAGCAGCCGACAAGGGGCTATTTCATGACGATACTTCTTTACGACTTGGTTGGCGAAGACCCATCCCGCCCTTTTAGCCCGCATTGCTGGAAGGTCGCGTTCGCGCTTGCCCATAAAGGGCTGGATTTTCAAAGCGTGCCGACGCCGTTCACCGCAGTCGCCGGCGTGGAAGGCGGGCGTCACGGGACCGTTCCGGTCATCCGCGACGGTGCGGAAACCGTCGGCGATTCCTTCCAGATCGCGCTCTATCTGGACAAGGCTTATCCTGACCGTCCGACGCTGTTCGCCGGGGCAGGGGGCGAGGCGATGGCACGGTTCGTCGAGCGCTGGTCGCAGACAGTCGTGCATGGATATCTCGGCGCGGCCGCACTGATGGACATCTATGATGTTCTTGCGCCCGAAGATCAGACGTTTTTTCGAAAATCGCGTGAAGCGCGGTTCGGCAAAAAGCTGGAGGATATTCCGGTCGGTCGCGACGCCGGGCTCGACGGATTTTCGAAAAGTCTTGAGCCGTTGCGTAGCACCTTGTCCTATCAACCCTTCATCGGCGGGCAGACACCGCTTTTTTGCGATTACATCGTCGCAAGCGCGTTCCAGTGGGTGCGGATCACGTCGCCATTCGCGTTCCTCACACGCGAAGACCCGGTTCATGAATGGTTCGAACGTTGCCTCGATCTCCACGACGGGCTGGGACGAAAGGTCTCGATGGCGCAAGCCGACGCCTCTTCACAGGAGCAGGCCGGGCCGCTATAGACGCGCCCACATCGAGTTCCCCAAATATCCTTAGGAAGACGAAACATGGCGATTGAACGCACCTTTTCCATGATCAAGCCGGATGCGACGAAGCGCAACCTGACCGGCGCCATCACCAAGATGCTGGAAGACGCAGGTCTCAGCGTCGTCGCGTCGCGTCGCGTGTGGATGAGCCGCCGTGAGGCCGAAGGCTTCTACGCGGTCCACAAGGATCGTCCGTTCTTCGGTGAACTCGTCGACGGCATGACGTCCGGCCCGACGGTCGTTCAGGTTCTGGAAGGCGAGAACGCCATCCTGAAAAACCGCGAGATCATGGGCGCGACGAACCCGGCCAACGCCGACGAAGGCACGATCCGCAAGACGCACGCTCTGTCGATCGGCGAAAACTCGGTTCACGGCTCGGATGCGCCGGAAACCGCAGCCCAGGAAATCAAGTACTGGTTCTCCGACACCGAAATCGTCGGCTGAATCTGTTTGGGCGCTGACGCGCCGAACGGTCTGAAATGACTATGAAAAGCCGCGGCACCTGTCGCGGCTTTTTATTTGCTCCAGCGCGCGCGCGCCTCGTCGTCGGCCTCGCGCGCGTCGACCCATTCGCCTGTCGCGCCGCCCACCAGATGCTCCTTTTTCCAGAACGGCGCGTTGGTTTTGAGGAAATCCATCAGAAAAGACGCGGCGTCGAAGGCGGCCTCCCGATGGCGCGACGCGGCGATGACGAGCACGATGTCGTCGCCCGGCGCGATCTTTCCATGACGGTGGATGACGCTCAGCGCGTCAACCGGCCAGCGCGTGGCGGCTTCCTTAGCGATGCGCGCGATTTCGGCCTCGGCCATGCCGGGATAATGTTCGAGTTCGAGCGCTTCGAGACGCCCGCTTTCATCGCGGCAGATGCCCGAAAAGGTGACGACCGCACCGACATCCGCGTCGTGCGCCTTGATCGCGGCGATTTCGCCTGCCGTGTCGAACGGCTCGGCCTGCACCACGATGCGGATCGCGCAGGGCATGGCGTCAGCCGCCGGTCATCGGCGGGAACAGAGCGATTTCGCGCGCGCCTGCGATCGGCTCGCGATGATCGACATGCTCCTGATTGATCGCAACGCGGATCACTTTCGGGTCGCGCAAGGCTTCGGCGTAGCCATCGCCGCGCGCGCGCAGGAAGGCGAGCAGGTCACCGGCTGTGTTTACATCGTCCGGCAGGTCGATCTCTTCCTCGGCGGTGCCGATGCGTTCGCGCACCCAGGCGAAGTAAATGAGTTTCATCTCAGTCCTCGAAATGCTTCACGCCCGCGCGGAAATAGTCATAGCCGGTGTAGAGCGTTAGGACGGCCGCGATCCACAGGAGCGTGATGCCCATTTCGGTCGTATAGGGCAGGATCTTGTCGCCCGCGGGGCCGGCGAGCAGAAAGCCGATGGCGACGAGCTGGATCGTGGTCTTCCACTTGGCAAGCTGCGTAACGGGGACGGATACTTTCAGCCCGGCAAGATATTCGCGCAGGCCCGACACGAGAATTTCGCGGCACAGAATGATGATAGCCGCCCAAAGCGTCCACCCAGCGATCGTGCCGTCGGCGGCAAGCAGAAGCAGGATGGAGGCGACGAGCAGTTTGTCGGCAATCGGATCGAGCACACGCCCGATATTCGATGTCTGCTTCCAGATTCGCGCGAGATAACCGTCGAGAAAATCTGTGATGCTGGCCACGATGAAGATCGTCAGCGCCGACCAGCGCGCGAAATCGCTCGATTGAAGCCGTCCTTCCAGAAAGAAGCACAGCACGATCAGCGGGACCGCCAGAATACGCCCGTAAGTGAGAAGGTTCGGGACGTTGAAGGCGCGGCTCGACATGAAATCCTGAAAGATATTGGTGTTGCGAACAAGGCCGTGTGGCCGGGCGGAAACTCGCGTTAGTGGCACGTCAAGTCAAGCGCCCTGAGGCGGCACCGGGGCAGTTTAACCGTCAGCCCTTCTCATGAAAATGGTCATATACGGTTTTGGCAACCGCCGCAGAGATGCCCGATACCGACATCAGGTCTTCGATACCCGCGCGGCTGACGGCCTTGGCGGTTCCGAAATGATGAAGCAGGGCACGTTTGCGTCCCGGCCCGATGCCTGCGATCTCGTCCAGCGGGTTCTTCACCATCTCCTTCTTGCGCCGCGCGCGGTGCGAGCCGATGGCGAAGCGATGCGCCTCGTCGCGCATGCGCTGCACGAAATACAGAACCGGGTCGCGCATCGGCAGCGAAAACGGCTCGCGGCCTGGAATGAAGAAGCGCTCGCGACCGGCGTCGCGGTCGACGCCCTTGGCAACGCCGATGGTCTGGACGGTATTTTCCAGCCCGAGATCGATCAGGATCTTGCGTACAGCCGATAGCTGGCCTTGCCCGCCATCGATCAAAAGCAGGTCCGGCCAGGCGGGGAAGTCATCATTGTCGGCTGGTTCCTGCGAGCGGTCGGGCACGCCATGTTCCTTGACGAGCCGCGAGAAGCGCCGCTCCATGACCTCGCGCATCATGCCGAAATCGTCGCCCGGCGTGATCTCGGTCGAGCGGATGTTGAACTTGCGGTACTGGTTTTTCATGAAGCCTTCTGGCCCCGCCACGATCATCGCGCCAACGGCGTTGGTGCCCATGATGTGTGAATTGTCGAATACCTCGATGCGGCGCGGCGTTCGCTCCAACCCGAACGTCTCAGCCAACCCCGCCAGAAGCCGCGCCTGCGACGAGGTTTCGGCGAGCCGTCGCCCGAGCGTCTGCCGCGCATTTTGAAGCGCGTGGTCGGTCAGGTCTTTTTTCTCTCCGCGCTGCGGCACCATGACAGTGACCTTGCGGCCTGCGCGCGTGGCCAGCGCCTGCGCCAGCAATTCCTGCTCCTCGACGGGCTGCGACAACAGGATCGTGCGCGGAACGGGCTTGTCGTCATAGAACTGCGCGAGAAATGCGCCCAGAACTTCCGCCGCCTCGATGGACGGATCAGCCTTCGGAAAATAGGCGCGGTTGCCCCAGTTCTGGCCGGTCCGGAAGAAAAACACCTCGATGCAGTTCTGTCCACCTTCCTGATGGATGGCGAAGACATCGGCTTCTTCCGTCGACTGCGTGTTGATGCCCTGATGGCTTTGTACGTGACTCAGCGCTGAAAGGCGGTCGCGATAGATCGCGGCACGCTCGAAATCGAGGTCTGCGGATGCGGCCTGCATGGCGGACGAGATTTCGGAGACGATCTTCGACGATTTGCCCGAGAGGAACGCCTTGGCTTCGCTCACCAGTTCCTCGTAGTCGTCCTTGGAGACTTCGTCGGTACAGGGGCCGGAGCACCGCTTGATCTGGTAGAGAAGGCACGGGCGCGTCCGCGTCTCGAACACCGAATCGGTGCAGGTGCGCAAAAGAAACGCCCGTTGCAATGAATTGATCGTGCGGCCCACCGCGCCGGCCGAGGCGAAGGGGCCGAAATAATCGCCCTTTCGCGAGCGCGCACCGCGATGCTTGAAGATGCCGGGCGAGGGGTGATCGCGCGTCAAAAGGATATAGGGAAACGACTTGTCGTCCCGCATCAGGACGTTGAAGCGCGGCCGCAGGCGCTTGATCAGGTTCGCTTCGAGAAGAAGCGCCTCGATCTCCGTGCGGGTGACGACAAATTCCATATGCGCCGTCTCGCGTACCATCCGGCCGATCCGGTTGGTGTGGCCGCGCCCTTGCGCGTAATTCGTCACGCGCTTCTTGAGGCTGCGTGCCTTGCCGACGTAAAGCACGTCGCCGGCGTTGTTGATCATCCGGTAGACGCCGGGCGCATTCGGCAGTCGCTTGACGAGCGTCTGGATGACCTCGATGCCGATCTTGCCTTCCGCGTCGCCCCGGTCGCTCTCCCAGGAAATGCCGAGATCGGTGCTCGCGGGCAGTGGCTCGGCCTCGATCTCGTCGCTTTCACTATCGTCGTCGTCACCGTTCGGCATGTAGCCGGCAACGTCATCGCGCGATCGCTCGGCGCGCTTCAGGGCCGTCGTGCCTTTTTCGGGTGTGGGCGGTTTCACTCGGCAACTCCCGAAACGTCCGGCGTTTCCCAGGCCAGATGCTGGCCGCCATCGAGCGCGATCATTTGGCCGGTGACCGATTTCATGTCCCACAGCCAACGGATGGTCGCGCCGAAATCGGCAAGATCAGGTCCGCGTTTCAGGATCAGCGCGTCGATCTGATTCTGGAAGTCATGATTGTCCTGTCGCGAATTCGGCAAGGTCGGACCGGGGCCGATGGCGTTGACGCGAATGCGCGGACCGAGCGCCTGCGCCAGCGTTTGAGTGGCCGTCCAAAGCGCGGATTTCGATAGCGTGTAGGAAAAAAAGCGTGGTGTCAGCGCCCAGACGCGCTGGTCGATCAAGTTGACAATAAGCCCTTCCTCGCCCGCCGGAAGCTGTGTGGCAAACGTTCTTGCAAGAAACGCAGGTGCCTCGACATGAACGGCGAAATGCCTGTCCCACACCTCCCATCCGAAATCACTTGCCCCATCGTCCTCGAATACGGACGCATTGTTCACGAGCAGATTTACCGGGCCGAGTTGCCGGGTGGCATCCTCGATCACGCCTGAAAGCGCCGCGCGCTCAGTCAGATCGGCCTGGACCACTGCCACGCCGCGTCCCGAACGCGCGAGGTCGCTAGCAAGAGCGTCGGCTTCGACGCGCGAACCGTTGCAATGAATAGCGACGGCAAAGCCATTCTCGGACAGGTTTTCAACGATGGCCCTGCCAATGCGCTTTGCGCCGCCGGTCACGAGAGCGACCCTGTTGTATTTTTGCATCATTCGATCGCGAAGTCGTTTCCAGATGCATCCGATATAGTCGTCTTGCCCTCTGGACTGAAGGGCCGTCTCTATGTTTTCCCGGCTTTGAACGGGGTATGGCTGGCGGCATAATCCGTGCCATTTTATTATTATTTTCCGTTTTTGAAAATGTATGATAAACAATACCTTAACAACGTCGCCTTCGTGCCTGTGGCATGAATGCAACGTCATATTCCTGCCTTTTTTCAGCCGGGGAATGACCCCTTTTCAGATGGGGTTCAGCCGCATTTCGACACGATGTTCGCCTCGGTCCGGCGCCGGAACCAATTGCCTCCCGTAAAGGTTCAGCGCTTGTCATTGAAGTCGGGAACCGAGTTTGGGTTCTCGCCGCTAAGGAGTAACAAAATGAAGAATTTCTATCGTCCCGCCGCTCTCGCTCTCGGCGTTGCCGTCATCTCGGCTCCGGCTTTCGCTGCCGACGTCGTTTACCAGGAGCCGCCGGCACCGGCTGCTCCGATGGAAATCGCACCGGTCAACACCTGGTCGGGTCCGTATGCTGGTCTCAGCGTCGGTTACGGCTTCGAAGGTGAAACCGATCCTGATCTGCCGGGCGTTGGCGCGGTCGACACGGACGGCTGGATGGGCGGTGCCTTCGGTGGTTACCAGGTCCAGAACGGCTCGCTCGTCTATGGTGCGGAAGTTGACGTCAACTACTCCGACCTCGAAGGTTCGACCGATCTCGGCGCTGGTTTCACCGGTACGTCGCGCACCACGGTTGACGGCTCGGTCCGCGGTCGCCTCGGCGTCACCGTCACCGAAGACATCCTCGTCTACGGTACGGCTGGTCTGGCCGCTGAGCGTCAGCGCATTTCCGTCGACGGCCCGGGCTACTCCGAGCGCGACACCAACGTCGCTCTCGGCTACACGGTCGGCGCCGGTGTCGATGCTCGCCTGACCGACCAGGTCTTCGCGCGTGCCGAATACCGTTACACGGACTACGGCAGCGAGACCTACGACCTGCCGGGCGTGACCCCGTTCGACGCCGACTCCAACAACCACCGCGTTACGGTTGGTCTTGGTGTGAAGTTCTAATCCAGTCTTCTGGATCGAACGGAAAAGGCCGGCGATTTCGCCGGCCTTTTTCTTTGCGCGCTATTTCGGGAGTGCCTCGACAAGGTCGGGAAAGCGTTCGTCGAAACGCTTCGCCCAGCGTGTCAGCTTCGAGCGGCCTCGCTCCCATTGTCCATCGAAGCGCAGCGCCAGATAACCAAGTGCGGCGCGCAGGGCGATGTGACCGCCAGTCGTCTTCTTCGTCAGTTTCGGTGGGTTCTCATTTAATTCGTCGAGCGCACGGATCGCCTTCGACCACTGCCGTTCGAGCCAGGGCAGATGGATTTTTTCCTCCGGCCGGAAACGTCGCTCGTAGACATGGGCGAGAAGGCAATCGCAAATGCCGTCGGCCAGCGCTTCGAGGCGCTCGGCTTCCAGCCGCTTGGCTGCATTGCGCGGATAGAGGGTGTTGCCGGTCTCGCGGCCGATATGCTGCATGATCACACGGCTGTCGAAAATCCCTTGTCCGTCATCGGTCACAAGACAGGGAATTTTGCCGAGCGGATTAGCGGAGATGAGATCGTCCGGATCTGCGTTCGTGTCGACTGTCTGGGCGGTGATCGAATAGCCGGTATGGATGGCCGCCATCCGAACCTTTGCGCTGTAGGGGGAAGAAGGCGAATAAAGCAGTCTCGGCATCGGGTCCTCCGGATGGATCGTTACGGGCAAGCTAAGCGAGCAATCGCAAAGCGGCAATCGCAATGAGTTCACATCGGCGGAATTCGAAGTCCTGACTGTCGGCAGGAGCGCGCGGCGACTTCCGGGCAGGCGCGAAACGCGAAGTCCGTTGTCATGCACAGCCTTACTTCCCGCAAGAGGCCGTCCGAGCAGGTGACCGCAATGCCGTCGTCCGGCAGATCGCGATTGGCACCGAGAAACGCGCTGCGGACTTCGGCGGCGGACATGCGCTCCTGCGACAGGCGAGGGATGGATACGGCTTCGAAGGCCGCGCGCGTCGCATCGAAATAGCCGTCTATGGTTAGACCGGTGCATGTGCCGTGCTTGCGCCATTGATGACGGATCAAACCGTCCGAAGGAATGACGTCGTCAATATTGTCGACCTGTCGGCGTGATGGCCGGGGCGCGTCGTCGTCACAATATTCCGGCCAGCCGCTCTCGAATTGCGGCCACAGACCATGGGCGACGAAACCCATATCGCGGTCGCATTGCTGCGGATCGGCGCGCGCGCCCTCGGCCGCGCAATAGCTCGGCGACCAGGACAGCGAAAGAACGTAGAAATCGAACGGCTTGTCGTCGTTTCGCGATTCATCGCCGCAAGCGGTTAGCGCCAGAAGCGCGGCGACGAGTGCGGCAGCTTCGAAACGCAATGGCCGATCAGCGCAGGACGCGGCAATTGCCGCCATATACCTTCCAGCGATCGAAGCCATTGACGCAGAATTCGACATTGCTGCCGATGCCGGCAAAGCCCATCGGATGCTCGATCAGATACCAGACGTCGCGCGTATAACCATCGGTCAGGGAAACACTCGCCTGACAATAGCGGCGCTCGATCGGCCAGTCCGGCTGCGAAGGCTGAAAGCGGTTTTCGCGGATATTCATGAATTCGGCGATGCCGACCTGCGGCAGGTTCGGGACATGGCGGACCTGATAGCCGAATTTCGAGCTGATCGTGCCGAGAACCCGCGTGTTGGCACAGACGCCCGGATCGGCCGCGTAGACGCCGCGTACCATGTCGGCAGCCGATGCCTGATACGTGAGTGCTCCGGCAAGAAGGGCCGCCGCCGTGAATATCGCTGCGCCGGCGCGACGGATGAGATTGGCCATTTTGGAGTCCCCGCACGTGATCATCGAGTCGGCAATGTCTGTCACCGACGCGTTCCGGTCAAGATGGACCGATCAAGATGGTATATGTTCACCCGCGAGCCATTCCAGACCGAACGAGGCTTGCGGCGATTCTCCGATGAGACGGGTCAGGACCGGTAGAATCTCGTTCATTTCGGCTTCGAGCGGGTAGGGCGGGTTGACGACGATCATGCCCGTGCCGTCGAAGCGCTCGGCCCCGGCCGAGGGACGGATGGAAAAGACGACGTCGAGCACCTTGGGAATGCCGGCCTGCCGCATGGCGTCGCGAAAGGCGGCGACAGCGCGCCGGTTCTTGATCGGATACCATAGAAGATAGGTGCCACCCGGCCAGCGTTTATGCGCTTTGGCCAGACCGTCGACCAGCCGGTCGAATTCGCCTTCCTTCTCGAAGGGGGGATCGACGATGACGAGGCCGCGCTTTTCCTTGGGCGGCAGATGCGCGCCGAGCGCGAGCCAGCCGTCGAGTTCGATGATACGTGTCTGGTAGTCGCCGGTGAAGCGATCCTTCAGCACCTTCGCGTCGGCCGGGTGCAGTTCGATTGCCGTCAGCCGATCCTGCGGGCGCAAAAGATGCCGCGCGATCGCGGGCGAACCAGGATAATAATTCAGGCCACCCTTGGGGTTTGCCGCGCGCACCGCTTCCAGATACGGCGCGATCAGGGCCGACACCTCGGGCGGAAGTGCGGCCTCGCGGAGCTTTCCGATGCCGTTTTGCCATTCGCCTGTCTTCTGTGCCTCGGCGGTGGACAGATCGTAGACGCCGATCCCGGCATGGGTGTCGATGACGCGGAACGCACCGGGCTTGCGCTTCATATATTCGATGCAGCGCGCAAGCACGATGTGCTTGACGACATCGGCGAAGTTTCCGGCATGATAGATATGGCGATAGTTCACGGCGCTGGCCCGGTCGATTTCGTCTGGGCGGTCTACACGCCGAAGGCGAATTCCGCTAGCGTGGCCCAATGAACCAGCACGCCAATATCCGCATCGGCCATTCTGCCTGCCCGCACGATTGCCCGTCCACCTGCGCGCTCGACGTGGAGGTGACGGAGGGGCGCGTCGGACGGCTCCACGGCGCGAAGGCAAACACCTATACGGATGGCGTCATCTGCGCCAAGGTCGCGCGCTACGCCGAGCGCCTTTACCATCCCGATCGCTTGATGAAGCCGCTTGTTCGCGCCGGGGCGAAGGGCGAGGGCATATGGAAGGAAGCAAGCTGGGATGCGGCGCTCGACCTGATCGCCGAAAAATTCGAGGCCGCCGAGGCGGCGCACGGCTCTGAAAGTATCTGGCCGTATTATTATGCCGGAACGATGGGCCTTGTGCAGCGCGACGGCATCCATCGCCTGCGTCATGCGAAGAAATATTCCGGTTTCTTCGACACGATCTGCACCAATCTCGCCTGGACCGGTTTTGTCATGGGTACGGGCGCGCTGAGCGGTCCCGATCCGCGCGAGATGGCGAAATCGGATTGCGTCGTCATCTGGGGCACGAACGCGGTCGTCACGCAGGTCAATGTGATGACCCACGCGATCAAGGCGCGCAAGGAACGCGGCGCGAAGATCGTCGTCATTGACGTTTACGACAACGCCACGATGAAGCAGGCCGATCTGGCGCTAATCCTGAAGCCGGGAACGGACGGAGCGCTCGCCTGCGCGGTGATGCATATTCTTTTCCGCGAGGGCCTCGCCGACCGCGCCTATCTTGAAAAATACACCGATGATCCGAAGGGACTGGAAGCGCATCTGGCGACGAAGACGCCTGAATGGGCAGCCGCGATCACGGGCCTGACGGTTGCCGAGATCGAAGCCTTCGCTCAGCTCGTCGGCGAAACGAAGCGTACGTTCTTCCGCCTTGGTTATGGCTTCACCCGTTCGCGCAACGGCGCGGCTAACATGCACGCAGCTTTGTCCATCGCGTCCGTTACGGGCGCCTGGCAATATGAAGGCGGAGGCGCGTTTCACTCCAATTCCGATATCTTCAAGCTCGACAAGACGGAACTCGAAGGCCGTCGCTTCCTCGATCCGAAAATTCGCCATCTCGACCAGTCGCGCATCGGCGCGATCCTGACGAACGATCCGGCGGCGCTGAACGGCGGACCAAAGGTCGCGGCCATGCTGATCCAGAATACGAATCCGGCCAACGTCGCGCCGGAGCAGCGTCTGGTGAAGGAGGGTTTTCTGCGCGACGATCTTTTCACCGCCGTCCACGAGCATTTCATGACGGATACGGCCATGCTCGCGGACGTGGTCATTCCCGCTACGATGTTCCTCGAGCACGACGATATCTATCGCGGCGGCGGCCAGCAGCACATCGTGCTCGGGCCGAAGGTCGTCGACGCCCCCGAAGGGCCGAAGACCAATCATTTCGTCATCGAGGAACTGGCCAAGCGTCTGGGCGTCGCGGATATGCCCGGTTTCGGGCTCACCGAGCAGCAGCATATCGACAAGATGCTGGAAAAACGCGGCCTCGGCACGTTCGAAAGCTTTGCCGAAGAGCGCTGGACTGACATGCAACCGGATTTCGAGACCGCGCATTTTCTGAACGGGTTCGGCCACAAGGATGGCAAGTTCCGCTTCAAGCCTGACTGGACGGGCACCGTCGCGCCGGCCAAGCCGCCGAAATCAGTCGGTCTGATGGGACGCTACGCCGAATTGCCAGTCTTCCCGGATCACGTCGAACTGATCGAAAGCGCCGACCTGGAACATCCGTTCCGGCTAGCGACGTCTCCAGCGCGCTCGTTCCTCAATTCGTCCTTCACCGAAATGCCGAGCTCGAAAAAGCGCGAAGGGCGGCCCGAACTTCTGCTGCACCCTGAAGATGCCGCCGGGCTTGGCCTCGGCTCCGGCGACAGGGTGGAAATCGGCAACATGCGTGGCGCGGTCGTGCTGCATGTCAAACTGTTCGACGGTATGAAGCGCGGTGTCGTCATCGCCGAGGGCATCTGGCCGAACGGCGCGCATGAGCGCGGCGAGGGGATCAACGTCCTTGTCGGTGCAGATCCTGCCGCACCTTATGGCGGCGCGGCGTTTCACGACACGAAAGTGTGGATCAGAGCCTTAAAATAGTACGCTGGCATCGCGCGCGCCATGGACGATGCGCACGATTTCGACGGCGTCGGGCAACACGCGATAAAGAATTACGTAGTTTTCAACGGGCAGCAGTCGCGCGTCGGGCGCAATGTCCGGACGCGCCACACCCAAAAAGGGGTGATCCTTTAGCGGCGTGATCCGATCGCCGATGGCGTCAAGCAGCCGGTCCGCCGCCTTTTGACTATCGGCTGCGATATAAAGCCAGATATTGATGAGATCCGCTTCGGCGGCGGGAGTGCGGATGATCCGCATCAACGGCCGCTATTGTCCAATCGGGCCTTTGCCTGACGTTTGATGGTATCGAGGTCGAGAGGTTGCGAGGCACCGCTTTCGATGCCCTCCTGCCATGCCGTTCGCAAACGCTCGACTTCCTGCCGACGCAGCGGCTCGCGCTGCTTCCATTCGCGCAGTGCTTCGCGCACCACTTCGCTGGCAGAACCATAACGGCCGCTTTCGACCGCGTTACGTACGCTCGATGCAAGTTCGGACGATAGTGAAATGCTGACTTTCTCGACTGTCGCCATTTGAAATCTCCGTGGTAGGAAATAATCCTACCACGTGTGCATCGTTCGGCAAGCGATCAAGGCGTCAGCCGGGCGAGGTTTTCCATGTCCAGCCCCTCGCGCGCCGGCATCGGCGACAACAGACTGCCGGACGCCGTCACATTCGTCAGCACCGCGCGTCCGTCTTCCATGCGTGCGCGACCTTCTGCGACAAGCTGCAGTGCCATCGGGTAAAGCTGATGCTCGGCCTTGAGCACGCGCGACGACAGCGAATCCGCATCGTCGCCCGGCATGACGGGTATTGCGGCCTGCGCGATGATCGGGCCGGCATCCATTTCGGCTGTAACGAAATGAACGGTGCAACCGTGCAGGCGCATGCCCGCCGCAAGCGCGCGGGCGTGTGTGTCGAGACCGGGGAAAAGCGGCAGGAGCGAGGGATGGATGTTGATGATGCGTCCGGCCCAGTTTTGTGTGAACTCAGGGGTCAGGAGCCGCATATAGCCGGCAAGACACACGATGTCGGCTTTAAGGCGCTTCAGTTCCGCGTCGAGCGCGGCGTCGAGCTTTTCCTTCGTCGGATGATCGGCCCGCGTGATCGCCTTCGCCTCGATATCGTGCGTTGCCGCAATCGCCAGACCGTGCGCGTCGGCCTTGTTGGAAATCACGCCGACGATCTTCGCAGGGAAATCGGCATGCTTTGCCGCTTCGATCAGCGCGGACATATTCGAACCGCGCCCGGAAATCAGGACGACGACACGCTTTTTCGCCACCCCGCTCATAGGCCGAGATGTCCGCGATAAACAACGCCGGTCTCGCGACGCGCGGCGATGCGACCGATGGTCATGACGCGCTCGCCTTCTTTTTGCAGCACCGCCGCGACCTGCGCGGCCTGACCCGAGGCGACGACGAGGATCATGCCGACGCCGCAATTGAAGGTGCGCTTCATCTCGATGGCCGAGACACCGCCGGTCTTTGCCAGCCACGAAAATACGGGTGGCACCTCGATCGCGTCGAGATCGAGCTCAGCCGCCAGGTCCTTCGGCAACACGCGCGGAATATTTTCGGGGAATCCGCCGCCGGTGATGTGCGCAAGCGCCTTGATGCCGTGGGTCGAGCGGATTGCGGCCAGAAGCGGCTTTACATAAATGCGCGTCGGTTCGAGCAGCGCCGCCCCGAGCGTGCGGCTTTCATCGAACGGAGCCTTGGCCGACCAGTCGAGACCGGAAAGCTCGACGATACGACGGACCAGCGAATACCCGTTGGAATGAACGCCCGACGAGGCGAGGCCGAGGATGACGTCGCCTTCGACCATATCGTCAGTGGGCAGAAGTTGTCCGCGCTCTGCTGCGCCGACCGCGAAGCCTGCGAGGTCGTAGTCGCCGTCGCGGTACATGCCCGGCATTTCGGCGGTTTCACCGCCGATCAGCGCGCAACCGGCCTGTCGGCAACCGTCGGCGATGCCCGAAACGATATCCGCGCCCTGCTCGGGATTGAGCTTGCCGGTCGCGAAATAGTCGAGGAAGAAGAGCGGCTCAGCGCCTTGGACGACGAGGTCGTTGACGCACATGGCGACGAGGTCGATGCCGACCGTGTCATGAATGCCGGCATCGATCGCGACCTTGAGTTTGGTTCCGACGCCGTCATTGGCCGCGACAAGCACCGGATCGGTAAAACCGGCCGCCTTGAGATCGAACAGGCCGCCGAAACCGCCGATCTCGCTGTCGGCACCCGGCCGGCGGGTCGAGCGCACCATCGGCTTGATCTTCTCGACCAGCGCGTTGCCGGCATCGATGTCGACGCCTGCCTGCGCATAGGTGAGGCCGTTCTTCTGGTCGCTCATCATCTTTACTCCCTGTCGATCGCCATGCGATCCAAGATCGTGCCGCTCTTGGCAGAAGCAGCGCCGGACTGCAAGGCGCGTTGCTCATCACGCCCACTTGACCGGCCGAAGGCGCGGTGCCTATGTCGTCGCTTTGCGCAGGAGCCGATCGGATCGCCATGAAAACGCCTACGCCTTCCGTTCCGCCTGTAATGGAGCCGCAACGAATGTCCTGGCGTCGGCAGGTCATGTTCTGGGTGATCGCCATCGCCGGCCTCGTCCTGTTCCTGTTCGTTTTTTCCTCGATTCTGTTGCCGTTCCTTGCCGGCATGATCCTCGCCTATTTTCTCGATCCGGTGGCCGACAGGCTGGAGCGGATCGGGTTTTCGCGGCTTTGGGCAGCGGTAACTATCCTCGTGGCGTTCGTGCTGATCCTTGCGGTCGGACTTGCCGTATTCGCGCCGATCATGGTGAACCAGCTCGCCGATTTCATCGCTGCGGTGCCGGATTACTTCGCGCGGCTGCGCAGCCTCGCCACCTCGTTCGATATCGAATGGCTTTCTTCGCGCGTCGGCATCGAGCCGCAGGGACTTGAAGAAGGCATCAATTCGATATTTTCAGGCGGCGCGGGTATCGTCACTGGCCTGCTCGGCTCGCTCTGGAGCGGCGGCCGTGCGCTGGTCGATATCGTAGGGCTTCTCGTCGTCACCCCGGTCGTTGCCTTCTACATGCTCGTCGATTGGGACCGGATGGTCGCGCGCGTCGATCAGTTGATCCCTCGCGATAATGTTCGTACCGTTCGCCGGCTGGCGCGCGAGATCGATCATTCGGTTGCCGGCTTTGTGCGCGGGCAGGGCGCGCTCTGCCTCATTTTAGGCACCATGTATGCCATCGGACTGACGCTTGCCGGGCTGAATTTCGGTCTGCTCATCGGCATGTTCGCCGGGCTGATCTCGTTCATCCCCTATGTCGGGTCGCTGACCGGTCTCGTGCTTTCGCTCGGCGTCGCGCTGGTCCAGTTCTGGCCGGAATGGCAGATGATTGCGCTCGTCGCGGCGATCTTCTTCGGCGGGCAGTTCATCGAAGGCAACATTCTCCAGCCCAATCTGGTGGGCAAGAGCGTGGGTCTGCACCCGGTGTGGCTGATGTTCGCGCTGTTCGCCTTCGGCTATCTCTTCGGCTTCGTGGGGTTGCTCGTCGCCGTGCCCGCTGCGGCAGCAGTGGCCGTTCTGGTGCGTTTTGCGATCGAGCGCTACGAGGCTTCGCCGCTTTATCACGGCGTGCGCAAGCGAAACGATCCTGCGTGAGCGCGACGATGAAGAGTCCGCAGCAATTGCCGTTCGATCTGGCGCATCGCGCGGCGACGAGCCGCGACGACATCGTGCCCTCCGTGTCGATCGCGCCGGCTCTTCACCTGATCGATCATTATCCGGACTGGCCGGCGGCCGTTGTCGTGCTCGTCGGCCCGGCCGGTTCGGGAAAGACGCATCTGGCGCACGCATGGCAGGACATGACGGGTGCGGTTTCACCAAGGCCCGGACATCTGGCCGCTGCCGCGCTGGATCTGGCCGAGGGCGGCCCGGTACTGATCGATGACGTGGACGTCGGCACGATCGACGAGACCGGCCTGTTCCATCTGATCAACGCGGTCCGGTCATCGGGCACGCATCTCTTGATGACCGCGAGCACCGCTCCGGCCTCATGGCCGATCACGCTTCCCGACCTCGCCTCGCGCCTTAAGGCTGCTTCGGTCGTCGAGATCGGCGCGCCCGACGACATGCTTCTCGAAGGCGTGTTGACCAAGCTGTTCGCCGACCGGCAGGTCGAAGTCGAGCCGTCCGTGGTGCAATACGTCGTCAAGCGAATGGAGCGTTCGCTGGAGGCGGCAGGTTTGCTGGTCGCCGAACTCGACCGGTTGGCGCTGGCGCGCAAGTCGCGCATCACGCGCGCGCTCGCTGCGGAGGTGGTCGACTATCGCCAGAGTTAACCGTTCTTTCGGCCAAGCCGCTGATCTTGTTGCGATTGTACGGATTTCCGCTAATCTTGCCTCAAGGTAATCTTGGAGAGGGGCCGTGCCGCTTTATCAAAAGGCAGAGGAAGCCGGAATCATTAAACCGGCGCAGCTTGCCCTGTTGTCGAGGGTCTTTCAGGCAACATCGCGGAACGACGAAAGTCAGACGGACCGGGAGGCGCGCGCCTCCCGCATCCTTGGCTACTATCTCGCCGGCATCGAGGACGAGGCGGAGCTTCGCACGTTGGCGAAGCAGCCCCTTCAGCGCTGATACCGGCAGCGCGCAGTCTGGCGTCACCTTATGAAGCTTTTTTCGTCACGAAACAGCGCGCGTGATCAGGAACCATCCGTCACGCTACGCCTTTGCATTTCATAACCATTTTTATCGAGGTCATGAAATGAAGAAGCAATTTGCCACGGCCGCCCTGGTCGCTTCCGCGCTTATGGTAACCGGCTGCACGACCGGCCAGCGTTCGCTCGGTGGAGCCGCCGTCGGTGGCGTCGGTGGAGCCGTAATCGGAAGTTCGGTAGCCGGCACAGGCGGTGCGATTGCAGGCGGCGTTGGCGGCGCAGTCATCGGCTCGGCGGTTGGGCAGAGCCTTTAACTCAAGCGGTTTTCAGCGAGCGCCCGTCGCTGAAAAACGCGGCGGGTGGCTGTTAGGAAATCTGGCGATCCCGGCAGGATTCGAACCTGCGACCATCGGCTTAGAAGGCCCATTCTAGACATTGTAATTGTTGATTATTTTGGCTCTATGTTGCGTCTATGTTGCGCCTAGCTGATCAGGGCGCTTGCGGCGTCAGCCATTTCCTTCCCGTCATCCTTACGCGGAAACAGGTGCGAATAGACATCTGCCGTAACCACGATTGACGAGTGCCCCATGCGCGCCTGCACGGTCTTCATGTCGAGGCCCAGCCCGCCCGCCTCCTTCGGATTGATCAGCCACGACGCATAGAAGTGTCGCAGATCGTGAAGCCCTGAGTAACGGGCGGCGATGATTGGCTCGCCATCGTCGTTCTTCTTGCCAGTGTCGAGCGTCAGGCCGGCGCGCTTCATGGCGGGGGTCAAGCCGCGATTGATGATATTCGAATGGGACTCGGGATTTCCCTGCCCATTAGGGAACACTAGTTCGCCGGTCGGACAAGCCAGCTTCCACTCCTTCAGCGCATTCATCACGACCGGTGGGACGGGGAGGGTGCGCTGGCTCGAATGTGATTTAGTCGCGCCGATCTCTCCGTAGCGGTCGGTGCGCTGGCGGACTGATATCTCTGCCTTCACGAAGTCCACATCCTGCCACCGTAACCCGCGAAGCTCCGACGAGCGCAAGCCGGTGAAAACGGCGGTCAGCAGCACCGGTCGCCATTTGCCATCCAGTGCTGCGAGGAACGCCTTAATCTCTTCGGGTAGAGGGATATCGACTCCGGGCTGTAGGAGGCGCTTGCTGCGCTTCTCCGATCCATTCCGGCGACGGCTCATTTCCTTGACCGCATTCCGTGTGACTAGGCCACGCTCCTGCGCATCTGACAGTATCGCACCGAGCGCGGTGAGTGCCTTCTTCACCATCGCTGGTGAGCGGCCTTCCTCTCGAAGTCGGTCAGCGAATGACCGGACGACCGGAACGGTGATCTTCGACAGCTTCTCCGTGCCGATGAAGGGCGCAACGTGAAGGTTTAGTCGCGCGCGATAGGTATCTACGGTCACGCGCTCAAGCCCGGTCGCCTCACTCGTCGCGATCCACAGCTTGCCCGCCGACGCAACCGTCACGGTTTCTCGGTCGGCAACGTGCGTTCCCTCCCGCACCTCTACCGAGGCCGTCGCGGCGAACTCGTCAGCCTTCTTTTTCAGCTTGAACGATTTCAGCCGGCGCTTGCCTTGACCGTCCACATAATCGACCACCCATGCCGATTTAGGGCCAGTCTTTGGATCGGGCCACAGGCGTTTGCGGACGCTCATTCGTCAAGACCTGCGCTGGCTTTGCGAAACGCCTCCACGAAGCTCTCAAGTTCGCCTTGGTTGCCTTTCGCGGCCTCTTCTATGGCTTTGCCGACAGTGACCATAGCGCGTTGGACCTCTGCAAATTGCTCTCTGAGACCATTCATTGTCTCACGTTGATCCCCTTGAGAGCGCATAATGGCCCACACCTCGCGAAGCTCATCGCGAAGAGCGTTAATCTCGAATTCCCGATGTTCGAGCGTTTTGTCAAAAGCCTCTTTGGCAATTCGCGAACTTCTGATCTCAGCCAGGTAGTTAACCTCACGCTCTTGCTGGCGCTTGATCTGTTGGTCCATCTCCTCAATCTGATCTTGGAGGCCGATGTTGTCGTCACCTTGACGGCGAATATCAGATTGAAGTCGCTGTTCACGAGCCTCGAAAACGAAGCTGTCTTCAAGTCGCGCCACCATCTCAGCATTCATCGAGCGACCGTTGCTTTCAGCAGCCGCTTTTATCCGCTGACGCATCCCATCTGGCATGCGGAGGACGTACTTGTCTTCTGGTTGCAATGGTGTTTTCCCCATGAATGGCTTTTAGCCACGATAAACCGTTTGACACAAGGCTGGCTGTTAGCCAGTATCGATTATGGCTAATAGCCATGGTTACTGATTTGCAAACGAGCGGAGTGCACATGCCATCGTCAAACGAATGTCTCGACCTCATCTGGGGTGTCGAGGAAATCGGCAAGATTATCGGCCGCAACTACCAGCAAACCTACCACATGATCGCTACCGGCAAGCTGCCGATGGTGAAGCAGATCGGCGAACGATACGTCGTCAGCCGCGCGAAGCTGATCACGTTCTTCATGGAGGACGCGGCTTAATGGCATCAGAAATGTCACGCGCGACACGAACGATGTCACCCGCAACAGATACGGCATGCCAGAAAACGAAAGGCCCGGCAGAGGCGGCAACCTCTCCGAGCCAGGAACAATCCAACTCCCCAGAAGGAATGGAAATGAACACGAACGGATATAGCGCGGGCGCACCTGCGTCTGCAAGCCCCCAGACAATGAGCGCGCAGGAGCGCTTGGACTTCCACGCGAAGGAGTTCGCTAAGGCGGCAAGGGAACTGGATCCGACTGCGGAAATCATGTGGCTCGGCAACGCTGTTCCCGGCCTACCCGGTGGGCCTCGCTTCTCGGTCATCGTCTCAGCCAAGCAGGAGGCGCGGTGATGCAGACCACAGATAAGTTCGCCGCTGTCGTCGCCGTCGACCACTTGGACCAGCTTAATGACGATCTCATGATTGCGTGGCTGGCGATTAACAGCCCGCAGACAGCCGAGGGAGAGTACATAAAATACATAGGTGAAGTGATCCATGGCATCCGCATGCGGCTCACTTCGGTGCGTGAGGAACTGTACGACGCAGTTGGGGGTGCGCGATGACCGACCCGTTGCTTAACCTCATCACCGAATACCGGAAGCAGAGCGCTGTTTTCGCCGCCATCCCTGACGACGTTCTCACCAAGCAGAACGAGCCGGAATTCGTCGCGTCGACCTACGGGCCGTCAATGTGTCTCCTTGCCGACGAAGCACCGGAAGCCACCAGTCTTGCTGGCGTTCGCGAAGCTATCCGGTTGGCGTTCGATGAAGACGCCTTTGTTTGTAGGCTGTCTGAAAATGCTCTGCGTTCCGCCCTGGCTTATCTGGACGGAGGCGCATCATGAGCGGCAACCTCGCGGACTGCCCCATTTCCATCACGAACATGACCGTGCGGGACGAAGCAATGAACGCCGAACAGGAGTGCCTGTTCATCGAGTGGCGCGATCTGCATCAAAAGGCACAGCAGACGCTTGATCCTGCGGACGCCCACGCATCCGGGCAAGCGTATCGCCGCTTTTATGAATCGTATCTGGCCAACACCGATTGCCCTTCAACGAAGGTGGTCACGTTCCCGCGCCAGCATCCCGATTGCGGCGGCACAGCATGAGCAGCGCACGGTTCATTTCCCTGAAAGACATCCGCCGCCGCCCCGATGCGCGCGAGATCAACCGCGAAAATGTGGAAGGCATCAAGGCCAGCATCCAAGAAGTTGGCTTGCTGTCACCGGTCATCGTCAGACATGCCGCAGGAAGCACGTTCGAACTGATCGCCGGCAACCATCGGTTCATGGCCGTGCAGGAGCTTGGCGAGCCCGATATTCTGGCGCTCGACCTTGCCGACCTCGACGACCTCAAGGCCGAACTGGCAATGATCGATGAGAACCTTCGCAGGGCCGATCCATCACCCGCTGAACGGAGCGCACAAGTCGCGAGGCGAAAGGCAATCTACGAGGAGCTGCATCCAGAAGCACGCCACGGCGGAGACAGATCGGAACCAAATCGCAAATCTTGCGACTTGAAATCGCAAAGTGAAAACAGCGACGTAGAACGTTTCACAGTCAACACGGCGGCCGCTACCGGGCGCTCCGAACGTGCAGTTCAACTTGACGCAGAGCGCGGGGAGAAGGTCATCCCCGAAGCCCTGAACATGGTGCGCGGGACCAAGCTCGATACTGGCGCTTATCTCGACAAGCTCAAGCGCCTTCCGCCAAACGATCAGGTGCACGCCGTCAAGCGCGATCTGGTTGACCGGCCGCCACCGCGCGAGCCTCAAGACGCATCGCGCTCGGGGGGCATCGCTGCCCGATATTCAAGCTCAACACAGCCGACAACTTCGACACTCGAACGGTTCATTGCGCATACCGACCAGATCGAGGCGATGACGATTGACGACTTGGTCAGAGATGCTGGGCGCAAGCGCTCTACCCTGACGCAGCGCGCGTCAGGTCTCATTGACCGGCTGACTGAAATTCTGGCGAGGGCGGACCAATGAGCCAACGTCCATGGATGAAATTCTTCCCCGCCGATTACATCGCCGACACGACGCACATGACCACCGTACAGCATGGCGCGTACCTACTTTTGATCATGCACTACTGGCGTAACGAGGGTGTGCCTGACGACGATCAGATGCTGTCCCGGGTCACCGGCCTTTCGATGACCGAGTGGCGGAAAATGCGCCCCATCATCCGCGAAATGTTCAACGAAGGATGGCGTCACAAGCGTATCGATCGCGACATTCGCGAAGCCAAGGAAGCCTACGAACGCCGCGCAAAAGCCGGTCGAAAGGGCGGCAAAACAGCAAGCAATGCTCAAGCAATGCTTAAGCCATCAGAATCAGAATCAGATAATGGTCGGGGCCAAGGGACGAACAGCTTCAACGTTGAAGGTAGTAGCTACGTTGAAGGTAGGGCACAGGACAGGCCACGGCTGGCGGTAGTGAACGGAAGCTTCGATACGTCGGAGGTGCCGTTTTGAAGTTCACGCTGCACACGCATCAGGAGCGGGCGCTGGACCTGCTGCGTTCGTCCATTGGCTCCGGCAAGCGCCGCCCCATGCTTCAGGCACCAACGGGCTTCGGCAAGACGCTGATATCGGCGGCAATCGTCGAGGGCGCACTGGCGAAGGGCAACGCGGTTACGTTCGTCGTGCCTTTCCTGTCGCTTGTCGACCAGACGCTTGAGCGGTTTGCTGAGCAAGGCATCACCTGCACGGGCGTCATCCAGTCAAACCATCCGGCGACCGACCCGGACCAACCCGTACAGATCGCTACAGTCCAATCCCTGAAAAACCGCCCGTTGCCGAAAGCGGGCATCGTCGTGATCGACGAGGCGCACAAATGGTTCGACTTCTACGGGACATGGATGGCTATGCCGAATTGGCAGAAGGTGCCGTTCGTCGGCCTGAGCGCCACGCCTTGGACGAAGGGTCTCGGCAAGCACTACGATGATTTGCTGATCCCGACGACGACCAAGCAACTGATCGCCACCGGGTTTCTGTCGCCGTTTAAAGTCTACGCGCCGTCGCACCCTGACCTCTCCAAGGTCCGCACCGTCGCGGGTGATTACCACGAAGGCGAGTTGTCCAAAGCGATGAGCGAGCCGGTGCTGATCGCGGACACCGTGGCAACCTGGCTGAAGCTGGGCGAGGATCGACCGTCGCTTTGCTTCGCCGTCGATCGCGCTCATGCACGCAAGCTCTCGGACGAGTTTGAAGCGGCGGGCGTTCCGACCGGCTACGTCGACATGGACACGCCGGCATCGGAACGCCAGCAAATCGGGGAGCGTCTTCGCAACGGTCAGATCAAGGTGGTGTGCAACGTCTACACGCTGACGACCGGTGTTGATTGGGATGTGCGCTGCATCATCCTCGCACGCCCCACAAAATCGGAAATGCTTTTCACGCAGATCATCGGGCGCGGCCTTCGAACCGCAAATGGCAAAGCGGATTGCCTGATCCTCGACCATAGCGACACGACGCTTCGTCTCGGCTTCGTCGACGACATCCATCACGATCAACTCGACATGGGCAAGCATCAGCGAAGCAGCGGCAAGCCATCGCGGGAGAAGCAACTGTCGCTGCCGAAGGAATGCAAGTCCTGCTCGGCTCTCAAGCCTGCCGGCGTGCATGCCTGCCCCGCATGTGGGTTCGCGCCTGAACGTCAGTCGTTCATCGAGGAGAAGAACGGCGACCTGATCCAGATCAGGGGCGGCAAGCGGTCGAAACAGGATGCGACACCGCATTCGCCACAGGAAGTTTTTTCGATGCTGCTGTGGGTCCAGAAGCAGCGCGGCTACTCGAATAACTTCGCCAAAGCGAAATTCTACGCCCGTTACGACCAGTGGCCGGACGGCCTTAGCCACCATGCGATGCCGCCGGATGCGGTGTTCGGGAATTGGCTCAAGCACGAACAGATCAAATACGCGAAAGGCAAGCAGAAGGAGCAGCGTCGAAATGCGGCATGAACCGTTGAAAGACCGCGCTGTTGGACGCTGGCATGGTATCCTGTCGGGTGTAGGTATCCCGTCAAAGATGCTGCGCAACAAGCACGGCCCTTGCCCGACGTGTGGAGGTAAAGACCGTTTTCGGTTCGACGACAAGGGCGGTCGCGGCACATGGATTTGCAGCCACTGCGGCGCTGGTGACGGCATCGAGCTTGTGAAGCAATTCTTGCGTTGCGACTTCAGAGCCGCCGCGGTTGAGATTGAAAGGCACATCGGTACCTCGCCGGTCATCGCCGCCAATGGTCAGCCGGCGCAGGACGACCAAAAGACCCGCGATTTGATGCGCAAGATGTGGGAGCGGGCGCAGCCGCTGGATTTGCAGGACGCTGCCGGCCGTTACATCAACGCCCGTACCGGACTGATCAATTTCCCGACGACGCTGCGCTTCGCCAAGGACGAGCGATATTCAGACGCTGGGCAAAGGGCGTCGTGGCATCCAGCCCTGCTGGCGAAGGTGGATCCTTGTGATGCCGCAATCGCTGACGGCGAACGCGCCGCTCTTCATCGGACCTATCTCGACGGTCTGGGTGACAAGGCCGATCTGCCAACCCCGCGCAAGATGATGGGATCTATGCCGACCGGTGCCGCCGTTCGTTTGTCACCCGCTGCATCAACCATGGGTATTGCTGAGGGCATCGAGACAGCGCTGTCTGCCTCGATCCTGTTCAACATCCCGGTTTGGGCCGCGCTGACTGCTGGCCTGCTTCAGGACTGGCTACCGCCAGCCGTCGCGCGGACGGTTTTCATCTTCGGTGACAACGACCACAGCCACACCGGGCAAGCGGCTGCGTTTGCGCTGGCCCAGCGGCTGAAAGCGAAAGACTTCGACCCGATCGTTCAACTGCCGCCGCGCACTGGCGAAGACTGGAACGACGTTCTCAAGGCAAAGGGGAAGGCAGCTTGACCACGACTCGCAAACCGTCTGTACGCATCGACGGCGGAAACCGACGCGACCTAGATAAAGAACGGGTCGCATTACGAATGGCAGGCCTTCCGACGCAGCGTCCGACAACCGCTAAGACGCTGGCTCGTAAGGCCGCGATGGCGAAGCGCGACAAAGCTGAGAAAAAAGCAGCGCGCCGTGGTGGTGACGGAACGGTTGTCGAGACGGTCGAAATCAAGGTGTCGGACAATCGCAAGAGACAGCAGTCGATGCGGTGCCGTCCCGGCACGTTCGAATGGCGGTATGGTCGAAACAAGCAGGGCGCGTTGTTCCACGCCGGCAACCATCTCGCAATCTTGTGGGAGCGGGCTGGTATGACCATCGCCAGTTCGGCCAACTTCCTGCGCGGCACATCATCGGGCTATGCAACTGGCCTTGGCGACGGCCGGGCGAACGCAATCGACAAGCTCGAAGGCTTCCGCGAAAAACTCGGTGAACTCCCCGCAAGCAGGCTCGTCGATTACTGCGTTGCCGGCCTCACCGGAGCCGAGATAGCCCGTAAGCACGGGACGAAGGAGCGGGACATGGCCCCGGTTCTTCATCAGCATCTGCGAGACTGTGCAATTCACTTCGGCATGCTTGGCCCGAACGCGAAAGAGTGTTGACTTTCGTCGCGAAGCACCTCAGGTATTGGTCATCTTCGCAAAGTTGCGACGCAGCGACCCGCCCCCTACGAGGCGGGTTTCGTGTTTCTGACGCTCTCTTGTCAGAACGTCGCAACGCTCAAATGACGCATAGGAACATCGTCACGACCAAGCCATTCTCCTGCCAAAGGAGACGCGCAATGGTCGACCCGAAATATGTGCCGACAGACAACCCGATGCTGACTGGTATCAAGGGGCGATGCCCCCAATGTCAGCAGGGCCATTTGTTCAATGGGCTTCTCCAACTTGCACCTCGTTGCGAGGTGTGCGGGTTGGATTACAGCTTCGCCGATCCGGCTGATGGCCCGGCGTTTTTCGCGATGACTATCGCCTGCGTACCGGCACTGGCATTTGCTGTTTGGGTGCAGTCGAATTTCGAGCCGCCGCTCTGGGTTCACATTGTGACGACGCTGCCGCTGATCGTGGCGTGCTGCATAGCGCTGCTACGACCGCTCAAGGGATGGCTGGTATGCTCGCAGTATTTCCACAAGGCTGCAGAGGGCACGATTGACCGCCAGTGGCATGCCGACGCGAGCAAGAAGCAAGATGACCGGTAGGACATGACACCAAAACCCGCCTGGTTGAGGGGCGGGTTTTGTGTTGGAGCGCCAACCTAAGCTGCGCTGCCCTTATCGCCGCCGACTATCGGCTTATCGGTCGGACGGGGAGTAGCGCCCGCTTCACGAGCACCTTCGGTATTCCGATCGACGGTCTTATTGATGAAAGGCTCTTTGCCACGCTCGGGTACGCCGCTTGTTTTCGGCGCTTTGCTGTCCTGATCGGCTTCGGTGTTCATTAGGTCGCGCTTATTGGATTCGGGCACGCCGGTAGCTTCGGTATCGCGAACAGGCGGTGTCGATTGACTGTGGTTCATTTGTCTGACTTTCGCTCGACGCCTGATACGCTGTTGCGATCGGGGTCGTCGTTGTTCTCACCGGCCGCGTCACGATCCGTATTCGGGTCATCCTTCGCTGGGAGATAGCCACGGGGGCGGTTTTCGGGCGGGCCTTCCCACCTCGGCTTTTCGTCGGTAGTGCCGGCGGCGGGATCATTCTTGGGTTCGTCTGTCATCGGATCAGCTCGCAGCTTTGTCGCAGGCATCCCGAGAAGGACCGTGCTTCTCGATGATGTCGCGTGCCTGTTGTTGGGAAAGCCCGTGCTTCTGGGCAAAGTATGCAACTTCGTATGGCTGCTTCGCTGAGACGCGGGCTCGGTCCTGAGCGCCTTGGTCACTTTTATCGTCTACCATGGTGATCTCCTCGCTATTGGAAAGAGCCTAACAATCACTGCAGGCGTGTGTTCCGGCAAAGGTGCGCTGAAAACCCGCCCTAACCGGCGAGCTTTTCGTTAAAAGTGATCAGTCGAAAATTTTTGATCCTTGGTCTACCGAAGTTTGTTCTGAAGAACCCACAGCGTTAGTCGGGGTGCCACCCAGGTAGTTGAGGTAGACCGCGCCGCCGACGATCAGTCCCAGCAGCGCAGCAAGAGCTAGCAGCACTGCGTTGATGGTACGCGGGCGCATATCACTCGCGCTCGTCGTACTGGCGATGTGTCCCAGCATCTTGGGCGCGCTTCTCGTTCCGTGACAAGCGACGTCGTCCAAGAAGTACGTAAGCGATACCGGCAGCGAGCAAGATTGGAGCGCCGACTATCACGAGTGACCAAAACTGACCTTCCATATCGCGATCCTTTCGAGGTTGCTTAGGAGGTCAACTTCTTGGTCGCGCAAATGATCCGAAAGCAGTTCGGACCGGCGACAATGCCACGATTATGGGAACCTCATGCCTACCGCCTCGTTCGACATGCTCTTACCAAAAAGGAGCGTCGATACGATGAAGAAGCTTATGGTTTTGTGCGTTGCTGGGATGGTCGTAAGCGGCCCTGCTATGGCGCAAGATATTGACCCTACTGCCAAGGCCGAGAACGGCAAACGACCTTCCGAAATCCTGACATCCATCGAAGACAGGGAAGACTTTCGCTACCTGGAAGAAATGGAATGGAATGACGATGGCTACTACAGCATTGTCTATCACACGGCCGACAAGGCACGCGTAGAAATCCATATCGATGCGCTGTCGGGCGAACCTGTCGATAATCGGTGATATCACCGGTCGTCCTGACCACGTTACGGCTGTAGCTCGTGAAGTAGAAAAGCAGCCGATCGCGCCCGTTGCGGGGTGCGGTTTATCAACCGTCTAGGTTGACCCGCCGTTGGCGTTTATGACTGCATCCTTCAGTAGAGCAGACATAGTTGTGGAATTCGGTGTCGCCCATCCAGTGCGTCTCGACATTCGACAGCTTCATCTCGCCATGGCAGAGCGGACAAACTTCAGGTGCCGGTCGCCTCGCCAACTCTGCTTCCAACTCGCTGACACGCTTTTCGAGCGCGTCCAGCTTCCCCGGCAGCGCCTTCAACGACTTCCACACGGGAATCTGATCGAGGACTTTCAGTATGTCGGATACCGTAAACACCGTGCCGCGCCCCCTTGGCTGGTCGATACGTGATCGGGCGGTACAGCACCACACAATCTCGGCTCTGTCGATTCAGGTCACGAAGATGGATGGAGGCGATCGGTACGTTGAGATTGTAGACGACGACAGGATCGTATTCGGAAAGCGTTTGACCGCAACCGCTGCTTTCGACCTAGCTCGATTTCTGACTGACTGATGCCCCACAAGCCACCACGCCACCGCCCTGCCGGTCAAGCATCTCGTGCAGAGCAGAAGCGCCAGCACGACCAGAAGCGGAACCGCGAGCAGCCATGGCGGTCATGGTACTGGACCGCGAGATGGCGACGGATGGCGAAGGCCCAGCTTGCAGCCCAGCCGCTCTGTCGCATGTGCGAGAAGGCGGGACGCATCACGGCCGCGACGACATGCGACCACGTCGAGCGACATGCCGGTGACCCGATCAAGTTCTGGACCGGACCATTCCAGTCACTGTGCACGCCCTGCCACTCACGAGACAAGCAGCGGGAAGAGAAACGAGCATGACGCGCTACGTTGCGATCCGACCGACAGCCGACAGCGATTGGGATGCGAAGGCAACCGACAGCCTCGCTAGCACCCTGCACGAGACGGAGCGCAAGCCCATCGACACGGGATTGCTCAATGCGAGCGGTGCCAAGCTCTACCGAATGGAAGATCAAGCGCCCATCGGCTTCATTCACCACGCCGTCATGCGAGGCCGCTGAGAGGCATCACGACCCGGACGACCAGACGGACGGTCCGAACCCGAAACGAGCCCTGACGGCCGCGAGGGGTGGGGGGATGTCAAAGTTGGGGCGTCTAGGGGGCTGCACCGGCGGGGTAGCGATTTTTTGACCCGTGCAAAATGAAAGACATTTTCCATGACCGGTCGCAAGCGTACTCCTGATCATCTGAAGGTTGTCGCTGGAACGGCCCAGCCATGCCGGATGAACCCTGATGCGCCTGTCGCCTTAGTGACCTTGCCCGAAGCTCCAGAATGGCTGTCGGGCCGCGCAACGGAAATCTTCGAGCAACTTGTCGGCATCACTGGGCAGATGGGCGTCGGCTCGGCGTCGGACACTGCGATGTTGGCGATGGCGGCATCCCGGCTGGAGGAAGTGGAGATTTGCACGGCTATCATCGAGGACGGCGGGCGGACCTTCTGTAGCTCGATGGAGTACGACGACGAGGGCCGCGTCACCAGCCAGCAGATCAAGGGCCACCCGGCAGTCGCGCAGCGCAGTGAGGCAATGCGTCACGCTCAATCGCTGCTCGTCGAATTCGGCCTGTCGCCTGCCGCGCGCTCCAAGGTATCGGCGACGAAGACCAATGACAAAAACCCGTTCGCCGCGCTCGGCTGAATACCCACACGTCGAGGCCGGTAACCGATACGCGCGCGAGGTCGTCAAAGGAAAAATCCCGGCGTGCAAGTGGATCCGCCTAGCGTGCCAGCGTCACCTTGACGATCTGGAAGTCAGCAAGAGGCGGGCCTCCGCATATCGCTTCGATGCCAAAACGGCAGAGAAGTGGTGCATCTTCATCGAACTCTTGCCGCACACAAAGGGAGAGTGGGCGCGGCGCGGAGAGAAGCTGAAGCTGGAGCCTTGGCAGTGCTTCAAAACGATCTGCATCTTCGGATGGCTGCGCAAGGATGACGGGCTGCGGCGCTTTCGCAAGGCGCTGATCCTTGAGCCGAGAAAGAACGCGAAATCGACGTGGGCGGCTGGCGTCGGCCTCGGGATGATGACGATCGACGGCGACCACGGCGCGGAGGTCTATTCCGGCGCTACGACGGAAAAGCAGGCTTGGGAAGTGTTCAAGCCGGCGCGGCTTATGGCGATGAAGACGCCGGCGTTCCTGTCGCACTACGGCGTCACTGTTGGTGCCAAGAACCTGCACCGGCTGGGAGACGGTTCGAAGTTCGAGCCGATGATCGGTGATCCTGGCGACGGTGCATCGCCCTCCATGGCGATCGTCGACGAGTATCACGAGCACGCCACTGACCGGATGGTCGACACGATGGAAACGGGCATGGGCGCGCGCGAGCAGCCGCTGATGCTGATCATCACCACGGCCGGCGACAACCTGGCAGGACCATGCTTCGCCGCAGTTCAGGAGGCAGAGAAGGTTCTGGAGGGGCTGGTCGAGAACGACGAGCTTTTCGCTCTGATCTACACGGTCGACCCCGACGATGATTGGTCGTCCGAGATCGCATTGCGGAAGGCCAACCCAAATTACGACATCAGCGTCAAGGCCGACTTCCTGCGAAGCCGTCAGCGCGACGCGAAACAGAACTCGCGAAAGATCGGCGTATTCAAGACGAAGCATCTCAACATGTGGGTGCAGGCGCGTGACGCCTATTTCGACATCACGAGGTGGCGGGAAAGCGCTAAGCCCGAATTGCAGCTGGACGACTTCAAAGGCAAGCCCTGTCGCCTTGCGCTGGATCTGGCGTCGACCATCGACATCGCGGCCATGGAACTGACGTTCGAGCATGAAGGCGGATACGCCCGCTTCGGTCGGTACTACCTGCCAGAGGCAACAATCGAACTGCCGGAGAACCAGCACTATCGTGGATGGCGGGACGCTCCGGAACGGTGGATCACCCAGACCGATGGCGACATGATCGACTATGTGGCGATCCGCGACGACATCCTCGGGCTGCGCGATGCCGGTTTCATGATCGATGAGATCGCCTTTGATCCGCATCAGGCGCACATGATGATGGCTGAGCTTCGCGATGAAGGCTTCGAGACGCTCGAGGTGCGGCCGCTGGTGCTGAACTTCTCGCCAGCAATGAAGCAGATGGACGGGCTAATCCGGTCGCGGAAGATCGCCCACAATGGGGACCCGGTCTTTACGTGGATGCTGTCGAACGTCGTCGCCAAGGCCGACGCGAAGGACAACGTCTATCCGCGCAAGGATCGCAACGAGAACAAGATCGACGGTCCCGTGGCGCACATGATGGCGCTGGCGCGGTGGATGTCGGTGGACGAAGTGGAAGCTGACATGAATGACGTCATTTCCAACGCGGTGTTCGTCTAATGGGCCTTTGGCAGCGATTGTTTGGCAGAAAGCGGACGGCCCGCGATAGCGAGCTGTACGAATATTTTGACGGTGGCGACACGTGGGCCGGCGAGTCGGTATCAACGCACAGCGCGCTCAACCTGTCTGCCTTCTGGGCTTGCACCCGCGTAACGGCTCAGACGGTCGCCAGCATGTCGCTGGAAGTCATGGAGCGGCGTTCGGACGGTGCGCGCGTTCGCGTCTCGGATCATCCACTTCAGGAGCTTCTGGACGACGCTCCGAACGCAGACCAAACCTCGATCGAGTTCTGGGAAGGCCGCGTTCTCGGTCTCTGCACGAGCGGCAACGGCTTCGCTGAAAAGGTTTACCAGGGTGATCGGCTCATTGCCCTAAACCCGATGCCATACGATACGAGCGTTGAGCGCCTGGGGTCGGGAGATCTGCGCTATTCGTTCAATGATCGCGGCAAGACAATCGTGCTGCCGGAGAAGAAGGTCTTCCATCTGAAGGCGTTCGGTGACGGCGATGTTGGCATGTCGCCAGTGTCCTACGCTCGCCAGACCATCGGCACTTCTATCGCGTCTGAGCGCGCGGCTGGCCAGACGTTTGGCAAGGGAATGCGGGCCAAGGGTTTCTTCACCTTCCCAACGCAGCTCACGCCGGAGCAGCGCGAACAGGCGAAGAAGAATTTCGCTGAACGCTATTCGGGGCCGAATGCCCCAGGCGTTGGCATTCTCGAAGCGGGTGTCGACTTCAAGGCGGTGAACATCTCCCCGCGCGATGCCGAATTGATAATGAACCGCCGCTTCAACGTCGAGGAAATCTGTCGCTGGCTGGGCGTGCCGCCGATTGTCATTGGTCATGCCGGTGAAGGCCAGACCATGTGGGGCACTGGCGTTTCCGCGATCATGCAAAGCTGGCTAAACCTTGGCTTGCGGTCGCAGTTGAAGCGCATTGAGAAGGCCATCTCCAAGAGGATCATGACGGCGGAAGAACGCCGCCGGTTCAAGGTCCGGTTCAACTATGAAGACCTTCTTCGTGGCGATGCTGCGGCCCGCTCGGCATTCTACACAGCGCTGCTCAATGCAGGCGTCATGACGATCAACGAAGTTCGCAAGCTAGAAGGCTTGCCGCCTGTCGAGGGCGGCGACGTTCCGCGCATGCAGATGCAGAACGTGCCGATCACCGACGCCGGAAAGGAGACGGCCAATGAGCCTTCGCAATCTACCTGAACTGCCATGCCCCGAAGGCCTCAATGGCGGGATCAAGCTATCGGACAAGGCCGCGCGCATGTTCACTCGGATGGACGCGCCGCAAAGCCTGGCTGCCGACGGATCGGAGACGATCACCATTCTGGACGTCATCGGCTATGACTGGTGGACCGGTGAAGGCGTCACGGCCAAGCGCGTCGAAGCGGCGCTTCGTCAGATCGGCAATAAGCCCGTCACGGTGCTAATCAATTCGCCCGGTGGCGATTTCTTCGAAGGCGTGACGATCTACAACATGCTTCGAGCACACCCGGCCAAGGTGACGGTGCAGATACTCGGCATCGCGGCTTCGGCTGCATCGGCCATCGCCATGGCAGGCGATGAAATTCAGATTGCAAAGCTCGGCTTCATGATGATCCACAACACGCAGTGGGTTGCGGCCGGCGATCGCCACGTCATGAACGAGACCGGCGAAATCATGGCTGTGTTCGATCAGGCAGCAGCCGAAATGTATGCCGAGCGCACCGGAACCGATGTCGAGGCCGTGAAGGCCATGCTTGACGCGGAAACGTGGATGGCAGGGCAGGGCGCGGTCGATAAGGGCTTCGCAGACTCCACCGCAAATTTCGAGGTGTCCGAGGCCGAAGTGAGCAATTCGACTTCTGCACTTTATCGTATCGAGGCCGCTCTTGCGGCTGGCAAGCCTGTGCCGCGCTCCGAGCGCCGCAAGCTGATGAAAGAGATTGTCGAGGCCACGCCGAGCGCTGGCCACGATCACGCCAAGCCGGGCGCTGGCGCAACCGCTGTAGAGGATGACAGCACGTCACTGACCCTTGCCCTTGCGCGATTGAAGCTCGCTCGGGCCTGACAAGGAACACAACAATGTCGAAGACCACGCAGGAGCTCCTTTCGGAGGTCTCCAACGAACTCGTGCGCGTGAGCGATGAGTTCTCCCGCAAGGCTGAAGCGGCCATGACCGAGGTCAAGAACTACGGCAAGCTCTCCGAGGATACGAAGGGCGTTGTCGATGAATTGGCCACCACGCAGACCGCACTGACCGGCGCTGTTGACGACCTCAAGGCTCGCCTTGGTGAAGTCGAACAGAAGTCGGCTCGTCGGGGTGGCGATGCCGCTGACCGTCCGAAATCGCTTGGCCAGCAGGCCATCGAGAACCAGGCGCTCAAGGACTTTGCCCACAGCGTGCAGGGCGGCCGGCGCGTTAGCGTTCCGGTGAAGAACGTTACGACCTCGCCGGACATTGCCGAGGGCGTCGTGGAGCCGCAGCGTCTGCCCGGTATCGACGTGATGCCAAAGCAGCGTCTGTTCATCCGCGACCTGATCGCACCGGGCCGCACGACTTCGCCGGCAATCTTCTGGGTCCAGCAGACCGGCTTCACGAATGCCGCTGCTGTCATCCCCACGGAAGGCACGGCCAAGCCCTATAGCGACATCGAGTTCGCCACCAAGATCACGCCGGTCGCAACGATCGCGCACATGTTCAAGGCGTCGAAGCAGATCCTCGATGACTTCACGCAGCTTCAGTCCATGATCGACGCGGAAATGCGTTATGGCCTGAAGTTCGTGGAAGAGCAGGAAATCCTGTTCGGCTCGGGCACCGGTGGACACCTCGAAGGCATCGTGCCGCAGGCGCAGACGTTCAATCCGGCGTTCGAAGTCGAGAACAAGACGGCGATCGATGACCTTCGTCTGGCGATGTTGCAGTCGCAGCTTGCTCGCCTTCCGGCTACCGGCTTCGTCCTGCACTTCATCGATTGGGCGAAGATCGAACTGACCAAGGACACCCTTGGCCGATACATTATCGGCAATCCGCTCAGCCTTGCCGGCCCGACCCTGTGGGGTTTGCCGGTCGTGGCGACGGAAGCACCGGAGTTCGAGGGTGAGTTCCTTACCGGTGCGTTCCAGACGGCAGCGCAGATCTTTGATCGGGAAGACGCCAATGTCGTCGTGTCCACGGAGAATGCGGACGACTTCGAGAAGAACCTGATCTCGATCCGTTGCGAAGAGCGCCTTGCTCTCGCGGTCAAGCGTCCAGAGGCATTTGTTACTGGCCCGTTCACAGCAGCTCCGGCCGGCGGCTGATCACTCGGCTCATCAAGGCAGGCGGCTTCGGTCGCCTGCTCTATGAACCGAAGGAGCGCATCATGAAACTCACCGCACTGAAAACCTTCCGGCATGGTCCGCAGACGTTCCGTCGTGGTCAGGCCGTCGAGATGTCCGATGCCCAGGCCAAACCGCTTCTGGCGAAGAAGTTCGTGGAAGAGGTCAGAACGTCGAAGTCGACGAAGAACGCTGACCGCGATCCTCTCGACCATGATGGCGATGGTCGCAAGGGTGGTAGCCTGCCGAAGGCCCAGCGCGAGACCAAGGACTGATCATGTCGACGCGCATCATCGAACCTCCTACACCGATCGTGACGCCGGCTGACATCCCCGGCGATCACGCTGCCGATGATGCGTTTATCACTTTGTTGATTGGTGGCGTTCAGTCGGAGATCGACGGTGCGCGCGGTTGGCTTGGTCGTGCGCTCGGCGTCCAGACCATCGAACTGACCGGTGACTGCATGCCAGATCGTCTGCCGTTTCAGCCGATCATCGAGGTTATTTCGGTGACGGTCGACGGCGAAGAAGTCGACGTGCCTGCATGGGAGCAGGATGGCCGATTGACATGGGACCGCAGAATCGGCAGCGGCACGACGGTCATTCGCTACCGTGCCGGTTACGACGCCGACAAGACCGGACCCGTCCCGCCGAATGCCAAGGCTGCGATCATCCTCGCCACCAACCTTCTGAAATCGATGGGTGAAGGCGACATCTTCCAGCAGCAGGAATCGGTCGTTGGCATCGGGGCAACGTCGCGTAACGTGACGCCATATGTCGCCGAGACAATCGAGAAGGCGGTTGGCAATCTGCTCGCGCCGTTGCGGGTGTACCGCTGATGTTGCCCTCGAAGGCAATCGCCAAGCTCGACCGGCTGATCACGAAGCACGGGCAGACGATCGCCCTTCGCCGGGCCGTGGCGAACGCACCTGCGATCGAGGCGACGGTGCGCGGCTCAATGCGCGGCTACCGCCCAGAGGAAATCACGGACGGCATCGCTGTCGGCTCCAGCCAGGTCATCTTGTCGCCGACGGTTTTGAAAGGCACGCCTTTCGAAGACGAATCGAACTGGCCGAGGAAGAACGATAAGGTCGTCATCAACGGTCGTGTCCGCAATATCGAGGCACCTGACCCTGTCAAGATCGACGACGTATTGGTGCGGCTGAACCTGACGGTGGCGGGATGACGGTTCGGGCGCGCATCCCGACGATCAATCGCGACATCGAACTGATGATCGCCGAGACGTTGTCACCGGAGGCACAAGGCCAGCACCTTGCCGACTATGCGCGCGAGCAGCTTATCGTGGCTCAGGATCAGAACCGCGCCGCGCTGGGCCGGGTGCCGACACATGAAACATTCGTCGACGGGCAAGAGCGCAATGATATCGGTGAAGTGCGGGCGAACAGCCAGATCACATTCGAGTTCGCACTTCTCGGCGAAGTTTTGGAATGGATCGGCGAGCAACTTGTCGCGAACTCTCCAGTGCTGTCAGGGCGATATGCAAACTCTCATCGTGTTTTTGCGGATGGCGTCGAGGCTGTGCCGGGTGCGGTGCCACTGGACGCCAGCGAGTTCGTCTTCGTGAATATCATGCCATACGCCCGCAAGATCGAGCGTGGCCAGAGCCCGCAGGCTCCCGATGGCGTCTACGAGGCTGTGTCGGCCGTTGCATCTCGGCGCTTCGGGAACATTGCGCGCGTCCGCTTTTCATTCCGATCGATACAGAATGGCGGCATGCAAGCCTATGTGCCGGTCAACCGGCAGTCGTCGGCAGAGACGCGCGCGGCACATCGCCGTGAAACCGACACCCGCCAGCCGGCAATCGTGGTGACGCTCTGATGGCAAGACAGTCTGTAGTGGATACGGTCGAGGCGTACCTTGCGGCCGAATGGTCGGTCGTGCCGGTCTTCGGTGAGAACGTGGAAGGCGAAACGCCAGAGGATGGCTCGCCCTTTATCGTTTTGCAGTACCCGTATGTCACCTCGCGGCAGGTCAGCCTCGGCGCGCCGGGCGCGAACATCTGGCGCGACGATGGCGCGTTCCGTGTCGTCATCCACGTTGAGCGTGGCTCCGGTGTGAAAGTCGGTCGGCAATGGGCTGACGAAATCGCCGACATTTTTCGGGGCAAGGATCTTGGCATCCTTCAGACATGGGCACCGACCGCCCCTGTGACCGACGACCGGAACCCGGCCGCCACGTACTACATCCTGAGCTTTTCCGTGCCTTACACGCACGACTATTTCGGCTGACCAACCCCTTCCAACTGGAGAAACTGCCATGGCCACGACCGGCATTCGAGCCGGCGCGAATGCGTCGGACACGCGCCTTGCATTCGTTCCTGAAGCCGCCTGGGCGACGACCCCGGCAACACCTGCCTTCGAGCTTTTGCGCTTCACGGGCGAAAATATCCAGCCTGCCAAGGCGACGGTGCGCTCGAACGAGATCAGGCCCGACCGCAACGTGACCGACGAAATCCTCGTCGGCCGCAACGTTGCCGGCAATGCCGATTTCGAACTGTCCTACGGCACCTTCGATCCGATCCTCGAATCGCTGTTCTTTTCCGAATGGGATGACGACGTGATCAAGAACGGCGCAGGTGCTGGTCAGTCGTTCACGGCTGAGCGCACGCTACGGCTTGAAGGCGGCTCGTCGCACTACGCACGGTTCCTCGGGCTCGTCGCCAACTCGATGTCGCTGTCGATCACGGCTGGCCAGCTTGTGACCGGTTCCTTCGATTTCATGGGCAAGTTCGGCGGTGCGGGAACGGCTGCCATTGCAGGTGCGACCTATGCAGAAGCGCCTCAGTCCCGTGTCATCAACGCGGCTTCGCACTTCGCCGCGCTGTCAGTCTCCGGCATCGCCGAGGCACCGCCAATTCGATCGCTCAGCCTCTCGATGACGAACAATCTGCGGCAGCAGCAGGCGGTCGGCGAAACGGATGCCATCGGTATCGGTGCTGGTCGCTTCGAGGTCACCGGCTCGATGGAGGCTTATTTCAAGTCGGGCGCTTTGCTTCAGGCCTTCCTCGACCATGACGATCTGAGCCTTGCGTTCACACTCGGCACGGAGGTAGGCAGCCGCTACCGCATCACGATCCCGACCATTGTCCTGACCGGATCACCGGGCGGCAACGCGTCCTCGAACAATGACGACGTGATGGCGACGATGGCCTTCACCGCCGTGTTCGACCGCATCTCGGCCGAGCCTATCGGCGCAACGGTGCAGATCGAGCGAGGCGTGTGATGCAGGTCAAGATCACCAAGTCGTTCCACGTCGATAGCGCTTCGGGCCGCACCGATTACGTCAAGGGCCAGATCGTCCCGAACGGTCAAAAAAACTGGATCGACAAGGGCCTTGCCATCGCGGACGCGCCGAAGCCCGAACCGAAATCAGCCGACTGACCTCTCCTCCCAAGCCGGCTGACAGCGTCGGCGGTTTCGTCGAGGGCCGCCGGCGCACCTTTCACCTCGACAGGACACCACAAGGAACCCTCGACATGAAATTGAGCGAAATCCGCATAGATCCCGACAAGCTCGAACAGGGCGACTGGGTCGGCGACATTCCCGAAATGGGCAAGCTTCGACTGAAAGTGCGCGGCCTCGGCAATTCCGATTTCCGTCGTATGCAGGCCAAGCTCACAGAAGCAGAGCCGCGGCAGTATCGCATTTCCGGCCGCCTCCCTCCCGAACGTCAGGATGCGATCACGGCGCAGTGTCTTCTTCATACCGTGCTGATCGATTGGGATGGCGTTCTTGGCGATGATGATCAGCCGATCCCGTATTCGCAGGACTTTGCCTGCGAGCTTCTGACAAAGCCTGAGTTCAGGCGCTTCCGTGAAGCGGTGGCATGGGCCGCGACAGTCGTTGCCGAGAACATCAGCGAGGCGACGGACGACGTGGGAAACGGCTCGAAGAAGCGCTCGTCTGGCAGCTAGAATGGGGCGATAAGGCGGACTGGCTGGAAAAGCTTGCCGAGGACATAGGCGAGACGCCAGCTGCGCTTGAGCGGCGTCCGGAACTTCCAGCCTGGCTGTCCTTCTGCTGGCAGGCGTTTTGGGACTTGCATACGGATCGTCCCTCCAGTTTCGGAGGTGCGTTGCCTATCCCGTTCTCGTCGGTCGATAGGTATGCCCAGCGTTACGGCATCGGAGCAGTAGATCACTTCGACAGCTTTGCCGATGTCATCCGCAGAATGGACCGAGCCTATCTGAAATGGGCAGGAAAGCAGAAGCCGGGTCAGGCGTCTTCGTCAAATTCGACGACTGTGCCATCGACGTAGACGATCGCCATAGTGCATGTATCCACTCGAACGTCGGATCGTTCAAGTTCGGCAAGCCTTGGTAGCCTTGGTCCAAACGAAGTGATTTCAAGCTTGGAAGCCTGCCCCGGCTCCAGTCCTGCATCACGGTCGATGCGAACGACTGCGATCAGGCTTCCAAGCGCGTCGGAGAACGTGACGGTGCTGTCGATCATTCGAAACGGTGCATCGCCGTCATATGCATAGGACAGCGAAATTGTTGTCGTGACCGTGCCGTCCGCAGTGGTCGAATTTACCGCAGTCCAATCATCCTGCACCGAAATCAGATCGGTATTGCACGCAAACGCCGACGATCCCGTCAGCATCGCTACAGCCACAATGAAAGTTCGCATGCCTGCCTCCTGCCATTTAGGCGGGACGGTAGCGCGCGGGAATTGTCGGAGCAATCTCTATGGCAGCACAAAACGCCGTCCGGATCGTCCACATCCGAGGCACGTCTGAAGGACTGGCAGAGCTTGAGCAGGATTTGCGTGCGGTTTCCGACGCGCAAGACAATCTTGCGAAGACTAGCGAGACGACGGCGCGCACGACCGAGACTACGTCGCGGCGTCAGCTTTCGGCAGCCAGTGCGTATGACCGTCTACGCGGCCAGATTGATCAGCAGTACCGTGCGCAGCGCCAGCTTGAGCGTGGACAGCAGACGCTTGATCGGGCGTTCCAGCAGGGCATTGCGACGCAGGGTGAATATGACCGAGCAATGGCGCAGTTGCGCGAGCGCTATATGTCGGCCGCTGCGGCAAACGACAATTTCAAGGCGGCGAACGACAATGTCGCACGATCTGTCGAGCAGTCCACCGGCCTTATCGACCGGCTGAAAAGCTCGGTGTCGCAACTGGTGCTGGCCTATGTGAGCATCCAAGGCGTTCGGATGCTTGGCGACATGGCGGACCAATGGTCCGAAATACAGGCCCGTGTCGTCAATGCCACCGGGTCGTTCGAAGGCGGGCAGGCCGTTCTCGAACGCCTCGGCGAAATGGCGAGGCGAACCTACAGCGACCTCGACCGCACGGCGGAAAGCTGGCTCTCGAGTTCGACATCGCTGACCGCGCTCGGCGTCTCGATCAGCGACCAACTCGATCTGGTCGAGAGTTTCAACAACGCGCTCGTCATCAGTGCAACGCGCGGCCAGCGAGCCGAGAGTGTCCAGCGCGCATGGTCCGATGCGATCTCGCTCGGCAAGATGAACATGGACCAGTTCAACACGGTGATGACGGGCAGCGACCGGCTCGCACAAGCGCTTGCCGACTCGATGGGCGTCAACGTCCTTGAACTGCGCAAGATGGCTTCCGATGGAAAGATTACTCGCGATGCGATGCTTGGTCTTTCCTCGCAGCTTGGCACGCTTCGCGAAGAAGCAGACCGCATGCCGGCAACGATCGCGGACGGCATGACGCTGATCCGCAACGCGCTGCTGATGACCATCGGCATGATGGATCAGGCGGGGGGCGCTTCGGAAAGCTTTGCGGCGGGCCTCGTCGTCATCGCTGACAACATGCAGCGGATCGTCACCTATGCCGGCATGGCCGTGACAGCTTACGGCGTCTACTACGTCGGCGCGATGGTCGCAGCTCGTGTTGCCACGCTGGGCTTGACGGGGGCTCTCGCGTTGCTTCGAACCGCACTGATCCGCCTCGGCATCGGCGCACTCGTGGTTGCGGCCGGAGAGCTTATCTACCAGTTCACGCGTCTTTCAAGCGCGGCCGGCGGCTTTGGTGAGGCCATGGCCCTGCTTGGCGACGTTGCTTCGGAGGTATGGGACCGGATCAAGCTGGATGGACAGTCGCTCGTCCTCGACCTTCAGTCCGTATGGGAGAGCATCAAGGCGGGGTTCTTGTCCATGATCGCTGCGATGCAGAAGCGATGGGCAGAATTCCTCTATTATATGGCCGATTCAGCGCCCACAGCTTCTATGGCGAAAATGCTGGAAGATGCCGGAATGAAGGCCGGCAGTGCATATTTGGAAACTGAACGTGCCGCCTCCGCTGCTCGCGAAGAGGCCGAACGCCTTGGCAATGCGGCGCAGGAAGCCGCTGAAAAGTCCCGCGCTCCGCTCGAAAGCATCGCGGCGCTTCGCAAGGCGCTTGCCGATGCCGGATCAGCCGAACTACCCGGTGGCAGCAGCAGGGTCACGCTGCCATCCGATATCGACAGCAAGGCCGCTGACAAGGCCGCTCGTGAAGCGAAGAAACTAGAGGAAGCCTACGAGCGGCTGACTTCGCGCGCGCACGATTTCATCGCGTCGCAGGAGCTTGAAGCATCCGTTATCGGCATGTCGGAGCAAGCTGCACAGGCGCTCCGGTTTGAATTTGATCTTCTGAATGATGCGCGCCGCGCTGGCCTCACGCTGACAGAGTCCGACAGGGCCGGATTCAAAGCGCTTGCCGATGCGATGGCGGAAGCGGAGGCTCGGACAAGAAGCCTTCAGGAGCAGTTCAAATTCATAAAGGACATAACGACCGGGTTCTTCAACGATTTTCGATCTGACCTGATGAACAATATGCAGCAGGGCATGTCGTTCTGGGATGCTACCTGGAATGCGATGGCATCTGCGGCAGTGAAGGCGATCGACAAGATTATCGACAAGCTCATGAGCGACTTGATGGACGCCATGTTCGAAGTCGGGAATTCGTCGGGTGGGGGTGGCGGCTGGCTTGGCAGCCTGTTCGGCGGGATCTTCGGTGGCGGTCGCGGTGGCTTCCCTGCCGCGCCGGCACCTATCACCGGGCTGTGGGCCAATGGCGGTGTTTTCGAGAGCTTGCGCCCTACGCCATTTGCCATGGGCGGTGCATTCACGAACTCCATCGTCAATCAGCCGACGCTGTTCCCGTTCGCGGACGGCGTGGGAATGATGGGCGAGGCGGGTCCGGAGGCGATCATGCCGCTGCGACGTGGTCCGGACGGTCGACTTGGCGTCTCGGCGGCGAACTCGAATGGCCTGGCACCTAGCAGGGTTCAGGTAGAGGTTGAGGTCTTCGTCAATGATGATGGAACCCTCGGCGCGATTGCACGGACAGCCGGCGGTGAAGCGGCTGACGTGAAGGTGCGGCAGGGTCTTGAGGCGTACGACAAAGCGCGCAGCAACCGTTACGCCAACGGCGCGGAGTTCGGCTGATGGTGGATGTCATCAACCTGCCCGATATCGGATGGGAAGACGTGCGGTTTGATCCAGTCCAGCCGCGCAACGCCTCGCGCATGGAGGGCCGCCGTACTGAAGCGCAGACATTCGGGACACCGTACTGGGTGGCGTCCTACGGCGCGACCTTCCTCAAGCCGCACCAGTACGGCCTGATGGATGCGTTCATGATGCGTGCAGGAGACGGGCAGGAGGTGTTTCGCGCGCACGATCCGCTCCGGCCTCGACCGGTTCACTACATCCTACCGTTGTCGGGCACTCGGGCAGGTGGTGGCGCGTTCGACGGCACCGCGACTATCACCGCGCGCACCGCGACCTCGCTGACCATCTCGGGCTTACCGGCTGCGTTCCGGTTTCGGGCGGGCGATTATGTCGAGGTGCGCAAGTCGGCGTCTCTGATCTCGCTGCACCGGATTATGGCCGATGCCACGGCCAACGGCTCGGGCGTCGTCACGCTGTCGATCCGCTATCCCCTCGATCTCCAGACCTTCACGCTGCCGCTGACGGCAAACTTCGAGAAAGCGTCTTGCCTGATGCAGATCGATGCCGGCTCCTATCAGGGCCAAAAGTCGTGGTCGTCGCGCTCGCCGTCGTTCACGGCGATGGAGGTATTCTACTCATGAGTGGGGAAGGCTCCGTGCATGTCCGGCCGAGCGAACCCGCTCGTTGCGGTTTCATCTGCCGGTACGAACTCAGGCAGGGTAAAATTCAAAAAAGCTATCAGTTCGCTTGTCTAGAACAAGGCGTCCTGTATCCAGCACGTTCATCCCAAGAATTGCCTCAACGCCCGCCACTCCAAGAGGATGCCCGATCTTCATAGCATCCATCGAGACAGCTTGCGTTGGTAGCGCGGCAAACCTCGCGGCCATCTTAAAAGTCTCTTCATCGCTATCGCCCAAGTGGGAGCTTGCGCGAGTTGTCCCGCTGGGCTGAATACCCATGCTCGTCAACAGAGCCAGCTCTATCGCACTCAGGAAGAAACCGGTGTCGAGCATCGCGATTGTGTTGCGCCACTCAAATGAACCGTCGTCACGCAGGACCGATAATTCGATGCGCGCAAACGGCATCGGGTGATCCGGTATCCAGATAACCGGCACTTTAAGAGCATTCATTTTCGCCCCCTCCATCCCTCGCCAATCGAAGCACGCCGGGCGGCGGCTGTCGAATCCTCTCGACCATAGGTGACCCATGGCACTCGATCCGGCCGTAGAAACTGCGCTCGACAGCGGGCAGATTCGTCGCCTCGACCTGATCCGTTTTGACCTTCCGGGCAAGAGCGTCGGCTATTACCGAGGCGGTCGACCATACACTTACAACGGCCTGACCTATCTTCCCAACCGCTGGCTTCAGACGGGTGGCATGAATTCGGCTCTCGGTGTGGCAGTGACGACGCGCACGATCGTGTTCAGCAATGTGCCGGTCGATAATCCAGACGACGCAATCGCCAGATTGGAAAACTACGCATATCAGAACGCGCCCGTCATCATATCGCACCTCGCCGGCGATCCCGTAACGAGCACTGTTCTAGGCATCCTTGCGTCATCCATCTACGAAATCGATCAGGTGTCCTACGACAAGAGCGCCGCCGGCGATAATGGCGAGCGCACGCTGACAATCTCGATCGATCTCCAGCCGCCTGGCCGTTCGGCGCGCGGGGCAACGCTGGTCAAGCGATCTCCGGCCGAACAGAACTTCGATAACAGTACGACAGACACGAGCCTTGAATATGTGGCCGTCAACGCTCAGTGGCCGCTCGAATGGGGGCAGCGTCAGGGATGACCCGTTTTGAGAAGGTTCAGGCCGTTGTCGCCAAGGAACTCGACAAGTCCTATGTGGTGGGCAAGTCCGACTGCTTTCTTATGGGGCTGCGCGTAGCGGCGGCTCTCGGGGCGAAGGGGATCATCTCGCAATATGCTGGCCGATACTCGACGCTGAAAGGCGCGCAACGCGTGCTTCGGCGTTTAGGTCACAAGAGCCTTGTCACTTTGATGGCAACCCATCTTGAGCCGTGCGCGCCGGCAATGGCCCGCATGGGCGACCTTGTCGTGCTTCAGGTCAGCGAAGCCGAGCATCTTGGCGTCTGCGTTGGCGCAAGGTTTCTGACCAAAACGGAAGCCGGTCTTTCCTACCACGACATCACAGCCGTGACTGCGGCCTTCCGCGCGGGATAAGCATTTCATGGCAATCTTTACAGCTATCGGCGGTGCAATTGCCGCCGCGATAGGTGCTGCTGCATGGGTCGGTACAGCTATCGCGGGCGGGTTGGCGTTCGGTGCGCGGTATCTGCTCGGCAGCTATCTCAATCGGCAGAAGAAACGCAGCTATACCGCAGTCCAAGGCGAGGTACAGTTCGGCGGCAATGTGCCGGTCGGCGCGATGTTCGGCACGGGCCTCGTTAAGGGGCAGCGCATCTATTACACGAAGTGGGGAAGCGGCAATAAATTCAACGCTGAAGTCTTCGCGCTCTCGAACGGCTGGTGTGACGGGCTGGAGCCTGAAGTCTACTTCTACGGCAAGCGCCACTTTCTGACGCCAGTTGCGACCATCTCGAATGAGGTTGCCAGATATCAGGTATCCGGCTTCGGTAACAAACTGACGATCCGTTTTTATGATGGTCGCCCAGGTCAGCAGGCTGACGGTCGGCTGGTCAGCGTTACGACCGGATTATTCGGATCCACCGGGTCGCCGTGGAAGGCGACAAGCACCTGCGCTGGCATGGCTTACGTGGTCGTCGAGCGCGAGTTCGATGAAGAGCTTTTCGAGCAGGGTGTCCCTGAACTCAGCTTCATCCTGCGCGGTCTTCGCCTTTACGATCCGCGCAAGGATACCACAGTTGCTGGCGGCTCGGGTGCACATCGCATCGGCAATCCTGCGACATGGCAGTTCAGCCAGAACCCAGCTCTCCAGCGGCTGAACTATCAGCTCGGTTTGCGCGGCCTCATCCAGACACGCACGCTCATTGGTGAGGGAAAGTCGCTAGGTCAACTGGACCTTGGCACCTACTTCGCCGCAATGAACGTCTGCGATCAGATGCGTGGGGGCAAGCCGACCTATCAGGCCGCACTCTATGTCGTCTCGGACGACGATCACACGGAGGTCCTGAAAGAGTTCGACGACGCCATGGCCGGGTATGGCCTCAACCGGCGCGGGTTGTCTGGTGTTCTCGTTGGCGCACCGCAGATCCCGGTCGCGACCATCACGGCGCGCGACATCCCGATCGAACGCGCCCAGCAGATCCAGCTTCGGAAATCGTCGTTCGATCTCTACAATCACTTGTCCGGCCAGTTCATCTCGAAGGAGGATCAGTGGAACCCGGCGAGCCTTAAGCCGGTCTATGTGAATGCTGACATTGCAGCAGACGGGCGCACGCGGCAGACCTCAAATGATTTCCTTCAGGTCTCCGATCCCGACATTGCGCAGTATCTTCTCTCGATCCGCTATAGGCAGAACCGAAAGGGTGGATCGGCAACGGTGCCGATATCGCGCCGACTCGGCCTGCGGGTTCAGGAAGGTGAGTGGATCGTCTTTGAAGGTCGTACATGGCTGATCCGCGAATGGCAGTGCGACGAAAGTTTCAACATCACTCTGGTGCTGGCTGAGACCGGCGCGGACATTTACTCCGAAGCAGGCATCGAGCCGGGGCCGATCATTATCCCGTCGACGCCGCCCTTCAATCCAAGCGTTCTGTCGACTGTCCAGAATTTCGCGGTTGAGGTCGGATTGATTGAGGGTGCGCCGGGCTTTCAGGTTCCGGCGCTTCGGTTCACATGGACGCCACCAGATGACCCGACCATAACCAGCGTCCGGTTCCGATATCAGGTCGGTGTCGTTCCGAATGCCGCAGATATTTATGAAGATTCAACGCTCGACGTAGAGCGCGGCGAGTACATCACGACCAAGGATGTTGTTTCCGGCGAGTACTATGTCGCGGGAGCTTCTATTACGACGCAGCCGGATCGCTTCAAGACCTGGACACCGTGGTATGCGACGATCGCGCCCACGGGCTTCCTTACGATCTATCAGGACATCGACCTGGAAGAGATCAACGACCTGATCTCGGACAGCACTGAATGGATTCGCGAAGGCACGCGCGACCTGATCGACGAGATGTTGCAGGTCGCGAATACGGCAGCGGATCAGGAGCTTGGCAATTACCTCGACCGGCAGCAGCTTCGCATCGAACTGTCGTCGGGCCTTGCGGAGACACGCGCTTCTTATCTCCTTGCCATCGACGTTGCGACCGGTCCGGGGTCGGCGCTGGCGCAGCGTATCGAAAGCCTTGAAGTTGCGATTGAGGAAGACATCGCAACGGCAGTGGATGCGCTGACGACGCAAATCAGCACGGTCGATGGGCGCGTCACGGCGAATGCAAACAGCATCACGGCATTGTCGACGACCGTCGGCAATGTCGAGGCCAACGTCACAATGCGCGGCACCGCTCAAGCGTCGCCCGGCGGCGGGTGGGCACGATGGGGTGTCGAGGTCCGGACTGGTGTGGGCGGCGCGTGGTCGTCCGCTGCATTCTTCCTCGATACGGCTGGCTCGTTGAGCCGCGCAGTCTTCGTCGCAGATCAGTTCGTCATTCGCTCGCCGGGGTCGGAAGACTATCCCTTCGTGTTCGCAGGCGGCCAGCTTCGGCTCAACATGGCGCATATCGGCACCGTCACGGCCGGCATCATCCGGTCGCCTGACAGCCGTTTCATCATCAACCTCGCGAATGGCAGTCAGGAGTGGTTCGACTGATGCCCGGCTTTATCAAGGACATCGGTGGATCGAAGCGGATGCGCTTCGTGAAGCCGGGGCAGGACCCGAACAACCTTAATCTCGATCCGAATCTTGTCATCTTCGACAGCGACACGATCGGCAATCTCTCTGTTCTGGCGCATGGCGAGAACTTCTCCCCCCAGCCGGCGAACACCAGCGCCACGCGAACGACGCAACTGGCCTCATGGTCTTTGCCGTACACGCCGATGGTCATGGCGCAGATCAAGCTACAGTCTGATCCTGACAGCACTTGGTCGAACGTTTTCCATGGCATTCAGCTCGCCTATCTAGAAGCCACTCCATCCGGCCTCTGGTTCGTTCATGGTGGTTCGACAGCGAATGCTGATCTTCTCATTCGCTGGACGGCTTACAGGTTTCCCATATGAAGCGCGCCGTTATCGACAAGACGCGGTTTCGCATATCGCGGCCGGGCTTCGATGTGGACGCTGCTTCGATTGAAAACTTACTTCTCCATGAGAGCTTCTTCTACTCGCAGCCATTCCTCTTTCGATTTGTGGCTTGCCCGTTCGCCAGTTTCGTTGGTGACGGGATACGGGATGAGAGTGCCCCTGCGATCAGTTTCGTCAATCCCGGACCTCAACTGCCGTCCGTCGCACTGTTTCCTGTCGACACCGATGGCATCACGACATTCCCCGCCCGAAACTCGATCTCCAGCGGCTCCAATCAAAGCGGCTGGCCAAGCCTTCGTTACTGGCAGGTGACGCACAGCCTCACAAGCACAAGCATCACGGTTCGGTTTCGCAAGGGCGCGCGCTCGCACGTCTCACCGGCAGGCGCATACATCGTGCTATTCAGGAAGGGGTGAGCATGCCTCGACAGCGTCTATCGAAAGACGGCCCGCAGATCGCGCGGCCGGGGCATGACGTGGATACCGCATCCCCGGCGAACATGCTGTTCGACCCGCGACTGGTTGCTGCAACTGTATATGCGACTGGCACCGTCACCACGGCCGATTACTCTGGTGGCGACGGGATGGGTGGCTATCTTCGACGCGCCATTGTGGGCCACGGCCGAACCTTCCCGATGCCGCCGATCGTCATCCCATACGAAATTGTTGGTTCGGCTAGGCGTCTGCACTTTGCCATGAGCCAGATATTTCCGGATGCGGCAACGACGGTCGCGGGGTGCGCGGGGTCCGTGCGGGTGAGCGCCACAGGCTTCGAACTTTACTCGGGCAAGCCTCCGCTTTTTACCGGAAGTGTCTTCCCGGCGCCCGGCACAGCTTGGCGGTACGTGACCCTCTCTAACACGCTCGCGAACTCCTAACAGGAAGACCATCACATGACCGAACCTACCGACGCTGGCGGCTCGCCGGCACAATCCCGCGTGCATCCAATGGCGATGCTCGAGGAACTGGCTGCTGAGAACGACTTCCTTCGCAAGCGCTGCATGTTGCTCGCGAATGAGCTTCACACGTCGCGCGCTGCGGTTGCTGAGTTGCAGGCTGCGGTGGCTGCGGCACCCGAGAGCACCGGGGAGGCCGGCTGATGGCGCTGATTTCGTACTACAGCCAGGGCACGGCAAGCGTTGCGGCGAATGGCACGGTCGTCACTGGACAAGGCACGCTTTGGGTTGGTTCGGTCAAGCCGGGTGATCAGTTCCGGGCGGGCGGTCTGACTGAGCGCATTCTGTCGGTGAACAGCAATACGAGCTTGACGCTGGCGCGCGGCTGGCCCGGTGCGGCTCGCACGGCTGCGGCCTACGAAGTCTATGTCGTTCCGGCACCGTCCGAAATTGTCGGCACGACACGCACGCTGCTTACATCGCTATCGAGCGGCGTCCTGTCTGCATTCGCCGGCCTGACGAGCGCTGCGAACAAGCTGCCGTTCTTCACCGGCTCCGGCACGATGGACGTGACGGATCTGAGCGCTAAGGGCCGGGAGATTATCGGTGCAGCGGATAGTGCGGCAGCGCGCAGTGCAGTCGGGGCAATGCAAAACCTTGACGCCCCCAACGAGGGTGGCGCACCACTCGACAGCAACTTCAACGATTACACCGATCCGGGGCCTGCACCCCTATTGCTTCGGTCTGCATCGGGTGGGCCAAACGCAGCTACCGCACCTGTCGTTAATACATACTTCTACGTATTGAACTTTGCATATGGCGCAAATCGAACGCAGGTCGCATTTCCATATGGGTCTGCGGACTACACAGTCTATTCACGAACTAGAACTGGTGCCAGTTGGAGCGAGTGGCGAGCAGTCGTCTCGGACGCGACCAACATCATCAGCGGGGTGTTCGATGCAGCACGCATACCAGGGTTAGATGCATCGAAGATCATCAGCGGGGTGTTCGATGCAGCACGCATACCAGGGTTAGATGCATCGAAGATCATCAGCGGGGTGTTCGATGCAGCACGCATACCGCAGATCATCGAATACGGCATCAATGGAAATGGTCGGTACATCCGGTTTAGCAACGGTGTGCAGATTTGCTGGCAAGTTTATGCGGCAACCAGTCGTGCGATGACAACCGCTTACGGAAGCATCTTTACCGGACCTACGCTGTCCAGAATATTTCCAGTTAACTTTAGTGCAATTCCTGCCTTTTTTCCCAGCATTTGGGATTCCGGGGGTGGTAGGCCCGATGCTAGAACGACCATAGTTTCAAATGCCGGTGCCAGTTACGTCTTAAGCCACCCTCAATCAAACACCTTGTCGGTCGGTGATTGCTGGGTGGCAGTGGGGAATTACTGATGCGCATATCGTTCTCACCTCAGCGCCGCGATGACAGCCTGACGCTCGAAAAGACTTCGGGTGACCGGCTTCGGATCAACGGTGAACTGTTCAACTTCAACACGCTGAACAACGGTGACGTGATCCCAGAGGTTCCTTGCGACTGGATCGTCGGACCAGTCGAGAAGGTGGATGGCGAGGTCCATCTGACGCTGATCCTGCCGCATGGCCCGAACCCGTCGCAGGTTGTTGCGTTTCCAGAACCGGTCACCGCGACGGAAGACGGGCCGATCAACGTGCCTTATGACGAGCCGGCCGCAGACGAGGAGAATGATGATGAAGCTTGACCTGTACCCAATCGAGAGTGCCCCGAATGTTTTCGAGGACGGGCGTGAATGCCTAGCCTGCGATTTTCTTGGCACATGGCGCGTCGTAAAGTTCGACCGAAATGTTGGCTGGGTTTATTACAACACCGGTGACGAGCCGTTTTCTTCATACCCATACGAAACGGAAACGATAACGCCGGTCTTCATTGCAGAACTGCCACACATCAGCGACGTGGAGCCTGCCAATGTGGACGCCTGAGCCAAGCCAGATCATCACCGCAGCTCAGCGTGCGGTCGAAGCGAAGGCCGCGACCGTCGAAACCTTCCGCGCGGCGATCCAGCAGCACGTCGACGCTCAAGCTCAGTCGCGCAGATACGACAATGGCAATTCGCTCGCCAGCTACGTCGCCAGCACGAACGAGACATGGGCCGCAGAGGCGCAGGTGTTCGTCGCGTGGCGTGATGCCGTCTGGCAGCATGCCTATGCAGAACTCGACAAGGTCATGGAAGGCGAGCGCGAGCAGCCGAGTGTCGCGGACTTTATCGGTGAGTTGCCGGTGATCGATTGGGGGAATTGACCCTGTCGGCCGGCGCATCGTGGTGTGGGTGGGGGTGGCTATCGAGCGCCGGCCGCAGCGGCTCTCAGGAACGCCGCGCCCACATTCTAACAGACTACCGCACGTCGGCAATCGATCAATCCGGTGGTAGCCATCCGAGTTCATTGAGGGCGTTATGAAGCTCGGTCCCAGCTTCCGTGAGGACGAGCGAACTGACACCGTTCACACGGTAAACGGCGAGGCCAGCATTCAGCAGATACTGCCGGCTTTGCGGGCCGACACCCCATTGACCCGCATGGCCGGTGGCAATTCGCATTAGCGCTCTGCGTTGATGGTATCTCAGCGAACGCGCCTGCTCCCTTAGCTCCTTGCTGATTTTCATGTGCCAGCCCTCAACCCGGGCGGCATCTTACCCCTACGTAATCAAGCGATCTACTTGGAGATCAAAGGATGGTTTACATGCGCGTTGATTTGAACGTGGCGATGGAAGTCGCTGCGCGTGGCCGGCGAGCGTGAGCAGCCCAGCGTCGAGGATTTCATCGGTGAGTTTCCGGTTATTGAGTGGGCGTCGCCTAGCTCATAGTGTTCCAGACGAACACCATCAGAGCTGCGATAGCTATCACCGTCCCGATCCATGTCGAGATCGTAACCCTTGGTGAACCGTTCGGGTCTTTGTCGTAGCCACTGGTCACGTGATGCCCTCATGAAGGTGCGAGGCCGACCGTCTCAACCTGGAGGGTTTTGGCAACCGACCTCGCTGGCAACTGCTGCGTCGCCAAGAGCATATTAGCGATCGAGAATTCAGCCGCAAGCTAGTGCGTGTGTTCGGGCATTTCCTTCAGCTGATCCTTAGTCCAAGTCGTCACCGCGTGGACGTGATGGCCTTCATCGCGCATGAATTCCAACTGCCCAACAGGCACCGCTACTGGCTTCGCACCAATGCCGAGGAAGCCGCCGACGTCGATTACAGCCTCTGCATCAGGTCCCATTCCGTGCAGATGCGAAACGTGGCCGATCTTCTCATCGCCCGGACCGTAAATTGTTGCGGAGGCGAGATTGTCCTCGGTCAGCTCGGCGGGGGTGAGACGAACGTGCTTTGAGTGATCCATTGTGTTCTCCAATTGATGTTCGGGAATCGCTACCTGAAACTGAAATCGATGATCGTCAGAAGACGAACATGACGAGCAGGATCACCACGATGAGCGGTACGCCCATCAACCATAAAATTCCGCCTTTCAGCATCTGATATCTCCTGAGGTTTGCGGCTTCCGATAGAGGCGCGTCGCTCACCAACATCTCAACACAACCAAACGTTCCAGCATCACGCCGTCGCGGCGGGAAAGGACTTGTCATGACGTCTGTCATCCCGGCGGCGTGGATGCCGCGCGTGCCCATGAAGCGGATCATCGGTCATTGGACGGCTGGCAATCACGCAGCCAGCGACACCGACAAGAAGGCCTACCACGTCCTCGTTGAGGGAAGCGGTAAGGTTATCCGTGGCACGCCTTCGATTGATCTGAATTCTGGCTCGATCAAGAACGGCTACGCGGCTCACACGCTGAACTGCAACACCGATAGCATCGGCATTTCGATGTGCGGGATGGCAGGCGCGGTCGAAAGCCCTTTCAATGCGGGTCGCGCGCCGCTGACGGCGGTTCAGTGGGATGCCTTCGTACGCGTCGTTGCCGAACATGCGCGGTTCTATCAGATCCCGGTCTCTGACAAGACCATCCTGTTCCATGCCGAGGTGCCGCCGAACCTGGGCATCACGCAACGTGCCAAATGGGACGTGATCCGGTTGCCGTTTGACCCGTCCGTCACTGGCGGGCGAGCGGTGGGCGACAAGCTTCGACGTGAGGTTGCCGCGCTTTTGGCTGCTGACGCTCCAGCCGCGCCACGAGAGCCTGTCCCGGCCGGTGGCATCGGTCGTGTGACCGCACCTGTCCTCAATACGCGCAATAGCCCGAACGGCGATGTCACTGGCTCGCTGAAGGCAGGGACGCTTGTCGAGATCAATGGTCTCGATGGCGTCTGGCTGAACGCCACCACGCCGGCCGGTTTCTCGGTCTGGGTCCATCGCGATCATGTCGAGATGATTGACGGACCTCCTGCGCTTGAGCCGACGAAGCCCAGCCCCCACCGCGCCATCATCGATCGCATCCGCCGCGAACTGGACGAACTCGAAGCCCTTGGAGCCTGAATATGTGGAACACTCTGCTTGAAATCCTTGCGCCCGTCATTGCGGCGCTGCTCGCCATTCTCGTGCCAGCGCTCGTCACCGCGCTTGTGCGGTGGTTCCAGAAGCTAGGCCTCGATATTGAGGAAAAGCACCGTGACGCTTTGCAATCAGCGCTAACCAACGCAGCGCTGGCTGCGCTCGCACGCGGTTCACGTAATGGCGCTAACGGCGTAGCGATAGACTACGTTCGAAAGTCGGTCCCTGACGCGGTCAAAAAATTCGGCCTCGATGATGGGCGCATACTCGAACTCGTCCGACCACATATCACCGCCGCGCGGATCGAGGCAGCGAAGACGCAGACGGTCGAACCGGGAGCGGTCGGTTGATTATAGTTCGCGTCATCCGGGGCGTCACCGACCATTTCCCGATCCGCGTTACTGAATGGATCATGCTGTGGCCGTCATTCCTGCTCTGGGCTTCGCTGGTTGGCACACCTGACATGTTCGATGTCAGCCCGAGCTATGCTTATCTCGCCTATTGGGCTGATGAAGCGGTCTGGGCGATGCTGATCGGTCTTTGCGCAGTCGTGCGCATGCTGGCCCTGACGATCAACGGCACCTTCAAGGGATTTGCCTTCTCGCCGCATATCCGTGCCACCGCCTCGATCATCAGCGTCATAGTCTGGTCGCAGGTCTCGCTCGGCTTCCTGATGGCATGGCTGAACGTTGGTGGCGCACCGTCTGGTGTCGTCGCCTGGTCGACAATGGTGCTGGTCGAAGTCGTCAACACGTACCGGTCATGGGCCGATGTCGGGAAGAATGCTGCGGAGCGGGCTTGATGGAATGGATTGCCGGACTGGACTTCGAACGGCTCGCCAATGCCATCGTCATTCTCATCACCGGCCTTGCAGTCGGTCTCGGCTTCCGCAATGGCAAGCGGGCACCGCAACCAAAGACAGAAGATGCGACGGTCGCGGTCGCGGGCGCGCTTGTCGACGGCTCATCCGTGCGGCAGCTCGCGGAAGTCGTCGAGCATTATCGGCAGGATCAGGAACGCGCCCGCAAGATCGGCCATGAACTTGTCGAGGCTGTGGAAGGCATGACGCGCGAGATGAGCGAAATGCGGGCCGAAATGCGCATGCAGCGCCGTTGACCGGCAAGCCAACGCACTTTTTCGCGGTCACCATGTCATTTACTATTGAGCGATGATGCAATCTCAATATGAGCATAACCTAAAAAGGAGCTGGGTTATGCCAATTCGTTCGAAACTATCCGGCACACTGGACGAAGAGGATTTGGCGATGCTAGACGCCGTGCTCATGCGTCTGGGTAACACCGAACCTGAAAAGCGAGAAAACGACGCTTTACAGATCATCCGGCTCTTTCAATCCGGTACTACCGACCCAGATGAGATTGTTCGACGGGTACAAAACTCATTATAGCTGAAAGGGTCGGCATGCCGAAATTCCACCGCGACGAAGTTTCGAAGCTGGAGGACATTGAAGCACTTCTTGTCACGGCCCGTGATTTGTCAGAGCGATTCAAGCTGCATCAGCTTGATGAAACCACCCGCGCGATTCGCAACACGCTTGCAACCCTACGCGTCGCGAAAAACGATTTGGTCGAAGAGTGGTGGGCGATGGATAATGACCGCTGAAAATCGTTGAAGTGCTGAACGCTTTAATGCGGACCGCGCTCATCAGAATTGCGTGCTCTTGCGTTCAGATCTTTTCTGATGCCGCACGTCGCTTGGGCTTCGAGTGGCTTCATGCGCACCCAACGCCGCATCAGCAGCCTCCCGTTCCAGCCGTGCGATCTAGAGGCTTTCCGTCTCGCTACCACTTTGTCATCCATCACAGCGCGAATGGAGGGCGGCGTGCCAGACCGCCCTCGCATCTGTAGATGGATTAAACGTGGTTATCGCTTCCGATAATGTTCAGGGGCGGCAAACTACCGTCTTCAACTAGAATGTCCTTCTTCTGTGCAAAGGCAACGAACGCACCTCGCGCAGTCTCGGCATTCACGTCCCCAGCCAGAGCAGACTTGCAGGCGCGGATCGCTGCTTTCTGCTCCGGGCTGTTGCCGCACCAGTTCAAAAGCATCTGGTAGGCATCAGCAACTGTGTTGAGCTGTCTGGGAAATCCCAGCCCTGTCAATACCCGGATGGGCTTCTCGAATGGCTTCGCAAGCATTGCATCCTCCTATGCAGGATCACAGCGAATGGCTCAGGCAGGCACGCGCCCACCAGGGCCGGGCTTGACCATCCACGGGTGGGCCGTGGCTTCATTTTCAAGAATTCCCTTGCGCAAAGCAAAGCCGCGAAGAGCGTCGCGAGCCACTTTCACGGGTTTCAGCCCGTCACTTGCCATGATGCATGTTCGAAGCGTCGCTTCGTGCATCGCGTCACATTTGTCGTCCGGCCAATCCATCAGGAATTCGACCGCATCCTCCAGATTGGTGATTTCCCGCACGAGGGTCTTCCCATCCTTCAGATAGACCGGTTTCGCGAAGGTTCTGCTCGTCATCTCATCCTCTCATTTGTTGAGCGTTTACAGCAACTAATCCGCCATCACCGGGCGGCGATGAAATATTTTGGTACGGCATTTTCGAAGTTCAAGGGCTGAAGTCGTTGTCACGCTCAGCGGGACGCGGCCTTGTGCCGATTACGTCTGGACTGGACTAAGGGTTATAAGCGCTACCGCTATCACAGCAAGGACTAGCCCAGCCATCTGCACGGGGGTGACGCGCTCACCAAAGAACGCAATCGCCACGACATTTACTGCGACAAGTTGCACAACGGCCGACAAGCTCAGTGCAACACCCATGCCAACGTCGCGGATCAATCGGAGCATAATCAGATTGCCGATCGTGTAGAGGGCGAGGGTGAGCGCAAGCCACGCGATGCTGTTGGCTGACAGCGCCCATGCTTTTGCCGAACTCGCTGCGCCGACAAAGATCATTATGGATGTGGCAAGGAGCGCGAAGCTGCTTAGTGTCACGCCCCGCCTTCCTCGCGCACTCTATGCGGCATGTCTCGCTTGAGCAGATCAGCCAGAACGTGTGCCGCTTCCCGCAGGAGCTTGCGCTGTTCGTCGGCAGAGAATTGCTCGACGTGTTCGGCTGCCTCAAGAAGCTCCACAACAAGTTCAATGCCTTTAGAATGTAGTTTCATCTGGCCCTCCCGCCTGTCTACATTCAGTCATCATTGGCTGCATTCAGATCTTCCGGCCGAGTGCCTTCTTCAGCCGTGTCGTCCTCTGTATCGTCCGGCTCGGCCAAAGCCGCAGCAGCGTCCAACAAGGCCTGACGCACAGCTGCCTTGGCAAATCCACGAATATCGCCGGCAGATAGCATCATCACTGGCACCTCGCCGTTGATGACAATAGCCGTATTGTCGAAGCTGCGACGCATCGAGAATTCCACGACCTCGCGCTCTCTGTTGTACCCCAGCTTGTTAAGCTGCATATCAGTTGTGAAAGTCATGCCCCGTACCCCTGAACTCGAATCGAGCCTGATAGGCCCGTCGACCTTCTACCCGATATCACGCCTCATAGCGCTTGCCTTTGACCGTTCTCGGCATCTCATGTTCTAGCGCGCGGTGGTGCTCCGCAACAATCTTGATCCATATGCCGGTCGTCATTGGGATTTCGGCATTGCCATCGAGCCATGCGTGAACGAGTGACACGTCGCATCCCAGCGCGCGGGCAAGAATATCCGGCGTCCAGCGAATCGTGTGCAGCGCACGGTCAAGGTCGTCTGGCGTCATGCTGTCACCGGCTGCATGGAGGCATTAATGTAAACATCGAAGCACCAACCGCTCGGCATCACAAGACTGCCTTGCGCTTGGGCAAAGTACTATTGTCTATTCCATGTCCGGCACGTCGCCGCTGACGAACAGCGTCGTCGGTTCGCCATATTCGCCGATATCGGGATTGGCCTCACGGCTCCATGCGATGACGCCGGCATGGCTCGGTGCAATGGTCTTTGCTTGACGGATCGCGCGGTCCTCGGTGGCATAGTCCTGCGGCCCGAACGCCGTCACCAACTCGCCATCGTCGGTCCGGTCGAACGCAATCACGACGATTAGTTTCGGTGTTTTGGGTTGGGCATGGTTGCCGGTCATGGTGGAACTCCGGTGGGCGTCGATGATGCCGCTGCCACGACGAGAAGTCCATCAGGCTCAGAGATAGAAGGTTATATCTCTAGGGGCAGGTGAGAAATCGGCCCTCGAAGACTCCACAACCTTAAGCTGATCTGCTTCCATGCTATCGGGGCATGGGAGAGATAAATTGCATCAACTGAAGTTTGAGTTCGATGGTCGCGAGGCTTTGCACCATGTGGTTGACGCACGGCAACTTGGCGCGAGCTTGATCGGCCTCGACAAGGCCGTTTCAACAAGCCTGGTTATTCTAATTCACGGGCGGCTGCCGAAGGGTCGCGAGCGTGTTCCAGACCTATACATCGCGGCAGGAGCGCCAGAAAAGGGGTCTGTGACGATCCCGGCAATCATTGAGAATGTACCTTGGGTTTTACCGCTTGTCGGTGAAGTTATTAAGACATATGGTGTTGATTTTATTAGGAACTTCCTCTCTTGGCTGTTATTATGGCATGGAGGTCGGAAGAGCGATGCGCAGGTCTATATGGACGCCATGACGGAAGTTCTAAAAGAGAACAATCGCAGCTATGAAGCGACCACGGAAGCTTGGCAGCGCACGCTGTTGGCTGTTGTCGAGCAGCTTGCCCCGGCAGCAAAGCAGATGGTGGAGCCGGTTGGGCGCACGGCGTCGGAGCTTCGGATCGGTGACGCCTCTGGAAGCCAGACGATCATTGACGAGCCAACTGCCGAGGCGATCCGTTCGCGAGAGGAAATCGAATTGACTGACAAGGAAACACTCGTCGTCACTGTCGATGGCGTCATAAAAAGATCGAAGGCCCTTCGACTGGTCTTGGAGGGTGACGAGTATCAAGCCGCTGAAATTCGCGATCCAGAGTTTGATGTTACGCCAAACATTTACCTAGATGCCTTGGCTTCAGGGTTCCCGATCAAGATCACAGCGAGGCGTGCGCTCCGGGCCGGCAAACTGTACCGTCTATACGTTCTGGAAGCTGAGAAAGCCTAGGCCTCGCCTTCCTCGCGCACCTTTCGGCCCTTCTCAGTTAGCCGAAACCAGAACTGCATCCCGCGTCCCGGCACCAACTCGACCAGCCCCAGGTCAACGAGCCGCGCGACAGTCATGTGATCCGGGCCTTTGATGTCCTCAAGCTCGCGGCCCACGCTGTCCTCGTGCGGGAAGCCGTCGTCCAGCTTCGCCATCATGCGGATTTGCGCGGTGGATAGGTCGGAGAGGCGGGTCATAAGCCTAACGAAGCATGCCGTGCTTTGAGTCGCAAGCCACACATATTCAAGGCTTCAACTCGTTGACAACGCGCGCTTTAGAACCTGACTACGATATCATCATCAACAGTCTTGAGAACAGTTGCATGTGTTTCTGGAAGCAACCGCACGACTACGCCATCGATCACAACTTCCGCAACGAACCCCGCTTCTGCCGCACCTTTGCAAATAGCGGTGATCTGCGCTGCAGATATCGCCAAGCGCTTTGTCAAGATTTCCCCTTAGTCGCGCGGGCCGCCTCTTTGCGCTTTTGAAGCATCCGCCTCACGGCATTCTGCCCCGAGGACCGTAAAGCAACGGCGTTATTTTTTGCAGCAGCATTCGCTATGGCAGCCCGGTCAGCCGACGGCAGTAGGTCTCGATGCACTTGACCTTTTTCATAGCCTTGACCATCTGGCACCACCCTGCATTTCTCGCGCATTGCATCAATCGCAGCGAGCGTCACGAAATCTCTGCGGCCTATTCTCTCAATCACAAGGCGTCCGCGAGACGCTTCTGCCCGAAGTGTAGCAGGCGAGATCTTTCCTCTAAATACGATTTCGCAAGCCTCTTTGAGCGTTAGGGGTGTGTCATGTTCAATGGGGGGGCGGTTATCGCTCACTACGTGTAACCTATCTTTGGACCATCTGAATTCTGTTAGCACTAAACGCACGTCGCGCCGCACTACGCCTTGGAGGCATTCGGATAAATCATATTATTCGCTTCATATCGCTCGACTTCTTCCGTTGAAATACGGAGCAGCTTTCCAAGGTGGAAGCTTGTCAGCTCTCCCCTGTCGATCATGTTGCGCACGTGTCCGTCAGAGCAGCGCCAGCGCTCCGCAAGGGTTCGCGGCGAGTAAGCCCGTGGCTTGCCCTGGACATCAACGTCCCGCCGTCCTGCTTGAGCGCTGTTGCCGCTTTGTGTCTCTGGCAACTTCGTGAAGGCAGTATCAATAGCCACCCGATCCCAAACGATAGAGCAATCGAGTTTCTTGGGACGGGGCATTCGACCGTCTTGCACCATGTCATCGAACGTCATCACGCGGACGCCGATGTAGCGGGCCGCCGCTTCGCGACTGAGGCCGCGCGGTGGGTAAGCGAACCGATCGTCCATGAGGAAACTTTCTTGGTTTGAGATAAGAGACGGCCGGTGCTGGGGGAGCACCGACCGTCCATACTTACTCAGGAGTTGTCACTGCGACGCGGGGGACATCGAGCAAGCGACAACACAGTAACCACGATAGCTTGCGATTGTTCCGCTCTCGGCACTTAGTCCGAACGCCGTTTGGATGAGCGAGCTAGCGGATTTGCAACTGGCGGAACAGTGCTGCGCTTTCGCCTTCCTGACCGCTCTGTCGGTGACGGCTGGGCTACAGGCTCGAACGAGCACGGGTTCTCGATCATCTTCTCGGCAAGCATTACGATTTGCTCCTGGCGAAGTTTGACCGTGCGCCCGCATCGAACGAACGGTATGGCGTGACGGCGGATCAAATGGCGTACGTGGCGCTTGGGATCGGGAACGTCATCGCTGGTTATGCTGAGCTTTGCGGCAACTTCTTCAAGGGTGAAAGCGATCATACTCCCTCCTTCGGCATAAAGGCATTGCCGTCATGGCAACATCAATCAGCTGGCGTTCGTGTCATACGAGCACGCAAGCCAGGTTTTTTGTTGCGTTCATGTCGCGTCGAGTAGCCGCGCGTCAATGAAAACCCTTGCAAACCAAGGATCGTCAGTTGCAACATGGCGCGACATGAGGGTGAAAGGGTAGGGAGGTTAAGTCGTTGATTTTATTGGCGATCCCGGCAGGATTCGAACCTGCGACCATCGGCTTAGAAGGCCGGTGCTCTATCCAACTGAGCTACGGGACCAAACCTGCCGGGACTAATGCGTCCAGGGGATTTTGCGATCGTAGCGGAAGTTTTCCGCATAGGAAATCTGGCGGCGGCGCGCGTCCTTGGGCTCCTGGATGCGGAACTCGATGCCGTTGCGCATCGCATAGGCAATCGCCTCATCCTTCGTCTCGAAGGTGAGGCGGATCTGGCTCTTCATGTCGCCCGAGCTCGTATATCCCATCAGGGGATCGATCTTGCGCGGCTGCTCGGGATCGAATTCGAGGACCCAGAAGCCGGTCTTGGCCTTGCCGGACTGCATGGCGGTCTTGGATGGGCTGAAAATGCGTGCGGACATCTTGGTCTCCGTTCCGTCCCGATGGTCGGAGCGGCAGGATTCGAACCTGCGACCCTCTGGTCCCAAACCAGATGCGCTACCAGGCTGCGCTACGCTCCGACTGCCGGGCTGATGTTTGCCTGACTAGTGGGTCACGCAACGCTTCGCAAGGGGCAAAATACGCTTTTGCCGTCGCCTTTGTCATGAGGTGACGGCGGAGAGCCCCCGTTCGATGTCGGCCTTGATGTCTGCAACGTCCTCAAGGCCGATTTGAAGCCGGATCACCGGCCCGCCATAATCCTTGCGCGAAACGGTCCGGTCGGAAAGGTCGACATGGACGGCTAGGCTTTCATAGCCGCCCCAGGAATAGCCGAGGCCGAAAATCTGCAATGCATCGAGGAATGCGTGCGCCTCGCGGGTGCCGCCGTTCGCCAGGACGATCGAAAAGATGCCGCTCGAACCCTTGAAGTCCCGTTTGAACAGTTCGTGATCGGGATGGCTTTCGAGCGCGGGATGCAGAACCTGCGCAACTTCCTCGCGGCTTTCCAGCCAGCTTGCAAGCGTAAGCGCGCTTTCCCGATGGCGCTCAAGCCGAACCCCCATCGTGCGCAGGCCGCGCAGAACCTGATAGACGTCATCGGGCGCAGCACACACGCCCATCGTTAGATAAGTGTCCCAGAGCGTTTCCCATGTCGCTGCATTGGCCGAAACGGTGCCCAAAAGAACATCGGAATGGCCCGCGGGATATTTGGTCGCGGCATGGATGGAAATGTCGACGCCGTGGTCGAGCGGCCGGAAATAGAGCGGCGTTGCCCATGTGTTGTCCATCATGACGACCGCGCCGCCTGAATGGGCGGCCTTGGCGATTGCCGGAATGTCCTGCATTTCGAAGGTGTTGGAGCCGGGCGCCTCGGTAAAGACGACCTTGGTGTTCGGTTTCATCCGCGCGGCGATCCCGGCACCGATATCCGGTTCGTAATATTCGACCTCGATGCCAAGGCGCGTCAGCATCGTATCGGCGAAACGGCGTGTGGGATTGTAGATCGAATCGACCAGAAGCACGTGGTCGCCCGCGCTGCAAAACGCCAGAAGCGGGATGGTGACGGCGGCAAGGCCTGACGGCACAGCGATCGTCCCCACTGAGCCTTCGAGTTCGTTGATCGCATCGCAAAGCGCGTCGCTCGTGGGCGTACCGCGCGTGCCATAGGTGTATTTTTGACTGCGCGCCGCCATGGTCGCGGCATCCTTGAAAAGCACGGTCGAGGCATGGACAACGGGCGGATTGACGAACCCATGAAAGTCGCGCGGCTGGTAGCCGCTATGGGCGAGGCGGGTATTCGGTCCGCGACGGTCGTGATCCTTGGTCATGCTTATCCACCACTTGTTGCAATCTCGCCGCCAAGCCATAGCGCTCTGCCCGATTCCGTGCAACGCAAGCGATGTGCTCAACCGCTGGGCAATGGCGCGCATCTGCGCGACGTTAGGGAACGTGTCGAAATCATGACGTTCGGACAGGGCCACAGACGCTTTCAGGCTTGACCCAGCAAAATTTATGGCCTTCGATGCCGGTTGTGGATGGGAGCACAATGTCGGTCGCCGACAATGAGGCGATGTCGTGACGGTCAGGCGACCGAGCGGCCGCTTCCGGAAATATAACAAGACGAAGCATAGGAACATGCTTCGAAATCAGAGGGTAAGTGGGCAATGAACAAGCTTTTGGTGGGTATTCTCGGAGGCGCCGTCATGGCGCTCGGCGTTTCGGCTGCTTCGGCGCAGACGCTGAACGACGTCAAGTCGGCCGGCTCCGTGAAGTGCGGCGTCCATACCGGCCTTGCCGGTTTCGCCGCGCCGAACGACGCTGGTGAATGGGCCGGCTTCGACGCAGATTTCTGCCGCGTGGTGGCTGCCGCCGTCTTCGGTGACGGCGAAGCCGTGACCTTCGTTCCGACCAACGCGACCGAGCGCTTCACCGCGCTGCAGTCGGGCGAGATCGATCTTCTGTCGCGCAACACGACCTGGACTCTCAGCCGCGACACGACGCTGGGTCTGACCTTTGCGGGCGTCAACTACTATGACGGCCAGGGCTTCATGATCAACTCGACCGCCCTGCCGGACATCAACTCGGCGCTTCAGCTTTCCGGTGCGGCCGTCTGCGTCCAGTCGGGCACGACGACCGAACTGAACCTTGCGGACTATTTCGCGGCCAATAACATGGAATACAACCCCGTTGTTTTCCAGGGCTTCGAAGAGACCAACGCCGCTTATGAAGCAGGCCGTTGCGACGCCTACACGACCGACGCATCGGGCCTTTACGCGCTGCGCCTGACGCTTGCCAACCCGGACGAGCACGTCGTTCTTCCCGAGATCATCTCGAAGGAGCCGCTTGGACCTGCCGTTCGCCAGGGCGACGACCAATGGTTCAACGTCGTCAAGTGGTCGCTCTACGCGATGATCCAGGCTGAGGAACTGGGTATCACCCAGGACAATCTGGAAGAGATGATGAATTCGGAAAATCCGGAAATCCGTCGTATTCTCGGCCAGGAAGACGATTCCACCATCGGTGAGGGTCTCGGTCTCGAAAACGACTGGGTCGTCAACATCATCCGCGAAGTTGGCAATTACGGCGAGATCTTTGACCGCAACATCGGTGCGGGCAGCCCGCTTGCGATCTCGCGCGGCCTGAACGCCTTGTGGACCGACGGCGGTCTGCAATACGCGATGCCGATCCGCTGATCCTCGATTGATCTACGGAAGGCGGGATTGTCCCGCCTTCCGCCTTTTGCGGCCGGAGGGATGATGGCTTCGCAAACCCAAGTGCGCGGCGCTGAGCCTGCGCGCGCGTCACTGATCAACGATCCGAAAATTCGTGGAATTTTCTTTCAGATCGTCGTCGCTGTCGCGATTGTCGCTTTTATCTGGTGGATCGTCGGCAACACGACCGAGAACCTGCGCCGCGCGAATATCGCGTCCGGCTTTGGCTTCCTGAATGGTCGCAGCGGCTTCGATCTTAGCCAATCGCTGATCGCCTATTCGTCGAATTCGACTTTCGGACGCGCACTGATCGTCGGGCTGTTGAACACGATGCTCATCGCGGTGACAGGCATCGTTACCGCCACCATCGTCGGTTTCATCGTCGGCATCGGTCGTCTGTCCAAGAACTGGCTGATCGCACGCATCTGCACGGTCTATGTGGAGGTATTCCGCAACATCCCGCCGCTGCTCGTCATCTTCTTCTGGTATCTCGGCGTTCTGTCGGTGCTGCCCGGGCCGCGTGACAGCGTCGATCTTCCGCTCGGCTCCTACCTCAACAATCGCGGCCTCTTCTTGCCGCGGATCATCTGGTCGGAAGCAGCCTGGGTCATCCTCGCGGCGATCGTCGCGGCTGTCGTGATCATTATCGGCCTCAGCATCTGGGGACGCCGGCGACAGGCCGCAACGGGCAAGATTTTCCCGATGTTCCGGGTCGGCCTCGCCATCTTTATCGGTCTGCCGGTCATCACTTATTTTCTGGCTGGCTCCCCCGCCACGGTCGAACTGCCGGAACTGTCGACCTTCAATATTCGCGGCGGCTGGACTATCCGGCCGGAGTTCCTGTCGCTCTATCTGGCGCTTTCCTTCTACACGGCCTCGTTCATCGCCGAGATCGTTCGCGCCGGTGTGCTCGGCGTGTCGAAAGGGCAGTCGGAGGCGGCCTATTCGCTCGGCCTGTCGCCGCGCCGCACCTTACGACTAGTGGTCGTGCCGCAGGCGCTGCGCATCATCATCCCACCGCTGACCAGCCAGTATCTCAATTTGACGAAGAACTCGTCACTCGCGATCGCAGTCGGCTATGCGGATCTGGTGGCGATCGGTCAGACAACTATGAACCAAACCGGCCAAGCGATCGAGGTCGTTGCGATCTGGATGGTGGTCTATCTGGGGCTGAGTCTTCTCACCTCTGGCTTCATGAACTGGTACAACGCCAAAATGGCGCTGGTGGAAAGGTAAGACCATGCAGGAACATGATCTCTCCTATGTCCGCATGGAAATGATCAATGCGCAGTCGGCGCCGCAACGGGATCGCGGCGTCGTCAAATGGCTGCGCAAGAATCTTTTCGCCACGCCGATCGACGCCGTACTGACGCTTTTTGCGATATTGATCCTGGCCTACACCTTGCCGAACTTCCTGCGCTGGGCCTTCGTCGATTCCGTGTGGACCGGCGCGAACCGCGAGGTCTGTGCCACGGTCAGCCAGGGCGGCATCCAGCCTGACGGCTGGTCGGGCGCGTGCTGGGCTTTCGTGAATGCGAAGTTCTCGCAGTTCATGTATGGCCGCTACCCGGTGTTCGAGCGTTGGCGGGTCGACTACACGGCGATCGCTTTCGTCGCGCTTCTCGTGCCGCTCTTGATCCCGCGCATTCCCTTCAAGGCGATCAATGCCGCACTCTTCTTCGTCGTGTTTCCGATTGCCGCCTATTTCCTTCTGGTCGGCGGTCATTTCGGATTGCGCTACGTTCCGACTTCGCTGTGGGGCGGGCTGCTCGTCACCATGGTCCTGTCCTTCGTCGCGATCGTCGTTTCGCTGCCGATGGGTATCCTTCTGGCGCTCGGACGGCGATCGAAGCTGCCCGTCATCAAGATGATCTGCGTGATCATCATCGAGACGGTACGTGGCGTGCCGCTGGTGTCGGTCCTGTTTATGGCGAGCGTCATGCTCCCGCTTTTCCTGCCGGCCGGCATGACGTTCGACCGCTTCCTGCGCGCGCTCGTCGGCCTGTCGATTTTCGCGTCCGCTTATATGGCGGAAGTGGTGCGCGGCGGTTTGCAGGCGATCCCGAAGGGGCAGTATGAAGGCGCGGCCTCGCTCGGGCTCGGCTATTGGCAATCCATGCGGCTTATCGTTTTGCCGCAGGCGCTGAAGCTCGTCATCCCGGGCATCGTCAACACCTTCATCGGCCTCTTCAAGGATACAAGCCTCGTCTACATCATCGGCATGTTCGATCTGCTCGGCATCGTGCGCCAGAACTTCGCCGATGCGAGCTGGGCGTCGCCGCAGACCCCGATGTCGGGCCTGATCTTCGCAGGCTTTGTCTTCTGGCTGTTCTGCTTCGGCATGTCGAGATACTCGATCTTCATGGAACGTCGGCTCGACACCGGGCACAAAAAATAAGGCCACGCGCCAAGGGGAATGAACATGGCTACCGAAAACGCAGTCGCTGCCGACAACCGTTCGATCGATCGTTCCAAAATGCAGGTGTCCGACACGGACGTGGCGATCGAGATCGTCGACATGCATAAATGGTATGGCGATTTCCACGTCCTTAGGGACATCAACTTGAAGGTCATGCAAGGCGAGCGCATCGTCGTCTGCGGGCCTTCGGGTTCGGGAAAATCGACCATGATCCGCTGCATCAACCGTCTGGAAGAGCACCAGAAGGGCCAGATCATCGTCGACGGCAAGGAACTGACGAACGACCTGAAGAAGATCGACGAGGTGCGCCGCGAAGTCGGCATGGTGTTCCAGCACTTCAACCTGTTCCCGCATCTGACGATTTTGGAAAACTGCACGCTCGCGCCGATCTGGGTTCGCAAGATGCCCAGGAAGAAGGCCGAGGAAATCGCGATGCACTATCTCGAGCGCGTCAAGATTCCCGAGCAGGCCAGCAAATATCCGGGTCAGCTTTCCGGCGGTCAGCAGCAGCGCGTCGCGATCGCCCGCTCGCTGTGCATGAACCCGCGCATCATGCTGTTCGACGAGCCGACCTCCGCGCTCGATCCCGAAATGATCAAGGAAGTGCTGGAAACGATGGTGGGCCTTGCCGAAGAAGGCATGACCATGATCTGCGTGACCCACGAAATGGGCTTCGCGCGTCAGGTCGCCAACCGCGTGATCTTCATGGATCAGGGCCAGATTGTCGAGCAGAACACGCCGGAGAAGTTCTTCGACAATCCGCAGCACGAGCGTACGAAGCTGTTCCTCAGCCAGATTCTACACTGACGCTGATCGTCAAAGGTTCTTTCGCATGATGGAAAAGGGCGTCACGCCCTTTTCGAAGGTTTCGGCTGTCTGCCACCCGGCTTTCTCGTAAAGCTCTTGCGCAGAGGCGGTATAAAGCCAGAGCTGATCGATGCCGCCAGTGAGTGCAAACGCCTCGAGCGCTTCGATCAGCAATCGCGAATGGCCTCGGCCACGATGGGCCGGCTCGACATAAAGTCCTGCAAGCCATGGGTTGAGGTCCGGGCGACCGTCCAGATCGTCCAGACATAACGCCACCATGCCGACCGGCTGCTCGTCATCCAGAAGGACGAGAACCGTCGGAAAAAGATCGTCCCGTGCAGCGGCGATCTTTTCCTGCTGCTGGATATCAAAAAGATCGATGCCGTCTTCCCGAAAGAACGCGTCCCAGCGCCATCGGGCGGTAATCGCAGCAAGCTCCGGTCTATCGGAAAGTTTGACGATAGCAGTGGTCATCAGCCATCCGCTTCAGTTCTCCATCCATAGAGCCAGTCGAGATCGGCCGCGAGCTTCTCTGGCGAGCGTGTTCCGAGGAAGAGATTGCGCGCCAGCGCGACGGGGCCTTTCGCATGCCATGCGAACTGATTGAGGCCACCGCGCAGTCCCACGCGTCGTATCCGCGGACGGCGCAGCGCGACATAGCGGGCGAGGGCGTCGGTGAGTTCGTTTTCGGCCACCAGCCCCGCAAGAACGTCGGCGTCTTCGATCGCCATGGCCGCACCCTGCGCAGCGAACGGTGCCATGGCATGGGCGGCGTCGCCGATCAGCGCGAGGCCGTTCGGATGCGTCCAGCCGCAATTGGGATTGGCGATGTGGAGCGGCCACATCGTCCAATTCGGCACCGCAGATACGAGTTCGGCAATCGCCGGATGCGCGCTTTCGATGAGACGCGAAAGCAATTCGGGATCGCCCTCGCGCACCCAGCCGGTGCGGGACAGCGTCCCGCTGGTGATGATGACGACGTTGAGCGCGCCGTCGCCAAGTGGATAGGCGACCGCATGGAATTTCGGCGACGCGAATGTCGTCACGCGGTCGTCGGTCGCGATCCGGCGAAACGCCGCGCCTTCCCCTATGCCGAGCGTCGCGCGCCAGGCAACGGTGCCGATGGCGCGCGTCTGACCTTCCGGTCCGCCATGATCGCGGATTGTGGACCACACCCCGTCCGCGCCGACGATGAGACGCGTCGGCAACGTTTGCTCCGTGCCGTTCTCGTCGAAAACCAGATGCGGCAACGCGTTGTCGACGTTGAAATCCTTGACGTCGACGCCGGTGGTCAGCGTGATCAGCTTTTCGTGCTTTACCCGCGAGAGCAGCGCCGATTGCAACGCGCCGCGCGCCGCGACGAGATAGGGCGCACCCCAGCGTTCGCGGCCGAACGTGCCAAGCCGCACCTCGGCGATCTGCTTGAGACTGGCGGCGTCAAGAATGGTGACGGCTTCGGGCGCCGCATAGCGGCCGTCGAGCGCGTCGATGACGCCGAGCCTGTCGAGGATGCGCGTGGCGTTCGGGGAAATCTGAAGACCGGCGCCGATTTCGCGAAGTTCCGGTGCGCGTTCAAGCACGTGAACCGGCAGGCCTCGTTCGGCGAAGGCGAGGGCGGCTGTCAGCCCGGCGATGCCACCGCCGACAATGGCAATCGGATGCTCGGTGAAGGCCGCGTCCGCTTGCGCCACGTCAGGCGGCAGGTTCGCGATAAAGTGCGCCGGCCGGCACCGTCTCGGTCGCCTTCAGCGAAGGATCGAACCGATAGAGCGTCGAGCAATAAGGGCAGACCTTTTCGTTGTCGTCACCCATATCGAGGAAGACATGCGGATGGTCGAAGGGCGCGTTCGCGCCCACGCACATGAATTCCTTCACGCCGATCTCGATTGACGCGTGTCCTGCGTCGTTCTGGAAGTGCGGAATTGCGTGGCCGGCCATGACGGACTCCGAAGTTCTTTGGAATTCAGGCTTTGAGCGTTTGCAGCATTGGCCCCGTCAATGCAAGATAGCCGATATGAAACTGTCGCAAAAGGCTGGCAGGAGTGGGTAAACCTCGCTCAAGGAACGGTTCGGACCCATGAATGAAATGAAGCCGGTAGAACGCAGTTTCGCCAGCCCCGTGGCTCAATTGGCCAAGTCGCCGGAGGAAAATCCCGATCGCTTCGTCAATCGCGAGTTTTCCTGGCTCCAGTTCAATCGTCGTGTCCTGGAAGAGTCGCACAATGCGAACCATCCGCTTCTCGAGCGGCTGCGCTTCCTGTCCATCTCGGCCGCCAATCTCGACGAGTTCTTCATGGTACGCGTGGCCGGTCTCGCCGGTCAGGTCCGTGCCGGAATCGCGATCAAGAGCCCGGACGGGCGAACGCCAGAGGAGCAGCTTGAGCAGATATTGCTCGAGGTTTCGATCCTGCAGGCGGATCAGCAAAAAAGCTTTTCACTTTTGGCTGAACTTTTGCGCAAGCAGCGGATCGAGATCGTGCGCTCTGCCCCCTTGTCGAAGGAGGACAAGTCGTGGCTCGAGGATCACTTTCTAGAAGCGATCTTCCCGGTTCTGACGCCGCTGTCGGTCGATCCGGCGCATCCGTTTCCGTTCATTCCCAATCTCGGCTTCTCGATGGCGCTGCAATTGCGCCACCGCAAGAACGGGGAGGAGATGTCCGCGCTTTTGCGCCTGCCGCAGGCGCTCAATCGCTTCATTCGCCTGCCCGACAGGCGCGGCAACGTCCGCTTCATTGCGCTTGAGGATGCGGTCGAGCTTTTCATCGGCCGTCTTTTCCCCGGCTACGAGGTCAAGGGATCGGGCACCTTCCGCATCATTCGCGACTCGGACATCGAGGTCGAGGAGGAGGCCGAGGATCTGGTGCGGCTTTTCGAGAGCGCCTTGAAACGCCGCCGGCGCGGACAGGTGATCCGCATCGAGTTCGACGACGAAATGCCGGCCGCGCTGCGCGACTTCGTCGCCTCGCAACTCAGCGTGGGGCCGTCGCGCATTTCGGTCCTGACCGGGCCGCTCGCGATCAGCCAGATTTCGGAGATCGTTTCGCTGCCGCGCGACGATCTGAAGTTCCGTCCGTTCAACCCGCGCTTTCCCGAGCGCATTCGCGAGCATGGCGGGGATTGCTTCGCCGCAATTCGCGAGAAGGACATCGTCGTCCACCATCCGTACGAATCCTTCGACGTCGTCGTGCAGTTCCTGCGTCAGGCTGCGCTCGATCCCGAAGTCGTCGCCATCAAGCAGACGCTTTACCGCACGTCGAATGACAGCCCGATCGTGCGTGCGCTGATCGATGCGTCAGAAGCGGGCAAATCGGTCACCGCGCTTGTGGAATTGAAGGCGCGGTTTGATGAGGAGGCGAATATCCGCTGGGCGCGAGATCTGGAACGCGCAGGCGTGCAGGTCGTCTTCGGGTTCATCGAATTGAAGACCCATGCCAAGATGTCGCTCGTCGTGCGCCGCGAAGATGGCAAATTGCGCAATTACGTCCATCTGGGCACCGGCAATTATCACCCGATCACTGCGCGCATCTACACCGACCTTTCCTATTTCACGTCGGACCCGCAGATCGCGCGCGATGTCGCGCAGGTGTTCAATTTCATCACCGGCTACGCCGAGCCGACCGACCACATGAAACTGGCGATCTCGCCGTTTACGCTGCGCCAGCGCCTGCTCGACCACATCAATGCGGAAATCGAATTCGCCAAGGCCGGCAAGCCGGCGCAAATCTGGCTGAAGATGAATTCGCTTGTCGATCCCATCGTCATCGACGCGCTTTACGAGGCGAGCCGCGCCGGGGTGGAGATCGATGTCGTCGTGCGCGGCATCTGCTGCCTGCGTCCGCAGGTGCCGGGACTGTCCGACAACATAAGGGCGAAATCGATCATCGGCCGGTTTCTCGAACATTCGCGGATTTATTGCTTCGGCAACGGCCATGGCCTGCCGTCCGATGAGGCGATCCTCTATATTTCGTCGGCAGACATCATGCCGCGCAATCTCGACCGGCGTGTCGAAACCATGGTTCCGATCACCAATCCGACGGTCCATGAGCAGGTTCTGGGCCAGATCATGCTTGGAAACCTGATGGACAACCAGCAAAGTTTCGAAGTATTGCCGGATGGGACCTCGCGGCGGATGACGCCCGAGGAGGGGGAGGAGCCCTTCAATGCGCAGGAATATTTCATGACCAATCCGTCGCTGTCCGGTCGCGGTAATGCCTTGAAGTCGCATGCGCCAAAGCGTATCGCGCGCCATCGTCGCAAGAAGCAACAGGCTGACTGACCACCGCATGATTGCAAATTCGCAGGGCCGCCTGCCGGATCGCCGTCCGGTATCGATCATCGATATCGGTTCGAATTCGATTCGTCTGGTCATCTACGAGGGCGTCGCGCGCTCGCCGACCGTCCTCTTTAACGAGAAGATGCTGGCCGGGCTTGGCCGTGGCATCGTGACGACTGGCAAGCTCGACCCTGACGGCGTACGCCGCGCCGTGGAGGAATTCGGGCGGTTCCGCTCTCTCTCAGCAGGCCGGTGCCGAAAGCCTGCACGTCATCGCGACGGCCGCTGCGCGCGAGGCGGAAAACGGACCGGATTTCATCCACCGGGCCGAGGAAATTCTTGGAACGCCCATCAAGGTGCTGACGGGTCGGCAGGAAGCCTATTATTCCGCGCTCGGAATCATTTCCGGGTTTCACAAGCCGGACGGCATCGCCGGTGATCTTGGCGGCGGCAGCCTCGAACTGGTCGATATCCGCGACAGGACGATCGGCGACGGGATCACGCTGCCGCTCGGCGGGCTGCGCCTGCAGGAAATGGCGCAGAATTCGCAAACGGCGGCGACGCGCATCGCGCGGACCGAGTTGCTTCGCGCCAAGCTTTTGAAGGAAGGGCAGGGGCGTACCTTCTATTGCGTCGGCGGCACCTGGCGAAACCTTGCACGCCTGCACATGATCGTTCGCGGCTATCCGCTCAACGTCATGCACAATTACGAAATGCCGGTGGAGGGGCTTGCCGATTTCCTGAGGCAGGTCGCCGCCGGGGAACTCGACAAGACCAAGGGGATCGAGCGCATTTCCAAGAGCCGCCGCGCGCTTTTGCCCTATGGCGCGACGACGCTGCTCGAAGTCCTGCGGGCCATGAAACCCGGTAAGGTCATCGTTTCCGCCCAGGGCGTGCGCGAAGGCTACCTCTACTCCCTGTTGTCCGAAGACCAACAGGTCGAAGACCCGTTGATATCGGCCGCTGAGGAGCTTGCTGTGCTGCGCGCACGCTCCGTTCGGCACTCGCGAGAACTGGCGGGTTGGGTCGGCGAAACATTCCGCGTCTTCGATATCGAGGAGACGGAAGACGACGCCCGCTACCGCCATGCCGCCTGTCTGCTGGCGGATATCGGCTGGCGCGCGCATCCCGAATATCGTGGCACGCAGTCGCTCAACATCATCGCGCACGCGTCGTTCATCGGTGTGGACCATCCCGGCCGCGCCTTCATCGCGCTTGCCAATATGTTTCGTCACGAGGGCGTCTCCGCCGATGGCGTTTCACCGGAAATGCGCACATTGGCGACGCCATATTATGTCGAGCGCGCACGTGTGCTCGGCGCACTTTTGCGCGTCGTCTATCTGCTCTCCGCGTCGATGCCGGGCATCATTCCTGGTCTCAAATGGGAAAAGAGCGGCGACGGTACCCTGCGCCTGGTCGTTCCGAAGGAACATTCCGGCCTGATGGGCGAGCGCCCCGCCGGTCGCATGGCGCAACTATCCAAGGTGCTCGGTAAACCGATGGAATTGGTGGTCGGGTCGTGATGATGATCGAAATGCGAGCAAGCACCGAATGAGACGGAATTTTTCTTCAGGCTACCCGAATGAAGACGCGTATGGATATTCGCGTGCCGTCAGGGTCGGGAACCAGATTTTCGTCTCCGGAACGACCGCTCGCGCGCCGCATCTTGACGGTGATGCCTACGTTCAGTTGAGCGCGGCGCTTTCGATCGTGGAGGAAACGCTTGGCGAAGCGGGCGCTGAACTTCGCCATGTGGTGCGAACAGTCGTTTATGCGCGCGACATGGCGGACGAACCTTTGATAGCGCGCGCCCATGCCGAGCGCTTTGCAACGATACGTCCGGCGAGCACGATCGTCGAAGTAGCGAGCCTGTCGCCGCGCGAGGCGCGCGTTGAAATCGAGATAACGGCCGTTCTGGACGATTGATTTCGCCGACTCTGAACGGCTGACGCGTATTCCCGCTCTCATCGAATCGTGTATTCTCGATGCAGGGTGACGCCTGCGCCTCCTCCCTCCTTAGGGAAAGCAGTTTTCATGCAAGGTGACTGACCGAAAAGCCGACTATTCGAGCGCGCGCATAAGGAGGGGTTGCGGCTATCGCTCGGCATAGGAGGTTTCGTTGAAACTCAGCCGTCCCATTTTTCATTTGAAACGCGATGCGCGGATCGCTGCAAAAACGCACGGCCTCGCCCTTCACAGCGCCCTCGATAAAACGGCTGCTCGGGAAGGATATAAAAGCTGGGGTCAGTTGGCGGCTGCACATGCGCGCCTTCGGCCCGAAGAACGTCTTCACGCTCGCCTGAAACCTGGAAACCTCGTGCTTGTCGGTGGTCGACCGGGGCAAGGCAAGACGCTGATGGCACTGAAACTGGCCGCGCAAGCGGCGGCAGCAGGGAACGAGAGCGTGTTTTTCACGCTGGAATATTCGGCTCGAAACGTTTTCGAGCGGCTGGAGCGGATCGACATGCCGCCGCAAAGCGAGCATCTTTTCCATGCCGATTGCTCCAACGATATATGCGCGAACTACATCGAGGACCGGTTAAGAACGGCGCGACCCGGAACGCTGGCCGTTGTCGATTATCTGCAAATCCTCGATCAGCGGCGCGAGACGCCGCCGCTGACACGGCAGGTCGGGTCGCTCAGGGACTTTGCGGGGCGCAATGGGCTTATCGTCGCCTTCATATCGCAGGTCGATCGTGCGTTCGACGCTTCGGGTCGCGGGTGTCCCGACCTGAGCGACGTTCGGCTGCCCAACCCCCTCGATCTATCCGTGTTCGACCATACGATGTTCGTGCATGGCGACCAGGTGACCATCTCGCAGCCGGGCCGTTCGATCTGATCGGTCAGGATTGGAGCTAATCGTTGGCGATATCGAACGCGGCGATCCGGCGTTTCTCGAATTTGATGCCGATTTCGCCGCGTACGAGCCTGAGCGCCTTTTCGCCGAAAACCTCGCGCCGCCAGCCTGACAAGGCAGGCACGTTCGCCTTCTCGCCCTCGCCGGCTATCTTGTCGAGATCGTCGCTGGAGGCGAGCACCTTGGGCGCGACGCCTTCCTGCTCGGCCGTCATTTTCAAGAGCACCTTCAAAAGTTCGACCGCCGCGCCCGAACCTTCCGGCTGGTGAGCCTGCTTCGGCATCTTCGGCAACTGATCCTTCGGGATTTCCAGCACCTTGCCGACAACTTCGAGAAGCGAGGCGGCGGTGGAAGAGCGCTCCCAACCTTTCGGTATCGAACGCAGCCGCCCGAGTGCGGTCTGGTCTCGCGGGGCCTGCTGGGCGATTTCGTAGATCGCATCGTCCTTGATGACCCGGCTGCGTGGAACGTCCCGCTCGCGCGCCTCGCGATCACGCCACGCGGCCACGGCCTGCACGATGGCGAGTTCCAGCGGCTTGCGCATGCGCATCTTGAGACGTTTCCACGCATCGTCGGGATGCGGATCGTAAGTCTCGCGCGCGGTGAGGATTTCCATTTCCTCGTTGAGCCAGTGCGCGCGGTCCTCGCGTTCGAGTTCGGCCGTCAGGTGTTGGTAGACGTCGATAAGGTGCGTGACGTCGGCCAGCGCATATTCGAGCTGCCGGTCGGTCAGCGGGCGATGCCGCCAGTCGGTGAAACGCGACGACTTGTCGAGCCGCTCGCCCGTGATCTTCTGGACGAGCTGATCGTAGGAGACGCTGTCGCCGAAGCCGCAGACCATGGCGGCGACCTGCGTGTCGAAAACCGGATGGGGGATGAGATCGCCCAGATGAAAAATGATCTCGATATCCTGCCGCGCGGCATGGAAGACCTTGGTGATCTTCTCGTTCGCCATCAGCTTGAAGAAGGGTTTCAGATCGATGCCCTTGGCGAGCGGATCGACGAGCGCGGTGACGCCGGGAGCTGCCATCTGGATCAGGCACAGAACAGGCCAGAAAGTCGTCTCGCGGATGAACTCGGTGTCGACGGTGACGAAATCCGACTTTTCGAGTTCGGCGATGACGGCTTCGAGTTCGGCCTGATCCTGAATGAGATGCATGTGCGGCAGCGTTTCCTGTCTTTTACCTTTCCTTTCCAGTCGGGGACAGGCGCGTCAACCGCTATCTTTGTTTCGCGGCTTATGTGCCAGCTTGGCGAAGAAGGGCGAGGTGCGGATCAACGCGGTAAAGCGCCCGCGCTCTTCGGGCGGCGGCGCGGCCCGCACGCGCATCCGATAGAGCGTGATGGCGATGAACAGCGCATAGACCCCGGCGAGGTAGTAGAAGAGCGCGGCATTACCGAACTGCGTGAGAAGCAATGACGAGGCAAGCGGGCCGATAACGGCGCCGATCGCGTAGAAGAACATCAGCGCGGCGGCGACCTTAACGTAGCCGCCTTCGCCCGCATTGTCGTTGCCATGCGCGGCGGCGAGCGAATAGATCGGCATCGCAAAGGCGGAGAAGATGAAGATGAGCGCGAACTGTGCGAGCGCTCCGCTTTGCGTCGTCAACGCGATGGCCAGAGCCGTCAGCATGGCGGCGGCCGACGTCATCACCAGCACCTTGCGCCGGTCCCAACGATCCGACAGCGACCCGAGCGGATATTGCAGAACCACGCCGCCGATGACGCCGAGCGAGATGAACGTGGCGATCTGGCTCACGCTCAAGCCGATCGCCTGCGCATAAAGCGGGCCGACGAGACGGAACGCGCTGTTGGCGAGGCCCGCGACGGCCGAGCCAATGCAGGCGAGAGGCGAGATGACCCAAACGCTTTTCAGGTCGAGCTTCAGTTCCTTGGGCGGGCTGGGATTGGAGCGATCGCCGAGCGAGACCGGCACCAGTGACAGCGTGATCATGATCGCCATCACTCCGAAGATCGTGAACCCGGCCGTGCCGAAAAGCGGAATCATGAATTGGGAGAGCGTGGTCGCGACCAGATCTATGACGCGGTAGACGGACGTCGCGCGCCCGCGAACGGCGTTGCCGACGGACGAATTGATCCAGCTTTCCATGACCGTGAAAAGGCCGGCGAAGCAAAAGCCGATCAGGAAGCGCAACACGATCCACATAACCGGATCGATGAAGAGCACGAGCGCCAGCGTGCCGCTCGCAGCTATGGCAGCAAGCGCGGCGAAGGCACGGATGTGCCCCACCGCACGCAGCATTTGCGTGATGGTCAGGCAGCCGAAGAAGAAACCGGCGAAATAGGCCGCGCCGACGATGCCGATCAGGGCGGCAGAAAATCCCTCCTGCTGGCCGCGCAGGGCGATGAGCGTGCCTTGCAAACCGTTGCCGGCCAGCAAAATGCCGGCGGCTATGAGAAGCGGAAGGAGAGGGCGTATGGAAGGCATCGCAGACCCGGTTGCGTCGCCTGTTCATCGCACGATCCACGCCGCGCGACCATGAGCCAAACATCCTCGGCTATTCACCCAATCCCGATTTGTGAATTTTGCTTATTTACTGCATAATAATTGACAATTAAAGGAGGCCATCATGGCGACGATGACGATTTCCCTTCCGGAGAAAATGAAGGAATGGGTCGAGCATCAGCTCGAATCCGGCGATTTCGCCAGCTCGAGCGACTATGTGCGCGACCTGATCCGCCGCGACCGCGACCGCCGCGAGCACGAGCGTGACAAAGCGCGGCGGCTGGCGGAACTGCGTGCAATGGTGGATGAGGGCTGGGAAGGCGCTTTTACTAAACTGGACACCGAACAGATATTCCAAAAAGCGGTCGAGATAGCAAAGGCGCGAGGCACCTATCGTGCATGAAATCGTCGTCGGTCCGCGAGCTATAGCCGATCTGCTGGATCTCTACCTTTTTGGAATCGAAAGGTTCGGCCCTCTACAGGCTAACCGTTGCCGGGCCGAGCTTGATGAGGTGTTCGATAAACTTGGTGCGTTTCCGCATATGGGGCGGGCCGCGTCGGGTATGGGAGATGGCGTTCGCCGTCATGAGCACGGAAGTCATGTCATCTTTTATCGCGAGAACGGCGAAACCATTTTTATCGCGCGCATTATACATGCACGCAGCGTCCGCGACCTTGAACGCTGACGGGAAAGTAGGGCGCTCCGACAAAACTTGACAAAAGCGCCCCTCCATGCGCTTTTCGCGCCGATTTTCCGGGCTTCATTTGCCCGACGAACAGCCACGAAATTCCGAAAGACCAGCCCATGCACGCCTATCGCAGCCATAATTGCGCACAACTTCGCAAAACCGATGTCGGCGCCAATGTCCGCCTCTCCGGCTGGGTGCATCGCGTGCGCGATCATGGCGGGCTGCTGTTCATCGACATGCGTGACCATTACGGCCTGACGCAGATCGTCGCCGATCCCGATTCGCCCTGCTTCAAGGTGGCTGAGACCGTGCGCGGCGAGTGGGTCATTCGCGTCGATGGTGAGGTTAAGGCGCGCACGGCGGAGACGACGAACGCCAACCTGCCGACCGGCGAAATCGAGATTTTTGCCCGCGAGATGGAAGTCCTGTCGAAGGCGAAGGAACTGCCGCTGCCGGTCTTCGGCGAGCCGGACTATCCTGAGGATATCCGCCTCAAATACCGCTTCCTCGATCTTCGCCGCGAAACGCTTCACCGCAACATCGTCCAGCGCACGAAGATCATCTCCGAGATGCGCAAGCGCATGGGTGATGTCGGCTTCACCGAATTTTCGACGCCGATCCTGACAGCCTCGTCGCCGGAAGGCGCGCGCGACTTCCTGGTCCCGTCGCGCCTGCACGAAGGCTCGTTCTATGCGCTGCCGCAGGCTCCGCAGATCTACAAGCAGTTGATCATGGTGTCCGGCTTCGACCGCTATTTCCAGATCGCGCCCTGCTTCCGCGACGAAGACCCGCGTGCTGACCGCCTGCCGGGCGAGTTCTACCAGCTCGACCTCGAAATGAGCTTCGTCGAGCAGGAAGACGTGCTGTCGACCATGGAACCGGTGCTGCGCCAGGTATTCGAGACCTTCGCCGACGGCAAGCCGGTGACGCAGGAATTCCCGCGCATCGCCTATGACGACGCCATGCGTAAATACGGTTCCGACAAGCCGGACCTGCGCAATCCCATCGTCATGGAAACGGTTTCCGAGCATTTCGCCGGTTCCGGGTTCAAGGTGTTCGCGAATATTCTCGCAAATGACGCGAAAGCCGAAGTCTGGGCGATCCCGGCACGAACCGGCGGCTCCAGAGCGTTCTGCGACCGGATGAATTCATGGGCGCAGGGCGAGGGACAGCCGGGCCTCGGCTATATTTTCTGGCGCAAGGAAGGCGACAAGCTCGAAGGCGCGGGACCGATCGCCAAGAACATTGGCGAGGAGCGCACGGCGGCCATCGCCGCCCAACTTGGCCTGGGTGACGGTGACGCCTGCTTCTTCGTGGCGGGTGACCCGAAAAAGTTCGTGGCCTTCGCAGGCTCCGCGCGCACCCGTGCGGGCGAGGAACTGAACCTCGTCGACCGCGACCGGTTCGAACTGTGTTGGATCGTTGATTTCCCGTTCTTTGAATGGAACGAGGACGAGAAGAAGATCGATTTCGCACACAACCCATTCTCGATGCCGCAAGGCGGCATGGAGGGTCTGGAAGGTGGCGAGCCGCTGTCGCTCAAGGCGTACCAGTATGACATGGTCTGCAACGGCTTCGAGATCGCGTCGGGCGGTATCCGCAACCATCTGCCCGAGACCATGGTGAAGGCTTTCGAAATGGTCGGCCTGTCCCGCGAGACGGTCGAGGAACGTTTCGGCGGCCTTTACCGCGCATTCCAGTATGGTGCGCCTCCCCATGGCGGCATGGCGGCCGGCATCGACCGCATCGTCATGCTGCTCGTCGGCGCGAAGAATTTGCGCGAAGTCACCATGTTCCCGATGAACCAGCAGGCGCAGGATCTTCTGATGAACGCGCCCTCGCAGGCGACCCCGCAGCAATTGCGCGAACTGCATCTGCGCGTTGCACCGACGGCGAAGAAAGACGCCTGACGATATGGACGCGGGCGGCATAAGCGAAAGCGGTCGCCCGCGCGTTCTCCTGACCGGCTTTTCGGTGTTTCCCGGTGCGCCAAGCAATCCGACCGAGGCGCTGGTCAAAAGCCTTTGCGACGACCCGCCAGAAGTCGAAGCGGAGTTGCGTGCAGCGGTCTTGGCGGTCGAATACGAGACGATCGCCGCGCAGCTTGCAGACATCTCCCGGGATTTTCAGCTGGATATCGCGCTTCATTTCGGGCTCGCCCGCGAATGCAAAGGCTTCCGCCTCGAACGCGTTGCAAGAAACACGAACGCGCATGCGCGGCCGGACAATCTCGGTAATCTCCCGGCTTCAGTCGCGATATGCAAGGGGCCGGAGACGTTGGCTTCAACCTTACCGCTGCAACGGATCGCTCGCGCGCTCGACGCTGCCAGTCTACCGGTGGAATGGTCGGACGACGCAGGCGGCTATATGTGCAACACCGTTTTCACGCTGTCCGCAGCGCATGCGTGCGAGGGGCTGTCGCCGTCGATGACCGGCTTCATCCATGTGCCGGCGTCCGACAGATTGCCGCTCGATGATCTGCGGCGTGGCGCGCTGATCGCGCTCGATGCGTGCCTCGATGCCTGGCGGGAGAAAAGCCGATGAGACGTTTCTGGACGGTCGCCTGTCTGGCGCTCGCACCTTTTGCCGCGCATGCGAACTGGCAGGCGACGGAGCGCGTGGAAACCTATTCGATTTCAGGGACCTCCGGCATCGGCCTTTATCAGTCGATCGGTGAGCAGGGCCCGAAGATCGGCATCGGCCGGGCGATCGCGCACACCAATTTCGAGCTTTTGTGGTCGCGCGACTATCGCCCCCAGGCGGACGGCTCATGCGTCCTGGCAACCGCTCGCCCGAGCCTCGTCATCACCTATACCTTGCCGAAACCGTCGAACGATCTGCCACCGCATCTGGCGCGCAACTGGGAGACTTTCATCGAGGGCATCCGGGTTCACGAGCGCGTTCACGGCCGCGACATTATCGAGATGGTCGAGGCGATCGAAGCTTATTCGGTCGGCCTTCGCGCGGAGGCCGATCCGGGCTGCCAGAAGGTGCGCCAGAAGCTTCAGGCGCGGCTCGGCGAGCTTTCACAGGCGCAACGCCAGAGAAGCCGGGACTTCGACCGCGTCGAGATGGGAGATGGCGGAAACATCCACCAACTCATCCTGTCCCTCGTCAACGGCGGATAGAAGCCGCTTGCTGTCAGTCGTTCGCCGTTATGGTCAGCCCGAGTTGCTGAACCAGCATGTCAGGCGCGGCTGCTCCCGCGGCAAGCACCATCGCGAACGGAACCGGCGCTGCGGGCGCGGCGCGGATCGTCAGTGACTGCGGATCGTCGAGATAGGTCGAAATCGCACCCGAGGCCATCTGCATGAGCTGCGGCGCATTCAGCTGAGCCAGCATGAGCGGCACGACTGCCTTCGTCTGGTTGACGACATCGGCGCGTGTGGCTCCCTGATCTTCGGCGGCGAAGTCGAGGATGCGGTTGGTAAGCGAAGCGTCGTCGAACCGGACTTCCAGCCCGTGAATGTTGATCTGCTGCATCAGGCCGAGCAACGCCAGACCCTGCGCGGACTGATCGCCTTCCGGATTGGCCGCCATGCGCTCGGTGGTCTCGCGCAGAGCCTTGATGAAGTCGGTCGTGTAGCCGCTGATGTCGAGCGTGATACCAAGTGTCCCGACGTCTTCGGCCACGAAATCATACTGCGAAAAGCGCAGCCGGCCGTCGCTGGCCGCCCAGCTTCCGGCAAATTCCATCCTGCCGGAAACCTGTTCGTAGCCGAGCCGTGAAATGACTTCCTGCTGCTCCGGATTGTCGGTAGCCGCAAGGTCCACGGAAAACCGCTCTGCACCGCCGGTGAAGGCGAGCTCGCCATCATCCTCCGGCGGCGTGATCTCGACATTCATATCGACCATCGAGAAGATTTCGCGGTCGTCCATTTCGAATTTGACTTCGCCGACCGACGCGCGTTCGTAAAAGAAGATTTCCGCCCCGGCGGGTTCGACGCCTTCGTCGGGCAGGACGACATTGTCCATGAAAACGTCCGTAACGGTGACGGTGCCGCCCGCGTCGCTCATCGTGTAGCTGGGCATGGCGATCTGATCGACGAGGTATCCGTCATCGTTTCTGGAAACGCCGTTGAAGTCGATATCGCCCATCGGTTGCTGGCCGCCTTCGGCCGTGACTGTCACACCGGTCAGCGTCGCGCTATCGTCGTCGATAGCGGCATCAGCCCAGTCGATTGTCACGCCCTGTTCGCTCATCAGCGCCTTGAAGCGCTCGAGCGCGGCATCGACTTCCTGCGCATGGGCGCAGGTGAAAGAAATTGCCGAAAGGGCGGCGCCGAGCGCCAGCGTCTTCATTCGATGTGCAATGAGTTGCATATTTCCTACCCGATGATCTTTTCTGGTTGAGCGACACATGAACGCATGCGCTTGGAAAAGGCAAACGATCAATCTGCAACGCAGTTTCATGGGGCGACGCTTTTCGGTGGATTGACAAGCCCTGTGTCAACCCTGCACTTGCCGCGAATCTCCCCCTTTTGCTAAGGCGAACCCATGGGAAAGAGCCTTTTGCCGCCTGGCGCCGGAGATGGCGACCACATCGAGCCTGTCGACCTGAAGAAGGCGCTGGAAGAGCGTTATCTCGCCTATGCGCTGTCGACGATCATGCACCGCGCTCTGCCGGACGTGCGCGACGGGCTGAAGCCCGTCCATCGGCGCATCGTCCATTCGATGCGGCTCTTGCGGCTGAACCCCGATCAGGGCTTCGCCAAATGCGCGCGCATCGTCGGCGAAGTGATGGGCAAGTTCCATCCGCATGGTGATCAGTCGATCTACGATGCGCTGGTGCGCCTCGCACAGTCTTTTTCGGTGCGTTATCCGCTGGTCGACGGTCAGGGCAATTTCGGCAATATCGACGGCGATAACGCCGCCGCAATGCGCTACACCGAAGCGCGCATGACCGAGGTCACGACCGAACTTCTGGCCGGCATCACCGAGGACGCAGTCGATTTTCGCCCGACCTACAACGAGGAAGACGAGGAGCCGGTCGTTCTGCCGGGCGCGTTCCCGAACATCCTCGCCAACGGATCGTCCGGTATCGCTGTCGGCATGGCAACGTCTATCCCGCCGCACAATCTGGCCGAGCTTTGCAAAGCGGCGCTGCATCTGATCGACCATCCGGACGCGGAAGTGGAAGATTTGCTGACGCATGAGCCGCATGCGACCGATCCCGACGAGAACATGGTGCGCGGGCCAGATTTCCCGACAGGCGGCATCATCGTCGACGATTTCGCCAGCATCGTGAACGCCTACAAGACCGGACGCGGTTCGTTCCGCGTTCGCGCCAGATGGGAGCAGGAGGAACAGGGACGCGGCACATACCAGATCGTCGTCACCGAAATTCCATACGGCGTTCAAAAGTCGCGTCTCGTCGAAAAGATCGCCGAACTGCTTCTGGCGCGAAAGCTGCCGCTGCTCGACGACGTGCGCGACGAAAGCGCGGAAGACATCCGCCTCGTTCTGGTTCCCAAGAGCCGCGCGGTCGATCCGGCGATCCTGATGGAATCGCTGTTCAAGCTGACGGAACTGGAAAGCCGCTTCCCGCTCAACCTGAATGTGCTGACGCGCGGCAAGATTCCCAATGTCTTGTCGCTCAAGGGCGTGCTTGTCGAATGGCTGGAACATCGCAAGGAAGTGCTGATCCGCCGGTCGCGCCACCGGCTCGGCGAGATCGAGCGGCGTCTGGAAATCCTCGGCGGTCTTCTGATCGCGTATCTCAACATCGACGAGGTCATCCGCATCATCCGCGAGGAGGATGAGCCGAAGAAGGTGATGATCGCGCGCTGGGATCTCACCGATATTCAGGCCGAGGCGATCCTCAATATGCGCCTGCGCAATTTGCGCAAGCTGGAAGAATTCGAAATCCGCAAGGAGCACGAGGCGCTGACGGCCGAGAAGGCCTCGATCGAGGCGCTTCTGGCGTCCGACGAGAAGAAGTGGAAGACGATCCGCTGGGAAGTCGAGAAAATTCGCGACAGGTTCGGCTCGCACACCGATCTCGGCAAGCGCCGGACCCAGTTCGCCGATGCGCCCGAACACGATATCGGAGACATCCATCACGCGATGATCGAGAAGGAGCCGGTGACGATCGTCGTGTCCGAAAAGGGCTGGCTGCGTGCGTTGCGTGGACATCTGGCGGACTTTTCGACCTTGTCCTTCAAGGAAGGCGACAAGCTCAGGCTCGCTTTCCATGCGCAGACGACCGACAAGATCATCGTCTACACGACCGGCGGCAAATTTTACACGCTCGGCGCGGACCGACTGCCGGGCGGGCGCGGGCATGGCGAGCCGATCCGCATCATGGTCGACATGGAAAACGATCAGGACATTCTGACTGCGTTTGTCCACGATCCGGCGCGCAAGCTGCTTCTGGTCAGCAAGGGCGGCTACGGATTTGCCGTGCCAGAAGCCGAGATCGTCGCCAACACCCGCAAGGGCCGACAGGTGATGAACGTCAAGTTGCCGGACGAAGCGTGCCTTTGCCTGCCATTGACGGGCGATCATCTCGCCATCGTCGGCGAGAATCGCAAGATGCTGGTCTTCCCGCTGATCGAACTGCCGGAGATGACGCGCGGCAAGGGCGTGCGGCTACAGCGCTACAAGGATGGCGGCGTTTCCGACGCGCGACCGTTCGCGATGGAAGCTGGCCTGTCATGGACGGATTCGGCAGGCCGCATCTTCACGCGCAGCCGGGAAGAGCTCGTGGAATGGATGGGCAATCGTGCAGCGGCGGGGCGGATGGTGCCCAAGGGGTTCCCCCGTTCGGGCAAGTTCGGTTAGCATCGCGGAAACCGACATCGTCCACCGATATGGAGACTGCCTTGAGAACGTTACTCGCCGCCGCCTTTCTGTCTACATTTGTCGCCGCTCCGGCCTTCGCACAGCCGCCATCGGGCGCGATGCCGCTGTCGGAAATTCTGGCTGGGATCGAGGCCGAGGCCGGTTTCGGATATTTCGACGAAATCGACTGGGATAGCGACGGCTATTGGGAGATCGAATACTACCGGGCCGATGGCGCAAGGGTCGAGATCGATATCGACCCGGTCTCTGGGCAGGCTCGCAGGTAAAGAAAAGGGCGCTTTGAGCGCCCTTTTTATCAGTCCCGCTTCGGCTTCCTCTTTTTGAAGCCTTCGCCCTTCGGCTTGTCGAACTTGGCCTTACCCGGCTTCTTCGACCAGTCCTTCCCGTCCGGCTTCGGTCCCTTGCCGCGGTGCGGCTTCTTCTCGCTACGTCCGGCAGCGAAGTCGGGCGTGCCTTCGACGCGCTTCACGCGGATGCCGCGCTCCAGATCGCCCTTCTTCCCGATGACTGCGGCGAAGCGGTCGGCCGAACCTTCCGCGATTTCCACGAACGTCTCTTCCGGCATCATCTTGATCGCGCCGATGTCGCGCTTGGTCAGATTGCCGTTGCGGCACAGCATCGGGATCAGCCAGCGCGGCTCGGCGTTCTGCTTGCGCCCGACCGAAAGCGAGAACCAGACGGCGGGGCCGAAATCCTCGCGCTCGCGCGCTGGCTTGGCGTCTTCGAAGGAGCCGGGCTTGACGTCCATCAAATCTTCCGGGGCCGAGCGGCCTGCGCGATAGGCGCGTACGAAGGCAGCGGCTACCTGTTCAGCGCTGTGGGTTTCCAGAATGCGCTTGACGAAATCGGCTTCATCCTCGCCAACCGGCTGGCTGAGCGCCGGATCGGCCAAAAGGCGCTTGTCGTCGCGCTGCATCACCTCTTCGGCGGTCGGCGGCTTGCCCCATTGCGCGGTGATGCCCGCGCCCTGAAGCAGGCGGCTCGCGCGCTTGCCGGCCCGGTTCGGCACGATAAGCACGCTCATGCCCTTGCGGCCCGCGCGGCCCGTGCGGCCCGAACGGTGCAGCAGCGTTTCCTTGTTGGTCGGCAGGTCCGCATGTACCACGAGTTCGAGGTTTGGCAGGTCGATGCCACGCGCGGCGACGTCGGTTGCGATACACACCTGCGCGCGCCCGTCGCGCATCGCCTGAAGTGCGTGCGTGCGCTCGTTCTGGCTAAGCTCACCGGAAAGAGCGACGACGGAAAAGCCGCGATTGTTGAACCGCGCGGTCATGTGGTTCACCGCCGCGCGCGTGGCGCAGAAGACAAGCGCGTTGGTCGGCTCGTAATAGCGAAGCACGTTGATGATGGCGTTCTCGCGGTCGGACTCGGCCACGCTCAGGGCGCGATATTCGATGTCGCCGTGCTGGCGTGCTTCGGTCGAGGCGGTCGAAATGCGCTTCGCGTCACGCTGGTAGGACTTGGCGAGTTCGGCGATCGGCTTCGACACCGTGGCCGAGAACATCAGCGTGCGGCGGTCTTCGGGCGCGGCTTCGAGGATGAATTCGAGGTCTTCGCGAAACCCGAGGTCGAGCATCTCGTCGGCTTCATCGAGCACCACGGCACGAATGTCGTCCATGTCGAGCGAGCCGCGCGTGATGTGGTCGCGCAAACGTCCCGGCGTACCGACGACGATCTGCGCGCCGCGTTCGAGCGCGCGGCGTTCCGAGCGCATGTCCATGCCGCCGACGCAGGACGCGACCGTCGCGCCTGCCTCGGCGTAGAGCCATTCGAGTTCGCGCTTGACCTGGAGCGCCAGTTCGCGCGTCGGTGCGACCGCGAGCGCCAGCGGTGCCGCCGCCGGCGCGAAGCTCGATTCGTCGCCGAGCAAAGTCGGGGCGAGCGCGAGGCCGAAGGCGACCGTCTTGCCCGAGCCGGTCTGCGCGGAGACAAGAGCGTCTCCGTCGCCGATTTCAGGGCCGGTGACGGCCTTTTGCACGGGGGTCAGCGACGTGTAGCCACGTTTTGTCAGTGCGGCGGCCAGCGCCGGCAAAATGCCTTCGAATTCGCTCATCGATCATCTTTCGGGAGTGGGCGCGCAAGCATGGGAGGCGGCGCGAATTTGCGCGCCTTCTACCTTGCAAATGCCCGAATGTACAGGCGCGCGCTATTCGGCCGCGAAAAGCTGTGCCCGCTCGATCCGAACGAAGCCGCGATCGCCAGCTTTCACGTCGACTTCCGGCGGTACGTCGAATTCGAGCGGTTCGCCACGCTCGGTTGCCGCGATCACCCGGCGGTTGCCCGGCCGGTCGATCACTCGCTCGACGCTTGCCGGAATGCCGCCGCCCGTCGCAGACCACGAAAGGTCGCCGGGCCGCAAATAGGCATCGGCCTTGCCGTCGGGGATGGACGGCGCGGCAAGCGATGCGCCGCCAAGATCGGCCGTGCCGTTCGCCACATTGGCCGAAAGCGTGTTGGTGTCGCCGAGGAAGCGGACGACGAAGGCCGATTGCGGGTTGCGCGTCACCTCTTGCGGCGTGCCCTGCTGCACGATCTTGCCTTCGTCAAGAATGACGACGCGGTCGGCCAGATCGAGCGCTTCTTCCTGATCGTGGGTGACGAAAAGCGTGGTGATCCCGAGTTCGGAATGGATTTCGCGCAGCCAGCGACGAAGGTCGCGCCGCACATTGGCGTCGAGCGCGCCGAACGGTTCGTCGAGAAGCAACACCTTCGGATCGACGGCGAGCGCGCGGGCGAGCGCCACACGTTGACGCTGACCGCCCGATATCTGACTCGGAAACCGGTTCGCGAGGCCTTCGAGCTTCACGAGGCGCAAAAGTTCATCGACGCGCGCGGCGATCTCGGCCTTGGAGCGTTTTTTCTTCGACACCTTCATGCCGAAGGCGACGTTTTCGCCGACCGTCATGTGCGGGAAGAGCGCATAATGCTGGAAGACAAAGCCGACGCCGCGCTCGCGCACGGGAATGTCGGTCGCGTCCTCGTCGCCGAAGAAGATCTGGCCTTCGTCGGCATATTCGAGACCGGCGACCATGCGAAGGATCGTCGTCTTGCCCGAGCCGGAGGGACCGAGCAGCGCGACGAGTTCGCCGCTTTCGATGTCGAGAGAGCGCCGCGCACAGCGCGGAACGTGTCGAAGGTCTTGGCGATGTTGTTCAGGCGGATTTTCATTTTGTCTGCTCCGCGACGACGGGTCCGGCAAGGGCGGGGCGCGCGCGTCGGCCGGCGCCCTGACGCTCGAGCAGCACCTTTGCGATGATGGTGACGACGGCAAGGCCGGCGAGAATGAACGCGGCGGCGAACGCGCCGACGGTGTTGTAGTCCTGATAGAGAAGTTCGATGTGCAGCGGCAGCGTGTTGGTCTGGCCGCGAATGTTGCCCGACACGATCGACACTGCGCCGAATTCGCCCATCACACGCGCATTGCACAAGATGACGCCGTAAAGCAGCGCCCATTTGATGTTGGGCAGCGTCACCGACCAGAAGGTGCGAAGGCCCGATGCGCCGAGCGAGGTCGCCGCTTCTTCGAGGTCACGCCCCTGAGCCTGCATCAGCGGAATGAGTTCGCGCGCGACGAACGGCGCTGTCACGAACATCGACGCAAGCACGATGCCGGGCAGGGCGAACAGCACGCGGATGCCCGCATCCTGGAACATCGGGCCGAAGATGCCCTGAAGACCGTAGACGAAAAGATAGGCGACACCGGCGACGATCGGCGAGATCGAGAACGGAATTTCGATCACGACGATGAGGAGGCGCTTGCCCCAGAAATCGAATTTCGTCACCGCCCATGCGGCCGCCACGCCGAAGATCGTGTTGATGGGCACCGCGATGAGCGCGGTGACGACCGTCAGGAAGATCGCGCTGCGCGTATCGTCATTGGCGATGGTTTCCGCGAAATAGCCGTAGCCGCGCGAGAACGCCTGAACGGCGATGATTGCGAGCGGCGCGAGAACGAGAAGCGCTCCAGCGATCAAAGTCAGAGTGATCAGCGTGCGCCGGAAAAGCGCGCTATCGCCGATGCGTGGTGGTTTGGTGTGCGTTGGGCGGCTCATCTCAGGACCTCGCCGTATATCGAAGGCCGCGCGCCTGAAGAAGGTTCGTGACGATCAGCATGACGAAAGCGGTCAGAAGAATGACCGACGCGATGGCAGCGGCAGCGGCATAGTCGTATTCTTCGAGGCGGATATAGGTCAAAAGCGCCGTGATCTCGGTGCGGAACGGTTGGTTGCCGGCGATGAAGATGATCGCGCCGAATTCGCCGAGGCTGCGCGCGAAGGCAAGCGATACGCCCGCCAGAATGGAGGGGCCGAGGATCGGCAGGATCACGCGCACGAAGATCGAAACGTCGCTTGCGCCAAGAGATTGCGCGGCTTCCTCGAGCGCCGGGTCGAGGTCTTCCAGAACAGGCTGCACAGTGCGCACGATGAACGGAACGCTGGTGAACGCCATCGCGATCATGATGCCAAGCGGCGTATAGGCGACACGGATGCCGGCGTCGGCCAGCGGCGCGCCGAACCATCCGTTGGGTGCGAACAGCGCCGTTAGCGCGATGCCGGCAACGGCGGTGGGCAGCGCGAAAGGCAGGTCGACGATCGCATCCACCAGACGGCGTCCGGGAAAGCTGTAGCGCACCAGAATCCAGGCAAGCGCCACGCCGAAGACGAGGTTGAAGGCGGTTGCAAGGGCAGCCGCCGTCACCGTGACGCGATAGCTCGCCACCGCGCGTTCGGACGAAACGATGTTCCAGTAGGCCTCGGGGCCGAGGCTGGCTGCCTTGAAGATCAGCGCGCCGAGCGGCAGCGCCACGATCAGCGCGACATAGAAGAGCGTGATACCGAGCGACAGCTTCAGGCCGGGCAGAACGTTGCGCGCTCTCATGCTGGGGTGTCCAAGTGGGGCATCATGCGTTCCGAAAACGAGACCGGCGGGTCTTCACCCGCCGGCCAATTACAGCAATCGTGGTTGAGGTCAACGCTGACCGTAAAGCTGATCGAGAATCGCGCCGGACGCGAAGTGATCCTGCTGGATCTCGTTCCACCCGCCGAACACATCCTCGACGGTCACGAGGCGCACTTCTGGAAAGCTGTCGGCAAATTCGGCCGACACCGTCTCGTCATGGACGCGGTGACCGTTTTCGGCGGCGATGCGCTGACCGTCTTCGGTATAGAGGAAGTCGAGATACGCTTTGGAAAGCTCGGTCGAGCCGCGCGCTTCAGCGACACGGTCGACGATGGCGACCGGGAATTCGGCGAGAAGGCTGACGGAGGGCGTAACGAGATCGAACTGGTCTTCGCCGAATTCCTTTTCGATGCCCTTGGTCTCGGCCTCGAAGGTAATCAGCACGTCGCCGATCTGGCGCTCGACGAAGGTCGTCGTCGCGGCACGGCCGCCCGTGTCGAAGACGGGGACGTTGTCGAAGATCTTGCTGACGAAGGCCTGCGTCTGCTCGGCGTCGCCGTCGAAGGCCTCCAAGCCGTAGGCGTAGGCGGCAAGATAGGTGTAGCGCGCGTTGCCCGAGGTCTTCGGGTTCGGGAAGATGACCTCGACATCGTCGCGGGCCAGATCGTCCCAGTCCTCGATACCTTTCGGGTTGCCTTCGCGAACGATGAACGAGGGCAGCGAGTAGAAGGGCGACGCCTGGTTCGGAAACTCGCTTTGCCAGTCTTCGGAAACGAACCCGTTCTGGACGAGGAAGTCGATGTCGGTGACCTGGTTGAAGGTGACGACGTCGGCTTCCAGACCCTCGACGATCGCACGTGCCTGACGCGAAGTGCCGGCATGGCTCTGGTCGATCGTGACGTCCTGTCCGGTCTGTTCCTTGTAGGCGGGCACGAAAGCAGCGTTCACGGCGGCGAAAAGCTCGCGTGCGATGTCGTAGGATGCGTTGAGGATGGAGTTCGCCTGCTGCGCTTGTGCGGGCGCGCTGAACAGGAGAGCGGCTGCGACGCCGGCAAGCAGAATGCGCTTCATTGGAAAATTCCTCGTCTGAAAGGCGGATAACTGAAATCACAATCTACTGTTCCTTCGATGAGGGCAGAAGGGAGACAAAAACGTTGCAAGCATTCAGCGTGGAATGAAATGCCAATAATCGCCGTCGGTGTAGAAGAAAAATCCCTTCGACGGATCGTGGCTTCCGCGACGAGGAACGCGCGCCCCTCTTGCGAGTTGGTGGTGCAGACACTTCCATTTCACGAGGATCATGATGAGCGATCACGACAAGACCGATCACGTCTGGAAACTGATGAAGAAGATCGGCTTTTGCATGCTGGCGACGAAGGACGGGCAGGACATTCGCGCGCGGCCGATGGCAGCGCATCTGGAGCGTGACGAACACGCTCTTTATTTCCTGACGGATGCCGAAAGCCACAAGGACAACGAGATCGAGCGCGATCCCCATGTCGGTCTTTTCTTCGCCGATTCCGGTGGCCAGAAATACGTATCCGTCACGGGTCGTGCCGTGGTTTCCAACGATCGCGCGAAAATCAAGGAGTTGTGGTCGACCCCGGCCAAAGCCTGGTGGGACGATCCCGAAGACCCGTCAATCCGCGTTTTGAAGGTTACGCCGAACGATGCGCAATACTGGGATAGCCCCGGCACTGTCGTCAGCTACATCAAGATGTTGAGCGCTGCGGTCTCGGATTCGCGTCCTGATATGAGCGACAACGAAAAAGTGAAGCTGTAGTTTTCAGCTACGCATCAAAAGGCCCGCATCGCGCGGGCCTTTTTTTCGTTTTGAACGGACCTGTGGATTGCGCTGCGTTGGGTCGCGCTCTGGCGCTGCCGGATGCTAGAAGGATCGTCTCTGATCGGAGACGCGCATTGAAAGTCGGCATCGATATGGGCAAGGGCGCACGCAGCGCACCGGCCATGATGGACCTTGAGGAACTGCTCGCCACGCGCCTGCTCGTGCAGGGCAATTCCGGCTCGGGCAAGTCGCATCTCCTGCGTCGTCTGCTCGAACAAAGCGCCCCATGGGTGCAGCAATGCATCGTTGACCCAGAAGGCGATTTCGTCACGCTCGCCGATAAATTCGGCCATGTGGTCGTCGATGCGGCGCGCACGGAAGCCGAGCTTGTGCGTATCGCGGGGCGCATCCGCCAGCATCGCGTGTCGGTCATTCTTAATCTCGAAGGGCTCGACGCGGACCAGCAGATGAAGGCCGCCGCCGCATTCCTGAACGGCATGTTCGACGCCGAGCGCGAATTCTGGTTCCCGGTTCTGGTCGTGGTCGACGAGGCGCAGCTTTTCGCGCCTGCCGCAGCCGGCGAGGTTTCGGACGAGGCGCGGCGCGTTTCGCTGGCCGCGATGACGAATTTGATGTGCCGTGGGCGAAAGCGCGGCCTGGCCGGCGTCATCGCGACGCAGCGTCTGGCCAAGCTTGCCAAGAATGTCGCGGCCGAGGCGTCGAACTTCCTGATGGGCCGCACCTTCCTCGACATCGACATGGCGCGCGCCGCCGATCTTCTCGGCATGGATCGTCGGCAAGCCGAGCAGTTTCGCGATCTTCAGCGCGGCTCCTTCGTCGCACTCGGGCCGGCCCTGTCGCGCCGTCCGATGCCGGTCACGATCGGCGATGTGGAAACGTCCGCCCGGTCCGTCAGCCCGAAGCTGATGCCTCTTCCCGAAACCAGCGAGGAAGCTCGAGAGGCGATCTTCGAACGTGCGCCGGAGGAAATCCGCCAGCCGGTGCGCCGCTATACGCCTCCGCCGCCGACACCGACGGCGGATATTCTGGAACAGCTTTCGCAGCCGCGCGAAGTGGCCGAAGAATCCGTCCAGCCCCTGTTTCCCGAAATCGATACCGTCGAGCGCGAGCGGCTTTTGGTGCTCGTCATGAGCGAGATCGCGGATGATCCGGAACTGCCGTTCCGCACGTCTGCCGTGCTCTATCAGGATTTTCTGGTTCGCTGCCGTATCCGTCGCGTGCCCGGCAATACGGTCGATTTGCCCGACTTCAAGCGGCGTCTGGCGATCGCGCGCACCGGCGTCTCGCAGGAAACTGCACAAAGCGATGCCTGGCGCATCGCGCTCGATCTGTCGAAGGGGCTGGCCGAGGATATTCAGCCGATCTTCCTCATCATCGCGCTTGCGGCGGTGGAAAGGCGGCCCTGTCCGGCAAATGTCGCGCTCGCGCGCGCCTATGGCAGCCATTCAGCAAATCGAGCGCGCCGTCTGCTCACCTATTTCGAGGAACGCGATCTGATCGTGGTCAGGACCGATCTGACCGGCAAGCGCATCGTCGTCTTTCCCGATCTGGGCTGCGAGACCGCGCCGGACCAGCCAGACCGTGCCGAAGACGCGATCCAACCGCGCGAGGCGGCGGAGTAGGGGTTACTCCACTCGGTCCCAGCCTTGCGGGCCGAGATGCTCCTGCGGCTTGAAGCGCACCTTGTAGCCCATCTTGCGCGAACCGTTGACCCAGTAGCCGAGATAGACATGCGGCAGGCCGAGCGCCTTGGCGCGGGCGATGTGGTCGAGGATCATGAAGGTGCCAAGCGAGCGTTCCTCCATGTCGGGTCGGAAAAACGAATAGACCATCGAAAGGCCGTCCGCCATCCGGTCGGAGAGCGCAACCGCGATCAGTTCGCCATGCCCTTGTCCGGTCATGAAGGTGTCTGGTCCGCGCCGGCGGTATTCGATGATACGTGTGTCGACATGGCTGTCCTCGACCATCATCGCATAGTCGAGCACGGTCATGTCCGACATGCCGCCACGCTTGTGGCGCGCGTCGAGATAGGAGCGGAAGAGGGAATATTGTTCGCTTGACGGTTCCGCCTTGTGCTCGGCGCCGACCAGATCCGCGTTGCGCGCGATAACGCGCTTCATATTGCGCGTCGGCTGGAATTCGCCGGCAAGAATGCGCACCGAAACGCAGGCCCGGCAGGTCTCGCAAGCTGGACGATAGGCGATGTTTTGCGAACGGCGAAAGCCGCCCTGCGTCAACAGATCGTTGAGTTCCGGTGCCTTCTCGCCGACGAGATGGGTGAAGACCTTACGCTCGAATTCGCCTTCGATGTAAGGGCAGGGTGAGGGAGCCGTCAGGAAGAACTGGGGCGACTGCTTTGGCTGGTGCGTCATGAAACGGTCGAGTCGGGATTGTCTGCCGCGTTGGCGACTATGAAATCCCTGCGCGGGCGACTTGGCAAGCGGTCTCGAAAAGAAACGCGATCAACGATCGGTGCGCGCGACAACGGTGCCGAGAAGAAGGTCGTGAACCGCGCGCTTGCGGTCGAGGAAAAGCGTTGCAAGCAGGATGAAAGGCGTCAGCAGCGCATTGCCTGCCCAGAACAGGATGGAGTGCAGGATTGCGAGCGCGCCCTCGACGCGTCCGCCATCCAGCCGTTCGAGGCGAATGTTCATCATGCGCATGCCGATGGTCGCCTGCGCGGGGCTGCCGAGCGTGTACCAGATGTAGGCGAGCGCGACGAGCGGGAAGAGAACGCCGAAAAGTACCCATCCGAGGCCGAGTGTGAGCACGCCGAGAACGGCGATGACGATCGCCGGCAGGATCATCAGAAGACCGACGATCAGATAATCTATGCAAAAGGCAAGGACGCGGCGCGTGCGCACACCGTCATAGACACGCGCGTCGTCGAGACGATCGCTCAAAATCTCGCCCGTGTGGATGTGATCGCTCGAAGAAGTCATTCGTCAGTCCTTGCGTTGCCTTGCGCTTAAATGGGAAACGGCAAGGTGTCGTGCAAGTTGCGAGGGTCAGCCTTTGAGCAACTCGGCAACGCGCGGCGCGAAATAGGTCAGGATGCCGTCGCATCCGGCGCGCTTGAAGCAAAGCAGGCTTTCCATCATCGCGCGTTCGCCGTCGATCCAGCCATTGGCCGAAGCGGCTTCGATCATCGCGTACTCGCCCGACACCTGATAGGCGAAGGTCGGCAGGTCGAATTCATCCTTCATCTGCCGGATGACGTCGAGATAGGGCAGGCCGGGCTTGACCATCAGCATGTCCGCGCCTTCGAGCACGTCCTGCTCGGCTTCGCGCAAGGCTTCCGAAGCGTTGGCGGCGTCCAGATAGTAAGTCTTCTTGTCGCCCTTCAGGAGTCCACTGGTGCCGATAGCCTCGCGGTAAGGGCCATAGAAAGCAGACGCGAACTTCGCCGCGTAGGACATGATCGTCACGTCCTGAAAGCCAGCCTGATCGAGCGCGTCGCGCACCGCACCGATCCGCCCGTCCATCATGTCGGAAGGAGCGATAATGTCGGCGCCGGCTGCAGCCTGAAGCACCGCTGCGGCGGCAACCTGTGCTACGGTCTCGTCATTGACGATGATGCCGTCTCGCAGGATGCCGTCATGGCCGTGGCTGGTGAAGGGGTCGAGAGCGGCGTCCGTGATGACACCAATTTCCGGCACCGCTTCCTTGATCGCGCGCGTTGCGCGGTTGATGAGGTTGTCCGGATCGAGAATGTGCGAGCCGGTCTGGTCGCGCAGACCGATCTCGATATTCGGAAAGATGGCGAGCGCAGGAATGCCAAGTTTTGCTGCGCGTTCGGCTTCGGCAACGGCGACATCGACCGAGAACCGTTCGACATGCGGCATCGATCCCAGCGGGTCGCGCCGGTTTTCCCCATCGACCACGAAGATCGGCCAGATCAGATCGTCGACCGTCACCTGCGTTTCACGCACCATGCGCCGGGACCAGTCCGCCTTGCGCGAACGACGCAGCCGACGCGAACCGGTGATCTCATCCACCGTTCGCGGGCTGTTCGCAGCAATGCGGGTCATCTTGTTCATAATCATGTCTCCTGATGGCGCGGATGTATCATGAGCGCGTGGTTCGGTCCAATATGCGCCGCGCATCCGAAACCCTTCCGCATACCCGGGGAAACACGCATTGATTCGTCCGCTCTATCCCGCCGTGCCACGTGTTTCCTCGGCCGACGCCCTCTACGCGATTTTCATCAGGTCGGTGGCCGCCCTGTGCGCAGGGCTTGGTCTTCTCTACTGGATACGGCTCATCGGCTTTTACGACGGCCTGACATGGCGCTTCGACCTGATGCCGATTCATTGGCAGATCGCGGCCGTCTGCCTTGCGGTGCTTTATCCGTTCGCGGCGAGCGGGCTTTGGATGCTCGCCTCCTGGGGTCCTGTCGTCTGGTTCGTCTGCGCCGCTGCCGAGACCATCATGTATGCCGGCTTTCCCAGGATGTACGGCAACCGTGACATCGTCCTCATTGTCCACGCGCTGACGGCCGTCATTTATATAGGCTTCCGCCTGCACAGGCTTGCACGGCGGCGTAGAGAGGAAAAATGAACCTTTCGGTTTGACTCCTGCTTAACCGTGAAATGCGCAACTTCCCGGTAAGCTCATGTTAAGCCTGCGGTTTAAGTCGAATTTTAGATGCATTGCGTAGGGTCGTGACCAAGGTGAGATCAAAAACAAAATCACCGGCGTTTAACGAGAGGCACGACAATGATCAATTCGCGTACGACGTCGAAGAACGTCCAGAACAACGAAGGCGAGAACGAGAGCATCCGTTCGCTTTATCTTGAATCACTTCAGCTGGTCGAACGCCTGCACCGCCGTCTTCTTGACGTTATCAAGGACGAGTTCGACCGCAACGGCCGCAGTGACATCAATGCTATCCAGGCGCTGCTGCTCTTCAATATCGGTTCGTCCGAACTGACGGCCGGCGAACTGCGCTCGCGCGGCTACTATCTCGGCTCAAACGTTTCCTACAATCTGAAGAAGCTGGTCGATCTCGACTTCATTCATCATCAGCGCTCGCGCGTCGACCGTCGTTCGGTCCGTGTCAGCCTGACGCCGAAAGGTCGCGAGATCGCCGAACTGGTGGGCGCGCTCTACGACCGCCACATCGGCTCGATCGAGAAGGTTGGCGGCATCGGTGAAGACGAATTCCAGCAGATGAACAAGGCTCTCCAGCGCCTCGACCGCTTCTGGAACGATACGATCGCCTACCGTATGTAAGGCTTCATACGCATCTCGTGCCCTTTGCTGCGCGGCGAGCATCACTGTCGCTCTTGAGCAACACCGCTCGCCCGCATGCCCTTTGGTCACGATGACGCCATATTGCCGCTACATCGGGAAAGCACGCGGGTGGCCTTGGGCCGCACCGTCGGCTGGACCGGTCGCTTTTCATTAAGGTTAACCGCGTAGTCTTGCCGTTCGGACCGCATTTGCAGTCGCCGTCATGTCTGAAGCGTCGGGAACCACGATGAAAACCAGCCGCAGAACCTTCCTCACCGGTGCAGGCGCGCTTGCCGCAGCCGCCATTTCGCAAAGCGCACATGCGCAGGCAGGCATCGATCAGATCATCGGCGCGACACGGCGCGGATGGGACGACCAGTTCGATGCGCAAGGCTCGGCCGGCGCACAGGTCGCCACGACCCGCCCGATCTTCAGCCCCGATACGCTCGGCCACGTTCAAAATGCGATCGGCCAGTATCAGAACATCGTTGCAGGTGGCGGCTGGCCATCGGTTCCCGATCAGAACAAGCTTCAGCTCGGCGTCGTCCATCCAGATGTCGAGACCATGCGCCGCCGTCTGATGATCTCCGGCGACCTGTCGGAAGGAGCAGGCATTTCGCCGTCCTTCGACACCTATGTCGATGCGGCGCTCAAGCGCTTCCAGACGCGTCACGGAATTCCTGCCGACGGCGTCACCGGCCCCTACACCTATCGTTCGTTGAATGCGTCTGCCGATGTCCGCCTCGGCCAGCTCCAGCGCAACCTCGACCGGCTGGGCGAGACGGTCGGCTCGACGGCCAACCGTTATGTGATGGTGAACATTCCCGCTGCAGAGATCGAGGCTGTCGAGGCCGGGCGCGTGGTGTCGCGCCACGTTGCGGTGGTCGGTAAAATCGATCGCCAGACGCCGATCCTCAAGTCGAACATCCACCAGATCGTCGTCAATCCGTATTGGAACGCGCCCGAATCGATCGTGCGCCGTGACATCATTCCGCTGGTCCGGCAGAACCCGAATTATCTCGAGGAAAACGGCATCCGCATTCTCGGCTCAGACGGGCAGGAGGTCGATCCGCTGACGATCAACTGGCAAACGGAAGAAGCTGCACGCCTGCGCTTCCGTCAGGACCCGGGCCGGATCAACGCGATGGCATCGGTCAAGATCGATTTCCACAATCCGCACGCGGTCTATATGCACGATACGCCGCAGCAGAGCCTTTTCGCCGATCAGGGCCGGTTCCACTCCTCGGGCTGCGTACGCGTCCAGAATGTGCGCGACCTCGTCACTTGGATTCTGCGTGAGACCGATGGCTGGGACCGCAACCGTTTCGAACAAACGATCGTCAACGACTCGGACGTCAAGGTGGCCGTCTCCAATCCGGTACAGGTGCATTTCAGCTATGTCTCGGCATGGTCCAGCAGCGATGGCGTGGTCCAGTTCCGCGACGATATCTACGCGCTCGACGGTTCGTCCGAGTTGCAGATATCGGACGCGACCTGAGCGTGCCCATCCGCATTTCGAAAGGCCGCCCACGGGCGGCCTTTTTCGTTTCGGCCGGTCGCTGCCAAGACAACAAATACCGTGCCGAGACCGTGGAAGAAGGCGCGATAGTATGATAATCGCGCCGCTTCACGATCTTCGATATCAAGCGCCAAAGGGTTGATCTGACATGGCCATCGCGACCGCTGCTTCCGCTCAGGCAAACGGCTTCTTCACGCAAACGCTCGCCGAGCGCGATCCGGACATTTTCGATGCTATCGAAAAGGAACTCGGTCGCCAGCGCCACGAGATCGAACTGATCGCTTCGGAAAATATCGTTTCCCGCGCCGTTCTTGAGGCGCAGGGTTCGATCATGACGAACAAATATGCCGAGGGGTATCCCGGCAAGCGCTATTACGGCGGCTGCCAGTTCGTCGACATCGCCGAGGAACTGGCGATCGAGCGCGCCAAGAAGCTCTTCGGCTGCAATTTCGCCAACGTACAGCCGAACTCTGGCTCGCAGATGAACCAGGCCGTGTTTCTGGCTTTGCTCCAGCCGGGCGACACCTTCATGGGGCTCGACCTCAATTCGGGCGGGCACCTGACGCATGGCTCGCCGGTCAACATGTCCGGCAAATGGTTCAACGTCGTGTCCTACGGCGTGCGCGAAGACGATCACCTTCTCGACATGGACGAGGTGGAGCGCCTTGCCCATGAAACGAAGCCCAAGCTGATTCTTGCCGGCGGCACGGCCTATTCGCGCATCTGGGACTGGAAGCGCTTCCGCGAGATCGCCGATGCGGTCGGTGCGTATCTGATGGTCGACATGGCGCATATAGCCGGCCTCGTTGCGGGCGGCGTTCATCCGTCGCCGATCCCGCATGCTCATGTCGTCACCACCACGACGCACAAATCCCTGCGCGGTCCGCGCGGCGGCATGATCCTGTCGAATGACGAGGCCATCGCCAAGAAGATCAATTCGGCCGTGTTCCCCGGCTTGCAGGGCGGCCCGCTGATGCACGTCATCGCCGCCAAGGCTGTGGCGTTCGGCGAAGCGTTGCAGCCCGAGTTCAAATCCTATGCGGCCGATGTCGTCGCCAACGCCAAGGCGCTGGCCGAAAGCCTCAAGGAAACCGGCCTCGACATCGTCTCGGGCGGCACCGACAACCATCTGATGCTGGTCGATCTTCGCCCGAAGAATGCGACCGGCAAGCGTGCTGAAGCCGCGCTTGGCCGCGCCAATATCACCTGCAACAAGAACGGCATTCCGTTCGATCCCGAAAAGCCGTTCGTCACCTCCGGCATCCGTCTCGGCACGCCTGCCGGAACGACGCGTGGCTTCGGGGTTGCCGAATTCCGCGAGATCGGCAAGCTGATCGCCGAAGTGCTCGACGGGCTGAAGGCCGCCAATTCCGACGAAGGTAACGCTGCCGTGGAAGCGGCGGTGCAGAAGAAGATTGTCGCGCTCACCGACCGCTTTCCGCTTTACCCCTATATGGGCTAAGGGAACGGGCAGCACTCGATAACGAAGGCATTCCATGCGCTGCCCATATTGCCAGTCGGAAGACACACAGGTGAAGGATTCGCGGCCTGCCGAGGATGGGCAAGCCATCCGGCGCAGGCGCGTCTGTCCCGTCTGCGGCGGACGCTTCACCACTTTCGAGCGCGTCCAGTTGCGCGATCTCGTCGTCATCAAGCGGTCGGGACGCAAGGTGCCGTTCGACCGCGACAAGCTGATGCGCTCGGTCGAAACCGCATTGCGTAAGCGCAATGTCGAGCCCGAGCGGATCGACCGCGCCGTCACCGGCATCGTGCGGCAACTCGAAAGCTCGGGCGAGACGGAAATTCCGTCCGACGAGATCGGTCTGCTCGTCATGGAGGCGCTGAAGACGCTTGACGATGTTGCCTATGTGCGCTTCGCATCCGTCTACCGCAATTTCCGGGAAGCCAAGGACTTTCACGAGTTGCTCGGTGAATTGAAGGGCGACGACGACCCTGTCCGCGAATGAGGCCTGAGGAAACGGATCGTCGCTTCATGGCGTCCGCGATCCGTCTGTCACGGCGCAATCTTGGCCTGACGGGGACCAATCCTTCGGTTGGAACGCTGATCGTGCGTGATGACGGGCAGGGACCGCGCATCGTCGGTCGGGGCGTTACTGCCATCGGCGGGCGGCCGCATGCCGAGGCCGAAGCGCTTGGCGAGGCCGGTGAGCTTGCACGCGGCGCGACCGCCTATGTCACGCTCGAACCTTGCGCACATCATGGTCGCACACCGCCTTGCGCCGAAGCGCTGGTGCGCGCCGGGATCAGCCGTCTCGTCGGCGCGGCAGCCGATCCCGACCTGCGTGTGGCTGGTAAGGGCTATGCGATCCTCGAAAGCGCAGGCGTGAGCGTAACGCGCGGAGTGCTGGCTGACGAAGCTGCCGATCTTCTACGCGGTTACCTCACTCGCTCGGTTAAAAAACGGCCGGAAGTGACTCTGAAACTGGCTGTTTCGGCGGACGGAATGATCGGCCGGGCAGGTGAGGGCCAGGTTTCTATTTCCGGCCCGGTCTCCCGCAGGCAGGCGCATTTGATGCGCGTCGAAAGCGACGCGATCCTCGTCGGTATTGGAACTGCCGAAGCCGACGATCCGGAATTGACGTGCCGTCTGCCAGGTCTCGAGCGGCGCTCGCCCGTTCGCATCGTGCTCGATCGCAGCGCGCGCCTGTCGCTTTCCTCCAAACTTGTCAAAGGCGCGCGCCAGACCCAGCTTTTGCTTGCTTCCGGCATCGAGGCGGATGCGGATCGCCGCGCGGCGCTGGAAGGTTCCGGCGTCGGGTTCATCGCGAGCGACGCGCATGAGGGCCGCATCGCGCTTCCCGAACTGCTGGAGGACCTAGCCGCGCGAGGCGTCTTGACGCTTCTCGTCGAAGGTGGTGCGGCGACGGCCCGCCATTTTCTCGACGAGGGGCTTGTCGACCGTCTGGTTCTGTTCGAGAGCAAGATTCTTGTCGGCGCGAATGGCATCGCCTCGCCGATCAAGCCTGACGCGGTGCCGAAGGAATTTACGCTCACGCGCCGGGATCGCCTCGGCGACGATATCCGACATGAATATGTAAGGCCGTTTTGATGTTCACTGGCATAGTCACCGACATTGGCGAAGTCGAGCGCGTCGAACCGCGCGACAAGGGCGTGCGGCTGCGTATCGGTACTGTCTACGATCCCGCGACGATCGATATCGGCGCGTCGATAGCCTGTTCGGGCGTGTGCCTCACGGTTGTCGCGCTGCCCGATCCGTCATCCAACGCGCGTTGGTTCGAGGTCGAAGCGTGGGAAGAGGCGCTTCGCTTGACCACAGCGGGAAACTGGCAGGCGGCAACGCGGCTCAACCTCGAACGCGCTCTCAAGATGGGGGATGAACTCGGCGGTCACATCGTTTCGGGCCATGTCGATGGGCTCGCCGAAATCGTCGAACGCAAGGACGAGGGAGAGGCGGTGCGCTTCCGGCTTCGCGCACCGGCACATCTGGCAAAATTCATCGCGCCGAAGGGGTCCGTCGCGCTGGACGGCACGTCGTTGACGGTCAACGCCGTCGAGGGCGACGAGTTCGACGTCCTGCTCATCCATCATTCCCTGCATGTGACGACTTGGGGCGAGCGGCAGGCGGGGGATCATGTCAATCTCGAGGTCGATACGATGGCGCGCTACGCGGCACGCCTGATGGAAGCGGGTCGAACTTGATCGGCACGAGCGCTCGCTGAAGCGCTGACGACCAGTCATTTTTGCTAGTTCCGGCTTGCGAAGGCGGTCGGATCGGCCTAAGTCACCGGGCCAATCCCGGAGACGACCATGCCCAATCAGGAACCCCTCAAAGTTCTGATCGTCGAAGCGCGCTTCTATGACGATCTTGCCGACGCGTTGCTCGACGGCGCCAAAGCGGCGCTCGACGCGGCCGGTGCCGCTTACGATGTGGTGACCGTTCCGGGCGCGCTTGAAATTCCGGCGGTCGTTTCACTCGCGCTCGATGGTGCGGATTCCGGCGGCAAAGACTACGATGCCTTCGTGGCGCTCGGTTGCGTCATCCGTGGCGAAACCTATCATTTCGATATCGTCGCAAACGAATCCTGTCGCGCGCTGATGGACCTTTCGGTCAATGAATCGCTCGCGATCGGAAACGGTATTCTGACCGTCGAAAACGAAGACCAAGCGTGGGCGCGTGCCCGCAAGAGCGAAGGCGACAAGGGCGGCTTTGCGGCGCGCGCTGCGCTCACCATGGTCGATATCCGCAAGCGGCTTTCGGGAGCCGCCCGATGAGCGATGCCAAGGAAGTCGGCGGCACGCCACCCGTCCGCCAGGCAAACAAGCGTGGTGCGGCGCGGCTCGCTGCTGTTCAGGCGCTCTACCAGATGGACGTGGTCGGCACCGGCCTTCTCGAAATCGCGGCCGAATACGAGGCGCATCGTCTCGGCAAGGAAGTCGACGGCGAGGTCTATCGCGAGGCCGACGCGCAATGGTTCCGGGCGATCCTTTCGGGCGTCGTCGAGGAACAGAAGACGATCGATCCCGTCATCCGCCAGTCGCTGACAGATGACTGGCCGCTGTCGCGCCTCGACTCTACACTCCGCGCGATCCTGCGTGCAGGCGTCTACGAATTGATGAAGCGTGCCGACGTTCCCGTCGCCGTGATCGTCACCGAATATGTCGATATCGCCAAGGCCTTCTATACCGAAGACGAGCCGAAGCTCGTCAACGCCGTGCTCGATCGGGTCGCCCGCCGCGTGCGCAATGAAGGGCGTGGAGGCTCACCGAAAGAATGAGTTCCGGCGAAGCCCGTGACGCGCGCAGCACGGCCGTCATTTTGGCCGCCGCTCAAGCCATCGTCGGGTCCGCAGCGCCGATCGCCATCTCCATAGGCGGTCTTGCCGGCTACTACCTTCTCGGTTCCGACAAGAGCCTGGCCACTGTCCCGGTAACGGGCTTTACGGTTGGTGTGGCCCTTGGTGCGATACCCGCCGCCATGTTCTTGAAATGGCTCGGGCTTCGCCAGGGCTTTATGTGGGGGACGGCTGCGACGGCCGCTGGCGGCATCGTGGCGACCGTGGCGCTCTTCAACGCGAGCTTCTGGCTGTTCGCTTTCGGCCTGCTTCTGATCGGCATCGGCAACGCGTTCGTTCAACAGTTTCGTTTTGCGGCGGCCGAGACAGCCCCGCCTGAATTCAAGGCACGGGCGATTTCTTTCGTGCTTGCGGGCGGTGTGCTTACCGCCATTATCGGCCCGCAAATTGTCATCTTCACCCGCGAACTCTTCGCACCGGTCATGTTCGCCGGTTCTTTTGCGTCGGTATTGATCATAGCGGCGGCGGGTGCGATCGTTCTCTCTTTCCTCCGGGCGGGGCAACAGGCGAGCGCCGAGGGTACGTCCGATACGCGACCTGCGCGGCCGCTCGGCGAAATCACACGCCAGCCCGCTTATGCGGTTGGTCTTCTCTGCGGTGTCGGTACTTACGCGCTTATGAGCTTCGTCATGACGGGTGCGCCGCTTGCCATGGTCGGGTGCGGTTTCACGACAGATCAGGCGACGCTGGGCATATCCTGGCACGTGATGGCGATGTTCGCGCCAAGCTTTTTCACCGGCAAGCTGATCGCGCGTTTCGGCAAGGAGCGCATCGTGGCGGCGGGTCTTGCACTTTTGATCCTGTGTGCCGTCGTCGCCTTGTCCGGCATCGCGCTGTGGCAGTTCTGGACATCGCTCATCCTGCTCGGCATCGGCTGGAATTTCGGTTTCATCGGCGCGACCGCCATGGTCGCCGAAACGTACCGCTCTTCCGAAAAAGGTCGGGCGTTGGGCTTTCACGATTTCATGCTGTTCTCGTCGGTTGCCTTCGGTTCTTTCATGTCCGGTCAGGTCTATAATATGTCCGGCTGGGATATGCTGAACTGGATCGTCTTCCCGGTCGCGCTTCTATGCCTGGCCGCGCTCGGCATCCTTGCGATGCTGCGCAGGCGCGCCGCCATGGCGTGACGTTACCCAAGGTCAGAATAACTCCTTGATGTTGGCGAAACGCTTCGCATAAGCTGCCGGAGAAAGCCGGTTGCCTAGCGATTCCGGCTTCGTCCAACAGGCTCGGGAGGGGATCTGCGGGCCAGAATTCAGGGAAAAATCGGCATGACCATGCTTTACGTCGTCATTGCCTGCGGTTTGCTGTCCATCGTTTACGCGATCTGGGCGACCCAATCGGTTCTTGCGGCCGATCAGGGCAATGCACGCATGCAGGAGATTGCAGGCGCGATCCGGGAGGGCGCGCAGGCTTATCTCGCTCGTCAATACACAACCATCGCCATTGTCGGCGTCGTCGTCTTTCTTCTGACATGGTGGCTCCTGTCGGGCACGGCCGCGATCGGCTTCCTGATCGGCGCGGTCCTTTCGGGCGTCGCGGGCTTCATCGGAATGCACGTCTCCGTGCGCGCGAATGTGCGTACCGCACAGGCGGCTTCCAACAGTCTCTCCGCCGGCCTCGACATCGCCTTCAAGGCGGGCGCGATCACCGGCATGCTGGTCGCCGGTCTCGCGCTTCTCGCGGTCTCTGTCTATTACTGGGTTCTGGTCGGCCCGATGGGCGCGGCACCCTCGGACCGCACGGTCATCGACGCGCTCGTCGCTCTCGGTTTTGGCGCATCGCTGATTTCGATCTTCGCGCGTCTCGGCGGCGGCATCTTCACCAAGGGCGCGGATGTCGGCGGCGATCTCGTCGGCAAGGTCGAGGCAGGCATTCCCGAGGACGACCCGCGCAATCCTGCCACCATCGCGGACAATGTCGGCGACAATGTCGGCGACTGCGCCGGCATGGCGGCCGATCTGTTCGAGACCTACGCGGTGACGGTCGTCGCCACGATGGTTCTGGCTGCCATCTTTTTCATTGGATCGGACGTTCTCGCCAGCGTCATGATCTATCCGCTGGCGATCTGCGGCGCATGTATCATCACGTCGATCGTCGGAACCTTCTTCGTCAAGCTCGGCTCGAACGCGTCGATCATGGGTGCGCTTTATCGCGGCCTGATCGTCACCGGGCTTTTGACGGTCGTCGGCATCGCCGCCGCCACTTCGCTGACCATCGGTTGGGGTTCGATCGGCACCGTGGGTGGCATCGACATCACCGGCACGAATCTGTTCATCTGCGGGCTGATCGGCCTCGTTGTCACCGCACTGATCGTCGTTATCACCGAATATTATACGGGAACGAACAAGCGTCCGGTGAACTCGATCGCGCAGGCGTCCGTGACCGGCCATGGCACGAACGTTATTCAGGGGCTGGCCGTTTCGCTCGAATCCACCGCGCTGCCCGCGATCGTCATCATCGGCGGTATTTTGGCGACGTTCCAGCTTGCCGGCCTGTTCGGAACCGCGATCGCGGTGACGACCATGCTCGGTCTTGCCGGTATGATCGTTGCGCTCGACGCGTTCGGGCCGGTTACCGACAATGCGGGCGGCATCGCCGAAATGTCGGGCCTGCCGCCGGAAGTGCGTCAGTCTACCGACGCGCTCGACGCTGTCGGCAACACGACGAAAGCGGTGACGAAGGGTTACGCGATCGGTTCCGCCGGTTTGGGCGCGCTGGTTCTGTTCGCGGCCTATTCCTATGATCTGGAATATTTCATCGCGAACCCGGACCAGTATCCGTATTTCGCCGGCATGGAGGACGTGTCCTTCTCGCTGTCCAACCCCTATGTGGTGGCCGGCCTGCTTTTCGGCGGCCTCATCCCGTATCTTTTCGGCGGCATCGCCATGACTGCCGTCGGCCGTGCGGCTGGCGCAATCGTGGAGGAGGTGCGTCGTCAATTCCGCGAGGACCCGGGCATCATGGCCGGAACGTCCAAGCCGAACTACGCACGCGCGGTCGATCTTCTAACCCGGGCGGCGATCAAGGAAATGATCGTCCCCTCGCTGCTGCCCGTACTGGCACCACTGGTCGTCTATTTCGGCGTGCTTCTGGTGTCAGGGTCGAAAGCGGCCGCGTTCGCCGCGCTCGGCGCGACGCTTCTGGGCGTCATCGTCAATGGGTTGTTCGTCGCCATTTCGATGACGTCGGGCGGCGGTGCCTGGGACAATGCCAAGAAGTCCTTCGAAGACGGCTTCGTCGACAAGGACGGTACGCGGCATTTGAAGGGTTCGGACGCACACAAGGCGTCGGTGACGGGCGACACCGTGGGCGATCCCTACAAGGATACGGCAGGTCCCGCCGTCAATCCGGCGATCAAGATCACCAACATCATGGCGCTTCTTCTGCTAGCCGTGCTCGCGCACGGTTGAGCGGAGGTCATAAACGAAAAAAGCCGCGGGTTTCCCGCGGCTTTTTTGTTTTCCGAAGTCGCCTGACGGTCAGAACCCGACCGAACCCGGTGAACTGCCCGGCGTCGGAGCGCCGCCGCCACCGACACCTGCGATCAGCTGCTGGATGAATCCCATGTCGCGTCCGCCGGTGGGCGTGGTGCGCGAGATGAAGTCGAACACCCGTCCGTCCTGCAGGCCGTAATTGGATATCTGGGTGACCCGATTGTCCGCACCGAAATAGACCGCGAGAATTCGCCGGTCGACGACGCGCGGGTTCTGGAACGCCACGCTGCGAACCGCAGTCTGCGAAATGTAGTAGTAGGTCTCGTTGTCGAATGTCGCAGTCGTTGTCGGCGTGCCGAGCGCAAGCTGGACCTGCTCGCGGCTGGAGCCGACCGGGACGAGTTCGAGCATCTGCTCATCGATCACGTAGCCTTGCGTGAAGGTCTGACGCGGATTGAAATCGTCCGAGACGGAGCAGCCGGCAACGCTCAGTGCGAGGAGGCCAGCGAGCCCCGAAGTGACGAGCCGTGCGCGGCTCTTGAAATTCCGTCCTAGCAACGACAACTCCCTGACTTGGAACAGGACGACGCTTGCGCCCGCGGGCAAAAGCGGTAAACCAGCTTGCGCGCCGATGCAACATATCGAGGCCGAAACCCGTCCCGACAAAAACGCTCACAGGAGCCTTGTGCGATGTTCAGTCGATTGTTCGGCAAGCGCCGAAACGAAAACGCCAGGATCGTCGGCAAGCTCTATGATCGGGTCGTCGTGGCCGCACGTCAACCGACTTTCTATGCGGATTGGAACGTACCCGATACGCCGCTTGGCCGCTACGAAATGATGGCGCTGCACATGTTTCTGTTCCTTCACCGCACGCGCAGCGCCACCGGGAGCCTAGCAGAGGTCGCGCAGGAACTGACGGACGAATTTTTCAAGGATGTGGACCATTCGTTGCGCGAACTCGGCATTGGCGATGTCGGCGTCCCGAAACGCATGAAAAAACTTGCCCGCATGTTTTACGGCCGCGCCGAATCATATGGAGCCGCAGTCGATGCAGGCGACCGCGCGGTTTTAATGGAGGCGCTCTCCCGCAATATTTTGCCGGGGGGAGAGCCGTGGCCGCAGGCCGGCAACATGGCCGATTACATCATGGCGTCCGTCGATGCATTGCGCGGCCAGAGTGATGACGCGCTCGCTGCCGGCGAGGTGGTCTACCTGCCTGCCGATGCGGCCGCGCAGCAGGAAGGATCGGCAGCATGACCACGACGGACAGCCCCATTTCCTTCGGCGTCAACGTGTTGCGGCTACCCGCCAGCGGTATGCCGGTCAGGTTTGAGGCCGATGACGAACAAAAGGCGGCGCTTGCAAATGCGCATAGCCTCGTCGGGATGAAAACGTTTCACGCCGACTTGCTGGTCGCCAACTGGAAGCGCGATGGCGTTAAGGTGACGGGCCGTGTCAAGGCATCCATCGTCCAGACTTGCGGCGTTTCGCTTGAGCCTCTCGACGCGGTGGTCGATAGCGAAATTCACGCGCTGTTCGTGCCGGAAGGATCGCGGCTTGCGCGGCCGGACGTTCTGGAGGGCGGCGAAATGCTTCTAGACGCGGAGGGTGAAGACGGGCCGGAACCGTTTTCCGGCGATACGATCGACGTGGGCGCGCTTGCCGAAGAATTTTTCGCGCTTGGGATCGATCCCTATCCGCGCAAGGCGGGCAGCGCGGCGTCTGTCGCCGTTGATGAGGACGACGAGGCGCGCGGTCCTCTCTATGAAAAGTTGAAGGGCCTGAAGGGCAAGGTCTGATCCGGTGCCTGCGTTGGCGAGTATATCCCTGCAACGGAGACACGCGCGGCTTGCCTGTGCATAAGCAGGTTGCCTGATGGAGTGAAAACGGTATTTTCGCCGCACTTTGCTGAAATTTCGCCCGTCTCGGGTCAATGAAAGACGATTCACGCGTGATACGCATTTCCATCGACGCCATGGGCGGAGACCACGGACCGAAAACGACGCTTGCCGGCCTGGCGCGCGTCGCCGAGCGTCGTCCGGACGTCCGCTTCCTGATCTACGGCCGCGAGGACGAGGTGAAGCCGGTCCTCGACGGATTGCCGAAGCTGGCCGCGGTTTCGCAGTTCTTCCACAGCGAAATCTCCGTGCGGATGGACGACAAGCCAAGCCAGGCCTTGCGTCAGGGACGCTGGAAATCGTCGATGTGGAAGGCGATCGATGCCGTCAAGAACGACGAGGCCGATGTGTGCGTGTCGGCCGGCAATACCGGCGCGCTGATGGCGATGTCGAAATTCTGCCTGCGCACCATGGCGAATGTCGAGCGCCCCGCGATCGCGGCGATCTGGCCGACCGTGCGCGGCGAAAGCGTCGTTCTCGATGTCGGCGCGACGATCGGCGCGGACGCGCATCAGCTGATCGACTTCGCCATTCTCGGCTCGGCCATGGCCCGCGCGCTGTTCGATATCGAGCGCCCGTCCGTCGGCCTTCTCAATGTCGGCGTCGAGGAGATCAAGGGACAGGAAGAGGTCAAGGAAGCGGGCCGCATCCTGCGTGAGATCGACCTCAAATCGATGGATTATCGCGGCTTCGTCGAAGGTGACGATCTTGGCAAGGGCACGGTCGACGTCGTCGTGACCGAAGGCTTTGCCGGTAACATCGCACTGAAGACTGCCGAGGGCACGGCACGGCAGATCGCGCAATATCTGCGCGAGGCCATGTCGAGCAGCATGATGTCGAAAATGGGCTACCTGCTCGCCAGGGGCGCCTTCGCGCTGCTGCGCGAGAAGATGGATGTGCGCAAGGCCAATGGCGGCGTGTTCCTCGGCCTCAACGGCATCGTCGTCAAAAGCCATGGCGGCACCGACGAGGAAGGGTTCGCAGCCGCGGTTGAGCTTGGCTATGACATGGCCAGGGGCAAGCTGAAGGACCGGATCGATTCGGAGCTAAGGCAGTTCCACGGACGCCTGCGCCCTTCGCGCGACGAAAAGGAAGAGCCGGCAACGGCCGGAAAGTGAGATGAGTTCAATGATCAGATCGGTCGTCCGGTCGGTGGGCAAATCCCTGCCTCGCCGCGTGGTTAAGAATGCCGAACTCGAAGGTATGATCGAAACTTCCGATGCCTGGATCGTTCAGCGAACCGGTATCCGGCAGCGTTACATCGCGGCAGATGACGAGACAACGGCATCGCTTGGCGAGGCGGCCGCGCGCGCCGCGCTGGATGCAGCAGGGCTGACGATCGACGACATCGACCTCATCGTTCTGGCGACCTCCACGCCGAACAACACCTTTCCCGCCACGGCTGTCGAGATCCAGGAGCGGCTCGGCATGCGCCACGGCTTCGCCTTCGACATGCAGGCGGTGTGTTCCGGCTTCGTCTACGCGGTCAATACGGCCGATCTTTATCTGCGCGGCGGCATGGCCAAGCGTGTCATCGTCATCGGTTCGGAAACGTTCTCGCGCATTCTCGATTGGGAAGACCGCTCGACCTGCGTTCTCTTCGGCGACGGTGCCGGCGCTGTCATTCTTGAGGCGCAGGAAGGCGAGGGGACGATTGCGGACCGCGGAATTCTGGCAGCTAGCCTGCGCTCCGACGGCTCGCACCGCGAAAAGCTCTATGTCGACGGCGGGCCGTCGACGACGCGTACCGTGGGCGTCCTGCGCATGGAAGGTCGCGAGGTGTTCAAGCATGCGGTCGGCATGATCACCGACGTGATCGTCTCCGTATTCGACCAGGCCGGCGTGACGGCTGACGACATCGACTGGTTCGTGCCGCATCAGGCCAACAAGCGTATCATCGATGCGTCGGCGAAGAAGCTCGGAATTGCCGAGGAGAAGGTCGTCATCACCGTCGATCAGCACGGCAACACGTCGGCTGCCTCCGTGCCGCTCGCTTTGTGCGAGGGCGTCGAGACGGGGCGCATCAAGCAGGGCGATCTCGTTCTTCTCGAAGCGATGGGCGGCGGCTTTACCTGGGGCGCCGTGCTTGTCCGTTGGTAAGGAGCGGATAAAGCCAGCGTCGCCAATGGGTTCTTGACCTCGACACCCCAATTTTCTAACGTCTCGGCCGGATTGATAATTTCCAGTTTTCCAGAATGGTTGGGACGACCGATGGGGGGAACGACTTTAACGCGTGCCGATCTTGCGGAGACGGTCTACCGACAGGTGGGATTGTCTCGCACGGAGTCCGCGCAACTTGTCGAGATGGTTCTCGACGAGATCTGCGACGCGATCGTTCGCGGTGAGACTGTCAAGCTGTCCTCATTTGCGACCTTTCAGGTTCGTTCCAAGAACGAACGCGTCGGCCGCAACCCCAAAACGGGTGAGGAAGTCCCCATTCTTCCGCGCAGGGTCATGACATTCAAGGCGTCGAACGTTCTCAAGGAGCGTATTCTCGACGCGCATCGCGCCGCGTCCCTTCCCGAAAAAACGGCGAAGGTCGCCAAGGGCTGACCTCCCGTTCATCAACATCATTTGCTGGCTGTCGGCCGACAGGTGCTTGAATATTTTCGGCTAAGGGACTGTAATAAGCGGCGAATCGCGAGCCGAAAGCGAATCCGCCATGGAAAAGTCCCCCGACGCCTTCCGCACCATCAGTGAAGTTGCGGACGATCTAGACCTGCCCCAGCACGTTCTACGTTTCTGGGAGACACGGTTCACGCAGATCAAACCGATGAAACGCGGCGGCGGTCGCCGTTATTATCGTCCGCAGGATGTCGAACTGATTAAAGGCATCCGGCACATGCTCTACGATCAGGGCTACACCATCAAGGGCGTACAGAAGCTCCTGCGCGAGAACGGCAACCAGTTCGTGGTTGCGATCGGCAATGGCGATCTGGCAGCCGTCGAGGCCATTGCGCAGCGCAAGCAGGCCGAGGCGCAAGCAGCCGAACCATTGCCGGTGGGCGATGACGATGACGGAGAGATCGTCGTCGGGCAGGCAAGGGCAAAGCCCGCCAGACGGTTTTTCGGGCTGGGACGCTCGGAAGAGGACGGCCCCGTCGCCGCCGATGGCGAACGCCTGTCGCGCGACAACCGAGCACTTTTGCAGGAGGCTCTTTTCGACCTTCTGGAGTGCAAGCGTCTTCTCGATCAGGTCCGATAGTTCGATCGCGTAGGGTCAGGTGGAACCAAGCGCATTCGCTGCCGTTGTCAGGCAACCACGTGGCGGATGGAAGGACCACTTATGTCATATTCGATTTTCGGCGGGCGACGTTCCTGGGACGATGAACTCGAGCACAGGATTTCCCACCTCACCAAGGAATTGAACTCGCTGTCGCGTGAAGCGCGCAAGCGCGGTTCTCATCTTTATGACGACACCCGCGAGACCGCGTCGGACGCCTATGGCGAATTAAGCGACCGCATTCACGACTGGATGCCGGTCGTGCGCAAGCAGGCCCGCCATGCCGAGCAGGCCGCGCGCGATAATCCGGCGCTGGTCCTTGCCGGCGTGGCAGCTATCGGACTCGCGGCGGCGCTGCTTTTACGTCGCTGATATCGGATGAGAAAATTGAGAAAGGGCCGGATTCACCGGCCCTTTTTGCATGGGCGATCAGAAATATGATTGGAACGACCGACGAGGTCGCGCGTGTTCACGCTCAGGATTCGCCAAAATCCCAGGTTGCCCACATCAAGCATACGGCAGCACTGACGAGCACGATCTCGAACCATCCGAAGTAACTTAGTATAGACATCTCAATCCTCCCAGATTGACGGCCCTCCCAAGCCGATACTGACGCAACGTAATTTCATGAATTTGGTTGCGCCTGAAGCCTATAATCGCACATTTTTGATCGTTTGTCGAAAGAGTACGCCTCGCTCATTCCGAATTGTTCTTGGAATGATAAAGACTCGCCAGTTTTTATTGGGCGAGCACGAGCGGATATGGCGAACACGCTCTGAAAATGTTTGCCGTGTTCGACCACGCGCCCGAGTGGCCGGGGGTCGCCTCGGCGAGCACCCGCAATGAGGTTGGCAATGTGTGATGCTAATCAACGATGGTAGCTAAGTCGTTGATTTAAATGGTCGGAGCGGCGGGATTCGAACCCACGACCCCTTGACCCCCAGTCAAGTGCGCTACCGGGCTGCGCTACGCTCCGAACCGGGGCAAGCTCTAATTGTTCGGCCGGGGCAAGGCAAGCGCATAATTGCCGCCCGCGCGTAAAAGCCCCGGTGCCGTTCGGGAAGCCTCGCGCTGATATCGGACTTCCAGCGCCATACAACCCCAGATGATTCCCATCAGAAGATAGAAATGCCGCCAGTGATCCATATCGATCACCGTGCCAAGGAGGATGTGCCCGACGAAGACCAGCCAGGCGCACAGGAGATAGGGCTGCCACGGACGCTCGCGAAACAGGATTCGAAAGCCGCCGGCGACCGTCCAGATCAGAAGCGTCGAATAGGCGGCAAACCCGATCCATCCATAATCCATCAGCGACTTGAGCCAGATATTGTGCGTGTCTTCGCCGAAGATCGTGCCGAACACGAGCGGCCCGATGCCGAGCGGCCGTTCGGCGGCGAGTGCGAAACCCATGCCGAACCGGGCAAATCGCCCTAGCCGAGCGCCGTCATAGTCCTGCACGAGCTGCGCGCGCTCGAGAAACAGACCCGCAACGGCCGGAATTTGAAGGGCGACGACGATGGCAAGCGCTACGAGGCCAATCGCGAGAAGCCCCATGGTCAATATGCGCAATCTGAGCCGGTTGCTGGACGAGCGCACGAAGAGCGTCATGCAAAGCAGGATCGCAGTAACGGCATAAAGTCCCCATGCGCCGCGCGAGAACGACAGGAAGATCGCCATGCTGAGAACCAGAAGGCCGATTGCCGGCACGATCATCCGGCCTGGGCGGCTGGTTATCAGAGCATGGAGAAGCCATATCGCCGGCATGACGAGGAACGGCCCGAAGACGTTTGGGTCCTTGAACGCGCCCGAAGCGCGATTGTAGAGCGTAAAGCGATCGGCACCGGGAAATGCGTTGAAATAGCCCAGAATGCCGAGCATCGCGGTCAGGCATGCCGCCAATGTCCAGCCGATGAAGATCGGGCGCAGCAATTCGTGCCGCTTTTCGATGATGGCCGCGAAAAAGACCGCGCTGAGTGCGAGAAATGCTGTGACGGCCAGATAAAGCGGTGTGCCGCCATAATCGGACATGCGGGTCATCGAGATCATGCCGCCGATGAGGTAGACGACCCAAAGCGCGAGGAGAGGCGCGACGGTGCGCGAGATGGTGAGGCCCAAAAGCGCCCAAACACCGATGAGCCCGACCATGTAGAGTTCATAAGGCGCGGGCTCGTTCTGGACGAACCCGGCCAGCGCCACGCCGAGACCGACCGCGACGGGGATCGCGAGCGAGACGAGCTTGGCGTCTATCGCCGATCGGGGCAGGGGATGCGTGGACGCCTTCAATATGCGTTCTCCGTATTGAGGAGACGAACAGGCGTCAAAAACAGGATTTTGAGGTCGAAGCCGAGCGACCAGTTCTCGATATAGTCGAGATCGTATTCGGTACGGCGGCGGATCTTGTCGTCATTGTCGATTTCGCCACGAAGACCATTGATCTGCGCCCACCCGGTGACGCCGGGCTTCACGCGGTGGCGCGCGAAATAGCCGTCGACGACTTCTTCGAAAAGCCGGTTTTGCGAAAAACCCTTCAACGCATGCGGGCGCGGACCGACAAGCGAAAGCGATCCGCCAAGCGCGTTGAAGAATTGCGGCAACTCGTCAATCGACGTCTTGCGGATGAAGCGGCCGACGCGGGTAACGCGCGGATCGCCTTTGGTGACGACGCGCCGGGCATGAGGATCGTTCTGGTCGGCATACATCGAGCGGAATTTCCAGACCTCGATGACCTCGTTGTTGAAGCCGTGCCGCTTCTGCTTGAAGAAGACCGGGCCTTTGCTGTCGAGCTTGATGGCGATCGCGGTCGCAATCATGATCGGCGAGAAGACGAGAAGTCCGGCCAGGCTGAAGACGATGTCGAAGAGCCGCTTGGCGACCGAGTCCCAATCGTTGATCGGCTTGTCGAAGATATCGAGCATCGGCACCGAGCCGACATAGGAATAGGCGCGGGGGCGAAAGCGCAATTGGCTCGAATGCGCCGACAGGCGGATGTCGACCGGCAAAACCCAAAGCCGCTTGAGAAGCGACAAGACGCGCGATTGCGCGCTGAGGGGCAGCGAGACGATGAGCATGTCGACGCGGGCCATGCGGGCGAATTCGACCAGTTCGGCAACGGAGCCGAGCTTGGGATATCCGGCGACGACCGCAGGCGAGCGGGTATCGTCGCGATCGTCGAAGATGCCGCAAATGCGGATGTCGTTGTCGGGGTCCTGCTCGATCATGCGGATCAGCGTTTCGGCCGGCTTGCCCCCGCCTACGATGAGCGCGCGTCGTTCCATCGTTCCATCGCGTGCCCAGCGCCGGATCAGCGCGGCCAGAACAAGCCGTGTGAGGAGCATGAGCGTCAGCGCGGTGACGAGCCAGCCCGCGAACCAGACGCGCGAAAACTCGGCCGATATTTTCAGGAAGAACCCGGCCATGGCGAGCAGCGCGAAGGATGCCGTCACGATCAGCGCCATTTTCGGCAGATATCTCAAGGGGCGGCGCAAAACGCCGAGCTGGTAGAGATTGGCCAGTTCGAGCAGGAACACGGTGAGCGCCGAACCGGCGAGAATGACGAGCGGATAGGCATAAGTCAGCCCGATCGAAGCACCCGTATAGACGATGAAAACGGCAATTCCGCCAAGCGTCACGAGCGCGAATTCGGTAAGCCGAAGTAGTCCGCTGATCATAACCGGCGATGTCGTGTTGCGCCGGTATTGCGAGGCGATCTGGCGCGCGACCGGATTGAGCTCTACCGGAGCAGACGTCGATGCGCCTTCCTTGAAGGCGTGAACGGCTTCTGCCGTGAACGGATGATGGCTTGGTTTGGACTTGTTCATCGAAACGCTCGCAAATTCCCGGGAACGCTAGCGTTGCGCGCCTAAGAAAGCCTTGAAATGCGAGATCGGGCCAGCGTCAGACGCTTTTACGGTAAACGCTTTCGATACGCTGCGCCATCGCCGATGCGCTGAAACGATCGCGCAAAATATCTGTCGGCGGCATCAGGGCGGGCAACCATTGGGGGTCGGCCATTGCCTGGCTCATCTTTTCGGCAAGATCGACAACGGTTGGCCGCGTCAGCGCGTCGCTGGTCTTTCCCAGAATTTCGGGAATGCCGCCGACTGCGCTCGCGATCATGGCACGCCCGGCCGCCAGCGCTTCAAGGACGATGTAGGGCATCGCTTCGGCACGCGAGGGCACGACCATGAATCGGGCCAAGGCGAACGCCTCACGTGCCGGCATCGCTGGATGAAATTTGATGTCGAGGCCGAGTTCGGCCGCGCGTGCCCGGTAGCGCGGTACCCCTTCGCCGTCGCCCACCATATGAGCGCGAACGTCCGGAAAACGCGTACGTGCCTGCGCAAGCGCTTCGATGAAGAGGTCCGGACCCTTCAGGTCGCGCATCATGCCGATATAAAGAAAATCGGCAGCGTCGGTAGCAGTATCGACAGGCTCGAACTCGATTTCCTGAACCCCGTTATAGACGAGGCTTTCGGCCGCGCGCGGCTCGCCGATCTTGTCGATATAAGTCTGGCGCTCGAACTGCGAGACGAAAAGAATGTGGTCGCAGAACCGTTCAAGCTGGCGTTCAAGGAAGAAATAGTTGCGCCCGGACCTCGAATTTCGATCGTAATGCAGCACGCCGCCATGCGGCGAATAAAGCCGCACCAGCGACCGGTTACGGCGTTTGATGAGCGAGCCGAAGACGCGTGAATAAGCGCCGCCTTTCGCGCCGTGGCCGTGAAGCACGTCCGGTTTGAGCGCGCTTATGGTGCGGTATGTGCGGATTGCCGCGGACAAGTCGCCCATGCCGATCTGGCGTTGCATGGCAATGCGATGAACGCCCAGCGAAAGGTAGGGCGCGACGTTTTGGAAGAGACGGTCCTCGTGTTCACCGCCGGTGCTGGAATCGCACACGATAGCGACTTCGTGCCCTGCGGCGTGCTGTGCCATTGCAAGGTCGCGGACATGGCGGAAGATGCCGCCGACAGGAGATCTGAACGCGTGAACGATACGCATTCCACTTTATAGGCAGCGAACTCTAAAAGAACCGTTCGCGGATATAGAGCGTATCGCCGGGCAGAACCGGGTCGCTGGTGCTCACGCGTCCGGTCATGACTTCACCATTGATCTGGCGGGTGATGTCTACGTCGCGTTGCTGTGCGCGCGGCGTGAAGCCTCCCGCCGACGCGATGGCTTTCTGGACGGTCATTCCGGGCACGAAGGAATATTGTCCGGCCGCGCCTACCTCGCCCATGATGAAAACGGGTCGGTAGCGATCGACTTCGGCGGTCACGTCGGGATCGCGCAGATAGCCGTTGCGCAGCATCGTCGCGATCTGGCGCTCGATCTGCTGAAGCGTGTGACCACGGGCGGCGACGGGCCCGATCAAAGGGAAGGCAATATAGCCGGACTGGTCGACGGAATAGGTGTTGGTCAGCGAGTCCTGCTCGAAGACGGAAATGCGCAGACGGTCACCCGCATCTAGAACGTAGGGTTGGTTGATCGCCTCATGAAACGCGTGTGGTGCCGGCTGATAGCTCGCGCACGATGCCAGCGGGGCAACGGCAAGCAAACAGTATAGAGTGTAGCGTTTCATCGCCGTTAGGTGTCCCCTGAGCCGCGAAGCGACCATGTTTCCCGACAGTTCCGTTATCAGCTCGTTAAGGTTAATGCCGGGTAAAGATCAGGCGCGAAGATCTCAGGCCTGCGTCGACTTCATTAACCTCGTGGTTACCATGTGTATTTACTTGTTGTGCAAACTGGCCGGAGAGTGGATTCGCCATGAGTTCGACGCAGATGGGTGGCAGTGACGTCGACATCGACCTTCGACGCCTCGCGATAAGCGTGCGCGAGAGATGGCGCATCATACTATCCGTTGCCCTGTTGGCTTCGCTGGCCGGCTATCTTCTCGTTTATTTCTCCACGCCGCTCTATCAGGCCGAGACACGCATTTTGATCGAGGCGCGCGAATCCGCCTATACGCGCACCGCCGGGCAGGGCGATGGCGAGCGGCCGATCTTCGACGACGAGGGCGTAACGAGCCAGGTCGAGGTGATCCGCTCAAGCGACATCCTGCGGCGCGTTTCAGAGGAGCTAGCCCTTTCCGAGCGCGAGGAATTCCGGTCCGGCGGCCTCATGGTCAGGCTCGGCCTGCGCGCCCCCGACGAACTTATGCGCGACCAGCAGACCATCGACATCATGCGTGAAAAGCTCGATGTCTACCGCATCGACAATTCGCGCGTCATCGTCATCCGCTTTTCGTCGGAGGATCGGCAGCTTGCCGCCGATGTCCCGAACGCGATCGCGGACGCCTATATCGAGGAGCAGCGCGCGGCAAAGCTTCTGTCGAACGAGGACGCGACCGGATGGCTGGCGCCCGAAATCGCCGATCTGCGCGAGCGTGTTCGCGATGCCGAGGCCGCCGTTGCCTCATATCGCGCGAATACTGGACTTCTCGTCGGTCAGAACAACTCGACCCTGACCAGTCAGCAGCTTTCGGAGCTTTCGTCCGAACTGTCGCGTGTTCGCGCGAGCCGTTCGCAAGCTGAATCGCGCGCTGAAGGCGTGCGGCAGGCACTGGAGACGGGTGGGCCGCTCGATGCCGTGCCTGAAGTCCTGAATTCGCCCGTCGTGCAGCGGCTGCGTGAACGCGAGGTCCAGTTGCAGGCAGAGATCGCCGAGCTTTCGACGACGCTGCTCGACAATCACCCGCGCTTGCGCGGTCTGCGCTCGCAACTTGCCGATCTGTCGAACCGCATCCGTGAAGAGGCGCGGACCGTGCTCGTCAGCCTGGAAAACGAGGCGCTGGCCGCCCGGCGCAGCGAAACGCGCCTTCAGGGCGAACTCGATACTTTGATGGCGACGTCCGCGACGGCTGGGTCCGAAGAGGTCGAATTGCGCGCTCTGGAGCGCGAGGCGACGGCCCAGCGCGAGTTGCTCGAATCCTATCTGACCCGTTTTCGCGAGGCGAGCGCGCGCGGAGACCGCAACTATCTGCCCGTCGATGCGCGCATCTTCGCCCGCGCGACACCTCCCGTATCGTCCTACTATCCAAGGCTTGTGCCTATCGTCGGTGCGGCATTCGCAGGTTCGCTTCTGCTCATGATCATCGGCACGCTGCTTGGCGAACTGTTCAGCGGCCGCGCCATGCAGCCCGCGCCACGCGCCAATCGCGCGGAGCCCGGGCCGCGGATGGTTTTGCCCGCTGCAGCCTCGATGACGACGCCCGCAAACGAAACGCCGCTCGACCTGTCCGTTCAGACGGCAGCAGCGCATCTGATCGACACCAATGCCTCCCGTGCCGTTTTCCTGTCGCCGGAGGGCGAGGAGGCGTCGACGGCTTCGGTGATGGTGGCGCGCGAACTGGCCGATGCGGGAATGCGCGTGCTTTACCTCGATCTAACCGTATCCGGCACGCCATCGAGCCATATGCTCGAAAGCCGCACCTATACAGGCATTACGAATCTTCTGGCCGCTGAGGCTCAGTTCACCGAGACGATCCATGGCGACCTTTATTCGGATTGCCATGTCATCCCGGTCGGAACCGCCGAAGCGCGCCGGGCGATGCGTGCCGCCGACCGGCTGCCGATTATCCTGACGTCGCTGACGACGGCATACGACATCGTCGTGGTCGAATGCGGACCGACGCAGCTTGACGGGCTGCGCCGCGTGATCGGTCAGGCGACGGAAATCATGATCGGCGCGATTGACGGACAGGACCCGCGCGTGGAAAAAGCCGCGCGCAACCTGTTCGAGGCCGGCTATGGCGAGACGATGCGCGTCATCCCCAGTTCGCCGCTGGAGCAGGGCGACAGCCGCACGGTCGCATAGACTCTACCGCAACCGGCGCAGCGCTTTTGCAGCTTTCAGAAGCTGTGGATTCGATTTCACGCGTTGCTTGGCATCGGCGAAAAGGTTCGACCCGGCAACCGCCATTCGCCCCACCGTCGAAAGCGGGAGGACGACGTCGAAATGGGTGATTTCGGTGTCGCACCATGAGCGCTTGTAGGCTTCGTCGCCGACGCTGAAATCGTAATAGCTTCGCCCCTTCGCGCAGGCCGTCTCGATATTGGAGTAAGCCAGAAACTCGCCGGGGCTGGTCGAGGTCAGGTCGTCGTCTTCTATCGCACCGAATTCGCATATGCTGCGATCTACCAGAAGCGATGACCCGGTGATCGCCCTTGGCGTTCCACCCACAGACAGCATTTCGAGGCTGAACGGACCGGCCGGATCGCCAAGGCTCGCAACGAACAGTTCCCGCCAGAATTTCTGGATATGCGGTTCGGCGAACACATCGGGAATGCCTGCCTTTTCGAAGCGGGCGCGCTTCATGCGGAAAAAGGCGTCGATGATCTCGTCCACTTCCGCCGCCGTCGCCGCGGTTTTCAGTTCCGTGCCGCCCGCTTCCTCGAAGCGGCGAAACTGCATGCGGCGCTTTTTCGATTTCTTCTTGCCGTTGGCGCGTTCGAGTAGCCCCGGAAACCCGCCTTCAAGGCTGGCAGCGAGCGCGATGTTGCCGCTTGATCGCGTTGCCAGATCGGCAAGGAAATTCTCTTGACCGGCAAGAACGCTATGCTGCCGTTCGAGTGAAAGCATGAGTGCAGCCGGTACGACCGCTTTAACCGCTTGCCCCAGTGCCTTTGCCGGGACGTGGAGATCGGGCTGTGAAGATGGGCAGAAGTTTCCGTTGGCATGGCCGCCGCCGGCAAATTCCAGCACGGACAAACCGTTGCGGCGTGTCGTTGCAAGCGGAAGCGCTGCTACCGGTTGGCCCTTGCCGAAAAGCCAGACGATATAGCCGGTTTGCCCAGAGGTTCTGAGCCAGGTTTCGTACCAGAGCGGCGTCTGGGCCGCGCCGGTGACGCGCTGGTCTGCGAAGCTGCGATATTGCGCGCATGCCTGTTCGTCGGCCGTCTGGACGACGATTTCGAGGTCGGAGCCATCGCTCCGTGCTCTCGCCAGCGCATCAACCATGCTTCAACTCTTCGCCTCTAGTTTCAATTCACAACCATACCGTGTCGCCGGAAATTAGAACATAAAGGTTTCCAAATGACCGATACCCGCGAGCGAGTTCGCAAATTCGTGTTATCGGCCTCACGGTGGACTGGCGCTGCTCGCCTTGCCGCGCCGCGTCTGGCGGGCGTCGGCGCGATCCTGATGCTGCATAGCGTAACCGCGCAGCCGCGCAAGGCGCTCGGGATCAATGCCCATCTGACCGTGACGCCCGATTTTCTCGACTGCGCTATCGCCGACATGAAGCGGGGCGGCTACGACTTCGTTTCGCTCGACGAAATGGTCGATGCGACGGTCGCCAAACCGACCCGCCGTCTCGCCAGCATTACGCTCGACGACGCGTATCTCGACAACTACTTCGAGGCTCTGCCCGTTTTCGAAAAGCACGGCGTGCCCTTCACCATCTTCGTTGCGCCCGGCCTGATCGACGGTACGGTTCAGCCTTGGTGGGAAGTGATCGAGGCGCTTGCGCTTGAGCGGGAAATCATCACGCTGCCTCAAGAGGCGGGGCGAGGCGAACTGCCCTGCCGTACAACTGAGCAGAAGATGGCGGCAGTCGCCACGCTGATGAACAAGATGACCTTGGAGATCGCCGAGAGGGATCGTCAGTCGGTTCTCGACGCCATGGGCGGGCGCGACACCCAGACCAGCGCCTTCATGTCGTGGGATCAGATCGTGGAAATCGACCGTCACCCGCTCGGAACGATCGGCGCGCATACGGTGCATCACTACAATCTCGCCCGTCTCGAGGAGGAGACGGCACGGCTTGAAATGCGCAATTCGGCTGACATTCTGGAAAAACGGCTTGGCCACCGGCCGGTCCATTTCGCCTATCCCTATGGATATGCTGCGGCGGTCGGCGCACGTGAGGTGAAGCTTGCTAGGGAAGAGGGTTTCAGGACGGCGGTGACGACACGCCACGGCACGATCCAGCCGGAGCATCGCGATCATCTTCACGCGCTGCCGCGTATCTCGCTCAACGGGAACTATCAGGAACTTGGGCATCTGCGCACGATGCTGACCGGGTTCTCCGCTTTCATCAATTCGCGCAGGCGCGTCGTGACCTTATAGGTCGCGGGCTAGGTCCCGCTTCGACGGCTTCGTCATCCAGCTTATGATGAACATCGCCGGAATGACCCACAGAAAGCCGGTGAAGAAGAAATAGGCCAGATGGACCCACGCGCTCGACTCGGCAAGCTGGGCGACAGCGATGATCGTGGCGAGGATCGCATAGACGGCGACGAGGAGAACCAGAAGAAAGGTTCCGATGAGCTTCTTGACGCGGACGGGCATGGTCGATTTCCTTATGCGCGCTCAATAATCCAAAGCGCATCGCGAGGCAAACGCGACCCCGGGTCGCGGGGGGAAGCCTTGCAACCGCAGCAATGATGCGGCACTGCTTCGCCACGCAAATTTCCCTGAAGGACATCGTCATGGCCATGGCGGCACACGAAGGCATCCGGCCCGTCGGCCTGAGCGTCGAAGAACGCAATCGGCGGATGGTACGCTATTGGCTCTATCTGGTGCTGCTCGTTCTGTTCGCGCTGTTCGTGGTCGGCGGCGCGACGCGCCTGACCGGTTCGGGCCTCTCGATCACCGAATGGAAGCCGATCCATGGCGTCATTCCGCCGATCGGCGAAGCGCAATGGCAGGAGGAACTGGCGAAGTACCGCCAGATTCCGCAGTATCAGGAAATCAACCGGGGCATGAGCCTCGACGAGTTCAAGACCATCTTCTGGTGGGAATGGGCGCACCGCATTCTGGCGCGCGGGGTCGGCTTTCTTGTTGCTTTCCCTCTGGCCTTCTTCTGGCTGACCGGCCGGCTTGAAAGCCATTTGAAGCCGAAGCTTCTCGGGCTTCTTGCGCTTGGTGGGCTGCAAGGCTTCATCGGCTGGTGGATGGTCGCCTCTGGCCTTTCCGAGCGCGTCTCCGTCAGCCAGTACCGGCTTGCCGTGCATCTCGTTCTCGCCTGCGTGATCTTCACTGCGACGATGCTGATCGCGCGCGGCCTTGCGCCACATTCGGTCGGGCCATCGGGGGACCGCACGCGCAAACAGGCTGGCTGGCTTCTCGTGCTTGTACTCTTCCAGATTTATCTTGGCGCGCTGGTCGCCGGGCTTCATGCCGGTTTGACCTTCAACACATGGCCGCTGATGGACGGCCAGGTCTGGCCGGGCGGGCTACTGGTCATGGACCCGGCATGGGTCAATTTCTTCGAGAACCCGAAGACGGTCCAGTTCATGCACCGTATGGGCGCCTATGTCTTGTTTGCACTGTCGATCTGGCACGTCATCGACGCGCGGCGAGAAGCCTCCGGATCGCCGCACGCACGCCGCGCGATGCTCATGTTTGGTTTGGTGCTGGCGCAGGCGATCATCGGCATCAAGACGCTGGTGATGGTCGTGCCGCTCGGGCTGGCGTTGACGCACCACGCCTTCGCCATCGTCGTGCTCGGCTTTGCCGCCGCCCATTGGCGCGCGACGAAGGGGCCGTATCCGCTGCCTTCCGAAACCGTGCGAGCCTGACCGTCAGGCCGCGCGTTTCGATAGCATCAGGTCCATGTTCTGGACGGCAGCGCCCGACGCGCCCTTGCCGAGATTGTCGAGGACAGCGACGAGGTTCGCCTGGCCCTTGCCCTCGGTGCCGAAGACGAAAAGCTTCATGCGGTTGGTATCGTTGAGTTCGGTCGGATCGATGCGCGCCAACTTCGCGCTGTCGGCCAAGGGCACGACTTCCACCACATCCTGACCGGCATAGTGCGCTTCAAGCGCGGCGTGCAGATCGCCGAGCGATGGATTGCCGTTGAGATCGGCCAGATGCAGTGGCACCTGCACGATCATGCCCTGCGCGAAGCGACCGACGCTCGGCGCGAATATAGGCGCGCGGTCGAGCAGGCCATGCGTCTGCATTTCCGGCATATGCTTGTGGGTGAGGGTGAGTCCGTAAAGGAAATGCGGCGAGGCGATATGATCGGCCGCATCCTCGTTTTCCATCTGCGCGATGAGCTGCTTGCCGCCGCCCGTATAGCCCGACACCGCGTTGACGCTGACCGGATAGTCCGACGGAAGGATACCGGCCTTGACCAGCGGGCGGATCAGACCGATCGCGCCTGTCGGGTAACATCCGGGATTGGCGACCAGCCGCGCGGACGCGATCTTTTCGGCCTGACCCTCGTCGAGCTCGGCAAAACCGTACGCCCAATCGGGATTGATGCGGTTCGCGGTCGAGGTGTCGATCACGCGCGTCGAGTTGTTGCCATCGAGCATCGCGACAGCCTGCTTCGCGGCGTCGTCCGGGAGGCACAGGATCGCAATATCGGCGGATTTGAGCATTTCCTCGCGCAACGCATCGTTGCGACGTTCGGCTTCGGGGATCGACAGCATGTCGAGATCGCCACGGCCGGCAAGGCGCTGCCGGATCTGAAGGCCGGTCGTGCCGTGTTCGCCGTCGATGAAAATTTTCGGTTTCATGGAAATGCTCACTCAATTTCAAAGAGATGCGGCCGCATCCCGATTCAATATACAAACGGGTTGAATCAACGCTTCAGGCGTCTCTCCAGAACCAGCCCGATATAATGCTGCGCAACGGTCGCGCCCGCGATGGCCGTGATATCGGCATGGTCGTAGGCGGGTGCAACCTCGACGATGTCGGCCCCGACGATGTCGAGTGCGCCGAGACCGCGCAGGACGGACAGCATCTTCGCAGATGTAGGGCCGCCTGCGACCGGCGTGCCGGTGCCGGGCGCGAATGCCGGGTCGAGGCAATCGATATCGAAGGTCAGATAGGTCTTCGCATCGCCGACGCGTTCCTTGATGATGCCAGCAATCTCGCCGGACTTCATTTCCTCGACTTCGTGCCCGTAGATGATCTTGATGCCGAAATCGTCAGGCGCATGTGTGCGGATGCCGATCTGGATCGAGCGTTCAGGATCGATCACGCCGTCGCGCACCGCACGAGCGACGAATGAGCCGTGGTCGATGCGCTTGCCGTCATCGAACCATGTGTCCTGATGCGCGTCGAACTGGACGAGCGCCAGCGGGCCGTATTTCGCCGCGTGGGCTTTCAGAAGAGGCCATGTGACGAAGTGGTCCCCGCCCATGGAGAGCAGAAACGCGCCATCGGCTATGAGCTTTTCCGCCTCGCGCTCGATGGTCGCGGGCGTTTCCTGATGATTTCCATAATCGAGCAGGCAATCGCCATAGTCGACGACTGCCAGATCCTCGAAGAGGTCAGCATCAAACGGATATTGCGGGTCATTATCGAAGATCGCGGAAGCGCGGCGGATCGCCTGCGGCCCGAAACGCGCACCCGGACGGTTCGAGACGGCAGCGTCGAACGGAATGCCCCAGACCACGACGTCTGCGCCCGCGATGTCCTTCGAATATCTGCGGCGCATGAACGACAGCGCCCCAGCATGGGTCGGATCGCTCGCCGCACCCTTGAGGGCAGGGGCCGTGAAGGCGTTATCGATGGTTTTTTGGGGCATTGAGCGGGTCGCCTTTATAAAAGCTTTTCGTAGTCTCGGGCGCCGTGAAGAATGTGCAGCACTTCAACGACGTCATCACGACATCGATAGAAAATCAGATATTTGCCGTAGATGCGCCGCCTGATCCCGAGATGTTCGTAGCCGTTGACGATCGGAAATGCCAACGCGTTATCTCCAAGAGATCGACATCGTTCGTGAAGGGCGTCGATGAGGCGCTCGGCTACGATCGGTCGTTCCATCGATACTGCGCGAAAAATATCTGCAAGGTCGCTCCACGCCGCATCGGCGATGACAACTTTCATCCGCGACGCTTGCGCTCTTGTGCAAACGTGTCGCGTAGCCGAGAAAAGGCCTCATCCACCGGCAGCGCCCGACCAGCTTCCACGTCAGCGAGGCCTTTGGCGATGGCTGCGTCCAAATTGCTGCGGCGCTCAGCGCGATCGCGCTCTTCAAAAAAACGCTCGCGAATGAGCGTGCGTACATATTCGCTATTGGAGGCGAAGGCGCCCTTGCGGGTCTGATCGCGAACAAACTTTTCGAGATCGTCGGTAAGCGTCAATGTCATTTGCCCGGCAGAACGCATTACAGCCTCCACGTCTACAGTGATTTACAGTGTAGGTGGCTTTGGCCAAAATCCAAAACGAAAAAAGCGGACCCGAAGGCCCGCTCTTTCGAATTCCGTATGTCCGAAAGCGCTTAGCGCTTCGAGAACTGGAACGAACGGCGAGCCTTGGCGCGGCCGTACTTCTTGCGCTCGACCGTACGCGAGTCGCGGGTCAGGAAGCCGCCCTTCTTGAGCACGGGGCGAAGGCCCGGCTCGTAGTAGGTCAGTGCCTTGGAGATGCCGTGACGAACGGCACCGGCCTGACCCGAAAGTCCGCCGCCGGCGACGGTCGCGATGATGTCGTACTGACCGGCGCGGTCAGCGGCGACGATCGGCTGCTGGAGCACCATCTGGAGAACCGGACGCGCGAAATAGGCGCCGAATTCCTTGTCGTTGACGATGATCTTGCCCGAACCCGGCTTGACCCAGACGCGCGCAATGGCGTCCTTGCGCTTGCCGGTGGCATAGGCGCGGCCCTGCTTGTCGAGCTTCTGGACGTGGACGGGAGCGGCCTGCTCGGTCGCGCCGGTCGCCTGGCCCAGATCCTGGAGAGAATTGAGTTCAGCCATTATTTGAAGACCCTTGTGTTCTTCTTGTTCAGGCCGGCGACGTCGAGCGTCTCAGGCGTCTGAGCGGTGTGAGGATGTTCGGAGCCAGCGTAGACGCGCAGGTTCTTCATCTGGCGACGGCCGAGCGGGCCGCGCGGGATCATGCGCTCGACAGCCTTCTCGAGAACGCGCTCGGGAAAGCGGCCTTCGAGAATCTGGCGCGCTGTGCGCTCCTTGATGCCGCCCGGGTGGCCGGTGTGCCAGTAGTACACCTTGTCGGTGAACTTCTTGCCGGTGAAAACGGCCTTGTCGGCATTGATGATGATGACGTTGTCACCATCGTCGACATGCGGCGTGAAGGTCGGCTTGTGCTTGCCGCGCAGACGGTTGGCGACGATAGTGGCGAGGCGGCCGACGACGATGTTCTCGGCGTCGATCACGACCCACTTCTTCACCACGTCCGCAGGCTTCTGCGAAAAGGTTTTCATGGTTGGTAGGCTTCCGTTTTTAACCTTCAACGAGGAAGGCGTTTCTTGTTGCTTGTGTTGCCGGTTGCCCGACAACAAAACGGCTCCCGGAAACCGGAAGCGCGTCTGGATGGGCTTATAGGCATGAGGTTCCGCCTCGTCAAGCTATCGTTATGACCATGCGCGCTAAAATAGATAGTTAAATCAGCGTCTTATAAATAGGGTATTATTTTACCCTATTGTGATGATCGCTTTGGCGGGATCGAATAGGTGCCGGTAGCGTGCGCGACGACGTGGCGATCGGCTCCGCTGACCATCTCGATGTCGAAGACCATGAGCGCGCGCCCGAGTTTCAATATGCGGCAGCGGCCCTCGACAGGCCCGGCATCGGCTTTGCGCATGAAGTTGATGTTGAGATTGGTGGTAACCGAAAGCGCATCCGGTCCGGCATGGGAGAGCACGCACACATAGCCGCCGATATCGGCTAGCGTGAAAAGGGACGGCCCGGAAATCGTGTCGCCCGGCCGCAAATGGCGTTGATCGGCGTTGAGTCGCACGACGCATCCGCCGGGAAAGATTTCCGTCGCCTCGTAGGCAGCGAAATCATCGTTCAGTTGCGGATAGACTTGTCTGAGAAACGCGTTGACCTCGTCGGCATCCATGACCGGTTCCAGCGGTCGGCTCATATGTCCCTCCCATTTCCGTTTGCGTAAACGTCAACCAACTGTCGTCGTTTTGATCCTGTTCATCAAGCACTGCCGTGCTAGCCTTATGAACAAAGGAATTGACGCATGACACATCTGCACGCCGTTCAGGCGACATCTCCTGTCCACGCCGATATCGACGCCGGCATCTGCCGCCTGACGCTGGATTCGCCGCCCGCCAACGCTCTGTCGATGGAAATGATCGCGACCTTGCGGGCGCATCTGGCGCGCGCGGCTGACGACGATGCAGTGCGCGTCGTCGTGATCGGTGCGACCGGCAAGGTCTTTTCGGCGGGGCATGATTTGAAGGAGATCGCCGCACATCGCGTTGACGCCGACAAGGGCCGCGCGTTTTTCAGCGAATTGATGGCCGAATGCAGTGCGTTGATGCAGGAGATCGTGCGCCACCCAAAGCCTGTTATCGCCGCTGTCGCAGGCGTCGCCACGGCGGCCGGCTGCCAACTCGTCGCAAGCTGTGATCTTGCCATCGCGACGACCGAGGCGACGTTTGCCACGCCCGGCGTCAATATCGGCCTTTTCTGCTCCACGCCGATGGTCGCGCTCTCGCGCAACGTCTCGCGCAAGCAGGCGATGGAGATGCTTTTGACCGGCGAGATCATCGAGGCGACGACGGCGCGCGAGTTCGGTCTCGTCAATCGGGTCGTGCCGCCGGAATACCTGAATCAGATTGTCGGAAAATACGCGCAAGCCATTGCGTCGAAATCGGCATTGACGCTGAAGATCGGCAAGGAGGCTTTCTATGTGCAGGCCGAGATGGATCTCTCCGATGCTTATGAATATGCGGGCCGCGTGATGGTCGAGAACATGCTTGCGCGGGACGCCGAGGAAGGGATTGGCGCGTTCATCGAAAAGCGCAGGCCGCAGTGGACGGACGAATGAACCACGATACCTATGACAATTCCTACATTTCCCGTATCCTCAACGAGGTGAAGACGGTCGCCATCATCGGCGCGTCGGCCAACGACGTTCGACCGTCCTTCTTCGTTGCCAAATATCTGATCGACAAGGGCTACATGGTCCATCCCGTCAATCCGGGCCAGGCGGGTAAATCTATCCTCGGTCGCACGGCCTATGCGCGGCTTGCCGACATTCCCGAACCGGTCGACATGGTCGACGTTTTCCGCGCGTCCGATGCGGTCCCCGGCATTGTCGAGGAGGTACTGACGCTCGGGTCCTTGCCAAAAGTGGTCTGGATGCAGCTTGGCGTACGCGACGACGCGTCGGCCGCAAAGCTGGAGGAAGCGGGCATCAAGGTGGTGATGAACCGCTGCCCCAAGATCGAATATGCGCGCCTTGCCGGCGAGATCGGCTGGAACGGTGTCAACAGCGGCGTCATCTCGTCCAAAAAGCCGGTGATGCGTGCCGGCTTCCAGAGCTTCGGCATCCGCCCGCGGTAGGAACGGATTTCTCCAATCCGCATGAAAGCGATCGCGCAGGTGCGCATCGACGTGGATTCGGCGGAATAATCGTCTTTGCTTTTGGCTCGGCCCTTTGCGATGAATGACGCCTCGATTTGCATCAGGAGGACGTTTCATGGCGCAGCGCGCACCCGGTTTCAACACTCTGGCGGTTCATGCGGGCGCACAGCCCGACCCGGCGACAGGCGCGCGCGCCACGCCGATCTACCAGACGACGTCCTTCGTCTTCGACGATGCCGACCACGCCGCCTCGCTGTTCGGGCTGAAAGCGTTCGGCAACATCTACACCCGTATCATGAATCCGACGCAGGCGGTGCTCGAAGAGCGTGTCGCCGCGCTTGAAGGCGGCACGGCGGCGCTGGCGACAGCCTCGGGCCATGCCGCCCAGCTTCTGATCTTCCACACGATCCTGAAGCCGGGCGACAATTTCGTCGCCGCGCGCAAGCTCTACGGCGGCTCGATCAACCAGTTCGGTCATGCCTTCAAGAATTTCGGTTGGGAAGTTCGCTGGGGCGACACGACCGATCTGTCGACCTTCGAAAACCAGATCGACGAGAAGACGCGCGCAATCTTCATCGAAAGCCTCGCCAATCCGGGCGGCACTTTCGTCGATATCGCGGCCATTGCCGAGATCGCGCACAAGCACGGCCTCCCGCTGATCGTGGACAACACGATGGCTTCGCCTTACCTCCTGCGCCCGATCGAGCATGGCGCGGACGTCGTCGTTCATTCGCTGACCAAGTTCATCGGTGGCCACGGCAATTCGATGGGCGGCGTTATCGTGGATGGAGGCACGTTCGACTGGTCGGCCTCCGGCAACTATCCGATGCTTTCTGAGCCACGTCCCGAATATGGCGGCATCGTCCTCCACGAAACCTTTGGCAATTTCGCCTTTGCCATTGCCTGCCGCGTACTGGGCCTGCGCGATTTCGGCCCGTCTATCTCGCCCTTCAATGCTTTCATGATCCTGACCGGCCTCGAAACGCTGCCCCTGAGAATGCAGCGCCATTGCGACAACGCGCTGAAGGTGGCCGAATGGCTGGTGAAGCACGATAAGGTGGAGTGGGTGTCCTATCCCGGTCTGGCGGACGATCCGAACAACGCCCTGCACAAGAGATACTCGCCGAAAGGCGCGGGTGCGGTCTTCACCTTCGGTCTGAAGGGCGGCTACGAGGCGGGTGTGAAAATCGTCGAAGGCGTCGAGCTTTTTTCGCATCTCGCCAACATCGGCGACACGAAATCGCTTATCATCCACCCCGCGTCCACCACGCACCGCCAACTCGATCCCGAGCAGCAGACGGCGGCAGGCGCGGGGCCGGACGTCATTCGCCTGTCAGTCGGCATCGAGGATGTCGAGGACATCATCGCCGATCTGGAGCAGGCATTGGCGAAAGCCTGAGGATCAGGGAGGATGCCATGTATGTCAGCCGTATCGTCGGACTGGGAATTTCCGGCCTCGAAGCCGAAACGGGCCAGCCGGCTGAAGGTAGGGTAATTGAAGGTGCCCCGCAGTTCCGGACGTGGAATGTCGAAGAGGCCGGCAACGGCCTTTTCGCCGGCGTGTGGGAAGCGACGCCCGGCAAGTGGCGCATCGAATATGACGAGTGGGAGTTCTGCCGCATCCTCTCCGGCGTATCGGTGATCGCGGAGGAGGGCGGCGCATCCCGTACGGTGAAAACTGGCGACAGTTTTATCCTGCGCCCCGGTTTCAAGGGCACATGGGAGGTCGTCGAGACGACGCGCAAGGAATACGTTATCCGGGTTTAGGCGCGGATTTTCCCGCTCACCACTCCACTTCCAGCCGTTCAAGCCCATGGAAATGATAGGTGTCGCGATAGCGCGGCTCCTCTGCGAGTTTCAGGTTCGGCAGCCTGTCGAACAGCGCCTTGAGTGACGCCTGCATTTCGAGCCGCGCGAGCGGTGCGCCGATGCAAAAATGAATGCCCGCGCCGAAGGAAACGTTCTTCTGGTCCGCCCGGCCGGGACGAAATTCCAGCGGATCGGCAAAGGCGGCAGCGTCCGTGTTCGCCGTGCCGAGCATGAGCCAGATTTGCTCGCCCGCTTTGATCGTCACACCCGGTGCGATTTCGCGTTCCTCGGTGGCATAGCGGTTGAACATGTGAAGCGGTGCGTCGAAGCGCAGGCATTCCTCGACGGTCGCGGCCGTTGCCGCGTCGTCGGTGAAAAAACGACGTGGATCGCCGCCCTGTTTCAGGACTGTGCGCACGGCATTGCCGGTCTGGTGGACGGTCGCCTCGTGACCGGCGTTCAAAAGCAGGATGGCTGAGGCGACGAGTTCATCTTCATCGAGTTTCTGGCCTTCGTCGCGCGCGCTGACGAGCAGGCTGAGAAGATCGTCGCCGGGCTGTGCCGCACGCTTGCGTGCATGTTCGCGGATGTAATCCGAGAAATCGCGCGCCGCGTCGTTGGCTCTCGTCGCCATCTCGCGCGTAGGCCCGTGCATATACATCGTGACCATCCGGTGCGACCAGTCGAGCAGCATCGGCCCGTCCTCGGCAGGCACGCCGAGCATTTCGGCGATGAGTGTGATCGGGATCGGCGTGGCAAACGCGGGGATCAGGTCGGCCCGGCCGTCGGCCTCGAAGCCGTCGATCAATTCATGCGCCAGACGCTCGGCGCGCGGGCGCAGCCGCTCAACCTGACGTGAAACGAAGGCGCGGTTGACCAGCGTGCGCAGTCGCGTGTGGACGGGCGGCTCCAGTTCGAGCATCGAGCGCGCCTCGACGGCATCGAAATCGGAAAGGTGCGCACGGTCTTCGCCGGCTGAAACATAATCGAGATAGCCGCCCGGTTTCTCGCGGCCGAAATTTCGGTCGCGCAGGAAGCCGTTGACATCTTCGTAGGATGCGACGCACCACGCACCGAACTCTTCCCAGTAAAAGACGGGCGTACGCGCTTGCAGCCACTGGTAGGCGGGATAGGGGTTCTGGAAGAACGCAGGCTCGTGCGGGTCGAGGTTGAGGCGAAGCGTTGCCGGGTCGAAATAGAGATAGGGAGGCTGGGTCATCCGCGCTCCATGCCCGACTTGTCACCCTGTTTCCAGACCTTATGGTAGCGGTCGGCGGATGCGAGGGAATTTTGATGAAGGTCATTATTGTCGGCGCGGGAATATCCGGGCTGTCGACGGCATGGGCGCTGACCAAGCGCGGTCACGAAGTCACGATCGTGGAACAGGGGCCGATCCCCAACCCGTTGGCCGCGTCGGGCGACCATCATCGCATCATCCGCCGTGCCTACGGCGCGCATCTGGGCTATGCCACGCAGATCGACGAAGCGTTCGCCGCATGGGAGGAGCTTTGGCGCGATCTCGGCCAGAGCCATTACGACAATCGCGGTTTCCTGTGTGCATCCTATGAGGAGGGCGACGCGGGCGACACGCGCCGCGCGGGACTGGTTGCCGGAGGCCATCCTTTCGAAAATGTGGAGCCTGGGGAGGCGGCAAGGCGCTGGCCGTTCCTCAATCCGGAGGGACTGCGCTATGCGCTTCTCTCCACGGAAGGCGGCGCGCTGCATTGCCGGCGCATCGCCAATGGACTTTGCGAATGGCTGCGCGCGAATGGCGCGGATGTGCGAGAGAACTGCAAGGTCGTCTCTGTCGACGTCGATGGCGCGACGGTCACCTTGGAAAACGGGTCGATCGTAGAGAGCGATCAACTCGTGGTCACAGCCGGTGCCTGGGTTCTGTCGCTGTTTCCCGATCTGGCGGTCGATCTGCAGCCCTATCGCACGGCGGTGGCTTATATGACGCCGCCCGATGATTTGCGCGAAGCATGGGAGCGCGCGCCGACGCTTCTTGGTATCGGCGAAGCGGGTGAGGGCTATCTTATCCCGCCGAGCGGCGATGGCGGACTGAAGTTCGGCACCGGCTTTCACAAACGCGCGACCGATGATCCAGACGCCGACCGTAACGCGAGGCCGGGCGAGGGTGAAGAAATCAGTCGGCGCATGGCTCCGACGATCGCGCGCCTCGATGAGTATGGCGTCTCGGAGGTAATGAGCTGTGTCTATACGTTCACGCGAGACGAGACGTTCTATGGTGCCGCCATCGGCCACGCGCTCGTGGTGTCGGCGTGCTCCGGTCATGGCTACAAGTTCGGTGCTGCCGTGGGCAGGCGTGTGGCCGACGCGGCGGAAAGCGGCGACATCGCGACCTTGCGTCAATGGCTGCGCGCCGAGGAGGCGCCGAAAGCGGTTTGAGCGGGCTGGCTCGAAGAGCGCGTCGAGCGCTCTTGCGCGAGCCGAACCGCCCATCCTATTTATGGCGATATGACGACCATCCAGATTCGGTCCGTCCGGGCCGCTTATCCCTTGAAGGAAGACACATGAGAGACCCCGTCGAAACCTATATGAGCCTCGTTCCGATGGTGGTGGAACAGACCAACCGCGGCGAGCGCGCCTACGACATCTTCTCGCGCCTTTTGAAAGAACGGATCATCTTCATCACCGGCCCCGTCGAGGACGGCATGGCGACGCTCGTTTGCGCGCAGCTTCTCTTTCTCGAAGCCGAGAATTCGAAGAAGGAAATCTCGCTCTATATCAATTCGCCCGGCGGCGTGGTCACGTCCGGCATGGCGATCTACGACACGATGCAGTTCATCAAGCCTGCCGTCTCGACGCTGTGCATCGGACAGGCGGCCTCGATGGGTTCGCTTCTCCTGTGCGCGGGCCACAAGGACATGCGCTTTGCAACGCCCAACGCGCGCATCATGGTGCATCAGCCTTCGGGCGGGTTCTCGGGCCAGGCGTCCGACATCGAGCGTCACGCGCAGGACATCATCAAGCTGAAGCGCCGCTTGAACGAGGTTTACGTCAAGCATACGGGTCAGGATTACGAGACGATCGAAAAGACGCTCGACCGCGACCATTTCATGACGGCGGACGAAGCCAAGGCGTGGGGCCTGATCGATAAGGTGATCTCCGAGCGCGAGGCGGTCGAAGCGGAAGTGAAGGACGCGGCGAACAAATGACGCGGTTTTGACCGGCAGGCGCGACAATTCCGTCACAATCGCCTGCTCCCTCGAAGCGACGTCGTTGGATTAAGCCTATATTCAACGAAAGCAGGCTTATATTTTTGCTGGGGATTTGCGGGGAGAACGCCAATTCGCGTTTGGCATAAAGACACGAATTGGGTTCACTGACGCGACATTCTTGGCAGGCGGGTCCGCCCGCCCTAGAATTCAGATTCGGCGCCGTGTTGGGGCGGGGCCGAGTACCGGTGCCGAAAGGACGTACCAAATGAGCAAGATCAGCAACAGCGGTGGCGATTCCAAGAATACGCTCTACTGCTCGTTTTGCGGCAAAAGCCAGCACGAGGTGCGCAAGCTGATCGCAGGCCCGACGGTCTTCATCTGCGACGAATGCGTCGAACTGTGCATGGACATCATCCGCGAGGAAAACAAATCCTCGATGGTGAAGTCGCGCGAGGGCGTGCCGACGCCGCAGGAAATCCTGAAGGTTCTGGACGATTACGTGATCGGTCAGCCGCACGCCAAGCGCGTCCTGTCGGTCGCCGTTCACAACCACTACAAGCGCCTGGCGCATGCCTCGAAGTCGAACGACGTCGAACTGGCGAAATCGAACATCCTCCTGATCGGCCCGACCGGTTGCGGCAAGACGCTCCTCGCCCAGACGCTGGCGCGCATCATCGACGTGCCGTTCACCATGGCGGACGCGACGACGCTGACCGAAGCCGGCTACGTCGGTGAGGATGTCGAGAACATCATTCTCAAGCTGCTTCAGTCGGCCGACTACAATGTCGAGCGGGCCCAGCGCGGCATCGTCTATATCGACGAGATCGACAAGATTTCCCGCAAGTCGGACAATCCGTCGATCACGCGCGACGTGTCGGGCGAGGGCGTCCAGCAGGCGCTTTTGAAGATCATGGAAGGCACCGTCGCTTCCGTTCCGCCGCAGGGCGGGCGCAAGCATCCGCAGCAGGAATTCCTGCAGGTTGATACGGCCAACATCCTCTTCATCTGTGGCGGCGCGTTTGCCGGTCTCGATCGCATCATTTCCGATCGCGGCCGCAAGACATCGATCGGCTTTGCCGCGAATGTCGCCTCGCCGGAAGATCGCCGTACGGGTGAGCTTTTCCGCCAGGTGGAACCGGAAGATCTGTTGAAATTCGGTCTCATTCCTGAATTCGTCGGCCGTCTGCCGGTTCTGGCAACGCTCGAGGACCTTGACGAGCCGGCGCTGATCCAGATTTTGACCGAGCCGAAGAACGCGCTCGTCAAGCAGTATCAGCGCCTGTTCGAGATGGAGAATGTCGAGCTGACGTTCCACGAGAGCGCCTTGTCGGCGATTGCCAAGAAGGCGATCGAGCGCAAGACCGGCGCACGCGGCCTTCGCTCGATCATGGAATCGATCCTGCTCGACACGATGTTCGAGCTTCCCGCGCTCGAAGGTGTGCAGGAAGTCGTCATTTCGGACGACGTCGTGCAGGGCTCGGCCCGTCCGCTCTACATCTATGCAGAGCGCGAAGCCGAAAAAGGCTCTGCCAGCGCATGACTTGAACGGCGCGGGGCAAACCCGCGCCGGCCATGCCTCGGACGCAACGCTACCTTGCGTCATGCTGCGTCTTGATCTGGCGTTCGATTGACGCCACCTAATGAATATTCAGGCGCAATCCTTCCGTGCCACAAAACGGTGTGCGATGTTCGATCGCAATGGGCGGAAGGCTTTGGGGCCGCTACACTGAGATTCGCGACCGGCCGCGTTCGGCGGTTGCGGACAGAAAGGTTGGAATATGACCAATTTATCGGGCAACCCCGACCAGACGGTTTTCGCAGTCCTCCCGCTGCGCGACATCGTCGTTTTCCCGCACATGATCGTTCCGCTCTTCGTCGGCCGCGAAAAGTCGATCAAGGCACTCGAAGAGGTGATGGGATCGGACAAGCAGATTCTGCTCGCCACCCAGAAAAATGCCGCCGATGACGAGCCACAGGGCGACGGCATCTACGATGTCGGCACTGTCGCGAGCGTGCTCCAGCTTCTGAAGCTGCCCGACGGCACGGTCAAGGTGCTGGTCGAGGGCTCGGCCCGCGCGCGCATCACGTCCTTCACGGATCGCTCGGATTATCACGAGGCGACGGCCGAGATTCTCGCCGAGCCAGATGATGAGGAAGTCGAGATCGAGGCGCTGTCGCGCTCCGTCGTCTCCGACTTCGAAAACTACGTGAAGCTCAACAAGAAGATTTCGCCCGAAGTCGTCGGTGCGGCCGGTCAGATCGAGGATTACTCGAAGCTCGCCGACACCATTGCGTCGCATCTGGCGATCAAGATTCCCGAGAAGCAGGAAATGCTCGCCACGCTTTCCGTGCGCGAACGGCTCGAAAAGGCCATGGGCTTCATGGAAGCCGAGATTTCCGTCCTTCAGGTGGAAAAGCGTATCCGTTCGCGCGTCAAGCGCCAGATGGAGAAGACGCAGCGCGAGTACTACCTCAACGAACAAATGAAGGCGATCCAGAAGGAACTCGGCGAGGGCGAAGACGGCCGCGACGAGGCAGCCGAACTGGAAGAGCGCATCAAGAAGACTAAGCTGACGAAGGAAGCGCGCGAGAAGGCGGATGCGGAGCTGAAGAAGCTGCGCACCATGTCGCCCATGTCGGCCGAATCCACAGTCGTGCGCAACTATCTCGACTGGCTGCTCTCGATCCCGTGGAGCAAGCCCTCCAAGGTCAAGAGCGACCTCGATTTCGCGCAGAACGTACTCGACACCGATCATTTCGGTCTCGACAAGGTCAAGGAGCGCATCGTCGAGTACCTGGCCGTTCAGAGCCGCCAGAAGAAGCTCAAGGGTCCGATCCTGTGCCTTGTCGGTCCTCCCGGTGTCGGCAAGACCTCGCTCGGCAAGTCGATTGCCAAGGCGACCGGCCGCGAGTTCATCCGCATGGCGCTCGGCGGCGTGCGCGATGAGGCCGAGATTCGCGGTCACCGCCGCACCTATATCGGCTCGATGCCCGGCAAGGTCATCCAGTCGATGAAGAAGGCGAAGAAGTCCAACCCGCTCTTCCTGCTCGACGAGATCGACAAGATGGGCCAGGATTTCCGTGGCGATCCTTCCTCGGCGCTTCTCGAAGTGCTGGACCCGGAGCAGAACTCGTCCTTCATGGATCACTACCTCGAGGTCGAATACGACCTGTCGAGCGTGATGTTCGTGACGACGGCGAATACGCTGAACATTCCGCCGGCCCTCATGGACCGTATGGAGATCATCCGTATCGCCGGTTACACGGAAGACGAGAAGGTCGAGATTGCCAAGCGGCACCTGCTGCCCAAGGCGATCCGCGATCACGCTTTGAAGACGGAGGAATTCTCCGTTGACGATAATGCGATCCGCGCGATCGTTCAGGTCTATACGCGTGAAGCCGGTGTGCGCAGCCTCGAGCGCGAGCTGATGAAGCTCGGGCGCAAGGCGGTAACCGAGATTCTTCGCAAGAAGGTCGAGGCCGTGCATATCACGCGCGAAAACCTGTCCGACTATCTCGGCATCGAGCGCTATCGCTTCGGCCAGGTCGAGGGCGAGGATCAGGTCGGCGTCGTGACCGGACTTGCCTGGACGGAAGTCGGCGGCGAACTGCTCACGATCGAAGGCGTCATGATGCCCGGCAAGGGCAAGATGACGGTGACGGGCAATCTGAAGGACGTGATGAAGGAATCGATTTCGGCGGCGGCGTCCTATGTCCGCTCCCGTGCCATCGATTTCGGCATCGAGCCGCCGCTCTTCGACCGCAGGGACATTCACGTCCACGTGCCTGAAGGCGCAACGCCCAAGGATGGTCCGTCTGCCGGCATCGCGATGGTGACGGCCATCGTCTCGGTTCTGACGGGTATTCCGGTCCGCAAGGACATCGCCATGACGGGTGAGGTCACGCTCCGGGGCAGGGTGCTGCCGATCGGCGGTCTCAAGGAGAAGCTTCTGGCGGCGCTTCGCGGCGGCATCAAGAAGGTTCTCATCCCCGAGGAGAACGCCAAGGATCTGGCCGATATCCCCGAGAACGTGAAGAACGCGCTCGAGATCGTGCCTGTCAGCCGCGTTGGCGAGGTTCTGGAGCACGCACTGGTGCGTACGCCCGAGCCGATCGAGTGGGTCGAACCCGCTGCCGCGCCTGCGGTGTCGGCGGACGATTCGGCCACGGCAAGCCTCGCGCACTGATCGGGCCGTAAAAACCGTCTGATAAATCGGAAAGCCGGGCCTTGTGCCCGGCTTTTTCGTTGAAAAAGCCCGGAAAAGGTGGGATTTTGCGCCTCCAAGGCCAGCTTTTGCTTGGTTGTGGACGGTACGTGTGTCTACACTCCGCCGCTGCCGGCAGAACCCAGTTTTCCGGCCTTTCAAACGAAAGGAATTTTTTGATGAACAAGAACGAGCTTATCGCCGCGGTTGCCGAAGAAGCCAGCCTGTCGAAGGCCGACGCTCAGTCGGCTGTCGACGCAGTGTTCTCCGCCATCTCCGGCGAACTCAAGAAGGGCGGCGATGTGCGCCTCGTCGGCTTCGGCAATTTCTCGGTCTCGCGCCGCGAAGCTTCGACCGGCCGCAACCCGCAGACGGGCGCCGAGGTGCAGATCCCGGCCCGCAACGTGCCGAAGTTCTCGGCCGGCAAGGGCCTCAAGGACAACGTGAACTGATCGACTGTCCTCAGTTCCAAGCATAAAAAAACCCCGGCTTTCGCCGGGGTTTTTTTGACGTATTGCGGATTAATCGGTGGTATCGCCGCCGCCAGCCGCGGGACGCAGGCTTCCGGCCACTTCCTTGAATGTGCTGTCGAGACCCTGACCGATCATCGTTGCGCCTCCGATAACCATGACTCCGATCAGTGCGGCGATCAGGCCGTATTCGATGGCGGTTGCGCCGGATTCGTCGTTCTGGAAGCGCTTCAGAAGGTTCGTCATGTGATCTGGGCTCCTTGCCCCCGTTTGGTGGGGCTTGTGCCCCCTCTTTGTGACAAGGCGAAACTACCTGAGCCGTGTTGCGATCTGCTTAATCTGGAGCGTTAACAACTCCTTACACTGCGCATGGTTAAGTACGGAATAATATCTAAAAGTTTATATGATCGACTTTGACTGAAGAAAGCTTCTGCAAGAAACGAGGCGTTTCTTCTCGCCGTGGCGGTCGGTGTCATGAAAGGGGCTGAGGCTGTCACGCGCGGCGACATACGCGTGCGTCCCGTACTTGGCACAGCGTAGAGCCTTAAGGCGGAGGGGAACTGTCGGGAAGGGGAAATGGTGGGCGATGACAGGCTCGAACTGCCGACATCTTCGGTGTAAACGAAGCGCTCTACCAACTGAGCTAATCGCCCGACGGGGCGAACCTTTAGGGTGTTTGGTCGTGGCACGCAAGCCCTTCGATGCCGTTCATCCCGACGTTTCCGTTCGCTTCCGCAGCGTCGTATGCTTAGGCGGCTGAAACTGCGCTTGGACGGGTTCTGCGCGCTTGACACCTCATGCCGAACCGCTTAATTCAGCCACCACGCGGGCCGCACGACAGGCGGCTGGCGCAAAGCGCGGGTGTAGCTCAGTCGGTTAGAGTGCCGGCCTGTCACGCCGGAGGTCGCGGGTTCGAGCCCCGTCACTCGCGCCATTCTTTCCAACGCTTTCAGCGTTCCCGCCTTCAAAAGTTTCAACTTTTTTCTGGCCTAGTTTCTACTTTTCGTATTGGTGTGACTGTCCCAACGACAACCATTCTTGCTGCTGGCTGGTTTCGATATTCGAGCCTGCCGTATCCGGCTCGGTTCTGTTGTCGATCAACTCCGTCAGAAGAAGCAACGCGATCGCGATGCCGGCGAAGAGCTTGAGAAAACCGAAGGCTATCCGCTTGCCCGGATTGTCGATCATCCGTTTGCGTTCCTCATAGCCCGTGATCTCCCCGAAAACAAAAAGGCCGGGCTTTTGGCCCGACCCTCATTGTCTCGACAGTGGTGCCAGTACATCCGTGGTCACCGGCCGGAGACGATCTCTTGTAGAAGCGCATATAGGAACGCCCCTAAGGCACGACAAGGGGCGTCAGCCGCGTGCGCGGCGACGTTCCTTTCGCACGCCTTCGCTGCCGCTTTGCGCGGCCGTCTTGTTGCGTAGCGGTCCGATGCGCGCCTCGATCGCCCCGACGTCGGGCCGGTCGGCCTTCACGTGTTCGTCGAGAGCCTTTCGCATCGCCGCCAGATGGGTGAAGGACGTTCCGCAACATCCACCGACGATCTTCGCGCCGCCATTGACCGCAAGGCGCGCATAGTCGGCCATCAGTTCCGGCGTCCCGGAATAATGGATTTCCGTTCCGCGAAATTCAGGAATGCCGCAATTTCCCTTCACGATGATCGTGGCGTCGGGCCGCGCGGCGCTCATGTCGAGGAGCGAGGCGAGGATGTCGGAAGCACCGACACCGCAATTGGCTCCGACCGCGATCGGCTTTTCCGCCAATTGATCGCCGACGTCGTGGATGGCCTGCGGCGCAAGCCCCATCATGGTACGCCCGGCGGTGTCGAACGATCCCGTATATGTATAGGGTAGGCCGACCTTGATGGCGGCTTCGGCCGCCGCGCGGATTTCGTCGGGAGCCGACATGGTTTCGATCCAGGCAACTTCTGCGCCGCCTTCCTTCAGGCCCGCGATCTGTTCAGCAAAGGCTTCGACCGCTTCGTCATAGGTCAGCGCGCCGAGCGGTTCCAGAAGCTCGCCGGTCGGACCGACGGACCCTGCGACGATGACGCGACGGCCCGCCCGATCCGCGACGGAGCGGGCAAGCTCGGCCGCCTTTCGGTTCAGTTCGTCGACGCGCCCCTCGGCGTGATGCAGCTTCAGCCGGTGCCGTGTGCCGCCGAACGAGTTGGTGAGGATAATGTCCGCGCCGGCATCGACGAAGCCCTGATGAAGCGCGGTGATCTTTTCGGGAGCCGTCTCGTTCCAAAGCTCTGGCGCGTCGCCCGCTTCTAGGCCCATGGAGAAAAGATTGGTTCCGGTCGCGCCATCCGCCAGCAGCACGCCCTTTTGCGCGATAAGTTCGTCGATCGGGTTGACCATGGAAGGCGCTCGCTTTCGATGATGGAGAATATCGAAGGATATAAAGTTTTCCTTATATCCGTCAATCGGCCAGTGAGCGGCTCAATTCTCTGCAATAGGCCGCAGTCTCATGGGCGTTGATTTCGGCCGCACGGATGAGATTGTCGAAATGGCGCGTCAGTTTCTGGATAGGCGTTACGGCGTTCAGAACCAGATACATATCGCCGACGAAGATCGCCGCGCGGATCTGCCCGAAGATCGTGTAGGGGATCGAATAGCGCTGGCGCCCGTCATAGAGATAGAGCCGGAAACTCGGGTAAAGATCGTCGATCAGTTGCGCCATGTGATCGAGTTGCGCGCGGCGATCGATATCCGACAGGCCACTCCAGACGCCGTTCCCCTTGGCGAAGATTTCCAGCATATGGCGGGGCATGCACACTTCCATATCCGTCTCGGGCCGCCGGTTGTAGCCGATCCGATAATCCTTCTCGTCGATCTGGTTTTCGCGGTTCCTGCGCGTGATGCCGGCCTCATAGGCGATGACTGCATCCGAGCGTAGAAGGTCGGGAATGCCCGCCGGCACGTAGCGTACCTTCGCCCCTGCCGCTTCGGCATGCCATGCCGCCAGCAGCGTGTGGTCGAAGCCGCCCGTTCCTTCCTCGATTTCGAGGCTCTCGCGAATTTCCGACGCCAGTCCTTCGTCCTGACTGAGGCCCATCAACCAGTCGAGTGAGACGCCATAGGTTTCGGCGATGTTGAGAAGCGTCTCGGCGCGAGGCAGTCGCGTCGACTGGCCTGCCAGAAGCTGCGAAAGGGCCGACCGATCGATGCCGACACTGGCGGCGAAGGTCGACTGATTGCGCCCGTGTCGCGTTAGAAGCAGCTTGAGGCGTTCGCGGAAGACGGCAGAGAGATCACGCTTATCCATTCCATATATTGCCATGAATGGTGACAAAACGAAACATACGCGGTCAATGTGTTTCACTCGCAACGTTTTGTGCGCGTTATATCGTTTGTTAGACCGACGTTTGGTGTCAGCATTTGTCAGCAGGAATAAGGCCTGTGAATCGCATTGGGGGCGATGGAGACAAATGAGCAGGAACGGGACATCGAGCGCAGATATCCGCACACAGGGAGCGATCCGCGCGACAAAGATCGAATGGCCAACAGTGGCGCTGATCGTCACGTGCTACGCAATGTGGCTGGCCGCCGGCACGGTTGGCTGGGCCTATTCGCCGTTTCTCGCCATCGTCCTGCTCACGCTAACGGTCGCGCTGCAGTCTTCACTTATGCATGAGGCCGCGCATGGCCACCCGACGCGCAATGCGCTTGTAAACGAATTTCTGATCGGGCTGCCCATCGGGCTCGTCTATCCCTATCGCCGGTTCAAGAAACTGCATCTGTGCCACCATGCCGATGAACGCCTGACGGACCCGTTTGACGATCCCGAAAGCTGGTATCAGGCTTTGTGGAAGCATCGGGAGATGCCACCTGTCCTGCAATCTTTGCTCGTCTTCAACAACACGATGATCGGGCGTTTCGTGATCGGCCCCGCGATTTCGAATGTGGCGTTCATTCTGTCTGATTGGAAGCTGCTTCGATCCGGAGATCCGGCCGCCCAGCGCGCCTGGCGTCATCATCTGGTCGGCCTGGCAGTTCTTCTGCCGATCCTCGTTTTCGCATTCGAGATTCCGCTCTGGCTCTATCTGGTGCCGGTCTATCTGGGGCAGTCGATCATCGCGATCCGGACCTTCGCAGAGCATCAATGGTCGGAGCGCCCCGACGGACGCACGATCATCGTGGAGCACTCGCCGCTCGCCTTCCTGTTTCTCAACAACAACCTTCATCTGGTTCATCACAAGCAGCCCACCGTGCCGTGGTATGAACTGCCGCACATCTTTCGCGCTCGGCGCGAGGACTGGGTGCGCATGAATGGCGGATATGTCTTTCCGAGCTATTTCGCGTTGTTCCGCGCTTTTGCGCTGAAGCCCAAGGAAGCGGTCGTCCATCCGGTGTTGCGCCGGACGCCAGAGCCGGGAAGGGCGTTTCGTCCACGTGTACGCCAGCATTCCGTTCACAGTTTCGGGAGCGCGCCCGTTCCGGCCGAACCATCGAAGGAATAGGCTTGATCCCGGCCTTCGGCTGCACGCATAAGTAGTCATGATCGCTTCTCTCCCGATGTATGACTGGCCCGAGGTTCACGGTGAAACCGATGCGCTATGGGGCTCCATCCGCAGCGCATTTCGCAATGCAGGTATCGATGCGCCTGACAAGCTCACGCGCAGGACGGGCAATCTTCACGCCTTCTGGCGTCGTCCCAACCTGTTTTTCGCGCAGACGTGCTGGGGGCCGATGGAGGATGGCCTTTCGGACTATGTGCACGTTATCGGTCAGCCGGATTACTCGGATGTCGAGGGCGGCGAGGGGGCGCATTATCGCAGCGTGATCCTCATGCGTGAGGGCGAAGCGGTCGCGCCGCATGTGCTGATCGCAGACCGCCACGATCTGCTGCGCGGCGGGCGTTTCGCCTACAACCAGCCCGATTCTATGTCCGGTTATCTGGCGCTGCATGGCGATCTCGGCACGCTGAACGATTTCCAGAAGCATGTGCCAACGGGTGGCCACCGCGCTTCCATTCGTGCCGTCGCAGAAGGGCGCGCGGATTTCTGCGCCATCGACTGTAAAAGCTGGGCCTTGGCCAAACGTCACGACCCTGCCGCCACACCCCTCGTTCCGGTGGGGTGGACGAGCCCACGTAATGGCTTGCCCTATATTACGAGCGTATCGACCGCCCCGCAAAAGGCGGCCGTTATGCGTGCGGCCCTTCTCGATGCGGGGCTGATCGTCGCGTAATCAGCCGCGCATGCGCTCGCCGGCCGGGTCGAAAGGCGGTTCGACGGCAATCGTCGCTGCACGGCGCTGGCCGAGAATCTCGATCTCGAACATCCCGTCGCTTGCGTCGTCGGCGAGTGCAGCGGGCACATAGCCCTGCGCCATCGACTTGCCGACATAATGCGCGTAGCCGCCCGATGTGACCCAGCCGACGACCGACCATTCGCCATCCCTGATGCCACGAACGGCCGACGCGTCGGTTGCCGCCTGCGAGCCGGTGACGTCCTTGCCTTCGGCATTGAAACGCGCCGCGCCGAAGCCATGCGGCGGCTCGACAGTGCCGTAATCGGTGCCGTTGATCTTCGCCCAGACGGGTTCATCGCCCATCACGTCGGCATCGAGTGCGTCGACGACGAAGGAGACGCGCTTCAGCTTCGGGCCGTCACCCTGTTCTTTCGCGGCGGCGTCACGCCCGATGAAATCGTTCTTCTCCATCTTGATGAAACGGTCCATTGCACCTTCGAACGGCCCGTAGATTGGCCGCAATTCCCGGAACCAGGTCGGGAAGTTCTTTTCAAGGCGCATGGACAAAAGCGCGCGCATGCCGAAATCGACGATCCCGAACTCCTCGCCTTCGCGCTTGATCGCCTCATAGACGCGGCGCTGATAGGCTGGCTCCAGCCAGATTTCGTAGCCGAGATCGCCCGTATAGGAGATGCGGTTGACCATGCAGGGCGCGCCGGCCACGGCAATCTCGCGATAATCCATGAATTTGAACGCGGCATTCGACACGTCCTCGTCGACAAGCTTTTGAAGAAGGTCGCGTGATCGCGGGCCGGCGATCGACAGTCCGACAATGGTCTGGTCGAAGCGGATGATGCGAACTGAGCGGTCCTTCGGCAGATGCTTTTCGAACCAGCGCATGTGATATTTCTGCGCCGCCGACGAACCCCACACCATGAAGCGGTCTTCATCCGCCTTGGCGATGGTGAAGTCACCGATCAGCTTGCCGAATTCATTCAGCATCGGGGTCAGAACGATGCGGCCGGTCTTCGGCATACGGTTGGTCATCAGACGGTTGAGGAAGTCCTCCGCGCCCGTACCCTGCACCTCATATTTGGCGAAATTCGCGATCTCCGTCACGCCGACGCGCTCGCGCGTCGCCCGCACCTCGTTGCCGACATGTTCGAAATCGTTCGAGCGGTGGAACGAGACGACATCCTTCGGCTCGGTGCCCTCCGGTGCGAACCAGAGCGGCGTCTCAAGACCCCATGAATCGCCCATGACGGCGTTGTTGTCGCGCACCATGACGTCGTAGAGCGGCGTCGTCTGCGCGGGCCGAGCGGCGGGCAGTTCCTCGTTGGGGAAGCGGATCGAGAAACGTCGCGAATAGTTCTCGCGCACTTTCGCATTGGTATAGCGCAGGCTCGCCCACTCGCCGAAGCGCGCGACATCCATGCCCCACACATCGAAGCCGGGATCGCCGTTGACCATCCAGTTCGACAACGCGAGGCCGACGCCGCCACCTTGGGAAAACCCGGCCATGACGGCGCAGGCGCACCAGAAATTGGTCAGCCCCTGTACCGGGCCGACGAGCGGGTTGCCGTCCGGCGCGAAGGTGAACGGGCCGTTGATGATCTGCTTGATACCGGCCTTCTCGATGCCGGGAAAATGCTTGAAGCCAACTTCGAGGGAAGGGGCGATCCGGTCGATATCGGGCTGGAGCAGTTCATGGCCGAAATCCCACGGCGTATTGACCGGCGACCAAGGCCGGCAGTCCTTTTCATAGGTGCCGAGCAGAACGCCGTTGCGCTCCTGACGCGTGTAGATTTCACCCTTGAAATCCATGACGCCGATCATCTCGCGGCCGGTTCGGGCGTTGAATTCCTCGACTTCCGGCATCGGCTCGGTAAGCAGATACATGTGCTCCATGGCCAGAAGCGGAAGCTCCACGCCGACCATGCGGCCGACTTCGCGCGCCCACAACCCGCCGCAATTGACGACGTGCTCGGCCTTGATCGTGCCGTTCTTGGTCACGACGTTCCAGGTGCCGTCGGCGTCCTGCGTCAGTTCCTTGACCGGATTGCGCAGAACGATCTCCGCTCCGAGTTTTTTCGCCGCCTTCGCATAGGCATGCGTCGTGCCGGACGGGTCGAGGTGGCCTTCGACGGGGTCCCACATCGCGCCGACGAAATTCGTTTCGTCCATCAGCGGGAACATTGCCTTGGCTTCGGACGGCGTGATGAGTTCGGTGTCCATGCCCAGATACCGGCCCTTGGCATGAGCAAGGCGCAGGAAGTCCATGCGCTCCGGGCTGTCGGCCAACATCACGCCACCTGTCAGATGCAGCGAACAGGACTGGCCTGAAATCTCTTCGAGTTCCTTGTAGAGCTGGACCGTATAGGCCTGAAGCTTGGCAACGTTCGGGTCGCCATTGAGCGTGTGGAACCCGCCCGCCGCGTGCCAGGACGAGCCGGACGTAAGCTCGGATCGCTCGATCAGCATCACGTCTTTCCAGCCGGCCTTGGCCAGATGGTAGAGCACCGAACACCCGACGACGCCGCCGCCGATCACAACTGCCTTTGCATGAGATTTCATGGATTTACGCTCGCGGTCGGAATCGAAAAATGAAGATGTTGAATCATACTCAAAAATCCGTCGGTGCGCCGCCCTCGGCGATACGCCGTGCGACGAAGGCGTCGAGCGCCTCTTCAACGGCGGGGTCGATGGCCGGCTTTTCGTAGGAGGCGAGGCGCTCTTTCCATACGCGGTTTGCCTTGTCGACGGCCGTGGGGTGGCCGGCAAGGCTCCACGTTTCGAAATTGCGCCAGTCCGAAAGCACGGGTGCGTAAAATGCGTTCTTGTAGCGATCTTGCGTGTGCTGGGTGCCGAAGAAGTGCCCGCCCGGCCCGACATCGCGGATCGCGTCCACCGCCAGCGCGTCGTCCGAAAGGTCGAGCGGTGTCAGGAATTCGGCGACCATTTGCAGAAGGTCGATGTCGAGGATCATCTTTTCGTAGGAGCAGCACAGCCCGCCTTCGAGCCAGCCTGCCGAGTGCAGCATGAAATTGGCGCCCGCCTGCACCGCGCCCCAAAGCGAAAAGACGCTTTCATAGGCGGCCTGCGCGTCGACCGAATTGGCTGCGCAGACATTCGACGTGCGATAGGGAATGCCGTAGCGCCGCGCGAGCTGGCCGCCGACGAGCTGCGCCTTCATATATTCGGGCGTTCCGAAGGCAGGCGCGCCCGACTTCATGTCGACATTGGACGTAAAGCCGCCATAGGCGACAGGCGCGCCCTTCCTGACCATCTGCGTGAACGCGATGCCCGATAGCGCTTCGGCATTTTGCTGCACGAGCGCACCGGCGATGGTGACGGGCGCCATCGCGCCCGACAGCGTGAAGGGCGTGACGATGACGAGTTGCCCCCGGCTCGACATCTGGATGATGCCTTCCATCATCGGAATATCGAGTTTCAGCGGCGAATTGGTGTTGATGATCGTATAGACCGAAGGTTCGGACAAAAGCTGTTCTTCCGAAATGCCGCGCGCCAGCCGCGCGATCTCGATGCCGTCCAGATTGCGTTCCAGCCCCAGCGAATAGATGTGGAATGGCTTGTCGGTCAGCGTCGCGAGATCGCGACCGCATTCGAGGTGCCGGACCGAAGGATGGATATCCACCGGCTCGACCGGATAGCCGCCGGTCGCCTGGATGATGTTGTGGACCTGCGCGAGTTTCAGGAAATTGCGGAAATCGGCCTGATTGCCCGCGCGCCGGCCATTGTCGAGGTCGGAACAGTTCGGCGCGGAGGCGACCTGCGCGAAGATCAGGTTGTTGCCGCCGAAACGAACGTCATGCGCGGGATTGCGCGCGTGAAGGGTGAACTCGCTCGGGCAGTGCGAGACGAGTTCGAGGATCATGTCCGCATCGAAGCGTACACGCTCCGAGCCTTCGCGCACATCCGCGCCGGCTTCTTTCATGATGCGCCGCGCTTCATCGTGCAGCACGTCGACGCCGATCTCCTTCAGCACGCGCAGCGAGGCGAGATGAATCGATTCCAGTTCGTCCACCGACAAAAGGTTCGTCGGTGTCAGCGGGTTTTTGAGATTGCGATAGGGCGGCTGGTCGAAAGCGGATAAAGCGCCGGAGCGCTTGCCGGCGCGCCCACCGCGACGGGCGTGCTGCGTTGGCTGGGTTTCCGGCGATAGTAACGGATCGGTCATCGAGAACTCTTCAAACGAAATCGTGCCGCATAGTGACCCGCCTCATGCTTAGCCGTTAGGGGCACTGCGACATTTTCGAAGACGGAATCGACACGGACGCCAGATGGTTTTCAGCATGGGCGACATGCCCTAGGAATTCCACTTGCGGGCCTCTTTGGGCCGTGGTCTCGTCTGGCCGAATGTGCTTAAGCACTGGCCTTCTCTTCGGGATTTCGTAGCATCGTGGACCGTATCGAGACGCCATTCGCATTGCCGCCGGTCCCGTGGCTGGCCATCGGCGCGGTCACCGCGACGGTCTCCGTGTTCGCGATCGCGCAGGGGCTTTCCTATCCGCTGCTGGCCTTCATCCTGGAGCGTCAAGGCGTATCGCCGACCATGATCGGCCTGTCTGCCGCGATGTCGCCGCTCGGCATGATCGTGGCGTCGTCCTTCGTTCCGCGCCTCGTCAACTGGCTGGGTGGTGTGCGCACAGTGCTCATCTGCTCGGTGATGTGCGCCACCATGTTCGCGCTGATCGGCGCGACACAGAATCTGTGGCTGTGGTTTCCGCTGCGCTTCCTGCTCGGCTTTTCCGTCATTCCGCTCTACGTACTCTCCGAGGTCTGGATGATCGCGCTCGCGCCCGCCTATGCGCGCGGGCGTTTCATGGGCGTCTACACGTCGATCATCTCGCTTGGCTTCGCGCTCGGGCCGGCAACGCTGGCACTGGTCGGCACGCAGGGCTGGGCGCCGTTCCTCGTCGGAATTAGCGCGTTTCTCATCTGCGGACTTTTTGTCCTCGCCGTTTCCGCGCGTCTTCCCGCGTTCCACGAAGACGAACAGCAGGGAACCGTGCGCCGCTTTTTGCCCGTCGCGCCGACGCTTCTTCTGGCGGTCGTCGTCGCGGCCGGTTTCGAGACGGCGATGATGTCGCTCCTTCCGTCATACGGACGCGCGTTCGCGATTGGCGAGGGGCAGATGGCGACGCTGCTGACCGTCTTCATCGTCGGCAATTTCGCCCTTCAGGTGCCGCTCGGTCTTCTGGCCGACCGGTGGAATGCGCGCGGTGTGATGCTTTTATGCGCCGTGATGGCGATCGTCGGCTGCGCGCTCCTACCGCTGGTTCTGGGCACGTCCGCGCAATGGCCGGTCGCCTTTTTCTGGGGCGCGTTCGCTTACGGTATCTATACGATGGCGATCGTCGAACTCGGCCAACGTTTCACCGGTTCGATGCTTGTCGCGGGCAACGCAGCCTTCGCATTGATGTGGGGACTTGGTGGGATTTCGGGGCCGCCAAGCGCTGGCCTTGCGATGCAGGCAGTCGGTGCGAACGGCCTGCCGCTCGTTCTGGCGGGACTTTGCGCGATTCTGGTCGTGGTCGCGATAGTCCGCACATATCGGCGTTCGGCTTGAACGGGGCCGCCCGCACGTCTACAAATTCGCCATGCGCCTTTCGATGATCAGAAAAAACGCACACGCATCCACGCCGTCTCCGCGCACGCGCCATGCGGAATTGTTGCGCCTGTGCGCCCGGATCGGATATTCGCCGCCGCCTGCCGTTTGAACCCTTGAGAAGGTTTTAGACGGAGACAAAAAGCACATGACCTACCAGAACTATTCGCTCGCGCAGCTTCAGGAAATCGACGCCGCGCACCACCTTCACCCCTTCACCGACCACAAGGATTTGCGCCACGCCGGATCGCGGATGATCACGCGCGCCGAAGGCCCGTTCGTCTATGACAGCGAGGGCAACGAAATCCTCGACGGCATGGCGGGCCTTTGGTGCGTCAATGTCGGCTATGGGCGCAATGAACTTGCCGAAGCCGCCTATGCGCAGATGAAGGAACTGCCTTATTACAATTCCTTCTTCCGCTGCACGACGCCGACGCCGGTGCTTCTCGCCAAAAAGATCGCCGAGATCGCGCCGAAGAACATGAACCAGGTGTTCTACGGCTCCTCCGGCTCGGAAGCGAACGACACGGCCTTGCGTCTCGTGCGCCATTACTGGGTGCTGGAAGGCAAGCCGCAGAAGAACCGGATCATCTCGCGCAACTGGGCCTATCACGGCTCGACGATCACCGGCACGTCGCTCGGCGGCATGGCGGCGATGCATACCCAGTTGAACGGTGCGGTGCCGAACATCGCGCATGTGATGCCGCCCTATGCGTTCGAACTGAAGCAGCCGGGCGAAAGCGACCACGATTTCGGCCTGCGCGCTGCAAAGGCGGTGGAGGATGCCATCCTCGAAGCGGGCGCGGACAACGTCGCGGCCTTCATTGGCGAGCCGGTCATGGGGGCAGGCGGCGTGAAGATTGCGCCGGACAGCTATTGGCCGGAAATCCAGCGCATCTGCAAGAAGTACGATGTTCTGCTGATGCTCGACGAGGTTATCACGGGATATGGGCGAACGGGCGAATGGTTCGCCGCGCAGTCGCTCGGCATCGAGGCCGACACGATCACGACCGCCAAGGCGCTGACCTCCGGTTATCAGCCGCTTTCAGCACTGCTGGTCGGCGACCGTATCGCCGCAACGCTGGTCGAAAAGGGCGGCGAATTCTATCACGGCTACACCTATTCGGGGCATCCGGTCGCCTGCGCGGTCGCGCTCGCCAATCTCGATATCATCGAGAAGGAAGGGCTGATCGATCGCGTCCGGGATGAAACCGGTCCCTATCTGGCGAAAGCCTTGAAGGAGCAACTGGGAGGGCACGGCATCGTCGGCGAAGTGCGTTCGATCGGGCTCATGGCCGCAATCGAGATCGTCAAGGACAAGGACTCGAATGCACGCTTTCCCGATGTCGGCGCGGCCGCCGCGACGGTTCGCGACCATGCAATCGCCAATGGCATGATGATGCGTGCTGTGGGCGACACGATGATCCTGTCGCCGCCGCTGATCTGGACGAAGCAGACAATCGACATGGCCTGCGAGCGCATCGGCAAGGCGCTCGACCTGGCTGAGCGCGATTTGCGCAAATAAAACGTCACACGCCCCGCTCGGCAGAAATCAGGCGGGGCGTTTTGCATCGGAGGTAGGAAATGACGAACGCATCGCTCATGCCGCTGATCGAATATGAAGCCGCCTCGGCCGAGGTGCGCGCGGTCTACGACGATATCATGAAGACGCGCGGGACCGACTGGATCAACAATTTCTGGAAGGTGCTGGCGCACGATCCCGTCGCGCTGAAACGAACCTGGGAAGACGCCAAACAGGTGATGGCGCCGGGTGCGCTCGATCCTCTGACGAAAGAACTCGTCTATGTCGCCGTATCCGTGACGAATGGCTGCGAATACTGCACTTATTCGCACACTGCGGCCGCACGCGCCAAGGGAATGAGCGACGCGCAATTCATGGAACTGCTGGCGGTTGTCGGCATGGCGAACGAGACCAACAGGCTCGTCAACGGCCTGCGCCCGCCGGTAGATGCACAGTTCGTTCCCAAGGATATCTGAAGTAGAAATGGCAATCGACACGCAAGAAACCGCGCTCTCGTGAAAGAGACGCGGTCTTGCCAAAGGACGCATGGCACTTCGCTGACAATTACGCTGCGAAGATTACTGCTCCGGTACGCAATACCTGATCCGGAGCGGGAGGCGGCTGCGATGACCGCCTTGTCATTGGTTTTAACCGCTCATCGTTACCAGCGGGTTATCAGTCACTTAAGCAAATATGAATTTGACGAAAATTTGAGTTAACCGGTTTTGCCGCGCAGGAAGTTGATGATGCCCGAAAAATCGGTCCCTTCCTCGCCCATCGCATTGAAGAGGGCGTAAAGCTGCGTGGCCTCCGCACCGAGCGGCGTCACAGCGCCTGCGCTTTGCGCCGCCTCCTGCGCGAGACGCAAATCCTTGAGCATCAGCGCGGCGGCGAAGCCGGGCTTGTAATCCCGGTTGGCGGGGGAGGTCGGCACCGGACCGGGCACCGGACAATAGGTGGTCAGCGACCAGCACTGGCCCGATGAGGTCGAGGCGACGTCGAACAGCGCCTGATGCGACAGGCCGAGCTTTTCGGCGAGCACGAACGCCTCGCCGACGCCGATCATCGAGATGCCGAGGATCATGTTGTTGCAGATCTTGGCAGCCTGACCCGCGCCCGCGTCGCCGCAATGGACGATTTTGCCGGCCATGGGCTGAAGGATCGGCTCTGCCTTGGCGAAAGCCGCCGTCGCACCGCCGGCCATGAAGGTCAGCGTGCCGGCCTCCGCGCCGCCGACGCCGCCCGAAACCGGCGCGTCGACCGAAAGCATACCCGCGTCCTCGGCGATACTGTGCGCCTTGCGCGCGGACTCCACGTCGATGGTGGAGGAATCGATAAAGAGCGTGCCCTTGGCCGCTGCCGCGATGATGTCTTCGTAGACGCTGACGACGTGCTTGCCCGCCGGCAGCATCGTCACTACGATTTCGGCCCCGGAAACCGCCTCGCGGGCGCTCGCCGCGATCGAAAGGCCGTTTGACTTCGCCGTATCGAGATTTGCCGGGACGAGATCGAAGCCTGTCACCTCATGCCCGGCCTTGACGAGATTGGCGGCCATGGGGTTGCCCATATTGCCGAGCCCGATGAAAGCGATAGTTGTCATGAGCGGTTCCTCCCGGACATCAGATTCGTTGTTCGCCATTGCGAATGCAGCCGAGCACCAGACCGTAGGAATAGTGGCCGTTCAGCTTGCTCAGGTCGCGGCAGTCGATTCGGATTTCCGGCGTCGTGGCACGCCATCTGGATCGGGCTTCCGCCTCGCTTTCCCTGTCCGTTTCGATACAGCTTTCGGTCAGGCCCGGTATCGAGGCCGCCGCAGGATTGCTGCCCATGATCATTTCACAATAGGCGTTCGCATCGACGTTAGGAAACGTATCGTTCGCATGCGCCGCGCCTGCGAACGATAGCGAGACAAAGAACCCGAATAGAAGGACTGTCTTTTTCATGCTCGTCCGATCAATTGCCGCGCAATGATCATGCGCATGATTTCATTCGTGCCTTCGAGAATCTGGTGAACGCGCAAGTCGCGCACCATCTTCTCGATCCCGTAATCGTGGAGGTAGCCGTAGCCGCCATGCACCTGCAGCGCCTCGTTGGCGACGTCGAAACATGTGTCCGTCACGAAGCGCTTCGCCATCGCTGACCATTTGCCCGCATCGTGCGCCTTGCGGTCGAGTTTCGAAGCTGCCGTGTAAAGCATCATGCGCGAGGCGTTGAGGTCGGTTTCCATGTCGGCGAGCTTGAATTGCAACGCCTGGAACTGGTCGATCGTCTTGCCGAACGCCTTGCGTTCACCCGCATAGGCGAGCGCCTTGTCGAATGCCGATTGCGCGCCGCCAAGCGAGCAGGCGGCGATGTTCAACCGTCCGCCGTCGAGACCCGCCATCGCGATCTTGAAGCCTTCGCCCTCGCTTGAAAGCAGGTTTTCGGCCGGCACCTTGCAGTCCTCGAAAATCACCTGTCGGGTTGGCTGCATGTGCCAGCCCATCTTGTTTTCGGCCGTACCGAAGGAAAGGCCGGGCGCATCTTTCGGGATGACTAGCGTGGAGACGCCCTTGGGGCCGTCCTCGCCGGTGCGGACCATCGCGACGTAAAGATCGGATTCGCCTGCGCCGGAGATGAATTGCTTGGTGCCGTTCAGCACATAGTCGCTGCCATTGCCGCCCGAGCGCGTTGCCTTCGTCTTGAGCGCCGCGGCGTCGGAACCGGCACCCGGTTCGGTCAGGCAGTAGCTTGCCATCCACTCGAAGGAGGTCATCTTCGGCAGGAAACGTTGACGCTGGTCGTCGTTGCCGAATTTGTCGATCATCCACGCGGCCATGTTGTGGATCGAGATCATCGAGGAAAAGCCGGGGCAGGCGGCGGACAGCGCTTCGAAGATCAGCACAGCGTCGAGGCGGCCCAGCCCCGAACCGCCGACATCCTCGCCGATATAGATGCCGCCGAAGCCGAGTTCGCCCGTCGAGCGGATCACGTCGGACGGGAAATGGCGGTCCTTGTCCCATTCGAGAGCATAAGGTGCCACCTTCTCGGCCGCGAAGGCCGCTGTCATCTCCTGGATGGCGCGCTGGTCCTCGTTGAGCTCGAATTGCGTGGCCGTTGCGTCGAGCGCGGCGTCCATGCGGGGCCTCCCTGTCATCGTCAAAATTCCTCGACGGCAATTTAACCCATTGGCCCCGGCGCGCAATGCGGCCCATGTGCGGGAAACGTTAATTGGATGTGCGCAAAATCGTGCCCGATTGATGCCATCCCATGCGTTTAAGGCAATCGCGATCATGGCGGCGGGAGAACGATGCGAGTGCGAACCGAACAGGACATAGCCATGCCCGTCGAGATGCTTCTCGTCCTGATGATCGTGCTCCACGAGGGCGGGCGCGACGATGAGTTCGCGCTTCTGGCCGAGAAAGTCTATGATCGGTTCTGCCTCGATCCCGCCGAGCGCGAAAGGCTCGCAACGGAACTGGCTGAATATGAGCCGGGCGCGGGGACGTTCCGCGTCATAGCGGCGCTGCGCGAACTCGATGAGCTTTCGCGAAGGTCGACGGCAAAGGAAATTCTGGATTTCGCCGCCTTCGATCCGTTTTTGCGGCCGCACCAGCGCCGTTTGCGCATCCGGGTTCTCGACATTCTCGCTTTGGAAGATGTGGACTGACAACGCTTACAAGGCGTTTCGCCGCTCCAGCGCGCGTTCCAGATCGGGCGCGGCGGCGACCAGCATCCTGCCTGCCTCCGATTGCGGATCGTCGAGCACCGCCGCAGTGTCGCCACGTTCGACGATCTCGCCTTCGTGCATGATCATGACCTGATCGGTGATCGCGCGTGCGACGGTGAGGTCGTGCGTGATGAAAAGGTAGGCAACGCCGAGCCGGGCGTTGAGGTCGGCAAACAGATCGAGCACCTGCGCGCGGATGGACACGTCGAGAGCCGAGACCGGCTCGTCCGCGACGATCAGCTTTGGCCGTGTGATCAGCGCGCGCGCAATCGACAGCCGCTGGCGTTGCCCGCCGGAAAATTCGTGTGGGTATTTGTCCATGTCGGCGGCCGACAGACCGACCTCGGCCAAAGCCTGCGTCACGCGCTCACGCGTTTCAGGCTTCGACGTACGGGTTTCGAGAAGAAGCAGCGGCTCTGCGACCAGCCGTTCGACCTTATGGCGCGGATTGAACGAACCGTAAGGGTCCTGAAACACGACCTGCATGTCCCGCCGGAAGGGGCGTAAATCCGCTTCGGTCTTTGCGGTCAGGTCTTCGCCGCGCAGCCTGATCGAGCCTGATGTCGGCTTGTCGAGGGCGAGGATCATGCGGGCGAGGGTGGACTTGCCGCAGCCTGAACGTCCGACCAGCGCCATCGATTGCCCTTCGTGAAGTTCGAAGGAAACGCCGCGCACTGCATGGATCGGTTCGGGGCTGGAAAAGAGCGAACGCCGCCGCCCGCGATAATCGCGGGTCACGTCGGTAATTTCGAGCAGCGGCGAAGCTCTGGAGGTATCAGCTCGCGCGCGGGCGGGCACATGCGTCGAGGCTTCGGCGAGTTGGCGCGTATAGGGATGGGCTTTTTCGGTCAGCACGCGTCCTGTTGAACCGGTCTCCATCACCTCGCCATGGCGCATGATGGTCACGCGGTCGGCCATGTCGGCGACGACGGCAAGGTCATGCGAAATCAGCAGTAGCCCCATCTTCCGCTCGTCGACGAGATCGCGCAAAAGTTCGAGGATCTGCGCCTGAAGCACGACGTCGAGCGCGGTCGTCGGCTCGTCGGCAACGAGCAGCTTGGGCTGGAGCGCGCATGCGATCGCGATGACGACGCGCTGACGTTGGCCGCCGGAAAGTTCGTGCGGGTAGCGCGAAAGGGGGAATTTCGCTCCCGGCAGGCCGACGCGGTCGAGCATGGCGCGCGCGCGATCCTCCGCGTCTTTCCGGTTCGCGCCAATGTGCCAGCGAATGCCTTCTGCGACCTGTTCGCCGATTGTCTTGACCGGGTTCAGCGCGGTCATCGGCTCCTGAAACACCATGCCGATCTCGTTACCGCGCAGGCGGTTCATCGCCGCTTCCGGTGCGCCGAGAATGTCGATGCCGTCGAACGTCACCTGCCCGGATGCCTTCGCCAGTTCGGGCAAAAGGCGCATCAGCGTCAGTGCGGCCATCGACTTTCCGGACCCGGATTCCCCGACCAGCCCGAGCACTTCGCCCTGATCGATGGACAGATCAACGTCTTTGAGGATGTCAAAATCGCCGATGGAAAGGCGCAGATTTTCGATTTCGAGAAGGCTCATCGCGCACGCCTCAGTCGTGGATCGAGCACATCGCGCAGGCCGTCGCCGAGAAGGTTGAGGCCAAGCACGGTGACGACGATGGCAAGGCCGGGAAAGATCGCCAGATGCGGTGCCATCATCATGCGCGTCTGCGCGTCGAAGAGCATGCGTCCCCAACTGGTCATCGGCGGCTGTGCCCCGAGCCCGAGATAGGAAAGCCCTGCCTCGGCTAAAATGCCGAGCGCGAACTGGATCGTCGCCTGCACGAGCAGGATTGAGGCGATGTTGGGAAGGATATGTTCGATGGTGATCAGCGTGGCGGACTTGCCCGATGCACGCGCGGCGAGAATGTATTCGCGCGGCCAGATGGCCATTGCGCCGGCTCGCGCGACACGTGCGAAGACGGGCACGTTGAAGATGCCGATTGCGATGATGGCGTTGACCGCTCCGGGCCCGAAGATCGCGGTGATCATGATTGCCGAGACGAGGGCGGGAAAGGCGAAGACGAGATCGTTGAAGCGCATCAGCACCTCGTCGATCCACCCGCCGCGCGCGGCCGCCCAGCACCCGAGCGGCACGCCGACCGCGATGCCGATGCCGACGGCGACGAAGGCGACTGCGATGGAGTTGCGTGCTCCGATCATGATCATCGACAGGATGTCGCGGCCGAAATGATCGGTCCCAAAGGGATGTTCGAGCGACAGGCCAAGCATACGATCGGCGACGACAATGTTGGTGATGTCGTGCGGGGTCCACACGAAAGATATGAGCGCCATCGCCGCGATCAGCATGGTGATGACAAGGCCGGTCACGAACGACGCGTTCGAAAATGCCATGCGCAGGAAATGCGCGGCGCCTTCGACGGGCGGGGAGGCGGGTTCGTTGCTCATGTGCGCGCCCGCAGGCGTGGATCGACCAGCGCATAGGCGATGTCGACGAGAATGTTGACGAGCACGACACTTGCGACCAGCAGCATGATGACGCCTTCGACGACGATCAGGTCGCGCTGCGTGATCGCCTGGAAGACGAGGCGGCCGAGGCCGGGAATGTAGAACACGTTCTCGATGATGATCGTACCGGCGAGCAGGAAGGCGAATTGCAGGCCGAGGATCGTCAGGACGGGAATCATGGCATTGCGCAGCGCGTGTCGCCACAGCACCTTGCGACGTGGAAGCCCCTTGGCACGCGCGGTGCGGATGTAGTCTTCGCCGAGCACCTCCAGCATGGCGGAGCGGGTGACGCGGGCAAGGATCGCGGCCTGCGGCAATGCGAGCGCAACCGCCGGCAGGATCAGCGCCTTGAGGCCGGGCCACACCCCGCCCGACCATCCGGGAAAACCGCCTGCCGGAACAAGCCGCAGCCAGACGGCGAAGACGTAGATCAAAAGAAGCGCGAACCAGAAATTCGGGATTGCGACGCCGATCTGCGCCGTGCCCATCGAGACGGTATCGCCAAGCCTGCCGCGCCGTGCGGCTGCGAAAATGCCGACCGGAATAGCGATGGCGGTCGAGAGTGTCAGCGCGATCAGCGCGAGCGGCACCGAAACGGCTGCGCGCTCGGCAATCAGATCGAGAACGGGCGCGCGATATGTGTAGGAGCGGCCGAAATCGCCCGCCAGCATGCCGCCGACCCATGAGACATAGCGCTCGATGATTGGCGCGTTCAGTCCCATCTGCTCGCGCAGCGTGTCGAGAGCTTCGGGCGTCGCGTTCATGCCGAGCATCAGCCGGGCGGGGTCGCCCGGCAAAATTTCCATGACCGAAAAGACCACCATCGATGCCACCAGAAGGGTGACGAGCCCGATCGCGAGACGTTTGGCGAGGAAAAGGGTCATGCGCCGCGAACGAATATGAAGCCTATTCGGTCCAGCGAACCTTCGTCAGGTCGTTTGCCTGAACGGGCATGTTTTCCCAGAGTCCTTCGAGCTTGGCGTCCCACACGCCGACCTTCGGCAACTGGAAAAGGAAGACCACTGGCGCATCCTCGGCGAGAATTTCCTGCGCCTGACCGTAAAGCTCGTTTCGTTGTGCCTCGTCGGACGTTTGGTCGAGTTCGGCAATGACCTCGTTGAACGCCTCGTTCTGGTAATTGAAATAGTAATCGGGCCGCGAGTAGATATCGATATCGTTCGGCTCGGTGTGGGAGATGATCGTCAGGTCATAGTCCTTGTCGGTGAAGACCGTGGAAAGCCAGTCGGCCCATTCGACGGGCTGGATTTCCAGATTGATACCGATCTGGCGCAATTGCGCTGCGATGATCTCGCCGCCCTGCCGTGCGTAGCCGGGGGGCGGCAGCTTGAGCGTTGCGGAAAACCCGTCTGCAAGGCCGGCCTCGGCCAAAAGCTCCTTCGCGCGCTCCGGGTCGAAGGGATAGGTGCCGGTCAGGTCGACATAGGCCGCGTTGGCGGGGGAAAAGTGTGAGCCGATTGGCGTGCCGAGGCCGTTCGAGGCACCTGCGATGACCTCGTCCCGATTGACGGCGTAGGAAATGGCGCGGCGCACCTCGATATTGTCGAACGGTTCCTTGCCATTGTTCATGGCGAGGATGGTTTCGCCTTCGGTCGAGCCGATCACGACCTTGAAGCGCGGGTCGCCCTGAACCTGTTCGTACGCGTCTGGCGGGAACATCGGAAACGCCTGAATGTCGCCGGACAGGATCGCCGGAACGGCCGCCGCCGCATCCGGCACGATGCGGAATTCGGCTCTGTCGAGCGCGACTTCTTCGCCCCAGTAGTCGGGAGATTTCACCAGCACGATCGACGAGCCGCGCGCCCAGCTATCGAAACGGAACGGGCCGGTGCCGACCGGATTTTCCGCATTGGTGGCGGCCGAGGCTTCCGACACGATCACCGCGTCGCCCCAGCCCATATTGTAGAGAAACGCACCCTGCGGATGCGACAGCGTCACGGTGACGGTGGCCGGATCGGTCGCTTCAACGCTTTTGATGGCGGCGAACAGCCCTTTTTGCGCGTTGGTGGAATCGTCCGCGCGCGCCCGGTCGAGCGAGAAGACGACGTCGTCGGCCGTGAAGGGCGCGCCGTCATGGAAGGTCACACCCTCGTGCAGCGCGAAGGTGTAGGTCAAGCCGTCCTCGGAGATTTCCCAGCTTTCAGCCAGGGCGGGCAGCACCTCGCCATTCGGGCCGATGCGCGTCAGCCCCTCGAAGACGTTGGCGTAGACGATTTCGTCGATCGCGGCGGCTGCGCCGGCCGTTGGGTCGAGATGCGGCGGTTCGAGTACGACGCCGAGGACCAGATCGGTGCGAGGCTGCGCGAGCGCGGTGCCGGAGGCGAACGCGATGGCCGCAGCAGCGGCGATGGAAACGATGATTTTCATGCTGTTCTCTCCCCGATAATCGACCCGGCAGGGCGCGCTGTGGGATAAAAGCCCGAATTCATTGTCGAGTAAATGTGCTTCTTGCACTGCGGCATCGCCGGCGTGGCGGCATTATTGCCGTGTCGCGCCGCGCAGCATCACGTCGAGGCCAATCGCCATCACCTTGGCCGATTCCACCATGTCTTCGATACCGACCCATTCGTCCGGCTGGTGGGCTAGATCGAGAATGCCGGGACCGTAGGCAATGCAGTCGTGCAGATGGCCGATGCGCGCAATGTGCTTCTGGTCGTAGGTACCCGGCGAGATGACGTAGTCCGGCTCCTTGCCGAAGATTTCGCGAATGCCCGATGCGACCGCCTCGACGACCGGCGTGTCGCGCTCCGTCATCAAGGGCAGAACTTCCATCAGATCGCGGATGGCGTAGTCGAATTTCGGACGGTCGCGCTTGAGGCGATCGAGGATGGACGTAACCTCCAGCTTGACCTCAGCAATATCTTCTTCGATCAGAAAACGCCGGTCGATGACGGTCCGGCACGTGTCGGGCACATTGGGCGAGGGCAGTCCGGGAAAGAAGTCTTCGGTCTGCCCGCCATGGATCGAGTTGATGTTCATGGTCGATCGCCGGGCACCTTCCGGCACGACGGGCATGCGTGTCTGCTTGTTGTCTAGGGCGGGAAAAAGCTCTTCCTCGAAGGCATTAAGAACCGCGCCCATGTGACGGATCGCCGAATCGCCGAGGAAAGGCATCGAGCCGTGCGCAATACGCCCCTTGGTCTCGATTTCCGCCCACCAGACACCGCGGTGCCCAAGGCAGATCCGATCCTTGTTCAGCGGCTCGGGAATGATGACGTGATCCACGCGCGGCTTTGAAAAATAGCCCTTGTTCGCAAGGTAGGCGACGCCGCCATAGCCGCCCGATTCTTCGTCCACCGTACCGGAAATCTCGATGGCGCCGGAAAAGTCGGGATAGGTCGCCATGAACGCTTCGGCCGCGATGATCGAGGCGGCAAGGCCGCCTTTCATATCGCAGGCGCCGCGCCCGTAGACGCGCCCGTCCTTCACGATGCCGGCGAACGGATCGACGCTCCAGCCCTGGCCTGCCTCGACCACGTCGATATGCGAGTTGAAATGGACGGTCGCTCCGGGTCCGCGCCCGTCATAGCGGGCAACGACATTGGTGCGTGGATAATGGTCCGAATCGCCGGGCGCGCCTTCGCCGCGTATGAACTCGGCTTCGAAGCCCAACCGTTTCAGCCGCCGCGCGATATACTCCGCGCAGGGCCGGTAGGCTTCGCCCGGTGGATTGATCGTCGGGTAACGGATCAGGTCCTGCGTCAGGGCGACGAGGTCTGCCGTGCGATCCTCCACCGCGGTCATCAATCGCTCATTCATGAACCTAGTGAGCGCCGTTACGTGCGGTTTGGCAAGTGGCTCGTTTTACGAGGAGCTAATTTACCCGGCAATTTTTGTGAACGTGGTGCGCAGTGGGGAATGAACTTTCGGGTGGAGGCGTTTTCTTGGCACTGCGTCTTCTGTAAGAGATTGTTTCAAGAAAAGGATTCCAATGCCTGCTCAGCATCGCGTAGACCTGTCCAGACCCGTATCCGACGAGGTGCGCAAGACGACGTGCTACATGTGCGCCTGCCGATGCGGCATCGACGTGCATCTGAAGGATGGCAAGGTCCGCTACATCGAAGGTAACCGCGACCATCCGGTGAACAAGGGCGTGCTTTGCGCCAAGGGTTCGTCCGGAATCATGCAGCACTATGCACCGGCGCGGCTGAAAGCGCCTCTGCTGCGTACCGGCCCGCGCGGGTCGGGCGAGTTCAGGGAAATCTCATGGGACGAGGCGCTGGCGCTGGCCGTCGAGTGGATGGGGCCGGTTCGCGCACGCGATCCCAAGAAACTCGCCTTCTTCACCGGTCGTGATCAGTCGCAATCGCTGACGAGTTTTTGGGCGCAGCAATTCGGCACACCGAACTATGCCGCTCATGGCGGATTCTGTTCGGTCAACATGGCGGCAGGCGGCATCACGACCATCGGCGGCGCGTTCTGGGAATTCGGCGCGCCCGACTGGGACAGGACAAAGCTTTTCATCCTGTTCGGCGTGGCGGAAGACCACGATTCCAACCCGATCAAGATCGGCATTTCAAAGGTGAAGGCGCGGGGTGCGCGTTTCGTCTCGGTCAATCCGGTGCGCACCGGCTATTCGGCCGTTGCCGACAACTGGCTCGGCATCCGGCCCGGGACGGACGGGCTGCTGATCTTCTCGCTCGTCCACGAACTTCTGAGAGCGCGGCGCATCGACGTCGATTATCTGATGCGCTATTCGAACGCGCCGTGGCTGGTGATCGATGCGCCCGGCAGCTCGGATCACGGGCTTTTCGCGCGTGACGGCGAGGGGCGGCCACTCGTTTTCGAAAGTGTGACCGAGCGCGTCGTTCCGGCCGGAACGAAGGGTGCGCGCCCCGCCTTGCATGGCGTCGTCACCTTGCACGACGGACGCTCCGCGCGACCGTCCTTCGAGCTTCTGGCAAACGAATATCTCGATCCCAAATACGCGCCGGACGCTGTTGCGCGCGCCACTGGAATCGATGCGGAAACCATCCGTGGCCTCGCCGCAGAGATCGGCCGCGTCGCTTTCGACGAGGCGATCGAGATCGACCAGCCATGGACCGACGTGAACGGCGAGCGGCATGCGACCTTCGTTGGCCGGCCCGTATCTTTCCATGCCATGCGCGGGATTTCGGCCCATTCGAACGGATTCCAGACCGCACGTGCTCTCCATATGCTGCAGGTGCTGATCGGCGCAGTCGATTGTCCGGGCGGCTTCCGCTTCGAGCCGCCATATCCCAAGCCCGTTGAAGGCCATCCGCGCCCGCACGGCAAGGCGGAGCATTTCGGCTCCAACCAGCCGCTGTCCGGTCCGCATCTGGGCTTTCCGCTCGGGCCGGAAGATTTGTTGATCGATGACGACGGCAAGCCGACGCGCATCGACAAGGCATTCTCCTGGGACGCGCCGCTATCTGCCCATGGCATGATGCACATGGTGATATCCAACGCGCATGCGGGCGATCCCTATCCGGTCGACGTACTCTTTCTCTACATGGCCAACATGGCGTGGAACTCATCCATGAACACGGCCGGCACGATGAAGATGCTGGAGGAAAAGGACGAGGAGACAGGCGAATACCGCATTCCGAAGATCATCTATTCGGATGCATATTCATCGGAGATGGTCGCCTATGCCGACCTCGTCCTGCCCGATACGACCTATCTGGAGCGGCATGACTGCATTTCGCTGCTCGACAGGCCGATCTCCGAGCCGGATTCGGTCAATGACGCGATCCGCTGGCCGGTGGTCGAGCCGGACCGCGACGTGCGCGCCTTCCAGACCGTGCTCATCGATCTGGGCGCGCGGCTGAAACTGCCCGGCTTCGTCGATCATCACGGCAAGGCGCTCTATAAGGATTATGCCGACTACATCGTGCGCCACGAACGCCGTCCGGGGATCGGGCCGCTTGCCGGCTTCAGAGGAAGCGAAGGCGACAAGACGGGGCGCGGCGCGATCAATCCGGACCAGATGCAGCGCTATATAGCGAACGGCTCGTTCTTTTCAGCGCACATCCCGTCCGAAGCACTTTATTTCAAGCATGCAAATCAGGCCTATCAGGATTTCGCGGTGAAGATGGGCTTCTTCGACAAGCAGCAGCCTGTGACATTCCATCTTTATTCGGAAATCTTGCAGAAATTCCGTCTGTCTGCCGAAGGCGTGCGCGAGCCGGTCGCTCCACTGGTGCATCGCGAGCGTATCCTCTCGGCATTCACGCCGTTGCCCGCATGGTACGCGCCGTTGGAGGAAGCCGCCGTCGCCGACGGCGATTTCCCGTATCACGCGATCACGCAACGGCCGATGGCGATGTACCATTCATGGGGCTCGATGAATGCCTGGCTGCGCCAGATCCACACGGAGAATGTGCTCTACGTTCCCGGCGCGATCTGTGACGAACACGGCCTTGAGACCGGCGACTGGGTTTGGCTGACCTCGCATCACAGCCGCATCAAGGTCCCGATCGCGCGCTCCAACGTCGTCAATCGCGATACGATGTGGACATGGAACGCGGTCGGCAAACGCGGCGGCGCATGGGCGCTGAACCCGAAATCGCGCGAAGCGACGCGCGGCTTCCTGATGAACCACCTGATCAACGAGCTTTTGCCGCCGAAGGGCGATGGCATGCGCTGGTCGAATTCCGATCCGGTCACCGGCCAAGCGGCCTGGTACGATTTGAAAGTGCGGATCGAAAAGGCCGAGCCGGACGAAGTCAGCGAACCGCACATGCCCGACCAGCGCCGCGCCGGCCCTGTGCCGACCGAACTGCGCTACGGGCAGGAGTGGAGCAAATGACTTCGCTCCCGTCGCTTCCAACGCCGAAGAAACTCGGCCTGGTCATCGATCTGGACATCTGCGTCGGCTGCCACGCCTGCGTGATTTCCTGCAAGGAATGGAACACGGGCGGCTACGGCGCGGCGCTTTCGGATCAGGACCCTTACGGCCCTGATGTATCCGGCACATTCCTCAACCGGATTCATTCCTTCGAGGTTCTACCGGAAGGCGCTGAAAAGATTGGTGAAGCGGGCGATGCGCGCATCGTCCATTTCCCGAAATCGTGCCTGCATTGCGAAGATGCGCCCTGCGTTACGGTCTGCCCGACCGGCGCGTCCTACAAGCGAGCCGATGACGGTATCGTCCTCGTCGACGAGGATATGTGCATCGGCTGCGGCCTGTGCGCATGGGCGTGCCCCTATGGCGCGCGCGAGATGGACCTTGCGGCGGGCGTCATGAAGAAATGCACACTGTGCGTCGACCGCATCTATAACGAGACCATCGCCGAGGTGAACCGTGTACCGTCCTGCGTGCGCACATGCCCTGCCAACGCGCGTCACTATGGCGATTTCGCCGACCCGAATTCGGATGTTTCGAAGATGGTCGCGGCGCGCGGCGGTATCGATTTGATGCCGGAGCAGGGCACGAAGCCGGTCAACAAATATCTGCCGCCCCGCCCGCGCAAGCCGCTGGCGCAAAGCGCCATGCCGCTGGCTGAAAACTCGCCCGCAGCAACCGGCTTCTTTGCCTGGCTCGATGGCATGCTGGAAAAGATCTGATGCATCCGGCGCTTTCGATCATCGTTTTCACCACCTTGTCCGGCCTCGGCTATGGGCTGGCCGCGCTTTTGGGCGTCGGCTTGTTCGATCCGGCTGCGCTTGGCACGAAGTTCGGCCACGTACTCGCCTTGATGCTGATCGGCGGCGGCCTCGTCTCCTCGACGCTGCATCTTGGCAATCCGCAGCGTGCATGGCGCGCGCTGTCGCAATGGAAAACGAGCTGGCTGTCGCGCGAGGGTGTGATGGCCATCTTGACGTTTGTCCCGCTGACGATCTCGGCCTATGCGGCGATCTTCATGGACCGATATCTGATCCTGCCCGGCGTGATCGGCGCGGTCCTGTGCGCCATCACCGTCTATTGCACGGCCATGATCTACGGCTCGCTGAAGACCGTCCAGATGTGGTCGCAGCGCCTGACACCCGCCGTCTATCTCCTGCTTTCACTGGCTGGCGGCGCGACCTTGGGAACGATTTTTGCGGCGACCGGCGCGGCATCGGTCACAATGCTTGCAGGTCTTGCCATCTTAGCGCTTGTCGCCGCGTGGCTGGTCAAGCGACGCTGGCGGGTGGAGGGCAGGGCGCTCGCGCCGCTATCGACGCCCGAAAGTGCGACCGGTCTTGGATCGATCGGCAAGGTACGGCTTTTCGAGCGGCCGCATGTCAACGACAATTACCTGACCCGCGAAATGGGATTTCAGGTCGCGCGAAAGCATGCCGACAAGCTGTTTGCGATCGCGATCCTGCTCGGTGGGCTGGTTCCGGCCGGGCTGCTTGTGCTCGCGGTTCTTGCTACGGCGACTATGGGACCGGGCTTGACGGCGTTTCTCGCCGCTTTGCTGGCATTCCTGTCGCATTATGCGGGCGTATTCGTCGAGCGTTGGCTTTTCTTCGCCGAAGCGCGCCATGCCGTGATGAATTATTATGGGCGTTGAATAGTCAGTCCGCCCAGCGCTTGTGAAACCACATCCATTGACCCGGATGCTCACGCACCCAGCCTTCGACGATGTCATTCATCATCTGGCAGCTTGCATGGATATCGATTGCACCCGTTTCATTGCGGGGCAGGTCGATCTTGTCCTGCAATTCGAGCCGGTAGCGATTTCCCGGCAGGCGGATCGAGCGTGCGGCATAGACGTCGCAGTCGAACTGGCGAGCCAGCTTGGGCACCAGCGGGTTCGTGCGGCAAGGACGGCCGAAGAAGGTCGTCTTCTGCCCCTTGTGGAATTTCTGGTCGACCAAAACGCCGACATTGCCGTCGCGTTCGAGAACACGGGCAAGCGCGAAGGCCGCCCCGGCCCGCGAGGCGAGCAGGTCGCCCATCGTATCGCGGCGCGTCTTGAGGATGTATTCGGCCATATACGGATTGTTCGGCGCGCGAAACAGCGCTGTCACGGGTAGATCGTAGGCGGAAGCCGCGATCGGCAGCAGTTCGAAATTGCCCGAATGCGCGGTGAAGATGATGTGCGGACGCTTTTCCTCGCGAATGCGCAGGAAAATCTCTTCGCCGATCACCTCGACACGACCGGGGGCGGCGCCTGGCTCGTGGTCGAATATCTGTTCGAGAAAGACATATTCGGCCGCAAGCCGCGCCATGTTGCCCCACATGTCGGAGGCGATAGCCTGAATTTCGGTTTCGGTCTTTTCCGGATAGGCGCGGCGCAGATTGTCGGCCGCGACCTTGTGACGGCTCACCTTCGGCCCGATCCTGCGTGCCATGCGGTCGGCGAAGTCGAGTGCCTTGTCTGCGGGCAGCTTGCGCAGCCCCCAAAGGATGCCCATCGCCAGTCGTGCCGTCGTCCAGTGCTCGGCGGTCTTCAGCGCGCCGGCCGACCGGTAGACGAGCGGTCGAAGGAAGGCCGGCAGCCTGTCGCCCTTCATGATACCCGAAGGATGATCTTGCCGAATACGTCGCGGCCTTCCATGCGCTTCAGCGCGGTGTCGATGCCGGCGAAATCGACTTCGGTGTCGATGACCGGCGCGACCTGACCGGCGGCCATTTTCTGCATGGCGTCGGCCATGTTCTCCATGCGGCATCCGAAGGAGCCGAGGATTTTGAGCTGCTGCTGGAAAAGCTGCATCAGGTTCATCGAGGTGGACACGCCCGAGGTCGAGCCGCAGGTGACGAGCCGCCCGCCGCGCTTCATGCAAAGCATGGAGCCTGTCCAGGTGTCCGCGCCGACATGCTCGAAGACGACGTCGACGCCCTTCTTTTTCGTCAGCTTGCGCACGACGCCCTCGAAACGGTCCTCACGATAGTTGATGACGTGATCGGCGCCCAGCGCCTTCGCAGGTTCGATCTTGGCATCGGAGCCGACCGTTGTGATGACCGTGCAGCCCATGCGCTTGGCAAGCTGGATCGCGGCCGATCCGATCCCCGAACCGCCAGCATGGATCAGGATCGTCTCGCCCGGCTGAAGCTTCGCATTGTCGAACAACATGTGCTCGACCGTCCCGAAGGTGACAGGCGCGACCGCTGCTCCGATCTCATCGACGCCGGGCGGGGCGGGGACGAGAAGGCGCGCGGGCAGGTTCATCTTTTCCTGCGCGAAGCCGTCGAGATGAAAGCCGTGAACGCCCGAAACGTGCTCGCACAGATTGTCGCGCTTTTCGCGGCAAGGCTTGCACAGCCCGCAGGTGCGCGCGCCGTAGATCGAAACGAGTTGTCCCTCGCGCAGGTTCGAGACGCCGGGACCGACGCTGACGACCTCGCCCGAGGCTTCCGCACCGACCGTGATCGGCATCTTGCGCTTGGCGAACGCCATGCCGCGCCAGCCCCACACGTCGATGTGGTTGAGCGCGACGGCGCGAATGCGCAGCGTGACCTCGCCCTGGCCGGGCGCGTCGGGTTCGGCAATGTCGACGGTTTCGAGGCGGCGATCCTCGATCAGTTGCAATGCGCGCATGGAATTTTCCGCTGTTTTTCTTGGCGGCGGACCTAGAACGGTTCGCGCGCCATGACAAGGCACGTATTCTGACCGCCGAACCCGAACGAGTTCGACAGAACCGTTTTGACGTCCGCTTCGCGCTTGACGTTCGGCACGACGTCGAGGTCGATCGCCGGGTCCGGATGATCGTAGTTGATCGTCGGCGGCAAAACACCCTCGCGCATGGTCATGAGCGAGAAAACGGCCTCGATCGCGCCGGCTGCGGACAGTGTATGCCCGATCATCGACTTGTTCGACGACACGGCCATCTGCTTCAGGTGGTCGCCGAACACCGTCGAGAGCGACAGATGCTCCATCTTGTCGTTTTCGGGCGTCGAGGTGCCGTGCGCGTTGACGTAGGAGATGCCGTCGTCGCCAAGGCCGGCATCGTCGAGCGCGGCCCTGATCGCGCCGATGGCCGGGGAGCCGTCCGGCTTGGACCGGGTGCGGTGGAAATCGTCGGCCTTTTCGCCGCAACCGCGCAGGACACCGTAAACGGTCGCGCCACGCGCCAGCGCGCTTTCCAGCGATTCCAGAACCAGCGCCGCGCCGCCTTCGGCCATGACGAAGCCGTCGCGATCCTTCGAAAACGGTTTTGACGCCTTGGTCGGCTCGTCGTTCGCGGTCGACAGGGCCGAAAGCAGCGAGAAGCGGATCAATGCCTCGGCGGTAGCCGAACCGTCCGCACCGATCGCAAGCGCCCGGCTGCATTCCCCGCGCCGGATCGCTTCGACGCCAAGCTGAATCGCCGTCGCGCCGGAGGCGCAGGCCGTGGAGAGCGTGATGGGCAGGCCGCGCGTGCCGTATTTGTCGGCAAGCCGGTCTGCGATGGTGCCGAATTGCGTGTTTTCGAAGAGACTTGCGGTCAATCGCTCGCGCGCGACCTTCAAAAGGCGCTGATAGCCCTCTTTCTCGTCGTCGGAACCGTAGAGAGACAGGCGGTCCCGCCAGTCGAGTTCGACCGGCGGCGAGGCCAGGAACAGCGGCCCGTCGAACTTGCTTCGCGAGATGCCGGATGCGCTGATCGCCTCGTCGGCGGCAAGGTCAGCCAGATCCTGCGTAAGCGCTGATGCGCCCTTGTCGCTGGTGTCGAGAAAGTCGACGGTGCCGCAGATCGTCGTCGCCAGATGATCGGTCGGAAAGCGGGTGATCGGATGGATGCCCGAGCGGCCGGAGGTGAGCGCGGCCCAGTTGTCGGCAACGCCCTGACCGAGCGATGTGACAACGCCGATGCCGGTGACTGCGACGATGGGGCGTCCCAGATGATCCGTGGTCTTCACGTCGATCTTCCTTTCCTACGCCCGCGCCAGCGAGGCTGCACCCTCGAAGCGGTTGTAGCCGATGGCCGTCGCCACGACGCGTTCGGGCACTGTCGATGCCGCGGTCTCGTTTTCCGGATCGAAAGGCGGATAGGCCGTTCCGTGCGACAAAGCGAGCGCCGCGAGCGCGACGGCGAAGGGGAACTGGGCTTCCTTGAGGTGACCTGTCAGCGAGCCGAAAGCGCGCACGGCATGGCTGCCCTGTTCGCGCAGGGCTTGCCGTTCCGCGCCGGTTGCCGCATGTGCGCCGGATGCGCCGGAAATGACGAGTTCGGTACCGTCGACGTCGGGTAAGGCGCGCAAGAGCCCGGAGACGGCGGCTGCAAGATCCGTATCCTGCCGGCGAGCGCGCCCGGATGCGACGGTGTCGATCTGCGCGTAAGCGGAGCGTCCACGCGCCTTGGCATGTTCGCGCGATTCCAGAACGAGAAACGCTCCACCCGATCCGCTGATGACGCCGCCGCCATCATTCGCGCCACGTTGCCAGACCGGCTTCCAGCGCTTGCGATGCAGAAAGCCGCCGAGTTCGTAGCCCAAGAGCATGTCGGGATGCTCGGTCTGGAACGCGCCGCCGACGAGAATATGGGTCGACTGGCCAGCGCGAATGCGCGCCGCCGCAGTTTCGATCGCGGAGACGCCCGCGCCTTCCTCGCCCATGAAGGTGCGCGAGGAGCCGGTCACCTTGTGGACGATTGAGATGTTGCCGGCCAGAAGATTGGAAAGCTGCGCGAGAAACAGCGTCGGGCGCAGTTCCGTCGTCAGCTTTTCGTTGACGAGCAGGTCGCGGTCGTTACGGGTCAGGGACGCGTCAAGAATGGTCTGGTCGACGCTGGTGTCGCGTTCGCCGCCGCCTGCGGCGACGATCATGTCCATCGAGGCGCAAAGGCCTTCGTCGTCCTTGATTCCGGCATCGGCCAGCGCGAGCCCAGCCGTATAGGTACCGAGCCGCTGCCAGGTTTCCATCTGCCGCTGGTCGCCGCGCTTGGGGATTTGCAGGCTCCAGTCAAGCGCTGGCAAAGGATGGACGGTGTAGGGAGCGAAACGCTCACCGTCGAACACCGGCTTGGCATTGCCCGACGTAAGCGTCGACCAGTGCGCGTCCGTTCCTTCGCCCAGGCTCGAAACGAGGCCGATGCCCGTGATGACGACGTCGTTGGCTGCCATGCGCCCGCCGCCCCGTCAGGCCGCCTTGGCGGCGACGAGCTGGTCGATCTTCGCGCAGAGATTTTCCATGACGAAGTATTCCTCGGTCGAGGCCTTGCCTTCGTTGACTTCCTGCGTCCACTTCTCAAGCGGAATCTTAATGCCGAATTCCTTGTCGATCGCGAAAACGATGTCGAGGAAATCGAGCGAATCAATGCCCAGATCGTCGATCGTGTGGCTCTTGGGCGTGATGGTCTCGCGCTCGATCTCGCTTGTTTCCGCGATGATGTCGGCAACCTTGTCGAATGTGGCTGTCACTGGCTGTCCCTCGATGCGAGGTTGAAAAAGAAGGTTCGCGCGCTCTCTAATCGGTTTTTGGCGGCAGGAAAAGGGCGCGGCGGAAATTGCCGGCAAAGCTATGTGTGCAGACCTAGTTGAACACGATGCGACCTGCCGTCTGAAGGGCGCCATCACGAGCGGTGACGATGATCGCCTCGCCCTCGCGGGGCCGGATGCCAAGAAGGGCATTTACGTACGTATCGTGCGTCACCAGCACCAGAACGCCCGATCCCGTATAGGATTCGACCGCCTCGATCAGGCGTTGCCGACGCGCATCAGCCTCCTCGCCGTTTTCGTCGAACGGGTCGAGCCAGTCGACCGTTTCGACCAGCGATGCGCCGAAGGCGAGTTCGGCGGTGTCTTTGGTCCGGCAATACCGGCTGGCGAAAACCTCCTCGACCGGTGCGGCACGCGCGGCGAAAAGTGCTCCGATTCGCCGTGCCTGCTGGCGGCCGCGCTCTGAAAGATTGCGTTGCGTGCGGCATGATTCGATGTCGAACGAGGCCGGTTCGCTCGCACCCGGCGCATTCGCATGGTTAAGGAGCACGACCTGTCCGCCGTTGCGCAGCAGCGCCCATCCCGCTTCCGTCGCCGCTGCCGGCAAGGCAAGGACGAGGGAGAAGATTGTGACGATCAAGGTGCGGTACATGACGGCTCCGGAACTGTTTGCGCCTTGTCTATATAGGCCGCGAGCCTCCCAGCGAAACCGCAAGGTCGATGTTCGTTTGCCGGAACGGGCGGTTGCAGTGCAGCGAAGCGCGCGCTACTGCCAATCCGATGTCCGCCATGATCGAAACCATCGTCTTTGTCTTCGGCCTTGTCGCGCTCGGCTACGTGTCGGGTTGGACGGGGCTTTTGAAAAGCACGATCGGCGATGCGCTGACTGCTTTCGCCGTCACCGTCGGCATGCCGTTCCTCCTGTTTCGCACTATCGCCCAGGCCGATTTCGAGGGAATGGAGCCGGGCCTTTTATGGACGAGCTACTTCTTTGCCGTCGCAGTCGCATGGACCTGCGGACAACTTTTGACGAGCCGGGCGTTTGGTCGTGACATGCGCGCCAGCGTGGTCGGCGGCGTGGCGTCGGCCTTCTCCAACCTGGTCCTGATCGGACTGCCGCTCATCTACGGCATATTCGGCCAGCAAGGTCTCGAAGTCCTGTCGCTGATCGTGGCCATTCATCTCCCGATCATGATGGCGGCGTCGATCGGTCTCTTCGAATGGGCGAATCGCGGATCGGCCGAAAGCCAGGGAGTCTTGGCGACGATTGTCGATTTTTTGAAGAAGCTCGTCGGAAACCCGCTGATCGTCGGCATTTTTGCCGGTCTGCTGTGGCGTATTACTGGTTTCGACATGCCGGCGCTGGGCCAGCGCTTTGTCGATACTTTCGCCAACCTGGCCGGACCGGTGGCTTTGTTCGCAATGGGTCTTTCCCTGCGCCGTATGGGCATTTCGGGCAATGTGAAGGCGGGCCTGGCTCTTTCGCTGGTCAAGCTCGTCGTCATGCCGGCAGCCGCGCTTCTTGCCGCATGGACGCTTGGTTTGACACCGCTCGCCGCCATGGTCGTCGTGACCGCAGCCTCGCTGCCGACCGGCGTCAATCCGTACCTGATCGCGACGCGTTTCGGCACCGGGCAGGCGCTTGCCTCCAACGTCATGACGATCTCGACGCTTGCCGGCATCGTCAGCACTTTGTTCTGGCTCGGTGTGGCTCAACGCCTTTTCGGATGAACACCTTTGTGCTTTCGGCGCGGTGCCTTACATCTTTGCTCAACCGACAAGACGAACCAGTTTGAGGGAGAGCGTCATGCTCAAGAAGACAAGCCATTTTCTTCGCGAAGCCAACCTGATCGGCGGCGAGTGGGTGCAAGCCGATTCCGGTGAGACAATCGACGTGACGAACCCCGCCAACGGACAGAAGATCGGCGTGATCCCCAAATCCGGCGCTGCCGAGACGCGCCGCGCGATCGAGGCTGCCCACGAGGCTTTCAAGTCGTTTCGCAAGACCAGCGCGCTCGACCGTTCCAAGATGCTGCGCAAGCTGCATGACGCGATCATGGACAATCAGGATTCGCTGGCCGAACTTCTCACCATGGAACAGGGCAAGTCCCTGACCGAATCGAAGGCCGAGATCGGCGCATCCGCCGCCTATATTCTCTGGTTCGCCGAGGAAGCGCGCCGCGCCTATGGTGACGTCATTCCTTCGCCCTGGGCCGATCGGCGTATTCTAGTCACCAAGGAGCCGGTCGGCGTTATCGCGGCCATCACGCCGTGGAACTTCCCGTCCTCGATGCTGTCACGCAAGATCGGTCCGGCGATCGCGGCCGGCTGTACGTCGGTCGTCAAGCCGGCGACGCAGACGCCTTATTCGGGTCTGGCGTGGGGCGCGCTTTGCGAGGAAGTCGGCATTCCCAAGGGTGTCGTCAACGTCGTCACTGGCGGTGCGAGCGAAATCGGCAAGGAGTTGTCGACCAATCCGCTCGTCAAGAAGATCACCTTCACCGGGTCGACTGAAGTCGGCAAGATCCTGATCGGTCAGTCCGCCTCGACCGTCAAGAAAGTCTCGATGGAGCTTGGCGGCAACGCGCCTTTCCTTGTCTTCGACGATGCCGATATCGACCGGGCTGTCGAAGGCGCAATCGCCGCGAAATACCGCAATTCGGGCCAGACCTGCGTTTGTACGAACCGCTTCTTCGTCCAGTCCGGCATCTATGATGCGTTTGTCGAGAAGTTCGCTGCGGCATCGGCAAAGCTCAAGGTCGGTCCCGGCCTGGACGACGGCGTCCAGCAGGGGCCGCTGATCGATGAAAAGGCGGTCGAAAAGGTCGAGGAATTTGTCGCCGACGCGAAAGCGAAGGGCGGCAAAGTCGTCACCGGCGGCAATCGCCACGAACTTGGCGGCTCGTTCTTCCAGCCGACGGTCATCTCCGAAGCCACGCCGCAAATGAAATTCATGAAGGACGAAATCTTCGGCCCGGTCGCACCCGTCTTCCGCTTCGAGAAGGAAGATGAGGCCGTCGAGCTTGCCAACGACACCGAATTCGGCCTCGCCTGCTACTTCTACACCGGTGATCTCGGCCGCGCCTTCCGCGTGATGGAGGGGCTAAAATACGGCATGGTGGGTGTCAACGAAGGCATCATCACCACGCCCGAAGCGCCTTTTGGCGGCGTCAAGGAATCCGGTCTTGGCCGTGAAGGCGGACATCAGGGCATCGAGGATTATCTCGACACCAAATATGTCTGCATCGGCGGACTGGGCTTTTAAGGTCCTGAAGAATCAGGCGCGGAGGATTCAGTCGTCCGCGTCTTTCGATTTTCCGCCATCGTGAACGACGAGGTGGCGCACGCGTCGTGCGCCGCGCTCATCTGCGGGCTCGAACATATCGGGCGCCAGGCTTGGCGTGCGCGCGCCGATGTCTAGAATGGGGATGGCGTCCGGGTCGACGAGACGGGCACCGTGAAGACGCAGGTCCATCACCGGATGCGAGCCGAGCCAGAACGGCTGCTCTTCTGTGGTGACCAACCCGATCGTACGCGGCAGGCCGGGACCGGCATGCAGCGGCAGCAGGAGCAATTCGAAATCCGCCTCATGCCCATCGCCTGTGCCCGCACGCACGTCCATTACGATCGTCGCCTGCTGGTTCAGACTCGCTTCGACGAGCGCCGAGACGGTGACCCGGTCGTCGAAGCTCCACAGGTCGCGAAAATGCGTGTGGCGCAGTTCCTTTCCGAATATCGAACACAGTCGCGTTCCGGCCAGACGGAACTGAACGGACCTGTCGTCGTCGAACTCAAGAATGAAGATATCCGGCAGCCATTTACGGATGGCCGTCGGATCGATTTCCGCCCGCGACGGGGCAGGGCGGCCGGCGCGCAGCATGTTCCAATATCGGAACATCGCGATCGTGCCGTGCAGTCTCATCATTCACGCTCCTGTACCAATCGTATCGAAATGACACGAATCGTATCTTCGAGTGCCCTTCACATGGACAAGGATGCAGGCCGCGTGCCACCCCCGTTAGGAGTTCTTAACGGGACTCGGAGCCGTTAAGGTTAATGAATGGTTTGCGTTGCCGCGGATACGGCTTCGTGTGAACGTAAGCATACGGGAAGCAAGCGTTTCGACACTCCAGTCTCGAAACGGGGAGTACAGGGGCTCGATCTGGCCGTCCGAAGCAATGCGTTCGGACGGTCTTTTTCTGTGCGGGCACTGGCGAAGGGTGCGTGCCGCCTCTATGTCGGTCTGATGCGCGAGATCACGAGATGAACGAGGCCAGCCCGCTCGACCGTCAAGATGACCGGGAATGGCGCGAGACCCCGCCGCCGAAGAGAGAGCCCGTCTTCAACCTTCCGGTGGTGGTGACAGTGCTCATCGCGTTGTGTGCTGGTATCCATGCGGTTCGCGAACTGGTTCTGACCGATCCACAAAATATCGAACTTCTTGTCCGCTTCGCGTTCATCCCGATCCGCTATTCCGGCCAGTACGATATTGACATCTACGCCTGGGTGAGCCCCGTCACCTACGCTTTCCTGCATGGCGGCGTCGTGCATCTGGTGGTCAATATGGTCTGGCTGGCGGCGTTCGGCTCACCCTTGGCGCATCGTATCGGCTGGGTCCGTTTCCTGGCGTTCTGGGCGTTCACATCCGCCGCAGCCGTCGGCCTACACTACGTCTTGCACTCGGGCGATCCGACGCCGGTCGTCGGTGCATCGGGCGCGATTTCGGGCATGATGGGCGCTGCAGCCCGCTTCGCGTTCCAGATTGATCGTTTTGCCGGCAAGCCAGCGTTTCGCGGGCCGATTCTGCCGGTCGGCGTGGTGCTTCGTCACCGCACGACCTTCACGTTCCTTGCGGTCTGGTTCGTCATCAATCTGGCGATGGGCATTGGATTTGCCGCCCCCGGCGTCGGTCAGATCGCCTGGGAGGCCCATATCGGAGGGCTGCTTGCCGGCTTCTTCTGCCTTGCCCTGTTCGACCGTCGCGACCGCTCCTACCGACATTCTTGAAAAAGCGGCGTTCCCGGCGCACCATACTGATATGTGTGTAAGGAGGACGCCATGACCGTAAAAGCCATTCTCGACGCCAAGGGCCGCGACGTATTGACGGTTTCGCCCGATATCACGCTTGCCGAAGCGGCAAGATTGCTCGGCGAAAAGCGCATCGGTGCGGTGGTCGTAACGGCGGATGGCCGGAAGATCGCCGGTATCCTCTCCGAACGCGACATCGTGCGCCAGATCGGCGTCAGCGGCGCGGCGGCGCTTGAAGATCTCGTATCGAGCGCGATGACCGCCAAGGTTAAAACCTGTCAGGAAGGGCACACGGTCAATCAGGTCATGGAGATCATGACGCAGTCCCGGTTCCGCCATCTGCCAGTCGAGCGCGACGGCAAACTGGCCGGCATCATCTCCATTGGAGACGTGGTCAAGCAGCGCATCGAAGATGTCGAGCGCGAGGCCGAGGAAATCAAGCAATATATCGCGACCGCATGAAGCGCCGGCCGGACGCGTTGCGCCCGGCCTTCGCCCTCATCGGTTGTTGAGTTCGGATCGAACCAGTGCGAGGCCTCGCCGCGTGACGCGATAGGGGCCGCCGCTGGATGAAGCGATCGCTCCCTTCTGTTTCAGCTTGCGAAAAAGGATGAGATCGACGCCCGGTAGGCGCCAGCCTTCGCATGTGAAAGCACTGACAGTTTCGATCTTCTTGTCGGTTTTTGCGACTTCGATGCGTCCGCCCTGAGCGAGCAGATGCAAAATGCGCTGTTCGGCGCGGGAAATGTCCATAAGGTGTGTCCGGAAAAGCTGGCGTAAAGCCAATGAAAATCGCCGCGTCCATCGCGATGGCGCGGTCGTTTCAGCTTTTGCCCTGCCTCAATAAGAGGTCAGGGCCTTACCGGGACTCACTGTAAGTGGACATAAAGGCTCCCTTGAAGGACATCGCCGATATATGAAAGGGGAGTTGGTTTGTCCATGGCATCAGCGCCGTGCCCTTGCCACCCGGCCTCGTTTGGACTAGCGACACCGGCAAGGTCCGCGCGCGAGTGGCGCGCCAGTTTTGACAATCGCGACAGGCATCCCATGACGCTCATCGATACCCGCACGCCCGACCCCAAGCGCCTTGTCTCGGGTGCCACCGGAGACTGGGAAATCATCATCGGCATGGAAATCCATGCGCAGGTGACGTCGGAATCGAAGCTCTTTTCCGGCGCGTCGACCACCTTCGGGGCTGCGCCCAACGCCAATGTCAGCCTCGTCGACGCGGCCATGCCCGGCATGCTGCCCGTCATCAACGAGGAATGCGTCAAACAGGCGATCCGCACCGGGCTCGGCCTAAAAGCGCAGATCAACCATCGCTCGGTCTTCGACCGGAAGAACTATTTCTATCCCGATCTGCCGCAGGGCTACCAGATTTCGCAGTTCAAACAGCCTATCGTCGGCGAGGGCGTCGTACAGGTTCAGGTCGGGCCGGACCGCAAGGGCGAGTTCGAGGAGATCGAGGTCGGCATAGAGCGCTTGCACCTGGAGCAAGACGCCGGCAAGTCGATGCACGACCAGCATCCAACCATGTCCTATGTCGATCTTAACCGTTCGGGCGTGGCTTTGATGGAGATCGTCTCCAAGCCGGACATCCGCTCGGCCGACGAGGCCAAGGCCTATGTCACCAAGCTGCGCACGATCATGCGTTATCTGGGAACCTGCGACGGTAACATGGACGAGGGCTCGCTGCGCGCCGACGTCAACGTGTCCGTGCGCCGTCCGGGCGGAGAATTCGGCACGCGCTGCGAGATCAAGAACGTCAATTCGATCCGCTTCATCGGTCAGGCCATCGAGTCCGAAGCGCGCCGCCAGATCGCGATTCTGGAAGACGGCGGCAAGATCGATCAGGAAACGCGTCTCTTCGACGCCAGCAAGGGCGAGACCCGCTCGATGCGCTCCAAGGAAGAAGCGCACGACTACCGCTATTTCCCCGACCCGGACCTGCTCCCGCTCGAATTCGATCAGGCCTATGTTGACGCACTCGCCGCGCATCTGCCGGAATTGCCGGACGACAAGCGTTCGCGGCTGATCGAGAACCTCGGGCTTTCGACGTATGACGCGTCGATCCTCGTTTCCGACAAGGCGATCGCCGATTATTACGAAAAGGTCGCCGAAGGGCGCGACGGCAAGGCAGCGGCGAACTGGGTCATCAACGATCTGCTTGGCGCGCTCAACAAGGCCGGCAAGGATATCGACGAATCGCCCGTCGCCCCCGATCAGCTCGGCGCGGTCGTCGACCTCATCAAGGAAGGCGTCATTTCCGGCAAGATCGCCAAGGATTTGTTCGAAATCGTTTGGAACGAGGGCGGTGATCCCCGCGCGCTGGTCGAAGAGCGCGGCATGAAGCAGGTGACCGATACCGGCGCGATCGAAAAAGCCGTCGACGAGGTGATCGACGCGAACCCGGACAAGGTCGAACAGGCCAAGGCCAAGCCTACAATGGCCGGCTGGTTCGTCGGTCAGGTCATGAAAGCGACAGGCGGCAAGGCCAACCCGCAGGCCGTCAGCGACCTCGTCAAGGCGCGGCTCGGCCTTGAGTGACGCACGTATGATGTTCGTGCGCACGGCGTCGAAGAACGATCTTTCAGCCGTGCGGGACCTTCTGGTCGAGACGTGGCACGCGACCTACGATCCGATCTACGGCACGGAACGGGTCACGGAAATCACCGACGAGTGGCATTCGATCGCCGCGCTCGAGAAGCGTCTCGATGCGCCGATGTCGGAATTTCTGGTTGCCGATGACGGCGCGGCCATCGGTGCCGTCGCATTCGCTGAGGCGATCGAGGACGGCAAAACGGTCAAGCTGCGCCAGCTTTATGTGCGGCCGGCGGATCAGGGCAGGGGCATCGGCTCCATGCTGCTCGACGAGGTTGAAGGCTGCTTTCCCGAGGCCACGCGCATCCGGCTTGAAGTCGAAGAGCGCAACGACAAGGCGGTTGCGTTCTATCTTGCTCAAGGCTTCGCGCGCGTCGGTGAAACCCAAGGTGAAATGCCCACAGCCATTTACGAGCGCCCGATCGTCTGGGCATGAGGCTTGTCATCGGCGGCTTGGCCAGCCATAAGACGTCCAACAATTCAGCGCCCAGTTTCCGGATTTGCGCATGTCCATGAAAACCTTCTTCACGCAATTTTTCACCTGGTGGAACGGCCAGACGCTCGGCACGCGTTTCCATACGTGGCGTCACGGCAAGCCTGTCGGCGAGGATGAGTTCGGCAACCTCTATTACGAGGGTGGCATCGATACCGAAGGCAACACGCGCCGCTGGGTGATCTATAAGAATTACGCCGAGGCGAGCATGATCCCGCCCGGCTGGCACGGCTGGATGCATCATCGCGTCGACACGCCACCCAAAGATGACAATTACCAGCCGCGCGAGTGGCAAAAGCCGCACGAACCGAACCTGACCGGAACGTCGTTCGCCTATCGCCCGAAAGGCTCGATCGCCACGCAGGAACAACGCCCGCGCGTTACCGGCGACTACGATGCGTGGACGCCCGGCAGTTGACGCCTGCAACGCTCTCGCCACAATCTGCCGCTAGGCGGGAAGGGCTGACCAACCGGAGCGGGACTTGGCCAAGATGAAATCGACGCTGGCAATTGCATTCGCGGGCGCGGCGCTTGCGAGCGTTTCGACGGTCGCACTCGCCCAGTTCCAGTGGTTCGAGCCGCCGCCTTCGGACGAATATATCTACGAAGAACCCGCACAGCAGCCGCCACCGTCCGACGAGTACATCTATCAGGAGCCTTCGCAGGAAGCCCCCTCGGACGGCTTCGTCTTCGAGGAAGCGCCCGTCGAGAACGCACCTTTCGAGGACGCGCCGATGATGGAGGAAGCACCGACCGAAGTGCCGATCGAGCGGGTCGCCAATCCGGTCGCCGAGTTTTCCGGCATCGACAAGATAACCGGCCGAATCACGTCCTTCGACGTCTATGTCGACGAAACCGTGCAGTTCGGCGCGCTGCAGGTGACGCCGCGCGTGTGCTATTCGTCTGGACAGGGGCAGGAGCCGCGCACGGACGGCTTCGTCGAGGTTGACGAGATCACGCTCGATCGCAAGATCAGGCGCATCTTCTCCGGCTGGATGTTTGCCGAAAGCCCCGGCCTCAACGCCGTCGAGCATGCGGTCTATGACGTGTGGCTGAAATCCTGCAAGGCGCAGTCCGACGTGCCCGCACCGGAGACCGCCGGCGGCTAGAAAGCGGCCGGTTCGCCGTCCAGCGCGCGTTCCAGCATGGTCTCATATTTGCGGCGCGGCACGTCGATCGCGCCGAAGCCTTTCAGATGCTCGGTCGTGAACTGGGTGTCGAGAAGATCGAAGCCGCGTTCGCGCAACCGCTCTACCAAAGCGACGAGGCAAACCTTCGAAGCGTCGCGCGCGAAGCTGAACATGCTTTCCCCGAAGAAGACGCGTCCGAGCGTCACGCCATAAAGGCCGCCGACGAGTTTTTCGCCCTGCCACGCCTCGACCGTGTGGCAGTGACCGATCTCGAAAAGCTTTGCATAGGCTTCGCGGATCGGCCGGTTGATCCAGGTGTTCGGACGGCCGGGTCGTGCCGCGCCGCAGCCCGACACCACACCGGCGAAATCTGTGTCGAAACGGATGTCGAAGAGGCCGCTGCGCACGGTTCGCGCCAGCCGGCGGGAAACGTGAAAGCCGTCGAGCGGGATCATCCCGCGCAGTTCCGGTCGAACCCAGAAGATTTCCGGGTCGTCGGCGCTTTCGGCCATTGGAAAGACGCCCGCCGCATAGGCGCGCAGCAAAAGGTCGGTCGGAATTTCGAAGCCGGGAGCGAAGGGCCGGGTCATTTTCAGCGCAGCCCTTCGTCCGTTCAGTCCTTGGCGGCCAGATATTTTTCCAGCCAGTGGATGTCGTAGTCGCCATTGGCGATATCGGGGTTGTCGACGAGATCGCGGAACAGCGGCAGCGTGGTGTTGATGCCGTCGACGACGAATTCGTCGAGCGCACGGCGAAGGCGCATCATGCATTCCACGCGATTGCGGCCATGCACGATGAGCTTGCCGATCAGGCTGTCGTAGTAGGGCGGGATCTTGTAGCCGTTATAGACAGCCGAATCGACGCGTACGCCAAGCCCGCCGGGCGGGTGGAACGTCGTCACCGTACCGGGTGACGGTACGAAGGTGCGCGCATCCTCGGCATTGATCCGGCACTCGATTGCGTGGCCGTTGAAGCGGATATCGTCCTGCGTGACCGAAAGACCGCCGCCGGAGGCGACGCGGATCTGCTCGTGAACCAGATCGATGCCCGTAATGGCTTCGGTGATCGGATGTTCCACCTGAAGGCGCGTGTTCATCTCGATGAAATAGAACTCGCCGTTCTCGTAAAGGAACTCGATCGTGCCCGCGCCCGAATAGCCGAGCCCGGCAACGGCATTAGCGCAGATTTCACCGATCCTGGCGCGTTCGGCAGCGTTGAGCGCGGGAGAAGTCGCCTCTTCCCAGACCTTCTGGTGCCGGCGCTGGAGCGAACAGTCACGCTCGCCGAGGTGGACGGCGTTGCCGCGCCCGTCTCCGAGGATCTGGACTTCGATGTGACGCGGCTTTTCGAGATATTTCTCGATATAGACGGCGTCGTCGCCGAAAGCTGCACCGGCTTCCGAGCGCGCCGTTGCGAGCGCGATGGCCAGTTCGTCTTCCGAACGCGCGACCTTCATGCCGCGCCCGCCGCCGCCGGCCGACGCCTTGATGATGACCGGATAACCGATCTCGGCCGAGATCGTTTTGGCTTCGTCTTCGTCGGTCACGCCGCCTTCGGAACCCGGGACGACCGGGATGCCGAGCCGCTTGGCCGTCCGCTTGGCCTCGATCTTGTCGCCCATCACGCGGATATGGTCGCCCGAAGGTCCAATAAAGGTGATGTTGTGGGCGGCGAGGATGTCGGCGAACTTGGCGTTTTCCGAAAGGAAACCATAGCCGGGATGGATCGCGTCCGCGCCCGTGATCTCGCACGCGGCGACGATCTGGTGGATGTTCAGATAGCTGTCGCGCGAGGCGGGCGGGCCGATGCACACGCTCTCGTCGGCAAGGCGCACATGCATCGCGTTCGCGTCGGCGGTCGAATGAACCGCGACGGTCTGGATGCCGAGTTCCTTGGCGGCGCGCAGGATGCGGAGCGCGATTTCGCCGCGATTGGCGATGAGGATTTTTTGAAACATGGTCGCTCCTACTCGATCACGACCAGCGGCTCTCCGAATTCGACCGGCTGCGCGTCCTCGCACAGGATCGCGGTGACCTTGCCAGAGCGCGGCGCGGGAATCTGGTTCATGGTCTTCATCGCCTCGATGATGAGGAGGGTCTGGCCTTCCTTCACGTTCTGTCCGATCTCGATGAAGGGGCGTGCACCGGGCGAGGGCGCGAGATAGGCCGTGCCGACCATGGGCGAGGGCACAGCATTGCTGGACTGGTCGGCGGCGCTTGCCGAAGAAGCGCGCTCTTCAGCGGCGGCAGGTGCGGCGTATGACGGTGCCGGGGCCGGGGCATAGGCCTGCATGGCAGGGGCCGTCTGGCGCGACACGCGGATGCGCAGATCGTCCTGCTCGACCTCGATTTCCGAAAGGTTCGTGTCGTTGAGGATGCCCGCCAGATCGCGGATAAGTTGCTGGTCTACGCCGGCTTTCTTGGTCGACATTAATTTCGCCCTTCTTCTTTATTGTCTCCGGTCAAAACCGGGCGGCAAGTGCCTGGATTGCTAGGATGTAGCCGATCGGGCCGAAGCCGCAGATCATGCCGGTCGCGACCGGGGCCACCATGGTCTTGTGACGGAATTCTTCGCGCGAATGGATGTTCGAAAGATGAACTTCGGCGATCGGGATGGATAAAAGACGCAGCGCGTCGTGGATGGCGATCGATGTGTGACCGTAACCTGCCGGGTTGATGATCAGGCCGGCGGCCATGTCCGGCGCTTCCTGAATCCAGGTGACGAGATCGCCCTCGTGGTTGGACTGCCGAAAGTCGAGTTCGAGCGTCAGCCTGCCTGCTTCCGCCCGGCAATCGGCTTCGATATCGGCTAGCGTCTTCGCGCCGTAGATGCCCGGCTCGCGCTTGCCGAGCATGTTGAGGTTCGGCCCATTGAGGACGAGGATGGTTTTCGGCATCAATAAAATTCCACACACCGCGCTTCCTGCGCGGCGCACCTTCTATAGTCGCCTTGTTCCGCAACGCAAAGGTTGCGGACGCTACGCACACCCTCAACATGCGACAAAGATGTCGAAAACTTGATTAGGAGGGATTTTCCTCGCGCGCCTGCGCGATTTTCTCCGCCAGAACGTCACGACCCATCGCGCCGAACACTACCTCATTGCCGATGACATAGGACGGCGTGCCGGTGATCGAGAGTTGGTCGGCCAGCTCATAGGTCTCCTGGAAAGCGGCAATGATCTCCGGGTTCTGCATTTCCTGGCGCAGGGCTTCTTCCTCGGCGCCATGGCGTATCGCGACCAGAACGGCTTCGTCCTCGGTCACGCGCGCCTCGCTGGCGAGAAGGTCGCGATGGAACGCGTCGTAGTTTTCCGGATAGAGATTGTGGAAAGCCACGGAAACGACGTGAGCGCGCTGCGAATCCGGCCCGAGAATGGGAAATTCCTTGAGGACGAAGCGCAGGTCGGAATCCTCGGCGACGAGCGCTTCCATGTCGGGCAGCGCGCGCTTGCAGTAGCCGCAATTGTAGTCGAAGAACTCGACGATCGTCACCGATCCTTCCGGATTGCCGATGATGCCGTCATGCTGGGCATTGAAGATGCGGTCGGCCGATTCCCGGATGATCTCGGTCTGGACGAGCCGCTGGCTTTCCATCTGCCGGGTTTCGAGCGCCTGCTGCACCTCGATCATGATCTCGGGGTTGGTTACGAGATAGTCGCGCACGATCGCTTCGACGGCGGTACGGTCCGGGGCGGCGGCGGCGGTCGGGGGCATGGTCGTCGCGGTGGCGGGGGTCGATCCGGCCATATAGCCCGCGACGGTTGCGCCGATCGCGACGATCGCGCCGGCTGCGACTGGGATCAGAGCGTTCATCGTTTCATCCTTTCGGGGACCGTCAATTCTGCGGTCGCTGATTGATTATGTCCTGCGCGCGCACATAGCTAGGCGAACCGGGCTGGAGCCGTGACTGCGCGCGGGCGGCGAACTGCCGCGCTTCTCGGAAGTTGCCCGCGTAATAGTGTCCTTCGGCGGTTGCAAGCTCTGCCTCGGCGATCTCGCCCATCTGGCCGTAAGCCTGCGCGAGATAGCGATAGGCGCTCACATATTCCGGTGCGCGCGAAAGCCCCTGCGTCAGGGCGTCAACGGCCTTCATGGGCGCGTCCGCGCCGCCCGACGCCAACAGCGCCTGTCCGAGACCGAACTGCATAAAGCCGGAATTGGCCGGGTCGAGGCGTGCTGCGCGCTGGAAGGCGGTGACGGCGTCCTGCGGACGGTTGCCGCGAATCAGCACCTCGCCGCGCAACTCGTGGAAGTACGGATTGTTCGGCTCGCTGGCGATCAGCGCGTCCACCTTCTGCAGGGCGGCTGCCGGTGAGCCGGACAGATGGGTGATGATGGCGTCGCCGTAGCGCGCGGGCATACCGGTCGTGTCGCGGAAAAGGCGCGACGTGGTGGCTTGTCCCTGCGTATAGGCGGCGATCTTGGCGCGCATCATGTCGTGACGGCGCTGGAGAGCCGGCGGATCTTCGCGGCTGTAGAAGCGGCTGGCCTGCGCCAGTTCCTGAATGTTCTGGATACGCTCGCGCGGCAAAGGGTGGCTGATCTGGTAGGGATCGACGCGCGCGCCGGAAAGCGCGAGCGTGCCTGCCATGCGCTCGAAGGTGCGGACCATTCCGCGCGCGGACTGGCCGGTCTGCTCGAGATAGGTGATCGCAGAGCGGTCCGCCGTGGCCTCCTCGCTGCGCTGATAGGCGAGTAGCCCGCGCCGCGCCATTTCGCTGCCGCCGAGCGCGAGGCCCATGCCGCCTTGCGCCAGCCCGCTTGCGCCGCTGGTCGCGCCGCCGATGGCCGCGCCGAGGCCGAGAAGGCCGGCGACGATCGCCATGGTCTGCGCCGCTTCGATCTGCTGGCGCAGGCGCTGCTGATGTCCACCTGCGATATGGCCGGCCTCATGCGCGATGACGCCGATGATCTCGTTGGGCGTCTCGCTCGCAAGCAGCGCGCCTGTATGGATGAAGATGCGGCGGCCCGCGACGAAGGCGTTGAAGGAATTGCTGTTGACGAGGATGATCTCGATACCCGAGCGCGACAGGCCCGCCGCCTGGAGGATAGGGCCGGCATATTCGCGCACCAGCGCCTCGATCTCCGCATCGCGCACGACGGGAATGCTGCCGCGCTGCGCGTGCGCGGTCGAAAGGGGCGCGAAGGCGAACTGCAGCGCAAGCAGACCGATGGTCACGGATTTCAACAGGCGTCCTGCAGTGGCCAGCATGGCGATTCCCTGAAAAAGCGTCGTGCCGGCTATCCCTAATCCAGAGGGCGCGGGTTGGAAAGTCCGGCGCCGGAACCGCGCGGACTTGTGATCCCCCGGTCGATCGGGCATCTGTGCGGCCCTTGCAGTTTCAGGACAACCAGACGTGCCGCAGTTTTCAGCCTCCCGCCGCTCCGAAGTGGAGCCGTTTCACGCCATGGATGTGCTTGCGCGTGCCAACGCCTTGCGCGCGGCCGGTCGGAGCATCGTTTCGCTGGCGGTCGGCCAGCCGTCAGATCCCGCACCGGCCATCGTGCGGCAGGCCGCCGCCGACGCGCTTGCGGGCGGGGCGATAGGCTATACCGACGCGCTCGGCCGACGCGATTTGCGCGAGGCGATCGCGCGTCACTATCGCGAGCATTATGGGGTCGACGTTCCTGTTGCGCGCATCGCGGTGACGACCGGATCGTCGGCTGGTTTCAACCTCGCCTTCCTTGCGATGTTCGATCCGGGTGACAAGGTGGCGATCACCGTTCCCGGCTATCCGGCCTATCGCAACATCCTCAAAGCGCTGGGGATCGACGTTGTCGAGATCGATCTCGAAGGCGAGGCGTTCCTGACGGCAAAGCGACTTGAAGAGGTGCATCGCACCGAGCACCTGAAAGGACTGCTTTTCGCCAGCCCGGCAAACCCGACCGGTGCGATCACGCCGCCGGACGAGTTGCAAAAACTGCTGGCGGCGAGCCGGGCGATGGGCATCGCGGCGATCTCCGACGAAATCTACCATCGCCTGTCCTATACTGCCGGCGACGTGACGGCGCTCGGCTTCGACGACGACGTGACGGTCATCAATTCCTTCTCCAAATACTATTGCATGACCGGCTGGCGGATCGGCTGGATGGTCGTTCCCGAACGTCTCGTGCGTGCCGTCGAGCGTATCCAGCAAAGCCTTTACATTTCCGCGCCGGAACTGTCGCAGATCGGCGCGGCCAAGGCTTTCGACGCCACCGATGAACTGGACGTCGTGCGGGGCCGCTATCTGGAAAACCGCGCTCTGCTCGGCGAAGCGTTGCCGCGTCTGGGCTTTTCCCTTGCCGCACCGATGGATGGCGCGTTCTACGCCTATTGCGATATCTCGCGGCATTCCAACGACAGCATGGAATTCGCCTCGCGCATGCTCGAGGAAGCCGGCGTGGCGGCGACACCCGGCCGCGATTTCGACCCGTTCGAAGGCGCGCGCTACATGCGCTTTTCCTATGCGGGCAGCAACGGGGATATCGCCAAGGCCATCACGCGGTTGACCGGTTGGCTGAAATAAAGCGCTTACAGATCGAATAAAAAAGCCGGCTCGAAAGCCGGCTTTTTTGTTGAGTTCGTTCAGGCTCAGAAAAAGCCCTTTCGCTGCCACCAACCCTGACGGCGCGGCTTTTCCTCGACCAGCGCTGCCTCGTTGGCCGGCTCGGGCCGCTCGATTTTCTCGGCGGGCGCAGGTACAGGTGCGGGAGAAGGTTCGGCGGGAACCGCCTCTTCGCTGCGGCCTTCGACGACTGCTTCCGCCGCCGCGCTTTCAGGCTCGACCGCAATGACGGGCGTGTCCTCCTTGGCGGCTTTCGTCTTGGCCGGTGCCTTTTTGCGCGTGGCACGCTTCTTCGGCGCGGGCTTGGCGTCTTCATCGCCGAGATCACTCGCCGCCGTTTCGGTCGCCTCGGTCTCGGATGTCGCCTTGTCCTCCGTTGCAGCCTTGGCACGGCTCTTGCGCGGCGCGCGAGCCCGCTTCGGCTTGACGGCTTCCTCAACCGGAGCTTCCGCTGCCTCAGCGGCTTCTGCGTCCGTTGTTTCGGTTGCGGCGACCGGCTCAGGCAAAGCTGCTTCCACAGCATTCATCGCCGCGTCGTCGACCTGTTCTGACGCCTCACCAGCCTCTGCCGATTGCTCGCCATCTTCGCGGCGATTGCGGCGGCCACCGCGCTTGCCGCGACGGCGCTTCTTGCGGGCGGCGTCGCCGTCATCGTCCGACGCCTGCTGCTCCCCTTCGCCAGCCACAGCGTCCTCGTCGTCAAGGTCGCCTGCGGCGGTCTCGACGGTCTCGGTTTCACCGTTTGGCTGCTGATCACGGTCCTTGCCGCGGCGACGGCGGCGACGGCGGCGTTTGCGATTGCCATTTTCCTCGGATGCCTCGCCGTTCTGCTGGGCGCGGTCTTGCTCCTGGTTCTGGTCCTCGGCCTCGTCTTCCGCGTCGTCCTCGAACGCGCCTGCGGCGGCTGCCGCAGCTTCGTCCTTTGCCGCTTCCGCCTCATCGTCCACGGTCGGCGTGGAAACGGGAAGCGTAGGCGGCTGATAGCCTTCCGGCCGATCGATCTGGGCACCGCGCGAAATCGCGTAGTGCTGCGCGCCGACTTCCTCGTCCGCCTCGACGGTGATGGTCAGATCGAAACGGCGCTCGAGATCGGCCAGCGTCGCGCGCTTGTGGTTGAGCACGTAAAGCGCAGTGGATGCGGGCGTTCGCACGGTGATGTGGCAGCGCGAATCCTTGAGCAGATATTCCTCGATGGCACGCACGACGAGCAGGGCGACCGACGATTCGGAACGCACATGACCCGTGCCGCCGCAATGGGGGCAGGGCTGCATGGTCGAATCGAGAACCGATGCGCGGATGCGCTGGCGCGACATTTCCAGAAGCCCGAAATGCGAGATGCGGCCGACCTGGATGCGGGCGCGATCGTTCTTGAGGCATTCCTTGAGTTTCTTTTCGACCGCCCGGTTGTTCCGGTTCTCCTCCATGTCGATGAAGTCGATGACGATCAGACCAGCAAGATCGCGCAGGCGAAGCTGGCGGGCCACTTCCTCGGCCGCTTCCAGATTGGTCTGGAGTGCGGTGTCTTCGATGGAATGTTCGCGTGTCGAGCGACCGGAATTGACGTCGATTGCGACGAGCGCCTCGGTCTGGTTGATGATGACATAGCCGCCGGATTTCAGCGTCACCTGCGGTTGGACCATCTTGTCCAGTTGCCCCTCGATCCCGTTGCGCGCGAAGATCGGCACGCTTTCGCGGTAAGGCTGGACCATCTTGGCATGGCTGGGCATCAGCATGCGCATGAAGTCCTTGGCCTCGCGATAGCCGTCCTCGCCCGCAACGAGAATCTGGTCGATATCCTTGTTGTAAAGGTCGCGCACCGATCGCTTGATCAGCGAGCCTTCCTCGTAGACCAGCGTCGGCGCGGTCGATTCGAGCGTCAGTCCGCGCACACTTTCCCACATGCGCATCAGATATTCGTAGTCGCGCTTGATCTCGGCTTTTGAGCGGCTTTCGCCGGCCGTGCGCAGGATAACCCCCATGCCGTCCGGCACGTTGAGGTCTTCCACGATCGACTTCAGGCGCTTGCGGTCGGCAGCGTTCGTAATCTTGCGCGAAATGCCGCCGCCGCGCGCCGTATTCGGCATCAGGACGGAATAGCGACCGGCAAGCGAGAGATACGTCGTGAGAGCCGCGCCCTTGTTGCCGCGCTCTTCCTTGACGACCTGCACGAGCAGGATCTGCCGGCGCTTGATGACTTCCTGAATCTTATAGTGCTTGCGAACCGGACGGCGGCGCGAGGCTGCTTCCTCGATGGCGTCTTCCGCACCGACCGATTCGATCTGGTCGTCGTCACCATTGGCTTCGTCGCCGTTCGTGCCACGCTCGTCGTCGCGATCGGTGACGGGACCTTCTTCGGACACGACGTCCGCGGCTACGCTTTCGGCGATGGCGTCGGAGCCTTGCGCGTCTTCCTCGCTAGCTTCGCCGTTCCCGACGGCTTCATCCTGGCTCGCGGATTTCTGGCTGGCGCGCTCGCGCCCTTTTCCGCCGCGTCGGCGGCGACGGTTCCGGCCGTTGCCGTCCTCATCGTCCTCTTCTTCGTCGGAGTGCGCGGCGGCTTCCGCCTCGGCGCGCAGGAGCGCCTGCCGGTCGGCGACGGGAATCTGGTAATAGTCGGGATGGATTTCGGAGAAGGCCAGGAAGCCGTGACGGTTACCGCCATATTCGACGAAGGCCGCCTGAAGCGAAGGCTCGACCCGCGTTACGCGCGCCAGATAGATATTGCCTTTGAGCTGCTTCTTGTCCTGGGATTCGAAATCGAATTCTTCAATGCGGTTGCCGCGAACGACGACGACCCGCGTCTCCTCCTGGTGGGAGGCATCGATAAGCATTTTGTTCGGCATGGGATAAAATCTCCCCGGCACGCACCGTCCCGGGGGAGGTCGTTGATACGCCGAGCCGCGAAGACGGATATGGCATGCCGGATAAAAGGGGGACCCGGGGCCGCTGGCGCAACACGTGAGGCCGACCACCCGCTGCCGTCGAGGCGCGGTCACATGCGGTCATGGGCCTGAATGTGTCGAAAGCCATGCTACAGCCTGCGGATCCTTTCTGAACCAAGGCCCGGCGGTCGCCGAACCAGCTGCGATTTGCTCGTGTAGCGAGCCGGCATGGGGTTTCCCTGCCGTTTTCCAAACGGCACGGGGCTGAAAGCCGACATGCCGAAGAATTCTTTCCGAACTTATGCGTGGCACGGGAGGAATGGCTCCTTAAAAGCCTGCGCGAGTGCGCTTCCTTCAACGGATTCCGCATAAATCCTGATTTGCTTTTATGATTTGCCAGCCTTCAAGGCAACCCTGATTTCCGAAACTATTTTCGTGGCTGCTAAAGCAGGGGATGACCGTTTGAAGACAGGTTCGTCGACTTGAAAAGGTTTGGTTAACCACGTCCGTCTAGGAGTTGGTGATCCCGGTCGCCGAGCGACTGCGCCGAAGCGGGACGTGCGAAATGCCATCATTCTTAAAAGGACCGGTTTCCGTCTTTTCGCGCATATTCGCATGCGCCATCCTGCTCGTGGCGTTTGGCTCGAACGTCCTTGGCGCGCCAGTTCAGGTTGATGAGCTGCGCGTCGTGGGCGATGCGTCTCGTGCGCGCATTGTCATGGACGTTTCTCAAAGCCCGGATTTGCGCTGGTTCCTTTTGCGGTCGCCGCACCGGCTGGTCATCGAGCTCGATAATGTCGAATACCTCCACGACGATGCTGCTGCCAAACCGCGCGGCTTGATAACGGATATCGCTTTCGCCCATGCCGGCGGCACGAAATCGCGCATGATCGTGACGGCCGATGGAGCCTTCGTGGTCGAGAACGTCGATATTCTCAAGAACGAGGACGATGCGGGTTATCGCGTCGTTGTCGATCTGGTGGCGGGTTCCGACCGGCAGTTCGAGGCGGCCCTTGCAGACCAGATCGCGACAACGGCGGTAACGAGCGTCGGCGAGGCGCCTGCCGCGCCACGTTTCACGATCGTGATCGATCCCGGTCACGGCGGAAACGACAGCGGCGCTCGTGGCGTTTCCGGTGTTCTGGAAAAGACGATCACGCTTGCCTTCGGGCTGGAACTGAAAAAGGCGCTGGAAGACCTCGGCGATTACGAGGTCCATATGACGCGCGATCGCGACAGGTTCCTGCGCCTCGACGAGCGGGTCAGGATCGCGCGGCGGCACGAGGCAGACCTTTTCATCTCGATCCATGCCGATGCGATTCGCCATCGCGACGTTCGCGGCGCGACCGTCTACACCGTTTCCGAGACACCGTCCGACGCGGCATCTGCGGCAAAGGCGATTCGCGAAAATCTCGCCGATCAGCTCGCCGGTTACGGATCGACCGAGGAAAGCGATGAGGTTTCCGGCATTCTCGCCGATCTCGTCCGGCGCGAAACGGACGGATTTTCGTTGCGCTTTGCGAACGCGCTTGTCGATCGCCTGTCCTCCGAAATCGCCATGATCAAGAATCCGCACCGCTTCGCGGGTTTTCAGGTTTTGAAAGCGCCGGACGTGCCGTCCGTGCTTGTCGAACTCGGTTATCTGTCGAACGTGGCCGACGAAGCGCAGTTGCGCGATGTCGAATGGCGCGCGCAGGCAACGTCGGCTATCGTTGAAGCGGTCGGCCTTTTTGCCGAAGGGCGCTCCGGCGCGATGGATTAGGGGCCAGGGACGGCGCTCAAATGATCGTGGCTTGACGGCAACAGGCTGGCGATTAATCCTCCCTATATGTAGGCACTTGCTTTCGGTGCCGCAATTTGCCCACAAGCGCACGACACGTAGCGTCTTGCGAAACGGCCGGCAGCGGGCAGGCTATCCAAGCGCGGCCGTATCGAACGACAGACTGGAGCGGGCATGATTCGTCTCATCGGGTATTTTTTCGGCATCGGCGTGATGCTGGCGCTGGTGGTTGCCGTCGGCGTCGCCGCCTATATCGGGACGGTCTCCAGGGACTTGCCCGATTACGAGGTGCTGGCCCGCTACGAGCCGCCGGTGACGACGCGCGTCCATGCCTCCGACGGTGCGCTGATGGCCGAATTTGCGCGAGAACAGCGTCTTTATCTGCCCATCCAGGCGATCCCCGACCGCGTCAAGGCGGCGTTCCTGTCGGCCGAAGACAAGAATTTCTACCAGCATCCCGGTATCGACGTGGTCGGCATCGTCCGCGCGCTCGTCACCAATGTGCGTACCGGCAGCATGCAGGGCGGCTCGACGATCACGCAGCAGGTCGCAAAGAATTTCCTTCTGGATTCCGAGCAGACCTATGAGCGCAAGGTGCGGGAGATGATCCTGTCCTTCCGCATCGAGCAGGCCTATTCGAAGGACCGCATACTCGAACTCTATCTCAACGAAATCTATTTCGGCTTCGTTTTTCCGGGGCGAGGCGCCTACGGCATCGCTGCCGCCGCGCTCGTCTATTTCGACAAGGCGGTCAATGAACTGACCGTTTCGGAAATGGCTTATCTCGCGGCGCTTCCGCGCGGGCCGTCGAACTACCATCCGTTCCGGCACACGCAGCGTGCGCTGGACCGCCGCAACTGGGTCATCGACCAGATGGTCGCAAACGGCTTCGTGGAGCCGGAAGAAGGCGCGCGTGCCAAAGCCGAGGACCTCGGCGTCAATGCGCGCCGTGGCGGCACCTACATGATGGCCGGCGAGTACTTCACCGAGGATGTGCGCCGCGAGATGATCGCGCGCTACGGCGAGGACGCGCTTTACGCCGGCGGGCTTTCGGTGCGCACGACGCTCGATCCGCAGACGCAGCTTCTGGCGCGCAAATCGTTGCAGCACGGCCTGATCCGCTATGACACGCTGCGTGGCTTCCGTGGCCCTGTCGAGGAAATCGAGCTTGGCGACGACTGGGGTGCGGCGCTCGGTCAGGTGCGTGCTCTGTCCGACGTTCCCGAGTGGCGGCTGGCAGTCGTGCTGGAAACGTCCGGCAGCGATGTCTCGGTCGGTCTCCAGCCTGCCCGTCAGGCGTCGGGCGAACTCGTTGAGGATCGCGAAACGGCAACGCTCAGCGTCTCCGACATGGAATGGGCACTTCGCCACACGGTCAACGATCAGCGCGTGCGCGCGGGTTCGATCGGCGAGGTCCTGCAGGCGGGCGACGTCGTCTATGTCGAAGAAAAGCCCGATGGCGGCTGGATGCTGCGTCAGGTGCCGCAGGTGTCAGGCGGCATGGTCGCGATGGACCCGCAGACTGGCCGCGTTCTTGCCATGGTCGGCGGCTTTTCCTTTGCGCAATCCGAATTCAACCGCGCCACGCAGGCGATGCGCCAGCCCGGCTCGTCCTTCAAGCCGATCCTTTACGCGGCGGCACTCGACAATGGCTACACGCCAGCGTCGGTCGTCGACGACGCGCCGATCTCGATCCGCGTCGGAAACGATGTCTGGGAACCGCGCAATTACGGCGGCGATTTCGCCGGTCCGTCGACGCTTCGCATGGGAATCGAGCGCTCTCGCAATCTGATGACGGTGCGCCTTGCCAACGATATGGGCATGGACATCGTCGCCGAATATGCCGAGCGCTTCGGCGTCTACGACAAGATGTTGCCGGTTCTGGCCATGTCGCTCGGTTCGGGCGAGACGACCGTCATGCGCATGGTCTCGGCCTATGCCGTGATGGCCAATGGCGGGCGCTATATTCAGCCTTCGCTGGTCGACCGTATTCAGGACCGCTACGGCAAGACCGTGTTCAAGCACGACCAGCGCGTTTGCCATGGTTGTAACGCCGCGACATGGGAAAGCCAGTCCGAGCCGGAACTCATCGACGAGCGCGATCAGGTTCTCGACCCCATGACGGCCTACCAGATCACGTCGATGATGGAGGGCGTCGTTCAGCGCGGCACCGCCACGACGCTTGCCGAACTCGGCCACCCGATCGCGGGCAAGACAGGCACGACCAACGATGCGCGCGACGTCTGGTTCGTCGGTTATACGCCCGATCTCGTCGTCGGCCTTTACGTCGGATACGACCAGCCGCGCTCGCTCGGTTCCGGCGCGACGGGCGGCGGTCTTGCCGCGCCGATCTTCAAGGAGTTCATGGCCGAGGCGCTGAAGGACAAGACCCCTGTCGCTTTCCGCGTGCCTGAAGGCATGCAGCAGATCGCCATCAACCGCCAGACGGGCATGCGCGCCCGTCAGGGCGAAGGCGGCACGATCATGGAAGCGTTCAAGCCCGGCACCGGCCCGGCCGACAGCTACTGGGTCATCGGCATGGACGGAGCGACCGCCGAACGTGCGCGCGAAATCTCGCCGCAGGCGAGCGAAGCCCTCATTTCCGGCTCCGGCGGCGGACTTTACTGACCGTCGCCTGCACGCGGACCGTGCCGGCTTTACAGGCCGGCACGCCCCTCCTATGTTCCGCGCCGATTTCCCACCCATCTGACAGAAAGGCGAAGCTCCATGCGCGCCGAGACGGAAAATCTCATCGACGAAATCAGGCAGGGCATAACCCTGCTGAGGAGGCATCTTTGACTGGGATCAGGCTGTAAAGCGACTTGATTACCTGAACAATCGTGCCGAAGACGCCGATCTGTGGAACGATCCGCAGGAGGCGCAAAAGCTGATGCGCGAGCGCCAGTCGCTCGAAGACGGGATCACGGCCGTCCGCGGGATCACACAGGCGCTCGACGACAATATCGGCCTGATCGAGCTTGGCGAGGAAGAGGGCGACCAGGAAGTCGTGCGCGACGCAGAGGCCGCGATCCGGTCGATGCGCGGTGAGGTTGCCGCGCGCCAGGTCGATACGCTCCTGTCGGGCGAGGCCGATGGCAACGATACCTATCTGGAAGTCCATGCCGGCGCGGGCGGCACCGAAAGCCAGGACTGGGCCTCGATGCTTCTGCGCATGTATACGCGCTGGGCGGAACGACGCGGCATGAAGGTCGAAGTGCTGGAAGTCCATGACGGCGAAGAGGCGGGCATCAAGTCCGCGACGATCCTCGTCAAGGGCGAGAAAGCTTATGGCTGGCTGAAAACCGAATCCGGCGTTCACCGTCTCGTGCGTATTTCGCCATACGATTCGAATGCGCGCCGCCATACCTCGTTCGCCAGCGTGTGGGTCTATCCCGTCATCGACGATTCGATCGAGATCGACGTGTCGGAATCCGACGTGCGCATCGACACCTATCGTGCTTCGGGTGCGGGCGGTCAGCACGTCAACACGACGGATTCAGCGGTCCGCATCACTCATATCGCGACCGGCATCGTCGTTGCCTGCCAGCAGGAGCGTTCCCAGCACAAGAACCGCGCCAAAGCGTGGGACATGCTGCGCGCGCGTCTCTACGAGGCCGAGCTGAAAAAGCGCGAGGAAGCGGCGAGCGCCACTGAAGCCTCGAAGACGGAGATCGGCTGGGGACACCAGATCCGCTCCTATGTGCTTCAGCCCTATCAACTCGTGAAGGACCTTCGCACCGGCACCGAAAGCACGTCGCCGCAGGACGTGCTCGACGGAGGGCTCGACGAGTTCATGGAAGCAGCTCTCGCCCACAAGATCGAAGGATCGTCGGGCGAGCCCATCGCCGATATCGACTGATCGGTTCCGGCGGCTCGATCGTTAAATCGGGCCACCGCTTTGATCGCACTGAGTCCGTATCGCAACGGTCAGCCGTCGGCGTCTATTGTCATTAAACATCCCGGTTGTGCCTCGCAAATCGATCGCGCACTGTAGTCGCGCGTGATTCGAGGGTTCACGTTGACTGGGGACGATAGATTGCGGACGTCTTTCAATTTCTGGCATCTGCTTTGTCTGGCAGGAACGGGGCTTGCTCTGGCCGCGTGCGCGTCGCCGACCGATCTCCAGCGTTCGAGCATGTCCGAACGCACCGGGCCGGCAGGCGCGATGGCCGTGCCGCCGCCGGGTGGTCCAACCATTGTCGACGTCGTCGAACGACGTTACGCCAATGCGATCCAGCAGGACGTGGTTCTTGGCGCGAATGCGTCGGTTCCGGGCCAAAACACCTTGCGCGTTCAGCTTTTCGGCTCTGTCGGCAACGAGGCGGGCCAGACGGACTTGTCAAACCTGCCACCAACGGAAGGCGTCATTCGCCGCGAGATGCGTACGGCATTCCCGGGCGTGGCGATGCAGGTTTCGCCGCTCTATGCCCAAAACAGCTATGGGCCGTTTGGCTATGCGATGGGCCGGTCGGGCCGCGATCTTTGCCTTTATGCATGGCAGCGTATCCGGGGCGCGGAGCGTGCCGCGCCGTTCGGGCAACGCGGCACGATCCAGACGCGGTTGCGACTGTGTCAGGCCGGGGCCAGCGAGCAGCAGCTTTTGGCGGTCATGTACGGCTATACAATCACAGGCGGCTTTGCGGCGGACGGCTGGAACCCGTTCGGCGCGGCGGCATCGCCCGATCCCCGGTTGGGTGCGGTCGGAACGCAGATATTTCCTGTCGGCGCGTCGTGGAACGAGACGGTCGCACCGGCCGAGCCCGAACCCCTGATTCTGCGACCGGCACGAAGGGCGGTATCGACAAGCGATGGAATGCGGGCTTCACAGACGATGCCTGCGGTCCAGCCTGCGGCTTCCAGTCCGGCTGTTCCGGCGCCAACGGTGGCGGGCGATGCTCCGCTCGTTCCGCCGCCGCCGGGTGCGTCGACCGCGAACCCTGTCGCCGCTCCTGCGGTGCCTGCGCCGCCTCCGACGCAGCCATGAAAGAAGCAAGGATCGAACCGGTTCGAAATTTACGGATGGTTAGTTACATCCGCCGGTTTCAAAGCCGCTTAATCTTTAACCCTGCCGTTTCGGCTAGGTTGGCCGTTGGCGGGGGTGCAGTGTCAATGAACGGTATTGGGCGCTGAATACGAAATGGCGAAGTTCGTATCTGTCTTGGTCTGGTTCACGATGGGGATATGCGTTCTCGCGATCGTATCCCTGCCCATCAATTTGCAGACACATTTGATCGCAGGGACGATTATTCTCGGCGTGATGATCGTCTTGAAGACCTTTGCGTCATCGAGCACGTGGCGGCTGATCGCGCTGGCGCTCGGTACGGCGATCGTCATGCGCTACGTCTACTGGCGCACGACCAGCACGTTGCCGCCGGCTACGCAGCTCGAAAACTTCATCCCCGGCCTGCTTTTGTATCTCGCTGAGATGTACAGCGTGTTCATGCTGTTTCTCAGCCTGTTCATCGTCGCAAAACCACTGCCGTCGCGCCCCGCCGAGGTCGCCGAGACGCAGAACATGCCGACCGTGGACGTTTTCATTCCAACCTATAACGAGGATGCCGCGCTGCTCGCCGATACGATATCGGCGGCGATTGCGATGGACTATCCCCCCGACAGATTGAACGTGTGGCTGCTCGACGATGGCGGCACGGTGCAAAAGCGCAACGCGGACAATGTGGTCGACGCGCAGGCAGCCGAGATGCGCTATCGCGAACTGCAAAAGCTTTGCACGGATCTGGGCGTGCGCTACCTGACGCGCGAAAGGAACGAACACGCCAAGGCCGGCAATCTCAACAACGGTCTTGCGCATTCCACCGGTGAACTCGTCGTCGTCTTCGACGCCGACCACGCGCCGACGCGCAGCTTCCTGAAAGAGACGGTCGGCTATTTCGCCGAGGATCACCGTCTGTTCCTCGTCCAGACGCCGCACTTCTTTCTAAACCCTGATCCGCTCGAAAAGAATTTGCGGACCTTCGAGAAGATGCCGTCCGAAAACGAGATGTTCTACGGCATCATCCAGCGCGGATTGGACAAGTGGAACGGCGCATTCTTCTGCGGCTCTGCGGCGGTTTTGCGCCGTGAAGCGCTGCTGGAGGCTGACGGATTCAGCGGTGTCTCGATCACCGAGGATTGCGAGACCGCAATCGAGCTTCATTCGCGCGGCTGGAACTCGATCTATGTCGACAAGCCGCTGATCGCAGGCTTGCAGCCGGCCACCTTCGCCTCGTTCATCGGCCAGCGTTCGCGCTGGGCGCAGGGCATGATGCAGATTCTGCGCTTCCGCTTTCCGCTTTTGAAGCGTGGCCTCTCGCTGCCGCAGCGCCTTTGCTACATGTCGTCGACACTGTTCTGGCTGTTTCCGTTTCCGCGCACGATCTTCTTGTTCGCGCCGCTCTTCTACATCTTCTTCGATCTTCAGATTTTCACGGCATCGGGCGGTGAGTTTCTGGCCTATACGCTGAGCTACATGCTCGTGAATTTGATGATGCAGAACTACCTCTACGGCTCGTTCCGCTGGCCGTGGATTTCCGAACTCTACGAATACATCCAGACCGTGCATCTTCTGCCCGCCGTCATTTCCGTGGCGCTCAATCCACGCAAGCCGACGTTCAAGGTGACCGCGAAGGACGAACAGATCACCAAGAGTCGATTGTCCGAGCTTTCGCGTCCGTTCTTCGTCATTTTTGGCGTGCTTTTGATCGGTGTGATTGCATCGGCATGGAAAATCTATGCCGAACCTTATAAGGCCGATGTCACGCTGGTCGTCGGCGGCTGGAACCTTCTCAACCTCGTTCTGGCGGGTTGCGCGCTCGGCGTCGTTTCAGAGCGCCGCGAGCGCGCTGCGACGCGCCGCATCCGCATCTCGCGGCGTTGCGAGTTCAGGATCGGCGATGACTGGGTGCCCGGATCGATCGAGGATGTGTCGGTCAACGGCGCCCGCGTGAAGGTCAATGCCACTTCGGCGGCGTTCGAGGTCGGCGCGACGACGGCTCTTCGGTTCAAACCCCATTGGTCGGACGTGCCCTGTGAGTTGCCGGTCATCGTCCGAAACAGTGACCGCGAAGGCAATGGCATCAATGTCGGGTGTTCCTATGATCGCCAGGAACCGATGCATCATCGCCTCGTTGCCGATCTCGTCTTTGCCGATGCCAAGCAGTGGAGTGGTTTTCAGGTCGGACGGCGCAAGAATCCGGGCGTCCTTTTCGGAACGATCTGGTTCTTCCAGCTTGCGATATTCCAGACGTTCCGGGGGCTGGTCTATCTGTTCGGCGGCCAGCCCGGCGGGCGGGAGCAACGGCAATGATGCGGCTGCCCCTGACATTTTGTGCCTTGCTGGCGCTTTCGACGAGTTCGATTTCCCAGCCGCAACCTTTCGATATGTCTCCTGAAAGACCGCTGGAAGAACGGCCACGGCAGCAACCGCCGGCCGTTTCACCTGCGCCTGCGCAACCGGACACCCAACCCGAACCGGATGAGGATACGGCCGATGACGCTTACACGGCGCCTCCGGCTTTGCAGCAGGAAGGCGCCGCGTTTCGGCGTAATCTGCTGCCCTCGTCGATCATGCGGCTCGACGGCGAGAACGATGCGCACCGATTCGCGTTTTATCTGACGGATGCGCAGGCCGATGCGCCAGCAAATCTGAGGCTCGGCTATCAAAGCGCCATCGTTGTCGCCCCGGAAGCCTCGCGGCTGGCCATCGACATCAACGGCGTGCGCGTGGCTGGCGAAAGCATATCGTCGCCCACCGGCATCAAGGAACTGACCGCCGATCTGCCCGCAGGCCTGCTTCAGCCCGGCCGCAATGAAGTCTCGATCCTGTCTTCCCAACGCCACCGGACCGATTGCTCGATCTCGTCGACATACGAATTGTGGACCGAGCTCGACGCGTCGCAAACTTACCTTACGCTCGATACGCCGAACGATGTCTCGCAATGGCAGATCGCCGATTTGAAGACGATCCCGGGCGATAGCGACGGCCAGGCGAAGATCGTGCTCGTCGTGCCCGCTTTGGCGACCGGAGACGTCGCGTCGGAAACGCTTCGGCTGGCGCAGGCCATCGCGCTTTTGACGAATTTTCCAAGCCCGCGCTTCGAAGTTGCGAGTGCTCTGACCGACGAACTGACCGCCGATGCGAACCTTATCGTCGTCGCCGGCACGAATGACGAGGTCGTTCGGATTGTCGGCGAGGGTACAAACGCCACCGCTGCACCTGTTTCGTTCACGCGTCTGGATGATATTGCAGCGCCCGCTCTCATTTTGTCGGGAGAGGATCGCTCCGGTTGGTTGGGCGCTATGGAGCAATTGGCGACGCATGTGGGACCATCGTCCTTTGCCATGCGCGCGGCGCTCAATACTGAAGCGTGGAGCCTGCCGAACGCGCCCATGCTGTATGAAGGCCGCGACATCACATTCGCCGATCTCGGAATGTCGTCGGAACAGTTTTCGGGTCGCCGCTACATTCGCCGGTTCCAGTTTGCGGTGCCAGCAGACTTTTACGCCCAGTCATACGGCGAAGCGCGTATTCTTCTGGATGCCGCCTACACCGACAACGTGAAACCCGGCAGCCTGATCAACATCTACGTGAACGGCAACATCGCGACGTCGATGCCGATCACGACGCGTGGCGGACGGGTGCTTCGTCAGTTCCCGATCAAGGTGACGATGCGCCATTTCCGGCCCGGCGTGAACGAAGTCGTCTTCGAGGCGGATCTTCTGACGGATGCGGACGAAGCCTGTGCTCCCGGTGCCGCGACCGACGAGACGCCGCGCTTCGCGCTGTTCGACACGTCTCGCTTTTCACTGCCGAATTTCGCACGTATCGCGCAGATTCCCAATCTGGCCGCGACCTCCGGCACCGGCTACCCCTATATCCTGAACAATGAGCCGATCCCCGTGGTCATGGGGCGTGGCAATATGGGAACCTTGTCGGCGGCCGCGAGCGTTCTCGGCCGGATCGCGATTTCCTCGAGCCGGATCATTCCGCTGAGGGTCGTCACCTCTCCTTCCGAAGCGCGCGATCGCGACGCCATATTCTTCGGAACGCCTGCGGGACTGGATGCGACCGTCCTTGCCCAGGTCGGCATCAGCGAGGCTGCGGCAGCGGCATGGGCACCGAGCGCGACCATAAATGGCGGCGCGGCCGTGGCCTCCGGCGACCGCATCGATATGGACACGTGGCGAACGCAGGTGGATGGCGGCTTTTTTTCTCGGCTCGCCGGCAATCTGAGAGATTGGCTGCAGGACACGTTCGACATCACCGTCGACATGCTGCGCTTCCTTCCGCAAGACGAGCAACCCTATGCACCCGGTCCCGACGACGCACTGATCATCGCGCAGTCTGCATCACCGACCGGGGTCGGGACATGGACCGTCATCACCGCTCCGCAGGAAGCGCAGCTTGCGACGGCAGCGCAAGCGGTAGTCAGCTATGGCGCCTGGCAGCAACTTGAAGCACATGTGACGACATTCGCCAGCGACGGCAGCATCCGCGCCAGCGAAGCCAGTCGCGAGAGATTCGTCCAGACCGTGCCGCCATCGGCGAGAAACTATCGTTTGATCGTGGCGAACTGGCTGTCGAGCAACATCTTGTCCTATTCGGCAATTCTTATCCTGGCCTGCGGGTTTCTCGGTGTCACCACGTCGGCGCTTCTGTCCAGATTGGGGCGTCGCGGATGACGAATCTTTGGTCCATTCTCCTTCTTTTGTCCGCTTTATTGATCGGGCCGGCTATGGCGCAGCAGGATCGAGCCCTTGTGAGCGATGCCGAATGGCAGCTCTATACGAGCCGCTTCGTCACGACCGAAGGTCGGATCATGGACGACGCGAATGCCGGCATCAGCCATAGCGAAGGGCAGGGGTATGGCCTTCTGCTCGCCGAGATGGCCGACAATCGCGCAGATTTCGACAGAATATGGGCCTTCACGCGCGATGAACTTCTCCTGCGCGACGACGGTCTGGCTGCCTGGAAATGGGAAGCAGACGCGTCGCCGCACGTCACCGACATCAACAACGCGACCGATGGCGATATCCTCATCGCCTACGCGCTGGCGCGTGCGGGCGAACGCTGGGGTGAGCCGCAATATACCGATGCAGCGACCGGTCTGGCCGAAGCGATCGCCGAACACGCTATCCTGCGCTATCAGGGTCGAACGCTTTTGATGCCGGCGGTCGACGGATTCGGCGCGGCCGATCGACCGGACGGTCCTGTCGTCAACCAGTCCTACTGGATTTTCGAGGCCTTCCCGGTTCTGGAGCGATTGGCGCCGGATGCGCCTTGGCAGGAGCTTTCGCAGACCGGGCGCGATCTGATCGCGCAGGCGCGCTTTTCTGACAGCCGGCTACCGCCCGAATGGCTTTCGGTTGCGGGCATTCCGCGCCCCGCACAAGGCTTCAAGGCCGAATTCGGTTACAATGCGCTGCGAATCCCCTTTTACATGATACGTGGCGGCATGGCGGACGATGAGGTGGCGTTGGAACTGGGTGCTGCGATGCGTGATGAGAACGGTAATCTTGTTCTCCATGATCTGACGAATGGCGAGCCGACGGCCACGTTGACCGACGCCGGTTATCGCATCCTCACGGCCCTTGGCGATTGCATCGCCGACCGTACTTCGCTTGCGCCCGACCTGCGCAATTTCGAGCCCACGGTCTACTATCCGTCGACGCTGCATCTTCTTTCGCTGGCGTATCTGCGCGAAGCTGCGCCGGAGTGCCTGCAATGAAAATGCGTGCCGCACCAATCGTTTTTGCGACCGGCGTCGCGATCTTTGCCGTCGCGGCGGGCGCACAGAACTGGCGAATGAACGACGCGCGGCAGGCCGTAACCACGACCGGCTCCATTCCGGCCACGCAGCCTTTCGAAGCGCATGAGGAAAGCGAGGCACCAGCGATTTTCGCCGAGCCCGAGCCGCAGTCTGAACGCGGCGCGGTGGTTGCACAAGCGCAGCAGCAGGCAGCGCCTGTTCAGCCGCTGCCGCAGGTCGATGAATCGGCGATCCGCTATTTCGCGCAGCGCGGCGACACGCAGAGGCTCGAAGCCGAGATCGCACGACTACGCGCTCTTTATCCAAACTGGACGCCGCCTGCCGATCCGCTTGCGGTGCCCGAAAATGTCGACGAACGGTTGGAAGAGATGTGGCGGCTTTACGCCGACGGTCGTCTGGGCGAGGTGCGTCAGGCGATATCACGGCGTCAGGCAGAACAGCCCGATTGGCAACCCCCGGCCGATCTTCTCGACCGACTGCAATTATCGGAGGCGCGCGAACGCCTCATCAACGCGTCCGATCTCGATCAATATCAGATGGTTGTGCGGCTGGGCTCGGAGCATCCAAGCCTTTTGACCTGTTCTGAGGTCGATGTTCTGTGGCGTGTCGCGGAAGCCTTCGCGATGACGGAGCGCCAGCCGCGCGCGCGGGACGCCTATCGCTACGTCCTGACGAGCTGCGACAATCCGCAGGAACGGCTGGCGACCATGCAAAATGCCAGCACGCTTCTTTCGGACGAATATGTCGATGAACTTCTCGCGCTGGAGCGCCCCGGCGAGGACGGGCAGGGCGAGTTTACCACCGTTCGCGATTCGCGCGCTCGCGATCTCCTCGCACGGGCGGGTGAAGAGCCCACACTTCAGGTTGGCAGCGAAATATTGCGCCGTGTCGAGCGGCTGGCGCAGGATGAGACCGACGGAAGCGATCCTCGGCTGCTGGGCTGGTATTATCTTCGCCGCGACGACGGCGCGGCTGCGGAGCGCTGGTTCCGCATGGCGCTGGAACGTGAGCCGAATGGCGAAGCGGCTGAAGGTCTTGCCCTGGCGCTGGTTGCACGCGACCAGTTCGCCGAGGCTGAAGACACGATCTACCCTTATCGTGACGAGAACGACGATCGCCGCGCGGTCTATCTGGCGGCGGCGGCCAACCTGCTCGGCACGGAGCCGCGTATCGCTCTGTCCTCGCAGGTCCTTTCGCGGATCGTCGCCGAGGCCGTGGCGTCCCGTGATGTTGAGGTCGCGCGGCAGCTTGGATGGTATGCCCGCGCCTACGGTCAGCACGAAACGGCAGGCCAGTGGTTCACGACTGCGCTGGGCTTCGATCCGGATGACGAGCCGGCGGCCTACGGCCTCGCATTGACACGGTTGCAACTTGGCGACGATGCGGGCGTGGCAGAACTTCGTCGGCTCTGGACAGGTCGGTCTGAACGTATCGTGGCTGTCGGCACGCCGATGGCTGCCGATACTGGTGAACCGGCCCCAGTGACCGCGTCCGCGCAACCTGTAAGGCCCCAGCCGCAACAAGAGGCCCGTCGGACCACGGCAGCGCCGCAATCGACCGCTCGCGCGGCTGCGCCCGCCGCACGGCAGCAGGTGGGGTGCCGCGATAGCGTCGATCCACGCACGCTTTCGCCTGCGACGGCGCTCGGCCGCGGATGGTGCCTCATGGAACGGGATCGCCCGCTGGAAGCCGCGCAGGCTTTCGACGTGGCGCTCGCCAGCGCTGACGAACAGTCGCGGCGCGATGCGGCCTATGGCAAGAGCCTTGCCTATCTGCGGGCCGGCCTCGTCGACGATGCGGCAATCGCGGCGGCTTCGGCACCGATGAGCGCTGCGCGCGGCGCGGAGCTTCAGTCGAGCATTCTGGCCGAACGCGCGCTCGGAGCATTCGAGCGGCGGCGCTACAACGAAGCGCTGATCGCGCTCGACCAGCGCGCGCAGATCGCGGCGGAGCGCAACGATCTTCTTGTTTTACGTGGCTATGCCTATTTGAATCTCGGCAGGGTCAGCGAGGCGGAGCAGGTCTTCCGCGCCGTTGCGGCAACGGGAAGCCGCGAAGGCTTGCGCGGGATCGCTGCCGTGGAGCAAACGCGCCGCGGCGACTAACGGCGGGTCTTCCGGATTGGTGGGCTTGGTGATCGCCCGGAGGGCTGCTACACTTTGTCCAACTTGAAAAACTGGGCGCCTGCAGCCGGGCTTATCGTGCCTGGCGCGGCGCTGAAGGACATGATGTGAAAGACCCCGAACACGGCGATGACAAGCCGTCGAATGGGGCACGCGGGCCGCGCGGCAACGCCGGCGAGAAGCATTCGCGACCATCTTCGGACGGTCGGAGTGCGCAGCCGCGGCCCCCTTTGGACGGAAAGTCGGATGATCCGGCGGCCGGAAACACCGGCAAATCAAGAAAGCGACGCAAGCGCAAACGCGGCCGAAAGGTCTATGCGCGTGATGGAGCCGTACCCAGCCAATCCGCGCATAATGGTGCCGTGCCAAATCCGGCGCAGCAACAGCCTGCGCCGCCGGAGCGCTCCGCGCAACCGCCAACACAAGGTCGCCCGACGCATGCCCGCGAGTTGCGGCACGAACAGGGCGTCTATGCCGCGCTGGATCTTGGAACCAACAATTGCCGCCTGCTCGTCGCGATTCCGGGACGCAACGGTCAGTTCAGGGTCATCGACGCGTTTTCGCGCATCGTTCGTCTGGGCGAAGGCTTGGCCGCGTCTGGTCGGCTGTCCGATGGAGCGATGGACCGTGCCGTCGAGGCGCTAAAGGTCTGTGCGGACAAGTTGCGCAACAGACGCCTGAAGCGCGTACGGCTGATCGCGACGGAGGCTTGCCGGTCGGCCGCGAACGGGGCCGAGTTCATCGCGCGGGTCAAGCGTGAGACCGGGCTGGCGCTCGAAATCATCGACCGCAAGACGGAGGCGCGGCTGGCTGTTTCCGGCTGCGGCTCGCTGGTCGAGCGGGAAACGAAGGGCGTTGTTCTTTTCGATATCGGCGGCGGTTCGTCCGAAATCGCGCTGATCGACCTGTCGCGTCACCGCACGCCGCGTCTGGCCAATCACATCGTCTCGTGGACGTCGCTTCCCGTAGGCGTGGTCTCGCTTTCCGAGCGCTTCGGCGGCCAGCACGTTACGCGCGAAATATTCGAAGCGATGGTGGAAGACGTCGCCGGCATGCTGACGGGTTTCGAGGGACGTGACCGGCTCTCACACGTCCTGAGCGAGGATGGCTTTCATCTTCTGGGCACGTCCGGCACGGTGACGACGCTTGCAGGTATTCATCTTGGCCTCGAACGGTACGACCGACGCCGCGTCGATGGGCTTTGGCTTCAAAATGCCGAAGTCGACACGATGATCGCCACCTTGCTCGACTGGGAATTCGAAAAGCGCGTCGCCAATCCCTGCATCGGCGCGGACCGCGCCGATCTGGTGCTCGGCGGCTGCGCGATTCTCGAAGCGATCCGCCGCGTCTGGCCCTCGAACCGGCTGCGTGTTGCCGATCGTGGCCTGCGCGAGGGGATGCTTTCCGAACTGATGGCCGATGACGGCGTATGGCGGCGTGCCCGCAAGCGGAGACCGACAGTATGAAGAAGCCGGCCAAGCCCGGAAGCGGCACGACCGGGGCGCGTGCGCTCAAGACGCGCGTGAAGAAAAAGCGTGGCTTGAAGAACTCGTCGCGCCGCTGGCTCGAACGCCATCTGAACGATCCGTATGTGCATCGGTCAAAGGCAGAGGGCTACCGTTCACGCGCGGCGTTCAAGCTGATCGAGATCGACGACAAGCACAAATTGCTCAAGCCCGGTCAGCGCATCCTCGATCTTGGGGCTGCGCCCGGCGGCTGGTGTCAGGTTGCCGCCGCGCGTATCAAGTCGCCGCTCGATGCGCCGACGGTGGTCGGCATCGACTATCTGCCCGTGGATATGATTCCTGGCGCGACGCTTCTTGAGATGGACTTTCTCGACGACGAAGCGCCCGCGCGTCTGATGGAAGCGCTTGGCGGCGAACCCGACCTCGTCATCTCCGATATGGCCGCGCCGACGACGGGGCATCGTCGCACGGACCATATCCGCACCATGCATCTATGCGAGGTCGCAGCCGACTTCGCCGTGTCGGTTCTGAAGCCGGGCGGCCATTTTCTGGCGAAGACGTTTCAGGGCGGAACCGAGAACAGCCTGCTCGATCTTCTCAAGCGCAATTTCCGCACGGTGCAGCATATCAAGCCGCCGGCCTCGCGCGACGAATCCGTCGAACTCTACATTCTGGCCAAGGACTTCAAGGGACGCGTTGATTCAGAAAGCGAAGATCAGGTTTCGGGCGGAGATACCTGATCCTTCGGCGTTTTCGCCAGTCCATGTCCCGACACAGTTCGGCCGGCCGTCCTCGACAGGCCGAGAATAGGCAGCACGGCTAACGCGGCAAGGCTGCCGACGGCGAAGAACGCGAACGAGAACGCTTCCAGCCCGATCGGCTCGCCGGTCCACAAATGATGGGCTTCCAGAAACATGCCCGCGGCCGAAACGCCGAGCGCAATCGAAATCTGCTGCGAGACGGCGGCGATCGCCGTCGCCTGGCTCGCCTGCGCGTCATCGATTTCGGCAAAGACGAGCGCGTTGTTCGAGGTGAAGAACAGTGAGCGGAAGAACCCGGCGAAGATCAAAGTGCCGATGATGACGGCATAGGGCGTGGACGGCGTGAAAAGCCCGTTTACCCCGATCAGGGTGGCTCCGCATAAGGTCGCGATGATGAGAACTGTGCGAAAGCCGAGCGCACGAAGCGCCGTGGTCGCCACGAATTTAAGCGAGATCGCTCCGATGGCACTCGCGAAGGTAAGCATGCCGGACTGGAAAGCGTCCAGACCGAAGGCGAGCTGGAACATCAGCGGCAACAGGAAGGGCGTCGCGCCGATGCCGATACGGAAGATGGAACCGGAGAGGATGGCGACACGCGCCGCCTGATTGTCGAATAGCCGCAGGTCGAGGATCGGCGACAGCGTGGAGCGCGCGTGGCGCACGTAGAGAACCGTTGCGACGATACCGAGCACCAGCGTCGAAACGCCGACCATGGGCGGGAGTGCCGGCAGCGACACCACGGAAAGTCCGAAGACGATGCCCGCTGTCGCGATTGCCGCGAGCGCGAATCCGCGCCAGTCGATGGGAGCGGCGATTCCGCCCGGCATTTCGGGCAGAACGCGGCCCGAAACGATGATGCCGAGAATGCCGATCGGCACGTTGATCAGGAAAATCCAGTGCCAGCTTACATAGGTCGTGATGAAGCCGCCGAGGGGTGGCCCAACGAGCGGGCCGATCAGGGCGGGCACCGTCAGCCACGCCATTGCCGAGACGAGCTGGTCGCGGCGTGTCGCGCGAACCAGGAGAAGGCGTCCTACGGGCGTCATCATCGCTCCGCCCATGCCCTGCAGGAAGCGTGACAGCACGAACGCACCCAGCGAATTGGACATGGCGCAAAGGATCGAGCCGACGACGAACACACCGATGGCGATACGAAAAACGCGCTTTGCGCCGAAGCGATCGGCCATCCAGCCGGAAACGGGAATGAAAATGGCAAGCGAAACGAAATAGGAGGTCAGCGCCAGCTTCAACGTGATCGGACTTGTGCCGATATCTGCCGCGATCGCTGGAAGCGACGTTGCAATAACGGTCGAGTCCATCTGCTCCATGAACAGCGCGACCGCCAGAATGAGCGGAATCGTGCGGTTCAAGCTGAATTTCCGTAAAGGCAATGGTGTCGAGCGGGCATGGCGTGCCCTCTAGCACGGACAGGCTGAAAGCGACAATTGCACGTGTGAACCGTATCGTGCGAGCTTCACTAACGTGTGAGATCGTTTGCTTCGCCGCTTCACTGGTCCATCTTTCCGACCGATCATATTCAAGAGGAGATGGGAAATGTCGTGGCAAACCGACCGCAGAACGATGTTCAAGCTCGCAGGAGGAGGAGCTATGGCACTTGCAACACCGCAATTGATGACGCGGGCTGCGCATGCCCAGACGGCGAATGCCGATGGGGCCAGTAATCCCGGCTTTCATTCCTTCGCAATCGGTGAATTCCGGATTACGAGCATTCTCGACGGCATGCGGGCGATGGACGGGCCGCATCCGATCTTCGGGCAGGATCAGGAAGCAGGCGCGGTCGAGGATCTGATGGAAGAGAATTTTCTTCCGAGGAACAGGTTCGTGAACGGCTTTACGCCGGTGATCGTCGATACGGGCGCCGAGCGGATTCTGTTCGATACCGGCATGGGCGAGGGCGGCCGAGCAAACGGTATGGGCCAGTTGAGCGAACGGATGCAGGCGGCGGGCTATGCACCCGACGATATCGATATCGTCGTTCTCACCCATTTCCATGGCGATCATATCGGCGGCCTGATGGAAGGCGACGCGCCGGCCTTCGCCAATGCGCGCTACGTGACGGGGCAAACCGAATACGATTTCTGGACCGCGCCGGAGCGCGCCGAGGGGCAGACAGCGGATGCCGCGCAGGCGGTGCAGACCAGGGTCGTGCCGCTCGCCGAAAACATGACGTTTCTCGAAGACGGCGGCGAGGTCGTTTCCGGCGTTACGGCGATGGCCGCATTCGGCCATTCGCCGGGCCATATGATCTATCATATCGAGAGCGGCGACAGGCGGCTGATGCTGACGGCGGACACGGCGAACCACTTCGTCGCCTCCCTGCAGCGCCCGGACTGGCACGTCCAGTACGACATGGACAAGGAAGCGGCGACCGCGACGCGTCGGCGTGTCTTCGACATGATCGCGACGGACCGCATACCCTTCATCGGCTATCACATGCCGTTCCCAGGCGTGGGTTTCATCGAGACCGTCGATCAAGGCTATCGCTTCGTGCCGGCGAGCTACCAGTTCGACGTTTGAGGCAATTGCGTCGCCGTCCACACTTTGCCCTATTGAGGCTGGATGAAACCCGCGTGATTCCAGCTTCCAGGGGCCAGCATGAAAGACAAGACGATCGACCGCCGCTTCCTTCTTCTTGGAGGAGGCGCAACACTTCTTCTTGGCACTCTTGCCGGTTGCGGGACATTGCGGCCCGTCGGCGACGGTGCGCGCATGACGCGGGATGCAGCGCCTGCCTTTGCCGAAATTCGCCGCTTCAACGCGCTTGGAGCGATCCGGGCGGACAGCGAACTTGAAACGGCGGCGCTCGAGCAGGCGGCCCATATGGCCCGAAACGGGAAAATGACGCACGATACGGGTCGCGGCAGGGACTTCGCCGCCCGCATGGGTGGCGTGACGACCAACGGCGCGGCGGCGGAAAATCTCGCGCGTGGCCGGTTCGACACGGCGCGCGTCATGTCGGTGTGGATGAATTCGCCGGGCCATCGTCGCAATATGCTCGATCCGCGCTTTTCGCGCTTCGGCCTCGCTTATGTCGCCGATCCGACGGATGCGGCCCGGCGCTACTGGACCATGGTGCTCGCAGCCTGAATGTTGCTGCCCGGCGCTTCCCAAGCGGGAACGGGCGTGGTACGAGCCGGCGCCAATCCAGTTTCCCGCGGGCAAGGAACGGCAATGGCCAAAATCATCGAATCGGCAACCGGCGCGATCGCGCTTACCTTTGACGACGTGCTGCTTCAGCCCGGTCACTCCAATGTGATGCCCGGCCAGACGGACGTCTCCACCCGGATTGCGCGTGACATCGATCTCAATATCCCGATCCTGTCTGCCGCGATGGACACGGTGACGGATTCGCGGCTCGCCATCGCCATGGCGCAGGCCGGCGGCATCGGCGTCGTCCACCGCAATTTCTCGCCCTCCGAGCAGGCCGAGGAAGTGCGCCAGGTCAAGAAGTTCGAAAGCGGCATGGTCGTCAATCCGGTCACCATCGGACCGGAGGCGACACTCGGCGATGCGCAGGCTTTGATGCGCGCGCATGGCATTTCGGGCATCCCGGTCGTCGCCAATGGCGGCACGGGCGGGCATCGCACCGGCGAACTGGTCGGCATCCTGACCAACCGCGACGTGCGCTTTGCCTCGGACCCGAGCCAGACAGTCCGTGAACTGATGACGCACCAGAACCTTATCACCGTGAAGGAAACGGTCGATCAGGAAGAAGCCAAGCGGCTTTTGCACCAGCACCGGATCGAAAAGCTTCTGGTCGTCGACGGGGAGGGCCGCTGCGTTGGTCTCATCACCGTCAAGGACATCGAAAAGAGCCAGCTCAACCCGAACGCGGCCAAGGATGCGCAGGGACGCCTGCGGGTCGCCGCCGCCACCAGCGTCGGCGATGACGGTTTCGAGCGCGCCGAGCGTCTGATCGACGCGGGCGTCGATCTCCTCGTCATCGATACCGCGCATGGACATTCGCAGCGCGTGCTCGATGCCGTGCTGCGCGCCAAGAAGCTGTCGAATTCGGTGCGCATCATGGCCGGCAATGTCGCGACCGCCGAGGCGACGAAGGCGCTGATCGACGCAGGTGCGGATTCGGTCAAGATCGGCATCGGGCCGGGCTCCATCTGCACGACCCGGATTGTGGCGGGCGTCGGCGTGCCGCAGCTTTCCGCCATCATGGCGGCGGCCGAAGAAGCCGATAAGGCCGGCTTGGGCGTCATCGCGGACGGCGGCATCAAGTTCTCTGGCGATCTTGCCAAGGCGCTGGCTGCTGGCGCGTGCGCTGCCATGGTCGGCTCGCTTCTGGCCGGCACTGAGGAAAGCCCCGGCGAGGTCTATCTGCATCAGGGCCGTTCGTTCAAAGCCTATCGCGGCATGGGTTCGGTCGGCGCGATGGCGCGTGGCTCGGCCGATCGCTATTTCCAGGCCGAGGTGCGCGATACGCTGAAACTCGTGCCTGAGGGCATCGAGGGGCAGGTGCCGTACAAGGGACCGGTCGGCGGTGTCCTGCACCAGCTTGTCGGCGGGCTGAAGGCCGCCATGGGCTATGTCGGTGCCCCGAACCTCACCGAACTGCGTGAGCGTGCGACCTTCGTGCGTATTTCGAATGCCGGCTGGCGCGAGAGCCACACGCATGATGTCGCCATCACGCGCGAAAGCCCCAACTATCCCAGCATGAGCTGATTGCTCACGCCGCTTTCGCCGTAGCGGCGGCGGGGAAGATCAGCGAACGGTGCGTGGCGACACCCGCCATCGCGCCCTTGCTGACAGCCATTGCGATCGACGCCATCGGACTGGCGGCGTCGCCGCATGCAAAAACGCCTTCGACATTCGTCGCCTGCATCGCGTCGACCTTGATCAGATCGCCGATCGCAGTCGGGTCGATCGCACAGCCGAGCTGCGCGTGAAGATCGTTGGTCAGGCGCACTTTCGGCGTGACGAACAATCCGTCGAAGGCGGCCTCTGAGCCATCGCTCATGACGAGAACTGGAGCGCCGAGCTCGCCGGTCACACGCGCGATCCGTGAGGCATTCACGGCGACGCCGCGCCGTTCAAGGTCCGCGTGGTCGGCGTCCTGCGGCTCGAACGTGCCGTTTGCAAACAACGTCGTCATGCCCCACTCACTGACCATGATCGCCTGATGCACGGATAGCGGGCCTGTCGCGAGCACGGCAAGCCGCCCGCGCTGCATCTCGTAGCCATGACAATAAGGGCAGGCGAAGGCGTTGATTCCCCATTGCTTCGCCAGCCCTTCGATTGATGGAAGCACATCCTCGACGCCGCCGGCCAGAATGATCCGCCGCGCCCGATAGACGTTGCCTTCCTCGGTCACGACGGTGAAATCGTCCAAAGCACCCGACGCGGAGACCGAACGGCCGTCGATCCAGTCAACATTTGGATAGGCGAGGAGTTGCGCTTTCGCTTCGTCCGCGATGATGGCGGGCGACACGCCGTCGCGTCCCAGAAATCCGTGCGAGTGCGAGGCGAACCGGTTGCGCCGTGCGCCCGCGTCGATGACGAGCACCGATTTGCGCGCCCGGGCAAGCTGGAGCGCTGCGGAAATGCCGGCATAGCTGCCGCCGACGACGGCGACATCATGAGTGGTCGTGGACATGGTGATGATCCTTGAGCTTGTGTTCGAAGTCGGAGCGGATATCGGCGAGCGTCACCGCCGCAAGGCGTTGCATGACCAGCGCCTGAACGTCGTCCATCGTCGCCGCCATGCGCCTGTTGACCGCTTGCTCGACAAGGCATTGCGGATTGTCGTTGCGGTTTCCAAAGGCAAGCAGCGCGGGATGGCCGAGCGCCGCATGGATATCCGCCAGCGTGATCTCGTCCAGCTTGCGCTCCAGCACCCAGCCGCCGCCATGGCCCTTTTCGGACCTGACGAGACCCGCTTGTCGAAGTCCCGCCATGGTGCGTCGGACGACGACGGGATTGGTGCTGAGCATCTGTGCCATCTTCTCGGAGGTCAAAGGCCCGCGGGCTTCGGCCATGTGAAGGACGAGATGGAGGATGGAGGAAAGTCGCGTATCCAGTTTCATGAAACAAATAAAGTTACGAATTTGTGCAATGTCAAGGTGACAGCCAAAAATCCGGGCTTTCGCTTTCCGATGCAGCCTGTCATTTTGACCTGAACGAGGGACCTTCGATGAACCAGATCGCTATTTTCTGGCCGATGATCGCGCATGTGGCGCTGGTGTTCGGCATCTATTTTCTCATCTTCCTGCGGAGGAAGGCGGCGGTTCAGTCCGGTTCGGCGAAGATTTCGCAATTCCGGGAAAATACGAATGAGCCGACGGAAAGCCTGTTCGTACGCAACAATCTGGCGAACCAGTTCGAATTGCCGGTTCTGTTTCATGTCGTGTGTCTTGCGCTTTATGTCGTCAACGCGGCGGATGTGGTCGCCGTCGTTCTCGCGTGGCTCTTCGTCATCTCACGCTACGTTCACGCCTATATCCACGTCACGTCGAATCGCATCCGTTATCGCCAGCCGGCATTTTCGGTCGGCTTCTTCGTGCTGATCGTAATGTGGGTCTGGCTGGCGATCGCTATCCTTTAGCGAGTTCGCCGATTGTCGCGGCAAGGGCGCGCAGTTCGTGTTCGCGCACGGCGCGCTTGCGCCAGGCCATGCCGATCATGCGCGAAGGGACCGGCTGTGAAAACGGCACGAACTTGACGCCGGGCAGGGCGCGCGAGGCAGGCAAGGCCATTTCCGGCACCAGCGTCAGCCCCTGTCCGTGGGCGACCATCTGCAACAGCGTCGTCAGGCTCGTTGCGCCGAAATTCGACATGGCGAGCGGCTTGACCGATCCGCAGATGGCGAGCGCCTGATCGCGTAGGCAATGCCCTTCCTCGAGCAGAATGAGCCGTTCGAGTTCCGGGCTTTCCGGCGCGACTGGCGGCTCGATGAAGTTCGGATCGTTTTCGGGAACGGCAAGCACGAAGCCGTCATTCATGATCGGCTCGCTTTCCAAGCGCTTTTCGTCGAGCGGCAACGCCGCGATGAAGGCGTCAAGGCGGCCGGCGAGTGTTTCTTCGACGAGTGTCGAGGTCACCGATTCCTTGAGTTCGAGGGACAATTGCGGGAAGCGTTGCGCAAGCGCCGGCAAGAGTGCGGGCAGGAGATAGGGCGCAACTGTCGGGATCACGCCGAGCCGCAACCGACCGGACATGGCCGCGCGCTCGCGCCTCGCAAGCCCTTCGATGTCGCGGATATCGCCCAATACGCGCTCGATGCGCGGCAAAAGCCCCTGTGCGTCGTCCGATAGCGTCACGCCGCGCCGTCCGCGCTCGAAAAGGCGCATTCCAAGCTTTTCCTCCATCTCCGCGATCTGTGCGGAGAGCGCCGGTTGCGTCACGCCGGCCAGTTGCGCCGCTCGGCCGAAATGCAGGGTTTCGGCAAGCGCAGCAAAATATTCCATCTGTCGGACGGTGAGTTTGATCATAAGGTGAGATTATCGTAATCGTTAGAAATCGCAATTTGAAATTATTCTAAAGAAGCGATATCTCCGCACCAAGACACGCCTGATCCGCAGGGTCGGGCAACCGAGCAAACCGCCAGGGAGAAATGACATGGATGCGAAGGTTGATGAAAACGGTGCGGGCAAGTGCCCTGTCCCGCATTCCCGTGGTCGGCAGAATCGTGACTGGTGGCCGAACCAGCTCAATGTGAGCGTGCTTCATCAGAACAATGCGGACGCCGACCCGATGGGCAAGGGGTTCGATTATGTCAGGGAATTCGAAAACCTCGACCTCGATGCAGTGATTGCCGACTTGCATGCGTTGATGCGGGATTCGCAGGAATGGTGGCCGGCCGATTACGGCCATTACGGCCCGTTCTTCATCCGCATGGCCTGGCACAGCGCCGGCACGTATCGCGTCGGTGACGGTCGCGGCGGCGGCGGGCGCGGTCAGCAGCGTTTTGCGCCGCTCAATAGCTGGCCGGACAACGGAAATCTCGACAAGGCGCGTCGTCTCCTTTGGCCGATCAAGCAGAAATACGGCCGGGCGCTGTCCTGGGCCGATCTGATGATCCTGACCGGCAACGTCGCGCTGGAATCGATGGGCTTCAAGACATGGGGTTTCGGCGGCGGCCGTGCCGATACCTGGGAACCGGAAAACCACGTCAACTGGGGCGCCGAAGACAAATGGCTTGCCGACAGTTCGCACGAGAACAGCCGCTATTCGGGTGACCGTGAGCTTGAGGGCAATCTCGGCGCGGTCCAGATGGGCCTCATCTACGTCAATCCCGAAGGTCCGGACGGCAATCCCGATCCGATGAAATCGGGCCGCGACATTCGCGAAACGTTCGGCCGTATGGCGATGAACGACGAGGAAACCGTCGCGCTGGTTGCGGGCGGCCACACCTTCGGCAAGGCGCACGGTGCCGGTCCCGCCGACCATGTCGGCTTCGAGCCGGAAGGGGCGGATATCGAGCATCAGGGTCTCGGCTGGGCATCGACCTTCGAAAGCGGCATGGCCGGTCACACGATCACCAGCGGCATCGAGGGTGCGTGGACGCCAACCCCGATCACTTGGGACATGACGTTCTTCGACACGCTTTACGGCTATGAGTGGGAACTGACCAAGAGCCCCGCCGGCGCAAACCAGTGGAAACCTGTCGGCCATACTGGCGACGACACGGTGCCGGATGCTCATGACGGCCAGAAGAAGCACGCGCCGATGATGACCACTGCCGACATGGCGATGCGCACCGACCCGGAATACGATCGCATTTCCCGTCGTTTCCATGCCAACCCGCAGGAATTTGCCGAAGCGTTCGCCAAGGCGTGGTTCAAGCTGACCCACCGCGACATGGGACCGCTCAAGCTCTATCGCGGAAAGCTCGTGCCCAAGGAGCCGCTGATCTGGCAGGACCCAATCCCGGAGGTCGATCACCCGCTCGTCGACGACACCGATGTGGCGGCACTGAAGGCGAAGATCGCCGAGACGGGCCTGACGGTTTCCGAACTGACCTCGACGGCATGGGCTTCGGCCTCGACCTTCCGCGAATCCGACAAGCGCGGCGGCGCGAACGGCGCACGTATCCGCCTTGCACCGCAGAAGGATTGGGACGTCAACAATCCTGCCGAACTGGCGAAGGTTCTGGCGGCGCTCGAAAAGGTCAAGGACGAGTTCAACGCCGCACAGACCGGGGGCAAGAAGATCTCGCTCGCGGATCTGATCGTGCTGGCTGGTTCCGTCGGTGTCGAAAAGGCTGCGAAGGATGCGGGACACAATGTCTCCGTGCCGTTCACGCCCGGTCGCATGGACGCCTCGCAGGAGCAAACCGAAGTCGAATCCTTCGAGTATATGGAGCCCAAGGCCGACGGTTTCCGCAACTATGTGCGCAATCCGATCATGTCGGTCGAGGAGCATCTGGTGGACCGCGCGCAACTGCTTGAGTTGACCGCGCCCGAGATGACGGCACTCGTCGGCGGCCTGCGCGTGCTGGGTGTCGGCAACCCCGAGCATGGCGTCCTGACCGAAAATGTCGGCAAGCTAACCAACGACTTTTTCACGAACCTGCTCGACATGGGCACGAAGTGGAAGGGGATCGAAGGCTCGAACGGCGTTTTCGAGGGGCTCAACCGCAAGACAGGTGAGAAGCGCTGGACGGCTACCCGCGCCGACTTGATCTTCGGCTCGCACTCCCAGCTTCGCGCCTTTGCCGAGGTCTATGGCAGCGACGATGCCAAGGACAAGTTCGTCAAGGACTTTGTTGCCGCGTGGGTCAAGGTGATGGAACTCGATCGCTTCGATTTGAAGGAAGCGCGCCGCAAGGCCGCCTGATCTATCGAGACAGGTTGGAACATGGGAAGGCCGGGCATTGCCCGGCCTTCTTGCGTTTGCGGTGCCTTTCGGCTTGCGCGGATGCGCCCGTGCGGCTAGCAAGCGTCCATCCGGGTAACCGACGACAGGATACGATATGCGCTTGGGCGGCAGGCTGGCGGCAGCCATCGATGTTTTGACCGAAATGGAAACCCGTCACCGGCCGGCGGCCGAAGCGCTGAAGGATTGGGGCCTGTCGCATCGTTTCGCCGGCGCAGGAGACCGCGCCGCCATCGGCAACATCGTCTACGATGCCCTGCGCCGCAAGCGCTCCGCCGGCTGGATGGCCGGTAGCGACACCCCGCGCGGCATTGCGCTTGGTGCGCTTGTTCTCGAACAGGGCATGAGCGCTCCCGACATCGCAGCATTGATCGAGGGCGACCGGTTCGCCCCCGAGCCGCTGGCGTCAAACGAGATCGAAGCGCTGACGACACGCCGGCTGGACGATGCGCCGCCTCTCGTTCAGGCGGACTGCCCGGACTGGTGCGAACCGCTTTTGCACGAGACGTTCGGCGAGGACTGGATCGAAGAAGCGGCCGCACTTGCCGCGCGCCCGCCGCTCGACATGCGCGTCAACACGCTGAAATCGGACGACGCCAAGGTCGCGGCCGAATTGCGCCAGACAGGCGCATCGGCGACGCAGATCGCGCCGCACGGTCTGCGCATCGCGCCGATCGAGGGTGCTGGCCGTCATCCGAACGTGCAGGTCGAGCCGGCTTTCCAGAAAGGCTGGTTCGAGGTGCAGGACGAGGGTTCGCAGATGGCGGCCGCGCTCGCACAGGCCGCGCCCGGCATGCAGGTGCTCGACTATTGTGCCGGTGCTGGCGGCAAGACGCTCGCTTTGGCGGCAGCGATGGAGAACAAGGGGCAGATTTTCGCACATGACGCCGACAAGGCGCGTCTTGCACCGATCTTCGACCGGTTGAAGCGGGCAGGGGTGCGAAATGCGCAGGCCGTAGCCGGTGAAGCCAATCTCTCCGGTCTGGAGGGCCAGATGGATATGGTCCTCATCGACGCGCCCTGCACAGGTTCCGGCACTTGGCGTCGTCGCCCCGACGCCAAGTGGCGGCTCACCGATCGCCAGTTGGATACCCGCACGAACGAACAAAGCGAAATTCTTGAAAAGGCGAGCCGTTTCGTCAAGCCGGGCGGGCGCATCGTCTATGTGACTTGCTCGGTCTTCGATGCCGAGAACGGTTCGCGGGTCGACGATTTTCTGACCCGCAATCCGGCATTCGCGCCCGTCGACCATGAGGCGCATTTCGCCTCGGTCTTTCCCGGCCATGCCGGTCGCGCGCGGATCGCCAGGGATAGGGGCATCGTGCTGTCGCCGCATTTGACGGGCACCGATGGGTTCTTCATCGCGGTACTGCAAAAGACGATCTGACGGTAACCATTGACGCGGGCATGAAGCGCGCCAGATTTCCGGACCTGTTCGCCGGAGTCTCCAATGTCGCGATTTCTCACGCTTGCCCTGTTCGTCATACTCGTCGTCGGTGGCGGCTTGCTGATCGGTATCAACAACATACCGGGCGAGTGGTACCAATCGCTTCAAAAGCCGCCCTTCAATCCGCCGAACTGGATTTTCGGCCCGGTCTGGACGATCCTTTACGTGCTGATCGCGGTGGCGGGCTGGCGCGTCTGGCAGGAAAGCACGACGCGCGGCGCGATGACGGCATGGTGGCTGCAACTCGGCCTTAATTTCCTGTGGTCGCCGGTCTTCTTCACGCTCAATTCGATCGGCCTTGCCCTTATCGTCATCCTGGCCTTGCTTGTGACGATCATCGTCTTCATTCGCATCAATTGGGCGCGCGACCGCATTTCGGCGGTGCTTTTCATCCCCTATCTGGCGTGGGTGGCGTTCGCGACGCTCCTCAATGCCTCGATCTGGTTTCTGAATTAGGGAAGGAGACCGGCATGCCGATGATACTCAAGAGAGGCGATCAGGAACGGTCTCCTGGTGGGACGGTGCTTTTCGAGGGCGAAGACCACAGCGCGCCGGTCGCGCTTTTCCTTCTCGATACGGAACGGGGAGCCGGACCTGAGCTTCACCGCCATCCTTACGCCGAGTTGTGGGTGATCCACGAGGGCACGGCACGTTTTGTCGTCGATGACGAAGAGATTATCGCCGAGGAAGGCGATGTCGTTCTGGTCGAGGCTGGAATCTGGCATGGGTTCAAGAGCGTTGGCGACGTTCGGCTGAAGGCGACCTGCATCCATTCCAACGGTCGCGTCGTGCAGGAATTCAAGGCCGATACCGGAGCCTGAACCGGCCACCAGCCTGCCAATTGCCACTTTCATGCTGCTCTGCAATAAGCGGAACAGCGAAAGGTGGACGATGACCGATCTTTTCAAACCCGACGGCGACGTTGAGGAACGCGTGCGCGCCAGTTTCGACCGTCAGGAGGTCATGCGCACGCTCGGCGCGGAACTGACCAGCGTCATGCCCGGCACCATCGAAATCGAGATGGATTACAAGGCGTCGCTCACTCAGCAGCACGGCTATCTTCATGCTGGCGTGATCTCGGCAGCCCTCGATTCGGCCTGCGGTTACGCCGCCTATTCCGTGATGCCCGCCGATGCGGCGGTGCTGACCATCGAGTTCAAGGTCAATCTCCTGTCTCCCGGCAAGGGCGAGCGCTTCCTGTTTCGTGGGTCGGTGACCAAGCCCGGCCGCACCATCATCGTCGCGGATGGGCAGGCCTATGCAATCGACGGTGACAGCAATCCCAAGCTCGTGGCGACGATGACGGCGACGATCATGGTCGTATCGGGCCGCGAGGGCATTCGCGGATGAGCGGCACTTCGATCGCCGAGACGCCCATCTCGGAAACGCTCGTCGGCGATCATCGCATACTCTTCCTGATGGCCGCGCCGGCCGAATATGGCGAGCATTTGAAGCGCCGCTTCACACCGCTGATCGTCGGCGTCGGCCCTGTGGAGGCTGCTGTCGGAACCGCTGCTGCCCTCGCGCGGCTCGATGCGCGCGGCCGCCTGCCGCATCTCGTCGTCTCACTTGGCTCGGCCGGCTCGCGCACGCTCGATCATGCCGCCGTCTATCAGGCGAGTTCGGTCTCGTACCGTGACATGGATGCTTCCGCACTAGGGTTTGCCAAAGGGACGACGCCCTATCTCGATCTTCCGGCGGAAATTCCGCTGCCATTGACCGTACCGGGCATCGCCTCCGCCAGATTGTCTACCGGCGCGAATGTCGTTTCCGGCGCGGCCTACGACGCGATCGATGCGGATATGGTCGACATGGAGACCTTTGCGGTGCTGCGCGCGTGTCAGAAATTCGCCGTGCCGCTCGTCGCCTTGCGCGGCATCTCCGACGGGCGCAGCGAACTGAAGCGTCTCACCGACTGGACTGACTATCTCGCCATTGTCGATGAACGGCTCGCCGAAGCCGTGGAAAAACTGGAGCTGGCGATCGTCGCCGGACTTCTGGAAAGCCGGATTTCTGGAAAGAAAGTGAATCCCATTGCGCCGCGCCAGCCTTTTCTCTAAACGCCCGTCATGACAAGCGAAGCTCATCCCGACACCGTCCTCATCATCGATTTCGGCTCCCAGGTTACGCAGCTGATCGCACGCCGCGTGCGCGAGGCTGGCGTCTATTCCGAGATCGTCCCGTTCCAGCTTGCCGGTGAGGCGTTCGAGCGGATCGCGCCAAAAGCCGTGATCCTGTCCGGCGGCCCGGCCTCGACGACCGAGACGGGCAGCCCTCGTGCGCCGCAGATCGTATTCGAGGCCGGCATTCCCGTTCTCGGCATCTGCTACGGCGAACAGACCATGTGCGCCCAACTCGGCGGCAAGGTCGAGGGCGGGCATCACCGCGAGTTCGGCCGCGCCTTCCTCGACATCGAGGAAGACAACGCCCTGTTCGACGGCGTCTGGGCCAAGGGCACGCGCCATCAGGTCTGGATGAGCCATGGCGACCGGGTGACGGCCATTCCCGACGGCTTCCGCGCCATCGGCACCTCGACAGGCGCGCCTTTCGCCGCCATCGCCGATGACCGGCGCCGGTTCTATGCCGTGCAGTTCCATCCGGAAGTCGTGCATACGCCGGACGGCGCGAAGCTTCTGTCGAATTTTGTCCACAAGATCGCGGGTCTTGCCGGCGACTGGACGATGGCCGCCTATCGCGAACAGGCGGTCGAGGCGATCCGTGCGCAGGTCGGTGACGGCAAGGTCATCTGCGCGCTGTCGGGCGGAGTCGATTCGTCGGTCGCCGCGCTTCTCATTCACGAAGCGGTCGGCGATCAGTTGACCTGCATCCTCGTCGACCATGGGTTGATGCGAAAGAACGAAGCGGCGGATGTCGTCGCCATGTTCCGCGAGCACTACAATCTGCCGCTGATCCTCGTGAACGCGCAGGATCGCTTCATCGGCGCGCTGGAAGGCGAGAGCGACCCGGAAAAGAAACGCAAGACGATCGGCCGTCTGTTCATCGAGGTCTTCGAGGAAGAGGCGAAAAAGCTCGGCGGAGCGGATTTTCTCGCGCAAGGCACGCTCTATCCCGACGTGATCGAGAGCGTCTCCTTCACCGGCGGACCTTCGGTCACGATCAAATCGCACCACAATGTCGGCGGCCTGCCCGAGCGCATGAACATGAAGCTCGTCGAGCCGCTGCGCGAGCTCTTCAAGGACGAGGTACGGGTTCTCGGCAAGGAACTTGGCCTGCCGGAACATTTCATCGGCCGCCATCCGTTCCCCGGACCGGGTCTTGCGATCCGCTGCCCCGGTGGCATCACGCGCGAGAAGCTGGAGATCCTGCGCGAGGCCGACGCGATCTATCTCGACGAGATCCGCAAGGCCGGTCTTTATGACGCGATCTGGCAGGCGTTTGCAGTCCTGCTGCCGGTCCAGACGGTTGGTGTAATGGGCGATGGGCGCACTTACGAATTCGTCTGCGCCCTCCGCGCGGTCACGTCCGTCGACGGCATGACGGCCGATTTCTATCACTACGACATGGAGTTTCTCGGCCGCGCCGCGACCCGCATCATCAACGAGGTCAAGGGCGTCAACCGTGTTGTTTACGATGTGACTTCCAAGCCGCCCGGCACGATCGAGTGGGAGTGATGCTGGCTACCTAGCCGGCATCTCTTCGAAACGCGATCATGGCCCCGTGCCCACGCCCGATGCCTGACTGTCCGACTCAATCGACGACTGAGACGCGAAGGCTCGCCTGATAGAATAGTCGTCGCCCTCGGTTGGGATGGAAGCTTTAGCGAGAGCGAAAATGGGCGCGAGGCTCCGTTTCGTCGTCTCGCATCACATAACGCCGCCAACGTCGCTGGCGGCGTTACGTCATTTCAGATGCTCCACATAGGCGGCAAGCTGGTCGATCGTGGTGCCCCAGCCGTCATGAAATCCCATTTCCGCGTGCTTGCGGGTATCGGCGCTGTTCTTATGCATCACATGCGCGCGATACTGCGTGCCTTTCCCATGTGCTTCGAACGTGATGATCGCGGTCAACGCCAGCCAGGGTTCTATCGGTTGCCAGCCTTCGGCAAGTACGGTGGTGAAGGCTAGGCGCTTTTCCGGAGCAATATCGAGAAAGCAGCCTTCGACATGTGGCTTGAATGCGCCTTCGCCTTCGCGCATCTGCGTTTCGAACCCGCCGCCCGGCCGCAGGTCCAACTTGATGACCTTGCATTCGATCGGCTCGGGTATCCACCATTTGGAGAAATGCTCGGCGTTACTCCATGCGCTCCAGACCACAGCCGGAGGAGCATCGATGAACCGTGAAATATCCAGTGCGATATCGTCAGCCGTCATTTTCATTTTCCCGTGACATTTGGGTTTCGACATAATGGGCAAGGCGATCCGTCCGGCCCTGCCAAAGTTCGCGCTGCTGCGACAACCAGGTTTCCGCCTCGGCCAGTCGTTCGATCTTCACGCGACAGGTGCGCGTGCGCCCGGATTTTTCCGAAGCAATAAGCCCGCTGTCTTCAAGGACTTTGAGATGTTTGAGGAAGGCCGGTAGTCCCATCGAGAACGGCTCGGCCAGTTCCTTGACAGGGGCAGGGCCAACCATCAGCCGATTTACGACCGCCCGCCGGGTCGGGTCGGCCAGAGCGTGGAACGCGGCGTCGAGCGTCGCTGAAAAGATTTCCATGTGGTGAACTATAATTAATATGTCACCATTTGGCAAACTAAAATCTGCGCGAAAATACCCTATATGTCGGGATCGAATGGCGATGAAAGCAGATGCAGCCATGAAGATCGTGGCGTGCCTGGGTTTCCCAAAGAGCAATGGAGGCGTTCATGAAATACGAGAAATCGCAGTCGATAATAGATCGGCTGACCCCGGAGCAGCGACGGGTCACGCAGGAGTCCGGCACGGAACGGCCCTTTACCGGCGAATATAATGGGAACGCGAAGCCCGGCATATATGTCGATGTCGTATCGGGAGAGCCGTTGTTTGCGTCGACCGACAAATTCGAATCCCACACGGGATGGCCGTCATTCACCAGGCCGATCGTCCAAGAAAATATCAACGAGATTCGCGATGATTCTCACGGGATGACCCGGACCGAAGTGAGATCGATCCACGGCGACAGCCATCTCGGCCACGTCTTTCCGGATGGCCCGTCCGATCAGGGCGGTCTGCGTTACTGCATCAACTCGGCTTCACTTCGTTTCATTCCGCGCAACGAAATGGAAGCCGAGGGATACGGCAAATATCTCGACCAGATAAAGGAGGCTTGAATGAACCAGCGCGCTATTCTTGCAGGTGGATGCTTCTGGGGTATGCAGGATCTGATCCGCAAGCTGCCCGGGGTCGTCTCGACGCGTGTCGGATACACCGGCGGCGACGTTCAAAACGCGACCTATCGCAACCACGGCACACATGCCGAGGGCATCGAGATCATCTTCGATCCCGAAAAGACCAGCTACCGGCGCATTCTGGAATATTTCTTTCAGATTCATGACCCGACAACGCTGAACCGTCAGGGTAATGATATCGGACTGTCCTATCGCTCGGCCATCTACTACGCCGACGACGAGCAGAAGCGTGTCGCGGAAGATACGATCGCCGATGTCGAGGCATCGGGTCTGTGGAACGGCAAGGTCGTTACGGAAGTCGAACCTGTCGGCGATTTCTGGCAGGCCGAGCCGGAACATCAGGACTATCTCGAACGGTATCCGAATGGCTACACCTGCCATTTTCCTCGTAAGGATTGGGTGCTCCCCGAACGCAGGAACGCTGAGCCTGCCAGCGTGGCTGCGCAGTAGCGGCACCCGCGTTTTTGCGGCGAGCCGATGATTGCAGGACGAGGCGGATACGATATTCGCCTCGTCTTTTTTCCAGCCTCCCGACCCCGTTTCGTAACGGCTTTGCTGGCGGGTCTCGTGCGCGAGACCCGCTATTTTCGGGCGTTCTGCCGGCCATCTTCGCAGGCTGCTCCAATCTTATCCATGCTTAGCAATGACGGACAAAAACCCGATTTTTGCTCGTGCTAGCTTCATGATTGCCGTCTCGGCCGTTGCCTCAAAGGCGCGTCGATAAGGGCCTGTGCATGGGGGCTGTCACTCACCGCTGTTGGCGACTGGGGAAGGCCGGCAATCGGGGAGCAAGCCATTGTCCAGGATCATCGCCATCCACTCGTTCCGGGGAGGGACGGGCAAGTCGAACACCGTCGCCAATCTTGCTGCCATGTCCGCTGCCCAGGGCCTGCGGGTCGGCGTGATCGATACCGATATCCAGTCGCCCGGAATTCATGTGCTTTTCGGCATCGCCGGCGGTGCGGTCGCTCACTCGCTGAATGATTATCTGCGTGGCAAATGCCGGATCGAGGATGCCGCACATGATGTGACGGACGGCCTCGATTATCCGGTAACGGGCAAGCTGTTCGTCATTCCCTCGAGCATTCAGGCCGGTGAAATCGTCAGCGTGTTGCGGGAAGGGTATGACGTCGGGCTTCTCACAAACGGGTTCAGATCTCTGATCCGAGAACTCGAGCTCGATCTCCTGCTTATCGATACTCATCCGGGGCTCAACGAGGAAACGCTGTTCTCGCTCGCCATCGCCCACGCCGTCGTCATCTTGATGCGGCCGGACCATCAGGACTACGAGGGAACCGGCGTCACGGTGGAGGTCGCCCGGTCGCTCGACGTGCCGCGATTGTTCATCGCCGCGAACAAGGTCCCGGCGAATATGGACCCGGACGTGGTGAGAGAGCGGATCGAACAGGTGTTTCAATGCACCGTTTGTGCGGTTCTTCCGCACTGCGACGAGATGATGTCTCTGGCAAGCGGCGGCATCTTTGCTTTCCGCTATCCCGGCCATCCGATGAAGGACCGTTATCTCGAGATATTGGATCGTCTGGAGATCGGCGCGGCGACCACATCTGCAAAGGTGGCGGCACATGGTGGATGAAACGCGACAGCCGGGTTCCCGATCGCATCGCCTTGCAGGCAAGCGGGTGCTCATCGTCATGGGAAGCTATGAAGGCAAGAGGCCGGTCTACGAGGCGCTGCACGCTCTCGGGGTGAGGCTTATCGTGATGGACGGAGCCGGGCACTGGAGCCAGCACAACGGCGCGGGCACGCTTTTCGAGCGGTTCCTGCTGGTCGATCTTCGCGCTGATCAGGGCCGACTGGCACGGGCGCTGGATGCGATCCGGGAATGCGGCCTGCCGATCGACGCGGTCGCGACTTTCGAGGAATTCGCCGGTGAACTGACGTCGCAGATCGCCGATGCGCTCGACATGCCGGGACACCACCCATCGGTGATCGCCATTTCACGAGACAAGTTGCGTGTGCGCCAGGCATGCGTCGACGCCGGAATTCCAACGCCGCGCTTCGCCGGCGTCAAAAAGATGGCGGATCTGGAGGCGGCGGCCGATCATGTAGGGTTCCCCGCAATCCTGAAGCCGACATCAGGTGCGTCATCCGTCAGCTCCTACCGCGTCACCAGCCTTTGCGACCTGCAACTGCGATATGCAGAGATCGAAAGCGCGGTCTCTCGGTTGTCGAAATCGCGCCAACTCAACAGTGACGACGAATTCGACCTCGTCTGGAATGGCGGCCAAGACATGGTTCTGGAGGAATGCCTGACGGGTGAGGAGTTCGATGTCGATTGCCTGCTCTCAGATGGCAAAATGGTTTTCGCCGGCCTGACGCGGGACTGGCCGCAGCCTTATTGCAAGGAGGTCGGCGCAGAAATCCCGCCGCATTTTTCGGTGCAGCGGCTGAAGGAAATCGAGGCCTTCGCAGCGCGCACGCTTCTGGCGCTCGGTTTCCAGAACGGGGTTTTCCACGTCGAGGTGATGTATACGCCAGCCGGGCCTCGCCTTATCGAGGTCAACGCGCGGATGGGCGGCGGCCCACGGCGCGACATGAACAGGCTCGTTTGGGGTGTCGATCTTGCCGAGCAATACATACTGACCGCGCTCGGTCTGTCGATCAGCCCGCAGCCGGCGGGTGAGCCTCTGATGCATATCGCGCAAAGCTTCCTGCCCGCGCCCTGGAGCGGCCGAATGCGGCACACTGATTTTCTGGCGTCGATCCGAAACGATGAACGCGTGATCGAATGCGCGACATATGTGAAACCGGGGCAGAGCGTCTGCGGAGGCGAGGGCGGACCGGCCGACTGGCTGGGAAATATCATGGTCCGCGGCGACAGTCCCGAAAAGGCCATTGCGGCGCTTCATGAGATCGTCGCGCGGATCGACTTTCCGATTGTTCCGGCGCAGCGCGCTTAGATGGCTGCCGCATCGCTCCATTCAAGGCTCGGCGACCTGCTCGACATCCGGGCCGGCGAAGGTCGCCTCGTCACTCAGGTCTTCTTTTTCGGCCTGTTCGTGAGCATGGTGACCACGCTCGCGCGTACTACGACCTTCTCCATCTTCATTGCCAGCTTCGGCTCACAGCAGCTTCCGCTCGTCTATATCGGGCTCGGGCTTGTATCGGTCGCCTGCTCCTATTTTTATCTCCATGCTAGTTCACGGCTGCCGTTGGCGACGGTTCTGGTCGCCACCTTCTGTTTTCTGATCCTCGCATTCTCGGCGCTCCGGCTGGGACTGGGGAGCAGCGATGCGCGCTGGCTTCTCTTCGCCCTGCCGATCTCATGGGGCGTCCTGAACGTGCTGGTGCTCACCATGTTCTGGAACCTGGCGGGACGACTGTTCCATCTGCAACAGGGCAAGCGCCTGTTTGGTCTTTTTGCGGCGAGCGCGGAGATCGGTGCCATCGCGATCGGACTTCTCACGCCCACGCTCGTCGCGCTTTTGGGAAGCATCGATCTCCTCTCGGTCACGGTCGGCCTGCTGATCGCAGCGCTCGCCATTTTGGGCATGATCGTGCGAAGTTCGCGTGCGCCTTTGTCCATTCGCCCGACACCTGCAACGCGCCAGTCCAATGTCGGCTTTCGCGCCCTTGCATCCGACCGGTACATTGGCCTCCTGTTCATGGTCTTCACACTGTTCGTCGTCGGCATCTATTTCGTCGACAACATCTTCTACGCTCAGCTTGAGATCGTGATCGGCACGGCCGACGAGATGGCCATCTTCGTTGGCAAATTTTTCGCCGTCGTAGGTGCGATCAGTCTTTTCACGCAGACCTTTCTGACAGGGCGCATGATCAACCGCTTCGGCGTGAAGTCGATGATCATCGTAACGCCGGCGGTTCTGGGCATCGGCACGGCGCTGATCGCATTGATCGGCACCTTCACCGAAGCGTTCCTCGTCGTCTTCTGGCTCGCGGTTCTCACCAATCTGGCGCGATGCGTTCTGGATGCGGTCGACAACGCGGCCGTCAATGTTCTCTACCAGCCGCTTCCCGCGCTGGAGCGCACGCGGGCACAGACGATCGTCGACGGCATCCTTTATCCGCTGGGCATCGGTCTTTCAGGTGTGCTGCTTATCGTGTTGCGCGAGGTTCTCGCGCTCGAACTCGGTGCAGGTTTCATATGTCCAGTTGCTGATCCTGGCGGGCTGGCTTGTCTGCGCGGTCCTGCTCGGTCGCGCATACCCGGATCGCCTTGCCAGAGCGCTCAGGGATCGAACGCTGGGCACGAATGCCGTTGCGGACAAGACGAGCCTCGGTCTCGTGCGACAAGGCTTGAAGAGCCCGCATTTCGGTGCGGTCATTTATTCTCTCGAATTGCTCGAAGCTCTCTCCCCCGCGGAACTGCCCGAACATCTGTCGGCATTGATGGACCATCACGACGCGCGTGTAAGGATCGACGCGGTGAGGCGCGTGGAGCGATTGCAACTTGTCGATCTCTTGCCGGCGATCAGTCGCCGATTGCCGTTCGAAGCGTCTCTTTCCGTGCGCAGTGCATCGGTGCGGGTACTTGCGGCGCTTGGTGACACGATCGCTTTGGAGGAGATGCAGATATACCTCGACCGCGATGAGCCCGAGATGACCAGAGGTACGCTGGTCGGCCTGCTGCGCAGCGGCGAGGTCGAGGCCATCGTGGCAGCAGCCGAAAAACTGGGGGTGCTCGTCGGCAGCGCGGATGCGAAGGAGCGTGAACTGGCCGCGCGCGTGCTCGAAGAGGCAGGCGTCGCAGGTCTCTATCGTCCTGTTGCGAAGCTGATGGGCGATGAAAATGCCGACGTGCGAAACGCCGCCATCACGGCAGCGGGCGCGCTCGGGCATCATCGGCTATGGCCGGACATTCTGAGCCACCTTGGCGATTCTCTGGCTCATGCATCCGCATCCAGGTCCCTCAGGCAAGCCGGTGCGGCGGCCGTTCCGCTTTTGGTTCGCTCGTTGGCGACCGAGGAACGCGAGGAAGTGCAGGTGCGGCTCGCAAACCTGTGCGGCGCGCTCGCAGATGCGCGTTTGATCGCGCCGCTTCAGTCAATGCTGGTGCGCAGCACCGAACCTGCCCTTCGAACAGCGATCCTGGAGGCGCTCGCCGCCTGCGGTCATCGCATCTTGGATCAGGAGGCTCATGATTGGGTGTTGCGGGAAGTCGCGGAAGCGACCTGGGTTCTGGCAGGTTTCTGCGAGATAGCCGAGCAATCGGACCTTCGACCGGTTCGGCTCGCACTTGAAGCGGAAATCGAACGGCGCAAATCACACATCTTCACGGTTCTTTCCATGCGCCATGATGCAGGGCTTGTGCACAAACTGCGTGACGGCCTGCGCGATGCGAGCATGGAGCAGCGCGCCTATGCGCTTGAACTTCTGGACGTGATGGTGTCGTCGACGCTCAAGCCTCTGCTTGTGGCATTGCTGGACGATTTTTCGCATCAGCAGAGATTTCGAAGGCTGAACAGGCGCTTTCCCCAGACACAACTCTCCCCAACGGATCGGCTGCGCGCGATCATTGAGGCGCCGCCGACATATGTGCGGCCGTGGACCAGATCGTGCGCGATCTACGCTGCCGGTCAAAGCGAGGAAAAGAGTTTTACCGAGACATTGGCGCGTGCCGGACAAATGCGTGACCCGATGGTCCGCGAGACCGCGTCATGGGCTGTGCGGCGGATCGGTGCCGCCTCCGGGCGTGAGTTGGAAACTCCAAAAATCGGCGAGCCGCTCACGCGATAACCGAAAGGATTATGCCGCATGCTTCTGATCGAAAAGGTCATTCTGCTCAAGGCGCTGGACTTCTTCGCCGAGACTCCGGAAGAAATCCTGGCCGAACTTGCCGCTGCGAGCGAAACGCGCGAGTTCGCGGACGGCGATTTGGTCTGGAATGGCAATTCTGCCGATCGCAATCTCTACATAATCGCATCGGGCAATATCGCGGTCAGGAAAGACGGAACGCGAACGCTTTCGCTCGGGACCGGCGATATGTTCGGGGAATTGTCGCTGTTGGGAGGAGGGACGTCGGACCTTTCGGGAGCCGGCCTGTCGGATGGAACCTTGCTGATCGTTCCGCAAGTCGCTTTCGACCAGCTTGTCGCGGACCATGCGGTGACGACGCGTTGCATTATGAGCGTGCTCGCACGTCGTCTGATGCGCAGTTCGGCTGTCCAGCGCTCCGCCAGACTGGAAGATGATGTTCTCGGGGGGCTTCAGGAGCGCCTTTCCCAATCGGGCGCGCGCAGAAGCGCTGTGGGTGAACGACCATGACCACTCAGAAAATATCTGCCGAAGCTGTCGCGCGTTCGACTTCCGCAATCATGGATGCTCAGCCGGTTCCGACGCTGATCTGCCGCTCTACTGACGGCCTCATTCTTTACGTCAACGAAGCATTCGGGGCGCTTCTTGGAACAACGACCGACGCAGTCGTTGGAACGAGCCTGACGAAATATCTGAAATATGCTTCGGATAATGCCGACCCCGCCTTCACCGGGACCCTGCAGGCTTCAGGAAAAGTCGTGTGCGCTCAGGGAGCCGATGGTGGCTCGCTTCGCCTCAGCATTTTCACCCATAAGCTGACGTTCGACGGGCATGATTCATGGCTGATCAACATGCTGGACGTCTCCCGCTATGTTGCCACGGAGGCGGCGTTGCGCGAGAGCGAAGGTCTGATCCGCGCCGTCGTCGACACGGCATCCGACGCGATCATCACCATGTCCGCACAGGGTGCGATCTTGTCATTCAATCACGGCGCCGAACGAATGTTCGATTATCATGGCGACGAAGTGATCGGGCAGGGGCTTACGATGCTGATGCCCGAACGGTTGCGCGCCCTGCATGAAAAGGGATTGCAACGGTATCTTGCCGACCGCCGCCCTCACGTCATCGGCAATACGGTCGAGGTGACCGGCATGCGCCGAAATGGCGACGAGTTGCCCGTCGAGTTGAGCATCGCAGAGGTCCACGGCGGCGACCACCCTGTTTTTGCGGGAATCCTTCGCGACATCAGCGCGAGGAAACAAGCCGAACAGGAACTGACGCGCGCGCGGGGGGCAGCCGAGGCCGCCAACGACGCCAAGAGCGCCTTTCTCGCCACCATGAGCCATGAGATCCGGACCCCGATGAATGGCGTCATCGGAATGACCGACCTGTTGCTCGATACCGGTCTTTCGCCCGAACAGCAGGAACTCGTCCAGACCATTCGCGATTCGGGCGAATTGCTGATGATCATCATCAATGACATCCTCGACTATTCGAAGATCGAGGCTGGAAAGTTCGAACTTGAGGAGCACCCGTTCGACGTCAGGCTCATCGTTGAAGGTGTGCTCGATCTCGTGGCGCCAAGGGCGGCGGAGCGTGGCATCGCGCTGGCCGGGCGCGTCGGCGACAACGTTCCAACCGGTATTCTCGGCGACAGCACGCGCATGCGGCAGGTTCTCCTCAATCTTTTGACGAATGCGATCAAATTTACCGAGCGCGGCGAGGTCGAACTGCGGATCGATCTGGAAAAGGCCGCCGGACTTGCGGGCCAGGAACTCCACATCTCGGTGCGGGACACCGGCATAGGCATTCCGCCCGACCGGCTCGATCAGCTTTTTCAGTCCTTCAGCCAATTGGATACTTCGATCGCCCGCCGCTACGGCGGTTCCGGGCTCGGTCTTGCGATCACGCGCCGCATCGTCGAACTGATGGGTGGCCGGGTCTGGTGCGAAAGCGCGGGCAAGGGGCATGGTGCAACTTTTCACCTGATCGTGCCTGCGACGAATGTACCGGGTTATCGCGCCAGAAAACATATGCATCCCGACCAACCGCGTTTGCGCAGCAAGCGGGTTCTGGTCATCGACGGTAATGAGACCGACAGAGCCATCCTGACCCATCAAATCCAAGCCTGGGGCATGGTGCCCTACGCCACCTCATCGCTTGAGGAGGCATTTCGATGGATTGCGGCCAAGCCGGATTTCGATCTCATGATCGCCGACCAGACGATTGTCGAGGCGAGCGGCGACGTACTCCTTGCGGCCTCCCATCCGCCAGGCGGGTCGAAGATGCCGATCGTGCTTTGCTGCGCTGTCGGCCAGCGTCAGCGTTTACAACAGACGGAAACTTATGCCGGCGTGATAACGAAGCCCCTCAAGCCGTCACAGCTTTACGACACTTTGGTTGGGCTGTTCACGGACGATCTGGACGACAACCTGTCGGCGAAGGGAGACGACGAAAATGACGACGCCCCTTCAGCCGTCAGTTCGCTGCGCATCCTGCTTGCAGAGGACAACACCGTAAACCAGCAATTGGCGTTACGGTTTCTTCATCGTCTGGGCTACGAAGCCGATCTTGTCGAAAATGGCAGGGCCGCTATCGAGGCATTGGAACGGGATCGCTACGACGTCGTGCTGATGGACGTCCAGATGCCCGAGATGGATGGGCTGGAAGCGACCAGACGCATCCATGAAAGATGGCCCGGTCCCGAACGTCCATGGATCGTTGCAATGACCGCGAACGCGATGCAGGGCGATCGCGAGGCCTATCTTGCGATCGGCATGAACGACTATGTGAGCAAGCCGATACGACCCGGCGAACTCGAACGTGCCCTTCGGGAAGCGCCTGCGGCCGCTGCCAGCCTGAAGGCTCAACGATGAACGACCCGGACATCGAAGGGCTGGAGAGCAGTATCGCTGCGGCGCTCGATACGATGGTGGAGGACACAGGCGGTGACGTCGAGTTCGTCAACGACCTTATCGAGGCGTTCATCGACGATGCGCGTGTGCTGATCATGCAGATCGAGGCTGCCGCGAGCAGGCATGATCGCGAGGCGCTGCGTCGTGCGGCACATACGCTCAAATCGAACAGCGCCACTTTCGGGGCAGACGCCCTTTCCTTGAGCGCTGCGGACATCGAGGCCCGCAGTCCGTCCGGCGAACTCGGCGATGTTCTTGCCGGTCTTGATGAAACCAGACAGCGATTTGACGCCGTGACGGCGGCGATCGACGGATACCGAAAGGAGAAGGGCATATGACCGAGCCGCCTGCCGGTAGTCGCGTTCTGGTCGTGGACGACAGTCGCGTGAACCGAATGCTCCTACGCCGTATCCTCGAAGGACAGGGGCATCGGGTTGATACGGCGGAAAATGGTCGCGAAGCCCTGGCGACGCTTCGCGCAAAGACGTCGAATAGTTTCGACCTCATCCTTCTCGATATCGTCATGCCGCAGCTCGATGGATACCAGACGCTGTCGTCGATCAAGGCGGACGCGGCCCTGCAGCACCTTCCCGTGATCATGATCACGTCCATCGAGGACCTCGACAGCGCCATACGATGCATACGCATGGGCGCGACCGACTATCTGCCAAAACCCTTCAACGTCGACATCCTCAAGGCCCGCATAGACGCCTCATTGTCGGCGAAGCGACTGCGCGATCTCGAGCGCGAATATCTCGAACAGGTCGACATCGTGACCAGCGCGGCTACAGCGCTGGAAAAGGGGAACTTTGCGCCGGCCATGCTCGACGGTGTCGTTGAACGGGCGGATGCATTGGGCCATCTCGCACGCGTTTTCCTTGATATGGCCAACGAGATACAGGCGCGGGAGGCGCGCATGCAAAGACAGGTTCAGGATATGCGAATCGAGATCGATGAAGCGCGCAGATCCACCAAAGTCGCGGAAATTACGGGGTCGACCTATTTCCGGCATCTGTCGGAGCGCGCCGGCGAATTGCGAACCCTTCTCAACGAGGATCAGAATAAGGGCAAGGCGCGGTGACGGCTGCTCAGCCGGTTCGCGCGGCAAGGCGTTCGATATTGCCTCGCCGCTGAAGCGCTTTGACTACAGCACCGGAAACAGAATGTTGAGTACGAGATCGTTTCGCGGCATCAATGGTCGTGGGCGTGGATGAAGTTCGATGGCGGGGTCGTCCGTAACCGAATAATTGCTCGAACTCAGCCAATGATCGCTCAGATAGGTGTAGCTGTCGAAAACGTCCTCGGCCGGCCCACGGTGTTCGAGGCTGGCATAGCGTCCCGGTCGCGTTTCGATGATGCGCACGCCCTCCTTGCAAAACTCGCTCGCCCCGAAGTCGGTGTCAGGAATGGTCACGCAGCAATCGTACCGCAATTGATGGACTGGCGTGAAACGCGGATCGTCGTAAATCAGCCCGAGATGCAGATGCCTCGCCGAGGCGACGACCTCGTCCGGCAAAAGCGCGAGAAAACTGCGCCAGTTTTCGCGAACGGCGCCATAGTCGCCATAGAACCGCTTTCCAAGAAGCCGGATCGTCGAAACGGTACGCAGGGAAACGCGCCGACTGTTGTGTCCACGCGTTACATGCCTTGGCCAGCGAACCAGATCACGCCTGAACCGGCCCGGCGTCATGCCGAACTGTTCCGTGAATGCCCGCGTGAAAGCGGCCTGTTCGGCATAGCCGAGGCTGAAGCCGATCGCGCCGGCCGTCTCTGAGGTCCAGCGAAGACGCAAGCAGGCCGCATCCATCCTGATGCGTCGAAGGTATCCGCCGGGCGTCTCTTTCTTTTCCTGGGCAAACAAATGATGGAACCGATAGGCGGAAAGCCCGACCTCGCGCGCGACGGCTGTGAAGCTCACCTGCGTGGACATATCGCGTTCGAGAATTGCGATCGCCTGAATAATACGGATATCCAACGCGCCCGACTTTCCTTTCCAAAGGGAAGACATGAACATTGCCGCATTTTAAAAAGTAAAACCAGCATAAAAGGCAGATAGATTTGATATACCGAAATCTTATGAAGTCAGTGGCAAGCGCTGATCAACGCGCTTCGCTTTGAGAACATTATCGCCGCATTAAAGCTCGCATCCCAAAGACCGCTTTCGCCTATTGGCCATATTGACAGCCACGGCTCCAGGCATTCCTGTTGTCGAGCGTTGCTTTGTGGGTTCTGTGTGGTGATGATGAATAGAAAGCGAAGTAAAGGCGAAAAAGTATATGGAGGGTCGCTTTTTCCCCGAAGTGAGACGCATCAAGTCGGATTCGGGCCGCAAAGCACGCTTTATTCCACAAGCGAAGCAGCGTCGTGGTCATTTGCTTACGTGTCCCGGCAGACGGAGCAGCCATATCAGCAGAAATATGATGCTTGCCCACATACGATGATTGCGGTCATGCTTGGCAGTTCGGTTGGCGTTACGCTCCAAATGCGAAATTGGCGCAAACGCGAAGAATTGGCTCCCGGCGGCTTTTCCATCGTACCCGGAGGCATGTCTTTCGAAGTCGGCATCGACACTCAATCGGAAACATTGCTTCTTTATCTGAACAGATCGACGATGATTTCTTTGTCGTCCGAATTGGGTGATGGCGACACAGACGCTGTCGAACTGCTGCCGCAACTGGGAGTGGTCGATCCATTCGTCGAATATGCCGCGCGATCACTTTTCAAAGTGTCGCAAGGCTTGTCACCTGTCGAAACGCTTTACGCCGAGCAAGTCACCAACGCGCTGGCGGCATATCTGATCGTCAATCACTCGAGGCTGAATCGGTCGAACATGCGCGGCGTACGGCCGGCGCGCCTCGAAGCAGGCCTTTTGCGGCGGGTTCACGAATATATAAATGCGAATGTCGCGTCCCCCATTTTGCTCGAACAGATCGCGAAACAGGTCGGCATGTCCACCGTTCGATTTTATCGCGCGTTCAAACTTGAAACGGGGCAAACGCCCTATCAGTACGTTCTCAAGCTGCGCATCGAATATGCCAGAAGAATGATCGACGAATTGGACAAGCCGCTTGCACAAATTGCTGTTGAAAGCGGTTTTGCAAACCAGACGCACTTTACCAGGATATTTAAGAAGATTGTCGGGGTTAGCCCGGGTGTGTACCGAGGCGCGGGTGGCACATAGCTGAATTTGGAGCCGACCGGTCGCCAAGGCTTGAATGATCCCTGGCTTGCAGCCGACGGTATCCGAGAATGGGAATGATCGATGAGCGTGACGATCTACGGCATCCGAAACTGCGACACGATGAAAAAGGCGTTCGTCTGGCTCGAGGCCAATGCGGTCGAATACGTCTTTCATGACTATCGGGCGAACGGAATCGGCAAGAACGACGTGTCGCGCTGGTGCAGCGCGGCTGGCTGGGAGAAGGTTCTCAACAAGTCGAGCCGCACCTTTCGCGCGCTACCCGAGAAGGATCGCGAAAATCTCGATGAGGCGCGCGCAATAGACCTGATGGTCGCTGAGCCGACCATGATCAAGCGGCCTGTGCTCGACGTCGGCAACGCGATCGAAGTCGGATTCAAGCCGGAACGTTACGCCGAACTTTTTGACCGATGACCGTGTGATGTCTGCGGCCCTACCCAATCCCCTTCGTCTGGCGCTTGCCGGAATGTTCGCCATGGCCACGGCGATGGGGATCGGACGGTTCGTCTACACGCCCATCCTGCCGGGCATGATGGAAGCGCTCGACCAGTCGGCGTCCGAAGTGGGCTTTATCGCAGCCGCAAATTATGCCGGCTATCTCATCGGCGCGATTGTCGCTGGGGGAGGCTGGGCGCATGGCTTTGAACGACGCATCGCCCTTGCAAGCCTTCTTGCGAGCGCGGCGCTTTGTCTGGCGATGGCAGCAACGAATGAGCTCGCAGCCTTCATGGCGATTCGTTTTGCGGCCGGTGTCGCAAGTGCGTTCATCATGGTGTTCCTTTCCAGCATCGTCTTTGCAGAACTTGCCCGCGCGGGGCACGCAAAGCTGCAATGGCTGCATTTCGGCGGGGTGGGGCTCGGGATCGCGCTTTCGTCGCTCGTCGTTGCGGGTGTCGCGTCGGCCGGCTTCGGCTGGAAAGGCGAGTGGGTTGCTGCCGGGCTGGTGTCCTTCGCGGCGATAGCGATCGTCTACTGGCTCCTTGGCGATGCAGGCAGCCACATTGCCGATGCGAAAAAGGAACCGCCGCTCGTCTTTTCTCCGGCCTTGCGCAGCATCGTATGGGCCTATGGCGTCTTCGGCTTCGGATATATCGTCACGGCGACGTTCCTGATTGCGATCGTCCGCTCGAACGCGCCAGATCCGGCGCTCGAAACCGGCGTATGGCTGGTGACGGGACTGGCCGGCTTTCCTTCGGTGCTGGTCTGGAGTTGGATCGCGTCGAAATGGGGCCTGCGCCCCGCCTTCGCGGCAGCGTGCATCGTCGAGGCTCTCGGCGTGGCCGCAAGCGTCGCGATCGGCGGTGCGGCAGGCCCGCTTCTGGGAGGCGTTCTTTTAGGCGGCACGTTCATCGCCATCACGGCGCTCGGGCTTCAGGCAGGGCGTATGCTCGCCGGTCCGTCGCCACGCAAGGCGCTCGCGGTGATGACGGCGGCCTTCGGTACGGGGCAGATCGTCGGTCCTGTCGTAGCCGGTTTCATCGCCGACTGGACGGGCGGCTTCTTCTGGCCGTCGATACTTGCCGCGCTGGCGCTCGCTATTTCTGCATGGCTGGCGCTGTCGTCAAAGGCGGCTGCGCCCCGTCCCGCCGCGTGAATTTGCCACGCGGCCCTTCCATGGCGGCGAATTTCGGCTAAAAGCTGCTCCAAAGAGGGTGCGAACCGCGCCCCGTCTCAAAATTTCGGTTGGACCTCAATGTCGGACGAGAGTTTTTTTCGCGAGATCAATCAGGAGCTTCGGCAGGACCGCGCCCGTCATATATGGGACAGGTATGGCCTGACGGCGATCGGTATCGGTCTGGCGATCGTTCTGGCCGCCGGCATCTACGTTACGTGGGACTGGTGGCAGACACGTCAGGCGAACGAATCGGGTGACCGTTTCTCGCAGGCTTTGACGCTCGCCAATGAAGGCAACAGCGAAGAAGCCCTCACGCGGCTTTCCGAACTCGAGGCCGATGGGCACGGCGCCTATCCGGTTCTGGCGCGTCTTCGCGCCGCGACCGTCCAGGCGAATGCGGGCGACTTTGACGATGCGGTCGCTTCGTTCGATGCGGTTGCCGCCGACAGTTCCATTCCCCAGTCGATCCGCGATGCCGCCCGGCTTCGCTCGGGCTATCTTCTGGTCGACCACGGCTCCTATGACGACGTCGCCAGCCGTGTCGAAGCCTTGACGTCGGATGACAACTCCATGCGCCACTCGGCCCGCGAGGCGCTCGCGCTCGCGGCATGGGGTGACGGTCAGTCGGCCGAGGCATTGCGCCTGTTCGACTTGATCCTCGAGGACGAGCGGGTATCGGCCAATATGCGCCAGCGCGCACAGTTGATGTCGGAACTGATCCGGGGCACGCAGGAGCCCTCGTGAGTTTCAAGCTCGCCATCATCGGACGACCGAATGTCGGCAAGTCGACGCTGTTCAACCGGCTCGCGGGCCGCAAGCTCGCACTCGTGGACGACACGCCCGGTGTGACGCGCGACCGGCGCGTTCATGCCGCCAAGCTCTACGATCTCGAATTCGACGTCATCGACACGGCCGGGCTGGAAACGGCCGAGGCTGCGAGCCTTGCCGGACGCATGCGCCAGCAGACCGAGATCGCCATCGAGGAAGCCGATGTCGTCGTCTTCGTGGTCGATTCCAAGACCGGGCTGATGCCTGACGACCGTTCCTTCGCCGATGTCGTGCGCCGGTTCGGCAAGCCGGTGGTGCTTGCCGCAAACAAGTCGGAGGCGCGCGGCTCGCAGGCCGGGTTCCTCGAAGCGTGGGAACTGGGGCTGGGCGAGCCGATCCCGATTTCCGCCGAGCATGGCGAGGGCATGGTCGATTTGCGCGATGCCATCGTCGATGCGATCGGCGAGGAACGCGCTTTCGTCGATGAAGAAGAAGACGAATTCGTCTCCGACGCGCCGCTGATCGGTGAAGACGTCAATGATGACGACGAAGAGGCGATTCCGGCCTATGACACGACGAAGCCGTTGCGCATCGCCGTCGTCGGTCGCCCGAACGCCGGCAAGTCGACGCTCATCAATGCGCTGGTCGGCGAAGAACGGCTTTTGACCGGGCCCGAGGCTGGCATCACGCGCGATTCCATTTCGGTCGATTGGGACTGGAACGGCCGCAAGATCAAATTGTTCGACACGGCTGGTCTGCGCCGCAAGGCGCGTGTGCAGGAAAAGCTGGAGAAGCTTTCGGTCGCCGACGGCTTGCGTGCGATCCGCTTCGCCGAGGTGGTGGTCATCGTTTTCGACGCGACGATCCCGTTCGAAAAGCAGGATCTGACGATCGCGGATCTGATTATTCGCGAGGGCAGGGCACCTGTTCTCGCCTTCAATAAATGGGACCTGATCGAAAACCGGCAGGAACTTTTGAACGAACTACGCGAGAAGACGACACGCCTTTTGCCGCAGGTGCGTGGTCTTCAGGCTGTGACGATATCGGGAGAAACAGAACGCGGCCTCGACAAACTGATGGAAGCGGTCGAGCGCACGCACCGCGTCTGGAACACGCGCATTTCGACCGGCCGTCTCAACCGTTGGCTGGAAGGCGTGACCGCGCATCACCCGCCGCCCGCCGTCGCCGGACGTCGCCTGAAGATCAAATACATCACGCAGATCAAGACGCGGCCGCCCGGCTTCGTTCTGTCATGCACGCGTCCCGACGCCGTGCCGCAAAGCTACATTCGCTATCTGACGAACGAATTGCGCTCGTCCTTTGACATGCCCGGCGTGCCGATCCGCATGCTGGTGCGCGCATCGGACAACCCGTTCGCGGGCCGCGCAAAGAAGCGAAATTGACGCAGGGCCGGCTTTTCGGCCCGTCATGTTCCGATACGACACATTGATGCCGCACTCCTTCGCGAAACGCCGCGCCGATTGATTTCGCGCGGCGTTCTGTCGTCGGATTCACCCGGACGTGATCGTAAATGCCGTTGCGGCATTAACCGCTCATAAAGGTTAATCGATCATTTTTGTCCGGTCTTTGCAGCGATTTTTATGGAGCGGGACCTGTGCGGGTAGCGCGTTTGTCACGGCGTTTAAAACGGATTCTGGAAAACCGCTCCCTCGTGACGCCCGCCTTGCTTGGCCTGGGTCTCTGGGTCGCTTTTCCTACATCTGCCGCCTTTCAGGATATGACCAGCATGATCTCCGGCCTTGAGACGGGGTCGGGAAGGTGGGGTGCGGTCGTCGAGCAGGCGCAAGCCGGCTCCGTACATCAGGCCGAACTGCCTTTCGTCGATTCGACGGTGACCGGCGCGATCGCCGGTGCGGGTCTCAAACTGCCCGGCATCGGCACCGTCGCCTTGCGCTCGCAGGACGGCGAGAAGAATACGAGTCCCGATGAGGATCGCGTCAATCGCACGGGCAAGCAGGACCGGGTCATCAACGTTACCCCGGTGTCGCCGCCTCGGTTCTTCAACGCCGGATCGATTCTCGAGCGGACGAGTCTTCTTGAGGGTATCGAACCGGATCAGGCGATGTCGTTCCTGAGTCCAGAACTCGACGGCAAGGAGGTCGAGATCGCGCGCGCCTTCCACCCGACGCATCGCCAGATACCCGAAGACCAGATGCCAGCCATGCTCGCCGCACTGGTGACGAATGAAAAGGCCGACATTCTGGCGACCGCCTATGCGCCCGCCGAGCCGAACTATGCAACGTCGTCACCCTTTGCCAGCCTGCTGAAGGAAGAAGACGCGGCTGCGGGTCGGTTCATCCCGCCGATGGCGCCGGGCGACCATGCGTGGATGAACAATCCGCTGCCGGCCGGCGTATTTTCAGCCAGAGAGCAGAAATGCCTTGCCGAAGGCATCTATTTCGAAGCGCGCGGCGAGGAAGTCGCTGGGCAGGCGGCGGTCGCCCAGGTCATCTTGAACCGCGTGCGCGCACCGTCCTATCCCGATACGATCTGCGGCGTCGTCTATCAGAATCGGAGCTGGCGCAATCGCTGCCAGTTTTCTTTCGCCTGCGACGGCACAACGCCGCGTGTGCGCAGCGCCGCTCATTACAGGCTGGCGGAAGATGTGGCGATGGCCGTCACTGCAGGCAAGGTTTTCCTGCCAGAAGTCGGATCGTCGACGCATTACCACGCCACCTACGTTAATCCGCGCTGGGCGCGCGCGATGGACAGGGTCAAGAAGATCGGCCTGCATATTTTCTACCGCACGAAGGGCGGTGGCTGGAGCTGATCTGGCTGTCCGACGTGCCTGTGAGCGTGGCGATTCTGCCCGGACTGACCTGCGCGCATTGTCGCAGTTAGCTAATGCGCTGATTTTCATAATGAAAACCTGTCGGATTCAATCCCTCGGCTCGGCTTGACTGGCGCGGATGCCCTGAATATGTTGCGCGCGACTTCGAAGCGGCAGCCAGTCGGTGCCTGATGGGTCAGGAGGTTGCGATGGCCGAAGACAAAAGGCCTGACGAAACCGGCCAGACCGGTCAGGGTAAAACTGGCGGCGAAGCCGATTTCGAGCGTCGCCGTCGCGAACTCGACTCCCGTCTTTCCGCATTGCGGCCTGCGGGGAAAGTCGAGGCGGATGGTCCGAGATCCCGCGATATGGCCGGGATGGGCAAGGCCCTGCGTTTGTCGAGCGAGTTCATCGCCGGCATCGTGGTTGGCGCCGTTATCGGATGGTTCGTCGATCAGGTGGCAGGCACGAGCCCGTGGGGACTTATCGTGTTCCTGTTGCTTGGGTTCGTTGCCGGCGTCCTGAATGTGATGCGTTCGGCAGGCGTTGTTGCCGAACACCCAGTGCGGACGCCGGACGGCGACCGGAACTGATACGGAACTGATACGGAACTTGGAATTTGACACGGCGCGGTTGGCGCCGGCTTTGTTATCGAGGGGCGCCTGATGGCCGACGATCCGATCTCCCAATTTCAGATCTCCAGACTGATTCCGATCGAAATCGGGGGACTCGACTTTTCTTTCACCAATTCGTCGCTCTTCATGGTCGCTTCCGTCGTGACCGCCGGTGCGTTTCTTTATCTGACGACATCGAGCCGCGGCCTTGTGCCGGGCCGCGCCCAGTCGGTTTCGGAGATGTCATACGAGTTCATCGCCAATATGCTGCGCGATGCGACCGGCCAGCACGGCATGAAGTTCTTCCCGCTCGTCTTCTCGCTGTTCATGTTCATCCTGACGGCGAATATGTACGGCATGTTCCCGTATTTCTTCACGGTGACGAGCCACATCATCGTGACGTTCGGCCTCGCCATGCTGGTGATGACGACGCTCGTCGCCTACGGTCTGAAGACCCACGGGCTGCGCTTTTTCAAGCTGTTCGTCCCGCACGGCGTCCCCGGCGTGCTCGTGCCGCTGGTCGTCGCGATCGAGATCATTTCGTTTCTCTCGCGCCCGGTCAGCCTTTCGGTTCGTCTCTTCGCGGCAATGCTTGCCGGCCACATCACGGTGAAGGTCTTCGCAGGCTTTATCGCGACGCTGGGTTCGCTCGGCGCTGTCGGTATCGCAGCGGCCATCCTGCCGCTCTTCCTGACGGTCGCGATCACCGCGCTCGAATTCCTGATCTCGTTCATCCAGGCCTATGTCTTCGCGATCCTGACCTGCATGTATCTGAACGACGCGCTTCATCCGGAGCACTGAGTTCGACAAGTTTCACCGGCGGTCCCGCCATCCTCGAACACCAACATTCGAACAGTCCACGAAGGAGTTTTGAAATGGAAGTAGAAGCAGCAAAGGCGCTTGGCGCAGGCATCGCCTGCCTCGGCATGGCCGGTACCGCTCTCGGTCTCGGCAACATCTTCGGCAGCTACCTCTCGGGCGCGCTGCGCAACCCGTCGGCAGCCGACGGCCAGTTCGGCCGCTTGATCTTCGGCTTCGCCGTCACGGAAGCTCTGGGCATCTTCTCGCTGCTCATCGCTCTGCTCCTCCTCTTCACGTAAGATGAGGCCCGGCCGGCGGGCGCTTTCGGTGCCCGCATGGCCGGAATCTACCAAGTGCTGAGACCCGCCGGTCGCCAAGCGTGGCCGGCAACATGAGCAGGGGATGCACATGTTCGTAACGCCTGGATACGCGCAGGACGCCGTTCCCGCCGAAGGCGAATTGCAGACCGAAGTGGTGGAAGTCCACGAGGAGAGCGGTTTTCCGCCCTTCGAGACGGAGTTCTATCCCTCGCAGCTTTTGTGGCTGGCGATCAGCTTCGGCCTTTTCTATCTTTTCCTGCAAAAGGTGGTGCTGCCGAGAATCGGAAACATTCTCGAAGTACGCCGGGACCGCATTGCCCATGATCTCGATCAGGCGGCGCGGAACAAGGAAGAAGCCGACGCTGCGATTGCTGCTTATGAGCAGGAACTCGCCGATGCGCGTTCCAAGGCGCATGCGATCGCGCAGGAAGCTCAGGATTCGGCCAAGGCCGATGCCGAGGCACAGCGCAAGTCGGTGGAAGCCGAACTTGATCGCAAGCTTGTGGACGCCGAACGCCGCATCGCTGCCGTTCGCGACACGGCGATGAAGGATGTCGGCACGATCGCCGAGGAAACGGCCGGCGCGATCGTCGAGGCGTTGATCGGGCAGAAGCCGGACGACAAGGCGGTATCAGCCGCTGTCGGCCAGGTTCGATAGGAGGCACGGATGGATGCAACATTTTGGGCCACCGTAGGCCTCGTCGTCTTCCTCGCACTCGTCGTCTATCTGCGCGTTCCCGGCATGATCGGGCGCAATCTCGACCAGCGTGCCGAGCGCATCCGCAACGAACTCGAAGAAGCCCGCAAGCTGCGTGAAGAAGCGCAGCAATTGCTGGCCGAGTATCAGCGCAAGCGCAAGGAGGCCGAGCAGGAAGCCGGCGAGATCGTAGAGGCGGCCAAGCGTGAAGCGGGCCACCTCGTCGAGGAAGCCAAGCAGCGGTCGCAGGAATATGTCGCGCGCCGCACGGCGCTGGCCGAGCAGAAGATCGCGCAGGCCGAGCGCGACGCAGTCAACGCCGTTCGCTCGAACGCCGTCGACATCGCCGTCGCGGCTGCTTCCAAGCTTCTGGAGGAGCGCGCTGACGCCAAGGTGAAGACGCAGCTCTTCAAGTCTTCGCTTGATGACGTGAAGGCTCGGATGAACTGATCCGTCGCGATCTGCACAATAACGAAACCCCGCCTCGGCGGGGTTTTTTTGTTTGCGGAGATTGATCCGGTCCTCACTCGCAGTGAGCGTTCTTGAACGCTAATGCATTGTCTTTCAAAAACGGGAATCGGGTTCGGGATAAAGACGCGTGTAAAACAACAACTAAGCGCGCGGAGTGAATCTGAAAGATCGCGACGCAACAAAGCCGAAGCGTGAATTCTTGTGAGCCTTGTAACAAGTACGACAGCAGGCCGGCACAGGAATGACGGCATCAAGGTCTATGCAAACGAGAGGCGTTCGCGCTTGGCATTCGCATAACTGCATCCGTCATTCCTGATTGAAGCGGAGCATGGGCTGAAGGACGAGCACGGGAATGACGGTCTTCAAAATCGCAAACGCCGAAGACTGACGAAAAGCTTTAGTGCAGTCATTCCTATGCTCGTCACATGAATCCACGCCTCGACCTGACCATTGAATGACAACAATTAGAAAATGCGGCCTTTAGCCTACTCTGCCGCGTCCAGTCTGAAGGGCGCAAAGGACAGACGGTGAAGCCGCGTCAGTGGACCATGGGCCTCGATGGCTGTGCGATGGCGCACGGTGGCATACCCCATATGCACATCGAAGCCGTAGCTGACGTGGATTGAAGCCGTGCGTGTCATCATCCTGTCGCGCGTCACTTTCGCGATGATGGACGCGGCTGCAATGGATTGCGATCGCTGGTCGCCCTTGACGACCGCCTTGCCATCGCAGGTGAGGCCTGGAGGAATGTCGCGGCCATCGGCAAGAACCAGTCTGGGTTCGACGCAGAGCAGCTTCACCGAGTGGCACATGGCCTCGAGGCTCGCCTTGCGAATGTCGCTGCGGTCGATCGAATGCGCGGACACGGAGGCGACGGAAACCGCCAGTGCCTTTTTCAGGATATCGTCGAAAACGACTTCACGCTCGGCATGACCCATGCGCTTCGAATCGTCGAGGCCCTTGGGAATACGCTTGGGATCGAGAATGACGGCGGCGGCGACGACCGGACCTGCAAGCGGCCCGCGTCCAGCTTCGTCTGTTCCGCAGACTGGCCAAAGCCCCTCGCGCTGTGCGGCGCGCTCCATCCGGAAGTCCGGGCGCACAGGCAGGTTGAAGAGAAGCGGAGAATCGGAGCGTTGGCGAGCCATGTTGCGGCAATGCTCGCATCGCGTCCGATTCTCCGCAAGTCCTTCCCGTCCTTGGGGCGGGGCGGGAAGGGCATTCCGTCAGGCTGGATTGGGGACAGGCCGGACGAAACTGAATATTCTAGAGCAGGCTGAGCTGCTCGCCCTTGCGTGCGGGCGGATTGAAAAGATCCGTGCGCAGTTTCATGCGCTGCGTGTTGAGGCCGAGCCGTTTGGCAGCAAGCTCGAAGCGCCTGCCGATCTGCCAGGCATAAGGGCCGGACCCTCTCATGCGCTTGCCCCATTCAGCGTCGTAATCCTTCCCGTCGCGCATCGAGCGCACAAGCGACATCACATGCCGGTAGCGGTCGGGATAATGCTGCAGCAGCCAATCCTTGAAGATCGAGCTGACTTCGAGGGGCAGGCGCAAGATGACGTATCCCGCCTCGCTCGCGCCGGCAGCGGTCGCCGAATCGAGTATGCGCTCGATCTCCGCATCGTTGAGGCCGGGAATGACAGGCCCGATCATCACAGATGTCGGAATGCCGGCTTCGCTCAATGCGCGGATCGTTTCGAGCCGCCGTGGCGGCGTTGCCGCGCGCGGCTCCATCGCTCTCGCCAGCTTTCGGTCGAGCGTGGTGACGGACAGTGCCACCTTGGCCAATCCCTTCTCGGCCATGCGAGAGAGAATATCGATGTCGCGCATGACCAGCGCCGATTTCGTCACGATGCCGACGGGGTGCTCGTGTTTTTCCAGCACTTCGAGGATTTCGCGCATGATGCGCCACTGCTTCTCGATCGGCTGGTAGGGATCGGTGTTGGTGCCGATCGCGATCGTCTTCGGCTGATAGCCTTCCTTGCCAAGTTCCCGTTCGAGAAGGCGGGCGGCGTCCGGCTTGGCGAACAGTTTCGATTCGAAATCGAGACCGGCAGACAGGCCCATATAGCTGTGCGTGGGGCGCGCGAAGCAATAGACGCAGCCGTGCTCGCAGCCGCGATAGGGATTGATCGAGCGGTCGAAGGAAATGTCGGGCGATTCGTTACGCGTGATGATCGTGCGCGGCTTTTCGATCTGCACGTCCGTCTTGAACGGTGGCAATTCCTCGAAGGAACTCCAGCCATCGTCAAAAACGTCGCGTTGATGTTTTTCGTAGCGCCCGCTCGGATTGACGCCCGCACCACGGCCCCGGCGTCGATCGGGAATCACCCTGAGGCCGCTTTCCTCGACCATCGCGTTGGCCATATGCGCATCTCCGCTCATGAAAGCGGCAACGTCGGCCTGTCTGATCTGTTCCATTTCACGCTCCTGCCGCCGGTGGTGGCATGTCGATTCGTCAATGAAACTATTCCTATCTTACGAAAAAGAACAAAACAAGAACTTTATGCGGTGTTTCGTTAACTGGCGCAGTTCATGCGTTTGCGCTAATTCAAGTCATGATCTCGGTTCTGATCGAAACCAGAAACAGCGAGGCTGAACTCGCGCGAACGCTGGCGTCGCTTGTCGCCGGTGCTGTAGAAGGCGTGGTGCGCGAGGTCATCGTGTGTGATCGAGGGTCCACGGATGGGACGGCGACGGTCGCCGAGCACGCAGGGTGCGTGTTTTTAGCCGACGCAGCCGTCACGGGTGGCGTCAAGGTTGCGCGGGGGGACTGGCTGCTCGTTCTCCAGCCCGGCGCGCGCATGGCGTCCGGTTGGATCGAACCGGTGCGCGAGCATGTGTCGGTATCGCCGCTGCCGGCTTCGTTTTCCCGGTCGCCGCAAACCGCTCGTTCGCTGTGGTCGCGCCTGTTCGCCCGGCCGCCTGCGTTTTCAGAAGGGCTGCTTGTGCCGAAGCCTGCTTTCGGCAGCAAAAGGCAAAGGCCGCTGCGCCTTCGTGCCGAAATCCACGCCGCAGACTGAACCTAGACCACTGTGCCAGCGCCGCGTTTCAGGTGTTCGTCGAGACGCGGCATGATCTCCACGAAATTGCACGGCATGTGCCGGTAGTCGAACTGGTCCTTGAGAATGCCGTCCCACGCGTCCCGGCAGGCGCCGGGCGAGCCGGGCAGAACGAAAACGAAGGTCTGGTTCAAAAGGCCGGCCGTGGCGCGGCTCTGGATCGTCGAAGTGCCGATCTTGTCGGCCGAAATCTTGTGAAAGAGCGTGGAAAATCCGTCCATGCGCTTTTCGAAGATCGGTTCGAGCGCTTCGGGTGTTACGTCGCGGCCGGTAAATCCCGTCCCGCCGGTCGTGATGATCGTGTCGATCGAGGCGTCGCTGCTCCACGACTGCACCTTAGCGCGGATCGCGGCCACGTCGTCCTTGACGATTTCGCGCGCGCCCAGGGCATGGCCTGCTGCTGCGATCCGGTCGACCAGCGTCTGCCCGGATTTGTCGGTCGTCATGTCGCGCGTGTCCGAAACGGTCAGCACGGCGAAGGTGACTGGAATGAAAGGACGTTCGCTCATGTCTCGATTCATCTCCTGAATTCGCCGGACGCATGGCTGCGAGTTGCCTTGACGAACCATGAAGGCTGCCGGGCGTGCAATTGTTCCGCGGCACGGTTCGCCGAAACCATGTCCGGAAAAATCCCGAAACACGTCGCGCCGGAGCCTGACATGCGCGCAAGGCGTGCGCCGCACGCGTCGAGCGCAGCCAAAACTTCGGCGATGATGGGTGCGTAGCCTAAGGCCGGTTCCTGCAGATCGTTGCGGCAGCTCGAAAGCCAGTCGACGACGTCGTTTGGGTGTTCGAGTGGGGGCAAGGGCGTGTTGTTCGGCGAGGACAGACGCAGGAATATTTCGGGCGTTGGCACTTCGACGCCCGGATTGACGAGCACCATCGCCAGCGAGGGGAATGAAGAGACGAGCGAAATCTCCTCGCCAATACCGCGTGCGATGAGCGGCTCGGCGGCAAGGCACATCGGCACGTCCGCGCCGAGTGTTGCCCCCGTCGACGACAAACTGACATCAGAACGAGCAATCTCGGCCATCGCTGCAAGACACGCCGCCGCGTCGCTCGACCCGCCGCCGATGCCGGATGCGGGCGGCAGGTTCTTGGTCAAGGTGATCGACAATGGCTGCGTAAATGAATGCCGCTGTCGAAAAAGATCTCGGGCGCGCAGGACGAGATTGTCGCCATCGCCGGGAATCGCATCCGCGAACGGCCCCTCGATCCGGAACGAATCGGCCCGGGCCGTCTCGACAGTGAGTTCGTCGCCCAGTTCGGTGAAGACGACGAGCGAATCGATTTCGTGATAACCGTCGGAGAGCCGTCCGGTCACATGCAGTGCCAGATTGATCTTGGCAGGCGCGCGCAACCTCATTTGCGGTCGATCGATCAACCCGCCTTCGCCGGTTTCAGTCCTTGGCAACCCGGTACTCACCGCTGACTGGGTCCTTGACGAGCGTACCGATTGCGCCGGTCCGCGCCTCGGATTCGGCGCGGCGGGTGCGCGCGGTCAGCTTCTCGGCCTCACGAATGAACGCGCGGTAGCCGATCAGGGCGGCAGCGCCGACCGCCGCGAAGAAAATCAGTTGAGGCATGACGCCATGTCCCTTGGCTCGAACGTTCATGGAAACATCGAAAACGCCATTCTAGGCGTTTTCGTGATGACGTTCAAAGCCCGTATCGGTTCCAAAGCGCCCGTTCGCTCGCCGCATCCGCCAGCCCCTCGGCAGCGGAGTGTGCGATCTGTTGCGAAAGCCCGCCGACGCCAAGCTTGCGGCCGAAAAGGCCTCGCGGCATCGTGATCAGTTGCAGCTTCGTCTTTTCGCCGTAGCGCTCCTTCAGCACCTCGCGCATGTCGCCGAGTTGATCCACGAGGCCGAGTTGGAGACCCTTCTTACCGCTCCAGAAAAGCCCGGTGAAAAGATCCGGATTATCAGCAAGCTTCGACCCGCGACGCTCACGCACGAGATCGATGAAGGTCTGATGGACTTCGAGCTGAAGGGTTTTCAGCCGCTCAACATCTTCCTTTTTCTCGGGCTGGAAAGGATCGAGCAGCGATTTGTTCTGTCCCGCAGTATAAACGCGCCGTTCCACTCCGATCTTCTTGATCAGATCCTGAAAGCCGAACGATGCGGAAACGACGCCGATCGAGCCGACGATCGACGATGGATCGGCGATGATCTCGTCGCCCGCACAGGCGATCATGTAGCCGCCGGACGCCGCGACATCCTCGACGAACACGAAAACATGCTTGTTCTTTTCTTGCGCCAGGTCGCGGATGCGCTTGAATATCAGCCGCGACTGGACGGGCGAGCCGCCCGGCGAATTGACGGAGATCGCAACGGCCGGCGCATCCGCCACAGCGAATGCCTTTTCGATCAGCGCTGCTGTCGTTGCCAGTGAAAGGTTCTGCCGCATCGGGCCCGAGCCGGACATGATCGTGCCGTGAAGCCGGATAACCGGGATCGTGACGATGGATGAGCGCAATGATTTGGGAAGAAGCTTGTTGACGAGGCGTCGCACGTGGTCTGGATCTCCTGTTTCCAGAACCATGTAGGAAAGCTGCGGGATTGCGCAATGCGGCGCGATAAATGGTCAGTCGCCGAACAGGGCGGCCTGCCCGTTGATGATCGCATCGGCGCTTTCGGTAAAGCCGTTGCCGGCCACGCCGTGAAGATGGAGCGACGGCAAGATGGAGAGCGCGCCGCGACGGCCACGCCAGGCGCGAAGCACGATACGGATAGCGGCTTTGCCGGGGCGAGGGTGGATTGCGATCATTTCCGCCGAGCCGAAACGGCGGTCGATCGCGGCCAGAATGTCGGCCAGTGATGCCGGTCGCGCGATGATCGCCAAACCGCCGCCGGTCCGCACCATTGCGGCGGCCGTGCGAACCCAGTCCGCAAACATCGTGTCGTTCATCACATGGGCGGCCATACGAAGCACGTCGGGCGAGGCGCGGTCGCAAGCTTCGTTGAATGGTGGGTTCGAAATCGCAAAATCGCACGAATTGTCTGCAAGACCCGCCTTTTGCCTCGCTTCCCCGCGCAAGGTCACGTCGGCGACGATCATTTCGGCCCGCTCAGCTAGCGCCGCGTTTTCGGCAATCGCAAGCGTGCGATTTGCAAATCCGGCCATCTCCGGTTCGCGCTCCACGAGCAACACGGATGACTCAACGCACCGGGACAGGACGGCGAGGCCAGCGCCGCCGGCACCTGCGCCGAGATCGCAAACGCGTCCCGCAAAGCCCGACGGCACGGCGGCCGCGAGGATCATCGCGTCGAGGCCGGCGCGGTGCCCGCGTCCGGCGGGTTGCACGAGATGGAAGCGGCCGCGATGGAACGCGTCGACCGTATGGTCCACGGAAGGCTCCGTGTCGGTCATCGCTTCAGTTCGTCATCGACGCCGGCATCCGTCATGATGCGTCGGGCCTGCGCGAAGTCATCTTCGGAGACCATGACCCGGCGCGGCAAAATGCCGATCGAGCCTTCCAGAATGCTCATATTCTGGTCTGCGACGAAGAAATCGATGTCAGCGTCGCGCAGCAACGTCTCCACGAAGGAGATGAGCACGATATCGTTTGTGCGTATGAGTTCCTGCATATAGGCCTTCCGCGTGTTTGGTCCTATGTAACGGGCCGTGGGGCCGGGCGAAAGTCCGCGCCATGAAAAGCAAGGCGTTGTGCCAATTCGCCTCTTGCCCGGGGCAGGCCCTCGCCATAATGTCCGCGCCGATGCGGCAAGGCCGCCAATGGAGATCCTGTTGAGCGTTGTAGTGAAAATCGACAGCCCGCGCGAGAACACGGCATCGATCGATGCGCTGATCGAGATCACGCGCGCCGACATGGCCAAGGTCAACGATCTGATCCTGTCCAAGGCGGGGTCTAACGTCGAGATGATTCCGGAAATCGCCAATCATCTGATCTCGTCGGGTGGCAAGCGTCTGCGCCCGATGATGACGCTCGCGGCTGCGCAGATGTTCGGCTACGGCGGCGACGGACACGTCAAACTCGCCATGGCGGTCGAGTTCATGCACACGGCTACGCTTCTGCATGACGATGTCGTGGATGAAAGCGCATTGCGCCGGGGCAAGAGCACGGCACGCATGATCTGGGGCAATCAGGCCAGCGTCCTTGTCGGCGATTATCTGCTCGGTCAGGCGTTCCGCGTCATGGTCGATGTCGGCTCGCTCGAAGCGCTCGACGTCCTGTCGTCGGCCGCCTCGGTCATCGCCGAGGGCGAGGTCATGCAACTCGGTGTCGCCAAGAACCTGGAGACGACCGAAGACGACTATCTCGCCGTCATCAAAGCCAAGACCGCCGCACTGTTTTCGGCTGCCGCAGAAGTCGGGCCGATCATCGCCGAGGCGTCGAAGGCCGAGCGCGCCGCTCTGCGCTCCTATGGCACGAATCTCGGGCTTGCCTTCCAACTCGTCGACGACGCGCTCGATTATGGCGGCAACGCCAGCGATCTGGGCAAGAATGTTGGTGACGATTTCCGCGAAGGAAAGGTGACGCTGCCTGTCATCTTGAGTTTCCGGCGCGGCACGCCCGATGAGCGCGCTTTCTGGAAGCGGGCCATCGAGGAAGCTCAGAGCGACGACGCCGCGCTTGAAAAGGCACGTGGGCTGATGGTCAAGCACGGTGCGATAAACGACACGATCGCGCGTGCGCGCCATTTCGGCGACATCGCGCGCGACGCGCTTGCTCCCCTTCCGGAAAGCGCGTGCAAGCATGCGCTCGTCGATGTCATTGATTTTTGCATCAGCCGCGTTTCCTGACCGAGTTGAGCGGAACGTGAAGAGAGCCGGGTTCATCCGCGATTGAAGCGCGTCCCCAAAAAGGCCATGCTTGCATGAACGCCTGACGTCGGACCCTGTACCCGGACGATACTGCCGAACCAGCGGTGATCGATTTCGGGAAAGGGGACGCTCTGTCAGTATGAAGGGCCGGGCAGCGATTCGTATGGTCGCGTTCCGGACTGGACGCCAATCGATCAGGAAGGGAAGCGATGCCGCGTTCCACCGACAAATTCTTCGCCGCCGTCGCTCTCGCGCTCGGGCTGGCGGTATCCGGCCCGGCTTCGGCTCAGTCCGAGGCCGAGACGCCGGAGCGGATCAGCGTCAACTCTTTTTCCGGTGCATATCTCGCTGCGCGCGCCGCCGAGGTCGACAACGATGTCGACCGAGCGGTGGCCTATTATCAGCGCGCGCTCGCCTTCAGCCCCACCGACGAGGCGATCCAGCAAAGCCTGATGGTGCTTTTGATCTCGCGTGGCGATTTCGACGAAGCGCTTCCGCTTGCCGAAGATCTGCGCGACGCGCCCGATATCGAGCGCTTTTCGAAGCTGGCGCTGGCCATCGATGCGATTCGCTCCGGCGAGGATGATGAAGCGCTGGAGTTGCTGGCCTTCGAAAACCAGTCTGACCTCGACCGGTTGATAACCTCCGTCATCAGTGCGTGGATCGAGGCGGATCAAGGCGATCCGGAGGCCGCGCTCGCCCGGCTCGACGCGGTCGATGGTCCGCCTTGGTATGGGCTTTTCATCAACTATCATCGCGGATTGATCGCTGCGTCGGCGGATATGGACGACCAGGCCGAGCGCTTTTTCTCCAGCGCCACAGCCAATCTGGAAGCAGGTAGCGGTGCGCCTGAAGTTTTCCTGCGCGCCCACGAAGCCTATGCGCGCTTCCGCGCCGCCAATGGCGACGATGATACCGCGCTCGATATTCTGGCCAAGGCCGATGAACTGGCCTCCGACCGCGTGACGGTTCTGGCTCTGCGTGAAGAGATCGAAGCGGGTGAGACCGTCGAGCCGATGGTCGATGACGCGAGCGCCGGTGCGTCGGAAATCCTGCTCAATCTGTCCACCGCGCTCAATCGTGGCGGCGGCGAGCCGTTCGTCCGGCTTTACCTGCAATATGCTCTGGCGCTGGAACCCGATAGCGATGCCGTTTTGTTGCAGCTTGGCGGCATCGCTGAAATGCAGCGCAACGCCGAAGAAGCTATCGCCATCTACGGCCGCATTCCGGAAAACTCGCCGCTTCGTCGCATCTCTGAACTTCAGGTCGGTCTCAATCTTGCCGACCTCGACCGACATGACGAAGCGGTTGAACATCTCGAGCCGCTTCTGGATGCCGCTCCCGACGATCGGCGCGCCTACCTCGCGCTTGGCGGCGTCTACGCCTCGCAGCAGAAATTTGCCGAGGCCGCCGAAGTCTATGAGCGTGCGATCGCGCGCATCGATACGCCGGAACCGGCGGACTGGAACCTCTATTATCAGCGCGGCATTGCCTATGAGCGCACGAAGCAATGGGATAGGGCCGAGCCGAATTTTCATCAGGCGCTCGAACTTTTCCCCGATCATCCTCAGGTTCTGAACTATCTCGGCTATTCGTGGGTCGATATGGGCATCAATCTGGATGAAGGGCTCGCACTCATCGAGCGCGCAGTCGAGTTGCGCCCGAGCGACGGCTACATCGTGGATTCGCTGGGTTGGGCCTATTATCGTCTGGAACGCTATGAGGAGGCTGTCACAGAACTGGAACGCGCCGTCAATCTGATGCCGTCCGATCCGATCCTCAACGATCATCTGGGCGACGCATATTGGCAGGTCGGGCGTCGTCTGGAAGCCAATTTCCAGTGGAATCACGCACGCGACCTCGAGCCGGAGGACGATCTCCTCGAAGATATTCAGCGCAAGCTGCGTGAGGGGTTAGTCGAGGCGAGCGCCGAACCGGAGGTCGCCGAGCAGGACGTTGCCAGCCTCGATTCATCGCCCGAAACCGCGCCGGCAGAACCTGCCGAACAGGCGGTCGAGACGGCAAGTGCCGCAAATCCGGAACCGGTGCAGGATGTTCATTCGGTCTCGCCCGGCCAGTCCTTGTGGGACATCGCGCGTGACCGCCTCGGCGACGGCAACCGCTTCCGCGAGATTCTCGATCTCAATCCCGATCTGCGCGGAAACCCGAACCTGCTGCGCCCCGGTCAAACGCTCGTCATGCCGCAAAACTAGCACCGCGCGGCGTCACCCGTTCCGTTTCGCCGTTCGATGCTGTAGGAGGGCGCGAACGTGGAACCAGAGACGAGCCTATGACCGCCCCTCACATGCACCCGACGCGCTCCTTTCAGGGGCTGATCCTCGCGCTTCACAATTACTGGGCCGAATATGGCTGCGTCGTTCTCCAGCCCTACGACATGGAAGTCGGCGCAGGGACGTTCCATCCCGCGACGACCCTGCGCTCGCTTGGGCCGAAGCCATGGAACGCGGCCTATGTGCAGCCCTCGCGCCGTCCGAAGGACGGACGCTACGGCGAGAACCCGAACCGTCTCCAGCACTACTACCAGTATCAGGTGATCCTGAAGCCGAACCCGTCGAACCTTCAGGAGCTTTATCTCGGCTCGCTCGCCGCGATCGGCCTCGACATGTCCGTCCACGATGTGCGCTTCGTCGAGGACGATTGGGAAAGCCCGACGCTCGGCGCGTGGGGGCTTGGCTGGGAGTGCTGGTGCGACGGCATGGAAGTCTCGCAGTTCACCTATTTCCAGCAGGTCTGCGGCATCGAATGCTCGCCGGTTTCGGGCGAATTGACCTATGGTTTGGAACGTCTGGCGATGTATGTTCAGGGCGTCGACAACGTCTACGACCTGAACTTCAACGGCCGTGAGGGTGACGAGAAAGTCACCTATGGCGACGTCTTCCTGCAGGCTGAGCAGGAATATTCGCGCTACAATTTCGAGTTCGCGAACACCGCCGTCCTGTTTCGTCATTTCGAGGAAGCCGAAGCCGAGTGCAAGGCGCTGCTTGCCGCCGGAGATGCGGGAGAGGGCGCGCTGCATCGCTGCGTCCTGCCTGCCTACGACCAGACGATCAAGGCGAGCCACGTCTTCAATCTTCTGGATGCGCGCGGCGTGATTTCCGTCACCGAGCGTCAAAGCTACATCCTGCGCGTACGCAATCTCGCCAAGGCGTGCGGCGAAGCGTTCCTACGGACGGATGCGGGCGGCGCAAACATGAAGGCTGCCTGAAGGCTTTTCACCGATGAGCGGTCGCGTTAGCTTGCGACCGTCTCAAGGGGAACGTGCATCATGGATTTCGGAATCGGTACTGTCCTTCTCGTCCTTCTCATCCTTCTGGTGCTGGTCGCGTTTTACGCGATCGCGATCTACAACGCCCTCGTGCGGTTGCGGCAGATGGTGCGCGAGGCGTGGTCGGGTATCGACGTTCAGTTGAAGCGCCGCGCGGATCTGATCCCGAACCTGATCGAAACGGTAAAAGGCTATGCGACGCATGAGCGGGGCACGCTGGAGGAAGTGACGGAACTGCGCACTCGCGCGCAGGCGCTGCCGTCCGATGATGTCGCGGGACGCGCTCAGGTCGAAGGCATGCTGTCGCAGGCGCTGGGCCGCCTCTTCGCCGTCGCCGAGGCCTATCCCGATCTGAAGGCGAATCAGAATTTCGCACAGTTACAGACAACGCTGGAGACCATCGAAGGCGAAATCCAGATGTCGCGCCGCTACTATAACGGCTCGGCGCGCGACCTGAACATCAAGGTCGAGAGCTTCCCGTCCAATCTGGTCGCCGGCATGTTCGGCTTCTCCAAGGCCGATTATTTCGAGATTGACGACCCGGCCGATCGCGCCGTGCCACAAGTCTCGTTCTCGTGATCCGATCCTGACCGTGTTCGCCCGCCTTCTGATCGTCGCTTGCCTTACGATCTTTCCGCTCGTTGCGCAGGCCGCCGAGGAAATCCGCTCGTTCCGCTCCAACATCGAGGTCGGTGCTGACGGCGTCCTTCGCGTCAGCGAAGAGATCATCGTCAATGTCGAGGGGCAGGATATCTCGCGCGGCATCTTCCGCGATATCCCTCTGCGCTACGAGGACGCGAACGGGCGCATGCGCGAAGTCGGGCTGGACATTCTGTCGGTCACACGCGACGGCGCGCCTGAAAGCTACCGTGCCGAACGCGCGTCAGGCATGTTGCGAGTCCGGATTGGCGATGCCGACATGCTCCTTGCTCACGGCGTCCATACCTACGAAATCACCTATGAGACGACCCGCCAGATCCGGTTCTTCGACGATCACGACGAACTTTACTGGAACGTCACCGGAAATGGCTGGGATTTTCCGATCCTCGAAGCGACTGCCGATATCAGGTTGCCTGCGGGCGCCCGTACCGACGACGTCACGTTCTTTACCGGCCCCTATGGATCGACCGATCGGGACGCCAGCGCGCAGGTTCTGGACGGCGGGAATCGGATCGTTGTTACTGCTGATGGCCGGCTTGCTCCACGCGCGGGACTTACTGCCGTCGTCGCGATCCCCAAAGGCGTCATCGCGCCGCCTGGCCCGGAAGAAGAGCGTGCTTTCTGGTGGGACGATTATGGTGCATTGACCGTCGGCGGCATCGGGCTTGCGATCGTTCTTCTCTATTATTTCTGGGCGTGGAGCCGCGTCGGGCGCGATCCGCCCGCAGGCGTGATGGTCCCGCGTTGGACGCCGCCGGACGGCGTTTCGCCGGCGCTTATGAACTATATCGACAAGCGCGGATTTCGCGGACAGGGCTGGGATGCGTTCTCGGCGGCGGTCGTTGACTTGGCCATAAAGGGCCACGTCGAACTGGAGGATCTTGAACGCGATCTGACGATCCGTCGCAAAGGCTCCGGCATGCCATCAGGCCTTCCGGTCGGCGAGGCTGCGATTTTGAAAGAAATGCCCACCGATGGCGACACGCTGATGGTCGACAAAGCCAATGGCGAGCGTGTCCAGAAGACGGGCCGCGCCTTTCGCAGCGCCATCGAGAGCGAGCACCACACCAGTTTCTACCGCCACAACATATCCTACCTGATTGCGGGCGTGATCCTTTCGGTCCTGACCGTGCTGGCGATGATTGTCCTAACAGGGATGAGCGACGCGGTTATCACCGTGATGCTTGCCACTTCTCTGCTCTCGCTCATCATCGCTTATGGAGCGGTTCAGGTGGGGCGCAGCTTTTACAATGCACGCACCTTTGGGCAACGCATCATGGCCGTTGTCGCTGCTGGCTTCATGGCTTTTGTCGTGCAGACGATGATCTCGGGTGCGATTGGCGTCTTTCTGCCCTGGTGGCCGGACATCTCGGTCGTTGCGCCGTTTCTCGTCTATATCGCAATACTGACTGCCAACATCACCTTCTTCTTCCTGATGGGCGCGCCAACGCCGCTCGGACAAAAGAAGACGGAAGAGATTGCCGGTTTGCGGCACTATCTGACCGTTGCGGAAAAAGACCGGATGAACATGCAGGGCGCGCCCGAAATGTCGCCGAAGCATTTCGAGACGCTGCTGCCCTATGCCATGGCGCTCGGGGTGGAAAAGCCCTGGTCGAAGGCCTTCGATACGTGGCTTGCCGCAGCGATGGCGGCGGGCACCGTTGCCGGATATGTCGGTCCGAACTGGTATCATGGCCGGACGTTCAACGCCGGATCGATCGGTTCGGGGCTTGGCAGCATGGCGGATTCGATGGCGAAGAGCTTCACCGCGTCGCTTCCCGCGCCGAAGTCGTCCTCGTCCGGGTTTTCGAGCGGTGGCGGTTTTTCTGGTGGCGGCGGAGGCGGCGGCGGCGGTGGCGGTTGGTAATCAGCGCTGCGGTGCATGACAAACCGACTGCGTCTTGCTAGAGGCAGCGCAGTCAATCGAACACCAGTATCGCGAAGTCCCAATGCCTGACCTTCTTCTAGAACTCCGCTCGGAGGAAATTCCCGCTCGCATGCAGCGCAAGGCTGCCGGCGATCTGAAGAAGATGGTCGCGGACGGTCTGGTCGAGGCAGGCCTGACCTATGAGGCGGCAACCGAATACTGGACGCCGCGCCGCCTGACGCTCGATATTCGCGGTCTCACCGCGCGCTCGAAGGATGTGCGCGAAGAGATCAAGGGTCCGTCCGTATCCGCACCCGAACAGGCCGTTCAGGGCTTTTTGCGCAAGGCGGGCCTCACCGAAATTTCGCAGGCCCATACCCATACCGATCCGAAAAAGGGCGAATTCTACGTCGCCCATCTCGTGAAGCCCGGCCGTGCGGCGGAAGACATCATCGCCGAACTCGTGCCATCCGTGGTGCGCGCGTTCCCATGGCCGAAATCGATGCGCTGGGGGGCGGCCTCGGCGAAGCCGGGCGCTCTGCGCTGGGTGCGTCCGCTGCAATCGATCCTCTGCACGTTCGGTCCTGAAACCGAAGAGCCCATCGTGGTCGATTTCGAGATCGACGGCATTCGCTCGGGCAACGTCACTTACGGCCACCGCTTCCATGCACCCGAAGCGATCACCGTGCGCCGCTTCGACGATTACGTCGCCAAACTGGAAGCCGCGAAGGTCGTGCTCGACGCCGAGCGGCGCAAGCGCATCATTTTGGACGACGCCAAGAACCTCGCTTTCGCTTCCGGCCTCGATCTGGTCGAGGACGAGGGGCTTTTGGAAGAAGTGTCTGGTCTCGTCGAATGGCCGGTCGTCCTGATGGGCGAATTCGAGGAAGATTATCTGGCGATCCCGCCCGAAGTCATCCGGCTGACGATCCGCGCCAACCAGAAATGCTTCGTCGTGCGCCCGCAGGGCGAAAGCGATGCACTCGCCAACCGCTTCCTCCTCACCGCCAATATCGAGGCGACCGATGGTGGCAAGGAGATCGTTCACGGCAACGGCAAGGTCGTGCGTGCACGCCTGTCGGATGCAGTCCATTTCTGGAAGACCGATCAGTCCGACCTGCCGGACTTGAAAGATTTTGCAGCTTCTGCCGAAAAATTCGGTCTGGACCTCAAAAGGCCGCTCGACCAGCGCATGGCGCGTCTCGATCATCTGAACGTCACCTTCCACGCCAAGCTCGGCTCGCAGGGCGCGCGTGTTGAGCGTATCACTGCACTCGCCCGCGAACTTGCGTCGGTCGTTGGCGCGAACCCCGATCTGGCAGCCCGCGCGGCAGTGCTTGCCAAGGCGGATTTGCAGACTGAAATCGTCGGTGAATTCCCCGAACTGCAGGGCGCAATGGGCCGCAAATACGCGCTGCTGCAGGGCGAAGACGAGGCCGTCGCCGCTGCCATCGAGGATCACTACAAGCCGCAAGGCCCGTCCGATACCGTGCCGACCGACCCTGTCGCCATCGCCGTCGCGCTTGCCGACAAACTCGACACGCTCGTCGGCTTCTGGGCGATCGACGAAAAGCCGACCGGCTCGAAGGACCCTTATGCGCTGCGCCGTGCGGCGCTCGGTGTCATCCGCATCGTCGTGGAGAACGGCGTACATTTGCCGCTCACACGCGCATTCATGGACGGTGTCGAGATCGACCGCCAAACTGCGGCCGACCTACTCTCCTTCTTCCACGATCGGTTGAAGGTCTATATGCGCGACAAGGGCGCGCGGCACGACCTGATTGATGCGGTCATTTCGGATGAGGCTGACGACTTACTGTTAGTGACGTTGCGCGTGGCGGCACTCGGCATCTTCCTCGATTCCGACGACGGCAAAAACCTGCTTGCCGGAACCAAGCGGGCCGCGAACATTCTTGCTGCCGAGGAGAAGAAGGGGACTGCCGTCGCCGTATCCGTTGATCCCGTGCTTTTCCGTTTGCCGGAGGAAAGCGCGTTGCTCGACGCGGTGAATCAGGCTGAGAAGAACGCCGCTCAAGCGATTCAACAACAAGACTTTTCCGCCGCCATGCTGGCACTTTCTGGCCTGCGCGCGCCGGTTGATGCGTTCTTCGACGCGGTGCTGGTCAACGACGAGGATCAGGCTGTCCGGGCCAACCGACTCGCACTTTTGTCGCGCATCCGCTCGGCAACGGGCGCGGTCGCGGATTTCTCGAAGATCGCGGGCTGAGACGGACACAATCGAATTGGCCAAGATCGTAACAGGCAGTTCTGGTATCGGGCGAGCGGTCGAATTGCTGGCCGCCGGTGAAATTGTCGCGATTCCAACGGAAACGGTCTACGGGCTCGCTGCCGATGCAACCAGTGGCAAGGCGGTCGCGAAAATCTACGAGGCCAAGGGGCGACCGCGCTTCAATCCGCTCATCGTGCATGTCGCCGACATGAAAATGGCGTCGGACGTGGCGATCTTCGACACGGTCTCGCGCAAGCTTGCCGCCGCGTTCTGGCCCGGACCGCTCACCATCGTCCTGCCACTGCGTCTCGGTCATACTCTCCACGCGCTCGTATCGGCCGGTCTCGACACCGTCGGCCTGCGCATGCCCGACGGCCTCGCTCACGAAGTCATCGCCAAGCTCGATCGCCCGCTGGCAGCACCGAGCGCGAACTCGTCCGGGCGTATCAGCCCGACGACGGCGCAGGCGGTGTATGACGATCTAGCTGATCGCGTCCCGCTCGTGCTCGATGGCGGTGCGACACCGGTCGGAGTCGAATCGACCATCGTGAAAATCGAGGACGGATCGGTTCGCTTGCTCCGTCCCGGCGGTGTCGCCGCCGAAGACATCGAAGCCGTGATCGGCATGTCGCTGTCGCGCGGCGGTGAAGGCAAGATCGAAGCGCCCGGCATGCTGGCGTCGCATTACGCGCCTTCTGCGGTCGTGCGTCTTGACGTGACCGCGCTTCGGCCCGGCGAAGCGCTGCTTTCCTTCGGTAAATTCGCGATCTCCGGCAGTCCCGTCGCGACCCGCAACCTCTCGCCATCGGGCGATCTGCGCGAGGCCGCGGCGAATTTGTTTTCGTACCTCGCCGAACTCGATGCTTCGGGCGCCTCGACCATCGCAGTTGCGCCGATTCCGACCCACGGTCTTGGCGAAGCGATCAATGACCGTCTGCGCCGTGCCGCCGCGCCGCGTGACAACAGGACCGCGTCCGAATAGGTTTCGCGCATGTCGAATCCTGCTCTCGATCCTGAAATCGCCGCCCGTTTCATCGCCATTGTCGGAGACGCCCACGCCGTTACCGATGCGCATGAGATCGCACCATATCTGACCGAGCCGCGCGGGCGCTATGGTGGGATATCAAGTCTGGTTCTACGACCTGAAAATGTGGGTGAAATCTCGCAAATCCTGAAGCTTGCGAGTGAAACCGGAACCGCCATCGTGCCGCAGGGCGGCAATACGGGTCTCGTTGGCGCGCAGATGCCGGACCGGTCGGGAAATCAAGTCATCGTCTCGCTTGGCCGGTTGAACCGCATTCGCGAAATAGATCTGCAATCGAACACCATGACCGTCGAGGCTGGCGTCGTCCTCGAAACGATCCAGAATGCTGCCGATGACAAGGACCGACTGTTCCCGCTGTCGCTGGGGTCGCAGGGATCGTGCCAGATAGGCGGAAATCTTTCGTCCAATGCAGGCGGCACCGGCGTTCTGGCCTATGGCAACGCGCGCGAACTGTGTCTTGGCGTCGAGGTGGTGTTGCCGACCGGCGAGGTGCTGGACGATCTGCGCAAGCTGAAGAAGGACAATACGGGGTATGATCTAAAGAACCTGTTCGTTGGTGCGGAAGGCACGCTCGGCATCATCACCGCCGCAGTGCTCAAGCTGGTGCCGAAGCCGAAGGGCAGGGAGGTCGCTTGGATCGGCTTGTCCGATCCGAAAGCCGCGCTCAGTCTGTTCGCTGTCGCATCGAACGCGGCCGGAGCGAGCCTGACGGCGTTCGAACTGATGCAGAGGCGTGCCCTCGATTTCACGCTGACGCATATCCCGGACACCGCCAACCCGCTTCAGGGCGAACATGCGTGGCATGTGCTGATGGAAATCTCGTCTGGCCGCTCTGCGGACGACGCACGCGGCCTGATCGAGGAGATCGTCGGGGCAGGGCTGGAGAACGGCCTTGTGGAAAACGCCGTGCTGGCGATGAACCTTTCGCAGGCAGCGGACTTCTGGCGTCTTCGCGAATCCATGTCGGAAGCGCAAAAGCCCGAGGGCGGTTCGATCAAGCACGACGTTTCGGTGCCGATCGCTTTGATCCCGGAATTCATAGAGAAAGCCGCCGCTGCAATCCCGTCCGTCTTTCCTGGCGCGCGCATGGTCTGCTTCGGCCATATGGGCGACGGAAACCTGCATCTCAACGTCACGCAGCCCGAAGGCGCAGACAAGACGGAGTTTCTGTCTCATGACCGCGCCATGCATGATTCCGTCCACGCCATCGTGCGCACCATGAACGGCTCGATTTCAGCCGAGCACGGCATTGGCATCATGAAGCGGGACGAACTCATCTCCACCGCGCCGCCCGTGGCAATCGATCTGATGCGCCGTATCAAGGCGTCTTTCGATCCTGCCGGCATCATGAATCCGGGCAAGGTCATCTGATCGTCAACACATTCTTAGCGCAGGTTTCCCAATCCTTTCATATGGTTGGAAAGCGATAACCATCCCGCGCATCCAGACAAATTTAACCGAAAATCTAAGGCTCACGGTAAGGGGCCGCGCCTAGTCTCACACACAAGAGAGGCGGACGAACCGCCCGGAGGGATCGGGGATCAACCCCGGCTCTCAGGAAGAGACAGGAAGGCGCAAACATGAATACCGGGCTGAAACCCGCCTGGGCGGGCCGCGACATGCGGCTCGATCCCTTCAGGCTGCCGCAGACGACCAGCTACGCCACGCATGACGAGTTCGGCGACGTCGCGTTCGAGATCGAGCGTCGGCGCGTCACCATCCACCGCCTGCTCGAAAAGAGCCGTCTGCCGGTGACGGTCGTGCTGCCGGCGAACGCCTTCAAGGGCGTTGCCGCCCGTGCCATCGAGGACGGCGAGGGCGAAGTCACGGTCACGCTCGAACTGATGCATAACGACCCGATGTTGTCGGTGCCGCTGCTCGTCGCCCACGACCTCGACGATGTCGCCGCCGACTGGCGCGCCTGGGCCGAGGCTTATCAGCTTCCGATGCTTCTGGTCGAATCGGACGGTGTGGCGCGTTCGCTCGAGGAATCACTCGGGCAGGTCAAGACGGGACCGGCGGTAGACCGGCGCAAGCGCCGCCTTGCCGCTCAGCGCCGTCCGCGCTTTCTTGCCCGCCGCAAGTTTGGCAATCTGGGCATGCGGCTGGTCGTGGACGGCGACGAGATCATCGCCCGCCGTTGATTACCCGATCGACGCCGCGACGGCGCTTCCCAGCACCAGCCCGCCGAAGATCAGCCAGCCGACGGTCGAATTCGACCTGAAAAGCCTGAGGCACTGGTCGCCGTCATCGATATCGAGGACGGCGATTTGCCGCGCCATGTGCACGGCCGCCGCAGCCAGCCCGAGATAGGCAAGCCACGTTATTTCCGCCGTTGCGAACGCTGCGGCGAAAAGCACCAGCGCGCCCGAATAAAGCCCGACCAGCCACGCCTTTGTGTTGTCGCCGAAAAGCCGTGCCGTGGAGCGTACGCCGACGAGCGCGTCGTCCTCGCGGTCCTGATGCGCGTAGATCGTGTCGTAACCGATCACCCACAGGATCGAGCCGAGATAGAGCAGGGCCGGCGCAAGCGAGAGCGAGCCGAAATGCGCTGCCCAGCCCATCCACGCACCCCAGGAAAAGGCAAATCCCAAAAAGAGTTGCGGCCAGTCTGTGACTCTCTTCATGAAGGGATAGACGGCGACCGTCAAAAGCGATGCGACGCCCATGCCGACCGCGAACCAGTTGAACTGCAAGAGCACGATAAGCCCGACGAGGCACTGGCCGAACAGGAACGCCCAGGCCTGACGGCGCGTGACCTGACCGGATGGCAGCGGCCGCGAGCGCGTGCGCGCGACCATCTGATCGATGTTCTCGTCGACAATGTCGTTATAGGTGCAGCCCGCACCTCGCATGGCGACAGCGCCGATCAGGAACAAAACCAGATGCCACAGGGACGGCAACTGCGCCGCAACGGTCTGCCCCGGCTCGAAGAATGCCGCGCCCGCGAGCGCTGCCGACCACCAGCACGGCCACAGCAGAAGCCACCAGCCGATCGGACGGTCCCAGCGCGCGAGCTGTGCATAGGGCCAGAAGGACACGGGCAGAGCGCGATAGACCCAGTGGCCGGATGGGGCGTCGGCAACGCGTCCGCGCGTGCCTTTGGATTGTATGGTTTCCATGACGTTTCGATTGGCAGGCGCATGCAGGGGCGTCAAGCGCGGACTGGCAAACGCTGTTGCGCTACGATGATTTCGGTGGTTCGTTTTCGAAGCGAGCAGGAGGACGCGTTCATGAATGTCTGGGTATCCATGATTTTGATGGAAGGTGCCGACCCACGTCACGACAGGATCGTGCATGAGACGGCGGCGGAACGGCTGACGATCGTGTTCGTGCCCACACCGGAGGCTGCCGCGCAAACTGCCGACGAACTCGCAGCCGAAGGCGTCGAACTGATCGAGCTATGCGGTGGTTTCGGCCCTGAACTCGCTGCGCCCGTCATTCGTGCCGTCGCCGGACGCGCTGCGGTAGGCGTTGTCATGTTCGGTATCGAATCTCTCACGCAGGCAGCCGCTTACAAGGCAAAATTCGAAGCCGGGGACGGCTGACCTTGACCCTTCCGGCCTGACCGCCTAATCGCGGCCAACAGCGCAGCGAGGGAATTCTCATGAACGTACTTCTGATCGGTTCGGGCGGGCGCGAGCATGCGCTGGCATGGAAGATCGCAGCCTCGCCGATGCTGACGAAGCTTTACGCAGCGCCGGGCAATCCGGGCATCGCCGAGCATGCCGAGTGCGTCGTTCTCGATGCCGACGATCATGAAGCGGTCGCCTCCTTCTGCAAGCTGATGGCGATCGACCTCGTCGTCGTTGGGCCGGAAGCCCCGCTCGTTGCCGGCCTGGGCGACGTTCTGCGCGCGCATGATATCCGCGTTTTCGGACCCTCGGCAGCGGCTGCGCGCCTTGAAGGCTCCAAGGGTTTCACCAAGGATCTGTGCGCCCGCTATGACATTCCAACCGCTGCCTATGAGCGGTTCAACAATGCACCGAAGGCGAAAGCCTATATCCGCGCCCAAGGCGCGCCGATCGTCATCAAGGCGGACGGGCTGGCGGCCGGCAAGGGCGTTACCGTCGCCATGACGCTCGACGAGGCATTTGCTGCGATAGACGACTGTTTCGAGGGCGGTTTCGGCGAGGCTGGTGCGGAAGTGGTCGTCGAGGAGTTTCTCGAAGGCGAGGAAGCGTCGTTCTTCTGCCTTTGCGACGGCGTGACCGCCTTGCCCTTCGGCACTGCGCAGGATCACAAGCGCGTCGGCGATGGCGATACCGGGCCCAATACCGGCGGGATGGGCGCTTATTCTCCCGCCTCGGTCCTGACGCCCGAACTGGTCGATCAGGTGATGAAGACGATCATCGAACCGACGATGAAGGGCATGGCCGAGATGGGCGCGCCGTTCTCGGGCGTACTTTATGCTGGGCTGATGCTGACGGCGAACGGCCCCAAGCTGATCGAATACAATACCCGGTTCGGCGACCCCGAATGCCAGGTGTTGATGATGCGCTTGAAGGAAGATCTGCTGATTCTGCTTAACGCTGCCTCCGATGGCCAGCTTTCGCATATGTCGGCGCGCTGGCGCGACGAGGTCGCGCTTACCGTGGTGATGGCGGCGGAAGGGTACCCGGCAACGCCGAAGAAAGGCAGCGTCATCCGCGGCCTCGACAAGGTTGGCGACGAAGTCGAAGTCTTTCATGCAGGCACTGCCCGCAAGGACGGCGAGATCGTTGCCAATGGCGGCCGCGTCCTGAACGTCACCGCCATGGCGCCGACTGTCAGCGCGGCGCGTGAGAAAGCATACGCCGCCATCGACCGGATCGACTGGCCGGAGGGTTTTTACCGCCGCGATATCGGTTGGCGCGAAGTCGAGCGCGAAGGGCGCTGATCAGAACTCGAAGGGATCGTCGGCCGGCCGTTGCGGATAGGTTCCCGCTTCGCGACGACGTTGATGCTGTTTCAGTGCGCATTCTGCCGAGCACAAGATACCCTCGTCGCAGTAATAGGCGGGGCCTTGCTCGATCTGGCCATAATAATACGCGAATTGCTCGTCGCCGAAGCGGCGTCGGCAGACGACGCAGTGATTTGTCTCAGGGCGAGCGAGCATTTCAAGTCTCCATATTGCCGTGTCTAGTTAAGTCCGTTTGACGCTAACGTCAAAAAAATCTAGCTCTGGTCGACACGCTTTTTGAGCCGGAGGAAGCTTCATGTATCGCGCGCCCGTCGACGACATCGCATTCACCCTGAAAAAGGTGGCAGGGTTGAAACCGGCGCTCGACGAAGGTCGGTTCGGCGATCTGTCCGAGGATCTGGTCGACGCGATATTGGGCGAGGCCGGTCGCTTCGCAAGTGAGGAACTCAGCCCTCTTTACAAGGTCGGTGACGAAATCGGCGCGGTCCATTCCGATGCCGCCGTTACCACGCCGCCCGGCTGGAAAGAGGCCTACCGCCATTGGATCGAAGGTGGCTGGAATGGGCTGTCCGGCCCGGAAGAATATGGTGGTCAGGGCCTGCCGGTCATGCTCGCAATGGCGGCGATGGAGATGTGGAATTCGGCGTCCATCGCTTTCGCGCTTTGCCCGACGCTGACGCAGGGTGCGGTCGAAGCCATCGAGGCGCACGGCTCCGACGCGTTGAAGGCCGCCTATCTGGAAAAGCTCGTTTCTGGCGAATGGACGGGCACGATGAACCTGACCGAGCCGCAGGCCGGCTCCGACCTTGCCGCCTTGCGCACGCGTGCGACGCGCACCGACGACGGTACCTACCGCATCTTCGGGCAGAAGATTTTCATCACCTATGGCGAGCACGATTATACGGACAACATCGTCCATCTCGTGCTTGCGCGCCTGCCTGATGCACCGGCCGGAACGCGCGGCATTTCCCTTTTTCTCGTGCCGAAATTCCTTGTCGATAAGGATGGTTCGCTCGGGCGGCGCAATGACGTGTTCTGCGCATCCATCGAGGAAAAGCTTGGTATACACGCCTCGCCGACCTGCACGATGATCTTCGGCGACGGTTTCGTCGGAGGAGAGGAAAAAGGGGCCGTAGGCTATCTTATTGGCGAGGAAAATCGTGGCCTCGCGGGCATGTTCACAATGATGAACAATGCGCGTCTTTCGGTCGGGATCGAGGGCGTTGCGGTTGCCGAAGCCGCGTTTCAAAAGGCGCACGCCTACGCGCTTGAGCGCCGGCAGGGCAAGGCGAAGGACTATGCGGGCGATGGCATGGCACCGATCGTCCATCACCCGGACGTGCAGCGCAATCTCCTCACCATGAAGGCGCTGACCCAGATTTCTCGCGCGATCTGCTATTCCTGCGCGCATGCGATCGACATGAGCCGGCGAACGGAAGGTGACGACGCACGCTTTTGGGCCGATCGCGCGGGCCTTTTGACTCCTGTTGCCAAGGCATTCTCGACCGATATCGGCGTCGAAATGGCGTCCGTCGGTTTGCAGGTTCATGGTGGCATGGGCTTCATCGAGGAGACGGGTGCTGCCGGGCTTTACCGCGATGCGCGCATTGCACCGATCTACGAGGGAACAAACGGCATCCAGGCCATCGACCTCGTGACCCGCAAGCTGCCGCTCGGCAGCGGCAATGCCGTCATGCGCTACATCGACGAGCTTCATGCAGACATCGAGAGCGTGCGCACGTCCAACCGCGATGGTTTCGGGGCGACCGCCGAAAAATGCGATGCGGCGCTCAACGATCTGTCGGAAGCGACCGCATGGTTGCAGGCTGCTCTTGAAGCAGGCCGGACGGAAGACGCGCTCGCGGGCGCAACGCCTTATCTGCGGCTCTTCGCGTTGGCCGCAGGCGGTGCGTATCTGGCGCGTGGCGCGGTTGCGGACGAAAGCGACAAGCGCATCGCGCTTTGCCGATTCTATGCCGAAAACCTCATTGAGGAGACGGCGGCACTGCGACGTCGCGTGATGGAAGGCGCATCGAGCCTGCATGAAGCCGCAGCAGCACTTGTTGCCTGAGGAGCGAGCATGATGCCAAAAAGCGGTCACCGGTTTTCGGGCAACATCATGCTCGAATCAGAGGAAAAAGCATGAGCGAACATATCCAGATCGAGCGGCGCGGCGCGGTCCAGTCCATCCGCATGAACCGTCCGGACAAGAAGAACGCGATCACGCGCGCGATGTACGCGGCGATGGCAAAGGCTCTGACCGATGGCGATGCCGACCCGGACATCCGCTGCCATGTCATTCTCGGCGTGCCCGGCGCGTTCTCGTCGGGCAACGATCTTGCCGACTTCATGGCGGTCGCCACCGGAGGCGAGGGCGGTCGCGAAGTCTACGATTTCCTGCTGGCATTGGCGAAGGCGCAAAAGCCCATTGTCTCCGGAGTCGATGGTATCGCCGTCGGCATTGGCACGACGATCAATTTGCACTGCGATCTGACCTTCGCGACGCCGCGCACCGAATTTCGCACGCCCTTCGTCGATCTGGGATTGGTGCCGGAGGCAGGCTCCAGCCTGCTCGCGCCTTTCGTCATTGGCCGTCAACAGGCATTCGCGCTTCTGGGGCTGGGCGAAGGGTTTTCCGCCGAGCGAGCGAGGGAAGCTGGCCTGATCTATGCTGTCGTGGCGGATGCCGATCTGGAAGACGCCGTCTTCGCGGCCGCTGAACGCATCGCGTCCAAACCGCCGCAAGCGTTGAAGATCGCGCGCGATTTCCTGCTCGGCGACCGCGCGACGCTCATCGAACGGATAGAGGCGGAAGGCGTGGCTTTCCGCGAACGCCTGAAATCCGACGAGGCCCGCAATGCCTTCGTCGCGTTCATGAACCGGAAGAAATAGGCGTCACGGATAAAGCCGCGATTTCGCCCAGCCGTCTCCATCGCGCCGGAACTGCGCCCGGTCGTGCAGACGAAACGGGCGGTCGGCCCAAAACTCGATCTCGACCGGTTTGATACGGAAACCCGACCAGTGTGACGGGCGCGGAATGTCGCCGATCGCATATTTCGCCGTATATTCGGCGACCGCTTTTTCGAGCGCGAAGCGGCCTTCGAGCGGGCGCGATTGGGCCGAAGCCCATGCGCCGATGCGGCTGCCGCGCGGGCGGCTCGCATAATAGGCGTCGGCTTCCGCGTCTGTCACGCTCTCCACCGGGCCGCGCACGCGTACCTGACGACGCAAGCTCTTCCAGTGAAAGCACATGGCTGCCTTCATGGAGCCGAGGATTTCGCCGCCCTTGGCGCTTTCGTAGTTCGTGTAGAAAACGAAGCCCTGTTCGTCGAAACCCTTGAGCAGAACCATGCGCACGTTCGGCAGGCCGTCCTTATCGACAGTTGCGAGCGCGACAGCGTTGGGATCGTTGATCTCGGCCTCGCCGGCGTCCTTCAGCCACTGGGCAAAAAGCGCGTATGGCTCATTTTCCTGCGTGAAATCAGTTGTTAACCCAGTTTGCGACATTGTACGCCTCCGCGCATGAATATTGGCTGGAGATGACGCATTGTTGCATCCGTTGCAAGCGATGGCGATAACGCTGCGGCGCTGTGCGCCCGCATTCGCTTGCGCTCTGGTCGTTACCGCATGCGGATCGCGCGGCGTCACGCTCGACGATATTGCCAAGGACACATCGATCATCACCGGCTCGGTTTCGTCGTCCGCAAAGCCCAAGGACGACACGGAAATCTCCGATGCGACGACGATCCGCAACGTCGTCTCGTCGCTCGATCTCGACGCCGGCGCTCCTGCGATGCTCGCATGGGCGAATGCCGAAACGGGCTCGCGCGGCGCTTTGAGCGCTATCAGCGAACACGAGGAAAGCGGGATGCGTTGCCGCCGGTTCGAAGCGACGCGCGAGAGTTTCGACGGCGTTGCGCTTTATCATGGCGAATCATGCCTCGCCTCGGGCGGTATCTGGGCGATGACGGCCTTCGACCGTCTCTAAGCTCTGGAATATCACGCGCTTCGTGATCATATAGAACCGACACGACATCACTCTCGGGCAGGCAATCAAGATGCGCGATCCCTACTCGGTGCTGGGCGTTGCCAAGAACGCCTCGGCCAAGGACATCAAGTCGGCTTTCCGCAAGCTGGCGAAAAAACATCACCCGGATCAAAACCCGGAAGATCCGAAAGCGGCGGAGCATTTCGCCGAGGCGAATCAGGCCTACGAAATCGTCGGCGACGAGGAAAAGCGGGCTCAGTTCGATCGCGGCGAGATCGACGCGACCGGAAAGCCACGCTTTACAGGTTTCGAGGGCGCGGCCGGCGGCGGCGATCCGTTCGGCGGCTTTCGCCGGGCCGGCGGCGGTCCGGGAAACGCGCATTTCGAGTTTCGCAATGCAGGTGGCGGCGGAGCCGATCCCTTTGGCGATGGCGACGATATCTTCAGCCACATTTTCGGGCAGGCGTTTCGCCAGCAGGGTGCCGGTGCTCAAGGGGGCGCGGGACGACGCAGCCAGCCGCGAGGTGCGGATTTTTCGGCGACACTCGATGTCTCTATCGAAGACATCGCCACGGCTGCGAAAGTCACGGCAATATTTCCCGACGGTCGCCGGATCGCCGTCAAGCTGCCCACTTTCGTGGAGGACGGTCAGACGATCCGCCTGAAAGGGCAGGGCGAACAGGTCACGCTTGGCCAGCCTGGCGACGCGCTCGTCAAGCTTCGGTTAAAACCGCATCCGCGTTATCGCATCGAAGGGCGCGACCTGCATGTCGACCTGCCGGTGCAACTGGAAGATGCCGTTCTCGGTGAGAAGCTTGCGGTGGAAACGCCGACAGGCCGGCTCGCCGTTGCGATTCCGGCATGGTCGAGTTCGGACAAGCGCCTGCGCCTCAAGGGCAAGGGACTGCCGCTGAAGCAGGGCGGCCATGGCGACCTCTACGTTCATGTCGCGATCATGCTGCCGGCCGACCAGGATGAAGACCTCGAAGCGCTGATGCGCGCGCGCCGCGCGTCGTGATCCGTACCGTTGCGGCTTGAAGCCGCACACCCTCTATGCGATAGGCTCGGGCTGAGAGCATGGTGCAGCCAAGCGGAATCGCTTGGCGTCGCAGACATGCGGTTAAACATCGATTAGACCAAGATGTCGTCCGAAAACCGGTTCCCCCACTTTTCGGCATCATGGTCTAAGTGACTTGTGCCGAGGAAATGACATGGCAGGTGGAAACGGTTTGATGGCTGGCAAGCGCGGCCTCATCATGGGCGTCGCGAACAACCGTTCGATCGCTTGGGGTATCGCCAAGGCTTGTGCTGATCAAGGTGCCGAATTGGCCTTCACCTGGCAGGGCGACGCCCTGAAGAAGCGAGTCGAGCCGCTTGCGGCCGAACTCGGCGCATTGATGGCCGGTCATTGCGATGTGACCGACATGGCGTCGATCGACGCCGTCTTCGCAGAAATCGAAAAGAAATGGGGCAAGCTCGACTTCCTCGTCCACGCGATCGGCTTTTCCGACAAGGACGAACTCGTCGGCCGCTATGTCGACACCTCGCATGCGAATTTCCTGCGTACGATGGACGTCTCTGTTTATTCCTTCACGGCTGTCGCCCAGCGCGCCGAGAAGCTGATGGCCGATGGCGGCTCGATGCTGACCATGACCTATTACGGCGCCGAAAAGGTCATGCCGAACTACAACGTCATGGGTGTGGCGAAAGCCGCTCTCGAAGCGTCGGTGCAGTATCTGGCCGTCGATCTTGGGCCGAAGAACATTCGCGTCAATGCGATTTCGGCCGGCCCCATCAAGACGCTCGCCGCTTCCGGCATCGGCGATTTCCGCTACATCCTGAAGTGGAACGAGTATAACGCACCGCTGCGCCGCACCGTGACGATCGACGAAGTCGGACAGTCCGGCGTCTATCTCCTGTCGGACATGTCCGCCGGCATGACGGGCGAAGTGCTGCATGTCGATTCGGGCTATCACGTCGTCGGCATGAAGGCCGTCGACGCGCCGGACATCGCCACCGTCAAGGACTGATCTTCCTCGCAAGTCATGGGGATTCGACCCGGCACGCCTTGCCGTGCCGGGAGTGGACACGCTAAACGCGGGTCATGGCGACGATCAGCTACTTCATCCGGCATGGGCAGACCGACTGGAATGCCACTTTGCGCCTGCAGGGGCAGGCCGACACCGATCTGAACGCGCTCGGGCGCGCACAGGCGGATCGCAACGGTCAAAGATTGGGCGAAATCCAGCCCGATGTCGCCTCGTTCCGTTTTGTCGCAAGCCCCCTCAAGCGAACCTGCGAAACGATGGAGCGCGTCAGGCTGGGAGCAGGCCTTGCGCGGCGCGGCTATCTCACGGACCCGCGCCTGATGGAGCTCAATTTCGGTGACTGGCAGGGCTACACTATGGCCGAGGTCGAGGCTCGCTCGCCTGGCGCGACGGCACGGCGCGACGCTGACAAATGGCATTTCCTGCCGCCGGGCAGTGCTGCGGAAAGCTATGAGGGCTTGACGGCGCGCTTTCGCCCCTTCTTCGACGAGATAGACCAGCCGACCGTTTGCGTGACGCATGGCGGCATCATCCGCGCGCTGTTCCGCCTTAAAGGTGGAATGGACGCGGACGAGGCGGCTATGCTGGAGATACCGCAGGACCGCATTTTACGCTGGGACGGCGAAAGGCTGGAGTGGCTTTAGAGGAGCCGGGCTTCAGTTCCCCAAATCCACATCGGTGATCTGGTTCTGGCCTTCGATTTCCTCATAGGCCAGAAAGACGTCCATTCCTTCCGACAGGGAGTCGACGTCGAACTCGCCGGGAAGCCTGTACGTATTGCCGTTTTCCAGCGTGATCGTCATCGTTTCGCGATCGATCTGGGCGATCGCGCCTTCATCGTTTGCTGCAAGGACGGCAGTCGCGAACAGGGCCATCGCGGCAACGAGCGGGGTGAAAAGGCGCATGGGCGGATCTCCGAATCGGTCTTTCATCGACAAGTCGGCGATTGCCGCTTGTGGACGAGGCTAGGTTCGTTGAACAGAAACAATGTGTCAAAACTCCGCGTGGTTTGACCGGCCGCCCAAACGCCAATAGAAGCAGCGCGACGGGCAGGAAACGGGCAATGTCGCACAACACGTTCGGGCATCTTTTTCGCGTGACGACTTGGGGCGAAAGCCATGGCGCGGCCATCGGCTGCGTCGTCGACGGCTGCCCGCCCGGCATTCGCTTCAAGCTCGCCGATATTCAGGCCGATCTCGATCGTCGCCGACCTGGCAAGTCGCGTTTCGTCACGCAGCGTCAGGAACCCGATCAGGTCCGCATTCTTTCCGGTATTCTGGAAGATGGCGACGAACTGATCACGACCGGCACGCCCGTTTCGATGCTGATCGAGAACGTCGATCAGCGCTCGAAGGATTATGGCGAGATCGCGCGGCAATACCGGCCGGGCCATGCCGATTATACCTATGACGTGAAATACGGTCTGCGCGATTATCGCGGCGGTGGCCGCTCGTCGGCCCGCGAAACGGCGGCGCGTGTGGCGGCTGGAGCGCTTGCCCGCAAGGTCGTGCCCGGGCTCAAGGTTCGCGGTGCGCTGGTCTCCGTCGGTGTGAAGGACATCGATCGCGCGAACTGGAATTGGGAATTCGTTGATTCCACTGACAATCCGTTCTTCACGCCCGATCCGGCTTCCGTGCCTGTTTTTGAAACCTATCTCGATGGTATCCGCAAAGCGGGTTCTTCGGTCGGCGCGATTGTCGAGATCGTCGCCGACGGCGTGCCTGCCGGACTCGGCGCACCGATTTACGCCAAGCTCGATCAGGACATCGTATCCGGCCTGATGTCGATCAACGCCGTCAAGGGCGTCGAGATCGGCAACGGCTTCGAAGCGGCGCGCATCACCGGCGAGGAAAACGCTGACGAGATGCGCACGGGCAATGACGGTCCGCGTTTCCTGTCCAATAAGGCGGGCGGCATCCTCGGTGGCATTTCAACCGGCCAGCCGGTTATCGCCCGTTTCGCCGTCAAGCCGACCTCGTCGATCCTTGCCACGCGCCAGTCGCTCGATGTGGATGGCAACGAGGTCGATGTGCGCACGAAGGGCCGTCACGATCCGTGCGTCGGCATCCGTGCCGTGCCGATCGGCGAGGCGATGGTGGCCTGCGCAATCGCCGATCACTATCTCCGCCATCGCGGCCAGACTGGTCGCATTTAGCCAAGGTTCGAGTTCCCCATGCCCTACGACCAGCAGAAAATCGTCGAAGCCATCCGCGCGTTCGAAAAGGGCGAGATCGTCGTCGTCATGGATGATGATGGGCGCGAGAACGAGGGCGACCTGATCGTCGCCGCCGTTCATTGCACGCCCGAGAAGATGGCGTTCATCGTGCGCCACACTTCCGGCATCGTCTGCACGCCGATGACGCGCGAGGATGCCAAGCGCCTGAACCTTAACCCGATGGTTGCCGACAACGACGCCCCGCATTCCACAGCATTCACCGTCTCGGTCGATTTCAAGCATGGCACGACGACGGGTATCTCCGCCGACGACCGGACGCTGACCGTTCGCAACCTCGCCAACGGCAATGTCGGCGCGTCGGACTTCGTGCGCCCCGGCCATATCTTTCCGTTGGTCGCACGTGAAGGCGGCGTTCTCATGCGTTCAGGCCATACGGAAGCTGCCGTCGATCTTTGCAAGCTCGCTGGCCTGCCGGCAGTGGGCGTGATCTGCGAACTCGTCAACGACGACGGCTCGGTCATGCGTGGCCCGCAGGTGCAGGAATTCGCGCGCAAGAACGGTCTGAAGGAAGTCTCCGTCGCAGATCTTATCGCCTATCGTCAGCGTCAGGAAACGCTGATCGAGCGTATCAACGATTTCGAGATCGACACGCCGGCCGGCAAGGCCCGGGCGCTGACCTATCGCCTGCCGTGGGAAACCATGCACCATCTTGCCATCGTCTATGGCGACATTCGCGACGGACGCGACGTGCCGGTGCGTCTGCACATCGAGGATGTGGTGACGGACGTGTTCGGTCCTCGTACGGCGCTTGAAGGCGCCATTTCGCGTTTTGGCCAAGAACGCGGCGTGCTGGTCTATCTTCGCGAAGGGTCCGTCGGCGTCGGTCATACGCACCGCAGCCGAACGCAGGGTAGCGATGCCGAAGCGCATGAAGAGGCGTTGCGCCGCGAAGACGAATGGCGCGAAATCGGCCTTGGCGCGCAGATATTGCGCGATCTCGGCATCTCCTCGATCAAGCTTCTGTCGTCGCGCACCCGCCACTATGTCGGCCTCGAAGGCTTCGGCATCGAGATCGCCTCGACCGAGATCGTCGAATCCTGATCGTTGTTGATCGTGGTCTTCAAAATGGAGCAGGGCGTGGCCATGCGTCCTGATTGACCCTATATCGGGGCATGGTTACACGTCTTTACACGCATCCCATCTATCTCGAGCATCTGACGCCCGCCGGCCATCCGGAGCGTCCGGACCGGCTGCGCGCGCTCGAACGCGCATTGGTGGAAGAGACATTTGATGCACTGGACCGTCAGCTCGCGCCGATGGGCGATCTTGGAACGGTGCTCTACGCGCACCCCCAGGAATATGTCGACAACATCCGCGCTTTGATACCCACAGAGGGATTGGCGCGGATCGACGGCGACACATCCGTCAGCCCGAAAAGCCTTGAAGCTGCGCTCACCGCCGTCGGCGCGGCGAACGCCGCTGTCGATGACGTGTTCGCGGGCAGGGCGGACAATGTCTTCGTCGCCTCGCGCCCGCCCGGCCACCACGCCGAAAAGGCCACGGCGATGGGCTTTTGCCTGTTCAATAACGCGGCGATCGCTGCCCGCCATGCGCAAAAAGCGCATAATGTCGAGCGCGTCGCCATCATCGACTGGGACGTTCACCACGGCAACGGCACGCAGGACATCTTTTATGACGATCCGTCGGTGCTCTATTGCTCGACGCACCAGATGCCGCTTTATCCCGGCACCGGGGCAAAGTCGGAAACGGGTGCCGGAAACATCGTCAACGCCCCGCTCGACCCCGGCACAGGCGGCGAAATCTTCCGTGAAGCGTTCAATTCGCGTGTTTTGCCTGCCATCGATGCGTTCCGGCCGGACCTGATCATCATATCGGCAGGCTTCGACGCGCACCGGCTCGATCCGCTCGCCGAGATCAATCTCATCGAGGACGATTTCGACTGGGCGACCGGCGAACTGATGGACCGTGCCGGGCGTTTTTCGAACAATCGCCTCGTTTCGCTGCTCGAAGGCGGTTACGACCTCGAAGGACTGGCCTTTTCCGCCGCCGCCCATATTGCCCGCCTGATGAAGGGATAATCATGACCGAAACCACCGAAATCGCGAACGCGGACATCAAGGCGTTGAGCTTCGAGCAGGCGCTGGAAGCCTTGGAGCGTATCGTGGACGATCTGGAACGCGGCGATGTGCCGCTCGACCAGTCCATTCGCATCTATGAGCGCGGCGAAGCCCTCAAAGCCCACTGCGACCAGTTGTTGAAGGCAGCCGAGGACAAGGTTGAAAAGATTCGCCTTTCCCGCGACGGCAAGCCAGTTGGAACGGAGCCGCTCGACGGAGAATAGCATTGAGCGAGGTCAAGCTGGCGGCTTCCGCCTGTCGAGAATCTGGCGATTGCGCGTCGAAAGGCTGTTTGGTTGAAGAGGTGGCAAGGTGCGCATTCCCTTGCCGTAGGGCCGAACGCATTTACTTTCGCTGGCCAAGCCACTATCTCCCACGCAACGTGTGACGAGAAAAAATGGCTCAATTCAAATCCCCGCCCGACACGCCGCTTCTGGATCAGGTCAAGGTTCCGGCCGACCTGCGCCGCCTGAAAGAGGGCGAACTGCCGCAGCTTGCCGACGAGTTGCGCCAGGAAATGATCGACGCCGTCTCGCAGACCGGCGGTCATCTGGGAGCGGGCCTCGGTGTTGTCGAACTGACCGTCGCGTTGCATTACGTCTTTGACACGCCCGACGACCGGATCATCTGGGATGTTGGCCATCAGGCCTATCCGCACAAGATACTGACCGGCCGCCGCGACCGGATTCGCACGCTTCGGCAGGAAAACGGTCTTTCCGGGTTCACCAAGCGTTCGGAAAGCGAATACGATCCTTTCGGCGCGGCGCATTCCTCGACGTCGATTTCGGCCGGTCTCGGAATGGCCGTCGCGCGTGACCTTGCGGGCGGCGCAAACAATGTCATCGCGGTTATCGGTGACGGTGCGATGTCGGCCGGAATGGCCTATGAGGCGATGAACAATGCCGGCGCGCTCGACGCGCGGCTGATCGTTATCCTCAACGACAACGACATGTCGATCGCTCCGCCGTCCGGTGCAATGAGCCATTATCTGGCGCGCCTCGCATCGGGCTCGACCTATGCCGGCATCCGCGATTTCGGCAAGAAGCTGACAGGGTATCTGGGCAAGCGCGCCGACAAGGCGATTTCACGTGCCGTGGAGCATGCGCGCGGCTATGTGACCGGCGGCACGCTTTTCGAGGAACTCGGCTTCTTTCATATCGGTCCCATCGATGGGCACAATCTGGAGCATCTCGTTCCGGTCCTGAAGAATGTCCGCGACAACGGCAATGGCCCGGTCCTGATCCATGTCGTGACCAAGAAGGGCAAGGGTTACGCGCCTGCCGAGGCCGCTGCCGACAAGTATCACGGCGTTTCGAAATTCGACGTTATTTCCGGCGCGCAAGCAAAGGCTCCCGCCAACGCACCGTCCTACACGAAGGTCTTTGCCGACGCGCTGGTGCAGGAAGCGCAGGAGGACGACAAGATCGTCGCGGTGACAGCCGCAATGCCCTCCGGCACCGGGCTCGACACCTTCGGCAAGGCGTTTCCGGAGCGCACTTTCGATGTCGGTATTGCCGAGCAGCACGGCGTCACCTTTGCCGCCGGTTTGGCAACCGAGGGCTACAAGCCCTTCGCCACCATCTACTCCACCTTCCTCCAGCGCGCTTACGATCAGGTCGTCCACGACGTTGCGATCCAGAAGCTGCCGGTGCGCTTTCCGATCGATCGTGCCGGGTTCGTCGGCGCGGACGGCGCCACACATTGCGGCGCGTTCGACGTGACCTACCTTGCTTCGCTGCCCGGCTTCGTGGTTATGGCCGCCGCGGACGAGGCGGAACTGAAGCATATGGTGCGCACCGCCGCCGCCTATGATGACGGCCCGATCTCGTTCCGCTATCCGCGCGGCAACGGCGTCGGTGTCGACATGCCTGAACGCGGCGAGATTTTGGAAATCGGCAAGGGCCGCATTCTCAAGCAGGGAACGAAGGTCGCGCTTTTGTCATTCGGCACGCGATTGGCCGATTGCCTGCTGGCGGCTGAGGAACTGGATGCCGCCGGCCTGTCGACCACGGTCGCGGATGCGCGCTTCGCCAAGCCCCTCGACGAGGCTATGGTTCGCCGTCTGGCGCGCGAACACGAAGTGCTGATTACGGTCGAGGAAGGCGCGATTGGCGGATTCGCCAGCCACGTCCTGCATTTCCTCGCGCATGACGGCCTGCTCGAAACCGGCATCAAGGTGCGCCCTCTGATCCTTCCGGACGAGTTCACGGATCACGCCAAGCCGGAAAAGATGTATGCCGACGCCGGCCTCGATTCGGTCGGCATCGTCCGCACGGTCTTTGCCGCGCTCGGGCGCGGCACGACCGCCGCCACCGCGTGAGCGCGCAAAAACTTCGCCTCGATGAATTGCTGGTGGTGCGTGGCATCTTCGACTCGCGCTCGCGGGCGCGCGACGCGGTTTTGCGCGGTACGGTCACTGTCGACGGCGTAGCTTCGAAAAAACCCGGTGCGACTTTTCCCGATGGCGTTTTGCTGTCGGTGGACGATCCGGCGCGTAGCTATGTATCGCGGGCCGCGCTGAAACTCGTCCATGGGCTCGACACGTTCGGTTTCGATCCGACAGAGGCAACGGCGCTCGATGTCGGAGCATCGACCGGCGGCTTTACGCAGGTTCTGCTGGAGCGCGGTGCGGCGCGTGTTTTCGCTGTCGATGTCGGCCACGGCCAGTTAGACAAATCGCTGGATGTCGATCCGCGCGTGACCTCCATTGAGGGGGTGAATGCGCGTGATCTGACATCCGCCACACTTGCAGGTGTGGCTCCCGATTTCCTCGTCTCCGACGTCTCCTTCATCTCGCTGAAACTGGCGCTGCCGCCCGCGCTCGACCTGGCGGTGCCCGGCGCGCGGGGCGTCTTTCTGGTCAAGCCGCAATTCGAGGCGGGCCGCGAGGCCATCGGCAAGGGAGGCCTCTTGCGCGATCCGTCAGATGCCGAACGGGTGGCAAATGACTTGCGCGACTGGCTGGATACGCGCGCCGGTTGGTCCGTGATCGGCCTCGTCCCATCCCCGATTGAAGGCGGCGACGGCAACCGCGAATTTCTTCTGGCCGGGGTGAAAGACCGATGAGCGCCGTTTTGACCATCGATCACCTTGGCGCGCAGGGCGACGGCGTGGCCGCGACCCCGTCCGGTCAGGTCTTCGTGCCTTTTACGTTGCCGGGCGAGCGCGTCACGGTCTCGGTCGGCAAGGGCAGGGGCGATCTGCTCGCCATCCTCGACGCGTCGCCCGAACGCGTCGATCCCGCCTGCCGCCATTTCGGCACGTGCGGCGGTTGCGCGCTTCAGCATATGGAAATGTCCGCCTATCTCGGCTGGAAGCGCGACAAGGTTATCGCAGCGCTGAAGGGCAGGGGCATCGACGATCCGGTCGCGGAAATCATTGCTTGCGCGCCCCATTCGCGCCGCCGCGTCGTTTTCGCCGTTCGGCGCACAGAGCGCGCCATGCTCCTCGGCTACAATCAGGCGCTGTCGCATCAGATCGTCGATATCGCCGAATGCCCGATTTCCGTTCCCGCTATCGTCGATGCATTGCCGAGCTTGCGCGAACTGTCGCGTATCGTGTGCAGCACGGGAGATGCTTTCCGTATGTCCGTGACCGCAACGGCGAGCGGCCTCGATATCGAATTTCGCGACAGCGGCAAGCTTGCAGACACGGCCCGACATGCAGCTTCGCGCTACACGCTCGAGGCCGGGTTCGCCCGAGTCAGCGTTGACGGCGAGATCGTCATTGAACCGGTCAAGCCGATGCTTCCGGCCGGCGACGTTCCGGTCGAATTGCCGCCCGGCGCGTTCGTTCAAGCGGTGGCGTCTGCCGAACAGGCGATGTCCGATATCGTCGCCGACCATCTGCGCCGCGCGAAGAACGTCGCAGACCTTTTCTGCGGATGGGGCACGTTCGCGCTGCGACTTGCCAAGCGCTCTCAGGTCCACGCCGTCGAGGCGGACCAGCCCGCGCTCGACGCGCTCGACCGTGCCTTTCGCTTCGGTGAAGGATTGAAGCGCGTGACGACGGAAAAGCGCGACCTTTTCCGCCGGCCGCTGACCTTCAAGGAACTGGACGCCGGCTTCGACGGTCTCGTCTTTGACCCGCCACGCGCGGGCGCAGAAGATCAGGCAAAGCAGATCGCACGCTCGAAAGTGCCTTATGTAGCGGCCGTCTCCTGCAATCCGGTGACGCTGGCGCGCGATCTGGAAATCCTGATCGCAGGCGGCTACGCGCTCAAATCCGTCACGCCGGTCGACCAGTTTTTGTGGTCGGCTCATGTCGAGACCGTTGCGCTTCTCGAAAAGCCGAAGAAGCGGCGCTAACCGTTTAGAATCGTTTCCACGAATGCCGGCACGATCTCCGTCGCCTTGCCGTAATGCGCCTCGGCGAAATGGCTTCGTCCTTCGGACGGCTCCAGATTGAGCTCGACCGTATGTGCGCCGGCGAATTTTGCTTCTTCCACGAAACCGGCCGCAGGGTAGACGTTGCCGCTCGTGCCGATCGAGACGAACAGGTCGCTGAGCGCAATTGCGGCCGAGATGCGCTCCATCTGATAAGGCATTTCGCCGAACCACACGACATCCGGGCGCATATGGCCGGTTCCGCCGCATGCCTCGCAGACGGAAAACGCATCCATGTCGTCGAGCCAAGGATGTTTTGCGCCGCAACGTGCGCATAGCGCGCGGGAAAGCTCGCCGTGCATGTGGATCATCCGCGTCGAACCGGCACGTTCGTGCAAATCGTCGATGTTCTGCGTGACGAGAAGGACATTGCCCGGAAACTCGCGTTCAAGCCTTGCGAGCGCGAAATGCGCGGCGTTCGGCTCGATGCCTTTCAGCCCACGCCGCCGCTCGTTGTAGAATTCGTGAACGAGCACCGGATTGCGCGCGAAGCCTTCCGGTGTCGCCACGTCGCGATAATCGACCTTCGACCAGATGCCGCCTTCGTCGCGAAAGGTGTCGACGCCCGATTCGGCGGAAATTCCAGCACCTGTCAGGATCACGATACGGGAGGGTTTGTCTGTCATAGGCTTGAAATAATCCGCTATTGAGCTTAAATTGAGCGTGCAATGATCATATCATGCGCAATTGGAGTTCTGTCATGGTCACGCTCGACGCATTTGCCGCCCACTACGGAAGCGACGACACGCCGTTTCTATCGGCTCGCCGTGTCTCCGAAAAGCTCGGCGTGACGATGAGCGAGCTTGCCGGCCTCATCGGCGTGGCGCGCAACACACTTGCCGCCGCCAAAGGCGCGCGCAAGGTCGATGCGGCGCTGAGCCCGCTCGTGCGCATTTTGGCTATGGCGGCGGAGATGTCGGGCAGCGAGGCGCGCGCAGCCGTCTGGTTCAAGCATCAGCCCATTCCCGGCTGGTCGGGCAAAACTGCCTACGATCTCGTTCAGGACGGCAAGGCCGACAAGGTTCTCGCCTATCTGGAATCGGTGCGCGCCGGCATCTATGCCTGACGGCACGATCGAGCTTTGGCGTGCCTTCGTGCCGCGCTGGTCCTATTTGCCATTGTCGGGCGAGGGGGCGGCGCGTTTCGGTGGACGCTGGAATCCTGTCGGAACGCCGGCCATTTACGCCGCGCGCGAGCTTTCGACCGCATGGGCCGAATACAATCAGGGGTTCGTCCAACACCCAGCGCTGATCGCGCGGCTGGAACTCATCGATGCCGATCTCGTCGATCTGACAGACGAGACGACGCTCGAATCGCTCCGCCTCGACAAAAAGATCCACGATTGCGAATGGCGTGCGATGTTCGACGCGGGCAAAACGCCACCCACACACCAGCTTCAAAAGCGGCTGGCCAGGCAAAGAAAGCACGGCATAATCTATCCGTCCTTCATGTCGCCGGGCGGTACATGCGTGGCTCTTTGGGCATGGAATAAAAAGGGCGCGCCGAAGCTCGAAATCGTCGACCCCGATGGCCGATTGCCGAAATCCCCGGCCTCGTGGGTCTAGGGTCAGGTTCCATTATTCCGAGCTAAAAAATCCCTTTTTGGCGCGCGAGCTGATCGCTAGCTTTTCAACAAGGTCATCAGGAATAGGCCTGTTCGCCGGGAACGTAATTCCGGTCTTGGTCGCCTTGAGTTTCAGGGAAGCGATTTCCTCAGCATGATCGGCAATCGCACGCGGGTCCACATAGAGGCCGCATTGTTTGCTGAAGGCAGCATAGCCCGCGATGATCGTGTCTTCGATCTGAAATCCAGGCATGTCGTACTTCATGACTTCCGTGGCCTCCGGCAGTGCCCGCGACAGCTGCGCACGCAGTCGACCCAACAGGGCACGAAACCGCTCCGGTGCGGCGGCTATATAGGCGTCGTGGCTATCCTTCTTCGTCATGCCGACAATATGCCTTTTAGCATCATCAAGCGCAATGAACGGGGGCTGAAGCTCTTGACGCCGATATGTGCCGGCGCTCCGTTCAGGCTTTGGTCCCGCCGACCGTCATTTTGTCCATGCGCAGATGCGGCTGGCCGACGCCGACAGGCACGCCCTGTCCGGCCTTGCCGCACATGCCGATGCCGGTGTCGAGTTTCATGTCGTTGCCGATCATGGAAACGCGGTGCATTGCGTCCGGGCCGTTACCGATCAGCATCGCGCCCTTGATCGGCCGCGTCACCTTGCCGTTTTCGATCCGGTAGGCTTCCGTGCAGCCGAAGACGAATTTTCCGCTCGTGATGTCGACCTGCCCGCCGCCGAAGGAAACGGCATAGATGCCGTCCTTCACCGAGCCTATGATTTCCTCCGGCGTCTTGTCGCCGCCGGTCATGTAGGTGTTCGTCATGCGCGGCATGGGCTGGTGCGCGTAGCTTTCACGCCGCCCGTTGCCGGTCGGAGTCATGCCCATCAGCCGTGCGTTCTGCCGGTCCTGCATGTAGCCGACGAGCTTGCCGTCATCGATCAGAACCGTGCGGTTTGTCGCGGTACCTTCGTCGTCGATCGTTAGGGAGCCGCGCCGCTCTGAAATCGTCCCGTCATCCACCACGGTTACGCCTTTGGCAGCAACCTGTTGCCCCATCAGCCCGGCGAAAGCCGAGGTTTTCTTGCGATTGAAATCACCTTCCAGCCCGTGGCCGACCGCCTCGTGCAGCATCACGCCAGGCCATCCGTTCGCGAGCACGATATCGAACGTGCCGGCAGGCGAATCTTCAGCATCGAGATTGACCAGCGCCTGACGCAGGGCTTCGCCGGCAGCAAAGCGCCAGCTATCCTCGGCGACGAATTCGCCGAATTCCTTGCGTCCCCCCATCCCGTAGGAACCTGTTTCCTGCCGGTCGCCGTCTCCGACGACAACGGACACGTTGAAGCGAACGAGAGGACGGATGTCGCTTGCGATTCGACCGTCGGCACGCACGATCTCGACATGCTGCCAGGATGCGGCGAGCGAGGCCGTGACCTGGCGCACGCGCGGGTCTCGCCCGCGCAGCCATGCATCGATCTCCTGCAAAAGCTTCGCCTTGGCTTCGAAGCCCGGTTCTGCGATCGGGTTCGCATCGCCGTAAAGCTTCGCATTCGTGCCCTGCGGTGCGGCGGCCATGGTTCCCGAATATCCCGCCTTGACGGCGCCGACGGCATCGGACGCGCGAAGAAGCGCGGCCTGCGACAACTCGTTGGCATGCGCGTAGCCGACAGCCTCGCCCGCGACGGCGCGAAGGCCGAACCCCTTGTCGGTATTGAAGCTTGCCGTCTTCAGTCGTCCATTATCGAAGACCAGCGCCTCGCCCTCGCGATATTCGAGAAAAAGTTCGCCGTCGTCGGACCCTGCCACCGTGTCGGAGACGATGCGGCGCACGGCTTCTTCGGAAATGTCGAACTGTTCGATCAGGCGCTTGGTCACGTAGGTCTCCGTCGATGAATGGTGCGAGGTGTATATAGGATGTGTTGCCGCGTGCGCGACCTATCCGCCGGTTCGACGACGCTGAATGTCCGGCAAGCTGGTTTCGATCCAGTCCGCCAGCGCGGTTACGTGCCGTGCGGCGTCTTCCCCAAGATCGGTCAGGGTATAGTCGACATGCGGCGGAACCACTTCATGAGCGGTTCTCTTCACAAGGCCGTCGCTTTCCAGCCAATGCAGGGTTTGCGCCAGCATGCGCTCGCTAACGCCGCCGATACGACGACGCAACTGGCTGAAGCGAAGCGTGCCGTCTTGCAGCGCCATCAAGACCAGCACGCCCCATCGGCTCGTCACATGCTTCAGCACTTCGCGTGAGGGGCAGGCGGCGGTCATCAGGTTTCCGCGCGCCAGCTTTTCGGAAAGTTTCATTGACACTCCGTCGTTCGAATAATGGGTACTTACAAAAATGTATGTACTTACAAAAAATAAGCAATAGGCATAGATCGATGTCACCAACGCTGATGGAGATGGAAATGACGATTGCAGTGACAGGCGCGACCGGCCAGCTTGGCCGCCTCGTAGTGGAAAAACTCAAGAAGGAATCGCGCGAGGAGATCGTCGCGCTCGTGCGCTCGCCGGACAAGGCGGCCGATCTCGGCATCGAGGCGCGGCGCGCGGATTATGACGACGGTGCGTCGCTCGAAGCCGCGCTGAAGGGCGTGGATACGCTGCTGTTGATTTCGTCGAGCGAAGTCGGCAAGCGCGCGGCTCAGCACGGCAACGTCATCGCCGCCGCGAAGAAAAATGGCGTGAAGTGGATCGTTTATACGAGCATTTTGCATGCCGACACGTCGAAGATCAGCCTTGCCGACGAGCATGTAGCAACGGAAGACTTGCTGAAAGCATCCGGCATTCCACACACCATTTTGCGCAATGGCTGGTACACGGAAAATTATGCTGGCTCACTCGGTGCCGGCCTGGCTACCGGCAAGATGATCGGTGCGGTGGGCGAGGGGCGTATCTCTGCCGCCGCGCGCGCAGACTATGCCGACGCCGCCGTTGCCGTTCTCGGTTCGGACACGCATATGGGCAGGGTCTACGAACTTGCCGGCGACGATTCGTTCTCGCTTGAAGAGCTGGCTGCCGAACTGTCGTCACAGGCTGGTAAGCTGATTGTCTATGAGAACATGTCCGAAGCCGAATACGCCAAGGCTCTGGAGGGCTCCGGCCTGCCAACCGGCCTAGCGGCGGCGATCGCAAGCTGGGACGTGGCCGCAGCCGGTGGCGCACTTTTCGATGACAGCCGGAGCCTGTCGCGGCTTATCGGTCGCCCGACGACACCGGCAGCCGACACCGTTCGGCAGACGCTGTCGTGAAACGAAAAGGGCCGGTCATGCCGGCCCTTACTCTTTTCTTATGGCAGAGCGTCGAAGCCTTCGCCGAATCCGTCGAGTTCAACGGGAATGCCGATGCCTTCCTCAGGTGTCTGGAAAACGATGAATGTCGCGGCATCACCGTTGCGCAGCGTGGTCTTGAGCGGCTCTTCCAAAATCACCTCGGCGTAGCATCCGTCCTGGAAGCATCGCACGAAATACGCCCGTCCGATATCCTCGCCGTCGACATTGAGGCCGAGGCCGTTCGGGAGGAGAACGCCGAGCGGCGCGAGAACGCGAAGGATCTCCGCCTGATTGTCGGCCGTGCGCAAGACGACGACCGAAAGCCCGACCTCCGGCCGGTCTTCCGCCACTACGTTCTGGATCAGTGCACACTGTTCTGACGTCGAGCCTGCCGGCGTGTCGCAGATCAGCGACCATGCGCCATGGGTAGAGCGCACCGATCCCTGCGGTGCCTGCTGCGCCATGGCGGATGTGGAGGCAAGGGCCGCGCCGAGAGCGAGCGCTGTCAGGGCCGGGCGGAAACTGGAGAAGATCGTCATCTTTATCCTGCGAATCGCGGGCTGAAATTCGCCCAAGGTTTAGCGCAAAGCATGCGCCGTCTGCCATATCTTGTTTGGTCCGGGCGTCGAGCGGCTTAAAACGCCATGTCGATCTTTCGCTTTTTCCACAAATCAAGCGAATTGAGGGCCGTTTGCAGTCATTTCCATATGTTACGCGCAAAAATGCCGCACACCTCACGTGATGGCTTTCTTGCGGTCGAACCCGGAGTATGATTTGAACGCGCGACGAAAGCCATGCTTCCGCGTGGCGGCCGCCGCATTGGCGCGACACGACGGACGATCCGGGAGACGTGAGGGTGATGAAGAAGTTCCTTTTTGGCGCGAGCACGGCAGCCGCCGCGACGGCCGCCACAGCGGCGCTCGCCGACCAGCCGGTCGCATGGCAGCTCGGCTTCCAGGAAGCGGCGACGCCGATCATGGAGCAGATCCGCTGGTTCGAGATGTACACGCTCTGGTTCATCGTGCCGATCACGCTGTTCGTTTCGGCACTTCTGCTCTGGGTGATGATCAAGTACCGGGCGAGCTCGAATCCGGTGCCCTCGCGCACCAGCCATAACACGCTGATCGAGGTCATCTGGACCGTCGGTCCTGTCGTGATCCTGCTGGCTCTGGCGATTCCCTCGTTCCAGCTTCTGACGGCGCAGTACAATCCCGACGAAGAGCCGACGATGACCATCAAGGCCACCGGCATGCAGTGGTATTGGGATTACGAGTATCAGGCGGAAAACGAGGAAGATGGCACCGTCACGTTCTCGTCGATCATGCTGCGAGACGGCGACCGCGCCGGTCTCGGCCGCGAGGACCTGTCGCAATATCCGCGCCTTCTGGCGGTCGACAATGATATCATCGTGCCCGTCGACACCACGGTTCGCCTTCTGGTGACCTCGGGCGACGTTATTCACGCATTCGCGATGCCGGCCTTTGGCGTCAAGTCGGACGCGGTGCCGGGCCGCCTCAACGAAACATGGTTCCACGCACAGCGCGAAGGCCTCTTCTATGGCCAGTGCTCGGAATTGTGCGGCAAGGACCACGCCTTCATGCCGATCGCGGTGCGCGTCGTGAGCCAGGAGCTTTACGACACGTGGCGCGCGGCGGCTGCCGAAAACCTCGGCGACGCGAACCGCGAACTGATGGCCGCGCTTGAAGGCGACCGGGAAGTAGCTGACGCCGGCAACTGAGCCGACGCCTGAAAAGAACAAGGATACGGAGCGGGACAATGGCTGGCGTAGCAGCTCACGACACCCACGATCACAGGCCGTCCGGCTGGACGCGCTGGGTCTATTCGACCAACCACAAGGATATCGGCACCCTTTACTTGATCTTCGCGATCATGGCGGGCGTCATCGGCGGATTCCTGTCCGTCATGATGCGCTGGGAGCTTCAGGAGCCGGGCATCCAGATTTTCCATGGCCTCGCGGCCATGGTCTATGGTTTCGAAGGTGACGCCGCCATCGACGGCGGCAACCACATGTACAACGTGTTCACGACCGCGCACGGTCTGATCATGATCTTCTTCATGGTGATGCCCGCCCTGATCGGTGGCTTTGCCAACTGGATGATCCCGATCATGATCGGCGCGCCGGACATGGCCTTTCCGCGCCTGAACAACATCTCGTTCTGGCTCCTGCCGCCGGCCTTCATCCTGCTTCTGATCTCGATGTTCGTCCCCGGCGCGCCCGGTGGCTACGGCGTCGGTACGGGCTGGACGATCTATCCGCCATTGTCGACCATGGGTTCGCCCGGACCGGCGATGGATCTGGCGATCCTGTCGCTGCACATAGCGGGTGCCTCGTCGATCCTCGGTGCGATCAACTTCATCACCACGATCTTCAACATGCGCGCTCCGGGCATGACGCTGCACAAGATGCCGCTCTTCGCCTGGTCCGTGCTGATCACCGCCTTCCTGCTCCTGCTCTCGCTGCCGGTTCTGGCAGGCGGCATCACCATGCTCCTGACCGACCGCAACTTCGGCACGGCGTTCTTCGCGCCCGAAGGCGGCGGCGACCCGATCCTGTTCCAGCACCTGTTCTGGTTCTTCGGTCACCCGGAAGTGTACATTTTGATCCTGCCGGGCTTCGGCATCGTCAGCCACATCATTGCGACCTTCTCGCGCAAGCCGGTCTTCGGTTATCTCGGCATGGCCTATGCTATGGTCGCGATCGGCGCGGTCGGCTTCGTCGTGTGGGCGCACCACATGTATACGACGGGCATTTCGCTCAACACGCAGCGCTACTTCGTGTTTGCGACGATGGTCATTGCCATCCCCACCGGCATCAAGATTTTCTCATGGATCGCGACGATGTGGGGCGGCTCGATCTCGTTCCGTACGCCGATGCTGTGGGCGATCGCCTTCATCTTCCTGTTCACCGTCGGCGGCGTCACGGGCGTCCAGCTTGCCAATGCCGGCCTCGACCGCGCCTATCACGACACCTACTACGTCGTGGCGCATTTCCACTACGTGCTGTCCATGGGTGCCGTGTTCGCGATCTTCGCGGCCTGGTACTACTGGTTCCCGAAGATGAGCGGGTACATGTACAACTCGGTGATCGCCCGGATTCACTTCTGGCTGACATTCATCGGCGTGAACCTGATCTTCTTCCCGCAGCACTTCCTGGGTCTGGCCGGCATGCCGCGCCGCTACATCGACTATCCGGATGCCTTCGCAGGCTGGAACCTGGTTTCGTCCTACGGTTCGTACCTGTCGGCGATCGGTGTGCTGGTGTTCCTCTACGGCGTGTTCGAAGCCTTCGCAAAGAAGCGCGAAGCCGGAGCCAATCCGTGGGGTGAAGGTGCGACGACGCTGGAATGGCAGCTTTCTTCGCCGCCGCCGTTCCACCAGTGGGAGCAGCTGCCGAAGGTCAAGTGACCGGCAGATACTCCAAACGATAAAGAAGCCGCCGGTTCGCCGGCGGTTTCGGCCTAGAAGCAAGAATGGATTCCAGCCAAATGGCCTTGGTCGAAAAGCACAGCCTGACGGACGCGCCCGAGTTTCGCGTATCCGAAGCCATGCCCGGCGACTTTCTGGCGCTCCTGAAGCCCCGGGTCATGTCGCTGGTTGTCTTTACGGCCTTCGTCGGCCTTGCGACCGCGCCGGGTGCGATCAATCCGTTCATCGCGCTGATCGCGATTTTGGCCATCGCCGTCGGGGCAGGGGCCTCCGGCGCGCTCAATATGTGGTACGACGCCGACATCGACGCGGTCATGTCACGCACCGCGCGCCGGCCGATCCCTTCGGGAACGATCACGCCCGAGCAGGCGCTGACCTTCGGCGTAATCCTATCGATTTTCTCGGTGGTCACGCTCGGCCTGTTGACCAACTGGGTCGCGGGCGGCCTTCTCGCTTTCACCATCTTCTTTTATGCCGTGATCTACACGATGTGGCTGAAGCGTTCGACGCCGCAGAACATCGTCATCGGCGGCGCTGCTGGCTCGTTCCCGCCCATGATCGGCTGGGCAGCGGTGACCGGATCGATCTCGCTCGAAAGCGTCATTCTCTTTCTGATCATCTTTCTTTGGACCCCGCCGCATTTCTGGGCGCTGGCGCTTTTCAAGTCCGATGATTACGGCCGTGCCGGCATCCCGATGATGCCGAATGTTGCTGGCGAAGCCTCCACCAAGCGTCAGATTTTCGCCTATGCGGTTCTGGTCGCCGCCATCGGCGTTGCTCCGTGGCTGATCGGCCAGACCTCTGCCGTTTATGGCGTCGTCTCGATCGCGCTCGGCCTCGCCTTCGTCTGGTATGCTTGGAAAGTCCTGCGCATGCCCGCCGAAGACCGCACGATGGGCGCGGCAAAGGCGCTGTTCGGCTATTCGCTCGTCTATCTCTTCGCGATCTTTGCCGTCCTCCTCGGCGACGTCGCCATCGCTCGCCTGATCGGAGCCTGAGCCATGGAGCCGGATACGATCGAACTGACTGAGAAGCAGAAGAAGGCTCGCAAGCGCCGCAATGTCGCGATCGCGCTCGGCCTCGTTGCACTCGTCATCATCTTTTATGTCGCCACGCTCACCAAGCTGGGGCCGGCGGTCTTCGACCGGCCGATGTAAGGAGAACATCATGGCCGAACAGCAAACCGACCTCGAACGCGCAAACCAGCGCCGCAACCGCAAGGTGGCGATCGCCTGTACGGTGTTCTTTTCGACTATGATCGGTGTGTCCTTCGCGGCCGTGCCGCTCTACGATCTGTTCTGCCGCGTGACCGGCTACGGCGGCACCACGCAGCGCGTGGAGCAGTATTCGCAAACCGTTCTTGACCGCGACATCACGATCCGCTTTGACGCAAACGTGTCTGGCGCGCTTCCCTGGCGGTTCAAGGCGCACCAGCCGACGACGAAGATCAAGATCGGCGAGACGACGCAAATTGCCTATGAGGCCACCAACGTCGCGCCGCGTCCGGCCTCCGGCCGCGCGACGTTCAACGTCACGCCGCAGATCGCGGGCGCCTATTTCATGAAGGTGGAATGCTTTTGTTTCACCGATACCGAATTGCAACCTGGCGAATCCATGGATATGCCGGTTGTCTTCTATGTCGACCCTGAGATCGTGAACGTTCCCGAACTCAAGGACGTCAAAACCATTACCTTGTCCTACACGTTCTTCCCGCTGGCTTCGTCCAGCCCGGTTGCGGCGAGCAAGGCCGAGGGGGATGACAAGAACGCAGCAGCCGCTACCGAACTCGGGGGTTGAAATGGCAGACGCACACGCAAAAAATCACGATTATCACATCATAGACCCGAGTCCGTGGCCGTTCATCGCGTCGATCGGCGCGTTCGTCATGATGCTCGGCGCCGTCGGCTGGATGCAGTATCTGAACGGCTCGCAGTTCCGCCTGCTCGGCGTCAATCTCGCCAGCCCGTGGCTGTTCTTCATTGGCCTCGCGATCATTCTTTACGTCATGTTCGCCTGGTGGTCGGACACGATCAAGGAAGGGCGTGAGGGACACCACACGCGCGTCGTCTCGCTGCACCTGCGCTACGGCATGATCATGTTCATCGCCTCTGAGGTGATGTTCTTCGTTGCGTGGTTCTGGGCCTTCTTCGACGTCAGCCTGTTTTACGACGAAGCCTCGCAGGTCGCCCGGACCGAATATACGGGCGGTCAGTGGCCGCCGGCGGGTATCGAGGTTCTCGATCCCTTCCACCTGCCGCTCTACAACACCGTTATCCTGCTGCTTTCGGGCACGGCCGTCACCTGGGCGCACCATGCCCTGCTGCATGACGACCGCAAGGGCCTGATCTGGGGCCTGGCTCTGACGGTTGGCCTCGGTTTGCTGTTCTCGTGCGTGCAGGCTTACGAGTATATGGTCGCACCGTTCGATTTCACGAATTCGATCTATGGCGCGACGTTCTTCATGGCGACGGGCTTCCACGGCTTCCACGTCATTGTCGGCACGATCTTCCTGCTGGTCTGCCTGATCCGCGCGATGAACAACGGCTTCACCAAGGAAAAGCATTTCGGCTTCGAAGCGGCGGCCTGGTACTGGCACTTCGTTGACGTCGTCTGGCTGTTCCTCTTCGTTGCGATCTATGTCTGGGGCTCGGCCGGCGCGCCGATCTACCACCACTGATCCGGTCGAACTTGACAAACCAAAACGGCCGCGCACTGCGCGGCCGTTTTTCTTTGCATACTGCCTGCGTCGCCTTGGCATTGGCGTTGGACAGGCCGATCCGGTAAGAAGTCGCCATGAGCGAAGACCGCGCGCATTATCCACCTGTCGACCCGGTGAAAGCCGGGCTTGGTGCACGCTGCCCGCGCTGCGGCGAGGGGCGGCTTTTTTCCGGTCTGCTGTCGCTGCGCGAACGTTGCCGCGTCTGCGGCCTCGACTATGGTTTCGCGGATTCGGGCGATGGCCCCGCCGCTTTCGTCATCCTGATCATCGGTTTCATCGTCGTCGGGCTGGCCTTGTGGCTCGAAGTCAATCACGGCCCTCCGCTCTGGGTGCATTTCCTTTTGTGGATACCGCTGGCGGTCGGGCTGTCCCTTTGGGCCATGCGTCTTGCCAAAGGTGTGCTGATCACCCTGCAATATTCCAACAAGGCTGCCGAAGGCAGGCTCGATCGTCCCGAATGAGCGAAGTTCCGACCACCGCGCCCATGCGTCGCTCTTGTGCGATCGCACTGATCGTCTCCAGCGTCGTCATGCTTGCCGCATTGATCGCGCTCGGCACATGGCAGGTTCAGCGCCTGCACTGGAAGGAAAGCCTTCTCGAAACGATCGAGGCGCGCACGCACAGCGAGCCGCGACCACTGGCTGACATCGAACGCATTCTTGCCGATACCGGCGATGTCGAATACTGGCCGGCACGCGTCGAAGGCCGGTTTTTGCACGAGGGCGAGCGGCATTTCTTCGCCACTCATCTGGGCGGCTCGGGCTACTACGTCTATACGCCGTTGCAACTCCACGACGGTCGCATTCTCTTCGTCAATCGCGGTTTCGTTCCGTTTGATCGAAAAGACCCGGCCCGCCGCGCCGAAGGGCAGGTCGAAGGTGAGGTCGTTGTCGAGGGGCTGGCGCGCAACCGGCTTGACGAAAAACCCTCCTTCATCGTTCCCGACAACGATCCAGCCGCCAACATCTTCTTCTGGAAGGATCTGGACGTTATGGCGGCGACTGCCGGCCTGCCGGCGGGGGCGGAAGTGCTTCCATTCTTCGTCGATGCGAATGACGCGCCAAATCCGGGCGGCTTTCCGATGGGTGGCGTGACCATCATCGACCTGCCGAACAACCATCTGCAATATGCTTTCACATGGTACGGACTAGCGGCTGCGCTCGTCGGCGTGCTTGCCGTGTGGGGCTGGCGTTCCCGGCGCAAGGCTTGACAGACCCGGCTTGAAACCGCATCTGCCGGGACCAGACCGAACGAGCGAAAGAGAGTTCATGACCGCTCCTAAGCGTCCCCTCACTATCCGGCTTTGCGAGCCGCGCGGCTTTTGCGCCGGCGTCGATCGCGCCATCCAGATCGTCGTTCTGGCGATCAAGAAATACGGACCGCCGGTCTATGTGCGCCACGAGATCGTGCACAACAAATATGTGGTCGAGGGGCTGAAGGAACGCGGCGCGGTCTTCATCGAGGAACTTGAGGAAATTCCAGCCGAACACGCGGACAAGCCGGTCGTATTTTCCGCGCATGGCGTGCCAAAATCCGTGCCCGCGGACGCACAGTCGCGCAATCTGTTCTATCTCGACGCAACGTGTCCGCTCGTCTCCAAGGTTCACAAGCAGGCGATGCGCCACGCGCGTCTTGGTCGTCATGTCCTTTTGATCGGCCATGCCGGTCATCCCGAAGTCATCGGCACGATGGGGCAATTGCCGGAAGGTGATGTCACGCTGGTGGAGACGGAAGCCGATGTCGAGAAACTGAAAATCGCCGATGATGTCGAACTTGGCTTCGTCACCCAGACGACGCTCTCCGTCGAGGACACGGCCGGCGTTATCCGTGCGCTCGAAATCCGGTTCCCGCATATGCAGGCGCCAGCGGCCGAATCGATCTGCTACGCGACGACCAACAGGCAGGACGCGGTGAAGGAATCCGCACCGGGCGCAGACCTCTTTTTGGTGGTCGGTGCGCCGAATTCGTCGAATTCCCGCCGACTAGTCGAAGTTGCCGAGAAATCAGGCGCTCGACGCGCCCTGCTTGTCCAGCGTGGTTCGGAAATACCGTGGGATGAGGTGGGTGACATCGCCGTGCTCGGCCTGTCTGCCGGCGCATCCGCACCCGAGATTATCGTCGATGAGATCATCGAGGCGTTCCGGACGCGTTTCGAGGTCAAACTCGACATCGTCATCACGGTCGAGGAGCGTGAAAACTTCCCCGTCATGCGGGCGCTGCGCGATGTCGAACTGACGGGCGCGGATATGGCTTTCGTGAACGGCTCGGCGTAATGGCGGTCTATACCGATATCAGCGAGGGCGAACTCGCCGACTTCCTTGCGCGCTATGATATCGGCACGCTCACGTCGTATAAGGGCATCGCCGAGGGTGTCGAAAACTCGAACTACATGGTCCACACGACCAAGGGCACGTTTTTCCTGACGCTCTACGAAAAGCGGGTGAACAGGGAGGACCTGCCGTTTTTCCTCGGTCTGATGAGCCACCTCGCCGCGCGCGGCGTACGCTGCCCAGTTCCGATCGAGCCGCGCATGGGCGATGTAATCGGCGAGCTTGCAGGCCGTCCCGCCGCGATTATCTCCTTCATCGAGGGCATGTGGCCGCGCCGTCCAACCGTGGAGCACTGCCGCGCCACCGGCGAAGCGCTCGCGCGCATGCACCTTGCCGGCGGTGATTTTGAGATGACGCGCCCGAATGCCTTGTCGGTCGAAGGCTGGCGCGCGCTGTGGGAAAAGGCGCGCTCCAGCGCTGACGAGGTTGAGACGGGGCTTGAGGCGGAGGCCGAAGCGGATTTGTCGAAACTGGAGGCCGAATGGCCGGCGGACCTGCCGATCGGTACGATCCATGCCGATCTCTTCGCCGATAACGTGCTGTTCCTGGGCATGGACCCCGGCATCATCGACTTCTACTTCGCCTGCACGGATTACCTCGCCTACGATGTCGCGATCTGCCTCAACGCTTGGTGTTTCGAGCGCGACCATTCGTTCAATCTGACAAAGGGTGCAGCGCTGCTGAAAGGTTACACTTCGCTGCGTCCGCTTTCGGATGCAGAGGCCGATGCCCTGCCGACGCTCGCGCATGGCGCGTCCTTGCGGTTCATGCTCACGCGGCTTTACGACTGGGTAAACACGCCTGCCGGCAGCCTCGTGGTGAAGAAGGACCCGCTCGAATATCTGCGCAAGATGCGCTTTCACCGGCGCATCGCATCCGCCACGGAATATGGACTTACCCGATGAAGCATGTGGAGATTTTCACCGACGGCGCGTGTTCGGGAAATCCCGGCCCGGGCGGGTGGGGCGCGATCCTGCGCTTTGGTGAAAAGGAAAAGGAACTGTCCGGCGGTGAGGCCGAGACGACCAACAACCGCATGGAACTGATGGCCGCGATCAAGGCGCTGGAAGCACTGAAAGAGCCGGTGAAGGCGGATCTTTACACCGACTCCAGTTATGTTCGCGACGGGCTGACGAAATGGATTTTCGGCTGGAAGAAGAACGGCTGGAAGACGGCCGACAAGAAGCCGGTCAAGAATGCGGAATTGTGGCAGGCGCTGGATGCGGCGCGGGGGCGGCACGATGTGACGCTGCATTGGGTGAAGGGCCATGCCGGCCACCCGGAAAACGAGCGGGCGGACGAACTCGCCCGCCTCGCCATGGCCCCGTTCAAGCCGACGAAGCCAAAGTCTACCGAAGCAGAAGCTCCGGCCAAGGCGCAACGCAAGCCGCGCCTGATAGGGAACGCCACGCGCAAGGCGTGACGCTCCTTTTTCATCACAGCGTTGCGAGGATTTTCGCAGCACCCGATTCGACGGCCTCGCCTGGCTTGTCGCCGCTGTTGAGAGACGTGACCTTGCCGTCCTCGACGATCATCGAGAACCGTGTCGAACGAAGGCCCATACCAGCGCTGGACAAGTCGATGTCGAGGCCGCAAGCTTTGACGAACTCGCCGCTGCCGTCGGCAAGGAAGACGAGCTTGTCTTCGCCCCCCGTAAATTTGGCCCATGCCGTCATGACGAAGATGTCGTTGACCGCCACAACGGCAATGGTGTCGACGCCCTTCGCCTTGATCGCGTCGTAGTTCTCGAGAAAGCCGGGCAAGTGATTGTTGGAGCATGTCGGCGTGAAAGCGCCCGGCACGCCGAACAGAACGACCTTCTTGCCGGCCGTCAGTTCGGCGGTTGTGATGGTCGCGGGCCCGTCGGCACCGATCGTCTTAAAGCTTGCATCCGGCAATTTGTCGCCGACCGAAATCGTCATGTTCTGGCTCCGATAGATGAGAGATGATGTTGCGATAGCCGCATGCGGGGCACTTTGCAAATCAGTCCGGCTGTATGAGGCCGGAGACCGAGGCGTTGCCGCTGACCAGCGTATAATCGGCCTGCATGACACCTTTGCTGCGAAGGACGATTTTTGCGGTGAAAGTGCCGCCGCTCGGCGTTGGCGTAAATTCCGGCGCTGAAAGCATCAGCCTGTCATGACCGGCAAGGAACAGTTCGGGTACATCCTGGCGGTCGGATATTTCCACGTCGATGGTCAATTCCGTGTCGCTCGCGGAGGCATGGGCGACTTTCAGCCCTTCATGCGGCTCGGCGGGCAGGGCGGTGAAGGCGGCGTCGACACCTGCATCGTCGATCGGGCCGCTGTCTTCACCTGGGCGCACTTCGAGGCTCGCCTGAACGGGTACGCAGATTGTCTCGCAAACGCCGAGAAATACATCGAGCGTTAATGGCGAAGACAGGTCGCCGAGCCCTGAGAACTCCACCGGCAGACGAACATGACCCTGATAGCCGGCCCATTGCGAAACGCCGTCGTCAAACCGTTCAGGCGCAGGAAAATGAAGCTCGACGCTTTCACCGGGCTGCGCCTCGTTAAGCGAAACCTGTGGTGCGACGCCGGTTTCGCCCGGTTCCTTCCAGTATGTTTTCCAACCCTCGTCGAGCCGGATTTCGAGCACGCCTCGCACGATACCCTGCACGTCCGGCGCACTTTGGGTAACGAGCCGCAGCTTGCCGCCGGTCGTCTCGTACCAGGCACTGGTGCCTGCGAAGGCAGAGGGCGCGATTACCATCGCGGCGGCGAATGCTGCTATCACTTTCATCGTTCCGTCTTGGCGAAGAGAGGCGAAATTGGCAACGGCCTGTGCGATGCCGGGGCGATCATTTCGCGGTGATGAGGGCCGAACAATCCGAATGGCCTGTCTTTCGCGTTTCAGGGAAACGCGTTACGCTTCCAGAATGGATATTCTGGGCCACAGGAAAAGCGGCGGCGAACAGGGCTTTCTGGAAAACCAGTTCCTGATCGCAATGCCCGGCATGCAGGACGAGCGCTTTGAGCGTTCCGTGGTCTATCTGTGCGCCCATTCCGAAGAAGGCGCGATGGGTCTGGTTGTCAACCAGCCGCAGCAACTTCTGTTTCCCGATCTTCTGGTCCAGCTCGACGTCCTGAAAGAGGAAGAAGCGATCCGCCTGCCCGAACCTGCGCGCTCGATCGTCATTCGCAATGGCGGCCCAGTCGAGCGAAGCCGGGGCTTCGTCCTGCACTCGGACGACTATGTCGTGGAATCGTCGCTTCCCGTTGCCGAAACCTTGTGTCTGACGGCGACGATCGACATTTTGCGCGCGATTTCAGTGGGCAAGGGACCACGCAGCGCGCTGATGGCGCTGGGATATTCCGGCTGGGGAGCAGGGCAGCTCGAACAGGAAATCGCCGAAAACGGCTGGCTGACCTGCCCGGCCGATCCCAACCTGTTGTTTGACGGCGATCTGAACAGCCAGTACGACCGCGTCCTTGCCCGCATCGGCATCGACCTGTCGCGCCTGAGCACGGAAGCCGGTCACGCCTGATCAGGCGGCTGCGGGCGCCGGCTTTTCTTTCAGCATTCGCACGATCTCCACCGCCGCCATCGGCTGGCCGAAGGCGAAGCTCTGCACATATTCGCAGCCGACTTCGCGCAATTCGTCCGCGTCGGTATCCTGCGTCACGCCTTCGGCAACCACCGACAGTCCCAGATCATGCGCCATCGAGACCATGGAGCGCAAAAGGACGAGCCTCTTGGGGCTGGAATCCTCGACAAAGCTCCGGTCGATCTTGATCGTGTCGAACGGAAAGCGCGTCAGATAGGCGAGGGACGAATAGCCGGTCCCGAAATCGTCGAGCGACAGGCCGATGCCGACATGGCGCAGCTTGCCGAGCACATGGGCGGCCTGTTCAGGATTGTCCATCACGAGGGATTCGGTCAGTTCCAGCCGAAAATGACGTGGCTTGATGCTGGCGCGCGCAATGACGGAGCGCACGTCCGACACGAGGTCGCGCCGCAGAAGCTGGCGGCTCGAAAGGTTGACGGACACGAAAAGCGGCAGGTCTCCGGCAAGCTTTTGCCATTCGTGCAGATCGTCGGCAGCCTTTTGCATGGCGAATTGACCAAGCTGGACGATCTGGCCGCAGCTTTCGGCGACCGGGATGAATTCCGACGGCGGAATCGCGCCGCGCCGCGGATGATCCCAGCGCATCAGCGCCTCGAAACCGGCGATGGTCTTGTCCTCGAGCCGGATGATCGGCTGATAGGCAAGCTGCATCTCCCCGCGTTCGACGGCGCGCCGCAGATCGGATTCGATCTGGAGCCGGTCGCTGCCGCCCGACCGGAAGGCCGGCCGGAACGGCTCGATGCGGTCGCCGCCGAACCGCTTTGCCTGATGCATGGCCAGTTCGGCGTCCTTGATCATGTCGGCCGCGCTAGTTGTGTTGAGGGTCCATGAGACGAGGCCGATGGACGTGGTCAGAACGATCTCGCGCTTGGCAAAGGTGATCGGGGCGCTGATCGCATCGCGGATCGCTTCGGCGACGGCGGCGATGCGGGCGGGGTCCTGTTCGGAAACGAGCATCAGCGCGAACTGGTCGCCTGCAATGCGTGAAAGGCTGTCCTTGGGCTTCAAAAGCCGGTGCAGCCGCCGTGCGATCGTCAGGAGGATCGTGTCGCCTGCCGAAATGCCGAGCCCGTCATTGACTTGCTTGAAGCGGTCTATGTCGATGACGAAGACTGAAGGGCGGATCGCATCCTCGGACTGGGCGACCGAAAGCAGCGCTTCAAGCCGGTTGATGAACATCTGCCGGTTCGGCAGGCCCGTCAGGTTGTCGTGAACGGCGTCGTGAAGCAGCCGCTCCTCGGCTTTTTTTTGCTCGGTCGTGTCGACCAGCGTGCCCACGCAACGGATGATTTCGCCGTCCGATCCGACGACCGGGCGCGCGCGAAGCGTAAACCAGTGGTAGTGACCATCCGCGCCGCGCAGCCGGAACGCCTGCGAGATGCGTCCGCGCCGATGCTCCAGAACGACGTCGAGCAGGGTGCGGAACGTATCGCGATCGTCGCTGTGCAGAACGGGCAGCCAGTTGCGGGCATGCCCGTTGAGTTCATTCGGCTCCAGCCCGAGCTGGCGGGCGAGATCGGGCCGTGTGACGATCCGGTCGCGGGTCACATCCCAGTCCCAGACCGTATCGCCTGCGCCCGTGACCGCCAGCGCCTGCCGCTCCATGTCGCTGAACAGGCCCTGTTGCAGCGCGCCACCCGCGAATGCGTGTTGCATGACGGTAAAGCCGATCAGAAGCACGACGAGAACGAGGCCGCCGCCCAGCGCCGGCTGGATGATGTCGTTGTCGATCCTCCCCGAGACGGCCATGTAGCCGGCTGCGAGCCAGGCGAGGATCATCAGCCAGCTCGGGATGAGCATGACCGCGCGGTCGTAGCCCTGAAACGCGAAATAGCCGATCAGCCCAAGCCCGGCGACGGCGGTGATCGCGAAGGATATGCGTGCGATGCCGGCGGCGATCTCCGGATCGAAGGTGGCGACGCCCGCGATGCCCATCAGGCCGATGACCCAGGCGAGCGCCGCGTAGCTGAAATGCCAGTGCCAGCGATTGAGGTTGAGATAGGCGAAAAGGAAGACGATGATCGTCGTCGCCAGCGCCACTTCCGCGCCTGCGCGCCAGATCTGCTCGTTGCCGGGTGTGATCTCGATGACGCGGGTCAAAAAGCCGAAATCGATGGAAATATAGGCCAGCACCGACCAGGCGAGCGCGGCGGTAGCTGGAAAGAGCGAGGTTCCCTTGACGACGAACAGGATCGTCAGGAACAGCGCGAGCAGGCCGGCGATGCCGATGACGATGCCGCGAAACAGCGTATAAGCGTTGACGTTGTCCTTGTAGGCCTCCGGCTCCCAAAGCCGCAATTGCGGCAGGTCGGGTGAAGCAAGTTCCGCGACGAATGTGACGACCGAACCCGGATTGAGCGTCACCAGAAATTCGTCGGCCTCCGATGCGGCCTGCCTGTCGAGTGCGAAGCCTTCGGACGGCGTGATCGAGGCGATGCGGCTCGATCCGAGGTCGGGCCAGACGAGACCCGAATTGACCAGCCGGAAATGCGGCGCGACGATCAGTCGGTCGATCTGGCGGTCGGTCGGATTGGAGATCGCGAACACGGCCCAGTCGCCCGATGAGCGTTCGTCATTGGCGTCCACCTCGATGCGGCGCACGATGCCGTCCGTTCCCGGCGCAGTCGAAACCTGAAAGCTCGAACCCTGATCGCGATAAAGCTGAATCCGGCCTGTCAGATCGACGGCGGCCTCATTGCCCGTGATTGCAACGGGATCGAGGGCTCTTGCTGGTGAGCCGAGCACCATGAACAGCGTCGCCAGAAACAAGACGATCGCGTTTGCTTTCAAGCGCCCCAAACTTCGGCCTCTTTCGTGTTTGCCCGATGCTCGCCGGCGATCAGGGCGTAAAGAAGATGATCCCGCCACACGCCGTTGATGCGCAGATAGGATCGCAGCAGTCCTTCGCGCCGGAATCCGGCATTTTCAAGCACGCGGATCGAGCGCGCGTTGTCGGGAATGCAGGCTGCCTCAAGCCGGTGCAGCTTGAGCGTTTCGAAACCGTGCGCCAGCGTCAGTTTCATCGCCGCCTGCATCAGTCCGCGCCCTGCAAACCGTTCGCCCATCCAATACCCGATCTGGGCGCTCTGGGCGACGCCGTGACGGATATTTCCAATGGAAATGCCACCGACGAGCAGGCCGCTTGTGTTCTCGAAGATCATGAAGGCATGGCCGGAGCCGGCCATTGCCTCGCGATTGTAGCGCTTCAGCCGATGTTTCCAGGCGCTGTATTCCAGATCGTCGGTCGGCCAGCGCGGCTCCCAGGGTTCGAGAAAAGCGCGGCTGTCTTCGCGCAGCCGCGCCCACTCCGCATGATCGCGCTTGCGCGGCGGCCGTATTGTGACACCGCCTCCCGAGAGCGTCGGCACGACGCTTTTGAGGAAGGGCGCGCCAAGCATGGCAGATCAGACGGCGAGCTTGTGCGGCATGGCGGCCGGGCCTGAAAGCATGTCCGCGACCGTTTCGAATGCCGGCAGCGAACCGACGGGCCCGACGGCCGCGACGGTTGGGTGCGCCGAGAAGAGCCGGCTTGAAAGATCGGCCAGACGGTCGGTGGTCAGGTTGGAAAGCCGATCCATCAACTCGTCCATCGGGATCGGCCGTCCGTAAAGCAGCATCTGCCTTGCGATCTGCGACGCGCGGCTCGACGGGCTTTCCTGCGACATCAGAAGGCCCGCACGGTATTGCGCGCGTGCGCGGTCGAGTTCTTCCTGAAGGATACCTTCGCCGGATTTCCGCAATTCGCTCAGCAAAACCGTGACCAGTTCGGCGATGTCTTCATTGCCGGTGGCAGCGTGAATGCCGAAAATGCCTGTATCGGAAAAGCCCCAGTGGAACGCGTAGACCGAGTAGCAAAGGCCGCGCTGCTCGCGCACTTCCTGGAAGAGGCGCGAGGACATGCCGCCGCCGAGGATCATCGACAGAACCTGGCTGGCGTAGAAATCGCGCACATGATAGGCGCGCCCCTCGAAGCCGAGGACGATCTGCGCGTCCATCAGGTCGCGGTTTTCGCGGAAGTCACCGCCGACATAGTGCGCCAGTTGCGGCGGCAGCGCCTTGCAGCGCTGCTGGAAACCGCCAAGGCGCTTTTCGACCTCGCGCACGAAGGAATCGTGATCGACGGCGCCGGCCGCGACGACAACCATCCGCTCGGCGGCATATTGGCGTTCGAGGAATCCGCGCAATTGCGGCGCGGTAAACGCGCGCACGGTTTCGGGCGTGCCGAGAATCGAACGGCCAAGCGTCTGGTGTCGAAAGGCCGTTTCCGTAAAGCGGTCGAACACGATGTCGTCGGGCGTATCGTGCGCCGCGCCGATTTCCTGCAAGATGACGTTCTTTTCGCGCTCCAACTCGTCCTCGTCGAATTTCGATTCGGTGAGGATGTCGGACAGGATGTCGATCGCGAGCGGCATGTCGTTCTTCAGAACGCGCGCGAAAAACGCAGTCGTCTCGACGCTTGTCGCAGCGTTGATCTCGCCGCCGACATTTTCGATGTCGGTTGCGATCTGGCGTGCGGTGCGCTTGCTCGTGCCCTTGAAGGCCATGTGTTCGAGCAGATGCGCGATGCCGTGCTCGTCGTCGCGTTCGTCGCGCGACCCGGATTTAACCCAGACGCCGAGAGAAACGGATTCGATATGCGCAAGCGTTTCGGTGGCAATCGTCAGGCCGTTGGACAAACGGCTTACTTCAACCCCCATGCGGGTCGTACTCCCTAGAACTGGTACGCTGGTCGGCTCTCAAGAATGCGGCTGACGCCGTGGCCGATGCGTCACTGATTGTCGGTCGCTCTCGTGCGACGCTCGATATGATCTTCCACCATTTTAAGGTCGGAGGAAAGGATGTCGAATTTTTCCGGTCGATCCATCAGATCGCCGAGCCATGCGGGCAGGGCAGGATCGACGTCGCTGGCCTTCTTCACGGCGTCGGGGAACTTGGCTGGATGCGCGGTTGCCAGAACCACCATCGGCACGGCGCGGTCGCCTTCGTGTTTACGCGCGACATTGATGCCGATGGCGCTGTGAGGGTCGGCGAGGTAGCCCGACGCATCCAGAAGATGGCGGATCGTCGCTGCCGTTTCGTCGACCGTCGAGCGATCGGCTGAAAACTCCGCGCGGATCGCTTCGAGCGCAGGTTCGTCGATCGTGAATGCACCGGATTGCTTCAAGCTATCCATATAGCGCTTGACCGCGCTTGCATCGCGTCCGGCCGCTTCGAACAGGAGCCGCTCGAAATTGGACGAGATCTGGATATCCATCGACGGCGAGGTAGTCGCGACAACACCGCGCGTCTCGTAGCGTCCGGTTTCCAGCGTGCGTGCGAGAATGTCGTTGTCGTTGGTGGCGATCACCAATCTGTCTATCGGCAGTCCCATGCGCTTTGCCGCAAAGCCAGCGAAGATGTCGCCGAAATTACCCGTCGGCACGGTGAAGGAAACGGGCCGGTCAGGCGCGCCCAGCGACAGGGCGGAGGAGAAATAATAGACGATCTGCGCCATGATGCGCGCCCAGTTGATCGAATTGACGCCCGAAAGCATCACCCGATCGCGAAAGGCGTGGTCGTTGAACATGCCCTTAACCAGCGCCTGGCAGTCGTCGAAATTGCCTTCGATCGCGAGCGCATGGACGTTCGGCGACGTGGACGTCGTCATCTGGCGCTGCTGCACGGGCGAGACACGCCCATGCGGGAAAAGAATGAAGATGTCGGTCCGGTCGCGGCCGGCAAATGCGTCGATTGCCGCTCCTCCGGTATCGCCCGAGGTCGCACCGCAGATCGTCGCGCGCTGCCCGCGCTGGGAAAGCACGTGGTCCATCAACCGGCCGAGCAACTGCATCGCCACGTCTTTGAAGGCGAGCGTCGGCCCGTGGAAAAGCTCGAGCGTGAATTCGTTTGGCCCGGTCTGCACCAGTGGGCAAACGGCCTCATGGCGAAAAGTCGCGTAGGCCTCCTCGACGATGCGCCGGAAATCGTCGGCATCGATATCGTCTTCGACGAAGGGCGTGAGGAGGCGGATCGCAAGGTCGGGATAGGAAAGCCCGCGCATGGCGCGAATGTCGGCGGCAGAAAATTGCGGCCACTCGTCTGGCAGGTAAAGTCCGCCGTCGCGTGCGAGCCCGGCAAGAAGGACGTCAGCAAAGCCCAGTCGTGGCGCGTCGCCGCGCGTACTTGAATAGCGCATCGAATTCCAATCTATCGGCTTGCCGGCGGCGTTGGAAAACGCAGATCGTCCGGTCGCCTTTTGTTTTCGGGATTGATATAGAACACCAGCTTTGCGTGAGGGAAGGGCTGCCATGTCGTTTTGTCGTTCGTCGTTTCGCCATATCGCGGCTTTTGCCGTCATCGGTTCGGCGCTGGCCTTGTCGGCCTGCCAGTCGAGCGAGGGAACAGCCGTTGCCGCATCTGGTAGCGAGACCATCAATATCGAGGAATTGCGCGCCTATTGCCCGCAGGTGATCCTGCAAAGCGATAGCGCCGTCTGGTCGCAATACGAGCGTGGCGGCGAGGGCGATGCAAGCCGGCTCGTCCATCGCACGACGATCAGCGATACGACGCGCGCCTGCTCCTACGGTGCCGGTCAGATGACGCTGAACGTGGCGGCTGCCGGCCGCGTGGTGCCGGGCCCGGTCGGGCGGGCGGGACAGGTTTCCGTGCCGATCGTCATCGAAGCGCAGCGTGGCGGCGAGGTGATCTATTCGAACCGGGTGAACTACGCAGTGCAGGTAGGCGATACGGCTGGCGCAACTCAGTTCGTTTTCAACGATCCGGCCGTGATCATTCCGACCGATACGGCACGACAGACCCGCATCACCGTGCGCATCGACACCCCGCAATCATAGCGGGGCTTCGTCTCAATCCTCCGACCAGGCGCTGAGCGCGGCGATCGTGGCGGGCAGATCGGCATGGCGGCGGATGACGGTTTCGGCGCCGGCTTCGGTCAGCATGTCGGCGTGACCGGGATGCGTGTGCGAGGCACCGGTGAAGCCGATGACGCGCATGCCGGCAAGCTTCGCGCCATGGATGCCATGCACGGAATCCTCGATCACGAAGGTCTTCGACGGGTTCGCCTTCATTGCTTCGGCCGCATGAATGAACACGTCGGGCGCGGGCTTCGGCTTGCCTGACGGCGTATCGCGCGAAGAGAAAATATGGCCCTCGAAGAACGGCTTCAGTCGCGTCTTCGTCAGCATCATGTCGAGCCGCTCGGCAGATGAATTGGAGCAGATCGCGCGTTTGCCCGTGATCGATGCGACTGCCTCGTGAACGCCTTCGATCGCTTTCACTTCGGCCTTCAACCGCTGATCGACACGCTTTTCGACATCGTCGAGCATCGACGCTTGAAACGGTATGGCGGCCTCGCGCTCGATCCGCAGCATGATTTCGCGAAAGGTGAGGCCGGCATAGCTCTCGGCAAGTTCTTCCGGGCTGATCTCGTAGCCGGCGGCCGAAAGGATTTCGGCCTCGACGCGCGCGGCGATAATCTCGGAATCGACAAGGACGCCGTCGCAATCGAAGATGACGAGTTCGGGTGTGGACATGGAAGATTGCCGTGTTCTGGAGATGTTGGCGCGGTCCTACACGAGCCTGCCGGGAACCGCAAACCGCGCGCCTCTTCACGCGATGTTAACGCCGATCGGTAACCATAACGGAGTGTAAAAGAGTTTCTCCGAGTACCGGGTATCTTCATGTCAGCCGTGCGCGCTCTTGCCGACCTCGTTCCTTCCGCCGAACCGAGCCAGTGGCTCGACACCATCCTCAAAGGCGACTGCGTCGCCGCCCTGAACAAGCTTCCGGATCACTCCGTCGACGTGATCTTCGCCGATCCGCCCTATAATCTTCAACTCGATGGCGACCTGCACCGGCCCGACCAGTCGAAGGTCGATGCGGTGGACGATGAATGGGACCAGTTCGAAAGCTTCCAGGCCTATGACGCTTTCACGCGCGCCTGGCTGCTCGCCGCGCGCCGGGTGCTCAAGCCGAACGGCACGATCTGGGTGATCGGCTCCTACCACAACATCTTCCGCGTCGGTGCGATCATGCAGGATCTGGGCTTCTGGATTTTGAACGACGTGGTCTGGCGCAAGACGAACCCGATGCCGAACTTCCGTGGCCGCCGCTTCCAGAACGCGCATGAAACGATGATCTGGGCCTCGCGGGATCCGAAGGCCAAGGGCTACACCTTCAATTACGACGCGATGAAAGCGGCCAATGACGACGTGCAGATGCGATCCGACTGGCTGTTTCCGATCTGCACCGGCAATGAGCGCCTGAAGGACGAGAACGGCAACAAGGTCCATCCGACGCAAAAGCCCGAGGCGCTGCTCGCGCGCGTCATGCTGTCGTCGACGAAGCCGGGCGATGTGGTCCTCGACCCGTTCTTCGGCTCCGGCACGACGGGCGCGGTCGCCAAGCGCCTTGGCCGCCATTTCGTCGGTATCGAACGCGACCAGACCTATATCGACGCCGCACAGGAACGCATCGACCACGTCAGGCCGCTGGCCGAGATCGATCTGTCCGTCATGACGGGCAAGCGCGCAGAACCCCGTGTCGCCTTCGTCAGCCTGATTGATTCAGGCCTGATCAAGCCGGGCGCGGTGCTGCATGATGCCCGCCGCCGTCATCAGGCGCGGGTGCGCGCCGACGGCACCATCGCGGTCGGCGACGTCTCCGGATCGATCCACAAAGTCGGCGCGACGGTGCAGGGGCTCGATGCCTGCAATGGCTGGACGTTCTGGCACTATGAGCGTTCAGGTGGTCTCAACCAGATCGACGAGTTGCGGCGCATCGCCCGTCTGGGCATGAACCGCGCAGGCGCGTGACAAAAATCTTTCGCATCACGCACATGCTCGAAGTTTAAGGTATGGGGTCCTGTGCTCGTCACAGGACCCCATACTTAGTTTTAAGCCGGGCGGCTAAAGCAAGTCCAAATCCTTCAAATCCCGCTCTAACGTCTCCGCGTCGATGAACTGAACCGCCTGCCATCCGGCTTTCTTCGCACTGTCGACGTTCTTCGCGCTGTCATCGATGAAGAGCGTTGCGGCGGGATCGAGGCCGAACGTGCGGGCATGTAAATCGTAAATCGCGACGTCTGGCTTGATCATTTTGTGGTCACCTGAAACCGTGACGCCGCGCGACTTTTTGAGGAAATCGAAGCGTTCTTGCGCCTCGGCGAACGTGTCGGCCGCGAAATTGGTCAGCATCGTCACGTCGCGTCCGTCGGCGATCAGCTTTTCGAGGATCGCGACGCTGTCGTCATAGGCGTGCGGCACCATCTTGTGCCAGTTCTGGCGAAACGCACGGATGTTCGTTTCATGATCGGGAAAATCCGCGATCAGCAGCGCCTCCGCATCATCCCAGCGTCGTCCGCGATCCTGTTCGACGTTCCAATGCCCGGTGGTGACATTGTCGAGAAACCAGCGGCGTTCCGCATCGTCGGGAATGATGTCGCGATAGGGGAGTTCGGGATCGTAATGGATCAATACCTTGCCGATGTCGAAAACGATGTGACGGATTTCAGCCACTTCATGCGCTCCTTTTCTTGGTTGCGCCCGGTATGGCAGCTTCGATTGCCTTCTTCATGACAGTGGGCAACGCTTCCGTGTGAATAAGGTCGAGTGGCGCCCACCAGCCATTGGCAATATCGGGCTTTTCGGCAATTTCGGCCCGGTAAACGACGAGTTCGAGCTGGAAATGCGTGAAGACGTGCCCGATCTGGCCCGCTTTCGTCCAGTTTCCGGCAAAGGGCGCGGCTGTGGCAGCGATTTCGCCATCTGCGCGTGACGACCAGTTCGTCGACGGAACTTCCGCCATGCCGCCGAGCAGGCCTTTTGCCGCCCGCTTGCGCAGAAAAAGCGAATTCCCGTGTACCGCGACGAACGCCGCGCCGTGCCTGATCGGTTTTGCCACCTTCGCCGGTTTGACCGGATAGTGCTCCGGGTCGCCTTCGCGAAGCGCGAGGCATTCGTCGTTGACTGGACACATCAGGCATTTGGGCCGGCGTGGCGTGCAGATCGTCGCCCCAAGATCCATCGTCGCCTGTGCAAAGTCGCCGGGGCGATTCAAGTTCACAGCTTTTGCTACCAAGACCTTGATTTCGCTCTTGGCTTTGGGAAGCGGCGTGGCGATCGCAGCGAGGCGGGTAAAGACCCGCTCGACATTTCCATCGACCACGGCCGCTGGACGATCAAAGGCGATCGCTGCGATTGCCGCTGCGGTGTAAGGCCCGATTCCGGGCAGGGCGAGCAGTCCTCCTTCGGTACCGGGAAAGCGTCCGCCATATTCGTTTTCAATGGTTTCCGCGCATGTCTTCAGATTCCGCGCACGCGAATAATAGCCCAATCCCGCCCAGGCCTTCATGATATCGTCGCTGTCAGCAGCTGCGAGAGCCGATACGGTCGGCCAGGTGGCGACGAACTTGGCGAAATACGGTTTTACGGCTTCGACGGTCGTCTGCTGGAGCATGATTTCAGAAAGCCAGACGCGGTAAGGATCGGCGCGCAGGCCGGAGGCCAGATCGCGCGGCGGTATGCGCCAGGGAAGTTCGCGGTGATGACGGTCGTACCATTCGACCAGCTGGACGGACACGCGCTGCGCGCGAGCGTCGTCGAACCAGTCCTGCGCCGATGGCGTCATGCCCATGTTCCTGCTAGAAAGCTTAAGAACTCAAGCGCATAAAGGATTTCCGCCATGGCAGGCAAACCAAAAGGGTCATACGGGCCCCAACCGGTTGCCGATCTCGCCACGCGCATCCTCGATCCGGTGTTGCGAAAACGCGCTGGCATTCCGGTGGCGCTGATCCAGTCATGGGAAGAAATCGTGGGCGAGCGCACCGCGCGCGCATCCCGCCCCGAAAAGATCATCTGGCCGCGCCGCATGGGCGAGGACGATCCCTTCGAGCCGGCGACGTTGGTCGTCGCCTGCGAAGGGATGGCGGCGCTCGCGCTCCAGCACGAAACGGGGCAGGTCATCGCGCGGATCAACAGCTTTCTGGGTTTTGCGGCGGTCGGCCGCATCCGCATCCTGCAAAAGCCGGTTGCCGTCGATCCGTCGCCGCGGCGCAGGGGACCGGCGCAATTAAACGAACCTGACGCGGCGCATGTGAAGAACCTGACGCGCGCGATCGAGAGCGATGAATTGCGTGCTTCTCTCGAACGCCTCGGCGCGGAAGTCATCGGCGCCAAACGCCGCAGCGCTTGATCGGTTGTCATGGAAATCGCACCTTTGTGAACACAGTGTCGTGCATTCGCGGTAGGAAAGGGACGATCCTTGCCGTATTCGCGTTTTAGACGAATGCGATACAGACGATACTCAAACTTCAACACGGGTGATTCGAAATGGCCTCTTCTTTGTCGCGCAGACATGTCGTGACCTCTCTGGCGCTTCTTCCGGTCGCGGGCCTTGCGCTTGCTTCGTGCAGCGATAGCGGCAACTCCGCCAATGCGAGCGCGTCGGGCACCGATCCGGTGACGACCTCCGCCACCGCGCCCCGCGCTCAGGGCACCGTGGACATGGCAGCGCTCCTCGAACCCGGTCCGCTGGAAGACAAGGTTCTGGGCGATGCCGATGCGCCCGTGACGATCGTCGAATACGCGTCGATGACGTGCGGCCATTGCGGTAACTTCCACAACAACACGCTGCCGACGATCAAGGAACGCTATATCGATACGGGGCAGGCGAAGCTGATCTTGCGCGAATTTCCGTTCGATCCGCGCGCCGAAGCTGGTGCGATGCTCGCGCGCTGCGCGGACAACAACTTCTTCGCGATGTCGGATGTTCTCTTCAAGCAACAAAATAGCTGGGTGCCCGTCGACAATGCACGCGAAGCCTTGCTTCGCCTCGCCCGTCTGGGTGGTTTTACACAGGAGTCCTTTGAGGCTTGCTTGACCAACCAGGAACTTCTCGATGATGTCAGGTCGGTGCGTGCGCGCGCGCAAAACGATTTCGGAGTGAACTCGACGCCGACTTTCTTCATCAACGGCAACAAATATGCGGGGGCCCTGTCGGTTGACGAAATGTCGGCCATCATCGACTCGATGCTCTGACGTCCCGAACTTGACTGCCGGGCGCGGCATAGCCGCGTCCGGATTTCGTTCATCGAGCCGAACGAGGCTCTGAACGATGCGTTTCAACAGGCTCCGTCTTCTCGGCTTCAAATCCTTCGTCGATCCCGGCGAGTTCGTCATCGAACGCGGCCTGACCGGCATCGTGGGGCCGAACGGCTGCGGCAAGTCGAACCTCGTCGAGGCGCTGCGCTGGGTGATGGGCGAAAACTCCTACAAGAACATGCGCGCGTCCGGCATGGACGATGTGATCTTCTCCGGCTCCGGCACGCGTCCGGCTCGCAACACCGCCGAGGTCACGCTTTTTCTCGACAATTCGGATCGCACCGCACCGGCCGCCTTCAATGCGGCGGACGAGTTGCAGGTTTCGCGCCGCATCGAGCGTGAATCGGGGTCCGTCTACCGCATCAACGGCAAGGAGGCACGCGCCAAGGACGTGCAGCTTCTTTTCGCCGATCAGTCGACGGGCGCGCGCTCGCCGTCGATGGTCGGGCAGGGGCGCATCGGCGAACTGATTCAGGCAAAGCCGCAGGCGCGCCGTGCGCTTCTGGAAGAAGCTGCCGGAATTTCCGGCCTTCACTCGCGCCGGCACGAGGCGGAGCTTCGCCTGCGCGCAGCCGAGCAGAACCTTGAACGTCTCGACGACGTGACCGGCGAGTTGCGTACGCAGATCGAAAGCCTGAAGCGGCAGGCGCGGCAGGCGCAGCGTTTCAAGGCACTGTCGGCGGATATCCGCAAGGCCGAAGCGACGCTGCTTCATCTGCGCTGGGTGCATGAAAAGACGCAGGAGGGCGAAGCGAAGTCGGTGTTGGCGCGCGCGACATCGATGGTTGCCGAGCGTGCGCAGGAGCAGATCGAGGCGGCGAAAGCGCAAGGCATCGGGGCTCATAAACTGCCAGAATTGCGCGAGGTCGAGGCCATCGCGGCGGCCGTGGTGCAGCGTTTGGCGATTGCACGCACGCAGCACGAGGATGAGGCGAAGCGGGTTGCCGCGCGCGCTCAGGAACTTGAGCGCCGTCTGCATCAGGCAGACGCCGATATCGAGCGCGAACGCCAGATTCTGGCCGATAATGCCGGCGTTCTGGACCGGCTGGCCACCGAAGAGAAGGAACTGCATGCGGTAGGTGAAAACCATGATGCTCGTCTGGCAGAGGCCGACGCCGCGCGTCTCAGCGTTTCCGAACGTCTTGCGGGCATGGAAGAGGAATTGTCGGCGCTGACCGCCCGGCGTGCGGAAAGCGCCACGCTTCGCGCACACGCCGTTAGGACCTTACGCGAACTCGACGAACGGCAAGCGAAAGCCGAGCGCCAGCTTGCCGGTGCGTGCGATGAAATCGCGGAACTCAATGCACGCGTTGCAACGCTGCCGGACGTCGAGCTAAGCCGGATTGCCTTTGCGGCTGCGGAACGCAATCTTGCGACTGCCGAAAACCACGCAACCGTGACAGAGGCGGCGGTGCCGCCGGCTCGCGCGGCCGAATCGGAAGCCCGGGAGCGTCTTCAGGGCGCACGCTCGGCACTGTCGCAAGCTGAAACCGAGGCGCGGACGTTGGAAAAAGTGCTTGCCGCAGGGCAAGCAGGGGCGGGCCAGACGCCCGTTCTCGACGTCATCAAAGTCGCGCGCGGGTTCGAAACCGCACTCGGAGCGGCGCTGGCCGACGATCTCGATCTGCCTGTCGACGGTGATGCGGCCGCATATTGGTCGCTGCCGGTTCATGTAGGAGACGATCCAGCCCTGCCGGAGGGCGCGGAGCCTTTGCTCGCCCACGTCGAAGCGCCGGTGGAACTTCGTCGGCGTTTGGCGCAGGTCGGCGTCGTGCCCCGGTTGGATGGAGCGCGAATGCAGCAAAGACTCGCGACGGGTCAGGTGCTCGTCTCCCGCGAGGGTGATCTGTGGCGTTGGGACGGGGTTGTCGCGAGTGCCGATGCGCCGACGGCGGCCGCCCAGCGACTCGCGCAGCGCAATCGTCTGACGGAGCTTAGGGACGAGATCGACGGTGCGATGGTGCGGCTTGCCGAGGCCGAAACCGAATTTGCTGCCCGGGAAATGGCCGTGAAAGAGGTGGTCGAAACGGAACGAACCGCCCGCGAAGCTGTGCGAACCGCGCAAAAATCTCTGGCGGAAAAACGCGACGACCTTGCCCGCGCAGAGCGCGCCCGTGGTGAAATCGATGCGCGGCGGGCAGGGTTGTCGGAAACGGAGGGGCGGCTCACCGACACCCTCGAAGAGATATCGACCGAGCGCATCGCCGCCGAAAATGCGGTAGCCGCCGCACCGGACCCGGTTGCGCTCGAAGCGGAGCTAGGTGCGCTCCGTCAGCATACAGCGGACGAGCGGGCTGCCGAGATTGCGGCGCGAGCCACCCGCGATGGTCTGATCCGTGACGCTGAAACGCGGGAAAGGCGGCTGGCGGCGATCATGTCCGAGCGCGACGGCTGGTCGAAGCGCGCCGGCAACGCCCAGGCGCAGATCGAGGCGCTGAATACCCGCCGCGCAGAAGCGGCCGCTGAAGCTGCTGCGCTTGCCGACGCGCCGGACGAATTCGAGGTGAAGCGGCGGGCGCTTGCAGGAGAATTCGATAAAGCCGAGACCGCACGCCGCGAAGCAGCCGACGCGCTGGCGCTGGCGGAAACCGGGCAGGCGGCGCTCGACCGCACGGCGACGGTCGCAATCGAGGCCCTCAGCCGGGCGCGTGAGGAGCGTGGCCGTGCCGAGGAGCGTCTGTCTGCAGCCGAAGAGCGGCGTCGCGACGTCGAGACGCGCATGCGCGAGACGGTTGGCGTCGAGCCTCATCTGGTTGCGCTGCAGGCAGAGCTTCTGGCCGATCAGGCAGCGCCGGAGATCGCAGACGTGGAGCGTCGTCTCGATCGGCTGAAGGTCGAGCGGGAACGGCTGGGTGCCGTCAATCTGCGCGCCGAGCAGGAGGCGCGCGAATTATCGGATCGCTTCGATCTCATTACGCGCGAACGCGACGACGTGGTCGAGGCAATCGCGCGGTTGCGCGAAGCGATCCAGAACCTGAACCGGCAAGGGCGCGAGCGGTTGCTTGCCGCGTTCGGGCGTGTCGATGCCGAATTCCGGCGCCTGTTCACGCATCTTTTCGGCGGCGGTACGGCCGAACTGCAATTGATCGAGAGCGACGATCCTCTGGAAGCGGGGCTCGAAATCCTTGCACGCCCCCCGGGCAAGAAACCGCAGACTATGACGCTTCTGTCGGGCGGTGAGCAGGCGCTGACGGCGATGGCGCTTATTTTTGCGGTGTTTCTCACCAATCCAGCGCCGATCTGCGTCCTCGACGAGGTGGACGCGCCGCTTGACGATCACAATGTCGAGCGCTTCTGCAATCTGATGGACGAGATGGCGGCGACGACCGAAACGCGCTTCGTCATCATCACGCACAATCCGATTACCATGTCGCGCATGGACAGGCTGTTCGGTGTAACCATGGCCGAGCAGGGCGTCAGCCAGCTCGTTTCGGTCGATCTTCAGACGGCTGAACAGATGCGGGAAGCAGTATGACGAAGGATTTGAAGACGCGTGCGGATGATCTTGCAAGGGCGCTGCGTGACATGCACAAAGCGTTGATCCATGCCGAAGCGGGCGACGATCCTGCCTACCAGAACCCCTATACGCTGCTTTTCGAGATCATCGGAAATCCCCGGTTTTCATGGCTGGAAAGCCTGTCGCAACTGATTGTGCTCATCGATGAAGCACGCACCGATAAAGAGGGCGCACTGACCGAGGCCGTGCTGGCCAATGCGATCGCCAGCGCTAGGCGCCTCCTCGGTGAGGGAAAGGGTCACGACACCCAGTTTCGTCTGCATCATCTGATGGCGGTCCAGAATGCGCCGGATGTCGCGATCACGACCGGAAAACTGCGCCGCCTTCTGGACGAATTGGCTCCACCCAGCCAGTCAGACAGCCGTCAATAGGACCGACCGTCCACCGGCACGTGCTTCACCTTTGTCAGGTCGACGTCTTCCAGGCAACGGATGTTGATCGCAGCCGTCGCCTTGCCGTCGGGCGCGGTGCCGAGCCCGAACGGCGCGCAGCCGCAATCCGGGCAGAAATGGTGATCGATCACATGCCTGTTGAATTTGTAGGTCGACAGGGTCTCGAGCGGCGTTTCCAGATGAAGCTGTTCGCGAGGCACGAACCAGAGCAAATAGCCCTTGCGACTGCAATGCGAGCAATTGCATTCGTTCGCTTCGGTGAATTCGCCATCGACCTCAAAGGCCGTCTTGCCGCAATGGCAGCTTCCCCTGTGCATGTTCCGGTATCCTACTCGGCCCATACTGCAAGTTCGTTGCCGGCCGGATCGATGAAATGGAACCGGCGGCCGCCGGGAAATTCGAAGATCGGTCTGACGATCCTGCCGCCGGCATCGGTCACCGCCTGCAAGGTCCGCTCCAGATCGGTCGAAAACAGGACCGGCAGCGGTTTGGCATCGGCAGGCGCACCGGCGTCGAAACCGCCGTCAAGACCTTCCGAGAAGGCCGCATAGGACGGGCCGTAATCGGTGAAAGTCCAGCCGAACGCGGCGCTGTAAAAGGCTTTCGCGCTGTCGATCGCTCCGCCGCCAGCCTGCATCTCGATATAGTCGAGCTTTCCATCTTCGCGCATGATTTTGACCCTTTATGTTCCTTATTTGTTCTATATCGAAGCGGAGCGTTCCGCAAGCTGGCAAGAAGCGTTTTCGATCTCAATCGATTGAGTTCGAACGGCGCGTAGAGCACGCCTTGCCATTTGCTGCGCTGCACTCTATCGCTCGAAACCCAGGCAAGGAGGACGGCATGTCGAAGTGGGTCTACGCGTTTGGTGACGGCAAGGCGGAAGGCCGGGCAGGGGACAAGAACCTGCTTGGCGGCAAGGGAGCCAATCTCGCCGAGATGTGCAATCTGGGTCTTCCGGTTCCGCCCGGCTTCACCATCACGACCGACGCCTGTGTCCACTACTACGCCAATGAACGCTGCTACCCGGCCGAACTCGAGGCCGAGGTGGATGCTGCGCTTACTACCGTCGGAAGCATAACGGGCAAGCGTTTCGGAGACCCGAAAAACCTTCTTCTTGTGTCCGTGCGATCGGGCGCCCGCGCGTCGATGCCGGGCATGATGGACACGGTCCTCAATCTGGGCCTGAACGACGAGACGGTCGAGGCGCTGGCACGAGATGCCGGCGACGAGCGGTTCGCCTTCGACAGCTATCGCCGCTTCATCACCATGTATTGCGACGTCGTGCTTGGGCTCGATCACGAAGTCTTCGAGGAAATTCTCGAGGACGAGAAAGCGAAGGCGGGCGTCGAACTCGATACCGAACTTTCCGCAGTGCAGTGGCGCAAGATCGTCGTGCTCTACAAGGAAAAGGTGGTCGAGGAACTCGGCCATCCGTTCCCGCAAGACCCGCGCGAGCAGCTTTGGGGTGCGATCGGGGCGGTCTTCTCGAGCTGGATGAACCATCGCGCGATCACCTATCGCCGTCTGCACGACATCCCCGAAAGCTGGGGCACGGCGGTCAACGTGCAGTCAATGGTGTTCGGTAATATGGGCGACACGTCCGCGACCGGCGTCGCCTTCACGCGCAATCCCTCGACGGGGGAAAAGGCGCTTTACGGCGAATTCCTCGTCAATGCGCAGGGCGAAGACGTGGTGGCGGGCATCCGCACACCGCAGAACTTGACGGAGGCGGCGCGTATTGCCGCCGGTTCGGACAAGCCTTCGCTGCAAAAGGTGATGCCTGAGGCTTATGCGAATTTCGTCGACATCGCGAACCGGCTCGAAAGCCACTATCGCGACATGCAGGATCTCGAATTCACGATCGAGCGCGGCAAATTGTGGATGCTCCAGACGCGTTCGGGAAAACGCACGGCGAAGGCCGCGTTGAAGATCGCAGTCGATATGGCCGGCGAAGGGCTGATCACGCATGACGAGGCCGTCAAGCGCATCGATCCGGCCTCGCTCGACCAGCTTTTGCACCCGACGATCGACCCGAAGGCGGAGCGCAACATCATCGGCTCGGGCCTGCCCGCCTCGCCGGGCGCGGCGACCGGCGAGATCGTGTTTACCTCCGACGACGCCGAGGAAATGAAGCAGCAGGGCCGAAAGGTCATTCTGGTCCGCGTCGAGACAAGCCCGGAGGATATTCACGGCATGCACGCGGCCGAGGGCATCCTGACCACGCGCGGCGGCATGACGAGCCATGCGGCGGTCGTGGCGCGCGGAATGGGCAAGCCTTGCGTATCGGGCGCGGGCGGATTGCGGGTGGATACGCGCGCGGGAACGCTTCTCGCCATGGGCGTGACGCTGAAAAAAGGCGATATCATCACCATCGACGGCGCGAGCGGGCAGGTGCTGAAAGGCGCGGTGCCGATGCTCCAGCCGGAGCTTTCGGGCGATTTTGCCGCGATCATGGAATGGGCGGATGGCGCGCGACGCATGAAGGTGCGCGCCAATGCGGAAACGCCGGCCGACGCGCGCATGGCGCGGTCGTTCGGTGCGGAAGGTATCGGTCTTTGTCGCACGGAGCATATGTTCTTCGATGAAGAACGTATCATCTCCATGCGCGAGATGATCCTCGCCGATACCGAGGCGGGGCGCCGCGCAGCGCTCGACAAGCTTTTGCCGATGCAGCGCTCGGACTTCGTCGAACTGTTCGAGATCATGGCCGGGCTGCCGGTGACGATCCGGCTCCTCGACCCGCCGCTGCACGAATTCCTGCCGAACACGCCCGAGGAAATCGCCGACGTCGCGAAGGTTCTGGGCGTCGATCCGGACAAGCTCGTCGAGCGCACGGAAGCCCTGCACGAATTCAACCCGATGCTCGGCCATCGCGGCTGCCGGCTTGCCGTCTCCTATCCTGAAATCGCCGAGATGCAGGCCCGCGCGATTTTCGAGGCCGCATTGGAGGCGGGCGAAAAGACCGGCAAACCCGTCGTGCCGGAAATCATGGTCCCCCTCGTCGGCATCATGAAGGAACTCGATTTCGTCAAGGCGCGGATCGACGCCGTCGGAAAAGAGGTCATGCAGGAAAAAGGCCAGCAGATCGACTATCTCGTCGGCACCATGATCGAATTGCCGCGCGCGGCGATCCGCGCGCATGTGATCGCGGAGGCGGCGGAGTTCTTCTCTTTCGGTACGAATGATCTGACCCAGACCACGTTCGGGATCAGCCGCGACGACGCATCGTCCTTTCTCGAAACCTATCGCCAGAAGGGAATTATCGAGCGCGATCCGTTCGTGTCGATCGATCAGGAAGGCGTGGGCGAACTCGTGCGTATGGCGAGCGAAAAGGGCAGGGCGACGCGCCCCGACATTAAGCTCGGCATCTGCGGCGAGCATGGCGGAGATCCGTCTTCGATCCACTTTTGCGAGGAAGTCGGCCTCGACTATGTCTCCTGCTCGCCGTTCCGCGTGCCGATCGCACGATTGGCGGCGGCGCAGGCGGCGGTCAAGGGATAGCAGTCGCCGCGTTTTCAAAGCGGTGTTCGGGCGCTATGATCTTATTTCGTAACGGAGGAGATCATGACGGCCGGATCATCTGCGAAAGCAAAAACGCCTGTGGAGCCTGTGCTTCTTTCGGGAGGCAATCCACAGATTGCGAAGGGTTATGGCGATGCGCCGGTGCAGGCCTATATCGCGGCGATGCCCGGCTGGAAAAGTGATGTCGGGCGAAGTCTCGACGCGCTGATCGTGGCAGCCTTGCCGGATGTGAAGAAGGCGGTGAAATGGAATTCACCGTTCTACGGCGTCGAGGATGGCCATTACATCCTGTCTTTCCACTGCTTCGACAAATATGTGAAGGTCGCTTTCTTCAGGGGCGCGTCGATCGATCCGATGCCGCCGGTTGGCTCGAAACAGAAGGACGTGCGCTATTTCCACGTCCACGAAAACGACGCGGTCGACGAGGCGCAATTCTCCGATTGGGTGAAGCAGGCAAGCCGCTTGCCGGGCGAGAAGATGTAGCAAAAGGGATCGTGCCTATGGCTGACGATCCCGGAAAAGACGCTTCGAAGCTCATCGATAAGCGTATCGCCGAACTTGGCGATTGGCGCGGCGAGACGCTTGAGCGAATGCGCAGGCTGATCCACGAGGCCGATCCTGAGATCGTTGAGGAATGGAAATGGCGCGGCGTGCCGGTTTTCTCGCATGACGGGATCGTCTGCACAGGTGAGACTTACAAAAACGTCGTGAAGCTGACCTTCGCCAAAGGCGCATCGCTGGACGACCCTTCCGGGCTGTTCAACGCCAGCCTTGAAGGCAATGCGCGCCGCGCGATCGATATCGGCAAGGACCACAAAATCGACGCGGAGGCGTTCAAGGCGCTCATTCGCGCAGCCGTCGCGTTGAATGTTAAGAAGCCGTCTCGCACGAAGCCGAAAGGCTGAACGCGAAGACGCCCGGCACGAGGCCGGGCGCATCTAGAACATTATGTCCGCTCGTCAGAAGCCAGCGCGGTTTTCCAGATGATCGGCGGAAAGCACGCGGTTCATCACGTCGAACACGGACGTGTTGTCGATGTACGAACCGTCCCAGTCATATCCAATTCCGTTGCCCCAGAGCTTCGCCGCCCTGACATCGACACGGCGGCCTTCGTCGAAGAGGCTGCTGCCGGAACCGATCGCCCAAAGCGGGACCAGTTCGTTTGTGTGATTGCCGGAAGCGAACTGATAGCCGGGCAGGACGCCTTCACCGCGATCCTGAACGGCGAGATAGTCGTTGAAACGGTCCTTTGTCGGATCGAAGCGGGCATCCTCGATGGCTTCCTCGTTTGACGGGTCGGCGACAGCTTGACCCGAGCCGTTGGTATAGGTGCCTTCGCCCCAGATGCCACCGGTCTCGTGATCGGCGGTGACGATCAGGAGCGTTTCGTCCCAGTTCGAGTTCTCCTCGATCCACTGGATCGCTGCTTCCACCGCCATGTTGAAATCGATCTGTTCCTCGATGTAACGCGGCATATCGTTGGCGTGGCCCATCCAGTCGACGGCTCCGCCTTCGATCATGACGAAGAAGCCGTTTTCGTTCTGATTGAGGACGTTGAGCGAGGCCTGCGTCATCGTCGTCAGCGAAGGCACGTTTTCGACGAACGCCATGCCGGACGGATTGTTCTCGTCCGCGTCGAGTTCAGTACGATCCGACTGTGCGGTGCTGATCGACTGCATGACGCCGACGACCTTCTGCGGCAGGTTTTCGCCAGCGGCGAGCGCTTCGAAATCGGCCTTCTCCTCGATAAAGGAGAATCCGTTGTGACCTTCTTCGCTGGTCAGTGCCGCCCAGGTTTCCTCGCCCCCGACGAATTTGTAGTCCCGCTCTGCACCGTCTTCGAGACGGCGGCCGCTCTTGTCGAAATCGGGATGGCCCGCGCCCATGATGACGTCGAGGCCGCCGTCGACCATTTCGTTGAAGATGTCGGCATAGGAGTTGCGGGAAGCTGCATGTGACCAGACGGCGCCCGGTGTTGCGTGCGATGCCTGCACCGTGGAGACGGCACCCGTGGAGCGGCCTTGCGCGTTGGCGATCTGCGCGATGGTGACGAAGTCGATCTCGCCCTGCCAGTCCTTGTTGATGCGTCCGTTGACGGTCTTTCGTCCGGTATAAAGGGCGGTCGCGGCCGAAGAGGAGTCCGTATAGGAGGTGTAGCTCTCGCCGACCGGCGCGAAATCGTTGAGGAAGGTGTTTTCGAAACGGTTCCAGCGGGTGGTCGGATCGTAATATTGCTCCACGACACCGGCGGCTTGGTCGGCTTCGTCATCGCTGACGAGATTGCCGTTTCCGTCGATCGGATTGACCGACCAGTGCGTCTGTCCGTAAAGGCGCGGCTCCGTGCCGTCCGGTCGGGCGACCTGATAGGATTGGCTGCCGGCCTTGCCCTGATAGTAGTCGGCGGCCAGCCAGCCATTGAAGCCGATGCCGTCGGAAATCATCAAGATGACGTTCTTGGCAGTCGGCTCTTCGGCAAAGGCCGGAACAATAAAAGCTGAGCCGAGGCTGAGCGAAACGACCAGACGCGAAATGTGGCGCATCGGATTTTCCCCTTGAGTGAGTGAGCATAAAGTTTACGCGCTCGTCGCTAAGGGGTCCATGTAACAAAGGTGCGACCCTCGTCGCAAAATCTATCCGCGAAGACCCGGCGCTTCCTGGCCGGTGCGCGCGACATATTCGGTATAGCCGCCGCCATAGGTGTGGATGCCCTCCGGCGTCAGTTCCAGAACGCGATTGGAGAGCGCGGCGAGGAAATGGCGGTCATGGCTGACGAAAAGCATCGCGCCTTCGTAGCGCGACAGCGCGTCGATCAGCATTTCCTTGGTGGCGATGTCGAGATGGTTGGTCGGCTCATCGAGGACGAGGAAGTTCGGTGGGTCGAACAGCATGATCGCCATGACGAGCCGCGCTTTTTCACCGCCTGAAAGGACGCGGCATTTCTTTTCGACGTCGTCGCCCGAAAAGCCGAAGCAGCCGGCAAGCGCCCGCAGCGGTGCCTGCCCGGCTTGCGGAAATTCGCGTTCCAGCGTCTGAAGGATCGTGTCGTCACCGTCGATCACTTCCATGGCGTGCTGCGCGAAATAACCCATGCGTACGCTCGGGCCGCGCGCGACCGTGCCGTCGTCCGGTTCCGACGCACCTGCGACGAGCTTCAGGAGCGTCGACTTGCCCGCGCCGTTGACGCCCATCACGCACCAGCGTTCTTTCCGGCGCACCTGAAAGTCGAGCCCGTCATAAATGGTGCGCGCGCCATAGCTCTTGGCGACACCTTTCAAGGTTGCAACATCCTCGCCGGAGCGCGGCGCAGGCTTGAATTCGAAGCGCACGGTCTGCTGGCGCTTGGGCGGCTCGACCTTGTCGATCTTGTCGAGCTTCTTGACGCGGCTTTGCACCTGCGCGGCGTGGCTGGCACGCGCCTTGAAACGTTCTATGAACGCGATTTCCTTGGCGAGCATGGCCTGCTGGCGCTCGAACTGCGCCTGCTGCTGCGCCTCGGCGAGCTTTCGCTGCTCCTGATAGAAGGTATAGCCGCCCGAATAGGAGGTGAGGGAGCCGGCGTCGATCTCGATGATCTTGCCGACGATGCGGTTCATGAACTCGCGGTCGTGCGAGGTCATGAGGATCGTTCCGTCATAGCCCTTGAGGAAGTTTTCGAGCCAGATCAGGCTTTCGAGGTCGAGATGGTTCGACGGCTCGTCGAGAAGCATCGCGTCGGGGCGCATGAGCAGGATCTTGGCGAGCGCAACGCGCATCTTCCAGCCGCCCGAAAGCTTTCCGACGTCGCCGTCCATCATCTCCTGCGAAAAGCCGAGGCCATCGAGAACTTCGCGCGCGCGCCCGTCGAGCGCGTAACCGTCGAGTTCGTCGAACCGGCCCTGCACCTCGCCGTAGCGGGTGATGATCTCGTCCATTTCATCGGCGCGGTCGGGATCGGCCATCGCGGCTTCGAGGTCTGCCATCTCGGCTGCGAGTACGCTGACGGGACCCGCGCCGTCCATGACTTCCGTGACCGCGCTGCGGCCCGCCATGTCGCCGACATCCTGGCTGAAATAGCCGATGGTGACGCCGCGGTCGGAGGCGACCTGGCCTTCGTCGGGCAGTTCCTGTCCGGTGATCATGCGGAACAGCGTTGTCTTGCCCGCGCCATTGGGGCCGACGAGGCCGATCTTCTCACCGCGCTGGAGCGCCGCCGATGCCTCGATGAAGACGATCTGCTGACCGTTCTGCTTGGAGATGTTTTCGAGACGAATCATGAAAAAGTGGCCCTGCGCAGGAGTTTGCGAGGGCCACTTACGCGATGTGTCGATGCGGGGAAAGAGGCCGCGCGGTCGCGGCTCTTGGTCAGGCGGCTTTCTGCAACCCTTCCTTGGAAACCCAGGCTTCCGCTTCGCCCAATGCCTTTTCGAAACGGTCGAACAATTCGTTCAGTTCGCCTTCGGAAATGATCATTGGCGGGCAAAAAGCGATGGTGTCGCCGATGGCACGCTGAATGAGGCCGTTGTTCTCGCAGAATTTGGCGACCTGCGCGCCGACGCCGCTCTTCGGATCGAAGGAGCGCTTCGTCGCCTTGTCGGCCACGAGTTCGACGCCGCCGACGAGCCCGGCGTAACGGACTTCGCCGACAAGCGGATGATCGGCGACCTTCTTCAGTCGCGCCTCGAACACCGGCGAGACCTTGCGAACATGACCTATGATGTCGTCGCGCTGATAGATTTCGATCGCCTTGACGCCCAGGGCGCAGCCGAGTGGATGGCCGCCATAGGTGAAGCCGTGGCCGAACGTGCCGATCTTTTCGGAGTGACTGACATAGGCGTCGTAAACGTCTTCCGGCACCATCACCGCTCCGAGCGGCGCATAGGCGGAGGTCAATTGCTTGGCGGCGGAGATGGTCTTCGGCGTCATGCCGGTCGTCTGGCAACCCCACCAGTTGCCGGTGCGCCCGAAGCCGTTGATGACCTCGTCCGAGATCATCATGATGTCGTGTTCATCGAGCACCTTCTGGATTTCGGCGAAATAGTTCGCCGGCGGCACGATGACGCCGCCTGCACCCATGATCGGCTCGGCGATCATCGCTGCGATCGTGTCCGGCCCCTCGCGCTCGATGAGATCGCGCAGCGACTGGACGAGCCGCGCGACGAAATCGGCTTCGCTCTCGCCGTCCTTCCCGAAGCGGTAGTAGTGCGGGCAGTCCGTGTGAACGACGCGGTCGACCGGCAGGTCCCAGCCGATATGGTTATAGGGCAGGCCTGTCAGTGAGGCGGCCATGATCGTCACGCCGTGGTAGGCCTTCTGGCGCGAGATGATCTTCTTCTTGTTCGGCCGTCCGAGCGCGTTGTTCATATACCAGGCGAGCTTGACCTGCGTGTCGTTGGCCTCGGAACCGGACGAAGTGAAGAACACTTTGGAGATCGGCATCGGCGCGATCTCTTTGAGCTTTTCGGCAAGCTCGATGGCGGGCTCCATGCCCTTGGCGCCGAAGAGGTGATAATAGGGCAGGGTGCGAAGCTGTGCGGCCGCCGCTTCCACCATCTCCTCGTTGCCGAAGCCGAGGCCGGCGCACCACAGGCCCGACATGCCTTCGATATAGTCGCGACCCTGCGTGTCGTAGACGAAGACGCCTTCGCCGCGCTCAATGACGAGAGGGCCATGCGTCTTCAGCTTGTGCAGCGGCGTATAGGGGTGAAGCACCGCCTCGATGTCGCGGGTCTGCAGATTGGTGAGCGGGGGCTGATCGAGCATGAATGTCTCCTGACGTTTGGCAGGAGACTAGCCAACTTCACCGGGCGCAAGAACCCCCGCCAATGGCCCTATCGATTGGTCCAGAAATCAAGCGGCGGACGGCAGTGTTGCGGCAAGTCCAGCATAGGCCGGGATGAGTGCGGCGATCGGAAGGTCGGACTCGGCGGCAGGTTCGATGGCGATATCTTCGCCTTCGTTCTGCCGCACGATCAGGAAATCGGCATTTTCTGCATCGGTTGTCAGGATCGCGGCGACGTCGAGGACCGGCGCAAGGTCGATGCGCATATGAAAAAGAAATTGCGCAGGCAAATTGTTCAGCGCCGCGCGCACCCGATCCTCGAACGAGGCGGCCTCGGCCGCCTTGACCGCATCCAGAATTGTCATGGACAGGTCCAATTCCAATGGCGCAGGCATGGCTTTGACCTTGGCGTGCTTTTTCGCCTTCTTCATCGTGGTGATTCCGTTTCGTCGCTGCCTCCCGCCGGTGACAAGATCGGGACCAATCACGGCCCGAATGTGGCTTGGCCGGTAGCTTAATTTTTCAATCCGTGAACGGCCTTATCGCTGGACACGCACGTCGATCCGTCCAAGATTACCTTCGTTCGAATGGGAGGAACTACATGCTCGGACTGATGCAGGACTGGCCGCTGCTGTGCCACAAGATCATCGATCACGCGGCGATCCAGCACCCCGAAAGGGAGATCGTGTCGCGCTCGGTGGAGGGGCCGATCGTGCGCACGACCTACAAGGCGGTGCGCCAGCGTGCGCTCAAGGTTGCAAAGCGCCTCGAGCAAGAGGGTTATCGCGAAGGCGACAGGATTGCGACGTTGGCCTGGAATACGGCACGCCATCTGGAGGCGTGGTATGGCATCATGGGCATGGGCGGTGTCTATCATACGCTAAATCCGCGCCTGTTCCCGCAGCAGATTATCTGGATCATGAACCACGCCGAGGACAAGGCGCTGTTCGTCGATCTGACATTCCTTCCGCTCGTCGAGAAGATCGCGAGCCAGGTGCCGTCGCTCAAGCAGGTGATCGTGCTGACGGACGCGGCGAACCTTCCGCAAACGAGCCTGACGAATGTAGTCGCCTACGAGGACTGGATTACCGAAGCGGATGACGACTATCGCTGGAAGGCGCTGGACGAAAAAGCCGCGTCGGGCATGTGCTACACCTCCGGCACGACGGGCGACCCCAAGGGCGTTGTCTATTCCCACCGCTCGAACGTGCTGCACGCGATGATGGCGGCAATGCCGGACGCCATGGGCATTTCGTCCCGCGATACGATCTTGCCGGTCGTCCCGATGTTCCACGCCAATGCGTGGGGGCTTGCCCAGTCGAGCCCGATGGTCGGCGCCAAGCTGGTGATGCCCGGCGGGCGTATGGATGGCGAGGCGATCTACGAACTTCTCGATACCGAAAAGGTGACGTTTACCGCCGCCGTGCCGACCGTTTGGTTGCTTCTGCTCCAGCATATGGAAAAGAACGATCTGAAGCTGCCGCATCTCAAGAAGGTTGTGATCGGCGGCTCGGCATGTCCGCGCGCAATGACTGAAAAATTCGAGAAGAACTACGATGTGGAAGTCATTCATGCCTGGGGCATGACGGAGATGTCGCCGCTCGGCTCGCTGGCGACGATGAAGCCGGAATATGCCGCGACGACTGGTGACGCGCTGTTCGATATCAAGCAGACGCAAGGGTTCGCGCCGTTCGGCGTGGAAATGAAGGTCACCGATGACGAGAACAAGGAACATCCCTGGGACGGGAAGACGTTCGGCCGTCTCAAGGTGCGTGGTCCGGCCGTCGCGGCCGCCTATTATGGCGACGTGGGCACAGAGCAATTCGACGATGAAGGCTGGTTCGACACCGGCGACGTCGCCCATATCAACGCCAATGGCTACATGCAGATCACAGATCGCGCCAAGGACGTGATCAAGTCCGGCGGCGAATGGATATCGACCATCGATCTCGAAAATCTCGCGGTTGGACATCCCGACGTGGCGGAGGCTGCGGTGATCGGCATCGCGCATCCCAAGTGGGACGAGCGCCCGCTGCTCGTTGTCGTGAAAAAGGAAGGCAAGGACCCGTCGAAGGAGGAACTTCTGGGGTTTCTCGAAGGCAAGGTCGCCAAATGGTGGATGCCGGAGGATGTCGCCTTCGTCGACGAAATCCCGCATACCGCGACCGGAAAAATCCAGAAAACGACGTTGCGAGAGCAATTCAAGGAGTACGAACTGCCCACCGCCTCGTCAGCGGCCTGACGCGCCGCTCTCGCGCAAGCCAGGCTGACAGGCTAATACCGCGCCATGAGGAATCACCGGAGAATCGGACGACATGGCGCGGTATGATGAGCGGCAGTTTGCGCCTCTTGCAGCGCCAGCCAGAGGCGTGGCGTTCTTCGCCGCCGTGCTTTTGGGTCTGGCCGTACTCGCGCATTGGCTGGCCGCGATAGGCACGCCCGAATTTTTCTGGGTTCTGATTATCGTCGCCGTGCTGGCACTTTTTTCGCTGCTGCTTGCAGGGCTGGCGCTGCGCCGTGTGTGGATCGAGGGCGATGCGGGTGCGGGCGCTGCTATTGCCGGTGTCCTGATCGCGGGCCTCGTTTTGGCACCCTTCGCCTTTGCTCTTTACGCGGCTGCGGCCTATCCGGCTTTGTCGGATGTCGCGACCGATACGGCCGATCCGCCCCTTTTCACCGAGGCTGGCGCTCTGCGCGGCGATGCAGCGAACCGTGTAATGCCGATTTCACCTGATGCTGCTGCTGCGATCAGGTCTGCCTATCCCGAACTCGTTTCACGCATTTACGATTTGCCGCTTGCCGACGCCGTACAGGCCGCTTTGCGTGTTGCAAGCGAACGCGGGCTGGAGCCGATTTCCCGGCAACAAATGGGTGCGAACGAGACCACGCTCGAATTCGCAAGCCGTTCGCTCATGGCCTTATCTCCTGCCGATATCGCTCTGCGCCTGCGAGCAGATAATGGGGTAACACGGATCGATATGCGCTCGGCTTCCCAATACGGCAGCCACGATCTGGGCGACAACGCACGTCGGATCGCGGGCTTCCTCGACGCGCTCGACTATGAGGTCGGTGTCATGCAAGGCGTTATCGTCGAGGACGAATAATCACGCCGGGCGATAGACCGCATCGATCGACGGTTCCGGGTCCGCGACGACCAGTCCACGTCCCGCGAGGTCTTCAAGATGGGCGAGAACCGACAGGGCGGCCGCGCCGTGAAGACGCGGGTCCGTGTCGCGATAGATGGCGGCGACGATATCCGGGATCAGCCGGTCGCCGATCTTCAGACGCTCGACGATCGCACGCTCGCGCATTTTTCGATGCGTGCGCAGGCCTCGTACGAAAGCGCGCGGATTGCGAACAGGCCCGCCATGTCCGGTATGATAGATCACGTCGTCGCGGGCGCCGAGGCGGTCCAGCGAGGACATATAGTCGGACATCGCGCCATCGGGCGGCGCGACGATCGAGGTCGCCCACGCCATGACATGATCGGCCGAAAGCAGGATGCCTGTGCCCTCGATGGCGAACGCGACATGGTTGGCGCAGTGTCCGGGCGTATAGATCGCGCGGATCGACCAGCCGTCGCCCTGAACGAGTTCGTCGTCGGCAAGCGCATGATCGGGGTTGAATTCGGTGTCAGCGCTTGCGTCGAGCGGATTGATTTCGCCGATCCGCAAGGGACGGGCCGAGCGGTGCGGGCCTTCGGCCATGACGAGAGCGCCGGTCTTGGCCTTTAGGCGTGCGGCCAGCGGTGAGTGATCGCGATGCGTGTGGCTGACGAAGATGTGGCTGACAGGCCGGCCTGCAATGGCGTTCAAAAGCGCGTCGTAATGTGCCTCGTCTTCCGGACCGGGATCGATCACGGCAAGCGTGTCGGTGCCGAGAATATAGCTGTTGGTGCCGTGGAAGGTGAACGGGCTGGGATTGTTCACGGTCAGGCGTGACAGGTTCGGTGCAACGGGAACCGCCTCACCGTAGCGCGGCTCGAACTTGGTATCGAATTCCATGACGGCTCCCTTCGCAGTGCGAAGGCGTTTAGCACGGCCTCCGCTTAGCCGAGAAGGCCGAGAGCGGGGAAAGTTTCGAGAAGCCAGAAAGCCGCCGTCTGGATGCCGCCCGTCAGGAACAGGACGCCTGCGACGACCAGCAATCCGCCCATCACCTTTTCGACACGGCCCAGATGGATGCGAAAGCGTTGCAGAAAACGCATGAACGCGCCCGAAAACAGCGCTGCGATTACGAACGGAATGCCGAGGCCAAGTGAGTAGGCACCGAGCAGCATCGCGCCTTCGCTGACGGTTTCGCGTCCGCCGGCCAGCGTCAGGATCGGCCCGAGCACGGGACCGATGCACGGCGTCCAGCCAAAGGCGAAGGCAAGACCCATGATGTAGGCGGCGCCTGCATTGGCGGGCGTCACGTCAGCCTGAAACCGCGCCTCGCGCGACAGGAAGGGAATGCGAATGACGCCGAGAAAGTTCAGGCCCATCAGGATGATAATCACGCCGGAGACGATCGCGAGTTCCTGCTGCCAGGCGCGCATGAGGCCGCCGACCGTCGAGGCACCCGCGCCGAGCGCGACGAAAACGGTGGAGAAGCCGAGCACGAAGGCGAACGCCACGCCCGCCAACGCCGTACGCGTCCTTGCCGTCGTCGCGCCGTCGCGAAACTCGTCGACCGAAACACCGGCCATGTAGCACAGGTAGGGCGGCACCAGCGGCAGCACGCAGGGCGACAGGAACGATAACGCGCCTGCGGCGAGCGCGCTCATATATCCGACGTCGAGTGCCATGTGCGTGAGAGAACTCCGTGAACGGCGGTCTGATAGCGCGAAGGCCTGTCGCATGGCCAATCATAATCGCGTGGCAGAGTGTCGCTACACTCGACTTGCGGATGCATCCAACCGGCCGCTTTCGCGTTCATCGAAAAACCGAAGGAGATGGAAATGGTCGATAAGTCACAGATCAAGGAACATGCCGAGATCATCGGCGCGGACGGCGTTCATGTCGGAACGGTGGACGGCGTCGAGGGCGACCGGATCAAACTCACAAAGAAGGATAGCGGCGAAGGCTCGCATCGCGGCCATCATCACTTCGTGCCGCTCGCGCTAGTCGCGGAGGTGGAATCAGGCACCGTGCGCCTGTCGGCCAATGCCGATGTCGCGGTGATGTTCGAAGAAGAGGAAGACCACCGGCCGATGTGACGGGAATTGGTGGGCGCGCAGGGACTCGAACCCTGGACCTACAGATTAAAAGTCCGTTGCTCTACCAACTGAGCTACGCGCCCGCAGGCCGCTGGCGACCCGGATTTCGCGGCGGAACATAGGCAGGTGACCGGGCGAGGTCAACTGCCAATCGGCCTCCGTTACGGCAGCAGAAGACCGCCGCCAAACGGGCTATTTCGAACCGCCGGCCTTCCTGTTTTCCTTCTCGGCCTTGAGCGTCGCGCGTAACTGCGCGCCAAGGCCGTCCTTGTTCACCTGCCGCGCGCGACCGAAGGCCAGCGCATCTGCGGGAACATCCTGCGTGATCACGCTTCCCGACGCCACATATCCGCCGTCGCCGATGGTGACGGGGGCGACCAGCGATGAATTGGACCCGATGAACGCACCCGCACCGATATTCGTGCGATGCTTGAGGAAGCCGTCGTAGTTACAGGTGATCGTTCCAGCTCCGATATTGGCTCCTGCGCCGATCGTGGCATCGCCAATATAGGTGAGGTGGTTGATCTTCGCGCCTGCCGCGACGTCCGCATTCTTCACTTCACAGAAATTGCCGACCTTGGCCTTCTCAGCCAGCCGTGCGCCGGGTCGCAATCGTGCGAACGGTCCGATCTGTGCTCCCGATTCGATTTCCGCACCCTCGATATGCGAAAAAGAGTGGATCACGGCATCACTCGCGATTTTGACGCCCGGACCGAAAACGACGTTCGGCTCGATGATGGTATCGGCTCCGATCTGGGTATCATGGGAAAAATGCACGGTTTCAGGCGCAACCAAAGTCACGCCCGACAGCATCATCTCGCGGCGCTTGCGCTTTTGCCAAACCGCCTCGGCTTCTGCGAGCTGAACGCGATTGTTCACGCCGAGCACGCTTTCCTCGTCTGCGACCGTTGCAACGACCTTAAGGTCACGCGCCGCTGCGATTTCGACGATATCCGTCAGGTAATACTCTCCCTTGGAATTGGCGTTGCCGACGGCCTCGATCAGTGAAAGCGCGTGTTCGCCCGCGATCGCCATCAGCCCGCCATTGCAAAACGTGATCTTCCGCTCTTCGTCGCTGCAATCCTTGTCCTCCCGGATCGCGACGAGTTGGCCGCCGTTCATTAACAGCCGGCCATAGCCGGAGGGGTCAGCAGCTTCAAAGCCCATCACAACGACGGAAGCACCATCGGCAAGCCCTTTGCGCAAGGCGGCGATGTCATCGCTTTCGATGAGCGGCGTATCGGCGAAAAGGACGAGGATGTCGTCGTAGCCTTCCGCAATCGCCTCGCGCGCGGCGAGAACCGCGTGGGCGGTGCCCAGACGCTCATGCTGGAGATAAAGGCGCGCGCTAGGCGCGACGGTTGTAGCGGCTTTCAGAACATCGTCCGACTGGCGACCGGCAACGATGGCGAGTTCGGCCCTCCCGCCCGCTTGCGCCGCGCGCGCGGCGTGACACACGAGCGGCAGTCCTGCCATTTCGTGGAGCACCTTTGGCTTTGCGCTCTTCATGCGCGTGCCTTCGCCAGCGGCGAGCACGATCGCCAGACAAGTTCTTTCGCGCATTTCCATCCTCTCAAATTCGAATGCTGGCACGCTCTATCACCGCATTGTCCGGTTCGCCAAGATTCGTGCAATTTCGAGATGTAGCAAGTTCGCCACGCTATGTGGTAGCGAAGAGAGGCAACTGGAAAGAGGGCGCGATGGCGGTTCTTGTTACGGGCGGGGCAGGTTACATCGGCTCGCACATGGTCTGGCGTCTGCTCGATCAGGGCGAGGACGTAGTCGTCATCGACAGGTTGAGCACGGGCTTCGACTGGGCGGTTCCGGCGGAAGCCGAATTCGTTGTCGGCGATATCGGCGATCAGCCGCTGGTCGAGGAAACGATCGCGCGGCGCAAAGTCGATGCGATCATCCATTTCGCAGGATCGGTCGTCGTTCCCGATTCGGTCGCCGATCCGCTCGGCTACTATTTGAACAACACCGTCAAATCTCGCGCGCTGATCGAAAGCGCTGTTAAATGCGGCGTGCCGCATTTCATCTTTTCCTCCACCGCTGCCGTCTATGGAACGCCGAAGAATTCGCCAGTCGTCGAAGAGGCGGCGGTGCAGCCCGAATCGCCATACGGCACGTCCAAGCTGATGACCGAAATGATGCTGCGCGACACGGCGGCAGCTCACGATCTTGCCTATACGGTTTTGCGATATTTCAACGTCGCCGGTGCCGATCCAGGCTTGCGCACTGGCCAGTCGACGAAGGGCGCGACGCACCTTATCAAGGTCGCCGCCGAAGCTGCGACCGGCAAGCGGGCGGGAATGGACGTTTACGGCACGGACTATCCGACGCCGGACGGGACTTGCATCCGCGACTACATCCATGTCAGCGACCTTGCCGATGCGCATGCGGCCGCGCTTGCCCGTTTGCGTGCGGGAGGCGGCAGCATCACGGCCAATTGCGGCTATGGCAAAGGCTATTCCGTGCTGGAAGTGATCGACGCGATGAAGCGGGTCACGGGCGAGGAGTTCGAAGTCCGCACGAGCGGACGGCGTGCCGGCGATGCCGTATCGATCGTCGCCGATCCCGCGCTCGCCAAATCCGAATTCGGCTGGCAGCCGCGCTTCGACGATCTCGATACGATCGTTTCTCATGCCGTCAGATGGGAAGAGCATCTTCGCGTCGCAAATGTCGGGCGGGAATAGCGCCGATTTGCGTTTTGCCTGTCTTCGGTTAGGACGATCCATGAGGGACGCTCCACTGGAGCACGGGACTTGGATATGGGCGATTTGACGGATTACGCGCGGGCGCTGGCGCGGTTGGAAACCATGGCACTCGATGCGGGCCGGGTTGTACTCGATGCGTATCGCAACGGCTGTGCAGTCGAGCAAAAGGCCGACGAAAGCCCGGTGACATGGGCGGATCGCGAAGCCGAGCGTATCATTCTCGCCGGTCTGCGGCATGAGTTCCCAAATATTCCGATCGTGGCCGAGGAGGAGGTCAGCGCCGGTATCCTTCCGCAGGCGCTGGGCAATGCTTTCTTTCTGGTCGACCCGCTCGACGGTACGCGCGAGTTCGTCAACCGATCCGAGGATTTCACCGTCAATATTGCGCTGATCGTCGATGGCGATCCGGTGTTGGGGGCCGTTTATGCGCCCGCGCGCCATAAGCTCTATCTGGGGCGACCGGGGCATTGTGAAGCCGTGCGCACCGGGGAAGACCATTCGGCCGAGGGCAGGCGGGAACTGAAGACGCAGCCGCCCGGTCAAACGCCAATCGTCGTCGCCAGCCGCTCGCACCGGACGATCGAGACCAACGAATATCTTGCTCGCCTACCGCAGGCGGAGATCTTCTCAGTCGGGTCTTCGCTGAAATTTTGCATGATCGCGGCCGGAACGGCGGATTTCTATCCGCGCTTCGGCCCTACGATGCAATGGGACACGGCGGCCGGTGACGCGGTGCTGCGCGCAGCAGGCGGGCGCACCAGAACGCTCGACGGCGCGCCGCTGCGTTATGGCTGCGCCGGCACGCCCTGCGTCGAGGCGTTTGCCAATCCGTGGTTCATCTCGGATTGCGGCGTGGACGTTCCCGTAAGCTAAAGTCTAGTCGTTCCGCTTCACGAAGTTGCGGATCGACTGGATGATCTTGTCCTGATCGCTTTCCGACAGATAGGGGTGCATCGGCAGGCACAGAATGCGCCCGGACAGCCCTTCCGACACAGGCAGGCCTTTCGGCGTGCGCGGGAAATCCTTGTAGGCCGTCTGCAGATGGAGCGGCTTCACATAGTAGATGACCGACGGAACCCCATCGTTCTGCAGATGCGCTTTCAGGCCGTCGCGGTCCTTGTATTCGATGGCGAACTGCGCCCATGCCGAGCGGTTGCCTTCGGGAAGGTGCGGCGCCTTCACGACATCGCCGAGCGCGTCGCAATAGCGTTTCGCGATCCGGTCGCGGGCTTCCATTTCGTCTTCGAGAATGGCGAGCTTTTCGATCAGGATCGCAGCCTGGATCGTGTCCAGGCGCGAATTGATGCCGATATGGATGTTGTCGTATTGCGTCTCGCCCTTGCCATGAAAGGCAAAGGAGCGAAGCTTGTCGGCAAGCGCAGCGTCGTTGGTGAACATCGCACCACCGTCGCCATAGCAGCCGAGCGGCTTGGCCGGGTAGAAGCTGGTCGAACCGACATGGCCGAATGCGCCGCATTTGACGTCGTTCCGAATGCCGCCGATCGATTGCGCGGCATCCTCGATGACGAAAAGGTTCTCGCGCTTTGCGATGGCATCGATCGCGTCGTAGTCGGCGGCGAGGCCGAAAAGGTCGACCGGAATGATCGCCTTCGGCGTCAGGCGACCTTCTTCCTTCACCATCGCGATCGCAGCTTCGAGGCTCGCAATATCGATATTGTAGGTGTCCGGATCGACATCGACGAAGATGGGCTCGGCTTTGGCGAGCGCGACGACTTCGGCCGTGGCAGCGAAGGTGAAGCTCGGCACGAAGACGGCGTCGCCCGGACCGACGCCCGAGGCGTAAAGCGGCAGGAGCAAAGCGTCGGTGCCGTTGGCGCAGGCGACCACATGCTCGACGCCGACGTAGTCCGCCAGCCGCTTTTCGAACTCGCTGACTTGCGGACCGAGAATGTATCTGCCTTCGGCGACGACGTTGTCGATGGCGGTTTTCAGCCGGTCGGCTATGCGGTCGCGCTGGGCGGCGAGATCGATGAACTGCATGGGAATATGATCCATCCAAGCTTGCCGGATGGAGGCGATACGCCAGCTTCGGCGGCATCCGGGAGGTGGCTGGGGCGCCTGGATTCGAACCAGGGAATGGCGGTACCAAAAACCGCTGCCTTACCACTTGGCTACGCCCCAATGTGAGCGGTGAAGTCCATATCGCGCGCCGCCCGCTCCGTAAAGTGGGAAATAGGGTCCGGCGTACGCACGAAGCGTAAGCAAAGGAGTTTGCGGCGTCTTCAGGCTGGCATTCGCGCTAGAAAACGGGCAAAAAGCCATGCCGACCAATCAGGACCCCTATTCATGATCGCGATCCTCGACACTACCCCGTTCGACGACCAGAAGCCGGGGACATCGGGGTTGCGCAAGAAGGTGCCTGTCTTCCAGAAGCCCGGCTATGTCGAGAACTTCATCCAGTCGATCTTCGATTCGCTGGCCGGATATCGCGGACAGACGCTCGTACTGGGCGGCGACGGACGATTCTACAACCGCGAAGTCATTCAGATCGTCATCAAGATGGCGCTCGCCAACGGTTTCGGTCGCGTCATCGTGGGGCAGGGCGGCATTTTGTCGACGCCGGCCGTCTCGCACCTGATCCGCAAGAACGAGGCGTTCGGCGGCATCGTGCTTTCGGCCAGCCACAATCCGGGCGGCCCGACCGAGGATTTCGGCATAAAATACAATGCCGGCAATGGTGGGCCGGCCAACGAGAAGCTGACGAATGCGATCTTCGAACGCTCGAAGGTGATCGACCGTTACGCGATCGCCGAGATCGGCGACGTCGCCCTCGATGAGATCGGCACAAGCGAGATCGAGGGCATGACGCTCGAAATCGTCGATCCGGTGACCGATTACGCCGCGATGATGGAAACGCTCTTCGATTTCGGCGCGATCCGCGAGCATTTCAAAGCCGGGTTTTCGATGGCGTTCGACGCCATGCATGCGGTGACCGGCCCCTATGCGGTCGAGATTTTGGAAAACCGCCTTGGCGCGGCGAAGGGGACGGCGCGCAATGCGACCCCGTTGCCTGATTTCGGCGGGCACCATCCCGACCCCAATCTCGTCTACGCAAAAGAACTCTACGATTTGATGATGTCATCTGATGCGCCCGATTTCGGCGCTGCGTCCGATGGTGACGGCGATCGCAACCTGATCATCGGCAAGGACATGTATGTCGCGCCGTCCGATTCGCTCGCGGTTCTGGCGGCCAACATGCATCTGGCGCCCGGCTATGCCAACGGGCCGGTGGGCATCGCCCGTTCGATGCCGACGAGCGCCGCCGCCGACAGGGTCGCAAGCGCGCTCGGCATCGATATCTACGAGACGCCGACCGGATGGAAGTTCTTCGGCTCTCTCCTCGACGCCGGCAAGGTTACCATCTGTGGCGAGGAGAGCGCGGGTACCGGCTCGGACCATGTGCGCGAGAAGGATGGGCTTTGGGCGGTTCTGCTCTGGCTCAATATCCTCGCCGTGCGCAAGGAAAGCGTCGCCTCCATCATGCGTGACCACTGGGCGCGGTATGGACGCAATTACTATTCGCGCCACGATTACGAGGCTGTCGACAGCGCGGCCGCGAACGCGCTCATGGACGATCTGCGCGCGCGTCTCGATACGCTTTCGGGCCAGATCTTCGCCGGGCTGACGGTCGCGCAGGCGGATGACTTTTCCTACACCGATCCGGTCGATCATTCCGTCGCCGACCATCAGGGCGTGCGCATCCTGTTCGAAGGTGGATCGCGCATCGTGTTCCGCCTGTCCGGCACAGGCACGGAAGGGGCGACGCTTCGCGTTTATATCGAGCGTTACGAGCCGAAGGACGGCCGCCTCGACATCGAGACGCAGGCCGCATTGGCCGACCTGATCGAAGCGGCGGAGGCCGTTGCCGGCATCGCAAAGCGCACCGGGCGCAACGCGCCAAGCGTGATCGCCTAACGCCTACTGGACGAGCGCCGGCCTGCCGCAATCGACGCGGTGAACACGCACATCAGCTTCGCCAAGCGAAACGCCGGTGATCGCGAGGACCGTGTTGAGGATTTGATCGAGCGCCGGGGCAACCGGGTTGAGAACCTTGGTGACTTCTCCAAGCGCGCCTGAAGGAATGCTGAGCAGAGGAATGCCGAGCGGTTCGACACGAAGCTCGAGATTGGACAAAAGGGAACTCGTTAGCGTCGAGACGGCATCGCGTGTGGCAGCCGTCTTGACCTTGCCATGCTCAATGTCGGGCCAGATGAAGGCAAGCGGAGTATCGCGGTGATTGGTAGCGTTCGCCGTCGCCCGCGCCGACACATTGGCGAGATGAATGCCCGCCACGCGGAGACCGACGAGGGTCGCGCGTTCGAGCTTAGGCTGGCGCGAGAAGTCATGCATGTTGCGAACATCGAAATCTGCGATATGCGCAACGACGATGCCGGGGCGTGTTGCGATGACGACCCGTGCGCTCTCCTTCAGCCCGGTCGGACAGGCGATGGAACTGATCGTTCCCGTTCCATAGGCGACATCGATATAGACCGGCACATGGACCATCGCGGTGAGAAGCGGGTTGGACGTGCCGATCTGCAGGTCGACACGAAGGCGCGTCTGCGCCGTGCGCATGGATGTGCCGACCGGCCCGTGGATGCTGAATTTCGGAGGCTCGCCGATGGCGAGCGTGACGATGGCGTTGGCGATGCCGGGAATGCCGGCGCCCAGATTGACCGCGACCTGGTTCTGGTCGTTGGCGAGCGCGGCAAGTGCGCGCAGCATCGCCATTCCGTTCACATCGGTCGCAAGGCCCGCCGTGATGCCGCCGACGCGCGCGCCGGCATCCGTTCCAAGGTCGACTATGTCGCCAAGCTTCAGTTTTCGTGTGGCGGGAATCGCACTTGCGACGGACTGGAGCGCGCTTTTGGCGACGAGCCCGAGACCGGGTGTTGCGGCCAACGCCTGTACGGCATGTCTGGCGCTGATCTGCGCGTCGAGGACGTCGCGATATGTGCCGGCCTTGAGATTGGCGCTGACCCCGGCCTGTTCGGCAAAGGCGAGCAGGTCAATATTCGTCGAAAGCAGCGCGTTATAATCCATCGCGGTCAGTTTGATCGACGTTCCAAGCAGGCTCGACAGGATCTGGTTGGCGATGCCGCCGTCGAGCGCGGCAAGGCGCGACCCGATGGAGAATGTCGCGCGCGGCTCCATTGAAGCGACCGCGACTGTACGGATCGTCGGGGCTTCGATCAGCGAGCCGGAGAAAAAGCGCGCCGCCTTGCGCTGATATTCGACCTGAACCGCGTTTGCGGGTTCCTTTCCTGCCACGAAACGTCGTCCGGGCGCAATCGCAGGGTTGGGCGTGTAGACGCCTTTGGTCGCGCGCACATAGGTGGCATTGCCGATATCGGCCGGAACGGCAAATCCGTTATCCGCAAAGACCTCCAGAGCAATCTTTTCGGCGTTTTGCGGTGAGCGGGCCGCGGACATTGCCGCCAGATCGGTCAGCCCCTGTGCCTCGCGGCGCTCCAGAAAAAAGGAGCCGGTATCGACCCCGAGCGCAGCAACGATGATCAGCACCGGGCTGACGATGGCGGTAATCATGGCGAAGTTGCCGCTGCAGTTGCGCCAGAAAGAGCCGCGACATGCTTTCATCACACGCCCCCGACACGCACGGTGGAGCGGCGCTCGATCGTCGTCGACGGCATGACGAGCCCGTCGAAGAGACCCCAGATCGGCAGGTGCCGCGCATCGTAGCGCAAGTCCACGACGAAACGCGTTCCGTCCTGCGTGCTGTCGGAAACGGCGATTTCGAGCTTGGCAGGATCGACGAAGGCGTAACCGGACGAATGCGTGGTGATATAGTCGAGCGCCAGAGCACGGCGTTCCGTCTCCGATACCCCGGCCACGGAAAGGCGCGCGGCTTCGGAAGCGAGTTGCTGAACCGAGTGCGCCGCGCCGAGATAGATGCCGTAGGCAATCATCCCGAGAAGAAAAAGCAGATAGACAGGTGACAGGATCGCGAACTCGATAGCCGTCGAGCCTTTGGTGCAATTGAATGCGCGCATGGGTTGTATTCCGTCTAACACACAATCACGCGATGTTTGCCCCCGAAATATGAACGATTTCTTAAAATGCACGCATTAAGTGTATTCGCTTAAAAATGTTCACCTTTTCTAATTTGTGCTCAATCAGCCACAACCGATGCGGCTTGCGGCCGTCGGCTCACATAATGTGTCGCGCAGTAACCATAAATCGGTCTAATTGTGAGGGCTGATGCGAATCGCACTTTCGGAAGAGACGGAGAGGGTGGCCGATGATCATGCGATCGGGAAAGCGCAAGCGACAGGCGAGCATCTTCGCCACGCTGCTGATGCTTCTGGTCGCCGCCTGGGCCACGGCGGCTCATACCGTGCCGGAATATGTGCTTTTCCGCGATCGTCTCCGGCTCGATCTTTTGCAGTTCGACAGCAAGCTTGACCTGAAGCCGATTGATCTGGCGACAGCCGATGGTCTCAAGGTGCGTTCGTATTATTACGCCCCCAAAGAGGGCAAGCCGCTCATCGTTTATTTTCCCGATCGGCTGGGCGACATCATCTACAAGCCGCGCCACCTGACGGCCATTACGGAAGAGGGCTACGGATTACTTCTGACCGGCTATCGCGGATATGGCGGCAATCCGGGATTACCCAGCGAAGGCGCGCTTTACGCGGACGCGGCCGCGTTGATGAAACGCATCGAGATCGACCATCTCGCACCGGACGGTGTGATCATCTACGGCTATTCAATGGGGACCGGTGTCGCGAGCTATGTAGCGGCTTTGGCAAAACCACTCGGACTGGTTCTGGAAGCGCCATTCACGACCTTCGGCGATGCGGTGCGCCAGCAATTTGCGCAGGTGCCCGACTGGCTGGTTCGTACCAAGTTCGACACGCGCTCACGGCTCAACAAAGTCGCCGCTCCGATCCTCATCCTGGCAGGTGCCAAGGATCAGATTACGCCCGCCAGTTTCGCACAGCGCCTCGCTGACATGAACATCGACCGCACGTCACTCGTCGTGGTCCCGGACGGCAATCACCTCAACCTCATCCGAAAAGGTGGGGGGGCTGCGGTGCAGGGGTTTCTTGCAAAGTTGAAGAGCGGGCTGGCCGGAGAAGGGGCGACGGAAGTTGCGCTTGAGAGGCGGCAGCCCACAACTCCCCAGATGCGGGCCTACTGAGTTTCGGCTCTTAGCCCAGTTAAAGAAGATCGGCGATTTCGTTCCCGGCTCTGAGGAAACGGACCGGATCGGTCGCCTTGCCGTTTTTGCGAATTTCGTAATGCAGATGCGGACCGGTCGAACGGCCGGTGCTGCCGATCGCTCCGATTTTATCGCCGGTCGAAATGGTTTCGCCTACCTTGACATCGATGCGGCTCATATGGGCGAAACGGGTGGTCCAGCCATTGCCGTGATCGATCTCGACGAGGCGACCATATCCGCCGGCCCAACCCGCGCGTATGACTTTTCCAGCGCCGGTCGCTTGAATTGGCGTACCGGTCCTCCCACGAAAATCGATGCCCGAATGCATGGCCGGACGCCGCAAAAAGGGATCGCGGCGCACGCCGAACGAACTCGATACCGACTGACCCGGTGCGGGGTTGAAGATCGGAAGGTCCCGGGCCGACTGTTTCAGGGCCTCAAGGCGCTCCAGCGCCTCTTCGGTCTCACGGACGCGCTCGTCGAACAACGCTTCCGGGTCCAGCTTCACGAACGGGCCGCCGGTGCCGGATTCGTTGCGCCCGAAATCCAAGTCTACTGGTAGGCCGGCCTGCGTCAGCGCTCCCTGTATTGTGTCGGCTGTCTCGTAGGTTTCGAAGGCGAGCGTCTGAAGGCTGATCATCTGCTCGGCCTCAATCGCGGCAAGCGACGCGCCGAGCGAGTTGAAGAGGCCGGCCTCCTTGTCGTCGGCAGGTTCGGCCTTGATCGTATCGACGATGGCCGGCTGCTCTTTGGTGATCGCCTGTTTGGCCGCTGCGGGGGAGGCGTCGGCTCCGGTCGTGCGGCCCTGCGGCCAATATGCGCTTTCGACGCGAAGCCCGCTGGTATCTGCCGGCTCCTTTTCGCCGGTCAGCGTCGCGAAGGCCGATGATGCCTTGCGCGGCTTGACGTCTGCGCGAATAGTCGGGCGCGCCTCGGGAAGAGGGGCGGTGTCAGGAAGAGCGTTTGCCACACCCGTCGCACGTTCGACGATCGGGCTGATCTGACCATGGCGCTGCGTGATCTCGCTTTGGCGCGCCAGAAGCTCGGCGACCTTTCCTTGAACGAGTTGCTGATCGAGCAATTGCCGGCTCGTGATCCGGTCGACTTGCGTGCGCAGAATCGAAATGCGGTCCTCATAGGCCTGCTGCATACGCGCCTGCCGCGCGGCGGTTGCCCCGATAAGGTCGTCACGAAGAACAAGATAGCTCGTGGCCAGCAGATAGCCGATGGCCAAGGCCGCGAGGGCGGAACCGAAGCAGCCGACCAGCCAGGGTCTTATGGTGAAATGCCGGATGCGGTCGCCGCGGGCGATGATGACGGTATGCGGCTCTCGTCGATTGCCATGATGTGTCGGCACTGGTCCGGAACTCCAAACTGAGACTATGCTATCGGTTCATTACGCCTCATTAGGGTTAATGCCGGGTTCACGCGGATACGAAAACGGCCCCGCCGAGGCGAGGCCGAAAATCATCGGATCAGTGCTGGTTTGCCTGCGACTTGCGATCAGAAGATCAAAAGCAGAAGGATGATGATCGGGATCGGAATACCGATCAGCCACATGAGCAGGCCCTTGAACATTGCGCTCTCCATTATCGCGTGTCGTGTCGATGCGATAATTCAGGAAGAGCGGAAATGTTCCTGTTATCAGAGCCCTTTTGCCGCGCTCAAAACCTCGTCCACGTGACCGGGAACCTTCACCTTTCGCCAGATCTGCGAGATCCGGCCGTCCTTGTCGATCAGAAAGGTCGAGCGTTCCACGCCCATATATTTTTTGCCATACATGCTCTTTTCGACCCAGACACCATAGGCCGCCAGCGTCGTCTTTTCCTCGTCGGAGGCGAGCGGAATCGTGAGGTCGTGCTTAGCCTTGAACTTGTCGTGTTTCTTGGCGCTGTCCGGCGACATACCGACGAGCGCGACGCCGGCTTTTTCGAACTCGTGCTTCAAGCCGGTGAACGCTACGGCCTCAGCTGTGCAGCCGCTTGTGTCATCCTTGGGATAGAAGAACACCACCACCGGTTTTCCGGCTAGCCCGGATAGCGTGATGGTCGATCCGCCATCGCCCGGAAGGGAAAAATCAGGCGCAACGTCTCCTTCGGACAGTTCGGACATGATTTGATCTCCATTTTGTTATTACGCAGGTGGCGACGGTGGTTATAGTCCACGGACACGATTCGTCCATGATCGTGCAATTTGACGGAAACGACGCTTGACCGACCATCCCGATCGGCCAGAGACGAGTGCGACTGCGCAAGCTTTGCTGCGGGGTATGAAGCCGCGTCGTCGGCGTCGTTCGCGCATCGTGAAATGCGTGGCCGTCATCATGGTTTTGCTGATCTTCACGCCCGTGCTTCTGGTCGGTGCCGTAATGAGCGGTCTGGGCGGCGAAAGGCTGCGGCTGGAAGCGCAAGATGCGCTGACGGAGCTGGTCGGCAGCGACGTGGTCGCCTCCATTGGCTCGGTGCGTCTGCGCATCGACTCCGACAGGTTCCTCGCGTTGGAAATCACGAAGGCGGGCCTTACAGGTGCAAAAGCCGACGAAGCTTTCGCTGATGTCGGGTTGCTACGGTTTGGAATTCGTTTTCTGCCGCTTCTGGAAGGCCGGGTAGAGCTGGTGAATGCGCGCCTGAGCGACGCAAGGCTCGTCGCCGATCAATTGCCGGATCGCGGCGGGCCGGGACCGCTCGCGGGTGTGCGTAACGCGGAGGGACTGCTCGATCCCGATCTGGTGACGCCGGCCATCTTCGAGATGATCCACCAGGCCTTCGACCTCGTCGAAAGCAACGCCGCGCGCGACCTGAAACTTGAAAACGTCGTCGTCGTTCTCGACAGCCAGCGCGGAACTGCTCTCAGGATCGTCGACGCGCAACTCAATCGCACCGACGATGGCAGTCTCCAGATGGAGGGCACGGCCGAGATCGCCGAGCGCACCCTTGTGTTCGACGGGCAGGCCCGGCGAGACAATCAGGGCACGCGTATTTCCATGCTCGATCTCGACATGAGCTTCGCACCCGTCGAGGAAGGCGTCGAGCGTATCGGTCTGGCGCATCGCGTGGGCGGACTTTCCGTCAGTCTTTCGGGTGAGCAAAGTCTGTCATCCACGGCCGATCGTCTCGACATCGAGGCGAGCTTCGATCGCGCCGCTATCGATATCGGCCGCGATACCGTGACGTTGTCGGGAGCCTTGCGCGCCTATGCGGTGACCGGCTCCAACAAGATCGAGGTGGAGCATCTGGCGCTGCGCTCGGCGGGCACGCAGTGGACGTTCAACGGCGCGGTCGGCCCCGAACCTCGCCAGGCCGGCATCGACCCGCGATATCGGTTCGAACTCGTGTCGGACGAGTCCCGTATCGAAATACCCGGTTCCGACGATGAACTCGCGATCCGAGCCCGGCTGGGCGGGACGTTCGATCCGCTGGCCCGCGTGCTCGATCTGCCGGATGTGGGCGTGCGAACGCCGACCGGAATGGCGACGGTGCGTGCGAGGTTCGATTTCGTTCCGGGAAAGACGCCGGGCGTCCGGGTCGCGCTCGACGCGGATGATATCGACCTCGACGATGCCAAGGCGCTCTGGCCGATTTTCGCTGCGGGGCCGGCGCGTCGCTGGGCACTCGAACACGCCGATGGTGGCAAGATCGCGCGGGCCGAATTGCTGCTCGCAACGGAGCCGGGACGCTTCGGCAACGGGATTCCCTTCACCGACGAGATTTCTGGCCGCTTTGCGATCGAAGGCACATCGCTCGCGGTCGGCGGCGAACTGCCGCTTATTCAGGATGCGACCGGCGAATTGCGCTTTCGTGGCAATCGCCTCGACGCATCCGTTCAAACTGCGCGCGCGCAACTTGAGAGCGGCAAATGGGTTTCCGGAAAGAACGCCGTGTTCGCGATGGATCTGCCGCGTGATGCACCGCTCATCGGTAATCTCGATGTCGAGATCGACGCGGATGCCGATGCCGCGCTCGAATTTGCCTCGCTGAAGCCGATCGACGCCGGCAAGCATCTGGACTTCGCGCCATCCGGCATTTCGGGACATGTGGCTGGCCGCGTCCAAGCGCAGTTTCCCGTCAACGCACAGGGGCAGGAACTGCCGATCGGCTTCGATGTCGAGCTCGACATTGCCGACGTGTCGCTGGCCGAGCCATTGCAAGGACAGACAGTGAGGGAGGCGTATGGCACCGTACGCGTCGTGCCCACTCATGCCGAGATCAAGGCGGATGCGAGGCTGAACGGTATCGCGGCGAGCATCGAGTTGACCGAGCCTTTTGGCGGCGCCGTCGACCGGTCGCGAAAAGTCGATCTAAAACTGGATGATGCCGCCCGTGACCAGCTTCTACCCGCATTGTCGATATTGCTGTCGGGCAGCGCAGACGTCGGGATCGACCTGTCGAATGGCGAACAACAGGCGGTGACGGCGGACCTTTCGCAGTCCGTCCTGAGCCTGCCCTGGATCGGCTGGTCGAAGGGAGCGGGCATTGCCGCGACCACCGCTTTCCAGATGGAGCGGAACGGGGGGCAGACCTTCCTCCACGGCTTCGGCATTCAAGGTGAAAGCTTTGCGGTGGGTGGTGAGGTCTCGCTTGATGATGAAGGGCTGACGAAGGCCAGCTTCCCGCGCGTGCGGCTCAATCGGGGTGACGATTTCAGCGTCGATATTGTGCGGCGCGGGCGCGGCTATGCCATTACCGTGAAAGGTCAATCGCTCGATGCACGATCACTCATACGGGCGGTTCGCGCGACGAGCGAAGCGGCAGGCGGAAGCAGCGCGCAGCCGGTGCCGATCCAGCTCGACCTCGACGTAGCTTCGATCACCGGCTTCGGCAACGAGGCGCTGCGTGAGGTGGTCATCGACTATTCGGGCGAAGGGTCCACGATCGAAAATCTGACGGCGTCGGCCGTCACGGCTTCGGGCGCTCGGCTCGAAGTCAGCCACGGCATCGGGCAGGGCGGGCGCTTTCTCAGGGCCGATACGGGTGATGCCGGGGCGGTCCTTCGCTTTCTTGATCTCTACGCGCGCATGGAAGGCGGCAGCATGCGTGTCGATCTGCGCGGAGCGGAAGGCGGCGCACTCGTCGGCCGCGTGGGCGCGCGCGATTTCTGGCTGGTGGATGAGCCAAGGCTCGCCTCGCTCGTCTCTTCGCCGTCCGATGACAGGGGCCGTTCATTGAATGATGTCGTGCGCGGGCAACTGGACGTCCAGCGCGTGTTCTTCGACCGGGCGGTTTCCGGAATCAAGCAGGGCAAGGGCTATCTTGCGTTGGAAAACGGTGTCATTCGCGGCCCCAACATCGGTTCCACCTTTCAGGGCACGGTCTATGACGAGGCCGGCAATATGTCGATGACCGGTACGTTCATGCCCGCCTATGGCATCAACCGCCTGTTCGCCGAAATCCCGCTTATCGGCCAGATTCTTGGCAATGGACGGGATCGCGGTCTGATCGGCATCACGTTCAGGCTTGCCGGTAGCACCCAGGCCCCGCAATTGCAGATCAATCCGCTTTCGGCCATTGCGCCGGGCATCTTTCGCTCGGTCTTCGAATTCTCGGAATAAAAAAGGCCGAAGCAGATGCTCCGGCCTTTTTCGCGTTCGTTGGACGATCGATCAGATCGGCCGCACCAGAACGTGCTTCTTCTTTCCAAGCGACAGTTTGACGATGCCGTCCGCCGTTACGTCGGCGTCGCCAATGATCTGGCGGTCGTCGGAAACGGCGGCGTCGTTGATGCGAACCGCGCCGCCCTGCACGTGACGGCGTGCTTCGCCGTTCGAGCCGGCAAGGCCCGCCTTGACGAACAGCGCGAGAACGCCGACGCCAGCCCCGAGCTCGTCTTTCGAAATTTCGACTGTCGGCAGGCTTTCGGCGAGCGCGCCTTCCTCGAAGGTTTTGCGCGCCGTGTCGGCGGCCTCATCGGCTGCCGCGCGACCGTGCAGCATCGCCGTCACTTCAGTCGCGAGCAGCTTCTTGGCCTCATTGACCTCGGAGCCGCCGAGCGCTGCGAGCTTCGCGATCTCCCCGAGCGGCATGGTGGTGTAAAGCTTCAGGAAGCGCTCGACATCGGCATCCTCGGTATTGCGCCAGTATTGCCAGAAATCATAGGCGGACAGCATGTCCGGATTCAGCCAGACGGCACCATTGAGCGACTTGCCCATCTTCGCGCCGGACGCAGTCGTCAAAAGCGGCGAGGTCAGCGCGTAAAGCTGAGGCGTGTCCATACGGTGGCCGAGATCGATACCGTTGATAATGTTTCCCCACTGATCCGAACCGCCCATCTGAAGGCGCGTACCATAACGCTTGTTCAGTTCGACGAAATCGTAAGCCTGCAGCACCATGTAGTTGAATTCAAGGAAGGAAAGTGACTGCTGGCGGTCGAGCCGCAACTTGACGCTGTCGAACGACAGCATGCGGTTGACCGAAAAATGCGCGCCGACGTCACGCAGGAATTCGAGGTAATTCAGCTTGCGCAGCCAGTCACCATTATCGACCATGAGCGCGTCCTGAGGGCCTTCGCCAAAGGTCAGGTAATTGGAAAAGACGCGTTTGATCGATGCGATGTTTTCCGCGATCGTATCGAGCGTCATGAGCTTGCGCGCTTCGTCCTTGAAGGACGGATCGCCGACCATGCCGGTGCCGCCGCCCATCAGAGCGATGGGGCGATGGCCGGTATTCTGCATCCAGTGCAGCATCATGATCTGGATGAGACCGCCAGCATGCAGGCTCGGCGCGGTCGGATCGAAGCCAATATACGCCGTCACGGTTTCCTTCGCGAACAGATAGTCGAGGCCGGATTCATCCGAGATCTGGTGGATGAAGCCGCGCTCGGCGAGCGTGCGCAGGAAATCGGACTTGAAGGCGGACATCTTTCTTGTCTTTCATGTTGATGTTGCGGGCCGTCGACCTGACGGCGTGACGCGCGGGCTTTAACATCCCCGGACGACGAATCACAAGAACGGACGATGGCATGGCTCTTTTGCGCGCGCTCGGCCTGATGAGCGGAACGTCGATGGACGGCATCGACCTCGCGCTGATTAAAACCGATGGAGAAACCTCCGTTGAGCGCGGTCCGTCCATGTTCGTCGCCTATGACGCCGCATTCCGTCGCCGGATCGAGGCCGGACTGGATGACGCCAAAGCGATCGTTGCACGCACGGAACGTCCGGGCGATCTGGCGTTGCTGGAGCGCGAACTGACGATGCGCCATGCAACGGCGGTCGCCGCCTTCGTCGAAAGATACGGCGCGGTCGATCTCGTCGGCTTCCACGGCCAGACCGTCCTACATCGACCCGAGCGCGCATTGACGGTTCAGATTGGCGATGGCGCGCTTCTGGCCCGGGAGACCGACATTCCGGTCGTTTATGACATGCGTGCGGCCGACATGGAGGCGGGCGGGCAAGGCGCTCCACTTGTGCCAGCCTATCACGCGGCACTAGCTGAGACGTTGCGCGAGATCGAACGGCCGATCTGCTTCGTCAATATCGGGGGCATTTCCAACGTCACATTCGTGCCAGCGGACGGCCCGCCAATCGCCTTCGACAGCGGTCCCGGCAACGCACTGATCGACCAGTGGGTGGCACGCGAGGGCGGCGTTCCTTTCGATCAAAATGGCATGATCGCGAGCGAGGGCGGCATTGTGGCGCGCGTGGTAGAGCGCTACATGGCCAATCCGTTTTTCGACCGAGAAGGGCCAAAATCCCTCGACCGCAACGATTTCACGCTCGACGAATCGAATGGCCTCGACCTTTCGGATGGCGCGCGCACGCTTGCCGCCGTGTCCGCCAGGGCCATCCTGAAGGCGGCCGAGCACCTGCCTCAGACGCCGAAGACATGGGTGCTGTGTGGGGGCGGGCGAAAAAACCCGCATATCGTCGCCGATATGCGAAGCGGCGCACCGGACGCAAATGTTCTGCTCGCCGAGGATGTCGGTCTCGATGGCGACTCGATGGAAGCGGAGGCCTGGGCCTATCTTGCGGTCCGCTCGCAAAAGCGCCTGCCGCTGACATGGCCGACAACGACCGGGTGCCGGCTGCCGGTGATAGGTGGAGTGAATGCGACACCCTAAAGGGTATGTGACAAGCTTACGCCGGCGCGGCGGCTGCCTTCGCTTTCGATGCGGCTTTCGGCTTTGCCGTGGCCTTAACCTTTGGCTTCGCAGCGGATTTTGGCTTGGCGGCGGCTTTAGCCTTCGGTGGCGCTTTCGCCTTTGGCGCGGCAGCACTCATGTCGTCGACTGCGGCTTCCGGAGCGTTCTTCTTGATGGACTCGATGGCCTTCACCGCGGATGACTTCGACTTGTAGCCTTCCGACGAGAACATGATTTCACCATTACCCGCGCGGAAGCGAAAGCGGCTCTCGCCCTTTTTGTCTTTGTAGATTTCGAACTTGTGCATGCCGATCCCCTCGAACGTCGAATTGACGTTCGAAAGGTGACATGAGTTCGCCGTTCAGTCGAGCGAAAATGACGTTACGTCAACGAAGGCGCTTCGGCTTTGGATCGGCCAGTTCGCCATTGAGGCGCCGGTCGAGATAGTCCGAGCATTCCTCGATCAGCGTTTCGCCGTGGGTGGCGAAAAAATGATTCGCGCCGGGCATGGTTTTCTGCGTGATCGTGATGCCCTTTTGGGTGTGCAGCTTGTCGACTAGCACCTGAACGTCTTTCGGCGGCGCGACACGGTCGGCGTCGCCATGGATAATGAGGCCGGACGACGGGCAGGGCGCCAGGAACGAGAAATCATACGTGTTCGGCTGCGGCGCGATGGACATGAAGCCCTCGATCTCGGGACGGCGCATCAAAAGCTGCATGCCGATCCATGCGCCGAAGGAATAGCCGGCCACCCAGCAGCTTTTCGAATCGGGATGAAGCGACTGCACCCAGTCGAGCGCGGCGGCGGCATCCGACAATTCGCCCGAGCCGTGGTCGAACTCGCCCTGACTACGGCCGATGCCGCGAAAATTGAAGCGCAGGACAGTGAAGTCGCGCTTCTGGAACATGTAGAAGAGGTCATAGACGATCTTGTTGTTCATCGTCCCCCCGAATTGCGGGTGGGGGTGCAGCACGATCGCGATCGGCGCGTTCTTTTCCTTCGAAGGCTGATAACGACCTTCAAGGCGTCCGGCCGGACCTGCGAAAATGACCTCGGGCATGGGATACTCCAGTTGAACCGCGTGTGGCGTGTCGCAAGAACCTTCAAGGCTTTCGGACTTGACGCGAGGCGGTCGGCTCCATAAAACCAGTTTAGAATTATTCAAAAGTAGGCGGCGTCTTGCCGCTCTTTTCGCAAAGCGCGTAGATAGGACGGCTCGCCTTGCGAATTCAAGGAAATAACGCCGCAGAGGCGGCAGCGCGAAACGAATTGGATCGAAAGCTGCAATGGCCGGACCCCGCGCCTATCTCGACTGGAATGCCAGCGCACCGCTTCTGCCCGAAGCGCGCGATGCGATGCTGGCCGGTCTCGACCTGACGGCGAATCCGTCATCGGTCCACACGGAAGGTCGCGCGGCACGTCAGATGGTGGAGAGTGCGCGCCGGGACGTGGCCACGCTTTGCAACGCCAAACCTGACCATGTCGTGTTCACGTCAGGCGCGAGCGAGGCGGTGGCTTTGGCGCTGACGCCGCACTGGCGTATGGGCCGCGCGGCACTCACCTATTCAAAGCTCTACACGTCGGCGACCGATCATTCGATTGTGGCCGGCGGTGGACGCTTCGCCAAGCCGGATATTGTCGAATTGCCGGTCGATGCCGACGGCATTCTCGATCTGGACGCCCTTGCCCAGGCGCTGGCCGCGCATGACAAGGTGGCGGGCCTGCCGTTGGTTGCTGTCCATCTGGCCAATAACGAGACGGGCGTGATCCAGCCGGCGGCGAAGATTGCGAAGATCGTGCATGATGCCGGCGGTGTTCTGATACTTGACGCCGTTCAGGCAGGTGGACGCGTTTCGCTCGATATTTCAGAGCTTTCCGTCGATTTCCTGATTCTTGCGGCGCACAAGATCGGTGGTCCTAAGGGCGCGGGCGCGCTGGTCGGCAAAAGCGATGTGCTGATGCCTTCTCCCATCGCAACAGGTGGTGGTCAGGAGCGCGGGCACCGGGCCGGAACCGAGAACTACGCCGCGCTCGCCGCATTCGGCGCGGCTGCACGTGCCGCCTACGAAAACCTTTCGCGTGCCGACGAACTTCGACGCCGGCGCGACGATCTGCAGGCGGCGATCCTCGATATCGTTCCGGACGCCATCGTCTTCGGGGCGGCGACCGATCGTCTCTGCAATACGATTTTCTTTGCAATTCCCGGCGTGAAGGCCGAAACGGCGCAGATTGCCTTCGATCTGGCGGGCGTCTCCGTATCGTCCGGCTCGGCATGTTCGTCCGGCAAGGTCGGTGCGAGCCGCGTGCTGAAAGCCATGGGCTTCGGCGAGGATATCAGCGGCATTCGCGTTTCGATCGGCCATACGACCAGCGAGGCGGAGATCGCGGCTTTTGCGGGGGCGTTGCGGCAGTTCGTGAGCCGACGGCGATCAGCGGCTTGAACGCCGCGAAAATTTGGATTTTCGGCGGATATGAACGTGCATTTGCCGTCCGCCGACACTATGTAAGGCGCATTCCTTAGCGAATGCGAAATCGACAACTGCCGGGCCTTGACCCCGGCCTGGATGGAGAGCGCTGATGCCTGCTGTGCAGGAGACCATCGATCAGGTCCGCAAGATTGACGTGGATCAGTATAAATACGGCTTCGAGACCGAAATCGAGATGGACAAGGCCCCCAAGGGCCTGAACGAGGACATCATCCGGTTCATCTCGGCCAAGAAGGACGAGCCGCAGTGGATGCTGGACTGGCGTCTGGCCGCCTATCGCCGCTGGCTGACGCTCGAGGAGCCGACCTGGGCGCGCGTCGACTATCCGAAGATCGACTTCAACGACATCTATTACTATGCCGCGCCGAAGAACCAAACCGGGCCGAAATCGCTCGACGAGGTCGATCCGGAACTGTTGCGCGTCTATGAAAAGCTGGGCATTCCGCTGCGCGAACAGGAAATCCTCGCCGGCGTCCAGAAGGACGAGGGCGACGATGCGGACAACGACAACGTCTACAAATCCGGCCGCGTGGCCGTGGACGCGGTGTTCGATTCCATCTCGGTCGTCACGACCTTCAAGGAGGAATTGAAGAAGGCCGGCGTCATCTTCTGCTCGATCTCCGAGGCGATCCGCGAATATCCCGAACTCGTCCAGAAATATCTCGGCTCGGTCGTTCCGACCTCCGACAATTACTACGCGACGCTGAACTCCGCCGTCTTCACCGACGGCTCGTTCGTCTTCGTTCCGAAGGGCGTTCGCTGCCCGATGGAACTGTCGACCTATTTCCGCATCAACGAGAAAAACACGGGCCAGTTCGAGCGCACGTTGATCATCGCGGAGGAGGGCGCTTACGTCTCCTACCTCGAAGGCTGCACCGCGCCGCAGCGCGACGAAAACCAGCTTCACGCAGCCGTGGTCGAACTCGTCGCGCTCGACGATGCCGAGATCAAATATTCGACGGTCCAGAACTGGTATCCGGGCGACAAGGACGGCAAGGGCGGTATCTACAATTTCGTCACCAAGCGCGGTGACTGCCGCGGCGATCGCTCCAAGATTTCATGGACGCAGGTCGAGACCGGCTCGGCGATCACCTGGAAATACCCGTCCTGCATCCTGCGCGGCGACGATTCTCGCGGCGAGTTCTATTCGATCGCCGTTTCGAACGGTCACCAGCAGATCGATAGCGGCACCAAGATGATCCATCTGGGCAAGAACACGTCGAGCCGCATCATCTCCAAGGGCATTTCGGCCGGTCACTCGAACAACACCTATCGCGGCCAGGTCTCGGCTCATCGCAAGGCGACCAACGCGCGCAACTTCACGCAATGCGACTCGCTGCTGATCGGCAACGACTGCGGCGCGCATACGGTGCCCTACATCGAGGCGAAAAACGCGACTGCCCAGTTCGAGCACGAGGCGACGACGTCGAAGATTTCCGAAGATCAGCTCTTCTACGTCATGCAGCGCGGTATTCCCGAGGAAGAAGCCATTGCGCTCATCGTCAACGGCTTCGTCAAGGACGTGATCCAGGAATTGCCGATGGAGTTCGCCGTCGAGGCGCAGAAACTCATCGGTATCTCGCTTGAGGGTAGCGTCGGATGACGATCGAGGAAATCCGGCTCGACCACGCGGGAAGCTGCGCATGCGGCGCGGTTACCGTGAAAGTCAAAGGTCTGGCTGTAGCCATGACCGAATGCTGGTGCTCGGCCTGTCAGAAGGAAACGGGCGGCAGCGCGACCCATTCGGTGATCGTGGACGATGACGATATCGTTTTCGACCGCGCGAGCCTTGGCCGGTTCGAACGTGTTTCGGACACCGGCCGTAAGGTCACGCGCCTGTTCTGCCGCGAATGCGGCACGAGCATCGCGGCGCGCCCGGAAGACGTTCCCTATACCGGCCTTCGGGTCGGCGTACTGGACGACCGCACGTTCTTCAGGCCGCAGATCGTCATGTACGCACGAAACGCGCCGCATTGGGCCGGCTTCCCCGAACGCGCCAATATTTTCGACACCCAGCCCGAAGCGGCTGCGCGCTGAGAGCGCGTCAAAGTAAACGCGGAAAACCACATCATGCTTGAAATCAAGAACCTTCACGCCCGCATCGCCGAGGACGGCACCGAGATCATCCGGGGCCTGAACCTCACCGTGAACAAGGGCGAAGTCGCAGCCATCATGGGGCCGAACGGCTCGGGCAAGTCGACATTGTCCTATATCCTCGCCGGGCGCAGCGACTACGAGGTCACCGAGGGCGAGATTCTCTACAACGGCGAGTCGATCCTCGAGATGGACCCGGCCGAGCGTGCCGCTTCCGGCATCTTTCTCGCCTTCCAGTATCCGATGGAGATACCGGGCGTCGCCACGATGGAATTCCTGAAGGTAGCGATGAACTCGCAGCGCAAGGCGCGCGGCGAGGAGGAACTGAAGATCCCTGAGTTCCTGAAGCGCGTGAAGGAAAACGCGGCGGGTCTCAACATCGACATGGCGATGCTCAAGCGCCCGCTCAATGTCGGCTTTTCCGGCGGCGAGAAGAAGCGCGCCGAAATTCTCCAGATGAAGCTTCTGGAGCCGCATTTGTGCGTGCTCGACGAGACCGATTCCGGCCTCGATATCGACGCGCTCAAGATCGTGGCGGACGGCGTCAATTCGCTGCGTTCGCCCGATCGCGCCTTCGTCGTGATCACGCACTATCAGCGTCTGCTCGACTACATCGTGCCCGATACGGTGCATGTGTTGTCGCGCGGCCAGGTGGTGAAGTCGGGCGATAAGAGCCTGGCGCTGGAGCTCGAAAAGAACGGCTACGCCGGCATCATCGGCGAAGCGGCCTGAGGCGGGGTGTTTTGATGAACGTTCATGCGACACCGAAGCTGACCAGTGCCGAAGAGGCACTGATCGAGGGCTTCCAGACGCGCAAGGGCGCGCTCGTCGGCTCGCCCGACGTGGCGGCGAAGCGCAATGAGGCGGCCGACATCCTGAAGGCGGGGCTTCCGACGCGTCGCGTCGAGGCATGGCATTACACGGACCTGCGTCGGTTGCTTGCGACCGTTCCTGCCGATGGCGGCAAGGGCGACGCGGCTCCGGTTGAGCCGTTAGTCGAAGGATCGACAGTGCTTGCCGTGCTCGATGGCAAGGCGGATGCAGGACAGGTGCCGCAGGGCGTGCGCCTCGAAAAGGTCGCCGACCGGCTGATGAGCGGCGCGCTGGCTGCCGATCTGGCCCCCGTCCACGCCGACGACACGGTCGGTGCGATCAACGCCGCCTTCGTGACGGATGGCTACGTGCTGGAGATCGAGGAGGGCGCCGAGATCGCCGCGCCGATCGAACTTCAAAACATCCACTCGGGCGGGCAGGTTCACAGCCGCTTCACTGTCAACGTCGGTAAGGGTGCGAAGGTCACGATCGTCGAGCGCCAGACCGGCTCGGCCGATGCGCTGGTTTCGTCCATCGCTGATCTCGACGTCGCCGATGGCGCGACCGTCAACTGGCTGATCGTGCAGGATCAACCGAAAGACGCGACGCATCTCGGCCAGATTCGCGGCAGGTTCGGTGCGGAATCGAATGTCACGCTGTTCATCATGAATACTGGCGCGAAGCTGGTCCGGCAGGAAGTGCATGTCGTTGCGGCGGGTGAGGAGTCAGAGTTCCGTCTGCGCGGCGTGAATCTGCTCGGCGGCGAGACGCATTGCGACGTGACGATGGTTCTCGACCATGCTGCTCCGCACACGACATCGACCGAGATCATCCGTAACGTCATTACCGACAAGGCGCATGGCGTGTTCCAGGGCCAGATCCGCGTCGATCGGCTGGCGCAGAAGACCGACGCGAAGATGGCCTGCAACACGCTGCTTCTGTCGGACGACGGAGAGTTCTCGACCAAGCCGGAACTCGAAATCTTCGCCGATGACGTGGCCTGCGGCCATGGGGCGACCGTGACGGAGATCGACGGCGACCATCTGTTCTATTTGATGGCGCGCGGTGTCGAGGAAAAGCTCGCACGCGGTCTGCTCGTCAAGGCGTTCCTGCGCGAGATCGTCGAGGAACTGGACGACGAGGCGATTGTCGAAGCGCTCGAAACGCGTCTGGAAAATTGGTTCGTCACGCACGGGTGACGAGCCGGAAAGGCGGCGAAGTGGATCAGAAAATCGCAACCAAGCCTTATGATGTCGAAGCCATCCGGCGCGACTTCCCGATCCTGTCGCGCGAGGTCTATGGCAAGTCGCTTGTCTATCTCGACAACGGCGCGTCGTCGCAAAAGCCGCAGCAGGTGATCGACCGCGTCGTTCGCGCCTATTCGAGTGAATATGCGAACGTTCATCGCGGCCTTCACTTTTTGTCGAATACGGCGACGGACGCTTTCGAGGCTGCCCGCGAGACCGTGCGCGGTTTCATCAATGCGGAAAGCGTCGACGAGATCGTCTTCACGCGCTCCGCGACCGAGGCGATCAACACCGTCTCCTACGGCTATGGCATGCCCAATATCGGCGAGGGCGACGAGATCGTCCTGTCGATCATGGAGCATCATTCCAACATCGTGCCGTGGCATTTCATTCGCGAGCGGCAGGGCGCGAAACTCGTCTGGGTGCCGGTCGACGACGATGGCGTGCTTCATGTCGAGGAGTTCGAGAAGCGCCTGACCGACCGCACCAAGCTGGTCGCGATCACGCATATGTCGAACGTGCTAGGCACGATCACGCCTATCAAGGAGATTTGCCGCATCGCGCATGAGCGCGGCATTCCGGTTCTAGTGGACGGCAGCCAGAGCGCGGTCCACATGCCGATAGACGTGCAGGCGCTCGGCTGCGACTGGTACGTCTTCACTGGTCACAAGGTCTATGGGCCGTCTGGCATCGGTGTCCTTTATGGGCGCAAGGAGATGTTGGAGAAGATGCGCCCGTTCCAGGGTGGCGGCGAAATGATCGAGGAGGTGACGGAGGACAACGTCACCTATAACGAACCGCCGCATCGTTTCGAGGCCGGAACCCCGCCGATCGTGCAGGCAATCGGCCTCGGTGCGGCGCTGGAATATATGCAGGGCATCGGGCGCGAGGCGATAGCGGCGCACGAGGCTGAACTGGCGGCCTACGCGCATGAGCGTCTGTCGCGCATCAATTCCATGCGCATCATCGGTAACGCTCCGGGCAAGGGCGCGATCGTTTCGTTCGAGTTGCAGGGGATTCATGCCCATGACGTGTCGATGGTGATCGACCGCGAGGGCGTGGCCGTTCGTGCGGGAACGCATTGTGCGCAGCCGCTTTTGAAACGCTTCGGCGTGACCTCGACATGCCGCGCCTCCTTCGCCATGTATAATACGAAGGCGGAGATCGATGCTCTCGCCGATGCGCTTGAAAAAGCGCGCACATTTTTCGGATGATGCCATGAGCGACGAAACTGCAAGCGAAACGACCCCGCAGGTCTCAACCATTCCACCGGACGAACTGGCGCGGTTGACCGACGATATCGTCTCGGCCCTGAAAACGGTTTACGACCCGGAAATTCCGGCCGATATCTATGAGCTCGGCCTGATCTACAAGATCGACATCGAGGATGACCGCTCGGTCAAGATCGACATGACGCTGACAGCGCCGGGATGCCCGGTGGCCGGCGAAATGCCGGGCTGGGTGGCGAACGCTGTCGGCACGGTCGAGGGCATTTCGGATGTCGACGTCCAGATGGTCTTCGATCCGCCATGGACGCCGGATCGCATGTCGGAAGAGGCGCAGGTCGCGGTGGGCTGGTATTGACCGGTTGCGCGGACTGCCAAACTTCCCCATCTTGAGCGTATGAACATTCCACGGGCCTTGAACCCGACGGCATGGAGAATTCGATGGCACGATTTTCAGTAATGACCCTGACCGATGAAGCGGCGAACCGCGTGCGCGACGTCGTTGCGGCACGCGACAACGCGGCCGGCATACGCGTCGGGATCAAGAAGGGCGGCTGTGCCGGTATGGAATACACGATCGACCTCGTATCCGAGCCGGACCCGAAGGACGACCATGTCGAGCGCGACGGCGCGCATGTCTATGTGGCGCCGGAAGCGGCACTGTTCCTGCTCGGCACCGAAATGGGTTTCGAAACGACGACGCTACGCTCCGGCTTCACCTTCAAGAACCCGAACCAGTCTTCGGCCTGCGGCTGCGGCGAATCCATCGAGTTGAAGCCGGCCGATCTGAAGGCGCTCGCCGAAGCGCGGGGACAGGACGCCGTCGTGTGAGAAGCGGCGCATCCGACGATGCGCCGTTCGATTATTTTAAAGCTGGAAATATCGCTGCCGCGCCATGAGGAACGGCAGTTCGGTGTCGTCGGTTTTCTGCCGCACTGTCGCCAGTCCCGCGATCCACGCTTCGGTGACTTTCTGCGTCATCGCGTCGGATGACGATCGCATTTCCTCGATAATGTCGCGCGCTGCGCCCGCACCGGCTTCCATGACGTCGTCCGGAAACGCGCGCAACGTCACGCCATGCTCGTCCATCAGCGTGCGGAATGCGAGCGGATCGTTGGCTGCGAAATCGGCGGACATCGCATCGTGGGCGGCCTGTGCCGTCAGGCGGACGATGGCTTGAAGATCATTCGGCAACTCGTCGAATTTCGCCCGGTCGACGACCAGTTCCCCTGCAAGCGCAGGCTCGGTGAAACTCGGCGAATAATAGTTCTTTGTGATCTGGTGGAACCCGAGAGCGAGGTCGTTATAGGGGCCGACAAACTCCGCCGCATCGAGCGTGCCTGATTGCAGTGCCTGAAAGATCTCGCCGGCAGCCATATTGGTCACGGACGCACCAAGACGTTGCCAGACCTGACCGCCGAGACCGGGCGTGCGAAAGCGCAGACCGCGGATGTCCTCAAGACTGTTGAGTTCGTTGCGAAACCAACCGCCTCCCTGCGTGCCGGTATCGCCTGCCAGAAACCCGCGAACGCCGAATGGCTCGTAGACTTCATCCCAAAGTTCCTGCCCGCCCAGAACGCGGACCCAGGCGGTCAGTTCGCGCGAGTTCATGCCATAGGGAACGCCGCTGAAAAAGCTCAATGCGAGGCTCTTGTTCTGCCAGTAATAGGGTGTCCCGTGCATCATCTCCGCATTGCCGTCGATGACGGCGTCGAGAGCCTGAAGCGGTGGCACGAGTTCACCGGCCGGATAGACCTCGACAGTCAAACGCCCGTCCGAAGCGGCGGTGATGTCATCGGCGATGCGCTGGGCGGCAACGCCTTGGCCGGGAAAGTTGCGCGGCCAGGTCGTGACCATGCGCCAAACCCTCCTTTCCTGCGCAATTGCAGGTGCGGCGAGCACTGTCGCGGCACCCGCCGCTCCAAAGCCAAGAAACCAGCGTCTTTCCATCGATTTTTCCTCCCTCATCGATGCGCCCTGACCAATGGTGTTCCTCCGCAGCCCGGGCTTTCAGATTGTCCTTTCCACTAAAATCACGCCGCAACGGCAGCGCTGCCAAAGACTAAGTCATCGACGTCGATTGACCTAACGGAAATCATTCCGCGCTCTAATCGACCCACATGCCGTGCTTCTTGTGCCAGTCGGCAATCGAAAGCTCGGGATAGATTTCGTAGGACTCATCGCCCGCGCGAATATCCGGTTCGACCCAGGACGCCTTGTATTTCAACATCAGGTGTACACGCGACGGAGGCGTCGGTAATTCGGTGTCGATCGCCGATGCGAACGGATGAACGAGGTTCGGCCAGCTTGGATCGAAAAGCCACAGGGCCGTTCCGCATTTCGTGCAGAAATTCCGCTCGCCGGACGACAACTCGCCGCTTGGATGCTCGTCGTCGTGAATGCGTGCACGAAAGATGCCGATAGCTTCTTTTCCTTTGATGTTCAGTGTGTGTGCATCCGCACCAAGGTTGATCGCGTAGCCGCCACCGCCTGCCTGCTTGCGGCAGATCGAGCAATAGCAAAGCTGGTACGGGGCAGGGGTCTGACTGTCGACGCTGAACGAGACAGCACCGCAGCGGCATGATCCTTCAAGTTTCATTGGCATATGGGCTCTCCCGGCGTTGATCGCTCTGGGATAAGCTAGTGCGAAATCGCGAAGGAGCCAGCGATGGACGAGGCCGATCTGATCGATCTTTTTGCAGCCTTCGGCCCGGTAACGGTCCGGCGCATGTTCGGTGGACACGGCATCTATCATCAAGGCCGCATCATCGCATTGCACGCGTTCGGCGAGGTCTGGCTGAAAGGGGGCGCGCAATCCGCCCCGGAATTCGAGGCGGCAGGCTCACATCAATGGCTTTATGAGATGAAAGGCAAGCCGACGCGCATGCCCTATTGGTCGTTGCCGGACGCGGCGCTCGACGATCCACATGAACTTGCGGAATGGGCACGCAAGGCCGACGCGGCAGCGCGCCGCGCCGAAGCAGGGAAGAAGGTCAAACCTTTGCGACGACCTTCATGAAGGCCGGGATATCGTCGCCGAACCCGACAGGCGCTTCGCCGAGATCGTCGCGGCGGTGCCTGTTGCGATCCCGGTCACGATCGCGGCCGGGACGCTGGTCCGAATTGCGCGCGGCGCGCTGACGGTCGGCATTGTCGGAGCGGATCGCCTCGCGGCGCTCAGCGCGCGGTTCGGCGGACGTGGCTTCGACGACTTCCGCAACCGCAACTTCTTCGGCCGCAACTGGTTCCGGCGCTTCCTCCGAGCGACTTCCACGGCGCGGCTTGCGCGAATCGTCCTTGCGGCCACCGCGCCCGCGCGCGTTCTTAGACCCGCGACGCGGCGCCTCTTCTTCGGTTTCCTCACCGAGCGCGGAAAGGTCGCCGTCGAGCCATTCTATGTTCTGGCCGATCAGCTTTTCGATAGCGTCGACATATTTGCCGTCCGCCTTGGTGACGAGCGTGAACGCCTTACCCGAACGGCCGGCGCGGCCGGTGCGGCCGATGCGGTGGACATAATCTTCCGCATGGATCGGCACGTCGAAGTTGAAGACGTGGCTGACATCCGGGATATCGAGGCCGCGCGCGGCGACGTCGGAGGCAACGAGCAGCTTCAGCTTGCCGTCACGAAAGCCGCCGAGCATCGCCATGCGCGCGCGCTGGTCCATGTCGCCATGCAGTGCGCCGGCATCGAAATCGTGCTTAACCAATGAGCGGAACAGTTCCGATACTGCCGTCTTGCGGTTGCAGAAGATGATCGCGTTCTTGAGCTCGCTTTCCTCGGCGCGGATCAGGTCGCGCAGAACGGCGCGCTTGTCCCATGCCTTGGACTTCGACTTGACAAGGCGCTGCGTCACCGTCGACGCCGTGGAAGAGGGCTTGGCCACCTCGACGCGTACGGGAGCCTGCAGGAACTGCTCGGTAAGCTTGGTGATCTCAGGCGGCATCGTTGCCGAGAAGAACAGCGTCTGACGCGTGAACGGGATCAGCTTGCAGATGCGCTCGATGTCGGGGATGAACCCCATGTCGAGCATGCGGTCCGCCTCGTCGATGACGAGGATTTCGACGCCGGTCAAAAGCAGCTTGCCACGCTCGAAATGGTCGAGCATACGGCCGGGCGTCGCGATGAGCACATCCGCGCCGCGCTCCAGCTTTTTTTCCTGTTCGTCGAACGAGACGCCGCCGATGAGAAGCGCGATGTTCAGCCGATGGTTCTTGCCGTATTTGATGAAGTTCTCTTCGACCTGTGCGGCAAGTTCGCGCGTCGGCTCAAGGATCAGCGTGCGAGGCATGCGTGCACGTGCACGGCCTTTCTCGAGGCGTGTAATCATCGGCAGGGTGAAGGCAGCGGTCTTGCCGGTGCCGGTCTGCGCGATGCCGAGCACGTCCTTGCCTTGCAAGGCGTGGGGAATGGCGCCCGCCTGAATGGGGGTAGGGGTCGTGTATCCGGCGTCCGTGACGGCGGAAAGGACTTTGGGCGAGAGCCCGAGATCGGCGAAGGTCAATGGCTGATCGCCAGCCTGATCTTCAATCTTGCTTTGAGCTGACACGTGTTGGCTGTCTCTGCTTGTTTGGCGTTGCGCCCGAGTTTTGCGCATACGTCAGGAGTTCCAGGCCGGCGGCGTGGAAGTGCTGCCGTGGCGTTAAGGCCCATAGGAGCGGATGTCAACCGAATCGGCTGGTTTCCAAGGCTAAATCGTTAATTTCGCACTCAGTAACGGAACTGTTCGGCCAGAACGCGTTCATCCCACGAATGGCTCGGGTCGAACAGCACGGTTGCCGTCATGTCGCTGACCTCGCGTACGGTGACGCTCAGGATCGAACGAATTTCGGTGTGGTCGGCGACGGCGTTGACCGGCCGCTTGTCGGCTTCGAGCACATCGAAATGCACGGTCGAACGATTGGGCAAAAGCGCGCCGCGCCAGCGTCGGGGGCGGAAGGGGCTGACCGGAGTGAGCGCAAGCAAAGGCGCGTCGAGCGGCAGGATCGGCCCGTGCGCGGAAAGATTGTAGGCGGTCGAGCCTGCTGGCGTCGCCACCATCACGCCGTCGCAGACGAGTTCTTCGAGCCGCACCTTGCCGTCGATGGTGATGCGCAGCTTGGCTGCCTGTGCCGACTGGCGGAACAGTGCGACCTCGTTGATCGCGAAAATCTTCTGTTCGGGGCCGTCTTGCGTGACGGCCAGCATTTCGAGCGGACGGATCGTTTCGGGCAGGGCGGCGGCGATACGTTCGGGCAGGTGGCGCTCGTGATACTCGTTCATGAGGAAACCCACGGTGCCCTTGTTCATGCCGTAGATTTTCTTCGACGATCCCATCTGCGCGCGCAGCGTTTCGAGCATGAAGCCGTCGCCGCCAAGCGCAACGACGATCGAGGCGTCCTCTAGGCTGGACTGGCCGTAAAGGGCTGCAAGCCTGTGCGCCGCCGACTGAGCCTCGTCCGTCGTTGCGGCGACGAAGGCGATCGATTGCGGCATCTGGTGCGAGTTCATAAGGCGCTGCTCGACATCTGAGACGACCGGCAAATCGCGTAGCATGTCGGGGCGGGCGTGCAAAGGCTCCGCGCGCACGCTAACGAGTTACACGTTGCCGGCCTGAATGGCGCGCGACAGGCGAAGTCCAAGAGCGAGGCTGGTGAGCGTCGGATTTGCAAATCCGGCTGAACGGAAGGTGGCAGCCCCTGCAACGAACAGATTGTCCGTCCCGAAAACCTTGAGGTTCTGATCGACGACCCCGTCCTCGATGGATCGGCCCATCCGCGCCATTCCCATGTGATGGAAGCCGTCCTCGACGCTTTCGAGAAAGGCGGGGTCGCGATTGGCGAGGCGATGGTCGAGTTGTACATCGGCGAGGCCCTGGCGCTTCAGAAACGCCGCGACCCCGCTACTGAACAAGGCCATCGTCTCAAGCTCGCGGCCATTGATGCGCCAGTCCATCTGAACGAGCGGCATGCCGAGCCGGTCGCGTTCGTCGGTGAGCCGTAGACCGCTTTCCCGCACGGGGATCTGCTCTCCGGTGAGTCTGAGAACGACGCCGTTTTCGCCTGGGCTATAGATGCGTCGTGTCAGGAGGTAATGCGCGAGCGCCGGCAGCATTACCTTCGGTGCAGACATCAGGCCGTGCCAGTTCGAATCACTGTCGGACCCGCGCTTGCCATTGAGGGCACCGCTCATCAGATTCTTGAACGCGCGTAACGCATCGGCTTTGCCTGAACTCGATACGAAATGTGCAGCAATGCCTAACAGCTTGTCGCTTCTCTGGGCGTGCTGTGAAAGCTTGAGTTTGGGCAGATATTTCAGCCCGTCGAGCAGTACCGGATCGAAAAGGCGGTGAAAACGCTTCTGATCGAGAATCCGCACCTTGCCCGCGTCCGCGTCGATATGGTCGCAAAAACCCTGTCCGAGCCAGGGGCTTTGCGACCAGGGCGCGTTAAGTCCACCCAAAAGTGGCATGGATAAAAGTCGGGCGACCTCGATCGTCCCTTGCGCAAGGATCACCTGGTGCGCGCGCAAAGTATGCCGCGTGCCTTCTCTGTCAGTCACGACCACGCCGACAGACTTATCGGCATGGGAATGCCACAGCCCGGTCACCGGTGCATTGGTGAGCAGATTGAGATTGGCAAGGCCCGCGATGTCACGCGAAAAAAGATTTAGAAAGTTCGGTTTCGGCGCCCAGCGGGTGAAGAAGAATTCCAGATTTCTGCCTGTGGCCGGTGGGACCGTGCGCAGCCGCTTCCAGACGGAAGCGTCATCGATTCGCCTTTTCAGGCCAAGCATGTCGAAGGTGGTTTTGTAAGCGTTCGCAAGCTCGCCGGGTAAAATGGGCCATCCGGCGCCCGATACCCATTCACGATCCTCCATTGCGATCGGTTCGAGCGGAACGAGTTGTCCGCCCCAGGCGATCGTCGTGCCGCCCAATGCACGAAACCTGCCGGAATGCAGCCCTCTCAGTTCCTTGCCGGTCGAACTGGATCTTGAGAAGTAGGATTGGCTGTCGTCGGTCAGCAGGCGATTGCCGGCCTCGAGCAGAAGAACATTCTTGCCGGCCCGGGCGAGGTCGACCGCTACAGTCAGTCCGACAGCGCCAGCACCGACAACAATTACATCGCGAGGACCGGAAGCCTCGGAGATGTCGTGAAAATCGGCAAGCATTGCATTATCCGTCAACCGCGAATGTCGATGAATTCCCGCAGAGCGGGCACGCGCAGGTTAGGACGCTTTCTTGCTGCAATGCAACATGCCACGCGCAAATTTCAGATTGTTATTGCGCTGGCGTAGAGGCGAAGCTTTCGCGTTGCATTTTGATGCTTCAGAATTATTGGGGATGTGCTGCGAGCCTCGGAATGGCATCGCAAATGAGCGTAGCAGGATGGTGCCCCCGGACGGACTTGAACCGCCGACCCCCTGATTACAAATCAGGTGCTCTACCAACTGAGCTACAAGGGCAACGCGAACCCCGTTACCACAATTCGCGATCCAGTAAATAGGGGTGATTGAACGGGACCGTCCCTACGGCCCCGTTCCGACATCAATGGCGATCGTCAGCGGCGGATCGCCCGCCCGAGCGCAATGAGAATGCATGCGCCGATGAAACCGGCGATCAGATTGCCAAGCCAGCCGGCAAAGGTCACTCCGACGAGGCCCAAAAGTATGTTTGCGACAATGGCGCCGACGATACCGAGCAAGATATTCGCCAGAATGCCGGTATTGCTGTTCATGAAATTCGAAGCGATCCAGCCGGCAAGGCCGCCAATGATGATCGCCGCAATCCAGCCTACACCTTCCATTTCAGTCTCCCCTTCTCCGATTTGGGCGTTCGAGAACGCCCCGCGAGTCATCTAACGCGGGGGAATATAGCGCAATGTAGTTTTGCAGAAAGGGGAGAACCGCGATGGCATAAACCGTGTCCATCGCGGTTCGTGTTCAGGACAGGTATCCGAGCACCCACAGAATGATGATGATGGGAAGAGGGATGCCGATGAGCCACAAAAGACCGCCACGAAGCATTTCAGTCACTCCTGCGTCGAAGTGATGTAGAACCGCCGGCGCGGCGGTGTTGTTCCCTCAGGCTCCGCTCGCAACGCCGGCGGGCAGGCCCAGTGCGGATTCGATCCGGCTGAGTGCAGTTTCGTCGGGGATTGCCGCTTCCAGTTCGGCCAGTTCCTGGGTGGCAAGGCCGGATGTCACGGCAAGTTCTTCCAAGGTGTAGTTAAACGCCTCGCGAATCGCGGTCACCGGATTGGTGCCGGTCGCGATAGCCGCGTTGATGGCTTCCACGATCTCGATCATGCTTTCGTCCCGCTTTGGTAAGGCAGCTTAAATGGGAGTGTTGAGCGCACAGGTCAAGTTTTACGCGATTGCCGAAACCGACGGCTGAATCAACTGACTTATGATGCTGCAAAATGAGATATCTGACTGGCAGATGGCTCCCCGGGCCGGATTCGAACCAGCGACCAACCGGTTAACAGCCGGTTGCTCTACCACTGAGCTACCGGGGAACGATGCTCGTGAGAACGAGCGTGCCTATAGCAAACAGTTTTCATGTTTGCAAAGCGCATAGGGCGTGAATTTCGAGGAAAAGCGCATGGAAACGACCGCTTGAGGCGTTACGATGCGGAACTTTATCAGCACAATTCGGGGGTTAGCCCCGAAACGGCCCCAATCTATCCTAGATGAACGCGCATGAGCATCTCTACTTCCAAGGACGCCCTTATGGAACAACCCGCCTTCAGGCGGCGCATAACGCTCTTCGGCAAGGCGATTCCTTTGCCGCAGTCGCGTCTGCTGCGCATTTCCGTCGGGGTGCTGCTCGTAATCGGCGGGCTTTTGGGGTTCCTGCCGATCCTCGGCTTCTGGATGCTGCCGCTGGGCATCCTCGTGCTTTCCTACGAATTTGCGATGATCCGTCGCTGGCGGCGTCGCGGCACCGTTTGGTGGGGAAGTCGCAACGGACGCCGAAATCGGTAGGGCAAGGTAATAACGGATGGCCTTGCGGTAGCGGCAAAGCTCAATTGCGCTGTTGACAGGCAAGGCCAGCCCAACCTAATGAGCGCCAGGGCACGACGCCCTGGACGGCCTCGTGGCGGAGTGGTTACGCAGAGGACTGCAAATCCTTGCACCCCGGTTCGATTCCGGGCGAGGCCTCCAACGCGCGTCCTGCAAGCCATCGAGATGCGTCGCGCAGGCCACTGCGACGACGCGGCAATGAAAAGCGCGGGCGAAGACATGACTATCGATTATGCGGCGCAGCGGTTGAAGATGGTCGATGGGCAGTTGCGCACCACCGACGTCACGAACGTGCCTGTGCTCGATGCGATGATTACCGTCCCGCGCGAGGAATTCGTTCCCGCCAGCCGCAAGGCGCTTGCCTATATCGACGAAGATATCGAGATTGCTGCCGCCCATGACGGCCTGGCGGCGCGTTATCTTATGGAGCCGTCTCCTTTCGGCAAACTCCTCCAACTGGCCGAAATCCGCTCGGGCGACGTCGTTCTCGATGTAGGATCGGGAACGGGGTATTCGGCCGCCGTTCTTTCGAAACTCGCAAGCTCGGTCATTGCGCTCGAAAGTGATGCCGATCTCGCGGTCGCGGCAACGCAGACGCTCGGCAAGCTCGATATCGACAATGTCGCGGTGGTCGAGGGGCCACTGGAGGCCGGCTATCCCAGCGAGGCACCGTTCGACGTGATCGTCGTCGAAGGTGCGGTCGAGGAAATGCCGGAACAATTGTTCGCGCAATTGAAAGAAGGCGGCCGTTTGGTCGCCGTCGTCGGCCAGGGTAATACGGGCAAGGCGATGCTCTTCCTCAAGGAAAACGGCGTGGTCGCCGCACGGCGTGGCTTCAATTGCGCAATCAAACCATTGGCGGCGTTCCGCCGTGCACCGACGTTCCAGTTTTGATCGGCGCTCTGTTACCGATCTGCAACCTATAGGCTGCAATTTTCGACTATCTTCGCATGTCTGTGACTTGCGAGCCCGCTCGAATCGGATATCGCTGTCGCGGCTACGCGTGCCGGGTCAGTGGTCACTTGGGTAGACATGCGGAATTAAAGAGGGTGGTTCGTGCTCCGATATCGTCGTTTTCTCCTTTCCGCTGCGATTGCATCGTCAGTCGTTTTCGCTGCCGTGCCGGCTGGGGCCGAGACGATCCTCGGCGCGCTCTCCAAGGCCTATGAGAACAATGCCAGCCTGAATTCGGCGCGCGCCGGTGTCCGCGTTACCGACGAGACGGTGCCAATCGCAAAGTCCGGCTGGCGGCCGACCGTCGGCGCTCAAGGGCAGATCAATTACCAGACCCAGTCCGGCAATGAGATTTTCACCGGCTCCTTCGGCGTATCGATCCAGCAATCCCTGTTCGACGGATTCCAGACCTCGAACAACGTCAGCGCTGCCGAGGCGCGTGTCAGGGCCGCCCAGCAGAGCCTGAAGAACACCGAACAGAATATCCTGTTCAACGCGGCCAGCGCCTATATGGACGTGATCCGCGATCGGCAGATCGCGGTATTCCAGGAACGAAATCTCGCGCAACTCGGTGAGCAGGTTCGCGCGGCCAATTCCCGCTTCGAAGTGGGCGAGGGCACGCGCACGGACGTCGCACAGGCCGATGCGAGCCGGGCTTCGGCAATCGCGCAGCTTGCTGCCGCCCGCGCACAGGCGCAGGCCAGCGCCGCGCTTTATCGCCAGATCGTCGGCGAAGATCCGAATTCGCTTTCTGCAGCCAGCCCGCTCGCAAATCTCCTGCCGGGCGGCGTCGAGGCGGCCTATACGATTGCGGCGGGGCAGCATCCGGCGATCCTCGCCACGCAGCATCTGGTGGATGCGGCCGGTTTTTCGGTCAAGGCGGCTGAAGGTGCCTTGCTTCCTTCGCTGTCCGCGTCGGCAGGTGTTTCCACGACCTATCGTGATGGCGGTAGCGGCGGCGGCGGGGCGATCCCCGATCTTCCGGGCGTCGATCTGGGCGGAGGCTCCTCCACCACGAATTCGGCCAATGTCGGCGTCAACCTGACCATTCCAATCTATCAGGGTGGGCGCACTTCGGGTCAGGTGCGTCTGTCGAAGGAAGAACTCGGTCAGGCCCGCATCGAGGTCGATGTCACGCGCGATCAGGTGCGGCAGGCGGTGACGGCTGCCTGGACGCAATATATTGCCTCGCGTGAGGCCGTGGATGCCAATCGCCAGCTCGTCTCCGCCGCTCAGCTTGCGTTGAACGGCGTGACGGAAGAGCGCAATGTCGGTCAGCGCACGACGCTGGACGTGCTTAATGCGCAGGCCGATGTGATCAACGCCCAGATCAATCAGGCGAGCGCCGAGCGCGACGTCGTCGTTGCCAGCTACGCGATCTTGTCGGCAACGGGCCGTCTGACCGCCAGCAATCTTGGCCTCGGCGTCACGCTGCACCGTCCGGAAGAGCATTACGATGCCGTCAAAGATAAGTGGCACGGCACGAGAACGCCCGACGGCCGGTAAATTCCGGCGAATCAAAGCTGTGTAAAGCGAATTGCCGAAGCCTCGGGGGATTCTCTCTCCCGGGGCTTCTCGCTAATCTATCGTTGATTCGTCGCCTGATTCTCGGCGACGTCGGTTCAGCCGAAAGGCACGGGGCACATCAATGGCACAGGCTTCTTCCGCGCAGCGCGAACCCTCCATGGAGGAAATCCTCGCATCGATCCGGCGGATCATCGAAGACAGCGACACGGGAAAGAAGCCAGCCGCGTTCGATGGCGATGCAGATTTGACGGCGGGCGAGATCGCGCCGCCGGTGCTCGAGCCCGCCAATTCCGATGTCGTCTCCTTCCGCCGGCCCGCGCCCGTCGAAGAGCGGGGCGACCATCCGGCAGAAGCAGATGCGGCGGAAAATCATGACGTCGTGTCCGACGAGGAGACGTCGAGCTTTTCCGGCTTGCAGGACGGCGACGACCAGTTCGACTTGCCCGATGATTTCGCTGCGGATTTCGAGGAATTGCAGGCAGCGCTCGATCAGGGACTGGACGAGCAGGCGACATCGACATTGGACGATGCCGAAGAGGCCGAATTGGAAAGAGCCGCGGCTCACGCCCCGCTCGTTTCGGAAACGACTGGTCGTCAGGTGGCTGCGGCGTTTGGCGAACTCTCCGATGCCTTTGCAGCGAGCCGGCGCAAGAGCTTCGACGAAATGGCCGAAGAAATGCTGCGTCCGATGCTTCAGGATTGGCTGGACGACAATCTTCCCACGCTGGTCGAGCGGCTCGTGCGTGAGGAAATCGAGCGTGTGGCACGGGCTGGCTCCCGCTAAACCTATTTTGGCAAGTGCGCGGCGACCCGTCGCGCAGTTGACTTGACCGGGGCCTTCCGGTTTACCCGTCCGCACGAAACGCCTGAACGAGCGGACAAATCCCCATGCTTGAAAAGACCTACGACGCCAAGGCCGTCGAGCCGAAGATCGCCAGCCGCTGGGAGGAGGAAGACGCCTTTCGCGCCGGCGCCGGATCGAAGCCGGGCGCCGAAGCCTTCACCATCGTCATTCCGCCGCCCAACGTGACCGGCTCGCTCCATATGGGGCATGCGCTGAACAACACGTTGCAGGATATTCTCGTCCGCTTCGAACGGATGCGTGGCAAGAACGTGCTTTGGCAGCCGGGCATGGATCACGCCGGTATCGCCACGCAGATGGTGGTCGAACGGCAACTGGCGGAGAGTGGCTTGTCGCGCCGCGACATGAGCCGCGACGACTTCATCGATCGCGTCTGGGCGTGGAAGGAGCAGTCGGGCGGCTCCATCATGAACCAGTTGAAGCGCCTCGGCGCATCCTGCGACTGGTCGCGCGAACGCTTCACCATGGATGAGGGCCTGTCTAAGGCCGTCATCGAGGTCTTCGTCACGCTCTACAAGGAAGGGCTGATCTATCGCGGCAAGCGACTGGTCAACTGGGACCCGAAATTCGAGACGGCGATTTCCGATCTGGAAGTCGAGAACCGAGACGTCGACGGCCATATGTGGCATTTCAAATACCCGTTGGCCGGCGGCGAGACCTATGAATATGTCGAGAAGGATGCGGACGGAAACGTCATCCTGCGGGAGACGCGCGACTATATTTCGATCGCCACGACGCGGCCCGAGACGATGCTCGGCGACGGTGCGGTCGCCGTCCATCCGTCCGATGAGCGCTATGCGCCGATCGTCGGCAAATTGTGCGAAATTCCGGTCGGTCCGAAAGAACACCGCCGCCTGATCCCGATCATCACCGACGAATATCCGGACCCGGAATTCGGCTCGGGCGCGGTCAAGATCACCGGCGCGCACGACTTCAACGACTATCAGGTCGCCAAGCGCAATCATATTCCGCTCTACCGTCTGATGAGCCTGTCGGCGGCGATGCGCGACGATGGCGAGGATTATGCAACCTGCGCGGCGCAGGCGGCTGAAATCGTTCGCTCGGGCCATTTGCCGGACGAGACGACAGTAGACGAGATCAACCTCGTTCCCGACGAATATCGCGGGCTCGACCGTTACGAGGCGCGTGAGCGCATCGTCGCGCAGATCAACGCAGATGGGCTCGCCGTCATGACGACGGATGCGGAGGGCAATGCCGTTCCGCTGGTCGAAGCCAGGAAGATCACGCAACCCTTCGGTGACCGGTCGGGCGTCGTCATCGAGCCGATGCTGACGGACCAGTGGTTTGCCGATGCCGCGACACTGGCGAAGCCGGCGATCGAATCCGTGCGCGAGGGCCGCACGAACTTCGTCCCCAAGAACTGGGAAAAAACCTATTTCGAGTGGATGGAGAATATCCAGCCCTGGACGATCTCGCGCCAGCTTTGGTGGGGCCATCAGATCCCGGCCTGGTACGGGCCGGACGGCACCGTCTTCGTCGAAAAGGATGAGGAACTGGCGCTCGAAGCCGCCATCCAGCACTACATCGCCCACGAAGGGCCGTGGAAGGCATGGGTCGAGGAGAAGCTGCAGAATTACCAGCCGGGTGACATTCTCACCCGCGACGAGGACGTGCTCGATACGTGGTTTTCGTCCGCACTCTGGCCGTTTTCCACGCTCGGCTGGCCGGACAAGACGCCGGAACTGAAGACCTACTACCAGACCGACGTTCTGGTCACCGGCTTCGACATCATTTTCTTCTGGGTCGCCCGAATGATGATGATGGGTCTCCATTTCATGGACAAGGAGCCGTTCCATACGGTCTACGTCCATGCGCTGGTTCGCGACAAGAATGGCGCGAAGATGTCGAAGTCGAAGGGCAATGTCATCGACCCGCTCGACCTCATCGACGAGTACGGCGCGGACGCGCTTCGCTTCACGCTGGCGATCATGGCGGCGCAAGGCCGTGACGTCAGGCTCGATCCGGCGCGTGTGGCAGGCTATCGCAATTTCGGCACCAAGCTCTGGAACGCGACCCGCTTTGCCGAAATGAACGGCGCAGCGCTTGATCCCGATTTCGCACCTAACGACGCGAAGCTGACTGTCAACCGCTGGATTTTGACGGAACTTACACGCGCCACCGACGCCGTAACCGAGGGGGTTACGTCCTATCGCTTCAACGAGGCGTCGGCTGCTGCATACCGTTTCGTCTGGAATCAGGTCTGCGACTGGTATCTGGAGCTTTTGAAGCCCGTCTTCATGGGCGAAGATGAAGCCGCCAAGGCTGAGAGCCGAAAGGTGGCGGCCTACGTCCTGTCGGAGACCTACAAGCTGCTGCACCCCTTCATGCCGTACATGACGGAGGAATTGTGGGCGCACACGGCCGGCGAGGGCAGAACACGCGACACGCTCCTGTGCCACGCCGAATGGCCCGCACCTGATTTCGATGACGCGGATGCGGCGGCCGAGATCAACTGGCTGATCGACATCGTGTCGGGTATCCGCTCGGTTCGTTCGGAAATGAACGTGCCGCCGGCGGCGATCGCTCCGCTCGTGATCGTCGGAGGCAATGCGACCACGCGTGAGCGCGTCGGCCGCCACGACCCGGCGATTCGACGATTGGCGCGGATCGGCGATGTCGGCTTTGCAGGCGAAGCTCCCAAAGGTGCGGCCCAGATCGTCGTTGGCGAAGCGACCGTCTGTTTGCCGCTGGGCGACCTCATCGACCTGAAGGCCGAGGAAGCGCGGCTATCGAAGGAGATTGCCAAGCTGGAAGGTGAAGCGCAGCGGATCGAAAAGAAGCTCTCAAACGAAAAATTCGTTGCCAACGCACCGGACGAGATCGTTGCGGCCGAACGGGAAAAACTCGCTGAATTCAACGAGTCGCGTTCACGGCTCGAGGTAGCTCTCGTTCGGTTGCGAGACGCCGTCTGAACGGCGATTCGCATCCAGCCGCGGCTTAAACCGACGCGTCCGTTTTCGGGCGGACGCGGATGGTTGCATCCCCTGATGCATTTTTGAGCAATGTGTCATTGAAGTGACGGTGCTGTGAACTCCTTGATTTTATTCAAGTCTCCGACAGGCAGTTCCTAAAAATCGGCTGTTTTTCCCCCATCGTATTGAATTGGATCGGTCTTTCCGTGCCGATTGACGCTTACGTCTTCATCCCCTCGAAAGTGAATTCAGGCACTGTCCGATCACAGTTTCTTGTTGGGGGAGGGTGCCCGTATCATGACAGGTTTCACCAAAATTATGCTCGCTGGCACGGTGCTTGCCGCATCGGTCGCAACTGCGCAGGCCGGCGGCTTTTCGCGCGGCAACGCGGACACGGACGTGCTCTACGAGCCGGGCAATTTCACGATGCGCACGGGCATCACGATCGTGTCGCCGCAGCGCAGCTTCACGCGCCATAATGATCCGGCGCTGGTGGGACACCGGTTCACCGAGAGCTATGCCGTTCCGTCACTGGCAATGAAGTTGCAGCCGTTCGATGCTCTTGGCTGCGCGGGCACATATACGCAGCCCTACGGCGCGGACGTGAACTATGAAGGGCGCGTGACGCCCGGCAAGTTGACCGAGCAGTTCGACGTCGACGAATTCGCCTTGACCTGCGCGCTTCGTTTCGATGCCGGTCCGGGCAAGCTCTACCTGCTCGGCGGTGTCTTCCACGAAAAGTTCGACTATTCGCGCACGCAGCTTGTCCCGACGGGTCTGCTTATACCGGGCGCGCCGGGCACCTTGAATGCCGGACTGACGCTGGAGGGCACGGACCAGGGCTACCGCATCGGCGTTGGCTATGACATTCCCGAGATCGCCTTACGCGGCCAGTTGATGTACCGCTCGGCAACGTCTTACGGCGCCGACGGCGAGTTCACCATCCAGACGCCTTTCGGACCATTGGCTGCTCCGGCGCTCGGACTCGGTAATCTTCCGCAAAGCGTCGAACTGAAGCTGCAAAGCGGTATTGCGCCGGGCTGGCTTGCTTTCGGTTCGGTCAAGTGGACCGACTGGAGCGTTCAGGAAGCCCTGATCGTTCAGGTTCCAGGCTTGATCACGTCCAATGATATCTACAACTGGCGTGACGGCTGGACCGTGACCGGCGGTATCGGGCATGCCTTCAACGAGCAGATGAATGGCGTCGCCAGCGTCACCTACGATCGTGGTGTGGCGACCGGCTGGGATCTGATCGGCGATAGCTGGACCTTCAGCGTCGGCGGATCGCTCCGCGATCAATTCGGCGGCGAACTGCGCGCCGGCGTCGGCGTCAGCTATCTGGCATCGGTCGACGCGCCGTTCCATCCTGAAAATCAGGCTGTCGGCAGCGACTGGGCGACAGGCGTTTCACTCGGCTATCGCATCAACTGGTAAGCCTCGGCGGTTTGACCGCAGCTTGAATGAACATCGAACGGGCGCAGTCATTCTGCGCCCGTTTCGCATTGATATAACGCTGCGTCACACACGCGTTGCGCAATGTGTGAATTTCGGGGTTCGCGCATCTTGCAAATGCCACTTGCGAGGAGCATTTTGTCGCAGTCACACGGGCCGGGCCCCTCTGGCAGGCGAGGCGTCGCCTGCGATGTCGGACCGATCGACGCTGCGCTAACGCCGCGCTACCACACATCAAAACCATGTTTGATCATGCTTGGCTCTGGCCCGGGTTCCTGGCGTTCGTCGCCGCAATCCTTTTCTTCGACCTGTTCGTTCTCCACCGCAAGGACCGGGTGATCACCACCCGCGAAGCACTTTTGACCGTCGGCGGTTATGTGTCGCTGGCAATGCTGTTCGCGGCATCCATTTTCTATTTCGAGGGCCGCCAGCGTGGCTCCGAATTCCTCACCGGCTATCTCGTCGAGCAGGCGCTTTCGCTCGACAACATCTTCGTCATCGCGTTGATCTTCGCCTACTTCAAGGTGCCCGCTGAGGCGCAGTATCGCGTGCTTTTTTACGGCATCGTCGGCGCCATCGTCATGCGCCTGTCGCTGATCGTGCCGGGTGTGCATCTCGTCGACCAGTTCTGGTGGATCGGCGCGCTGCTTGGCGTCGTCCTCATCGTTTCTGGTTACAAGATGATGATGTCGGACGGCGACATGGCCGATCCCGGCAATAGCCGCGTCGTCAAATGGCTGCGTTCGACCGGGCGCGTCACGGAAGAATACGAGGGCTCGAAATTCCTCGTCCGGCGAAACGGCCTTCTGTTCATGACGCCGCTTTTCCTCGTGCTGGTCACGGTGGAAGTGACAGACCTTGTTTTCGCGGTCGACTCGATCCCGGCCGTCCTTGCGATCTCGAACGATCCGTTCATCGTCTTTTCGTCGAACGTGTTCGCGATCCTGGGGCTTCGTGCGCTGTTCTTCGTCCTTTCGGGCATGATGCGCGAGTTTCGCTTCCTCAAGCACGGCCTGTCGCTGGTACTCATTTTCGTCGGTGCGAAGATGATCATCCAGCACTGGTACAAGCTGCCGTCCGAGCTGTCGCTTGGCGTCGTTGCTCTGTTGATCCTGGGATCGGTCCTGCTTTCCATAATGATCAAGGAAGGGGAGGACGAGGAAACCCCCGAACATCTGGCTGCAAAGGAACGGGCAGACGACGGCGAGCGCGCCAAATAGGCCTAATGAATCGTTATTCAATCAAATCGCGCCCCTCGAGGCGCGATTTGTGTTTTTGGTGCAACACTCTTTCAACTCGATACCTGTATACATGACCGGCTGAAAAGCTGTGCCCACTTCCGGCCATAAACCGGGCGCAGGTCGAAAGCATAAGCCGGTCCGCAGGGTTTCCGCCCGCGAACGGCACATAACAAGCGGCCCGCCCAGGGCTGCCGGGATCGAGATGGACGCCAAAGCGATTTCCAAGGCAAACCTGCCCAGCCGCCACGTCACCGTGGGCCCGGCGCGTGCGCCTCATCGCTCCTATCTTTATGCCATGGGCCTGTCGGCCGAAGAGATCGCCCAGCCACTGGTCGGCGTCGCGTCCTGCTGGAACGAGGCCGCGCCCTGCAACATTTCGCTGATGCGGCAGGCGCAGGTGGTGAAAAAGGGCGTCGCTTCGGCAAACGGCACACCGCGCGAGTTCTGCACCATCACCGTGACGGACGGCATCGCGATGGGCCATCAGGGCATGAAGGCCTCGCTCGTTTCGCGCGACGTGATCGCCGACAGTGTCGAACTGACGATGCGCGGCCATTGCTATGACGCGCTTGTCGGTCTTGCCGGCTGCGACAAGTCGCTGCCGGGCATGATGATGGCCATGGTGCGCCTCAACGTGCCGTCGATCTTCATTTACGGCGGTTCGATCCTGCCGGGTTCCTGGCGCGGTCGCCAGATCACGGTTCAGGATGTGTTCGAGGCTGTCGGCCAGCACTCGGTCGGCACGATTTCCGACGAGAATCTGCTGGAAGTCGAGCAGGCCGCGTGTCCGTCCGCCGGTTCCTGCGGCGCGCAGTTCACGGCCAACACGATGGCGACGGTCGCCGAGGCGATCGGCCTTGCGCTGCCCTATTCCTGCGGCGCGCCCGCGCCATACGAGATGCGCGATCGGTTCAACTACGCCTCCGGCGAAAAGATCATGGAACTGGTCGCGAAGAACATTCGCCCGCGCGATATCGTCACCTTGAAGGCGCTGGAAAACGCGGCAGCCGTAGTCTCGGCCACGGGCGGGTCGACGAATGCGGCCCTGCATCTGCCCGCGATCGCGCATGAGGTCGGCATCGAGTTCGACCTCTTCGACGTCGCCCGCATCTTCGAGAAGACGCCTTACATCGCCGACCTTAAACCGGGCGGAAAATATGTCGCCAAGGACATGTTCGAGGCCGGCGGCATCCCACTTCTCATGAAGACCATGCTTGAGCACGGCTACCTCCACGGCGACTGCCTGACGGTGACTGGCCGTACTGTTGCCGAAAATATGGAGAATGTTCGCTGGAACGACGAGCAGGACGTCGTCCGCCCGGCAAACCGGCCGATCACGGTCACTGGCGGCGTCGTTGGCCTCAACGGCAATCTGGCGCCCGAAGGAGCGATCGTGAAGGTGGCTGGCATGAAGAACCTCAAATTCACCGGACCCGCGCGCTGCTTCGATTCCGAAGAAGAGTGCTTTGAGGCAGTGACCGCGCGCGGCTACCGCGAGGGCGAAGTGCTCGTCATCCGTTACGAGGGGCCGAAAGGCGGGCCAGGCATGCGCGAGATGCTGTCGACCACGGCCGCGCTCTACGGGCAGGGCATGGGTGACAAGGTCGCCTTGATCACCGATGGCCGGTTTTCCGGCGCGACGCGCGGGTTCTGCATCGGCCATGTCGGGCCGGAGGCGGCAGTCGGCGGCCCGATCGGCCTTTTGCGCGACGGCGACATGATCACCATCGACGCGACCGTCGGCGACATGTCGGTCGATCTGTCCGAAGAAGACCTCGAAGAACGCCGCAAGGCATGGAAACCGCGCACGACGGATTACCAGTCGGGCGCAATCTGGAAATATGCCCAGACGGTGGGTTCGGCGCTGAACGGCGCCGTGACTCATCCCGGCGGGGCCAAAGAAGCGCATTGCTATGCGGACATCTGATCTTTGCAGGGCAGGTCTGGTGGTTTGTTCCCTCGCGGGCGGCGTGTTCGCGAGCGCATCTGCCGCGCATGCGCTGGACGACCAGATGGCGCAGGCCGAGAGCGGCGAAAAGCGCAGCCCCTGGGCCGTTTTCCGCTTCGGCTTTTCGGCTTACAAGGCCGGTGACAAGGATGAGGCCGTCGAAGCCTATCGCTATGCGGCCGAAAACGGCCAGATCGGTGCGAGCTGGAAGCTGGCGACGATGTATGCGCAGGGCGACGGCGTCACGCAGAACGACTACGAGGCGTTTCGTTTCTATCAGGCGATCGTGCAGCAGGAAGTCGAACCGGGCGGCCCGGACGATTCTTACGTCGCTGACGCGCTGGTCGCGGTTGCAGGCTATCTGCGGCGCGGCATTCCAGGTTCGCCAGTCGCGGCCAACCCGATGGCCGCGCAGGAATATTACATGCGTGCGGCAGCGTCCTATCGCCATCCCGACGCGCAATACGAGATCGGCCGCATGTTCCTCGGCGGCGAAGGCTTCAAAGCCAATGTCCAGCAGGCGGCGCGCTGGCTGCAGCTTGCGGCCGAGAAGGGCCATGTCGGAGCCGAAGCCACGCTCGGCGATTTGTTGTTCCGCAGCGGCCGCGTCGTGCGCGGTCTGGCCATGATGACGGCGGCGCTTCATCGCGCCTCGCCCTCCGATCAGGGCTGGATTCGTAACATGCAGGAAGAGGCGTTCGCGCTCGCGCCGGAAGCTGACCGGCGCACGGCCATCGCGCTTGCCGAAGATATTCTGGCACAAGGCGCCAACTGATCCTATCTGAATGCAATCCAATGGGGGGCGCGGTGTTCTGCCGCTGCGACCGGCGGGCAATAAAACTCTTGTGTTTTTGCCCCGCACTCGTTATCGCCCCCGCATCTTTTAACCGAACCGCATACAAGGCGCCCAAGGGAAGACTGACTATGGCGAAGGGTAAATTTGAGCGTAACAAGCCGCATGTGAACATTGGCACGATTGGCCATGTTGACCATGGCAAGACGTCGCTGACGGCTGCGATCACGAAGTACTTCGGTGAGTTCCGCGCGTATGACCAGATCGACGCGGCTCCGGAAGAAAAGGCGCGCGGCATCACGATTTCGACGGCGCATGTCGAGTACGAGACGGAAAACCGTCACTATGCACACGTCGACTGCCCCGGCCACGCCGACTATGTGAAGAACATGATCACGGGTGCCGCGCAGATGGACGGCGCGATCCTGGTGTGTTCGGCCGCTGACGGCCCGATGCCGCAGACGCGTGAGCACATCCTGCTCGCCCGTCAGGTCGGTGTGCCGGCTGTCGTGGTGTTCCTGAACAAGGTCGATCAGGTCGACGACGCCGAGCTTCTCGAACTGGTCGAGCTGGAAGTGCGCGAGCTTCTGTCGATGTACGACTTCCCGGGCGACGACATTCCGATCGTCAAGGGTTCGGCGCTGGCCGCTCTTGAAGATTCGAACAAGGAAATCGGCGAGGACGCGATCCGCAAGCTGATGGCCGAAGTCGACGCCTACATCCCGACGCCTGAGCGTCCGATCGACCAGCCGTTCCTGATGCCGATCGAAGACGTGTTCTCGATCTCGGGCCGTGGCACGGTCGTGACCGGCCGCGTCGAGCGCGGCATCGTCAAGGTTGGCGAGGAAGTCGAGATCGTCGGCATCCGCGACACCAAGAAGACGACGGTTACGGGCGTCGAGATGTTCCGCAAGCTTCTGGACCAGGGCCAGGCCGGCGACAACATCGGCGCGCTGATCCGCGGTGTGGATCGTGAGGGCGTCGAGCGCGGTCAGGTTCTGTGCAAGCCGGGTTCGGTGAAGCCGCACAAGAAGTTCGTTGCCGAAGCCTACATCCTGACGAAGGAAGAAGGTGGCCGTCATACGCCGTTCTTCACGAACTACCGTCCGCAGTTCTACTTCCGCACGACGGACGTGACGGGCATCGTGACGCTGCCGGAAGGCACGGAGATGGTTATGCCGGGCGACAACATCACGGTCGACGTGGAACTGATCGTTCCGATCGCGATGGAAGAGAAGCTGCGCTTCGCCATCCGCGAAGGCGGCCGCACCGTCGGCGCCGGCATCGTCGCTTCGATTACCGAGTAATCGAACGTCGAGGCCGAAAGCTACCGACGCAATAAAATGGGCAAAGGGCGCAAGCGCTTTGCCTGCGGCGCCGGTATCGTCGCTTCGATTACCGGAGTAATCGAGCGTCGCGACTCACTTTGATAACGGGCGGCCTTCGGGTCGCCCGATTTCGTTTCGGCAAGCGCATTGAGGTGACGTTGCGTTGCCCGAATCGTCCAGCGTAAAATGCAGGGATTGGTGCATCGAATGCTTGAAATGCGCCGGCACTTGTGGGAGAAGCCACGCACCTGAAGGGGTATAGCTCAGTTGGTAGAGCGGCGGTCTCCAAAACCGCAGGTCGCGGGTTCAAGCCCTGCTGCCCCTGCCAGTTTCCCACTACATTGTGTAACAAAGCGCTTGCATCATCGTGCATTCGCCTCTATCTACGCCCGACGAACACGCGGTGCGTGGAGCCGGAAAACGGCTTTACGCGCCTGAATTGCATGGACGAAGCACTTTCATCGATTCGTTTCGCGGTTCCGAAGTTGGCCGGCGCACGGGGGCGGCGGCCTGACTGTTCGATATAATGGGACGGCGCTGGGGGCTTTCTCCATGTGCTGGACCGCAAAAGAAAATGAGCGGCAGATGGCGTCCAAGACAACCAACCCATTCACCTTCCTGCAACAGGTTCGGACGGAAACGTCCAAGGTGACGTGGCCGACGCGGCGCGAGACCTTGATCTCGACCGTCATGGTTTTGGTTTTTGCGGCTCTTGCTGCCGTCTTCTTTTTCGCCGCCGACCAGCTCATGGCGTGGGGTATCGAACTGATCCTCGGGATCGCTCGCTGACCTGCCAATACGGAGAGCCATTAGAATGACTGCGCGGTGGTACATCGTCCACGCTTACTCGAACTTCGAAAAGAAGGTCGCCGAGGATATCGAGCACAAGGCCAAGCAAAAGGGCCTGTCGGATAAGATCGAGCAAATCGTCGTTCCGACCGAAAAGGTCGTCGAAATCCGCCGTGGCAAGAAGGTCGATGCCGAGCGTAAGTTCTTCCCCGGTTATGTCCTGATGAAGGCGAACCTGACGGACGCTGTCATCAGCCTCGTGAAGAATACGCCGCGCGTGACGGGTTTCCTTGGTGAAGATCGCACGACGGCCAAGCCGGTCCCGATCTCCGAAGCCGAGGCGAACCGCATCCTGCATCAGGTGCAGGAAGGCGTCGAGCGTCCGAAGCCGTCGGTCACTTTCGAGATCGGCGAGGCCGTTCGCGTTTCGGATGGTCCGTTCGCATCGTTCAACGGAACGGTGCAGGAAGTGGAAGAGGAGCGTTCGCGCCTCAAGGTGGAAGTTTCGATCTTCGGGCGTGCTGTGCCCGTCGATCTCGAATTCGGTCAGGTCGAGAAGGTCTGATCGGAGCCGGATCGCCAAAAGCGGTCCGTCGCAGGTGGAAGGTGAGGCGGCCTGGCCGGCTGTCGAAATCCGTACCACCGATCTGCAAGAACCGCCGGTATTGGCCGGCAGCTGTAAAACGAAGGCAGACGAGTAATGGCTAAGAAAATTGCAGGCCAGCTCAAGCTTCAGGTTCCCGCCGGGTCCGCGACTCCGTCGCCCCCGATCGGTCCTGCGCTTGGTCAGCGTGGCATCAACATCATGGAATTCTGCAAGGCGTTCAACGCGCAGAGCCAGGAGATGGAGAAGGGTTCGCCCATCCCCGTCGTGATCACCTATTATCAGGACAAATCCTTCACCTTCGCGATGAAGACGCCGCCGGTGTCCTACTTCCTGAAGAAGGCGATCAACCTGAAGTCGGGCTCCAAGGAGCCGGGCAAGTCGGTTGCCGGCAAGATTTCGCGCGACAAGGTCCGTGAGATCGCCGAAGCCAAGATGAAGGATCTCAACGCCAACGACGTTGAGGCTGCAATGCGCATGGTCGAGGGCTCCGCCCGTTCCATGGGCCTGGAAGTGGTGGGCTGATCATGGCGACGAAAGCAGCAAAGCGTATCACCAAGGCGCGTGAAGGCGTCGACGTGGACAAGCAGTACGGCCTTTCGGAAGCTATTTCGCTCCTCAAGGACCGCGCAACCGCCAAGTTTGACGAGACGATCGAGATCGCAATGAATCTCGGCGTCGATCCGCGCCACGCTGACCAGATGGTCCGCGGCGTCGTCAACCTGCCGAACGGCACGGGCCGCGACGTTCGCGTCGCCGTCTTCGCGCGTGGCGACAAGGCTGAGGAAGCCAAGGCTGCCGGTGCCGACATCGTTGGCGCGGAAGATTTGGTCGAGACGGTGCAGAAGGGCGAAATCGATTTCGACCGCTGCATCGCGACGCCGGACATGATGCCGCTCGTCGGTCGTCTCGGTAAGGTGCTCGGCCCGCGCGGCATGATGCCGAACCCGAAGGTCGGCACGGTTACGCCGGACGTCGCCGCAGCCGTCAAGGCTTCGAAGGGCGGTGCCGTCGAGTTCCGCGTCGAGAAGGCGGGTATCGTTCACGCCGGCGTCGGCAAGGCTTCGTTCGACGCCAAGGCGCTCGAAGAAAACGTCCGCGCATTCGCCGATGCGGTCATCAAGGCCAAGCCGACGGGTGCCAAGGGCAACTACGTCAAGAAGGTCGCGCTGTCCTCGACCATGGGCCCGGGCGTCAAGCTCGACCCGTCGTCCGTGACGGCGCCCGCAGCTTAACAAGCGCGGATTTTGAAGAATTCCGGGCCTCACGGGGCCCGGATATCCGGGGAGAAATCCCTGGAAATCCTGTCCGAGATTGCAGGCGGCTTGTTCTTTTGAAGAAGCCTTAATTCTTAAGGGTCTGCATGAGACGGGTGAGAGGCTTTTTGGCGGGTTGATCCCGCAAGAAAGGTTCGAACCGTGTGTGCCTTTTGTCTGTCAAGCCGGCTTCGCCGGTCTGGAGAAAAGGGGGCAGGATCCTCGAACGTCGTTCGGGCGATCCTTTTAAGGAAAGCCCGTGCGGCAAAGGCAACCCGATAGTCGTCGCAAGACGGCTGTCAATTGGAGATAGGCAGTGGAAAGAGCGGAAAAACGCGAATTCGTCACAGGCCTGAACGATGTGTTTGCAAGCACGGGTTCAGTCGTTGTGGCCCACTACGCCGGCCTCACCGTCGCGCAGATGAACGATCTTCGTTCCAAGATGCGCGAAGCTGGCGGCACGGTAAAGGTCGCGAAGAACCGTCTTGCCAAGATCGCTCTTCAGGGTACGCCGTCCGAAGAAATTCAGGTGCTGTTCAAGGGACAGACCCTGATTGCGTATTCGGACGATCCGGTTGTGGCCCCCAAGGTCGCGTCCGACTTCGCCAAGACGAATGACAAGCTTGTCATCATCGGCGGAGCCATGGGCGAGACCGCACTCGACGCCGACAAGGTGAAGGCTCTTGCCTCGCTTCCGTCGCTCGACGAGCTCCGGGCCAAGATTGTCGGTATGGTTCAGACCCCGGCAACCCGGATTGCACAGGTCGTCAACGCACCGGCGGGTCAGCTCGCCCGGGTGTTCGGCGCCTACGCCCGGAAGGACGAGAACGCCTAAGGCTGTTCTTCGCTGTCAAAATACCAACACACATTCGAACTTTTATAAGGAACTGAAAAAATGGCTGATCTCGCAAAGATCGTTGAAGACCTGTCGAGCCTGACCGTCCTCGAGGCGGCTGAGCTTTCGAAGATGCTCGAAGAGAAGTGGGGCGTTTCCGCCGCTGCTCCGGTTGCCGTCGCGGCTGCCGGTGGCGCTGCTGGTGGTGCCGCCGCCGCAGAGGAAGAGAAGACCGAGTTCGACGTTGTTCTCACCGACGCCGGTGCCAACAAGATCAACGTCATCAAGGAAGTCCGTGCGATCACGGGTCTCGGCCTCAAGGAAGCCAAGGACCTCGTCGAAGGCGCTCCGAAGCCCGTCAAGGAAGGCGTGTCGAAGGACGAGGCCGGCAAGGTCAAGGAACAGCTCGAAAAGGCAGGCGCCAAGGTCGAGCTCAAGTAAGCCCTTTGGGTTTTCGGCGGGCGGCTTCATGTCGCCCGCTGGTCCCACTGGGAAAAGCGGATGTGAAAAACCTCTTTCCTGTGGGCCGGAAACGGCTTTCAGGAAACGGGTTTTTACCCGTTTTGACGGTTAGGCCGCGTTAACGCGCGGCAGATGATTGGCAGAGTTAGCCAAAAGGCAGCAAGGAGCGACGATGGCCCAGACCCAGACGTTCAATGGTCGCAGGCGCGTACGCAAGTTCTTCGGAAACATTCCGGAAGTTGCGGAGATGCCGAACCTGATCGAGGTTCAAAAGGCATCCTATGATCAGTTCCTCATGGTGAAGGAGCCCAAGGGCGGGCGTCCGGAAGAGGGACTTCAGGCGGTTTTCAAGTCGGTGTTCCCGATCCAGGATTTTGCCGGAACGGCGATGCTGGAATTCGTCAAGTATGAGTTCGAAGCACCCAAGTTCGACGTGGACGAGTGCCGGCAGCGCGACCTGACCTTCGCAGCGCCGCTCAAGGTCACGCTTCGTCTGATCGTGTTCGATATCGACGAGGATACGGGTTCGAAGTCGATCAAGGACATCAAGGAGCAGGACGTCTACATGGGCGATATGCCCCTGATGACGTCGAACGGCACCTTCATCGTCAACGGTACCGAGCGCGTTATCGTCTCGCAGATGCACCGTTCGCCGGGCGTCTTCTTCGATCACGACAAGGGCAAGTCGCATTCGTCGGGCAAGCTCCTGTTCGCCGCGCGCGTCATTCCCTATCGTGGCTCGTGGCTCGACATCGAGTTCGATTCCAAGGACGTCGTGCATGCGCGCATCGACCGTCGCCGCAAGATTCCGGCGACGTCGCTCTTGATGGCGCTCGGCATGGACGGCGAGGAAATCCTCTCGACCTTCTACAACAAGATCATTTTCGAGAATGCGGGCGACCACTGGCGCATTCCGTTCTCGGCCGAGCGTTTCCGCGGCATGAAGGCCGTCACTGATCTTGTCGACGCTGACACCGGTGAAGTCGTCGTCGAGGCCGGCAAGAAGATCACGGCGCGTCAGGCCAAGCAGCTCACCGAGAAGGGCCTGAAATATCTCAAGGCCACGGAAGACGATCTCGTCGGCAACTATCTGGCCGAGGACATCGTCAACCCGGAGACGGGCGAGATCTATCTCGAAGCCGGCGACGAGCTGGAATTGACGGTCGACGCCAAGTCGGGCGAGCGCAAGGGCAATCTGATCGAGCTGTTGAAGCTCGGCCATGACGAGATCAGCGTTCTCGACATCGATCACGTCAATGTCGGCGCGTATATCCGCAACACGCTCGCGGTCGACAAGAACGAGAGCCGCCAGGACGCGCTGTTCGACATCTACCGCGTCATGCGTCCGGGCGAGCCGCCGACAATCGACACCGCCGAGGCGATGTTCAATTCGCTGTTCTTCGATGCGGAGCGCTACGATCTTTCGGCCGTCGGCCGCGTCAAGATGAACATGCGTCTGGAACTCGACGCCGAGGATACCGTGCGCGTTCTGCGCAAGGACGACATCCTCGCTGTTGTCAAGACGCTCGTCGAACTGCGCGACGGCAAGGGCGAGATCGACGACATCGACAATCTCGGCAACCGCCGTGTGCGTTCGGTCGGCGAACTGATGGAGAACCAGTACCGCGTCGGCCTGCTTCGCATGGAGCGCGCGATCAAGGAGCGTATGTCCTCGATCGAGATCGACACGGTGATGCCGCAGGACCTGATCAACGCCAAGCCGGCTGCCGCCGCAGTGCGCGAGTTCTTCGGTTCCTCGCAGCTTTCGCAGTTCATGGATCAGACGAACCCGCTGTCGGAAATCACGCATAAGCGTCGTCTTTCGGCGCTTGGACCCGGCGGTCTGACGCGTGAGCGCGCCGGCTTTGAAGTTCGCGACGTTCACCCGACGCATTACGGCCGCATCTGCCCGATCGAGACGCCGGAAGGCCCGAATATCGGTCTGATCAATTCGCTCGCGACTTTTGCCCGCGTGAACAAGTACGGCTTCATCGAAAGCCCGTACCGCAAGATCATCGACGGCAAGGTCAGCCAGGACGTCGTCTATCTGTCGGCGATGGAAGAAGCCAAGCACTACGTCGCTCAGGCGAACGCCGAACTCGACGCCAGTGGCCAGTTCACGGAAGAATTCGTGATCTGCCGTCATGCCGGCGAGGTGATGATGGCCCCGCGTGAAAACGTGGATCTGATGGACGTGTCGCCGAAGCAGCTCGTTTCGGTCGCCGCGGCTCTCATCCCGTTCCTGGAAAACGACGACGCCAACCGCGCTCTGATGGGCTCGAACATGCAACGTCAGGCCGTGCCGCTGGTGCGCGCCGAAGCGCCATTCGTCGGCACCGGCATGGAGCCGATTGTCGCACGTGACTCGGGCGCTGCCATCGGCGCACGCCGTGGCGGCATCGTCGATCAGGTCGACGCGACGCGTATCGTTATCCGCGCGACGGAAGATCTCGATCCGGGCAAGTCCGGCGTCGATATCTACCGCCTGATGAAGTTCCAGCGTTCGAACCAGAACACCTGCATCAACCAGCGTCCGCTGGTGAAGGTCGGTGATCCGGTGAACAAGGGCGACATCCTCGCGGACGGTCCTTCGACCGATCTGGGCGATCTGGCGCTCGGCCGCAACGTGCTCGTCGCGTTCATGCCGTGGAACGGCTACAACTACGAGGATTCGATCCTTCTTTCCGAGCGCATCGTCGCCGATGACATCTTCACCTCGATCCATATCGAGGAGTTCGAGGTCATGGCGCGTGATACCAAGCTTGGGCCGGAGGAAATCACGCGCGACATTCCGAACGTCTCGGAAGAAGCGCTGAAGAACCTCGACGAAGCCGGCATCACCTATATCGGCGCGGAAGTGCAGCCAGGCGACATCCTTGTCGGCAAGATCACGCCGAAGGGCGAAAGCCCGATGACGCCGGAGGAAAAGCTCCTGCGCGCCATCTTCGGTGAAAAGGCGTCCGACGTTCGTGACACGTCCATGCGCATGCCACCCGGCGCCTACGGCACGGTCGTCGAAGTGCGCGTCTTCAACCGTCACGGCGTGGAGAAGGACGAGCGCGCGATGGCGATCGAGCGCGAGGAGATCGAGCGTCTGGCCAAGGACCGCGACGACGAGCAGGCGATTCTGGATCGCAACGTCTATTCGCGTCTTGCTGACCTTCTGGAAAATCAGGAAGTCATCGCCGGACCGAAGGGCTTCAAGAAGGGCGGCGCGCTCGCGCGTTCGACCCTGACGGATTACCCGCGCTCGCAGTGGTGGCAGTTCGCGCTTGGCGACGAGAAGCTTCAGGGCGAACTCGAAGCGCTTCGCGGCCAGTACGACGACTCCAAAAAGGCGCTCGAGCAGCGCTTCATGGATAAGGTCGAAAAGGTGCAGCGCGGCGACGAGATGCCGCCCGGCGTCATGAAGATGGTCAAGGTCTTCGTTGCCGTAAAGCGCAAGATGCAGCCCGGCGACAAGATGGCCGGCCGTCATGGCAACAAGGGTGTCGTGTCGCGGATTCTGCCTGCGGAAGACATGCCGTTCCTCGAGGACGGCACGCATGCCGACATCGTGCTCAATCCGTTGGGCGTGCCGTCGCGCATGAATGTCGGGCAGATTCTCGAAACGCACCTTGGCTGGGCCTGTGCGGGCATGGGTCGCAAGATCGGTGAACTCATCGAGGCGTATAACGCTGACGGCAATATCAAGCCGCTGCGTGCCACGATCGAGGACATCATTCCGGCGAACGACCGCAACGAGCCGGTTCGCGACTATGACGACGATTCCGTCCTGCGTCTGGCTGACCAGATGAAGCACGGTGTCACGATCGCGACGCCGGTCTTCGACGGTGCCAACGAGGCCGACATCAACGAACTGCTGACGCAGGCGGGTCTTCATACGAGCGGTCAGTCGACCGTCTATGACGGACGCACGGGCGAGCCGTTCGACCGCAAGGTGACGATGGGCTACATCTACATGCTCAAGCTGCACCACCTGGTCGACGACAAGATCCACGCGCGTTCGATCGGACCTTACTCGCTCGTTACCCAGCAGCCGCTGGGCGGCAAGGCGCAGTTCGGTGGCCAGCGCTTCGGCGAGATGGAGGTCTGGGCGCTGGAAGCATACGGCGCGGCTTACACGCTACAGGAGATGCTGACGGTGAAGTCGGATGACGTCGCCGGCCGTACCAAGGTCTACGAAGCCATCGTTCGCGGCGACGACACGTTCGAGGCGGGCATTCCTGAGAGCTTCAACGTTCTCGTCAAGGAAATGCGTTCGCTTGGCCTCAATGTCGAGCTGGAGAACACGCAGGCGGAAAACGAGCAGCAGCAGCTGCCAGACGCCGCAGAGTAAAACCGAGGGCAGGGCGCCGCTTGTCGGCGGCGCCCGTCCTGCCGGAACGGTCCGGCGAATGTCCGCTAGAATTCAGACGCGCGACGAAGCCCCAGCGTCGCGTCCGTCCAGGAAAGGGACCACGGGTCCCGTAAGGAGAACGGCATGAACCAAGAGGTCATGAATCTTTTCAACCCTCAGGCGCCGGCACAGAATTTCGATTCGATCCGGATTTCGCTGGCCAGCCCGGACAAGATTCTCTCCTGGTCGTACGGCGAGATCAAGAAGCCGGAAACCATCAACTATCGTACGTTCAAGCCCGAGCGTGACGGCCTGTTCTGCGCGCGCATCTTCGGTCCCATCAAGGATTATGAGTGCCTGTGCGGCAAGTACAAGCGCATGAAGTACAAGGGCGTCATCTGCGAGAAGTGCGGCGTCGAGGTCACGCTGTCGCGCGTGCGCCGCGAGCGCATGGGCCACATCGAGCTTGCTGCCCCCGTCGCGCATATCTGGTTCCTGAAGTCGCTGCCGAGCCGCATCGGCACGCTTCTCGACATGACGCTGAAGGACATCGAGCGCGTTCTCTATTTCGAGAACTACATCGTCACCGAGCCGGGCCTGACCGCGCTGAAGGAGCATCAGCTTCTCAGCGAGGAAGACTACATGCTGGCCGTTGACGAATATGGCGAGGATTCGTTCACCGCCATGATCGGCGCGGAAGCGATCCACGATCTTCTCGCAGGCATGGATCTGGAGAAGATCGCGGGCGATCTGCGTTCCGAGCTCGCCACGACCACGTCCGAACTGAAGCAGAAGAAGCTTCTGAAGCGGCTTAAGGTCGTCGAGAACTTCATGGAGTCGGGCAATCGTCCCGAGTGGATGATCATGAAGATCGTCCCGGTCATCCCGCCGGACCTGCGTCCGCTGGTGCCGCTGGACGGCGGCCGCTTCGCGACCTCGGACCTGAACGATCTTTACCGCCGCGTCATCAACCGTAACAACCGCCTGAAGCGGCTGATCGAGTTGCGCGCACCGGGCATCATCATCCGCAACGAGAAGCGCATGCTTCAGGAAGCGGTCGATGCGCTGTTCGACAACGGCCGTCGCGGCCGCGTCATCACGGGCGCCAACAAGCGCCCGCTGAAGTCGCTCTCCGACATGCTCAAGGGCAAGCAGGGCCGGTTCCGTCAGAACCTGCTCGGCAAGCGCGTCGACTATTCGGGCCGCTCGGTCATCGTGACGGGTCCGGAACTCAAGCTGCACCAGTGCGGCCTGCCGAAGAAGATGGCGCTCGAACTCTTCAAGCCCTTCATCTATGCCCGCCTCGACGCCAAGGGTTACTCCTCGACCGTCAAGCAGGCGAAGAAGCTGGTCGAGAAGGAGCGTCCGGAAGTCTGGGACATCCTCGACGAGGTCATTCGCGAGCACCCGGTTCTCCTGAACCGCGCGCCGACGCTTCACCGTCTTGGTATTCAGGCATTCGAACCCATCCTGATCGAGGGTAAGGCGATCCAGCTTCACCCGCTCGTCTGCACGGCCTTCAACGCCGACTTCGATGGCGACCAGATGGCCGTTCACGTGCCGCTTTCGCTGGAAGCCCAGCTGGAAGCGCGCGTGCTCATGATGTCGACGAACAACATCCTGCATCCGGCGTCCGGCGCACCGATCATCGTGCCGTCGCAGGACATGGTGCTTGGCCTTTATTACCTGTCGATCGTCAACGAGAACGAGCCGGGCGAGGGCATGGTGTTTGCCGACATGGGCGAACTCCAGCATGCGCTCGAGACCAAGTCGGTCACGCTGCATGCCAAGATCAAGGGTCGTTTCAAGACGGTCGATGCCGAAGGCAAGCCCGTTTCGAAGATCTACGACACCACGCCGGGCCGTATGCTCATCGGCGAATTGCTGCCGAAGAACGTCAATGTGCCGTTCGAGACCTGCAATCAGGAGATGACCAAGAAGAACATCTCCAAGATGATCGACACCGTCTACCGCCACTGCGGTCAAAAAGAGACGGTCATCTTCTGCGATCGCATCATGGCTCTCGGCTTCGCCCGCGCCTGCATGGCCGGCATTTCGTTCGGCAAGGACGACATGGTCATTCCGGACACCAAGGCCAAGCTGGTCGCGGATACCGAAGCGCTCGCGAAGGAATACGAGCAGCAGTACAATGACGGCCTGATCACGCAGGGCGAGAAGTACAATAAGGTCGTCGACGCCTGGGCCAAGTGCTCGGAAAAGGTCGCCGACGAGATGATGGGCCGCATCAAGGCGGTCGAGTTCGGCGACGACAAGCGTCAAAAGCCGATGAACTCGATCTACATGATGTCGCATTCGGGTGCCCGTGGTTCGCCGACGCAGATGCGTCAGCTTGCCGGCATGCGCGGCCTGATGGCCAAGCCCTCGGGCGAGATCATCGAGACGCCGATCATCTCGAACTTCAAGGAAGGTCTGACCGTTCTGGAGTACTTCAACTCCACCCACGGTGCCCGTAAGGGCCTGGCCGACACCGCCTTGAAGACGGCGAACTCGGGCTACCTGACGCGTCGTCTCGTCGATGTGGCGCAGGACTGCATCGTCAACGCGGTCGATTGCGGCACCGACAAGGGCCTGACCATGCAGCCGATCGTGGATGCGGGACAGGTCGTGGCTTCGCTCGGCCAGCGTATCCTCGGCCGTACGTCGCTCGACGACATCGTGCACCCGGTTTCGGGTGACGTCATCGTCAAGGCGGGCACGCTCGTCGACGAACGCGATGTCGACGCCGTCGAAAAGGCAGGTATTCAGTCCGTGCGCATCCGCTCGGCTCTGACCTGCGACGTTCGCACCGGCGTCTGCGCGGTCTGCTATGGCCGTGACCTTGCACGCGGTACGCCCGTCAACCAGGGTGAGGCTGTCGGCGTCATCGCGGCACAGTCGATCGGCGAGCCGGGAACGCAGCTCACCATGCGTACCTTCCACATGGGCGGTACGGCACAGGTGGTCGATAGCTCGTTCCTTGAAGCGTCGTACGAAGGCACGGTGAAGATCCGCAACCGCAACGTGGTGCGCAACTCGGACGGCCATCTGGTCGTCATGGGCCGCAACATGGCGGTCGTCATCGCCGACGAGGCGGGCAAGGAACGCGCAGTTCACCGCGTAACCTACGGCTCGCGCATTTTCGTCGACGAGGGCGATGCGGTGAAGCGTGGCCAGCGTATCGCCGAATGGGACCCGTATACCCGTCCGATCCTCACCGAAGTCGGCGGCAAGGTCGTCTTCGAAGATCTGGTCGACGGTATTTCGGTTCAGGAAACGGCCGACGAGTCGACCGGCATCACCAAGCGTGAGGTCATCGACTGGCGTTCGACGCCGCGCGGTACGGACCTGAAGCCGGCCATCACGGTGATGGACGAAAAGGGCAAGGTGTTGAAGCTGTCGAAGGGTGGCGATGCACGCTTCCTGCTGTCGGTCGAGGCGATCCTGTCGGTCGAGCCGGATGCCAAGGTCAATCCGGGCGACGTGATCGCGCGTGTTCCGATGGAAAGCGCCAAGACGAAGGACATCACCGGCGGTCTGCCGCGTGTTGCCGAGCTCTTCGAGGCGCGTCGTCCGAAGGACCACGCCATCATCGCCGAGATCGACGGTACGGTGAAGTTCGGTCGCGACTATAAGAACAAGCGCCGCATCGTCATCGAACCGCATGATGAGCAGGTGGAGCCGGTCGAATACCTGATCCCGAAGGGCAAGCCATTCCACCTCCAGGAAGGCGACACCATCGAGAAGGGCGACTACATCCTCGACGGCAACCCGGCCCCGCATGACATCCTTGCGATCAAGGGCGTCGAGGCGCTGGCTTCCTACCTCGTCAACGAGATCCAGGAGGTCTACCGTCTGCAGGGCGTCGTGATCAACGACAAGCACATCGAGGTGATCGTTCGCCAGATGCTGCAGAAGGTCGAGATCACGGAGCAGGGCGACTCGCAGTACATTCCGGGCGATCACGTCGACTCGATCGAGCTCGACGAGATCAACGACCGCCTGATCGAGGAAGGCAAGAAGCCGGCTGCCGGCGAGCCCGTGCTGCTCGGCATCACCAAGGCTTCGCTCCAGACGCCGTCCTTCATCTCGGCCGCCTCCTTCCAGGAGACGACCCGCGTGCTCACCGAGGCGGCGGTTGCCGGCAAGATCGACACGCTGCAGGGCCTGAAGGAAAACGTCATCGTCGGCCGTCTCATCCCCGCCGGTACCGGCGGCCAGATGAGCCAGATCCGTCGCATCGCATCGGCGCGCGACGATCTGATCCTCGACGAGCGCCGCAAGACTTCGGGAGCCGAAACGGCAAGCCCGATGCTCGCGGACATGACGAACGACGCGGCCGAATAAGGCTCGCTCACAAAAGCGAAAAGGCCGCCGGAGAAATCCGGCGGCCTTTTTTATGTCGGGCAGGCGAGGGCGGTTTCGGCCCCTGAACGTCGCCCGCCATTCCTACATCGTGACGATGGCGATCTCGCCCTCCATAGCGCCTTGCCAGGCCGACATATGCGGCTCTTCGTCCGGCATGCCTTCCAGTTCGCCGATCTGGTCGAGTTCGGCGCGCCCGTAGCCTTCGCGCTTCAACGCTTCGAGCGTCATGCGCACGGCCGTATCGTCATCGGGCGCGCGCAGAAGCACGTTGATTCTTTCGGGCGCGGACGATTCGCTGCGCCAGACCTGCCCCACAATGATGATGACTCGGGGTTCTTCGTTGTCGTTCATGATGATCTCGATCTGTCTTTTGAGCGATTCCATACGGCATGGTCCATCAGGTTCGCAAGGTGCTGCAGACATCGGGAATTATCGTCCGTCAACGCGGCATTTGGCGACACAAAATTACGAGCCCGAGTGCGCAACGCGCGCAACGCCTGAAATTGGTGGCTTGAGGGTTGACGATTGCCCGCCGTGGGGTTAGAAGCCGCCTCGTCTGAGCCGATGTGAGACTTTCCTTTTCGAAGCGACGCGCTTTGGAGTTTGTCTCAAACAGGGTTCGTTCTACGAGCGACGACACATTTCCGGCCTGCACGAAGCAGCAATGCTTCCTCTGCGTTTGTTGGGCGAAACCGTCAAGGCGGTGTTTTGCCCGAATTCGTGCATGGAACATGCTGCCGCCGGGCGCCCTGACGGGCTTGAGACACGAGTTTGAGAGAAAGAGGAAGGTTTTAATGCCTACCGTCAACCAGTTGATCCGCAAGCCGCGCATTGCGCCGGTGAAGCGAAACAAGGTTCCGGCCATGCAGGCCAACCCACAGAAGCGCGGCGTTTGCACGCGCGTCTACACGACGACGCCGAAGAAGCCGAACTCGGCTCTGCGTAAGGTCGCAAAGATTCGTCTCGTCAATGGTTTCGAAGTGATCGGCTACATCCCGGGCGAAGGTCACAACCTTCAGGAGCACTCGGTGGTCATGATCCGCGGCGGCCGCGTGAAGGATCTTCCGGGCGTTCGCTACCACATCATCCGCGGCGTGCTGGATACCCAGGGCGTCAAGAACCGCAAGCAGCGTCGTTCGAAGTACGGCGCCAAGCGTCCGAAGTAAGGTTTTCCGGCCGGGCGGGTCATGCCGCCGGCTGCTGATCGTGAAAGACGAGAAATATGTCCAGACGCCACCGTGCAGAAAAGCGTGAGATCAACCCGGATCCGAAATTCGGCGACCTGATCATCACCAAGTTCATGAACGCCGTCATGTTCGACGGTAAGAAGTCGGCTGCCGAGCGCATCGTCTACGGTGCTCTGGAGCAGCTCGAGTCGAAGACCAAGCAGGAGCCGGTCGGCGTGTTCCACACTGCGCTCGACAACGTCGCGCCGCACGTCGAGGTCCGCTCGCGCCGCGTTGGTGGTGCTACGTATCAGGTTCCGGTCGACGTTCGCCCCGAGCGCCGTCAGGCTCTGGCGATCCGCTGGCTGATCACGGCTGCCCGCAACCGCAACGAGACCACCATGATCGATCGCCTGTCCGGCGAACTCATGGATGCCTCGAACAATCGCGGCACGGCAGTCAAGAAGCGTGAAGATACGCACAAGATGGCCGAAGCCAACCGCGCCTTCGCGCACTACCGCTGGTAATTCCGGCGATCTGGGAAAGGCACAATCATGGCCCGCGATTATAAGATCGAAGACTACCGTAATTTCGGTATCATGGCGCATATCGACGCCGGCAAGACGACGACGACCGAGCGCATCCTGTTCTACACGGGTAAGTCGCACAAGATCGGCGAAGTCCACGACGGTGCCGCCACCATGGACTGGATGGAGCAGGAGCAGGAGCGTGGCATCACGATCACCTCCGCTGCGACGACTACGTTCTGGGAAGGCCGCGACGGCAAGAAGCGCCGCTTCAACATCATCGACACGCCCGGCCACGTCGACTTCACGATTGAAGTCGAGCGTTCGCTGCGCGTTCTCGACGGTGCGATTGCGCTCCTCGACGCCAACGCAGGCGTCGAGCCGCAAACCGAGACTGTCTGGCGTCAGGCCGACAAGTATCATGTCCCGCGCATGATCTTCTGCAACAAGATGGACAAGATCGGCGCGGACTTCTACCGCTCGGTCGAGATGGTCAAGAGCCGTCTCGGCGCGACGCCGGTCGTCGTTCAGCTTCCGATCGGCGCCGAGAACGATTTCGCAGGCGTCGTCGATCTGATCGAGATGAACGCCCTGGTCTGGAAGTCCGAGAACCTCGGCGCGGAGTGGGACGTCGTCGAAATTCCGGACGATCTTAAAGAGCGTGCGGCCGAGTTCCGCGAGCAGATGATCGAGACGGCCGTCGAAATGGACGAGGGCGCTCTGGAGCGTTATCTCGAAGGCGTCATGCCGTCCAACGACGAGCTTCGCGCGCTGATCCGCAAGGGCACGATCGAAGTCAAGTTCTTCCCGATGTTCTGCGGCTCGGCCTTCAAGAACAAGGGCGTGCAGCCGCTGCTTCACGGCGTCGTCGACTTCCTGCCTTCGCCGGTCGAAGTTCCGGCCATCAAGGGCATCGATCCGAAGACGGAAGCCGAAATCGCTCGTCAGTCCTCGGACGAAGAGCCGCTTTCGATGCTGGCGTTCAAGATCATGAACGATCCCTTCGTCGGCTCGCTCACCTTCTGCCGCATCTATTCCGGCGTTCTCAAGAAGGGCGTTTCGCTCGAGAACACCGTTAAGGAGAAGAAGGAGCGCATCGGTCGCATGCTTCAGATGCACTCGAACTCGCGTTCGGACATCGAAGAGGCATTTGCTGGCGACATCGTCGCGCTTGCCGGTCTCAAGGACACGACGACGGGCGACACGCTTTGCGATCCGTTGAAGCCGGTCATTCTTGAGCGTATGGAATTCCCCGATCCGGTCATCCAGATCGCGATCGAGCCGAAGACCAAGGGCGACCAGGAAAAGATGGGCCTCGCGCTCAACCGCCTTGCTGCCGAAGATCCTTCGTTCCGCGTCAAGACGGACGAAGAGTCGGGTCAGACGATCATCGCCGGCATGGGCGAGCTTCACCTCGACATTCTCGTCGATCGCATGAAGCGCGAGTTCAAGGTCGAAGCAAACGTTGGCGCGCCGCAGGTTGCCTACCGCGAGACGATCACGCGTGTTGCCGAAGTCGACTACACGCACAAGAAGCAGACCGGCGGTACGGGCCAGTTCGCCCGCGTCAAGCTGGTCTTCGAGCCGAACCCGGACAGCGAAGAGTTCGTCTTCGAGTCCAAGATCGTCGGCGGTGCTGTTCCGAAGGAATACATTCCGGGCGTCCAGAAGGGCATCCAGAGCGTTCTTTCGTCCGGTCCGGTCGCGGGCTTCCCGATGCTCGGCGTCAAGGCGACGCTGATGGACGGCGCCTTCCACGACGTCGACTCCTCGGTGCTGGCGTTCGAAATCGCGTCCCGTGCGGCTTTCCGTGAAGGCGCGCAGAAGGCTGGTGCACAGCTTCTTGAGCCGATCATGAAGGTCGAGGTCGTGACGCCGGAAGATTACGTCGGCTCGGTCATCGGCGATCTGAACGGCCGTCGTGGCCAGATTCAGGGACAGGAAGCACGCGGCGTTGCGGTTGTCATCAATGCGATGGTGCCGCTGGCCAACATGTTCAAATACGTCGATACGCTGCGTTCGATGTCGCAGGGCCGCGCCCAGTACACGATGCAGTTCGACCATTACGAGCCGGTCCCGCAGGCCGTCGCTCAGGAAATCCAGAAGAAATACGCGTAAGCGCCTGTCGGGCTTCGCATAAACGAACACAAAGCCTGACAAGGCCAACAAGGAATGGAGAATTCACATGGCGAAGGGTAAATTTGAGCGTAACAAGCCGCATGTGAACATTGGCACGATTGGCCATGTTGACCATGGCAAGACGTCGCTGACGGCTGCGATCACGAAGTACTTCGGTGAGTTCCGCGCGTATGACCAGATCGACGCGGCTCCGGAAGAAAAGGCGCGCGGCATCACGATTTCGACGGCGCATGTCGAGTACGAGACGGAAAACCGTCACTATGCACACGTCGACTGCCCCGGCCACGCCGACTATGTGAAGAACATGATCACGGGTGCCGCGCAGATGGACGGCGCGATCCTGGTGTGTTCGGCCGCTGACGGCCCGATGCCGCAGACGCGTGAGCACATCCTGCTCGCCCGTCAGGTCGGTGTGCCGGCTGTCGTGGTGTTCCTGAACAAGGTCGATCAGGTCGACGACGCCGAGCTTCTCGAACTGGTCGAGCTGGAAGTGCGCGAGCTTCTGTCGATGTACGACTTCCCGGGCGACGACATTCCGATCGTCAAGGGTTCGGCGCTGGCCGCTCTTGAAGATTCGAACAAGGAAATCGGCGAGGACGCGATCCGCAAGCTGATGGCCGAAGTCGACGCCTACATCCCGACGCCTGAGCGTCCGATCGACCAGCCGTTCCTGATGCCGATCGAAGACGTGTTCTCGATCTCGGGCCGTGGCACGGTCGTGACCGGCCGCGTCGAGCGCGGCATCGTCAAGGTTGGCGAGGAAGTCGAGATCGTCGGCATCCGCGACACCAAGAAGACGACGGTTACGGGCGTCGAGATGTTCCGCAAGCTTCTGGACCAGGGCCAGGCCGGCGACAACATCGGCGCGCTGATCCGCGGTGTGGATCGTGAGGGCGTCGAGCGCGGTCAGGTTCTGTGCAAGCCGGGTTCGGTGAAGCCGCACAAGAAGTTCGTTGCCGAAGCCTACATCCTGACGAAGGAAGAAGGTGGCCGTCATACGCCGTTCTTCACGAACTACCGTCCGCAGTTCTACTTCCGCACGACGGACGTGACGGGCATCGTGACGCTGCCGGAAGGCACGGAGATGGTTATGCCGGGCGACAACATCACGGTCGACGTGGAACTGATCGTTCCGATCGCGATGGAAGAGAAGCTGCGCTTCGCCATCCGCGAAGGCGGCCGCACCGTCGGCGCCGGCATCGTCGCAAGCATCACGGAATAACAGGAAAGCGGTCTGTCGCGGGCGCGGGAATGCCCCGCGCCGCGAAAGACTTGAAGGAAGAAACGCATGAACGGACAGAACATCCGCATCCGCCTCAAGGCGTTTGACCACCGTGTGCTGGATGCCTCGACGCGCGAAATCGTGTCGACCGCAAAACGCACCGGCGCGAACGTCCGTGGCCCCATTCCGCTGCCGACCCGTATCGAGAAGTTCACGGTCAACCGCTCGCCGCACATCGACAAGAAGAGCCGCGAGCAGTTCGAGATGCGCACGCATAAGCGTCTTCTCGACATCGTCGACCCGACCCCGCAGACGGTCGACGCGCTGATGAAGCTCGATCTTGCTGCCGGCGTCGACGTCGAGATCAAGCTCTAACGAGCAAAGACACGAACCGACCGGGCGAAAGCTCCTAAGGTTCCTCTGAAGGAAGAACGAGAAAATGCGTTCAGGTGTAATTGCACAGAAAGTCGGGATGACGCGCGTCTACAACGACGCAGGCGAGCATGTGCCGGTGACGGTTCTCCGCATGGAGAACTGCCAGGTCGTCGCCCAGCGTACCCAGGAAAAGAACGGCTACACGGCAGTGCAGCTCGGTGTCGGCCTTGCCAAGGTCAAGAACACGTCGAAGGCGATGCGCGGTCATTTCGCGACCGCCAGCGTCGAGCCGAAATCGCAGCTTGCCGAGTTCCGCGTCTCCGAAGACAACATGCTCGACATCGGTGCCGAAATCACCGCCGAGCATTTCGTGGCCGGCCAGAAGGTCGATGTCACGGGTACTTCGGTCGGCAAGGGTTTCCAGGGTGTCATGAAGCGCTACAACTTCGGTGGTGGCCGCGCGACGCACGGTAACTCGGTCTCGCACCGTTCGCACGGTTCGACCGGTCAGCGCCAGGATCCGGGCAAGGTCTTCAAGGGCAAGAAGATGGCCGGTCATATGGGTGCGACCCGCGTGACGACGCAGAACCTCGAAGTCGTTTCGACCGATCTCGACCGTGGTCTGATCCTGATCCGCGGCGCGGTTCCGGGCTCCAAGGGCGCCTGGATCGTCGTTCGCGACGCAGTCAAGTCGGCTCGGCCGGACAATGCGCCGATGCCGGCCGCGATCCGCGCCGCCGCCAAGAGCGAAGCCTCCAAGGGCGAAGATGCCCCGGCTGCCGAAGGAGCCGAATGATGGATCTGAAAATCACCACGCTCACCGGCGACGAGGCCGGCAAGCTGAAGCTCTCCGACGAGATCTTCGGTCTTGAGCCCCGCGAGGACATCCTGCAGCGCGTCGTGCGCTGGCAGCTTGCCAAGAAGCAGCAGGGCACGCACAAGGCCAAGGGCCGCGCGGAAATCGCGCGTACCGGTGCCAAGATGTACAAGCAGAAGGGTACGGGCCGCGCCCGTCACTCCTCGGCACGCGCTCCGCAGTTCCGCGGCGGTGGCAAGGCCCACGGCCCGGTCGCTCGCAGCCACGCTCACGACCTTCCCAAGAAGGTCCGTGCGCTCGGCCTGAAGCACGCTCTGTCGGCCAAGGCCAAGGCGTCCGACCTCATCGTCATCGACGATCTGGTCGCATCGGACGCCAAGACCAAGGCGATGGTCGCAAACTTCGCGAAGCTCGGTCTGACCAACGCGCTCGTCATCGGCGGCGCTGAGCTCGACCAGAACTTCAAGCGCGCCGCTGCAAACATCGCCAATATCGACGTGCTGCCGGTTCAGGGCATCAACGTCTACGACATCCTGCGTCGCGGCAAGCTGGTGCTTTCCAAGGCGGCTGTCGAAGCCCTCGAGGAGCGGTTCAAATGACGGATCTTCGCCATTATGACGTGATCGTCTCGCCGGCGATCACCGAGAAGTCGACAATGGCTTCCGAAAACAACCAGGTGGTCTTCAATGTCGCCCGCAAGGCGACGAAGCCCGAGATCAAGGCGGCCATCGAGGCGCTTTTCGGGGTCAAGGTCACCGGCGTCAACACGCTCGTCCGCAAGGGCAAGGTGAAGCGTTTCCGCGGCACCATCGGCCGCACGAGCGACGTCAAGAAGGCTGTCGTGACACTGGCTGACGGCCAGTCGATCGACGTCTCGACGGGCCTCTGAGCGACCGGAAGGACAGGAAAATGGCACTTAAGAAATTCAATCCGGTAACGCCAGGCACCCGCCAGTTGGTCATCGTCGACCGCTCGGGCCTCTTCAAGGGAAAGCCCGTCAAGGGTTTGACCGAGGGCCTGAAGTCGGCAGGCGGCCGCAACAACGCCGGTCGCGTCACTGCACGCTACCAGGGCGGCGGTCACAAGCGCACCTACCGCATCATCGACTTCAAGCGTCGCAAGTTCGACGTGTCGGCGACGGTTGAGCGCATCGAATACGACCCGAACCGCACCGCCTTCATCGCGCTCCTGAAGTACGAAGACGGCGAACTGGCATACATCCTGGCGCCGCAGCGTCTTGCCGTCGGCGACAAGGTGATCGCCGGTGAAAAGGCGATCGACGTGAAGCCGGGCAATGCGATGCCGCTGGGCTCGATGCCGGTCGGCACGATCGTCCACAATGTCGAGCTGAAGCCGGGCAAAGGTGGTCAGGTCGCACGTTCGGCCGGGTCCTACGCCCAACTCGTCGGTCGCGATCAGGGCATGGCGATCCTTCGTCTGAACTCGGGCGAGCAGCGCCTCGTCCATGGCTCGTGCATGGGAACTGTCGGTGCGGTTTCGAACCCGGACCACGGCAACATCAACCTGGGCAAGGCCGGTCGTTCGCGCTGGCTGGGCAAGCGTCCGCACGTTCGCGGTGTTGCCATGAACCCGGTCGATCACCCGCATGGTGGTGGTGAAGGACGCACGTCCGGTGGCCGTCATCCGGTCACGCCCTGGGGCAAGCCCACCAAGGGCAAGAAGACGCGGTCCAACAAGTCGACCGACAAGTTCATCATGCGCTCGCGCCATGCGCGCAAGAGCTAAGGAAAGGGTGTCAACGTGACCCGTTCAGTTTGGAAAGGCCCGTTCGTCGACGGCTATCTGCTCAAGAAGGCGGATAAGGTTCGCGAAGGCGGTCGTAACGAGGTGATCAAGATGTGGAGCCGTCGCTCCACCATCCTGCCGCAGTTCGTCGGCCTCACCTTCGGTGTTTACAACGGTCAGAAGCATATTCCGGTCAATGTGTCCGAGGATATGGTCGGCCAGAAATTCGGTGAGTTTTCGCCCACCCGTACCTACTACGGCCACGGCGCGGACAAGAAGGCAAAGAGGAAGTAACGATGGGCAAGGCCAAGGCTCCGCGCAGGCTTGCTGACAACGAGGCACGCGCCGTTCTGCGCACCATTCGTGTCAGCCCGCAGAAGCTCAACCTCGTTGCCGCTCTTATCCGCGGCAAGAAGGTGGGTACGGCGCTGAACGAACTCGAATTCTCGCGCAAGCGTATCGCTGAAACCGTCAGGAAGACGCTTCAGTCCGCGATTGCGAACGCCGAGAACAATCACGACCTTGACGTCGATGCTCTGGTGGTCGCCGAGGCCTATGTCGGCAAGTCCATCGTCATGAAGCGTTTCCACGCTCGTGGCCGCGGCCGTGCCTCGCGCATCGAGAAGCCTTTCTCGCACCTGACGATCGTCGTGCGCGAAGTTGAAGAAGTGGAGGCCGCATAATGGGTCAGAAAATCAATCCGGTTGGCTTCCGTCTCGGCATCAACCGCACTTGGGATTCGCGCTGGTACGCGAACACCGGCGAGTACGGCAAGCTGCTGCACGAAGACCTGAAGATCCGCTCGTATCTCGAGAAGGAACTGAAGCAGGCCGCCGTTTCGAAGATCGTGATCGAGCGTCCGCACAAGAAGTGCCGCGTGACGATCCACGCTGCTCGCCCGGGTCTGATCATCGGCAAGAAGGGCGCCGACATCGAGAAGCTTCGCAAGAAGCTCACCGAGATGACGAAGTCCGAGACGCACCTCAACATCGTCGAGGTTCGCAAGCCGGAGATCGACGCCAAGCTGGTCGCGCAGTCGATCGCACAGCAGCTCGAGCGCCGTGTTGCGTTCCGCCGCGCCATGAAGCGTGCCGTTCAGTCGGCGATGCGTCTGGGCGCCGAGGGCATCCGCATCAACTGCGCGGGTCGTCTGGGCGGTGCGGAAATCGCGCGTATGGAATGGTACCGTGAAGGCCGCGTGCCGCTGCATACGCTGCGCGCCGACGTCGATTACGGCACGGCCGAAGCGCAGACCGCTTATGGTATCTGCGGCGTGAAGGTCTGGGTGTTCAAGGGCGAGATCCTGGAGCACGACCCGATGGCTTCGGAACGCCGCGCCATCGAGGGCGATTCGCAAGGTGGCCAGGGCCGCCGTCGCGAAAACGCCTGAATGGCAAGATAGTTTTGGAGAATTAGAATGCTGCAGCCAAAGCGCACGAAGTTCCGCAAGCAGTTCAAGGGCCGTATCCACGGTACCGCGAAGGGCGGAACGGACTTGAATTTCGGCGGGTTCGGTCTGAAGGCGCTTGAGCCGAACCGGGTCACCGCCCGTGAGATCGAAGCTGCCCGCCGTGCCATCACGCGTCAGATGAAGCGTCAGGGCCGTGTCTGGATCCGCGTGTTCCCGGATGTTCCGGTCACGTCGAAGCCGACCGAAGTCCGCATGGGTAAGGGCAAGGGTTCGGTCGATTACTGGGCGTGCCGGGTCAAGCCTGGCCGCGTCATGTTCGAGATCGACGGCGTCCCGGAAGATATCGCTCGCGAGGCCCTGCGCCTCGGCGCTGCGAAGCTTTCGGTCCGCACACGCTTCATCCAGCGTATCGCAGAATAGGAAAGGGCTGATCATGAAGGCCGCTGATGTTCGGGCGAAGACGCTCGATGAGCTCAATGACGATCTGGCCAGCCTGAAGAAGGAGCAGTTCAACCTGCGCTTCCAGAAGGCGACCGGCCAGATCGAGAAAACCGCGCGCGTGAAGGAAGTCCGTCGGGACATCGCGCGTATCAAGACGATCGCGGCCGAGAAGGCTGCCGGCAAGAAGGCTTGAGGACAAGAATATGCCAAAGCGCATCATGCAGGGCACGGTCGTCTCGGACAAGAACGACAAGACGGTCGTGGTCAAGATCGAGCGTCGCTTCACCCATCCGGTGATGAAGAAGACCGTTCGCCAGACCAAGCGGTACAAGGCGCATGACGAGAACAACACCGCCAAGGTGGGTGATTTCGTCTTCATTCAGGAGTCGGCGCCGATCTCCAAGGACAAGAAATGGGTCGTGATCGAAAATCCGTCCCAGGCAGCTACGGCTGAATAAGAACAAAACTTGCTAATACCGGAGAGGGCGTATATGTGCCGCTCTCCGTATAATCAGAAGGCGGCCAGTCATGATTCAGATGCAAACAAACCTCGACGTGGCGGATAATTCCGGCGCACGTCGTGTCATGTGCATCAAGGTGCTGGGCGGCTCGAAGCGGAAATACGCTTCCGTGGGCGACATCATCGTCGTCTCGGTCAAGGAAGCTATTCCGCGCGGCCGCGTTAAGAAGGGTGATGTGATGAAGGCGGTCGTGGTTCGCACGGCCAAGGACATCCGTCGTCCGGACGGCAGCGTGATCCGTTTCGACAAGAACGCAGCCGTTCTCGTCGACAACAAGAAAGAGCCGGTGGGCACGCGTATCTTCGGTCCCGTTCCGCGCGAATTGCGCGCGAAGAACCACATGAAGATCATCTCGCTCGCACCGGAAGTGCTTTAAGGGGCCGGGAAAAATGCAGAAGATTCGTAAAGGCGACAAGGTCGTCATCCTGGCCGGCAAGGACAAGGGCCGTACCGGTGAAGTCGTGCAGGTGATGCCGAAGGAAGACAAGGCTGTCGTCCGTGGCATCAACATGATTGCGCGCCACCAGAAGCAGTCCGCTTCGCAGGAAGGCGGGATTATCCGTAAGGAAGCCCCCCTCCATCTGTCGAACATCGCGATCGCCGACCCCAAGGATTCCAAGCCGACCCGCGTCGGTTTCGAGTTCCGCGACGGCAAGAAGGTCCGCATCGCCAAGCGCTCCGGAGAAGTGATCAATGGCTGACGCAAAGTACGAGCCGAGGCTCAAGAAGCTCTACAACGAGACGATCCGCAAGGCGCTCCAGGAAGAGTTCAAATACGCCAACGAGATGATGATCCCACGTCTCGACAAGGTGGTCATCAACATGGGCGTCGGCGAAGCGACGGGCGACTCCAAGAAGCCTGCCGTTGCCGCCGAGGATCTCGCGCTGATCGCCGGCCAGAAGCCGGTCATCACGCGTGCCCGCAACTCGATCGCCGGCTTCAAGGTGCGCGAGGACATGCCGATCGGTACGAAGGTCACCCTTCGCCAGGACCGCATGTTCGACTTCATCGATCGTCTGGTGACGATCGCGCTGCCGCGCGTTCGCGACTTCCGGGGCTTGAACCCGAAGAGCTTCGACGGCCGTGGCAACTTCGCCATGGGCATCAAGGAGCACATCGTGTTCCCCGAGATCAATTACGACAAGGTCGACCAGATCTGGGGAATGGACATCATCGTTTGTACGACTGCCGCGACGGATGACGAGGCCCGAGCCCTGCTCAAGGCCCTCAACTTCCCGTTCCGCCAGTAACGGCAGCGAATAAAGGACAATCTGAAATGGCAAAGACCAGCTCAGTCGAGAAGAACCAGAAGCGCACGAAGCTTGTGAAGCGTTACGCCAACAAGCGTGCCGCGCTGAAGGAAGTCATCATGGACCAGGACCGTCCGATGGATGAGCGCTTCCGTGCGCAGCTCGAACTCGCCGCGCTTCCGCGCAATTCGTCGAAGACCCGCATCCGCAACCGCTGCGAAGTGACGGGCCGTCCGCGCGCCTACTACCGCAAGCTCAAGATGAGCCGCGTTGCGCTGCGCGAACTCGGCAACAACGGCCTGATCCCGGGCCTCGTCAAGTCCAGCTGGTAAGGAGGATTTGTTTCATGTCCATGAGTGATCCTCTCGGCGATATGCTGACCCGCATCCGCAACGCGTACGGCCGCAAGAAGACCAAGGTCTCGACGCCGGCATCGCGTCTGCGTGCCCGCGTTCTCGACGTCCTGAAGTCGGAAGGCTACATCCGCGACTACGCCCAGGTCGACTACGACAACGGCAAGTCGGAAATCGAGATCGAGCTGAAGTACTACGAAGGCCAGCCGGTGATCCGCGAAATCGCGCGTGTCTCCAAGCCGGGCCGCCGTGTCTACGCTTCGGTCAAGTCGATCCCGTCGGTTGCGAACGGCCTCGGCATCGCCATTCTCTCCACGCCCAAGGGCGTCATGGCGGACCATCAGGCTCGCGAAGAGAATGTCGGCGGCGAAGTGCTCTGCCAGATCTTCTGATCTGCATCACGAAACAAAGAAGAAGACGAGGACAACGATATGTCTCGTATTGGCAAGAAGCCGCTTTCGCTCCCGCAGGGCGTGACCGCGTCGGTCGACGGTCGTACCGTCACCGCCAAGGGTCCGAAGGGCGAACTGAAATTCGTCGTCAACGACGAAGTGCTGCTCAAGATGGAAGACGGCCAGATTTCGGTCTCTCCCAAGGATGAATCGAAGGACGCACGTTCCAAGTGGGGAATGTCGCGTACCCAGATCGAGAACATCCTGAACGGCGTGTCCAAGGGTTTCGAGCGTCGTCTCGAGATCACGGGTGTTGGTTACCGCGCCGCGCTGCAGGGCAAGAACCTGCAACTCGCGCTCGGTTTCAGCCATGACGTCGTCTACCAGACGCCTGAAGGCATCACCATCCAGGTGCCCAAGCCCACCGAGATTGTCGTGTCGGGCATTGACAAGCAGCAGGTTGGTCAGGTAGCAGCCGAAATCCGTGAATACAGGCCGCCGGAGCCCTACAAGGGCAAGGGTGTCCGCTATGCCGGCGAGCGCATCGTGCGCAAAGAAGGCAAGAAGAAGTAAATTTGAAACGCCACGGGGTGCGGTCGCGGGAAGCCATTCGGTTTACCGCATATGGCCGGCCCCGTTTTCCAAGGCAGGAATACGATCATGGCAAATACATCGGCAGCGCGCCGCGCTTTCCGCGTTCGCAAGCAGCTCAAGAAGGTCGCCGGCGAACGCCCGCGTCTTTCCGTTCACCGCACTTCGAAGAACATCTATGTGCAGGTGATCGACGACACCAACGGTAACACCATTGCCGCGGCTTCGACGCTTGAAAAGGACCTCAAGGGTTCGCTCAAGACCGGCGCGGACTCCGCAGCCGCAGCCGCCGTCGGCAAGCTTGTCGCCGAACGGGCCGTCAAGGCAGGCGTCAAGGACGTCATCTTCGACCGCGGACGCTTCCTCTACCACGGCCGCGTCAAGGCGCTGGCCGATGCGGCCCGCGAAGGCGGCCTGAACTTCTAAGCCGGACAGGGCGGGTTTCCCGCCCTCGTCCTTTTTGCAACCCGTGCTTCCGGAAAAGAACAAGGATAGGATATGGCACAGGATCGTAGGGAAGGTGGTCGCGGACGCGATCGCGAAGAGCGCGACGACGGTTTCGTCGACAAGCTCGTACACATCAACCGCGTCGCCAAGGTGGTGAAGGGCGGACGTCGCTTCGGCTTCGCCGCGCTCGTCGTCGTCGGCGACCAGAAGGGCCGCGTCGGCTTCGGCCACGGCAAGGCGCGCGAAGTGCCGGAGGCCATCCGCAAGGCGACCGAGAGCGCCAAACGCGAGATGATCTTCGTTCCGCTTCGCGACGGCCGCACGTTGCACCATGACGTTCATGGCCGCCACGGCGCCGGCAAGGTTCTGCTGCGCACCGCCAAGGCTGGTACGGGCATCATCGCGGGCGGCCCGATGCGCGCCGTCTTCGAGACGCTCGGCATGCATGATGTCGTCGCCAAGTCGATGGGTTCCTCGAACCCGTACAACATGGTTCGCGCCACGTTCGACGCCCTGAAGCACCAGCTTCACCCCAAGGACGTCGCCGCACAGCGCGGTATCAAGTACTCGACGCTCCAGGCACGTCGCGGCGCTGCCGTGTCGTCTGACGAATAGTCGGGCTAGGGAAGGATTGGTTTTATGGCCAAGAAGGCAAAGACGCTGACCGTCGAACAGATCGGCAGCCCCATTCGCCGTCCGGACGCCCAGCGCGCGACGCTCGTCGGACTCGGTTTGAACAAGATGCATCGCCGTCGTACCTTGGAGGACACTCCTTCGGTTCGCGGCATGATCGCCAAGGTGCAGCATCTCGTCCGCGTCGTGGACGAGGCGTAAGCAGGAGCGACGACAATGAAACTCAACGAACTTCATGATGTCGAAGGCGCGACCCATTCGCGCAAGCGCGTCGGCCGGGGCATCGGTTCCGGCAAGGGCAAGACCGGCGGCCGTGGTGTCAAGGGCCAGAGCTCACGCTCGGGTGTTGCCATCAACGGCTTCGAGGGCGGCCAGATGCCGATCTATCGTCGCCTGCCCAAGCGCGGCTTCAAGGTGCCGTTCGCCAAGGAATTCAACGAGATTTCCGTCGGCAAGGTGCAGGAAGCGATCGATTCGGGTCGTCTCGACGCCAAGGAAGCCGTCACGATCGACGCTCTGGTGAAGGCTGGCCTTATCCGCCGCGCCAAGGACGGCGTTCGTCTTCTGGGCAATGGCGAGATCAAGTCGAAGGTTTCCTTCGATATCGCTGGTGCGTCGAAGTCGGCTGTCGAGAAGGTCGAGAAGGCCGGCGGTTCCGTCAAGGTTCCGGAAAAGAAGGCCGCTGCGGAGTAATCCACGGCGACATCGTTTGATTGAAGCGGCGGCCTTGTGCCGCCGCTTGCATATTGTCGGGCGTGGCCTTATGTCCTGCCCTCTATGGCTTGAACCGACGGACAGTGCGTGACAGGTTTTCCGCGCGCCGGCTATTCCTCGGCTGATCCGCCTGCGTTCGGAGAGACTTTAATGGCATCTGCAGCAGAACAACTTGCCGCAAATCTGAATTTCGCGGCCTTCTCGAAGGCCGAAGACCTCAAAAAGCGAATCTGGTTCACGCTCGGCGCTCTGCTCGTCTACCGGCTCGGCACCTACATTCCGATGCCGGGTATCAATCCGGACGCTTTCGCGCAGGCATTCCAGCAACAGTCCGGCGGCGTGCTGGGCATGTTCAACATGTTTGCCGGCGGTGCCGTCGAGCGCATGGCGATCTTCGCGCTCGGCATTATGCCCTACATCTCCGCATCCATTATCATGCAGCTCATGACGGCAGTCGTGCCGACGCTCGAGCAGTTGAAGAAGGAAGGCGAGCAGGGTCGCAAGATCATCAACCAGTACACGCGCTACGGCACGGTTCTGCTGGCCACCGTACAGGCCTACGGCATCGCCGTTGGCCTTGAAGGTGGCGCGAACATCGTCACCGATCCGGGCTGGTTCTTCCGTATTTCCGCCGTCATCACGCTGGTCGGCGGCACGATGTTCCTGATGTGGCTTGGCGAGCAGATTACCGCGCGTGGCCTTGGTAACGGTATTTCGCTGATCATCTTCGCCGGCATTGTCGCGGGCCTCCCGTCCGCCATTTCCGGCACGCTGGAACTTGGCCGTGTCGGTCAGTTGTCGACGACGCTGATCGTTGCCGTCCTCGTTCTCGCGGTCGTTCTGATCGGGGTGATCGTCTTCTTCGAGCGCGCCCAGCGCAGGCTTCTGATCCAGTATCCGAAGCGCCAGGTCGGGAACCGCATGTTCCAGGGCGATACCTCGCATCTGCCGCTGAAACTGAACACGGCGGGCGTCATTCCGGCGATCTTCGCGTCCTCGCTTCTGCTTCTGCCGGCGACTGCTGCTGGCTTCTCCGACACGACGAACATGCCCCCATGGGCAAATTCGGTTCTGGCGGCGCTCGGGCACGGTCAGCCGCTTTACATGGTGCTTTATGCGGCGCTGATCGGCTTCTTCGCGTTCTTCTACACGGCCATCGTCTTCAATCCGAAGGACACCGCCGATCAGTTGAAGAAGCATTCGGGCTTCATCCCGGGCTATCGCCCCGGCGAGCGGACGGCTGAATATATCGACTATGTGCTGACTCGCATTACGACGGTCGGTGCTGCTTATCTGATCCTGGTCTGCCTTGTGCCGGAATTCCTGATCTCGGCCACCGGCGTGCCGTTCTATCTCGGCGGAACGTCGCTGCTGATCGTCGTCAGCGTCACGCTGGATACAGTTGCGCAGATGCAGGGCCACCTCATTGCCCATCAGTATGAAGGGCTGATCAAGAAGTCGAAGCTCCGGGGGGCAAGAGGGGACGATGAGACTTATACTGCTGGGACCGCCGGGAGCGGGGAAGGGGACGCAGGCGCAAAGGCTGGTCGAAAAGCACGGCATTCCGCAGCTTTCCACGGGGGACATGCTGCGTGCCGCCGTGGCGAACGGAACCGATGTCGGCCGCCGTGCCAAGGCGATCATGGATGCGGGCCAGCTCGTCTCCGACGACGTGGTCAACCAGATCGTATCCGACAGGATCGATGAGCCGGATTGCCGGAAGGGGTTCATCCTCGACGGCTTTCCGCGCACGGTTGCGCAAGCCGAGGCGCTTTCCGCGATGCTCGGTGAAAAGGGCCAGAAGCTCGACGGAGTGATCGAGCTGAAGGTCGACGAATCGGCATTGGTCGAGCGCATGAAAAAGCGCGTCGCCGACACGATCGCTGCTGGCGGTACGGTTCGCGCGGACGATAACGCCGATTCGTTTTCGAAACGCCTCGAAGAATATCGCCAGAAGACGGCGCCGCTGTCGGCACACTACCGGCAGACGGGCGAACTCGTGACGATCGACGGCATGCAGGACATGGATACCGTCACCCGCGAGATCGAGGATATTCTCGCCAAGGCCGACTGAATTCAACGCGTTTCCATGCGGGGTTGACCCGCACGGCGACTTGCCCTATAGCGGCGCGTCTTCCCAATTCATGAACGGGGCGCGCTGCTTCAGCATTGGACCGAAAGGTGGAATCCGGTTTTCGGATAATCCAATGCTCGGTTCAGGCGCATGTGCCCCTCATGGTGCAGGAAAATGCCCGCATGGGCCGGTCTCCACCGGACGCGGGGAAACAAGAACGTCGGTAAGCCGACATGACATGGAGAAGAAGATGGCCCGTATAGCTGGCGTCAACATTCCGACCAATAAGCGCGTGATCATCGCGCTTCAGTACATTCACGGCATCGGCGCGAAGTTCGCATCCGAGATCGTCGAGAAGGTCGGCATCCCGCTCGACCGCCGCGTCAACCAGTTGACCGATGCGGAAGTCCTGCAGATCCGCGAGACGATCGACCGCGATTATCAGGTCGAAGGCGACCTACGCCGCGAAGTCTCGATGAACATCAAGCGTCTGATGGACCTCGGCTGCTACCGCGGCCTGCGTCACCGTCGTTCGCTGCCGGTTCGCGGTCAGCGCACGCACACCAACGCCCGCACCCGCAAGGGCCCGGCGAAGGCGATTGCCGGTAAGAAGAAGTAATTTAGGGAAGCGGGGAATAGGGAGTAGGGAAAAGCGCAATTTCCCTTCCTCTCGTTCCATTCTTCCCTTTCTGGTGGAGCCGCTGGAATTACGGCGGCGACGAGATCATTTGAAAGGACTACCATGGCCAAGGAAGCCGGACGCATTCGCCGCCGCGAACGCAAGAACATTTCGACGGGCATCGCGCACGTCAACTCGACGTTCAACAACACGATGATCACCATCACCGATGCGCAGGGCAACGCGATTGCCTGGTCGTCGGCCGGTGCGCAGGGCTTCAAGGGTTCGCGCAAGTCGACCCCGTTCGCCGCTCAGATCGCTGCCGAAGATTGCGCCAAGAAGGCGCAGGAGCACGGCATGCGCACGCTAGAAGTTGAAGTTTGCGGTCCAGGTTCCGGTCGTGAATCGGCGCTGCGCGCTCTTCAGGCTGCGGGTTTCATGATCACGTCGATCCGCGATGTGACGCCGATCCCGCACAATGGCTGCCGCCCGCGCAAGAAGCGCCGCGTCTAACAGTTCACACATCGCATGAGCGCCGGTTCTTCGGCGCTCCTCTGTGATTTCCAGTATTGCCCGTCACGAATGGATTGTGTCGGGGAGACGGAAGGAAAATCGAATGATCCAGAAAAACTGGCAGGAACTCATCAAGCCCAATAAGGTCGAGTTCAAGTCCAAGGGCCGCACGAACACGACGCTCGTCGCCGAACCGCTCGAGCGTGGCTTCGGCCTGACGCTCGGCAACGCGCTTCGCCGCGTGCTCCTGTCGTCGCTTCGCGGCGCGGCCGTCACGGCCGTCCAGATCGACGGCGTTCTGCACGAGTTCTCGTCGATCCCGGGTGTCCGCGAGGACGTGACCGATATCGTTCTCAACATCAAGGAAATCGCCATCCGCATGGAAGGCGAGGGTCCCAAGCGCATGGTCGTGCGCAAGCAGGGTCCGGGCGTCGTTCTCGCTGGCGACATCCAGACCGTTGGCGATGTCGAGATCCTGAACCCCGATCACGTGATCTGCACGCTCGATGAGGGCTCCGAGATCCGCATGGAGTTCACCGTCGACGCAGGCAAGGGCTACGTGCCGGCAGAGCGCAACCGCGCCGAAGATGCGCCGATCGGCCTTATCCCGGTCGATTCGCTTTATTCGCCGGTCCGCAAGGTCTCCTACAAGGTTGAGAATACCCGTGAGGGCCAGGTTCTCGACTACGACAAGCTGACCATGCAGATCGAGACCGACGGTTCGATTTCCGGTGAAGACGCGGTGGCTTTTGCTGCCCGCATCCTTCAGGACCAGCTCGGCCTCTTCGTCAATTTCGAAGAGCCGCAGAAGGAAGTCGCTTCCGAGCAGGTCACCGAGTTGGCGTTCAACCCGGCCCTTCTGAAGAAGGTCGACGAACTCGAGCTTTCGGTTCGTTCGGCCAACTGCCTGAAGAACGACAACATCGTCTATATCGGCGACCTGATCCAGAAGACGGAGGCGGAAATGCTCCGCACGCCGAATTTCGGACGCAAGTCGTTGAATGAGATCAAGGAAGTTCTCGCCTCGATGGGTCTCCATCTTGGCATGGAGGTGAGCGACTGGCCGCCGGAGAACATCGACGATCTCGCCAAGCGCTATGAAGATCAGTATTGAGGCTTGATGCCTCGCATCAAATGTGAAGGAGCAAGCTCATGCGCCACGGAAATTCCGGCCGTAAGCTGAACCGTACCGCCAGCCACCGCAAGGCGATGTTCGCCAACATGGCAGCATCTCTTATCGAACACGAGCAGATCGTGACGACTCTCCCGAAGGCGAAGGAACTTCGCCCGATCGTGGAAAAGCTCGTCACGCTCGGCAAGCGCGGTGATCTGCACGCACGTCGTCAGGTTATCTCGTCCACCCGTTCGGAGGCCGCCGCAAAGCGCCTCTTCGACGACATCGCGCCGCGTTATGCAGACCGTCACGGCGGCTATCTGCGTATCATGAAGGCCGGTTTCCGCCACGGTGACAACGCGCCGATGGCAGTCATCGAGTTCGTCGAGCGCGACGTCGACGCCAAGGGCGCAGCTGACCGCGCCCGCGTTGAGGCCGAGCAGGCCAGCGAGAGCGAAGCCGCATAAAAACGGTTCTCGACTATCGGATTTAAAAGGGCGCTTTCGGGCGCCCTTTTTGCGTTTATCAGATCGGTCCTTTGAAGATGAAGAACGCACCCGCACAGATCAGCGCAAAGCCGACGACGTGATTCAGGGTTATGCTCTCACCGAGATAAAAGACCGAGAACACCGCGAAGATCGTAAGGGTGAGCACCTCCTGGATCGTCTTCAATTCGGCGACCGAATAGACGCCATGGCCGATCCTGTTAGCAGGCACTGCGAAGCAATATTCCGCGAAGGCGATCAGCCAGCTTATGCCGATGACGGCGAGAAGCGGTGCGCTCGGATATTTGAGATGCCCGTACCAGGCGAACGTCATGAAAACGTTCGAGACGGCAAGAAGCAGGATCGGCAGGATGTAGGGCAGGGACATGGGCAAGCGTTCCAGCGAAAGAGGAAATGCTCATATCGCCATGACCGGTCGCCGCGCCAGAAAATTCGGTTCTAGAAGAGTTGCAGGCCCTTCATACTGACATGACCGCTCTTGCCGATAATGATGTGGTCATGCACCGAGATACCAAGCGGCTTGGCCGCCTTCGCGATCGTATTGGTCATGTCGATATCCGCACGGGAGGGCGTCGGATCGCCGGAAGGATGATTGTGGACCATCCATATGGTCCGCATAACGTGTTGATTTATATGATCTACTTCGCTTAGAGGTGCCGAATGGTTCCGGGGATTGGGGGCGGTTCGCGATGACCGAGCGTGACGATCACGGCTGATCATACGTGCGCTCTTCGAGGCCCTTTGATGCACGGCACTGGACCTTATTCTTTTCGTCCCACGCATCAAGCTCATCGAGGGGATAAAGCACAGCTTTGCCAATTTTCACGTAGGACGGTCCGAGACGCATCGCGCGCCAATTTCGAAGAGTCCCGACTGAAATGCCGCCACGGTAGCGTTCAGCCACCTCGTCAGGGGTAAGGAATTTGCTATCTGACACTATCGCCTCCTTCGGCTGCACGATCCAGGCCGTCCCGCCGCGTCTTCAGTTGATCGTAGCGGTAGTCTCCTCAGGCCGCTTTCGGGCTTGTATTTGAGTGCCCGGAATCGGTGCCTCACGCTTCCGCACGGACATACATGCTGCGTCATTCACAGCCGTGGAAGGTGTTCCGGGCAGGTGTCGGAGAAACGGATAGCGTAGGGGGCACATAGGCGGGTTCGGCCGCGATGCCTTCGCCAGCGCCCGGCGCCGGTCAGATGCAGGCCGCGTCCGTCAAGTTGGTGTAATTTCGGGTGTGGTTCCGGGCCGTCATGATCAGGCGGCTCTGGGTGTAATTTGAAGTGTGGTTTCCTCCTCGACTATCGATGGATTCAGCTCGGCCATCGCCTCGACCTGCATGTATCGGCTGAGCAGCTGCCATTCGTCGTTGGCTTCGAGCAGGACCGCGCCGATGAGCCGGACGATGCTGTCCTCGTTGGGAAAGATGCCGACGACATCGGCGCGGCGCTTCACCTCCTTGTTCAGCCGCTCCAGCGGATTCGTCGAATGTAATTTCGTGCGGTGCTGCGCGGGGAAGGCCATGTAGGCCAGCACGTCGGCCTCGGCGTTGTCCATGAAGGTGCCGAGCCTGGGCCATCTGACGCGGAGCTGGTCGGCGACATGCCGCCAGGTCTGGACGGCATTGTCATGGTCGGGCTGGATGAAGGCCTGGCGGATCGCGGCGGCGACCATGGTGTGCTGGCCCTTGGGAACGTAGGCCAGCGCGTTGCGCATTGCATGAACGCGGCACCTTTGCCATGTCGCGCTGAGGATGCGGGTGATGGCGGCCTTCAGCCCTTCATGAGCATCGGAGATCACCAGTTTGACGCCGGTGAGGCCCCGGCGCACCAGATCGCGCAGGAAGCTCGTCCAGAACGGCTCGGCTTCGGAGGGGCCGATATGCAGGCCGACGATTTCCCTTTTCCCGTCCGTGTTGACTGCCACCGCGATTATCGCCGCCACCGATACAATGCGCCCGCCCTCGCGCACCTTCAGATAGGTGGCGTCGAGCCATAGATATGGCCAGTCGCCGGAAAGGGGGCGCTTGAGGAAGGCGTTCACCCGCTCGTCGATGTCCTTGCAGAGCTTGGAAACGGAGGATTTGGAGATGCCCGTCATGCCCATCGCCTGCACCAGTTCATCGACCTTGCGCGTCGAGACACCGTTGATCCACGCCTCCTGGATCACGGCGACCAGCGCCTTCTCCACCATCTTCCTCGGCTCCAGGAAGCCGGGAAAGTAGGCTCCCTGCCGCATCTTCGGTATCTTCAGGTTCAGCGTGCCGAGCCGGGTGTCGAGCGAGCGGTCGCGGTAGCCGTTGCGCCATGTCTGGCGGCCGTCACCACGTTCATAGCGGCCAGCGCCGATCAGACCGTCAACGTCGGCTTCCATGATCAGTTGCAGCACGCTTTCGGCAATCGCTCGCAGAAAATCACTGTCGCCGCTCTTCGCGGCAAGCTCGGCAAGGGGTAATCTATCGTCGGTCATCGGGGTTCCTTTCGGTCTGGTTGAAGCTTTGCAACTCCACCTTCTCCGACAGGCCCGGTGCCCACCTTGCGCTCAACGAATACGGCAGCCCATTCTCCACCGCCGTTTCCACCTCAATGCGCCTCCGAAATTACACCATCTGCGCGGACGCTACCCAGATGCTGCGCTATGGAATTGTGGGCCGTTCCGGTGGGGACTTTGTAGCGGGTGTGCGGGCGAGGAAAGAAACGCCTTTTGTCCAAATATGAGGCTCGGCCCAGCCGCTACCCCGTCCTGTGATAAGCCATCTATGTTGGACTAGCCATCGCGTTCACCGAGCATACGGTGCTGGCTCGGGGGAAGGATGCCTAAGCGCTCTTTCAGGCTATCTGGGCAGAGCAAACGCTGAATAGTGCTGTCGAATATACGCCAGCTTCGGATCAATGTAGCGCTGACAGAAAGGCCTACTCGGATCGGTTCGATAGTAGTTCTGGTAGCGCGCATCCGACGCCTTAAAGCCTGCAAACGATAGCACCAAGGTGTGCACTGTCTCGCTAGACTCTTCGCCCAAGCGGGCAACCGCTTGCTCAGCTTCATGTCGCTGGCTCTCTTCAAATATGTAAATTGCACTGCGGTATTTGCTTTGGAGCGAACGGGCTCGAGTGGCGGAGTGCGTCCTGAGATGGACCTCGGACAGCGTCGTCAATCCAATGACCGTGGGATCGAAGGTGACGATCACCCCCTCCGCCCAGGTGTCTGCCGGCGCCATCGATTGTAGAAAACCCTGGTCGACCTGCGTGACGCCGCGCAACGCTTGGAAAACACCCTCGGTGCACCAGTGGCAGCCTCCACCAAAGCCGACCTTTGCCATCCTCAACTCCTACGCAAAGGCACAACGGCTGGGCCGGACTTATCGAGCTGGCGGACGAACGCGATGATCCGCTGTCCGACATCGTCCGCCATTTCTACATGAGGGTAGTGCCCGGCGCCCGCAACAATCATGGTTTCGGCATTGAGCCTCGAAGCCAAGCTCCGAGCTTCTTCGACGGGGTCCGGGAAGTCTGGATCCTTCGAGCCCATCACGATGAGGCTCGGCACGGAGACTTCGTCTAGGATCGCTGCGGTGTCAGACTTCGACAATGACAGCATCTTCAAGAGAGCCTGCATGCGTTTTGGCTCTCGGAGGTTTGCGGCGATTGCCGCTTTCACTTCAGCATGATCCGGTGCCGGCTTCGTCGGAAAAAGGCTGCTCCAGTACGTGGTCCAGAACCAAGTACGCCACGGGCCTGCGCATCCGAGCGAGAGGACAAGTTTCTGGATCGTCTTGAGGGGAAGATCGCGGACAATCGGCCCGAGCAGCACCACCCCGTTGACGAGGCCAGGAGACTCCCTGGCAGCCCAGAGCGCAGACCCGGCCGCGAACGAGTTGCCCATGATCGTGGCTGGACCGGCACCCAACTGTTGGAGGATGGAGATGGCGTCACGGCTGACCGCTCGCGCAGAGTAGTCCGGCCACTCGGCCGACGATTCTCCGAACCCGCGGACGTCCATCGTCACCACTCGGCATCCCGCATGCTGCAGCATAGGCTTCACGAGGCGGTACTCGGATCGCAAGTCGCCCATTCCCGGAATTCCGATGACGACAGGTCCGGTTCCGCCCGTGTCGTCGAAGGCTATCCTACCACTCTCTGTCTCCATAAACTGGGTCTGCGCATCGTTAGACGCCATGAAACGATCCGATCCGTTGAGCAGCAATCCTATCGGCTGACTTCGAAAAGAAACCACGCACGGCGTTCCGCCTCGTCGGTCCAGGTATCGATCAGGCCGGAGGTCGCATTGTCCTTCGCCTGGTCGGCGACGTCCTTTGCGCGACGCAGCGACTCGACCATGTGAAGATTATCAGCGCGCAATTCCGCCAGCATGTCCTGAGGCGTGACGAACTCCGCGTCGTTGTCCTTGATCGTCTGGTGGCGGGCGATATCGCCGATCGATCGGATGGTCGTATTACCGGTCTTCCGGGCGCGCTCAGCCATAGCATCGGTAGCAGCGAGGATCTCCGCAGCTTGCTCGTCGAGAAGCAGGTGGTAGTCCCTGAAGTACGGGCCCGAGACATGCCAGTGAAAGTTCTTGGTCTTGAGGTAGACCGCATAGCTGTTCGCCAAAATGATCTTCAGCGCATCCGCGACCGTCATGGTCGCGCTTTCGTCCAGGTCAGATGGTGAAGGCGCGGTTTCAGCACTGGAGTCTGTCATCGCTTGGACTTCCTCAATGATGGCTTGCACAAGAGACCAGCGCCGATTCTTTCGCACGCTAAGGTACAGAAAATGAATTTACCTCAGGACGAAGTCCAATGACCTGTAACTATAGTTTCGATAGTTCAGGCGACCAGAAAGGAGCCTAGGCTCAGGACCCATTGATGTGATGTGCTCGATCTGATTCAGGCTCTGCAAGGAGACTGGATATGAGCGACCTCTATTGGCTGACGGACGAGCAGATGGCGCGGCTGCAGCCGCACTTCCCCAAGAGCCACGGCAAGCCCAGGGTGGATGATCGTCGGGTGTTGAGCGGGATCATCTTCGTCAACCGCAACGGGCTTCGCTGGCGTGATGCGCCGCCGGTCTATGGCCCACACAAGACGCTGTACAATCGCTGGAAGCGTTGGAGCGAGGCCGGGGTCTTCATCCGGATGATGGAGGGACTGTCCGGCGCTCAGGCCGAACGGCGCACCCTCATGATCGACGCGACCTATCTCAAGGCGCACCGTACGGCTTCGAGCCTCGCGGTAAAAAAGGGGGTCTTGGGCGGCTCATCGGACGCACCAAAGGCGGCATGAACACCAAGCTTCACGCCGTAACCGATGCGAACGGACGCCCCATCAGCCTGTTCATGACGGCAGGCCAAGTCAGCGACTACACCGGTGCTGCGGCCCTGCTGGACAGCCTTCCCAAGGCCCAATGGCTGTTGGGCGACCGGGGCTATGACGCGGACTGGTTCAGGGATGCCCTGGAGGCCAAGGGCATCACGCCCTGCATCCCCGGTCGGAAATCCCGGACTGTGCCTGTCCGTTACGACAAGCGCCGGTACAAAAGCCGAAACCGCATCGAAATCATGTTCGGCCGACTGAAAGACTGGCGGCGCGTCGCCACCCGCTACGATCGATGCCCGACCGTCTTCCTCTCCGCCATCGCCCTCGCAGCTACCGTGCTCTTCTGGCTATGAGTCCTGAGCCTAGGGGCCCAGGTTCGCGCCCATCACGGTCACGGCGTTTAGCGGTGAAGCCAAGCTCATGCGTCCGGTCGAAAGCTGAGCACGAATGCCACGACCTTTTCTGCAGACATCTCACACGGCTTGAGTGAAGCCTTGCCCGCTGAGACGCGGTACAGGTTGAAGCTGATGATGTCGGTTCCAGCCAGCTCTCGGGCAAAAAGGCTGTTACGTCGGCCATCTTTGGAGCGGCGGACTGTAACGCCGAAGCGCCGGGCTTTGTAAGTGCCCTCGCTATATCCGTCCGGTAGCCTAGCGAAAGCCGTATCGAATTCTTTCTCCTCCATTTCACGTCACTGGTGGCCGTTCGATGGCGAGTAGCTGGTCGAGCCCGCCTCTGGCATCGAGGGCATGGAGTTCGTCAGACCCGCCCACATGCGTGCCGTTGATGAATATCTGCGGCACGGTGCTTCGACCTGAGACGTCGATCATCGCTTTTCGGTTTTCCGCACTAGCCTCGATGTCGACTTCCGTGAACGCCACCCCCTTTTTTGTAAGCAGCGCTTTCGCTCGGCGGCAGTATGGGCACCAACTCGTGACATAGAGGAGGACCTCTGGCTTCATTTTGCATCTCCAATCGTTGACGCGTGACGTGAGTCCTTCGCGGCAGAACCTAAGTATCACCGCGACTCTCGAACGGCTGGGAGCGAGGGCGCAAAACTACGTGACGGCTGATTTGAGGAAGGCCGCAAGATCCAGGTCATCACGCAGCCATTTTCCTGACCGCATCCAGCACCCGGTCTTGCCGGTATGGCTTGGAAAAGAATGGAATATCCGGTGGGACAACAGCCTCTTCCGGCCACGGCCTTCCGGACGTGATTATGATCTGAATGGTCGGCCATTTGTTTCGAATACGGATGGCCAGCATGATGCCGTCGATGCCGCCCGGCATGTCCACGTCGGTGAAGACGACCCGGATGTCGCGCCGTTCTTCCAAAGCCACGAGCGCAGCAGAGGCATCTGATGCTTCCAGCACTTCGAAGCCGGCTTCTTCAATCATGTCCGATGCAAAGAGACGGAGAAGTGGCTCATCTTCCACGACAAGCACCACTGGTTTATTCATTCCACACACGTACTCCATCAAGCCTGGACCAACTGGCGCATAGAGGCATGCAGGTCCGCCGCGAGGCCTTCTGGATCGAAGCGAAGATCGACGCCACCAGTACCGACCAAACCGATGCTGATTAGCTTTGAGCCGAAGCCTTTACGCGTCGGCGGCACAACGGGAGGTCCGCCCTGCTCTCGCCACTCGATCTTCAGCAGATCGCCGTCCTGGCTGTCTTCGACGCCCCAAGACAGCGACACCTTCCCATAGTCGTTCGTCAGAGCGCCGTACTTGCAGGCGTTCGTTAGAAGTTCGTGCACGATGAGGGAAAAGGACAGCGCCGCTCTTGGCCCTAGCGCCACGGGCAATCCGGCCATTCTAACCCGATCCGAAAATCCGATCGCTTCTATGACGGTCGCCGCAACAGCTTGGAGATCAGCCTGTGTCCAGCTTGTCTGGAGCAGGGCGTCGTGTGCTGCGCTCAATGCCATCAGCCGGCCCTCGAAGGCGTAAACAGCATCGCGGTCGGTGACGGTTCGCAAGGTTTGGCTCGCGATAGCCTGAACCATGGTGAGCGTATTCTTCAGGCGATGCGCGATTTCACCATTTACGATGTGCTGGCGCTGCTCGGCACGATGCCGAGCGACCCCTGCCTCAAGTCGGTCTGCAGCGCTCCGCAAGAATGCAATCTCTTCGGCGGGCCAGAGCCGGGGGGTGCCGCAATGCACAAAGAAAACGGCAATTGTCTTGCCCTGATCGCGCACTGGCATGTCGATCACTGCGCGAATACCAATTCGCAACGCGCCATCGAGATTGTGCAGCGCGCGCTCGTCAGACAGGGCGTCCCTAACTATCAGAGGGTCGCCATCGACGAGTGGCTTGTGCAAACTCCCAAACTCGTCAAGCCGGTGTCGACCGGCGATGCTCATCACACCCGGTGCGGTCCAGTGTGTTTCAACGTTGATCGTCTCGACGTCATGGTCGACGGTTCCAAACCCGGCTCGGTCCGTGGCGAGGGTCCGACCAACGATGGCAGAGGTGCCAGACGTCATCTCCTCTGTGCCGCTACTGCTGCGGATTACCTCACCGATCTCAACAAGAGCAGTCTGGAGTTCAGTTAGGCGCTCGCTAGCCTTGGCGATCCGACGCAGTTCGAGATTCTCGCTGGCGAGACGGGCAAGCGCCTGGAGCATCGCCCTTTCCATCTCGCTCAGCCCTGCCGGCCGCGGAGCGGTATCGATAACACACAGCCGACCGACTACCGCCCCGGATCGAAGGACAAGCGGCGCGCCAGCATATGCCCTGAAGTGCTTCTCGCCGGTGACAAGTGGATTGCGTTTCGTTCGCGCATCGGCTGTCAAATCGACGATCTCTAGGAGGTCGCCTTTGTCGATGTCGATCCGACAGACCGAATGTTCGATATCCGTCTCGCACACGTCGAGCCCGTACTTGGCCTTGAACCATTGTCGGTCGGTGTCGAGAAGCGTGATCAGAGCGATAGGAACGCCACAGGCCTTAGCCGCAACGAACACGAGATCGTCGAAGGACTGCTCGTCCGGTGTGTCGAGAACCATGAGTTCAGCAAGCGCCTTCGCTCGCTGAACCGCCCCCGCGTCGGCCGCACTGGCGCTCAGGCTCAGCACGTCAATGTCCTTGCACGCGAGGCGGCCACTGCCCGCCCGATGTCCCAGCCTCACGCGTCACTGCAGCATCGCCACCTTCGACGATGAGGACAATCTTGCCTTGAATATGACCCGCCTCAGCACGCTCGTGGGCGGCAGCCGCTTCCGAGAGGGGGTACGTGCTATCGACCGCGACGCGAACGGTCCCGCTGTCCAGCAATCGGCCTAACTCGGCGAGTTGGGCTCCGTTGGATCGTACCTGTGTTGCAGAGACCGTAACGCCAAGGTTAGCGGCTTCATCGTGTCCCGCGAAGCCAAGCGGAAAGATTGGAAAAAGCGCGCCGCCGCGACGTATCGAACGCAAGAAGCGACTGGCTGTCGGGCCACCTACTGCATCGACGACGAGGTCCACCTCGCGCACCGAGTCTTCCGCCTTGATTTTCGTGTAGTCGATGAATTCGTCTGCGCCGAGATCGCGCAGAAATGTCTCGTGTCGGCCTGACGCAATAGCTATCACGCGCGCGCCCTTGTGTTTTGCTAACTGCAGTGCGAGGTGACCGACACCGCCGCCGGCGCCATTGATCATGACGCTTTTGCCTTCCAACGGGACCGGGTCGTGCCTCCCGGGCTGCAGGGGATTGGGTTCGCTATGACCCAGCTCTATCAGGTACTGCCACGCGGTCAGTCCCGACATCGGCGCTGCAGCGGCATGAACATGGTCGAGGCCGCGAGGTTTTAGCGCCAGATCTGATGCCGGTGCCGAAACGTACTCTGCGTATCCCAGGCTTTCGCCAAAACTTGGGAATCGGATCATTCCAAAAACTTCGTCACCCGGTGAAAACGCTGTGACATCCGGGGCGACAGCCTCAACGATCCCGGACACGTCCGAGCCGGGTATGGCCGGCAACTCGATCGGCGGTCTCCACTCGGGGGGCAGCGCCTTGTACCCTTCTCTGAGATACCAATCCGGAGGATTGAGGCCAGCCGCATGCACTCGGACGAGAACCTCGCCTGGCCTGACGGCGGGCTTTGGAGCATCCTCATAGCGGAGTACGCCGGGAGCACCGAATTCGTGGAAGCGGATTGCCTTCATCAATATCCTCCGGTCAAACGCGTTCAAGAAGAGCAACGGTGCCCTGGCCGCCGTCAGCGCAGATGCTGACGATCCCGCGCGACCCCACCGGCAGGGCCCACAGTTCCTTCACCGCTTGGCTAAGATCGCGCGCGCCGGTCGCCCCGAAGGGATGTCCGATGGCTACCGAACCGCCATTGGGGTTGACCCGAGTCCAATCGAACTCGCCCATGGCGGCCTCGACGCCGGCCTTTTCGCGTACCCAATCCGGATCGGCGATGGCCGCGACATTGGCCAACACCTGGGCGGCGAACGCTTCGTGGATCTCCCACAGAGCGATGTCGGAGAAGCCGAGGCGATGCCGCGCGAGCAAGCGCGGTATCCCGTAGGAAGGCGCCATCAGGAGCCCTTCCGTATGGAGGTCGACTGCCGACACTTCGTAGTCGACGAGCCGCGCGAAAGGCGTACCGGCGGGGAGTCTCCTCAGACCCGCGTCGTTGGCAACCCAGCAGCCGGCCGCTCCATCGGTGATGGGGGAACTGTTGCCGGCCGTCAGGCTGCCCTGTCCGCTCTCCCGATCGAAGGCTGGCTTTAGGGCGGCGAGGCGCTCGGCAGACGTATCTGCTCGCGGGTTCGCGTCGCGCGCCAGCTCCGGCAGAGAGGTGACAAGGTCGTCGAAGAAGCCGTTGTCCCAGCCGGCGACGGCTCGCTGGTGGCTCTTTAGAGCCCAGTCGTCCTGTGCTTCGCGCGAGACACGCCAAGCTTTGGCGGTCTCCTCCATGTGATCGCCCATCGTCCGACCGGTGATGCGGTTGGCCCACCCCTTGGTTGGAAGCACGAAGTCGTGCGGCGTCAGCGATTGCAGCGCCGAAAGTGCCGCGGCCGGATCCTGCCCGAACAGATCGGTCAGTCGCTTGGATGCTTCTGCGGTTAAGGCAAGCGATGGCCTGCTCATGACCTCTGCGCCGCCGACCATTGTCAGGTCGGTCCCGCCACCAAGCAGTCCTGCCGCAGCGAAGGTTGCAGTCATGCTGGTCGAGCACGCTAGGACAACGGAGAACGCGGGGATGCTGGGGTTGAGCTTGGCGTCCAGCCAAACTTCCCGAGCGATGTTGCTCCATCCCAGGTTGGGTATGACGGTTCCCCAAACAGCCAGGTCGGGCTCCGCAAGATTCGCCATCGCCTGGACCACAGGCACTGATAACGAGACCGCGTCGTAGTTGGCCAACGCCCCGCTACCTCGGCCGAAGGGTGTCCGTAGCCCAGCCGCTACGAAAACAGGTTCAGCAAAGCGGCTCATACTGATCTCCCGGACATCGAAAGTTGAAAAAGAATGAGCGTGGGCGCTTCGCTGCGTTTAACCACCATAACGCTCAGTCTTGATGATGGAGGGGTCCAGGCCTGCCGAGAGCGCACCATCCGTTGCGATGGTGACGAAGCCGTTGGAGCCGCAGACGAAGACCTGCGAAGGGTTTCGGCCGAGACGGGAGATTGTCTCCTTGACCATCAAGCTGTCGATGCGCCGATCAAAGTCCGACGCGCGCATGGGCGCCTCGCGGGTTATCGCCAGCGCCAAGCTGAATGCCGGGTCGTCCGTTTCAATTGTGTGCAGTTCCCTCGAGAACAGCACGTCTTGGGCGGTCCGCGCCGACAGGAGCAGCGCAACCGGGACCGACTGCGCTAGGGATCGGCGCTGGCGGATCATCGCCATCAGCGGCACCACGCCGGAGCCCGCTCCCATCAGTAGGACTGGCTCGTCAGCGGGCTCCGGCCATAGGAAATGGCCACCGAGCGGTCCGCGGAGTTCGATCTCGTCGCCGGTTGCTGCGATATCATGGAAGAACGGTGAGACCTCGCCATCGTGAAGGCGCTCGATGGCGAGTTCGAGGATCGGAGATGAAGCGGGCGACGAGGCGATCGAATAGCTTCGCATCGCGGTGTAGCCGTCCGGCGCGGTCAGACGGACATCGACATGCTGGCCCGCGACATGAGTGAACGGGTTCCCCAACCGCAGGAAGAAGCTCTTGATACTCGGAGTCTGTTGGACGATTCCGTCGATGAAGCAGGACTGCCACGATGCGGGTTGCGCGCCGATCTCAGTCATGGGTGTATCTTTGCTCGCGCCAAGGATCGCCGTAGATGTGGTAACCACGCAGCTCCCAGAAGCCGGCTTCATCGCGCGTTGTGAATTGCAGCGCGTTCACCCACTTTGCGGACTTCCAGAAGTATAGGTGGGGAACGAGGAGGCGCGCCGGTCCTCCATGGTCGCGCGGAAGCGGCTGGCCCTCATAGTTCAGAGCGACCATCGCCTTCCCCGACAACATGTCGGCCAAGGGAACATTCGTCGAATACCCATCGTAGCAATGCGCCAAGACGAATTCGGTTGGCCGCTCAATCCCTGCTGCCGCAAGGATGTCCTCGATGAGCACGCCTTCCCATGCAGTATCGAGCTTGGACCAGGACGTCACACAGTGAATGTCTTTGGTCACCTTCGTCTTGGGCAGCGCGTTGAACTCGCCCCAATTCCAGACCTTAATGGGTCTCGGGCCGATCTTGACCGTGAACTTCCAGTCGGATGTCTCAATGCGCGGCGTCGGTCCCGCTGTCAGAACCGGAAAATTCTCAACGAGGTGCTGACCAGGCGGAACTCGGTTCGAGTGGTCGCCGCCTGAGCCGCGGCCCGTAAAACCTCTGGTGACCATGCCCAACCCCCTTGCTTGTCACGACAGACCGAAACCGGGTTCATCACAGACTATTAGGAGCAAGAACGTAGCGTAAGCAAAGGTCATGCTTTCCGATAGGTCGGATATTAGATCACCGGTGTTCGTTGCAGTATTAAGATGATTTCGCCCACTATGAGTTACGACGATTGCCTAGATACTATAGAGGCATATCGCCAAGTTTGACCAATGCCTGTTCGCTATAGTTTCGATAGCTTCGTAGAATAGTCGAGGGAGCGCTGAGGCGAGAGGCGGCCCAGCGTCGGCCAAGGGTATAGAAACTATGCTGAGCAGCTATTGGAATTGTCTATCATAACAATTCATAGTCGTGGCTGCCGAAATCCTGGTTTTCTGAGGCATAGTTCGAAAGAAATCCCGATCTTATCGATCAAGAGACCTCAAGACGAACAGCGCAGATACGTGCAGCAGTTCGTCTGTCGCCGCCATCACCGGCCAGACATGGCCTGCTGCATTGAGGTTGGAGAAATCGGTGAGAGAGACCGGACCGCAAGCGCCCGAGCTTCGTGTGCAGCATTGGATCGGCGAGGATGGACACCGCCTCGATGCGTCCATCAAGCTTTCAGACATCGGTCCCGGGCCGAAGATTCTGTTCGCATTCCAGCACTGGTGCCGTGGCTGCCATCTGCATGGCTTTCCCACGCTTCAAAGGTTGCATGGGGCGTTGGAATCCAGGGGCGTCGGGTTTGCCGTCATCCAAACCGTCTTCGAAGGCGCCCAAGAGAATACGTTCGAAAAATTGCGCGTCAATCAGCTTCAGTACGGCCTACCTGTCGCCTTCGGTCACGACGAGCCACTGCCAGGCGCACCGTTCCCAACGTTTATGGGGGATTACCACACCCGGGGAACGCCGTGGTTCGTGGTGATCGATGCCGATGGTCACATTGTCTTTTCTGACTTTCATCTCGATGCGGATCGTCTTGTGGCAGAATTCGAGCGGGCGTGATCTATGCCGCGTTGGCTGATCCTAACCGCCACTCACATCCTCGTCTTGTCCGTAGGCTTCGCCGGCGGGATCTACCTGCTGCCTATCCTGACTGCGCCGCCTTCGCCCACTGAAGTTGCGCTTCAAAACTCTGCTTCTGAAGCGGTCTATTTTGGTCGATTTGCGCGCGATCTGGAAGGCAGTGATCTCCTCCATTGGGGCACTGGAGAAGTTCGGATTGCGCCCGATCGGATCGCGCACCTAGGGCGTCTTTCGCCTGGTCCGGATTACAAGCTCTACCTCGCGCCCCGGTTCGTCGAGACCAAGGCGGCCTTCCTCGAGATCAAAAGCTCTTCGGTTAGGCTGGGCGATGTGAAGACCTTCAATGGGTTTATATTGCAGGTGCCCAGAGGCGTCGATGTTGACGATTACAGTGCAGTTGTCATCTGGTGCGAGGCTTTTGATCAATTCATCAGCGCTGCAGAGTATCGTGTTCCACATCAGGCTCTCAAATGAGCCAGGTAATGGACAATGTGAAGGCTGCTTGCACGCGTGGCCTCGTCCTCGCGCCAGTAGCCGCCTTGCTGTTGAGCGTCGCCATCTTGCTGCTCGGCAACGGGCTGCTGGGCACGCTTTTGATCGTCAGAGCTGGTCAGGAGGGCTTCTCGGCCGCTGCGATCAGCGCGATGATGTCGTTCTACTTCGCAGGCTTCACGATTGGCGCGCTGGTTTTGCCTCGCATCATTGTGTCGGTGGGGCACGTACGGACCTTCGCCGGCTTTGCGGCGATCGCATCGATGACCGCCCTTCTCCATGTAGCGTTCGTAGATCCGGTAGCTTGGATGCCGCTTCGGCTCGTGACCGGCTTCGCATATGCGGGTATGATCCTCGCAACGGAAAGCTGGCTCAATGCCCACGCGGTTCAATCCACACGCGGTCAGCTTTTGTCGATTTTCGGCGTTGTATCCATGGGTTCTTGGGCGACCGGACAGGCGCTCCTCAACATCGCTCCACCCGCCGATGTTACACTTTTCCTCATCGTCTCGCTGCTGATATCTGCCGCAGTGGTTCCGATCACTCTACTTCCCAGTCATTCGCCGGCCGATGTACGGCACGAGTCGGTTGCATTCAGGGATCTCTTTTCTGTTTCGCCCTTGGCGTCGATCGGCGTCTTCTTGGCCGGGCTGGCCATAGGCGGCTTCTGGGGCATGGGGCCCAATTTTGCGCAAAGGATCGGTCTCGACGTCGTCGGCATCTCCGCCTTCATGGCCGCAGTTCTCGGAGGAACGCTTGTGTTGCAATGGCCGCTCGGTTGGCTCTCCGACCGGGTGTCCAGGAACCTGGTCATCGCAGGAGCGGCGCTGGCATCCGCCGTGGCAGCCATCGGCGTGTCGGTGGCGGCAGACGCCCCTTTGCCCGTCCTTCTTGCGGCGGGAGCGCTCTTCGGCGGTTTTGGCATCCCGATCTACTCGCTGTGTCTCGCCGCCGCGAACGACGACCTTCCTCCAGGGCGGCTGCTCGGCACCGCGCGAGGGCTTCTGCTGCTCAACGGGATCGGAACGGCGGCCGGACCACTTGTCGGGGGAGTGGTGATGGATCGTGTCGGGCCCGGTGGGCTGTTCGTCTATGCTGCTGTCCTGCTGACCATGCTAGCGGTGTTAGCGGGCCTACGCGGTCGCTCTCGCTCCGCAATCGAGGTAAAGGCGACACGTTGCCCGAGTACGCCGATGATCACCGCCTCTCTCGATGCGATGATACGAACCCAGGACGAGCCGCAGAGCGTTCGGAACTAGCGCTGCGGCCCTGGCGACCGTTTGCTATGAGACAGCTTCGACCTTCAGCTCTCGGCCGTTGAATTGAACGGTCTCGCCGGCCTGAGCCCCGTCGATTACCTCGAAGATCGGCGCCATCGTCGATATGCCCATAAGCTCGCGCCCATGGCAGACGAACTTGTCCGTTGACACCGCGACGACGAAGTAGCGACCCGACAACTTGATGACCGCCCCTTCTGTAACCGCCGTCTTCGGTCCGAAGTCGATTGTTCTCAGCTTGTCGAGCTTGTCGGCGTAATCGTCCAGCGTATCGTCGAGCGCCTCGGCGAAGTCGCTCGCGATCTCGGCTTGTGCCTGTTCGTCGTTCTCGATCGGCTCGCTCCGATCCAAGCGAGCCGTGGAAACATAATCGAGATACTTGTCGCGAGCGCTCTGCAGAGCAGCGGTCTCCAACGACAGCATCGTTTCCCGGATGTGGTCTTTATTCCAATCCATCTGCACCTCGTCGCATTGCAATTTGAAATGATAAGCCGATCTATCGGAGCAAGCCGTTGAAAGGCCGCGTTCCGCAGTCGGCGCCGTCATTCGTCGATGATGACGTCTTCGCCCTGGTAGGGGATCCTGATCAGCCGAGGATCCCGAATGATGCTGGTCACGAGCCAGACATACGTCTGTTCTGCGGTATCGAAGCCGAGAATGCTGAATGCGCCGCCGAACGGGCATGCCGGAAAGTCGGGGAAGCCTTCTCGAAGAACGTAACGCTCGGGTTCGCGATCGAATTCGGCCTTGTAGACCTTCCGCAGCCCATGCTTGCTCGGAACGTCTTCGTCGCCCGCAGGCGCTGTTTCACGATGTTCCAGGAGGCGCTCGGAAAGATCACGGTGGCAGATCTCGTCGAACACGTCGAAGGCATCAATCAGCAAACCTTTTCGCTCGGTCGCGGGATCGGTGATCGCGTAGATGTTCGAAGCATCTTCGGCACCGTCCCCGCTTTCGAGACGCAGCGCTGCGTCGACGCGAATGGAGCATGGATCGAGCCTCGATCCCAGTTCGAGATCGACCAGGTTGCCGTCCTTGACGCGGTACTCGCGGTCATAGCCCTTCGCGACGAAGGACTGCACTGCTTTTAGAACGTCGGTCACTTGGGCTGTCATTGATGCACCTCGAGTTCACGTTGGGACGGAAGAGCGGCCGTGGACGGCGCGCGGCAGCCTGCTGGGTCTAGTCGCGGCTCGCGCGTAGCGATCACAGCCACTTGGCCTTCTTGAACCGCACGAACAGGAAGAGGCAGAACATCAGCATGACACCAAGCACGACGAAGTAGCCGTAAGGCGTGTCCAGTTCCGGCATGTTCTTGAAGTTCATGCCGTATATGCCTGCAATCGCTGTCGGCACTGCGAGGATCGCGGCCCACGCCGCAAGTTGGCGGGTGACGACCCCGATTCTTTGCGCTTCGAGAAGGCTGCTGAACTCGAATACAGTGGATAGCACCTGCAGGAGGCCATCGACCATGGACTGGACACGATCAACATGGTCGGCAACGTCGTTGAAGTAGGGCCGCACCTCAGCGCTGATGCAGGGAAAGTGTCCGCGCACGAGCTTGCGCACCAGCTCGGCCATAGCGCCAAGGGTGCGCTGAAAGCGCGTCAGCTCGCATCTCAGGCCGAAGATGCGAGCAACGTCCTCTCGCCCAAGGAAGTCGTCGAGCGATCGCCTTTCCATCGCAAGTACGTCATCCTCGATCATTTCGAAGATGGGCAGATACTGATCCACGATCCGGTGAAGGATCGCGTGGAGGACGTAATCGACGCCTTTTCCGAACTGGGCGGGCGAACGCTCGAGTTGCTCTCGAAGGTTGCCCAATGCACCAGCGTTGCCGTGGCGAACGGTGATAAGATGGTTATGGCCAGTAAAGATCGCCGTCTTGCCGTAACGTATGCGGTCCCCGACCAGCTCAGCCGTCTGGGCGACGACGTAAAGCTCGCCGTTATAAACTTCGAGCTTGGGCGGGCATATCGGGTGCATCGCGTTGTCGATCGCTAAAGGATGCAGATTGTAGGTCGCCTGAAGCGCCCTCAGTTCGTTGACGGAGGGCTCGCTGAGCCCAATCCAGCAAAAGCCCGAACGGTTTTTGTCGAGTTCGACGCGCTCGTCGATAGCTACTTCCCGGATACGTCGACCCTCGTTGTAGTAATATGCAGCGATAACACTCATGCTGACCTCGCCGGAATGAGCAGCCCACGTTGGACTGCTGGGCGCGCGAGGCCGCGATCCAGCCACGCTTGGACATTCGAATGATTGCTAAGCCGCAGTAGGTCGCCGGCGTCGTAGGCGCCAACCAAGGCGTTGACCCAGCCGAGGGTCGCAATGTCGGCGATAGAATAGTCATCGACGATCCAGTCGCGCCCGTCCAGTTGGCGGTCTAAGACTCCCAGGAGGCGTTTGGATTCATCAGCGAAACGCTTCTGAGGACGCTTATCCTCATAGTCCTTGCCGCCCCCGCGCAGGAAAAAGCCGAGTTGACCGAACATCGGGCCAATCGCCGACATCTGGAAGAATACCCAGCTTAGCGCCTCGTAGCGCTTGGCTGATGCTCTCGGGACGAGCTGGTCGGCCTTCTCCGCCAAATAAACGAGGATCGCGCCGGATTCCCAAACGCCGAGCGGCTTACCGTCCGGACCCATTGGGTCGATGATCGCTGGTATGCGGCCATTCGGGTTTAGCGAAACGAAGGCCGGATCTTTGCTTTCGTTCTTAGAGATGTCGATAAAGTGCGGCTCGTACGGCAGGCCGATCTCCTCGAGCATGATCGAGACCTTGACGCCGTTGGGCGTGGGCGCGGCGTAGAGCTGCAGGAGGTCAGGGTTGGATGCCGGCCAGCGTTGTGCGATCGGAAACGACGAAAGATCTGGCATGATGTGGCGATCCTAACAACTCGATGGCTGAGGAGCGGTATGACCGCTTGATTAGCTGGGTTTCGGGCCCGCACCATCAGTGGATGCGGGTCCGATGGTGCGACCCAGGGGCTCAGCCGCAAATGTGGCTGCAGCTATTCCGCTGCCGCGCCGGCCTCAGCCTGGGTGTCGCCAGCGTCTTTACGCTTCGGGAGCACCCAGTTAGCGCGCGGGAAATGACAGGTATATCCGCCCGGCCTCTTCTCCAGATAATCCTGGTGCTCCGGCTCTGCTTCCCAGAAGTCACCCACGGGCTCGACTTCGGTGACGACCTTGCCGTCCCACAGTCCGGACGCGTCGACGTCGGCTATCGTATCTTCGGCGATGCGCTTCTGCTCCTCGTCGATGTAATAGATGCCAGATCGATAGGAGAGGCCGCGGTCGTTGCCCTGGCGGTTCTTTGTCGTCGGATCATGGATCTGGAAGAAGTATTCCAGGATATTACGGTAGCTCGTCACTGTCGGGTCGAAGGTGATCTCGATCCCCTCCGCATGAGTGCCATGGTTGCGATAGGTGGCGTTCGGCACGTCGCCGCCGGTGTAGCCGACGCGGGTCGAAACGATGCCGGGCTGCTTGCGGATCAGATCCTGCATTCCCCAAAAGCATCCGCCAGCGAGAACAGCGCGCTGATGCATGTTAAGCCTCCTCTACTTGGTCGAGATACTCGCCATAGCCCGCGGCTTCCATCTCATCGCGCGGGATGAATCGAAGCGATGCCGAGTTGATGCAGTAGCGCAGGCCGCCGCGGTCGGACGGCCCGTCCGGAAACACGTGGCCAAGATGGCTGTCGCCGTGCACCGAGCGAACCTCCGTCCGGACCATGCCATGCGAGCTGTCTCGCACTTCGTTCACGTGAGCCGCGACGATCGGCTTGGTAAAGCTCGGCCAGCCAGTGCCGGACTCGAACTTGTCCGTCGACGCGAACAACGGCTCGCCGGATACGACGTCAACGTAGATGCCCGCCTCCTTGTTGTCGTTATACTCGCCGGTAAAGGGTCTCTCGGTGCCGTCCTGCTGGGTGATCCGGCGTTGTTCCGGGGTCAGGCGTTCGATTGCTGCCTGCGACTTTTCAAACTTCATGGTGAGTCTCCATTACTTAGTTAGAGGGCCAGGCACACTACGTTCAATTTATCACGTCGATACTCACATCAACTATCGCAGTGGCTCCAACGATAATCCAATACGTCGTGCGTATAGTTTCTATACCGCACATGCCTCTTGCTTGGCGGGTCAACTCCAATCGTAACGGGCTGCAAGCTGAGCGACTTTTCGTATCTCGACCGGTGCCGTAGATCCGGACACGGTGGCGATTACGATCTCACGCTCCAACGCGAAGCCCTCGATCGGCCTTGTGATCAGGCCGTGGGTGGTGGCCGCGCGTTCGGGCAAAATGCATATCCCCCGCCCTTCGGCGACGACGCGCTGCACCCAGTCGTCTCGATCTGAGCGGAAGCGAGGGCGCATGCGCACCTCTCGACGCGCGAAGTGCTCGAAGATTTGATCGCGGCACTCGCATTTCAGTCGATCGACGAACGGGAAAGCAAGCAGGTCTTCACCACGAACGACTTCGCACGCCGCCAAGGGGTGATCTGCAGCGCAGCCGAGCACGAAGCGCTCCCGGAAGAGAGGACGCACATCAAGTTTACGATCCGGCCTTGATTCGCGAGGCAGGATGCACGCGTGATATTTGCCTGAGAGCACCTCCGACGTGTCCTCGCCCGATTGGAGCGAGTGCAGTTTGATCTCGATGGACGGCACCTCTTCCAGCGCGCTGTCGAAAAAGGCTGTGAAGGTCCTCGGGCCGACGCTGGAGGCGACAGCAACGTCGAGAACACGATGCCGCCCCATTGCCCAGTTTTCCGAGTGGTGTCTTACGCTCTTCATCGCGACCAGCATTCGGCGGAATTCCAACTCGACGTCCTGACCCAGGCTCGTCAGCCGGCTGTTCTTCCCGTCACGATAGATGAGCGGTCCACCGAGTTCCTCCTCCAGGCGGCGGATCGCTCGTGTCAGGCTTGGTTGTGAGACACCACTGAGACGAGCAGCCGCAGTGAAATTCAGCGTCTCGGCCAAGTTGATGAAATAGCTGACCTGATTGAGTTCCATAGCCCTTTGGCCTGCGCCCTGACGAGTGGCACCCCAGAGGACCGATCCGACTACAGCCTCAGAAGTATGCGCGACGCATATAATCATGGTTTAGGGGCTTGTCTATATGCGCCGCGCATATAGAAAGAATGTCTTGGGCTGCTAGTTCGGGTCGATGGTGCTCCTGCTAAGCCGCCGTTGGAGGCTCGACGCATATGGCAGGAACGCGGTTCACGTTTGCCGGGGGAGGGGGGTCTGAACTAACCGGGCACCTGGAGGCGCCAGAAGGCACTCCTCGCGGCTGGGCGATTTTCGCCCATTGTTTCACTTGCGGGAAGGACAGCCGCGCCGCCGTGCACATCGCACGCGCGCTCTCGCGGGCCGGTATCGGCGTCTTGCGGTTCGACTTCGCCGGCACAGGGATCGCGAGTTCCGCGGAAGAAGCGGTAAGCTTCGCTTCTGACGTCGACGATCTGAGGGCAGCCGCGGAGGCCATGGCGGCCGCCGGTATGCCACCCGCCCTCCTTGTCGGGCACAGCCTGGGTGGAACGGCTGCGATCGTAGCCGCTGCCGCGCTGCCGGATGTCGCCGCGGTGGTGACGATCGGTGCGCCGGCCGACCTTCAGCATATCTTGCGCGTTTTCCGGCCTGGCGACCTTGACGCGATAGCGAGCGAGGGCGAGGCCTCTGTGGAGATCGCTGGCAGGCCCTTCCTCATCCGCCGCACCTTCCTGGAAACGGTAGAGCGAGCCGACATCGAGAAGTCCATCGCCGCGCTTCGACGTCCGGTGCTGGTCATGCATTCGCCGGTGGACCAAGTCGTGGGCATCGAGCACGCCTCGCGCATCTTCGTCGCATCACGCCATCCTAAGAGTTTTGTCTCGCTCGACACGGCGGATCACCTTCTCACCGACGTCGACGATGCGAACTACGCCTCAGCTATGGTCGCCGCGTGGGCCAGCCGCTTTCTTCCGCCGCTAGCGGCGGATCTTCCGCAGGTCGAGGCGGCAAAAGGTGTCGTTGCGTCGGAGACGCTAGCGGGGAAGTTCCAGCTCACGGTCCGCAGTGGCGAGCATACTCTGTTCGCCGACGAGCCGGAATCGGTCGGAGGTCTTGGGAGCGGCCTGTCTCCCTACGAACTGGTGTCAGCCGGGCTAGCTGCCTGCACGGTGATGACGATGCGCCTTTACGCCAACCGCAAGGGCTTCCCGCTCGAAAGAGCGACGACGAGCGTGCGGCACGAGAAGGTGGCGGACATAATGCCTCCCGACCGCTTCACACGCACCATCGTTCTCGATGGGCCGCTCAGTGATGATCAACGCGCGCGCATTCTTGAGATCGCGGATCGGTGTCCCGTCGATCTGACGCTCGTCCGGGGTTCTGATGTGCAGACCGAGCTTTCGAGCGGCGGCCAGCCTGCAGGTGCAAGGCCGTCGAACTGATTGGCACACAGCGTTTAGGGTGATCGGATGATGAGCCTGCCAGCTACAGACCAGACGCCGACGCAAACCGAGCGAGCGATACTCGCGGGTGGCTGTTTCTGGGGCCTGGAGGATTTGCTGCGCCGCGCCAAGGGGGTCGTGGCCACGCGTGTCGGCTATATTGGCGGTGAAATGCCAGATCCGACTTATGCGAGACATTACGGCCACGCGGAAGCCGTCGAGGTGACCTTCGATCCGTCCATTCTGACGTATCGGGCTCTACTGGAACTATTCTTCCAGATTCATGATCCGACGACCTACGAGCAACAGGGCAGCGACGTCGGCCCAAGCTATCGGTCGGCGATATTCTATACGTCTAAAGCGCAGATGGACATCGCCTTAGCGACGATCGCCGAGATCGAAGCCTCGGGTCGCTGGCCTGGGCCAGTCGTGTCCGAGATCAACCCGGAAGAATCCTTCTGGGAGGCTGAGCCCGAGCATCAGAAGTATCTCCTGCGTCAACCCGGTGGCTATAGCTGCCACTTCCCGCGACCGACCTGGCGATTGGACCGAGCGAACCGATGAGCGAGCTTCGACTATCATCGACAATACTGCTGCAAGGGTGCTCGCGCTTTGTCGTGCTGCCAGCCGGGTCACCGTCATGATGCCGGAATACGTGATCGCCGGCTTGTGGGGCCTTTTGTCGGGAAGCGGACTGCTGGTGGGGGCGGTGCTGGCGGACGTGCTTTTCGGGCGGCTTACTCACCGCATGATCTCCGCAGTCATGGGCTTTGGTGGCGGCGTGATGATTGCCGTTGTCGCTACCGAACTCATCGGCGATCGCGTTTCGGCCGGGATGGGCCCATTTGCGATCTTCGCGCTACTCGCCGGAGCTGCGATCTTCAGCGGCACGAACTGGTTTTTGTCTCGCCAAGGCGCGAAGCACCGAAAGCGATGCGGTGAATGCACGGAACAGGCCACTGAACAGGAGCACCGCGGTAGTGGTGCTGCAATTGCGCTCGGCAGCGTTCTCGACGGAATTCCAGAGGCCCTTGTGATCGGGATGTCGGTGGCTGGTGGCGGCAGGATCAGCCTGGCCGTCGTGGCAGGCTTCTTTCTTGCAAACGTGCCCCAGGGCCTATCGAGCACTTCAGGAATGAAGGTTGCGGGCCGACCCCGAAGCTATATCTACGCGGTCTGGATCGGCATTCCCCTACTCGTTTGCGTTGCCGCCGGTGTGGGAAATCTCATCCTCGGCTCGGCATCGACTCAGGCGCCAGCCATCCTTTCTTTCGCGGCCGGCGCCGTCATAGCGATGCTGGCAGAAGCTATGATTCCCGAAGCGTTCGAAAAGGCGCCGCCGTTCATAGGGCTCATCACGGTCGTGGGATTTCTGGCGGCATATCTCATCGCTCAACATTGATTCATGCGATTGCGATGGTCCTACGCCTCGCCGCTGTTCTCGCGATCTACGCCACGCTCATGCAACTCGGCATCAATCGGGCAATTCGTGCAACCCTCATAGCAACACAAGCGGCAGATACGGTAGGAATGCTCAAGATTTTCCAGGCGATGCCGTAAGACGCGTTCCGCGATGTCGCAAAGAACTCTCAATTCGTCTGGGCTTAGGATGGATAACCCCTCAGCGATCACCTCGTCGCGTGAGGAAAGGACTTCGTCGCTCGCTACCTTGCCCGCCGCAGTGAGATAGAGAGACCGGGTGCGACCATCCGTGAAATGCTCACGGCGTTCGACCAATCCCTCAGCAGCTAACCGATCCACCAAACGGACAGTCGCTGCATGGGAGAGGCCGACGCCGATGGAGAGCATGCGAATCGAGAGCCCAGGCATGTGCGCAATCAACGCCAGGGCCGATGCTGCGGGTCCAGCTTCCGGCGCCCGCGATGAACTAGCGCGAACGATGTCGTCGCTGATCATGAGTGCGAACGCCCCGAAGATATTTCGATCTCGAGGTCCATCCATTGTCACATCTATATGTGCGCGAAGCATAGACAGCAAGTCATACGCGTGTGGTGCGGGTCGGCAAGCGTGCGGAAAAAAGGCCGGATTCCCAGAGGCTTACGACGTTCCGCCGATGACGCGGGAGATTGAAACTCCGCAATTTAGATCATGGCGCGCACGGACTGCCGATACCTGGCGGCTATAGATCGGTGAAGTTTGCCGTGGTTTCGGCTGCCTTGAGGCCGAATCACATCGTTCCAGCGCCAGCTACGCGTTGTGGCCAAATGTTATCGGCAGGCCTGGGAGCTCGCTTTCTGCGTCCCACCTCAACCGACTCACCCTGGTCAGCCACGACCGTGCTTTAGCCGCAGCCAGCCGGCAGATGGACATCAAACCCCCTATCCGTCTTGGGGACGCGTAGGCCTTGAACGCGTTTCACGCAGCCCCCCAAAGAACGGCTGCTTGTTTGGACGGCGCAAGCTGGATCGTCCGTGCTGACACTGCCGCGTTGACCCCGAGTGCCCACCCAGATAGGTCTATGCGTGACGCATACATAATGTGTTGTTGCGCACACGCCGCCAGAGCCGATTTCGTGCGCCATGTTTCACTGAGCGAATGGCGGATGCTTCAGTCAGTAAGGCGAGCCAGGGGAGATAGGCATGACGGTTAAGGTCGCAATCAACGGTTTCGGTCGGATCGGGCGACTAGCCTTACGGTCGATCGTCGAACTACATCGAGAGGACGTCGAAGTGGTTGCGATCAACGACCTCGGGCCGGTCGCTACCTTGGCGCACCTTCTGAGGTACGACTCGGTTCATGGTCCCTTTCGTGGATCGATCGACCTCGGCGAAGACTGGATCGACGTCGGGTCCGGTAAAATCAGGGTGTCGTCGGAACGCGATCCAGCAAACCTGCCCCATGATGAGCTTGGTGTTGACGTGGCGCTCGAATGCACGGGCTTCTTCACATCCAGGGAGAAGGCCGAGTCGCACATTCGTGCGGGAGCAAGACGCGTGCTCGTCTCCGCGCCGAGCGATGGGGCAGACAAGACGATCGTCTTCAAGGTCAATCACGACACGCTGACCGCTGACGATGTCGTCGTATCAAATGGCTCATGCACGACCAATGTCCTCGCGCCTGTCGCGAAGGTACTGAACGACCTCTGTGGCATAGAGCGAGGCTATATGACCACGGTTCACGCTTATACCGGTGACCAGCCGACGCAGGATACCGTCCATAAGGATCTCTACCGCGCCCGCGCAGCCGCACTCTCAATGATCCCGACGTCCACCGGGGCTGCGAACGCGATCGGCCGCGTGCTGCCGGAACTAAAAGGTAAGCTTCATGGCTCGTCGATCCGCGTCCCAACGCCGAACGTCTCGGTCATAGATTTGGCTGTTTCGACGTCGCGTGAGGTTTCGATAGACGAGGTGAACGACGCCATCCGTCAGACTGCCGCCGGTGCAATGAGTGGGGTGCTCGCCTTCACGACAGAGCCCTTGGTGTCGGTCGATCTGAACCATCGGACCGAATCCTCAATCGTCGCACTTCCCCAGACAGATGTTGTCGACGGCAGGATGGTTCGCGTGCTTGCTTGGTACGACAACGAATGGAGCTTTGCGACGCGTATGGCGGATACCGCGGTCGCAATGGCGAAGCTCATATAGCCGATCGAGTGCCGGCAAAGTCGTCACTCGGCGAAAAGGTGGGTTTTCCAAAAAAAAGGAAGCATCGATGAGCATGAATGGACCATTGGCGCGCGCAGCGAGAGCCCTGATTCAGTGGCCGCGATCACATGTCGCCAAGATCGCTGAGTTGGACGAGGAAACGTTAGCTCGGTTCGAGGCCGGCGGTAGCATGCTTGCAGCTTCGGAACTGACGCGGTTGCGTGACGCGCTCGAACGGGGCGGCGCCGTCTTCATCGATGAGGATCATCGCGCGGGATCGGGCGTGAGGCTTAAGTTCAACGCCAAGGATGTGCGTGCCATTAATCGGATGGAGGGCGAAGGCGGGCCGGTAGGCACCGACGATGTCTGAAACCTCAGATTCTCGCGCCGGAGCTGGGGTATCAGGCGACAGACACTCATTCCTGCCGTGACCACGCCTATCATGACACCACCGGATGCTCGACGCACTATCCTTCGAGACGGCAATCAGGGGGATGGGCCCACGCAGGCGTATTACCTGATAAGTCGATATTCACGGGTCTCATGATCGGCCCAAGACCATCTACCCTCTCCCGTGGCCTGATGGGCGTTTCTTGAAAAGCCTGTCACGCGCTGCAAATCCAAAAACGATCGTCGTCGTCATCACGAGGTAGGCAACTATGCCGCCCGGAGAGAGTGTAGGCACTGCGGCGAGGATCAAAGCGTCGTTGCCACCGGGTATGAGGCCGATACCTATTCCCATCAACGCTCCGCCGACAATCGATCGCAGAATGCCGGCAACCGTCGGCCGTTGAAAACGCAAACGTCCCTGACGCACGGATGCCGTGATTGCTCCCGCAACAGAGGCAATGACCGCAACGAGTGCGACCTCGCCTGTTGGTGTCATTCGAAGAGGAAGGCCGCGTTGGATCAGGTCAGCGAACGTCCATGCCGGTGACAGGGCGTAAAGAAGTCCACCAGTGATACCGAGGCCAATCATTGAGGCGCCAAACGCCCAACCCGGTCTTCTTCGCGATGCGCCCTTCGTCGATACGAACATCACCGCCAGCGCTAGTACAACCGCAAGGGCGAGAACCGTAGCGGCCCCAGAGATGCTTGGGCTCGCGATAAGACTTGTCCACGTGACGAGAGAGCCGGGCCGACCATGATCGGCAATCAAGATCCCGACTGCTAGTCCCACAGGAAGAGCTAGCAGTCGCATTTCCCCATCGCCTAACCGTGCCAACGATCCAAGCAGACAAGTGTCATTGATGAGCGCCCCAAAGCCGAAGGCGATGGCGCCGATTAGGAGAAAGGCGTTGACGTTCGTCGAGGGTGCAAGGGTCGCGTTCAGCGTCCCAGACCAAGCGAGCGGAATAGCAACGAGGCCCGCCGCTGCAGACGCCGCAACAAATCCGACGAACATTCTTGGTGGGCGTCGTTTCTGCAACTCGTGAGCAGCTACGACCAGACATGTTCCACCTCGGTTTGCGGAATACCCGAACCAGAATGCCAGCATGCATATGAGAAGGTCGAACGCGATGGATTCCAAGGTATCAAGCCTGATTCATTTTCTCGTCAGTCGTTCTTCGAAGGACGCCGGGGTGGCGAGCGGGCTGGCGGCGTCGCGCTTTCAGTAGGTCGTGGCCTCGGGTAGCCGCCCAGATGCCGGAGGCTTGCGAGCTCATTTTTGTTCAACCCGTTTTCGAGGAGCCGCTCGGACAACGCGCCTAGGTCGTTCAGGTCCATGGGCGATAGGGGCGAGACCCACGCCGCGATCACCTGCTCGCGCGCTCTGAGCAAAGCTCTAGTCATCTCCTCACCGGAATTGGTGAGGTGGATGAAACGCGCCCGTCTGTCGACGGTGTGTCGCCGCCGTTCGACCAGATGATCGGTTTCAAGCCTGTCGATCAATCGCACCGTCCCGGCATGGGAAAGCCGAAGCCGGCTAGCTAGGACGCCGATAGGCACCCCAGGCTCAACACTAAGAAGGATCATCAGCGCAGCCGCTGGTCCGCTCGGCGAAAGCGAGGCTGAGGCACTCGCGATGTTGTCAGCCACCGCGAGCGCTAGTGCACCAAAATGATATTTGGCTGCCGCCGGCTCCATCCGTCAACGATATATGCGTGACGCATAGACATCAAGTGTCCGAAGATGTATGACTGCCGCATACATTTCTGGGATTCGGAGATGGTCATGCTCACCGAAGGACTCGGCTCGGATTCCTCGCCTGAGATCGAAAGAGATGCGCCGTCCACTGGCGGCTTAAAATTTCGCGCGCTGCTCGTGCGCTTGAATGGCGGCAGCCACGGAGGGGCATCATGCCCGATCTGACGCTTGATCTGCGATACCTCAAATACGCGATCCAGGTCGCCGAGGCAGGTAGCTTTCGCCGGGCGGCCGAACGCATTGCGATCTCCCAATCTACCGTGAGCCGTCGGGTGCAGATGCTAGAGCGTCAGCTTGGCGTTTCGCTGTTCGAGCGCACAAGAACAGGTGCCGCGCTAACGCCCGAGGGAGCACGCTTTCTTCAGCACGCGGCTGTAGGAGCGCGATACCTGCGCGAGGCTGCGACGGAGATCCGGTCCACACGAAACCTCAAGACCGGGCTTATCAGATTTGGGATGCTCGAAGCGTTTCCGGCGGGCCCAATCATCGACCTTCTCGCGGACTTTCGACATCAATATCCGACTATCGAGGTGAAGCTCGAGGAAGGCACGTCAGAAGAGAATACATCGCGGGTGCGGCGTGGATTACTGGATGCCGCAATTTGCCTTCGCACAAACAGCAACCGCCAGTTTCACATTCGACGCTTCTGCGATCCCACTTTGTTTGTGGCATTGTCCCAGCGTCACCAGTTGGCGTCGCGAATGCAATTGGCTTGGGAAGACATCTGCGACGAGGTCTTCCTCGTTCGTTCCGACGGTGCCGGACGTGAACTCTCTGACTTGCTCAAGCGCATGGTAGGAGCCGTAGAAGGAGAGGTTCAACTATCCATTCAACAGGTCAGCCGGGAGACACTCCTCACCATGGTCGAGCAGGGCTTCGGTTTAACCATCACGACGTTGGTTCGCCAAACTGACATCGCGTTGGTCCCGCTTTCATCGGCCCGAGCGCCTACGGCTGCTACGATTTCATGCTGCGACAACGACAATCCCGCCCTACCACTGCTGCTGAAATGTCTCGACACCCTCTCAGGGTTGAAGGGGAGGAGTCTTGGCTAATCTTCGGTCTTTTGCGTCGTAGCTCGCCTAGCTTTTGCAAAACCGCGGTCGGTCGCGATGAACCGCTGCAACATAGGAACGATCAACCTAGCCGGATCGACCGCAGGCTGCCCTTGTTCGCGCCCTAACAGATCGGCATAGTCGGCCAAGTCGTGATGAAGAGCAGCAGGCAACTCGACTTGAACTTTGATCGGCTTTTCTTCCGCGATAGGCCCCAGCTTGAGCTTCGACATTATCATCCCCCATATGGTTCGAGCACGAGATCGCGCGTCACGATAACCCGGACAGGGAATCCTGGCCGGACGGTGAGCGTCGGTGGCACATTAAGCTGCCGTCTGACGATCTGCTGACCCGCGTCGTTAAGCGTGTCCTGACCGCCGTTGCGGATCGCCTGGATCAAGCGATCATCATTGTCCACGGCGAGTTCGGCGCCGACGCTGAGCAGCGTGGAAAGTCCCGCCGCCTTGGCGAGATCCCACCAGTGGTAATCGACGCCGTCCTGCAGGCCGGCGAAACCTTCGGCATCGGCACCTGGCTGGCGCTCGAGCACGATCGAGCGGCCATTCGGAAAGATCAGCCGGTTCCAGACAAGCAGCACACGGCTTTGCCCGAACTGCACGTTGTTGTCGTACTGGCCGATGACGCGCGTGCCCTGGGGCACCAGAAGGATGCGGCCTGTCGGACTATCGTAGATGTTCTCCGTCACCTGGGCGGTGATCTGTCCCGGGAGGTCGGATCGGATGCCGGTTATGAGCGCCGCCGAGATGACTGCGCCGGCCTGAAGGATGTTCGGCGACGCCGGAGCAACGACGCGATCGGGCGCGACCGTCCGGCGATCGGCCGCTGCGTTGAGGAAGGCATTCTGGCGATCCTGCGCGGAGGGTGTGGCCGGCGGCGGCGCGAGGCCGAGGCTCGTCAAATCCGGCGCGGGCGGGAGTGCCGGGACACCTCCCGCCGCAGCGGGCGCCCCCCGGCTTTCCGATCCGGAGAAAAGGCGGCTGGTCCGCGCGGTCTCGATCTCCTGAAGGCGGCGCTGCTCTTCCGGGCTGATGCCGGGATTGGGCGTGGCGATTCCGGGTGTCGGCACCGGCTGTCCGCGATCCTGGGTGCTGAGGATCGGCCGCCCGAGGTCACCGGGAAGTGGCGGACCGAGCTGCGGCACGCCACTGTAATCTCGCGGCAGGCCGGCCAGTCCGTCAGCGGTCGAGCGGTTCTCGGTCGAATAGAGTTCGTCGTTCGGCCGACCGCCGTCGCGTGTCTGAAGCGCGTAGATCAGCGCACCGCCGAGCCCAACGCTGGCGACAAGACCGAGGCCGGCGAGAACCTTCCGCGATAACCGCGTGACGCGGGGCGGTTCGGCGCGCAGGCGCATCGGCGCTGGCCCGACCGGCTCGCCGGTCAAGGGCTGCCCATCGTCGGGCACTTCCTCATTCCGGGGCGGGTTCTCGCTCATGAGGTCGGCCTTCCGTCGGTGCGGAAGATCCTGACGCGCTTCTGCTCGCGACCGGAGCCGAAACGCAGTTCGGCGGCGGCGAACAGGCGGTCGACGATCATGTGGTGGCCGCGAACGCGGTAGTTCACCAGCTCGGAGGTATTGCCCTCGGGGCCGACGACGAAGAGCGGCGGCATCTCGCCCTGACCGATGCCGCGCGGAAACTCGATGAAGACCTGGCGGCCGTCATCGAAGGCGCGCAGCGGCCGCCAGGGCGCGCGATCACCCTCGATCGCGTAGCGGAAGTTGACGTTGGCGAGATCGACTCCGCTCGCCACCGGCTGGGCGGCCTGCGCCTCGGCGTTCTGCCGGCGCAGGGCGATGAGCTGGTCCTGCGGATACTGCCAGGAGACCGATGCCATATAGGTCCGCTCGGTCGAGCGCAGCTCCATGTGATAGGTGCGCATGTTGGTGTTGATGACGAGGTTCGTCATCAGGTCGGCCCGCGTCGGCTTCACGAGGATATGGATTTGGCGCGTCGCGCCCGATCCGCTCTCGGTGTCGCCAATGATCCAGCGGACCGTGTCCCCGGCCGCCACCGGACCGGCGCCGACGAGCTGCTCGCCCGGCTGAAGCGCGATGTCGGTGATCTGCCCGACAGCAGTATAGACCTGATAGAGCGCCCCTTGCGTCCAGGGATAGACCTGCATGGAGTTGATGAAGCCGTCGCGCACCGGCTGGACGCGGGCCGCCTCATTGGCCTGATTGACGCGCGCCGTCGGGTTGGTCGGCTCGGGCGCGCGTCGCGTCTCCGGCACGGGCTGCAACTGGCCGGGTAGCGGCAGCGGCCGCGGCAGCTCGACCACGGTGACGGGCGCTGGCGGATCGACCGTCTGCACAGCCGGGGCCGCATTGTCGTAGGAGATTTCCGGCGGTGGATTGGTGGTCGCACAGCCGGCCAGCGCGCTCGTCGCCAGCAGGACCGCAGGGAATGCGGCTTTCCGCAGAACTGCGAATACGATTGTGTGTGAAGCCGGATTTCCGGCTTTACGGAAAGACGGCTTCATTGCCCAAGCTCCCGTGACCAGTTGATGGCGTTGACGTAGATGCCGAGCGGATTGGCCCTGAGCCGGTCGGCGTTGCGAGGAATCTGCACGACGATCGTCAGGATCGCCGTCCAGCGCGTGGTTTCGGCGAGCTGGCCGTTCTCATAACGACGTTCGACCCAGGCGACGCGGAAACTGTCGGGAGACGCGCGGATGACGCTTGAGACGTCGACGGCGACCTGCTGGCGGCCGACCCGCGTGAACGGGTCGTTCGAGCGGGCATAGTCATTGAGCGCCATCGCCCCGCGATCGGTCGTGAAGTCGTATGCCCGCAACCAGTTCTGACGCACGATGATCGCGTCGGCAGGAATCGAGCGGACCTGCTCGATAAAGCGCGCCAGGTGGAAGGCGATCTGCGGATCGGTGGGACGATAGTCGGCCTCGGCCGGCGCCACGGCTTGAGCCTGACCGACGCGATCGACCTGCACCACCCACGGCACGATCGTTCCGCGTGCCGACTGCACGACGAGCGCGGTAGCGAAACCGGCGGAGAGGATCAGGGAGCCGAAGGCCATGAGCCGCCAGTTTTTGGCCTGGATGCGAGAGGCGCCGATGCGCTCATCCCAGACCTGCGCCGCGCGCTGATACGGCGTCTCGGGTTCGGCCGCTTTGCCGTAATGGGTGGTGGGTCGTTTGAACATCAGCGATCGCCTTCGGACAGGTTGACGGAGGAGCCGCCGCCGTGGGCGTCGCCGGAGCGGACGGCATGGGCCGTGGCTTGCACGGCATGGGTCATGCGCTGGGAGCGGCGCATCCGCTGCGCCCAGGCGGGCGGTCCGCCGGCATTGGCGGCACCGGAGGACGCGGCGCCGTCACCGGCGGCATCACCGCCGATCGAGCCCATGGTGGAGGAGCCGCCCGTCGCCTCGAACGCGGCTTTGCCACCGGCGTTGAAGCTGGAGCGCATGCTCTCGGCGGCGCGGGAGGCCGCACGGCGGAGCGGTGAGACCGCAGCGCTGCCACCGGCACGAGCGACCCCGCCAAGCCCCGAGGCGACACCTGTCGCGCCGGACTGCCCGGCAGCGCCAAGGCTGTAGGCAGTGGAAGCCCCGCCTGCGAGCGCAGCACCGCCACGGGCGGCTGCTGCTGCGCCACCGGCGAGTGCCGCGCCGCCGGACGCGGCTGCGCCGACCGCGCCGACGCCTGCCGCCACCATGCCGCCTGCGGCGAGGCCTGTGCCGACGGCGGCGCCGGCGCTGAGTTGAGGACCGCCGGAGACGATGCCGCTCGCGATCCCGGGACCGAAGATGCCGAGGCCAAGCAACGACAGAGCGGCGAGCACGATCGCCATAGCCTCGTCAATAGATGGGTTCTGGCCGCCGAAGCCGGATGTGAACTCGGAGAACAGCGTAGAGCCAATGCCGATGATGACGGCGAGGACCAGGACCTTGATGCCGGATGAGATGACGTTGCCGAGCACGCGTTCGGCCATGAAGGCGGATTTGCCGAACAGGCCGAACGGGATCAACACGAAGCCGGCGAGCGTCGTCAGCTTGAACTCGATGAGTGTGACGAAGAGCTGGATGGCGAGGATGAAGAAGGCGAGCAGCACCAGAGCCCACGCCAGGAACATGCAGGCGATCTGGATGAAGTTCTCGAAGAACGACCAGTAGCCCATCAGGCTGGAGATCGAATCGAGCAGCGGCCGTCCGGCGTCGAGCCCGGTCTGAGCGACCTTGCCGGGGCGCAGAAGGTCGGCTGTCGTGAAGCCCGTGCCGCTGGCCTTCAGGCCAAGGCCTGCGAAGCTCTCGAAGATGATCCGAGCGAGATTGTTCCAGTTGCCGATGATGTAGGCGAAGACCCCGACGAACAGCGTCTTTTTCACCAACCGTGCGATGATGTCGTCGTCGGCGCCCCAGCTCCAGAACAGCGCCGCTAGCGTCACGTCAATGACGATCAGCGTTGTGGCGATGAACGCGACTTCGCCGCTAAGCAGGCCGAAGCCGCTGTCTATGTAGCGGGTGAAGACCTCGAGGAAGTGGTCGATGACGCCGGTGCCGCCCATGATACTACCGTGCCTCGTCGGGCTGGGGCGCGCTTTCACGGCGGATCGGATTGTCGGGGATCTCGCGCGGAATCGCATTCGGCGGAGGCGGTTCGGGGAGACGCTCCATCGGACGAGCGCCGGGCGCGAGAAAGCGATGACGGTTCTCTGCCCAGGCTCGGAGGCACCCCGGATCGCGCGGCCCCGCTTCGCCAAGGGACTGGCAGCGGATCAATTCGTCACGCAGGGGATCGGCCTGAGCCTGGGTAGAGCGGCCGGATGGCCAGGCCGCCGGCGCTTCCTCCTTGCGGGTCATCTCGATCGCGGTCGCGGTGACCGCGACCGCGACGAACACGACGGCGCCAAGCCGCGCGAGCATCTTGCCGCCCATGACCATGTCCTCAGTTGCCGTTCGGGAACATGCGGGCGTTGCCGGGCTGGTAGCCCGTGCCCGGCGTCAGGAAGCGGCGGCGCTGTTCGCGGCCCTGTTCGGCCGCTGCCGCCCGCTCGGCCTCGGAGAGGCTCTGTGCGCGGCCATTGGCGGCAACGACGGCGGTGAGGTCAGCGAGCTGTTGTGCTTGCAGGGCGAGAAGCTGATTGCCCGCCTGCGTCGCCTGAAGCGCGCCGGTCGCGCCCTGGCTTTGGCCGACGAGCGCCGTCATCTCACCGCGATTGGTGTCGATGTTGCCGACGACGCCGGCCTGCACGCGCATGGCGTCCTGCAAGCCTCCGACTGTGTTCTGCCAGCGCTCGCGCGCTCCCGCGACGAGCGCCTGATCGGACGCCGACATCGACGCGTTGCCATAGGTGGTCTGAAACGCACGGTCGATCTGCTGGACGTTGAGGGCGATGCCCTGCGCCTCCGCGAGAAGTTGCTGGGTGCGCTGCACCGACTGCTGAAGCTGCTGAATCGATGAGTACGGCAGGCTCGCGAGATTGCGAGCCTGATTGATCAGCATGGTCGCTTCATTCTGAAGCTGGGTGATCTGCTGATTGACCTGCTGGAGCGTGCGCGCCGCCGTCAGGACGTTCTGCGCATAGTTGGTCGGATCATAGACGATCCACTGTGCGGCGGCCGGCGGGGCGAAGATTGGCGACAGCGCGAGCGGCGCGGCAAGGAGCGCGGCGCCGATGCGCAGCGCGCGTGAGCGGGAACGAACGGAACGGGTCATGGGCGTGCCTCCGGATCGGTTTGGGGGGTGATGTTGGTGAGGTCGGCGATGAGGTCGGCGGCCCAGCCGAGCCGGTTCTCGCCAAGCCATTCGGCAAGGAAACCATCCGTGCCGCTGCGGGCGTGAACCGCGGCGATCAGCGCCTGGTGCTGCTTCGACGAGGCGGCGCAGAGCGCCAGCGCTACGTCCGACAGACCCAGCTCGAAGAGCCGGTTGCCGCGGCGGGACTGGCAGTAATAGTCGCGCTTGGGCATCGCGCGCGCGAGGATCTCGATCTGGCGATCGTTGAGGCCGAAGCGGCGATAGATGGCGGTGATCTGTGGCTCGATCGCGCGTTCGTTCGGGAGCAGGATGCGGGTCTGGCAGCTTTCGATGATGGCTGGGGCGATCGCCGAGCCGTCGATGTCGGAGAGCGACTGCGTGGCGAAGACGACGCTGGCGTTCTTCTTGCGCAGGGTCTTCAGCCATTCGCGGAGCTGGCCGGCGAAGCCCTCGTCGTCGAGCGCGAGCCAGCCTTCATCGACGATCAGCAGGGTTGGGCGACCGTCGAGGCGGTCCTCGATGCGGTGGAAGAGATAGGCGAGCACGGCGGCGGCAGCGCCGGTGCCGATCAGACCTTCGGTCTCGAAGACCTGAACATTGGCCTCGCCCAGATGCTCGGTCTCGGCGTCGAGCAACCGGCCGTAGGGACCGCCGACGCAATAGGGTCGCAGCGCCTGCTTCAGGTCGTTGGACTGGAGGAGGACCGACAGGCCCGTCAGAGTCCGCTCGGCGATCGGTGCGGAGGCGAGCGACGACAGCGCCGACCAGAGGTGCTCCTTGACCTCGGGCGTGACGGCAACGCTCTCGCGCCCCAGGATCGCGATCAGCCAGTCGGAGGCCCAGGCCCGCTCGGCGACGTCGTCGATGCGGGCCAGCGGCTGGAGCGACACGCTGTCGTCCGATCCTTCGGTAAGCCCACCGCCGAGATCATGCCAGTCGCCGCGCATGGCGAGTGCGGCAGCGCGGATCGAGCCGCCGAAGTCGAACGCGAACACCTGGGATTGCGCATAGCGCCGGAATTGCAGCGCCATCAGCGCCAGCAGCACGGACTTGCCGGCGCCTGTGGGGCCGACGATCAGCGTATGGCCGACATCGCCGACATGGATGGAAAGCCGGAACGGGGTCGAGCCTTCGGTTCTGCCGTAAAGCAGTGGGGGTGCGTCGAAGTGCTCGTCCCGTTCCGGTCCCGCCCACACCGCCGACAGCGGGATCATATGGGCGAGATTCAGTGTCGAGATCGGCGGTTGCCGGACATTGGCGTAGACATGGCCCGGCAGGCTGCCGAGCCAGGCATCCACCGCATTGATCGTCTCTGGCATCGCGGTGAAGTCGCGGCCCTGGATGACCTTCTCGACCATCCGCAGCTTCTCGGCGGCGATGCGCGGATCGTCGTCCCAGACGGTGATCGTCGCCGTCACATAGGCCTGGCCGGCATAGTCGGCGCCCAGCTCCTGCAGCGCCATGTCGGCGTCGGCTGCCTTGTTCGCCGCGTCGGTGTCGACCAGTGCCGAGGCCTCGTTGGTCATCACCTCCTTGAGGATTGCAGCGATCGACTTGCGCTTGGCGAACCATTGCCGCCGGATCTTGGTCAGCAGCTTCGTCGCGTCGGTCTTGTCGAGGAGGACGGCGCGGGTCGACCAGCGATAGGGAAAGGCCAGTCGGTTCAGCTCGTCAAGGATGCCGGGCGTGGTCGCGGTCGGGAAGCCGACGATGGTGAGGATGCGAAGATGCGCATCGCCCAGGCGCGGCTCCAGCCCGCCGGTCAGCGGCTGGTCGGCGAGTAGCGCGTCGAGATACATCGGTGTCTCGGGGACGCGGACGCGGTGCCGCTTCGTCGAGACGGTGGAATGCAGATAAGTCAGCGTCTCGCCGTCATCGAGCCAGGCACATTCCGGCATGAAGGCGTCGATGAGTTGAAGGATGCGATCGGTGCGGTCTGCGAAGCCGCGCAGTACCTCGTGCGCATCGACGCCGGCATGATCGCGACCCTCGTAGAGCCAGGTCTCGGCGCGGGCGGCGTCCTCGGCCGGTGGCAGATAGAGGAAGGTCAGGAAATAGCTCGACTCGAAATGCGCGCCGGCTTCCTCGAAGTCGGCCTTGCGCTCGGCATCGACCAGGCCGGAAGCGCTGTCGGCGAACATGCTGGCCGGATAGGTGGCGGCGCCATGGCGCTGCGCCTCGACGAAGATCGCCCAGCCGGAGCCGAGGCGACGAAAGGCATTGTTGAGCCGGCCGGCGACGGCCACCAGCTCGGCCGGTACGGCGCTGTCGAGGTCGGGGCCGCGAAAGCGCGCCGTGCGCTGCAAACTCCCGTCCTTGTTCAGCACCATGCCTTCGCCGACCAGCGCTACCCAAGGGAGGTAGTCGGCGAGCCGGGTGTTGCGGTTGCGATACTCGGCAAGGTTCATCATCGCGTCGCTCCTCAGACCGACAGGTGGCCGGGGATGCGCAGATGCTTGCGCACGACGTCGACGAACTGGGGATCGCGCTTGGCGGCCCAGACGGCCGCGAAATGCCCGACGGCCCAGAGGCCGAGGCCGACCAGCCAGAGGCGCAGGCCGAGGCCGAGCGCGGCGGCCAGAGTGCCGTTCAGGATGGCCAGCGAACGCGGCGCGCCGCCGAGCAGGATGTGCTCGGTCAGCGCCCGGTGGACCGGGACTGAGAAGCCCGGCAGTTCGCCGCCATGATCCGCGCCGTCGGCCATCAGACGAGCGCCCCGCCGCCGAACGAGAAGAAGGACAGGAAGAAGCTCGACGCGGCGAAGGCGATCGACAGGCCGAACACGATCTGGATCAGCTTGCGGGCGCCGCCCGACGTGTCGCCGAAGGCCAGGGTCAGGCCGGTGATGATGATGATCATCACCGCGATGATCTTGGCGACCGGCCCCTCGATCGATTCAAGGATCGACTGAAGCGGCGCCTCCCAGGGCATCGACGAACCCGACGCGTGGGCGGCCGGCGCCAGGGCGAGTGTGAGGAAAGTGACCGACACCGCCGTGGCGATGTGGCGGCGGATGCGCAGGGCGTGCTTGATCATGACGGGTCTCCTGTGAGGGGCTGGCTTGCGGGGATGACGCGGTAGTCGCCGTCGGGGCCGAGTTCCTCGATGCGAGCGAGTTCAGCCAGGCGGCGCGAAGCGCCGCGGCCGGAGAGCACGGCGACGAGATCGATCGTCTCGGCGATCAGCGCGCGCGGGACGGTAACGACGGCTTCCTGAATGAGCTGCTCCATGCGGCGGAGCGCGCCGATGGCGGTGCCAGCGTGGATGGTCCCGACGCCGCCGGGGTGGCCGGTGCCCCAGGCCTTTAGGAGGTCCAGCGCCTCGGAGCCGCGCACCTCGCCGATGGGAATGCGGTCGGGGCGCAGGCGAAGCGAGGAACGGACGAGATCGGAGAGCGAGGCGACGCCGTCCTTCGTGCGCATCGCGACGAGGTTGGGTGCCGCGCATTGCAACTCGCGGGTGTCCTCGATCAGGACGACGCGATCCGAGGTCTTGGAGACCTCGGCGAGCAGTGCGTTGGTGAGCGTGGTCTTGCCGGTCGAGGTGCCGCCGGCGACGAGGATATTGCGCCGATCGGCAACCGCCTGGCGCAAGGTCTCGGCTTGAGCCGCCGCCATGATCCCGGCGGCGACATAGTCGTCGAGCGTGAACACGGCGACGGCCGGCTTGCGGATCGCAAAAGCCGGCGCGGACACCACGGGGGGCAACAGCCCCTCGAACCGCTCCCCCGTCTCGGGCAGTTCGGCCGAGACACGCGGGGCACCCGGATGAACTTCGGCGCCGACGTGATGGGCGACGAGGCGGATAATGCGCTCGCCGTCTGACGGCGACAGTCGCTCACCCGTATCGGAAAGCCCCTCGGAAAGCCGGTCGACCCAGAGCCGCCCATCGGGGTTGAGCATCACCTCGACGATCGCGGGATCTTCCAGAAACGTGGCGATCGCGGACCCGAGGGCTGTGCGCAGCATGCGCGCACCGCGAAGGATCGCTTCCGATTTCTGGTGAGTGGCCGCCACGTCGTCCCCGTTCTCTTGCGGGACCGCGACATGCGGCCCTGGATCGGGGATGAGTAGAAGAGGCAGAAATCATGGCCTGACAACAACCATAATGTGGTCGTCGTACTGTGGCGTACAAAGACAGGGAAACGGCGGAACGCCCGAATACTTGCGATGCGTAGATCAGTGATTATTCCGCGTCGCGCGCGGGAATGTCTTCCGCGATTTCCTGCCTGAGCTTCGGTCCTTGCGCGAGTCGTCGGCCAAGGGCGGTGACGAAAGCTTCGTAGCGCTCGGCGGCCTTGGCGCGCGCCGCAACCTGTGCCGGCTCTGGCAGTGGCGGATTGGACGTCAGCCAGAAGCGAATGAACACGGCGAGCGTCTCGACTGAAATGCCAAGATCGCGCTCCATCCGCGCGATGCGACGATCGAGCTGGTCGAGCCGCTTAGTGGTGGCCGCCTCTTGCCGTTCCGCGGCATCAGGCGACAAGAAGGAGGCGATGCCTGCTTCTGCGACCAGCGACAGGGATAGGTCTCGCCGCGCGGCGTGCGCGGCGAGCGCCTTCATCACATCGGGATCGAGATAGACCGACAGCCGCTGTTTCTTGAGAGGTTTCGTCACGGCCGCCCCCTACAACTCGATCCCGTCGCCCGGGTCGAGCGATGCCTGACGGGCGACCTGGCGCATGGTCTGGGTCATGCGGCTGAGGCGCGCGGCATCCTCCTCGACGTCATCCCGAGGATCGATTTCGAACTCGTTCTCGATGACTGCCTTGCGCTCGACGGTCTTCGTTCGGCTGAGTTCGGGCTGATGGCGACGCTCGGATTCTGTCGGATCATCGTCCGACGCCTCCTGCGCGGCGATCGGTGCGTGGAGATCGGGCGCTGACGGCAGCGCCAATTTGCTCCAGTCGTCGGCTTGACCTGTCCTCGGCTTCGTCAGGGTCGGCGGAGCCAAGATGCGCTCCTGAAGCCGCTGATCCTCATAATATCGCGCCTTTTTCGCCCGGATCGGCGGAATGCCGGCGACCATGACGATCTCATCGGAAGGGGGAAGCTGCATGATCTCCCCCGGCGTCAGAAGCTGTCGGGCGGTCTCAGAGCGCGACACCATCATGTGGCCGAGCCAAGGCGATAGCCGGTGGCCGGCATAGTTCTTCATCGCCTTCATCTCGGTGGCGGTGCCGAGCGCATCCGAAACGCGTTTCGCGGTCCGCTCGTCATTTGTCGCGAAGCTGACCCGAACATGGCAGTTGTCGAGGATCGAGTTGTTCGGACCGTAGGCCTTCTCGATCTGGTTCAGCGACTGAGCGATTAGGAACGCCTTCAGGCCGTAACCCGCCATGAACGCCAGGGCGCTCTCGAAAAAGTCGAGCCGGCCCAGCGCGGGAAACTCGTCGAGCATGAGTAGCAGCCGATGGCGGTTGCTCTTGGCCTGGAGATCCTCGGTCAACCGGCGTCCGACCTGGTTGAGGATCAGCCGGATCAGTGGTTTGGTCCGGTTGATGTCGGATGGCGGGACCACGAGGTAGAGCGTGGTCGGATGCTTGCCGCCGACCATGTCGGCGATGCGCCAGTCGCAGCGCCGGGTGACCTCGGCCACGACGGGATCGCGATACAGGCCGAGGAAAGACATCGCAGTCGACAGCACGCCGGATCGCTCGTTGTCGGATTTGTTGAGCAGCTCGCGCGCCGCGCTGGCGATCACCGGGTGCGGGCCCGCGTCGCCGAGATGGGCGGTCTTCATCATCGCCGCGAGCGTCGACTCGATCGGCCGCTTCGGATCGGACAGGAAAGCGGCGACGCCGGCGAGGGTCTTGTCGGCCTCGGCATAGAGGACGTGGAGGATTGCCCCGACCAAAAGTGCGTGCGACGTCTTCTCCCAGTGGTTCCGTTTCTCGAGCGACCCTTCCGGATCGACCAGAATGTCGGCGATGTTCTGCACGTCGCGGACTTCCCATTCGCCGCGTCGCACCTCGAGCAACGGATTGTAGGCGGCCGACTTCGCGTTCGTTGGATCGAAGAGCAGCACGCGGCCATGCCGAGCGCGATAGCCGGCGGTCAGCGTCCAGTTCTCGCCCTTGATGTCATGGACGATCGCCGAGCCCGGCCAGGTCAAGAGCGAGGGCACCACCAAGCCCACGCCCTTGCCGGAACGCGTCGGCGCGAAGCACAGCACATGCTCGGGGCCGTCATGTCGAAGATAGTCACGCTCGTGTTTGCCGAGCACGACACCATCTGGACCGAGCAGGCCCGCGGCCTTCAACTCGTCAGGGCGCGCCCAGCGGGCCGAACCATAGGTCTCGACGTTCTTCGCTTCGCGTGCTCGCCACACTGACATGCCAATCGCGACCGCGATGGAGATGAAGCCACCCGACGCGGCGATATAGGCGCCTTCGACGAAGATCGGCGGCGCATAGGCATCGTAGAAGTACCACCACCAGAAGAAGGCGGGCGGATAGTAGATCGGCCATCCGGCGAGCTCGAACCATGGCTGCCCGAGCTGAGGTTGGAAACCGAAACGGTAGGCAGTCCATTGCGTCGCGCCCCAGGTCGTCATCAACACGATCAGGAAGACGGTGAGGATCTGGCCCCAAAGAATCTTCGTCGCCGACATGGCGGGGCACTCCTTTCTTGTTTGGGCTAGATGCCGAGGCCGCGATTGCGGCCGAAGCTCCAGTCGACGCCGCCGCCTCCGCGCGAGACGCCGGAGATGTGCTGGCCGAGCTGGCGTTCGAGGGATGGCGACCAGGGCACGAGCTGGAAGCCGAGGCCGTCGTCGATCATGGCGAAGCGGCCCGAGGCGAGCGCGAAGCGCTGCCGATAGGTGCCTGCCACATACTCGCCCGTTCCGGCCTTCGAGAATGGTCGGCCGGTCTCGGCCGCGAGCTTCTCTCCGAGCGCTTCGACCTCGCGCTGGCGCAAGGTCTCGATCAGCCCCGGCGAGAAGCTGACGCCTCGCGTTTGCCGCTCGGCGAGGCCTTGGCTGATGAGGTGTTCGGCCCGCCGGTCCATGGCCTGGCGCACTTCCGCGCCGAAGCCTCCGCCGCCGAGTGCTACCGGCTCGCGGGCGATGGCCTGCCGGTCGAGCCAGGTGGCGCCGGTCGCATGGACCTGTCGCTCGATATCGAGATCGGAGCGAACGGCGAGCGCGACACGGCGGCGACCCTGCGCATCGTCGAACTTGCGCAACTCGACGATCGACCCCGGCGCGCTGTCGGCGGCGGCGTCGAGATCGGGGAGCTTGATATGGTGGGTGCGCCCATCGGTGCCGTCGACCACGGCATAGGCCGTGCCCTTCAGCTCGTCATCGAGCCCCCGATCGACAAGCCGCCCAATAATCGGATCGTCGAGGCTCTCGCCGGCGAGCACATAGCTCGCGGCGCCACGCTCGATGCCGCGCTCGCTCAGGCCACGATGGATGCGCTTGATGATGTCGCCGCGTTCGCCGAGCGCGCGCAGCGTCTTCTCGGCATTCTCCGAGACGACCCACTGACCAGGGCCGACCTGATCGGCGAGGCCCAGCGTCTCCAGCTTCCGTAGCCGGCCGACCTTCAGCGCGTGGAATTCGTCGGGCTGGCGATCAGGATGCGGGGCGAGATCGGCCACGCCCGTGCGATAGCTGTCGCGGGCGATCTGGCGATCGAGATCGGTCCAGCGCTCCGCGCCGACCTGCCGTTCGAGGTTGCGGCGGATCTCATGCTCTGTCCGCGGCCCCAGCTCCTGGGTGACGAGGTCCTGCGCGCGGGCGCGCATGCCCTCCTTGATGTAGTCGCGGGAGATGACGAGGTCCTGGCCGTCATCGGTCCGCCCCCGCAGGATGATGTGGACGTGGGGGTTGTCGGTGTTCCAGTGATCGACACCGATCCAGTCGAGCTTGGTGCCGAGGTCCTTTTCCATCTGGCCCATAAGCTCGCGCGCGAAGGTCTTGAGGTCGGACATATCCGTCGCGTCCTCGGGCGAGACGATGAACCGGAAGTGATGCCGGTCGTCCTGGGTGCGCTCGGCGAAGGCCTTCGGATCGGCGTCCTCGCTCTCTGGGCCGAACAGGTGCGCCTTCTCTCCATCCCGGGTGACGCCCTCGCGGCGGAGGTAGCTGAGGTGAGCTGCGAGCGGCGCGGCCCGCGCGCTATGACGGACGACGCGGGTCTTGATGACCGTGTTGCGCGATCGGCTCGTGAGAAGACGATTGGCCTGCACCGTCGCGCGCTGCCCGCGCCCGAACCGCGAGCGGTTGCCCTTGCTGATCTGTCCGGTGCGCGAGATGCGGCCGCCAGCCCGCTGTGCGGCCGCGAGCGCCTGGGCGATGAAGGGCCGTGCCTGCTGGGCGCGGGTCGAGCGGATGCGACCAGGCCGGATGCGGAAATCGTCCTCGCCGCTCATGGTCGAGGCCCCGCACATCGCGCAATCGCGCGGAATTCTTTGGCGAAATGGCGAATGCGCAGGCTGCGCCGATCAGGCGCACCTCGCGCAGATGCGCCATAAGTCCCTGAAAACACACGACCGCACCAAGCCGCACATCGCCGGCTTTTATCTCGCCATCGTGCGGTTGTGCTGTCGGCTCCTCCTCTCCAGACCGCCCTTCGTCCGCCAGAACACGCCACAATGCGAACGGGTGCGAACGCGGTCATCGCGGACCACCGGGGACATTGCGCGCGACGAAAAGGCCATCGGTGCGCGAAGCCACCGGGCCTTGATCGCGCTCCGGGGCCGCCGCCGTCGTCGCGTCTGGCTCGCCCTCAGACTGCACCGGCGCTGCAGGTCCACTGCCAGCCGACTGCACGACAAAGAGCGGCGCCCGCGTCCAGGCGAGCGGATCGGCCGCCGCCACAACGACGGGGCCGGCGAGGTCACCGCCGCGGACAACGGGGGCAAGCGCGGCGACATAGGCGCGCGTTTCAGCCGGCAATGGGCGGCCCGCGAGATACTCTTCGTAGCGGCCCGGACCCGCGTTGTAGGCCGCCAGGAAGCCGGGCGATCCGTAGCGATCGTGCATCTCGCGCAGATACGCAGCGCCGGCCAGAATGTTGTCGCGCGGATCGTAGGGATTGCCGCCGAGCCGATGCCGGACGCGCAGTTCGGACCAAGTGGCGGGCATGATCTGCATCAGGCCCATTGCGCCGGCCGAAGAGATGGCGCGCACATCGCCTGCGCTTTCGACGCGCATGACGGCGCGTATCCATGCCTCTGGAACGCCGAAACGCTGCGCCGCCTCGGCGATGTAAGGGCCATATGGATCGCTGCGTGATGGCCGCTCGACCGGCGTCTGCTGGGCGTGGGCAGTGCTCGCGACCGGTGCGGCGAGGATCAGGCCGGAAAGGAGAAAGAGGGCTGCACGTCGGAGGGCGATCCTCCCTCCGACGACAGGCTTGATGCGCGCGGCGGGCATCGCTCAGTCCCGCTCGCCGCGCTTCGGCGGGCGATTCCAGTGCAGGCCCCAGGCGGATTTGTCGTCGGCCGACTGGAACAGGTTGGCGCGGATCGGATGTTCGAAGGTCGGATCGTCGAGCTGCAGCGAGACGTAGTCGCCGGCCTTCTCGCCGGTGCGCTTCCAGCCCGCGCCGATCTCCGCGCCGGTCTCGTTGCTCATCGTGTCGAGCACATGGACGCGGTAGTCGGGCGCGTTCTCGGCATCGGACGGCTCGGCCGCGACGATGATGATGTCCTGATGCAAGGACAGCGTCGTCAGGTGGCCGATGAAGCCATCATTTTCGCGAATGAATTGACCGATCACGGGCATGGGTCGTCTCCTTCATATTGCGGTGGATAGGGTCATGGGCGCGCCGTCACCGCGTCGGCGCGCGCCAAACGAAGCGGCTATCGCCGTCCTCGTCGGTATAGAGAGGGGTTGCCCGGCCGATCACGGCGGAGGCCGGGAGCGGCCCGAAGTAGCGACCGTCGAGGCTGTCGCGGACCTGCCAGTTCATCAGGAACAGCTCGCCGTTCGCGACCAACCGGCAGCCCTGCCAGACGGGCAGCGGGCGCCCGCGACGATCGCGATCGAGCGCGTCGCCCATCGGCACGCCGTCGACCGTGATGGCGAGCCCGGTCCGGCAAACCCGTTGTCCCGGGACCGCGGCGACGCGCTTCAGGAGCGGCACGCCGCGTGGCAGGTAGCCGCCATCGGACAGGAAGGTTGCGAGCGGCTCGGGTGCGTCGACGGCGACCAGATCGGTCACGTCGAGCGCGCCCACGTCGCCGATTGTGTAGAAGCCGACCGGCGTGCTGGCGGACGCGTTCCAGATCAGGCGCGGCGCGAACGAAGCGATCGAAGCCACGCCGATAAGCGAGACGGCCGCCGTAGTGACGATGGCGTAGGTAAGCCGGGTCATGCGCCGATCTCCCGACGCAGAAGAAAGGCGCGATGCTGGCGCGGACCATAGGCGCGCGGTGTTTCGCCGACGGTCATTCGGTTGTGGACATGGCGCCAATGGTCCGGCGAAACCTCGATCGGATCGATGCCGCGCGCTTCGATGGCGTCGATGAACTGGAGCATGCGCTCCACCTTTGGCCAGCCATCGACGTGCAGCAGGACCTCTGCGCCAGGCGTCACGGTCGGGACCGTCTGACACGGCGCATCGCACTCGACTGTGCGTAGGATGTCGAGGCGCGAGACCACGGTGCCGTGTTCGTTCCCCGCCCAGCGCACCAGCGCGAGGACGCTGCCGGGAGGGAAGAAGAGGATGCGACGGCGGCGGTCGAGGATCTGCTCGCGCCGCTCGCGACCGAAGCGGACCCAGTGCTCCGTCTGCTTCTCGATCCAGACGAGTTCGACCTGGGTGAACGCTTCGGGCGGCGGCTCGGCGGCAGCACGGCCGACGCGTTTTGGCGCGGCGACAAGGCCGGTCATTGTCCTTCTCCTGACGGGGGTGGGAATTCGCGCTCGAACAGCGCGCGCAGCATGTCGGCGACGGTCTGGCCGCGCTGGAAGGCGGTGATCTTGATGCGGCCCCGCATGTCGGCGGTTACGTCGATCGTCAGCCGGGCCGAGAAATCCTCGGCGGGCTGGCCGCGGGGCGCGTGGCGATCGGGCGCCTTGATCCAGCTTTCGGGATCGGCGGGACGCGCCGCAAAGCTGCGCTTCGGGGACCGCTCGCTCATGCGCCGATCCTCGCGACTTCCGCCGCGAGCGCGGCGATCTCGCGCGCGCCAGGGCAATCCTCGTCCTGCTCGGCGGCGAGCCGGCCGGTCTGCACAACGTCGGCAAAGACGATGCGCTGGCCGATTGTGGTCGAGAGCAAGGGCGGGTCGTGATCCGCCAGCGTTTCGGCGGTCTCGCGCGCCAGGATCGTGCGGGCAGCGCACCGGTTCAGCACGAAGCGCGCGGCGAGCTGCGGGCGATAGATGCGGGCCTCGCCGAGCAGCGCCAGCATTTCGGCCGACGCCCAGCCATCGAGCGGCGACGGCTGCACCGGGATCAGCACGAGATCGGCCGCGAGAAGCGCCGAGCGCATTAACCCCGCGACACGGGGCGGGCCGTCGATCACGACATGGTCGACGTCGCGGGCCAGCTCCGGCGCTTCACGGTGGAGCGTGTCGCGGGCCAGGCCGACGACACCGAACAACCGCTCCAGCCCCTCCCGGCTGCGCTGTTGCGACCAGTCGAGGGCCGAGCCCTGTGGGTCGGCGTCGATCAGCGTGACACGCTGTCCACGGCGAGCCCATTCGCCGGCGAGATGGAGGGCGAGCGTCGTCTTCCCGACGCCGCCCTTCTGATTGAGGAGGGCGACGATCATGACGGTCTCCCGGCGATCGGGGACTCGTCCACAGCGGCCGAAAACGGCCGTTGCGTTAGAAAGATTCCGTAGGAATCTAGGTTAGATAAGTTACGGGGCTCGCAAGCTGCTGATTCAGCGCGAGGAATCGACGATTCCGGTCCCCGATAGCACGAGAGTCCAGTCCCCGATGGCACGATAGTGCCGGTCCCTGATAGCACGACACTATTCACAGCTTATCCCCAGGGTGAGATTTGGTCCGGCGACGACGGCGCGGGGTGCCGAGGGCATCCGGATCGGTCGGCACGAAGGAGAGGATTTCCGGACCGCCGACGCCCTGCTCGATGGTCAGGCGGTAGCCGGGGAGCGGCTGGCGTTTGACGATGTCGCGGAGGTCGTAGGCGAAGTGCTTGAGCGGCGAGAGGCTGCCGGACTTCGAATGGAGATGCGGGAAGTCGAAGCTCCAGCCGAACTCCTGGCGACCGCCGTGCTTGCGCACCAGGCGGTAGAGCCAGCGTTCGAGCCCGCCGGTCAGGCCGAAGTAGTTTCGGTCGATCGTGAGTACGAGCGCGTCGTCCAGCACGGCGCCGTAGAACCAGTCGGGGACTATCAGTTCGAGCCCGAGCGGGCGGCCTCGGTGATCGGCGCGTTCCTTCCACTCGTTGATCCAGGAGAAGCGGTGCATCCGCCGCTCGGTCGGCTGACGGATGGACGTCGCCACCGTGGTCGACTGAAGCCGATCGAGTGCGGCCTTCAAGCGGTCGTAATCGCGCAGCGACACGCCACGACCGATGAAGTTGAGGATTTCATAGGGAGTGGTCGCCATTAGGCGCGACGGCCGCAGGCCGAGGTCGCGTGCTTCGACGATCTGCGAGGCGGCCCAGATCAGGACGTCGGCGTCCCAGATCGTCGCCATGCCGTGCTCGGCGACGGCTTCGACGCGAATCTTCACCGAGCCTGCCTTGAAGTCGATCGGCGCCAGGCGCTTCGACTTGGCGAGCGAGAAGAATGGATAGGCCATGAGGTCCTGCGCATCGCGGGGCGCAAGATCGCCGGGCAGCGCCCGGAACAGATCGAGCTGCGCACGCTCATCGCGATGCTGGTGGCGGGACGGCATGGCGCGCCGTCTCAGCGCGGAAAGCGCCCGCCGGCGGTGGCGGGAGATTTCGGCTGACGCTTGGCGGGCAGAACAGTGCCTGCGCGTGGATCGGAGGTGGAGGTCACGAGACCCTGGTCCGCCCAGGCCTGGAGGTCTTCCACCGCATAGACGACGCGACCACCAAGCTTGCGATAGGTCGGGCCGGTTCCGTAGGTACGGTGCTTTTCGAGCGTGCGCTCGGATAGGCCGAGGAACCGCGCGGCTTCCTGCGTTCTGAGATAGCGCTGCGGAATACTGGCGGCTATTTCGGCCATGATCGCACCTCCGTGTGCTCGCTGGTTGCCGCTGCGAACGAGCGGCGGGTTGCGAGCACCGTGGCGGGAGGCCGGCGCGTTCGACAGGAACGGAATTAGGAAGTTATTTTCGACACCGAGGGCGTGTCATCGCGAGCGACGCGGAAGCCGAAGGATTTTGCGGTAGCCGCCACGGACGAACGCCAGGCCGTCCCGGGCAAGGCGGACCGTCGTCTCGCGGACAGGGTTCTCGACCCAAGTCGCCGAGTCGTGTTTGAGGTTCGGGAAGAGCTGCGCGGCGATCTGGCGGTAGCTCGCTCCTGCGACACGGGCGTCGACGACGCGGAGCATCAGGCGAGCGCGCCGCTGGCGCTGCGGCGTGACTCGGGGGTCGGCGGGCGCACGCCGGTTCTTGATGGCGGCCCAGAAGCGCGCCAAAGCGGTGAGGCGGTCCGGCAGCAGATCATCGAGAATGAGAAGCGCGGCGAGCGCTTGGCGGCTGGACAATGCGGTCAGCGCGACGTCAAAGCTTTCGCGTCGCATCTCAAGCCGGACGAGCGCCTCGTCATACTGAAGGATTACATGGGCGTGCACATCTTCAGCGGTGAACGGGGGACCATCGGGCGCTGGGCCTGTCGTCAGGATGATCGCAGCCGGATCGACTTGCGGGGTCCAGAAGATCGGCTGGATGAGCGCCGAGTTGCGCGGGTCGGCGACGAAATCGCAACCCCCATTGGGCGGCAAACTCGCGCGCGGCGCTCTCGCTCAAGCGCCCGACGGCTATCAGCTCCCGATAGGATTTTCTGTAGTCTGGGTTGCGCCGCAGAAACTCCCAGGCAAGATCACCGGGCGTTAGCGCATCGATGTAATCGTAAGCGGCCTCAGACCGCCAGCTTTCGTCCTCGGACATCCTCCACCGCCTCCGCGCAATAAGACGCAACGCGAGTTATGCATGGGGCACGATTCCAAGTTGAATGAGGCTTGGGAATAACGAAGGTGGATGAAGGTGATGCGCGTTCCGCATCACCTCAGTGCGCGCGGGAGCCAAGGAACTCGCAGAAGCCGCCCTGCGTCATCCATCTGGCGCGTTCAAGATGTGCGTCGTAGACCTGCCGAGCGCGGGGCTCGTCCCGATCGGCCTCGAGGTCGAAGAGGACTTTAGCCACCTCTCGCCAATCCGCCCCTTGCGCCTCGGCATCGAGCAGACGGGCGTAGAGCTTTAGATGCGTCCGATCGTAGGCCGTCAGCGCCGCGCCGCCCGGTGGCTGGTCGAGAAAGTCCGTCTTGGTCACAACATCCCCCGAAGACGCGGTTTATCCATTCCGGGAAACATTGTTAACGCTGATTTGATCGCAATGATGAAGCGGGCAACACATGCGCGACGTCGTCGCGTTGCCGCGATAGCCGGAAAATCAGGCGTCTTTCTTAGCATCGACCAACAGCACTCCCTTGCCCTGGTCGGAGTTCAGGAAGACGATGCCGGCGCGTTCGAAAGCTCGTCTCACCTCATCGCGAGTCGTCTCGTACACCTCCAGCCCGCTATGGGATTCGAGGCGCTTGAGAGCGGTCAATGAGACCCGGGCCTTGTCCGCGAGCGTCTCCTGTGTCCAACCCAGCAACGCGCGTGCGGCCCGAAATTGTCGGGCGGTGATCATGCATGATCACCTCCCACACGGTCCTACGCGCACGCTAAAACTACGACTATAATAGTCGCTCTCGCCTCTGAATTCCAGCAATTTCGCCCTCGGCGAGCGGACTGCCGGTGTCGAAGCCGCTGCCTGATTCGGTCGTTCGAGAATGCGAAGGCCCCGGCCTTCCGGCCGGGGCCTGACGCGGGTCCTCAGTCGCTGCGCCGCCCGTTGGGACGGGACCAGATCAGCGAGTAGGTGTCCGCGTCCTCGTCGTCGAAGAGGTTGGCGTAGATGGGGCTGTTGAACGAAGGGTCGTCCAGCTTGAGGCCCAGATAGTCGCGGCCCTCGTTGGAGCGCTTGGTCCAGGCGGCCCCGATCTCGGCACGGCCGACCAGAACCCGGTGGCTCGGAGCGTTTTCGCCGGTGGCGCGGGTGTCGGGGACGATGCGCACGCCCTTGGCCTGGACGCTGAGGGTGACGATTTCGCCGGTGAACTCGTTCGAGACGGTCTTCTTGAAGGTGCCGATGGTCGCCATGGTAAGTCTCCGTTTTTCCGTATTCGAGCCCGCACCATTGCGGCCTCGATGGCGATCGGTTGGCCGGAGGCGATCGACGGCGCACCCCGAAGGGGCTGGACAGCTAAGGAGGGGTTTCTTGTCCCGCGAGGAATGGCGGCGCAGCCGGCAGGGGAAGAAAGTTCGACGCCGCTGTTGCGTCATAGGCGATCGAGGCGTCAGCCGGCCTTCGGCCAGATCAGGCCATTGAAGAGGCCGTTTGGAGCGGTTGAGGCACGGTCAGGAAACGGATGCGATGGCGGCCACCCTGCATCGGCATACCGGCGCTGATGCGGACCCCCTGGCGATTGCTCCCTCGTACAGGCAAGTCGCGCTGCATCCTCGCCGTCGCCGCTATCGGAGGGATCGTGACGCCCGGTAGCAGGTCGCGCACGCCGATGCAGTTGCCCCGGAGCGCTTCAGCGGGGTCGTGCGCAGGGTCTAGCGTCGAGTTTCGCTCCACGCTCCAGCCACACGCGCCTCAGACTGCGGAGGCGTTGGCGCCAACGTGATTTTGGTCCGTCGCATCGGCGCTGAATGTGGTCAGGCTCGCGCGAGGCCCGGACCGGATGGGGCGGGGGCCGTCGCCATCCCGGCGACCCGCACGAAGGCGGTAATGCCAACGGCAATCGCGCCGATGATCGAGAAGGCCATCTGCCAACCGTCGGACGGCATGAGGTGTTTGACGATGCCGTGGGTGGCATGGAAGCCGGCGAGCGCGGCCGGGGCAACAAAGGCGATGGCGACAAGCAGCTTCAGCCAGATGGGTCGCACGAACGCGATCATGAGGTTGCCGATGGCAAGAGTGATCGCCGCAGCGACCAAGCCGACAAGAATGGCGCCCACGATGCCGGCGCCGGTGCCGTGCGCCCAAGCGCCGACGGTCACGCCGACGAAGGCCGGCAATGCGAAGACGGCGAGAGTGAACAGCAGCCAGCACAGCGCGGCAATAGCGGCGAGCGAGGCGAGAATTGCGAGAATGATCATGGCGGTGGACTCCGTGACGATTGGTCTGACGGTCGCGCCTTCCACCACCACCACGGCACATGGCAACTGTAGCCGAAATGCGTCCGCGCCGGGAGCGGAAATCGCTGAGGATCTCCGCCCGGCAGCGGATCGCGCCGGTTACGGGGCGAAGGGGTCGATCTCATGGATGATCTCCGAGGCGTCCCCGTCGTATTCGCTGGCGGGAGCCACCGACAGGGTGCCGTCTCCGGCCTGGAAGATGACGATGGCGGCCATCAGGGTTGTGGCGAGGCTGAAGGCGAAGGCGTGAGCGTCGTTGAGGGACATTTGCTTGGCTCCTGCTGGAGCGGGGGACCATCCCCCGCCGACAGGCGCCCGAAGTGTTCGGCCGTGGACTGCAATCACCGCGCAGGCGCAGCCGCAGCGGCGGCATGCTCGCATAGCCGACCCTTTATGGGTTGATGGCGACAAGTCTGCGGCTGAACCAAGGATCAGCGCTGAAAGGCGGGGGTGGTTCTCGTGTAAGGAGACCAACGTTACTGGCCTCGAACCTTACTCTGCTTTGCTCCAGCCAAGTGCCGCTGGACGAGGATCTAAGATATTCTGCCGACGGCAGGCGTGGTGTCGCGAGGGAGGGCCAATGGCGGAGTTCACAGGTAGAGATCTGCATCTCGTGAAGAAGGCTCTCGCGATCGCCGTGTTGGCCATCGAACGTCAGCCGGGTCCCTTTCAGTCTTCCTCCGACCAGGCGGATATGAAGACGCTGCTCGATGCGCTGATCGAGAGCGATACTGAGCTCGCGCACTATGCGCGATCCGCCCGGATAGCAGTGACAGGCAAGCCGGACTGAAAGCGGCTTTGCGAGAATACGCCAACGCGCTTCTGCGGGATGGCATCAATGCAGAGAAACGTAAGGGCGGCGCTTAAGCGCCGCCGAATTTCCAGACTGGGATGCCGAGCTTCTTCGCCTTGTCGGCGAGGTTGTCCTGAATGCCGGTGCCCGGGAAGTGCATGACCCCGATCGGCAGGACGTCGAGCATCTGATCATTGCGTTTGAACGGAGCGGCCTTGGCGTGTTTGGTCCAGTCTGGAGCAAATCCGACCTGCGGCACCTTGCGATGGTCGGCCCAGCGGGAGGCGATCTTCTCAGCGCCCTTCGGTGACTTGCCGTGGATCAGCACCATGTCGGGATGCTTGGCGTGGACCTGGTCGAGCTTGGCCCAGATCAGCGTGTGATCGTTGAAATCGAGCCCGCCGGTGACGGCGATCTTAGGACCGGCCGGAAGCAGAACCTCGTTGTCGGCACGCTTCTTCGCGGCGAGGAAGTCGCGGCTGTCGATCATTGCCGAGGTGAGGTTGCGATGGTTGACCATCGATCCGCTGCGGGGACGCCAGGGTGAGCCGGTGTGCCGTTCGTAGTGCTCGGCGGCCTGGTCGCGCATCAGCTCGAAGGCGTTGCGACGTTCGATCATCGTCTGCCCTTCGGCCGTCAGGCGCTCCAGCTCGACGGCCTTCACCTCGGAGCCATCCTGTTCGCGTTGCCCACGGCGCTGCGCCTGCTCATTGTCGTCCAGCTCGCGTTCGATCCGGTCGGTGGCTCGGTGGAAGACGTTGACGGTCGACCAGAGGAGATCGTCGAGGTCGGGCTCGAGGCGGGTGTCTTCCAGGGTGACGATCAGGGCGTCGAAGACATCGGCGATGGCGCCGGCGACGTGGTTTCCTTCGGGCAGCGGCCTTCCGTCGGGTTCGTCCGCGAAGGGACGGTAGCCATAAAGCTGAAGCTCGGAGAGGACGTGGTCGGTGGGGGATGATTCGTGATGCGGCTCGTAGCTGTCGTCGTGCTCGCTCATCGGGATGCTCCTTCGTCGGTGTGACCGCGACCCTCGCGGCCTTCTGGCGACGAAAGCCAGCAGGCGGTCCGGACCTGCACCCGGAGCGAAGCGAGAGGGCCGGAGCGCAGCGGAGGACGGCGAAGGCCGGCTATTTTGTTTCGCGATGGAAAGGCCCGAAGGGCCGCCGGAAAATAGTCGGGCGCCGACGTTGTCGGTCCGGGCCGTTTGCTGGCCGATCGCCCTCTCGAAGGCCAGGTTGCGGCTCTCCCTGACCCTTGGGAGTATCCGAGCGGGTAATAAGCGACGGCGTTGCCGCCACCAGCATTCCTTCCAGCTATGCCGCCAGCGCCATGAAGCGCGCGACGTCCTGGGGAGCGATCTGTACCCGCGCCGCTGCCCGCAGGCTTTCCAGTCCAGCCAAGCGGAGATCCTCGTTGAAGTCGCCCAGCCTCGGAGACACGACGATCGCCTCGATCCCGGCCGCGTTCGCCCGTTCGATCAGCGTCGCCATCGCACTGTCGCCGGCCGGGTCGTTGTCGCGCGCGATATAGAGCCTGCGCAGTGTCTCGGGGAACAGGATGGCGGAGAGATGCGCTGCCGAGAGCGCCGCCGCCATGGCCATTCCGGGCAAGACGCATCGCAGCGACAGCACCGTCTCGATGCCTTCGCCCGCCGCCATCACGTCGCCCGGTACACCGAAGCGGACCGCGTGCCCGAGAAGGTCGCCCATCGCTCGCCTCGGTGTGTCGATCGGCGCCTTGTCCGAGCCGTCCGGGGCGAGCCAGGTGCGATGCGCGCCAGTGATCCGGCCAGCCAAGTCGGTGACAGAGGCGATCATCGCCGGCCAGGTCTCGGTCGGGGAATGCTCGTCAGGACGATAGTAGCAACGGGGATGGAAGCGCAGTGATCCGGTTCCGTGCAAAGCCGTAATCGCACGTTCCCGTAGATACGCTTCCACGACAGTGCCCAAAATCGGCTTTGACATGCCGACAAGCCTTCGTGCCGCTTCGGGCGATCCGGTTGGGACTGGTGATCTGCGCTCGCCACCTTGCGAATGCTCCGGCTCGGGATGTGGCATGGACAGGAAGGTGCGCGCCTCGTCGGCGACGTCCTTGAAGTCGATCAGGCCGCAGCTTTCGCGAATGACGTCCAGCAGGTCGCCATGCTCACCTGTCGCGGCATCGGTCCATTTGCCTGCGGCCCCCTTGCCGGTGTCGCCGCCTTTCAGGCGCACGAACATCGAGCGGCCCGGCGTGTTGCGGACATCGCCGACCAGCCAGTAGCGGCCCTCGCGATGACCGGCCGACAGATAATGACGGCAGACCGCCTCGGCCTGTCGGCCGAGACGCTGCGCCAGTTCGGAAGCATCATGACGGACCATCACGCTGCCTCCCGCTCGCCGATGCGCTCGACGGGAAAGCGCTCCAGCACCTTGGCGAGGATCGACGGACCGGAAGCGTCGGTGGGCACGAAAAAGCGCAGCTTCCACGAGATGATCTCGCTGAACAGGCCATAGGCTCGCAGGCGATCGCGCATCGCGTCGGTGAAGCCGGACAGTTCGATGCGGTTGGCGCCCATGACGCGGACGCGGCGGAGTTGCATAGCCTCGGCGAGGTCGAGGATGGTCCGGCCGTCGATCAACGCTGTGAAAGCGTCGTCCGGTGTCAGCGTGCCTGCGTCCGATGCCAATGCGCCCGCCACCCAGGCCGGCGAGACACGACGGCCGATGATGCGCTCGCCTGCATCGGTCTGAAGCCGATAGACACGGGTCGACTCGTTCGGCAGCCGCTTCCAGATCGGCAGCAGCAGTCCAGCAACGATGTGGATGGTGCTGTCGGCAAATTCCGGCACCTCGGCTATCTCGGCCGTCCATGCCTCCATGAAGCCGTTCCGATCGGTTTCCTCCCAATGGCTCTCGTCCATCGAGCGCAGGGTGGCGTGATGCTGTTCCATCGGGCGGATCAGCGCCACGCGCCGTTCGATCTCGCCATCGTCGAGCATGATCGACGATGCCGTAACCTGCACGGCGGCTCGGCCGGAGCGGCCGTTGACCAGCAGCTTCGCGCGTGGGTCTGCGAGAAAATCGAACGCGGCATCGAGTGAGGTCGGCCGGTTGCGTTCGCGCCGGGTGATCGTAAGCAACTGCGTCTCGGCGCCAGCGCCCGGATGGACATGGATGGTGCGACGGTCGGTGACGACAAAGCTCTCGGCCTGGAGCGTCTCCAGCCCAAGGTCATAGACGCCGCTGGCGACGGCACCCTCGATCTTGGCGTTCAAGAGCTGCTCGAACGCCGTGAACAGGATGCCCTGCAGTTCGATCGTCAGCGCCAGCAACCGGTTGAGGAAGGTGGTGATCGGCGGCAACTCGTCCTTGATGCCGTTGTCGTCCGTCAGCTTCAGCCCGGTGGCGTCTTCGAACATCTGGAGCGAGCAACCCTCGACCTTGCCGCGGACCAACAGGAGATAGAGCTGGCGCAGCGCATCGCGCGCATAGTGCGATTCCAGATTGTCCTCGGGCCGGAACAGGCCCTGACCGCCGGTCTGGCGCTGGCCGCGCGTGATTGCGCCCAGCGTGTCGAGCCGGCGTGCGATCGTCGACAGGAAGCGCTTTTCGGCCTTCACGTCGGTGGCGATCGGCCTGAACAGCGGCGGCTGTGCCTGGTTGGTGCGGTTGGTGCGACCAAGTCCCTGGATGGCGGCGTCGGCCTTCCAGCCGGGTTCGAGCAGGTAGTGGACGCGGAGCCGCTGGTTCCGCGCCGACAGGTCGGCGTGATAGCTGCGGCCCGTACCGCCAGCATCCGAGAAGACGAGGATGCGCTTCAGGTCGTCCATGAAGGCTGAGGTTTCCGCCAGATTGGCCGAAGCGGCGCGGTTCTCGACGGCGAGGCGTTCGCCCCTTCGGACAATGCGACGGGACCTGCCGGTGACTTCTGCGACGATATCCGTGCCGAAGCGCTGGACGATCTGGTCGAGCGCGCCCGGGACCGGCGGCAAGCTGGCGAGCGTCTCGATCAGCTCGTCGCGTCGGGCCACGGCCTCCCGGCTCTCGACGGGCTGGCCGTCCCGATAGACCGGCCGCGACGACAGATTGCCCGCGCTATCGGAGAAGGGCTCGTAAAGCTGCACCGGAAAGGAATGGGCGAGGTAATCGAGAACATACTCCCTTGGCGTTATGTCGACGCGGACGTCGTTCCATTCCTCGGTCGGGATCTCGGCCAGGCGGCGTTGCATCAGCGCCTCGCCGGTCGAGACGATCTGGATGACAGCGGCGTGGCCATCGGCGAGGTCCTGATCGATCGACCGGATCAGGGTCGGCGTTTTCATGCTGGTGAGGAGATGACCGAAGAACCGCTGCTTGGCGCTTTCGAATGCCGAGCGGGCAGCGGACTTGGCCTGGCGGTTCAGCGTGCCGCCATCGCCGGTGATGTTGGCGGCTTGCATCGCTGCGTCGAGATTGTTGTGAATGATCGAGAACGCCCCGGCATAGGCATCGTAGATGCGCGTCTGCTCGGGCGTGAGCTGGTGCTCCAACAGTTCATATTCGACGCCGTCATAGGAGAGCGAGCGCGAAGTGTAGAGGCCGAGCGAGCGCAGGTCACGGGCCAGCACCTCCATCGCCGCAACGCCGCCGTCCTCGATCGCTTCGACAAATTCGGCCCGCGTGGCGAAGGGGAAATCCTCGCCGCCCCAGAGGCCGAGGCGCTGCGCATAGGCAAGATTGTGGACCGTGGTGGCCCCGGTCGCCGAGACATAGACGACACGCGCGTTCGGCAAGGCATGCTGAAGCCGCAGGCCCGCGCGGCCCTGCTGCGAGGCCGAGACGTCGCCGCGTTCGCCCTTGCCGCCGGCGGCGTTCTGCATGGCGTGACTCTCGTCGAAGATGATCACTCCATCGAAGTCGGAACCCAACCATTCGACGATCTGCTTGACGCGCGAAAGCTTCTCCCCACGGTCGTCGGACCGTAGCGTGGCATAGGTGGTGAATAGGACGCCTTGGCCGAGGGTGATCGGCTTGCCCTGCGGGAAGCGCGACAGCGGCGTCACCAGCAGGCGTTCCATGCCAAGCGCCGACCAGTCGCGCTGCGCGTCCTCCAGCAGCTTGTCGGATTTGGAAATCCAGACCGCTTTACGGCGTCCGCGCATCCAGTTGTCGAGGATGATGCCGGCCGACTGGCGGCCCTTGCCGGCGCCGGTGCCGTCGCCCAGCATGAAGCCGCGGCGGAAGCGGACGGCGTGCTGAGCATCATCCGGCGCGGCCGAGACGAGGTCGAAGGTTTCGTCAACGGTCCAGGCTCCGGCGAGGAATTCGCCATGGGCCTCGCCGGCATAGATCACGGTTTCGAGCTGGGCGTCGGACAGAATGCCGTCGGTGACGATGCTGGCGGGGAGCGTCGGCCGATAGCTTGGCTTCGGCGGTGCGACCGAGGCCATCGCCGCCGACTGGACCAGCTTGGTCGGGTGCGGCTGCGCGCCGGGAATCCGGATCGCCTGAAGCCCGTATTCCTCATAAATGGCGTCGGTCAGCCGGCCACCCTCGGGCGGCGTCCAGTCGACGGTTTCATAGGCGAGTTCGACGCCCTCTGGTTCGGCTATCGCTCGGCTTGGCGACGATGACGTGGCGCGGGCGAGATAGCCGCGCACGGTGCGGGGCGTCGGTGCGATAGACGCGAGCGGCGGCAGCGCGACCGGCAGGCGCGACGGGGCCTGGGTTTCGATCCAGCCGAGCAGCGTCGCCACATCCTGCGCGAGGCCAGCCGATGGCGGAAACGCGGTGGGGTCGTCGGCGGGTGCCTTGTCGATGACGGTCAGGCGGGTCTCGATGGTCGTGCCATGCTTGGCATAGACCGAGCCGTCGATCGCCGCCGTGAACACGACACGTCCGCGCTGCTGCAAGCGGACAAAGGCGTCGCGCCAGGCAGGTAGCTCAGGCGCGAAGCTGGCGCCCGTGATCGTCACGAGCCGTCCGCCATCGGCGAGCCGGGCGAGGGCCGAGGCGACATGGCGATAGGCCGCGTCGGCTACTCGGCCGCTGACATTCGCCATTACAGAAAAGGGCGGGTTCATCAGTACGACGCTTGGCATAGCGGTCGGATCGAGATGGTCATCGATCTGGGCGGCGTCGAATCGCGTGACGGGGATGGCCGGAAAGAGGGAGGAAAGAAGCGCTGCACGGGTTTCGGCCAGCTCGTTGAGCATCAGCGTCGCACCCGCCGTTTCGGCCAGGACCGCGAGCAGCCCGGTTCCGGCCGAGGGCTCCAGCACACGATCGACAGGTGTGATGGCGGCGGCAGCGAGCGCAGCGAGGCCGAGGGACACCGGCGTCGAGAACTGCTGGAAGGCCTGCGTCTCCTCAGAACGCCGGGTATGTGTCGGCAACAGGCTCGCGATCTTGGCCAGCATCGGGAGGCTGGCGGCCGGAGATCCGGACTTGCGGAAAACCGCCTTTCCGTATTTGCGCAGAAACAGCACCGTCGCCACTTCGCAGGCCTCGTAGGCCGTCTTCCAGTCCCAGGCGCCAGACGTGTCGGAAGCGCCGAATGCCGCCTCCATCGCACCGCGCAGCGTCGCGGCATCGACGGGCTGGCCCCGCTCAAGATGCGGAAGAAGGTGGTGGGCTGCGGCGAGGATGGCGGCCGGCGCCGGGCTCGCGGCAAGCGGAGACGGCGCAGCCGGAACGGCCGCGGATGCGGAAGCGATAGTCATGGAGGTCACCTCGGGAGAGCGGGAAACGGAGGAACCGGCAGGCGCTCTCTCTCGACCGCACCGGCTCAAACCCGTCCCGGCGAACCTCTTCCTCTGAACGGCAGGCATGAAAAAAGCGCCTGACCGGAAGGCCAGGCGCTCGGCGGGTCGCAGCGCTCAATCGATCGCCTGGAAGATCTCGGCGGACTCGGGGTGCTCCGCCGCATAGTCGTAAAGGCGGCTGTATCCCTCCGCCATCAGGTCGACGGGATATTGGAAGGAGAGATGGGAAAAGGCGAACAGCGTCGCGATGATCCCTGCCGCCCCGGCGGACACCTCGCCTTCATAGCCGTTCGTGTCGCATATGATCTGAAGGCGGGGCTTGGAGGCTGGCGCGAGGTAAAGCGGCTTGCCATCGCGCTGATAGAAGTCCCAGAGACCGCCTCGATAATCGCGCGGGCTGAGACGCTCCATGTGATAATAGACCGTCATCTCTCCGATCAGGAAATGCTGGCGGCCGAAGAGGGTCGGAAGGAAATCTATTCGACGAGCATCCGGAACAAGCACCGCCGAGCGGTCGACGGGTTGTTCAGCGTGGGCTGTAGTCTCGGTCATGGGGGGCACCTCGGAGAGCGGGAAACGGAGGAGCCGTCGGGCGCTCTCTCTCGACCGCACCGGCTCGACCCCGTCTCGGCCGGCCTCTCACTCTGGCGTGCGGAATGACCTTTTGGCCGCTTCATCTTCCGAGGCGGGCCGCGCGCCGCTACACTTGTTCATCCGACACATGGCGGGCGGCAGCCTCGACGATCGAGGGCGCGCGCTTGCTTCACCGAGAGAGGTCAAGGGAGACGGAGATGAAGGGAAGCGCGATCGGCATGCTGGCGGCGGGGTGCCTCGTGGTGGGGTTCGGCGCGGGATTCGTCGCGCGACCGATGATCTCGCCGGGCGGTTTGTCTGCCGCGGCCGTCGCCGGCGTCGCGCAGCCGAGCGAGGAAGAAGCGATCGCCGCAGTCCGCCGTCACCGGCTGTTCACGGGAACGTCGCTTGCCAATGCGACGCTGAAACTCGGCGATTGCTCTCCGGGTGGCGTCGGTCCTGGCGTGACGTGCATGACGCAGCTCACGATGGACACGACGCGGGCCAACGCCACACCGCAGAACCGGCCGGTCGGCTTCGCGCGCGTGAACGGCCAATGGGAAGTCGCGGTCTGGTAGCGGATATCAATCTTCGATGCCGTCACCGCCACTTGGGGGCGTGTACGCCTCGTAGGGATCGCCGTCGGCAAGGTGACCGAATGGCGTGAACACGTAGGCGCCATCATCGCGGCCGACCGCGCAGATGACGTAGCGGGTCTGCCCGGTGGCAGAGTCCGCGCATTCCATAAGCGCGAGGTTGCCGTCCGCTGCGGCGCGAAGCAGCGTCTTGAAATTGGAGCGCGCATGATCCGGGATGCTCATGACGCGCCTCCCGCAGCTAGGCGGTCGGCGAGCCAGCGGCCGCTGCTCATCCATTCGACGGTCTGCCCCGTCGTCAGGTCGAGGACATGGGCACCTCCGGAGAAGCCATCGATGCGCGGCTCGGAGGCGACGCCCGCCCATTGGAATCCCCAGCGTCCGGCGAGGCCAAAGGTCTCGGCGCACCGCGTCACGAAGGTGATGAGGAGCTGGGGGTCGGCGGTGCCGGGATCGCGCATCCAGAGGCGCGTGGCACCATGCTCGGGCTCGATGGACAGTAAAAACGGCTCGGCCGGAGGATCTTCGGCGGCATTCTGCGCCATCAGGTCGTTGTAGATGTCGAGCGCGCGAGCAGCGTTCTCGACCGTGCCCACGTCCAGCAGGCACGAGAAGCGTGTGAAATAGTCCGCCATGGCGGTCTCCTGAAACGAAAAGAGCCCGGCGTAGGGCCGGGCTCGAGGTGGATGTTGGGGTGTGGTTTGGTTCAGTAGCCGAACTGCCAGGACGGCCACGGCTGACCGTCGTCGGAGGCGCGCACCGCGTCCTTGAGGTAGGCGCTGTCGCCTTCGACGACGGTGGGATCGAGCACGGGCGTTTCGTCGATCACCGTCACGCGGCAGACGAGGCCATCTTCGACCTCGACGTGAACCGGGACGAGATATTGGAAGACGACGCGGCGCGGCGCGTCGGTGCCGGATGTTTCCATCTAAGGCTCCTTGAGACAAGCAACGGGGAGCGATCAGCGTCGCTCCCCGCCAAGTGGCCTATTCGGCAGCGATCAGGTCGGACGCATCCTCGTCGGCTTCGATCACCTCGTCATCGTCACCAGCGAGGAAGTCCGGCAGCGCCTCGGCGTCACCGGCGTCGCCGCCCTCAGGCTGATCGGCAACATCAGCGAGCCGCAGCGGCTCGGGCAGCCAGCCACTATCGGCCAGGAGCCGTTCGGCCTCCTTGGCCATATCGCCCTTCTTCAGGTGGTCGATGAGTTGGGCGGCCTGTTCGCCCTTCGCCTCGCGGACTGCTTCGAGGATGCGCGGCTTGGTTACGCGATTGAGGTAGTTGCCGAAGGTCGGACGCCAGCCGGCCTCCACCATGTCCAGCCCGGTCGCGCGCGTCAGGCGGTCGGCCTGGGTGAGCCGCATGTCGAGCGTATGCTGCGACACACCGCTGGAGCTGTGCGGATTCGGCCGCTCGTAAAGGGCGTTGACGCCGTAGCTGACGCAGTGGGCCAGCAGCGCCATGCGGCTGGTGTCGTCCAGGCCAGCCAGCCAATCCCAAAGCGCATCGTCGTCTTTCGGGATGTCGCTCGCCCAGGCGTCGTGCCGCTCCTGCACCGCACGGGCGGGAGGGCTGTCGGCGAGACTCTCGTCCTGCGCGGGGAAGTAGATGTGCTTCACGCCCGCTTCCATGGCGCCGTTATACATGCGGGTCATGAACCGGTCCGAGACGAACTTGTGCAGCAGCGCCGTCATGGCGACATGCGGGTTGTTCGCGACGGCGTCGCGAAGCGCGAGCGTGCGGTAGGCGGTCAACTCGATGACCAGGCGCTCGGGCAGCGGCTTGATGGCGTCGTCTTCGTCGTCATCTTCAGTCTCGGTGGGCTGGCCGCCGATGGTAATGACGGCGCGCTGGACCGTCTGGCCGGCGGTTGCGCCCGATACGCTATCGGTCTCCGAGCCGCTGTCGCCGTCGCCGTTGCCGTCGACCGGGATAACTGGAACGTCCTCGGGGCGGACAAAGCCGCGATCCACCGTCAGCGAGCCGTTGGCGTCGATGCTGACAAACACGCCGGCGATGGCGATGTCAGCCAGCTCGTAGTGAACCGGACGATCCTCGAAGCTCGCGAGCGCGGTCTCGATTTCGCCCAGACGCTGATCCACCTCATCCGGCAGCTCGTCGGCGTCCTGATACTCGGCTTCCAGCTTCGCCATTTCGGCGTTCAGCGCGTCAATGGTCGCCTGCTCTTCGGGCGAGAGGTCGAGCGGCGTGCCGGTGATCTCCTGCAGGCCGCGTGCCGCATCGTACGGGAAGCTCACGGCCACTTCGATCCACTTCCACCCTTCGGCCGCGATCGTCTCGGCTTCGGCCTTCAGCTTCTCGCCAACGAGGCGGTCGAGGAGGCCCGCGTCCTGAAGCCATCCGCCGTCGTCGGACTGGAACAGGTCGCGCATGACGGTGCCGCCCGCCGCTTCATAGGCCTCGATGCCGACGAAGATGGCACGCTTGTCGGAAGCGCGCACCGTCGTCTCGGTCAGCATACGCCGGATCTGGTAGGGTTCCTTGGACCAGGCGTCCTTGATCGTGTCCCAGACCTGCTGCTGGCGCGCATGGTCTTCGGAGACCGTGAACGCCATGAGCTGCTCCAGCGTCATGCCGTCGTCGGCATAGACGTCGAGGAGCGCCTGCGAGACCGAGGCAAGTCGCAGCCGCTGCTTGACCATGTTGACGGGCACGAAGAACGCCGCGGCGATTTCCTCCTCGGTCATATGCTTGGCGCGCATGTCCTGAAAGGCGCGGAACTGATCGAGGGGATGGAGCGGAGCACGCTCGATGTTCTCTGCGAGCGAGACCTCTTCGGCGAGGATCTCACTGTCATTGTCGCGTACGATGCAGGGCACCGGTGCGATCTTGGCGAGGCGCTTCTGCTTCACCAGCAGTTCGAGGGCGCGGAAGCGACGGCCACCGGCCGGAACCTCGAACATGCCGGTCTCAACACCTTCCGCGTCGATGACGGGCTGGACGCTGAGGCTCTGGATCAGGCCGCGACGGGCGATCGAGGCCGCCAGGTCTTCGATCGAGACGCCGGCCTTCACGCGCCGGACGTTGGACTGGGACAGAACCAGTTTGTTGAAGGGGATGTCGCGCGAGGACGACAGGGTGATCTTCTGAACGGCAGTAGCCATCGGGGTAGTCTCCGCGACGGGCGCCGAGAGACTCTCTCTCAGCCCTAAACCCGTCACGAAGCGAAGCGCCGCCCTCTTCCTCTAAAGGGGGCAGCGCCGAGGACCGGAATTGAGGACACGCGGAAGCGCAAAGCCGGAGACACGGAAATCCGCATCTCCGGCTTTGCGGATGTCAGGCGGCTCGATCGAGCAGCTTCTTCGCCTTAGCCTCCATGTCGAGGCGAGCGTCCTGATGGGGCTTGTCGCGTGCGACGGCGGTGATGCCCTGCACAAAATCGAAAATGCTCTCGGGCGGGCGACCTTCCTCCGTCAGGACCGCGTCGATGATCTTGCCGGTCTCGGCCTTCGAGAAGCCACGGCGGCGCAGGAAGTCGGTACGATCCTCGTCGGTGCGCGCCACGATCCGCTCGCGGGCCATCTTGATGCCGTTGACGAAAGGCAGCGGAGAGGAGTTGGCGAAGTTCGCCAGCGCCGGCGCGGCCTCATGGGCGAAGCGATTGGCGGCGTATTTGGAGTGGCGGATCGTGATCTCCTCGAAGTCCTCGACGCCCCACAGATTGCGGTTCTGGCAAACCGCGCGCAGATAGAAGCTCGCCATCCCGAGCGTCTTGGCGCCGACCTCTGAGTTCCAGCAGTAGAAGCCCCGGAAATAGAGATCCGGCGAGCCGTCCGGCAGCCGTCCGGCCTCGATCGGGTTCAAATCGTCGACGAGGAAGAGGAAGACGTCGCGATCTGAGGCATAGAGGGTGGTCGTATCCTTGGTGATGTCGACGCGCGGATTGTAGATCCCGGTCGACCAGTCGAGGACGCCGGGCACCTTCCAGCGCGTGTCGCCAGTGCCGTTGCCGGCGATGCGCTGCACCGCCTCGACCAGCTCGTGATCGAAGATGCGGCCGTAATCCGGCCCGGTGACGGCGCGCAGCTCGAGCCGACCGGTATCGGTTTCGAGCGTCTTGATCTGCTCCGCCCGATTGGACGTCAGGCCATATTGCAGGTTGATCGCGGCCAGCGGCGCCGGGAGCTGGCGCAGATATGCGGCCGGCGCACCGACCAGGCTGGCCAGTTGGCCGAAGCTCCAGTGCGTGGGTGCAATCGGCGTATCTGTGCCCGGCAGGATGAGCGCCAACCGCTCCGGGTCGCTGCGGTTCGCCTCCACATGGATGAGCGGGCTTTCCACAACGCGCGTGCGGCTGCGATCGGCGCGGTTGCGGACGGAGCGCGCCAGCTCGGACAGTGACAGATATCGCTCGTCCGCGGGCCGGGAAAACCACTCTGACGAGACGCGGCCGATCCGCTCTCCGCGGCCGACATCGACCTTGTAGCCGCCGCTGGTGTCGCGGCGCGCGTCTAGAACTGAAACCTGGGTCATGGGACCAATCTCCATGACGGGCGCCGGAGACCTCTTCTCCAGCCCTCAACCCGTCACGGAAAATCCCTCCGCACTCTCACTCTCAGCGGGGCGTTGTGGGGCAGCCGCCCCGCAGAAGGGGTCGACCGAGACCGACGGGCTCGGGCGCAGGGGAAGGCTTTCCCCTCAAGGTCTAGTCCAAGGTAGACGCGGCGGCCGGATAGAATGTACCGATCCATCGCTGCTTGAGCGTAGCGAACGCTAGTCGGCTTGGAAGGCCGCTACCCCACGTCGGTGGAAAGAACACAGTGAGCTGCTCGCCGACCTGAACCGCGAGTTTCCCGATTTCCGAGACAACCGCGTCCAGGGTGGTCGACTCTACAAAGGGACCGATCACGGCGTTGCCTTCGCGCTGTGGCCTGATCATGAACGCGGACTTCATCGTCGGGTGGCCAGCGAGTTCGGAAAACATTTTGTAGGTTTCGTAGCGCTTTTTGCCGGTGAAGCCGTCGCGAGCGTCGATGGCTTCGCGCACCTTTACCGGCCCGAATTCTTTCTGACGCGCCTTCTCATCAGCGAGACGCCAACGTCCAATCAGACTTCGATCGCCGGCGAAATAGCTTAGGAGGAAAGTCGTCTCGAGCACATCGCGAAGAATGAGCGCACTGTTCTGGCTGTAGCCTGACAGCGCGAGTTTGATGCTTGCCCCAAATGCGTTGAACGTGCGCATGCCGAGAATTTGAACGACCTTCAAATCTTCGTCGGCGGTTTGGAACTGTCGCAGTATGTCGGCGAGGTCCATCGCTGCCTCGGTCACCGCCAGATGCAGTCCCAGGCGGTCGTCCGCTGCGATCATCCCCAGAGCCTTCTCTCGAAGCTCCTCTTCGCCGGCGTGTAGCCGTGCCAGATTGGCCGATAGGAGGTCGGCCGCGCTCGGTTCCATCGGTGTCACCTCCAGAGGGTGTCGTTCTTGTTCCTTACTACGTTGAAGCTCCCGAACGCCGGCCGTGCCTTATAGGAGGTCACATGAGTGAGGGCGTCGCCCAGCGCTTCAGCCAGGTCCGCCCTGGTGATCGTCGAACGATCGCCGACGATCACCTCCACCGGCTTCAACTCGTCGGTGAAGGCCTCGAAGTACAAGTTCCCTTCGTGGATACTGTCGGCAAGGCGGCTAAAGCAACGGTATTCGGACTCGTACCTCCACGCGGTGAACTTGGTGAGCAGCAGATCATCGACGTCTGCGCTGATGATTTCGCGGTCGGATGGTGCCGGCAAACGTGCTCGGCGGTACTTCACGGGATGATAAGTGTCGTTCCCGTCCGGCACATCAAAGCCGATAGCCATGCCATGGTGCTTTTCGGCGTAATGGCCCCAAAGCATGGGGTGGGACCATTTGCGGCTAAAACATACGATGCCGAATTCGCGATCCCGTTCATTCTTCCAGTTGCGCATAAACGCGCGGACGCGCTTGTCGCGGAGGTTCCATCCAAGAAATTCGAAGGGATCGTTCAGCTCGTTGATGCGTGCAATCTTCAGACGACGTTGCTTGAGAGCGAGCAACCCATATTTCTGCGAAGTGAAGTGATAGAGGCGCATATTCGTTCAGGTCGCTTCGCTTCCTAGAGTTGCGTGGTCGCGGCATGAGTCGCGCAGAAGCCTATTCTACACTTTTATCTAAAGTCTCGGGTCTTCACCTTGATCGAGTCGATATGCAGATCGCGGACGTACATGTCGCGCGTGCGCAGTCCCTTCGGCGCAAGGCCGCGCGGGTCGGGCGTCGGGGAGGCATGATGGAATTCGTCGCCCCGACCGTGTGGCAACGGAAAGGCCGTGTCGCGCTCGCCGACGCTCGCCAGCTCAGCGGAGAGATCGGTCAGCCGTTGGACTACGAGGTGAACGACTTCGCCTTCGCGCTGAACGCGCCCGCGCACGGCGATCATGCCGGCCGACAGGATGGTGCGTCGGTTCTGCTCGAAGACCTTGGGCCAAACGACGAGATTGGCGATTCCGCTCTCGTCTTCGAGCGTGATGAACATGACGCCCTTGGCGCTGCCAGGCCGCTGTCTCACCAACACGATGCCGGCCGCCTCCAGCGACCGGCCATCTTTCGCGTCCATCGCCTCTTGGCAGGTGACCATGCGACGACGGCGCAGCTCCCGACGCAGGAACGAGACGGGATGGTCCCGCAGCGACAGGCTGACATGCCGATAGTCCTCAACGACTTCACCACCCGCCGTCATCGGGCGGAGGATGACCGCCGGTTCGGCGACCTCCGGCACGATCTCCGTCTCTCGGGCCGACGCGGCGGCAAAGAGCGGGAGCGGCTCATCGCGCAGAGCCTTGATCGCCCATAGCGCCTCGCGGCGTGCCAGGCCGAAGGGCGGTCGAAATCCGTCCGCTTCGGCGATCTGCGTGAGCGCCGCGACGGGGATGCCGGCACGGCGCCATAGATCGTCTACCGAGCCGAAGGGCTGATCCGCCCTGGCCGTGACGATCGCCGCGGCGTGGGCATTGGCGAGGCCTTTAACCATGCGCAGACCCAGGCGAACGGCGAACCGCTCTTCGCTGCCGGCGGGCTCGAGCGTGCAGTCCCATCGGGATGCGTTGGCGCAGACCGGACGGATTTCGACGCCATGATCACGCGCGTCACGCACGATCTGCGCCGGCGCGTAGAAGCCCATGGGCTGACTGTTCAGCAGCGCGGCGCAGAACACTTCAGGATGCCAGCATTTGAGCCAGGCTGAGGCGTAGGCGATCAGCGCAAAGGAGGCTGCGTGGCTTTCCGGAAACCCGTAACTGCCGAAGCCCTCCAATTGTTTGAAGGTCTGCTCGGCGAACGCCTGCTCGTAGCCGTTGGCCACCATGCCGCCGATCAGCTTGTCCCGGAAATGCGAGACGCCGCCCGTGAACTTGAAGGTGGCCATCGACTTGCGGAGCATGTCGGCCTCGCCGGGCGTGAAGCCGGCGCATTCGATCGCGACCCGCATCGCCTGCTCCTGAAACAGCGGCACGCCGAGAGTCTTGCCGAGCACCTTCTCCAGCTCGGGCTTCGGGTAGTGGACGGGCTCAAGGCCCTCCCGGCGACGAAGATAGGGATGCACCATGTCGCCCTGGATCGGACCTGGTCGGACGATCGCGACCTGCACGACGAGATCGTAATAAGTGCGTGGCTTGAGCCGCGGCAGCATCGACATTTGGGCCCGGCTCTCGATCTGGAAAGTGCCGAGCGTGTCCGCCTTTCGTATCATCGCGTAGGTGCGCGGGTCCTCGGCCGGGATGGAGGCGAGGTCGAGATTGACACCCTTGTGCTCGGACAGAAGATCCAGCCCCTTCTTCATGCAGGTCAGCATCCCGAGCGCCAGGACGTCGACCTTCATGAACTTGAGCGCGTCGATATCGTCTTTGTCCCACTCGATGACCTGCCGGTCCTTCATCGCAGCGGGCTCAATCGGGACCAGATCGTCGAGCCTGTCATGGGTTAGGACGAAGCCGCCTGGATGCTGGCTGAGATGGCGTGGCGCGCCCATGAGCTGTCGCGCGAGATCGAGGGTCAGGCGAAGGCGGCGGTCGGCGAGATTGAGGTTCAGCTCCTCAACATGCTTTGGCTCGACGCCTTCCTCGGACCAGGCCCAGACCTGCGACGACAAGGTGCCGATCAGATCTTCGGGCAGGCCGAGCGCCTTGCCGACATCACGCAGCGCGCCCTTAGCGCGGTAGCGAATGACGGTGGAGCAGAGCGCGGCGTGGTCACGGCCGTAGGTGTCGAACACCCATTGCATGACGATCTCGCGCCGCTCGTGCTCGAAATCGACATCGATGTCGGGCGGCTCGCGCCGCTCCTCGCTGACGAAGCGTTCGAAGAGAAGATCGTTGCGGCCGGGATCGATCGAAGTGATGCCGAGGACATAGCAGACTGCGGAGTTGGCGGCCGAGCCGCGACCCTGGCAGAGGATGTCTTTCGATCGGGCGAAGCGAACGATCGAATTCACTGTCAGGAAGTAGGGCGCGTAATCCAGCTTTTCGATCAGCCGCAGCTCATGCTGGAGCGCGGCGGTCACGCTGTCGGGTACGCCCTCGGGATAGCGCTCCGACGCGCCTTCCCAGGTCAGCCTCGCCAGCGTTTCTTGCGGCGAGAGCGCCGGATCGTCACGCTCCTCCGGATATTGATAGGCAAGCTCGTCGAGACTGAAGCGGCAGCGATCAGCGATCTGGAGAGAGCGAGCAAGCGCTTCCGGATAGCGGCTGAACAGCCGGTGCATCTCCTCCGGCGGCTTGATGTAGCGGTCGGCGTGACGTTCGCGCCGATCGCCGAGGGTGTCGATCGTGACGTTGTGGCGGATGCAGGTCACGACGTCTTGCAGGATGCGGCGACCCGGCTCGTGAAAGAGGATGTCGTTCGTCACCACCGCGGGCACGCGCATTTGCGCGGCGAGGTTCGACAGCTCGTGAAGGCGAAGCTGGTCATTGGGGCGACGGTGTAGCGTGAGGGCGACGTAGGCGCGGTCACCGAACGCGTCGCGAAGCCGGCGCAATCTGAAGCCGCACTCGTCATCGGCCAAGTCGGGCACAAGGACGGCGACCAGGCCATCGCCATAAGCTACGAGGTCCGGCCATTCGAGAATGCACTTGGCCTTGCCGCCGCGACCCTTGCCGAGCGAGAGCAGACGGCAGAGGCGCGAATAGGCGGGGCGGTCGGTCGGATAGACCAGCACCGACGTGCCGTCGGCGAGGTCGAGGCGGCATCCGACGATCAGGCGCACGCCGGTCGTCTTCGCGGCCTCATGAGCGCGCACGATGCCGGCGAGGGAGTTGCGGTCAACGACGGCCACCGCCTCGATCCCGGCAAGCGCCGCCTGGGCGAACAGCTCCTCGCAGGACGACGCACCGCGCAGGAAGCTGAAATGCGAGGTGACCTGAATCTCGACGTAGCGGGGCTCACTCATCCGAAGACCCCATGGATGAACCATCGGTGCGAGCCCGTGGCCGTGTCCTCGCCATCGCCAGCGCGGTAGAGCCAGTAACGCTCGCCGGCGTCGTCCTCGACCCGGAAATAGTCGCGCACGGCGACCAGCTCGGCGTCACGCTTCCACCATTCGCCGAAGACGCGCTCCGGGCCGTCGCCGCGACGCAGGCGCCGGCGCACGCCGCGCCAGGTGAAGGAGACCGGCGGATGGTCGGGCAACAGCGCCACCGTCTCGACCAACTCGGGATGAGGCAGGAGGCGCGAGGGCCTCGGCCAATGGCCGGGCCAGCCCGCCCCCGTGTCGGCCGCCATTGCCGGGATGCGGCAGACGGATCGCTCGGGAACGTCGCTTGCGACGGGAGCAAGCCGATAAAGGGCGCGCTCGCCCACCCGGTTCATCAACGTGTCGATGAGATCGGAGACGTCCGGTGTGCTTTCCTCGATGAGGGAATTGACGATCTGTCTGCGCTCAAGCGGCTCGGCGACGCTCGCGGCGAGCGTCATCACCTCGATGCCAAAGCCGGGTTCGATGGTCTCGATCCTGTCGCAGAGCAGACGCGTCAGGCGCTTAACGTCGCGGACCGGCGTTGCCATGCCGACCCTGACGGCTTGGGCGCGGCTGTCGACGCGGTGGCAGATGAGGTCAAGTCTGCGAGCGCCCAAGCCGCCGGCCTCGAGACGCTCGCAGAGCTGGCCGACGAGCTTGGCGATATACCGGGCTATGGTCTCGGCCGCGGCGATCGGCTCGGCGAAGGCGCGGCGCACTTCGATGAGATCGACCGGCCGGACCGGCTCGATCGGCTCGGCCGCCTGGCCGAGGGCTTGATCGATGCGGCGGCCGATTTGGGGGCCGAAGCGCAAGGTGAGCGGCGCCCGAGGCTGCGCGAGAAGGTCGCCGACCGTATCGAAACCGAGTGTCCGCAGGGCGGCGACGGTGGACGCGGCGATGCGCAGCGCTGCGAGCGGCAAAGGCTCCATTATGGATGCGCCATGTCGGTCCGGTGCGATCTGCGGGGCATAGCGGGCCAGAGCGTGCGCAGCGCCCCAGGTGTCGGCGATCGCGCCCCGAGCCGCGATCCCGGACATGGCAAGCCGGCCGATGAGGCCGTCCAGCATCGCACTTTCGCCGCCATGGAGATGATCGGCGCCCGTCGAGTCGATGATGATCCCGTCCGGCGGATCGGGAGCGACGACGGGAGCGTATCGGAGGAGCCAGGCCGCGAGCCGGTCGAGCGCCTCGGCGTCGCCTACCGGGTCGGCGTCCTGCACGATGAGTCCGGGCGCCAGGACCTGGGCCTTGGTGACGGGCATGCCAACGCGCAGGCCAGCAGCGCGGGCAGCGGCGTCAGCCGCCAGCACCACCCGCCTGTTCCCGTCGCGGCCAATCAGGACGAGCGGCGCCTCAGCCGGAGGCGCCGCGTCGCCAGCCTTCCGCCGTAGCCGGTCGGTGGACCAGCTCGGCAGGAAGAGCGAGACGACCCGTGTCATCGCACGCCTCCACTTCGAAATCTGCACTTTCGCCCGCGCGAGCGCGGATCAGTTCGACCAGCCAGCGGGCTCGACCCACGCCCGGAACGGGAAGCGATGTCGAAGGCAAAGCGGAGACGCGCCAGCGCGTCATCGCCGCTGTAGGCTGGCCGAAGTCTGTAGCCTCTGTCTGTCGCCGCCAGCGTCGCAGCGCGATCCCGATCGATCCGGTGCCTTCGGCCGCCAGTTGCAGGCGCCGCGAGGCGGTCATGGAAAGTCGGGCCACTTCACCAAGGACGGCGCCCAGGCCACCGTGGCGCAGGCCTTCCTCCATGCAGGCGAGCACGGTCTTGTCGTCGCCGGCTTCGAGATAGATCACGCGATCGGATGCAAGGCCTGCTTGGGCGATCGCTGGCGCGAAGAGGTCGGGGCGCGTGATGCACCAAAGGATCTTGCCCTTCGTGCGGGCGGCGATCCCGGCGCTGAAGAGGGCGGCAGCGGCTCCATCGATCGCGCCGTTGCCGCCGCCGGCGATCTCATGCAGGGCGCCGAGCGCGAGTCCTCCGCCGGGTAGGCGCGAGTCGACCTCGGCAATCCCGAAGGGGAGAACCGATTTGGCGCGCCGGCTGCGACCTTCGATCTTTTCGATCTGCGCGCGCAAAGACTCTATGGCGGGCTCGGGCCGCAAGCTCGTTCTTGACCTCCAAGGGCGGGTTCTTCGTCATGTTCGCTATTTGTTCTATCTTTCAGGAACGAGAGTCAAGCCCGGATCGGCGTGAGCGAGGGTGCGCGACACGGTTTTACTGTCTCGTGGCTATCTGAGCGCCGCTGGGCGGTCGAGGCGCATGCAGCGAAATCGCTTAAGCATAGGAGGTGACGGGAGCCTTGGCCTCCTTCTGGCGCTGCTGGATGCTACCTAGCCACGTCTCCAGTTTCACGACTTCGGCTATCAGATCGGCATGAGAAACAGTCTCAGGGTTCAGGGTTTCCGCGGACGTATGCATCTCTTCCGACAACCGGCCTCGCGCTGCTGTTACGGTCTTAACGTCGTCATCGCTGATGATCGCGAGCTTGAATAGACTGTTGCCCTTTATGGCGTTATCGAATCGAGCAAGGACCGGAAATACAAAGTCTGCGATGCCTTGATCCCAAGATTCTCGAAGTTGCTCGATGATGCCTTTGCAGAAGATAGTCCGCCGAGCATCCGGCCATGTATCAAATTGGTGCTTTGCTTCTTTCAGCTCCGAGCGCAGGGATTGCGCCAATTGTTGCGCTGATTTCGCCTTCATCGGCAGCTCTGACTCCACAAAGCCGGGTCGGCTCTGTTTGCGACAAACTGTCTGATACTGGATGGAGCGCGTTTTTGCGTCCGCTTCGCGACGCAACTCGAAAAGAAACGTCAGATCGTGTGTAAACACGATGACCTGCCGGTGCTCAGCCTCCTCTACAAGTCGCGCTGCTACCGCCCTGCGATGAATGTGATCGAGCGATGACATAGGGTCGTCGAACACAATACTGGAGTATTGTTTGGATGTGACAAGCTCGGCCAGGAATGCAGCGAGTGCGACGCAACGATGTTCGCCCTCGCTGAAAATCTCGCCCACAGGCTCATCAGGTTTCTCAACGAGACAAACTTGAAAATATGACACAGCATTCGAATCTTTGACTTTCCGAAGCTCGACCGGCATTCTAGCCAACTTGAGCTTATCAATCTCACGCGCGAATCGACCGCGTAAGGCGTTCGTAACAAGCTTGTCAGACAATTCCTTATTCTTAGTCGTAACGGATCGTTTTGCCGTATCCTTTGCGGCCTTGGTTATGATTTCGGCCTCTTTGCGCCTCTCAATCTCGGCTTTAATGTCCGCGAGTAGAGGGCCGAGTGCCTCTCGATCTTTCAGTTCTCGATATTCCTTCACCAAGGCAAGGTGCTCTGGGCTGTTTTGATCGGCTGACAGTTGAAGCGCACGACTCGCAAGGCGGACAGATAGCGCGGCGAGTGCAGTGGCTGGGAAGGCAGTGAGTTGCTCGGGAGCGGTCTTGCTACGGACGAAAGATCGAAGCCGCCAAGCCGCCCGCGTACTGCATTCTCTCACAACACCGGCAAGAGAGACGTCCCCGATCTCGGTCTCAATGAGGCTAACGAACTGGCGGCGGGCCGCAGCGCTCATATGCTTAGCGGCGGCTTGTTTTATCGCATCGCTATAGGCCTCTTCCGCGGCGTCTTCGTCGGCTTTTGTCGAGCCCTTAACGAACGTCTCGAACGTCACGAGGCGCTCAATCGCATCTTTTTCCATGGGCTGTTGGCAAAGCACGCACAACTCATCATGGCCCGTTGGATGCGGGAATGTCCTGCTCGGATATGCGATGCCATCGGAGTATTTCCGGGCGGCCTCCCAAAGAGCGCGCCATGTCGCCTTCCCCACGTCAGGAAGCGGCGAAGCGGCGAACAACGCGTCGGATGCCAATTTCGCGCTCTCGGCTTTGGTTTCCCAGTCGGATTTCAAGGAGGAGCGCATCGCAAACGCCGCAGGAGATGCCGTGTCGACCAGATTCTTGAGCTTGCCGATGCCATCATCAAGGCGTGCTTTCTGCGCGGTGATTTTCGCAGCGGCTCGTTTCGGTTCTTGTGCGAGATCGCTTTCCAGCGCGGCGAGGTGGGAGGTTTCCGCCTCTGACAATTGCGCCAGCAGGTCGAGCTGAGCGATGCTTGATTTTGTGGAGAGGCTGCGCACGAAAGCGCCGGCAGCGGTATCGGCACCAAGTTGGGGCTCTTTAATTGCCAGCGGCGTTTTCGCATTGATGGCGGCAAGCCGATCATCGAGCTTTGCCTTGACCTGATCACAGGCCGTAGCCAACGCTTCCAAGACACGCATTGGCTGGGGAATGTAGGCCACGGCGTTCGTCTTCTCGACGTGCACGTTGGCGCTTCTGGAGTCGAAAATGCTTATCGACGGAAGGTCAGCGTGGCTCGGCGCTTCCGGGCTCCATGCGAATTGATCCTCCGTGGCACCACGTAGGAACACAATGTTGGCGGTCTGCGGGGTAGCTGCCGCATCTTCCACGTCACGCAAGATCTTGTTGTTGCGGTCGCGTGTCCGGCAGGCGTGCTTCAGGATACGGACATAGCCAGATTTGCCTGACCCATTGTCGCCGTACACGATCGACAGTCCCGCCTGCGCGAATTCGAGTTTTTGATCGAAGGCCAGGGCATTGACGCCGGTTGGATTCTCGATACGCAACACGCTGACCGGTGCACCTAAGATACTTTGTGACGAGACATCTGCGTCTGACAACGGCGTGTGAGGCAGCGCTGGATCAAGGCAAATTTCGAGAAGTTCGTCGATCTCCTCGCTGCCAAGGATGCCGCTCTGAACAAGTCGGCGCAAAGCATCTCGTTGCCAAGCCGGACGCGTAGCAGACCAAGCAAGCACCTCGGCAAAAGCGAGGTTTTCGGTCAGCGTTTCTTCGTTGGTAGATTGAGCCTCAGCCATCAGCCTTTGCCACCTTTCTTGTCGGAGTCCCAGGCCGGGAGAATGAACGGCTGGCCATGGTCGATAGGAACGCGAATTGACGTTTCCCCCCACTCGGCGGGCGCTGCAAGCGCGATGATGAAGCGCGACGAGAGGTCGGCATATTCGCCTTCCGGCATGGGCGTATGTCGTTCGGGCAAGCGGCGGAAAAGATGAGTATGATAGACCCAAACGTCATTGCCCCTGAGCAAGACCAAGAGCTGCTTGATCCGGCGGCGAACGGCGATTTCTTCGCTTGGGGCCACCTTCTCTAGGATGCTCCGGACGGACCACGTTAGGCCGTCCAAAATGCCGATCAGCTCTTCCGCGTACTCAGCCGCCTCATCCGTCAGCGAGATCATAATTTCGCAAGCGAAGTCGTTCGAGCTGTTTGCCTGCTTGAACAGCAGACCTTCATCCATCGTCACATTTGCGAGGTCGTAGTCGTACCGGGAAACCAAACGCTCTTCGCGCATCTCAGCAATGACAGCAGAGAAAACCTCGCCGGCGCCCGCGGTCTTTGATTGAGTGGCATCACAAGGAAACGAGATTTGCTCCCGGCGGACGTTCAAAACCTTCGCAAGTCGGTCAAGAACGTCTACTGGTACAGGCGCATTTTTGTTTTCGATCTCGCGAAGCGTCCGTTCGCTGACCCGAACCTCATAGGCCAATTCTTTCTGTGTCGAGACACGCTCGGCGTTGGTGCGGAGCCTCTTTATTTGGCTTCCATCGGGGGTAACTTTCTTCACTGTCGCCTCGGTTTGTAATTGTCGATTTAGGCACAGTATAACAGTCGACCTGCGAGTAGTCGGCAACAAACCGGCAGCTAACCGGCAAGCGCGCGGCAAGCCTGCGAGCGCGGCGGCTTTCACTCGCAGATCGATGCCCCAAAATCCCGGCGGGGCGGTTGAAACAGCACATCGACAGCAGCCGTTCCGAATGGAGGGCCTTGCCTCATCGGCGATCCATGGCCAGATCCTCCTGATACTGATGCCAGCCGTACATATCTTGTATGGGCTCGGCCATGACCTCATCGAGGTCGTCGATTTCCTGATGGAGCCGAGCATAGCAATCCAGGACAGCGAGATCGTCCATGCCGAGCCGCAGCTTGGCTGCTTGCCGACGCCAACTGGCAAACGGCAACTTCTTATGACGGGGCTTCCATTCAGGAAGAAGCCTTTGGTTCGCCTCGATCAGAACGCTGCTTCCGCGGGCGATGGAAAGCCGATCCGGATCGAACGGTTCAAAGGGAGTCTGGGTCGCTTTTAACTGGCGCTCACGCTCACGATGACGGCGCACTACCTCCGCGATCGTGTCGGCCTCGAGTTGAACACGACGTAGGGTCTGAGTGGGGTCATCCTTACCGCTGCGACCCTTAGCGATTATTCCGAAATCGGTTTCCGATTTCCCTGCGAGGCCGATTAAGTGCTCCGCCAATGCATTGCCGAGCAGAAGAGGGTCGGGATCGACGCGCGCGGCGACGCGCATGCAGAACGCCGATACGTCGACCTTGCAAGCATACCGCCGCGTCTCCGCAAGCTCGGGAAAATGTTCGATGATCTCACCCCGGGAGAGTGACTCCTCCCAACGCAGGAAACGCACCGGCCTCAGCAATTGCGGCGCGTAGCTCAGTACGAGTTTGAGGTATAGGCGGGCGAGGGGGCCGATGACAGGGTCGTCGCGCAGACCAACATGGTAGAGCTGATTGCGATAGCCGTGAAGGATCTGAACAGATCTGACGTCAACGTCCGCGAAATAGCCTGCCCGCTTTAACAGGGACGTCTTCGCATCAAAATTTTGCCCACGTCCAGCGAGCTTATCTTTCAGGGTCAATTTTGGGCTTGCTAATCTGCTATCTTCTTCGATCAGTTCTAAGCATCTTTGATGGCACATCAGCTCGAAAGCATTGTCGATTAAGATCAGCGCCATCCGGCTGCTGAGCGGACGTGCCGCCGATAGTTCCGCGGCCGCTCTGTCGAGTTGCTCAGCAAGAGGTAGGATGAAGCGCATCAGACCTCCGGCGAGAGGTACTTGCGAGACAGCATCGCTTTCAAAGTGCGCCGAGCCCCCACGTTTTGATTATTCGAAGCGTCACGCGACCCGCCTAGCCAGGCGCTCATGCTCTGCGATGAGGAAAGTCAGATAGCTTCGTATGAGGTTGCAGTAGAGGCGTGCCTCATCGATCTGGAGCGCAAGGCCCTCCCTGAGATCGACCCCGTGACGGACGCCACCACCCGTCGGCGAGGAAAGATAGCCATGCAACGTCATCATCCATTGCAGGATTTGCTCTTGATGCCCGCGGCCGCGCTGGCGTAGTTCGCCGATGATTTCGTTGAAGTACCGACCCTGGATGCTGCCGTCTAAGATCTCAGGACCACGAAACGCCGTCGAGATCGTCTCCAGCAGCCAAAGGACCTCTTGGACGGCCTGACGGCCGTTGCCTTCGCTCAACGAGTGCTGGGAGGCATCAAGAGATTCGTTGATGATCGCTTGCGCCTGCACATCGAGAGATGGGGGAGCGTCGGGTACGTTGATCGGAATGTGGACCCGCGTTGCGACCAGCATGGGAGGGTCGAGCTGATAGCCAGCGTCTGCGTCCGCGAGGATGCGGTTTATCCGCCCGGCATCCGGCACGACCATGGTAGGATTGCGGGCGCGAAGTTCCTGGCATGCATCCCAGAATGCCTCGATGAATATGGGGGCGTTCGTCTCCGCACGCGCCATATCTCGGTCGAGATCTTCGGATGCGAACCGTTCGTTGGTGCTCGGCCAATACTCTGTGTTGGCTGCGGCGCAGAAGCGAGCCTTGAAATGCTCCAAAATAGCCTTCCGCTGGCCTTGCCCGCAAACGCGGTTGATGAGATCGCGAAAGCCCTCTTGGACGGCGGCTTCTATCGGGCCGGGACTGTCAAAACGCCATCTGCCATCGAACTGGAGCATCGGGTGTCACCGCGCTGCCGCCGACTTTCGGCGTGCTACGGTGCGCATAGGTCTGTCGTGGGAGACGGTTCCATCGCTGAGACGCTGGAGCCGGATGGCCGGCCGCCCCGGCAGATTCACCGTCAGCTCAAGTTTTCCGCCGATCGCCTCAACGTAGCTGCGCAGTGTCGATAGGTACATGTCAGCCTGCTTTTCGATCTTCGAGACCGACGGTTGCTTTATCTTCAGCGCCGCAGCGATGTCCTCCTGCGCCTTCCCGGCGATCTGACGCATCTCGCGCAGGCCCTCAACCTCCTGCTTCAGTTCCTCATAACGGGCTTCGATCTGCTCCTGCTGATCGCGGGGCAGAGAAGCAATGACGTCGTTAAGGCTCCGGCCCATCGATCAATCCTTCTTTGCGGATTTCAGGCTTTCCAGATGTGCGGAAAACCGACTGTCCGCCTTTGCGATAAGCTGCTTGTAGAAGCGCTTCTGGCTGCCGCCGGATTTGTCGCCTGCAACGAGAAGGATGGCCTTCCGTTCGGGATCGAAGGCGAAGGCAGCACGCCATTCGCCGTCGGCGGCAGAGAAACGCATCTCCTTCATATTGGCGTGCTTCGAGCCGTTGAGCGTGTCGGCGTATGGCCGACCGAGCTGCGGACCGAATTCGCCGAGCAGTTTCGCAACTGCCAGCAATTGGGTCTGAACCTCGCGCTCAAAAGCCAGGAACTCCGCCTCGAAGGCGTCATGCAATCTAACATCCCAGGTCATATAGCTTCCAAGCTATGTTGAGTCAATGGCGAGCGGGGCATTAGTTGCCACCCTCGGCCACGCCAGCCTGGCGAAGCAGATCGCCAAGGCTCTTTCCACCGATCCAACATCGCGCAATGACGCGGTCAAAGGAGCGGACGCGGCCGCCGCGCCCACGTTCGGCCGTGCAGGTGATCTCGCGCCGAAGGGCGACGCGTTCGAGCGCCGCTTTCGCCGCGGGACCGCCTGGCGTGTGCAGCTCCGGGGCATCGAAGTCGGCAAGGCGCACCTCGATCCACTCGTTGGGGTCCGATGTACGCCCGACGCAAAGACCGTCGCCGTCGCCGACATAACGGACCAAGCCGGAGAACTCGACTCCAACCTGCGAGGGGACAGGCGCCTCGCATGGATCTGCATGGGCCGGGACCGCAAAGCAGGCCGTGACGAATGCGCCGGTGACAGCGATGAAGCGACCGCTCACGCGGCCTTCTTCAAGGCGCTGCCGCCCTTCTTCTTCGCTAGCAGCGCCCGGACGAACTTATCCCACTTGGCCATGCCGGCGCGCTTTTCGACCATGTAGTTCCAGCGATCGTAGTGCTTCGAACTGACGTCCTGAAGGGCGTGGTTCTGAAGCCGATCGCGGATTTCCTTCGGCACACCAGCTTTTCCGGCGAGCGTCTTGAAAGTGCGCCGGAGATCGCGGTTCGTGACGTAGGGGATCACGCCGCGATCGCGCTGACGCCACATGAACGAGTATAGAGTGCCATGGCTGACCGGCTTTGACTGGTCCGTGGCGGAGGGGAAGAACCATCCATATTCGTTGGGCTTGATGGACTCGATCAGTTCGGCCGCGAGCGACGGGACCGGGACAGCGTGCGGCTGGAGGTTTTTGGTCTTCGACCAGTCGATGATCCGCTCTTTGGCGTCCCACTGGTCGACATGGAAGCGAGCGATCTCCTCAACGCGCTGTCCGGTCAGCATGAGAAGCTGCACGGCGCGGAGGTAGGAGGGAGTGACTGGCACATCGGGGCATTCGAGCCAACGATAGAGCTGCAGGAACTCGTCCTCATCCAGCCAGCGCGTGCCCTGGACCTTGGGCTCCGTCGGGATGCCGGTGGCCGGATTAAAAGGGATGCGGAAGCGGCGAGCCGATTGCTGTCGATAGTCGTTGTCGGATTTCATACCCCAGCCAAAGGCCGCGTGGAGATACGACCGCACATGATCGGCCATCGACTTCGCGCCACGATCATAGATCGGACGGATTAGCTCGATGATCTCCTCGGCCTCGATCTCGCGGGCGAGGCGGTTTCGTCCGAGCGTATCGGCAATCTTGTTCAGGCCTTTTTCCGTCTCCTTCCACGATGGCTTGCCGGCGGCCTTGAGCGACGCGACATAGCCCTCGAATAGGTCCGCGACCGTGCCAGGACGCGTATCCGTTGCGATCTTGATGCTTCGGCCCTTCTGGATCACATCCGCGAAGTCGCGCTTGAAGACCGCGCGCGCGTCAACGAGGGACATCGAGGGATACGCACCGATCTTCTTCTTGGTGCGCTTGCCATCACGCCACTGCTGGGCCATCCAATCGGCGGTCACGCGCTTGGGCATTGGCTTGAGGACAAGGACGAGACGGCCGGTGCCGCGTCCATCGCCGTCGGCGAGATTTTCTTGCTTCTGGCTCACCTCGACGCGCTTGAGCGCATGCCGGATGGCGGTGTCGGTCAGGCTGGGCATCGCGATTCTCCTGTTCCGCAACTGGGATCGGTTCAGGAGAAACAGGGGTCGCTTGCTGGGAGCGGAGAGCCGTTTTCTACCCCTTAAACCGCCCCCAGTTTGCCAAAACCGTCCCCACTACGCAATGCCAAAAATGCCCGAGTTTGCTAGTGTTTCAGCGTGCTTGTGCGTGCTCCAGCGTGATCTTATTGACCGAGTGGGATGGTTGTGCACAAGGATGATCGCCGTTGCCGAGAGCTCCAGCGCGCGCTTGATTACCTCGCGCGGGTAGACGGGGGTGTGATCCACCGTTCCGCGCTGCTGCACCTCGTCGGCGATCAGCGCGTTTTTCTTGTCCAGAAAGAGAATGCGAAACTGTTCCTTGGTCTCGAACGCCATTGCCGCGCGGCAATAGTCGATCACCTGCCGCCACGAGCCAAGCACTTCGCGGGTGCCGACTTCGCCGCGCGCGAGCAGGCTGCCGGCCGCTGCGACGATCTTCAGGTCGAGCGCGGTGGACAGGCCGACGCCTTTCACTTCGGCGAGCAGCGCCACGTCGGCCCCCAAAACCTCGGCGAATGAGCCGAAACGCGCCAGAAGCGCCTTCGCGGTGCCCTTGGTGTCAGCGCGTGGGATGGAGCGGAACAGGATCAGTTCCAGAAGCTCGTAATCGGCAAGCGCGGTCGCCCCAGCGTCGGCGAAGCGGGCACGCAGGCGGTCGCGATGTCCGTGATAATGCGGCTTTTCAGGCTTGGTCCTGGCCTTGGGCTTTGCGACCGGCGGATTTTCGGTAGCAAACGCAAGCGCGTCCGGTGGAAACGGTCGTTCGGCGAAAAAGCCGCGCTCGTCTTCCCCATCCGCTCCCGTCATTGCGATGTCAGCCCAGTCCGGGGCGGTCGAGGCCGCCCGGCGAAAGGGTGAACACTTCGCAGCCATCCTTGGTTACGCCGATGGTGTGCTCGTACTGCGCCGAAAGCGAACGGTCGCGTGTGACGGCTGTCCAGCCGTCCGAAAGCACTTTCACATGCGGGCGTCCCAGATTGATCATCGGCTCGATCGTGAAGATCATGCCTTCGCGCATTTCGACGCCCTCGTTCGGCGAGCCGTAATGCAGGATGTTGGGTGCGTCGTGGAAAAGCCGGCCGACGCCATGGCCGCAAAAATCGCGCACGACCGAACAACGCTCACCTTCGGCGAATGACTGGATCGCCGCGCCGATGGCGCCTGTGCGTGCGCCGGGCTTTGCGGCCGCGATACCGCGCATCAGACATTCATGCGTGACTTCGAGAAGACGCTCCGCCGCGCGCTTGATCTGGCCGACCGGGTACATCCGGCTCGAATCGCCATGCCAGCCGTCCAGAATGTAGGTGACGTCGATATTCACGATGTCGCCCTCGCGCAGCGGCTTGGCGTCGGGGATGCCGTGGCAGACAACATGGTTGATCGAGGTGCAGGAGGATTTGGTATAGCCGCGATAGTTGAGCGTCGCCGGTAGCGCGCCGTGATCCATGCCGAACTCGAACACGAACCGATCGATCGATTCCGTCGTCGTTCCGGGCTTCACCATACCGGCGAGCTCGTCGAGACAGCGCGCGGTCAACTGGCAGGCTTTACGCATGCCTTCGAATGCGTCTTCGTTATAGAGCCGGATCTGTCCGGTATTGCGCAAGGGCGCGGCGTCCGCCTCGAGATAGGTGACCATCGTGCGATATTCCTGCCGATCAGTATGAAAGTTATCCGCGACAAGATTTGGCATCATGCGCGTCTGCATTCAACCCCTGATAGTTCAGAGGCGATCTAGCGCGAATGCGCACTTACGTTGCAATCAGACCAAAATTGAATGGAGGTTTGTTGGTACGCCCAAGGGGAATCGAACCCCTGTCTGCGCCGTGAAAGGGCGCTGTCCTAACCGCTAGACGATGGGCGCGTTCCAACGAGGCGGTTTATAGTAAGCTTCCCGGATGGACACAAGGCGCGAACCGGTAATTTCGAATTTTTTCTGCGCGTGATTGCGTTACGCAACGTCGCAAATGGAGACGTTCAGCCCTTGCGGCGGCAGCGCCAGTTCCAGTCGCGCTCCGGTCCGGTATCCACGTGAATCGCTTCGGTGTGGCAATAGGTGCCGACGCCGCCACGGCGCGGCATGGCGCGCACGAATTCGGCCACTTTCAACTTATGGACGCCCGGCACATGGATGTCAGCCGCCGCGCACGCCATGTGCTGCGAAGCGCGTGCGCCGCGAACGCGCCGGTTATGCTCGGGGCTGCGATAGCCGGACGTGACGATGACCTTCTTGCCGAATCGGCTTTCGACGGCCCTGAGAATCGCGACGAGTTCGGGACGGAAGCAGCCAACTTCGACGTCTTCGCGTTGCCTCAGGAGGCCGTTGGGTGCGAGGCGCGCAAGGCCCGGCGCATACGCGACCTGATAAAGCCCGCCGCCTTCGAGCATGTCGATGTCGCTGTCGTCGTCGATGCCGTTGCGCCGGCTGATCTCGAAAAGCCCAGCATTGTCGCGAACGCCGGGGAGCGCGTCGTTGCCGAAGGAAGCGGCGTCGACCATTGCCGGGCGTGCGGCTGTCGCTGCCGATGCGAGCGCAGGCTGGTTATCTTCCAGATCGACGATAGGGCGCGAGGCCGGAGCCGGTGCTGCCGTATTCTGCTGCGGGGCGAGGGCGGCGGGCGCGGCAGCAGTTTGCTGGGGAGCCAGCGCTGCCGGTGCCGGCGCAGTCTGCTGAGGTGAGAAGAATGCGGACAGGAAGCCGCGTTTGGCAGGTTCGGCTTTCGGCTCTTCCGCTACTGTTTGAGCTTCGCCGCCTGAAGCCGCCGCTTCCCCCTGCACTGGCTCCGAAGGCGGGGCGTCCGCAGTATCGACGGACGTATTCTCTGCCGAAGGAGCGGCGTCGTTCAAGGCCGCCGTTTCAGCTGTTGGGGACGCGTTTTCCGCTTCGCCGGCGGATGCAGCCATCTCGGCTTGCTGCGGCGTGGCCGTATCTGTGCCGTCAGCGGCAGGCGCTTGAGCGGTCTCGGTTGTCTGCTGTGGTGCCTGGCCTGGAACGCCGGCCGCGCCATATTCGGGTGAAAAGCCGAACAGCGCTCCGTCCGTGTCCGACGTCGCAGAGCAGGATGCGAGCAAGGTGGCTGTCAGCGCTGCAAGCATGATACGACCGAAAGCGCTCGGGCGCGCGGCGTTTGCAGACAAGGCTTATCCCCTCGAATGTGCTCCGAAGAGCGAGGCGTTCACATCCCACGAACGCAGGTTCGAGAACCTGACGACTGGTGACCTAGCGGAAATGGACCCGAAACACAACACTGGTCCGGTTTGGTCGGCCGTACTGTCAAATCGCGGTTTCCACCTGCGCAGACTGCGGCCCGTACCGATCAGCGTGGAGTATTGGGTAGTTCGCCCGATCTGTCTATACCCGAACCTTGACGTACTCGCCCGGAGCTTCCGCCAGAATGTCCGTTGACTTGCCGACCTTCCGTGGCTTCGTCATCGCGTCGTCGCGGGCACGAATCCAGGTGTCCCAATGCGGCCACCACGATCCTGCCGCCTGCTCGGCCTCTTCAATCCAATCCTCGAAGTTTCCTGTCGGGGCTTTCCCCGTCCAGTACTGATATTTGCCGGACGTGGGCGGATTGACGACGCCAGCGATGTGTCCCGAACCAGCCATCACGTAATCGACCGGGCCGCCGAAAAGCGCGCTTCCAACGAAAACGGACTTTGCCGGTGCAATATGGTCCTCCCGCGCGGCCAGATTGTAGATCGGGATCTTGATGTCCTTCAGCGCGATCTTCTTGCCGTCCAGAACCATTTTTCCGGCAGCCAGATTGTTCTCCAGATAGCAGTTGCGCAGATAGTAGGAGTGGTTAGCTGCGCTCATGCGGGTCGAATCCGAATTCCAGTAAAGCAGGTCGAACGGCATCGGGGCCTTGCCGCGCATGTAGTTGTTAATGACGTATGGCCAGATAAGGTCACCCGCGCGCAGCATGTTGAAGGCGGTCGCCATCTTGGTCCCGTCGAGATAGCCGCGCGTTTCCATGGCCTGTTCGAGCGCATTTATCTGATCTTCATCGACGAACACCTTGAGATCGCCGGCATAGGTGAAGTCGACTTGCGTGGTAAAAAGGGTCGCGGACACGATGCGTTTTTCGCCGGTTTCCGCAAAAAGGGCGAGGGCGGCGGTCAGAAGCGTGCCGCCGACGCAGTAGCCGATCGCATTCACCTTTTTTTCGCCCGTCGCTTTCTCGATCGTGTCGAGTGCAAAGCGGATGCCTTGGTCGATATAATCTTCCCATCCCATGCGCGCATGTCGCTCGTCGGGATTGACCCAGGAAACGACGAAGACCGTGTGACCTTGCTCGACTGCCCAGCGGATGAAGGATTTTTCCGGGTTCAAGTCGAGGATGTAGAACTTGTTGATCCAGGGCGGGCAGATGAGGAGAGGGCGCTTCAGCACCTCCTTCGTGGCCGGCTCATACTGGACGATCTCGGCGAGCTCGCTGCGCGCGATCACCTTGCCGGGGGTCATTGCGATATTCTCGCCGATCTTGAAACGGGAAGCGTCCGACTGGCGCAGCTTGAGGTCGCCCTTGCCCTCGTTGATATCCTCGGCAAGCATTTTCAGCCCGCGCACCAGATTGGCGCCGTTGCTGGCGACGGTCTCGCGGAAGAGTTCCGGATTGGTCAGGATGAAGTTGGAAGGCGAGATCGCCTGGCTGATCTGCCTGACATAAAATTGCGCCTTATGGCGGGTGTGCTCGTCGAGGCCGTCTGCATGCTCCACCAGATCGCTCGCCCATCGCGAGGTCACGAAATAGGTCTGGCGCAGGAAGTCGAAGAACGCGTTGCGGCCCCAGTCCGGGTCGTTGAAGCGCTTGTCGGCCGGTTGCGGCGCTTCCGGCGCGTCGGGATTGGCCATTTTCGTCAGCGAGCGCGTCCAGGCTTCCATATAGCCCGAATAAAGGCGCGTTTGCGCTTCCAGTGCGCGTGACGGGTCGGAGAGCCAGTATTCGGTCAGCTTGGAGAAGGTCTTGACCATGTCGGCGATCGGCTCGGCGACGGTGTCGCGCACGTCGCCTTTTTCGCGCGGGCTTGTCCAGGCGGAGGCGACTTTTCCCGCTTCCTCCATCATGTGGGAAATGTTGACCGCGAACTCTTCGGGGTTCTTGACGAGATAGTCGTCGATGTCGGACGCGCCGAGTTCCGGCTTTGTTTGCGATGTCTTGCGGCCGGCCATGATTTTTAAGCTTCCTCCCACAAGCATTTTCTTTACACAGTAGCATGGCGTGGCCGAACCGGTCCAATAAAGTGCACGCGAATTGCGGGAAGAAAGAACGATGGTCGGAACAGTGTTTGCCGTGCGTGGGGTCGCCCTGTCGGCGCTTGTCGTCATGGCCGTGGGGTTGAGCGGTTGCGGCACAGCAACGAGCGGGCCGGCGACGGCGGCCTCGACCGCTTCGACCGGATCGGGCGTCTATCCCAACCTCAACGTGCCGATGACGCCTGCCACGGCGCAACTGACGCCGGAGGAGCGCGCCGAGACTGCTGCGGACCTGCGCGGACGCCGGCAAACGGGCGGCTCGCCCGCGCCAGGCTCATCATCGGCGGACGATCTGCGACGGATCGGCAGTACGCATGCGCAGGATGCAATTCGCCGCATTGAAAGCGAGTAGCCCGTTCGCTCGTCTCGACCCTCGCCGAAAACAGGTGTATAGCCGGCGCCGTCGCCCTCCCGTTCCGGAACCGTTGCCATGGAAGAATTTCACAAGGTTCGCCGCCTTCCTCCTTATGTGTTCGAACAGGTCAACCGCCTGAAGGCGTCGGCGCGCGCGCAAGGGGCCGACATCATCGATCTGGGCATGGGCAATCCCGATCTGCCGACGCCGAAGGCGATCGTCGACAAACTCGTCGACGTGGTGCGCGATCCGCGTACGCATCGCTATTCGTCCTCGCGCGGCATTCCGGGTCTGCGCCGCGCGCAGGCCAATTATTATGCCCGCCGTTTCGGTGTGAAGCTGAACCCGGATACGCAGGTCGTGGCGACGCTAGGCTCCAAGGAAGGCTTTGCCAACATGGCGCAGGCGATCACCGCGCCCGGCGACGTGATCCTGTGCCCCAACCCAACCTATCCGATCCATGCCTTCGGCTTCCTGATGGCGGGCGGCGTCATCCGCTCCATGCAGGTCGAGCCGGACGACAAGTTCATTCCCGCGCTGGAGCGCGCCATCCGGCATTCGACGCCCAAGCCGATTGCCTTGATCCTGAACTACCCGTCCAATCCGACGGCCTATGTCGCAACGCTCGATTTCTATAAGGAAGTCGTGGCCTTTGCGAAAAAGAACGACCTCGTCATCCTCTCCGACCTTGCCTATTCGGAGATCTATTTCGACGGCAATCCGCCTCCTTCGGTGCTCGAGGTGCCGGGCGCGCTCGACGTGGCGGTGGAGTTCACGTCGATGTCCAAGACCTTCTCCATGCCGGGGTGGCGCATGGGCTTTGCGGTTGGAAACGAGCGCCTCATCGCGGCGTTGACGCGCGTGAAATCCTATCTGGATTATGGCGCTTTCACGCCCATTCAGGTGGCTGCGACTGCAGCCCTCAACTCCGACGGCGCGGAAATCGACGAGGTGCGCTCGATCTATCACCGTCGCCGCGACGTGATGGTGGACACCTTTGCCCGCGCCGGTTGGGACATTCCGGCTCCGGCGGCGACGATGTTCGCATGGGCGCCCATTCCTCCTGCCTTCCGTCATCTCGGTTCGTTGGAATTTTCCAAGCTTCTGGTGGAAAAGGCCGATGTCGCCGTGGCGCCAGGAATAGGTTTCGGCGAGCATGGTGACGACTATGTGCGCCTCGCGCTGGTCGAGAACGAACATCGCATCCGGCAGGCTGCGCGTTCGATCAAGAAGTTCCTGAGCGCCGCTGCGCCTGCACCCGACAATGTGGTGCAGATCGGCGCGCGCCGCTAATTTTCAAAGCTGGATTGGGGTTTTCGAGGGTATGAGCGAAGCATTGCGCGTGGGTATTGCCGGTCTGGGTACGGTCGGCGCATCGGTCGTCCGTCTTGTCACGGAACGAGCGGCCGAACTCACCCGCCAATGCGGCCGCCCGATCGAAATCGCTGCCGTCTCCGCGCGTGACAAAAAGCGCGATCGCGGGATCGCGCTCGACGGCTTCCAGTGGTTCGATGATCCGGTCGATCTTGCAAAATCGGCCGATATCGATGTTTTCGTCGAACTCATCGGCGGCGACGAAGGGCCGGCGCGGCAGGCGGTTAAGGCCGCGCTTGAAGCGGGCCATCATGTGGTGACCGCCAACAAGGCGCTGCTCGCCAAACATGGCGTTTCGCTTGCCGAAATCGCGGAAAAGCGCGGCGTCCTTTTAAATTACGAGGCGGCGGTCGCAGGCGGCATTCCCGTCATCAAGACCATGCGTGAATCGCTGGCCGGCAACACCGTCCTGCGCGTCTTCGGCATTTTGAACGGCACCTGCAACTACATCCTCACGCGCATGGAAGCCGAGGGCATCTCCTTCGAGGACTGTCTCGCGGACGCCCAGCGTCTCGGCTACGCCGAAGCGGACCCGACTTTCGATATCGAGGGCAACGACACCGCCCACAAGCTGTCGATCCTGACCAGCCTTGCCTTCGGCACGAAGATCGCGGCCGACGACATCTATCTGGAAGGCATATCCAATATCACGCAGGCCGATATCCGCGCCGCTTCCGAGCTTGGCTACCGGATCAAGCTGCTCGGTGTGGCGCAGAAGACCGATACGGGCATCGAGCAGCGCGTCCATCCCACGATGGTGCCGACCGCTTCCGTTATCGCGCAGGTCCATGGCGTGACGAACGCCGTCGCCATCGAGACCGATATTCTTGGAGAACTTCTCCTGTCCGGGCCGGGGGCAGGCGGCAACGCCACCGCTTCGGCGGTCATCGGTGACATCGCCGACATCGCCAAGAGCCGCCCGGGCTTCCAGCACGGCCCGGTTTTCGGACGCCCTGCAAAGGAACTGGCGCCCTGCAAGAAGGCGAAGATGCGCAGCCACGAAGGCGGCTACTTCATCCGCCTGACGGTTCATGACCGTGCCGGCGTTTTCGCCGCGCTCGCCCGCCGCATGGCGGATAACGACATTTCGCTCGAATCGATCGTCCAGCATTCGAACGGAAACGCAATTCCCGACCAGAAGACCGTCATCCTGGTGACCCACGAGACAACCGAGGCCGCCGTGCGCAAGGCCATCGATGGCGTGACCAAGGATGGTCATCTCGTCGACACCCCTCAGGTGATCCGCATCGAACGGGCCGGTTGATGCCCCGCATGGCAAGTTGATGTCCGAACGTCGGCACTTTCTCGATGTGCGGCGTTCGGCGCGCGGTCTTGCCTGGGTGCATCGCCTCGATCCGCGGCAGGAAAACATCGCGCTTGCGATCGCGCAGACGCATGGCGTGACGGACATCGTTTCGCGCGTCCTTGCCGCGCGCGGCGTCGGGCTCGACGAGACCCCGCGCTTTCTCGATCCGACGATCCGCGATCTTATGCCCGATCCGTCGTCGCTGACCGACATGGACCAGGCGGCCGAACGCATCGCCGATGCGATCCAGCGCCGCAAGCCGGTCGCGATCTTCGGTGATTACGATGTCGACGGTGCGTGTTCGTCGGCGCTGATGAAGCGCTATCTCGATCATTTCGGTGTCCAGTCCGAAATCTATATTCCCGACAGGATATTCGAGGGTTATGGACCGAATCCTGATGCGATGCGTGAGCTCGTATCGCGTGGCGCAAGGCTGATCGTCACCGTCGATTGCGGCACCAACAGCGCGCCTTCCATCGATGCGGCGAACGACACTGGCGCCGATGTCGTAGTGCTCGACCACCATCAGGTCGGCGGGCCGCTTCCCGCGGCCCGCGCCGTCGTCAATCCGAACCGGGAGGACGATCTGTCGGGGCAGGGACATCTGTGCGCGGCCGGTGTCGTGTTCCTGACGCTGGTTCGCGTGTCGAGCGTGTTGCGCGCGCGCGGCCGCTCCGATTTGCCGGACCTTCTGGCCATGCTCGATTTGGTCGCGCTGGCGACCGTCTGCGATGTCGTTCCGCTCACCGGCATCAATCGCGCCTTTGTCGTTAAGGGCCTTCTCGCCGCCCGACGTCTCGGCAATCCGGGCATCGCCGCGCTGGCGCGGGTTGCACGCATCGGCGAACCGCTCAACGTCTTTCATTTTGGCTTCGTCATCGGTCCGCGCATCAATGCGGGCGGGCGCATCGGTGACGCGGCGCTCGGCTCGAAGCTGCTCGCCTGCACCGATCCGATCGAGGCCGGCACGATCGCCGAAACGCTCGACAGGCTTAATCAGGAGCGTCAGGCGATGGAAGCGGCGATGCTGCTCGATGCCAAGGCGCAGGCCGACGCCGAACTTGTGCGCGGCGATGGCCCGGCCGTGCTCGTTGCCGTTTCGGACGATTGGCATCCGGGCATTGTCGGCCTGCTTGCTTCGCGCCTGAAGGACCACGCGCGCCGCCCCGCCTTCGCGATTTCCTTCAACGCCAATGGCGTCGGGACTGGCTCCGGCCGCTCCGTGCCGGGCCTCGACCTTGGCCGTCTGGTACGCGATGCGGTCGAGGCGGGCCTGTTGGTCAAGGGCGGTGGCCACGCGATGGCGGCAGGCATTACCGTTCAGCGCGAAAATCTGGGCGCATTGCGTGCCTTCTTCGAAGAGCGGGCAGCAATCGAAGTGAAGCGCCTGCGCGAGGACGAAACGTTGAAGATCGACGCGGCTCTTTCGGCCGAGGGCGCGCGTTTCGAGCTTGTCGACGCGCTGGAGGTCGCCGGACCGTTTGGGGCAGGGCATTCGCAGCCCGTCCTCGTCCTTCCGCGCCATCGCATACTCGACGCCCGCGCCGTCGGCACCGGTCATCTGCGCGTCGATCTTGCGTCGGAAATGGGCGGTCGCATTCAGGCGATGGCTTTTCGCGTGGCGGACAGCGATCTCGGCAATTTTCTCGCGACCGGCCGGGGCTCGACGATACATCTCGCCGGCTCGCTAGGCTCGAACTACTGGAACGGCTCGCGCTCGGTGCAGTTTCGCATCATCGACGCCGCCAAGGCCTAGCCTAAAGCACGTTTTGAAGTCGCGTGAGTTCGCTGATCTGTGATTTCGTTGCCTCGTAGCCAAGCCGGATCAACTCGTCCGCGCGGTGAAAATCAGCAAGTCCGATATGGCCGAGCTTGGGCTGAAGCGACAAATCCGGCGGGTCGCCTGCAAGGCGCGTGCGCGAGATGCGGTCCTGCATGATGTTGAACGCTTCCACCATCACACCAGCGATGCCGAGGCGCGATTCTCGAGCATGCGGTCCCTTGTCGACAACGAGTGGCGTCTTCGCTCCTGCCTTTGCTTCGCCATCTGCGGGCATGTCCGCAGAATGCTTGATGACGGCTGCGCGCCCGAAAAGGTCGTAGTGAAGATTGACGGCGACGACGAGCGGCTGCTCATATGCGCGGCAGACGGAAACCGGAACGGGATTGACCAGCGCCCCGTCGACAAGAACGCGGTTGTTGCACACGACAGGCTCGAACACGCCGGGCAGCGCGTAGGACGCGCGCATCGATGTGATCAGCGACCCGCTCGACAGCCAGATTTCGTGACCGGTTCTGATTTCGGCGGCAACGCAAACGAACGGGCGCGGCAGGTCGGCAAGCGTCAAGCCGTCGAGATGGTCCTGCATTTTCGCGGTCAGTCGCATGCCGCCGAGAAGGCCCGAACCACGAATGGTGAAGTCCATGAGGCCGAACATCCGCCGCCGGGTCAGTGAGCGCGCAAATTCTTCCAGTTCATCGAGCTTTCCGGCGAGATAGCATCCGCCGACCAGCGCACCGATCGACGTTCCGGCAATCATGTTGATACGGATACCTGCTTCGTCGAGCGCACGCAGGACACCGATATGGGCCCAGCCGCGCGCCGCACCTCCGCCAAGCGCCAATGCTATCCCGACAGGCTCACGTTGCGCATCCGGCGGTAAGTCGTCGGCATTTGCTGCCCTTGCGCCTTCATGCCTGTGTCGAAAGGGCACCCAGTCGAGCATTACGCGCTCCAGTTTCGGATCGGTCTCATCTTGCTGAAATAGGGTAACCGAAAGCTGAAGACGAGGTTTCCGATGCTCGTATCGGACATGAAATTCGTTGTCAGGCGACCTTGCGATTTTTCCGCCTTCGGCCTACCCGTGATGCCTGACGCTGGCGCGCGTTCCCGCGTGCTTACTGGATACTCCAGACATATCGATGGAGATGCCGATGACTGCCGCTGAAAACGAAGATCACGGCGGCGATGACGCCTCGCTCGACATCTATAATGAGAACGGCGCTATCCGTGCGGACTTCCTTTCGACGGTAAGCGAGGCGGTCGAAGCCGGCGACGACACGGCGCTCAAGGCAGAGCTTTCGGGCCTGCACCAGTCCGAGATCGGTGATCTTCTCGAGGCGCTCGACGCTGACGACCGGCGCAACCTCGTCATTCTCATGGGCGACGAGTTCGACTTTACGGCCTTGACGGAAGTTGACGAAGCCATTCGTCTGGACATCGTCGAGCAACTTCCCAATGCGCAGATTGCGCAGGCCGTTCAGGAACTCGATTCCGACGACGCCGTCTACATTCTGGAAGACCTCGACCCCGAGGATCAGGACGAGATTCTGGCGCAGCTTCCGTTCACGGAACGGATCAGGCTGCGCCGCTCGCTCGACTATCCGGAAGAGACGGCCGGCCGCCGTATGCAGACGGAGTTCGTCGCCGTGCCGCCTTTCTGGACGGTCGGCCAGACGATCGACTACATGCGCGAGGACAAGAACCTTCCCGACAGCTTCCATCAGATTTTCGTCGTCGATCCAACGTTCCGTCTCGTTGGCGCGGTCGATCTCGACCGCATTCTGCGCAGCCAGCGCACGGTGCGTATCGAGGACGTGATGCACGAAACGCGGCACGCGATCCCGGCCACCATGGATCAGGAAGAGGCCGCGCAGGAATTCGAGCAATACGATCTTCTGTCCGCCGCCGTTGTCGACGAGAACGAACGCCTCGTCGGCGTCCTGACCATTGATGACGTCGTCGACGTCATTCAGGAAGAGGCCGAGGAAGACTTGCTGCGCATGGGCGGCGTCGGCGACGAAGAGCTTTCCGATACCGTGATGACCACGTCGCGACTGCGCGTGCCCTGGCTGCTGGTCAATCTGGTGATGGCTTTCCTTGCCGCATCGGTCATCGGGCTTTTCGATGCGACGATCCAGGAAATCGTCGCGCTTGCTATCCTCATGCCGATCGTCGCTGGAATGGGCGGAAACGCTGCGTCGCAGACGATGACCGTCACCGTGCGCGCGCTCGCCGCCCGCGACCTCGACATCTACAATGCAGGCCGCATCATTCGCCGTGAAATGGGCGTAGGCCTGATCAACGGCGTGCTGTTCGCGATCCTGATCGGCTGCGTGGCAGGGTTCTGGTTTTCGAATATCGATCTGGGTGGGGTCATCGCGGCGGCCATCCTGATCAATTTGTTCGTGGCAGCACTTGCCGGGATTCTGTTGCCGCTCGTTCTCGACAAGTTCGGTGCCGACCCTGCAGTGGCTTCTCCCGTCTTCGTCACGACCACTACGGACGTCGTCGGTTTTTTTGCCTTTCTGGGGCTGGCGACCTGGTGGTTCGGGCTGAGTTAGGCGTGCCTGATTGACTTTTACGTAAGTGCCGTGGCAATTTCATTCAGGTTCAAGTGCCTGATTGGAAACGAGATGCGGGAATTTTACACGATTACCGAGCTCACGCGCGAGTTCGGCGTATCGACCCGCACCTTGCGGTTCTACGAGGACGAGGGCCTGATCCTTCCCGTGCGCCGTGGCCGTACCCGCTTGTTTCGTCCGGCCGATCGTCATCTGATCAAGCAGATCATGCGCGGCAAGCGGCTCGGCTTCTCCATCAATGAAATCCGCGAGATCATCCAGATGTACCGCACCCCGCCCGGCGAGGTGGGACAGCTCAAGCTGATGATCAAGCGGATCGAGGAAAAGCGCGAGGATCTGCGCCAGAAGCGGCGAGATCTGGAAGAGACGCTGTCCGAACTCGACAGTGCCGAGGAAGCCTGCGTCGAGCGGCTTGCGGAACTGGGCGTAAATACCTGATCAGCGCGTCAGGCTGAACCGCTGAACTCCAAAACTTATCCCCCTCTGCTCGACCTCCGCCATACTCCGTCGCATCGCCTTCGTGGGAACCGGTGCGCACCGGGTATCGGGAGGGCGGCGATGACCTCCCCCCGATGGCGTCGGACACCATCGGGCATGTGAAGGGGTGAGGAGTGATCGGCCAAAGGCCGAGAGAAAGCCAACGATTTGGCTTTCTCAACGACGAACGCCCAGAGCCATAGCGAAGGGCTAAAGAACAGGCCGGCGTGGCGGGCCGCTTGCATGTCGCAAGCCGTACACCATGCGGAAAAGCCGCTGAGGCTAATGTCTTTCGGGGCAAAAGCCTTCGTGACCGGTCGAGAGCCAGACAGCCATCGGTGGGGTGCGTGGTTCGCGCCACTCTAAACACCATAGGAAGGCACGGCCCGCGCGCCCCGCTTCCCGTTCTTTGACAATGGGCCGGATGCTGAAATGCAGGCGCGGCGACGAGTAGGTGCGCCTCAGAACCAGCGCCGCACGCGTTTGGAATAATCGCGATAGGCCTTGCCGAAGCGTCGCTCCAAATGCCGCTCTTCCGGACGGATCGCGAGAAAGCTGACCGCGAATGCCGTTGCGACGCCGAAGATCACGAACCAGAGATTCCCGAGGATGAGTGCAAGGGCGAACAAAACCGTCACCATGCCCAGATAGATCGGATTGCGGCTGATCGCGAACGGGCCATCGGTCACGAGATGTACGGCTGCGGCGTAAGGAGCCACAGGCGTCCGCCGGTTGCGGAATTTCACGATCACGACGACGATCAGAACGAGCCCGCCAACGGCAAGCAAGGCACCCAACCCTGCCAGAAATTCGCCGAAGGGACCGTGAAACCATGGCAGCGGGAAGAACGCCCCGGCGACGAGCGCCAGCGCCGCGAATGCGAGGAGGATCGTCACCGGCCAGGGAAAGCGCATCGGCGGCTTTTCGTTCGTCGTCATTGATCCCCCTCAAAACCATCCTGCCCGGTCGAAATCGAGCATTGAGCGGCAATCCCGCCGAGCCATGCATTCATCGCATCGTCAGGCTCGCGCGTGAAAAGCTCGTCAACGCGCGCATCGCCCTCGATCTCCCCCATCACGCAATCGCAATAGGCCGGGCAAAAGGTTTCGTCCTGCGTTTCAAGGCACTGCGCGACGCAGGCGCGTTCGAAACCGACGAGCGGCGGTTCGGCCTGCGGCGGCACGACCTGTGAGAACAGGAAGACGATGCCGATCAAAACCGGCTGGTGGAGGAGATAAAAGGCAAGACTGTGCTGCCCGATGAATTGCAGCGGCCGCGTCCAGCTTGCAAGTGGCTTGCCGGCGGCACGTTCCGTCCAGCCTTGCGCCATGGCGATTTTCGCTGCCGCCACGCCGAGCAATGTCGCGGCGAACCATGGAAAAAGCGGTACGAAATCGTTCGATCGCGGCGGTGCGGCCGCCAGTCCTACCCAGGCTAGAAGCAGCGGATTGAAGAAATCCCCTCTCCAAAAAAGAGGCAGAGCGATAAATGCGACCGCAATCGCGACGAGGACGAGCGCTGGTAGTCGCAAAAAGGCGAGGCCAATGAGGCTGGCCACAGCGATATGATGGAGAATGCCGAAAAAGATGAAAGTGTCGGGCGTAACGAACCACGTGACGGCGGTGATGGCCGCTGCCGCTGCCGCGACCTGCGCCATGCGCTTCCAGAATGGCCGCCACCTGATTCCGCGCCAGTGAGCGAGGAAAAGGCTGAAGCCGACCAGAAAGAGAAATGAGGACGCAATCGAGCGGGCGAAGATGCGCCATCCGCCTTCGGTTGTCATGCCGGCGGGTGCATATCCGAAGAATTCGAGATCCCACGCGAAATGGTAGATCGCCATGGCGATGAGCGCGACGCCGCGCGCGGCATCAATCGCCTCGATGCGCGATTTGTTTTTCTGCGATGGCTGCACTAGTTCGGTCATGGAAGATTCGCGGTTGATATCTGTCGGTAGCATGAAACGCGAACGAAGAGCCAAGGATAAGGATTACCAGATGCACTCGGTGGAAGCGAACGGCGCGAAGATTCCAGCGCTCGGCCTTGGAACATGGACCCTCAAGGACGAGGATTGCTCCGAACTCGTCGTTCATGCCCTCGCGAATGGCTATCGCCATCTCGATACGGCGGCGAAATACGAAAACGAGGAAGCCGTGGGGGAAGGGCTTCGCCGGTCCGGCGTCTCGCGCAACGATGTATTCGTCACCACAAAAGTTTGGTGGACGGATTTGGCGGCCAAGGATTTTCGCCGTTCGGCTGAAGCGAGCCTAAAAAAGCTGGGTCTCGACGAGGTCGATCTTCTGCTGATCCACTGGCCCAATCCGGCGATACCGCTCGATGAAGCGATCGGTGCGCTCAACGCAGCGAAAAACGACGGCCTGACCCGTCATATCGGCGTGTCGAACTTTCCGACTGGTCTTCTCTCGCAAGCGATCGAACTTTCTGATGCACCGCTTGTCGCCAATCAGGTCGAGCACCACCCCTATCTCGATCAGTCCAAGGTGCATGCCGCGTGCCGCGCGGCGGGCATGGCGATGACCTCGTATTGCCCGCTGGCCAGAGGCGCCGATCTCTTCGCCGAACAGGCCGTGATCGATGCCGCGCAAAAGCATGGCAAGTCGCCGGGGCAGATCGTTCTTCGCTGGCACGTGCAGCAGGACGGGGTCGTCGCGATCCCCCGCACCACGAAGAAGGAACGGCTGTTGGAGAACATCGCCATCTTCGATTTTGCCCTGACAGACGCCGAGATGCAGGCGATTTCTGCGCTAGGCGCGCGCAACATGCGCATTTGCGACTTTGACTTTTCGCCGACCTGGGATGCCGCCTGAGATCAGTCGCGTAGGATCAGGCGTTCGCCGCGCATCTCGAAGCCGGATAGCGAACTGATGAAGTTCATGCCGAGGAGCGTTCGGTCGAGTTGGCCGTCCGCTGCGACCAGAGCAGGCAGGCGCGCTCGCGAAATGTCGCCGATGCGGATTTCGTCGATGGTGATGCGTGCCGCCTGCGCCGGTCCGTTTGCTGTCATGATGGAAACGGTGAAGCTCAGCGCTTCCGGATCGATGCCCGCGCGCCTTGCGACGGCGTCGCTCAGAACGGTCACCGTCGCGCCGGTGTCGACGACCGTGTTGACCGCCGTGCCGTTGATTGCGGCCCGGATTTCGAAATGACCGTTCGCCATCCGGTCAACCATGACTGCGGCGCGGCCGTCGTCGGAAATCATCGAAAGCGGGCTGCCGGGCACCAGACCGGCGGTAAGGCGGCTGGCGACGTCCTGCAATTCGTAGCGATATTGGTAGCCGATCATCAGCGCCATGATGATGACGAGCCAGATGGCGAGCGTGCGCACCATCGGCCCGAAACGTTGCCCGGAGCCAAGAAGCCCGACGCCTACGACCGCGCCGAGAACGCCAAGATAGAGCGTACGCGCCAGCCCGTCTCCATCGAGACCGAACAGCGTCCCGCCATCTTCCATCGCGATCAGCCCGATAAGCCCGAGCGCCATAACCGCGAGAATGATCCAGAAGAAGCGGCCCATGGTCAGTTCCCCACCGGTCTGCGCTCGCGCGCCATGCGGCTGCGCTTGGTTTCGCGTCGCGGACGGCGTGCCATAGTCTCTAGTCGGGCGCCAAGAAGCGCCATGGTGTCACGCCGCTCCTGCGGCGTCATGGATGTCCATGCGCCGATTTCCTCGCGCGTGCGTCCGCACCCGAAACAGTAGCCGGTCTTCTGGTCGATCGAGCATATGAGAATGCACGGAGATTCGATCGGCGTCATTGTGTTGTCCTGAACATCCCTCACAGATGGGCCAATCGGCCATGCGAAGCAAGAAGGCCGGTTTCTTCGCCATTGAGATTGCATCGCAGCGGCGTTATTGCGCTAGCCACTCAGACAAGGAGCACCTGATGACGAGCGGCCTGCCATTCGACGATTATCGCGACCTTTTGCGCCGGCTGCCCGAGCCGGACGGCAAGGCCCGGCGCGAAGCGGAGGCGAGGTTACGGCTTCTGGACGCGCAGGGCGTCGGGCTTGGTCGCTTGGGCGAACTCGCGGTCTGGCTGGCCGGCTGGCAGGGGCGCAGCGAACCGCTCATCACCCGTCCGATGGTAACGCTTTTTGCCGGGACGCACGGCATCGCGCGTCACGAAATCAGCACGCGCGGCCGCGACGAGACGCAGGCGATGGTCGAGTTTTGTGCGGCCGGCGGAGCGGCGATCAACCAGATCTGCGCGGCGAACGATTTCGGCCTCAAGGTCTTCGACTTGGCTCTGCACATGCCCGTTGCCGATATTTCGGAAGGCCCGGCATTCGACGAGCGCGGCTGTGCCGTCACCATGGCGTTCGGCATGGAGGCGATCGCCGGCGGCGCGGACCTGATCTGCGTTGGATCGCTCGGCGTTGGGGGTGAGACCGTCGCCGCAGCTTTGTTGATGGCTCTGCATGGCAAGGCGGCGCTCGACTGGATATTGCCGCAGGGCGACGCCGATATGACGGAGCGGCGCATCCGCCTGATTGATCAGGCCGTTGCGCTGCATGGCAGCCACGCCAAGGACCCGCTGGAGGCTCTGCGCAGGCTTGGCGGGCGTGAGATCGCGGCGATTGCGGGGGCGATACTTGCCGCGCGAATGGAGCGCATCCCGGTCGTGCTCGATGGGATTGTTTCGCTTGCCGCCGCTGCGGTCCTGCAAGCCGTGCGCAAAGATGCGCTCGATCACTGCGTTCTCGGCCATTTCACTGCCAATCGCGGTCAGCGAAACGCGGCCGCTGCGCTCGGATTGAAGCCGCTTGTCGATCTCGGGATCGGCGAAGGGGAGGGCGTCGGTGCCGCTATGGGTGCGCTCGTCCTGAAGAACGCAGCGCAGGTTCACGCCTCGATGACGATCCGGCAGAACTGATCGCAAATTTTTAGCGACGGCCTGCAATCGCCAGCTTCGTTGGCAGTGCGGGCAAAGCTTCCATGACGCGCGAGGGCGGCAGAATGGCGATTGCCTCCGTGCCCTCGCGCAATTTCGAGCGAAGCTGGAATTCACCGCCGTGAAGCTCGATCAGGCCCTGCACGATGGGAAGTCCGAGGCCAGTTCCCTGTTCTGCGCTTTTGATCGCGATGGAGCCTTGGCCGAATGCCGAAAGCACGATCGGAATTTCTTCGGCCGGAATGCCGGGGCCGTTGTCTTTCACGGAAATGTATTGGCCGCCGCCCGCCGTCCAGCCGACGCGCACCCGCACTTCCGAGCCGTTCGGCGCAAACTTGATGGCGTTGGAGAGCAGGTTGAGGGTGATCTGGCGAAGTGAGCGTTCGTCGGCAAGAAGGCGTGGCAGGACCGGCTCGAACTGCTGCACGATGCGGATATTCTTCTTGTGGGCCTTCAACTCCATCAGGTGACAGCATTCCTCCACGACGCCGCCAAGCGACAGCGGTTCCTCATTGAGCTGGTAGCGTCCCGCCTCAATGCGCGAAAGGTCGAGAATTTCGTTGATGAGGTTCAACAGGTGCTGCCCGGACGCATTGATGTCGCGCGAATAGTCCCGGTAGGTCTCGTTGTGCATCGGGCCGAGCACTTCATTGCCCATGACTTCCGAAAACCCGAGGATAGCGTTCAGCGGCGTGCGCAGTTCGTGGCTCATAGTGGCCAGAAAGCGGGACTTGGCGAGGTTCGCTTCTTCGGCGCGGCGTCGCGCCTCGTCCGACATCGAATTCGCGGTCTCGAGTTCGCCGATCAACTCGTCCTTTTCGGTTTGATAGGACAGGAGCATCACCGCCGAGCGGTTCATCTCCCGGGCGACGAATGTGAAGAAGCCGAGCGACAGTGCCAAAAGCGCGACCATGACGGCCTCGATCGGCTCCGACACGCTTATTGTTTGCCAGGCGAAGACTGCTACGGGCAGCGCGAAGGTGAAAAAGACGGCGCCTCTCAACGTATGCGTAATCAAAGCGGTCGAGGCGATCGCGATGAGGATGATGACCGTCTTGAGAAAGGTGAATTCGTCGAGGCGGCACTCCGTGCATTCCATGGTCGCGAGATAGGCCCAGCCCAGCCCGCTGACGAAATGGCCGAGCAGAAAACTGCGCTTGACGCCCACCGCGTCGAGGTCGTTGATGTCCGCTTTGTCCACGCGGCGGGCGATGAGCGCCAGACCGAGATAGCAGGCGACGGTGATGACGGCCCAGACCACCATCTGAGGGCCGGTACCCAGGAACACACCAGCCGCCGTGATGACAAACACCATCAGCGGGATCGCCGCTGCCGTGTTGATCATAGCGCGGGCATGAAGCTTCAGGAGTTCGCGATCGAAAACCGGATTGCCGTCGCGCTGCGACAGCCGTTCGCGCGTGCGTCGAACCGCCTTGGCGACATCGGTGTTGCGATGCGCCTGACGACGGTCCACGATATTCTTGTCGGCAAGCTGTGTGCCTGAAAACGCCATACGAAATATCAGTCAATGCGCGCCAATGATCTGCGCAAGATCCTATACGCAGAAGATTAAGAGACCCTTCGCATTGCTTCGTCGAAAAATCCGCAGTCATAAAACGGCTTCGCGTCCCCGCCGCGGTGGCGGCCGCTTGCATGCGCCCAAGTTGCACGACTATGCGCTGACCATTACGTTGTTCATCGTCCTTGGCGCACTCGCGGTGCATTTCGAGAATCGGTCGGCGCACGAGATCGATGGCATCATGCGCGTGGTCGACGGCGACACACTGGCGATGGGTGCAACCCGCATTCGCTTGCGCGGGATGGATGCACCGGAACTCGGCCAACAATGCACGCGCGGCGGTGCACCATATGATTGCGGACAATATGCGCGCCGGGCACTCGTTGCGGCGATCGGCGGCGAAGCGGTGACATGCACTGCGCGGCGCAAGGATCGATATGGCCGCTTCGTCGCGACATGTTACAGAGATAATTTCGACCTGAACCGCATGATGGTGGAGGAGGGTTGGGCAGTCGCGTCCGGGGACTACGACCTTGCCGAGCGCCATGCACGATCGGCAGGACGGGGCATATGGGCGGGCGATTTCGAAAGCCCGCGCGACTGGCGCGCGCGGCGGGGAATGCTGAGTGAGGATGGTGGGTTCTTCGATGCGTTTGTCGACCGCCTGCGTCTTCTTTTCGATAGGTCGTGACCGGCACCCGCCGGGTAAAGACGTGCTAAGAGAGACTGAACCGGGAGAGAGATCATGAAGCTTTACGATGGCGGACGCGCCCCGAACCCGCGCCGGGTGCGCATTTTCCTTGCCGAAAAAGGCATCGAGGTTCCGCTCGTGCCTGTCGACATGGCCACAATGGGCCACAAATCGCAGGAAGTGACGGCGAAAAACCCGCTCCAGCGTCTGCCGGTTCTCGAACTTGACGATGGCACGGTCATCACCGAATCCGTCGCGATCTGCCGCTATTTCGAGGAAATTTACCCCGAACCGCCACTTTTCGGTGAAGGGCCGGTCGGAAAGGCGCTGGTCGAGATGTGGCAGCGACGGATGGAACTGAACTTCGTGTCCGCGGTCGCTCAGGCGTTCCGTCATATCCATCCCGCGATGAAGGAGTGGGAAGTGCCGCAGATCGCCGAATGGGGTGAGGCGAACAAGCCGAAGGCGATCGAGTTCCTCCGCTTTCTCGACGGGCACCTCGCCGACAGCCAATTTATCGCAGGCAACGCCTATTCGATTGCGGATATCACCGGCATGGTCGGTGTGGAATTCATGAAGCCGGCGCGTCTGGCCGTACCGGATGAACTTCAAAACGTGAAACGCTGGTTCGCAGAAGTGTCTTCCCGGGCAAGCGCGCAGGCCTGATTGAACGACCCGCATAAGATCGCTGACAGGATTCGACTGTGCCGAATCTGCCGTGATGCGCCTTTGAAGACGCCGCTGCCGCATGAGCCGCGCCCCGTCGTCGTCGCTTCGTCCATGGCGCGCGTTTTGATCGCAGGGCAAGCGCCCGGAACGCGCGTTCATGCGACGGGGATTCCATTCAACGACCGCTCCGGTGATCGGCTTCGCGACTGGATGGGCGTTTCGCGCGATGAATTCTACGACTCGATGAAATTCGCCATTGCGCCGATGGGATTTTGCTTTCCCGGACAGGACGCCAAGGGCGGCGATCTGCCGCCACGACGCGAATGCGCGCCCGCATGGCGCGCGCCACTGATGACGGCCATGCCGCAAATCGAACTGGTTCTCGCGATCGGCCTTCATGCGCAGCGATGGCATCTTGGGCGCGCTTGCGGCGCATCCTTGACGGAAAACGTCCGCAACTGGCGCGACATCTTCCTGCGCAACGAACAGCCGCGCATCTTGCCGCTGCCGCATCCCTCATGGCGCAATACGGGATGGTTGAAACGTCACCCTTTTTTCGAAACCGAATTGCTCCCGGTGCTGCGCCGCGAAATCCGTTTGTTCGTTACCGAAGAGAGTTAGAACAATTTTGCTCTTGTTTGGCGGTCAGGCTGCTCTTCATGCTTGGCCAATGCGTAAAGTTCGGCCATTTTAGGATGAGTTTTCATCTGGAGCTTCGATATGGATCGACTCGACCGCAAAATCCTGCGTCTTTTGCAGGAAGATTCCACTCTGGCCGTCGCCGATGTCGCCAAGAAGGTGGGTCTGTCGACGACGCCGTGCTGGCGCCGTATCCAGAAGCTGGAAGAAGAAGGCGTCATCCGCAAGCGCGTGGCGCTGCTTAATCCTGTGAAGATCAACGCACGCGTGACGGTATTCGTATCGATTCGGACCAATTCGCACAGCCATGAGTGGCTGCGCAGGTTCTCCGAAGTCATCCAGGAATTTCCCGAGGTGATCGAATTCTACCGCATGAGCGGTGACATCGATTATTTGCTGCGTGTGGTCGTGCCGGACATCGCCGCATATGACGCGTTCTACAAGCGCCTGATCGCCAAGATCGAGATCCGCGACGTATCGTCGTCATTCGCGATGGAGCAGATCAAATACACGACCGAACTGCCGCTCGACTACATGGTTCTGGACAAGGAATCAGCGTCCGCCAGCGCGGCATAGGAATTTTCGTGCAGGCGGGCTGCAAAAGTCCGTCTTCTGAGCTTTTGCTTCTTCCTAATGAAAATTGGCGATCGTGACCCTCAGAGGCGCGAGATCAGGGACGACGTGTCCCAACGCTTTCCGCCCTTGCCCTGAACGTCCTTGTAGAACTGGTCGATTAGGGCGGTGACGGGAAGTTGCGCGCCGTTGCGGTCGGCTTCCTCAAGGCAGATGCCAAGATCCTTGCGCATCCAGTCGACCGCAAAGCCGAAGTCGAATTTGCCATCGTTCATCGTTTTCCAGCGATTTTCCATTTGCCAGGAACCGGCGGCACCCTTGGAAATGACGTCGACGACCTTTTCGATGTCGAGTCCGGCGCGCTTGCCGAAGGCGATCCCTTCGGAGAGCCCCTGAACCAGTCCGGCGATGCAAATCTGGTTGATCATCTTGGTAAGCTGGCCCGCGCCAACCGGCCCCATCAGGCCGACCATGCGTGCATAGGCGTCTATGACCGGCTTTGCCTTTTCAAAGGTCGCTTTATCGCCGCCGCACATGACGGTAAGCACGCCGTTTTCCGCGCCGGCCTGTCCTCCTGAAACCGGCGCATCGATGAAACCGATTCCTTTTCCGCCGGCGGCGGCTGCCAGTTCGCGCGCGACCTCGGCCGACGCGGTCGTGTTATCGATGAAGACCGCGCCGGAAGCCATTGACAAAAAAGCACCATCTTCGCCAAGCGTGATCGCACGAAGGTCGTCGTCATTGCCGACGCATGAGAATACGAAATCGGCGCCACGCGCGGCTTCGGCAGGCGTGGCGGCAGCGGACCCGGAAAATTCCGACGCCCATTTGTCGGCTTTGGACGCGGTGCGATTATAGACGGTGACGTCATGGCCGCCCTTTACCTTGAGATGACCCGCCATCGGGTATCCCATCACACCCAGTCCCAAAAACGCTACCTTGGCCATCGTCGTCTCCCTCAGCTTTTTCCGGCAAGCCCAAATCGGGCTGAAATGAAATCCGCGATATCGGCTATGTCATCGATACCGAAGACGGGCAAGGTTTCGTCCGGAATTGCGCGATCCGAGGCGACGGCGATGATATTCGGATCGTCCTTGGAAAGCGGGCGTGTGTCCTTCGCATCTGTGCGGCGCAACTCGATCTTCGGGTGCGCCTCGCGCTTGTAGCCTTCGACGATGACGAGGTCGCAAGGCGAAAGACACGCGAGAATAGCGGAGAGGTCTGGCTCCGCCTCATCGCGCAATTCGTGCATCAAGGCCCAGCGGCTACCCGAGACGATCGCAACTTCATCGGCTCCTGCCGCGCGGTGGCGAAAAGAGTCCGTTCCCGCCTTGTCGATGTCGAAGGCGTGATGCGCGTGCTTGACCGTCGAAACTCTCAATCCGCGCGCGACGAACTCGGCGACGAGGCGCTCCGTCATCGTCGTCTTGCCCGAGTTCTTCCATCCGGTGATGCCGATGACGCGATGGTTCATGGCGAAAGTTTCGCGATACGTGTGGCCGTCGTCAAATCCTGAGGCGTATTGATGTTGAAGAACGGGTCGAACGGGTTGTCTTCGAAATCGACCGAGACATAGCCGTAATTTTCGAGAAATGTCATGACCCGCCGCGTGTCGCCACCCGCGAGGAACGTTTCGAGGGGTTCCAGAGCGGCAAGTGGCCACAACGCGAACACTGGGTGATGACGGCCGCCGCTTTTAGCCACGACGATTCCGGAAGATGCGTTGTCAGCCAGACGCTCCACCAGATTTGCGGGAAAGAACGGCGTATCGACGGCGATTGTCGCAAGACGCTCGCACCCATTCGCCTTTGCCCAGTTCATGCCGGCCAGAACGCCTGCCAGTGGCCCGTCGAAGGTAGATGTGGCGTCGGGAAGGACCGGAAGTGATTGGCCGGTGATCGGCGTGTTCGCATTGATGGCAATTGCCGTGACCTGCGGTGCCAGGCGAGCGATCGCGCGTTGAAGCAAGGAGACGCCGTCGATTTCGACAAACGCCTTGTCGGGGCCTTCCATGCGTGACGACCGGCCCCCGGCCAGAATGACGCCCGCGATGCTCATTGTGCGAGTTCGCCTTTACGACGCGCGACATTGAGTACGTAGAATGTTGCCAGCACGGCGAAGACGGACGATCCCAACATGACGAGCATGAGCGGGGAAGGTCCGGTGGTCGGGCCGAGAAGAAAACCGGCCAACAGCGCGAGACCGGCACCGCCGCCGATCTGAAGGGAGCCGCCGAGACCAGATGCGGAGCCCGCAATGTGGGGACGCACGCTGACGATGCCGGCGATGGCGTTTGGCAGCGCCAGCCCGTTTCCCATGCCGACGAAGATCATTGGCAGGAATATGGTGAGGGTGTTGACCATGCCGAAGGCTATGAAAGCCAATGCTGAAAGGGGACCCAAGATGCTGACGATGCTTCCTGCCAGCATCATCGAATTGATTCCGATCTGACGCGAGAAGCGGCCCGACAGGAAATTGCCGACGATATACCCCATCGAGACGAAGCCGAAGTAGAACCCGTATTGCGATGGCGACAGGCGCAGTATTTCGCTGGCGACATAGGGGCCGCCGCCCAGAAATGCGAAAAACGAGCCCGACGTAAACGCGGCCGCAAGCGTATATCCCCAGAAGCGTTCGGACGAAAACAGATCCGGATAGGCGTGAAATTGCTGGAGAATCGAACTGGTCGGGGCATCGTTTGTTTCGCCAAGGTCGAGCCAGATAATGAGTGTGGCGACGAGACCGAAACCGAGCGTCAGAAAGAAGGTCGAACGCCAGTCGAACAATTCGTCCAAGACGCCGCCAATGGCTGGTGCAATCATCGGAACGAGCGCCATGGCCATGGTGACGTAGGCGATACGGCTTGCCGCTTCGTCCGGCCCCACAGTGTCTCGGATGATGGCTCGGCTAAGCACGATGCCGGCTGCTGAAAATGCCTGCAGCACGCGGCAAACCATCAAGGCTCCGAGCGATGGCGCGAAGGGGGCGGCAGCCGTGCCGACAAGAAAAACGGCGAAACAGCACAAAAGAACCGGACGCCGGCCGAAGCGGTCGGAGGCGGGACCGATGAGAAGTTGAAGAATGGCGACCGCGAAAAGGTAGAGCGTGACCGCGAACTGCACGACGGCATATGGCGCGTCGAAATGGCGTGCCATCGCCGGCAGCGACGGCAGGAATACATTCATGGCGAGCGCGCTGCTTGCCGTGGCCATGATCAGCGTGAAAATATGGGGAGGCGTCATAGCGCGCCGACTGGGCGCGGCGCTCATCGGGGCACGCTGAACAGGTTAATCATGGCGTTTACCACGCCGTACATCGCCATGTAACAAGCCATCTCAAACTCCGTCCGGTGCCATGGCGGGGCCGGTCGCTTCGGCGGCTGGCTGGCTCTTGCCGACATTGCGCTCCCGGTAGAGCGTATAGATTCCAGAGGCGACCACGATCGACGCGCCAAGGATCATCATTGCGTCCGGCACCTCACCGAACATGACGAAACCGAGCAGGATGGCCCATATGAGAGCCGTGTAGCGAAAGGGCGCGACAAACGAAATGTCGCCAGCGCGCATGGCCATGATGATGAACTGATAGCCGACGATGACGAGAACCGCAGCAGTGAGCAGGGGAACGGTGGTCGGCACGGTAAGATCGGTCCAGCCGCCATAGGGAACGATCAGAGCGCCGCCCGCGAGCGTCACGAACAGAGCGGTGGCGAAGGAGATGGCAAGCGAGGGAATTTCATCGGGTATGCGCCGCGTAATCAGATCGCGCATGGCGCAGAAGGCAACGCACAAGAGCACAAGCATCGAATAGGAGTTGAACCCTTCGAAGCCCGGCCGCACGATGATCATCACACCGGCGAAGCCGACGAGAATCGCGGTCCACCGCCGCCAGCCAACGGGCTCGTTCATGAAAAGCGCCGCCCCCATCGTAACCGCCAGCGGCAACGCCTGCAGGATCGCCGAGACATTGGCGAGCGGCATGTGCGCAAGGGCGGCAAGAAAACAAAGCGTACCGCCGACTTCGCCGAGCGCGCGTACAGCGACCAGCGGCCGGCGCAGCGACGCGAGCGATGACAAAACGCGCGCATGCCAGGCGAGCAGGCCGATCATCGTGGTGGCGAACATACCCCGCACGAACATGACCTGCGCCGCGTTCAACTCGTGGATGACCGTCTTCGTCAGCGCGTCGTTGACCGTAAAACCGGCCATCGAGATGGCCATGAACATCGCTGCACGCAGATTGGGAGATGAGGTCACGGCACGGCCCGGTAACAGGAGGTGCCAATGCCACTAGATTGATCGGAGCGCCCATGCAATGGGCAGCGCACGCAATGCGTTAGCTCAGCCCCCGGTCACGCTCATATGGCGCGAAACGGATGGGCGGTTGGTACGCCTGTCGATGACGAAATCATGCCCTTTCGGCTTGCGGCCGATAGCTTCGTCGATCGTCTGCGATAAAAGTTCGTTGCCTTCCGAGGCACGCAGTGCGGCACGCAAATCCGCCGCGTCGTCCTGTCCGAGACACATATAGAGCGTACCTGTACAGGTCAGCCTCACGCGGTTGCAGCTTTCGCAAAAATTATGGGTCATCGGCGTGATGAAGCCGAGGCGACCTCCCGTCTCGGCGACCTCCACATAGCGCGCTGGCCCGCCGGTCTTGTAGGGAATGTCGCTGAACGTGAATTCTCGTTCCAGATCGGCGCGCAGAACCGAAAGCGGCAGATACTGATCCGTTCGGTCCTCGTCGATCTCGCCCATCGGCATTGTTTCGATGACGGTCATATCCATGCCGCGACCATGCGCCCAGCGGAGCATGTCGGGAATTTCGCGGTCATTGAAGCCTTTAAGGGCAACCGCGTTGATCTTGATCTTGAGGCCCGCCGCCTGCGCGGCGTCGATGCCGGCCATAACCTTGCCGATCTCGCCCCAGCGCGTGATCTGCTTGAATTTGACCGGATCGAGCGTATCCAGAGACACGTTGATCCGCCGTACGCCATGCGCAGCAAGCTCGGAGGCAAAGCGTGAAAGCTGCGAGCCGTTTGTCGTCAGCGTCAACTCTTCCAGCGCACCGCTATCGAGATGCCGCGCGAGATCGCCGATGAGATGCATGATGTTTTTGCGTACCAGCGGCTCGCCGCCGGTCAGACGCAGTCTGCGCACGCCCTTTTCGATGAAGACTGTGCAGAGCCGGTCGAGTTCTTCGAGGCTCAATAGGTTCTTCTTGGGCAGGAACGTCATGTTTTCCGCCATGCAATAGGTGCAGCGGAAATCGCAGCGATCCGTCACGGAAACGCGCAAATAGGAAATCGCTCGTCCGAAAGGATCGATCATCGCCGGGTTGGCGGCCGAAATGGTGTTGCCTTCAATGCCCATGGCCGCAATTTCGTTATCTTTGTCGACTTATGCAAGCCTCGCGCCCTTCAAACTCTGGCAAATCACGCCGAATTCAGGCAAATCCGGATCGTTGATAAAGGGGAAAACCATGCGGGCACCATCCGAATTGCGCGTTTCGAAGGATCGGCGCATGCTGACCGTGATTTTCTCCGATCATGCGCCGATCGCGCTCGACGCCGAACTGCTGCGCGTCACCTCGCCGTCGGCGGAGGTGCAGGGCCACTCCCCGGAACAGCGCGTGACGGTGCCCGGCAAGCGTAATGTCGCGATCTCTCGCATGGAGCCTGTTGGAAATTACGCAGTGCGTATCATCTTTGACGATGGACACGACACCGGCATCTTTACATGGGCCTATCTGCATGAATTGGGGCATGAAAAAGACGCCCGCTGGCAGGTCTATCTGGACGAACTTGCGGCAAAGGGCCTTTCACGCGGCTGAAAGGGGAGACGATGACGCGGATCACTACCGTCGAGCAACTTGAAGAACTGTACGGCCAGCCCGGTCAGGCCGCGCTGGTCAAGGAACTGGACCGGATCATTCCCGAATATGCGGCTTTCATCGAAGCCTCGCCGTTCGTTGCGCTCGCTACGGTTGGCGATGAGGGGCTCGATTGTTCGCCGCGCGGTGACAGGCCGGGTTTCGTGCGCATTGGCGATGAGCGCACGCTCCTGATGCCCGACAGGCGTGGAAACAACCGCATCGATTCGCTGCGCAACATTGTCCGCGATGGTCGGGTTGCGCTGCTTTTTCTGGTTCCGGGATCGGGAACGATGCTGCGCATCAATGGCCGCGCGACGATCGAGACGGATGCTGCGCTGCGTGAGACTTTCGCGGTGAACGAGGCCGCGCCGCGCTCGGTCATCCGTATCGCCGTCGACGCCGTCTATTTCCAGTGCGCTCGTGCCGTCCAGCGCTCGAACCTTTGGAAGCCCGAGCTATGGGATGACATTGACAACCTGCCGACGCCCGGCAGGATTCTGGAAGTCACCAGCAGGCGCGAGATCGACGGTGCCGCTTACGATGCCGAATGGCCCGGCCGTGCAGCAAAGAGCATGTGGTAGGCGATTAGCTCTTCGGCTTAGGCTCCTCGATTGGCAGCCCGGCTTTCTTCCAGGCGCCGAACCCGCCCTCGATATGCTTGACCGGTTCGAGGCCCATGTCCTGCGCTGTCTTGGTGGCAAGGGCGGAGCGAAGCCCGCCCGCGCAGAAGAAGACAAACGTCTTGCCCGAGGCGAAAACGTCCTTGTGATAAGGGCTTTCCGGGTCGATCCAGAATTCGAGCATGCCGCGCGGCGCATGGAATGCGCCGGCGACCCGGCCGTCACGTTCCAGTTCACGCGGGTCGCGGATGTCGACGAGCACCACGTCATCGCGTTTTGCCAGTTCGCTCGCTTCAGCCGGTGAGACCGCCTCGATCTCGGCATTGGCCTCGGCCACCAGCGCCTTGTAGCCCTTCTTCATGTCTTCCTCCCATCAATCCTCACGATTTCATCCTAGCTCAGATTGAGCGCCTTGAAGAAGTCGTTGCCCTTGTCGTCGATAACGACGAAAGCCGGAAAATCCTCAACCTCGATACGCCAGATCGCTTCCATGCCAAGTTCGGGATATTCGACGACCTCGACTTTTTTGATGCAGTCCTGCGCGAGTCGAGCGGCCGGGCCGCCGATCGAGCCGAGATAGAACCCACCATGCCGCCCGCATGCCTCGCGCACCTGGCGCGAACGGTTGCCCTTGGCGAGCATCACCATCGAGCCGCCGAAGGACTGGAACTGGTCGACATAGGAATCCATGCGACCGGCCGTCGTCGGCCCGAAAGAGCCGGACGCGTATCCCGTCGGTGTCTTCGCGGGTCCGGCATAGTAGATCGGATGGTTCTTGAAATAGTCGGGCATCGGCTCCCCGCGCTCCAGCCGCTCGCGGATTTTCGCATGCGCGAGATCGCGTGCCACGATGATCGACCCGGAGAGGGAAAGTCTCGTCTTGACCGGATATTGCGAGAGTTCCTGCAAAATGTCCGCCATCGGGCGATTAAGGTCGATCTTGACGACATGCGAGGTCAGCTTGTCCTCGTCGATATCGGGCATGTAGCGGGCGGGGTTGGTCTCCAGCTCTTCGATGAAGATGCCGTCTTTCGTGATCTTGCCCTTGGCCTGACGATCCGCCGAGCAGGAGACGCCAAGGCCAATCGGCAGTGACGCGCCATGGCGGGGCAGGCGGATGACGCGCACGTCGTGGCAGAAATACTTTCCGCCGAACTGCGCGCCGACGCCCATCTGCTGCGTCATCTTGTGGACCTCGGCTTCCATTTCGAGGTCGCGGAAGGCATGGCCGGTCTCGTCGCCTGACGTCGGCAACCCGTCGAGATAGCGGGTCGAGGCGAGCTTGACGGTCTTGAGGTTCATCTCAGCAGAGGTGCCGCCGATCACGATGGCGAGGTGATAGGGTGGGCAGGCGGCGGTGCCGAGCGTCAGGATCTTCTCTTTCAGGAACTCGAGCAGCCGCTCGCGCGTCATCAGCGAGGGCGTGCCCTGATAAAGAAACGTCTTGTTGGCTGAGCCGCCACCCTTGGCGACGAACAGGAATTTGTAGGCGTCCTCGCCCTCTTCATAGATGTCGATCTGCGCGGGCAGATTGTTCTTCGTATTCTTTTCCTCGAACATCGAAATCGGTGCGAGCTGAGAATAGCGCAAATTCTTTCGTTCATAGGCATCGAGCACGCCCTGGCCGAGCGCGTCGGCATCGCCGCCTTCGGTCCATACGCGGCGCCCCTTCTTGCCCATGATGATCGCGGTGCCCGTGTCCTGGCACATCGGGAGCACGCCGCCAGCCGCGATGTTCGCGTTCTTCAAAAGGTCGTAGGCGACGAAGCGATCATTGTCGGTTGCTTCCGGGTCTTCGAGGATCGAGGCAAGCTGCTTGAGGTGGCCGGGCCGCAGGAGATGGTTGATGTCTGCAAACGCCGTTTCGCTAAGCAGGCGCAGCCCCTCCGTATCGACGGTTAGCACGTCCTGACCACGAAAGCGCTCCACCGAGACGAAGTCGGATGTCAGCTTGCGGTAGGGCGTCTCGTCGGCAGACAGGGGGAAAAGTTCGGCGCTCGCGTAGTCGGCCATGAAATGGGATCTCCTCAGGTAACCGGTCGCGCGCTTCTTAGAACCTTTCTCATCTGGTTTGAAGTGCGATGAGCGTGGCATTCGTGCATGCATCTGCCGCTAAAATGCCGTTGCGTAAAAATGCAAGGTTGCCCGAATCGGCGACCTCGCCATAGCGTCATCGTGATCACGAAGGGGCGGGGGTTTGCAATTTGGAAACCATATCGGGTTCAAGGTCTGCGCTTGTGCCGGCAGGAGAAGTCAAGCTTGCCGTCGTCCATTTCAACTCATGTCGCGGATTGCTTTGATATGAACGCCGATAGACGCCGCAAGGCTCTGGCCCTTGCCTCAACAGCCCTGATTGCCGCTTTCACGGTTACGGACGCATCCGCGCAAGGTTTGCTCGAACGGTTCTTCGGGAACAATCAGCATAACCGCCCGGTGACCCAGCAGGTCGCGCCGCAGCAGGCTCCAGCGCAGGTTCAGCAAACCCGCCGCGCCCCGGCGCAGGCGCCGCGCGTGACAGGCCCGCAATATTACACCTACAAAACCGATACGCTTTCGAAGGTCGATTTTTCAGCCATAAAGATCATGCCTGCGGCCCTCGTTACGCCGGGGATCGATCATGGAACGGTCGGCGCGACGCGCAAGGCTTCGGCTGACGAGACGGCGCGAAGCGTCTCACTCGATGAAGGCAGCCTCGAGGACGCGGTGGAAAAGGTGCTGGCGAACGAAGCCGACGCGCCGTCGAGCGAAATGCGCCGACGCATGAGCGCCCGCGAAGGCGAGGCGGTCAGAACGATCGCTAGCGCCAGCCCGAAGCTTGAGATCGATGTCGTCCGCGCACCAGACATCACCGAAATATCGGTTCCGATGCTGGCGAATGCGCTGGATGATCTCGTTTCTTACGAGCTTTATGCTGAAAAGTCGGTCGGTGACGCGATTGTCGCGCATTATTCGCAGGTTCCCGATTTTATCTGGACGACCGACACGCAAATCAGCGACGCTGGCCGTGCCGTGATGCGCGAGCTTGCTGATGCGGACGCGTACGGTCTCAATCCTGGTGATTATGCCGTGAGGATGCCATCTGGACAGGATGCTGCCGCGCTGGCGAAATTTGAGATGGCGCTTTCGGCGCGTATCCTGCGCTACGCCCGTGATGTCCATGGCGGCCGTGTCGATCCAAACCGCATTTCCGGCTATCACGATTTCGAACTGAAGACTGTCGACTACGCCAAGCTTCTGGCGTCGCTTGCTGCCGGTGACGATACGCGTGAGGTGCTGCGCGCGCTGCACCCGCAAAATGCGTTTTACAAGGCCATGCAGGTCGAGCTGGAAGAACTGCGTGCGAGCCAAGAAAATTCCATCGTCATCGCGTCGGACACGTTCGTACGTCCGGGCCAGTCGAACGTCGAACTGCCGAAAATCGTCCAGCTCATCGAGAAGGAGGCGGATGCCGAGTTCCTTGCTGAACATGGTGCCGCCATCGATCGAAATCGCACCAGCGAATTCTACGGCGATGATCTTGTGCCGGTGATCCGCGCGGCACAGGCCAAGCGCAATTTGCAAGTCGACGGCATTATCGGGCCGCGCACGGTTGTCGCCTTCGCGGGTGAAACAAAGGCATCCCGGATCGAAAAGGTGAAGCTTGCCATGGAGCAGCTTCGCTGGCTGCCGTCCGATCTCGGCGAGCGCTACGTCTTTTTGAACACGCCGTCGGCGAAGGCGACCTATGTGGAAGACGGTCGCGAGAAATTCTCGATGCGTACGGTTGTCGGCTCGAAGGCGACGCAGACCTACTTCTTCGATGACGAGATTTCATACGTCGAGTTTCACCCCTATTGGGGCGTGCCACGCTCGATCATCGTGAACTCACATCTGCCGCGTCTTTACAACGACCCGTCCTATTTCGACCGCAACGGCTTCGAGGTGACAGATCGCAACGGACGACGCATCCCCTCGTCCGCGATCAACTGGACGCAGTATGGCGCGAACATTCCCTACAATGTGCGCCAGCGCCCGGGCCCGAACAATGCCCTTGGCGAACTGAAGATCATGTTCCCCAACGAACATGCGATCTATATGCACGACACGCCCGACAAATCGTTGTTCAAGCGAGACAATCGCGCGCTTTCCAACGGTTGCATCCGGCTGGAAGACCCACGCCTTATGGCGGCCGCCGTACTCGGCTGGGACCGTGCGCGCGTTGACCAGCGTCTGGCGGGAGAGCACGGTCGCAACAATCTCGACATCAAGTTTCCCGTCTATGTGGCCTATTTCACGGCTTGGCCCGAAGCTGGCGGCAAGATGGGCTACTATCCCGATGTCTACGATCGCGATTTGAAGACGCGCGAAGCCATGGAGCGCATTGAAACCGCAAGGGCGCCGTCGATCTGACGGCGTTCGCTAGCCCGCCTGGGCGTCGTGTGGCCAGCGCGCCCGCCGAATGCGTGAGCGCAGCGGATCACCGTGAGATATGAAAGAATGGTGGGCGCGACAGGGATTGAACCTGTGACCCTTCGCGTGTGAAGCGAATGCTCTCCCGCTGAGCTACGCGCCCTCGAACGACTGGCGCTCGAAGACGTCCGGCGAACCGGACGTGGCCCGCGTATAGGGGCAAGCGGCGGCGTCCGTCAAGCGGTCTTGAGCGGTCTTCCCGCTGCCGCAGCGAGCAGTCGATCGGCAAGGTCGATGGTCAGTTCGTCATAGTGCGAGATGATGTGCGACGGCTCGAATTCGCGCACATGCCGGTCGGTATATCCGAAATCGACGGCAACGACTGGAATGCCGGCCGCTTGCGCGGTTTTGATGTCCGTTTCCGAATCGCCGACCATGATCGCGTTGGCCGGATCGCCGCCGGCGCGCGCGATCGTCTCGATCAGATGTCGTGGGTCGGGCTTGCGGAACGCGAAAGTGTCCTGTCCGCAGATGGCGCGGAAGCGCTCGTGAAGGCCAAGGCCGGTCAGGAGAGTTACCGACATCACCTCTAACTTGTTGGTGCAGACAGCGGTCAGATAGCCGGCCGCCTCGAACCGATCGAGTGCGTCGACGACACCGCCATAAGGCTTGGATTCTCCGGGCATGCCGTTCGTGTAGTGTTCCAGAAAGATATCGAACAGTTCCTTCAGCCGGGCGTCGGAAAGCACCTTCTGCTTTGCGGCATAGGCCCGTTCGATCATGACCTTCGCGCCCATGCCGACATAGCGCGTCATCTTGATCTTGTCGGCAATGGGAACGCCGTCCAGTGCAAGGCAATGGTTGAGGCTCGCCATCAGGTCGGGCGCGGTGTCGACGAGCGTGCCATCGAGGTCGAAAACGATGATGGGAGCGGTCATGAGAATCTCACAGATTGACGTTGCGGCGGGTGTATCGGCTCGCTGGAAGGCACGCAAGACGACGGAACCGGTTTGCGCGAAACCTTGAAGATGCTAGAGCCTTGCCGGAAAGAGGACCACCATGGACGCAAGAGCGCTGAAAATCGAAGCCGCACGGATTGCCTTGTCGCATGTCGAGCCGGGCATGAAGCTGGGTATCGGAACCGGCTCGACAGCAGAGGAATTCGTCCGACTGCTCGCGGCGCGCGTTTCGGAGGGGCTGGAGATTATCGGGGTGCCGACATCCGAACGCACCGCGCAGCTTTGTCATGATCTGGGTGTTCCGCTGGCAACGCTGGACGAGGAGCCGGCGCTCGATCTGACGATCGATGGCGCGGACGAGATCGGTCCCGGTCTTTCGCTGATCAAGGGCGGCGGCGGAGCGTTGCTGCGAGAGAAGATCGTTGCATATGCGTCGAAGCGCATGATCGTGATCGCCGATTCGTCGAAACTGGTCGAGACGCTCGGCCGGTTCCCGCTCCCGATAGAGGTGAACGCGTTCGGCATGCGTGCGACGCAAAGCGCTATAGAGGCGGCCGCAGCCGCGCTGGGGCTGTCCGGTGCGATTGCCACGCGCATGAAGGATGGCGCGCCGTTCACGACCGATGGCGGCCATTTCATTTTGGACGCATCTTTTGGCCGTATTCCCGACCCACAGGCATTGTCGGATGCGTTGCATGCGATCCCCGGGGTCGTCGAGCATGGCTTGTTTCTGCAATTGGCCGATCTGGCGGTCGTGGCCGAACCGGATGGCGTGAAGACAATCGACGATCTGTGAGCGTCGACCAACAAGGAGATTTCTCGAAAATGAATTTGAGATATGCCGGCATGGCGTTCGCTGCAGCGGCGGCGATCACGATTGGAGCACAGGGCTCCGTTTACGCGCAGGATATTTCCGCCGGCCATCTGAGCGCCGCGCGCACTGCCGTAGGCGCGATCGGTGCGACGGACGAGTTCGACAATATCCTTCCACAGGCGGCAATGATGCTGAAGGGTGAACTCACCCAGAACAACCCCGACCAATCGCAACTGATCAGCCAGACGGTCGATGAGAAGGCCCTGGGGCTGGCCTCGCGGCGCTCCGACCTCGAAAACGAAGCGGCGACTGCCTTCGCGCGCGTTTTCAGCGAGGAAGAACTGAACGCGATTTCGGAGTTCTACAATTCCGAGACGGGACGCAAGTTGATCGAGCAGGGCCCGCAGGTGACGCGCGAAGTCCTGCAGGCAGCCAATATCTGGCAGTCGGGGGTTATGCGCGATCTCGCGACGCAGGTAGGCACCGAACTGCAAGGCCAGCTTGCCAACCCCGTCGAAGGGGCTCCGGCGCAACCCGCGCCGCAGTAAGCTGACATCCTGCCAAATGAAGCCCGGCTACGCGCCGGGCTTTTCTTTTTGCGGTCGCATACCTATTCCTTCGGCTTCGCGATTGCATTCCATCCGCATAGAAAGGCTGATCCATGACCCAGTATGACTACGACCTTTTCGTCATAGGCGGTGGATCGGGCGGCGTGCGGGCAGGGCGCGTCGCAGCTTCGCTCGGCAAGAAGATCGCAATCGCCGAGGAATATCGTTTCGGCGGTACATGCGTCATACGGGGCTGCGTTCCAAAGAAGCTCTTCGTCTACGCTTCGCAATTTCCCGAGCATTTCGAGGACGCCGCCGGTTACGGCTGGACCGTCGGCGAGCGCAGCTTCGACTGGAAAACGCTGATCGCCAACAAGGACCGTGAAATCGCTCGGCTCGAAGGGCTTTATCGCAAGGGGCTCGACAATGCCGGCGCGACGATGTTCGAGAGCCGCGCCGTTCTGGAGGATGCCCATACCGTTCGCATTCTCGCCGAGAACCGCACGGTCACGGCCGAGACGATCCTGATCGCGACGGGCGGGCATCCAAGCCTGCATCCTGCTCTTCCAGGCTCCGAATACTGCATCACATCCAACGAAGCGTTCCACCTCGACGAACTGCCCAAGTCGATCATAATCGCGGGCGCGGGCTACATCGCCATCGAGTTCGCCAATATCTTTCATGGGCTGGGCGTCGAAACGACCATCGTCTACCGCGGCAAGGAAATATTGTCGTCCTTCGACAAGGACTTGCGCACGGCACTTCATGTCGAAATGGAAGCCAAGGGCATCAAGTTCGTTTTTGGCGAGATTTTCAAAAAGGTCGAGAAGCGCGACGATGGAAGGCTTGATGTCCATACGAGCGGCGGCCGCACACTGACCACCGATCAGGTCATGCTGGCGATTGGCCGCAGTCCGAATACGGTCGGCCTCGGCCTGGAAGCCGCCGGCGTCGGGACCGGCCCGAAGGGCGAAGTGATTGTCGACGAGTATTCGCGCACCAATGTGGAAAACATCTACGCACTCGGCGATGTGACCGATCGCGTCCAGCTTACGCCGGTCGCGATCCATGAAGCGATGTGCTTCGTGGACACGGTCTATCGCGGCAAGCCGAGCAAGCCGGATCACGAGACGATTGCGACGGCGGTTTTCTCCCAACCGGAACTCGGCACTGTCGGGCTGTCGGAAGAAGATGCCGTTAGGCGCTACGACGAACTGGAAATCTACACAGCCACATTCAGGCCGATGCGCCACACGCTCTCCGGCCGCATGGAAAAGATGGTGATGAAGCTCGTCGTCGATGCGGCGAGCCGTAAAGTCGTCGGCGCGCATGTGCTCGGCGTCGATGCGGGCGAGATGGCGCAGCTTCTGGGCATCGCGGTCAAGGCAGGGCTGACGAAGGAAGACTTCGACCGCACGACGGCCGTGCATCCAACAGCGGCCGAAGAACTCGTGACAATGTACCAGCCAAGCTACCGCGTGAAAAACGGCGAGCGGATCGACTGATCCTCGATTAGTCGGTCAGCCCGATTGCCTGGCGCAGCGCGGCATCCGATACGTCGCCGCTGCGAAGGAGGCGGGTGCCGTCCTTATAGGTAACAGCGATCAGGTCGTAGTCTGCGAACAGTGCGAACGTTTCGCATGGGAGCCGTTCACCTGCCGTCGTTACAAGCCCGGCGTCGCCCCGGCACGTAAAATCTCGCAGCGATTGCGATGCCGTGGGCCCGAAGAATATGCCGGCAATGGCACATACGCCGAGAATTACGACCTCGCGCCAAGGGCGTTTGAGATTGAAAGCGACCGGCAGCAGGACGATGGCCGCAAGCACCGTTAAGATGACCATGGCTACTTCCAGCATGACAAAGGCGACGCCGGTAATGACAACGACCGTCATGGCCAGAGCATACCAGGCAAGAAAGCGCCGACGCGCAAATGCCACCCGGATCGCGCGACCCAAATTTTTGAAGGACCGGGATTTCGTCGTGTGCGCACGGCCTGCGCGCCATTGCAGCAGAAGAAAGACGGGTACAGTGAGACGGAACGTGTGCCAGACGAAAATGCCGGCAAGTATGGGAAGGCTGAAGATCTGTGGTGTTCTCAACTCTGGAATGAAAACGATCGAACCGACGATGCCGCCGATTGTAAAAACGAGAGCACCTGCAAGAGACAGGAGGATCGGTGTTTTCTCCCATGATTGCGTTTTGCCCGCTTCATTGCTTAATGCCAATCGATCATTCCTTATGGTGTGGCGACCACTTATCTAACCCATAGCGGCCAAGGCGAAACCCGCACAGGGCGACATTCACGCCGTTTGCCGAACTGGAAACGGGTCTTTGCATGGTGTAACGATGATGCCCAACGGCGCAATGAACGTCGTGAACCATAAGAACAGGTGCAATGATGACGAAGTGGACACCGAATTCCTGGCGCGGCATGCCGATCAGCCAAGTTCCTGCCTATCCGGACTCTGCTGCTCTGGCTGACACCGAACAGCAGCTTGCCAGCTATCCGCCGCTCGTCTTCGCAGGCGAGGCGCGCAAGTTGAAGAAGCAGCTCGCGGCGGTTTCGGCCGGCGAGGCGTTCATGCTTCAGGGCGGCGACTGCGCCGAGAGTTTCGCCGAGCACGGTGCCGACAATATTCGCGATTTCTTCCGCGTCTTCCTGCAGATGGCGGTCGTTCTGACTTTCGGCGGCGCGCAGCCGGTGGTTAAGGTCGGGCGCATCGCCGGCCAGTTCGCTAAGCCGCGTTCGTCCGACACCGAGACGAAGGATGGCGTTACGCTGCCAAGCTATCGCGGTGACATCATCAACGGAATCGAGTTCACGCCCGAGGCGCGCACCCCTGATCCGGCGCGCCAGCGCATGGCGTATCGCCAGTCGGCCGCGACGCTGAACCTTTTGCGTGCTTTCGCGCAGGGCGGCTACGCCAGCCTTGAAAACGTGCATCAGTGGATGCTCGGCTTCGTTTCCGACAGCCCGCAGGCCGAGCGCTACCAGGCGCTCGCGCAGCGTATTTCGGAGACGGTCGATTTCATGCGTGCGGTCGGCATTACGTCCGAAAGCCATCCGGCGCTGCGCGAAACCGATTTCTACACCAGCCATGAGGCGCTTCTTCTGGGCTATGAAGAAGCGATGACGCGCGTCGATTCGACGAGCGGCGACTGGTACGCGACCTCCGGCCACATGATCTGGATCGGCGATCGCACGCGCCAGCCTGATCATGCTCACATCGAATATTGCCGCGGCATCAAGAATCCGCTCGGCCTCAAATGCGGTCCGTCGATGACGCCGGACGGTCTTATCCGGCTGATCGACCTGCTCAATCCGCAAAACGAGGCTGGACGGCTGACGCTGATCGCGCGGTTCGGTTCGGATGCCGTCAGCGAACATCTGCCGAAGCTCATTCGCGCCGTCGAGAAGGAAGGCCGCAAGGTCGTCTGGTCATGCGATCCGATGCACGGCAACACGGTCACGGCGGCGGGCTACAAGACGCGTCCGTTCGACCGTATCCTCAAGGAGGTTCAGTCCTTCTTCGAGGTGCATCAGGCCGAGGGCACGCATGCCGGCGGCATCCATGTCGAGATGACGGGCAAGAACGTGACCGAATGCACCGGCGGTGCGCGTGCCGTTCGTGACGAGGATCTTCAGGATCGTTATCACACGCATTGCGACCCGCGCCTCAATGCGGATCAGGCGCTTGAACTGGCCTTCCTCGTCAGCGAGTTCCTGAACAAGAAGAAGAGCAGCGCGCCGCAAAAGGTCGCCGTCAACGCCTGAGGTTTGATCCTATGGCTTCACCGGCGATCCGCACGACGTGCTGTATCGCCGGTGGTGGCCCGGCCGGAATGATGCTCGGCCTGCTTCTTGCGCGGGCCGGCATCGATGTCGTCGTCATCGAGAAGCACGACGATTTTCTCCGCGACTTTCGTGGCGACACCCTGCACCCGTCCACACTGGAAGTGATGCATGAGCTTGGCCTGTTGGGCGAGCTTCTGAAACTGCCTCATCAGCGGATCGAGGAAATCTCGGCCGAAATGAACGGCCGCCGCTACCCGGTCGGCGATTTTCGTCATCTGCCTGTGACGTGCCCGGCAATCGTGCTGATGCCGCAATGGGATTTCCTCGATTTTCTAAAGCGCAAGGCCGGTGCCTATCCGAATTTTCGCTGCCTGATGAATTGCGAGGCCAAGACACTCGCCAGGCGCAATGGACGCGTCGTCGGTCTTGAAGCAAAGCATGATGATGGGCAGTTAACGATCGAAGCCGATCTCGTCGTGGCGGCGGATGGTCGACGTTCGGTTTTGCGCGACGAGGCAGCGCTTGAGGTCGAGACGCTGGGCGCGCCCATAGATGTGATGTGGTTCAGGGTATCGAGATTAGCGTCAGACACGGACGCGACGGCTGGTCGGTTCGGCGATAAAGGCATTTTCGTTCGCATCTATCGCGGCGACTATTGGCAATGCGGATACGTCGTTCGCAAAGGCGAAGCCGACCACGTCATAGCGCGCGGGATCGATGTTTTCCGCCAAGCGGTTGCCGCTCTGACGCCGTTCGACGAAAAGCGTCTGCGCAAGGACTTGCCGGATTTCGACCCGGTCAGCGTGCTTTCGGTCTCCGTCGACCGGCTGCGCCAATGGCACCGGCCAGGATTTTTGTGCATCGGTGACGCCGCCCACGCGATGTCGCCCGTCGGCGGCGTCGGCATCAACCTTGCCATCCAGGACGCGGTGGCAACTGCGAATATTTTGTCCGGTCCTTTGATGGCAGGGCGGGTAATGGATGCCGATCTTGCTGCCGTCCAGAAACGCCGTCTGTTGCCTGCGCGACTGACGCAGGCAGTGCAGGTCGCTATTCAAAACCGCGTTCTGGCGCCTGCGCTGAAAGGTCGTCGGGCGAATACGGTACCGCTGCCGCTGCGCCTTCTGGACCGGTTTGCGCTATTGCGCCGTATTCCCGCTCGCATGGTCGGCATGGGCGTGCGTCCCGAACACGTGCGGTCGCCGCAAATCATGGCCAAATAGGTCAGGAGCAGCATGCTTTTCGGGTGCGAAAATCGACACCGCGCCAGGATGCACCTTGAAATGCGCGGGCGTCGCGGTGACGATCTCGCCGTCAGTGTTGACAGGCATCGGCCTTTCCGTTTCGACGTCGAATTCGATACAGCGCGCGGTGCGCACCTCGTTCCAGGCACCATGGCGGCCCGAACGGAACGAGCGCATCATCAGCGCGAGCTTCCAGACGTTCGACAATTCGAGGCTGTAGAGATCGAGCGCGCCGTCGTCGATTTCGGCTGATGCCTCGACGACGTTGCCACCACCATAATGACGACCGTTGCCGACTGCGATCTGATAGGTGGACACCTTGATGGGTTCGCCCTTTTCCCTGATGCTCGCCTTGAACGGCCGTGCATTGGTCAGGACGCGGCCGGCGGCAACCGCGTAGCCAAGGCGTCCCCAGCGCTTTTTTGTCTGAGGGTCGAGGGATTGCGCCAGTTCCGTGGAAAGCCCGATGCTGGCGACGTTGAAAAAGGCATGGCCATTCACCGTTCCGACATCGACCTTGCGCAGATGACCGGCCGCGATGACGTCGGCTGCCTGTTGCAAATCCATCGGGATGCCAAGCGTGCGGGCGAGATCGTTGGCGGTTCCCATCGGCATGATGCCCATCGGCAAGCCGCTTTCCATCACGGCAACCGCCGCAGAAGAAACGGTGCCGTCTCCACCGCAAACGACGACGATGTCGGCGATATCGCGAAGCCGCACGACGTCGCGCGCAAGTTCCGGCAACGCTTCGAAGGGCTCGATCGTCACGCTGAGACCGCCGCTACGCAGGCGATTCAATATCGGCTCGATCGGCTCGCCGCCGCGCCGCGCTTTCGGGTTGATCAGGAAAAGGGCATTCTTGCCGTCTTTCACGCGCACATCCTTTTGGTAGCCGGCCCAGCACCGGCTTCGGCGAGATAGGCATCGCCTCCGGTGATTACCAGTCCGAAACCGGGTTACGCGAATGTGCCTTCTGGCGAATGATCGTCCCGGATCGTATGTGAGGCGCCATGACAAACGATCTCGATCCCTCACTGCTGCTGCAGGCGCGTTCCGGCCTGCCGGATGATTTGCGCGTTCTCGTCGAAAAATATCCGCGCGAGGATTGGACCGCACATCCCAATATTCACGGCATGGCGTCGATGTGGCTGCAGCGACATGCCATGTTTCGCGAATTGGGGGGTGTTTTGACAGGCGCGATCACGGATTACCGAGAGGGGCGCAACGACGCCAAGCAATTCGCGCAGTTCTTTGCGCCGCGCCTCAATTTCTTTCTCGGGCAACTCGACGGTCATCACAATATCGAGGACCATCACTATTTCCCGATTTTCGCGCAGGCCGAAAGCCGGTTGAAACGCGGGTTCGAAATCCTCGATTCGGATCATCATCTGATCCACGATGCGCTCGAAATGAATGCACAGACGGCGAATGCATTTTTGCAGGCGCTGGACGGCGATGATGACGCGCAACGCTATGCAGCTGACGCGTATGCCGACGAGAACGCACGGCTTGTCGCGATGCTCGCACGCCATCTCGATGACGAGGAGGATCTGATCATCCCGCTGATACTTGATCGCGGCGACCGCGAACTCGTCGGCTGATGAGGCTAAAGGCGGCAGCGCTGATGAGAATGAGAACCGCAGCGCCGATCAGCTTTTCGTGGGAGCGCAATTCACCGCCGACGAAACGCTCCGCGCCGAGCCCTATGAAGTAGCCGAGGCCGACGAAGAGGAACGTCCACAGAACGCAGGATGCGGCATTGACCGTCACGTATCGCGCGACGGGAATGTCCGACAGGCCGGCGGTGACGGCGCCGACGGTACGCATCCCATAGATATAGCGGTTGAAGAACACGAAGCTGTTCGGATGCGTGCGGACCAGACGCGCTGCATGCGAAAAGCCCGGACGTTCGCGCAGTTTCCGAACGAACGAGTGATTTGCCCACCGCCGCCCGGCCAGGAACATCGCCGTATCGCCGATCAACGCGCCGGCGAAAACCGCTGGAAAGGTAGCGAAAAGATTGACGAGCTTTTGATGGGCGAGAAAACCGGCAGCCAACGCGGCGGTTTCGCCTTCAACGACGCAGCCGATGAACAGGGCGAAAAGCCCGAACCGCCCGATGAGGTCGGTGAGAATGTCGCTCATCGAGGCGTGAGCCTACTCTCGATGCGCTCCAACGCTTCCGTCAGTTGCAAGACGCGCTCGTGCAGAGTGGCGATTTCGCGGTCGCGTATGGCGTCAAGCTTTTCGTGAAGTGCCATGATCTCCAACTCGGCCTTGAGATTGACCGCGTAGTCGTGTTCGGCCTCCAGTCGATCCCGCGCGCCTTGCCGGTTCTGGGACATCATGATGATCGGCGCTTGCAGGGCGGCGACCATCGACAGAACGAGATTGAGAAAGATGAACGGGTAGGGGTCGAACGCGTCGCGCGTCAAGATAATCGTGTTGGCGACGGCCCATACGACCAAAAAGGCTATGAAACCCAGAATAAAGGTCCACGAACCGCCGAACCGCGCGACGATATCGGCAACGCGATCTCCGAACGAGAGCTTTTTATCGTAACTTTCGTTTCGGTTTCGAGTGATTGATCGCCGCTCGGCGGCGGATCTGAGGATGCGGCTTTCGACCTGGTTCGGTGCGCGGCCTTCGCGCTTCGTCCATCGCCTTGCAAGTTCTTCGAGCGTTGCCATCGGTCTTCCATCGTCGCCGGCGTTTCGCGGCGAGAATGCATGGCCGCGCGTCCACCCGCAAGGCGCGGTTGCCGTGCGTTTCGCGGCGCGCTACACGAAGCCGCATGAGCCAGACGCCCGAAATTCTTCGCATCGCCATAGCCCAACTCAACCCGACGGTTGGCGACATCGCCGGAAACCTCGCGAAAGCGCGTGAGGCGCGGGCGGATGCGGCTCGGCAGGGCGCTGACCTCATTCTGTTTACCGAGCTTTTTATCGCCGGCTACCCGCCCGAGGATCTGGTGCTCAAGAAGGCGTTCGTCGCGGCCTGCGAAAAAGCGGCAGGCGAACTGGCGGCCGATACGGAAGACGGCGGACCGGGCATTATTGTCGGCACGCCCCTGAAACGCCAAAGCGGCCTGCACAACGCGGTCATCATTGCCGACGGCGGCAAGATCCTTGGCGAACGATACAAGCTCGACCTGCCGAACTACGGCGAGTTCGATGAAAAGCGCGTATTCCAGCCGGGACCCGACATGCCGGGACCGGTGAATTTTCGCGGCGTGCGGCTTGGCGTGCCGGTATGCGAGGATATCTGGGGCGAGCTTGGCGTGTGCGAGACGCTGGCGGAGGCAGGCGCGGAAATCCTGCTCGTGCCGAATGGTTCGCCCTATTATCGCGGCAAGCAGGATGTGCGCCAGCAAGTCGTTCTGAAACAGGTGATCGAAAGCGGCCTGCCGCTTATCTACGCCAACCAGCTCGGCGGGCAGGACGAACTCGTCTTCGACGGTGCATCCTTCGCGATCAACGCCGACAAGACGTTGGCATTCCAGATGGACCCGTTCGAGGAAGCGCTTGCGCTAACCACATGGCAGCGGGACGGCGAGGGCTGGCACTGCACGGAAGGGCCGTCCGCCACATTGCCCGATGCGCAGGGGAGCGACTATCGTGCCTGCATGCTCGGCCTGCGTGACTATGTGAACAAGAACGGCTTCGACAGCGTCGTTCTGGGGCTTTCCGGCGGCATCGATTCAGCGATCTGCGCGGCGCTCGCGGTCGATGCGCTCGGCGCGGATCGCGTTCGTACCGTCATGATGCCGTATCGCTATACGTCCGAAGGCTCGTTGACGGACGCGCAGGATTGCGCCGCCGCGCTTGGCGTGAGCTACGAGATCATTCCGATCATCGATCCCGTGGAAGGGTTCACCAAGGCGCTCGCGCAGCTGTTCGAAGGCACGAACGAGGGCGTCACCGAAGAAAACCTGCAAAGCCGCACGCGCGGTACGATCCTGATGGCGATCTCCAACAAATTCGGCTCGATGGTCGTGACCACCGGCAACAAGTCGGAAATGTCGGTCGGCTACGCCACGCTTTATGGCGACATGAATGGCGGCTTCAATCCGATCAAGGACCTCTACAAGATGCAGGTCTACGCCCTGTCGCGCTGGCGCAACGCGAATGTGCCTGCCGCGGCGCTCGGCCCGTCCGGCGAGGTGATCCCGCGGAATATCATCGACAAGGCGCCATCGGCAGAGCTTCGCCCGGACCAGACGGATCAGGATTCATTGCCGCCCTATCCGGCGCTCGACGACATTCTCGAATCGCTCGTCGAAAACGAGATGAGCGTCGACGAAATCGTGGCGCGTGGGCACGACCGCGACCTCGTCCACCGGATCGAGCATCTTCTCTACATCGCCGAATACAAGCGCCGGCAGGCCGCGCCCGGCGTAAAGATCACCCGAAAGAATTTCGGCCGCGACCGACGCTATCCGATCACCAACCGTTTTCGCGACAGGACTTGAAAATGACCATCACCGTCCGTTTCGCGCCGTCGCCGACCGGCCATATTCATATCGGCAATGCGCGCACCGCGCTGTTCAACTGGCTGTTCGCGAAGAAAGCGGACGGGAGTTTCATCCTTCGTTTCGATGATACGGATGTTGCGCGCTCTAAGCAGGAATATGCCGATCAGATCCAGAAGGACCTGTTCTGGCTCGGGATTGCACCGGACGTGACTGCGCATCAGTCCGCGCGTTTTGACACATATGACGCGGCGGCCGAGAAGCTCAAAGCGAAGGGACTGCTTTACCCTTGCTACGAGACGGCAGACGAGCTGGAGCGCAAGCGTCGGCTGCGTCTGTCACGACGTTTGCCGCCCGTTTATGGTCGTGATGCGCTGAAGCTGACGGATGCCGAAAAGACGGCGTTCGAAGCCGAAGGACGCAAGCCGCACTGGCGCTTCCTGCTGCCGAATTTCACGTCCGACCCGTTCGCGCCGCAGCGCACGGAAGTTAACTGGAATGACGTGGTGCGCGGTCCGCAGACCGTAGATCTCGCCTCGATGTCCGATCCGGTGCTCGTGCGTGAGGACGGCACCTATCTCTACACGCTCCCGTCGGTGGCGGACGATATCGAGATGGGCGTCACACACGTCATTCGCGGCGACGATCACGTGACCAATACAGGTGCGCAGATTGCGCTTTTCAAGGCGTTGGACGCTGAACCTCCAGCATTTGGCCATCACAATCTCCTGACGACCAGCACCGGCGAGGGGCTTTCGAAGCGCACCGGATCGCTGTCGATCAAGGGATTGCGAGAGGCCGGGATCGAGCCGCTCGCGGTCGCATCGCTCGCCGTCCTCATCGGAACGTCGGAAAGCGTTGTGGCGGTCCACTCGATGGACGAACTGGTGAAGCGTTTCGAGCCGACCGCGACCTCCAAATCGGCATCGAAGTTCGACCCTACCGATCTTGACGGGCTGAACCGGGACATTTTGCACACAATGCCGTTTGCAACTGCCAAGCTGCGCCTGGCGGAACTGGGCATCGACGGCCCGCAGGCGGAAGCGTTCTGGCTTGCCGTTCGCGGCAATCTCGACCGTTTCGATCAGGCAGGCGAATGGTGGACGGTGATTTCGAAGGACGGCCGGCCGTCAGGCGAGTTTTCCGCCGAAGACCGTACCTTTTTCGAGCAGGCTTTCGCCGAGTTGCCAGCTGAGCCATGGGACCAGATGACGTGGAAGGTCTGGACCGATCGCGTCAAGCAGGTGACGGGCCGTAAGGGCAAGGGGCTGTTCATGCCCCTGCGCCTGGCGCTGACAGGTCGCGAATCCGGACCGGAGCTTGCTAGTCTCCTGCCGCTTCTTGGACGAGAGGAGACGCTGGCGCGGCGTCCCTGATTGCCGCACCAGTTCGCTCTTTAGCCTTCGACGGCCTTAGCCGCATTCTGCGTCGCTTCGACCACCGCAAGCGCCGTCATGTTGACCACGCCGCGCGACGTCACCGACGGCGTCAGGATGTGCGCGGGCAGGGCGGTGCCAAGCAGGATCGGCCCGACGTGAAGTGCATCCGTCATCGCCTTGATCGTGTTCAAGGCGATGTTGGCGGCGTCGAGATTGGGGAAGACCAGAAGGTTTGCTTCGCCTGTGAGCGTCGAATGCGGGAATACGCGGTGGCGCAGCGTTTCCGACAAGGCGGAATCACCATGCATCTCGCCATCGGCGACCAGATCGGGCGCGCTTGCCTTCAAAAGTGCTGCCGCCTTGCGCATCTTGAGCGCGCTTGCCGAGTCCCGCGAGCCGAAATTCGAATGTGAAAGAAGAGCAGCTTTCGGCTCGATGCCAAAGCGGCGAATCTCGGCCGCCGCAAGAACCGTCATTTCGGCGATTTCGTCGACCGACGGGTCGATGGTCACATAGGTGTCGGTGAAGAACGTCACGCCGCGCTGGGAGATCAGCATGGAAAGCGCCGACATTTCCGCAACGCCATCACGTCGGCCGATGATCAGTTCGACATTGCGCAAATGCCGTTCGAAGCGGCCTTCGAGACCGCAGATCATCGCGTCCGCTTCGCCGCGCATCATGGCGAGAGCGGCAATCACGGTGTTGTTGGTACGCACCATGGTGCGGGCAGCTTCCGGCGTTACGCCGCGGCGGCCGGCAAGGCGCATCAGAAGATCGACATAATCGCGGTAGCGCGGATCGTCCTCTGGATTGATGATCTCGAAATCGTAGCCGGGGCGGATTTTGAGGCCGTAACGCTGTAGCCGTGTTTCGATCACCGCCGGTCGGCCGATGAGAATGGGAGCGGCGATCTTCTCCTCGATCACGACCTGTGCGGCGCGAAGAACCCGTTCGTCCTCACCGTCCGAATAGATAACCCGGTTGCCGGCCGCATTTCGCGCTGCGGCGAAGACTGGCTTCATCACCAGCCCCGAGCGGAATACAAAGCGCGTCAACCGATCGACATATGCGCCCATATCCTCGATGGGCCGGCTTGCCACGCCGGTCTGCGATGCAGCTTCCGCAACAGCAGGCGCGATCCGCAGGATCAGGCGTGGATCGAATGGCGAGGGGATCAGGAAATCGGGGCCGAAGATCGGGGTTTCGCCCGAATAGGCGCGTGCTGCGACATCCGAGGGCTCCTCTCGCGCCAGTCCGGCGATGGCGCGCACCGCCGCCATCTTCATCGTCTCGTTAATCGCGGTCGCACCACAATCGAGCGCGCCGCGGAAGATGTAGGGGAAACACAGAACGTTGTTGACTTGATTGGGAAAATCCGACCGGCCCGTGCAGATCATCGCGTCCGGCCGAGCCTTGCGGGCAAGGTCGGGCATGATTTCGGGCGTCGGATTGGCAAGCGCTAGGATTAGGGGGCGCTCGGCCATGTTCTCAAGCAATTCGGGCTTCAGGACGCCGGCAGCCGATAGCCCGAGGAAGACGTCCGCGCCGCCGATTACATCGGCCAGTGTCCGCGCGTTCGTATCCTTGAGGTAGGGTTCCTTCCAGCGGTCCATTTCCTCCACGCGGCCCTTATAGGCAACGCCGTGGCGATCCGTGATCCAGATGTTTTCGTGGGCCGCGCCGAGTTCGACCAGAAGGTTGAGGCAGGCGAGTGCAGCCGCGCCCGCACCGGATGTGACGATCTTCACGTCGCCGATTTTCTTTCCAGCAAGCTCCAGAGCATTGAGAACCGCCGCCGCGACGATGATGGCCGTTCCATGCTGGTCGTCATGGAAGACTGGAATCTGCATCCGGGCCTTGAGTTGCTCCTCGACCTCGAAGCATTCGGGCGCCTTGATGTCTTCGAGATTGATGCCGCCGAATGTCGGCTCGAGCGCTGCGACCGTTTCGACCATACGCTCGATTTCAGGCGCGTCGATCTCGATGTCGAACACGTCGATGCCGGCGAATTTCTTGAACAGGACCGCCTTGCCTTCCATCACGGGCTTGGAGGCGAGTGGGCCGATATTGCCCAGGCCGAGAACGGCCGAGCCGTTGGAGATGACGGCGACGAGATTGGAACGCGACGTGTAATCGGCCGCCCGCGCCGGATCGTCATGGATCGCAAGGCACGGCGCGGCGACGCCGGGCGAATAGGCGAGCGCCAGATCGCGCTGATTGCCGAGCGGCTTCGTCGCCTGAATTTCCAGCTTACCCGGCGCGGGGTAGCGATGGTAAAAAAGAGCCGCCTCGTCGAGGTCTGCGGGTGGCGATTTCGACGTTTCATCCATCATTGTGAATCGCACCCTCTGTCCGTGCCGTGTTGCGTCGGCCCGCGCACGAATAGGCGAAGGCCAGTCTTTTGCGCCGACTCTCGTCAGTCGCGCGCGATCACCTTTTGGCGCTGCTCGCCCAGACCTGCAATAGCCAGATGCATCTCGTCGCCGGCTTTCAGGAAGCGCTGCGGCTTCATGCCCATGCCGACGCCGGGCGGCGTACCGGTCGTGATCACGTCGCCGGGCTCCAGGCGCATGAAGCGCGACAGATAGGAGATGATCTCGGCGACTGAAAAGATCATGGTGGAAGTGCTGCCCGTCTGGGCGCGTTCGCGATTGACGTCGAGAAACATGTCGAGCGTCTGCGGATCGTCGATCTCGTCACGCGTGACGATCCAGGGGCCGAGCGGACCGAAGGTCGGCGCGCTCTTGCCCTTGATCCACTGGCCGCCACGTTCGGCCTGATATTCACGTTCCGAGACGTCGTTGCAGATGGCGTAGCCGAGGACATGCGACAACGCGTCGGCTTCCTCGATATATTCGCCGCCCGTGCCGATCACGATGGCAAGTTCGACTTCCCAGTCGGTCTTGACCGATCCGCGCGGTAATACGACCGGGTCGTCGGGGCCGGACAATGAACTCGGCGCTTTTGAAAAGACGATCGGCTCGCTTGGAATTGGCATTCCGGATTCGGCCGCGTGATCGGCATAGTTGAGCCCGATAGCGATGAAATGCCCGATCCGCGATAGCGGCGCGCCGATGCGCATGCCTGCCGGCACTTCCGGCAGCGTCGATAGGTCGGTTTCGGCAAGCGTCTTGACCAAAGCTTCGCCAAGCGTCTCAGGCGCGTAGTCGCTGACGATAGTCGACACGTCCCGAATCGTCCCATTTGCATCGATAATGCCCGGACGTTCCGCGCCCGGATTTCCAAATCGCAACAGTTTCAAATCGTTTCCTCCGCTTTCGCGTAAATTGCGTTAAAAGGCGCTCGTGTAGAGCCCGCCGTCCAGAACAAGGTTTTGACCGGTGATGTAGCCCGCATGCGACGAACACAGGAACGCGCAAGCCTTGCCGAACTCTTCGGCCGAGCCGAGGCGTTTCGCGGGTATGGTCTGTGCCGCCTTGTGCGCCGCCGCCTCTTCGCTTTCGCCCGCTTTTTCGGCGCTGAACCGGATGGTTGTGCGGATGCGATCGGTATCGAACTTGCCCGGCAGGATGTTGTTGATGGTCACGTTCTTCGACGCGACCGTCCGCGCGATCCCCGCAAGAAAGGCGGTCAGGCCCGCACGTGCGCCCGACGAAAGATCGAGGCCGGGAATCGGCTGATAGACGGAGAGCGAAGTGATGTTGACGATGCGTCCGAATTCCTTCTCCGTCATGCCGTCGACGACCGCCTTGATCAGTTCGATCGGCGTGATCATGTTCTGCGTCACGCCTTCCAGCATGTTTTCGCGCGTCAGTTCGCGAAAATCGCGCAGCGGCGGACCGCCATTGTTGTTGACGAGAATATCCGGCGCTGGGCAAGCTTTCAAAAGCGCTTCCTGAATATCGGTCTTCGAAACGTCACCGGCGATTTCGGTCACCGACACGCCGAATTTGCTGCGCAATTCCTCGGCCGTCTTCGCCAGCACAGCCGCGTCGCGACCATTGACCACCAGGTCGCAGCCGGCCTCTGCCAGCGCCATCGCACAACCGCGGCCCAGCCCCCGGCTCGATGCACACACGATCGCCTTTTTCCCGCGTATCCCAAGATCCATGTTCGGCCTCTCCCATTCACGTTTTTCGTTGCTAGGGGTTTATCGTGCCGCGACGGGAAAACACAACCGTCACACGGCTGTGACGTGAATCACGTCATAGGCCGGGTAACGAAATGTTCCCGTTACGCCGAGGCCGATCATGACAGCCAAACCTCGCCGCTTCCGCACGATTTTCCTGTCGGACGTGCATCTTGGGTCCAAGCCTGCAAAGGCCGAAGAACTGATAGATTTCCTGCGCCATCACGACGCCGAAGAGATCATTCTTGTAGGCGACATTGTCGATGGCTGGCGGCTCAAACGCTCCTGGCACTGGCCGCAAACCCACAACGATGTCGTCCAAAAGCTGCTCAGAAAAGCGCGTAAGGGTAGCCGGATCACATATATCGCTGGCAACCATGACGAGTTTCTGCGTGATTTTCAGGGAACGCATTTCGGCGGCATCGTCGTCACCGACCGGATCATTCACCGGGGAGCGGACGGCAGGAAATATCTGGTCATCCATGGCGATCAGTTCGACGCCGTCGTGCATAATATGCGCTGGTTGAGCTATCTCGGCGACAAGGCATATGATTCCGCGATCGTCATCAGCCAGATCATCACGCGGCTGCGCCGCTTGCTGGGCTTGCCGTACTGGTCGTTTTCTTCATGGGCGAAGCTGCGCGTGAAAAAGGCGGTGAACTTCATCAGCGCCTTTCAGCGTGTCTTGGCGGAAGAGGCGCGCCGGAGCGGTGTCGACGGAGTAATCTGCGGTCACATCCACCACGCCGTCATCTCGGAAATCGAGGGTGTCCGCTATATCAATACCGGTGACTGGGTCGAAAGCTGCACGGCGATCGCAGAGCGGTTCGATGGTGGTTTCGAACTGATCCACTGGGCCGATACAGGACAGATGAAGGAGACCAAGCTTGTGCCGATCTCCATTCCTGCCGAATTGGCCAACGCAGCCTGAATCACCCCCAAAGTTCTGGTTCGGGCGGTGAAACCAGCGAATCGGCATAGCTGAGCGCCGGGGTCCGATCTTTTGCCAGAAGAAGCGGCCCGTCGAGATCGACGAAGTCTGCATCCTGCGCCAGTAGCACGGCAGGCGCCATCGCCAGCGACGTACCCACCATGCAGCCGACCATGATCGAAAAGCCGTGCCAGCGCGCGCGGTCGCGCAAATCGATTGCGGCCGTCAGACCGCCCGTCTTGTCGAGCTTGATATTCACCGCATCGTAGAGCCCGACGAGTTTGTCGAGATCGTCGGCTCCATGGACGCTTTCGTCCGCGCATATGGGAACCGAATGCGTGACCGTGCGCAGGAATTCGTCGTGGCCTTGCGGCAGCGGCTGTTCGATGAGCGCGATCCCGTATTGCGCCGCGACGGCGAGGTGTTCGGCGATATTGTCCGGCGTCCAGCCTTCGTTGGCGTCGAGAATGATGCGGCTTTCCGGTGCGGCTTCCGCGACGGCGCGGATGCGTGAACGGTCGTCCGGGGTTCCGACCTTGACCTTCAGCAAGGGACGAAACGCATTCTTGCGAGCGTTCGCCGCCATTTCCTCCGGCTCTCCCAGCGAAATGGTCATTGCGGTTGTCAGCGCCGTTGGTGGCGCGGAACAGATGATATTCTGAACCCGGCGGCCCGACATCTTCGCTTCCAAATCCCAGAGCGCGCAGTCGACCGCGTTTCGTGCTGCGCCCGCTGGCATCAGTTTCAAAAGCGCTTCGCGATCCGCCCCGTCGCGAATCGCGGGCGCAATCGATTCGATTGCGTTTTTCACCTGATCGAGGCTTTCGCCGTACCTTGAATACGGAACACACTCGCCGCGTCCCGTTGCGTTACCATCGGTGATCGTGCAGGCCACGACTTCCGCCTCGGTCTTCGCACCCCTTGAAATCCGGAAACTTCCGGCAATCGGGAACCGTTCTATCTCGGCAGAAATGTCACGCCGCATAAGGAATTCTCCAGTGCTGAAATCGCGCTCCGGTTGATAAAGTGACAGCCGGAACTTTCGTGAGTAAGACTTGCCCCATGTTCAGGAAACCCGGACCGGAAGCAAGTCAGACACAGGCCGAATCCGACCTCAAGCGCCCGACGATCGAGCGGCGCGAAGAGGACGGCCGGCTTGTCTGTGTCCTTTCGGGCGATTGGGATACGCAGACAGTCGCGCTCGTCGATACACAGATGCGCGATTTGGAATCGGCGCAATCCGCCGGAGCCGTCCGGATCGACGTGTCGGGAATCGGTCGCATGGATACGGCGGGAGCCTGGTTAGTCGAGCGGCTTGCCCACGCGCTTCGTAACAACGGTGCCGATGTCGAACTGACCGGGCAGAGCGAATCGGTCGCGACGCTTTCCGAGGCCGTCGGTGCGGTGCTGACGAAGCCGGACGAAACCGGACCGGACGACAGGACGCCGTTTCTGCTGAGACTGCCCGAATCGCTCGGCCGCGCGATGTACAGCATGTATGGCGACTTCCTCGCCTCGATGCACATTTTGGGCGCGACGATTCGCGGCGGACAGCTCAAGCTCGGCCGGGGGCATTCGGTCAACCTCGCAGCGATCTTCAATCAGGTGGATCGCATGGGCGTAGGTGCGATCCCCGTCGTCATCCTGATGTCCTATATCGTCGGCGCGATCGTGGCCCAGCAGGGCGCGTTCCAGCTCCGCTATTTCGGCGCGGAAATCTTCGTCGTCGATCTCGTCGGCATTCTCGTGCTGCGTGAAATGGGCGTGCTTTTGACCGCCATCATGGTCGCGGGCCGCTCGGGCAGCGCCATCACGGCCGAGATTGGCTCGATGAAAATGCGCGAGGAAGTCGATGCGTTGACCGTCATCGGGCTCAACCCGGTCGGCGTCTTGGTATTCCCAAGGCTCGTCGCGCTCGTCATCGCGTTGCCCTGCTTGACGATTCTCGCCAATTTCGCCGCGATCGGCGGTGCGATGACCGTCGCTTGGATCTATTCGGGGATCGCGCCGGAAGCGTTTCTGGACCGCATGCGCGCATCGATCGATCTTGGCACCATCTTCGCAGGCCTTATCAAGGCGCCGTTCATGGCGCTGATCATCGGGATCATCGGTTCGGTAGAAGGCATGAAGGTTGGTGGCAGCGCCGAATCGCTCGGTCAGCACGTCACGTCCTCGGTGGTGAAGTCGATCTTCATCGTGATCGTGCTCGACGGCCTCTTCGCCATCTTCTTCGCAGCGATCAACTTTTGAGGCGGCGATGAGCGAAGCGATCCTCCAGGAAAAGCCATCCGCACCAGAGCCCGAAAAGAAGGGTGACGTCGTTCTCAGCGCACGGGATGTCACCGTGCGCTTCGGCAAGACGACGGTTCTGGAAAACCTGTCGCTTGATGTTTACAGGGGCGAAATCCTCGGCTTCATCGGGCCTTCGGGCTCCGGCAAGTCGGTTTTGCTGCGCACCGTTCTCGGCCTCAACGCCAAGCAATCCGGCACGATCGAACTTTTCGGTGCCGACATCGACAAGATTGCCGAGCAGCAGCGCGTGGCGATCGACATGCGGCTTGGCGTGCTCTTCCAGCATGGCGCGCTGTTTTCGGCCCTTACAGTCAGGGAAAATATCCAGGTGCCGATGCGCGAATATCTGGACCTGCCGAAAAAGCTGATGGACGAGCTTGCCATGCTCAAGCTCGAACTTGTCGGGTTGAAGCCGGAGGCTGCCGACAAATTTCCGTCGGAGCTGTCGGGCGGCATGATCAAGCGCGCCGCACTTGCCCGCGCGCTTGCGCTTGACCCCGATATCGTGTTCCTCGATGAGCCGACATCCGGCCTCGACCCGATCGGCGCGGCCGATTTCGACGACCTTGTCGCCAAGCTGCGCGATACGATGGGCCTGACCGTCTACATGGTCACTCACGATCTCGACAGTTTGTTCTCCGTATGCGACCGAATCGCAATTCTCGGTGGCAAGAAGGTCATGGTCGATGGCACCGTCCGCGAATTGATGGATTACGACGAGCCGTGGGTACAATCCTATTTCCGCGGCAAGCGCGCGCGCCAGATCGATATGTCGGCGCGGTCGAACGAGAGAAGTTGAATGGAAACTCGGGCCAACTACGTCACCGTCGGCATTTTCACGCTCGTCGCGATCCTGTCGGCATTCGCCTTCGTCTACTGGACGGCGGCGGTGGGCGAGCGCGGTGAGACGGCGACTGTTCGCATCCTGATCCCCGGCTCAGCCTCTGGATTGGGACGCGGCAGCGCCATCTTGTTCAACGGCGTTCGTGTCGGTGACATTCGCCGCGTCTATATCGACCCGCGAAATCCAGCGGCTGCAATCGCAGATGCGGAGATCGATCGCCTGACGCCGATCACCCGTTCGACGCAGGTCGATGTCGGTCTGGCCGGCCTCACCGGGCAGGCGAATATCGAACTGCGCGGCGCAAATCTCGACGAGCCGAACCTTCTCGAAGAGGCGGAAGAACAGGGACGTACGGCCGAACTTACCGCCAATCCATCGGCCGTGACGAACCTGCTCGAAACGGCGCAGTCGATCTTCCGCCGTGCCGATGCCGTCTTGTCGGAGTTCGAAGGTTTCGCGACGGATGTTCGCGGGCCGCTGACCCAGTCGGCTCGCAACGCCGAGATGTTCACTGACGCGCTCGCCAACAATGCCGAAGGCATCGACACCTTCCTTGCAAGCGTTTCGGACCTGTCCGGCACGCTGTCGAGCGTGTCCGGCCAGTTGCAGTCGACCCTGGCAGCCGCAGAGGACTTCATCCGTGCCGTCGATGCCGAGCGCGTCAACCAGATCATGGCGAATGTCGAGGATTTCACGGGCGATCTACGCACCGCCGGCAACGGCCTCCAGCAGATCATGACAGATATGTCGACCGCCACTGCAGCCGTGGCGACGATCACGACGCGCGCCGAAGGCACGATGAACACGATCGACGGCGTCGTCGAAAGTGTTCAGGGCGTGGTCGCTGCGGTTGATCCGCAGATGGTGCGCGAACTCGTCGAGAATTTCGATCAGGCCAGCGCCGCCATTCGGGGCGCCTCGAACGACGTCCAGAATATCGCAAGCTCCATCAACGAACGCTCCGGCGATATCGACAAGATCATCGCCGACGCCCGCCTGCTTGGCGAACGTCTCAATCAGGCAACCTTGCGCGTCGACGGCGTTATCATGCGCGTTGACGAACTGTTGGGGTCGGGCGAGACGGATGGGCTGATCGCGGATACGCGCGGGACGCTGCTAAGCTTCCGCCACGTTGCGGACAATCTCAATGCGCGCATCGACGAATTGCTCGGCTCGGCTGATACGGAAGGGCTGATCGCAGATGCCCGCGTCACGCTCGATTCGTTCCGCCAGATGGCCGACACGATCGACACCCGCGTTGACGAGGTGCTGGGTTCCGAAAATACGCGCGGCCTGATTCAGGATGCGAGCGCGACCCTGGCGGCTTATCGTCAGGTTGCCGATACGCTCAACGCCCGGATCGGTGCGATCACCGAAAATCTCTCGCGTTTCAGCGGGCAGGGGTTGCGTGAAGTCGATGGTCTTGTCCGCGACACGCGCCAGTCGATCAACAGGATCGAGCGGGCGATCACCGATATCGAGCGCAATCCGCAGCGTCTTATTCAAGGCGGGGCGGGGGAAGTGCGCCAATATGACGGACGGCAGCGTCGATGAGCAACCAGCCTTGCCATAACGCGCTTTCATGGAAAGACTATACTGCCGGCAGGCAGAACGGATCAGAAGTCAGGTCGGGGGATTATCAGTGAGATTGCATCTTTCCTTTCCGGTTATCGCCGGACTTGCCTTTTCCCTGTCCGGTTGCGCGCTTCTGGGCGGCGGGCCTGCCCCCCTCGACACGTTCGAACTGACGACGGCGGCAACGGCCGCTGCCGGTCCGCAGCGCGGGCGAACGCAAATCCTGATCGCCGAGCCGACAGCGATCGGTTCGCTCGACAGGCAGGAAATCGTCATCCGCACCGCTCCGGGGTCGATTGAGTATCTCGGCGGTGCGCAATGGTCCGACCGTCTGCCGCGCGTCGTGCAGATGCGTCTTCTGGAAGCTTTCCAGGCGTCCGGACGGTTTGCGGGCGTGGGACTGCCGGGGCAGGGCCTTGCGATCGACTATCAGATCGTTACCGAGCTTCGCTCCTTCGGCGTGCGCGTCGATGGTGGCGCACGCGCGGAGGTCGGCCTGTTCGTCAAGGTACTGAACGACCGCAATGGGTCGGTACGCGCATCACGTCTGTTTATGGCGCAGGCACCGGTCACCGGATCGGGAAACGCCGCCTATGCCAGCGCAATCGATCAGGCTTTCGGACAGGCGATCAGCGAACTCGTTCCGTGGGCAGCGTCCGCGATGTAGTGCGGCAGGCAACGACAGCCGTCAGGCTTGTCCGTTGCCATCTTTCTTGACCGGGAAGAAATAGGTCGAAATCGCGACGAGAGCAGCGACGATGATCGTGTTCGTCACGATTCCGGCGACAACGAGATTCCACCAGTTCGGCGCTTCCGGCGCGAAAGACAGCGGTATCAACACGGCGACGAAGAAGATGCCTGCCGCAAGCGGCATGAGCATTCCCGTCACCGCAGAGGTGTTCCGCGCTGTCAGCACAAGAAAAAGCAGCAACCCGGCGCGGAACGGGTCGAAGAACTGCTCGCTGAAAATTTCGCCCCAACCCATGCAAAATTCCTCCAAATGCCATGACCCTCTCAAGGGCCTTTTTCTCATTTTTGAAAGTTGTAGCGGATCGATACCTGCAATGAAAGTTGTCCGCCTAGGAAAAAGAAAAGCAGAACACGACCGATACTGCCACCAGCGCGCGATTTATTAGACTAAAGTCATAAGCATAAAGCATCGCTGCCCATTCGCCCTGAGTTCTGACAGATTCCGACACGATGCCGCCCGAATCTCTGGAGGACGCATTCGTGCGTTAGGGCGGAAATCGCGAATTTTTTCGCCATGGGGAGGATTGAAAATGGCAAATGTTGCCACCGATGCGGGGCATAAGCACCGCGCCATGACCAGGGAGGAGCGCAAGGTCATCTTTGCGTCCTCGCTTGGTACCGTTTTCGAATGGTACGACTTCTATCTTTACGGCTCACTGGCGGCCTTTATCGGCGCTGCCTTCTTCTCGGAGTATCCTGAAGCCACGCGCAACATCTTCGCGCTTCTGGCCTTTGCCGCAGGCTTCCTCGTGCGCCCGTTCGGCGCGCTCGTCTTCGGCCGTCTGGGCGATATCGTAGGCCGCAAATATACTTTCCTCGTGACCATCGTGATCATGGGCGCGTCGACCTTCCTGGTCGGTCTTTTGCCGGGTTCCTCTACGATCGGCATCGCGGCCCCGATCATCCTCATCGTCCTGCGCATGCTTCAGGGTCTGGCGCTCGGCGGCGAATATGGCGGTGCGGCGACCTATGTCGCCGAACACGCACCGGATGGGCGGCGCGGCTTCTATACGTCGTGGATTCAGACGACGGCGACGCTCGGTCTCTTCATGTCGCTATTAGTCATTCTGGCCGTGCAAACACTGATGGGGCCGGACGCCTTCCGCGCATGGGGCTGGCGCATTCCGTTCCTGTTGTCGATCTTCCTGCTCGGCATTTCGGTCTGGATTCGTCTGACGCTCAACGAATCGCCGACGTTCCAGCGCATGAAGGCGGAAGGGAAGACGTCGAAGGCACCGCTCTCCGAAGCATTCGGCCAGTGGAAAAACGCCAAACTCGCTCTTCTGGCCTTGTTCGGCCTCACCGCCGGTCAGGCCGTCGTGTGGTATACAGGCCAGTTCTACGCACTGTTCTTCCTGCAGAACGTACTCAAGGTCGACGGCGTCTCGGTCAACATCATGATCGCGATCGCTCTGGCCATGGGCACACCGTTTTTCGTGTTCTTCGGCTGGCTGTCGGACAAGATCGGCCGCAAACAGGTTATCATGGCCGGTCTGGCGCTCGCCATCCTGACCTACTTCCCGCTGTTCTCGGCTTTGACCCACGCCGCCAATCCGGCGCTGGCTGCGGCCCATGACAACGTGCAGGTAACGGTCACGGCCGCGCCGGGCGACTGTAACTTCCAGTTCAACCCGACCGGAACCGCCCGTTTCACGACGTCGTGCGACATTGCGACCGCGTTCCTGACGCGCAACTCGGTGCCGTATGACGTCAGCCAGACGGCCGCGGCAGGCACGCCAGCGGTTATCACGATCGGCGACGAGACGATCGAATCGTACGACGCCAATCAGGTCGGCGATCAGGCGGCAACCCGCAACACCGAACTGTCGAACGCGACGTTCGCGGCCCTGCAGGACGCAGGCTACCCGCTCGTCCAGAACGACGCCGGTGCCTACACCATGGTCGCCAATCCGGACGAGGTACAGTGGGGCCGCATCATCGCGATCCTGTTCGTCCTCGTTCTCTACGTGACGATGGTCTACGGCCCGATTGCGGCCATCTTGGTCGAGATGTTCCCGACCCGCATCAGATACACCGGCATGTCGTTGCCCTATCATATCGGTAACGGCTGGTTCGGCGGTCTGCTCCCGGCGACGGTGTTCGCCATGAGCGCGGCACGCGGCGACATCTACTTCGGCCTTTGGTATCCGATCGCAATCGCCGCGATGACCCTCGTCATCGGCGTGCTCTTCGTCCGCGATACGAAAGACACGAACCTCGACGCCGTCGAATAGGACAACGTGTTCATACGAAGCGAAAAGGCCCGGGAAATCCCGGGCCTTTTCTTTTGAGGCCGTTGCCCTTCGAACTATCGTCGGCATTGCCGCGGCATAAAAAAACCCCGGCAAATGCCGGGGCTTCGATCTTTGTGGTGAGCCGATCAGCGCTTGGCGATCGGCACGTAATCGCGTTCCGTCTGGCCGGTATAAAGCTGACGCGGGCGCCCGATGCGCTGGCCCGGGTCCTCGATCATTTCCTTCCACTGGGCCACCCAGCCGACGGTGCGCGCGAGCGCGAACAGGACGGTGAACATGGTCGTGGGGAAGCCGAGCGCCTTCAGCGTGATACCCGAATAGAAGTCGATGTTCGGGTAGAGCTTCTTTTCGATGAAATACTCGTCCGTCAGCGCGATCTTCTCAAGTTCCATCGCGACGTCGAGAAGCGGATCGTCCTTGATACCGAGTTCGGCCAGAACTTCATGCGTGGTCTTTTGCATGATCTTGGCGCGGGGATCGTAATTCTTGTAGACGCGGTGTCCGAAGCCCATCAGGCGGAACGGATCGTCCTTGTCCTTGGCGCGGCCGATGAACTCGGGAATACGGTCCACCGAGCCGATTTCGGCCAGCATGTTGAGAGCGGCTTCGTTCGCACCGCCGTGAGCAGGGCCCCACAGGCATGCGATGCCAGCGGCGATGCAGGCGAACGGGTTCGCGCCCGACGAACCGGCGAGGCGAACCGTCGAGGTCGACGCATTCTGCTCGTGGTCGGCGTGAAGGATGAAGATGCGCTCCATGGCGCGCGCCAGCACCGGATTGACCTTATAGTCCTCGCACGGCACGGCAAAGCACATATGCAGGAAGTTGGCGGCGAAGGAGAGTTCGTTCTTCGGATAAACGAAGGGCTGGCCGATATGGTATTTGTAGGCCATCGCCGCGATCGTCGGCATCTTCGCGATCAGACGGATCGAGGCGACCATGCGCTGATGCGGATCGGAGATGTCCGTCGAGTCGTGGTAGAACGCCGAAAGTGCGCCGACGACACCGCACATGACGGCCATCGGGTGCGCGTCACGGCGAAATCCGGTGAAGAAGCGCGACATCTGTTCATGCACCATCGTGTGATGCGTGACGCGATAGTCGAAATCTTCCTTTTGCGCCTTGGTCGGCAGTTCGCCGTAAAGCAGCAGATAGCAGGTTTCGAGGAAATCGCCGTGCTCGGCGAGCTGGTCGATCGGGTAGCCGCGATGAAGCAGGATGCCTTCGTCGCCATCGATATAGGTGATCTCGGATTCGCAGCTCGCGGTCGAGGTGAAACCCGGATCGTAGGTGAAAGCGCCGGTATTCTTATAAAGCGCCGAAATGTCGATGACGTCCGGGCCGACCGAACCTTTCCGTACCTTGAATTCGTGGCTGTCGCCGCCGAAATCCAGTTTCGCCGTCCCTTCAGTCATATCAACACCTCATTCATGCGGAACACTCTTATTGCGGGCGTAATTTAGTGAAATTTCACGCGAACCCGTATGGTGCGCGCTTTAGCTATCGCATTTGGTTCAGCGTGCCAAGTTCGTCGTCAGTCGTATGCTGCAATGCGGCAAGTCATGCAAATCACAACTGATCCTTCAGCCGCGCGAGGCTCTCTTCACGCCCAAGAACGGCAAGAACGTCGAACACACCTGGCGACACCGAACGGCCGGTCAAGGCGGCTCGCAGGGGCTGCGCAGCCTTGCCGAGTTTCAGCCCGGTTTCCTCGGCATAGGACCGCACGGCCGCTTCCGTGGTCTGTGAGCCCCAATCGTCGACGGTTTCGAGCTTCGGCATGAGGCCGGCGAGCGCATCGCGCCCACCATCGGAAAGAATCTGAGCGGCTTTTTCATCCAGTTCAAGCGGACGTTTGGCAAAAAGGAAGCTGGCGCCGTCCTTGAGTTCGACGAGCGTTTTGGCGCGGTCTTTCAAGCCCGCCATCGCGGCGCGTAACTGGTCTCGCTTCGGCAAATCAAGCTTCGCCAGCATCTCGTCGCCATCGGGCAGATAGGGCAGAGTGGCTTCAAGCTGATCCAGAAGCTCGCCATCGTCGCTCTGGCGCATATAGACGCCGTTCAGCGCCTCAAGCTTTGCGAAATCGAAACGCGCCGCGCCTTTGTTCACGTCCTCGATCTCGAACCATTCGATCATCTGGTCGAGCGTCATGATCTCGTCGTCGCCATGGCTCCAGCCAAGCCGTACTAGGTAGTTACGCAGTGCGGCCGGCAGATAGCCCATCTCGCGATAAGCCTCTACGCCGAGCGCACCGTGGCGTTTGGAAAGCTTTGCGCCGTCCGAGCCATGGATCAGCGGGATATGCGCCATTACCGGCACATCCCATTCCATCGCCTCGTAGATGATGCTCTGGCGCGCGGCGTTGGTCAGATGATCGTCGCCGCGAATGATGTGCGTGACGCCCATGTCGTGATCGTCGACAACGACGGCGTGCATATAGGTCGGGTTGCCGTCCGAGCGCAGGATGATGAAATCGTCGAGGTCCTTGTTGGGGAAGCGCACCTCCCCCTGCACCTTGTCTTGAACGATAGTATAGCCATCCTGCGGCGCCTTGATCCGCACGACCGGCTTGACGCCCGCAGGCGCTTCGGATGGATCGCGATCGCGCCAGCGACCATCATAGCGCGGCGGCTTGCCTTCGGCGCGGGCCTTTTCTCGCATTTCGGTCAATTCGTCTTGCGAGGCGTAGCAGTGATAAGCCTTGCCGCGTTTCACGAGCTCCTGGGCGATTTCCCGATGTCGCTCGGCGCGCTCGAATTGCGATACCGGCTCTCCGTCCCAGTCGAGGCCGAGCCATTTAAGCCCGTCGAGAATGGCGGCCGTCGCCGCATCGGTCGAGCGCTCGCGGTCCGTATCCTCGATGCGCAAGAGCATCTTCCCGCCCGTGTGTCTGGCATAGAGCCAGTTAAACAGCGCCGTGCGTGCGCCGCCAATATGCAGATAGCCAGTGGGCGAGGGAGCAAAGCGTGTGACGACGGGACGGGTCATGGATGTTCCTGATTTTCGCAGCCGTATCGCCGAAGCGATATGTGGCGTTCTCGTGGCGCTCATGTAGCATAGGCAAGTCGCGGTGCAAGCACCGGGAACGGCCGTGGGGGCACGATGGGGGACAGACGGGAGACGATCGTCATCGACGAGCGGCGCTTATTAGGCGGTGTTCAGGATCCGTTTGTTTCGGCACAGTCGATCACTGCCGCCGGAAAATCTTCATATGCGGTGCCGGCCCGGTTGCGGCACCGGATCGGTCGGTTCGGGTTCAGTCTCGCTTCACTGCAACGATCGGTGGAATATGAACTTGACCATGGAATGGCGTTCCTGTTCGTGCCGGTGTTGCTCGCATTGGGAACGCTCATCTATTTCAACCTGCCTTGGGAGCCCGGTTTCGTCAGTCTCTTGGTACCGGTTCTGATCAGCCTCGCCCTCCTGCCGGCAACCGTTGCCGGAGGGGTGACGCGCGCCGCCATCGCCGCGATTCTCCTGACGTTTGCGGGAATGATGGCGGCGAAGGTCGAGACGAGGCTAGCCGATACAAAAGTTCTAGGATCGGAGATCACGATCCAGCTCACTGGACGCGTCGTGCGCATAGAGCATCAGGAAAGCGGCCGCGTGCGGCTTACACTCGATGTCGTCTCGACCGGCCGTCCAGAACTGCGCTATGCGCCCGACCGGGTCCGCGTCACGGCGCGTTCGATTCCCGATGGCCTCGTGCCCGGCGCAGGCGTTGTCGGCATCGCCCGCCTGATGCCGCCGTCGGGGCCGGTGCGCCCGCAAAGCTACGATTTCGCCTTCAAGCGCTATTTCGACGGCATTGGCGGTAGCGGCTTTTTCATGAGAGGACCGGACGCAACGGAACTCGCGACGGCATCGACGCGCAAGGAGCGCCTTGGCACATGGATCGAAAGTCGGCGCGGCGATGTGGCCGAGCGGATCGTCGCGCGTATCGGCGGCATGGAAGGCGGCATTGCAGCCGCGTTGATCACAGGGATACGAACAGGCATTCCCGAAGCTGCCAATGAAGCGATGCGGATTACCGGACTCTACCATGTCATATCGATCTCGGGGCTGCACATGGCGCTCGTCGGCGGCACGATCATGGTCTCCATCCGCACGGCGGCTGCGTTTTTTCCCGGTCTTGCCACGCGGCATCCGGTGAAAAAATACGCCGCCGGCACCGCCCTGTTCGGCACAGGATTTTACCTCATCGTGTCGGGCGGGGACATCGCCGCACAGCGCGCGTTCCTGATGCTTGCCGTCATGCTGATCGCGGTTTTGTTCGATCGCGCGGCGCTGACGATGCGCAATCTGGCGATATCGGCACTGATCATCATCCTCGTCTCACCGCATGAGGTGATCGGCCCGAGCTTCCAGATGTCGTTTGCCGCGACCGCCGCGCTGATTGCCGCATATGGCGCTTGGAGCGCACGCAAGCGCGATCGTCTTGAAGATCGCGGCCCACCGCCGAAGGCGGGTCTGCTCCGCTCCGGTTTGTCCAACGCAACGGCACTTGCGATGACATCGATCATAGCAGGGGTGGCAACGGCGTTGTTCACCGCCTGGCACTTCCAGCAGATCTCTCCATTGGGCGTCATCGCAAATCTCACAGCGATGCCGCTCGTTTCCATCATCATCATGCCCATGGCGGTGCTCGCGACAGTCTTGATGCCGGTTGGTCTCGATGGCCTGCCGCTCGACCTGATGGGGATGGGCATATGGGGAATGACGACGATCGCGTTCTGGTTGGCCGAGAGATCGGCGTTCGATGCGACCGGTGCCATACCGCTTTCCGCGGTGCTGGTTCTGACTTGCGCACTCGTCATTTTGACCATGACGGGAGGTGTCCTGCGCTGGGCGGCGGTACCGCTGATCGCTGCTGGCATTGCGCTGCTCGCAACACGCCAATTGCCGGACGTGTTGATTTCAGAAGACGCGCGGCTGGTTGCAGTTAGCACGACAAGCGGCGGCATCGCGGTCAATCGCCAGCGTCCGAACCGCTTCACGATCCAGAACTGGCTACGAGCCTTCGACGTGCAGAATTTCGAACGGCCATTAGGGCCGGAACAGGTCGTGCCTGGGCAGACTGACGGCGTCTTCGTCTGCCATGAAGGGCTTTGCACCGCGACGAGTGCGAAAGGAAACGTCATTGCTTATGCCGAAACAGCAGAAATCGCTGAACAGGTTTGCGGCGAGGCAGGGCTGATCGTCATTGCGGACGCGACCGCCGAAAACCCATGTCGCGCCCCTTCGGTGAAGGTAATAACCGCGCGCGATCTGGCAAGAGGCGGCAGTGCGCAGATCACATGGCGGAGCGAGGGAGCGGCACAACCTCACATACGATATGCGATCACCGAGCCATATCGACCCTGGCACGATCATCGCCGCTTCTCACGCGCCGCGCGCGGAATGGGACCTTACGTCCGTCCCGAACGACCGGCACCAGCCGAGCCATCGCAAGCCGAAAACGACTGATCATTGATGCGTTGGCATATAACCACCCATCGAACCGAACACCGGCTTCCTTCTCGATAACCTCGCTCGCCCTGTGTCAACCCAGGTCGTATCAGCTTCCAGTTCAGTATTTCCGGATCAGCCCGACCAGCTTGCCCTGCACCTTCACACGGTCCGAGCCGTAGATCTTGGTCTCATAGGCCGGATTGGCGGCCTCGAGTGCAATCGACGCGCCTTTGCGGCGAAAGCGTTTGAGCGTCGCTTCCTGATCGTCGACGAGTGCGACCACGATTTCGCCTGGCGTCGCGGATTGGCCCGAGCGGATGATAACTGTGTCACCATCAAGGATACCGGCCTCGACCATTGAATCGCCGTGAACTTCCAGCGCGTAATGCTCGCCACCCGTCAGCATGTCTGGCGGGACGGTAACGGCGCGTGTTGCGTGCTGGATGGCGTCGATCGGCACACCTGCCGCGATCCGCCCCATGACTGGAACCTCGATGGGACCGCGGGTCGCGGGCTGTAGCGGCTGTCGTTCCGGCTTCGCCGCAGGCTTATCCGAGAGGCTGCCCTGAATGACGCTCGGTTGAAAGCGTTTCGGAGGCTGAGAAATCGACTCCGGCAGCTTGATAACTTCCAGGGCGCGCGCCCGGTTTGGCATGCGGCGCAAGAAGCCTCGCTCCTCAAGAGCGGTGATCAGCCGGTGAATGCCGGATTTTGAAGCCAACCCCAGCGCTTCCTTCATTTCGTCGAAGGAGGGCGGCACACCGCTCTCCTTGAGGCGCTGATGGATGAAGAGAAGGAGTTCGTGTTGCTTGCGCGTCAGCATGGCTGGCCTTAAAAGGAATCGTTAAAACAAAACCAGAACAAACCTACCTGTTCCAGTTGTGTTCTGCAAGAGTCACGACGAAATTGCATGAATCAGGGGCTGAAATGATTGAACCGGGGCGGATTCTCTTCGCAATAGGGGCGCTGTTCGGTGCAAGCGGCGTGGCCTTATCGGCGGTTGCAGCGCATCGCACAGGTGGCGATCTCGGCACGGCCGCGTCGTTCCTGCTTATCCATGCACCGGCCCTGCTGGTGGTATCGGCGGGGTGGTTCGGTCGATGGCAGATCGCGGGCGGCTGGACGATCGTTGCCGGCATTCTCTTATTTTGCGGCGATCTTGTCGCGCGCTCGTTCCTCGAAACGCGGCTTTTCCCGATGGCCGCTCCGGCAGGTGGCCTACTCCTGATCGCGGGCTGGCTGCTCGTGGCGCTTTCGGCATTCCTCAACCGGCGCGAATCAACCTGATCGCGTCGTCGCGGCCAAACAGATAGAGAAGCGTGCGGATTGCCTTGCCACGCGGACCGGTAAGGTCAGGGTCGCGGTCGAGCAAAAGGCGTGCGTCGTCGCGTGCGATGGCGAGAAGATCGGCGTGGTGTTCGAGCCGTGCAAGCTGGAAACCCGGCGTGCCGGACTGGCGCGTGCCGAGCAATTCGCCTTCGCCGCGCAGTTTCAAATCCTCTTCGGCGATGCGGAACCCGTCTTCGGTGTCGCGCATGACCGAAAGGCGCTGCTTCGCGATCTCGCCGAGCGGAGATTGATAGAGAAGCACGCAACTCGAAGCCGCATCGCCGCGCCCGACCCGTCCGCGCAACTGGTGCAGTTGCGCAAGGCCGAACCTTTCGGCGTGTTCGATGACGATAATGGTGGCGTCCGGCACGTCGACGCCGACCTCGATGACAGTCGTTCCAACGAGAATACGGGTGCGTCCGGCTTTAAAATCGGCCATCGCCTCGTCTTTCGCCGCGCCCGACATGCGGCCGTGAACCAGCCCGACATCGGAGCCGAAAATCTCGGCCAGCGCTTTATGCCGGTCGGCGGCGGACATCACGTCCATGCCTTCGGCTTCCTCCACGAGTGGGCAGATCCAGTAGATTTTCTGGCCTTCGCTCACTGCACGTCGAATGCGTTCGATCAGGTCCGACAGGCGTTCGAGAGGTAGCGTGACGGTCTGGATCGGCTGACGCCCGGCAGGCTTTTCGTCGAGGCGCGAGACATCCATGTCTCCGAACGCAGTCAGCACCAGCGTGCGCGGGATCGGAGTCGCTGTCATGACGAGAATGTCGACTGCCGCGCCTTTCGCGCCGATGGCAAGCCGCTGATGAACGCCGAAGCGGTGCTGCTCGTCGATCACCGCGAGCGCGAGGTCGCGGAAGGCCACCGCGTCCTGGAAGATCGCGTGCGTGCCGATGACGATATCGATGGACCCGTCGGCGATGGCGGCCAGCGTCTGCGCCCGTTCACGACCCTTTTCCCGGCCAGTCAGGATGGCGGCAGTGAGGCCGGCTTTCTCGGCCAAAGGAGCAATTGTCGAAAAATGCTGACGCGCGAGAATTTCGGTCGGAGCCATCAGCGCTGATTGCGCACCTGCCTCGGCGGCGCGCGCCATCGCCATCAGGGCGACCACCGTTTTTCCGGAGCCGACATCGCCCTGAAGCAAGCGCAGCATCCGGTCGGGCTGGGCAAGATCGGCCTCGATCTCACGAACCGAGCGTTCCTGCGCGCCGGTCAGGCCATAGGGCAGGGCGGCTCGCACCGCCTCGCCGCGCGACCCGTCGCCAGTCAGCTTGCGTCCTGCTAGTTTGCGCATCCGCATGCGCACCATCGCGAGCGCGACCTGTCCGGCAAGGAGCTCGTCATAGGCGAGACGCCGCCATGCCGGGCTTGTCGATTCGCAGTCGGCCGCGTTTTCGGGTCGATGCAGTTCGACAAGCGCCTCGCCGAATGTCGGGAATCGGTGACGGTCGAGGACGGACGCATCCTGCCATTCGGGCAGAGCGGGAAGGCGTTCGAGCGCGGACGAAATCGCCTTGCGCAGGAGCTTGGCCGAAAGTCCCGCCGTCATCGGATAGACGGGCTCGATCAAGGGCAGGGAGGCGGCATCTTCCTTGGCGACGATATGATCGGGATGGACCATGGACGGGCGGCCATTGAACCACTCGACCTTGCCCGAGACGACGATCTCGCTTCCCTCGGGCATCAGCTTTTCCAGCCATTGGCCTTTGGCGTGGAAAAAGGTCAGCGCGATCTCGCCCGTCTCATCGAATGCGAAGACACGGTAGGGCACCGAGCCACGTCCGCGCGGTGGAGGCTGATGACGGTCGACGGTCAGGTTGAGTGTGACGATGGAGCCTTCGCCGGACTGCGCTATGCCGGGGCGTCGCGTCCGGTCGATCACCGCATAGGGCGGCACGAAGAGAATATCGGCGGCGCGCAAATCACGGCCCGTCGTGTCGGCTGTCACGATGCGACGCATGAGGTCAGCCGTCTTCTCGCCGATGCCGACGAGCGAGGTGACAGGCGCGAAAAGAGGATCAAGTTCGGTGGGACGCATGGTGCGATACTATCGACGCGGTTCGAACGCGCAAAGGCTGACATCGGCCCTGTCAGACGCTATATGCGCGGGCCAACCGGATTTTCCCCATGTCAGACATCACCTTTCGCAACGACCCGCTCGAAATCCGCAAGCGCAAGGCGCGCTTTCGCGCCTGGCATCGCGGCACGCGCGAGGCTGATCTGGTCGTCGGCGGCTTTGCGGATCGGGAACTGCCAAGCCTTGCAAACGCCGAACTCGAACTGTTCGAATCGCTCCTCGGCGAGGCCGACGCGGATATCGTCAAATGGGTGACCGGCGAACTGAATGTGCCGGCTCATCAGGACAATGCGGTCGTGCGCCGGATGATCGACCAGGCCCGCAGCCTTGCGAACTGACAGAGCCATGACACTTCTCAATCCCATCCATCTGCCCGCGAAGATTTCGGGCGAGCCGGTCATCGTAGACGGCGTGTCGGACGGTTACGAGGCGTTCGCGATTGCGGCGATTGCGGCGGCACAAGACGGACCGATCGTTTTCCTCGCGCGCGACGGACAGAAGATTCCCGCGCTCGCCGACGTGTTGCGCTTCGCCATGCCCGGCCTGCCGGTTCTGGAACTTCCGGCCTGGGATTGCCTGCCTTACGACCGCGTCTCGCCCGGCTCGGACACGGTTGCGCGCCGTCTCGATGCGATGGCGTCGATTGCTGCGCTGCGCGACAAGCAGCATCGTGCAGTCGTCCTCGTCAGCGCGAATGCTGTGCTCCAGAAGATGCCGCCGCTCGATTTCGTGGCAGCGCAAACTCTCATCGCCCGGCCGGGTAATCAGGTCGATATGAAAGACCTTTCTGCGCGGCTCGAAACGAGCGGTTTCGAGCGCGTAGCGACCGTACGGGATGTCGGAGAATACGCCGTGCGCGGCGGCATTCTCGATCTGCTCGCGCCCGGAGCGGACGAAGCCCTTCGACTCGACTTTTTCGGCGATACGCTGGAATCGATCCGCGCCTTCGATCCGGCGTCGCAGCGCACGACCGGCCAACGCAAGGAAATGCGTCTTCAGCCGATGAGCGAGATTGCTCTGACGCCTGAAACGATCAGCCGGTTTCGCCGCAATTATATCGAGCTTTTCGGCGCGCCATCCCGCGAAGATGCGCTTTACGCTTCGATCAGCGAGGGCAAGCGCTTTGCGGGCATGGAACACTGGCTGCCGCTGTTCTTCGAAAAGGTCGAAACGATCTTCGACTATCTGCCGGACGCGCCAATTGTGTTCGACCATCTATCGAAAGAAGCGCTTTCGGAACGCCACGCGCTGATCCTCGATCACTACGAATCGCGAAAACGGCAATCCGCCGGCAGCGTCGGCGAGGCGGTGCCCTATAAACCGGTGCCGCCCGCGCGGCTTTATCTTTCCGACGAAGATGTAAAGGACGCCGCAACCGACCGCACGGCGCTTGAACTGACCCCGTTTGCCGCGCCCGAGATCGAGCGCCGTCGCATCATCCATGCAGGAGCCGAATCCGGACGCAACTTTGCGGAAGAACGCGCCGATCCATCGATCAACGTGTTCGAACGCGCGGCGCGCTACATCGCCGACATGCGCGCGGCCAAACGCAAGGTCGTCGTTGCCGGCTGGACCGAAGGCTCGGCAGACCGGCTTGCCCAGATTCTGGGCGAACATGAGTTGGAAGGTATTGCGCCAGTCACCTCGCTCGACGAGGTGGAAAAACTCGATGCCGCGAAGGTCGCGCTGGCTGTCCTGCCCCTGGAGACGGGCTTCCAGACAGAAAAGCTGATCGTTCTCGCCGAACAGGATATTCTCGGCGATCGGCTCGTCCGTCGCGCGAAGAAGCGCAAGAAAGCGTCTGACTTCATTGCGGAAGTCGCTGCGCTGAACGCCGGGGACGTCGTTGTGCATGCCGACCATGGCATCGGGCGCTTCGTAGGTCTTCAGACGATTACGGCAGCAGGCGCACCGCACGACTGTCTCGAACTGCGCTATGCAGGCGATGACCGCCTGTTCCTGCCGGTCGAGAATATCGAGCTTCTGTCGCGCTATGGCGCGGAAGGCTCGGAAGCGAGCCTAGACAAGCTCGGCGGTGGAGCCTGGCAGGCGCGTAAGGCCAAGCTGAAAAAACGTCTGCTTGATATGGCTGGCGACCTGATCCGCATTGCGGCGGAACGCACCATGCGGCCCGCGCCGGTGATGATGCCGCCAGAAGGCGTTTATGGCGAATTCGCCGCACGCTTTCCTTACGAAGAAACGGACGACCAGCAAAACGCCATCGACGCCGTCATGGACGATCTTTCGCGCGGGCGGCCGATGGACCGGCTGATTTGCGGCGATGTCGGCTTCGGCAAGACGGAGGTAGCGCTGCGCGCTGCCTTTATCGCGGCGCTCGAAGGCTTTCAGGTCGCTGTCGTCGTGCCGACGACGCTTCTGGCGCGCCAGCATTTCAAGACGTTCTCCCAACGCTTCGCCGGCTTGCCCGTGAAGGTTCGGCAGGCCTCGCGACTGGTCGGTGCCAAGGAACTGGCCGAGACGAAGAAGGGTCTGACGGACGGAACGATCGATATCGTCATCGGTACGCACGCGCTGCTCGGTTCCGCCGTGTCGTTCAAGAATCTCGGCCTTCTGATCGTCGATGAGGAGCAGCATTTCGGTGTCAAGCATAAGGAGCGGCTGAAAGATCTGAAAACGGACGTCCATGTGTTGACGCTGTCGGCGACGCCGATCCCACGCACGCTGCAACTGGCGTTGACGGGCGTGCGCGAACTCTCGCTGATCACCACGCCACCGGTCGACCGCATGGCGGTTCGCACCTTCGTCTCGCCCTTCGATCCGCTGGTCATTCGCGAGACGCTTTTGCGCGAGCGCTATCGTGGCGGGCAAAGTTTCTATGTCGTGCCGCGCATTTCCGATCTTGCCGAGATCAAGGAATTTCTGGACAGCCAGGTCCCGGAACTGAAAGTAGCGACGGCGAACGGCCAGATGCCGGCCGGCGAACTCGACGACATCATGAACGCCTTCTATGACGGGCAGTATGACGTGCTCCTGTCGACGACGATCGTGGAATCGGGCCTCGATATCCCGACGGCGAACACACTGATCGTACACCGCGCCGACATGTTCGGGCTGGCGCAGCTTTACCAGATCCGTGGACGCGTCGGCCGCTCCAAATCGCGCGCCTATGCCTTGCTGACGCTGCCCGCCAAGAAGATGCTGACGCAGCAGGCAGACCGGCGACTGAAAGTTCTGCAATCGCTCGACACGCTTGGTGCCGGCTTTCAGCTTGCCAGCCACGATCTCGATATTCGCGGCGCGGGTAATCTGCTCGGCGACCAGCAGTCCGGCCATATCAAGGAGGTCGGCTTCGAGCTTTACCAGCAGATGCTGGAAGAGGCCGTTTCGGAGGTGCAGGGCGTGTCGGAAGCCGATTCGGGCGAATGGTCGCCGCAGATCGCGGTCGGAACCGCCGTCATGATCCCGGAAGGATACGTGCCTGACCTGCAATTGCGTATGGCACTTTATCGTCGCCTTGGCGAACTGGACACGCCACAGGAAATCGATGGTTTCGGTGCCGAACTGATCGATCGATTCGGCCCGCTGCCGCAGGAGGTCGAGCACCTGATGAAGATCGTCTTCATCAAGGGGCTGTGCAAGCGCGCCAATGTCGAGAGACTCGATGCGGGACCGAAGGGCATCGTCATCCAGTTTCGCAACAAGAGCTTTCCCGAGCCGACCGGGCTCGTTCGTTATATCGGCGAGCAGGGCGTTGCGGCAAAGATCAGGCCGGACCAGTCCATCGTTCTGGTGCGTGACTGGCCGACACCTGCAAAGCGGCTGCAAGGCGCTGCGGTTGTGATGACGCAACTGGCCAAGATCGCTGCCGAGGCAGCGTAGAATAAAAGTCTAGATTGGCTGTGAGCGGGGCAGAAGCGGTCTAAAGGCACGTTTACCCTAATTCGCGTTAGTCGCGATCAGGGTTAAGAAACTATTGATTTTCGATTAACCGTGCGCAACTGTAGCGGAACAGGGCAGCAGACGCCCTGCCGAGTTACCTCATGATGCTCAGGTCCGCCGCATCTCCTGGGTCCGTGAGGTCGGCTGACCGGCGCTGGTGATCTCAGTGGCCTCCTCGTACCACTTTGCCAACGCCGGTCGGCCTCTTACCCAACACCAGAAATGCAAAACGCCGCCCGAAGGCGGCGCTTGATGAAAGATCGAAAGCGAGAACGCTTACTTGATCTTCGTCTCCTTGAACTCGACGTGCTTGCGCACGACCGGGTCGTACTTACGCTTCACCATCTTTTCCGTCATCGTGCGGCTGTTCTTGGTCGTCACGTAGAAGGTGCCGGTATCGGCAGTCGACAGAAGCTTGATCTTGATGGTCGTAGCTTTGGCCATTTTCGTCGTCCGTTTTTAAAATGATATGTTGCCGCATACGAACGGGAGCCAGGCCCGGTGGCGGAAAACTTGGCGCGAGACATACTCTATACCGGTCGATTGTCAACCCCGCACAGGCCGCGATCCGAGTCGCATGAAGCCGAGCGCAAGATATCCGGCAAAAAAGACCATGATTGCGTAGCCGAAACCGTTCGGGCCGAAAAGATCCATCCCGATACCGATCGCCTGCGGACCGGCAAGCATCCCGATTCCATAGCAAAGAACGAAGGCTGCGTTTGCCGAGGCGAGATCGCGGCCGGACAGGCGCGAGCCCAGATGGGCGAGGCCGACGGTGTAAAGCCCCGCCACGACGCCGCCCCACAGAAAGAGAAGCCCGGCGGTCAGATACCAGTCATGCGCGGCGAAGGGCAGGAGGAACATCCCTACTAGGCCGATCGCGGCGCACGCTATGAGCAGATGGCGCCGGTCGCCGATCCGGTCGCTCAAAAGCCCGAGCGGTATCTGCATCATGACGTTGCCGAGCCCCACAGCCGTCAGCAGCAGAGCGGCTTCTGCCTCGGTGTAGCCGATGCGTGTGCCGTAGACCGGGAACAGGGCGAAGCCGCCAGTTTCGACCGCGCCAAAGACGAGGACTGCGCCCGTCGCCATCGGAACGAGCCAGATATAGCCGATGAAACGCGTACCCGTCGGTTGCGCATCGAGGCGCGGGCTTTCCTTCAGCGCGGCCAGCACGGGGATGGTGGCTAGCATGACGATGGCGAAGGTGATGCCGAATGGCAGGAACCCTTGGCTGCCGACCTGCGAGAAAAGCCATGGGCCGAAGGCGAAGCCGAGCGAGAGCACCGTCGCATAAACGCCGAGGATGAGACCGCGCTTTGCGGGCGGTGCCGATGTGGCGATCCAGAATTCGGAAAGGATGAAAACAATGGTGATCGCGAAGTGCAAGATCGCGCGCAGGGGAAACCACATCCAGAAATGCGGCAGGAAATAAAAGCCGGTGAAGGCACACGCGCCGACAACGATCATCGCGAGCATTGTCAGGCCCGTCCCGAAGCGCGCGGCGAGCGGCGTGGCGCAGGGTGCCGCCGCGATGGAAGCGAGGCCGGCGACCGCCGTATTGAGGCCGATCATGGTCGCCGAATGACCGCGACTTTCCAGAATGACGCTTAAAAGCGGTACGCCGAGGCCAATGGCGATGCCGACCACGCTGATCGCCGCAATGGCTGCCGAAACCGACAGCCAGCGGATCGTCTCGTCACCGGAGCCGGGAAGGGCGGTATGCATGGAGACCTACAGGATTTCGCGCTGAAAACGGTTGTTGCGCAGGTAATAGAAGGGCACTTCGCCGCCGGGCTTCAGCTCAGGATCGGCGGCAAGACGCTTTTCCAGATCTCCAAGAACCGTGCGGGTGATCGTGGGGATGTCGGCTTCCTTGGCCTCGCCGATCGACAGCCAGACGAGTTCCTCGAGTTCCTTCGTCGGACCGCCGTTCTCCAGTTCGAGTGCGACCTCATCCTTCCAGACCGAAAGGAAGCGCGTATCGAACCGGCGCACGCGGCCGGGCGGCGTTATTGCGCGGGCGACGAAACGCATACCGGCCAGCGATGGCTGGATGCCGTGCTCGGCAAAGCCCTGCCAGTCCGACTTCTTCGTGGTGAACGGACCGCGGCGGCCGATCAGCAGCCCGGCTTCCTCATAGGTCTCGCGTATAGCCGACAGCGCGATGGCGCGGGCACGTGCGGCGGTAGCCCGGCTTCCCGTACCTATCAGCTTGACCTCTTCCGCGGGATCGAGCGGGGAAACGGCCTCGATGCGGCTGTCGCTCGGATCGGTGCGCCCGCCCGGAAAAACGAATTTGCCCGGCATGAATGCGTGCTTGCGGCTGCGCCGGCCCATCAATACACGCACCTCGCCGCCCAGACGGTCGAGCAGGATCAACGTCGCAGCGTCCCTCGGTCGCTTCGGTCCGGTGCCGAGCGCGAAATCCTTGTTCTCGGCCTTGTCGATCTGACCGCGCGTCCACCCTTCCAAAGCCGATCCTCCCAAAAACGGAGCTAAAGCTCCGGATGCGATTCCAGTTCGTCCTTTTCGCCGCCGAAGCCATGCATGCGCAAGGCCCATTGCAGGCCGATGACAGCGCCCTTGACAGGCTGGAGCAGCGCGACGGACGACATTATGGTGAGCGGCACCCATATCGCCAGATGCTGCCACAGGCCAAGGCCACTCGTCATTTCGACGCCCATGAAGCCGCCAACGACGATGTGACCGACGATCATGATAACGAGATAGGCGGGCAGGTCGTCGGCTCGATGATGGTGAAATTCCTCATTGCAGACCGAGCAGGACGGAGTGGTCTTAAGGAACTTGCCGAAAAGCTTACCTTCGCCGCAATTGGGGCAGCGGCACAAAAAACCACGCCACATGGACCGAATGAGCGGTCGGTCGCCTTGCGCCGCGACGCCGCCATACTGGATTTCGCTCATCGTCTGCTCCTGCTCGATCCGCGCCCGCCACCGCGCGGTTGCTGCGCCCGCCGCCGACCCTTGGTCTTGTGAAGCGAATTGCGCGAGCCGGAAATCGGCGTCGGATCACTCATCATCGCGAAGCGCAGACTGCCAGCCATCGGCGCGATCTCGACGAGCTTCACCTCGACGGTGTCGGCGAGACGGTAGCCCTTTCGGGTACGGTCGCCGATCAGCGCGCGCCCCGCTTCGTCGTAGATATAATAGTCATTGCCGAGTGTTGACACCGGCACGAAGCCATCTGCGCCAAATTGCGGCAGTTGCACGAAAAGACCGGCCTTGGTGACCCCGGAAATCCTGCCTGTGAACGTTTCTTCGAGACGGGTCGCCAGATGGCCGGCGATCAGCCGGTCGACCGTGTCGCGTTCTGCCGCCATCGCGCGCCGTTCCGTCGCGGAAATTAGCGCGGAAATCTCTTCCAGCCTTTCTTCCTCGCCTTGCGTGAGGCCGTCCTTACCAAGGCCGAGCGCCGAAATCAGTGCACGGTGGACGATAAGGTCGGCATAGCGGCGGATCGGGGAGGTGAAATGCGCGTAGCGGCGCAAATTTAGCCCGAAATGCCCGGCATTGTCCTTCGAGTAGATCGCCTGGCTTTGGCTTCGCAGAACGACCTCGTTGACGAGTTCGTCATGTTCGCTGCCCTCGACGGCCTTCAGGATGCCGTTGAACTGGGAGGGCCGCATGTTGGAACCACGCGCCAGCGACAGACCCACGGTGGCGAGAAACTCGCGCAGCGATTCCTGCTTCGCCATCGAGGGCTCGTCGTGGACACGGTAGATCAATGGCTGGCGCTTCGCCTCGAGCGTTTCGGCGGCGGCGACGTTCGCCTGAATCATAAACTCTTCGATGAGCTTATGAGCGTCGAGCCTGTCGGGAACGATGACGCGGTCAACGGTACCGTCATCCTTCAGCACGATCTTGCGCTCCGGTAGATCGAGTTCCAGCGGTTGGCGATGGTCGCGGCCGCGTTTCAGGACGCGATAACCTTCCCACAGCGGTTTCAGGACGTCGTCGAGATACGGCGCGGCTTTGTCGTCCGGTACGCCGTCGATCGCCGCCTGTGCCTGTTGGTAGGACAGTTTGACATGGCTGCGCATCATAATGCGATGGAAGCTGTGCCGGATTTTCCGGCCTTCGGCGCTAAAGGTCATGCGCACGGCAAGGGCAGGGCGGTCTTCGCCTTCGCGCAGTGAACACAGATCGTTGGAAATGCGTTCGGGCAGCATCGGCACGACCCGATCCGGAAAATAGACCGAATTTCCGCGCTTCAGCGCCTCCCGGTCCAGTTCGGAGCCGGTTCGCACATAGGCGGCGACATCGGCGATCGCGACGGTTGCGACGATCCCTCCGGGATTGGCCTCGTCATCGTCCGCAACCGCGTATACGGCGTCGTCATGGTCTTTCGCGTCGGCCGGATCGATGGTGATCAGCGGCAGGTCGCGCCAGTCCTCGCGCCCATCGAGCGTCGCCGGGCGGCACGCTTCCGATTCGGCGATCACGACATCGGGAAAGACATGCGGAATGTCGTGGCTATGAATGGCGATCATCGAGACCGCCTTCTCACTCGTCAGCGAACCGACGACCTCGACGATCTTGCCCTTCGGCAAGCCGTAACGCGCATGGCGCAGTGGCGCTACCTCGACGAGATCGCCCGGCTTGGCGCCGTTCAGATCGTCCTCGTCGATGATAAGTTCGGGCTGCCGCCGCTCGACCGGCTCCATGCGAAACCCGCCGTCGGCGACGTGGCGCAGAACGCCGAGCACCGCGTCACGCTGCTTGTCGAAAATCTTGACGACGCGCGCCGTATAGGCCGCCCCGCCTTTGTCTTCGTTTGGGAAAGTCTTGGCCAGAACGCGGTCGCCGATACCCGGTGCAGGTCCCTTGCCCTGGCGCTGAGTGCGGATCGCGACCATCGGCGATGCGCCCAGATGGGCGGGCCACTCCGCAGGGCGCGCGATCAAAAGGCCATCAGCGTCGCGGCTGATGACATCGAGCACGACCATATGCGGCAGATCGCCTGGACGTTTAAGCTTCTTGTCCTTCTTTTCCAGAAGCCCGTCGTCCTGAAGATCGCGCAGCATGTCCTTCAGCCATGTGCGATCATCGCCCTTGAGGCGAAACGCCTTGGCGATCTCGCGCTTTCCGGCAGCGTCCGGATTGTCGGAAATGAAAGTCAGGATCTGCTCGCGGCTGGGCCGGAAATCGCCGGATACGGTCGAGCCCGGATCTTTAACGGGGCTCGCCGACTTTCGCCCGGAGATTTTTCGCGCCAAGTCCTAGTCCTTCGTCTTCTTGGCAGCAGGCTTCTTTGCGGCCGCCTTCTTCTTGGGTGCCGACTTGGTTTCACCATCCGCCTTGGCGGCTTTTGCTTTCGCCTTCGGGGCAGCCTTCTTTTTCGCGGTCTTGCCGCCGCCCTTCGCCGCTTTTTCCGCAATCATCGCCAACGCTTCCTCGACCGTCACGGTCTCGGGCGCCTTGCCCTTCGGCAATGTCGCGTTGATCTTGCCCCAGTTCACGTAAGGCCCGTACCGACCGTCACGAACGGTGATCTTGCCGCCTTCGTCGGGGTGGTCTCCAAGTTCCTTCAATGCGGTGGCAGCGGCGCGTCCGCCGCCATTGGCAAAGCGCGACTTCTTTTCTGCGATGACCGTGACGGCGCGATTGATGCCGATCGAGAACACATCCTCAATGGATTCCAGATTCGCGTAGCTCCCATCGTGAAGGACGAATGGTCCGTAACGTCCAAGCCCGGCCGAGATCATCTTGCCGGATTCAGGATGCTTGCCGACATCGCGTGGCAGCGAAAGCAGAGCCAGCGCCTTTTCGTGATCGATATCCTCGACCTTCCAGCCCTTAGGCAGGCTGGAGCGCTTGGCTTCCTTGCCTTCACCGCGCTGGACGTAAGGACCGAAGCGACCGCTCTTCAGGACGATTTCCTCATTGGTGTAAGGATCGGTGCCGAGCGACTTGTCGCCGTCTATTGCCGCCCCGTCACCGTCTCCGGCGGGACCGTCAAGCTGACGGGTAAACCCGCACTCGGGATAGTTCGAGCAGCCGACGAACGCGCCGAACTTGCCAAGCTTCAGCGAAAGCTGGCCGTTGCCGCATTTGGGGCAGATGCGCGGATCGCTGCCGTCCTCGCGCGGCGGGAAGGCGATCGGTGCGAGTTCCTCGTTGAGCGCATCCAGAACTTCGGTGACGCGCAACTCCTTGATGTCGTCGACATGGCCGGAGAAATCGCGCCAGAAGTCGCGCAGCACGTCTTTCCAGGCGAGCTTGCCGTCCGAAATCTGATCGAGCTTTTCCTCAAGGCTCGCCGTGAAATCATATTCGACGTAGCGCTCGAAGAAGCTTTCGAGAAACGAGGTGACAAGCCGGCCCTTGGATTGCGGAACCAGCTTGCGTTTCTCGTTGGTTATGTAGTCGCGATCCTCCAGCGTCTTCAGCGTCGCCGCATAGGTCGACGGGCGGCCGATGCCGAGCTCTTCCATCTTCTTGATGAGCGAGGCTTCCGAATAACGCGGTGGCGGTTCGGTCGAGTGCTGGGTGGCGTTGATCGCGTGGCGCGAAAGGCTCTCGTTCGCGCCGATCTGCGGCAGGCGTTTTTCGTCGTCGTCGCCTTCAGGCGCGTCTTCATCCTTCTGCTCGGTATAAGCGGCGATGAATCCATCGAAGCGGATGACCGAACCGACGGCGCGTAAGCCGGCCGTCTTCGCGCCGTTTGCCGCCTCGATCTCGACTGTCGTTCGCTCGATTTCGGCGGGCACCATCTGGCTGGCGATGGCACGCTTCCAGATCATCTCGTAAAGGCGCGCCTGATCGGCATCGAGATATTTGCGAACCTGATCGGGCGTGCGCCAGAAGTCGGTAGGCCGGATCGCCTCGTGCGCTTCCTGTGCGTTCTTGGCCTTGGTCGAGTAGAAACGGGGCTTTTCAGGCCGGTAACGATCACCGAAACCCTTGCCGATCTGCTCGCGGGCAGCAGCGATCGCCTCCGGCGCCATCTGGACGCCGTCGGTTCGCATATAGGTGATGAGGCCGGTCGTTTCGCCGCCGATGTCGATGCCTTCGTAAAGGCGCTGCGCGACCTGCATTGTGCGCGAGGCCGAAAAGCCGAGACGCGACGACGCGGCCTGCTGCAGAGTCGAAGTGGTGAAGGGCGGTGCGGGATTACGCTTTGTTGGCTTAGCCTCGACCGACGCGACCTTGAACGACGCGCCGTCGAGCATCGACTTGATCTCTTCGGCACGTTCCTTGTTGCCGATGTCGAGCTTTGCCAGCTTCTTCCCGTCATAGGCGGTCAGGCGCGCTTCGAAGCGATCCTTGCGCTCGGTGTCGAGGAGGGCGGCGATCTGCCAGTATTCTTCACGAACGAACCGCTCGATCTCGGATTCGCGGTCGCAAACGAGCCGCAGCGCGACCGACTGAACGCGACCGGCCGAACGCGCCCCGGGAAGCTTGCGCCAGAGCACGGGAGAAAGCGTGAACCCCACGAGATAGTCGAGCGCACGTCGCGCCAGATAAGCATCAACCAGCGGTGTATCGATTTCGCGCGGGTTGGCCATGGCGTCCGTCACGGCCTGCTTGGTGATCGCGTTGAAAACAACCCGCTTGACTGGCTTGTCCTTGATGGCCTTCTTCTGACGCAGGACCTCCAGTACGTGCCAGGAAATCGCCTCGCCTTCGCGATCCGGATCGGTCGCAAGGATCAGGCTGTCGGCTTCTTTCATCGCCTTGGCGATGTCACCGAGCCTCTTCGAGGACGGCGAGTCGACTTCCCACGACATGGCGAAGTCCTCATCCGGCCTCACCGAACCGTCCTTGGCCGGCAAATCGCGGACATGGCCGAACGAGGCCAGCACCTTATAGCGCGAGCCCAGATACTTGTTGATGGTCTTTGCCTTGGCGGGGGATTCGACGACGACGACGTCCATGTTTTCGGGAAATCTCCTAGCCGCGGACAGCAATGCGGCCTCTCGCTAATATTGGAATGCGTGGCCCGTCACATGGCGGCGCGGCGCGTCTTGGTCAAGGGAAAAGCGTAACACCTCGCATTGGGCATAGCTGAAATACACGCATTGGTTGTGATAATTTGAAGTTGCAATCTCCTCGTTGCCGATCCATTCTCGATTTATCAGAAGTTGTGACGCGGAATCGAACTGCAACCCATAAAATGCAGTTCCGACGCCGTAACGTCGAGGGAGTGGGAATGCGGCAGGCACTTAACCGGAACGTAGAGACGCTTGAATTCATGCACTCCATGTTGGGCCAGCTGCGTCGCATGGCGGAGAATGAGCGTTACGAAGTTCTGGCCTACATGATCGAAATGGCCTGCATAGAAGCCGACGACATCATGCGGCAGGAAAGTGACTCATCCATCCGAAGCGACAAGGGAGACAGCGCCGCCTGAATGGCGTTCAAGTCGTCCGGCAAGATCGAGTTCAAGCAAAAGAACCGAGACTGTGCGGGACGGCAATCCGGTATGTCGGACGATTTCGTCAAGCGACACTGGCACCGGTCCAAGCGCGTGCATCACGGCATGCTGGGCATCGACGGGGGGCTCGTCGTCCGACGCCTCCTCCGTAGGCATGATGACACTCGCATCCGGCTCACGGAACGATGGCTGTGGCGCCCTTTCGATCATCGGCTTCAGTTGTTCGATCACATCTTCAGCAGACAAGGTCAGCACTGCGCCGTCCTTCAGCAGACCGTTCGAGCCGGCAGCGCGCGGATCGAGTGGCGATCCCGGAACGGCGAAAACCTGACGACCGAGATCGCCGGCAAGTCGCGCGCTTATGAGCGAGCCTGAACGCTGTGCGGCCTCGACAACCACGAGCCCGAGCCCAAGTCCGGCAATCAAGCGATTGCGGCGCGGAAAGTCCCGCGCACGCGGCTCCCAGCCGAACGGCATTTCCGTGATCACAGCACCTTCCCGCGCGATCTTGCCGACGAGTTCCAGATTTTCGGGCGGATAGGGCTTATCAAGACCGCCGGCCAGAACAGCGATCGTGCCGGTTTCGAGACTTGCCCAATGCGCGGCCGCGTCAATACCGCGCGCGAGCCCTGAAACGACCGTGAAATCGGCGCGTCCTAAATCGGCGGCGAGTTGCCGCGCCATCTTCGCGCCGGATGCCGAAGCATTGCGCGCGCCGACGATCGATACGGCCGGTGCTTTGAAGACATCGTCGCGCCCAATGACGGTCACCAGCGGAGGCGGAACGTCCATATGGCGCAGCATGGGTGGATAGTCAGGTTCGCCGATGGCCACGATCCGTCCGCCGAACCGTGTCACGCGATCGAGTTCGGCTTCGGCCTCGGCACGCGTTGCGACACGGATCTTTCGCTTGCCGCCACGTGCCGCAAGACCGGGCACGGCGTCGAGTGCAGCATTGGCCGATCCGTATCGGTTGATCAGGTCACGAAAGGTCGATGGGCCGACATTGTCCGAACGAAGAAGCCGCAGCCAGTTCAGCCGCTGCGCATCAGAAAGCCTGAGCGGAGCAGCTGGCGCGTTCATCCTTTCGAACCAATACGGCTTTCCGTTCCCGATATCAGTCGGCTGATATTCGCCCGGTGCTTGGCAAAGACGATCAGGCTCATGATCGAAAAGGCGATGGCCGCGTCACCGAACCCAAGCATCAAAAGCGTGATAGGCACTGCAACGCAGGCAATCAGCGCCGAAAGCGATGAATAGCGGGTGAGATATGCCGTTGCGATCCAGATGATGGCGAATACGAGTGAAGCGAGGCCAGAAATCGCAAGCAGAATACCGAGATAGGTCGCAACGCCCTTGCCGCCCTTGAAGCCCAGCCAGACGGGAAAGAGATGGCCCAAAAATGCGCTGAAACCGGCGATGATGCCGAGGCCGACCCCATACTGGTTGGCGATGACGACTGCGGCTGTGCCTTTCAGCGCATCGAGAAGAAGGGTCGCGGCAGCAAGCTTCTTGTTGCCTGTTCGCAGAACGTTCGTCGCGCCGATATTGCCCGATCCGATCGATCGCACGTCGCCCAGCCCAGCGAGACGGGTCAGAACAAGACCGAAGGGGATCGATCCAAGAAGGTAGCCGAAAAGAAGGGCAGCAATAAAAATCATCGATTGTCCATGCGCGCGGCTAAATCTGAAGGGGCGGACTCCCCGGAATCATTCATGCGCGAAGACTGTTCGGCCTGCAACCAGCGTACGCATCACGCAGCCCTGCAATCGTGCGCCTTCAAAAGAGGTATTCTTCGAAAGCGAGACGATTTCGGCCTCATTGACCACCCACGGTGCGTCGAGATCGACAATTGCAATATCCGCCGATGCACCGGCGCGCAACGTACCGCCTTCTATTCCGAAGCGTTTCGCAGGGTTCGTTGACAGCACCTCGACGAGGCGCATCAGCCCAACATCGCCATTGTGGTGCAGCCGCAGCGCGACGGCGAGCAGCGTTTCGAGGCCGATCGCCCCGCTCGCAGCTTCCGCGAAAGGAAGGCGCTTGGTGTCGACGTCCTGCGGGTCATGCGCCGACGTGACGATGTCGATCGTCCCGTCACGCAGCGCCTCGATCATGGCGAGCCGGTCGTCTTCGGCGCGCAAGGGTGGCGACAGACGGAAGAAGGTGCGGTACTCGCCGATATCGTTTTCGTTCAGTGCCAGATTGTTGATCGAAATACCAGCGGTGACGTTCGCGCCGTCATCCTTGGCGCGGCGGATCGCGCGGGCCGACATAGCGGCCGAAATTCTGGCGGCGTGGTAGAGACCGCCGGTCAACCGCGCAAGCATCAGGTCGCGCTCGAGCGGAATGGCTTCCGCTTCGCGCGGACTTCCGGGCAGGCCGAGCCAGCTTGCAAAAAGGCCTTCATTCATCACGCCCGACGAGGCGAGGTCCCGATCCTGCGTCGCATGCGCGATCACCGCGCCAAAATCGCGCGCATAGGTGAGGGCGCGGCGCATGACGAGCGCGTTGTGGATGGTCTCGCGTCCCTCTGTGAAGAACGCCGCGCCGGCCTGCTTCAAAAGGCCGAACTCGGTCATTTCGACGCCGTGCAAACCCTTCGTGACCGCTCCCGTCGGCACGATATTGACGCTCGCTGTGTCGCGAGCCGTGCGCAGCACGAACTCGACCAGCGACACATCGTCGATCACGGGATCAGTGTCGGGCATCATGGCGATGGTCGTGACGCCGCCCGCTGCCGCTGCTGCACTCGCTGACGCGATGGTCTCACGGTGTTCCGCGCCAGGTTCGCCGATATGAACGCTCGTATCGATCAGGCCGGGGATGATCGTCAGACCCGCGCAATCGACGATTGCCGCTCCATCGGGCGTACCTTGATTGAGCGCGGACGCGCCCGCTTCGGCGATCTTTCCATCGAGAATGACGACGGTGCCGGTCTCGTCGAGGCTGCGCGACGGATCGATGATCCGTCCGCCCTTGAGAATGATCGGCTTCAAAAGTTTTTTCCTTCGAGCAGCGCTTCCATGACGGCCATGCGCACCGCGACCCCCATCTCGACCTGTTCCTGAATAACGCTTTGCGGGCCGTCGGCAATGGCCGACGCGATCTCGACGCCGCGGTTCATCGGGCCGGGATGCATGACGAGCGCATCGGTTTTCGCATGGGCGAGCTTGGCTTGGTCGAGGCCGTGATAGCGGAAATACTCCCGCACGGACGGCACGAACGCGCCGGCCATGCGCTCGCGCTGAAGGCGTAGCATCATGACAACGTCGGCACCCGAGACAGCGTCTTCCAGCCGCGCGAAGCGCTCGACGCCCATTTGTTCGATGCCGCTCGGCAAAAGCGTCGACGGTGCGGCGACCCGCACCCGCGCACCGAGCGCGTTCAAGAGCACGATGTTGGATCGGGCAACACGACTGTGCAGGACATCGCCGCAGATCGCGACGGTCAGTCCTGCGATTCGTCCCTTTGTGCGGCGGATGGTGAGTGCGTCGAGCAGTGCCTGCGTCGGATGCTCGTGCGCGCCGTCGCCCGCATTGACGACCGCGCAGCCGACCTTCTGCGCCAAAAGCGCGGCCGCGCCCGCAGCCGAGTGCCGGATGATAAGAATATCCGGTCGCATGGCGTTGAGCGTCATCGCCGTGTCGATCAGCGTCTCGCCCTTTTTCACGGACGAACTTGCGACGGACATGTTCATCACGTCTGCGCCGAGCCTTTTGCCGGCCAATTCGAACGAAGCTTGCGTGCGCGTCGACGCTTCGAAGAAAAGGTTGATCTGCGTTCGCCCGCGCAATGTCGCGCGCTTCTTGTCGGCACCGCGCGAAATGGCGACGGCCGCTTCGGCGCGGTCGAGCAAGTTTTCAATATCGAGAGGCGACAGCCCCTTGATGCCAAGCAGATGGCGATGAGGGTAGGGCGGGAAGGGCGCTTGCGCTGTCATGTCAGGCGCTTCCTATAGGCAAGCTGCGCGCGCCCCGCAAGCGAGTGCCGTCTCACGACAAATTTCCTCCCCGGGATTTTCATCGACGGGGCGGGCGTGCTTTGATCGGATGAAGCGCCTGAGACGGCGGATTCGAGGATTCGGGAAGGACGACAAGTGAACCACGAGGTTACGAACCAGACGCCGCCTATCGCGGGATCGAACGCCTGGCGCTCCGACCCGCTCCTGATGCAGCTTGGCGAAAGCTTTTCCGACACGGCGCGCAAGGATCTCGACCTTCTCGGCAAATTCGTTCGCAATGGCGAGGCGCTTGACCTCGCTCGCCTCGCCAATACCGAAATGCCTAAACTGCGTACGCACGACCGGCAGGGGCGGCGGCTCGATCAGGTCGAGTTTCATCCAGCTTACCACGCCCTGATGCGCCGCTCGGTCTCGCTCGGCATTCATTCGTCGATCTGGGAAAATAACGAATCGGAGAAAGGCAAGCGCCATCAGGTGCGAGCCGCCCGCTTTCACATGACTGCCGGGTTGGAATGCGGCCATCTTTGCCCGATCACCATGACGAGTGCGGCGCTTGCGGCGCTGATGGCAAGCCCGAAGCTTTTCCGCGAATGGGCACCACGCGTCACGACTCGCAAATACGACCAGGCTTCGAAACCGCCCGTGGAAAAGACCGGCCTGACGATCGGCATGGGCATGACCGAGAAGCAGGGCGGCACGGATGTACGGACCAACACGACGAAGGCCGAGCGCGTGGGAACGGGCTTTTATCGGCTGACCGGCCACAAATGGTTCATGTCCGCGCCGATGAGCGATGCGTTTCTGGTTCTGGCTCTGGCACCCGAGGGGCTTTCCTGTTTCCTCGTCCCGCGTGTGCTCAGTGATGGTTCCGCCAACGGACTGGAATTTCAGCGCCTGAAAGACAAACTCGGCAACCGCTCGAACGCTTCGTCCGAGGTCGAGTTCAACGGAGCGATCGGCGAGATTGTCGGCGAGCCGGGCGCGGGTATCAAAACCATCATGGATATGGTGACGCTGACGCGGCTTGACTGCGCGCTCGGCAATTCTGGCATCATGCGAGCCGGGCTGGCCGAGGCAGTGCATCATACGCGCCACCGCCATGTGTTCGGTGCGCCTTTGATCGATCAGCCGTTGATGCAGCGCGTGCTTGCGGACATGGCGCTGGACGTGGCGGCCGCGACCGCGCTTTCGCTGCGGCTTGCCCGCGCTTTCGACGAGGCAGCGAACGACCGCACGGAGGCGGCTTTCGCCCGCGCTATGACCCCGGTCGTCAAATACTGGACCTGCAAGATCGCACCGGCATTGCTCTACGAGGCGATGGAATGCCTCGGCGGCAACGGCTATGTCGAGGAAGGAACGCTTGCGCGGCAGTATCGCGAAGTGCCGGTCAATGCGATCTGGGAGGGCTCGGGCAACGTGATGGCGCTCGATGTCCTGCGCGTGCTTCGCCACGGTGTCGGCCCGTTCGAGGACGTTCTGGCATCGATAGAAAAGGAACTGGGCGCGAGTGGTCCCGGCACGACGCAGGTTCTGCGCGCTGCGATGGACGTTGCCATCAATGACGAGGGTTCGGCGCGCATCCTTACCGAACAGCTTGCGCTTGCGGCAGCGGCAGCGGAACTGCGCCGGCTGGGCGCAGGACAGATCGCCGACGCCTTCGCCGAAACGCGCCTCGGCGGCCAGTGGCGCACCACTTACGGAATGCTCGACGCCAGATACGACGCGCGCATGATCGTAGATTCCCTTTATCCCGAGCTCAACTGAGCGGTCACGGCGAGGACGAGAGGGATCGTCAGGAAAGACAACGCCGTCTGGATGGTGGTCGACGCAGCATAGAGTTCTGCGTCACCGCCAAGCTGGCGCGCGAGAAAATAACCGTTCATCGCGGTCGGCACCGCTGCGCATAATGACAGATACAGCAATTGCTCGCCCTGAAGTCCCATCACCAGTCCGAACGCGACAAGAACCAGCGGAAAGAGCAGGAGTTTGATGGCGACCGGAAGCCAGATTGCGAAGCGCAGTGACGCCAGATCACCCACGCGCAGGCCAGCGCCGATGGTCAAAAGGCTCATGCCCAGCGCCGCGTTTGCCACAAGTCGCATGGTTTCGTTGACCGGTCCGTAGATGCCAAATGGCGTGGCCTTGATTGCAATGGCCAGCGCGCAGGCGACAATCAACGGATTTATGAGAACGGATATACCGATCCGCCGCCAGTTGACCTCGGCGCTGGCGAAGCGCGTGACCACGATTACGGACATGATGTTGAGCGGAATGATGATGACCGCCATGACGAGCGCAACCACCGCCGATCCCTCCGGCGGAAAAAGTTCCTGCGCGATCGCCAGTGCCATGAAGCCGTTCCACCGCAATGCGGTTTGAAAAACGGATGAATACTCGCTCTTTTTGACAAGCCCTGTTTTTCTCAGAACAGGCCACATGCCGCCGACCACCACCGTCATAAACGCCAGCGTCATCAAAAGCGCGACGAGCATGCTGTCGATTTCGAGACTGGAGAAATCGGCGTTGTAGATCGAACTAAAGAGGAGCGCCGGATAGAGAATCCAGTAGGATATCTGTTCGAGGCCCGGCCACACCTGCTGGTCGATGATCGGTGTACGGCGCAGGACCATCCCAAGCGCTATGAGCAGAAAGATGGGCAGCGTGCTTTCGAATATCGCGATCATGGAGCTGGGAAACCGGAAATTGTCGGCGCAGGAAGGATTAAGAGGCAAGGCCATCTGCCATAGCGCTCGGTTGCCGATAGATAAACCGTCAATCGGCGGGCGTTAACCTTAATGGAAGGTTTCGTTTGCCGTTAAGGAGTGCGAAGTCCAGTTTCCCTTATGGTTAAGAAAGGGATTCGATGCGTCGCGCGCTGACAATCATCATAGCGTTTCACTGGGCTGCGATATTGTGCGTAGCCAGTCTGGCTCGTGCAGACAGCGGTCTGCTCGCCAATGGTGCAAGCCTGACGGACATGGCATTGCCAATCATCGCCGTCGCCGCTCAGTTTCTGGCGGCGCTCGCATTCTTCTGGGCCTTCGTTTCTGTGCTTTTGCAGAGCGACAGCGAGGCAGCCGGGCAGGGCGACGTGTGCAAGATCGCGATCGGGGCAGGTTTGATGGCGACGACCATCGGTGCACTCACGAGCTTCGCGGATATCGCGGCTTTGCAACTCTACGCCCTGCAATTTGCCGCTCTGCTCGTCAGCCATCTGATCATGCAGTCCGAACGCGCCGTTTCCCGGCAAATGGTCGGCGCAAACGATAACAGCCGGGCGTCCGCCCGCCGTCTGGCAATCCTGGCGGCGACCAATGCCAGGCTCAGCCGGATGACGCGCCAGGCGATGCGCGGGGATCACATGCGATGAAATACATCCTGCTTTTCTGGGCGTTGCCGATGGGCCTCTTCTGGGGCTGGTACTACCTTTCTTACAACGACATGCATTTCGGCTATCTGATGCTGAGCCGGCTGCTGCACGACCACGTCTTCGAGATTTACGGAAACATACTCGGAGTCGATCCCGCGACCCTGCCGCCTCTGATTATCCGGGCGAGCATCGTCGATACGGGCCTGATTTTCGCGATCTTCGCCTTTCGAAGACGCAAGCAGATCAGGGAGTGGGTGCGTCGACGCCGGGAAGGTCGTCCGGTTGCAATCCATGAAGCCGGTCAAGAACGCCCTGCAGGATAAAGGCAGCGGCGGCCGAATCGATGCGCTGTTCGCGCTTTGCCCGCGACACGTCCATTTCCAGTAGCGCGCGTTCGGCCGCAACGGTCGAAAGCCGCTCGTCCCAGAGCATAAAGGGCAGGGCCGTCAACCTTGCCATGTTGCGTACAAAAGCCTTAGTGGCCTGCGCGCGTGGCCCTTCGGAGCCGTCCATGTTGATCGGCCAGCCGATGGCGACCGCCACCACACCGTCTTTCGTCAACTGGTCGATGAGCGCCGCGCCGTCCTGCGAGAACTTCCTGCGCATGATGACGGGACGAGGATGGGCGAAACTGTGCCCGCGATCCGACACGGCGATGCCGATCGTCTTCGTTCCAAGGTCCAGCCCGGCAATCGGTTTGCCCTCGGACAGTTCAGCCAGTCGGTCCAGATCGATCAGGTTCATTTCGTAATCCGTCGTCTTTGACAATCATTGGCCGCGTCCTATCCTTTGTCGCACCGAAAAGCGAAGAGAGGATCGACATGAAGCTCACATGGTACGGGCATTCGGCGTTCAAAATTGAAACCGGCGACGCAAACATCCTCATCGATCCGTTCCTGAGCGGCAATCCTTCCTGGGAAGACGGATGGGAGGGGCCAGCCGAAGGCGTAACGCATGTCCTCCTCACCCATGGCCATAACGATCATCTGGGAGATGCGCTGCCGATCCTGAAGAAGACGGGTGCGATGCTGGTCGCGAACGCCGAGATCGCCAGCTATCTGGGTGGGCAGGGTGTCGCCGGCGACAAGCTCAATCCTGGCAACCACGGCGGCACGGTTGACTGCGGGAGTTTCACGACGACCTTCGTCGATGCGAAACATTCTTCGTCCTGGACGAAGGACGACGGCGGCAATGTCTATCTCGGCAACCCGAACGGTCTCGTGCTGCATTTTCCAGACGGCAAATCCGTCTATCACATGGGCGATACGGACATCTTCGGCGATATGGCCCTGATCAACGAATTACATCAGCCGCAGGTCGGGCTCGTTCCAATCGGCGACCGTTTCACGATGGGCGGTGCGGTCGCCGCGATGGCCTGTCACCGCTTCTTCAAGTTCGAGACGACCGTTCCCTGCCATTATGGCACGTTCCCGATCATCGACCAGAATGCGGACAAGTTCGCCGAAGGCATGAAAGGCACGTCTGGCAAAGTCGTCGTGCCTAAGATCGGCGAAGCCTTCGAAATCTGAACGAAGCGGCTCCTGCGTGTTGCACGGCAAGGCCCGCGCCTTTATAGCGCGGGCTTGTTCTTTGTTCACGCTCGTTGCGGAGACCCAATGTCCGTCGATATCGCCACTGTTCGCCGTGTCGCGCGCTTGTCGCGCATCGCCGTCACCGATGACGAAGCCGAGCGCATGACCAGCGAACTCAACGCTATATTGGGGTTCGTCGAGCAATTGGGCGAAGTGGACGTTTCGGGCGTCGAACCTATGACGTCTGTCACGCCGATGGAGATGAAGAAGCGGGTCGACGCTGTGACGGACGGCAGCAAGGCTGCCGACATCGTCGCCAACGCGCCTGCATCCGACGAAAACTTCTTCCTCGTTCCCAAAGTGATCGAATAGCCATGCCGGTCTCGATCGCGCATGAAAGCCCGCTTCAGGACGATGTGCGCCGGCTCGTCTCCGAACTCAACGCCTACATGCAGCCGCTAAGCCCGCCGCAATTCCAGTTCCAGTTGACCGTCGAGCAGATGGCCGAGCCGGGCGTAACCGTCTTTGTCGCCCGTGACGATGCCGGCGAGGCTGTCGGCATGGCTTCACTGAAGGTTCACGACGCCGAACTCGGCGAGGTCAAACGCATGTACACGCTGCCCAAGGTGCGTGGACAGGGTATCGGCTCCGCGCTTCTCCAGCGCGTCGAAGCGTTGGCGCTCGAAAACCGCTTGCCGCGCCTCGTCCTCGAAACCGGCGAAGCACCTGGCTTCGAGGAAGCTTGGCGCGTCTACGAGCGCGGCGGATATACGCAATGCGGTGCCGTTCTCGATTATCCCGATTCCGGCTTTTCCCGTTTCTACGAAAAGAAGCTTGCCCAATGACCGACCTGACCCGACTGACGATATCCGAAGCCCGCGCTAGGTTGCGCGCAAAGGACTTCACCGCGCTCGAACTGACGGACGCCTATCTTGGCGCGATCGACGCGGCGAACGGCGAACTCAATGCCTATGTGAAGGTCACGCCCGATCAGGCCCGCAAGATGGCCGCGCAGGCTGACGAGAACCTCGCCGCCGGCAAGAATGGCGATCTCGAGGGCATTCCGCTCGGCATCAAGGATCTGTTCGGCACTGAAGGCGTGCACACGCAAGCCGGCAGCCACATCCTCGACGGATTCGAGCCGCGCTATGAATCGACCGTCACGGCCAATCTGTGGGCGGACGGCGCCGTCATGCTCGGCAAGCTCAACATGGACGAGTTCGCCATGGGCTCGTCCAACGAGACAAGCTACTACGGACCCGTCAAGAATCCTTGGCGCGCGAAGGGTTCGAATGTCGACCTCGTTCCCGGCGGCTCGTCCGGCGGCTCGGCATCGGCCGTCGCCGCGTGGCTTTGCGCCGGCGCGACCGCGACGGATACCGGCGGTTCGATCAGACAGCCCGCCGCCTTTACCGGCACGGTCGGGATCAAGCCCACATACGGGCGCTGCTCGCGCTGGGGTGTCGTCGCCTTTGCGTCTTCGCTCGATCAAGCCGGACCGATCGCACGCGACGTGCGCGATGCGGCGATCCTCTTGAAGTCGATGGCGTCCGTCGACGACAAGGACACGACATCGGTGAACCTGCCCGTTCCTGACTACGAGGCGGCGATCGGCCAGTCGATCAAGGGCATGCGCGTTGGCATTCCGAAAGAATACCGCATGGACGGCATGCCCGGCGAGATCGAGACGCTCTGGCAACAGGGCATCGCCTGGCTGAAAGATGCGGGCGCGGAGATCGTCGACATCTCGCTGCCGCATACGAAATATGCGCTGCCAGCCTATTACATCGTCGCGCCGGCCGAAGCGTCGTCCAACCTCGCCCGCTATGATGGCGTACGCTACGGGTTGCGCGTGCCGGGCAAGGACATCACCGATATGTACGAGCAGACCCGCGCCGCCGGGTTTGGCCGCGAGGTGAAGCGCCGCATCATGATCGGTACCTATGTTCTTTCGGCGGGTTACTACGACGCCTACTATCTGCAGGCGCAAAAGGTGCGCACTTTGATCAAGAAGGATTTCGAGGACGTGTTTGCGGCTGGGGTCGACACGATCCTGACGCCCGCGACACCGTCCGCCGCCTTCGGCATCGCAGATCAGGAGATGGCGTCAGACCCAGTGAAGATGTATCTGAACGACATCTTCACGGTAACGGTCAACATGGCCGGATTGCCGGGTATTGCCGTTCCCGCCGGTCTCGATTCCAAGGGACTTCCGCTCGGCCTTCAGCTCATCGGCCGTCCGTTCGAGGAAGAGACGCTTTTCCGTACGGCGCATGTCATCGAGCAGGCCGCAGGTCGTTTCGAACCGACGAAATGGTGGTGACGCATAGGGCGGGCAGCGGATGTTTTTCTATCTTTCCAAGATATTCTGGCTATTCGCTCACCCGCTTAATCTGACGGGAATTCTTGTCGGAGCAGGACTGGTCCTGCTTTTCTTACACTGGACGCGACTGGCCGGGGCGACCTTCACGATCGCTTTCGTGGTTATTGCGCTTTCCACGTGGACTTCGCTGGGCGCTTTGGCGATGCATCCGCTCGAAGATCGCTTCGCACGCCCCGATCCGGCGCCCGCAACGATTGACGGCATCATCGTTCTTGGCGGCGGTTTCGAGGGCGCGGTCAATCTGGCGCGCGGAGGGTACGAACTGAACGCGAGTGGCGATCGCTTCGTGGAGACTGCCATCCTGGCCAATCGCTATCCGAACGTTCCGGTCGTGATCACTGGTGGCAGCGGCTCGATGATTCTGGACGGCGAGGGCGACGCGGACACTGCGCCTCGGCTTCTCGCCGCACTCGGCGTCGATCCCGCGCGGTTCGTGCTTGAGAACAGTTCCCGCAACACCGACGAGAATGCACGCTTCACGCGCGACATGATCGATCCGCAAGCCGGCCAGACTTGGCTTCTGGTAACGTCGGCCTTCCATATGCCGCGTTCCGTTCTGCTCTTTCAAAAAGCAGGCTTCGACGTAACGTCATGGCCGACGGATTATCGAACCGCCGGCACGGAAAGGCTTGGCCTTGCCCAAAGCAATGCGATTACGAACCTGCACATCACGACGATCGCGATCCGCGAATGGATCGGTCTGGTCGCCTATCGGCTGACCGGCCGCACCGATCGGCTGTTACCCTAATCGAGCAGGGCCTGCCGCGCGGCGGAGAAAAACTGACGCCGGACGAGAACGAAGAGCGTGCAGGTCGTCGTGGCGATGAACGCCCATGGTCCAAGAAACCAGCCCAGATAGCCAAGCGCGAAGAATATCGCACGCAGGCCGGCATTGAAATGCTTGCCGCCAAGCTGGTTCATGCGTGCCGCGCGCATCACGGCCGTCTCGAATTCGTCGTCGCTTGCAACATAATCTTCGCGCATAGGAACCGCGCCGATGAGGATCGAGCAATAGTTGAAGATGCGATACGCCCAGCCGAACTTGAAGAACGCGTAGGCCAGGATCGCTGCAAGGCCGAGAATTTTCGCTTCGAAAGCAGGCCCCGCAACCTCGTCCGTAGCCGGCAGGTCCCCGATCACAGCCACGACGCGGTCGCTGGAACCCAGCAGCGCGAAACAGCCGCCAAGCGCGATCAGTGACGACGAGGCGAAAAACGCAGTGCCCTGCTGCAATCCCATCATGATATTCGTGTCGATCATTCGTAAATCGCGCCGCGCCATCGTGCGTATCCAGCGTTCCCGCTGCGTGTTCATCAATGAGGTGAGCGTGGGGCGTGAAAGGCGTCCCTGCGTCGAGTGGGCGAACAGAACCCAGCCGACGAGGAAATAGACGAGCGCGATTATGTCGAGCGGATCGTGGAGGATGGAATCGAGCATCATGCGCACATACTAGGATATTTCACTGCCTGCCGCGCGCCATGCTTTCGCCAAAGCCGTTACTGAATTCTCACCGTGAATTTCAATCTAAGTGACGGATTTTATTAAAATCCAGTCCGTTAAGAATGGTTGAACATCTGCTTACGTCACGAATTCGCCACGATTGTGCATTGCAAGGCGCGCCGAAGACGTCTACCGGTTTGAACGCCGAAGCGAAAAAACGCGATGCGTTTCGGGGACGAAGGCAAACGATAATCATCAAACGGGAATTAAATGGACGATAGCGTTCAGAGATCCTGCTGGGGCGTAACCGCCAAGGCAGTGATCGGTTTCGCCGGTATTCTCCTTCTGGCCTGGTTGGTCGGTGGAGCCGGTGCGGACGCCGCGGTCACTCTCGCCGCCGGCTGATCTCAAGACACGATCCTTAAATGGCAGGTTCTGCCGTAGAAACTCGAGGCCGCGGGGCATATCCCGCGGCCTTTTTCATTTCCGCAATGTCGCGCGCTGATTATGTAACGTCGGACGGCGTCTGGTTTCATGTCGACCGTTGAGCGATGATCGCGCCGCAACCGCGTGGAGTTTAAATGTTCCTGTCAGTATTCGACCTCTTCAAGATCGGGATCGGACCGTCGAGTTCCCACACGATGGGTCCGATGTCGGCTGCGGCAAGGTTCCTCGATGAGATATCGGGCGGTGACTGGCCACGCCCTGCCGGGGCCTCTGTTGACCGGTTGGCGGTCAGCCTTCATGGCTCGCTCGCCTTCACCGGCATTGGGCACGGCACGGATCGCGCGGTCATCCTGGGGCTGACAGGCGAGACGCCGCAAACGGTGAATCCGGACAGCATGGACGCTGCGATCGAAAAGGTCGCCACCGAAAAAACCGTTACGCCACGCGGGCATCCCGCGTATCGCTTCGATCCGGCGACGGATCTCGTCATGGACCGAAAGCAGCCTTTGCCCGGACATGCGAACGGCATGGCGTTCTATGCTTACGACAAAGACGACCGGCTCCTTTTGAAGCGCGTCTACTATTCGATCGGCGGTGGTTTCGTCGTTTCGGAAGAGGAGTTGCAGCGGCTGGCTGCGCGCGGACCGGAAGGCACGGCGAGCGAAGTGCCTTACCCGTTCCGCAATGCGAACGAGATGCTGCAGATGGCGGCAGCATCAGGCAAATCAATCACCGAAATGAAACGCGCCAATGAGGAAACGCGCCAGTCGCGCAGCGAACTCGATGCAGGTCTCGATTCGATTTGGGACGCGATGCGCGGCTGCATCGAGCGCGGACTGAGCCAGGACGGCATCATGCCGGGCGGCCTGAAGGTCCGCCGCCGTGCGCGCCATCTGCACGACACGTTACAGGAACAGTGGCGTCAGAACCGCCCGAACCCATTGCTCGCCAATGATTGGCTCTCCGTCTATGCAATGGCCGTCAATGAGGAGAATGCTGCGGGTGGACGTGTCGTAACAGCGCCGACGAACGGTGCCGCCGGTGTCATGCCAGCTGTCATGCGCTACTGGCTGCATTTTCACCCGGAGGCCGATCAGGCCGGCATTCGCGATTTTCTTCTGACGGCGGCGGCCATCGGCGGGATCGTCAAGCACAACGCGTCGATCTCCGGCGCAGAAGTCGGATGCCAGGGTGAAGTCGGCTCGGCGTCGGCGATGGCCGCAGCAGGGCTTGCGGCCGTTCTCGGCGGAACGCCCGAGCAAATCGAGAATGCCGCCGAAATCGCGCTCGAACATCATCTGGGCATGACCTGCGACCCCGTCGCCGGCCTCGTTCAGGTGCCGTGCATCGAGCGCAATGCGCTGGGTGCGGTCAAGGCGGTGACGGCCGCATCGCTTGCAATCAAGGGCGACGGCAAGCATTTCGTGCCGCTCGACGCAGCAATCGAGACCATGCGCCAGACCGGCCTCGACATGAACGACAAATACAAGGAAACGAGCCTCGGCGGTCTTGCCGTCAACGTCGTCGAGTGCTGATCCTGTGGACAGACGCGCTCCCGGCCTTTGAGTTGCCGCGATGAAGCGCCTAACTACACCGATGGCATTGAACATCCTGAAGCTGTGCGTGGGCTGCGATTCGATCGAGGACCTCCAATCCTGGATCGATGAACGTGGCGCGCGCATGCGGGCGGCGGGGCAGCCCGTCGAGCATTTTCACACGACACGTATGGTGCCGAAGCGCGTCGACGACCTGCTGGACGGCGGATCGCTCTACTGGGTGATAAAGGGCGGCGTTCAATGTCGTCAAAAATTGATCGACGTGCGTCCCTTCACCGACAGCGACGGCGTCGGGCGTTGCCAACTGGTTCTCGACAGCGAATTGACGCCGACCAACTGGCAGCCGCGCCGGCCATTCCAGGGCTGGCGATATCTGCGTCCCGAGGACGCGCCGGCAGACATCGGCGGCGGATCGGCCATGCACGAAATGCCGCCGGAGCTTCGCCGTGAACTGGCCGACCTCGGCCTTCTTTGAAACGCCACACCTTGCCTTGTTCGCTTCCGAACCTCATTTTTCTGAAATGAGCGACAAGACCCCGATCAAGACGACGACGAACACACCGGCGGAGCGGAGCGATCCCGATGCGGTTTCTGCGTTTTTGAAGCAGGCGAGGGCGCTTGCCGAGACACGCGCGCCCGGTGCACGGAAAGGCCGGCTGATTCTCGCGCTCGACGCGACGATGAGCCGCCAGCCGACATGGGACCTTGCCTGCACGCTTCAGGCAGACATGTTCGATGCGGTGGGCAAGACCGGTCGCCTTGAAGTTCAGCTTGTCTACTTCCGTGGGTTTGGCGAATGCCGATCGTCGCAATTCGTTGACGATACCGCGCGGTTGAAGGACCTGATGGTCAAGATCGACTGCCGAGGCGGTCACACGCAGATAAGCAAAGTTCTGGCCCACGCGCTGAAGGAAACCGACAGCCGGAAGGTCGACGCGCTCGTCTATATCGGCGATGCGATGGAAGAAGAGATCGACGATCTGGCCGACAAGGCGGGCAGGCTCGGGCTCAAAGGCGTGCCGGTCTTCATTTTTCAGGAAGGGCACGACGCAAGCGCGGAAACTGCCTTCAGGGAAGTCGCTCGTCTGACACGCGGCGCATGGTTTCGTTTCGATCGAAACGCGGCTTCCACACTCGCCGGACTGCTGTCGGCCATTGCGGTCTATGCGTCGGGCGGATATGCGGCGCTCGATGCGCGAGGCAAGAAGGAAGATCGATTGCTTATCCAGAACATGCGCGGCCAGTCCTGATCATGGCGTCTGCGCTGATCGGAACTCTCGTCGCTCTCGGGCTTCTTTTCGTGTTCTTGAAGGCAGACGCGGCCAAGATCGCGACAAGCCTTAGACTCGTCGGCCCGATCGTCCTCGGCATCTTCGGTCTGGGAATGATTTTGATCGGCCGTGTCGGCATTGGCGGCATGGCGCTGTCGGGAGCCGTAGGCTGGTACGGCGCAGGGCGTGTTCGCCGTAACGCGCGCCCGTCGCCGGGGAAGAGATCGCACGTACGAACCGCCGCTCTGGAAATGGAGCTCGACCATGCCAGCGGCGAACTGGACGGCGTCGTTCTGGCAGGCCGCTTCGATGGCATTCCGCTGGCCAACCTCAGCGAGGAGCAACTCTTCGAACTCCACGCCGAGCTTGAAGGCGACGGCGAAAGTCGCCAGCTACTTGAGGCGTATCTTGACGGCCGACTGCCCCTCTGGCGCGAGCACCCGCAGTCGGACATCGGCGGCGGGGAAGCTGGCGCGCCAGCTTCTGGCCCCATGACCAAGCAGGAGGCCTACCAGGTCCTTGGTCTTGAAGCGGGTGCCAGCGCGGCGGACATCCGCAAGGCCCATCGCCGCCTTATGCAAAGGCTTCATCCCGACCTTGGCGGCAGTTCCTTCCTGGCCGCGCGGATCAATGAAGCCAAGGACGTTTTGCTGTCCACTCACGGCTGATTCTCCTTCGACACGTTTACAAATCCCGGAGAACGGGAACTCGAAATTACATCTGCACCGCGTAGCAGGCGATGTTGTAGTTCTTCAGCGAGCCGCACGCGTTCCATGCCTGATCCTTGTTGGAGAAGCCGGAGAAACGGGCGCGGTAATAGGTCTGGCCGTTGTGCTGGAATGTTTCGGTGAAGGGTTCGGCGCCGCCGAGCACATTCGAAGCACGCGACTTGGCCGAGGCCAGGAACGAGTTCGCTTCGGTCTCGGATGGCATCGAGGCAACCTGAATCACCCAGCCGCTTGCCTGCGTGGAAGCCGTCTGCACCGGATCGACTCTGGCCTGCTCCTTGATCGCGTTCAGCGCCGCCGGCACGGACTGCGAAGGGATGGGAGCGGGCGGCGTTGGGCGCGATGAAGGCACCGATCCAGCAAACGCCATCTGGATTCGTTCGGCGACTTCGTCACGAGCACCTGATGCCGGTGCGACGGGGACAGACGCCGGCATGGGAACGACCTGGGGCACGGCCGGCTGCGGGGTCGATGTCGGAGCAAGCGCGAGTTCCAACGGCGCAGCCTCGGCCGACATCGCCGGGCGGAACTGCGGCGCATCGATGGTCTGAGGAAGCTGCTGCGGCGAAGCGGCAGCGGCGACGATCTGGCTTGCAGCCCCACGGGCAACCAGCATCTGCTTGCCGCCGCGCGATGCACGAGGCAGATGCTCGCGGACCAGTTCGACCATATGGTCATCACGGGTACGGGCTGAACGACCACCCATGACGACGGCGACGATCGAGCGGCCATCGTCCTGAACGGATGAAACGAGGTTGAAGCCGGACGAACGGATGTAGCCTGTCTTGATCCCATCAGCGCCACGCACGCGACCAAGAACGCGGTTGTGGTTGCCGAACTTCTGCTTGCCGAGCGTGAATTCGCGCGTGCTGAAATACGAGTAGTATTGCGGGAAGTGCTCGCGCAACGCGATGCCGAGGATCGCCATGTCGCGCGCCGTCGTCACCTGCTTGTTGTTGGGCAGGCCGTGCGCGTTCTGGAAGGTTGTCGAGTTCATGCCGAGCTGGCGCGCTTTCGTCGTCGTCAGTCGCGCGAAGTTCTGCTCCGAACCGCCAAGGAATTCGCCGATCGCTGTGGCGATGTCGTTCGCGGACCGGGTGACGAGCGAATAGATCGCATTCTCCGCCGTGATCGTCGAGCCAGCACGCAGGCCGATCTTTGTCGGGGGTTCGGCGGCCGCTTTCGCGCTGATCGGGATCGGCGTCGACTTGGCCACGCGACCGGACTCCATCGCCTCGAAAAGCATATAGAGGGTCATCATCTTGGTCAGAGAGGCAGGGAAGCGCTGCGCGTCTCCGTTGCGTGAAAACAGCACCTGCCCGGTCTTGGCATCCATGACATAGGCTGCGTAGAGCGGATTGGCCGATGCTGGGCCGGCGAGGCCGGCAAGCAGGGCAAGCGCTGCGAGGAAGGAAACGAAGGCCTTGAAGATGGCCTGATGATGCGGACGCATTCCGACGAACGACTGACGCACAACTATACCCTTACAGATTTTGTTGGTCGCATTCTGGCGAGCTTTACATTGCCCTAGGATTATCGCCCGGAAGTTACCGATCCGTTTATGGTAACCGCTTCGTTCATAATTTCGGCTCAATCGGAGACTTGTCAGCGTCCATCCGACCGAAATTTGACCGATTGTGCGTTGCAAGATAATGTTTGGCGGCGCAGCATTTTCGCGCATAGCAATCGGAAGGTTCTCTGTTTCATGATTCAATCGTTCGAGGATGCCGGCAAGCTGGGCAACGAGATAACCGATACGGGCCTCAGGAGCTTCGCTTCAGTTTCGAAGAACATGCAGGCGATCGCCGTCGAAGCGACGGAATTTTCGCGCCGGTCCTTCGAGCAGTCGAATTCGGCGGTCGAAAAGCTTTTTCAGGTAAAGTCACCCGAAAGCGCCGCGCAGGTCCAGATGGACTTCGCCAAGCAGGCCTATGAAAGCTTCGTCAGCCAGACGACGCGCATGGGCGAACTCTACGCCGACATGGCGAAGGAGGTTTACAAGCCTTTTGAAATGCTCGGCGCAAAAGTACGGTAAAGACGGCTTTCAACAAGTCTCCGGACAGCGGGAGGCCGTGCGTATGCGCGGCCTTTTTCTTTGCCGTTGGCAGGGCTGAAAAATATTGTCGTCGACGTGATCCCCAGCCGTATTGTCACCACCTGCGAAGGGCTTACAATCGAGTCGTGACGATCCTACATGACGCTTCCGAGGCGGGAGTGGATGGAGTGGAAAGGCGAGTGACGAGCAGCAAATTCGGCAGCAATGCGCCAAAGGCGCAGGCAGGCGACAACGAGAACGGTGGCAACGGCCGCGGAACGGCTGTCATCACCCGCACCAAGGCGAAGACCAAGAAGCCCAGCCTTTACCGCGTGCTGATCCTGAACGACGACTACACCCCGATGGAGTTCGTCGTTCATGTGCTCGAACGCTTTTTCCAGAAGGATCGCGACGCTGCGACCCGCATCATGCTTCACGTCCATAACCACGGTGTCGGCGAATGCGGCGTCTATACTTTCGAGGTCGCCGAAACCAAAGTGACGCAAGTCATGGACTTCGCCCGACAGCACCAGCATCCGCTGCAATGCGTGATGGAAAAGAAATGAGGTATTGAATGCCGGCATTTTCCCAAGGCCTCGAACGGGCGCTGCATCAGGCGCTCACTTTCGCCAATGAACGGCACCACGAATACGCGACGCTGGAGCATCTGCTTCTGGCGCTGATCGATGACGGCGACGCAGCGGCTGTCATGCGCGCCTGCAATGTCGATATCGACGAACTCAAGCAGACCGTGCTTTCTTACATCGACACCGAACTCGACAATCTCGTCACCGGTTATGACGAGGATTCCAAGCCCACCGCCGGTTTCCAGCGGGTCATCCAGCGCGCGGTGATCCATGTCCAGTCGTCGGGGCGCGAAGAAGTGTCAGGTGCGAACGTGCTCGTCGCGATTTTTGCCGAGCGGGAAAGCCATGCGGCTTATTTCCTGCAGGAACAGCAGATGACCCGCTACGACGCGGTGAATTATATCAGCCACGGCATAGCCAAACGTCCCGGTGCTTCCGAAACGCGCGCGGCGCGCGGCGCAGAAGAAGAGGCGGCCAGCCCCGCCGCTGAGAATGAGGAAGGTGCCAAGAAGAAGCAGCAGGACGCGCTGACCGCCTATTGCGTCAATCTCAACGAGAAGGCCAAGACCGGCAAGATCGACCCGCTGATCGGGCGCACCGAAGAGATCAATCGGACCATTCAGGTCCTGTGCCGCCGTTCCAAGAACAACCCGCTTTATGTGGGTGATCCGGGTGTCGGCAAGACGGCGATCGCCGAAGGGCTTGCAAAGCGCATCGTTGAGGGCGACGTTCCTGAAGTGTTGCTCGATGCGACGATCTTTTCGCTTGATATGGGCTCGCTTCTGGCCGGCACGCGCTATCGCGGCGATTTCGAAGAGCGTCTGAAGCAGGTCGTCAAGGAGCTCGAGGATTATCCGGGCGCGGTGCTGTTCATCGACGAGATTCACACCGTCATCGGTGCGGGTGCCACATCGGGTGGCGCGATGGATGCGTCGAACCTTTTGAAGCCGGCGCTGTCCTCTGGTGCGATTCGCTGCATCGGCTCGACCACCTATAAAGAGTTCCGCCAGTTCTTCGAAAAGGACAGGGCGCTCGTTCGCCGCTTCCAGAAGATCGACGTCAAGGAACCCACGATCGAGGACGCGATCTCGATCATGAAGGGCCTGAAGCCGTATTTTGAGGACTTCCACAAGGTCAAATACACCAACGAGGCGATCAAGGCCGCGGTGGAACTGTCCGCTCGCTACATCTCCGACCGCAAGCTTCCCGATAAGGCGATCGATGTCGTCGACGAGACCGGCGCTTCGCAAATGCTTCTGCCCGAAAACAAGCGCAAGAAGACGATCAGCGTGAGGGAGATCGAGAACACGATCGCGACCATGGCGCGTATCCCGCCGAAGACCGTCTCGGCAGATGACGAGAAGGTGCTGGCGACGCTTGAGGACGAACTGAAGCGCGTCGTCTATGGCCAGGATACGGCGATAACCGCCTTGTCGTCTTCGATCAAGCTGGCGCGTGCCGGCCTTCGTGAGCCGGACAAGCCGATCGGTTCCTACCTGTTCTCAGGTCCGACGGGCGTCGGCAAGACGGAGGTCGCCAAGCAGCTTGCCGCTTCGCTCGGCGTCGAACTCCTGCGCTTCGACATGTCGGAATATATGGAGCGCCATACTGTCTCACGCCTGATCGGCGCGCCTCCCGGCTATGTCGGCTTCGACCAGGGCGGGTTGCTCACCGACGGCGTCGACCAGCATCCGCACTGTGTCCTCCTGCTCGATGAGATCGAGAAGGCGCACCCGGACCTGTTCAACATCCTGTTGCAAGTGATGGATCATGGCTCGCTGACAGACCACAACGGAAAGAAGATCGATTTTCGTAATGTGATCCTGATCATGACGACCAATGCGGGTGCGTCGGACATGGCCAAGCCGGCAATCGGTTTCGGTTCGACCAAGCGGGAAGGCGACGACATGGAGGCGATCAATCGCCTGTTTTCGCCTGAGTTCCGCAATCGTCTCGATGCGATCATCCCGTTCGGCTCGCTGCCGGTTCCGGTCATCCATCAGGTCGTGCAGAAGTTCGTCATGCAGCTCGAAGCCCAGCTTGCTGAGCGCCGCGTGACATTCGAACTGACGCCTGAGGCGATCGAGTGGCTGGCCGACAAGGGCTATGACGAGCGCATGGGCGCGCGTCCACTCGGCCGCGTCATCCAGGAGCACATCAAGAAGCCGCTTGCGGAAGAAGTGCTCTTCGGCAAACTCAAGAAGGGCGGCACGGTCCGCGTTCTCGTCGAGGAGGTCGACGGCGCGAAGAAGATCGTTCTCGAAAGCCTGGCCGACGACACTCCGGTCAAGCCGAAGAAGGAACAGCCCGAACAGGCGGTTAAGAGCAAGAAGCCTGCCGCGAAAAAGGCCAAGAAGGTGCCGGCGGCAGTCGGGGCCGGAGCCACTTCGGACAAAGGCGGCAAACGCGCCAGCGTCCCGCAGCTTCCGCGCAAGAACTAAATCTTGACAAAAACCGGCGCCGAGAGGCGCCGGTTTTTTAACATCGCAACGATCGTCACGGCATGGTAGTCAGCCGTCAAATGCCAGACGAGAACGATTCCGCACAAGCCGATATCTCATCACCGCCGACCGCGCAGGAACGCCTGCTGTGGTATTTGCGCGGTTGCCGGGCGATCATCTCGATTCCTGCAGTCATCCTTGCCAGCAGCTTCGTCGGCTTCGGCGCGCTGGCCGTCGAGGCCGGCTTCACGATGGGCCAGGCGGTTTTCATGACCGCCGTTGTCTGGGCGCTGCCGGCCAAGGTCGTCCTGATCGGCGCGGTGCTTGCCGGAAACGGTCTGGCTGCCGCCGCTTTCGCGGTTGCGCTTTCATCCGTGCGTCTGGCTCCGATGGTCGTCGTTCTCGTGCCTGAACTACGCGGCCCGCGCACACGAAATCTGACGCTCTACGTTCTTTCCCATTTCGTTGCCGTCACCTCATGGGTGATCGCTCTCGAACACGTACGCAGCGTCCCGCGCGATTTCCGAACGAGTTGGTATGCCGGCGTCGGCTCATCGCTCGTCCTCCTGAATATGCTCGTCGTCGCGGTCGTCTTCATGGTCGCGGACGATCTTCCCCCGATCATCTCGGCGGCTCTCTTCATGCTGACGCCGATCTATTTTCTTACGTCGCTCTGGGCATCGGCGCGTGAGCGGGCAGGGCATGTGGCCATGGTTCTGGGCCTTGTCATGGGACCGATGTTCCATCTGGTCATACCGGACTTCAGCCTTCTGGCGACCGGAGTAGCAGGCGGTGGTCTCGGCTATGCCTATCATCGCTTCATCGCGAGAAAGGGCACGTCGTGACGTTCACCTGGATCGACGCCTGGTGGTGGCCATATCTTTTCATCCTGATTGCGGGCTGGCTCGCAACGGATAGCTGGCGATTTTTGGGTGTCTATCTGGGTGGCCGCATTTCCGAAGAGTCCGATCTTCTGGTGCTCGTCCGTTGCGTGGCGACCGCGCTCGTCGCGGCCGTCATCGCCAATCTGATCGTGTTTCCCGCAGGGCCGCTTGCCGAAACCACGATCGGCCTACGCGTGTTTTCCGCGGCGACTGGCTTCGCCGCCTTCCTCTGGTTCAAGAAAAACGTGCTCGTCGGTATCGTCGTAACGGAAATCGTACTTCTGTCCGGAATGGTTCTGGCGACCTATAGCTGATCGAGTGCTGCCCGGATCTTTTCGGCGTTGGCTGCCAGAACTTCCGGCTTTTCCATGTCGCCGCTATGCGGCTTCAGGTCCACGCCCTCGAAGCGAGGGATCACATGGAAATGCAGATGGAACACGACCTGTCCGCCAGCCGCTTCATTGAACTGTGCAATGGAGGCACCATCCGCATCGAATGCCTTTACGACCGCATGCGCCAGCTTCTGGACGGTCGCGATAACGGCGGAGAGGCTTTTCGCGTCGACATCGAGGATGTTGCGGGCCGGCTGCTTCGGAATCACCAGACAGTGACCTTCGCCGCGCGGCATGATGTCCATGAATGCAAACGTCGCCTCATCCTCGTAAAGCTTTTCGGCGGGAAGCTCGCCTCGGAGGATTTTGGCGAAGACATTCGTATCGTCATAAGCAGCGGGCATCGGGCACTCCCTCGGTGGATAATCAGCCTGCATAGTGAATGGATGGGGCCGAACGCAACAGGCTGGCCTCATCCCTTTTTGAAGGGAGCGTGCTCGGTCAGATATTCGCCGATCTCCTCGACGTCCCGTCGCTCGCGTTCAAGATAGTCCGCGACGGCGCGGCGAAGGCCCGGATGCGCGATCCAGTGCGCAGAATGCGTGGTGACGGGAACGTAGCCGCGCGCCAGCTTGTGCTCGCCCTGCGCGCCCGCTTCGACGACTGATAGCTTGCGCTCGATGGCGAAATCGATCGCCTGATGATAGCAGACCTCGAAATGCAAAAAGGGATGGTGCTCGATGCAGCCCCAGTTGCGCCCGAACAGCCGGTCGCTGCCGATGAAGTTGATCGCACCGGCGATGTACCGACCGTCACGCTTCGCCATGACGAGCAGAATGTCGTTGGCCATGCGTTCGCCGACGAGCGAGAAGAACTGCCGGTTGAGATAGGGACGGCCCCATTTGCGATTGCCCGTATCGCTGTAAAACTGGAAAAAATCGTCCCAAACGGCCTCGGTCAGGTCAGCGCCCGTGAGGCGGTCGATCGTGATGCCGTTCTCGAGCGCCTCGCGCCGCTCCCGTCGAAGGGACTTTCGTTTGCGCGAGGCAAGCGTGTCGAGGAAATCCTCGTAGCTGCCATATCCCTCGTTGCGAAAATGGAATTGTGTATCGGTGCGGTGCAGATAACCGGCATCCACCAAAAGTTCCGCTTCCGATTCCGGGGCGAAGGTGACATGGGCCGAAGAGGTGCCCAACCGCTCGTTGAGCGTTTTCAGTCCTTCGGCAAGCGCTGCCTGAATCGGAGAAGCGTCCAGATCGGCATCGACCAGCAGGCGCGAACCGGTTGCCGGCGTGAAAGGCACCGAAACCTGGAGCTTGGGATAATAATGGCCGCCGGCGCGTTCGAACGCATCTGCCCAGCCATGATCGAAGACATATTCGCCCTGACTGTGGGATTTGAGATAGCAGGGCGCCGCGCCGATCAAAAAGCCATCCGGTGATTGGAGCGCGAGATGCTGCGGCAGCCAACCGGTTCGGCCACCGACACACCCGCTGTCTTCCAGCGCAGACAAAAAGGCATGGGAAAGAAACGGATTGTATGGTTGAGCGGAAGCGCTGGCGGTACCGGAAAGCCTGTCCCATTCCTCGCGCGAAATGCCGGTCATCCCGTCCATAACGCGGATGACGAACCCGGCTTCATTTTCATTCATCGACCAGACATCCCGACCCGCAAACCTTTAGGTTTAGATACGTGCCGGGATGGCTGTTGCAAGGGTCAGAGCGTTCCGTGACCGTCCGGATCGAAGCCCTCGAAAGTCATCTGATCGGCGTAGAGCTGCGTCACCTGTCGCGATTCTTCATTTCGTACCGTCCATGTGATGACGGGCATCGAAAGCTCATCGCGGACGAAGGCGACGAACGGGCTCGGCAGATCATGCACGCCCCACGAGACGAACGAGATCGGATGCGCGAGCATGGAAAAATGTGCTTCCAGTTCTTCCGGCTTGTTGCCATGGGCGGTCAGCCCCGCCGGGATGCCCGGTGCATGCGTGGCAAATTGGCGGATCAGCCAGTGATCGAACGACATGATGGCTGCGGGGCCGGAATAATCGCCCAGGAGAGCGGCGACAGCCGCGACAAGCCCCTCGTCCTTGCCCTCGATGCCCTTCAGTTCGATGACCAGCGGTACCCGACCGGCAACGAGATCGAGCACCTCCTTCACTGTCGGCGCATGGTCGTCCGTGCCGCCGATCTTCACGGCAGCCATTTCCGCGGCAGTCTTTTCGAAAATCGATCCTTCCATACCGGCAAGGCGCTTCAGATCGTCATCGTGAAAGACCACCGGCACGCCGTCTGATGACAGATGTACGTCGCACTCGATTGCGTAGTCGTGGTCGATCGCGGCGCGAAATGCCGAAAGCGTATTCTCCCAGCGGGTCTTGTTGAGGTCGTGGAACCCCCGATGCGCGATTGGGCGCTTGGTAAGCCAGTCTATGTTTGTCATGTCAGTTCTTTATGATTTCGAAGATCGCTTCGACTTCGACCGCCGCATCGAGCGGCAGCGACGCGACGCCGACGGCAGAGCGGGCGTGTTTGCCGGCTTCGCCCAGAACCTCGACCAGAAGATTCGACGCGCCGTTGGCGACGAGATGCTGTTCGGTGAAATCGGGCTCCGAAGCGACGAACACGGTGATCTTCACCACGCGCGCGATCCTTTCAAGGTCGCCGAGCGCCGCCTTGGCCTGCGCCAGAACGTTGATCGCGCAATAACGCGCCGCTTCCTGTGCGGTCGCGACGTCGAGTGAGCCGCCGACCCGGCCCTTGGCGACCAATGCACCATCCTTCAGCGGCAACTGGCCGGATGTGAAAAGCATGTCGCCACTTACCGTAAAGGGAAGATAGTTGGCGGCGGGCGCGGCGGCCTGCGGCAACGAAATGCCAAGCTTTTCAAGGCGGCTATTGATTGTATCGGTCATCCTGTGATCCTTGTCGCTGGAAGATGGCGGCAGAACAATCGCCTCGCTTCTGCCATGAAAACGCATTCAGGTGCCCGCGTATCACGCTCGCACCCAATCGGGAGAACCGGATGTCCCTGCCACGCCTTGCGATCCTGGCAAGCTGCACGCTGCCGTTCCTGCCAGTCGCGGTCTCGGCCACGCCACTTCTTCCGCACCGTGCGGTTTATGATCTGGGGCTCGCCGACGCAACGGACAGTTCGGGTGTTACGGGACTTTCGGGGCGCATGGTCTACGAGTTCAACGGATCGGTGTGCGACGGATATACGGTGACGTTCCGCTTCGTCACGCGAATCGAGGCGAGCGAGATGGTTCGCACGACGGACCAGCAAACGACCACGTTCGAAGCTGGCGACGGTTCCGAATACACATTCGTCACGCGCTCTTTCGTCGACACCAATCTCGACAAGGAAGTGCGCGGCTCTGCCGAAATGACCGAGACGGAAACGCAAGTGGTCATGGAACAGCCCGAGCCCGTCGAATACGAGCTTGAGCGGTCCCAATTTCCCAATCAGCATCTGCTTGAGGTTCTCGAAAAGGCCAAGAGCGGCGAGAATTTCTACGAGACGACGATCTATGACGGCTCTGAAGATGGCGACAAGGTGCTGACGACCACAGTCATTCTCGGCCAGAAGACAGCGGCGACGGAGAACGATCCCGAGCGCGATGCGATCGCGCCGATCGAGGCCGAAGAGTTCTGGCCCGTGGATATAGCCTATTTCGATCTGAGCGAATCGGTCGGTGAGGGGACGCCGACTTACCGCATTTCGTTCAAGCTCTACGAAAGCGGAATCACGCGCGACCTGACGATGGATTACGGCGACTTCTCCATCCAGGGCCAACTCGTCGATCTCGAGATTTTTGACGCGCCGCAGGATTGCGACGAATAGGTCGCAGCGACGTATCGCTCCGCCGGGTTGCATCCTCGATCCATTGCCGCTATATGCGCGGCCATTCCACACACGGGTGATGGGTTGGCGTCGGGAGAAATCCGGCGCGACCTCCGGTGGCGGTTTTCCGCCTGACATCCGTGGAGGCCAACCGGAAAAGGAAAATAACGATGGCTACGCCTGATTTCAGCATGCGCCAACTTCTTGAAGCTGGTGTTCACTTCGGTCACCAGACGCACCGCTGGAACCCGAAAATGGCACCTTATATTTTTGGCGCCCGCAACAACATCCACATCATCGATCTGTCGCAGACGGTTCCGCTTCTGAACCAAGCGCTGAAGGTCGTGTCGGACACCGTCGCCCGTGGCGGCCGCGTTCTGTTCGTCGGCACCAAGCGCCAGGCGTCCGAGATCGTAGCGGACGCTGCCGAGCGTTCGGCTCAGTATTACGTTAATTCGCGTTGGCTGGGCGGCATGCTCACCAACTGGAAGACGATTTCGAACTCGATCCAGCGTCTGCGCAAGCTCGATGAACTGCTCGCCGGCGAAGCACAGGGCTTCACCAAGAAGGAGCGCCTGACGCTCGACCGCGAGCGCGAGAAGCTCAACCGCGCACTTGGCGGCATCAAGGACATGGGCTCGACCCCGGACCTGATGTTCGTGATCGACACCAACAAGGAAGCGATCGCCATTCAGGAAGCACGCCGTCTCGGTATCCCGGTCGTCGCGATCATCGATTCGAACTGCGATCCGGACAAGGTCGACTACCCGATCCCGGGCAATGACGACGCCGCGCGCGCCATCTCCTTCTACTGCGACCTGATCGCGAAGGCCGCCATCGACGGCATCGCGCGCCAGCAGGGCGCCATGGGCGTGGACGTCGGCGCTTCGGCCGAAGCGCCGGTCGAGCCGGCCCTCGACGAGACACCTGCCGAAGAAGGCAAGGCCAGCTAAGCCGTCCGCTGACCGGACGAGGCGAACGGCGCACCTGGAATTCTCCACGGTGCGCCGCGCCATTTTATGAATTGATGAAATTGAAGAGGCGACGATGAGCATTTCTGCTGCACTGGTCAAACAGCTCCGTGACATGACGGGCGCGGGCATGATGGACTGCAAGGCCGCGCTGGCCGAAACCAATGGCGACATCGAGGCCGCCGTCGATTGGCTGCGCGCCAAGGGCATTGCCAAGGCTGACAAGAAGGCAGGCCGCACGGCCGCCGAAGGCCTGATCGGCGTTGCTGCCGATGCGACGAGCGCTGTCGTCGTCGAAATCAACTCCGAAACCGACTTCGTCGCGCGTAACGACGCCTTTCAGGATATCGTTCGCAAGATCGCCGAAGTGGCGCTGACGACCGATGGCTCGACGGAAGCCGTGGGCGCAGCGACCTATCCGGGTGGCGAGAAGTCGGTCACCGACACGATCAAGGACGCGATCGGCACGATCGGCGAGAACATGAATCTTCGCCGTGCGCAGAAGCTTTCCGTATCGAACGGTGCGGTTGCCAGCTATGTGCACAACTCGGTCGCCGACAACCTCGGCAAGCTTGGCGTTCTCGTCGCCATTGAGACGACCGGCAATGCGGACGCTGCCCGCGCTTTCGCGCGTCAGGTCGCCATGCATGTCGCCGCGACGAACCCGCTGGCGCTGACCGCCGAGGAAGTCGATGCGTCCGCCGTCGAGCGTGAAAAGGCTGTCTTCTCCGAGCAGGCCCGCCAGTCGGGCAAGCCGGAAAATATCATCGAGAAGATGGTCGAAGGCCGCATGCGCAAGTTCTACGAGGAAGTCGTCCTTTTGAAGCAGGGCTTCGTCATGAATCCTGACGTGACGGTCGAAAAGGCGCTGGCCGATGCCGAAAAGGAAATCGGCGCGCCTGCCAAGCTGACCGGCTTCGTTCGCTTTGCGCTCGGTGAGGGCATCGAGAAGGAAGAGACGGACTTCGCTGCCGAAGTGGCCGCTGCCGTCAAAAAGTAATCCCCGCTTCTCGCAGCGAAAAAACATGGAAGGGCATCGCATGGCGGTGCCCTTTCGTGTATCTGACATGCGCCTTTCAGACCCATCATGCGAGAGATTCATGAACGCACCGAAATACAAGCGCATCCTTCTCAAGGCTTCGGGCGAAGCGCTGATGGGCACCCAGGGATTCGGTATCGACGTCTCGGTCGCCGACCAGATCGCATCGGATATCGCTGAAGCACGCTCGATGGGCGTCGAAGTAGGTGTCGTAATCGGTGGCGGCAACATTTTCCGCGGCGTCGCCGTCGCCTCCAAGGGTGGGGATCGGGTGACGGGCGACCATATGGGCATGCTCGCCACCGTGATTAACTCGCTTGCGCTGCGCACGTCGCTGATCAAGCTCGGCGTCGATGCGGTGGTGCTGTCTGCGATCGCCATGCCTGAACTGTGCGAGAGCTTCTCACAGCGCCAGGCGACGGCCTACATGGATCAGGGTAAGGTCGTGATCTTCGCCGGCGGCACGGGCAATCCATTCTTCACCACGGATTCCGCTGCGGCGCTTCGCGCTGCCGAAATCGGCGCACATGCGCTTTTGAAGGGCACGCAGGTTGACGGCGTCTATTCCGCCGATCCCAAGAAAGACCCGACCGCAACCCGGTACGAGACGATCACGCATGAGGAAGTGCTCGTAAAGGGCCTTGCAATCATGGATACCGCCGCGATTGCGCTTGCGCGTGAGAACCACATTCCGATAATCGTCTACTCAATTCACGAACAGGGTGGCCTCGGTGCCATTTTGCGCGGAGAAGGGCGTTGCACGATTGTTGCCGACGCCTGACGAACAGGGCATTCCTGAAAAACAAGACTGACCGGCGTGCCGGAATGAGGAGATGACGATGAGCGAAGGCGTGGACTTCAAGGATCTGCAGCGCAGGATGGATGGGGCGATTTCGGCGTTCAAGAACGATCTCGCATCGCTTCGCACAGGGCGTGCCTCCAGCAACCTCCTCGATCCGGTGATGGTGCAGGCCTATGGCGCGCCGATGCCGATCAACCAGGTCGCAACCGTGACCGTTCCCGAATCGCGCATGCTGGCCGTCTCCATCTGGGACAAGCAACTCGTCGGTGCCGTCGACCGCGCGATCCGCGAATCCAATCTCGGCCTCAACCCCATCGTGGACGGCTCGAACTTGCGCATTCCGCTGCCCGAGCTCAACGAGGAACGCCGCCGCGACCTCGTCAAGATCGCGCATCAGTACACCGAGCAGGCGAAGGTCGCCGTGCGCCACGTGCGACGCGATGGCATGGAAATCGCCAAGAAGGCCGAAAAAGACGGCGCTATCAGCCAGGATGATTCCAAGGTTCAGTCCGAACGCGTCCAGAAGCTGACCGATGAGACGATCAAGCAGATCGATGCGTTGCTTTCTGAAAAGGAAGCGGAGATCATGCAGGTCTAGGGTCGGCCCTGACCGCTCGCATATGTCGATTGGAGGGTTGGTGACCGGTCCCGCACATATCGCAATCATCATGGACGGCAATGGGCGCTGGGCGCAGTCGCGCGGCCTGCCGCGTAGTGCCGGCCATCGGGCGGGCGTCGAAGCCTTGCGGCAGACGGTCCAAAATGTCGGCAATAGCGGCGCGAACTGGCTGACCATCTACGCTTTCTCGTCTGAGAATTGGTCGCGTCCGGCATCCGAGATCAGCGATCTCATGGGGTTGCTGAAGCTTTTCATCCGGCGCGATCTGGCACAGCTTCACCGTAATGGCGTGCGCGTTCGCATGATCGGCAATCGCGATACGCTCGCACCGGACATCCTCGGCCTCATCACGGATGCCGAGGCGCTGACGCGCGCGAACAGCAAGATGAATCTAGTCATTGCGTTCAACTACGGCGCAAGAGACGAGATCGTCCGTGCGACGCGGCATCTGGCGAAGCTGGCTGCGGACAATCGTTTGGACCCCGGTTCCATTACTCCGGAAATGCTTTCGGGGGCGCTGGATACGGCAGACATTCCCGATCCCGATCTCATCATCCGTACCAGTGGCGAACAGCGTTTGTCGAACTTCCTGCTGTGGCAGGCGGCTTATTCGGAATTCGTATTCCTGCCGTGCTACTGGCCGGACTTCGATCGCACGCAACTCGATCGCGCTCTGGCAATCTATGCAGACCGGGATCGCCGTTTCGGTGCGGTTGCCGCACGCGAGGCCGTGACGTGACGGGGACAGGCGGCGCGTTTCTGACCAAAGAACTGCGATTGCGGATCGTCTCGGCGCTCGTGATGATCGTTGTTGCGTTGATTGCAACATGGATCGGCGGACTTGCCTTTCGATTCCTGTGCGTAGCGATCGTCGCGGCGGTTTTCTACGAATGGCTGCAAATGGCCAAGGCTTACATCTCGACTACGGACCAGCAGCTTTCCGTAGGCTTGGTCGTCGCGATTTGCATGGTCATACTGGCGCTGCCGGGCGCTGCCACCGGTTTTGCCATCGTCGTGGCGCTCGCGGCTCTCTCGGCAATGGCGGCTGGAGCGCTGGGCTCGTCGCGCTGGAGTGCGGCCGGTCTCCTTTATTCCGGCATTGCGGGGCTGTCTCTGGTCCTTCTTCGTGACACGGGTCTTCCCGGGTTCAAGACGGTCGTCTTCCTGTTCGTCGTGGTCTGGGCGACCGACATCCTCGCCTATTTCGTCGGGCGAGCCGTTGGAGGCCCGAAGCTCGCGCCTGCGATCTCGCCGGGAAAGACATGGAGCGGCGCCTGCGGTGGAACACTTGCGGCGCTGATCCTTGGACTTGCGGCGGCATTGGGGATGGATACGCGGCTGCCGCTGACGGGGCTGATCCTGCTGATCATTCTACTGTCTGCCGTGTCGCAGGTGGGTGACCTGTTCGAATCGTGGCTCAAGCGCCGTTTTCAGGTGAAAGATTCAAGTCACATCATTCCAGGTCACGGTGGTGTGATGGATCGCGTCGACGGTCTGGTTGCGGCAAGCGTCGTCCTTTATGTCATCGGTGTGATTCTCGCCGATTCCGACGCGCCGGCATTGGCGTTTTTCTGATAGCGATCGAGAGATCACTGAAACGCCGCGATTGACCTTCAGGCAATTGCGGCACACGACATTCGAGGGGCAACGCAGTGGATTTCCTGGCGGGTATATTCGGATCGGGCGGGCTTATCCTTGGCACGCTCGTGCCGTTCTTTCTTGTGCTCGCCGTGGTCGTGTTCGTTCACGAGATGGGTCACTATCTCGTCGGGCGGTGGTGTGGAATCGGTGTGCAGGCGTTTTCCATCGGTTTCGGCCCCGAAATCTTCGGCTTCAAGGACAGGCACGGCACGCGCTGGAAGCTTTCGGCGATCCCGCTTGGCGGCTACGTGAAGTTCGTCGGCGACATGAGCGTGACGAGCGAGCCGAGATCCGACGAAACGGAACGACTGACCGAGGCCGAGCAGCGCGTCGCCTTCCATACGCAGCCTGTCTGGAAGCGCGCGGCTACCGTCGTTGCGGGACCCCTTTTCAATTTTCTGCTGACTATCGCCGTCTTTGCCGTGATGTTCGCCATCTATGGCCGGTTCGTTTCCGAACCCATCGTGGCGGAGGTACGCCCGGACACCCCAGCCGCCGAAGCCGGCTTTGAGCCCGGAGACAGGTTCGTGACCGTCAATGGATCGCGGATCGCGACCTTCGGCGACGTGCAGCGTGTGGTATCGGCTCGCGCGGGCGATCCGCTGCGCTTCGTCATGCTACGGAACGGTCAGGAGATCGAACTGACGGCAACGCCGGAACTGTCGGAACAGACCGACGGGCTCGGCAACACGATTCGCATCGGCATCATCGGCGTCGTCAACAACGAAGAGCTCGGCCAGCCTCGCCAGATCAGCTATGGACCGATCGAGGCGCTCGGTGAGGCCGTGAGCGAAACCGGCTATATCATCGCCCGCACGGGACAGTTTCTCCAGCGATTCGTTGCCGGGCGCGAGGACAGGTGCCAGCTTGGCGGACCGGTACGCATCGCGGAAATGTCGGGGCAGGCCGCTGCGCTGGGGCCGATGTGGCTCGTCCAGCTCATCGCGCTTTTGTCGGTCGGGATAGGTTTTCTCAACCTTCTTCCCATCCCCCCACTGGACGGGGGGCATTTGGTCTTCTATGCCGCTGAAGCCGTTCGGGGCCGCCCGGTTTCCGAACGCGTGATGGAGGGTTTCTACAAGGTCGGGATGCTTGCGGTGCTCGCCTTCATGGCGTTCGTTTTCTGGAACGATATTTTTGGATGCTGAGGACCGCCAGGATCGCAAATCCGGCGAAATTCAAACTCCATTTACCATGCGGGACGATTGGCGTGACGCGAATGCCACGCTTTCGGACTTAGTAAATGCAAATTAACCGGCAGCCTTGCTTGTAGGGAAAATCCGGTTAATACCGTACGGAGTTTTGCGGCTAGTCCGGTCCATTCTCGGCACGGGGACAACGAGAACAAAGGTTTGTAAGCCAAATGAAGGCAGCTTCGAGTTTCAAGAGCGCCGCGTCGGCGATTGCACTTTCTGCAGCGATCGTCGTAACCGGATCGGTAACGGCTCAACTGGCTGCGACGAATTCGGCCTACGCCGCCGTCGTGAACAGGATCGAGGTGCGTGGCAACCAGCGCGTCAGTAACGAGACCATCATCGGCAACCTTGGCATCCAGCCCGGTCAGCAGTTCAGCAACGCAGACATCAATGCGGCTGTCGTTCGCCTTTTCGAGACGCGCCTGTTCTCCGACGTACGGATCAATCAGAGCGGTTCGACACTGGTTGTCGAGGTCTCGGAATATTCGATCGTCAATCAGGTGATTTTCCAGGGCAACCGGCGCGTCAAGGACGATGCGCTGACCGCCGCAGTCCAGCTTCGTCCGCGCGGCGCCTATTCCGCGGATGCGATGAACTCCGACATGGAGGCGATCCGTCAGGCTTATGCGCGGGTCGGCCGTGAAAACACGACCGTGACGGCGCAGACCGTCGACTTGGGCGAGAATCGCCTCAACGTCGTCTATCAGATCGACGAGGGCGGCCGCACGAAGATCGGATCGATCACGTTCGAAGGCAACGAAGCGTTCAGCGACGGCCGTCTGCGCGACATCATCGCGACCAAACAGTCGAACTTCCTGTCCTGGCTGACGCGCAACGACATCTATGACGACAATCGCCTGCGCGCCGACGAAGAAGCGCTCCGTCGCTTCTACTTCAATCGCGGCTACGCCGATTTCCGCATCCTGTCGGCCGACGGCCAGTTGAACGAGCAGACGAACGAATATTCGATCGTCTTCACGATCGACGAAGGCGAGCGCTATACGTTCGGCAACATCGCCGTCGAGAGCACCGTTCCAGGTGTCGAAACTGAAGCGTATCAGCGCAGCCTCGACACACGTGAAGGTCGCGTCTACAGCGCCCAGAACGTCGAAACCTCCATTGTCGGTCTGACGGAAGACGTGGCAGGCTCCGGTTATGCGTTTGCGCAGGTCACCCCGCGCGGCAACCGCAACTTCGAAAACCGCACGATCGACGTCACCTATGTGATCGACGAAGGTCCGCGCGCCTACATCGAACGCATCGAAATCCGTGGCAACACGCGAACGCGCGATTATGTCATCCGACGCGAATTCGATCTGAGCGAGGGCGACGCCTTCAATCAGGTTCTCGTCCAGCGCGCGCGCCGCCGCATCGAACGCCTCGACTACTTCGAAACCGTGAACATCGCAACGGCTCCGGGCTCGCAGCCCGATCAGGTCGTGATGATCGTCGAGGTCGTCGAGAAGCCGACGGGTGAGTTCTCCATCGGTGCCGGTTACTCGACCGGTGAGACGAACAACCGTGGTGCCGGCTTCTCGCTGGAAGGATCGGTTCAGGAGCGCAATTTCCTCGGCCGTGGTCAGTTCATCCGTCTTTCAGCAGGTGGCGGTCGTGACTCGCGCGACATCGCGCTGTCCTTCACCGAGCCTTACTTCCTTGGACGCCGCATTTCTGCGGGCTTTGATATCTTCCGCAACACGCGCCGCTTCGACAATTACGAGAGCGAAGCGACCGGCGGCACGATCCGTTTCGGTCTGCCGATCACGGAGGCGCTGAGCACGCAGTTCGCGTATAACTACACGCAGGAAGAATACGACTTCCGCAATGGCTGTGAGCCGATCGGCGGTGTTCTGCCCCCAGACTGCGCGTTGAACATCTCGCCGATCCTGCAGGATGCGATCGTCAATCAAAGCCCATGGCGCAAGTCCTCGGTCAGTGCCGGCCTCGTGTTCAACACGATCGACAACATGCAGAACCCGCGCAGCGGCATCTACTCGACCTTCACGACTGAAGTCGCTGGTCTTGGTGGCGACGCGCAGTGGGTGAAATTTACCGCGCGCGGCAGCTACTATCATACGCTGTCCGAAGAACTCGATCTCGTCGGCGTCCTGACCGGTGGCGCAGGCCATGTCGAAGGCTTCGGCGATGACGGCCTTCGTGTGTTCGACCTGTTCCGTTCGAACGACCGCATCATTCGCGGCTTCGACTTCAATGGCATGGGTGCTTACTCGCTTGCTGATAACGGCCGGATCGACCATATCGGCGGCACGACCTATTTCCACGCATCGGCTGAAGCGCAGTTCCCGATCCCGGGCATTCCGGAGAGCCTCGGTTTCCGTGGCGCCGTTTTTGCGGATGCGGCAACGCTTTACGGTGTGCCGAATTCGGTTACGGAGAACCGCAGTGGTGGGCCTGACTTCAACGTGCTCGGTGACGCGTCGGCTCTGCGCGCTTCGGTCGGCGTCGGCCTGATGTGGGCCTCGCCCTTCGGTCCGATCCGTGTCGATTACGCAGTGCCGGTTGCCAAGGAAGATTCGGACGACGTCCAGAACTTCAGCTTCGGCATGTCCACGCGTTTCTAGGGACTTTAGAGCTTTCGGGGCGCAAAACGCCCCGAAAGTGCAGGCATGAATGACTGATCCGCTCTTCTTTGAGCCGGCAAAAACCTTCACGGTTGGCGAGATCGCGGCACTGACAGGTGCCGATCTCGCCAATGCCGCTTATGCGCAAACGCCGGTTGAACGTATCACCTCTCTCACCGACGCGGGCGAGGGAGCACTGGTCTTTGTCGATGGTAAGCGCAACGCACATCACATGGCCGGGCTCAAGGCGACCGCAGTTTTGTGCACGGTCGATATTGCCGACCAGGCTCCGTCCGGCATCGCCGTTCTGATTTCAAAGAAGCCGCAATACGCTTTTGCGACCGTGGGTCGCTTGCTGTTCCCAACGGCCGTTCGGCCTGCGCCGCTTACATCAGAAACGGGCATTTCGGACCGGGCCTATGTCGACCCGTCCGCCAAGGTCGAAACCGGTGCCATAATCGAGCCGGGAGCCGTCATCGGCGCAGGGGCGGAAATCGGTTCCGGTACGGTCATTGCTTCGAACGCCGTCATCGGACGAAATTGCCGCGTCGGCCGCGACTGCTATATCGGCCCAAACGCGACGGTGCAGTATGCACTACTTGGCAACCGCGTGTTCGTTTATGGCGGCGCGCAGATCGGCCAGGACGGTTTTGGCTTCGTCACAGGCCCGCGTGGGCCTGAAAAGATGCCGCAGATCGGCCGTGTGATCATCCAGGACGATGTCGAGATCGGCGCAAATACGACCATCGATCGCGGCGCGCTATCCGACACGGTTATCGGCGAAGGCACGAAGATCGATAATCTGGTCCAGATCGCTCATAACGTAAGGATTGGTCGGGGCTGTGTCATTGCAGGCCATAGCGGACTGTCCGGCTCCGTAACACTCGGCGACTACGTCATGCTGGGCGGGCGTGTTGGACTTGCCGATCACGTCACGATCGGATCGGGCGCTGCCGTAGCCGCCGCAAGCGGCGTCATGCACGACGTTCCCGATGGCGGGCGGTGGGGCGGCATGCCTGCCCAGCCGATGAAGGATTTTTTCCGCGAAGTCACCTATATCCGAAAACTCGTTTCCGGCTCACGCAAGATCAGGGAAGGCGACGATGACTGAAACCGCTATGACGACGCTCGACAGGTTGAATGTTCAGGACCTGTTGAAGCTGCTGCCACATCGCTATCCCTTTCTGCTGATCGACCGGATCGTCGAAATTCAGGGCGACGAGTCGGCGGTTGGCATCAAGAACGTCACGATGAACGAGCCGCATTTCACCGGCCATTTCCCCGAACAGCCGGTGATGCCGGGCGTCCTCATCGTCGAGGCTATGGCCCAGACGGCCGGTGCGATCTGCGCCCACAATGCCGGCGGGTCTGCACCACCGCTCGTCTATTTCATGACCATCGACGGCGCGAAATTCCGCAAGCCGGTCGTTCCGGGCGACAGGCTGGAGCTTCACGTCAGAAAGCTTAAGCAGCGCGGCAATATCTGGCGATTTGCCTGCGAGGCGAAGGTTGAAGGCGCAAAGGTCGCGGAAGCCGAGATTTCAGCGATGATGTCGCCCAAGCAGGGCTGACGCAATGCAGGGCGAAACATTCATTCATCCGGCCGCAGTGGTAGAGCCGGGCGCCAAACTTGGTGTCGGCGTCCACATCGGCCCTTTCTGCCACATCGGCCCGGAAACTGTGATCGGCGACCGCGTGAACATGGTCGGCCATGTCACGGTGCTCGGAGCAACGACCATCGGAGCCGAGTGCCGTATTTTTCCGAACGCCGTCCTCGGTGGCGCGCCGCAAAGCGTGCGCCACAAAGGCGGTCGGACGACATTGAGCGTCGGCGCCAACTGCCTTATCCGCGAAGGCGTGACGTTCAACGTCGGCACGGACAGTTCGACCGGTGCGACGACCATCGGATCGAATGGTTACTTCATGGCACAGTCGCACGTCGCACATGATTGCGTCATCGGCGACAATGTCACCATGGCGAATGGTGCGGTCCTCGGCGGTCACTGCGAAGTGGGCGATTTCGTCACGTTCGGCGGACTGTCGGCCGTGCACCAGTTCGTGCGCATTGGACACCACGCGTTTATCGGCGGTCTGTCCGGCGTGGAGCGGGACGTCATTCCCTATGGTATGGTGACCGGTGACCGCGCAAAACTGCGGGGATTGAACGTCATCGGGATCAAACGATCCGGCTATTCGCGCGCCGACCTTCTGGCGTTGCGCGCAGCGTACAAGCTCCTGTTTTCCTCCGGTCGGCCGCTGTCCGATATGATCCCGCTGGCAGCGGAGCAATATGCCGGCTCGGCAGCGGTCGCCGATATCCTGTCTTTCCTGCAAGTGAGTGGAAAGCGGCATTTCACAATGCCAGCCGACCGCGGCGTCGGCGTCGATGAAGACGAGTGAGGCAGGACGCCTCGGTCTGATCGTCGGCAGCGGTCGTCTGCCGGTCGAAATTCTCGAAAGTCTCGGCCGTCAGGACATAAGCCCTTATCTGGTTCTGATAGATGGAGAGGCGGACGATCTTGCCATTTATCGCGATCATGAGCACGTTCATGTGCGGCTTGAAGATTTCGGCACGCTCATTCCACTCCTGAAGTCGGCGAATGTCGGCCGGCTGATCATGGCGGGCGGTGTCGCGCGCCGTCCCGCACTGCGAAATGTGATCTGGACATGGTCGTTGCTCGGCCTGCTCCCGCATCTGGCGAAAGCGCTGAGCTCGGGAGACGATGTGCTCTTGCGCACGATCATCGGACATCTGGAAGCCCATGGCATAAAGGTCGTCGGTGCGCATGAAATCGTTCCCGATCTTCTGGCCGGGGCAGGGACAATCGTTGGCGCCGCGCCGGGTAAAAACGAGATGCGCGATATACGCGCCGCTGCTGAAGCGGCACGCGCAATCGGCGCGCTCGATATCGGGCAGGCTGCGATCGCGATCGGGGGCCGCGCGATCGCGCTGGAAGGGATCGAGGGAACGGAGGGCCTGCTGGAGCGCGTTGCTGCCATGCGCGGTCACGGTCGACTCGCAGGGCGCACAGGCGGTGTGCTGGTCAAATGCGCGAAGCCCGGACAGGAATTGCGGGCTGACCTGCCGGCCATCGGCCCCGATACGGTCGAGGCCGCATTTGCGGCCGGTCTGACAGGTATCGCGATCGATGCAAACCGTGCCTTCATTCTCGATTGCGCATCGACGATGGATCGCGCAAAGCAGCGTGGACTCTTCATCTACGGCATGGAAGGCGACGCTTGACGATGCAGCCATTGAAGATCGCCATCGTGGCGGGGGAAGAGTCCGGCGATTTGCTCGGGCTCGATCTCATTGACGCCATCGCGAAGCATACGGGCCGGCCGATCGAACTCGTCGGTGTCGGCGGGCGGCATCTGGAGGCGAGGGGGCTGCACTCCCTGTTCGATGCATCGCAAATCGCTCTCATGGGCGTAACGGCAGTGCTGCGCGATCTGCCTCGGCTAATTGGTCGCCTCAATCAGACCGCACGCTCGATCGCTGCGGAGCGGCCCGATTGCCTCATTACGATCGACAGTCCCGAATTCTCGTTGCGCGTCGCACGCAAGGTGCGCGCGATCCTGCCGGACGTGCCGACCGTTCATTATGTGTGTCCAAGCGTCTGGGCCTGGCGCCCCGGACGGGCGGCCGAGATGAAGCCATATGTCGATCATGTGCTTTGCCTGCTGCCGTTCGAGCCGGCGGAGTTGCAACGTCTGGGTGGGCCGGACGGCACCTTCGTTGGACATCGCCTGACGCGTGACGCGGGGCTTCAACAAGCGGCGGCTGCGCAGATGACACGGGGAGAACCGTCATGGGGCGTGAAATCGCTTCTGCTCCTTCCCGGATCGCGCCGTTCCGAGGTTAAAAGCCTGATCGGTCCCTTTGGTGAAACGATCAGGGAACTCGCGGCACGGGGCAACCGGTTCGAAATCGACATTGCAACGGTGCCAAAGGTAGCCGCGCTCGTCCACGAGGCGATTGCCGAATGGCCGGTTCCAACGCGCGTTCATGTCGATGCAAACGAGAAATACGCTGCATTCGGGCGCGCTGACGCGGCGCTTGCGGCTTCGGGAACCGTCACACTTGAACTGGCGCTTGCGCGTGTTCCCCTCCTTGCCTGCTACAAAACGGATGCGTTTTGGCGCGCATTGATGCGATACGTGACGGTGTGGTCCGCGTCACTGCCCAACCTGATCGCGGACTGGCCGGTGGTTCCTGAATATTACAACGAGTATGTGCGGCCCGCCTTTCTGGCGCGCGCGATAGAGCAGATCTGGGCGGCAACACCGGCACGTTCGACGCAATTGCACGGCTTCGACATCATCGCGCAGCGGCTCCACACGGAAAGACCGGCGGGCGATATCGGTGCCGAAGCGGTTCTGACGACCATCGCCCAGCGACATCGCAGCTGGAACTGATCAAACGGCATTAAAAAAGGGCGGCTCGAAGCCGCCCTTTTCCTTAGATATCCGATCCGGATCAGACCGAGTAGTACATGTCGAACTCGATCGGGTGCGGCGTCATTTCGAAACGCAGAACCTCGGCCATCTTCAACTCGATATAGGCGTCGATCTGGTCGTCGTCGAAGACGCCGCCGGCCTTCAGGAAGCCGCGATCCTTGTCGAGCGACTGGAGCGCTTCGCGCAGCGACGCACACACGGTCGGGATCTTCTTCAGCTCCTTCGGCGGCAGATCGTAAAGATCCTTGTCCATCGCCTGGCCCGGATGGATCTTGTTCTTGATACCGTCGAGGCCGGCCATCAGCATCGCGGCGAAAGCAAGATACGGGTTCGCCGTCGGATCGGGGAAGCGAACTTCCACGCGCTTTGCCTTCGGCGAGTTGCCGAACGGAATACGGCAGGAAGCCGAACGGTTGCGTGCCGAATAGGCAAGCAGGACAGGAGCTTCGAAGCCGGGAACCAGACGCTTGTAGGAGTTGGTCGACGGGTTCGTGAAGGCATTGAGCGCCTTGGCATGCTTGATGATGCCGCCGATGTAGAAGAGGCAGCTTTCCGACAAACCGGCATATTCGTTGCCTGCGAAGGTCGGCTTGCCGCCCTTCCAGATCGACTGGTGAACGTGCATACCCGAACCGTTATCGCCATAGATCGGCTTCGGCATGAACGTCGCCGTCTTGCCGTAAGCATTGGCAACCTGATGGATCACATATTTGTAGATCTGCATCTTGTCGGCGTTGCGGGTCAGCGTGTCGAACTTGATACCGAGTTCGTGCTGGGCTGCGGCAACTTCATGGTGATGCTTTTCAACGACGACGCCCATTTCCGACATAACCGAAAGCATTTCGGAACGCATGTCCTGCAGCGAATCGATCGGCGGGACCGGGAAGTAGCCGCCCTTGACGCGCGGGCGGTGGCCGAGGTTACCGGTCTCGTAATCGGCATCGTCGTTCGAGGGCAATTCCGTCGAATCGAGCTTGAAGCCGGTGTTGTACGGATCGGCCTTGTACTTGACGTCGTCGAAGACGAAGAACTCGGCTTCCGGACCAACGAAAACCTCGTCGCCGATGCCTTCCGAACGCAGGAACGCCTCGGCCTTCTTGGCCGTGCCGCGCGGATCGCGGTTATAAGCCTCGCCGGAGACCGGATCGAGAATGTCGCAGACGATGACCATGGTCGACTGCGCGAAGAACGGATCCATATGGGCCGTTTCGGTGTCGGGCATGAGAACCATGTCGGACTCATTGATGGCCTTCCAGCCACCGATGGACGATCCGTCGAACATGACACCGTCGGCGAACATGTCTTCATCAACGGCGACGACGTCCATCGTGACGTGCTGCCACTTGCCCTTCGGGTCGGTAAAGCGCAGGTCGACGAATTTGACGTCCTCGTCCTTGATCCGCTTCAGGATGTCATTTGCTGTGGTCATTTATTTTTTCCCTGTAGTTGGCAGTAAAAAAGTTTAGGGGCTCTTCGCGCTATATCGCGTCGACGCCCGTTTCCCCGGTCCGGATACGTACGACTTCCTCGACGCTGGAGACGAAAATCTTTCCGTCGCCGATTCGCCCCGTCTGGGCCGCCTTGCGGATAGCCTCGATCGCCTGCTCCACCTGATCGTCGCCCAGAACGACTTCGATTTTCACCTTGGGAAGGAAATCGACGACGTACTCCGCGCCCCGATAGAGTTCGGTGTGCCCCTTTTGTCGGCCAAAGCCTTTCGCTTCGGTTACGGTGATGCCTTGCAGCCCCACGTCCTGAAGGGCTTCCTTCACCTCATCGAGCTTGAAAGGCTTGATGATCGCTTCGATCTTTTTCATGCGAATGTGGCCTCCGATAAGCTAAAAACGGGGCATTCAGTCCCGTTTCACCCTAGAGTAAGCATGGTTCATGCCAGTTTTTCAGAAATTTGCGTTGGATTTTCGCTTTTTCGCGTTGTTCGCAGACTAGTGCGCCTGCCACGGGTGGGGAACGATTGGGACAAACGAGCAGGTGGCTCAGGTCAAGCAGCCCTACAAATCAAACAGCACAAATAATGCGCCATTTGCACGAAAAATAGGCACTAATGATCAAGCCAGATGAAATCCTTAATCCTGCAGAAATGGCGATCGTCGACCAAACAGCAGCTGGCGATCCGGAAGGCAGCTACAGCCTGATGCTGAGGGCAGGGGCGGCCGTATTGCGCGCAGCCCTGACGTCCTTTCCGGATGCGACGGGGGCCGACGTTTTGTGTGGGCCCGGCAACAATGGCGGCGACGGATATGTCGTGGCCCGGCTTCTGGCCGAAACGGGTTGGAACGTCCGTATATGGGTGTTCGGAACACCAGTGCCGGGAACAGATGCCAGCCGGGCTTTAAAAGAATGCCCGATACGGCCCAAAGAGCTGGAAGATTTCGCTCCATCTCCCGGCGCGCTGGTCATCGACGCGTTGTTCGGAGCAGGTTTATCGCGAAAACTGCCCGACATGGTGGCCGAAATCGCGACGCGTATTGCGGCGGCAGAAAATGCAGTGCTCGCCGTCGATCTGCCATCTGGCGTATCGGGCGACAGTGGTGCGGATTTCGGCAATGCATTTCAGGCCACCGAAACGGTGACCTTTGCTCGCATGAAGCCGGGCCATCTGCTGTACCCCGGCCGCGCACTATGTGGCCGACTTACGGTCGCCCATATCGGCATAGAGGACAGACATGTGAAGACCGTCCAGTGCCGAACATGGCAGAACAATCCGGCGCTATGGACGGATCAGCTTTCCCGGCCGGCCGCGGATGCCCATAAATATCGGCGTGGACATGTGCTTATGCTGTCGGGGCCGCGCCATCAGACGGGAGCTGCAAGGCTTTCCGCCATGGCTGCAGCGCGCAGCGGAGCAGGGGCGGTAACACTCGGATCGCCGCAAGACGCACTAGACATCAACGCAGCACACCTGACCTCGACGATGCTGGTCGAAACGGAGGAAATCGATGATCTAAGGAAGCTTCTCGTCAGCCGGCAGCCCAGTGCTTGCGTGATCGGGCCAGCTTTCGGAATCGGCGAGCGCGCACGCGCATTTGCGGCAGCCATACTGAGCCACGAAAGTGAGATGTCCGTTATTCTCGACGCAGACGCGCTGACCTCCTTCGAGGAAATGCCTGAGACGTTGTTTTCCATGGTGGGACGGTCGGCTTCGACGGTGGTTCTGACACCGCATGAAGGCGAGTTCCGCCGGCTATTCCCGGACATCCAGGATGGGTCCAAACTGGAACGCGCCCGACAGGCCGCAAAGCGGGCTGATGCGATTATCGTTTACAAAGGACCAGACACCGTCATCGCAGCTCCTGATGGACGCGCCGCCATCAATGCAAACGGGTCACCGTGGCTTGCGACTGCGGGATCGGGAGACGTGCTTGCCGGCATCGTGGCCGGGCTTGCGGGACAGGGGATGCCGGCATTCGAGGCCGCCTGCGCGGCAGTGTGGATTCACGCCGAAGCCGGCAACCGGTTTGGCCACGGTCTGATCGCAGACGATTTGCCCGCTCTCCTGCCGCAGATTCTGCGCGAACTTCTATGAATCGACCCGGGTTTGTAGCGCCATCGCGCCATGCGGAGCGCGCTCCTTGCCTTCGGTGATAAAGTAGACGAACACGTCGCGTGGCTTCAGTTCGGCCTTATGATCCGTATCCGTGAGAGACAGGTCGTCCGGCAAGGCCCCCTTTGCCCAATCCGCCACCCGTTCCGCCCATTTGTCGAGGTCTTTGGCAGGATAACAATCGGGGTTCTCATCGCTCCCGCGCTGCAAGCGGGCATAGACGAAGTCGCCGGTGACGTCGGCGATCTCCGGGTATTTTTCATGATGCGCGTAAACGATAGATGCGCCGTACTTGCGTGCCAACCCAACGAATTCGGGAGCGGCGAATTTATCGTTTCGGACTTCCAGCGCGTGACGCAGCTTCACGCCATTCTGCTTTTCTGGCAGAACCTTCAAAAATCCCTCGAAATCGTCGGCATCGAACTTCTTGGTCGGCGCGAACTGCCAAAGGATGGGCCCGAGCTTCGACCCCAGTTCCGCCACGCCTGAATCGAGAAAACGTTGCACGGACTCGCCCGCTTCAGCGAGCACACGTCGATTGGTCGAAAAGCGAATTGCCTTTAGCGAAAAGACGAAATCGTCCGGCGTGTCTGCGGCCCATTTGGCGAACGTCGCGGGTTTAAAGGTCGAGTAGTAGGTGCCGTTGACCTCGATCGTCTTCACCTGCCGGGACGCATAGCGAAGCTGCTTCGCCTTCGCAAGCTTGTCGGGATAAAAGGTCGTGTCCCAGGGCTCGAACGTCCAGCCGCCCATTCCCGCGCGGATCGTGCCGCTTTCGCTCATTCCGCAGCCTCGCGTTTCTGGCCCGGCCGACGCTCCAGAAGTTCTTTCAGGAACTGTCCCGTGTAACTTTTCGGTTCGGCAACGACATCTTCGGGCGTCCCGGACGCCACAAGCTGTCCCCCGCCGTCGCCACCTTCCGGGCCGAGGTCGAGAACCCAATCGGCAGTCTTGATGACCTCCAGATTGTGCTCGATGACGACAACCGTGTTGCCCTGGTCGACGAGTTCGTGCAGCACTTCCAAAAGCTTGGCGACATCGTGGAAATGCAGGCCCGTCGTCGGCTCGTCGAGGATATAAAGCGTCTTGCCCGTCGCCTTGCGCGACAGTTCCTTGGCCAGCTTGATGCGCTGCGCTTCGCCGCCCGATAGCGTCGTCGCCTGCTGGCCGATCTTGATATAGCCTAGCCCGACCTTTTTCAGGGTAGCAAGTTTGTCGCGCACGGCAGGCACGGCTGCGAAGAATTCGACGCCTTCCTCGACCGTCATGTCGAGCACATCGGCGATCGACTTGGTCTTGAACGTCACATCCAGCGTTTCGCGGTTGTAGCGCTTGCCGTGACAAACATCGCAGGTCACGTAAACGTCCGGCAAGAAGTGCATCTCGATCTTGATGACGCCGTCGCCTTGGCAGGCCTCGCAGCGACCGCCCTTCACGTTGAAGGAAAAGCGCCCAGGCTGATAACCGCGCGCCTTGGCTTCCGGCAGGCCGGCAAACCAATCGCGGATCGGCGTAAACGCGCCCGTATAGGTCGCCGGATTGGAGCGCGGCGTGCGCCCGATCGGTGACTGGTCGATATCGATGACCTTGTCGAGAAATTCGAGCCCCTCGATACGGTCATGCTCGGAAGGATGTTCGCGCGATCCCATGATGCGGCGCGACGCAGCCTTGAAAAGCGTCTCGATCAGGAAGGTTGACTTGCCGCCGCCCGAAACGCCGGTGACGGCAGTAAAGGTGCCAAGCGGGATTTCGGCCGTGACATTGCGCAGATTGTTGCCGCGCGCACCGACGACCTTAATCCGCTTGCTCTTTTTTGCCTTGCGCCGTTCGGCCGGCAACTCAATTCCCATCCCACCCGACAGATATTGACCTGTCAGCGAGTTCGGATTCGCCATGACATCGGCTGGTTTGCCTTCTGCGATCACGCGCCCGCCGTGGATGCCGGCTGCCGGACCGATATCGACGACGTGGTCGGCTTGCAGGATCGCGTCTTCGTCGTGCTCAACCACGATGACCGTGTTGCCGAGGTCGCGCAGATGCTTCAGCGTATCGAGCAGGCGCGCGTTGTCGCGCTGATGGAGACCGATTGACGGCTCGTCGAGTACGTAGAGCACGCCGGTCAATCCCGACCCGATCTGCGAGGCCAGCCGGATGCGCTGGCTTTCACCGCCCGACAGTGTGCCGGAGTTTCGCGACATAGTCAGATAATCGAGCCCGACATCGTTCAAAAAGCGCAGCCTCTCGCGAATTTCCTTCAGGATGCGAACGGCGATCTCTGCCTGCTTTGCATTGAAGGACGCGGGCAACTCCTCGAACCAGCCCACCGCGTTCCGGATCGACATTGCGGTCACTTCACCGATGTGAAGGCCATCGATCTTGACCGCCAGCGCCTCAGGCTTCAACCGATAGCCATTGCAAGCCGGGCAGGGGGTTGCCGACATGAAGCGCTCGATCTCCTCGCGCATCCAGGCCGATTCCGTCTCTTTCCAGCGCCGCTGCAGATTGGTGATCACGCCCTCGAACGTCTTCGACGTCTTGTAGCTGCGCATGCCGTCATCATAGGAAAAATCGATCTTGCGCGTGCCGGTGCCGTGCAGGATCGCGTTCTTCGCTTCGTCCGGCAGGTCGCGCCAACGGTCGCCGATCTTGAAACCGTATGCCTTGCCGAGTCCCTCCAAGGTCTGGACGTAGTAAGGCGACGACGATTTCGCCCACGGCGCGACCGCGCCCTCGCGCAGGGAGACATGCTCTTCCGGCACGATCAGCGACGGATCGATCGCCTGCTGATGCCCAAGACCATCGCAGGTCGGACACGCGCCGAATGGATTGTTGAAGGAAAACAGCCGCGGCTCGATCTCCGGGATCGTGAATCCAGACACCGGACAGGCGAACTTTTCGGAGAACAGTATCCGCTCATGCGTCTCGTTCTTCGACTTGTTGACGGCGTCCGCCCCGGTCATTTCCGCGCCGAGCGGCTTGTCGGCGAACTCGGCGATGGCAAGGCCATCCGCTAGCCGCAGCGCGGTTTCCATCGAATCCGCCAACCGCGTCCCGAGGTCGGCGCGAACCACGACACGGTCCACGACAACATCGATATCGTGCTTGTACTTTTTGTCGAGCGCAGGCACGTCGGCGATCTCGTAGAAAGCGCCGTCCACCTTCACGCGCTGGAAGCCCTTCTTCATCAATTCGGCAAGTTCCTTGCGGTATTCGCCTTTGCGCCCGCGCACGATCGGCGCGAGAATATAAAGCCGCGTGCCTTCGTCGAGCGCCAGAACACGATCGACCATCTGGCTGACCGTCTGGCTCTCGATCGGCAGACCCGTCGCTGGCGAGTAGGGGACGCCGACGCGCGCGAACAGGAGGCGCATATAGTCATAGATTTCGGTGACCGTGCCGACGGTCGAGCGGGGGTTCTTCGAGGTCGTTTTCTGCTCGATCGAGATGGCCGGCGACAGACCGTCGATCTGATCGACGTCCGGCTTCTGCATCATCTCGAGGAATTGGCGCGCGTAGGCCGACAGGCTTTCGACATAACGGCGCTGGCCCTCTGCATAGATCGTATCGAAGGCGAGCGAGGACTTGCCGGACCCCGACAGGCCCGTCATCACGATCAGGCTGTCGCGCGGCAGGTCGAGATCGACATTTTTTAGATTGTGCTCGCGCGCGCCGCGCACGGAAATGAACTTGTGGTCCGCCATGGGCCGAACGCCGCCTCTTGATTGCGAAACCGGACCGTAAGCTGTCCGGCAAGCCGCACATGTAGGTATTCACGCGCAGCAGTCGAGGGCGCGCTGTCGATCAAGCGCTTTTCAGCCTTTTCCGCCATGCTTTCAAGTGAAAAGAACGAATAATGAACATGCTCCTGACAATCAATTTGTAATTGACGCAAGGGAATGTCGGGCGCACGGTATGAAAGTCGGCTTCTTGTAGGCGTCCGCGACAAAGCATGAGGTGAGGCATGACTCCACCGGACATACTCTGATTGCCACGATGCAATCGCGCCGAAAAACACTCGGCGATTGATCAAAATTCCAGACAATTATCGAACGGCGTCAAGCCGCTTTCGAAAATCCAGTATAGATAACACCGTCATCGAACGGCTCAGTGGCCCTTGAACCTTAACGGTCAAGGGCCTTTGTCTGCGGACGAACACTGTTTCGGGTCGGGTTGATTTTCCAGTTATACCGAATTAGAACAAATATGGAACATTATTGTTGTGGACCAAGATAATTTGCGGCAGGCGACCAAGGTCGGCATGTCCTATGTTGCGGCCCGACAATCGATCACGCGTTTTTGGAGAGCGATATGGCAGGCAGTGTCAACAAGGTCATCCTGGTGGGAAATCTGGGAGCCGATCCGGAAACCCGCCGCCTGAACTCCGGCGATCCGGTCGTAAATCTGCGCATTGCGACGTCGGAAAGCTGGCGCGATAAAAACTCGGGCGAGCGCCGCGAAAAGACGGAATGGCACCAGGTCGTTATCTTCAACGACAACCTTGCCAAGGTCGCGGAGCAATATCTGAGAAAAGGCATGAAGGTTTATATCGAAGGCGCGCTGCAAACCCGGAAATGGGAAAAAGACGGCGTCGAGCGATATACGACCGAGATCGTGCTGCAGAAATTCCGTGGCGAACTCCAGATGCTGGATTCGCGCGGGCAGGGTGGCGATCAGGGTCAGGTCGGCTATGGCGGTGGCGGCGGCAATTATTCCGGCGGCGGCCGCAGCGACTTTGGACAGTCCGGGCCGTCGGACGATCGCGGCAGCCGTGGCGGTTCTGGCGGTGGCGGCTACGGCCGCGATATGGACGACGAAATTCCATTCTGATTTCGACGAAGGGTCGCTGCACCGTTCGCTTCACTGGAGCTCAAAAGACCGCCGCAAGCCGGCGGTCTTTTTATGTTTCAACTGGCGTTAGCCGGATGCCTGATGATTTTACGACGCCCATAAGCACCCGCATCGATTTCATAGCGGGGAGCGAATTCCCAATACGCAATCGGCAACGCAAGATGCGACACATCAGTCGCATAAGATGGATTATGGAACTATAATGTGTGGTCAGATTTGAAAATCGATGACCATACCGTCATAGGCAGGCTCGACATTGCCTGGCGTTTCCTTTTGCACGGTCTCGTAATCCAGCGGTATGTGCATGTGGGTTAGCACCGCACGTTCCGGCTTCAACCTGTCGATCCACTCCAATGCCTGTCCGAGAGAAAAATGGCTTGGATGGGTTTTGTATTGAAGCGCGTCGACGATCAGCACCTCCAACCCTACAAGCTTTGCAACCGTTGCATCAGGCAAATCACTGACATCGGAACAATAGGCCAGCGGGCCGATGCGAAAGCCGAGCGAGACAATATCACCGTGGAGTTGCGGCAATGGCGTAAACTCGATCGGTCCGCCAGCTCCATCTATATGGAACGGCTCGTCATGAGCGATTACATGCGGCGTCAGGATCGGCGGATAGGCACTTCCGGGCGGTGTTTCGAAGCAATAGCGGAATGATTCTATCAGTCGCTCAAGCGTCGAGGTGTCGGCATATATGTCCATGCGTCGGCGTTGCACGAGTGCAAATCCGCGCAAATCGTCGACGCCGTGAATGTGATCGGCATGCGGATGCGTATAAACCGTCGCGTCCAGACTATCGACGCGCGCACTGATCATCTGGCTTCGAAAATCAGGACCTGTGTCGATCACGACGCGCGTCACACCTGCCGAACCGATCCGTTCCACCATGGCGGCGGCACGGCTACGCCGATTTTTAGGATTGGACGGATCGCAATTGCCCCAGTCGCCCGTGATGCGCGGCACACCGGGCGACGAGCCGCATCCGAGAATCGTGAAGCGATAGCGATCGCTCATTGCGGCCGCGGCATCTTCGAAAAGAGCCGAAAAAAGTTGTCGGTCGTTAGCGTTCGGATATCTTCATCGCTGATCCCAATCGTATCGGCCAGAACGGCCGCCGTACGCGCGACAAAGGACGGCTCATTGCGCTTGCCGCGATACGGGACCGGTGCGAGAAACGGCGCGTCCGTTTCCACCAGCAGTCGATCATGCGGAACCTGCCTCGCAATCTTGCGAATGTCCTCCGAATTCCGAAATGTCAAAATCCCGGAAAAAGATACATATCCGCCCAGCGCGACGCCCGTTCTTGCGAGCTCCGCGCCCGACGAAAAGCAATGTAGAACAAAGGGAAACGCGCTGTTTTTCGATTCGTCTTCCAAGATAGTCGCCATGTCGGAATCGGCCGACCGAGCGTGGATGATCAGCGGCAAACCGGTAATACGAGCAGCAGCGATATGATTGCGAAAGCCCTCAGCTTGAGCGTCTCGCGGCGATTTGTCGTAATGGTAATCGAGACCCGCTTCGCCGATGGCGACCACTTTGGGATGTGAGCTAAGAGACACGAGATCGTCGGTAGAGACGTCGAGTTCCTCGTGAGCATTGTGCGGATGCGTGCCAACAGAACAATAGACCCCGTCATGCGCCTCGGCGATGGCGCGCACCTGATCGAAACGGCGCACACGCGTCGAGATCGTCACCATACGCTCGACGCCGGCTTCGCGTGCCCGCTCGATGATCGCGTCGCGTTCGCTCTCGAACTCGGGAAAATCGAGATGGCAGTGGCTATCGACGAGCATTTTCACGCGTTCGTGGCCTCGCTCTCCACGTATCGCGGGAAAATTCCCTGGGGCACCGGCAATTCCATCCCCTCGCCCAGCCAACCATCGGCCAGCTTCGCGAATTGACGGTCCCTTTCCGACACACCGAGCAGGTCGAGCAATTTCTCGGCCGATTGCGGAATGAAGGCCAGACACAAAATGGCAACCCGACGCAGCAATTCGGCTGTCGTGTAGAGTACCGTTTCCATGCGCGCAGGGTCGGATTTGCGCAACGCCCACGGTTCCTGACCGGCAAAGTAACGGTTAGCCTCGGCAACGACCGCGAAGATCGCGGCCAGCGCATTATGCAGCGCCTGTTGCCCCATGGCCTTGCGAGCGGCATCAAGCGCCTCGACCGATTGCGCGAGCATCGCCTGATCGACGGCTGTCAGCTCGCCGCGCGAAGGCACCCTGCCCGCGCAATTCTTGGCGATCATCGAAAGCGAACGCTGCGCGAGATTTCCAAGGTCGTTGGCAAGGTCGGCATTCGTGCGGTTAACGATCGCCTCATGACTATAATTGCCGTCCTGGCCGAACGGCACCTCGCGCAGCAGGAAATAGCGCAACTGATCGAGCCCATAATGTTCGACCAGCGAGGCCGGATCGACCACATTTCCGACCGACTTCGACATTTTTTCACCACGGTTGAAAACGAAGCCGTGGCTAAAAACGCGCCTTGGAAGCGCGATCCCGGCCGACATCAGGAACGCAGGCCAGTAAACGGCGTGAAAGCGCGTAATGTCCTTGCCGATGACGTGAACGTCCGCCGGCCATTGCGCCCAAAGTGGCGCGTTTTCATCCGGATAACCGACTGCGGTGAGGTAATTCGTCAGCGCGTCGACCCACACATACATGACGTGCTTTTCGTCACCGGGAACTGGAATCCCCCAGTCGAACGTCGTGCGCGAGATCGACAGGTCCTTCAGGCCTGATTTCACGAAGCTAACCACCTCGTTACGGCGCTCGACAGGCCCGACGAAGTCAGGCTGTTCGTCGTACAGCGTGAGCAGGCGATCCTGATATGCCGAGAGGCGAAAGAAATAGCTTTCCTCCTCGACCCACTCGACAGGCGATCCTTGCGGTCCGTATCTCACGCCCTCTCGAACTTCCGTTTCATCCTCGCCGTAATAGGCTTCGTCGCGAATGGAATACCAGCCGGCATATCCGCCCTTGTAAATGTCGCCGTTCTTTTCCATCGCGCGCCAAATAGCCTGAGAAGCAACCTTGTGACGCTCCTCGCTGGTGCGGATGAAGTCATCGTTCGACGCATTGAGAAGTTGCGCCATCTTTTTGAATTCGTTTGAATTCCTATCCGCAAGCTCGCGCGGCGTAATGCCTTCCTTGCGCGCCGTTTGCAGCATCTTGATGCCGTGTTCGTCGGTGCCGGTCAGAAAATGGACGTCCTTGCCGTCGAGGCGCTGGAAGCGCGCCAGCGCGTCTGTCGCGATCAATTCATAGGCGTGACCGATATGCGGCTTGCCGTTCGGGTAGGAAATCGCGGTCGTAATGTAAAATTTCTCGGCGGCCATGCTCTGCTCGGTCCTTCATGCGTGTCGCGGTCACATAGACCACGAACCGGGTTTTGACCAGTCGGAGCCAGCTTAGCGCGCGCTGGAAAGACGGCCGAGCAGGGAGACGACGTGCTGCCGCTTGTCGAGATTGTAGGTGTCGGTATCGCCGATTTGCTGACGGATAGCGGCCCAGTCTTCCGCCAGCCGCGCGGCTGCTTCGGGGTCACCAGTCTCACCCGCCGAGCGCGCCCTCGCCTCGGCAATCGTCGCGATATGCTCGTTGAAAAGCTGAAATTGCACGGTAGCGTCACGGCCACCGACTGCGTCGGCAATCTTGTAGGCACTGGCGACATCGAAGCGAGTTGCCGAGACGAGCGCATCAACCGCTTCTGCAATGTCCAGCCCACCGAAATGCGTCATCAAGAGTGCGTCGCGCACGCTGCCGCCGGCACGCCGGATCAGGGTTTCTGGGCTATCCGTGCCGGGCGAAATGGATTGAAGAGCTTGCCCAAGAGCGCGCTCGTCCAGCGGCTTGAGCTTCACGAGTTGGCAACGTGACCGGATGGTTGGAAGCATACGCCCCACCGAATGAACGATCAGTAGAAATAGGGTGCGCGGCGGCGGCTCCTCGAGGCTTTTCAGAAGCGCGTTCGCGGCATTCCGGTTCATGTCGTCGGCGGCATCGACGATCACAACGCGATATCCGCCATCATGCGACGTCATTGACAGAAAGCGTCCGACTCGCCTGATCTCGTCGACGGTGACGGCGGATTTGAAACCGGTTCCGCGTTCAGCGGCGGGCCGCGTCAGATGAAGCAGCGAGGGATGCGCGCCTTGCGCCATCAGTCGGAAGAGGGTCGACGCCGTATCGACATCGGTCAGCGCCGCAGGCGCCTTCGAGGCGTCCGGATTGAAAAGGATGTGATAGGCAAGTCGGAAGGCAAGTGTAGCCTTTCCAATGCCTCGGGGTCCGGAGAGAATAAGCGCGTGGTGAAACTTGCCGTCTGCATAAGCGCGCGCCAAATCCTCCGCCTCGCCGCGATGACCAAAGAAATGGCCATGCTCAACAGGCTCCGGGATGTCCGGGATCGTGTCATATTGCTCTGGCGCTATCCGCTCAAAGCTCATCTGCCACCTGAAGCAGACTGTCGGACGGGGAGAGGACCTTGGCAACACGATGCCAAACCGCGTCGGCAACAGCGGCTTCATTTTGCGCCGCATCGACGATCACGCACCGCGCGGGCTCTGCGCGGGCGATATCGATGTAGGCTTCGCGTCGTTCTTCATGCAGCACGAGATTTTCCTTCTCGTAGCGGTCGGCGTCCTGCGAACCACGGCGGACTGCGGCTCGGCGCATCCCCTCAGTCGGATCGAGATCGAGGATGATCGTCAGGTCCGGCATCATTCCATTGATGGCGACGGCTTCGAGCGCGCGCATGAAATCCTTGTCGAGCCGCCCTGAAACGCCCTGATAGACACGTGATGAATCCAGAAACCGATCGCACAGGACGATCTTTCTGGCATCGATTGCGGGTCGGATAATCTGCTCGACATGATCGGAGCGCGCCGCCGCAAAAAGCATTGCCTCCATCGCCGGTCCGAATGGTTCGGCAGCACCAGATAGAAGCACGTGGCGTACGGCTTCGCCGCCGGGCGAACCGCCTGGTTCACGCGAGACAACGACCTCGTGACCTTCAGCCTCCAAACGGTCTGCAAGGATACGGATCTGGGTCGACTTGCCGGCACCCTCGCCGCCTTCAAAGGTGATGAAATGGCCCTTGGGCATGCGCATCCTTTCGCCATCCGCCATATCGGACGCAGCCCTTCAAATAGGCGAAATGCGCCATGAATGCGACCCGGGAAAGCAGTGGTGTTCGCGGCGATCCCCAGATAGGGCTCTTAACGCAACCAGCCGATCGCGAGTTCTTCAACGGCGTCGAGCGCACGTTGATGAAGTGCACCCTGCCCGATCGACTCGGCAGCATAGAGCGGCGTTTCCTGGCTGATCGAATCGCCGATCCATATTCTCAGGGCACCGATGGGCGTGCCCTCTTCCACCGGCGCAACAACCGGTCCGTCATAGACGATGCGCGCGACGAGCCGGTCCCGGTTCGTCAGAGGCACGAACAAAGAGATGGGGCCATCAGACCGCAGGGCGATACCGGACTTTGCGCCGCCATAAACCTTGGCTTCCCCCACAATCTCGTCGGCTGCAAAGATTTCGTATTTGTCGAAGGCGCGCATGCCCCAGTCTATGATCTTGCGAGCTTCCTCGGCGCGCTGGGCATCGCTTTCCATGCCGCTCAAGGCCACGAAAAGACGCCGGTCATCACGCGCGACGGACCCTACAATGCCGTAGCCCGACTCGGTGGTGAAGCCAGTCTTCATGCCGTCCGCGCCGATATTCATGCGCAGCAAGGGATTGCGGTTGCGCTGAGTGATGTTGTTCCAGGTGAAGTCGGGCTGCGCATAATATCGATAATATTCGGGATATTCCGACCAGATATGGCGCGCGAGCATGGCAAGTTCCCGAACCGTTACGACCTGCCCTTCCGCTGGAAGTCCGGTCGAATTCTTGAATACCGAACGAGTGAGCCCGATCTCACGCGCGCGCTCATTCATCAACAGGGCGAAGTTGTCTTCAGAGCCGGCCATACCTTCCGCGATGATGATGCAACCGTCATTGGCGGACTGCACGATGACGCCCTGGATCAGGTTTTCGAGCGTGATCGACGAGCGCACTTCCGCGAACATGGTCGACCCGCCGGACATTGCACCGCCGCTGCGCCACGCATTCTCGCTGACATAGAACTCTTCCTGAAGCGTCAGCCGTCCGGTCTTCAGGGCGTCGAAGACGACCTCCATGGTCATCAGCTTTGCAAGCGAAGCCGGCGGGATCAGCGCGTCCGGGTCCTTCGAAAACAGGACCGTGCCGGTATCGGCATCGATCATGAAGCCCTGCTGGGCTCGCGTTTCGAACAATTGGGCAGCAGCGATCTGCACTTGCGAGAAAAGCAAGGCCAGCATGAGCAAAATGCCTGAAAGACTCCGACCAATCATCACTGCCCCCTGTCCGTTGCCCTCGCGACGAAGCTACCACCGGGCCGAAACCCAAAGCAACTCAACTCACGGCGATCTCAAGCACGTTATTTCACGTGACCGAGCCATTGGAGGGCCGCAACCGTTCCTGCAGAAACGGCAGCGCTCATCAAGGTACCCCATGCGGTATCGGCAAACGCCAGCGTCGTGTCGAAATCGCGAACTACGGAAAGATTGGTGAAATTATAGGTCAGATAGCAAAAGAACCCGTAGAGCGCGCCGTTGAATGCGGCTGCTGTCCAGCTAGCATTCGTGATACCGACGGATATTGCGAAATAGACCAGGCCCACGAGATAGAAAATGTAAAAGACCGCCGCCATGCCCCATCGCGGACTGTCCGACATCAGATCGCCCATACGAACGGCGTAAAAATTTCGCGCGACGATGCCGAGCCACAGCCCGTCGATGATGAGAAACAAGACGAGCGCTATGCCGTAGGCCGAAAAATATTTGGTCATGAAGGCAACCTTGGTCAGTATCGATCGCCTTTTCTACGTAGCTAAAGCGTCGGCAGATCGCCTCTATTCCAGCTTTCGGTGATTTCCCCTGCTCGGGCTTCGAAGCGACCGGCCTCGATCGACGTACGAATGTCACCCATGAGGCTCTGATAGTAAGCAAGATTGTTCCACGTCAGAAGCATCCCTCCGAGCGCCTCACCCGACTTCACCAGATGGTGAAGATAGGCGCGGCTGTAGTCACGCGCCGCCGGGCAGTTGCTTTCCTCGTCGAGCGGTCGGTGATCTTCCGCGTGGCGGGCATTCTTCAAATTGACCTTGCCGCGACGCGTGTAGGCAAGTCCGTGTCGTCCGGCGCGTGTCGGCATAACGCAATCGAACATGTCGATGCCCCGCGCGACAGATTTCAAAATGTCGTCTGGCGTTCCCACTCCCATCAGGTAGCGCGGTTTGTCCTGCGGCAGGAGCGGTGTCGTGACCTTAAGCATATCGAGCATCACATCTTGCGGCTCGCCGACGGCAAGGCCGCCAACCGCATAGCCTTTAAGGTCCAGTGCGGCGAGCGCCTGTGCAGAGCGCTCGCGAAGCGCGGGCACATCTCCACCTTGAACGATGCCGAACATGGCTTTGCCAGGCTGGTCTCCGAACGCGACCTTGCAGCGCTCCGCCCAGCGAAGCGACAATTCCATCGCCTTTTCGATCGCATCGGGCGCCGCCGGCAGCGCGGTGCATTCATCGAGCTGCATCTGTATGTCGCTGTCGAGAAGGCCCTGGATCTCGATCGACCTTTCCGGCGACATTTCGTGGACCGTACCATCGACATGCGAACGGAAGGTGACGCCCTTTTCGGTGATCTTGCGAAGCTGAGCCAGCGACATGACCTGAAACCCGCCGGAATCGGTCAGGATCGGATGCGGCCAGCGCGCAAATTCATGGAGGCCGCCAAGCCGCGCCATGCGTTCGGCTCCGGGGCGCAGCATCAGATGATAGGTGTTGCCGAGAATGATGTCGGAGCCGAGGTCGCGCACTTGATCGAGATACATCGCCTTGACCGTACCGCCCGTGCCGACCGGCATGAAGGCGGGCGTGCGCACGGTTCCGCGCGGCATGGTGATCTCGCCGCGGCGCGCCATCCCGTCTGTCGCAAGCACGCTGAACTGGAAAGTTTCGGTCATGAAATATCGGCTTTGAAGAGCAGGCTCGCATCACCATAGGAATAGAAGCGATAGCCACCTGTGATGGCATGTTGGTAGGCGGCGCGCATGCGCTCCTGCCCGGCAAAGGCGCTGACAAGCATGAAAAGCGTCGAACGCGGCAGATGAAAATTGGTCATCAGCACGTCGACTGCCTTGAAGCGGTAGCCCGGCGTGATGAAAATGTCGGTCGGTCCGGTCCATGGCTCTATCGTGCCATCGGGACGCGCGGCACTTTCCAGAAGTCGCAGCGATGTCGTTCCCACAGCCACGATGCGGCCACCGGCAGCCTTCGCGGCGTTCAGGCGCTTGGCAGTCGCGGCGTCGATCGTGCCGATCTCCGCGTGCATCTTGTGATCGTCTGTGTCATCCGCCTTGACCGGCAGGAACGTTCCCGCACCGACATGGAGCGTTACGAACGCGATTTCTGCCCCGGTTGCCTCGACCGACTGCATGAGTTCCGGCGTGAAATGAAGCCCGGCGGTCGGTGCGGCAACTGCCCCCTCCTCACGCGCATAAACGGTCTGGTAGTCCGCGCGGTCCCGCGCGTCTTCGTTTCGCTTTGAGGCGATGTAAGGTGGAAGAGGAATGTGGCCGACCGCGTGGAGGGCTTCGTCCAAAGCGGGTCCGGAAAGATCGAAGGCGAGCGTCACCTCCCCCGCATCGCCTTTTTCGACCACGTCAGCCGACAGCCTGCCTGCGAGGCACATCGAGCCCGAGTGTCCGAACTCGATACGGTCGCCTTCCTTCAAACGCTTGGCGGGACGTGCAAACGCTTTCCAGCGATCGGGCGCAACGCGCATGTGCAAGGTCAGGTCGATCTCGCTGACGGCCTCGCCGCGGCGACGCAGACCCGTCAATTGCGCCGGGATGACTTTGGTGTCGTTGAAGACCAGCACATCGCCGTCACGCAGAAAGGACGGTAGGTCTTTGACCAAACGATCCGAAAGTTCATCGCCGTCAACGACGAGCATACGTGCTGCATCGCGCGGTTCGGCCGGGCGCAAGGCGATGCACTCTTCGGGAAGTTCGAAATCGAAAAGATCGACGCGCATGGCAGATCAGGGGCCGACGCAGGTCAGCGCATAGGCGCCATCGCCTGCGATCCGAAGCGTGCCTGCCATTGCGTGGTCGCGCTCCTCAAGCGCTTCGAAAAGGCGCAATTCGGCAACGATGCGCTCGATGTTCGGGTCGGTGAAATCCACCATGATCCTGTCATTTTCGCGAATGGCCTGCCCGACGACGATGGCTTGGTCGCCATCCGCGCCTATGCCGCGGTACTCTTTGCCCACGGATATTTGCGCCGCCACAATGGAAAGAACCGGCAAGCTGCCGATGGTCAGGTCGACCGAAACATCCGGCTCACCCGCGCAAGAAATCGTGCCGGAAGCGTGAACGCTCCCGGCACTTGTCATCACCAATGCTGCAATCAGCAACAGGCGCATCAGGCGTCAGCCGCAACCTTCATCGAGACAATCGAATCAGGGTCCTGAACTGGCTCGCCGCGCTTGATCTTGTCGACATGCTCCATGCCTTCGATGACCTGACCCCAGACCGTGTACTGACGGTTGAGGAAGGCGGCGTCGCCGAAGCAGATGAAGAACTGCGAGTTCGCCGAATTCGGGTTCTGCGACCGCGCCATCGAGCACGCGCCGCGGCCGTGGTTGGCGTTGGAAAATTCTGCCTTCAGGTCCGGCTGGTCCGAACCGCCCATACCTGCGCGGCTGGGGTTGAAGTCCTTGCCGCCCTTCTTGCCGAACTTCACGTCACCCGTCTGCGCCATGAAACCGTCGATCACGCGATGGAAAACGACGCCGTCATAAGCGCCTTCGCGTGCCAGTTCCTTGATCCGAGCGACATGACCCGGCGCCAGATCGGGATAAAGCTCGATCGTCACCGTACCGGTCGTCGTTTCCATGACGATCGTGTTCTCCGGATCCTTGATCTCGGCCATTTGAAGTCCTTCCTTTTTTAGTTTGGAGTCGATCAATCGTCCGCGGCGATGCGGACATCGATCATGCGATCGGGATCTGTAACCGAGCCGTTCATGGCCGGGTCGCCCTTCTTGATGTTGTCGACGAATTCCATGCCGCTTTCGACTTCACCGACGATCGTATAGGCGCCGTCGAGCGGAGGTGCAGGTGCAAACATGATGAAGAACTGCGAATTTGCCGAATTCGGATCCTGTGCGCGCGCCATTCCAACCGTGCCTCGCACGAAATTCTCCTGGCTGAACTCTGCCGGAATATTGCCGAGGTCAGAGCCGCCGGTACCGGCGCGCTGGCTGTTATAGCCGTTTTCCATGTCGCCAAACTCGACGTCGCCGGTCTGCGCCATGAAACCGTCGATTACGCGGTGAAACGACACATTGTCGTACGCGCCCTGACGCACGAGCGTCTTGATCTGCTCGACATGGCGCGGCGCCAGATCCGGTCGCAGCGCGATCGTCACCTCACCATCCTTCAAGGTGATGATCATCGTGTCCTCCGGCTCGGCAGCAAGCGCCGAGGAAGCCAACAGCGCGGCAACAAGCGTAGATGAGGCGAAGCGAACGAAGGACATGTCGAACTCCCTTGTATCTAATTGAATTTGTTGCGCAGCGCAGGCGCGACGGCCTTTGGAACGAAAGCCGTAATGTCACCACCCATCGAGGCTATCTGGCGCACGAGTGTGGCGGTAATTGTGCGGACCGACGGGCTCGCTGGAATAAAGATTGTTTGCAGATCCGGCGCTATCGTCTCGTTCATGCCGGCCATCTGCATTTCATAGTCGAGGTCGGTGCCGTCGCGCAGTCCGCGGATCATCAACGAGGCTTTCTGCTCCCTTGCGGCGGTCACGACAAGCCCATCGAATGCGACAACTTTCAGCCGTTTAGCCGCATCGCCCATTTCATCGTTGCAGGCGCTCTCGATCAGTTCGACCCGCTCGTCGAAGCTGAAAAGCGGTTTTTTGGATGCCTGAACGCCGATGCCGACCACAACATTGTCGGCAATGGTCAACGCGCCCTTCAGGACATCGAGATGTCCGTTGGTAAGCGGATCGAACGATCCAGCATAAAAAGCGATGCGCTTCGTCATAGCAGGCTTCTACTCAGACAGATGAAGGAAGGCAAATGGATGGAGAAGAATGAACGCTGAATGAATGCGAGGATCAGCGCCGGTTCAGTGCGGTTGAGCGAATGTCAAGCCGTGGATGAAACTTTTTGATTCATTCCTCGTTAAGCCTGCAAGGAGACCTATCATGATGATCATCATGCTCGCAGCCACCATGACCCTCGCAATGCTGATCGCCACAGCATTCAGCCTGCATCAGGAAGCCCAGCGCGTGCGTATCCGGAACAGACAGCGCCAGATTGAGCGCCGCCCGTTCTGATTACTGGTCGCCAGGTTCGTCGGACGCCGCATCAGCGGCAGCCTGCGCAACGACTTCGGCCTCGCTTTCCAGTTCTTCGTCGTCCCCTTGCGGATCGGAAATACGCTCTACCGAAACAACCTTTTCGTCTTTCGCCGTGTTGAAGATTGTCACGCCCTTTGTCGCACGGCTCGCGATCCTGATGCCGTCGACCGGCACGCGGATAACCTGCCCGCCATTTGAAACCATCATGAGTTGATCCTCCGCGTCGACAGGGAAAGCCGCGACCAGAGAGCCGATCTCGCTCAGCTTCGATACGTCCGTGGCACGAATGCCCTTGCCGCCCCTTCCGATAACGCGGAAATCGTACGATGACGAGCGCTTGCCGTAACCCTTTTCGCTGACGGTCAGAACGAACTGCTCGCGCGTCTTCAGTTCTTCATACCGCCCGGAATCGATCTGCGTATCCTCCGAAACTTCTTCGTTGGTCAGCGCGATCTCCTCGTCCTCACCCGTCATTGACCGGCGCTCTGCCGCTGACTGCTTCAGATAGGCAGCGCGCTCGGCCGGCGTTGCATCGACATGATGCAGAATCGCCATCGAGATGACGCGGTCGCCTTCGCCAAGATTGATGCCCCGCACGCCCGTCGAATTGCGGCTCTGGAAAACGCGAACATCCGTCACGGGGAAGCGGATGCACTGGCCGGACCCGGCCGTCAGCAGGATGTCGTCATGCTCGGTGCAGGTGTAGACGCCGAGAATTTCGTCACCTTCCTCGTCGAGCTTCATCGCGATCTTGCCGTTGCGGTTGACCTGCGTGAAGTCGGACAGTTTGTTCCGACGCACGGTTCCGCGTGTCGTCGCGAACATGACGTCGAGATTTGCCCAGCTTTCTTCGTCCTCGGGAAGCGGCATGATCGTCGTGATCCGCTCGCTCTCCTGGAGAGGCAGCATGTTGCGCAGGAACTTCCCGCGCGATTGGGGCGTGCCGATCGGCAGACGCCAGACCTTTTCCTTGTAGACGATGCCACGCGAGGAAAAGAACAGGATCGGTGTGTGCGTGTTGGCCACGAAAAGCCGAGTGACGAAATCCTCGTCCTTGGTCGACATGCCTGAACGGCCCTTGCCGCCACGACGTTGCGCCCGGTAGATCGAAAGCGGAACGCGTTTGATATAACCGGAATGACTAACGGTGACGACCATGTCCTCGCGCGCGATCAGGTCCTCGTCGTCCATGTCCGCACCGCCCTCGACAAGCTCGGTGCGACGTGGCGTTCCGAACTCGTCGCGCACGGCGATCAATTCGTCCTTGACGATCTGCTGGATGCGCGCCCGGGACGACAGGATGTCGAGGAAATCCTTGATCTCGTCCCCGATCGAATTCAGTTCATCCGCGATCTCGTCACGTCCGAGTGCCGTAAGGCGCTGCAGGCGCAGTTCGAGAATCGCGCGTGCCTGCTCCTCGGAAAGGTTGTAGGTGCCGTCCTCCGCATTGATCCGGTGACGCGGATCGTCGATCAGAAGAATGAGCGCCTCGACCTCATGGGCGGGCCAGCGCCGCGTCATCAATTGCTCGCGAGCCGTCTGAGGATCTGGAGCCTTACGGATCAGCGCGATAACTTCGTCGATATTGGCGACCGCGATCGCCAGGCCGACGAGGACGTGAGCGCGCTCGCGCGCCTTGCGCAGAAGAAACTTGGTGCGACGGCTAATGACGTCTTCGCGGAAGAACACGAAGGCGCGCAGCATGTCGAGCAGGTTGAGCTGCTCGGGCTTTCCTCCATTGAGCGCCACAACGTTCGCGCCGAACGAGGTCTGCAGCGGCGTGAACCGGTAAAGCTGGTTCAAGATGACGTCGGCGACCGCGTCCCGCTTCAATTCGATGACGACACGGTAGCCCTGTCGATCGGATTCGTCGCGAATGTCCGAAATGCCCTCGATACGCTTGTCACGCACGAGTTCGGCCATCTTCTCGATCATCGAGGCCTTGTTCACCTGAAAGGGAACCTCGGTGACGATGATGGCTTCGCGATCGTTGCGGATCTGCTCGATGTGAACCTTGCCGCGCATGAGGATCGAGCCACGCCCGGTCTCGTAGGCGCTACGGATCCCAGCCTTGCCCAGAACGATGCCACCGGTGGGGAAGTCAGGCCCGGGGATGATCTCCATCAGATCGTGGAGTTCGATCGCGGGATTGTCGATCAGCGCGATACAGCCGTCGACCACTTCGCTGAGGTTGTGCGGCGGAATGTTGGTCGCCATGCCGACCGCGATACCGCCCGACCCGTTGACCAGAAGGTTCGGAAAGCGCGCCGGAAGAACCTTCGGCTCCTGATCGGATGCATCGTAGGTGTCCTGCCAGTCGACCGTATCCTTGTCGATGTCCTCGAGAAGCTCGTGCGCGACTTTCGTCAGGCGGGATTCGGTGTAACGCATCGCTGCTGGCGGATCGCCATCGATTGAACCGAAATTGCCCTGTCCGTCGATCAGCGGCACGCGCAAAGACCAGTCCTGCGCCATGCGCACAAGGGCGTCGTAGATCGAGGCGTCGCCATGCGGGTGATACTTACCCATGACGTCGGCGACAGGGCGAGCCGATTTCACATATTTGCGGTTCCAGTAGTAAGCGCTCTCATGGCTGGCATAGAGAATGCGCCTGTGGACCGGCTTCAGACCGTCGCGGACATCGGGAAGCGCACGACTCACGATCACGCTCATCGCGTAGTCGAGATAGGAGCGCTGCATTTCCTCGATGATGGAAATCGGTTCGATGTCGTCGGGGCCACCCTGTGGCCCGCGCGGTGTCGTCAGGTCGGTCAACTGGTTGTCACGATCGTGCTGATTGAATCACGTATAATCTATATAGGATCGGCAGTCGAAACACCAAATGCCCGAGCCTTCGACCGGCTAGAATTCTGCCTTTGAAAACAATAAATTAGAATAGCTGCGGCAATTTAGGCAATCAAGTTGGGGAAAACGTCTCGCTTAAGGAGCAACTGGAGAGCGCGACCATCTCCGCAAACTGCGTTAAGAGCGTGAGCCTTCCACTCCAGCCAGGATGAGCCTTGCGGTGATCGACAACATTTTCAACGCTTTCGTGACGCTGCTCGTGACGATCGACCCACCGGGGCTCGCACCGCTCTTTCTGGCGCTGACCGCCGGCATGAATCGCAGCGAAAGATCGCAGGTCAGCTTGCGCGCAAGCCTGATCGCCTTCGCCATTCTCGCCCTCTTCGCCGTGGCTGGAACGACCATCCTGGCTGTGTTTGGAATTACGTTGCCCGCATTCCGTGTCGCGGGCGGCCTGCTTCTCTTCTACATCGCCTTCGAGATGATTTTCGAACGCAGGCAGGATCGGAAGGAAAAGAGCGCGGACGCCGCCATCACAAGAGACCACATCCGCAACGTCGCGGCCTTTCCGCTGGCACTGCCGTTGATCGCCGGTCCGGGTGCTATTTCGGCAACCGTCCTGCTTTCAAGCACCTTTCAGTCGGCGTCACAGCGGGCACTGCTCGTGGCGATTCTCGCCGCATGCATCATCGTGACCTGGCTGTTTCTCGTCCTTGCAGACAGAATCGACCGGTTTTTGGGCGAAACCGGTCGATCAATTCTCACACGGCTGCTCGGCGTCATTCTCGCCGCTCTCGCCGTTCAGTTCGTCGCCGATGGCGTCAAAGCACTGATGACGGCGACCTGAGCTTTATTCGACGGGCGCAGGCTCGGCCGGTGCCGCCGGCTCCGTCGGTGCCGCGCCTTCAGCCGGAGCGCCGACTGCCTGCTGGATATAGCCGTTGATCTGCTCGGCGAGCGCAGGGTCGGTCTGTGCCTGCTGAATGATCTCACCATACTCCTCCACGGTAATGCCATCGACCGATTCGACGGCCTGCATCATCTGCTGGCTTGCCTCTTCTCGAACGGCGCCCTGCGCTTCTTCACCTTCGGCTTGCTGAAGCTGCGGCGCGTAGGTGCGGTTGATCTCGTCAACCTGCAGGAAAGCGACCACAAAGGACTGAAGCTTGCCTTCATCATAAGATGCACCGGCGGGAGCCTCGACCGGTGCCTGCATGGTGTCCTGAGCCAAAGCAGGTGCAACGGACAAACCCGACACGCCGAGTGCAGCGGACAAGATTGCGGTACGAATTGTTCGGTTGAATGCCATGATAAAAACCATTCCCTTCTTTCGGCCGAGTAAATTTCAGCCGGCTGGGTTTATGACGAAAAGACGGGTTAGGTCGTCTTGGGTCTTCCTGAAACCAACATCTCTGCGTCAACTACACACTGACTAGCCCAGCGTGATCGAGCATGGTGAATTTGGCATCCATATCTCGAAATGCCACTCAATTGATCTGAGGGTGTGAGACAAAAATTCAGAATTACTGCCACAATCCGCGCAATTTTCTGCGCGTGCAAAAACGGACGCACGCAAGTGCGCCGATATACGAAAGCTGTGAGAGAGGTGGCCAATAGCCTCGGGCTTCGAACGAAGCCGTCATGGTGCGGTCGAGAAGCAACCGCACCATATAAGCGACATTGAATTTATTAGAGAATAGCTAGGTTTTCTGCTTCAACGTGGCGCGATCTGTGGCACACTAAGTGGCGCAAAGGTGCGTCACGAATTCTTTGGCTTCAGTTTGGATAAAGGGCCGTTCTGACTACGCTTTATCCACCCTCTTGGCTGGACCCTTCGCCTTCTCGTCCCCGCGCTCGCGAAGAACTGGCAGCGGTGGCAACTGCGTTGTCGCAGCCCAGTCAGCAGTAGCAAAGTAGCTTCGGAAATACGGGTATGCAGCAAACGTAGCCACTTTTGAGACGAACGCCCTGACCGCTTTTTCATCGCATCCGGCAAGCCCCTCGTAAATGACCAAATAGTCCCCAGTGCATCCGAGGAGCTTCTTACGCTTCGCGCGAGCCTCCACCTCAAAGCTAAGATAGGCCATGGCCACCCCTCGCTCAGCAGAGAATTCTATGTTCGCGATATCAACGGTGACCGAGAGTCCTTGCCTGACCAATGGGTCGCCAAAGAAGCCTGGCTTCACCTCGAATACCGACTTGATTAGCTGAATTGAAACAAGCTCAGCGTTGTCAACAACTCGGTGATAGTCATCGAGCATCTGCTGCCTTGAGACTTTCAGCTCGTCACCAGTGTTATTTTCCATAATCTATCAGGCCGCCTGCAATTCGAGCTCGGCAAAATTCTCATTAGCCGCATCACTTGTGTGGCGCATGGGCTGCCACTTGAAAGCGGTTGCCCATGCGTGCTCCTCGAAGAAGCGGAAGTCGCTCTTCGCCTCGCGCGAGGAAGCCTCCGACGCAGATGCAGCAGATGCCGTTTTATAGTCTGCGAAAAGTCCCAGAACCTTCAGAGCGCGAGCGGTAAGCTTCAGCGTCGGGTTGGCATCAGGCGAGAGCATCTGGCTAACTCGCGAGTTGGACACGCCGAGAGCCTCCGCCAGTTGCTTCTGACTCCAGTCACGTGCTTCCAATTCATCAAGGATTGCGAACTGGAAATCCATCAGCGCGTTTTCTTCAGCTTCGATGAAGTGATTGTAGGTCGCCTTGACATCGCTCATTTAAACATCCTCACGTAAATCTCTACCGCCCGTTTCACGATCGCCGATTTAGCACTATTCTGCTTTTTCGAGGGATCAACCGAGCATCCGATGAAAGTCCTCTGGCCTCCGCAATCCACCACAACGCCGTAAATTCGGAACTGCCGGCCTTTGAAGGCAAACACTTGCATGGTCACGTAACCAACAGTCTTTTCGCCTTGCGGCTTGAACTGTTGATCCGAGAGACGGTGCCCGTCAGCGTACCGCTTGAAGAACCGTGGTAGCTGCGTTTTCGCTTTTCGGGCATCATCGTCGTTGCGCTTCTCTAGAGCACGATATTTTTCGAGCGCTTCGTCCACCAGCCAAACATCTGCGTGGTTACCGGATGCGACGCGCTCGCCGGCAGACACCAGCAACTGACTGAGACTTTTTTGCTGGGCCTTGTCGGTCATCATCGTCGCCAAGAGTTAAGGCATACCTAAACTCTCCGCAAGTCCCCCATCGGTTTAAACCGATAGATTGTCACCGCAACTCCCATCGGTTTGAGCCGACGGTTAAGCGCCGGCGTGACAGGCCGGTGAAATTCCCTGCCCTTTCTAAGCGCGGTTTCAACATCGCCTTTGCGATATCGGGCGCTAAAACCCGCCCCAGTTGAAACCGATCATCCAGAACGAAATGAGAACAAATTCCTTGCCAACCGATCGTGTCGATGGCAGGCTTATCCGCATCTGAACGTCACGAACTGGATACGGATATGAGACCCGAGCCCATCACGGAATCGGACCGCCAAGCTATGCGCGATGAGATGTCGACCGAAGCTGTGCTGGCACGGTTCGATGGCAATGCAACGGCTGCGCTCGACGCGGCACTGCACGACATCGTCTATCTTCGACACGAACTGATCCTTGCTGGCCTTGCCATGAGCTACGGCTACGCGCGAGGCTGGAAGCCGAAGGTGCTGGCACATTGAGCGAAATCGAGGAGAAGCGTACCGAGATGATCCAGCACGTTCTTGCAGCCAAGCAGCTCGCGCGCGAGGTCAATGAGCAGACGGTTGAATTCTATCTCGAAAATACGTTGGTCGAGGTGCTCGGCGATGGCAAGGCGAGCATTGCGGTCAGACGCCTTGCGGTTGATTAGTCCACTACGGTCCGCGTCGGGCAGTAACTGAAAAAGTCAAATTCTAATGCGACAATTATCCATCACCGACAGACGTTGAAAGTTATCCGGTGCCGAGCCGTGTGCGCCATCAGGACACCGATATACAGGAAGATTGCTGCAATGGTGGTCTCGTGCAGCATCGGATTGTGAACCATCCCATAACTCAGCACCGTAACGGTCACGTAGGCGATGTTTAGCCTGACGGATGTGTCTGCATTTCGGCGGTACAGATGCGCAACTGCCGTCCATAGCGCGCCGAAGAGCAAGACGAATCCGATCAGACCCTGCGAGATCAGTTCGTCGAGAAAGATATTATGAACATGCTGGTACTGAGCGATGGCTTCGTTCATCGCCGGCGCCAAGAGCACGACAGCATCCATGCGCTCCGCCCCCAGACCAATAAGCGGGCTCTGGAGAAACGCCTTCAGTGCACCAAGCCACATATACAGTCTAATGGTGTCAGAGTCGCCGCCGCCCCATTCGGGCGCGTTACCGAGCGCGAATTGGATGGCGGGCACAATCCGTCCGTGGAGAACACTGGAGAACGGATCGATGAAGCTCAGCGCGACGAGCGCGGCAAAACCTGCGGCGGCTGCCGCTGCCCTAACCGTCCAGTTCTTGTTCGAAAGCCACCGCGCGGCTTCCACCAGCACGATGAGTAGAAGCGGTGCAAGCACGGCGCGCGTTTCGGATGCCGCGACCGCCAGGATTCCCGCCAGAAGATAAAGGCTCGAATTGGGTGCCCAGGACGGTGCCGATTTCATCGGCATGATGGCGGCTACCGCACAAATGGAGACGATCAGCGCCCAGGGCGCAGGATTTCCGCCCATTCCGAAGCGAGATTCCCAAATAAATCGAGAGATTACACTAATAATCGCAGCTAAAATAACTCCAATGCGGCTTCCGACTACAAAAGCACAGACGGGCCTTCGAACAAGAACCATTCCACTGCCGCAAAAAGCTAGAATACCTATAAGTAGACTGTAAGTTATCTGACGATTACCTAAAATTGGTTGATCGCGAATGACGATCAGTGAAATACTCCAAATAAAATATCCGACAGTCAGTCCAATATACATCCATGATTGATAACGCGTCGATCGATGACGTGCCGCAGCAAGGTAAATACCAATAACGGCAAAGATAATCGCGATTACAGTAGTGACGCCATTTCTAAATGGCAGACCTGCCGCCCCAAGGCTAAGAAAATAGTGCTCATATCGGCGTCGGAAGAGCAAGAGACGCTTAACCCACATCATGCTCCGCCTTTGCCCTTCAGAATCTCTTTTGCGTTTCCTGGCCTTTCACAGATGCCTCGCAAGAAGGCAGATAGGCGAAAATCCGCCGACCTATTATCAGACAGCAGGCCATGCATCCGCATTTTACTAAAAATAACTTTACGAGGAAGTACGTCAATGACTGCGAAAGTAGCGCATCAATGCAAGCGAACGGATGATTACGACCGCTTTGGGCGCCCGCGCTCAACGGCTCGCTTAGCAGCAGTGTTGTTTCCAGATTTTCGACCGAGACCTATTTCTTTAGCCATGACAGATCGCGCGGCAGCGTAGCTCGGGGCTACCATCGGGTAATCAAAGGGTAGGCTCCACTTCTCACGGTACTCATCTGGCGTCATGCCGTGAGCCGTAAGATGGCGCTTAAGTGTCCGATATTGCTTTCCGTCCTCGAGGCTGATGAGGTAGTCGGGCGTGATCGACTTCTTTGGGTTTACGGCTGGCTGTTGAACTGTCTCCGGCGCGACTTCCGAAGGACTGGATAACGTTTTGAGCATAGAATGGACCGTTGCGATAAAGCCAGGTACATCGCCTGCTGGAATGGGATTATTTGACACAAAAGCCGAAACGATTTCCGTCGTCCGGCTGATGATCTCGTCCGTAGCAGGTGCGGATTTGGTAGTTTCTTCGCTCAACAGCCTATCTCCCTAGAATGTGCTTGCCTTCTAGCATTCCGTTGGGCAAGCGCAAACGAAAGTGTGACTGATCCGTCGCTGGTTAGCGCCGCTGCATTCGCATCTCGGCACGCATTTCGCTCATCTCTCGCGTCATACCCTCCATCGCGTCGACAAGCTCATGCCCGATCTTACGCGCGCGTTCCTGATCCTGCCGATAATGCTCGACGACTTCCGCAAGCTGCCGCACGGACGAGCCGTCAACGAGTGCGCCGGCGACTGCGACAGTCGCATCTTCTGGCTTAGGCTGAGGCGCGCGCTTGCCCGATCGCCAACCCAGCCCGGCTGCTAGACCGACGATCAGGATGACGAGGGCATTGGCAGCCTGGACGAGATCGATCTTCGTCATCCATTCCATCAAGCCCGCTCCGCTGCATTCTTCCCCACGTCCGACCAAGAGCGGTACGTGTTCATGATCTCAAGAAGCACCATCGTCGACCACGCCACCGCGCCCGATGGGGCGCCGCCGACCTTGATCCACGCCATCAGGAAGCCGAGCGAGATCTGAGACCAAATCGCAACGCCGACGATCGAGGCGACGGCGCGGATATGTGGTGAGAAAGCGAATCCCTTGAACGTGCCGTTGATGGTCAGCGCGAGAAGACGCATCAGCCCGCATAGGCCGATGATCGCGGCCCATGTCCGCTCGTCAGCCCAATGCGCCAGATACGCGAATGAGTTCGAAGTCTGAAACATATCCGGCGATGCCTGCAATCCGATCCACAGGCCAAGCGCCGGCCACAGCATCACCCATTCCGACATGCGGATCGGGAAATGATCCGTGACGCCACGGATGACGCGGACGATAATCATGCTTGGAAGCGCTTGTCAGGCGCGCGGTATGACCCAACAAAGTTGCCGACCAAACCGCCAAGCCAGGGCACGACAATACCGAGCGCCAGCATTGCGTCCGGGCTGGTTGTCCATGCTGCTGGAAGCCACCCGGCCGTCGAGGCGAGGACAAGAAGCGCCGCGCCGACGCCGCCGGCAGCGAGGTTGCCTTTGGCACCTTGCACCGGCTTGTTCATCTGCTCGATCGGGGAAAGGTCGTCAGTGATGGCAGGGCCACCATTGTGGCCGACAGGTGCAGGCATGGTGTTGTCCTCGATGATGATCGGATCGTTTGAAGCGACGGGCTCGCCGCCTTCCGGCGATAGCGTCGGCCCGGCCGGCACGGCATCGGGATCCGGCTGCTGATCGAGCACGACATCGGCGGCTTCTGCGAAGGCGTTGCGCAGTTCGGTGGCGACGTTAATCTTGATGCCGCTCGACCAGTCCGGCGCCATGCTGGCGCGCACGCGAGTAAACTCGGTCATCCGTCCGTCATTCGACCACTTGCCGTCGAAGAACAGATCACGCTCCTTGCCGCGCCGAGTTGCGATTTCCTTCGGCGTGATCCAGTTCATGAAGGCCTTGCGCGCCTTCTCGTCCTCGCCGCGCAGCCAGTAACGCACCCACGTCGCGCTCTTGATCGCGCCTGTGTTCCAGTGAAATGAGAGGGCAGCGGCGAACTGCTCCTGCGTCAGCGGGCGAGTAGCGAAAGCTTCCTGCACCTGCCGGGCATAATTCGTCAGCGCCCACGCAAAGACGTTCATGCAATGCTGGAGGCTGGCCGGTTTGCCGATATAGCGCTCGACGCGATGACCGGTCGCGTTCGTCATGCCGACGCACCAGGTCTTCACCTTCTTGCTGTCGAGATACGTCTGGCGCACAAGCGCCTCATGCGCGGCGACTTCCATCGCCACGTTGAAATCAACGCGCATAGCGGTTTCTCCAATGTCAGGTAGATTTAGCGAAGCTGGTCTGTCACAAGCACTCCGGACGCGACTGCCGTTTATTCAAGAACGGGGTCGGGCGACGGATTGACGTCAAGTTGCTGCCGCGAGATCACGCTCGCCGTCCGCGAAATCCCATGAACTCGCGCCTAAAAGCTGAGGCCCTATGGCAATCAAGTTCACTGAAAAAGTTGGCAGCAAACCAGTGTCGGACGAGCGCCGAAAAAAGTCCGAGGTAGCGAAAAAGCCGGCGAAGAAGCCAAAGCGCTCCTAACGACATTAGCGAGTGCCGAAACTTCGGTCCCGCCCCTGACGTAGTTTTCTTTCGCAGTGGGAGAAGCAATCTATGGCAATCAGCGAGGATGTGCGCGAACAGGCGCGACGACTTTCTTACCAACAGCGCAGAGGCTTGAGATTCATCGGGATGGGTCAGCCCCACTGCGTTGGCCCACTGTCCTTGGTCACGATTGTTCAGTCTGGCTGGGCGATAGCCCTCGGCCCTGATGTGACCGATCTACAATTCACCGAGCAAGGCAAAGCGTTGCACGACGCGCTGCACCAACTTGGATGGTTCCCACCCGGGTGACGGGGCTTCCATATTGCTGACCGATTGCTGAAATTCCGCCGGCGACGCAGCAGTTGCCAGCGAGGCCGGTGGCGTAGCCCTCCAGCTGAGAAGCCGGCTTTCGAAAACCGTGATTGGGGGATCAGCGATCCGAAATGCATACTTTGCCGGTGTCTTCCATTGGGTTCGCTAGAATGACCGGAAAAGACGCACCGCGAACTTCACCACTCGAACGTGGTTCGATTGAAAGCAATTGCGCAATCCAATCGATGATGTAGGTTTTCGTCGCGAACCCTTTCAGCGCAAGGCACCATCAATCAGCAGGAAGATTCATGAAACTTTCTAATATTTCGCGGCTATGCTGCCCCATCTGCCGGGGTGAAAATGGTCTGTCACTAAGAGCGTTTGAAGAACCCACAGATGGTGAGGTCGCGGATGGGATTTTGATTTGTGACGGGTGTATGACTTGGTTTCCAGTGATGGGCCGAGTTCCCGTTTTGCTCGACTTCACCACTGATTTTCATAAGACATTTGCAAATCGGTTTGAAGGTAAAATACCTGATAGCCATAGAATGCCTTCTGGTCAGCCGCGCCCTGGGGAGGCGTCGGTGCAGGAGACATTTTCAGACGAATGGGATCTCGTTCAAGAAAACGATTTGTCATTCAGTTATACCGCTGATGATCTAATCAAATTGCATCGTGACGTCTGGCTCGGCTGGATGGATGATAACGTCAAGCCAGCAAGTGTTCTTAATGTAGGTTGCGGTTTAGGGCGCGAGTCAGCAGCTCTACAAGATGCAATAGGAGACCAAGTCGAAGTATATGGAATTGATTTGAATTTTGCCGTCCTTAAAAGCGGCAATGTTTACAAAGATCGGCCAAACTTACATCTTATAGTCGCATCTCTGTTCGCACTTCCTTTTCGGGATTTTGACTTCGACTTAGTATACTCTCAAGGCGTTATTCATCACACCTACTCAACAAAGGCAGCGTTCGATTCCATCTCAAAGCATGCGCGGAAAGATGGGCACATTTTTGTTTGGGTATATGGCTTAGATGATCATCTCGTATCGGGTGGTGTGAAAGGTGCTGTTACTCGAACTATGTGGCACGTGGAAAGCATATCACGTCCGATTATAAGCCGAAGCCCTCGCGCCATTCGAAACGCAATGCTCGCGGTAATGACAGCTGCGGCTCACCCCATTTTTCTCCAAGCGCCATCTGTCAAGCGACTGGATGGCAAGTGGGAATGGAAAAACACTGATCATGCCTTGCGAGATCGGCTGTCACCTATGTTCGCTCATCGGCATAGCTTCAATGAAGTCATCGAATGGTATGAGAGAGGCGGGTTCGATGTCATTGATGTACAACGAGCAAGCAAATTTCTCGATTATTTTGGCCGACCTGTATGGGGTGTTGGCATGACTGGAAGGCGGACATCGCGAGATGCGTAGCATCTTCAGCTCTGCATGCCTGCCAATCGATACCACCTGACATAATTGATCCATCGCCACACCTGCCAAGAAAATGACCTTCGGCCGACGACAACATCATCAAAGGCTTCGAGAAGCTGCTGTTGCCTCAAGAAAGGCACTTCTCCAGATTCTCGGAGCCAACCACGCACTTGAGGGGCGATCGAAAGCAACCATTCGCGTTCAGGCGTAGCAAAACCAATTTTGTCTTTGCGATCTAGGATTGCGGATGGAACGATGCCCCGCATAGCTTCTCTAAACACTGATTTCGTCTCGCCGCCGTCTGATATGAGAAAACTCTCCGGCAACGATAGCAAAAGCTCAGCAAACTGCGGGGTCAAGAAGGGGACGCGGCCCTCGATTGAGAAGCGCATGGCGTTTCGATCGCTATGTCGCAGTAGACTAGGCAGGACACGCTCCTGTGCTTCATAAGCCAATCTCTCCACAACACGGCGTCCATGCCCGTGTGGCGCACCACTCCAAAGTCTTTCCTCAAATTGAACGCCGGCATCAGTTAAGGCCGCCACATCGAGCCACTTTGGTCTCGCGTCTCGACCAAGCAAAGCCCGTCCTCGAGCATGCATGCGGCCACGCAGCACTGTGGCTGCATAATACATTATCGCGCGGTGATAGCTTCGTCCCGGCCACGTGCTCCAGTGTTTGGCGAAGCGGTGTGCCCGGGCGAACTCTTTAGACTCAACAAGGCTGCGAATTCGATAACCTGGATACCCCCAATAGCCGGCCAAAAGTTCATCCGCACCTTGTCCTTCAAGCGTCACAGTCATGCCACTCTCACGCGCGAGCTGAAATACACGGTATTGAGCGTATATACTGGTGCTGCCAAATGGCTCGCCCTGAGCAAGAATCATCGCATCGACATCACGCGCGAAATCATTCGCCGTCGCCGTCACTTTGTGACTTACCGCTCCGACATGTTCGTTGATGCTGTCAATCCAACTCTCTTCCGACAAGCCTGCCCCGGATGCAACGTAGCTAAAGGTATGTATTGGAGCGTCGGGAGCTACATGGCGCATGGCGCAAACGATTGCTGACGAATCAATGCCCCCAGATAAAGCTGCTCCGAGCGGTACATCAGATCGCAAGTGGAGCTTCACGTTGTGCAAAAACGCGTCACGCACCATCTCAGCAGCTTCGCCGAAATTAATATTTGGACGCTCTGCGAACTTTGGCCACCACCAGCGCCTCGCTGACTTGATACGTCCAGATATTATATCAACCTCTACGATATGACCCGGCTCTAGGTGACGCACTCCATCAACAAAACTATTTGGGCCATTGTCGTAATCTCCATTTACAAGGTAGTCGTACGCTCGCTGGAGATTTGCTTTTGGAGGTTGAGTACGCATCGATAAAAGCGCGGGCTGTTCAGAAGCAAATACGAACCCGTTGGTAGAATCATAGAAGAATGGCTTTATACCGAATGCGTCGCGCACACAGGTCACGGTGCCTGCATCTACATCGGCTATAGCAAACGCAAACATACCCTCACAGCGCATCAAGCATGATTCACCCCAGTGAACCCATGCTTTGAGAAGGACTTCCGTATCTGAAGCGGTGCGGAATATGTGACCGCAATCAGCGAGCTCAGCTCGTAACTCTTTGTAATTGTAAATCTCGCCATTAAAGACGATCGCATACTTTCCGTTGTCGCTCCACATTGGCTGATGCCCGCCAGAGCTCAGGTCGATGACCGACAACCTAGTTTGGGCTAGTGCAACCGTGGAGGTAGATACAGTAAATATCTCCACTCCACTGTCATTCGGCCCACGATGACGCATAGCCGCCAAAGCTGAATTAACCTTATCGTCAATCCGATTAACTTCTTCAGCCCATATTCCACCCGCTATACCACACATATCTTATCTTTCTTATACTTTACGATTTTCTAAGTAATAATTATTTGCATGATTTATTATTACAAATATCGACAAACCATATCCAATCGAATTTACAATAGATATAAGCGCTACAGTAAGTATTGGACTTGAAAAGGTTGAACCCACTATAAAAGCCGCTAACTTTCCGAGCAAAACAGTCGAATGGACAACCAAATTTACTCTCTGTCCATCTGTCGCCATCAAGACTACCGAGATAGAACTATAAATGAACTGCACACATATTCCAATGATCATGTAGCTAGCGAAAGTTCCTGCCTGCCCCCACATCTTGCCGAAGATGATTGCAAAAATATGCTCACCGACGAAAAAGAGCAGGATTGCCGGGGGTATTGAAAGCACACCCAGAACCATCGCGACTTTGGTCGCAAGGCGCCCAAGCTCCCCCGATCGGGCACCTTCACCTCCTCGTGAATACAGGACTTGCCCGACTGCTTGGCCAACCAGCGACAGGGGTGCGGAAAGTACGCGATCAGCGACAAGATAGAAGCCGGCCACTGGCGCACTAAAAACTGCTGCGAGCAAGACATTGGGCAGCTGAACACCAACAACGTCAACGAGCGAACCCGGGACATCAAACTTAGGAAAATTCGAATGACGACGTGCAAGTCCGCGCATTCGCCTTCGCAGATTTTCATCCATAAAATTGATGGCTTGGAGATTCGCTCCACGAGCCAGGCGAAACGTACCAGCCGCAAATCCGAAGAGCTGCCCCACCGCCAAACCGAAGGCGCCCCAACCGAGGAGGCCGCCTGCTAGTTGTGCGATGACGTAGGCAATTCCTTGAGCTATTCTCGTATGCGCGATCGCACGAAAATCCGATTGTCGAATTGCCCAGTAATTAAGTGCCTTATAGCAACCGCCACAAAAAACAACGATTGGCAAGAGGAGTAACAGGTTGGCTATTCCATCAACTGCGAACCATTCCTCGATCGCCCTTCGCCATATTAAAATTAATAAAAAAGCGACGATAGATATTAATAAATTGATGAATAGCGATAGTATCAATACGGATCTTGCATTAATCTCTTTTTTATTTAAAGGAATTGCGATCTCATAACGCAGGCTAGATATCACAAGTATTGCCGCACTTATTCCACCAAAAAGCGCAAATAATCCAAAATCGTCCGGTGTATATATTCGCGTCAAAAGCGGCATCGCAGCGACCATTACGAATTGGCCAATTGCGGCAGCAGATGCAAGGATTGAGATAGCGCGAATAAACCGGCTCGTAGTTAGCTGTAGCACGAAGCGCTTGATAGCCATAAATTGCGTTAATCTCCTGGTCGGCGCCCTGAAGAGCACACTCCCACGCACTGACGCGTTCGACTACGGGCTATAAAAGCATCGGTCAAGCCGAGCCACTTCCAGATATCCGGCTATTCGCCGTTAAAGCGTTCTTCAACACCAACCCAGCGAGTGGCAGCTCGTTGGCCTTTCCGGTTCGAGTGTGGATCATCGTTGCAGCCGCCGTGAATGTCGGGTAGCCAGTACATCAGAGAGGCTGGAGACGCACATATGAGCGAAATCGACACTTCAAGAATGATGCGTATTCTGTTCTCAGTTGATACAGGATTAGACTGGGACAAGGCATCGCTAGAGAGTAAGGAAAAATGGCGACAGGACGTTTCAGAAAATCCGGATCGAGTAATTAGGTATGCATCCCTTTATCCCTCTCCGACCGACTTAAACTGAATGTAAGTACTTTAATGCAGCTTGTTTTTCACGTCTCTTGCATCGGCAACCTTGAACGAAGTAGAATGCGGTCAACGTCTTTGGCAACGGATCTCTCTAGCGCAACTTTTTACTGAATGATCCTCGCGCGACATGCCTCTCCACCTGCATTTGCAGAACCGTTCGCCGCCGCAATGTTGAAATCATTGCCATTAGGGCTGGTGTAATACCCCACCGCAGCGTTCCGGGTCGCGAAGGTCGCAGATATAGGTATCAGGTCGATTGTCGCATGTGAGGCGATGCCGCCGTGAGTGATCGTGTTCGTTGCCGCAGCCGTCAGCGTCACGGGCACCAGGAGCGGCGCGGCTGTGAATTGATTGCCCTCAGCGTAGTTGTTGTTCTGACCAAACACAAAACCCTCGATGCCGATATTGGTAAAGCCGCTGCCCTTATTGTTTCGGAAGGTATGACCGCTGCCCGGAACAACGGACATGAACCACAGCCCGCCATCGCCCTTATTGCTTTCGATGACGCAACCCGAGCCACCTTCAAGGCGAATGAGCCGGCCCGTGCAGGCTCGGAACTTATTGTCTTCAACGTAGCCACCAACATTGCGCGAGACGCGGATGGCGTCACCACAAGAGATGAGGCGGTTATTCTTGACAGTATTCGCATAGCCAATGCGTGGCGTCGGTGCGGTCACTTCGATCGCATAAGAGTCGTTAAACCCGAAGCCTTGAACAAGGTTGTCCTCAACCGCGCAAAGCGAGACATCCACAGCATCATTGGCGAGAACACGGATACCGAAGCGTCTGCCGGTAGAGACACCATCCCACGTGATATGGTTTCCTCGCACCTCGTTAAGCGATATGCCCAAAGCGTACGAGGCAGAGAAATGCTGTACGTTGATGCCCGTGGACCCGCAACGAAGGAAGTTATTCCCGAAAATTTTATTGCCACGTCCGTCGAGGCACTGCACCCCGGCTGCGCATCCATCGGTGATATTTCCAAAAACCTCGCAGAATGAACCCCACACACGGATCGCGTCTGTTAGCGTCGGGCCCTGCGTGTAATTGCCGAAAATCCGGTGATAGTCGCCGTAGCCGTACCAAAGCTTCTCCCACGGCCGATCAGCGTAGCAAGAGGACACAACACAGCGATTCGTTACACCGCTGTTGCCGCCGTTAAAAATGCCTTGGGTCACCCGACCGCCGTCAGCGCCAGCGATAAAGCGCAGATTATGGAAGGTGTGCCCTGCTCCACCTGAAGTCGTGATCGCGCACAGATAAGAACCAACATAGTTCGGGTTAGGCGATCCGTCCGGCAGCGTTGAAAATTCAAACGTTGGCGTTCCACCCTCAAAAACGGCGGTATCGAACGTGCCATTGAATGAATTGACGATATAGACGCCGATTTTTGGCGGCTTGATCATCCGCAGATCGCGGTACTTGAAATTGTGCGTTCCGAGAACGTAGACCAATCCCGGATAGATCGCACTGCTGCCGCCCGCGCTGGTGACGTTGTCGAAGCCGTTGCCCTCCAGTGCTCCAGTGCCACAAAACTCGACATTGTGCGCCGTCACCCGAAACATGAACGAAGGGTTTGGCTCATTCGCCGCATAGTTGGACTTTAGATGGCCATCGATCTGGACACGCGTGTTTGGCTTGTCGATGTGAATGGCTGCCGTCAGACCACCCGTCGTATCAACTTCCGCCATGGCTCCAAGGTTGGGAACCAAGAGCGTCATTCCGGCAGCGAGGAAAGACGCCGCGAGCCTTAGACAAGCTTTCGCTGCCAGCGCTGACATCCCCGATTTCAGACCGAACGATGCGGCGCTGATGGTCGGCCCGACCGGCTTGTAGCCGACGACTGTTTCGCCATCAGCAAGCGTGATCGTGATCGGGCCATCACTGGTTCCGGTAGGCGCATAGAGATCACCGGAAGAATTTAGATACGTACTGTCGTAAAAAGCCGTGCGAACAAACGCCGGCGCGGTTTCAGGAGTGCGATCTTCAGCGACGGCCTTCGTAACAAACTCAGTCAGTTCGACTGACGAAAGCGCGTCAAGAGCCGCCTGAGCCGATGCTGCTGCGTCAGCAGCAAGCGCTTCTACGGCAGCAATGATCCCTGCGCTCGCTTGATCCGAGATCAGCCGGAACGTCGAGCCGATCCTGTAGCCGGCGACGAGCATTCCGGCCGGAAGGCCACCAGCTATCACATCATTGCCGCTCGCGGTCTTCACCGTCAGTGCTTGCCCACCGTTGAACGCTACGGTGACAGGCGAACCCGTGTTCTCACGAAAGATGTTCAGCGCGACGAGCGCACCACCGTCAGCGGTTGGAACTGGAGTGCTCGTCGTGGCCTGAATTGCGTTCGGAGTGCCTGCCCCGACGTCGCTGGCGCGGACCGAGGAATACGGCAGATCGGCACGTTTCACCCAACTGCCAGAACCCAAGGCGCCGAGCTTCTGATAAACGCCGTTATTTGCTGCAACTGGATCACCGATCACCCAAGCCATCGTCGCAGCAGGATGAGTTAAGGTGGCGCTTAAGCTTGCGAGCGACGTGAACAGAACGCTGGCACTGGCAGCACCGGCCGAGAGATATCCTTCGAGGTTGGCGCCCCACTCGCGGATTTCGACCTTAAGCGGTTCGTGCTTACCCGAAGCAGGTATGCCGTCAGTGGTGAAGTCGCGAAAGATCGTTTCGGCTGTCTGCGGCATGCGGTTCTCCATGCGAAGGCGGCCCGCAAATGCAGGCTGGATGAGGTGATGCGGTTGGTTCAGATCAGGGCGTGGTGACGGAAGTCGTTGGGCCCCACGCACCGGGGCGACCCTTCTCGGTCACGAGCCGAAGAGCAAAATCATAAACGGTTGCGTCTTCGAGCGAGCCGAGCGTGATACTGGTCGCGTCATTCGAGAGGTCGTCCGTGACAAACCAGTCCTCGCCATTCTCGCGGTAGCGGGCCTGATAGAACAGGATCGGGCTGGGCGATGGTGAGAAGGACAGGCGTGCGCGCGTCGGGCTGGTCAGCAGATCGACGGTCGGCGCGGCCGGCACGGGGATCGTATCGTCGCCTTCACTTTCGTCCATGACTGGCGCGGTGCCTTCTTGGCTCGGGTCCCACTGGCCTGAGACTGCCGGCATCGACTGCACCTGAAGCGTGACGCCTGTCAGGATGCCACCTTCCCCGATGTTGAACCGGAAGTCCTGCACTTCGAAGACAGAGTTGATCCCGAACAGAGGGTACTGGATGCGCACGAAGCGCTTGCCGATCGCTTCCAGCGCGCGAAGGTTCATCTGGAACGTGCCGACCCATGCCGGGTTTGCGCGGTAGTAAGCGAGCTTCATCAGCCGTCGTGTCTGCCCATGCGATGGAGACATGTGGAATTGCAAATCCGAACTGATTTCGCCGCGCTCGGACACATCGTCCTCATCGGCCCATGGATCGGCGTCGGCTGCCTGATAGTCCTGGTTCGGTTCGAGATAGGTCGCGCGGATCGTGTTCGCGGTGGAGAGCACATCACGGCCCCGGCCAAGTTCCGAAAACCCGGTGATCGCATCCGGCCCGAGAACGACGGTCGGTTCTTCCCATGCCCCGATATCCAACGCCAGGCCGCCGTCAGGCGTCGGCACCAGCCTGCCATCACACGATTGCAGCATACGGCCGAGAACGTCGGCCGGACGCTCGTTAAGCTGATACGAACCCCAAAGGCGATAGCGCGGCTCCGTGCCGCCTGCCGCACGTGGAATCGCCTGCGCAGCACGGTTGAACGCAGCGACCCAACCAGCCTGCGCTAGAGGCGTTCCGATAATGGAGGCGGGCAATCGCATGCCGTCGCGGTGCGTGAGATAGTCGCGAATGATCGAAGCGGCGTTGTCGCTCCATGACACCGTTGCCGTAACCGGGTCATGCACCCGCGCGCCGCGAAGCACGACGCGGAAATTGGTGTTGATACCGTTCGAAAATAGGCCAGCGTAGTATTCTGCCGCGACCGCGCGCTGCGTGATGAACAGCGAGGCGACACCATCTCCCCGATGGGCCGAGGTCCAGCCCGCAAACAGGCTCGTCAGTTGCGAGTAGCCCGTCTCAACCGCCTGCCCCAACCTGCTCAGCACGCGGACATAGGATTCGCCTTGCCCACCGACCCACGGACTTTGCTGGATTTCGCCCGACGCCGAGAACGTCACCTGCGTATCGTCGAGCCAGAACTGCTCGATCGCATCGATCGGTCCTTGCCCGAGCGCGATGACCTTGTAGAAATTACCTTGGCTTGCCTCGGCGAAGACCCACGGCCCGGAAGCCTTGACGCGACCGTAATGGCGAACGCGCGGATGTGTCGGCTGGCGAACCGATTGCTGCACGTCTTCCGGCTTCGGTGCGCTTGGTCGAAACAGCGATTGCGCGAGGAAGCTGAGGCCGGTCGAAAGGGCGATGCCGGCGACACCGGTCAGTATCGCAGTCGAGACGCCCAGCGCCGCGCCGGTCACGCCGGCAGACGTCAGTGCGGTAAGGATGATCCCTTCGATGATGCCCGTTCGCGGCGCGTACCAATAGGAAAGCGCCGTCGTCGCGTAGAGCGCGCCATACCGTCCACCCATCTACACCGCCCACGCTTTCCAGAAATTTGCCCACGGCGCGCCGACAAGCCCATCCTCGTGACGGCTAAACCAGAGTGAGCCGACCAAGATGCCGATGCACATGCGCCCGTCGAACAAGACCAAACCGACAGCGCCATCGGTCGGACAGCCAACCTTCGTCAGCCGGCTTGCGCGCATGACGCGGTTGAAGTGAACTTCGAAGTTGCCTTCAGCCAGCCAGGCGCGGGCCTCGGCCTCGTCCGAATGCTTGCGGCCGAACCGATCCATTGGTGAGAACCCACGCCGATGCTGCACCCAACGATCCGCGATCGAGGCGCAGTCCGTCTTTCCCCACGCGAAAGGCTCCGCAGCGACATTGCGGATGAAATCTTCCACCTCTGACACGGCTAGAAGTCAGGCCAGTTGAACGTCTTGAAGAGCAGCGATCCGATGAAGCTGAAAAAAGGGTCACCCGGTGAACGGCGCTGCTGATCGCGGTCCGTGTAGCGGCCATGCGGTGGACGCGAGCGATTGAAGAAAGCGTTTTCGGCGGTCACCGATATGGTCTGGATTGCGCCCTCGGTTTCGGACATTGCCGAGCGGGTCACACGCGGCGGCTGCATGAAGCCCCACCACAGACCGATCGGCGATCCTGCCGGCTGCCAGTCGGCATCGAACAGTTGCACGAAGATCGAGACAAGCTGCTGATCGGCATCTTGCGTTTCGCCGATGGCGGCGGCGAGGAGTTCGGTTGCTGCATCTGGCACACCACTCAGCGTCAACGTGACGGATTCCGACGCACCCGTTCCGGCATATCCCAATCCGTCGATCGAGCCGCGACCATGCAGCGGTCGCCACGTCTGCCCACCTGTCATCAGATCCGTGTTGCCGTTCCAGTATCGACCGGTGCCGGATTTGAATTGCATCTCAAACAGCAGATCGAGCCGCACCGTCGACGCCGACAGATGCGCGACCTGGTCAGGCGTGAAGAAGTCCATCAGACATCCTCGACGAAATTGACGGTCGGCGAGCCGAAGCGGCGCAGCGCCAATTCGAGATCCATGGCATCATCGGTGGCAAGCCGCATGCGACAGACGGGGTCGTCGAAATTGAGCCGAACGCCGGACGCGGCAGCCTCACGCAGCGGCGGCCGGAAGGTGATCGCAGCAGCCTCTGCCCCGGTGTAGACGATCGTTCGCAACGCATACATCCGTTCGCCGATCGAGAACCGCTGGCTGGGCTCCAGCTGGGCTGCGTGGCGCACCGATATCGTTGCCGACACCGCACGGGCAGCGACCGAGGCAGTCAGTGTCGCATCAATCACCTGCCCCTGGTACCCAGAGCCGTCACCGAACGGCGCACCGTCTAAATGTTCGACCGGGTCATAGAGCGCCAGATCCTTGGCGATCTGGGTGACCGGCTGATAGCCCCGGCAGTTCGGCACAAGGATTGCGCCGAGCCGTCCTTCCAGCAATGTTTGAATGCCACGCCACGTCAGCACATGATCGCGCGCGTTCATCACAATGCTTCCGAACGTGGCCTTCCAGATACCCGCATCGGAAGCGGCGACCTGCACCGCGCCGGAAACGGACGGCGGGCCGGAGAGTGACCGCGATGCGATGTCAATCCCAACATTTTGCGGACGCAGGACACGTTCAGGCCAACGAATGGTCATCTACATTTCCCGCGTCTGGGCATTGGCGATCAGGCCCGGAAGCCCACTCTTGACCGCCTGCGTGCTCTTGCGCACCGAGACTTCGACGATTGCCCCGGCCGACGTTTGAATGCGCTGGTCGGCAATCGCAGCCATCCGGCCGCTGTCATCTTGAAGAACCACGCGAATAGTTTCGGATGATCCCCGGCCAGACCCGATCGGCGTGTTGATTTGCACCGGAACCTTGCCGCCGGCCGGCAGGGGGATGACGGCTTCCTGCCCATGGACGACGCCGCGTGCTTCTCCGCGTCGACCGCCGGTGTTCGGAGTGCCCTTGGAAAATCCGAAGATCTTTCCGATCGATCCAAAGATGCCCCCGAAGAACCCACCGCCCCCACCCTTCGGCTCGAACATCGCCGCGAGCGACATTTCGAAGAGCTTGTCGGCAACCTTGCTCAACGCGTTCGCCAGTGCCTCCGCACCCGATTTCCCGGCGCGCAGATCCTTGATAAAGCCGCCGAGGGTCTCGCGGCCGAGGTCGCGCATTTCCTCGGCGCGTTGTCGGATCTGATCCTGACTCTCGCTGAGCTGCGCAGCCTCGACGGTGGCTGCGGCATACTGATGCGCAAGCTGCGCGATCTGCTCGCGCAATTCCGGCGTGACGGTGATGCCAGCCTGCTTGGCCGCATTCAGCAGTTCCTGCTCGGTGCGGGCCTTTTCGACCGCATAGCCGTAATCGTCGAGCAGCGGATTGAGACCACGCTGCACTTCGGTTTCGGCGACGAGATTTGCAGTGCTTTCCGCGATCCGTTCGGCCAGACGCTGATATTCGTCGGCCCGTTCTTTCGTTGATTTTCCACCGCCGCCGCCACGCCCTTTACGGCCAGATGCCGTACGGTCGGCATTGCCACCGAGATTGATTTCGGCGACGCGCCGGATCTGGTCGTCGGTCAGTTGCTCGCCATCTTTCAGCGACCGTTCACGGACACGGGCGATTTCGGTTTCGAGATCGAGCTGCGTCTTGGACAGGCCGGCGCGACGCTCGGCCTCGCGGATGTAAGCTTCGCTGCTGCGGCGCACATCTTCGCCGGCAACGCGGGATGCACCGTATTGGCGATAGCCCTCGATCTGATCGCGCGACAGACCGCCACCGGTCGCTTGCCCGATGGCAGCGGCAGCCGCCAATGCCTCCTGCCGAACGGTGCCGAGCATCGAGACCAGAGGCAGAAGCTGGTTGACGAGATATCCGATCCGCATATTCGTGCTGCCGATCGCGGCGAGCGCGGATGACGTATCGTCGGCGCTGCTTTCGGTTTCGACGAACTGGTCGATAATGCCTTCGAGCTGGCGGCGCTGATCATCGCTGATCAGTTCCTCCGATGCCAGATAGGCCACTTCCTGACGCACCGATGCAATCTGTTCAAGCAGGCCGTCGACGGCTGACGTATCGCCATTGGCGAACGCTGCCGTGCCCAGCTCCCCGAAATACTGGATCGAGGCGATGAGCTCGTCGTTCAGCCTGCGCACCGGCTCGCTGAGATTTGTCGCGCCAAGCTCACGCGCAGCGGCGAGCGCTTCTTCGGTGGCGATCTTCTGGTCGCGCACCGCAGCGGCGAGCTGCATGATCTGCTGGTAGGCCGCACCATCGGCACCGCCCCCGCCGAAGACCAGCTGGTTTCCGGCCTCGCGGACGATGATGCCAAGCTCTTTGGCCTGCCCCTCGATATCACCGAACCAGCTTTCAAACGGGTTCCACGAGCCCGAACCGCGCATGCGCTCAAGTTCGGTGTTGATGTCGCGGAGGATCTGAACGCGCGTCTCGTCGACTGCGCTATCCAAAGCTTCAGTCGTCTCGTCGACACCTTCGGCCGCTTGCTTACCACGAAGGCCCAGCCGCTCAAACTCGACGTTGAGCCGGTTAGTGCGGTCCTCGGCAGCCTGTGCGCTGGCATGCGCGGCGACCAGCGCGGTGGCGAGACCGGCACCGATGACGACGCCGGCTGGTCCGGCAGCGGCCGACAGACCGGTGAAGGCAGCGGAAAGCGAGGCCATCGACCGTGCCACGGTAAGCGCACGCGAGAATTCAAACAGCGCCCGCGAGCCGAGGCCGAGCGTGCGCACCATGCCGGCGATGGAGCGACCAAGGAGGCCCGCAGCAAGAACGGCTGCGACTTGAAGGCCCGCATCTGCGACCTGGTCGAAATTGTCAGCGATGATGACCAGCGCTTCACTGATCCGTGCCGATACGCCTGTCGCCTGATCGCCGTTGCCGACATATTCCAGCAGAGCATTGTTGAGCAGGGTGAAGCCATCGGTGATCGTCGCTGGCATTTCCTCGGCTTCCTGCCGAAGAGTTGCCATCTGCGAGGTCAGCGCCTGAACGACATCACGGCCGGTGATTTTGCCTTCGCTGCCAAGGGCACGAAGGCCGCTGACGGTTGTACCGAGCCCGGCTGCCAGAGCTTCGGCGACACGGCCACCGGACTGGATGACGGTGTTCAGTTCGTCGCCCTGAAGCTTGCCGCCGGCCATTGCCTTGGTGAGTGCTTCGGTAATCTGCCGCGCGCGATCACCGCGCGCGTTCGAGATCACCAGCGCGTTGTTCAATGATTCCGTGTAGTCGAGCTGCTGCCGGGTGGAATATCCCAGATCGGCCAGCGGTCGGGCATTGGCGATGAAGCTTTCGACCGTCTGTTCCAGCGACGAGTATGTCTGCCGGGCAGTGGTGCCGAGCCGAGCGAGCGCATCGTCGCCAAGCTCGACACTGCCAACCGCATTACGCACGCGGCTTTGCAGATCGGTCCAGGTATCGGCCATGCGGCCGAGTTCACGGACGCCGAGCGCCGCGCCGATGCCGGCGAGTGGTGCGACCGACGAGCGGAGCAGGTTCTGAAACGAGCGATTGATGCTCGTGTTCATCTGCGCAAACCGCCGCTCGATCTGCGTCGTGCGCTGACGCGCGACGCCATTGGCCCGGTTCATCGCGTTTTCGAACGAGCGTGTACGGGCCTCCAGCGCAACGATCAGACGCTCGACATCAGCCATCAGAACCCCTCGATACCGAGATCGGCGAGACGCGCGTCATCCATCGAAGGCGCAGGCGCCTCTCCGGTTTGCCGCGATTTGTTGAAGCCCTCGACCGCGCAGGAAAATTCCCACACGGACATGCGGCCGACATCCAGTCTCAGGACGCCGGCCCACTGGTAGAAGTCGGCGAAACGCCATTTGCCTCGGGGTCGCGGGGATCGGCGGTCTTCTCCGTCCCCGCGCCGGCTTCCCCCGGCGCGTCATCCGGGTCGCCGTAGAGGGCGAGCATTAGGATGCCACTTGCCAGCACCACCGATTCTGTCAGCGGCCGGTCTTCGACGAAGCGTTTGACGAGCTTGCGCGCGTTTTCCTTCGCCATGCCGCCACCCTCGAGCCCCAGCCGGATCGTCGAGACGACATCGTCGACATGCCACTGCTTGTTGCTGAGGCGCGCCAGTATCCATTCCGGGCCGGCGTCGCACAGATCCTGAAGCGCGCGAAGATGCTCGATCTTCAGCTCGAACGGATGTTCGCCACCGGCCCAGGTCAGGTCTTTCGACATCAGGCAGCCTTCGGCGTGCGGATCGGGATACCGTCGAACTGGATTTCCAGCTCAGCCGTGACCTTTTGCCCGCGCTCGGCCTGATTGTTCAGATTGACGAGGAAGGCCGGGCCGGTTTCGTATTCGGTATCGCCGACCGCAGCGTTGAGGTGCGCGATGCGGATGTTCTTGGTCTGGCCGGAATACCACCAGTCCATCATCATCTCCTTGCTTTGCCGGGCATAGACGCCCGAGCCGGAGACCGTCACTTCAGACGACTGGACGTTGCGCTCGACAGCGGCCGGTTTGCTTTCGTCGTCGCAGGGCGGAACTTCCGAGGTCTGCATATTGTGGGTGCGGTTCACACCGCGCGAGGTGATGCCGCAGATCTTGGCGAAGGTGCCTTCGGTTGCGGTCTCGACCTCCAGTACCATCTCATGAAAATTCGCGGTCTCGGCGTATTCGGTGGGCATGTCTTGCTCCATGGCAAAGGGGCCGGTCACGACCAGCCGATGACGATGGGCCGAAGCCCGGTTACTGGGGATGGGCTACTTCGCCCGTTTGCGGCCGGTGATGGCCTTCTTCTCGTCGCGGTTGGGCGACGAAACTTCCTCGGCCGCGCCGGCAGTGACGGCAGCCTCGATGAAATCGCGCGGGCGCTCCTGCGGATCGACAGATGCTTTCGCGTTGAACGAATAGATCGAGCGCGGCCGGCGCCAATTGAACTCTGTGCTGAAGATTGCCCAGGCCATAGCCATCCTATTCTCCCTGCGTTGTGGACACATCGAAGCGGATGCCGCGCTGCGCAAGAAACGTCATGCGCGCGTCAAGCCAGTCATCGAGGCGATCATCATCATCGCCAACCGCCCATCCGACCGACCAGGCGAATGCCACCACGAGCCAAAAGAGCGGCCAGAACCACCAGCGAAAGCGGACCGATACCGACATCGATGTGACAGCCATCATGCTCTCTCCTCAATCATCGCGGTGACCATCACGATGCCATGCGACGTGAGGCCATCCGGGTCAGGAAGGGCACGGCGCATCGTGACGCGCATCTGCACCATTGCGTTTTCGGTCAGCTGAATATCCCGATCATGCAGCGCGGCCTTGACCGCATCGGTCATGCGCTTGGCATGGACAACGCCGACCTGACGCGACCAGCAGTCGATCTGGACGGTGTGCGTCCCGCCGATGATGCAATCAGCGTCATCCTCGACGACGTCGTGCGGGCCGAAGCTGATATAGCCATTCTTTGATTCTGGGCCCCACGGGCTATCCGACACCCGGTCATAAACGCCGTTGGCCAGCGCCATGACAGCAGCATTTGCTTTGAGCGTGTCGAGGATCAGCTTTTGCAGTTCCGCCTGCACGCTCATTGCGATCCCTCGCGAATACCTTTGCGCATCTGCCGCTTGATCCGGTTGCCCGCGCGGCGACGAAGCGCGCGCCACGACACAAAGAAGTAGGGTTGAGCCGCCATCTTCTGCGTCCCGAATTCGACGAACCGCGCATAATAAGCATCGAGGTCACCGAGGCTCTTGTCGCGGGTGCCGGCGTAGATCGTGATCATCAGGCCGTCAGAACGCGGATTGCTGCGCGCAATGACCATCGCACCCTTCGGCGCATCACCCCATGTCCAACCGATGCTGTCGCGCAGCGCGCCGGTATCTGCCGGCACAAGGCGGCGCATCATGCCGACGATTTCTTCGGCGCTCTGCTCCATCGCGCGTTTCGTCAGCTCGATCGCCTTCGCCGGAATGGTCTTTTTCAGCTTGCGCTCAAGCCGGTCCAACCCCTCGACCATCAGACAGCAACCCCGGATTCGGCTGTGATCTCGAACCCGGCACGGTCTTTCGTCGGCACGATGGTGCGGATGTTGTAGACCTCATCCGTCCGAGCGTTGCGCGCTTTCCAGTCGGTTGTAATCCCGCGTGTGCTAGCAGACTGACGAACCACGATGACGACTGGCTGACGCCCTTCGAGACGCGAAGCCATGACGGCCTCTGAACCTCGCAGATAGGTCACGCCAGCCCAGACCGTGAACCGATCCTCAAAGGGACCGCTCACCTTGTTGCCGTAACCATCGTCGATGCTCTTGCGGCTGAGAAAGGTGAACCGCTGATCAAGATTGCCCGCTTCCATCAGCGATACACCCGATAAGGCTGCAAGAGCGCGTCGACGGCGAACGGCATTTCATTGACGATGTTGCCGATATTCACTGCCGCGCGGGCCATATACCACTGCGCAACGAGCATCATTACCGCGACCTTGATCGGTGGCGGCGCGGCCACGACCCAATCGCCTGCATCGTCACGCTTGCCATAGCCTGCCCAATATTGAACTCGGATCGACTGGCCTGCGTTCATCTGTATGCCGAAGCCGAATACCGGCGCACCTGGACGATAAGACGAAACGTCGACGGCATCATTGCCGGACCATGCTTCAACAATGTCGAGCACGGGGCCATAAGGCAGCGCCACGAATGGCGAACAAGGGTCATCGTCGCGGAATTCAAGCAGCTGCGGGCCGACAGACCGGCGAAGGATGCCAGCAGGGCCATCGATCCAGCCCTGAGCCGCAGCAATCAGCCCCTCAACATAGCCCCTCTCATCGTCACCATCGAGACGCAGATGACTCGCGGTTTCGTCGAACGTGACGATCGGCGACGGCGGCTCGATGACAACGACGCTCTTCATGATCAGCCGGCCTTATTCTGAGCCGATTGGTCAGCCTTGTTTGCAGGCTTCGGACCTACCTTTTTCTGGGGCGCAGTCTTGGCCGCCTTTGCTCCGGCAGCGGCAAGAACGCCTTTCTTCACCAGGTGCTCCACGTCACCCTCCTTCGCTTCTCGAATATCACCCGGCTTGTAGGATTTGTCGCCGATGTGTGGTCTCAGGACGTCATACTTGGGCATGGTCTTTCTCCTTCGGTTCATAGAGAGGGCGAACGAATCCGCCCTCCTTCATGAGCCGAACGATCAGCCTTCGCCGCCACCAGGTGCAGCAGCGATCGGCGCGACATCGCCGAAGATGAAGGCTTCCGGACGGAAGACAGCGAGCGCGAGCCGTTCCTCGGCAAGGACGGTGACCTTGTTGCGAACGAAGTCATCGTTCTGGAATCCGACTTCGATCCGGCTCTGCCACTGATCGAAGATCTGCGCACCGAGCTTGAAGGCACCCGTCAGGAACTTGCCGACGGTCATCTTCGGTGTCGCAACGACTGGGAGTCCCCAGAGCGTCGGGGACGTCGTTCCCTGCGGATTGCCGATGATGTAGCGGCCGACGTCATCCTTCGTCGTTTCCATGGCCGTCCAGTCGATCGGGTGCATGACATGCCCGGTCGCCGGATATTCGGCCAGCACCGCTTGAAGCTGGGCCACACGCATGGTGTCGATGCTGGTCGCCTTTTCCGGCGGGATGAACCCGGTCGGTACAGCGAATGGCGACGCCTGCGGAATGATTCCGTGCAGATTTTCGCCGGTACCGTCGCCAAGCAGAAGTTGCTCTTCTTCGATCAACGCGAGACCGTACAGCAGACGGCCATCGATGAGCGAGCGGATCTGCGGGAAATCCGACAGGATCTGCTTGGAAGCGCGAATCCAGTGCGCGATAACCTTGGTCGAAATGTCCTTGTCGGTGAGCTTCAGGCTCGACTGCGGCTTGAGCCCGCCCTCGGCAACCGGAGCAGCAAGGTTTGCGAACCCCGTCTCCTGCGTATACTGGATCAGCGGACTGTCGGTGTTGCCGGGGGTCAGCAGATCACGAACCGTCAGGCGGGTCTGCGGAAGCTCCAGGACACCCGGCAATCGGTTGGCGACAATACCGGCACCAGCCGACCCATCGGCGTCAGTGGTCGCGGTCGTGATGTCGGCTTTCACCGACATGCTTGCCGATGCGCCCGAGCGCGGCGAATCGGCCAGCGCTTTCAGTTCGGGCGTCTCGACGAACTGCTGACCGAAGGACTTGCGCTGCTCCAGACCAGCCGAGCCGGCGCGGGCGAGCTTCTGCTCGAACTCTGCAACCTGCTCGGTCAGCCCGTTCATCTTCAGCAGCGCTTCGTCGGCCTGCTCTTTCAGCGAGCTCGACATCTGTTCGCCAGCCTTGGCCTTGCCCAGCGCTTCATCGGCGATCGACTTCACGTCGCCAATCGCCTTCTCATGCGCGGCCTTGATCTCGTTGGCGAGTTCGGATGCAGATTTCGTACCGGTTCCAGTCTCCGGGCCGAAGCAAATTCCCGCGCCAAAAGGCGACGAGGCAACATGCGCGATGCCGCCAGCGACGGCGATGGCAGCATACGGGGCGAGACCGACAAGATCGCCGGCCCCGATCGAGCCGACAGCGGCGTGGGCAGAGCTGACGGCAAACATGCTGATGACAGCAAGCATCGCGACCGCGATGCCACGGAAGTGAAGTTTCATGGTGATGATTCCTGTGTTGAGGGAGAAGGGCTATCAGCCCAGCATTGCCCGACAGAAGTCGAGCGCTTCGTCCGCTGCGGCTGGTTCCCCCAGCCCCTTCAGGTGGTTGCGCGCGGCACGCTCCGCCTGCGAGTTCGTGAAGCCCAATCCCTTGAGCCACAATTCGAACTCCCGCTCCGAAAGCCGGTCCCCGGCCTTGAGCTTGTCTGTCATTTCGTGGACAGCCTTCGCCGCCTTGACGCTGCCGATCGTCGCGTTCTCATTCGCGCCGATCGAGACGATCGACACTTCGCGAAGGTCGATGTTCTCAAGCGTCCAGATGTTCGTGTCAGTATCGACCGAATATTCCTTGATCCGATAGCCGATCGACAGGCCGTCAATGTCGCCTTCTTTCAAGAGCGCATAGGCTTCTCTCGCCCGCTGGACGCTCATGTTGAGCTTGCCCTTCATGAGCAAACCCTTGTCGTCTTCGCTGGCCTCCAGCCATTTGCCGACCGGCTGCATCGGATCATGCTGCCAGAACATTTTCGGCATCGTGCCGGCCGCGCGGTGAGACGAAAGCGATTCTGCAAACGCACCAGGCGCGATCACATCTCCGTAGCTGTCAGGCTCACCACCAAACGTCGAGCCGTACCCTTCGAACTCGCCGGTTTCCTTGAGCGCCTTGATAGCGAGGCACGGCACCGACTTCATGAACGGCCGGGCATTCACGTCTTCGATGTTCATCAATCACTCTCCTCAGCGATCAGCTGGCGCACCAGCTCGCGGGTTGCGTCGTCATCACCATCGGTGATCGGGACGTTCTGCATCTGGATGCGCGGTACATTGCCGCCGTCGACCGGTGACAGGTTCTCGCGCTTGCGGACCTCGTTGATGGTCATGGCGCCGATTGCGGTCATGCGCTGATAGAAGGTTGCGCGGCCGGCGCTGTCGGCGCGCAGAAGCCCCTCGATATTGAACTCAATGGTAATGCCGGCAGCGCGATCGACGGGTGTCAGCAACTGCTTTTCAAGCGCCTGCTCGATGCGCTTCAACCGCCGGCGCAACGTGAACTTCTGAAGGATCAGGCCTTGCTGTTCCGTCGATGACGGCCAACTCGATGTCTTCGAGGTGTGTCCGATCATGACAGGCGGAACCTGAAACAGCATGCAGATCTGCTCGACCGACAGTCCGAGGATCTCCAACATCTGCGCATCAACTGGATTGATGGACAGCGCCTTCAGTTCTGCGCCACCTTCCGCGATGTACGGACGGCCAGCATTCATGGCGCCCATGTACTGTTGAATCAGCCGGTCGTTAACGAGTTCGAACTGCGGCTCCGTCAAGAACTCCTTGAACGACAGCTGGACAGACGGGCGCATGCCATTTCGGAACGTCGACCCAGCCGCTGCCTGCGCAGCTCGCGCCAACCCGAACGCCTGAACGCCGAAATGCAGTGTCGACATGCCTCCCAGCGGATCTCCGCCGAAGCCTCGAATATGCAGCATGGTCTTGTCGGTCTCGACGTAGTGCCGACCGGCCTGCGACCAACGGTATTCGATAGTGCCGTTGGGCAGGCGGCGCGGCACCATCAGGGCCGGGTTGACCGGCAGTAGATTGACCACCTTGCCCGCCGTCCGCTCGACGCGGGCATATGCATTGCCCCACAACTCGAGCGATGTCGCGATGAACTCCCAGAAGTCGACAGCCGTTTGATCGAAATTCGGGCTGTCATGCAGGAGACGGTAAAGCGCGTGATCACGCGCCACCGACCGCTCGCCGGCCGCATCCGTCCGGTAGACCATGAGCGGCAGGCTGGCGACGGTCCCCGCCAGAAGATTCACGCATGCCCAGACCGCAGGCAGGCCAATGACCGTTCGGTCCGAAAGTGTTTCGCCAGCGTCAGAACCACCGCCCTGCTTACGCTGCCATTCGAGACTATCTGGCTCGCGGACTGCCAGATTGCGGACAACGGCGGTCGCCGCTCCCAGCGCCATTTTGCGAAGCAAGTTCATGCAGCCGTCCCCGCCAAGCGCTTGAAGAATGCATCCATGCCGACGCCCTTTGCCTCAGGATTTTGGAACATCAGCATGGCGGCGTTGAAGAGAGCCATGAGGGGATCGATCTTCGCCGCGCCCGAGACTTCCTTGGTCACAACGTAATTCGAGCCGCGAAGCGTCTGTTTCGCATTGCCCACGGACCAAGCCATGATCGGTTGCCCGCCATGCAGGAATCGCCGGTCTTCCAGCTTGAGCGGCACCGAAGATATGGCCGTCTGCAGCTTCCAACCCTGAGCGACGGCTTGGATCAGCGGCTGCTCAAGTCCCTGCTCTTCGAGAGCATCGAGCAAAAGCGCGACGCCGGCGCTATCCAAACCTATGCCAGCCTGTTCCGGCAACAATCCCGCATCGAAAACTCGCTTGCAGATCTCGGCAGCTGACCGCGCCTGGTCTTCGCCAGACTGCGCAATGATCAGATCGCCGCACTCTTCAAATTCGCGCAGGTGGTGCGCAATACCCTTGCGTTGCTCGAACACACTATTGCGGGCCCAAGCCTGCCCCCAGCCGAGCCACCGTTTGTTTTTACGGCATCGGCCAATGACATAGAGCGCGGCGAGGTCGTCCGCGCCACCCCAGTCGATGCCGATCGTCGCGACCTCGCAGCGCGCCAGCAGTTCATCGAGCGTACGCAAGTTCTCATCGAGACACCCGTCCCAGTGCGGCGCCCCTGACCATCCATCCCCGGCAAGACCGATGCCGATCTCGATATTGAGATGCTGGCTGGCCCAGATTTGTTCGGTCTCTTTCGATATCCGACCGTTGTTCTCGTAGTCCTCGATGAGCCTCTGCGGGCTAATCGAGCGGCCGAGGTTCGGAAGCAAATGCTTCCAGTTGCTCTGGTCTCGCCAGTATTCCTGATCCCGCTGTTTCTCGACCGGGAACTCGTAGAGCACCGGGAGCAGGATTGGCGATGGACCACCCTTCCCGTCGCGCACCGCGCGCGCCTTGTCCAACTCGGTTCGCCAGATCCCGGCCGGTGCCTCATCCGACTGCGTGGTGATCATCAGCACCTGACCGCCCTGCATGGTGATGCCGCCGCCACGGATCTGTTGCATGACCTTCGCAGCCTTGGCCTTTTTGCCGAGCTCATGTACCTCATCGATGATCGTCAGGATCGGGATTTCGCCGGTGACGATCGACGTGTCGAAGGTTTTTACGTTCAACTTAGTGCCGGTCTTCATCCGAGTGATGCACTTGAGATGATCCTGCACGTCGAAGATGTGGGTCAACTTCTCGTCCAACTGGATCATGCCCTGCCCCTGCCCGAAGCATCGCTCGGCGATATTCTGGCTGGGCGCGACGAGCAGCATCTGTCGGTTCGGCGCTTCCTCCATGTAGAGCGCAGTCAGGCCAAGCGCGGCGACATATGTCGTCTTCGAATTTTTCTTCGGGATCATGCACAGCAGCTCCCACACCAGCCGCTGCTTTGTCTCAGGATCTTCGCTCGCCAGGAACGCCACAAGGATGTCGCGGAACCAGTCGCCGCAAGCTTCGGCAAGGCGCGGCGTGCCGGGCACATCTGGCAGCCGAAGCCGATTGAAAAACGCCAGTGCTTTCGCGGCCTTCTCGGCGTTGAACGGCACGTCGGCCATCGGCGTTTCGCCAGCCTGAATTTTATCCCACCAGTCTGGGCACGAGAACCGGGGGCTGTCAGTGGCGTCCATGCTGGCTGGCTTCGCTTTCCAGTTCGGCCATCAGATCCGCGTCGGCATCCAGGGCACGCTGCGCATCCATGGCTTTCTTGCCCAGGCGCTCTGTTGGTTTGGCTTGCGCCTCGGGCTTTCCAACTTCCCGCTCAGCCATGCGTCGGCGGCCTTCGACGGCGACTTCACGCAACTGGCGAACTGAAGGTGCGTGCCCTTCACGCGTGCGGCGAAGCAATACGTCCAGAATGACGCCCTCGACCAACACCGCCCCGGCTTCCAGCTCACGGGAAAAATGTTTGCGAAGCGTCTTTTCGTCGATGCCCATGTTCTCAGCAATGCGCTTCTGGCTCCAACCAGCGGCAATACGGACGGACACAAAATCCTGATTTTCCTTGTCTTTCTTGAACAGCGGTCGGCCCCGCCTGTCACGGATCGGGGTCAGCGGGTTCCCGAACATGTCGAAGCCAAGGTCGTCGTCGGAATCTTCGTCACTCACGGGAAAAAATCTCCGAATGAGAGGGGGGCGGGTCTAGCGGTTGGGGCGGTCCAGACTTTCGACCCGCCCCCCCCTTGAGGGGTCTGGGGTCGGTCACGACCCTCGCGGTCTCAGCCGCCTCGCCGCTCTTCGGCCTGCTTGGTGCTGTCGTGATAGGCCTTCGACACGGTCATCAGGTTCGTCTCGTCCCAGAACAACCGCTCGTCACCACGATGAGCATGGACGTGATCGACCACTGGACTGTTCGGTGCGGGATGTTTGCCGACCAGCAGCACGCCCGTCTTCTGGCAGGTGAACAGATCACGCGCGAGGATCTTCTCGCGCAGCTTTTGCCATCGGCTCGTCTTGTACCAAGAGCGCCAGCCGACCGTCTGGTCGCGCATGCGCGATCGCGCCTGCTCGTCACCGCTCGCATAACCGATGCGTGGTGCGAGCGCTCCGACACGCGGAGCGATCGTCTTCAGCCTGCCCATGATGATGATGTCCAATGCTTCCGCACTTGACCTGAGTCGGGAGCGGATCGCTCTCACAGGTCTGGGCGGGCAGGAGCACTTTCGCCGTTGGCGATGGCTACGCTGGTCGGAGGATGTCTCCCCACGGTCGACCGGGTCCATGGGGAGGATTCGCTATCCGAGTCTTTCGAGATGCGCAAGCTTCACGTCGACGACGATGTCGTGGCCAAACAGATAGGTCAGCACGCGCGCTGATCGCGCCTTGGCGTAGCCCTCGAATATGCCGGTGAAATCGGCATAGGGTCCAACATTGATTTTAACGCGGGAACCGACCTTGAGGCCCGTTGGCGTCACCCGTTCGTCGAATGCGCCACGCTCGGCCAAGTGCATGAATCCGTTCATTTCCTTGTCAGCGATCGGATACGCACGATCATCTGAACCGACCGCTGCGACAATGCCACGGACCCGGCGCAGTCCAGCCAGCGCGTCATCGCTCGGCACCACCCGTACGAACACTAGATTGCGTAGAACGGGCTTGTGGACAACCTTGCGCGATCGAGATGAGAACCGACGAGGCGCTGGCACCGTCTTCTGCGGAACGACCGCATCGATCTTCATGCTCACCAGCGAATCGCGGATTTCGATCTCACCACGATTCGCCGTTCGGAAGGCGAACCAGCGACGTTCACCCTCAACCTCCATGCCTGCCGCATCTAGAAGCACCGCATCAATCTCGCGTTGCCGTTCGGCTGTGACGGCCTTGCTAGGCATCACGTAGGGTTTTCCATCGCGATCGAGCCAGACCCGCTCTCCGCTATTCAGCTGCTTGCGCTCGATCGCCATCATCACCGCTTCCCTCGTTGCCCCTCAGGGCGTGTTCAAATTCGTGCAGATTGTCCGGCCCGCCAGCCGGGAAGTAGACGACCGGCATGCTTCCGGGATCAGGTATCCAAGGCCAGCCCTGCGCAGCGTAGAACCGCTTCCACGCGTCAAAGAGTGGATCGGTCGGCTTCACCGGCTCCATCAGATGATCGAACGCCTTGTCGTCGATCGTCGCGGCTATGGACTTCCGGTCCGAAGCGGCAGCGTGCCATGCTCTCACCTGCGGCCATCCATAGTCCGCCTGCCGGCGTAGCCGCTCTGCCCTGCCCTGTTCGTCGTCCTGCTGCACGAGCTGGCGCAGATAGGCCGAGCTTGGAGCAGGCGATGGTTGCGGTGCATCGAGCAGCAAGGCCCGGTGGCATTTCATTGCCCATGTCGGACCCCATGGCCCGGCACTGGCGATCTCACCGGCTGGCCTTGCAGCGGCAGCCTCGGCTTTCGCCTTGAACGCATCGTCGAAGCGCTCCCACGCCTTGTCGCGCAGGAATGGTCCGACGAAGTTCGCCTTGCCGCCGCTGACGAGAAGATACGGGTCACGCCAGCGCTCGGCCTCTGCACGCTCGTCAACCGTGAGCTTGGCGAACTGGCTGACGATCCAGCTGAACGAGGGCTTCTCCCAGCCCGGCCACGGACCGGCCTGATAGCCCTTGCCGTTGCAGAACCGCTGCACACGCTTTTCGAAATCAGCCCGACCGGGCGTTTCCGAAGCAGGCAAATCGTCTTCCCGCTCGCTTCCGCGCGCCCCTCTCTCTATCGGTTCTTCTGATGGTTCCTTTGACGGTTCAGCCTTATAGGGGGGTGTGGGGGGAACGGCACCATTTGCCGGTGGTGACGGCGTCATTTGCCGGTGGTCGCGGCACGATTTGCCGGTGGTCGCATCGCTTTCACCACCGGCAGAATCTGCCGGTGGCCGCCGATCCATGGCGAGCATGATCACGTCGATATCGAAATCGCCGCCCGGCTTGCGCCGCCGCGAAATCGAGATCAGACCGGCGTCGGCGAGCTTGCGCTTCCAGTCTCGGACGGCACGCTCGGAAAGCTCGGTATCGCGCATGATGCGCCCATCGCCGGCGAAGGTGCGTCCGTTTTCGTCTGCATAGTTCGCGAGCGCGTAGAGCAGCAGCTTGCCCGACGCACCACCCGCCTCAATCGTCGAAACCCATGCGGTAGCCTGCCAGCTCATTCCGCACCGCCTTCCGGCTGATCAAGCCGCTGCGCGATGGCTGTCATGCACTCGTCGGCCGTGCGCCGTCCATGACGCCAATCACGCAGGAGCTTGCGCAGCCATGCCCGTGTCTTTTGCGAACGGTCCTCGCGGGTGCGTTTCGGCGCGCTCATCGCCCTGCCCTCGCAACTGATTCGCGCGGCGCGCATTGAGTCGCGTTCCTGTGCGCGTGAGGTGAGTTTCCATGCCCTTCGATGAGGAAAAGCCGTTCGATCAGCCGGTGCGCGTTTTCGCCGATGCCAAGGGCGGGGTGGCGAAGATCCTGACGACGACGGCGCAGGCCGCGCAGTTTCTGCTCGACGACTGGCCGGCGAACAACGACACGCGAAAGCACCTTGCAGCGCGCAAGGCGTGCATTGCGGTGCTGGAAGGCATCAAGGACGCCCGCGCAGCCAGAAAGGCGTTCGAGGCAGCAGCCGACGAGGCGAACATTCTGCTGAAGCCGTTGCCGATCAAGACGCGCGGCACGGACGGCCCGACGCTCTGGAACAAGCGGACACGGAAACTGAAGCGCGACAGGTAGGGTCATGCTGCCTCGCTCCGTGAGCGTGCTTTGAACGCCGGTCATCGGGCGCCATCCTGTCCGGTCCAAGGTGAGCCGGGGCGCTTGTATGGCCGCACGCCTTCCGAGGCGAGCGCCATGCGCTCCAGATGCCACGACTTGAACAGCAACGTCGACGCGTGCCGCTCATCGTCGGTGATGTCGCCATGCTGGCCGTTGCGCAGCTTCAAATCGTACTGCCGCGACCGGCGACGCACGAGACAGCCCTTGCTGGTCTCGTCACAGTCCGGCAGCGTGCATTGCAAGCAAGGATCGTCGTTCACCGCCCCACCCTCTTCCAGTTCGCAAATTCGCTCCGCAGCGCTTTCCAGCGCTCCTGCGCGGCCTCGTCGTTGTTGACTTCGCGGCGGGATGAGACGCGCAGCATCGAGCGCACGCGCGAAACCACGCGTTCGTCAGTTGCCTTGTCTTCCAGCCGGTGCTTTTCGATCAGAAAGGCCTTGAAGGCCGGCTCCTGACATTTCATCGCGATCTCGGCCGCGTAGTCCTTGGTCTGCGGCGGCTCGGCGGCGCGCTTGCGCTTGTTCGCATCCGCAATGGCGCGGTCGATAAGACCGAGCAGAAAACCGACATCATCAGGTGCGGCGACGGCGAACATCTGCTCGTCCACGGTCGATTTGCCGTCGAAGGTCGCGATCCGCACGATCGAGCCGTCGCGCCCGCGCGCCTCGATCATCTTCGCCGCGCCATCGTCCGAGAACAGCCAGGCCGCGCCATCGAGCGCCGCATGACGTTGCCGTATCTGGTTGAGCCGCGCCATGTCCGACATCAGCGATCACCGTTCGCAAATTCGGACATCGCTTGCCGCGCGTCTTCGAATAACGGGTTTTTGTGCCTGCCATCATCACCGCGCACCGCGTGCCAGGATGCCCGGCGCACGTCGATATACTGCCGCCCGATTTCGAACTGCGCCCGCGCGCACGCCCGTTCGAACACCTCACGATGCCGCATCAATACCGTGTCTGACACAGCGAGAAGAACGCGCGCCCGCGCGCGGTCATCGGCGGCATCGTGCATCTGGCGGATGATTGGGAGCAGAGTCGCGCTCATGCGCCACCGCCGATCCCGGCACGCGCCATGAACGCGGTCCAGCGTGCTGTTAGTGCCAGCTTGGCCGCGCCTTCGTTCTTGGCCTTGTGCGATGGGCCGACCGACGCCTCGGGACCGATAAACATGCGCCATTCGAAGCCTGTGTCGCGCGCGAAAATCGCCCCGACCTCAACATCGCCAACCATGGCGAGCAACCGGCCCGGGTCCTCATGCCAGACAAGCCCCCGAGCCGCTTGCTGCACAACCACTGCGCCCTCACCCGGCTCGCGCGCCGGCACATCCTGAAGCTCTTTCCAGTCGACACGGTTGATAGTCGTCGGCCCGCTATATCGGCCGTCGGCATCCAACTCCCACACGAACCACGCGGTGTTCATGCTGGAGGAAACCTTGCTCCCCTCCCAGCCGTCGCGATGCATCATCGGCAGGCGACGCGTGAAGACGTGGACACGCGCGGGTGGATTCTCGTCCATGGCAAAGCAGCGCTCGGGATCTTCGAAGCCGCAGAGGAAATTGAGGTTCAGTAGCAGCGCCATCTTACGCGGCCGGTGCTCGCGCAGCGCATGGGCGACGAAGCTGTTCAGAGCCTCGCCATAGGGCGGATTAGTGACGATATCGCAGCGATGATCCATGCCAACCGCGACAGCGCCGGCACGGTCGATCTGCCGAAAATCGCCGATCCTCTGCATTTCACCGAGCCGGTCGGTCGTCTCACGATCAATCAGATCGGACAGAAAAACCTCATACCCGGCATCTTCCAGAACGCGGCTGATCGCGCCCTTGCCGCAAGCCGGCTCCCATATTTCCAGCCCGAAACTTTCCAGCGCCAGCAATGCGCGCGTCGCTTCGACTGGCGTCTCATAGAAATTGTCGCCGCGCTCTTCCTTCGTGCCACTCTTGGTCCCGATATTGGCCTTCAGGCTCGCGCGCGTCGGCTCTAGGCCTGCCTCAAGACGCGCCTGAATGGCGCGCTCGACGATGCCCGGTGCCCCGCGCTCGGCATCGCGCAGCTTGCGCGCCTCGTGAATCTCCTGCCGCGAAAGGCCAATATCCTCGGACTTTGCCGGAGAAATGCTGTCATCGTCCGCGACAGCTTTTCCGCGCTGCCCCGGCTTGCGCACGTCGCCGCGCTCCTGCGCTGCATCATACTCGTCGGCAATGCGCATCTTGGCGCGCGATTCGATCAGCAGCGCATCACCTTGCAAGCGGCGGGCTTTCTCGACGAGGCGTTCGGCCGCCCCGAAACGATCGGCAAAGCCGGCGGCCGCCTTCGCCTGATCATAAGCGCCGACCGCCAGAAGACGCGCAGCGATGACATCGCCATCATCGAGCAATGCGCGAGCGCGCATTACCACGGCAGCGATATCGGACGCATCTGATATGGCGACCGGCGCATTCATGGCGGTCAGGCCTCCGGCGAACCTTCGAACGACGGAAGGCCCGTTCGTTCGGCTGACTCACGAAGGTCGCGACCGACCTGTTCACGCAGGAAGAATTCCCACCGGTAGAGCTGGTAGAACCACTTGATGTCGCCGCCCGCGATCCGGTAGCGCAGTCGGGCCGGAATGCGCACCGCCTCGCCATCGATGAAGGCTGGAACGGACACCATGAAGATGCCAGGAATCGTGACCTTCTCCCCCTTCGCGTTCTGATGCTCCTCGATGAACTCGACGACCCGCTCACCCGTCTGAAGGCGGACGCCCTGCTTGGCCTTGGATGCGACGAACACTTCCAGATGACGAGACAGTTCAAGCACTTCGGACGGCGTTGCGAAGTGCTCCTTGAACAAGCGCTCATATTCGCTGACTTCGCCATCCATCGGCGCGGCAAGCTCGGCGGCATGCTCTTCGAGGAAGGCCGCGAACACGTCCTGCCCCATCGCGACGCCGCTATTGTTCACCCATGCCTTGAATTCTTCAGTGAGCGGAAACTCGTAGGCCACGCGGTGGTCGCGCCGGCGGGCATCGACGCCTTCGCGGTCGTAGTTCAGCACCGCCGTCAACGCCGGCTTCGGCCACGTGGTTTTGCCGAAGATGACGGAGTTTTCGTCCTTATGGCGATCAATGAGATCGACGAAACTGTCGAGCGTGTCGGCGCGAGCGGTGCCTCGGCGCTCGTCAGGTGCCACGCGGTATTCTTCGATCAGGCTTTTCAAGGAGTGGAAGCGCTGCGTCTTCGCGTCGAATCCGATCTGGATTTCGTCAGGCAGCCCCTTGCCAAGCCCCTCGGTATTCAGCGTCACGACTTCTGCCGTCGCCGCCTCGGTCGCAAGTTCAGAAATCAGTTTGATGGCGGTGCCATCGAGCGTCGTCGTCGTTTCGGCCATTGTCGTCTCCTTTCAGGTGTTGAGGGGGTTCAGCCGTTGACGGCTTCGTCGTCGGGATCCTGAGAGCCGACCGAGCGCGCCGCGAACATGTCGATCTGGTTGGGGTGCTGGACCGAAAGCTGCCCATCGATCACCCAGAAGGGTGTCTTCATGAACTTGGCGGTTTCCGGCAGCTTGGTTTTGACTTCCGGCTTGATGTCGATCCGGCCCAGCTCGTATTCGAGAACCACCTTCACGGTGATCTCGGCCTTGCACTTGTCGGCAGGGCAGCTTTCGAGCGCGACGAGCGCCTCTTCCATTTTCTCGTCGAGATGACGCGAGAAGTCGCCACGCGAGACGAGACCGATCATTTCGCGGAAGGTCCGCAGCATACGGCTCATTGCGTATTCCTTTCGTGGTTACGGAGATGGAGAAGCACCCGCACGGCGCAGGCCGATCCGCATTCGACGGCAGCCATGGCAAGCCGGTCGACATAGGTTTCGGGACATTCCGCAAGCGGTCCGAAGCTGCTAAATTTGGGCTGGGTCGAGCGCGTCCAGGACATCACGCTGCCCTCTTCGCTTCGTTGCGCAGCACGCGCGCGGCCGAGCGTTCGCCTTCGGTGCCACTCCCGACACAGCGAGCGGCATGATGCGCGCAGTAGAGAACCTTGCCGCCAACGACCGGCTTGCCGCAGAACAGATGCGTTTCGCCACGCTCAGCCTCGTTCACCGGAAAGCGGCAATCGCTCCAGTCGAGGTTGGGAAGCGGCAGGCGACGGCTGGCTGCGTCATAGGCGCGGGCCGCATCCTTGGTGACGGTCGGCTGATAGGCATCGGGCCGCGAAAGGTTGGCGACGATCGACGGTGCGGTCGCCCTGCCCCGTTGCAGCTCACCTTTGACCCGCTGCCTGAACACATCCGGCCGGTCGCGAACGAGCGTCGCGATAGAAAACCGCGTGACATGCTTTGCGAATTTGTCGCCGATCACCTCTGCGATGCGCGTTGCCGTATGACCGCGATTCCACATATCGGCCGCGAATTTGATCTCGTGCGGCAGCAGCTTTTCCGAAACCGTGCGCTTGCGCGGCTGCGCCACTTTGTAGACGTGGCCGATCGGGCGGCCGTCATTGCCCTGCCGTTTTTGAAACAGCAGCGATTTGCGGTTGACCAGCCCGGCGACCGCACAGCGCGACCGGCCGGAGCCGAACTCGTCGCACAGTTTCTTGGCGATCTGCGAGCAGGTCAGCCCGTCGACGTTCCAGAGGTGAACCGTCCGCTCGATTTCGGCGTCGGTCCAAACGATTTGCGCAGATGCCGGCATCAGCCCTGCCCTCCACCCGAGACGACCTTGAGCGGCCCGTCGACCTGCACGCCGACCAGCTGATCCTTGATTGCCGGAATCAGACGCTCGGCGCTGGCGAGAAGGTCGAGCAGGCGCGTGGCCTCGGCGCGCGTGACGATGCCATCGGCTTTGGCGCGGGCAGTCTCGACGACGAGGCGGCTCGCATACTCGACCATCTCGGCTACATGCATGGTCAACGTCCCGCACGTAGCGTCGCCCGATGGCGTGACCGTCATCTCGGCACCACTGAAAAGCGCCATTTCACGCGTGACGATCGGGCGACGCGTATAGCCTTCGACGCGAAGGACTTCAGGGATCGACATGATGTCGTCCGCCGTTTCGTCCTTCCATCGATAAACGACGCTTTTCGATTTGTGCGTCAGTTCGATCGTCTTTGCGACGCCGGCCTCTTCGACGAGTTCGGCTTGCGCATTACGGATCTTGCGGCGGGTACGATCGGTAAACTCGATCATCGAATTTCCTCCGGGCAAATGCTTTCCCGCGCCGGGAAAACCCGGCGTGTTTTCCCGTGGCGGGAATGCTTGGATTGATTCAGATTGCGGTCATGGAAAACCGCACGAAAAAGATCAGCTCATGGCGGCCCCTGCGGCAGCGGAAGGACGCCCGATGGCACGCCCTTCCGCTCCATGCTGGGCTCACAAGTGTGGCTTGGATAATCGAGGACCGCCCGCGCCAGGCGAGACAGGCCGAGGGATTTGGCGCGGCCACAGGCAAGCTCGGTGACGAGCTGCTCGACGCTGACGCGATCATGTGCGGCCATGGCTTTGAGCAGAACCATGGTGCCAGCTGGAATGGAGACCGTGCCGGAAGAGTCGCGGGAGGAGACCGCCTCTCCCGGCACGGCGGAGCGCTGCCCGACAGGGGATGGCGGCAGCGAACGGAATGGATGAACCGAGGCGCTCATTCGGCTGCCTCTAAAGTCGGTCGAGCAACATTTGCTGGCCAGAGCGCATCAGCAGGCCAATTCTCAGCGAACCATATGAGCGCAGCGTTGAACCGGCCAACCGTAATATCTGCGCCGCTGCGTAGAGCCGCGAGCTTCTTACTGTCATTGAAGACCCAAAAGCTGAGCGTAACGTCCTTGGTGCCAGTAGCATCAAGGTACGCATCGGCAAGCGTGGTCAGGTTGGCTGTCTCGATCATGCCGCGACCATCGGTCTTTTTCCCGAACTAGTCAACGGTTTTCTTCCCGAATGCGGGGCTACTCTAAATCGGGAATAATACCGGCATGTTAGAAGATATCCTCTCCCGTATCGACCAGAAGCTCGAAGCACTCGGCCTAACAGAATCGCGTGCCGCGAAAGTTGCCGGCTTAAGTGACTCGGCAATCCGAGATATGCGGCGCGCCATTAAGAATGGCAGACAAGATGCTGGCGTCTCGACGCGCACGCTCTTCGCGCTCGCGCCAGTGTTGGAAAGTTCGGTCGAGTGGCTGTTAACTGGGCGCGATGAGCCATCATCTATAGTCTCCCTTGTCGGGCACGTCGGCGCGGGGGCAGAAGTGGAAGAAGATTTCGAACAGATCCCTGAAGGCGGATTGGCAGAGATCGAGGTGCCATTCACTCTACCCGCCGATATGGTGGCTTTTGAGGTGCGCGGCGATTCAATGCTGCCGATGTATGATCCGGGCAACGTCCTGATCGTGTACCGCGAGCAGCGCAAGCCTCTCGAAAGTTACTTTGGTCAACGTGTGATTGTCAGGACCGATGATGGCCGGCGCTTTGTCAAGACAATGATCAAAGGCGACGGCGATACCGTCAGCTTAATCTCTTGGAATGCTAGCCCAATCCAAAACGTCCGCGTCACATGGGTCGGAGAAATCTTCTCCGTCTTTCCTTCGGAGCAGGTCAGGCGTGTCGCGCGCCAGATTGACAGGCAAGGTGGGATACAAGGCCAATTGACGCTCAAACGCGCTTAATTCGGTTTTATTCCCGACATCTATTGCATTTCGGTTTTATTCCCGACATACTCTCTCCATCACACCTGATGGAGAGAGTGCATGCCGTCCGAGTTTTCCTTCCACGCCGACCCGTCCACCGCGCCGGCCATCCACGCGCAGGTTGCTGCTGATCGCCGCGCGAAGATGCTGGCCCGCGCCGACAAGCGCCCGGCCAAGATCCGCATCGCCGAGATCATGGTCGCGCTTGGCGATCCCGACCAGCCGGATCATTCCTGCAACGAGCAGGATCTGATCCTGCGTGGCATCCGCCGCGCCGAACTCACCGAATCGAACATCGCCGCTGCGCAGGAAATCGCGACGCGGCATCATCGCGGGCAGCGCAACTGATGCGCCCGCGCCCGCTCCCGCCCATCGGCGGCGCGGAACTCGTCAAGGCCGGCAACCGCGAGGCGGCCGGCGAGAGCTTCCGCGCCTACTGTCCGCGCATTGTCATCTGGCTGGCGATCTCGCTTGCCTTCGGTCTGGTCTTCACGCTGACGGTGATGACGCTGATGGCGCAGGAGCGGGCCTATCACATCGCGGCGAGGGTCTGACTTGCAGACCGTCGCCATCCTCATCATCGTCCTGATCATACCGGCCATCGCGCTGGTGCTTGTCGTGCGCCAGATCCGCAGCCGTCCGCAGGACGATTTTCTCCAAGATCGAAACGACTGGGGCGCGCAATGAAGATCAAGATGGCCCACGGCATCAACGTCTTCATGTGTGACAAGTGTGCTGCCGTGCATATCGGCCTTTGGCGAAACGGGAAGATGTTTGCCGAGGCGATCCCGTTCGACCCGAAGGTTTTCGCGCAGGATCTTAACGAAGCGATTGCTGAAAGCGAAGCGCTTCAATCCGGCCAGCCGACCGGGAGCAAGCACTGATGATCGAGCGCCACGGAGGCCGCCAGCAGGTCATCTGCGACACCTGCCCTGCCTCCTACCCCAACACATACGCAGATGAAGATTTCCGCGTGATGATCGCCGACGCGAAGACGACCGGCTGGCGCATCACCAAGGTCGTCGCCGACGCCTCGCGCGGCAAGGACACCGCCGACCTGTTCGGCAGCGCGCCGCGCATCGCCGGCCCGACGAAGCCGCAAGACTATTCCCACAAATGCCCGAACTGCCAGCACGCGCAGCCCTGGAAGGCCTGCGCGGCGGGCTTCCATGCCTGCGAGCATCCGCTCGATGTCCTGAAATACTACCCGCCAGCCACCAGCCGGTTCGCGGTCGTCGAGCTTGCCGGTGCCACGGCGCGCGAGAGCGGCGGCGATTCGAAGATCGCAGCGGCCGAGATTACCATCAAAGCGGAGATCCGCTTGCCGGAGCTGATCGCTGCTGCCGTCAAGTTCGTGACTGACCGTGCCAAGTGGATCGACGGTCATTTCGCGACGGGTGAGAAGGAAGGCGTCAGCAACAAGGCCGACGGTGGCTCTGCCACCGCATCGGGATTCGAAGGCAAGGCGCGCGGCAATGCTGGGTGCGCCATCTTCCTCGTAGAGCGAAGCAACTCAGGTGATATCGTCAATGCATGGACTGGCATCGCCGGCCGTGACGGCATCGAGCCGAACACCTTCTATCGCCTCGTCGACAGCAAGCCGGTCAAGGTCGACTGATCATGCCGCGCCGAGGCAAGCCTATCAAGATCACCGCCGAGCGTGTCGAGCTATATCTCGACAAGCTCGCGGAGATCATGGACCGGATCGGAGATCGCGCACATCTCGCCGTACCGCTCTGGAAACGACTGGAGCGCGAGCGCGATCGGCTGCGCGATGAAGAAGACGTGCTTGCGGCGGCGCGCGCCCGGCTCAAACGATCGACGGATCGAAGGGAAGTTCGATCCGCTTGAGTTCGGTGTGCCGCCATTCAAGCGAGCCACCCGAACCATAGCGGGGCCGTTCGATCGAATGGCCCATCAGTATACGGCGCAATTCATCATCGAGATTTGCTTCCTTCATCCGGTCCTCGAACGAATGCCGAAATGAATATATTTTATGAGAAGGCGTCGGAAAGAGCTTGTTTGCCTTGAAGAATTTGTTCAGCGCCGCCGACAGTTCGTTCTCGCGGTTCCGGTAGCGCGGGAAACCTTGCTTGTGACGCTTGAAGACTTCCAGTGCGATGCCGATCAGAGGGACGAGGCGCTCAGACGACGACGTCTTTATCTCACGCGGATCGTCAGGATCGTCACGCGGCTCGATCGCCAGATGCGGGATCTTGTGCGACAGGCGGATGGCCGATGGATGCAGGTTGCAGATTTCACTTGGCCGCGCGCCGGTCTCGATCAAGGCCAGGACGATTCCGCGCGCCTCTTCGTTAAGGCCGGCAAGCGCATCGGGCTTCATGATCGTGTCGATCATCCAGCTTGTGGGGAATGGCGGACGGGACCGCTTTTTCTTGACGAGGAAGCTGAGGCGGTCGAACGGGTTCTGCCGCTCGGTCTCGCCGATATGCGAGAAGTAGGCACCGTAAAGAACACGCAGATTGCCAATGTCGCGATTTCCGGACGACGAAGAGTGCGTCGGCCGGCCTTCCTTGGGCGCGATGCGTTTCAGCCAGTGACGATAGACGCTCATCGCATCATCGCGCGATATGGCGGTCATCGCTTTGTCACCCACAAGGGTCACGAAATTCTTGACCGCTCGCTTTTTGACCTTCTTCCATTGCGCTTTTTGGACCTCGCTTTTCCCGAGCAGTTCGTCCGGCACGATCTCGTCGACGTATATGTCGAAGGCCTCACTGATCGTGACTGGAGGTGTTTCGACGACACCGACAAGGGCGTCTTCAGTCGGAGGCGTCATCCGGCCACTCAACATCGTCTCAAACCGTGCTGCGATATCGTCCATAGACGACGATGCAGCGATCGCAGCGGACGAACGATAGGTATAGCCGAGAGCCTCGACGCGGCGCATGGCGGCACGATAGCGCGCCATGGCGGGATCGGTTGGCTCATCGAGCAGATAGCTTGCCCACAACGCATCGTCTGCCGCTTCGAGAAGATCCCGCTTCGCTCGTGCGAGCGCCAGGTCGCTCGTTTTCAACGAGATTCGCACATGCGGAGCGCGTGGATCGCGATGCGCGATCGAGGATGGCACTCGTCGTTTGTAGTGATAATTGCCCGCCCGTTCGGCCAGATGCCGGTCAAGGTTTGCCTGAGAGCTTTGACGACGCATGTCGCACCCCGAAAACGGCCGCGAGTGGCCAGTTGCGTGGCGCGTAAAGTGGCACAAAAAGGTGCGCTAAAGCAAGAAAGGGCCACGCAATATCTTGCGAAGCCCTTTGTTTACAACGCCTTAAGAGTATAACAGGCGGTTATCATTGGTGCGGTCGAGAAGACTCGAACTTCCACGGGTTGCCCCACAGCGACCTCAACGCTGCGCGTCTACCAATTCCGCCACGACCGCACGCCATGACAAAGCCGGTCTCGACCGGCCCGGCGCAATTAGCAAATCACTTTGGGGCGCACAAGTGCGACTGCGGCTTAAATGGCATTATTTTGCCGAACTGGCGCAGACGTTGCGGAAGACTGCTGGACGCCCCGCCAACGATTTCATACATCCCGCACTATCATGAGCACTCGCGATACCCTGCCGTCCCGCTTCATTCCGATCGTCGGTTCACCCCCCGTCGAATGGCGGACTGAAAGCGGCTTGACCGACTATCCTCAGGCGCTCGCCTTTATGGAAGAGCGGGCCGCTGCCATTCGTGACGGCACGGCGAGCGAACTTATCTGGCTGGTGGAACACCCACCGCTCTACACGGCCGGCACGAGCGCGGACCCAGCCGACCTTCTTGTCGATGACAGGTTCCCGGTATTCGAGGCCGGTCGTGGCGGCGAATATACATATCATGGCCCCGGCCAGCGCGTGGCTTATGTCATGCTCGACCTGAAGCGCCGACGAGAGGACGTACGCGCCTTCGTGGCCGCGCTTGAAGCATGGATCATAGGAGCGCTCGACAGGTTCAACGTCAAAGGTGAGCGGCGCGATGATCGGGTCGGCGTCTGGGTCGTCAGGCCGGACCGCCCACCCCTGCCCGACGGCACGCCTTCAGAGGACAAGATCGCCGCCATTGGCATTCGCTTGCGCAAATGGGTGTCGTTCCATGGCATAGCGATAAATGTCGAACCCGATCTGTCGCACTTCGGCGGCATCGTGCCATGCGGCGTTCGCGGGCATGGCGTGACGAGCCTTGTAGATCTTGGTCTGCCGGTGGCGATGGCTGATTTAGACGTCGCACTTAAAGATGCGTTCCGCGACGTTTTCGGCGACGTATACTGATTACGCAAATCGATCGGCCATTAAACGGCAACAAGCCACAATGCCAGCGTGGTGATGAAAGCGCCGATCGAGACAAGGGAAACCAGATCGTGAATGATAGCGGACATAACGTGTTCTCCTGATGTTTTCCACATTATGTTCATGTTTTGTTCTTTTTGCAAGAGGGCGGGTTGAAATTCGTGCAACCCGTTGCAACGAGCGCCATCCAACGTTTCAGGCTGCTAGGTTGCTCATAAGTGCCCAGCGCGAACGTGCCTCGGCAAACGTTGAGGCGAAGATGATTTGTTGCGGCTTACTTCGGCCATATCGTTGGCTCGGACTGCTGCCGCTGGTCCGCGGATATTTATTGGGACTGGCTGGAGGACGTAACCCGAAAGCAGGATCAGCCGCTGACGTGCGAGCGCCGTCGATGCATCGCGAGTGACGCCTTGCGTAACGCACAAAAGATCTGGCCCGCGCACTCGAAAAACGAATATGCACCGACAGACTATTGATGTTGCTGGATTCGCTGGCGGCGAGCGTCAGGCTTACCCTCGCACGCGCTCCCCCTACCGGCAGGGCTATTCCCTAGTCGTCGGCATTGCCAGTATCGGGCCGCCCCAGTCCCATGGATTTCGCGATCTTGGAGCGTTCGACGGCATAATTGGGCGCGACCATCGGATAGTCGTCCGGCAAGCCCCATTTGCGGCGGTATTGCTCGGGGGTCATCCCGTAGCGTGCCATCAAGTGGCGCGACAGGGTCCGGAACTTGCGCCCATCTTCCAGGGAAATGATGTAGTCGGGCGTTACAGACTTCTTGACCGGCACGGCAGGTTCAAGATCGGCCTCTACCGGCGCAACCCCTGCGCGAGAACCGATCGACTGATGAATCGAACCAATCAGGCCCGGCACTTCGGATGCAGGTACGGGATTATGACTGACATAGGCGCATACGATTTGCGCTGTCAGTTCCAACAGTCGTTCGAGGCGTTCTGAATCAACGCCACCCGCCGCATTTTTTTCGTTCATTACGCATACTCCGCCGCTCGATACAAACAGCGTTCAAGCCAAGCCCCTCAATCAGCTCGCCGAATCGCTATATGACTGCGCCAGTTCTAGATCGCGAATGAAGCCACGTCAGGTCACCTGATATTTCCTCTTGTCAGGTAGTGAATACTAGATGACCGGCAAGCGGATATTTCAATTCAAATCGTCTCGAATTTGTCGGCAATCCCCAGGAAATCTACGGCTTTCAGGCTGGCGCCCCCCACAAGAGCGCCGTTGACATCGTCCACAGCCATCAGTTCTGCCGCGTTCGAGGGTTTGACCGAGCCGCCATATAGCAAGGGGATCGTGGCGGCTGCTTCGCCGAGCTTTTTGGCAAGCTCCGTCCTAATATGTGCATGGGCGACGCCGACATCTTGCGCGGTCGGCGTCAGGCCGGTCCCGATGGCCCAGACGGGTTCATAAGCGACGAGCGTGTTTTCGCCGTTGGCTTGTGCCGGAACGGATGCGCTGATCTGCGCTGTGAGAACATCGAGCGTTTTGCCCGCTTCGCGCTCTGCCTGCGTTTCACCGACGCAAATGATAGCTTTGAGACCTGCGGCCCAGGCGGATTGCGCTTTTTTGGCGACCGTCTCGCTGGTTTCACCGTAATCGGCGCGCCGTTCCGAGTGGCCGATGATGACATGGGTGGCACCTGCGTCGACAAGCATCTCAGCCGCGATATCGCCCGTATGCGCGCCCGACGCTTCGAAATGACAATCCTGTCCGCCGATGGCAACCGCAGCATCCGGCGCAAGCGCATGCGCCCTACTGATCAGCGTGGCGGGTAAGCAGACGACGAACCCGAGGTGGGTAAAGCGCGCTGCTCCTTCGACGATCGTCGACAGTTCAGAAAGGGAAGCGCCAAGGCCGTTCATCTTCCAGTTTCCGGCAAGGACGGGTCGGATTCGTGCGCTCATCTGTCATCTCGCTGTCGGTTCGTGTCTATGGGAACGCTGCTTGGTACCAAAAAGCGTCGACAAAGCAATCGACAGCGTCGGCTCGTAACGGTATTCCGACACTCGACGAATGATTGATCCAATGCGGGAAAGTGGAAAATGCTGACTTGGTTGCGCGGCAAGACCGGCTCTTTGATGGTGAAGCTTTTGCTTGGCCTGCTCGTGATCAGTTTCGCGGTCTGGGGAATTTCCGGTCAAATATTCACCGGCGTCGGCAATCACGTCGCCCAGGTCGGCAACACACGTGTTTCCGCAGACGAATATCGCCTCGCATATGATCGCCAGATGAATCTGCTTTCGCAACAATTCGGAACGCGTATAACGCGCGAGCAGGCGCGGGCTTTCGGCCTCGACCAGCAGGTGATGGGGCAGTTGATCGCTGGCGCGGTACTGGACGAGCAGGCGCGGGAAATGCGCCTCGGTCTTTCCGAAGATCGCCTTGCTGCACTGGTCGGCGAAGACCCCGCCTTCCTCAATGCCAGCGGCCAGTTCGATCGCAATCAGTTCAATTTCGTGCTTCAGCAGGTTGGCATGCAGCCGCGCGATTATCGCCGCACCCGCGAGCAGCTTGCGGTTCGTCAGCAGATCGTCGAAGCCGTCGCCGACGGTATGGGTGTGCCTGATGCGTTTCTGACCGCGATGGCGCTCTATCAGGGCGAAGATCGCACGGCCGAATACCTGATCCTGGACAGCGCGCATATCGATCCTGTCGAAGAGCCAACTGACGATGTCCTTCAGGCCTGGTTCGATGAGAACGCGGCAAGCTACGGCGCGCCGGAATACCGCTCGATCGAGTATGTCAGGCTGGAACCGGAAAACATCGCCGATCCGTCAGCCGTCAGCGATGAAGATGTGGCGGCGTTCTATAAAACGCACCGCGCTTCGTTCGGTGAAGAAGAACGGCGCACCATCAGCCAGATCGTCTTTCCCGATCAGGCTGCGGCCGAAGCTGCTGCCGAACGTCTGGCGAATGGCGAAGCGACCTTCGAGGAAATCGCCGAAGAGCTTGGCCGTTCGGCCAACGACATAACGCTTGGCACGTTCACCCGCGAAGAAATTCCCGATGCGGCAATGACCGACGCAGTGTTCACGCTCGAGGAAGGCCAGACGAGCGGTGTCATCGCCGGGGCGTTCGGATCGCTGATCGCGCGCGTCGATCGGATCGAGGATGAGTCCGTTCGCCCCATCGAGGACGTGGCGGACGAAATTCGCGAGGAACTTGCCCTCGACGAGGCAAACCGTATCCTCCTCGATGTTTACGACGCTTATGAAGACGCGCGTGCAGGCGGCGCCAGTCTCCGTGAGGCTGCCGAGCAACAAAGGCTCGAGGTCGTGACGGTCGAGGCGATCGATGCTGTCGGCCTCGATCCGGACGGTAACGAAATCAACGACATACCGGCCGCACAAGAAGTGCTCCAACAGACGTTCGAAGCCCAGCCCAACTCTGAAAACGCCCCGATCCCGCTTGAAGGCAACGGCTACGTCTTCTTCGAGGTGACCGACATAACGCCCGCCCGCGACCGGACACTCGATGAGGTACGCGATAACGTTCTTGCCGACTGGCGCGCGCAGGAGACGGCCCTTAGGCTCTCCGAACGAGCGAACGAGATCGCCGGACGCGTCGAGGACGGTGCCGCTTTGAACGCTGTTGCCGAAGAGTTCGGCATTGACGTGCAGACCAAGCGCGGGCTGAGGCGTGGCGCGGATGATGTCGATCTTGGACGCGAAGGCGTCGCGGCTGCGTTTGCCGTGCCGCTGCGTGGCGTCGACACCATCGCCTCGAATGAAGGCAACCGGCAGATCGTGTTTCAGGTGACGGAGGTTTTCGCACCGGCCAACGCATCGGGCGATGCACTCGGTACCGATGTCGCCGAGAACCAGGCCGGAGCGCTCGCCGACGATCTGCTCGACCAGCTTATCGAGCGACTGCAAACGCAGTATTCGGTAAGCGTCAATCAAAGCGCGGCTCAACAGGCATTGAACTTCTAGGACCGGCGTTCGAATGGCGGATCTGAAAACACATATCGCACAGGTCGCTTCCGGCCGAAGCCTGTCTTTCGATGCCGCGCGCGAAGCGTTCGATATCATGATGTCGGGGGAAGCCACGCCTAGCCAGATCGGCGGCTTCCTGATGGCGCTTCGTGTTCGTGGAGAAACCGTTCCTGAAATCTCAGGCGCCGTGGCCACGATGCGGGCAAAGATGCTGCGCGTAGATGCCCCGGTCGACGCAGTCGATATCGTCGGTACGGGCGGTGACGCTTCCGGCTCCTATAACGTGTCGACCTGTGCGGCGTTCATCGTTGCCGGCGTGGGCGTTCCCGTCGCCAAACATGGCAACCGCGCGCTGTCGTCGAAATCCGGCGCTGCAGATGCCCTTGCCGCGCTCGGGGTCAATATCGAGCTTGGACCGGCGCAGATCGCTGCCTGCATTCGCGAAGCCGGCCTGGGCTTCATGTTCGCGCCGGCACACCACGCCGCCATGCGTCATGTCGGCCCCAGCCGCGTCGAGCTTGGCACACGTACGATTTTCAATCTGCTTGGCCCCCTTTCCAACCCGGCCGGCGTCACGCGCCAGCTCGTCGGCGTCTATTCTGCCGACTGGCTGGAGCCGCTAGCGGAAGTGCTCCGAAAGCTGGGTTCAGACCATGTGTGGGTGGTACATGGCGATGGCCTCGACGAGATGACGACCACCGGAGTGACGCAGGTGGCGGCGCTGGAAAATGGCGAAATCCGGACATTCGAAATCGACCCGGAACGGCTTGGATTGACACGCGTGCGCCATGAAGACCTGAAAGGCGGCGATGCACAGGTAAATGCGCTTGCGCTGAAAGACGTTCTCGATGGCGCAACCAATCCATATCGCGATATCGCGATGCTGAATGCCGCAGGCGCTCTTGTCGTTGCAGGACGAGCAAAGACGCTCGAAATCGGCATCGAGCTTGCACGCGACTCCCTGGATGCGGGTAAGGCGCGCCAATGCCTTGCCGATCTGATTACTGTTTCCAATCGCTCCGGACGGACCTCATGACCGACATCCTGCAAAGGATAGAAGCCTACAAGCGCGAAGAGATCGCCAGCGCGAAGGCAATGCGACCGCAGCCGGATGTGGAGGCTGCCGCGCGCAACACTGAGCCTGCGCGCGACTTTGTCGGCGCGCTTCGGACGAAGCATGCGGCCAACCAGCCGGCCCTCATTGCGGAAATCAAAAAAGCCAGTCCGTCAAAAGGTCTGATAAGAGCGGATTTCGACCCGCCCGCACTCGCGCTTGAATATGAGGCAGGCGGGGCGGCATGTCTGTCCGTGCTGACGGACGGGCCGTCTTTTCAGGGCGCGGCTGATTATCTCACCGCTGCCCGAAGCGCGACCACCCTGCCCGCTTTGCGCAAGGATTTCCTGTTCGATACCTATCAGGTGTTCGAGGCGCGTGCATGGGGGGCGGACGCGATCCTGATCATTATGGCGAGCGTCGACGACACGCTGGCAAGCGAACTCGAAGAGACGGCGTCGGAACTCGGTATGGCATCCGTCATCGAGGTGCATGACGAGGACGAAACCCAACGCGCGCTTAAACTTCGCTCACCGCTCATCGGCATCAACAATCGCAATTTGAGAACCTTCGATGTCGATCTCGCGACATCCGAGCGTCTCGCCAAACTGATCCCGGACGATCGGATCATTATCGCAGAGAGCGGCATCTTTACGAATGCGGATTGCGTCCGTCTCGGTCGATCCGGCATCGAAACGTTTCTGGTCGGCGAGAGCCTGATGCGGCAAAACGACGTCGCGGCGGCAACCCGCACTTTGCTTGGTGCCGTATGAGTGAGCTCACCCATATCGCACCAGGCGGCGAAGCCCATATGGTCGATGTGGGCAGCAAGGACGTAACGCAGCGTATTGCGGTCGCCGAGGGGCAGGTCCAGATGACGGCTGAGACGCTCGCAGCCATCCTCGCGGGAAACGCGAAGAAAGGCGATGTGCTCGGCACCGCGCGGCTGGCGGGCATCATGGCCGCGAAGAAAACGGCCGATCTCATACCGCTTTGCCATCCGCTGATGCTGACCAAGATCACCCTCGATATCGAACGCGCAGATGATCTTCCCGGTTTACGCGTGCGTGCCGAAGTTCGAACGTCCGGTCAAACCGGCGTCGAAATGGAAGCCCTGACCGCCGTCTCCATCGCATGCCTGACGGTCTACGACATGGCCAAAGCGCTCGATAAGACCATGACCATCGGCGATATCCGCCTCATGGAAAAGAGCGGCGGCAAGTCGGGCGACTTCCAGCGATTACAGCCATGAGCCTCGTTCCGGTCGATGAAGCTCTTGCTCGCCTGCTGGACGGCGTTGAGCGAGTCGAACTTGAACAGGTGCCCCTTCCCGAAGCGTTTGGCCGCATTCTTGGCGGTTCAGTGACGGCACGCCGCACCCACCCGCCTTTCGATGCCTCTGCCATGGATGGCTATGCCGTGCGCGCGGCTGATATCGCATCGGTGCCTGCCGAACTGAACATCATCGGTGAATCGGCCGCAGGTCGCCGTTTCGATGGTCGGGTCGAAGCTGGTCAGGCCGTTCGAATTTTCACAGGCGCGCCGGTTCCAAACGGTGCCGACACGATCCTGATTCAGGAAAACGCACAGCGTTCTGGCGATCTTGTAACCGCGATCGAAACGGTCGCTGAAGGCCGCCATATCCGTCGTGCCGGCTTGGACTTCGAAGAGGGCGAGCAGCTTCTCGGGCCGGGCAGACGCATCGACCCGGCTGCGCTTGCTTTGATCGCCGCAGCCGACCTGACTGAAATCGCCGTGGTAAGGCGTCCAAGGATCGGCATCATTGCGACCGGTGACGAACTGGTCGAACCGGGCAGCACGCGGGCTGACGATCAGATCGTCGCGTCGAATAATTTCGGTGTCGCGGGTATCGTTCGCGAGGCTGGCGGTGAAGCAATTGATTTCGGAATTGCCCCGGACGATGAAGCGGCAATTGGCGCAATGCTCGAAAAAGCGACGGAAGCAGGCTGCGACATCGTAGTCACGCTCGGCGGGGCATCGGTTGGCGATCACGACCTGACGACCAAGGTGTTTGCCGACAGAAGCGTCGATCTTGCATTCTGGAAGATCGCGATGCGTCCCGGAAAGCCATTAATGGCGGGACGGCGTGGCAATACGCATTTTCTTGGGCTGCCGGGAAACCCGGTATCGGCGATGGTTTGCGCCCATTTGTTTCTTCGCCCGCTGATCGCGAGAATGCTCGGAGTTTCCGAGGCGACACATATTCAACGCGCGACACTCGGCGCGTCCATGGCGGAGAACGATCATCGCCAGGATTATGTACGTGCAATTGCGCACGCTTCACCCGGCGGCACCGTGGTGAAGCCATTGTCGATCCAGGATTCGTCAATGCTGAAAAGCCTCGCTACAGCAAATGCCCTGATCGTAAGGCCTCCCAATGCTCCGGCAGCTTCCGCAGGCGATGTTTGTGACGTCGTTGTTCTGCGCCCTTTTATCTGAACACGTACACATCCCACGTAAGTGATGACGTGGCGGAACTTGCGTGGCAGCAAATGCGTTTCACGCATAAAGGGACTTTGGAGGCTTTGTTCGCCTCCGGGCTAACTAAGGAAAAAATCCATGAAAAAGTTGATGTCGAGCATTTGTGCCGCTGCAATGCTGGCGACGTTCAGCATTTCTGCGCCTGCTTCAGCCGCAAGTATCCCCTCGCCCCTGATCGCACCTACCGTGCAAAGCCCGGTGCAGACCGTGCAGCGTGATTGGGCGAACGATAACAATCTCAGGCCGCGCGGAGGCGGTGAACGTTGGAGCGGGCGCGGTAATCGTGACCGTTGGGACGGGCCGCGATACCGGGATCGCGGTCGCGATTATGGCTGGTACCGAGGTCATCGCGGATACCGCGACTATCGTCCGGGGTACCGTCGCCACAATGGATACTGGTTCCCCTCGGCCGCTTTCATCACGGGAGCGATCGTCGGTGGTGCGATCGCATCGCAGCCGTCACGCGAATACAGCCGAGACTATGGCAGCGCGCATGTGAACTGGTGCTATGATCGCTATCGCTCGTACCGGGCTTCGGACAACACGTTCCAGCCATATAATGGGCCACGACGTCAGTGCCGTTCCCCCTATTATTGATCGCCTGTTAGCAGTGATCGGAAAAGCGGCCGCATTGGCCGCTTTTTTCGTTCAGCCGGGAAAATCCGGCAAGCTGCGAAAAGCACTGCGAAGCGCCTCCGACCACCCATCCGATATCTGGCGGTAATAAGGATCGTCGGCTCCGACGCGCTTTTGCAACGCGATCTTGTAGGCGTCACGCTCCAGAAAAAGCATGTCGAGCGGGAGTCCGACCGACAGGTTCGATTTGAGCGTGGAATCGAACGAAACCATCAGGAGCTTCGCCGTTTCGGCAAACGTCATCTGTGGATCGTATGCACGAACCAGGATCGGCTTGCCGTATTTGGCCTCGCCGATCTGAAAGAATGGCGTATCGTCCGACGATTCGATAAAATTGCCTTCGGGATAGATCATGAACAGACGCGGTTCTGAGCCCTTCATCTGTCCGCCAAGAATGAACGAGGCACCGAACGCATCGGCGCTTTGCCCGACGGGTGCCGAATTCGTGATGACCTCCTTGACGGTCTCGCCGACCAGTCGCGCCGTCTGAAACATCGACGGAGTTTCAAGGATTGATGGCGCGCGCTCGGCATGGGCTTTGCTGCGTTCGTCCAAAAGGCTGACGACGGCCTGCGTGGTGGCAAGATTTCCGGCAGAAAGCAGGACGATGACGCGTTCACCGTCCTTCTTCCAGACTTTCATCTTCCGGAAACTGGAAATGCTGTCGATGCCCGCATTCGTCCGCGTATCGGACATGAACACGAGCCCTCGATCGATCTTGAGGCCAACGCAATAGGTCATATGAATCGCTGTCGAGAATAAGCGCTGGAAGCGATTACTGCTCGACAGTTATGCGGACTTCAAGCTCTTCATTTGCTTGTCCCTGCCGAATTCCCGAAATGGGCGTCGCATCGCGATAGTCGCGGCCAAACGCCAGCCGGACATAGCGCTCATCGGGCGACATGCCGTTGGAAATATCGAATCCGACCCAGCCGAGAGCCGGTACATGAGCTTCGGCCCATGCGTGGCTGGCAACCTGATGGTCGGTATGATCGAGCAGCAGATAGCCGCTTACATATCGACCCGGAATGCCGGCAGCACGCAGCACCGCGAGAAAGATATGGGCATGGTCCTGACACACGCCCTGGCCTGCCGAAAGAGCATCGTTCGCGGTCGTCGCAGCTGTCGTCGCGCCTGTGACATATTCGACCTGTGTCCGGATCGCCTCCATCAGATCGTGTAGCCGCGCAAGCGTATCGGTCCCGTTCAGTGATGCGGCGAGATCATCGATCTGCGGCGAGCGTGCAGTCAGCGGCGTTTCACGTTCGAAAAGCCAGAGAGGCGCGAAGCCGGCATGCGGGCCGGCAACCCCCGTACGGTCGTTCGTCGTAACCAGTCCCTTGGCCGTCACGATAATCGATGACGTAGCCGGTTGCGTGCTCAACAATCGGCTCTGATTACCGAAATGGTCTGTGAACTGCGTCTCTTCCTGAGCCCCCTCATAGGTGAGGTCCCAGCGTTCCACTGTCTGTAAGGCATCGCTACGCGGTGTCAGGCGAACACGCTGCAACGCATAAGGCAAACCCTGATCGTAGGTGTAAGTGGTCTGATGGACGATGTTCAAAAGCATGGTCCGGCCTCAAAAGAAACGATAGTCGCGGGCGACCTGATCGCCCAGACGGTTCGTGCGCATGATGACGTCTGTCAAAAATTCGTGCAGGCCCTCATCGAGCACATCCTTGATCCGCATCGCCTTGAGCTTGGCAAGCATGTCCGCGCACATCTCATGCGACGGATGTCGGTTACCGTAGTCGCTCGCCAGATTTTCGAGACTGTCGTCGATCATCCGGAAGCAGAAGGCGAGCGAACGGGGCATACGACGAGACAAAACGAGGAATTCGGCGATGTTGGTGGGCTTATAGGCCGCGTCATACACCCAACGATAGGACCGATGCGCGGAAACGGACCGCAGGATCGACTCCCACTGATAGTTATCCATCGACGAGCCGACCCAAGAGATCGACGGCAGCAGGACGTAATATTTAACGTCGAGAATGCGCGCGGTGTTGTCAGCACGCTCGATGAAGATTCCGAGTTGCGAGAAATCGTAGATTTCGTTGCGCAGCATCGTGCCCTGAAACGCGCCGCGAATCTGCGCCGTTTCTCGCTTGATGGCGTCGAGCACCTCAGGAACCTCCCGCTCGTCGAGCGGACCCGACAACATGCGCCGGAACGACATCCACGCATCGTTGATGCTTTCCCATGTCTCACGCGTCAATGCGGTTCGCACCATGCGCGCATTCATGCGCGCAGTTTCGATCGACGACAGGACGCTCGACGAGTTTTCGGTATCGCGAAGCAGGTAATCGCACACGTTGGCGGCGTTGAATTCGTCGTGCTTGCTGCGATATCCAGCCTCGACGCCGCTCGACATGATGACGGAAGTCCATTCCTCCGCATCGCTTTCGTTGCGCGTCAACGCCATGCGCAGTCCTGCATCGACCAGACGCGCCATATTCTCGGCGCGTTCGATATAGCGGTTCATCCAGTAAAGGCCGTTGGCCGTACGTCCAAGAAGCATGCCCGTCCCTCGCCTTAATCGTCCAGAACCCAGGTATCCTTCGTGCCCCCGCCTTGCGAGGAGTTGACCACGAGGGAACCGGGCTTGAGTGCGACGCGCGTCAGGCCGCCGGGGACGATGCGAATGCGATCCGAGACCAGCACGAACGGACGAAGATCGACGTGGCGCGGAGCAAGGCCCGCATCCGTCAGGATCGGGCATGTCGAAAGCGCCAGCGTCGGCTGCGCGATGTAATTGCCGGGCCGCGCTTTCAGTTTGGCCGAAAAGTCCTCGCGCTCTTTCTTCGAGGCGGCTGGACCGACCAGCATCCCGTAGCCGCCGGAGCCGTGAACCTCCTTGACGACGAGTTCGCCAAGATGTTCGAGGACATAGGCAAGGCTGTCCGGTTCCGAACAGCGCCATGTGGGTATGTTGCCAAGGATCGGCTTGCGCCCCGTATAGAACTCGACGATTTCGGGCATGTAGGAATAGATCGCCTTGTCATCCGCGATACCTGTTCCCGGAGCATTCGCGATGGTGATATTGCCGGCCCGGTAAACGTCCATGATGCCCGGCACGCCAAGGATGGAATCGGGGTTGAAACTCAACGGATCGAGGAAATCGTCATCCACGCGGCGATAAAGCACGTCGATCTGCTTGTAACCTTCGGTCGTGCGCATCGCGACGTGTCCGTCGACCACCCTAAGATCCTGCCCCTCGACAAGTTCAACGCCCATATGGTCGGCGAGAAACGCATGTTCGAAATAAGCCGAATTGAAGCTGCCGGGCGTTAGAACTGCGATGGTCGGCTGCTCGTCAGCCGAGCGCGGGGCGACCGCTGCGAGCGATTGGCGCAGCAACTGCGGATAATTCTCGACCGGGCGAACCTTGATGCGTTTGAAGAGCTCGGGAAAGAGCTGCATCATCGTTTCACGGTTCTCGATCATGTACGAGACGCCTGAAGGCGTGCGCGCGTTGTCTTCCAGAACGAAGAAATCGTTCTCGCCCGTGCGCACGATGTCGGTGCCGATGATGTGCGTATAGACGCCGGCAGGCGGACGAAGGCCGATCATCTCGGGAAGGAAGGCTTCGTTTCCGGCGATCAGTTCCTTCGGAACGCGCCCCGCCCGCAAGATTTCCTGGCGATGGTAGATATCCTCGAGAAAGGCGTTGAGCGCCTGCACGCGCTGCTCGATACCGAGCGTCAGGCGCCGCCATTCCGCACCAGCCAGAATGCGCGGAACGATATCGAAGGGGATGAGGCGTTCGGCGGAGTTCTGCTCGCCGTAGACGGCAAAAGTAATACCGGTGCGTCGGAAGACGTTTTCGGCGTCTTTCATTTTTTGGCCGAGACGGCTGGTGTCCTGCTCGGTCAGCCAGCCATCATAGTCGGAATACGGATTTCGCAGCCCATGTTCTTCCGGCCGCATTTCATCGAATGCTACCACGCGACAACTCCCCTGTTGCCACATTCGACAGTCTTGTTTTTAAAAAAGCAAGTGATCGAGATCGGCAAGCGTCCTTTTTTGCTTGTCCGACAATGGGTTGCACAAGCCTTAGGCAAACGCCTACCGTCAATGCCGGATCATCAGCGAAACGCGCCGTCTAACGACTTGTTCCAGGAAGGTTCGCTCAGTTGCGAACGATCATGGCGTCCGTTGCGCCATTGGCCCATGCATGACGCAGGATGGAATCGAGCGAGGTCGTTCCGTTCTCGGTAACGCTGACGCCATACCACTTCCCGGCAGGATCAACTTCGATCGAAGCATTGCCGACCGAGGCGAATTGCGCAGCAGCCATCGATGCCTCGGCCTTCGATGCGAAAGTACCCGCATTGACGAATGCGGCGACGCCTGTGCCCTGACGGGCAGCATCGGACCGGGCGAACGATGCAACGACCGCATCAGCGTCGAGTTTATGAGCGGAGAAGCTTTGAGCGGCGCTCGCTTCGCCGATGCGTTGATCGGCGTAGGACAGGAGTGCAAGTGTTGTCTCGGGTCGCGCCGGCGCAACCGGCACGACATCCGGAAGAACGATGTGGCCGAAAGCCGAATTGTCTGTCTGGCGAACCTCGAACGGAACCGGCGCAGCATTCGGGACCGGCGCCGTCGGAGTCACGCCGTTCATAGCCATCATTACACCGGTCGGCAGGCCATCGGACGCTGGGTCGGGCGCATTTCCGGAAGGCCGGTACGATGCCATCAGATAAGCGTCATCGAGGCCGTGCAGCGGCGCGCGTCCGACATATTCGACGGAAACCTGCGCTACACCGCTGCCTTTATAGTCGAGCATCTCGGCCGCGCGCTGCGACAGGTCGATCACCCGCCCTTTGGCGAACGGGCCGCGATCGTTGACACGCACGATAACCGAACTGCCGTTTGTCTTGTTGGTCACCCGTGCATAGCTGGGAAGCGGCATTGTGGGGTGGGCGGCGGTCAGATGCGTCTTGTCGTAAACTTCACCATTGGCCGTCAAGCGGCCATGGAAAGCATCACCGTACCAGCTGGCAAGCCCGGTGCTGCGGTAATTCGGATCTGCCTTGGGGTGATACCACTGGCCGCGAACCTGATAGGGGCGGCCGACCTGATCGCGTCCACCGCCACGCGGGAGGTTCGTACGCAGACTGGAAACGCGCGGGCTGGCCTTTACGCCATATTCGGATTCGGCAAAATATTCGGACGACCGCGTCGGCTTCTTGCTCGCGACCTTCGTCGAGCTGGCGGAGCATGCCGCAAGAAATGCCGCACCGGATATGACGAGCACGACGGATGTGAGCGTCTGCGAAATGCGGCGGCGCCTTGCTTCGGCCATACGATGTAGTCCCCGGTCCCCAATGCGGCTGAAATCCGCAGCGCAAAATCTATTGGGACGACAATCGATCGTCCACCGCGTATCGATCTGTGGATCGCACGAATTGTTTAGTTGTGTATTAATCGATTGTGTTCGGATACCGGCAGGATTGAGGCAAGCGTGAGCGCCGTCTCGACATGGTTAAAGTTAGACTAAAATCTGCTGCGATCACTCTATCGTCGCCGTACCTTCAAGACCGTCGTTCCGTTTCCAGACGATCGCGTTTTCGCCCGTTTTCTCGATCGTAAAGCAGAAGGTCGCGCCATCGTACCAGGTCGGAAATTGCTGGCACATGCTCGCACCTTCCGTCCACCACTGGCCTGTTTCGCTGGGCGTGAACATAGAAGCCATGCTGAAACCGGAGATATCGCCGGTCACGCTTCCGCCAGACTCATATCGAAGCGGCAGTCGCAATCCATAGGGTGTCGACAGCAAAACGCGTTTGCCGGATATCATTTCCTCGATCGCCGGGCCGTCCAGTTCCTGTGCAGACGCCGAAACTGCAGACGCCAGTACGATCGAGACGGCAAGACCTGAACGATACATGCGAAACTCCTGTGTTTCCCGCGCATCTGACAGTTACGATAAGAATCCGGCTTTGGTTTCGTGCTGTCCGCATTCAGGCGTTTGAAAGAAAAAGGGCGCCTAGCTAGGCGCCCTCTCCCGATGCAGTGTTGTTGCAATTATTGCGGCAACTGATCGTCGATGCCTTCGACATAAAAGTTCAGGCCAAGAAGAACGCTGTCTTCGGCGACTTCGCCATCGGCGAGCCAGACCGAACCGTCCTGCTTGTTGACCGGTCCGGTGAATGGGTTGAACTCGCCCGAGCGGATGCTTTCCTCGACTTCGCCGGCCGCCGTAGCAACGTCCTCCGGCATGTTCGTATAGGGCGCCATAACGACGTGGCCCTCGGCCAGACCGTCCCAGACATCGACCTGCTCCCAGGTTCCGTCCATGACGGCCTCGATGCGTTCGATATAATACGGACCCCAATCGTCGATGATCGAGGTAAGCTGGGTTTCGGGGCCGAACTCGATCATGTCGGACGCCTGCCCGAAAGCGGGGATGCCGCGTTCGGCCGCGACCTGCATGGCGGCGGTGGAGTCGGTGTGCTGGGTGATGATGTCCGCACCCTGGTCGATCAACGCCGTAGCGGCGTCGGCTTCGCGGGCGGGATCAAACCATGTATTGGCCCAGACGATCTTGAGCTGGAAGTCCGGGTTGACCGACTGCGCGCCGAGCATGAAGGCATTGATGCCCATGACGACTTCGGGGATCGGGAACGATGCGATGTAGCCCGCAATACCCGCTTCCGACATGCGCCCGGCGATCACACCTTGAATGTAGCGGCCTTCGTGGAACTTCGAATTGTAGGTCGAGACATTCGGATGCTCACGCTTGTAGCCGGTCGCATGCTCGAACTTCACGTCCGGGAAGCGGCCCGCGACTGTGTTGGTCGCGTCCATATAGCCGAACGACGTCGTGAAGATGATGTCGCAGCCCGAACGAGCGAAGCGCTCGATTGCGCGTTCGGCGTCCGCGCCTTCCGGAACGCTTTCCAGATAGGCGGTTTCGAGCCTGTCGCCGAAATGCTCCATCGCGTCGAGACGGCCCTGGTCGTGCTGGTAGGACCAGCCGAAATCGCCGATCGGGCCGACATAGATAAAGCAGGCCTTCGTCTGCTCGTCCTGTGCGGAGGCGACCGCCGGAATGAGCACTGCCGCCGAAGCAGCAAGAGCAAGCATGATGTTTTTCATTGAATTCAGTCCTCTGTTGGTCACCCGGGGCCTACCCGTCTCGTTTTATTGGTTAGCGATCTGGAACAAACGGCCGCCCCAAAGATGCCGGTGTGTTCACCATTGTCAGTCGCCGATTTCGAGAGATTAGAACAAGTACGACGATCGTCGCCAGATAGGGAAGCGCCGAAAGAAGCTGCGAGGGCACACCTATCCCCAACGCCTGCGCGTGAAGCTGCCCGATCGACACGGCCCCGAAGAGATACGCGCCCGCCAGCACGCGGAGCGGACGCCATGATGCGAAGACGACCAGCGCGAGCGCGATCCAGCCGCGGCCCGCCGTCATGTTCTCTACCCATTGCGGCACATAGACGAGCGACAGATGCGCGCCGGCAAGCCCCGCGCAGGCACCGCCGAACAGCACCGCCATATAGCGGATACGCACGACCTTGATGCCGAGCGCATGTGCGGACGCATGGTTATCGCCAACTGATCGCAAGGTGAGTCCCGCCCGTGTGTAGAAAAGGAACCACAACACACCGACTGTCAGGAATACCGAGACGTAAAAAATCAGGTCCTGGCTGAAGAGCAGACGGCCGACGATCGGCAGATCCGAAAGCACGGGCACATCGAGGCGCGGTAGTCGCACGCCCGGTCGTCCGACAAAGCTTTCGCCGATCATACCGGACAGGCCGAGGCCGAGCAGCGTCAATGCCAGTCCCGTAGCAACCTGATTGGTGACGAGCGTGAGCGTCAAAAAGGCGAAGAGCAGCGAGAACAGCGCACCGACGATGATGGCCGCGAACGCGCCGAGAAACGGATTGCCGGTCATCAGCGCGACGCCGAAGCCGGTCACCGCGCCCATGATCATCATGCCCTCGACGCCCAGATTAAGAACCCCGGAACGTTCTACCACGAGTTCGCCGATAGCCGCCAGAAGCAGCGGCGTCGCCGCCATGGAAACAGTGAGCAGAATGGCTTCAAACATTGGCGGCCTCCGCTGGTGCGGCGTTCGGTCGAACAAGCCTGATGCGATAGTGGATCAGCGTGTCGCAGGCGAGCACGAAGAACAGGATCGAGCCCTGGAAGGCGCGCACGACCTTGTCGGAAAGCCCGACGGATATCTGCGCCGCCTCACCACCCAGATATGTCAGCGCCAGAACGAGGCCGGCCGCGACGATACCGAGCGGGTTCAGCCGTCCAAGGAAAGCGACGATGATCGCAGTGAAGCCATAGCCCGGCGAAATGGACGGACGAAGCTGCCCGATCGCGCCAGAGACTTCCGAAATGCCTGCAAGACCCGCCATTGCGCCCGACACGAGGAAGGCGAAGATGACCATTCGCCCCGCCGAAAAGCCTGCGAACCGCCCTGCCCGCGGACTTTGCCCAATCAGCTTGATTTCAAAGCCCTTCAGCGTCCGCGACAGAACGAACCACAGCACGAGCGCCGCGATGAGCGCGAAGGCGAACCCGTAATGCGCGCGGCCGGATTCGGCCCAGATTTCCGGTAGTCGCGCATATTCATGGAAGCTGCGCGTTTCGGGAAAATTAAAGCCGCCGGGATTGCGCCACGGACCGCGCACGAGCCAGTCGAGAAATAGCTGAGCGACATAGACCAGCATCAGGCTCGAAAGGATTTCGTTGGTGTTGAAACGCACCTTGAGGATGGCAGGGATCGCAGCATAGGCCGCCCCGCCCGCAATCCCCATCAAAAGCATCAGGGGCAGCACGAGCCAGAACTGGAAGTCGGGAAAGACGACCGGCAGGATCGAGCCTGCGATTGCGCCCATGATGAACTGACCTTCCGCGCCGATATTCCAGTTGCTCGACAGGAAGCAGACCGACAGCCCAACCGCGATCAGGATCAGCGGCGCGGCTTTGATGGCGAGTTCGTGCAGCGACCACGTCTCGGTCAGCGGATCGATGAAGTAGTAATAAAGGGTCTCGATCGGGTCCTTGCCGAGCGCCGCGAAAAGAATCGCGCCCGCGACGATCGTCAGGCCAAACGCCATGAAGGGCGACAGCGCGCTGAAAAGCGTGGAATGCTGTGCGCGCTTGACGAGTTCAATGCGCATCACAGAGCTTCCTTCTCGAAGGGACGCGGCGGATGCGCGTCATCCGCTCCGCCCATCAGAAGACCGATCTTCTCGTAAGTCGCTTCACTTATCGGCATGGGAACGGAAAGCCGACCGTCATGCATGACGGCAATGGAATCGGAAATCTCGAAGAGTTCGTCGAGGTCCTGACTGATGACGAGCACCGCCGAACCGGAACGCGCAAGGTCGATCAATGCCTGGCGAATGCGTGCGGCCGCTCCTGCATCGACGCCCCATGTCGGCTGGTTGACGACCATGACCTTTGGCTCACGGTCGAGTTCCCGACCGATGATGAACTTTTGCAGATTGCCACCGGAAAGCGCGGACGCCTCGGGGTCCTCGGCGCTTTTTCGAACGTCCATCATTTCGACGATTCGTTTTGCCGCCGCCGCGATCCTGCCTGAGCGGATTGTACCGGCGGTGCCGAGATAATCCTTCGCGTCGGTTCGATAGCGGGACAGAAAGAGGTTTTCGGACAGCTTCATCGCAGGCGCAGCACCGTGGCCAAGCCGTTCTTCTGGTACGAACGCAGCGCCTTGCAGGCGACGTTTCGAAATGCCTTGCCGGCCGACCCCTTTACCCGCGATACGCATGGTTTCGGCCTTGTCCTGCAGACTTTCGCCGGAGATCGCTTCGAAAAATTCGCCCTGCCCGTTCCCCGCAACACCGGCGATACCAAGGACCTCGCCGGTCTGAACGCTGACTGAAATATCGCGAAGGGGCACTGAGAACGGCGTGGCAGGCTTGCGGTTCAGATTCTCGATCTGGAGGAGAGGTTCGCGCCCAGTTTCGACGACCGGTCCTTCGCGTACCACGTTCTTGACCTCGAGCCCGACCATCATGCGCGCAAGCGATGCGGCTGTCTCCTGACGCGGATCGGTATGGCCGACGACCTTGCCGTGCCGCAAGACGGTCGCACGGTCGCAGATGCGCTTCACCTCTTCGAGCCTGTGCGAGATATAGAGGATCGACTTGCCCTCACCCTTCAGCCGCTCCAGCGTCTCGAAAAGCCGTTCCGCCTCCTGTGGCGTCAGCACGGAGGTGGGCTCATCGAGGATGATAAGTTCCGGTTCCTGCAAGAGGCAGCGGATGATTTCGATCCGCTGGCGCTCGCCCACCGAAAGGTCGCCGACATGGCTGGATGGGTCGAGCGGCAACCCATAGGCTACCGACAGCGAACGGGCGCGCTCGGCGATCTTCGAGATCGGCGTATCGTCATCGATCGACAGGGCAATGTTTTCAGCGACGGTCAGTGCTTCGAACAACGAGAAATGCTGGAAGACCATGCCGATGCCGAGATGACGCGCCTGCCCAGGACTGGATATGCGAACATTCTCGCCCTTCCAGTAGATTTCGCCGGAAGCCGGTTCGAGCGAGCCGAACAGCATCTTGACCAGGGTCGACTTTCCCGCGCCGTTCTCGCCGAGCAGTGCGTGAATTTCACCCTTGCCGATCGTCAGATCGATATGGTCGCATGCCTTGAGCGTGCCGAATATCTTCGTAAGGCCGCGCACGGCCAGCAAGGTATCGGCTTGGCTCAGCTCGGACTGATCCACTCAACCCCCATTTGGCGACCTTTGGTCTGCCTTCATCTGTTCCCGAACCGACCTTAGGCCCCTGCGGCGGCGAGCGCAAAGCGCCGGTGATTTTGAAAGTGCTTCAAAGCCGGGCCGGGTGATCGTCCGCTACGGAACGAGGACCGTCGTGCCGGTCGTCTTTCTTCCTTCGAGATCCGCATGCGCCTTCGCGACGTCTGCAAGCGGATAACGTTGGTTGATCTCGATCTTTACGATGTCGTTTTTCACCACATCGAACAACGCGGTCGCCGATTCCTCGAGTTCGGGCCGTGTCGCAACATAGTTGAAAAGCGTCGGGCGCGTCATGTAGAGCGAACCCTTCTGCGAAAGCAGGCCCACATTCATCGGCGGGATGGGGCCGGAGGACTGACCGAACGACACGAACAATCCGCGCGTCTTGAGGCAATCGAGCGACCCTTCATACGTGTCCTTGCCGACCGAATCATACACCACGTCGCACTTCTTGCCGTCGGTGATCCTGGCCACTTCCTCAACGAAGTTTTGCTCGCGATAATTGATCACGTGGTCGAAGCCGTGCGCCTTGGCAAGCGCCACTTTGTCCGCCGAGCCGGCCGTGCCAATGACGGTTGCGCCGAGGTGTTTCGCCCACTGTCCGAATATCAGGCCGACGCCGCCGGCCGCTGCATGATAAAGAACGGTGTGGCCGGGCCCGACCTTGAAAGTCCGGCGCAGGAGATATTCTGCGGTCATGCCTTTCAGCATCATGCCGGCGGCTTCTTCGTCCGAAACGCCATCGGGAATTCTGACCAGCCGGTCGGCCGGCATCGTGCGCTCGGTGGTGTAAGCGCCGATTGCGGACGCATAAGCGACGCGGTCGCCAACCTTGACGTTTTCGACGCCCGGTCCGACTTCCTCGACGAGACCGGCGGCTTCATGGCCGGGCGTCAGCGGCAAGCCGTTCGGTGCCGGATAGAGGCCCGTGCGGAAATAGACGTCGATGAAGTTCACGCCAATCGCGGTATGGCGGACTTTGACCTCACCCGTGCCGGGCGCGGCGACATCCACGTCCTCAAGCTTCAATACGTCCGGGCCGCCATGCGTGCTGATGCGGATCGCTTTTGCCATCGGTCAGACCTTTCTCATTCCAAGTTTCGGAAAAATCTGCATCACGATGCCGATGCAGAAAAGATAGATACTCAGGATCGCGATCGAGACCTGCACGAATTCCGGCGGGTCCATATCCATTACGAGCGCATAGAAGGAAAGCGCGCACCAGCCGAGGAACACGCTCAGATTCAGCGGGCGCAGACGCGCCACGCGCACCGGATGGAGGAAATTGAGCGGCAGGAAGGTCATGATTGCCGCGATCACGACGACGGCGAACGACACCCACTCGCCCGGTTCGATGACGAACAGCGTGAAGACCACCATGTTCCAGACCACAGGAAACCCCTTGAAGAAGTTCTCCTTCGTCTTCATGCCCGTGTCGGCGTAATAGATGGCGCTCGAAACGACGATGATCGCCGCCGAGATGAACGAGAGCCCTTCGCCCATGAAGCCGCTTTGATAAAGCGCGAAGGCCGGAATCAGGACATAGGTGACATAGTCGATGATGTTGTCGAGAAGTTCACCCGACCATGTCGGCAGAACTTCCTTGACGTCCAGCTTGCGCGCGATCGGCCCGTCGATGCCATCGACAAAAAGCGCCAGTCCCAGCCACAGGAACATCGCCGTCCATTGCCGTTCAGCTGCCGAAACGAGCGACAGGAAAGCAAGAAACGAACCCGACGCCGTAAGCAGATGCACCGAAAAGGCGCGCGCCTGAGGCCAGGTCACCTTTTTCTTCGGCTTGGGGATGCGCTGCGACAAGGGCTTTCGATTGGTATCCTTACTCACGGGCCACGCCAGTCCAGCTTATACAGAGGCGGAAAGGAAGATCGTTCCTGCCGCGGTTGAACGTTCCCCATCGCAATGGGCCAAATCGCCCCGTTGATCAATCCCGCGGCGAAGAACATATATCGGTTTCAAAAGGAAAGCGGACGGGAATGACGGACCGAAACGAATACGAGATACTTGTCGCCGGCACCGGCCCTGTTGGAATGATAGCTGCCCTCGCGGTCGCACAAGCTGGATTTCGCGCCGCAATTGCCGGCCCTAAAACCTCGACGGCCGATGCGCGAACAACCGCGATCATGCATCCCGGAATCCAGTATCTTGCATCCCTGTCGCTCAATTCCTTTCTTGAAGAGCATGGCGCACCGCTCCGCACCATGCGGATCGTCGATGCAACCGAGCGGCTTATACGCAGCCCGACCGTGACGTTTCACGCTTCCGAGCTTGGCTTGTCAGCATTCGGGCGAAATGTAGCGAATGCGCAGCTCAACGCGGCTCTTGAGAAAGCCGTCCTCGCGCATTCCGGTATAGGTCGCATCGAGGGCATGGTTGAAAGCTGGCATCCGGCACAGACGCACGTCACCGCGACGATGTCGGGCGGAACCGAACTTTCTGCCGGCCTCGTCATTGCGGCGGATGGGCGCGGATCGTCGGCGCGCCTTGCGGCCGGCATAGACGTCGACACCAAGCCGACGGGCCAGACCGCCATCGTTCTGAGCTTCTACCATACACGTCCGCATGAAGGCATATCCACGGAATTTCACACGGCATCCGGGCCGTTCACGCAGGTTCCGCTCGCCGGCAACCGATCGAGCCTTGTTTGGGTGGTTCGCACAGAGGATGCGCCCGCCATCCTCGCGCTCGATCGGCCAGAACTCGCCGACCGGATCGAACAGCAGAAGAGGTCAATGCTCGGGCGTGTGACGGTCGAAACGGAGCCGCAGACCTTTCCGCTGACGACATCGCGGCCACGGCACTATGCAACGAACCGCATCGCGCTCGTCGGCGAAGCAGCCCATGTGTTCCCGCCGATCGGCGCGCAGGGACTGAACCTCGGCATCCGCGACGTGGAAGCCCTGGTCGCGGTTGCCGAACGTTACCGTGCCGATCCCGGTTCGGCAGAGGCGATGGAAGCGTATGCGTCGAAACGGCGTCCCGATATCGCCTTGCGTTCGGGCGCAGTCGACCTGCTGAACCGTTCTCTCCTGTCCGATCTGCTGCCCGCGCAGGTCGCCAGAAGCGCGGTCTTCGAGGCGTTGCGCGCGCTGCCGCCCATGCGCAATTTCTTCATGCGCGAAGGTATGAAGCCGGGCAGCGGCCTGAACGCGTTTCTACCGCTCAGGACCAGGGATCGGCAGGCAGAAGGCCGGACTTGATCGCATAGAGGAAGAACGTGACCGTGGCGATCGACACGACGGTCGTTACGAGCACGCTCGCTGACGCCCGCTGCACCCACACACCATATTGCTGAGCGATGATGAACACGTTGGTTGCCGTCGGCAACGCCGCCAGAAGCATCGCCGTATAGATCCAGACCGGCGGAAAATCTCCGATTGCGGTCAGGATCGCGTAGCAGATCAGCGGATGGACGACGAGTTTCAGCAATGCGATCGGCAGGATATCGACCGGCATCCTCTTGAGCGGTCGTAACGCTATCGTCACACCCATGGCGAATAGCGCGCATGGCGCAGCTGCACGCGCGAGATATTCGAGCGTGGTGTCGAGCGCGACGGGCGGACGCCATTGCAGCCATGCGGCCAGCACACCGACCACGGTTGCGATGATGAACGGATGAAACGCGATCTTGGCGCCGACATCTCGCGCGACCTTCGACCACGTTTCCTTTCGTTCACCCGAAATGGCCATCATGAACGGCGCAACGGCGAAGTGCAGCGCATTTTCGAAGGCAAAGATCAGCGCGACAGGCACCGCCGCCTGCTCGCCGAATGCGAGAAGCGCTATGCCGGGTCCCATGTAACCGATGTTGCCGTATGACGCGGCAAGCGCCTTGACCGTCGACTCCGGTATGCTGCGATCCCCCAGCCACGACATCGCAAACATCAGGCCGAAGACGATGTAGGTTGCGGCAACCGACCCCAGAATGAAGGTCCAGTTGGTCAGTTCCTCGAACGGTGTCCGCGACAAAAGCTGGAAGAAGAGTGCTGGCAAAGCGAGGTAGAGGATGAAGATATTCATCCAGCCGAGCGCTTCGAGCGGCTGTTTCGTCAGCAACGCGACCAGCGAGCCGAGAAAGATCATGCCGAAGAACGGCAGCACGAGTGCAATGATATCAGACATGGTTCCGCGCGGCTGGATACATGTCGCGCTTACGAAGCGGGAGGCCGACCGTCAAGGCATGCGGGATTGAATTCGCGGTTCGGGTGGGCCAAATAGACCATTGAGGTCAATTACATGCCATACGCAAGACAAGCCAGATTCGCCATCGGACAAGTCGTCCGCCATCGCATCTTCCCGTTTCGGGGCGTCATCTTCGATGTCGATCCGGAATTTGCAAATACGGAAGAATGGTATCAGTCGATCCCGGCCGACATGCGTCCCCGCAAGGACCAGCCTTTCTATCACCTTCTCGCCGAAAACGACGAGACCGAATATATCGCCTATGTTTCGGAGCAGAACCTTTTGCCGGACGAGACCGGCGAACCTGTCCGCCATCCGCAACTTGCCCGCTATTTCGGGTCCATGCGTGATGGACAGTACGAGCCCAAGCCCCGCGCGAGCCATTGAAGCGTTGAACACCCATGAAAAAGGCGGCCTTAGGCCGCCTTTTCGCATATGCCGTGGTATCGTTATTCAGCCGGTGCCGGTGCTGGAGCGGCGGCTCCACCGCTTTGCACAGCGCGCGATTGCTCGTCACGCAGACGACGGTTGAATTCCTCGGTGTTGCGGCTGACGAAATCCTGCAGCTGACGCTGGCGGTTCTCGATGTCAGACTGCTGCAAAGGCGCGCCGTCATAGGCCTGCGTGAAGCCGCTCAGGGACATCTGGATCGGATTCGGCTGGTTCTGGAAATTGACCGATGTCAGGCGCAGATTCGAACCGCGCTTGAACGAGTTCACGAGCTGGTCCGTCAATTGTCCTTCGGCGATACACCGGTCGGGCAGGCAAATGACGTAGTCGAGCTTCTGCGTCTCTCCGCCGTCGATCTGGAGACCGAGACCTGGAGGCAAGAGGCGGCCCGGGGGAACCGTGATCTGGAACACGCGACGATCCTGCCCGCCTTCCATCTGGATCAGGCTGACGCCGGTCAGCAACTGTCCCGTTTCCGAAACCATGATGTTCTGCACGTTGCAGATCGTCGTTTCCTCCTGCTGGCTGCAGGCCTTGAACCAGCCCTCGGGCAGTTGGGGCTGCTGCTGCGCGCTCGCAGAGGAAGTTGAAATTGCCAATCCCACCAGGCCGGCAGCAATCGCTGACAAAGTGGTAGCGTTGGTAAGGGTCGTCATCCGAAGCGATCCTTTCGCATAAAGATTCGAGTGCCGGAACCGGCCACAGCCCCGTCTATTGGCGTCGTGTTGGCCAAATACGGCAAGAGCATGACTGCAAGTGCGGCTCCTACACGTTTGCCCATGTGAAATCCAGAGCGCTCGCCGTTTCGCCTGAAACTGCGCCCACATATCGCGGTTTCGCCCCTGGATGAGCGGTTCAACTCCATCTGTGGATCGACTACCCTTTGGCGAATCATACTCATCGGAGCGTTTTGGTCATGCGGGGACTTTTGGGCATTGCAGCCGCAGCGCTCGTTCTGGCGCCTTCAGTCGCAAACGCCGAACCGCGCAATGCGCTGGCGATGCATGGTGACCCGGCCCTGCCCGCGGGCTATACGCATCTTCCCTATGCGAATCCGATTGCCCCCAAGGGCGGCAACGTCACCTATTGCGTGGTGGGTACGTTCGACAATCTCAATCCGTTCATAGTCAGAAGCCTGCGCACCACCGCGCGTGGCGTCATCGACACGATTTTCGGCAATCTCGTTTTCGAAGCCCCGATGACGCGGAACATGGACGAAGCATTCGGCCTCTACGGACTCTTGGCCGAATCCGTCGAGATGGACGAGGCGCGAAGCTTCATCGAGTTCAATTTGAACCCCGACGCAAAATGGTCGGACGGAGAACCGGTTACGCCCGAGGACGTCATCTTCACCTACGAGGTCTTCACCGAAAAAGGCCGCCCACCCTTCCGCGACCGCATGCGTCGCGTGGAAAAGCTGGAGAAGACCGGCCCGCATACCGTTCGCTTCACGTTCAACGACGAAGCGGACCGCGAATTTCCGCTGATTATCGCGATGACGCCGATCGTGCCGAAGCATGCATTCGACATGGAAACTTTCGATCGCACGACCCTGCGCCCGGTCGTGGGAAGCGGACCTTACAGGATCGCGGATGTGGCGCCGGGCCAGCGCATCGTCTTCGAACGCAACGAAAACTACTGGGGCAAGGATATCCCCGCCAAGCGCGGCTTCGACAATTACGACCGGATCACCATCGAGTATTTCCAGAACCAGAACGCGCAGTTCGAAGCCTTCAAAAAGGGAATCTGCGACATTCACCTCGACGCCGACCCTGTGCAGCGCGAGCGCGATTTCGACTTTCCCGCCTATCTCGACGGCCGGGTTGTCGGCGAGACATTCGAAGTGGGCATTCCGCCCGTCGTGACCGGCTTCGCCTTCAACACGCGCCGTCAGATCTTCGCGGATGTGCGCGTTCGTCGCGCTCTGGCCATGCTCTACGATTTCGACTGGGTGAACCGGAACATCTATTCGGGACGGTACACCCGCACGGAAAGCTACTGGCAAGGCTCCGACCTTTCGGCGCTTGGTGTTCCGGCATCGGCACGCGAAAGGGAATTGCTCGCGCCGTTTCCTGATGCCGTGACGCCACAGGTCATGGACGGAACATACGAGCCCGCACATCTCGAAAACGCCACTGACCGTCGCAATGTTCTGCGCGCCGCGCACGATCTGTTGGCCGAAGCAGGCTATCGAGCCGAAGGCGGCCGCATGTTGCGCCCTGACGGGCAGCCCTTCACATTCGAAATCTTGACGGGGTCCCGATCTGAAGAACGGCTCGCCTCGATCTTCCAGCGTACGCTCGCGCGGCTCGGCATCGACATGTCGATCCGCACGCTGGACGACGCGCAGCTTCAGCAGCGCAAGCAGCGGTTCGAGTTCGACATGCTGATCGGCACGACTGGCTTTTCAGGAACGCTTTCGCCGGGCATCGAACTTCTCAACCGCTGGGCGTCCCCGTCGCGGGACGTGGAAGGATCGTTCAATCTGGTCGGTGCCGCCGACCCGGCGATCGATGCCATGATCAACGCTATGCTTGCCGCGCGCAGCCGCGAAGATTACGTTGCGGCCGTCAGGGCACTCGACCGCGTGCTGATTTCGGGGGCGTATATGGTGCCGATGCAGCATAATACCGAACAGTGGGTCGCCTACTGGAATCGTCTCCGGCACCCCGATCACACGTCGCTCTATGGATACCAGTTGTCGACATGGTGGAGCGCAAGCGCCAACCCGGAACAGGAGAACTGACATGATCACGCCCCTGCCCGTTTCCATCGATGTCGTCTCGGACGTCGTTTGCCCATGGTGCTATATCGGCCTGAAGCGCCTCGACGCCGCGATTGCTGATGCGAGTGACGTCGCCGTCGAGGTTCGGTGGCGCCCATACCAGCTTGACGTCACGATCCCGGCCGGTGGTGCCGATCGCAAGCAATATATGCTGGCCAAATTCGGCAGCGAAGAGAAGCTGGCTGAAATCCACGCAAGGGTTTCGGATGCAGGCAGGGATGCGGGTATCGCGTTCGACTTCGATGCGATCCGCGTCTCGCCCAACACGCTCGACGCGCACCGCGTCATCCGCTGGGCGGGAACAGAAGGAGCCGACATACAGTCGAAGCTCGTCCGCCGCCTGTTCGCGCTCTATTTCGAGGAAGGGCAGGATATCGGCAATTCAGCCGTGCTCGTTGAGGCGGCGCGCGAAAGCGGCATGGACGGCACGGTCGTGGAAACGCTGCTGGCGTCGAACGCGGATACGGATGCCGTCCAGGCAGAAATCGATACGGCCGCGCAAATGGGCGTGCGCGGTGTGCCCTGCTATCTGGTCGAAAGCCGCTACGCCATCATGGGCGCGCAGGAACCGGCCGTGCTGGCCGATGCCATCCGGCAGATTGCTACCGCCAAGGCGAACGGGGAGCTTGGCCCCGCAGCCTGAAACGGCAGTTCAGGCAGCGCTGGCGACGACGCGGTTGCGGCCGGCATTCTTCGCCTCGTAAAGCGCGATATCCGCACGTTTCATCATGGCTTCGACTGTGTCAGGCTCGCCCTTCAGGAAGGCCACACCGACCGAAATCGTGATGTCGAGCCGTTTGTCGCCGTCACCGACCGGGAATGGATTGCGCTCGATCTCGGCCCGGATGCGCTCGGCGACCTTTTCGGCAAGCATCGGCTCGGTGTCCGGCATGACGATGACGAATTCCTCGCCGCCATAGCGGCATGCGAGGTCGAAACCGCGCACGCTTTGGCGCAGACGCATGGCGAACTCGCGCAGGATGTCATCGCCCGCGTCATGTCCGTGCAGGTCGTTGATCGATTTGAACCGGTCGATGTCGGTTATCAGGAGCGAAAGCGGTTTCTGGCGCATTCGCGCCTTCCCGGCGAGGCTGGCAAGATGGCTGTCGAGATAGCGCCGATTGTGAAGCCCGGTCAGGCCGTCCGTCACAGCCATTTCGATGGTCTGCGTGACGCTGGAGCGAAGCTGATCGTTGTAGCGCTTGCGCTTCACCTGCGTGCGCAGGCGCGCGACGAGTTCCTGACGGTCGACAGGGCGGGTCACGTAATCGTTGATGCCGAGTTCGAGCGCGCGCGCAAGGCGCTGGTTCTCGTCCGGCCCGGCAATCAGCATGATCGGCAGGAAGCGCGTGCGGTCCAGCGTGCGCAATTGCGAGCAAAGCCGCAACGGATCGTGACCCTCAAGAGCGGTGGAGATCAGCACGCATTCGTAATTATGTTCCCCGGCTTCGAGAAGACCGGCTTGCGGATCGGCAACGACATCCAGCGTGCAAATGCCGCGAAGATATTTTTCCATCTGCTCGATGGAGGACGCCCGGTCGTCCACCAGCAGCGCGCGGATCGGGGCATCTGCCGCAATATCGCGCTTTTTCAAAAGCTCCTCGATGCCGATATTTCGGGTCGTGGACGCACGCATGCGCAATTCGTCGGTCAGCGTCTTCAGGCGTACGAGGCTCTTGACGCGAGTCATCAGTTGCAGATCGTTGACCGGTTTGGTCAGGAAGTCGTCGGCACCTACTTCGAGACCGCGTACGCGGTCCACCGCCTGATCGAGCGCCGTCACCATGACGACCGGAATATGGGCGGTTGTATTGTCCGTCTTCAGCCTGCGGCAAACCTCGAAACCGTCCATATCGGGCATCATGACGTCGAGAAGGACAACGTCCACGCGCCCTCCCTCGCAGATTTCGAGCGCGTCGCGGCCGTTGCTTGCCGTCAGCACCTCGAAATACTCGGCCAAAAGCCGCGCTTCGAGCAGCTTCACATTCGCCGGAACGTCATCGACAACCAGTATACGCGCCGTCATTTCAACCCCTGCCCGACGTTTCCGCCATGTCCCTATGCATCGCCCAGATAGGATTTGATCGTCTCGATGAACCTGGCCACCGAAATCGGCTTTGAGATATAGGCCTCGCACCCGCCCTGCCGAATTCGTTCCTCGTCGCCCTTCATCGCGAATGCCGTTACTGCAATGACCGGAATCGACCGCAGATCGTCGTCGTCCTTCAGCCATTTGGTGACTTCCAGTCCCGAAACTTCCGGAAGCTGGATGTCCATCAAGATGAGGTCGGGCCTGTGCTCGCGCGCAAGATCGAGAGCCTCCAGCCCGTTGCGCGTGCGCACGGTCTCATAGCCCGACGCTTCGATGAGGTCGCGAAAGAGCTTCATGTTAAGCTCGTTGTCCTCGACGATCATCACTTTCTTGGTCATAAGCCCTCGACTGTATTCGGCGCCGAACGGCTTCGACCCCGCCGAACCTTAGCGCGATTTGATTGATGAAACGCAAACTCTTGAAAACAACATCGCTGCGCAATGCTTGATCGCGCGCAAGTCACGGGCTAACCCAGCCGCATGAAGATGACCATGTCGGATTCGATCCGTAACGACAAGAAGCTGACGCCGGAGGCGGCGGAGGGCATTGCTATTCAGGCGCTCGGTTTCATTGCCGCCGACGCGCAATTGCTGCCGCGTTTTCTCGATCTGACCGGCATCGCCGCCCACGAGATCAGGCGTGCGGCCGGAGAGCCGGGCTTTCTCGCCGGTGTCCTGCAATTCGTTCTGGCGCATGAACCGACCTTGATCCAGTTCTGCGAAGCGAGCGGTGTCGCTCCCCAGGATGTCGGCCGTGCGCTGCGTTCCTTGCCTGCCGGCGATGATCGCTACGAGATCAACATATGAGCGACGATCCCGAAACGTTGCGCCAGATCGAGGAACTGGCCGCCGACGACCGACCGCTTCTGATCCTCGATGTCGACGATGTCATCCTCGATTTCATCAAGCCTTTTCCGCGCTACCTTGAATCGCGCGGTTTCGGGCTGCGCCTCGATTCGTTTCACCTCCATGGCAACATCTTTCACGTCGAGAACGGTGAAGTGGCCGCCACGGGACACGTTACCGAACTCATCGACGAATTCTTCCATGGTCAGGCCGACTGGCAAACGATCACCGAAGGCGCGGCGGACGCCATGGAAAAGATCGCAAGAAGCGCCGAAATCGTTCTGCTGACAGCCATGCCACACCGGTTTCGCGAAGCGCGCCGCAAACACCTCGACGCGCTCGGCCTCTCCTACCCGCTGTTGACGACGGAGATGGCCAAAGGCCCAGCCGTTGCGCGTCTGCGTGGACCGACAAAGCGCCCCCTTGCCTTCGTCGACGACCAGCCGCGCAATCTCGTCTCGGCGCACGACTATGTGCCGGATGCAGCTCTCTTTCATCTGATGGCCGACAATTCGCTCCGCGAGCTGATCCCGCCGCCTCCTGATTTCGCAATCGTCGTCGACGACTGGAAGGACGCGCTGCCGAAGATCGAGCACGCGCTGGGCATCTGACGACACTTGCCCTGCTCATGCAGGACGAATAAGATCGCGTTCCGGTTCCGTTCCAGAATATGCGCCCTTTACTCAATGCCCCGACAAGCGGCTTTTGCCGCGATTGCCTGACGTTCCAGCGCGACCGCGCTGTGCGCTGCCATGCATGCGGCAGCCCGCGACTTATTCGCCACGACGAACTGTACGATCTGCATCTGGCTCATATCGATTGCGACGCGTTCTACGCGGCCGTCGAAAAGCGCGACAACCCGGCCCTGCGCGATAAGCCGGTGATCATCGGCGGCGGCACGCGCGGTGTCGTGTCCACGGCCTGCTACATCGCGCGGATCAAGGGCGTGCGTTCGGCCATGCCGATGTTCAAGGCGCTCGATGCGTGCCCCGAAGCGGTCGTCATCAAGCCCGACATGGAAAAATATGTTCGCGTCGGTCGCGAAATTCGCCAGATGATGGAAGCACTCACGCCCCTCGTCGAACCTCTGTCGATCGACGAAGCGTTTCTCGATCTGTCCGGCACCGAATCCCTGCATGGTCTGCCGCCCGCTGTTGTTCTTGGTCGTTTTGCACAACAGGTCGAAAAGGAGATCGGGATTTCGGTCTCCGTCGGGCTTTCCTATTGCAAGTTTCTCGCCAAGGTGGCGTCCGATCTGCGCAAGCCGCGCGGCTTCGCGGTGATCGGAGAAGCCGAGGCACTAGAGTTCCTTGCGGGGCAGCCTGTGACGCTGATCTGGGGCGTCGGAAAGGCATTCACGACGACATTGGAGCGTGACGGCATTCGCACGATCGGACAGTTGCAGCGCATGGAGCAGGGCGATCTTCTGCGCCGCTACGGCACGATGGGCGAGCGTCTCTATCGCCTCTCGCGCGGCGAGGATGTGCGGCGCGTATCCGCCGATCGCGAAGCAAAAAGCGTTTCGGCCGAAACGACGTTTGATGTCGATCTATCGCGGCCGGACGATTTGGTGCCCGTCCTGCGAGCACTGAGTGAAAAGGTCTCGCGCAGACTGAAGAAGCATGGAGTGGCGGGGCGAACGGTCGTGCTCAAGCTGAAGACGAGCGATTTCAAGACACGGACCCGCAATCGTGCCCTCTCCGATCCGACCCAGCTTGCCGAACGGATGTTTCGAACCGGCCTCGACATGCTGAAACACGAAATGGACGGCACCCGTTTTCGCCTGCTCGGCATCGGCGTCAGCGATCTTGCCGACGCGGCTCGGGCCGATCCACCCGATCTCGTGGATGTGCGTGGCGCAAAATCAGCAAAGGCGGAAGGCGCGATTGATCGCCTGCGCGAAAAATTCGGCAACACCATCGTCGAGACGGGCTACACATTCGGGCGGCCGCGCAACGGCAGGCCTCCCCGGCCGCAATGATTATTGACGCTGAAACGAAAGTTGCGCCGTAACGACCTGCTCGCCGGTGTCGGGGCGTTCCTCTATGGTGACGATCTGTAAGGTGTTGCCACTCGCCGACACAGTCATTGTCGCCTCGCGCCCAACTTCCGGCCATAAAACCGAAAGATTCACGGTATCACCCGAGCGCGACCCGGAAAGATCGGCCTCGCCATGGGTCGAACCGACATAACTCCCCGAGTACGAGCCGTTATCGACGATCAAGCTGGCACCGATGCGCCGGGACACGATGATTGCGGCAGTGCAGGCACCTTCCATCATTACCGATCGTGTGTCGGCAGACGATGACAGGTTACAGTTCACATTGATCGGATTTTCGTCGGGATTACGCCTGATCTCGCCGCCGCCGGACCATTCGCCCGCAAGGGAGGTCAGAAAGTCCGCGTCCGACGCCATTGCCGGAGCCGGAACACTCAGAACCATGCCAAGAGCGGCAGCGTGCAAAATCCTGCGCATGACGATCTTCTCCCGATCCAAAAACCATCAACGCTTCGGACGGCATTTCGGGTCATGGAGCCGGAAATTTTCTCTTCGTCAGACCAGTTCCACGTCAACGACGCCCGGCACCGCCTTCATCGCGGATGCGATCTGCGGCGACAGACGGTAGCGATTTGGAAGCTCGACCTCAATCTCGCCCTGCCCGTCGTCGCGAATGACGACGAAGCTCACATGCCCCTCACCGCGTTGGGAAAGCTGGCCGGTCAGTGTTCCCAGCGGCGAGGGATCGCGCAGAAAGATACGCAGCGCTTTTTGGATGCGTGACGCTTCGTCCTCCAGCGACATCATGGTCTGGACACGCAGATTGACGCCCTCGGGCCGGTTTTCGGCCGCGACAGTCACGACGACGGATTTGCCCGGCTCCAAAAGATCGCGATAGGCCGCGAGCATTTCGGAAAACAGCACCGCTTCATACTGGCCAGTTGCGTCCGATAGCTGGACGATTGCCATCTTGTTGCCGGTCTTGGTGCGCCGCTCCTGTTTGGACGTGATCGTTCCGGCAAGACGCCCGGCGGATGCGCCCCGCTTCACGGCCGCCTGAAACTCCGTCCAGTTTTGAACGCGCAGCTTTTCGAGCGTCGCCTTGTATTCGTCGAGCGGATGCGCAGACAGATAGAAACCCACGGCATTGAACTCGCGATGCAGCCGTTCGGCTGGAAGCCATGGCTCGGCCAGCGGCAGATGCAGTTTTTCCGGTTCGGCGCCCATCGCCGCGCCGAAAATATCAGCCTGGCCGCTCGCCGTATTTTCACTGACGCGCGCGGCAAGCCCCATCATCCGGTCGAGGCCGCTCGCAAGCGCCGCGCGATCATGCCCGAAACAATCGAACGCGCCGGCCGCGATCAGGCTTTCGAACACCCGCTTGCCGACAATCTTCGGATCGACCCGCGAACAGAAATCCTCAAGGCTTTGGAACGGGCGCTCCTTTCGTACCTCGACGATGTGATCGACCGCGCCTTCACCGACACCCTTGATCGCCGCCAGCGCGTAGAAAATCTTGCTGTCGCCGACTTCGAAGGGGCGATGGCTCGTCATCACCGAGGGCGGCACAACGTCAATATCGAGCCGCATCGCATCCTGTCTGAAATCGGACAGTTTCTCGGTGTTATTCATGTCATACGTCATCGACGCGGCGAGAAATTCGGTGGGGTAGTGCGCCTTGAGATACGCCGTCTGGTAGGAGACGATCGCATATGCGGCCGCATGCGACTTGTTGAAGCCGTAATCGGCGAACTTCGCCAGAAGATCGAAGATGAAGTTCGCCTGCGGCTTGGTCACGCCGCGCTCGACCGCGCCGTCGACGAAGCGAACCCGCTGCTTGTCCATCTCCGCGCGGATTTTCTTGCCCATGGCGCGGCGCAACAGATCGGCTTCGCCGAGCGAATAGCCGGCAAGCTCCTGCGCGATCTGCATCACCTGTTCCTGATAGACGATAACGCCCTGCGTTTCCTTTACCAGATGATCGATCTTGGGATGGATCGAATCGATCTCCTCGTCACCGTGCTTGCGCGCGTTGTAGGTCGGGATGTTCTCCATCGGGCCGGGACGGTAGAGAGCCACCAGCGCGATGATATCCTCGATGCAGTCGGGCTTCATGCCGACCAGCGCCTTGCGCATGCCCGCCGATTCCACTTGGAACACGCCGACCGTTTCGCCGCGCGACAACATCGCGTAGGTCTCGGCGTCATCGAGCGGAATATTCGAAAGGTCGATATCGACGCCGCGTCGTTTGATCAGGTCAACGGCGGTTTGCAGCACCGTCAGCGTCTTCAGGCCGAGGAAGTCGAACTTCACCAGCCCGGCCTGTTCGACCCATTTCATGTTGAACTGGGTGACGGGCATGTCCGAGCGCGGATCGCGATACATCGGCACGAGTTGCCAAAGCGGTCGGTCGCCGATGACGATACCGGCGGCATGCGTTGAAGCGTGGCGGTAAAGTCCTTCGAGCTTCATCGCGATGTCGAGCAGGTTCTGGACGACCGGCTCCTTTTCCACCTCCTCGGCAAAGCGCGGCTCAGCTTCCACCGCGTCCTTCAGCTTGACTGGATTGGCGGGGTTGGCAGGCACCATCTTGGTCAGACGATCAACCTGTCCGTAAGGCATCTGTAGCACGCGCCCGACGTCGCGCAGCACGGCCCTCGCCTGCAGCGTTCCGAAGGTGATGATCTGCCCGACCTGCTCACGCCCATATTTGCGCTGAACGTAGCGGATCACCTCTTCGCGCCGATCCTGGCAAAAATCGATGTCGAAATCCGGCATCGAGACGCGCTCGGGATTGAGAAACCGCTCGAAAAGCAGCGAAAACCGAAGCGGATCGACATCGGTAATCGTCAGCGCATAGGCGACAAGCGAGCCCGCGCCCGAACCACGCCCCGGCCCGACCGGAATCCCCTGCGCCTTGCCCCATTTGATGAAGTCCGCGACGATCAGGAAGTAGCCGGGAAATTTCATCCGGGTGATGATGCCAAGCTCGAATTCCAGCCGCTCGCGATATTGCTCGACCGTGTAGCCGGTCGTCGGCCCATGTGCGGCAAGGCGTGCATCCAGCCCCTCGCGTGCCTGGCGCGAAAGCTCGTCGGCTTCCGCCTGCAATGCCGCTTCCGCGTCTTCCGTATCGCCGCCAGTGAAGCGCGGCAGGATCGGCGCACGCGTCTGCGTATAATAGGAGCAACGCTTCGCGATCTCGACGGTCGATTCGAGCGCTTCCGGCAAGTCCTGAAAGAGGGCCGCCATTTCCGTCTGCGAGCGTAGGAAATGGTCGGCGGTCAGCCGTCGCCGGTCGTCCACCGCCACGACGGAACCTGCCGCGATGGCCATCAGCGCGTCATGGGCGTCGTAGTCGTCCGATATCGGAAAGAACGCTTCGTTGGTGGCGACAAGCGGAAGATCGTTCGCGTAGGCAAGATCGATGCTGGAAGCCTCGATGACGCGGTCATAGCCGGTCGGCCGCTGCAGTTCGACATAGAGCCGGTTGCCAAACCAGCCCTTGAGCTTCATCAGCCGCTGCGCCGCCAAGGCAGGCTGGTCCGCTTTCAGCGCCGCACCGATCGGCCCGCGCTCGCCGCCCGTCAGGCAGATGATGCCTTCCGCGCGCGGCGCGAGCCATTCGGCCATGACCTGCACGGGTTCGCCCGCCGGCACGTCGAGATACGACTTGCTGACGAGGTCGACCAGATTGGCATATCCCGTCTCGTTCGCCGCGATCAGCACGAGCGGCGTCAACCCCTTGTCGGAGCGCCTGTCGTTACCGCGCCCGCTTTCAGCCAGATCGGCGAAGTTCACGTCGATCTGGCAGCCGATGATCGGCTGGACGCCGTCCTTGACGGCCTTTTGCGCGAATTCGAGCGCTCCGAAAAGATTGTTCGTGTCCGCGATGCCGATGGCGGGCGCGCGATCCTTGACCGCATGGCCGATGATCTTGCCGACCGGCAGCGCCCCTTCCAGAAGCGAATAAGCGGAGTGAACACGAAGATGGATGAAAGTCGCCGACATGAACCGTTCTGAGTTGGAAAATTCGAAGCAAAAGGAATCCGCTTGCTGATGCGCCGATTGTCCGCCCTGGAATCTTTCGTGTCGAGTCCGATGTCACACTTTCCAGAACTCGCGCGCCTCACCCGGGAGACAGGCCAGAACACTTTCGAATGCGACCGGATCGACATGCGCATGCAGCGCCTTTGCGACGAGGCGAATAGCGTCAGGCGGCGAAAAGTCATGATTTCTTCGAAATTCGCGTACCTCGCGGTTCAACGCCTCGAAGTCGCTGAATGGTTTTCGGGCGACGCTGGTGTCCCAATCCTTGACGAAGATCGATCGGAGTACCGACGGTAGCGCATCGGCGAACGCTATGGCTTCGGATAGAGACAATCTCAGCCGGAAGACGCGCAAGACCGACTCGACCGTCTGATAGGTTTGATGCCGGGTGTCATGACCGAACGAAACTCGCAGTTCCTCCATAAAACGATCGAAATCCGCACTGGCGCGAGCGTATTCCAGCGGCATCGGCATGATGAACTCCCATTCAGCGGGCTTGTCAGTGCGCTCGAAAGCTGTGACATCTGCACCAAACAGCCATCGAGGAGATTTTGATCCCATGAAGACACGCGCCGCCGTCGCAATTGCCGCAGGAAAGCCGTTGGAAATCATGGAAGTCGATCTCGAAGGCCCGCGCGAGGGCGAGGTGCTGGTCGAGATCAAGGCGACCGGCATTTGCCATACGGACGAGTTCACGCTGTCCGGTGCAGACCCGGAAGGCATCTTCCCGGCGATCCTCGGCCATGAGGGAGCGGGCGTCGTGGTCGATGTAGGACCAGGCGTCACGTCTTTGAAGAAAGGCGACCACGTCATCCCGCTCTATACGCCCGAATGCCGCACCTGCCCGTCCTGCCTGTCGCGCAAGACCAACCTGTGTACGGCGATCCGCTCGACGCAGGGTCAGGGGCTGATGCCGGACGGCACGTCGCGCTTCTCGATCGGCAAGGACAAGATTTTCCACTACATGGGCTGCTCGACCTTCGCCAATCACACGGTCCTGCCGGAGATCGCGCTCGCCAAGGTCAACCCCGACGCCCCCTTCGACAAGATCTGCTATATCGGCTGCGGCGTGACGACGGGCATCGGCGCTGTGATCAACACGGCAAAGGTGGAGATCGGCGCGACGGCTGCCGTGTTCGGTCTCGGCGGCATCGGCCTCAACGTCATTCAGGGCCTGCGTCTTGCCGGAGCCGACATGATCATCGGCGTCGACATCAACAACGACAAGAAGGAATGGGGCGAACGCTTCGGCATGACCCATTTCGTCAACCCGACTGAAATCGACGGTGACGTCGTTCAGCACATCGTCAACCTGACCAAGCGCGGAGCCGACCAGATCGGCGGTGCGGACTATACGTTCGACTGTACCGGAAACGTGAAGGTCATGCGGCAAGCCCTTGAATGCGCACATCGCGGCTGGGGTGAATCGATCGTCATCGGCGTTGCGGGCGCAGGTCAGGAAATCGCGACGCGCCCGTTCCAGCTCGTTACCGGCCGCACCTGGAAGGGCACGGCTTTCGGCGGCGCACGCGGTCGCACGGACGTTCCGAAGATCGTTGACTGGTATATGGATGGCAAGATCGAGATCGATCCGATGATCACCCACACCTTATCTCTCGACGAGATCAACAAGGGCTTCGACTTGATGCATGCCGGCGAGTCGATCCGCTCGGTCGTCGTCTATTAGCGTTCGGTGAAAAAAGCGCTGCAGTCCGGCACGATTCCCCGTGTCGCGCGTTCCTCTGAGCGCCTGAGCAATGTTCAGGCGCAGCATAGGGACGTAGCTACGACAGGACCGCTTCGATGAACCTTTCCAGAACCTTCCTCGCGCTTGCGCTTGGCACTTCGCTTTTTGCATTGTCGGCTTGCGGCGAGGAGCAATCAACCGAAGCGACGCCGCCGCCGGCCCAGCAACAGGACGATGCCGGTCAGGCGTTGGACGACGCAGGGGATGCAGCCGGAGATGCGCTCACGCGTCTCCGCGACGCTGCCGGTCAGACAGCGGAAGAAGCCGGGCGTCTTGCAGGCGAAGCGCGTGAGCGTGCAGGCCGCGCGATAGAAGATGCCGGACCCGCGCTCGACCGGGCGCGCGACATCGCAGGCCAGATCGGCCAGTCCATCGAGGAGATCGCCCAGCAGGCGCGTCAGGATTTGACTGACGCCGCCGCCGCGCTGGAGCGGCGCATCGCTTCGGAGACGGACGGTCCGGTTCCGGACGAGCCCATCGGCGACCCGCAGGCTTTGCTTGGCTCCGAAGACGAGCTTCAGGCCGACACCCGAGCGGCCGCGCGTGCCTCGATGGCTCATGTCGGGGCCGACTATGTCGGCGCATGGGCGGCAAGTGCGGAAAGCTGTGCGCGCATCGACCGTGAGCCGCTCGAAATGTTCGCCGTCATCACGCCAACGACGATGCGCCGCTATGAAAGCGTCTGCAACATCGATCCCGCCGAAACTGTTAACGGAGAGACGACGGTCGCCGCATCCTGCATCGCGGAAGGCATGGAAGAGGAGCGCCAGATCAGTTTCGACACGAGCGAGCCGAACGTGCTGCGCATTTCGCAAGGCGACAATGACGGCATTCCACTTGTCAGGTGCAGCCTGCCGTGAGCAGTCCTTCGATCTTCGTCGATGCAGATGCCTGTCCGGTGAAGGATGAGGCGATCAAGGTCGCCGAGCGCCACGATCTCGTGATCACATTCGTTGCAAATGGCGGGTTGCGCCCCTCGCGCGATCCGATGATCCGCAATATCGTCGTTTCCGGAAAATTCGATGCTGCCGACGACTGGATCGTCGAGAATGCGGCGGCAAACGATATCGTCATTACTGCCGATGTTCCGCTTGCCGCGCGCTGCGTTGAAAAGGGCTGTCATGTCCTCGGCATGAACGGAAGGGCCTTCACGCCGGAAACGATCGGCATGGCTGTTGCGATCCGCGACCTGAAACAGACCTTGCGCGAATCGGGCGATATCAAGGGCTACAACGCACCGTTTTCGCCGCGCGATCGTTCTGCGTTTCTGTCGTCACTCGATCAGACCGTGCGCCGTGCGTTAAACGCAGTGGCATGAGACGGCACCGGCGCCATTTTCCCTTCTATGTCGCGGCATTGGTCGCCGTGGCTGGACTAGGCGTCGGCACGGTGTTGCGTCTTCCATCCGCCCCGGTCTTGTCGGCGAACCTGTTTTTCATGAGCTACCTCGTCTTCGCGCTGAGAGCATTGGCGCGCCTTGAGCCGCACGATTTGAAGAACGCCGCCAAGGACGACGATCTGCCAGTGACGCTGATCTTTCTCGTCACGCTGACAGCGGCAGGCGCATCACTGGCCGCACTGTTCGTTCTGGTCAATTCAGATGAGACACCGGGCCTGGCCAATCTCGTCATCACCCTCGCCGCCGTCCCGCTCGGCTGGCTGACCGTCCATATCATGGCGGCCGTACACTACGCGCATGTCTACTGGAGCGGCAGGAAGGGAATCGACTTCCCGCAGAGCAACGAGCCGTCCGGTATCGATTTCATCTACTTTTCACTGACGATCGGCATGACGGCACAAACGTCGGACGTGGAAGTGACGACGCCGGCAATGCGACGCCTCGTCGTCATCCACGGCGTCGTGTCCTTCTTTTTCAATACGGTTATTCTGGCTGCCGTCGTCAATTCGGCCGTCAGCATCGGCAAATGAGGAAAAGCATGAAAACCATCTCGACCGCGAAATCTCATGGCGGCGTCCAAGGCGTCTATTCGCATATGTCCGAAAGCTGCGCCTGCGAGATGACATTCGCGGTCTTCGTTCCGCCACAGGCGAAGGACGGCCCCTGCCCGGTGCTTTGGTATCTGTCCGGCCTGACCTGCACGCATGCCAACGTGATGGACAAGGGCGAATATCGGAAGATGGCGGCCGACCTTGGCGTGATCGTGGTATGTCCGGACACGAGCCCGCGCGGAGACGATGTCGCAGATGAGCCGGACAATTGGCAATTCGGCAAGGGCGCGGGTTTTTATCTCGACGCGACAGAAGCACCCTATTCCAACCACTACCGAATGTACTCCTACATCACCGATGAACTGCCGAAGCTGATCAGCGAAAACTTTCCGGCAGATATGTCGCGGCAGTCGATCTTCGGTCATTCGATGGGCGGGCATGGCGCAATGACGATTGCGCTCAAGAATCCGGAACGCTTCAAGTCATGCTCGGCCTTTGCGCCGATCGTGCAACCCTCCACCGCCGGATGGTCAAAACCTGCGCTGGAGAAATATCTGGGTGCCGATGAAAGCAAATGGCGGGCGTATGATTCGACCGCTCTTATCGAAGACGGCGCACGCTTTCCCGAATTTCTGATCGATCAGGGGACCGCTGACGGATTTCTCGACGAGGGTCTGCGCCCTTGGCTTTTCGAGGAAGCCTGCAAAGGAACGGATATCGCCCTGACCCTGCGCATGCATGAAGGATACGATCACTCCTATTTCTTCATCTCGACCTTCATGGACGATCATTTGCGTTGGCATGCCGAACGCCTTGGCGTTAATACGCACTCATAACATTTCCACCCAATAGATTGATTTTCATCGGTTGTCTCTTGGTCGGTTGCGATCAACCGCACCTTCCGTCATGCTTGCCTCGCGCCACTTGACGGCGCGAGGCAACAATTCCGAAGACACTGAAAAGGGGTGGCAGGTGCCTGACACCACGACGATCTATTCCGAAAATCCGGACCTCGATACGCTTGGCGGGCGGCTGTCGCGGGCACGCGATGCGGTCGGCATGACGACCGCGCAACTTGCGCGCCGCCTCGGTGTGCAAACCTCGACGTTGCAAGCGTGGGAAAGCGACCGTTCGCAGCCGCGCGCGAACCGGCTATCCATGCTGGCGGGTGTTCTCAACGTCAGCCTGTCATGGTTGCTCTATGGCGTCGGCACGGCGCCGGTCGATGAGGATTTGCGCGACGAAACCGTCCGCGCGATCTCGGCACAACTTTCCGAGTTGAAACGCCTTCATGCGCAAAGCGCTGCCGTCATCACGCAAATCGAGGAAGAGTTGAGGATATTCGCCCGCGAGGGTGACAAGGCAGAACCGATCGGCTAGGTTCGCGGCGTCAGGAGCCCAAGGCTCCGCCGGTTTGCGGGAGAGAGCAGCATCGCTGCCGCCGAAGGGGAAATCGCCCGAAATCTCTCAGGCAAAAGAACCGTTGGCCGGTCAAGACGCTCTGGAAAGTCGAGGTTCGTCCTCGCGCCGAAGGTGTAAGCGTTGCCGACAGAGTTCCGGCCGCGCAAGTCTCTCAGGCTTCCGACAGAGGGGCACGAACAGGCCGCCTTAGCGGCGGAACGCGTGCGACTTCTGGAGGCCGGATGGCTGATACGGGTGAGCTTAGACAACTTCCATTGAAACCGCTGCATGAGGCGGCTGGCGCGAAATTCGGCGGCTTTGCCGGCTGGTCGATGCCGCTGACATATCCAGCGGGCGTCATGAAAGAACACCTGCATTGCCGTGAGGCTGCAGGATTGTTCGACATTTCCCATATGAAGCTCTTCGCGGTCTCCGGCCCGCAGGCAGCCGACGCGCTGTCGCGCACATGCCCTCTCGACGCAGGCGCGCTGCCCGTCGGGCAAGCGAAATACACGTTCTTCCTGAACGAAAATGCCGGAATTCTGGACGATCTGATCGTGACACGCACGGGCGATGAGCGGTTCATCGTCGTCGCCAACGCCGGAAACGCCAAAGCGGATGAAGCGCATTTGCGCGAGGTTGCAAGCGCGTTCGACTGTGCCGTCGAAGCGCTCGACCGCGTGTTTCTCGCCGTTCAAGGACCGGCAGCAGCCGATGTGGCAACACGTACCGGCATCGACGGCGGTGATCTCGTCTTCATGCAAGGCAAGGAAACGAGCGACGGCCGGTTCATCAGCCGTAGCGGATATACCGGCGAGGACGGATTCGAGATCGCCCTTCCCGTCGAACAGGCTCAGGCCTTCGCCGAAAAGCTTTTGGCCGACGACAGCGTCGAATGGGTCGGCCTTGCCGCGCGCGACAGCTTGCGGCTCGAGGCGGGGCTGTGCCTGCACGGTCAGGACATTTCACCCGATACGAACCCGGTCGAGGCCGGGCTTATGTGGGCAATCCCGAAGCCTTTACGCTCAGGTGGCGGCTACATCGGAGCAGCAGCGCTCGAAAAGGTGATTGCCGAGGGCGCGGCACGCAAGCGCGTCGGGCTGAAACCTGAAGGCCGCCAGCCGATCCGCGCCGGTGCCCCGCTTGTCGATGCCGACGGCAAGGAAGTCGGCACGGTCAATTCGGGCGGATTCGGTCCTTCTTTCGGCGCGCCTGTCGCCATGGGCTACATTGCCGTCGAGGCGCAGGACAACCCGATCTTCGCCGAAGTGCGCGGCAATCGACTACCCATTTCGATCCACTCCCTTCCCTTTCAGCCACATCGCCAGCGCAAAGGATGACGCTCATGGCAACGACCTATTTTACTTCCGATCATGAATGGATCAGCGTCGAGGGCGATGTCGCGACGGTCGGCATCACGAATTATGCCCAGGAGCAGCTTGGCGATCTCGTCTTCGTCGAACTGCCGGAGACCGGCCGCGAAATCGCAAAGGGCGACACGGTCGTGGTCGTCGAATCAGTGAAGGCCGCATCGGACGTCTATGCGCCCATAGCCGGTGAAATCACTGCGGTGAACGACGCACTTTCGTCCGATCCCGCACTCGTCAACTCGGCGGCGGAAAAGGACGGCTGGCTCTGGAAAATGAAGCTTGCGGACATGAGCGAGCTTGAAGGGCTGATGGACCGCGCCGCCTACGACGCCACGACGGCCTGACAGGAGATACGCCGATGAGCTTTGCAAACCGCCATATCGGCCCCGGCCCCGGCGAACAGCGCGAAATGCTGAAGACTTTGGGCCTGACCTCGCTCGACACGCTTGTCAGCCAGGCCGTTCCGAAATCCATCCGGCTCGATGGCCCGCTCGACCTTCCCGCCCCCGCCGGCGAGCAGCAGGCCTTGGCCGAACTGGCATCGATGATGGAGCGCAACGTCGTCGCCAAAAGCTTCATCGGCACCGGCTATCATGGAACCTATGTTCCGCCCGTCATCCAGCGCAATCTCTTCGAGAACCCGGCCTGGTACACGGCTTATACGCCCTATCAGGCTGAAATCAGCCAAGGCCGTCTGGAGATGCTCTTCCATTTCCAGACGCTCGTGACCGAGCTGACCGGCCTTCCCGTCGCTTCATCCTCTTTGTTGGACGAAGCGACGGCCGTGGCCGAGGCCATCGGCATCGCTTGGCGCCATCACCGCATGAAGCGTCCCAAGATATCGATTGCCGGCGCGCTTCACCCGCAGGTGATGGATGTGATCGAGACGCGCGCGGACCCGTTGGGTATTGAAATCGGGTCTGGTGACGTGGATGGCGAAACGGCAGCGCTCGTCATTCCATGGCCTGACACGGCAGGCATTTTCGGCGACCACGCCGACAGAATCAAACGCGCGCGGGGCATGGACATCGTCGTCATCTTCGTCGCCGATCCTCTGGCACTGAGCGTTACGCAATCCCCTGCCTCGCTCGGCGCGGATATCGCAGTCGGCTCCATGCAGCGCTTTGGGGTTCCGATGGGCAATGGCGGCCCGCACGCGGCCTATTGCGCAGTCGCTGACAAGTTCACCCGGCTGATGCCGGGCCGGATTGTCGGCCAGTCGGTCGATACAGGCGGGCGCGTCGGCTATCGCCTTGCCCTGCAGACTCGCGAACAGCACATCCGCCGCGACAAGGCGACATCCAATATCTGCACGGCGCAAGCGCTTCTCGCCAATATGGCTGCGGCCTATTCGATCTGGCACGGTCCGGAGGGTCTTCAAGCCATCGCCCAGCGCATGCACGGCCTTGCCGCCCGGCTTCACGCGGGCATGAAGTCCAAAGGCATCGAGGTCGCCGGCGACCTTTATTTCGATACAGTTACGGTGAAATCCAAACACGCCGAAGCCATTCTTGAAAAGACGATGGAGCGCGGACTATGGCTGCGCGACTTCGAGGATGGCCGCATCGGCATCACCTTCGACGAAACCTCGACCGAGGCCGATCTTCTGGCAATCGCTGATCTTTTCGGCCTCAAGCTTGGCGAGGAAGCAGCGATGCAGCTTCCCGGTCAGCGTGAGGGCGATTTCCTCAGCCAGCCCGTTTTCCACGAGAACCGCTCGGAAACAGAGATGATGCGCTTCCTGCGCCGTCTTGCCGACAAGGACCTGGCGCTCGACCGCGCGATGATCCCGCTCGGCTCCTGTACGATGAAGCTCAACGCCGTAGCCGAGATGATGCCAGTGAGTTGGGCAGGCGTTGCCAACCTTCATCCTTTCGCACCGGAGGGCAGCGCCGAAGGCTATCGCGCCATGTTCGACCAGCTCGAAAGCTGGCTTGCCGAAATCACCGGCTTCGACGCCGTCTCGCTTCAGCCGAACGCCGGTAGCCAGGGCGAATATGCCGGGCTTCTGGCAATCCGGCGCTACCACCGCGCAAATGGCGACGACCAGCGCGTCGTCTGTCTCATCCCGTCATCCGCGCATGGCACCAATCCGGCAAGCGCTTCCATGGCCGGAATGGAAATCGTCGTCGTCAAATGCACAGATCATGGCGATGTCGATGTGGATGACCTGCAAGCGAAGGCAGCGCAGCATGCCGACAGACTTGCCGCTTTGATGATCACCTACCCTTCTACCCATGGCGTCTTCGAGGAAGGCGTGCGCGACATCTGCAAGATCGTCCACGATCACGGCGGGCAGGTCTATCTCGACGGTGCCAACCTCAATGCGATGGTCGGCCTCGCCCGCCCGGGCGATCTGGGGGCGGACGTCTGCCACATGAATCTGCACAAGACCTTCTGCATTCCCCATGGCGGCGGCGGCCCCGGCATCGGCCCGATCGGCGTCAAGTCGCATCTTGCGAAGTTCCTGCCGGGACATGTCGCGGAAGGCTCGCGGCATGCCGTCTCGGCCGCGCCGTTCGGTTCGGCCTCGATCTTGCCGATCACATGGATGTATATCCGCATGATGGGCGCGAGCGGACTGAAGCGGGCGACCGAGCTTGCGATCCTGTCGGCCAACTACATCGCCGAACGCCTCGAGGCGCACTATCCCGTGCTCTATCGCGGACGTAACGGACGCGTCGCACACGAGTGCATCCTCGACACGCGCGTTCTGAAGGATAGTGCCGGCATTTCGGTCGAGGATATCGCCAAGCGCCTGATCGACTATGGCTTCCATGCACCGACAATGTCGTGGCCAGTCGCCGGAACGCTGATGGTCGAGCCGACGGAATCCGAGCCGAAACCCGAACTCGACCGTTTCTGTGACGCGATGATCGCGATCGCGAAGGAGGCCGACAAAGTCGCATCGGGCGTCTGGCCGAAGGACGACAACCCGCTCATCAATGCACCGCATCCGGCTATCGACCTGATGGCGAATGAGTGGACGCATCCCTATACGCGTTCGGAAGCTGCGTTTCCGGCCGGCGACGAGAATATGGCATCGAAATACTGGCCGCCGGTCTCGCGCATCGACAATGTGGCGGGCGACCGCAACCTTGTTTGTTCCTGCCCGCCGCTGGAAGCGCTGGCGAGTTAGATCGCCAGCCGAAGATTGCCTTCTATTTCGACCCTGTTGCGGCCAGCCTTCTTGGCCGCATAAAGGGCGCTGTCGGCACGTGCGAGGACATCGCTGACGGATGGATTATGGTCATCGCCAAAACCGATGCCGGCACTGACCGTGCATCGGAACGCGCCGTCGCCGCTGAATTCTTCCTCGGACAGCGATTCACAGATGTGCCTGACGACAGCGGCAGCGTGATCGCTGTCGGTACGCGGCATAAAGAGCGCGAACTCTTCACCGCCGATACGGACGGCGATGTCCCGGTTGCGCTTGCCGTCTTCGAGAAGATTGGCGAAGCGAACGAGCACATCGTCCCCGCTTGCATGACCGTGCCGGTCATTGATCTGCTTGAAATGGTCGAGATCGAAAATGGCGATGGCCGCATATGAGCCGAGCGCCTTGTCGGGCACTGTCAGCATCATCCCACGACGATTGAGAAGACCGGTGAGAGGATCGGTAACGGATTCGGATCGGTGATGTTGGGCAAGGCGGGTCTGATCAAGGGCGACCGACAGCGCACCCGCACCAGTCATGCCGACGATAGCGACGATGATGTTCACGCGCTCAGCCCAGTTGTCTGGCACGCCACCGATGACCCATTGGCCATTCGCGAGCAGGACAAGACCGCAAAGTGCAAAGGAGGCGGACGCCATGGCATAAAGCGCAGTCATCAACAGAAGCGGTATCGGAGCTTCAGCGCGCCTTATGAAGTAAATGCGGCCGGACATGGCAAGCAATGTCGCGGCAGCGGTATTTTGGAGGATGAACGCAACGCCGTCATAACCGGCAAACAGCGCCGACAGCGGAATACCGACCGCCAGAACGGAAATGATCGCGAGCTCTTTCTTATCAACCGTTTGGCCGAAAAATTGCTGCGCGGCACCGTAAAGAATGGCCGTTCCGAGAGGCAGGAAGCCTATGACGATCGTTCCCAAAAGAAGCGCGGGCGCAGCGGCATAATAGGAATAGGCGATGACATGTATGACGAGAATGAGAATGGCCAACGACCATGTCAGCTTGAACTCGTCGCGCCGCGCCGTCATCCAGAAGGCGAACATGGTGATGGAAAGGCACGCACCGGATATTGCTGTGGCCAGCAGGAGTGATACGTAATCGATGGCCATTGCCGAAAACCCCGCCATTGATGCCTGCTTTCGCAGTCAAGGACATTTAGCCCCTAATCGTTCGCAATAGATTACAGTTGGCACGACCATTTGACAAAGTAGTCATGTGTTTTGTGTGTCACCGCTTCGGCTGTGGACGAACCGCAAACGACGCTCTTCAATTTCACCATGATTTCCTGCATTAGACGGTTCTCTTCTATGATGAAGCGCTTTGGACATTCCGTCCGCTGATTCGCGAATGGACGACCCTGCCGAAATGGACGACAACAACGATCTCTTTGGCGACCTGGCTTCCGCCGCACCGGCCAAGCCCGCGCCCCGCCCCGTCGATCCCATCGTTGCGGCGGCAAAGCGAGCTGCTGCCCCTGCCCCGCGCGAAGCCAGCGACGGATACAGTGCGGCCGACATCGAGGTTCTGGAAGGCCTCGAGCCGGTGCGCCGGCGGCCGGGCATGTATATCGGCGGCACCGACGAAAAGGCGCTCCATCATCTCTTCGCCGAAGTCATCGACAATTCGATGGACGAGGCGGTTGCCGGCCATGCGACCTTCATCGAGGTGGAGTTGACAGCCGACGGCTTTCTTTCGGTCACAGACAACGGGCGCGGCATCCCGGTCGATCCGCACCCGAAATTCAAGGACAAGTCCGCGCTCGAAGTCATCATGACGACGCTTCATGCGGGCGGAAAATTCGACTCCAAGGTCTACGAGACCTCCGGCGGTCTTCACGGTGTCGGCGTTTCGGTCGTCAACGCGCTGTCTGACCAACTCGAAGTCGAGGTCGCGCGCGGCCGAAAGCTCTATCGCCAGCGCTTTGCCCGAGGCATCCCACAAGGCGGGCTGGAAGTTGTCGGCGACGTGCAGAATCGTCGCGGCACCAAAGTACGCTTTCATCCGGACGCACAGATTTTCGGTGACAAGGCGAAGTTCGAGCCGGCCCGTCTCTACAAGATGGCGCGCTCAAAGGCCTACCTTTTCGGCGGCGTCGAGATCCGCTGGTCGTGCGACCCGTCGCTGATCGGCGAAAAGGAGCAGACACCGGACCGGGCGACGTTCCACTTCCCCGGCGGACTGAAGGATTACCTCCTTGCCTCGCTGGGTAACGACTATCAGGTCACGCGCGCGCCCTTCGCCGGCAAGAGCGAGAAGTCGGGCGGCCATGGCTCCCTCGAATGGGCGGTAACTTGGCACGGCGGCGACGGCTTCCTGAACTCCTACTGCAACACGATCCCGACGCCCGAAGGCGGCACGCATGAAACGGGTATGCGCAACGCGCTGTTGCGCGGCCTGCGAGCCTATGCGGAACTGACCGGCAATAAGCGCGCCTCGATCGTCACCGCCGAAGACGTGATGATTTCGGCGGCTGGCATGCTGTCCGTGTTCATTCGCGAGCCGGAATTCGTCGGTCAGACCAAGGATCGTCTGGCAACCGGCGAGGCGCAGCGCATCGTGGAAAACGCGGTTCGCGACCCGTTCGATCATTGGCTGGCCGACAACCCGCAAGAAGCCTCGAAGCTGCTTGACTGGGTGATTGCGCGCGCGGACGAACGCGTGCGCCGCCGGCAGGAAAAGGAAGTCAGCCGCAAAAGTGCCGTGCGCAAATTGCGTCTTCCGGGCAAGCTGGCGGATTGCACGCAAAATGCCGCTGCCGGTGCTGAAATCTTCATCGTCGAGGGTGATTCGGCCGGCGGCTCCGCCAAGCAGGCACGCGACAGGGCAAAGCAGGCGATCCTTCCGCTACGCGGCAAGATTCTCAACGTCGCCAGTGCTGGCCGCGAGAAATTGACGGCCAACCAGCAGATCGCAGATCTTATTCAGGCGCTCGGCTGCGGCACGCGTTCGAAATACCGGGAAGAGGATTTGCGCTACGACCGCGTGATCATCATGACCGACGCCGACGTGGACGGCGCCCACATCGCATCGCTCCTGATCACCTTCTTCTATCAGGAAATGCCCGAATTGATCCGTGGCGGGCATCTCTATATGGCGGTTCCACCGCTCTACAAGCTCAGTCAGGGTGGCAAGACCATGTATGCGCGCGACGACGCGCACAAGGACGAGCTATTGCGCACAGAGTTTACCGGGCGCGGAAAAGTGGAACTTGGCCGGTTCAAGGGTCTTGGCGAAATGCTGGCTTCACAGCTCAAGGAAACCACGATGGACCCGAAGAAGCGTACGCTCCTACGCGTCGAGGTTCAGGAAGCCGATGATGAAACCCGCGCTTCGGTCGACGCGCTCATGGGCACGAAGCCAGAGGCTCGATTCCGCTTTATCCAGGACCGCGCCGAATTCGCGAACGAACTGGATATTTAGGCTGCAATAGACCTGGATGTCTCGATCGCGACGGCGCGAATCGCGTCCGATTGAATCTGCCGCAACAGGCTGACAATCGCGGCCGACTGCGGTTCGGCGGTTTCTGCGAAACAATCGATCATGATCCGGCTCGCTTCGCGTGAGCCACCCGCACTTTCGCCTCGCCAGTGATGGATTGCGGCGACCAGCGGCCGGTAAATAGGCGATGCGAAACCGGCTTTTTCGAACATTGCGGCTAAGGCCAGATCGCGACCAGACACAATCAGCGTTCGCACGCGCTCCTGCGGCATCGAGGCCAGATGCGCTGCAAGATGGATGAAGAACTCCATTTTGCCACTGGCCACGCAGCGCAGGACGAGCGCCGTCGTCAATTCACCCGACTGACGCAAACGTTCGATCAACAGTGAAAACTCGGAAGCACGCGACCGTTCGATCAGCGCGAGTGACGAGCGCGCGCAGGCATCACGTGTGATCTTCGCGGCGCGTTCGCTCCCGATGAATGCCTGTATAAAAGGTGACTGTCCGAGAACCTGACCAAGTCCCGCCAAAAGGCGATGCCGGCAATCGACCGGCAGCCGCGGATCGCAAATCAGGATTTCGCGCAATTCCCCGTCCGTTCCAAACCGATCCACCATGCGGCGAAAGCTCGACGGGAAAATTTCCGCATCCTCGTTGCGGGCAAGTTCGATGACGGCCTCCAATGCGCCAAGTTCGCTCAGCGCACCCACCACGCCGGACGCGAGGCTCGGGCGGCGCGCGATCATGGCCTGGCCTTTTGCGTTCGACGTCGCGGCTAGCTCGATCAAATCCCCTTCGCTCAGCAATGGCGATCGCAGCAAAATGGGCCCGGCGACGCCTGGCTGATCTTTGGCGAGATGGAGGACGATATGAAGCGGCGCACGACGACTGCCTGCCAGCGACATGGCGATCGTCGCGCGCACCTTGGGCGACGGGTCGTCGCTCAGAAGCGTCAACGCGCATTCGGCTGCGTGACGCTCGTCGCGTGGCGTATCGATATCGATGCAGAGATTTGCCAGATATTCGGCGGCCGTGGCGCGTTCGCTTGCACGCGTAGAGCGCAAAAATGGTTCCGCTGTCGCCGTCGTCACTTTCGCCCCCATAACAAACTCCGGTGGACGGTAGCGGGAATTGGTTTACGAACGGTTCACCATGTTCTTTAAGCCTTCAAAAGGCGAAACGGAGGAGGCGTACGCATGGCTGGGCTTTATCTGGAGGAGTTCGTCCCGGGCAAGGTGATCCGGCATACACTCACCAAATCGGTCACCGAAAGCGACAACATGCTTTTTTCGGTGATGACGCTCAATCCGCAGCCGCTTCATATCGATTTCGATTTCGCCGCCAAAAGCGAATGGGGCAAGCCGCTCGTCAATTCACTGTTCACCCTTGGCCTGATGATCGGTATTTCGGTCCATGACACGACGCTCGGCACTACGATCGGGAATCTGGGAATGACCGATACGAGTTTTCCGCATCCCGTATTTCACGGCGATACCATCCGCGTGGAAACGGAAGTCATGAGCGTTCGTCCTTCGAAATCGAAGCCCGATCGAGGCATCGTCGAGTTCGAGCACCGCGCCTATAACCAGAACGACGCGCTGGTGGCCAAATGCACCCGCCAAGCCATGATGCTCGCGAGGCCTGCCTGATGCGCTCTTTGCTGTTTGTCCCAGGCGATTCGGAACGCAAACTGGAAAAGGGCCTCCAATCGGGTGCCGACGCACTGATCGTCGACCTCGAGGATTCGGTGTCGGGCGCCAACAAGCCGGCCGCGCGTGAACTGACGGCAAAGTTTCTCGCGGAGCGGAAGGAAAACGGACCGATCCTCCTCGTGCGGGTCAATGATCTGTCGACCGGATTGACCGACGATGATCTTGCCGCCGTCATGTCGGCTGCGCCAAATGCGATCATGCTACCCAAATGCAGCGGGCTCAACGATGTCGAGCACCTTTCCGCCAAGCTGCGCGTTCATGAGGCCAATCACGGCCTGCCGGATCGTGCGACGGGCATTCTCCCGATCATCACCGAAACGGGCGCGAGCGTCCTGAACGGCCATAGCTACACACCGCAGTCGCGCCTCATCGGCGTGACCTGGGGTGCGGAAGATCTGTCGGCCGAAGTCGGCGCATCGGCCACGCGTCGCCCGGACGGCGAATATACCGACGTTTTCCGTCTGGCGCGGGCGGTCACCATTCTGGCGGGAAGCGCCGCACAGGTGGCCGCCATCGACACCGTATTTCCGAATTTCCGCGACGAAGACGCCTTCCGGCGCGATTGCGAAAACGCTATTCGGGACGGCTTTACGGGCCGCATGGCGATTCACCCCGCACAGGTCCCCGTCATCAATGACGTCTTCACCCCTTCGGATGCGGCGATTGCCCATGCGCGAGCGGTCGTCGACGCGTTTGCGGCGGCCGGCAATCCGGGCGTCGTCGGCATTGATGGTGAAATGTACGACCGGCCGCATCTCAAGCGCGCCGAGCGGTTGCTCGAACGCGCACGCGCGGCCGGCCTTGGCTGATCAGCTGGCTTTAGTAGATTTTGCACCGTCCCAGCGTGGGCGACGCATCTGGAAGGTTTCGGTCACGGCTGCGTAGTCCATATAGCCGAGCCGCGAGACCGTGCCGGCCTTGACGATATCGAACATGCCGTCCGTCATCGCGGCTTCGTCAATGTGAACGCCGACTACCTCGCCGAAGACCACGAAACGCTCACCGGTCTTGCCATCGAGGCCCTTGGGTTCGAGGATTTCCGTGACCTTGCATTCGAGTGCGGCGAGCGCTTCTCCCACCCGTGGCGGCTTGACCATGGTCGAGGCGACGGGCGTGAGGCCGGCATAATCGAACTCTGAAACGCCGCGCGGCGCATCGACCGAGGATGCGTTCATCTGCTCGATGAGCGCATGGCCGACGAGATTGGCGACGAACTCCCCGCTCTCGCGTGCGAACACAACGCTGTCCTTCTCGCCCTCCGACGAGAACATCACGAGATGCGGATGCGTCGAAAGTGCGTTGAAGAACGAGTACGGCGCCAGATTGACCTTGCCCGAAGGGCTGATCGAGGAGATCCAGCCGATGGGCCGCGGCGCGACGATCGCCTTGAACGGGTCGTGCGGCAGTCCATGGCCCTTTGAGGGTTCGTAGAACATCATATCTCCTTGGGGCCGGAATAATCGGAAACGATGGCGGCGAGATCGGGACGCGGACGTTCGAACGCATCTCCATCGAAATTCCCGATATGAACGAATCCGATGACCCGTTCATCAGGCTCCAGGCCGAGTATCGCCCTGCCCTCGTCCACGTCGGAATACCAGTTGGTGATCCAGTTCGCACCGTAGTCCATCGCGTTCGCCGCAATCAGCAGGTTCATGGCCGCCGCGCCGCCCGACAAAAACATCTCCCATTGCGGAATTTTCGGATTGTCGCGTGGCACATGGACGATGCCGACGACGAGCGGCGCACGCGAAAAACGTGTCAGTTCCTGTTCGCGGCGCGCATCCGTCAGCGGCCCTTCACGTTTCTCGGCAAGGCTGGCTAGCCGCTTGCCCACATCTACGCGCGCGTCACCACGATAAAGAATGAAGCGCCATGGCGCGAGGCGTCCATGATCCGGCACGCGTGCGGCAATGGTAAGCAGCGTGCCGATTTCTTCTTCGGAGGGTCCGGGTCCGCTCAATTCGGCTATCGGCGCGGATTTTCTGTTGAGAAGGAACTCGATCGTCGGTGACGTCAAACCTGAACTCCTAACGTTTGAGATGAAGCAGCCAAAAATCCACGGTCACGGACGCGTGCTCGGCTTTCGGAGAGTCTTGAAATTGCCACCGGTTTCAGGTTCAAGGCAAGGTATGATTGCATGTCCCGACCGTTCACCATGCGAGTTTTAAGCGCTGTCGTCATTGCCGCGTTGGTCGCGGCCTCGCCCGTTTTCGCACAGAACGGTGAGGGTGGCATGTTCGGCGGCGGGCCGGGTCCAGGTTCCAATCTCGAGCCAGGTCGGTCGGTCGGCGGCGGCATGCCTCGACTGGAACTTCCCGGTGGCGCAACGCCTCCTCCGCTTTCGCTGCCCCCGATCCAGTCCGAGCCCGGCGCGCAGATCGACGGGTTGTCGTCATTGCCTCTTCCCGTTCCGCTTCCGCAGATCGAACTGCCCGGCATTACCGGTTACGCGGCCCCGATCATCGGCGCGCCTCTTGCCGTTCCGGGCGCGGGATCGCTGACATTGTCCGCGCGTTTGACGCCGGAAGGCGACGCGATCGAACGCGGTATGGTCTGGCGCGTCTTCAACCCGGAACCCGGGCCCGACGGTCGTTTGCAACTTGTCGCCACGGCGCAAGGTGGCACCAGCAATTTCCAGCTTGGCCCCGGCAGCTATCTCGTCCACGCCGCCTTCGGGCGAGCCGGCGCGACCAAGCGTCTGACGGTCGGCCCCAATCAGCGCGACGAACAATTCGTTCTTGACGCCGGCGGCCTGAAACTTGATGCCGTCATAGCGGGCGGGGCCAATATCCCGTCGGAAAAGCTGCGCTTTTCGATCTTTGAAGGCGGAGGCGACGCATCCGGTGATCGCGCCCTCATCATTCCCAATGTCAGCCCGCAAACGGTGGTCCGTCTGAACAGCGGCACATATCACGTCGTCTCGACCTACGGAAACGTCAACGCGGTAATCCGATCCGACATTCGCGTCGAAGCCGGACAGCTCACTGAAGCGACGGTCGAGCACAAGGCGGCCGAAGTGACGATGAAGCTCGTTCGTGAGGCAGGCGGCGAGGCCATCGCCGACACGTCATGGGCCGTCTTGACCGATTCGGGCGACATCGTGCGCGAAAGCGTGGGCGCGTTTGCCACGATGGTGCTGTCGGAAGGCAAATACGTCGCGGCAGCGCGCAACCGCGAGCGCTTTTACGAGCGCGAGTTCAATGTGGTTGCGGGTCGCGACAGTGAAGTCGAGGTCATTGCCGACGAGAATGGCGCGCGTGAGGCATCTGGTTCAGGCGATTGATCCGTTTTCGTTATTTTCCCAGGGAAAATACGGCATTTTGCATGGCGTGAAGGATGGCCTTGCGGTCGCCTAGCCTTGCCAGTTCGTCGGCATGTAGAACCGGCCCGATCGCCACATCGATCGGCTTACCCATACGCCGTACGAATTCGGGCACCAGCAACGACAGGCGCAGGGTCATCGAAATCCGGGTGGCAAGATGGAACAGGAAACTGTTTTGCCCCGCGAAATGGAGCGGGATGACCGAAGCCCGCGCATCCTTCACCAGACGTGCTGCAAAGGTTTTCCAGGGCAAATCCTCTGCCTTTCCGAACCCGCGTGCGGCAGTCGATACGCCGCCAGCCGGAAAGATGACGACGGTCACACCCTGGCGAAGCAGCGAAAGGGCCTCGTGGCGAACGGCGAGATTGTTTGCTATCGCCTCGCGGGATTCGGAAAAATCAACAGGCAGGGCATAGGGCCGCATTTCCTCGACCTTCAGGAGATCGGCATGGATCATGACGCGAAATGGCCGGCCAAGACGTTCGGCCAACGAGAGGATCGCAATACCATCCGCGATACCGAATGGATGGTTGGCCACCATGACGAGTGGCGTATCCGGCAGGGAGGCAGGTAAAGCTCCCGCCAGTCGCAACTCGATCCCGACCATGCGCAGCATGTTCTGGAACACCGCATTTCCCTGCGGAACGACCTCGCTGCGCCAGCAATCATAAAGGTTCGCCAGCCGATTACGTCCGGCAAGCGTTTCGATCCCTTCGATGACGAGCCGCTGCATACGGTTGTGACCGTCATTCGCATAGGTCAGTTCGGGAAAAAGGGAATGACCCGCGACGTTTTTCATGCGCGCAACATGAATCAGTTGCGTGACAGTCATATGAAGCGGGGCGACCATCGCCGCCCCGCTTCCGTCAAAACATTATTGCTGGCGCAAATCCGGCGGGATCGCCTCGCTTGAAAGCGTTTCGAGCGCATCCACAAGCGACAGCGACTGCTGGTCGCGCGAGCCGAGCCGGCGCATGTTGACCGTTTCCTCTTCGGCTTCGCGCTTGCCGCATACGAGAATCACGGGAACCTTCGCGAGGCTGTGTTCGCGGACCTTGTAGTTGATCTTCTCGTTGCGCAGATCGGTTTCCGCATGAAGACCGGCCGCGCGAAGTTTCGCTACGACGGATTTCGCGTAATCGTCTGCATCGGATGTGATCGTCGCCACGACGACCTGCACCGGCGCGAACCAGAGCGGGAAGTGACCGGCGTAATTCTCGATCAAAATGCCGAGAAAGCGCTCCATCGACCCGCAGATGGCCCGATGGATCATGACCGGCTGCTTTTTCTCCGAATCGGAGTCGATGTAGAATGCGCCGAAGCGTTCTGGCAGGTTGAAATCGACCTGTGTCGTTCCGCACTGCCATTCGCGGCCAATTGCGTCCTTCAGCGTATATTCGAATTTCGGCCCATAGAACGCGCCCTCGCCTTCGAGAATGCCGGTCTTTATCCGACCGCCAGACTGCGCCTCGATTTGCGTGAGAACATCCATCATCACGGCTTCGGCGCGATCCCAGAGCGCATCGGAACCGACGCGTTTTTCCGGCCGTGTCGAGAGCTTCACGACGACTTCGTGGAAGCCGAAATCCTCGTAGACAGACAAGATCAGGTCGTTGATCTTCAGGCACTCGGCCGCCATCTGCTCGTCGGTGCAGAAGATGTGCGCATCGTCCTGCGTGAAGCCGCGCACACGCATCAGCCCATGCAACGCGCCTGAAGGCTCGTAGCGATGCACCGTTCCAAATTCGGCAAGGCGAATAGGCAGTTCGCGATAGGACTTCAAGCCATGCTTGAAGATCTGCACGTGACCCGGGCAGTTCATCGGCTTCAGCGCGAACACGCGTTGGTCCTCAGCCTTGGGATCAGCCGACTGAACGGCGAACATATTCTCCTTGTACCAGCCCCAGTGACCCGAGGTCTGCCACAGAGACGAATCGAGCACCTGTGGCGCGTTCACCTCGTCATAATCGCCTTCGAGCCGACGCCGCATATAGGCGGTCAGCTTCTGGAACATGCGCCAGCCCTTGGCATGCCAGAAGACGACGCCCGGCCCCTCCTCCTGAAAGTGGAAAAGGTTCATCTCACGACCGAGCCGGCGATGGTCGCGCTTTTCCGCCTCTTCCAGCATGTGGAGATAGGCGTCGAGTTCGGCTTGATCCGCCCATGCGGTGCCGTAGATGCGCGTCAGCATCGGATTGTTGGAATCGCCGCGCCAATAGGCACCGGCGACCTTCATCAGTTTGAACGCGTTGCCGACTTGCCCCGTCGAGGCCATGTGCGGCCCACGGCAAAGATCGAACCAATCGCCCTGCGCATAGATTTTCAGGTCCTGATCCTCGGGGATCGCATCGATCAGTTCGACCTTGTAGCTCTCACCCTTGTCCGCAAAAACCTGCCGCGCCTTGTCACGGGTCCACACCTGCTTGGTGAACGGCTTGTTGCGCCCGATGATCTCGCGCATCTTTTTCTCGATGACCGGAAGATCGTCGAGCGTGAAGGGCGTGTCTCGGGCGAAGTCGTAGTAGAAACCGTTTTCGATGACCGGCCCGATCGTCACCTGCGTTCCCGGCCACAATTCCTGCACGGCTTCAGCCAGAACGTGCGCCGTGTCATGCCGGATGAGTTCGAGCGCACGCGGATCGTCGCGCGTGATGATTTCGACAGCGCCGTCGCCGCCGAGCGGGTCGGAAAGATCACGCACGGTGCCATCCATCACATAGGCGACGGCTTTCTTGGCGAGCGACTTTGAGATGGAGATGGCAAGATCGGCACCTGTCGCGGCCGCATCATGGGCGCGCACGGAACCATCGGGAAATTTCAGGGAAACGTCAGGCATGGGAATGCTCCTATCCAGTCCTGCAAACGAGCGCAGGTGGTTGTCGAAGACGCGCCTTTAGCGGATCGATCCGGCAGCGGCAAGGCTTGGAAGGATCAGGCTTTGCGGCTGACGCGCCACAGCCGCCACGGTGCGAACCAGTATTGGTCGGCGTCGAGCACTTCCGGCACAAGGTCTATGCCGTGCGTTCCGCCCGGCCCGCAGCGCGCTACGCGAAAAAGCCCCATCCAGCCACCATGCCACAAACCGTGGCGTGCAATGGATTCGTATGCGAACTCGGAACAGGTCGGATAGTGCCGGCACGAATTGCCGATAAAGCCGGACAAGGTAAGCTGGTAAAAACGTACGAAAGCTGTGCCGAACACGCGCCCGGGTGTACGCGGCCAATCGCCCGACCAGTTTCGAGACCGGTTTGACTTGCCAAGCGGTTCGTTCACCGGCTCACGCCGCCTCGCCTGCCCGCTTCTTCTCGATCTGGTCAATCGCATCGACGACCGCGTCGAATGTCAGCATGGTCGACGCATGACGCGCCTTATAGTCACGCACGGGTTCGAGATAGTGCAGATCGGCAAACCTCCCATCAGGCGGCGCGCCATTCTCCTTCAGCATCTTTCGCATCGTCTCACGCACGGCACGCAGTTCCTCGGCCGACGCGCCGACGACATTGCGCGCCATGATCGAAGATGAAGCCTGCCCAAGCGCGCAGGCCTTCACCTCGTGGGAAAAATCGGAAACGATTTCGCCATCCATCTTGAGGTCGATAGTTACCGTCGATCCGCAGAGCTTGGAATGTGCGGTTGCGGACGCATCGGGCGCGTCGAGCCGCCCCAGCCGCTCTATATTCCCCGCGAACCCGAGAATTTTTGCATTGTAGACATCGTTGATCATGAAAAATCGTCCCATTTTGCGCTATCGGCAAACCAGATGACGCGCGGGCGTCTTTCCATCATTGGCTCAATGTCTATATAATGATCGTGATGTCGGCTCGGCAAGGCATGCAGCCAACCCACCCGACAGCATACACGCCGTATCGGCCCGTTCCGAAAAAGGCTGTGGTCCGTTCAACTCGTTCCTCCGTATCAGAGAGGAACTACGGGAGACGCCTTTTCCATGGACGCCATCGTGAAATCATTCCCCAATCGCGCCGAGAGCGAACCGAAATCCGACGCGCTGCCGCGCCCCACACAGGCGGAAGTGGAAAACGCCGTCAGCGTTCTGTTGCGCTGGACGGGCGACAATCCCGCGCGTGAAGGTCTTCTCGAAACGCCAAAGCGTGTCGCCAAGGCTTACCGCGAGATGTTCGGGGGCTATGACGAGGACCCGGCGGAAGAACTCGGCCGCGTCTTCGAAGAGGTCGCAGGCTATGACGACCTCGTCCTGATCCGCGACATCCCGTTCTATTCGCATTGCGAGCATCACATGGTGCCGATCATCGGCAAGGCGCATGTGGGCTATTTGCCGGACGGCCGCGTCGTCGGCCTGTCGAAAATTGCGCGCGTGGTCGACATCTTCGCCCGGCGCCTCCAAACGCAGGAAGCGATGACGGCACAGGTCGCAGGTGCGATTCAGGATTCGCTCAATCCGCGCGGTGTCGCGGTGGTCATCGAGGCCGAGCACATGTGCATGGCCATGCGTGGCATCCGCAAGCAGGGTTCATCTACGCTGACCTCGACGTTCACCGGCGCATTCCGCAACCATCCTGAAGAGCAGGCGCGCTTCATGATGCAGTTGCGCGACATGCGCGCCTGAGATTCGGCGATCTCTCATGGAATTTCCGGCACAGCCCGCTTCGAAGTCAGAGCTTGAAGAAGGTACCGTTTTCGCTCCCCGCTTCGACGCCTCCGGCCTTCTAACCGCAGTGGCGACGGATGTCGGCGACGGTTCTGTCCTGATGGTCGCGCATATGAATGCCGAAGCACTGGCCTTGTCGATCGAAACGGGCGTTGCCCATTACTGGTCGCGCTCGCGCAACACGCTCTGGAAAAAAGGCGAGAGATCGGGAAACCTGCAACGGATCGTCGAGATGAGAACCGACTGCGATCAGGACGCCGTCGTTCTCAAGGTCGATGTCGCCAGGCATGACGCGACCTGCCATACCGGCCGCCACTCCTGCTTTTATCGTCGCATTGAGAAGGATGGCGATAAAGCACAACTCATCATCGATTCGGAACCGAAATTCGATCCCGCGAAAATCTATCGCTGATCGTCCAGGCCGGCAAAGTCGAACAGTTTCGTGTCGAGAAGGTGGGACGGGCGCACATTGGCGAGCGCGCGGATCATCGCTTCCTTGCGGCCGGGCATGCGCTTTTCCATCTCGTTGATCATTTCCTTCATCGCATTGCGCTGCAATCCATCCTGGCTGCCGCACAGATCGCATGGAATGATCGGAAAACGCATTGCATCCGCGAACTTGGCCAAATCCGCCTCAGCGCAATAGCTGAGCGGACGCAGCACCATGAGGTCGCCCTCGTCGTTCAGGAGCTTGGGCGGCATTGTCGCCAGCTTCGCGCCATGGAAGAGATTGAGAAAAAACGTCTCCAGAATGTCTTCCCGGTGATGGCCGAGCACGACGGCAGAGCAGCCCTCCTCCCGCGCAACGCGGTAGAGATTGCCCCGCCGCAGGCGCGAGCAGAGCGCGCAGTAAGTTGCGTTCGCGGGCACCTTTTCCGTCACGATGGAATAGGTATCGCGATATTCGATCCGGTGCGCGATCCCGTGTGCGTTCAGAAAATCCGGCAGGACATGCTTTGGGAAATTGGGTTGGCCCTGGTCGAGGTTGCAGGCCAGAAGCTCGACCGGTAACAGCCCGCGCCATTGAAGATCGAGCAGGACCGCCAGCAGACCATATGAATCTTTGCCGCCGGACAGCGCAACGAGCCATTTTTCGCCGGGCTTCACCATCGCGAAATCGTCCAGCGCTTCGCGCGTCTGCCGCAACAGCCGTTTGCGTAGCTTGTTGAATTCGACCGAGCGCGGCGCACCCGCCATCAATGGCGGCGCGGCAGGGGCGGCAAAATCGTCATCGTTCGGCTGGATCGTCATGACGGACTTATCCCGCAAGGCCAGGCAAAAAGAAAGGCCGCGTAGAAACGCGGCCTTTCTCGTGAATTCGTGTGGCGTCGCTTAGCGCGAATAGAACTCGACGACGAGGTTCGGTTCCATTTGGACGGCGAACGGAACGTCGGCAAGACCCGGCGCACGAACGAAAGTCGCAGTCATCTTCGAGTGATCCGTCTCGATATAATCCGGAACGTCACGCTCTGCGAGCTGAACGGCTTCGAGAACGACGACGAGCTGCTTCGACTTCTCGCGAACCTCGATGACGTCGCCCGGACGGCAGCGGTAGGAACCGATATTCGTGCGGCGGCCGTTGACGTTCACGTGGCCGTGGTTGACGAACTGGCGCGCGGCGAAGATCGTCGGCGCGAACTTGGCGCGGTAGACGATCGCGTCGAGACGCGACTCGAGCAGACCGATCAGATTGTCCGGCGTATCGCCCTTGCGACGGTCGGCTTCCTCGTAGGTCTTGCGGAACTGCTTCTCGGAGATATCGCCGTAGTGGCCCTTCAGCTTCTGCTTGGCGCGAAGCTGCAGACCGAAGTCCGACAGCTTGCCCTTGCGGCGCTGGCCGTGCTGGCCGGGGCCGTATTCACGCTTGTTGACCGGGGACTTCGGACGACCCCAGATGTTTTCGCCAAGACGGCGGTCGAGCTTGTACTTTGCGGATTGGCGCTTGCTCATCGCATTCCCTTTCAAACGATTGCACCCGAAGCTCACGCTTCGGGTGAAGGAAACGCGCCCTCCTCTGGCCTCCGTTTTCGAGACCTGACAGGACCATTCCCAACGCTGCGGGCCGGTCCACGGGACACGTTAAATGAAACACCGCGCTTTGCGGCGCGGCGTTGGGCTGTCTGCTATGCGACCATGTATAAAATGTCAAGCGCAGCAGCCTCAGCCGAAAATCGCCCGCTCGCCGATATGCAGCAGTAATCCGGCGATGCCGCCGATGATCATGCCATTAAAGCGTATATATTGCAGGTCGCGGCCTATATTGAGTTCGATAAGACGCGTGGTCTGCGCGATGTCCCAGGCCTTGACCTGATCGGCGATGAAGATCGCGACACCCGCCTTCTGCTCCTCCACGAACGACGACAACGCCACGACGAAGCCGGCATTCATGTCGGCGCGAATGGCCTCGTCGTCGGCCAACCTTTTTCCAATCTCGACGAACATCGACGCCAGATGCGTGCGAATGATCGAGTCCTTTGCTTCTGCGTCTTCCTTCAAAAAGCCTGACAGGCTTTTCCAGATTTCATCCGCCAGATGCGCAAGTTCGGGGCGGGCAAGAAGATTGGCCTTGATGCGTTCGGCCCTCGCGACATAGGCGGGATCGGTTTTCAGGTCTTCGATGAAGCGCTGGGCAAAGTCGTCGAACTCCCGGCGCAAAGGATGATCGGGGTCCTCACCCGCCTCCGTCATCAAACGGCCGGCCGATGCGACGATCTTGTTCAAAAGATATGCGTCGGCGCGAAAGAGATTGGCCAGCGTTGGAAGTTCGGCACGAATGCGCTCGCGCATGACGCCAAGCGTCTTCTCTTCGTTGAGGATACCGCCGAGAACGTGCAGCAGACCATCGAAGAGACGCTGGTGACGACGCTCGGCCGTTACCGCCGATAACAGTTCCGCCGCCACTGGCGCTATGTCGATCCGGTCGAGTCGCTCGATAACACGCTTACCCAGGAAGCCGCGCAGGTTCGAATTTTCAAGTGCCGCGAGAGCCTGAGGCGTCATGCGGCTGACGAAGCCCGCAAGATCCTCGGCGTGCTGCCGTTGGCCGAGCCATTCTGCGACGAGGCGCGCGAAATCGACCTCCTTCAGCTTTGCCCGAACCACCTCTTCCTTCAGGAAATTGCCCTCGATGAACCGCCCCAGATTGTCGGCGATCCGGTCCTTGTTACGCGGGATGATCGCGGTGTGGGGGATCGGCAACCCCATGGGACGTTTGAAGAGCGCGACGACCGCATACCAGTCCGCGATACCGCCGATAGCGGCAGCTTCGGCGAAGGCCGCGAGATAGGCCAGCGCTGGGTAGTCGGGCTGAAATGCCCGCGCGAGAAGGAAAGTCATCACGCAGAGGACAAGCGATACGGTAGCGAACGCCTTGGTGCGCCTTAGCGCCCGCGCCTTTTCCGCATCATCTAAAGCTGCGATTTGCTCGCGAGCATCAGTCTGCTTCAACATATTTTGCATCGCACACTGGTTTTATGTTGCATTGCACAAAATCATCGCTATATACGCCTCAGCCTCGAGCCATCATGGGCGAGGCCCAACCATGGCTCAACGAAGAGAATGGAGATTGAAATGACGAAGACCAAGACCGAGCAGACCGCAGCTTCCTTTTTCAATGGCTTCACCCGCGCCTTCGACGATTTCGGCGCGACCGTGCAGGTCCCCGAAGCCGCCCGCGATTTCGTTCGCAATCAGGCTGTCGCCGCTTCCAAGCGCGCTGAAGACGCCCATAAGCAGATTGCAACTTTCGCGGATCAGGCCAAAAACGCGTTCGGCCCGTTCGCAGGCAGCTACGCAACGGTAACGAACTCCATGCTCGAAGGCACGCTCGCAAATACCCGGCACTATTTCGCGACTGTCGAAAAGCTTGCTGACGCCAATTCGTTCGGCGATGCCGTGACGATCCAGAGCGATTATATGCGCGAGGCGACGACTGCCAATATCGAGCGCATCCGCAGCGCCGCCGACCAGGCGAAGTCGCTCATGGAGCAGAATGCCAAGATCGTTCAGGATCAGGTGAAGACCGCCGCCTGATACACTTCATTTTCCGAACAAAAAAGCCCGGTCATTCGACCGGGCTTTTTTTATTCATGCCGCCAGAAACCTGGGTTGAAGCATCACCTGTGGCGCGAGCACTTCCTCCACGGGCTCCAGCTCGATGAGGCCGACGGTTTCGCCGCCTTCGAACCGAAGTCGTGCGTTGAAACGCGACGCAAGCCGTTTCATCGCCTGATTTTGGGGATGGGTGGTGACGCGTAGCTGCGTATATCCGAGCGCATGCGCGTGCCAGATCAGGCGTTGGAACAGACGGCTTCCGATGCCGCGATGCTGGAGCGTCCGCTCGACGGAAAAAGCGATTTCGCCGGTCGGCTGTTCGTCCCCGTCGATTTCGTGAAGTTCGGCCGCGCCGAGCACTTCGCCATTTTCGACATAGCCGATCACGGTCGTTCCCGCGCGAAACGCACGGTCTGCGTAGGCCTCCACAAAAGCGTCGCTGGACGGACCGTTGAAACGGTCGCGACGGCTCTCGATATCGAGGCGGCCAAGATGCGCGCGAAATTTGGAAAGGTCCGACGGCCGAAGCTGCCGTATGACGCCCGAAGCGCCTATATTCGATGTTGCCATGTCACTCATGTCGCCGCTCTCTATCAAGGGCTCCTCCCCTGAATCGAAGCATTCGACCCGTCTCTAATATTGTGCATTGCAGCATTGATTTTCAAGTGCCATTCGGTCGCACATGGCAGCCATGCGCGATAAAACATGATATCTAAATTCATGTTTTAAGTTGCACCTTGTCTGGAATGGTTCTAAGAAATACATTCGACAAAGCCGGTTATGGAATCGCGAGAGGCATGCCATGAGACTGACCCGTCAGACCAACTACGCAATTCGCATCCTCATGTATTGCGCGGCAAATAATGGCCGCCTTAGCCGCATTCCTGAAATCGCCAGCGCCTACGGCGTATCGGAACTGTTTTTGTTCAAGATTTTGCAGCCATTGGTCGAACACGGAATGGTCCAGACGGTTCGCGGCCGCAATGGCGGCGTGCGTCTTGGGCGTACGGCGAGCGAGATCACCCTTTTCGATGTCGTGCGCGTGACGGAAGACAGCTTCGCCATGGCCGAGTGCTTCGAGAAGGACTCCACCGATTGCCCGCTGGTCGATTCCTGCGCACTCAACGAAGCGCTGCGAAAGGCGCTAGGTGCGTTCTTCGAGGTTCTTGAAGGCTACACGATCGAGACACTGATCGATGCGCGACCGAATGTTCGCTCATTGCTCGGCATCGAGGTCGAACCGCCCCATCAGCTCGCTGTGAACTGATCAGGCAGCCGATTGCGGCAGCACGAACGGTGTACCCGGTTGCGGCGTCCGGCTGACCCGCAGCCGGCAGTCGAACACGCGCTCGATCGTCGCGTCGGTCAGGATCGCCGCTGGCGAACCGCAAGCCGCCACCCTGCCCTCATGCAGCATCGTCACCTCGTCGGCGAACATCGCCGTCAGGTTCAAATCGTGCAGCACCGCGATGACCCCGCCGCCCTGTCGGGCATAATCACGCGCGATTTCCATGATGACGAGTTGGTGCTTGATATCGAGGCTGGACACTGGCTCGTCGAGGAACAGGAAGCGCGCCGTTCCATCGACAACCGGGCACCAGACTTGGCAAAGCACACGCGCCAATTGAACACGTTGCTGCTCACCGCCAGACAGTTCCTGATAGTAGCGTCCCGCAAAGCCGGCCAGATCGACCCGCGCCAACGCACGGTCGGGGAGTGTGTCGAGTTCACGCGCCGAGACGCCTGACCGTCCGCCCATCAAGCCGAGACGCACGATCTCGCGTACGGTGAACGGAAACGACAAGGTCGTCTGCTGCGGCAGCACCGCTCGTAGCCCCGCCGCCTGCCATGGCTTGATTGCGCTAAGTTTGCTGCCGGCGAATGCGATATGCCCCGTCGAAGACAGATCGCCCGAGAGTGCTTTCAAAAACGTCGATTTTCCCGAGCCGTTCGGTCCGACGATCGCTGTGACCTCGCCTGCCCGCGCGACGAAATCGATCCCGTGAAGAATCTGTCTGCCGCTTAGCGAAACCTTGACGTCCCGTGCTTCGATCATGGGGTCCTCAAAGATCCAGCACGCCGCGACGCCGCAGCAATATCCAGAGGAAGAACGGCGCGCCGACAGCCGCCGTGACGATGCCGATTGGCAGTTCGGCAGGCGCAACGATGGTGCGCGAAACGGCATCGGCCAATAACAGAAGGCTTGCGCCGAGAAGTGCGGATGCGGGCAAAAGGTAGCGATGATCCGGCCCGATCGAAAGGCGCAGCAGATGCGGCACCACGATCCCGATGAAACCGATGCCGCCTGATACAGCAACGGATGCGCCGACGGCCGCGGCAACGGCGACGATGGCGATGTTCTTGAGCCGTTGGACGGGCACGCCTAGATGATGGGCCGACGCCTCGCCTAGGGCCAGCGCATTCAGCCCCTTCGCCAGAAAGGGCGATGCGACAAGCGCCAGGATGATGATTGGCCCGGCAGCAGCGATCTTCGACCATGTCGCGCCCGCCAGCGAGCCGAGCCCCCAGAATGTCAGGTCACGCAACTGGTTGTCGTTCGCCATATAGACGAGCACGCCGGAGAAGGCTCCCGCCATGGCTCCCAGCGCAATGCCGGCCAGAAGCATGGTCGCGACCGAGGTTTGGCCCCGCCGGGTCGCAACCTTGTAGAGGAGCAGCGTCGTTGCCAGCCCGCCGCAAAAGGCTGCGAGTGGAAGCGCATAGATGCCGAACAGGGCGACGACTGGTCCGAGCGCGGTTCCTCCCAGAACGATGATCGAGATCGCGCCGAGCCCGGCACCGGCCGAAACACCGACAAGGCCCGGATCGGCGAGCGGATTGCGGAAAAGCCCCTGCATCACCGCGCCCGAAACGGCCAGAGCCGCCCCGATCAAAATGCCAAGAGCGATTCGCGGGAGGCGAATCTCATAGATGATTACCCTGTCGCGGGCAGAAATTGCCGCATCGTCGGAAAACCACGCCCGGATGAGATCGGTAACGGATGCGTCTGACGCGCCCGTCGTCAGGCTGAACAGCGCAACGAAAACCAGGGCGACTCCGAGCGCGCCGATCACGGCCTTCGCGAAAGCCGAGCGATCGCCATCCGCACGCATTCGCCCAAAGCGGCCGGTCTGCAAGTTCTGCACCAGCGTCATCTCAATCGACCGCAGCCGTGCCGTAGATTTCGCTCGCAAGCTCATGGGCTGCCGCACCCGTGCGCGGGCCGAAACCGAGATGATAGCTGCCGTCCACGCGGAAGACGCGGTTGTTCTCAGCCGCTGGCGTCGCCGAGAGTGCGGGCTGCGCCGACAGGTCTGTGGAGGTCGGATCGAGTTCGCCGCCGCGATTCATAAGAAGGATCACGTCCGGTGCTGCGGTGATGATCGCTTCGTCGGTCAATTGCTTGTAGCCGGAATAGTCGGTGATGGCGTTTTGCGCACCGGCCAGTTCGATGATCCCGTTTGCTGCCGTTCCTTTGCCGGACGCGAGCACGCGGCCGCCTTCCATGGAAAGAATGAACAGCACCTTCGCGCGATCATCTATTCCGGCGGCAGCGTCCTCCGCTGCCCGCAGATCGGCATCGACGCCGTCTGCAAGCTCGGCAGCCTCGTCCTCAACGCCGAGCGCCTTGCCGACCGCCTCGATCTTGGCGAGCACGCCTTCCCGGTCAAAGCTTTCCGGCACAGTGACAACAGGCACGCTCGCCGAATTGATGACCCCAACGGCTTCGGGCGGCCCCGCACCCTCGAGCGTCAATATGAGGTCGGGGTCGACGGACAGAACCCCTTCTGGCGAAAGCGCGCGCATATAGCCCACATCGGGAAGATCGAGCGCTTCCGAGGGAAACAGGCTCGTGGAATCGCGTGCGATGAGGCGATCTTCCTGTCCGAGCGCGTAGACGATCTCGGTCAGCGACCCGCCGATCGAAACGATGCGCTGGGGCGTGTCCTGCGCCGTCGCCGGAAATGCGAATGAAACCAGCGCGACGGACAGGATATTGCGGGCGATTGCCATCATGGAAGTCTGTCCGGGATCAAGCTGCGGTGGAGCGCGGAATGCGCGGCAGGTTTTCGGCGATCATGCGCCAATCGCCGCGTTCGTCCTCACCCTCCCGACGCTTGCCGAAGAACTGGATGATCAGTTCGCCGCGTGCATCATAGGCCTCGATGGATGTGACGTGCCCTTCCTTGGTCGGCTTGCGCACGCCCCAAAGTTCGGCGACGTGATCGGCCCGTAGATGAAGGTGGAAAGTCGGGTCCATGACATTGATCCACGGTCCCATCGGCTTGACGTTCGCGATCGGCCCGGAGTGGATCTGGATGCATCCGTGATTGCCGACGAAGCACATGATCGGAAAACCTTGCTCGACCGCATGGCTGAACATCGCATTCAGTCCGCTCACGTCCAGCTGCCAGGCATAGTCGTCGCCGACGAGTCCGACGGCTTCGCGCCGCGACAGTTTCAGCGAACGCAAAAGTCCGACGAACTGATGCGGGTCGGTCATCGTGCTCCAGCGTTCGCGAACGGCATTACCATCGGCATCCGCCGGAATGACCACCGAAGGCACGAACGGATCGGTTTCGATTTCCTGCACCTGCTCATCGCTGACAAGCTCGGCCACAAGTTTGTGAAACGCGTAGAGATTGGACGCCGGACGCAGATGGACCTTGTGGACGGCGTTGCCGAACTTGTCGAAAAACTGGAGGCTGCGGCGAATATCGTCACCGTCGCGCTTTTCGACCGCGAAACCATGTGCCCAGGCCTTGGGAAAAATCCGCAGATCGATCTCGCCGCCCAGCACCATGGCGCTGTGCGTTCCCGGATGCACATTGTCGTAAAAGCCGATCTTTTCGTGAACGGCGCTTTCATTGCGCGTGAGTGCCATCACTTCGCCGACCGCATCCAGCCCCGCAAGAAGGTCGTTCACACGTGGTTCGATACAGGTCACGCCTTCGCCGACATGCGCCGCCACGAGTTGCGCTTCGCTGATACCGAGTTGCGCCGCAAGATCGCGCTCGCGCATTTTGGGATTGTCGGCCCGCGCCTGGCGGATTTCGCGCGGCGACGGCTTGAGGACACTCGTCATGAAACACCTACTTATTGAGAATCAGCTTGCCCTGACGGGTGATCTTGAGGCGATACAGCGATCCGCCATGATCGATGCCGATTTCCGTTTGTCCGTTAAAGAGATCCGAGCTCTTCAAACGGCGCATTTCCAGATAGGTATCCTTCGGCTTCCAGTCGGTCTTCGACCGATCCGAGAATGCGCCGGGTGCATTGGTCATGTTCACGTCTCTTACCCCTTGAAGTGCCGGGCTTGCCGAAGGCTGGCTGGGCGACATGAAAGTTTGTATTCTTGACACCAATAATCAGGTTTTATAGGGGATGGCAATACCGGAGTATTTTACTCAACAATCACACCCTGCCTGACGCGTCGACAACAAGTTCGACGTAAAATACGCTGAACCCGTTTCCTTGACGGTCACGATCCTGTTTCCAACCCGGAGAGCTCCATGTCCTTGATTTCTAAGCGTCTATCTGCCGGCCTGATGATCGGAGCACTGTTGTGTTCCTCGGCTATGGCGCAGCAGGACACGGCGCCGGAAGAGGCAGAGGGCACGGCCGCGCCGCAAGCCGCCGAAGACAACCAGCCGGGAAAGCTTTCGCTGGAGCTCAACTCGCTTCAGCCCTCGGATGGCGGATGTCGCCTGACATTCGTCGTGGAAAACGGCCTCGGCAGCGATTTGTCGCGGGCCGCCTTCGAACTTGTTCTTTTCAATTCGGAAGGCACGGTCGAGCGTATCACCGTCGTCGATTTCCAGGACCTGCCGGCGTCCAGAACGAAAGTGCGCCAGTTCGACTTCAGGGGCACCCAATGTGACGGGCTCGGCCGCGTCCTCGTCAACGACACGACAGACTGCACCGGCGACGGCGTGGAGCCGCAGGCATGCCTGCGCAATCTGGAAACGTCGACCAAGGCCTCCATCGAATTCGGAACCTGAAGCGGCGCAGAACCGTAATCGGGTAAATGTGCAAAAGGTGTTCTCATGATACCGACATGGCTACGAACGGCATCACGACGGACTCGCGAAGCCGCTCTCGTTCTGGCTGTCAGCGTCGCGATGGTCGCCTTTGCATTGATTGGAAATTCCATGACACGACCGCTTGACGGTCTGCTGGACGCCGGCGACAGGGATGCCGCTTCGGTTCAGGTCGTGACGCAGCATGTGAGCCGATGACAACACGCCACCTGAAATGGACTGCCGCCTTTGCCGTCTCGACCGCGCTCCATGCCGGAGCCGTCGGGCTTTTCATGATGCAGTCGGAAGAGACCGTGCAGATCGCAGGCGGCCAGCCTGTCGTTCTGAGCATTCAGGGCAACGCGATGGAAGACCAGGTTTCTGCCGGCGAAGCGGTCGAGGCAACCGACACCGCAGAACCTGTCGAACCGGATCAGGAGGTCGCGGCGGTCCAGCCCGAAACGGTGCAGCCGCAGGCAGAGCCCGTTCAGCCAGAAACCGTCGAGCCGGAACCAGTCGAAACACCGCCCGATGACGTTGCCGAACCCGTCGAACGCGAGGAAACGCCACCGGAGCCGGTCGAGGAGGCCGTGCCTGTTCCTCCTGATGCGGTGCCTCCGCCGGAAGCACAGGATACCGCCGCGGTCGAGCCTGAGACGCTCGCGCCTTTGCCCGAGGACGAGTTGGCGCTGGTCGACGTGCCGGTCCCGACCCCCCGGCCCGAATATACGCCCCCGCCGCCCCCAAGGCAGCAAGCCCAGCGCACGGAGCGACCGCGCCAGCAGCAGCCCGCCCCGCGCCAGCAGGGATCGAGCGGACAGAATCAGGCGGACACGCGGCGCGGAACCGATCAGGGAAGCACAAGCGGATCGAGCGCGCCTTCGGGCGCTGGACAAGCCAACGCGGCTGGCAATGCGGCGGTCTCCAACTATCCCGGCCAGATCGCGACACGCCTTCGGCGCGCGCTGCAATATCCCCGGGAAGCGCAGCGGCAGGGCATTCGCGGCGAGGTCCATGTGCGCTTTACGGTCAGTGCGGGCGGACAGGCTTCCGGCATAACGGTTGCCCGCAGTTCCGGTTCGCCCGTTCTCGATCAGGCGGCCATTGCCACCGTGCAGCGTGCCTCTCCCTTTCCCGCCATTCCAGCCGGTGCCGGCCGCGCATCATGGCCGTTCACCGTGCCGCTTGTGTTCTCAAGGTAGCCGGCTCATGTCCCTGCTCGGTTTCCATACATTCGCGGTGACGCGGGGCGACGGACTTCACCCGGCACTTCGCGAACTTCTTGAGAGCCGGCAGGCGATCGAGACCGATACACGCGTCATCGATCTCGCTTCTCGTACCGGATCGATGACTCAGGCTGGTCCCAATCCGGTTCCTCGCGACGATGAATTTCGGCCGGGTAACGTGGTCGGCTTTGCGAACAACAGAAAACAAATCGCGCTCTGCGCACAATCCACGAAAAGCATGAAGGAAAAGGCCTGATGTATATTGCGATGAACCGCTTCAAGGTGAAGAACGGCTCCGAAACCGAATTCGAGGACATCTGGAAGAACCGCGACTCCACCTTGTCCGAAATGAAAGGATTCCGTGAATTTCACCTTCTGCGCGGCCCCGTGAACGAAGCGGAAGGCTATACGCTTTTCGCCTCGCACACGGTTTGGGAAAGCTTTGACGATTTTTCCGCCTGGACCAAATCGCAGAATTTCCGCGATGCCCACAAGAATGCGGGCACGACGAAGCCGGCTTATATCGGGCATCCCCAGTTCGAAGGCTTTTCTGTTGTGGAAGGCGCCTGATCTAATTCACTCGGCCGCCGCAAGCAGGCTGGCATTGCCGCCTGCGGCGGTCGTATCGACGCAAACCGAACGTTCGGCGGCATATGCCGCCGGATAGATCGTTTCGGTGACGAGCGGTACGATCGCACCATTTCTTTCCGCCAACGCCTTGCGGATCGGGCGCAACGCGTTGCCATCGGCGGCACAGGCAACGAGATCGATAGCCAGCAAGGTCAGATGATCGGGTTCGACGGAGCCGTCGATCGCCGCGAGTGGCAGCCCCTTGGCAAGAAGCAGCTTCAAGGCCGCATTCGCGCGGGGCGCAACGGCCAGAACCGCATTGCCAGCGGCGAGCGCCTGAACTGTCTGCGCGAGCACTGCCTCCTCAGATGGCCCTAGACAAAGCACGCGCCCGCGCGGAGCAAGCCATAGCGAATTGCCCTCGCCTGTCGGCCCCGGCAGGTCAACAGGCCCGAATTCAAGCGTTGCCGACGCACCCATCGCATCGGCTGCCTTGCCACGCAGATGCTTTCGAAGAACCGCGATGCGGTCCGCGCGCATCGACCACCCACCATGCACCGGGTCCGGCAGATGATCGCGCAGTTTTGCAAGCGACGCCGACGCGGCTGCCGCCATCGCCTGACCAGCCACGGCACTCTTGCGGAACCGACGCAAATAATGCGGTCCGCCGGCTTTCGGACCCGTTCCCGAGAGGCCTTCGCCGCCGAATGGCTGCGACCCGACGACAGCGCCGATCTGGTTGCGGTTGACGTAAATATTACCCGCATGAACACGGTCGACAATGTGCTGAACGCGCGCATCGATCCGTGTGTGAAGCCCGAACGTCAGGCCATAACCTGTTGCGTTTATGCGAGAAATGACGCGATCCATGTCCTCGGCTTTGAAGCTCGCGACATGCAGTATAGGTCCGAAGATTTCACGCTCCAGTTCTTCGATTCCCTTCACGGCAAAGATATGCGGCGCGACGAACAGCCCGTCAGTGGGCGTTTCGCGCCTCGCGATCAGCCTGCCCTCGGTCTCCATCTGTCGGCAATAATCGGCGATCGCCAACTGTGCCTCCGCGTCGATTACCGGACCGATATCGGTCGCCATATGCCACGGATCGCCAATCGTCATGGCGTCGAGCGCACCTTTCAGCATCGCGAGCATATGTTTTTCGACGTCCTTCTGGACGTAGAGCATGCGCAGCGCCGAGCAGCGCTGTCCGGCAGACTGGAAGGCCGAAGCGACGATGTCGCGCACGGCCTGCTCGGCGAGCGCGGTCGAATCGACGATCATGGCGTTCAGCCCGCCGGTTTCCGCAATCAGCATGGCATCGGGCGCGGCGGTCTTGGCCAGTTGCTTCTCGATCAGCCGCGCAACGTCGGTCGAGCCGGTAAAGCACACACCCGCAATGCGCGGATCGGCGTTCAATGGCGCGCCGACATTTGGCCCGTCTCCGATCACCAGTTGCAACACATCGCCGGGCACGCCTGCCCGATGCAGAAGTTCGACCGCCCGTGCCGCGATCAGCGGCGTCTGCTCGGCGGGCTTGGCGACAACCGTGTTGCCGGTGACGAGCGCGGCGGCGACCTGTCCAGTAAAGATCGCGAGGGGGAAATTCCAGGGCGAAATACAGGCAATGACGCCGCGTGCCGTGCCCGTCTTTTCCGCCTCGGCAGCGCTGGCGGCATAGTAGCGAAGGAAATCGACTGCCTCGCGGACTTCGGCAATGCCGTCGGCAACGGATTTGCCCGCCTCGCGCGTGGCGAGTGCGAAGAATTCGGCGGCGTTTTCTTCGTAAAGATCGGCCGCATGGCGCAAGATGTCGGCCCGTTCGCCGACCGGACGCGCTGCCCAACCGGGTGCAGCATCAACGGCAAGACCGACAATCGACGACATCGCCTCACCCGACGTTTCGACAACCGTTCCGACGACCTCCTGCGGCCTTGCCGGATTATAGACGGCCCGCCCTTCACCATCACCACCGGCTCGCCAGCGATGCGGCGCGGCGAAAGCGGCGCGGCCGGCCTCTATCCGCTTTTCGGTCAAGGGATCGGTAATGTCCCAACCCTTGGCGTTGACGCGCTCTGCCCCGAATATTTCGGCCGGACGCGGCAGCGCGGGATTGTGAGCCCCACCTTGCTTTTCCACGACGTGGAACGGGTCGCGCGCGATCTCTTCCGGACGCACGCTTTCGTCGACGATCTGGTGAACGAAGGAAGAATTTGCGCCGTTTTCAAGCAGGCGGCGAACGAGATAGGCCAGCAAATCTGAATGTGCGCCGACCGGCGCGTAGATGCGGCAGCGCGTTCCTTCGGCCTTGCGAACGGCCTCATGCAGCGCATCGCCCATTCCGTGCAGCCGCTGGAATTCAAACGTGTCGCGATCATCCGCCATTTCGAGGATCGCGGCGACCGTGTGGGCATTGTGCGTGGCGAATTGCGGATAGATGCGATCCGTCATGCCGAAGAGTTTGCGCGCGCAGGCGATATAGGAAACGTCCGTGTTCGGCTTCCGGGTGAAAACCGGATAGCCGGTCAGCCCCATTACCTGCGCGCGCTTGATCTCGGTGTCCCAGTAAGCGCCCTTGACGAGACGGATCATGATCTTCCGATCAAGCCGTTTGGCAAGATCGTGAAGCCAATCCAGAACGGGCGAAGCGCGTAATCCATAGGCTTGGACAACGACACCGAATCCGTGCCAGCCAGCCAGCTCGGGATCGGCCAAAACGGCCTCGATCACATCGAGCGAGATATCGAGCCTATCGGCCTCCTCCGCATCGATGTTCAGCCCCATGCGCGCAGCCTTGGCCGCCAGCGCCAGCGAGCGCAGGCGCTCGATCATTACGGGCAGCATCGCTTCGCGCTGCGGCCGCTCGTAGCGCGGATGAAGCGCCGACAATTTCACCGAGATGCCCGGGTTCCTGCGAATGTCGTCGGAACGCGCTTCCTTGGCGAGCGCGGCGATCGCGTCGGCATAGGCGCGGTGATAGCGCAGCGCGTCATCCTCGGTGCGAGCCGCCTCGCCCAGCATGTCGTAGGAATAAAGATTGCCTTTCTTCACCTCGCCCGCGCCGCGTTTGACCGCCTCTGCGATGGTCCGGCCGAGCACGAAATTTTCTCCCATTTCGCGCATTGCAGCTGCAACGGCACGGCGAATCACAGGCTCGCCTACCCGGCGCACCATCCCGCGCAACGTCCGTTCGATGCCGCCCTCGCCTTCGTCCAGCACCTTGCCCGTCAGCATCAGCGCCCAGGTCGAGGCGTTGACGAAGATGGAACCCGAGCCGCCCGAATGTGCCGACCAATCATGCGGCGCGATCTTGTCGCGGATCAGATCGTCGATCGTATCGGCATCCGGTACGCGCAGCAGCGCTTCGGCCAGACACATCAGGGCAACGCCTTCGCTGGTCGAAAGGCCGTATTCCGCTAGAAACACTTCCATCAGCTTCGGTTCAGCCGAGCCGCGAACCTGGCTTACGAGCTTGACAGCGCGTTCTTCGATGCGTCGCCGTGCGGCGGCGTCGAGGTTGGCCTGTTCCACGAGACCGGTCAGTACCTCCGTCTCGTTAGCGAGATAGGAGGTACGGATACGCGCTCGAAGTTCTTCGCTCGAAACTGTCATGCCGGAACCTTCAAAGGGACGATATGGCACGAAAGTACCACGCGCAGGTTTTCTGCGACGTCCAAACAGATGGACCAGACAATCCAAACGGATTATTTTATCATCGTTATAAAGCGCATATGAACCAGGAAATGCGACTTGGAAGACCAAATCGATAGATTGGACCGTAGCATCATCGCGGCGCTGGCCGGCAATGCGCGGCTATCCATGGCCGAACTTGCGACGCAGGTCGGCTTGTCCAAAACGCCGGTCATCGCACGGGTGAAGCGTCTTGAGGCCGACGGCTACATTCGAGGCTATTCGGCCATCATCGACCGGGAGCGAATGGGCGAAGGTCACATCGCCTTCGTACAGGTGAAATTATCGGACACGCGCTCCGCTGCTCTCGACGCCTTCAACCGCGCCATCATGTCGGTTCGTGAAATCGAGCAATGCCACATGATCGCATCCAGCTTCGATTATCTGCTCAAGGTTCGAACCCGCGATATTGCGAGCTATCGGCGAGTTCTGGGTGAACGGATCTCCGCCCTTCCGCATGTCGCGCAGACGTCGACATTCGTGGGGATGGAAACCGTCAAGGATCGCTGAGACCGGTTTGCAGCAGGCAATCCGCATGCCGCGTTCGATCAATTTGGCTTACGGCATGTTAACGACTATGGCAGTAAATTAGCATCAGTTAATCGGACACGCTCGATAGCGTCAGCGGGACTGAGGTTGAGATGAATTCAGCGGCAGTACAGGTCGCTCCTGCACGGACCGAGCGTCGCAGCTTTCAGCGCGTTCGCGTGAAGATTTATGGCCGCTACATGCTGGAGGATCGCTCCGAGCACCCCTGCCAGGTCATCGACATGTCACCGGGTGATGCCGCAATACGGGCGGATCGACCGGGGGAACCGGGCGAACGAATCATCGCCTATCTCGACCATATCGGCCGCATCGAGGGCGTCGTAACACGACTGACTGACGACGGCTTTGCCATGACCGTCGTCGCATCGGAGCGCAAGCGGGAAAAGCTTGCGGCCCAGTTGACATGGCTTGCCAACAAACACGAACTCGATCTTCCCGAAGATCGCCGTCATCAGCGTGTCGCGCCGCGCAATCCAATCACGGTTCTTCAGCTTGAGGATGGCCGGCAGTATCGCTGCCGCATTCTCGACCTTTCGCTTTCGGGTGCAGCAGTCGAGATCGACGTACGCCCTGCGATCGGCGTTCAGGTTACGCTCGGCTCGATGCGAGGCCAGATCGTTCGACATTTCCAGGACGGCGTCGCCGTCGAGTTCGCTGCGCTTCAACGCGAGGATTCACTGGAAGCCGCCTTTACGAGCCAGTAGCTCCACCAGACATCACGCTTGCAAGGCCGGCCATGTGCCGGCCTTTTTGTTTTGCGCAACCGCAGCATGGTTAATTATAAGTCGCCGATAACGCGAAAATTAGAATAAGTATTGTTTCCAAATTACTTCTATTTCTGCTTTGTTTTTACTCGAATATACGCTTGACTTTTCGCGTGGAATAAATGCGAGCCTGTCATTGTCTCTTCGAACGGGGAGACAAAAACATGGCGGCTTCAAAATATTTTCGCGGCGGAATAGCGTTCATGCTCTTCGTAGCGTTTTCGGCAACGGCAGCGGCGGCACAGCCATTCATGCATGTCGGTGGTCTGACGACGCAGCCCGTCGGTCACTACGATTTTTGCCAGCGCAAGCCGGACGAATGCCAGCCAACCGCAAGCACTGACAAGCCCGTCGAGCTCAGCCGCGATTTGTGGGCCGAAATCGTCAATGTGAACAACATGGTCAACCTATCGGTACGCCCGCGCACCGATATGGAAATGTGGGGCGTCGAGGAATACTGGTCCTATCCGGTCGGCGGCTTCGGCGATTGCGAAGACTATGTACTCGAAAAGCGCAAGCGCCTCATTGAAGCGGGCGTCCCCGGATCAAACCTCCTCATTGCCGTTGTCCGCCAGCCGAATGGCGACGGCCATGCCGTTCTCGTCGTCAACACCTCGATGGGCGACTTCATCCTCGACAATCTGGAAATGCGCGTCATGCGCTGGAACGAGACCGAATATACCTACCTCAAGCGCCAGTCGGCTCGCCATGCCGGCATGTGGGTCACGATCACCGACGATCGCGACATTCTCGTCGGCAGCGTCGTCAATCGCTGATTTCAGCACAAGCCCGGTCGAGCCCCACTCCCCGTCCGTTCGACCTGGCAGAGCCGGCCCATCCCCGTGGGTCGGCTCAATTTTTTCAGTCGATGCGCTTCAGGCCGCCTTTGAACCGCTTGCCGTTGGCGACATAGGAAGCCGCAGATGCGCGCAAAACGTCGTCGCTTGAAATCGTGCGAATGGCTTTCGCCGGCGCACCCACGATCAGCGAATTGTCTGGAAATTCCTTTCCTTCCGTTACCAGCGCTCCAGCACCCACGAGCGAGTTTTTTCCGATCTTCGCGCCGTTGAGAACGATCGCACCCATGCCGACCAGCGAATTGTCGCCGATCGTGCAGCCATGCAGGATCGCGCGATGGCCGATCGTGCAGCCTTTGCCGACCGTCAGCGGCATGCCGGGATCGGTATGCATGACCGCGTGCTCCTGAATGTTCGATCCCTCACCGATCGCGATGCGCTCATTGTCGCCGCGCAGAACAGCGCCGAACCAGATGCCGACATCACGCCCGATCGTAACCTTGCCGATCATCTGAGCATCGGGAGCGATCCAGTTGGTATTGCGGTCCTCGAATTCCGGCGCAACCTCGTCAAGTTCGTAGATCGCCATGAGATTCTTTCCTCCAATGCGTTTGAATGCAGGCACCTTTACACCGCATTTACCATGATCGGCGAGATTTGAAGCAGCCGACTCGGCCTTTCAAAACCCTAGCAAGTGCGCGATGACCGATTTCACCCGTTTCGACAATGCCACGATCGAACAGGTCGGGGCGAATTTCATGATGAAGGTGTTCTACGCCTTCCTGGCGCTGGCCCTGCTTTCGGTCGGCATCAGCTATGCGGGAAAAACGATCGGGCGCACGATCGCCTTGGCCGGGCACACGACAGATACGACTATTCAGGGCGTCGTCATCGATGGCGAGATGCTGGCAGTTCCATCGAACATGATCCGGTTCGCATCCGAACGTCGTTCGGGCGATGCCAGGAAACTCGATGTCTATTTGTCCTGGCCGAACCTCGAAGGCTACTCCGAGGAGCAGCGGGGTTTGTTCAACCATGCCGGCACCGACAATCGCATCATCTTCGCAACCTTCGAGCCGCGATCGATGCCGCGCGACATGTCGCAGCGCCTCAATCCGATCTATCGTTTGCTGATCGAGGAGCCGGCCGAACCGGTTGAAGCGGAGCTGGTCGCACACCGCTTCATCGAGGCATCCGGCTATGGCGACGAAATGCTGATCGTCGATCCGACGCGTTTTCGCGCACCGTTTGTCGCCCGATGCCTGTCAGGGCCTGAGGCCGCTACCGCGCTGGCACCATGCGAGCGCGATATCGATGTCGGAGCCAATCTGTCGATGCGCTATCGTTTTCCACGTGCGCTTCTGACGGATTGGCGTGAACTGGACGCTTCGATGCAGGCATTTGCCGTGCAAGCCCTGCAGGCGTCCGATTGATCAGGCGAGATCGACGTCGAGAATCGCCATCGAGAAATTGTAGGAAAGCTCGCCCTCTTCCTCATCCTTGAAGATGATGCCCAGGAACTCGTCTCCCACGTAAAGCTCGCAAGAATCGTCCTTGCGCGGCCGAGCTTTGACCTCGAGCGTCGGGTTGTTGAACGTCCGCTTGAAATAGGCGTCGAGCTTACGGATTTCTTCCGGTTTCAATGAATTACTCCGGTCCTGGTGTTCAAAGAGAGGCGCTTCTGGCACGCGTTCGAAGCGCATGTAAAGCCCGGACGCCCTCTTTCAACCGAGGCCGACCTATTCGGCAACGCCTTTGGCTCCGAAAAGCTGATCCATCGCGCGTGACGGTTCCGCGCAACCCGCCTCGCCAACGACACGGCCCGGCACGCCGGCCACGGTCTTGTTGTTGGCGATCGATTGCAGGACGACCGATCCCGCCGCGATCTTCGTGCAATGGCCGATCTCGATATTGCCCAAAATTTTCGCGCCGGCGCCGATCAGCACGCCGTGGCGAATTTTCGGGTGACGGTCTCCACCAGCCTTGCCGGTGCCGCCAAGCGTAACGGCGTGGAGGATCGACACATTGTCCTCGATCACGGCGGTTTCGCCAACGACGAGGCCGGTCGCATGGTCGATGAAGATGCCCCGCCCCATAATCGCGGCAGGATGGATGTCGGTCTGGAACACCGCCGACGAGCGGCTTTGCAGATAAAGCGCGAAGTCTTTGCGTCCGCGCGCCCACAGCCAATGTGCCAGCCGATGCGTCTGGATGGCATGGAAGCCCTTGAAGTAGAGAACCGGCATCAGGAAGCGGTCGCAGGCCGGATCGCGATCGAAATAGGCCTGGATGTCGACGCGCACCGTCGTCGACCAGTCCGGATTGTCGCGAAGCATTTCGCCATAGGTCTGGCGAATCAAATCCGCGCCGAGATCGGCATGATCGAGCCGCTCCGACAAGCGATGGATCACCGCCGCCTCGAGGCTCTCTTGATTGAGAATGGTCGAATATAAAAATGCCGAAAGGATCGGATCGGTAGCGACCGCATCGGCCGCCTCCCCGCGCACGGCGCTCCAGATCGGATCGACCGGCTGCACGGCCGGGCTGCGCGGCGTCATCGAGATCGTCATCTTCCACCTCTGTCGTCAGGCTTGGCAGTGGAAATATTGTAGTTCAAACAGAACGCTCTTTGAACTCAGTTTTCCTTATTCATCGTTCAGGTGGCGACAATTGGCCGAAATTCAAGACATCTCGGTAAAGCCCGGCTTTCACGTCGAGCGCAAGGGGCATGTGCTCGTCGTTGAAATAGTGCGACCGGAGAAGAAAAACGCGCTGACGGAAGCGATGTGGATCGCGCTGGCGGAGATTTTCGACGCAACCGCGCAGGACAACGGCGTCCGCGCTATCGTTCTGACGGGTCGCGGCGGGTCGTTTTGCGCTGGTGCGGACATCGCCGAGTTCGATACAGCCCGGCGCGGCGAACGTGCTGCGACCTATGAAGCCGCCAATTCACGCGCCTTTGCCGCCATTCGCAATTGTCCGGTTCCAACGATTGCGGCCATCGATGGCGTCTGCTTTGGCGGTGGTTTCGGGCTGGCGGCCGCATGCGACATCCGGATCGCATCGAACGAGGCGCTTTTCAGCGTGCCTGCGGCGCGGCTTGGACTGGCGTATCCGGTAGATGCCATGGCCGATATCGTGCACACGCTCGGCCCACAGCTTGCCCGCTACCTGACATACTCGGCCGGGCGACTCGATGCCGCAACGGCGCTTGCGACAGGCTTTCTGCTGGAAATCACCGATCAAGCGCCGGCGCGAGATCGAGCGCTCGACCTCGCTCAGTCCATTGCCATGAACGCACCGCTGTCGATTAGGGCGTCCAAGGCGTCCATCCGTGCCGTCCTGTCAGGATCGCCGGAAGACATGAAAGTGGCCGCCACGCTCGGTGCTGCAACTTTCAAAAGCGATGATTACGAAGAAGGCCGGCAAGCGTTCAAGGAACGTCGCGCACCGCGTTTCTCAGGCCGCTGACGAACTTGGCCCGCGAGCCTGCTCCTCGAAAAACGCGATGACGGCGGACGAAAAAAGATCGTTTCGATCCCCGGCCACCATGTGTCCCGCACCGCCTATGTCGACATAGCGCGCATTTGCAGCCCGGGCGACGAAGCTACGGGCGGCGGCCTCGTCGACCAATTCCGACTGCATCCCGCGCACAAGCAGGATCGGCAGATCGAGTTCAGGCAACTTTTCCAGAACACCGGTCAGAAGCGCTTCACCATTCGTATCGATGCTCGTTTCACCGCGCACGAAGGCAGGGTCCCAGTGCCAGCGGAAACGCCCATCTTCGCCCAGCCGCAGGTTCTTGCCCAATCCGTCGAGGGAACGCGGTCGTCTGCGGTTGGGCAGATAGGCGGCGATCTCGTCGGCCGCTTCTTCCAGCGATCCGAATCCGTCTTCCAGCCGCGATCCCATAAAGCCGATGATCCGCGCCACGCCGGCAGGATTCATCTGCGGCACGATATCGACGAGGACAAGAGAATCGATAAGTGGTCCGAAACGGCTTTCCGCCAGTAGCGAGGCAAGACCGCCGAGCGAAGCGCCGACGATCGCCGGTCGCTCGCCGAACCGGCGCTCCAGATCGACGATCAAAGTGCGCAGATCTTCGGCGTAATGCAGAAAAGTGTAGTTTCCGGACGGCACCCAGTCGCTCTCGCCATGCCCTCTTATATCCAAGGTGATGGCGCGTTTGCCTTTTTCCGCCAGATGCTCCGCCGTTCGCTGCCATGCGTGGCGGGTCTGCCCGCCGCCATGAAGAAGAAGAACGGGCTGGCCACCGCCATCCCAAAGCGAACCGATAAGCGCGTTGTCTTCCGACCCGCGAAATTCGATACGCCTTTCCTCGATCACAACGGATGTTCCTTCAGGAATTCGAGAGCGCGCGCCTTGAAGGTCCGATCTCCGACCGAAAGCATGTGGTCGCGGCCGATGATATCGAAAGCCGTCGCATGGGGCATCAGGTGCGCAAGCTTGTGCGCGTCGCCGGCAATATCGTCCGTAGTCCCGACGGCGACGAGCGTCGGCTGTTCGATCTTGCCCATATCCGCTTCGGAAAGCTCCTGCCGCGATGTCGCGATGCAGGCGGCGAGCGCTTCGCGATCGCTCTTCGTCTGGTCCGCAAATGCGCGAAACATGCGCCCACGCGGATGCGAAACATCGTCCAGCGAAGACGCGCGCAGCGCTTCTGCGATGGGGTCCCAATCCCCCACGCCGTCAACCATGCCCATGCCCAGCCCGCCGAAGATCAGGCTGGCGATGCGGTCGGGGTATTCCAGCGCCATGAAGGCCGAAACGCGTGCGCCCATCGAATACCCGAACACATGCGCGCGTGCGATCCCAAGATGATCGAGCAGCGCGACCGCGTCGGAAGCCATCGCGGCAGGCGTATAGACCGATGTGTCGTAGCTTTTCGTGGTCTCGCCGTGCCCGCGATGATCGAATGCGATAACGCGGTAACCGGCTCGGCTCAGCGTCTGGATCCAGCCCGGCTGCACCCAGTTGATGCGATAGGTTGAGGCAAAGCCATGAATGAGAAGGATCGGTTCGCCGTCCCGGTCGCCCTCGTCGATATAGGCGATGTCGAAACCGTCATGATGAAAATGCTGCACGTTTCTATCGCTCACTGATCCGCCACGGCGTCGATTGCAGGATGATTAAGCCGCGTTCCTGCCACCATACCGACTTGTTCGGCGGTGCCTTCATGAAGTTCGAGGACGAAGCGGCTCGCTTCGCCCGGATCGATCGAGGCCGTGGAAAACGGTTCACCCGGCAGAATATCAATCACGACGCCGTCTTCGCCGATGAAGACGAGATCGAGCGGCAGGGGCGTGTTTTGCATCCAGAAGCCGACCTGACGCGTCTCGTTGAATACGAACAGCATCCCGCGATCTTCCGGCAGATCGGTGCGGAACATCAGGCCACGGGCACGCCGCTCCGGCGTGTCGGCGATTTCCACTTCGAATGCCACGGTCTCGCCGTTCGCCTCGAAGGTCAACGATGTGGCGTCGACGGGAAGCTCCATCGCAGCACCCTCAACGGCCGGCTGCGCGATTACCGGCGAGACCGGCATCGCGATTCCAAGGACGCCCGAGAGCGCGAATGCCAAAGCTGCGATACGTTTGTTCACGGGAAAAATCCTTCGGCGTTGGCGGCGCGCGATGACGAAGGTGTCAGTGCGGGGCCGGCAAGGTCCCGATATCGGGGTGAACTTCGGCAGCCATAAGGCCTTTGTCGCCACGCCCGAAGCGCACGAGGACGACCTGCCCGGGACGCAGCTCCGTCACGCCGAAACGGCGCAGCGTTTCCATGTGGACGAAAATGTCCTCCGTGCCCTCGCCGCGCGTCAAAAAGCCGAACCCCTTGGTTCGGTTGAACCACTTGACCAGCGCACGCTCAAGCCCGCTCTCCGGCGTCACCGCGACATGCGTACGCTCTGCTGGCTGTTCGGATGGATGGACCGCAGTCGACATATCCATGGAGAGAATACGGAAGGCCTGAAGACCACGGTCGCCACGACGAACCATGCAGTTCACGCGCGCGCCTTCGAGTGCCGTCGAGTAGCCGTCCCGGCGCAGACACGTCACATGGATGAGGATGTCGCCCAGAGACGAATCGTCGGCGTTGATGAACCCGTAGCCCTTGGCAACGTCGAACCACTTGATCGCGCCAGAGGCCTCGATCAATTCCATGCCGTCGCCTTCGCTATCGGAAACACTGCCTGCTGCCGACATATCTTTCGTCGAGGCATTTTCCCCCATGCCCGAACCCCTTCCAAGACACACCACACCTGATTCTTGGACTGCAAGATAGCACTGCGCCTTCGGGTGCGTGCAAGGCCTGTTTGTGGCTTTTTCGCAGCAAGCGCGACGGAATACTTCATCGCGGCTGTCGGTTCCATCGCCGTCCTGCGGTTGCCGACCACTGCATACCGCCATATGTAGCGCGGACCGGCCGTCACGGACGCGGATAGAAAAAGGACAGGAAAATGCGCTACTTGCACACAATGGTTCGGGTCAAGGACATCGATGAGTCCCTGGACTTTTATTGCAACAAGTTCGGCATGCAGGAGGTACGGCGCGTCGAAAGCGAGCAGGGCCGTTTCACGCTTATCTTTCTTGCCGCAAGGGAAGACGTTGAGGCGGGCAAGTCCAAAAAGGCACCGCTTCTGGAGCTTACCTACAACTGGGACCCGGAAAACTATCAGGGCGGGCGCAATTTCGGCCATCTCGCCTTCGAAGTCGACGACATCTACGAGACCTGCCAGAAACTTTCAGATCAGGGCGTGACGATCAACAGACCGCCTCGCGACGGCAACATGGCGTTCATCAAGTCGCCTGACGGCATCTCAATCGAACTGCTGCAAAAGGGTCCAGCGAAGGATAAGGCCGAGCCATGGGCGTCCATGGAAAACACCGGCACCTGGTGACTTTTGATGGCGGCGGTCAGTCGACCGCCGCCTCTTTGGCGGTGTCTATCAGACCGTTTGCAATGCTCATGCGCTGCACCGCGCGCTCGCGCAAATGTGGTGCCAGCCGATCCGGATGATTGGCGAATGCAAAGCGGCGGCGTGCACGGTCGAAATCCGCGGCGGTGCGAAGATTGCCGATTTCCAGTTCGCGGGCAATGATCTCGGGGTCGGTGGAAAGATCGGGCATCAACGCATCGAGCGCCTCGATCACTTCGGGCGCGAGCGTCGGCTCGCTATAGGCGCGGCGGGCGGAATGGTCGAAGAGCGGTGCATTTTCGCCCTGCAGTCGCTCGATCTGATCAAGCAGATCGCCCTGAAGCGTTGGTGTCGACCCAGTTTCGGCACGCTCCGGCGCGTTCGATATCAGTTCGTCGAGCAGATCGCCGAAGCTCTTGGCATTACCGCCTGCCATTCCCGGCCTCCCAGCCGATCTCGTTTTGCTGGGATACTAATCATCAATTCCTAATAAAGGTTCCGTCGTCGGGACGAAGCGCATGGCAGCCCTGCAAATTTTCGACTGCCCCCGCTTCGAATGTGATGTCATTTTCTCTTCGGAGGATCGAAACTTCGGAGACGATCCATGGGCATCCTGACTGAACTCTTTTCGCGACCGCGAGCGCTTCATGCGCAATGGCAACGCGGCATGCTGATCCTCAACGCGATGAGCAGCGCCGAACTGTCCGATCTTGGCATCAAGCCTGCGGATTTCCCTCATATCGCGCGAGACATGGCATCCAAGCGACGGGCCTGAGGTCGGAATCAACATTTCGGTGATCCGCTGGATTTTCCATGCGTCCCGTGTCTCACTCGGCCCGATCCGAAGAGACACGATTCGCGAGGTTACATCATGCGCGCGCTCTCCCGGCTTCTTGCCCCGGCTCTTATCCTGTGCGGCACGACGGCAGGTGCCCAACCTGCCTATATCGACGATCGGTCCTCGCCGGATACGCTTGTCCGTTCGCTCTACAACGCCATCGAACGCAAGGAATTCGCGCGCGCCTGGAGCTATTTCGCCGAACCTCCTGCTGACAGCGTGGAAGATTACGCGTCTGGCTTTGCCGATACCGCGTCCGTTGAAGTGCTCGTCGGCGGTGCTTCGGAGGAAGGCGCGGCTGGCAGCGTCTACTACCAGCTTCCCGTCGTCATCCGCTCTGTCGCCGAAAATGGCGACCAAACGGTTTATGCGGGCTGCTACACGCTGCGCCAGCCGAACCCTGCAAACAGCCCGGAAGAATTCACGCCGCTCGGCATAGAAGAAGGCGCGCTGGAGGAAACAGACGCCACTTTCGGCCCGGACGCCGTGCCTACGCGCTGCACGCCTGACGGTGCCGAACTTCCCGAACAGAACACCGCGCTGATCGAGGCCGAGCGTGTTTTCGAGGCGACATTTGCCGACCGGTGCACCGGCCGCGATCGCGAAGGCATGGGCGAAGATGCCGAAGCGCAAAACTACGACATTCCGTTCCGGTATATGCACGAAACGGGCGACGACCCGATGAGTACGGCACACCTTTTCAGGTTCGCCTGCAATTTCGGGGCGTACAATGTGACGCATATCTACATGATGAGCACGGGCGACGGATCGGCGGAGCCAGTCTATTTCGCGGTGCCGGAACTCGATATCCGCTACGAGAACGACGATATGGAAGCCGGACTACAGGAGATGACGCAGATCGGCTGGATTACCCGTGCGGAACTGGTCAACTCGGAATACGACGCCGATACGCAAGCAATCACGACGAACGAAAAATGGCGCGGTGTTGGCGACGCCTCCTCGTCGGGTCGCTGGATTTTCCGCTACGGCGCGTTCTCTCTGGTCGAATATTCAGTCGACCCCACCTACGACGGCGAGATAAACCCGCAAGAAATACTCAACTTCAACGAAGCGCCGTAATTCGATGGGTTATCGTGCGTCGTTCATCCAGTTTATGACACTGCGCCAATCGGTCATACGGATAGGCGTGCCGTGGGTGCCTTCTTCGAACCGCACCATTCTGGCCGGATAGCCTGGGGCAGCGGCAAGAATGGAACGGAAGAACGCTTCCTGGCGCTCGACAGGAAATACGCGATCGCGGCTGCCGTGCCCGAAATAGACCGGAACGCGTGCCCGAAAGGCGCTGCTTCGCAAAAAGCGCTCGTCCCAATGCGATCCGAGAAGCAAAAATCCGCCCAGTCGATTCGTCAGGCTCTCGTTCTGTGCCAGTTGCCAGCAGATAGCCCCACCGGCCGACCCGCACGCGACGAAGATGGGTGCCTGCGGCGACAATGCCGCATATGTTGCCAACATGGCCGCCACCTGCCCCGCCCCTGCCGAACTGAAATCGGCAAAGTCCGGCGAAAGATAAAGCCCGCCGTTTTTCGCGCTCAGATTCTTGATGCGGTTGAAATTGCCGCCAAACGAAAAATCGTCCGCACCTTGCCCTCGATTGCCGCCCTGCCCGTGCAGATAGACGACGATGAGGCGCGCATTATCGGGTTGCCCGACCGCGATATGCCGAACTGGCCCCGCGGAGGTTTCGATCACCGCATCGCGCTGCGCGCGCCTGACGGAGAGATCGACATAAGCGGCGTGCGCGCGGCGCTCGGGGATTTCATCGCGCCCATTAATGTCGCGCATTTCGCGATAGTCGACCGCGATCCGGGCACCATTGTCGGTGGTTTCGAGCGTTGCGGGAAGCGCGAAAAGCCGATCCTTGAAGGGCGAGAGCAAATCGGCCGCCGCCGGTGCGATGCTCGCGAGGAACATCGCCAATGCCATGGCAACGCGCATCACGCGCCCTCCACGATCCGCCCGCCTGCCTGGCGAACCGCGTCTTGCGTGTCGAGATCGAGGCTCGCCGCCTCGCCCAGTTCGATATCTACGACCGGCAGCCCTGAGTTCTCGACGAGGTGACGCGCACCGACATCGCCCTCGATCTTCTCGATCTGTGCGAACAGCGCACGCGGAAGGAGGACGGGATTGCCGCGCTTGCCCGCATGTGTGGCGCGTACGATCGCCGAGCCACCGGATCGCTCGAAAGCCTCGATCATCAGGTTGAGAATCTGTGCCGTGACGCCGGGCATATCGCCCAGCACCACCAGAATGCCGTCGGCCTTGGCCGGCATCGCCAGTGCCGCGGCCTTCAGCGAGGTGGAAAGTCCGTCCGCGTAATCAGGATTCTCGACGATGTCGATTTCCAGCCCTTCGACCGCCTGGGCGATCCGGTCCCGTTGGTGCCCGACGACGAGATGCGCGCGCGCCACCCGCGCCTTGCACGCCGCCTCCGTGACCCGCCGGATCAAGGGCACGCCGTCGAACTCCGCCAAAAGCTTGTTCGGCCCTTCCATGCGGCTTGAGCGACCAGCGGCGAGAATGGCGGCGTGAACGACCGCCCTGCCCGACCCGCCGGTCGTTTCGCGTGGCTGCGGCCGCTGCGGGATTTCCATCAAGAGTCCTCCGACGCCCATGCGCGCGATATCGTCCTTGGTGACATCGATACCAGCGAGTATCCGGTCGAGAACCCAGTCGAAACCGTTCGTTTTTGCGCTGCGCGCGCAACCGGGCGCGCCGATGACCGTTTTGCCATCCAGTTCGCCAAGGACAAGCAAATTACCGGGATCGACAGGCATTCCCGTGCGCTCGACACGTCCGCCCGCACGCCGGATCGCGGCGGGTATAATGTCATCGGCATCGCAAACCGCAGATGCGCCGAAGACCAGCATCAAATCGCAGCTTGAACACATTGCTCCGATGGCATCGGCAAGCGCAAGTTCGTCATGCGGGACGCGCACTTCATGAACGATTTCGCTGCCCGAACGTGCAAGCCGCTCGTCTGTAACACGGGCGGTCTTGTCGAGAACGCTCGGCTTCACGCCGGTCAGCGTCGTCTGAATGAGCCCCACACGTGCTGCCTGAAACCCCTCGACCGCGAAAACCTCACCCGATCGCGCGACCGCGACAGCTTGTGCGACCGCCGTTTCGGCGACCCCGAATGGAATGATCTTGATGGTCGCTACCATCTGGCCCGCCTGAACGCGCTCGAAGCGCGGCAAGGTCGCGATCGTAATCGCCGGGTCAACAGCGTTGAGCGCATTGATCCGCGCTTCGTCGACCGCGAAGACGCCCGGTTGCGCCGCATGGATATTGACGCGTCCCGTTGTAGCCTCGCGTATATCCACGCCGCGCACCGACATGGCCGCTGCCAGTTCGGCGGCCGCACGATTCTCATCGAGATCGCCGGCTTCGAGGCGAGCGGCTATGACCGAACGTACGCCAGAAGCCGCCAGCGTTTTGACATCCTCAGCCGAAAGGCGATGCGCCTTTCTGAAACGGTTGCCTTCAATGACAAGGGAGTGCGCGAGGATCGTGCCTTGGGCCGCCTCGATATCGACGGGCCCGAACTTCACGCTGCGCGCTCCGCCTGTCGCTTTCCGCGCGAGCGAAGCGACTGGATCACTTCGGCGAGCACTGCCACGGCGATCTCCGCGGGGGTAGCGGCGCCGATAGGCAATCCGACAGGTGCGTGAATGCGCGCGATCTGTTCGTCCGAAAGTCCTTTTTCCGCCAACCGATCGATCCGCTTCGCATGTGTCTTACGGCTGCCGAGCGCCCCGACATAGAAAGCGTCCGCTCGCAGCGCGGCTTCGATCGGCCAATCGTCGATTTTTGGGTCATGCGTCACCGCTACCAGCGCGGTAAAGGCATCAAAAGGTCGCCCGGAAGCAACCGTTTCCGGCCAGTCTGCGTTCAAAACCGTATCGGGAAAACGCTCCGGCGTCGCAAAGGCGGTTCGCGGATCGATGATCTCCACGTCCAACCCTGCGATCCGTGCCATGGGGGCCAGCGCCTGGCTGATATGAACCGCGCCGATAATGACGAGCCGTGCCGGCGGCAAATGGACGTTGAGGAACAGATTGCGCCCATCGACTTCGACGAGGCCGGATTTGCCGGAATCGAAGGCGCTTGCCAGTGCCGCGCCAAGCGCGCCATCCTGCCTGTCGGCTTCACGGTAAAGGGTCGTCGAGGCGTTTTCGAAATCGCTTGCCAGGATCACTGCCCGGCGCGCGGCGCGTTCAGTGTTAAGCGTTGTCAGGACACCGACTTCCATGATCAAGCAACCGGCTCGACATGGACCTTGATGCGGCCGCCGCAGGACAGGCCAACCTGCCAAGCGGTTTCGTCGGCAACACCGAATTCGAGCGTCTTGGCCGCACCGCCGACGATTACATCCATAGCTTCGGTGACGACAGCCCCTTCGACGCAGCCGCCCGAAACGGAACCCTCGAAATTCCCCTCATCGTCGATCACCAGATGGCTACCAACCGGACGTGGCGCGGAGCCCCACGTTTCGACGACTGTCGCCAAGGCGACCTTGCGGCCTTCTGTGGCCCAAAGCTGTGCGATCGCCAGCGGATCGCTGTTTCGTCCCAGATCGTCGGTCATGGTCATCGCACGATCCTCCTTGGCATTGGATATGGTCACGCGACCTGCTTCTTGCCAAGGGTGCCGCCACGTTTCACGTCGCCCGACAGCGCCTTGACGAGATCGCCAAGGGCGTCGAGCGAATGGACCGCGCGAAATTCGTCGACATGGTCGAGCATGACTCGCACGCCGCGCGCACGCGGCTCGAACCCATCGAACCGCAACAGGGGATTGAGCCAGATCAAGCGCCGGCAGGACTTGTGAAGACGCTCCATTTCGCGCGCGAGCAGCACTGTATCATCGCGTTCGAGCCCGTCCGTGATGAGCAGCACCGTCGCGCCCTGCCCCAGCACACGGCGCGACCAAAACCGGTTGAACTCGTGCAGCGTTTCGCCGATGCGCGTACCGCCGGACCAGTCCTTTACGACCGCCGTTGCCTGCGCGAGCGCCTCGTCCGGATCGCGTTGGCGCATCTGGCGCGTCAGGTTCGTCAGACGCGTGCCGAATACGAAGGTGTGAACACGGGCCCGTTTTTCGCTCAGCGTATGAAGAAAATGCAGAAAGATACGGGAATACTGGCTCATCGAGCCTGAAATGTCGGCGAGCACGACGAGAGGCGGATGCACGGTCCGCACGGACTTGAAACGCGGCAACACAAGATCGCCGCCCGTTCGCAGCGCATGGCGCATCATTGCGCGCGGATCGGTGCGCGCACCGCGTGGGTCGGGTCTGAAGCGCCGCGTCGCAATCCGATCGGCAGGCAAAGAAAGGCGCGAGATTGTCTTGCGGGCATCAGTGAGTTCGCTCGCGCTCATCTGCGCGAAATCCATTGCCCGCAGAACCTCGTTCCCGGAGACGGAAAACCGCGCGTCGAATTCGATCTCCGGCGCTTCCGGCGTCGTCTGTCGCTCGTTACGGCCGAAAAGCGCCTCCGCAGCGCGGTTTTCGGCAGGTCTCGGTTTCGATCGTTCGCGCATGTCGGGCGCTACCGGCGAGAACATCGCGATCATCTTCTCGACCAGTTCGCGCGAACGCCAGAAAAGCCGGAACGCCTCATCGAAGGTGGCGTGATCCTCGCGCCGATTCACGAGAACGGCATGGAGCGTCCAGTAGAATTCCTCGCGTGTGCCGATGCCCGCAGCAAGCACGGCTTCGATGGCGTCCTTGACCGCCGCCGGACCGACCCGCATGCCGGCCGCACGAAGCGAGCGCGCGAAATAGACGATGTTGTCAGCGATGCGACCGTCGGCCTGCGCTTCGCCGGTCGCGCCCATCTACTCCGCCGCGGCGGCCAGTTCCGCCTTCACCTCGGAAAGAATGCGCCGGCCTTCGCCATCGGAGATGCGGGCGATATCGTCCTGATATTTGAGGATCACCCCGATCGTGTCCGAGATCGTTTCGGGATCGAGCGCCAGTTTGTCAAGCTCGGTCAGCGCGCTTGCCCAGTCGATCGTCTCCGCCACGCCCGGCACCTTGAACAAATCTATCTGCCGAAGACGCTGGATGAAGGCGACGACTTCTTCCGAAAGGCGTTGGTTCGCCTGCGGCACCTTGCGCGCGACGATTTCCAGTTCTCGTTCGGCATTGGGATAGTCGACCCAGTGGTAAAGGCAGCGCCGCTTCAGCGCGTCGTGGATTTCGCGGGTACGGTTGGTCGTGATGACGACGAGCGGCGGTTCCTTCGCCTTGATCGTGCCAAGCTCGGGAACTGTGACCTGAAAATCGGAGAGGATTTCCAGCAGGAACGCCTCAAATGCCTCGTCGGTGCGGTCGAGTTCGTCGATCAGGAAGACCGGCGCCGCGCCCGCCTCCCCGCTCAACGCGTCGAGCACCGGGCGGCGAACCAGATATTTCTCGGAAAAGACGTTGCGCTCCATCGCGTCGCGCCGCACTTCGCCCGCCGCCTCCTCCATGCGGATTTCGATCATCTGCGCCGCGTAATTCCATTCATAGACGGCGGAGGAAACGTCGAGCCCTTCATAGCATTGCAGCCGGATTAGCCTGCGGCCGAGCGCCGATGCCAGAACCTTCGCTATCTCGGTTTTGCCGACACCCGCCTCGCCTTCGAGAAAGAGCGGTCGTCCCATCTTGAGACTAAGGAAAAGAACAGTCGCCAGCGCACGATCACCGACATAGCCCGCACCCGAAAGCATTTCGAGCGTCTCGTCGATGGAACCGGGCAAAGGCTTTGCACTGGTCGGCATGATGTCTCCGACGAAAAATCAGGCTTCGAGGATGTGATATCGCCGATCCTGATAAATCAGGGGCTGGAGCCTATCGCCGATCCTGATGCCTGTCACTTCACCGAAAAGTATTCGGTGCGTGGCGACATCCTTGGTCTCGACGATACGGCAGTCGAAGGATGTGAGCGCACCGGTCAAAACGGGCGCGCCGGTCGAAACGCTCTCCCATTCGCCGAGCGCGAAACGCTCTTCCTGGGTGAGCTTCGTCAGGCCCGAAAAAGCGTCGGCAAGCGGCTTGTGCTCGGCAGCGAGCGTATTGAGTGCGAACACGCCGTTCTCGGCGAAGACGTCGTTCTCCGGCTTCACGCGGCTGAGGCAGACGAGCACCGTCGGCGGCTCGTCGGAAACGGAACAGCCCGCGATGATCGTAACGCCGCGCCGGCCGGCCGGCCCGTCCGTCGTCACGATATGAACCGCGCCGCCGAAACGGCTCATCGCGTCGCGATAAAGCTGCGAATCCACTTGTCGCTTGTCGAGCACCGCCGCCCCTTCTTCGTTTCGCCGCATATAGGTTGCCGCCTGCTTCTCACAAGCGGCCACAACCCGATTAGCCGGTTGCGCGGCTGCCCGCCACCCTTTACCTGTGAACGCACCTTCACTGTACCCGATACGGCTCATGCGGCACGGCCCGGCAAACTTCCTCCTTTTCGCAAGCCTGCTCGTGGCCATGCCAGCCGCCGCCGAGGGCCAGATCGGCTTGTCCGTGCCGCTCGGCGATACGTCACCGCTTCTGGCGGCGCAGATGGAAGCTGGCGCGCGGGCCGCTGCCGCACGGCTTGAAGCCGACATCCTCGTTAAGGACGATGGCTGCACCACCGAAGGCGGCGAGCGTTCCGCACGCGCCTTCGTGGAAGCGCAGGTAAATGCAGTGGTGGGATATCTTTGCACACCGGCAATCGAAGCGGCCCTGCCGATCCTCACGCAAGCCGGCATTCCCGTCATCGCGACGGGCGTGCGCACCGACAGTTTGACAGACCGACGCGAGCGTACCGGCTGGCAGGTCTTCAGGCTCGGACCGCGCGCCGCCGGCGAGCACGAGGCTGCATCGCGCTACGTCGTGGAAAACTGGCGCGAGACCCTGTTCGCGATCATCGACGACGGTACGATCTACGGGCGCGAACTGGCCGAGGCGATACGCAACGCCGCCGAACAATCCAGCCTCTCGCCGGTCTTCGTCGATACGTTCCGGCCGCAGCTCGACAACCAGATCGGTCTTGTCGGTCGCCTTCGCCGTTCCGGCGCAACACACGTCTTCGTCGGCGGTGACCGCGAGGACATCGCGATCATTGCGCGCGACGCGCAAGGCCTCGACTACGACCTCGAAATCGCCGGCGGCGAAGCGCTGCGCGCCGCGCCGGGCGAAACCGACCTGCCGGATGGCGTCATCATGATCGCCGCGACGAGATGGGCGGACGATGCCGCGCAGCAAAGCGAGATATCGGCCGAACGGCACGGATATTTCCTGCCGACCGAGGCGGCCGTCGAAATCGTGGTGGAAGCCACTTTGCAAGATGGCAACCTTGCCGACGCCATTGCCACCGGCAGCTTCGAAACGGTCCTCGGCCAGGTCACCTTCGACGCAAAAGGAGACATGCAAGGCAATCTCTACCGCGTCTATCGTTATGACGGTTCCGATTTCGTCGCGGTCGAGGACTGATGTTCAAGGCCGGCCCGCGCAATCTGATCACTGATGTCGGCGGGCTGAAGGTCGGCAATATTCACGACGCCGCGCTCAAATCGGGAGTAACGGTCGTTCTGCCCGACGAGCCGGCAGTCGCAAGCTGCAAAGTACTCGGCGGCGCTCCGGGAACGCGCGAGACGGACCTTCTTGAGCCGCACAATTCTGTTCAGACCGTCAACGGTCTCGTCCTGTCAGGCGGCTCGGCCTTTGGACTGGATGCCGCATCCGGCGCGCAGGCAGCGTTGCGCGAACGCGGCGTCGGCTTTGCCGTGCGCGATGCGATCGTGCCCATCGTACCGGCCGCGATCCTCTTCGATCTCATCAATGGCGGCGACAAGGATTGGGGCCGTTATGCGCCTTATCGCGAGATGGGTTATGCAGCGGTCGAGGCTGCGGCGGCCGATTTCGCGATCGGCAGCGCTGGTGCCGGCTTCGGCGCGCTGACCGCCGGTCTTAAAGGCGGTCTCGGCTCTGCCTCCACTGTATTGCCGGGCGGCATCACCATCGGCGCGCTCGTCGCGGCCAATCCGGTCGGCGCGACGACGATCGGCAATACAAGGCACTTTTGGGCAGCGCCGTTCGAAATCGGCGACGAATTCGGAGGTTTGGGTTTGCCCGCGTCCATGCCGGGCGATGCGCAAACCGTCCGCCTCAAGTTCGGCGACGCGCTCGACGGAGCCAACACCACGATTGCGGTCATCGCCACCGACGCGATCCTTACCAAGGCGGCCGCGAAGCGTCTCGCCGTCTCGGCCCATGACGGTTTCGCGCGTGCAATCTGGCCCGCGCACACGCCGCATGACGGCGATCTTGTGTTCTCGATGGCAACTGGAACGGCAGGCCGCGCGCTCGATCCGGCGGAAGAAATGGATTTCCACGCCGCTGCCGCCGCGACCATGGCACGCGCCATCGCACGCGGCGTTCATGCAGCTACCTCGTTCGATGGCGACCTCATGCCGAGCTGGTCCGCGCGCTTTGCACGTTGAGCCGAGCGGCTGCGTCTGTTAGGGAGCGGCCATCCCGCATCCCAACTCAGGAAATGTCGATGATCCCGCGCTATTCGCGGCCCGAAATGGTCGCAATCTGGTCTCCCGAAACCAAGTTCCGCATCTGGTTCGAGATCGAGGCGCATGCCTGCGACGCGTTGGCCGAAATCGGTGTCATTCCCAAGGAAGCGGCGAAGACGATCTGGGAACGAGGCGGCACAGCAAAATTCGATGTCGAGCGCATCGACGAGATCGAGCGCGAGACCAAGCATGATGTGATCGCCTTCCTGACCCATCTGGCCGAGTTCGTTGGACCGGATTCGCGCTTCATTCATCAGGGCATGACGTCGTCGGACGTGCTCGACACCACCTTGAACATCCAGCTTGTCCGCGCTGCCGATCTGCTTCTGGCCGACATGGATCGCGTGCTCGCCGCGCTGAAGAAGCGCGCATTCGAGCACAAGGACGACGTTCGCATCGGCCGCAGCCACGGTATCCATGCTGAGCCGACGACGATGGGCCTGACCTTCGCGCGCTTTTATGCCGAAATGGCGCGCGGACGCGACCGCCTCGTCGCCGCGCGCGCCGAGATCGCCACGGGCGCGATTTCAGGAGCGGTCGGCACATTCGCCAATATCGAGCCCTTCGTGGAGGAGCATGTCTGCGCCCAGCTTGGCCTTACGCCCGAGCCGATCTCGACGCAGGTGATCCCGCGCGACCGCCACGCCATGTTCTTTGCCACGCTCGGCGTCATCGCCTCGTCCATCGAAAACGTCGCGATCGAAATCCGTCACATGCAGCGCACCGAAGTCCTTGAGGCCGAAGAATATTTCTCGCCCGGCCAGAAGGGCTCGTCGGCCATGCCGCACAAGCGCAATCCCGTGCTGACGGAAAACCTGACGGGCCTCGCCCGCCTCGTGCGCATGTCGGTGACGCCCGCGCTTGAAAACGTGGCGCTTTGGCATGAACGCGATATTTCGCATTCCAGCGTCGAGCGCGGGATTGCACCGGACACGACCATCACGCTCGACTTCGCCCTCAACCGCCTTGCCGGCGTGATCGAAAAACTCGTCGTTTATCCCGACAACATGCTGAAGAACATGAACAAGTTCCGCGGCCTCGTCATGAGCCAGCGCGTGCTTCTGGCGCTGACGCAGGCCGGTGTGTCCCGCGAGGACGCCTACCGCCTCGTCCAGCGCAACGCCATGAAGGTGTGGGAACAGGGAGCCGATTTCCTCGAGGAACTGCTCAAGGATACCGATGTGCGCGCGGCGCTGCCGGAAGATGAAATTCGCGAGAAATTCGATCTCGGCTACCACACCAAGCACGTCGACACGATCTTCAAACGCGTCTTTGGCTGAACCGCTCACACCCTTGTGAATTCGCGAAACCAGCCAAGTGTGGGAACCTAATCGGTGACGGTGCATTTTTGATGCACAGCCGCACGGCTCCCCTCACCGGCGCGGCAAGATTGAGAAGACCTCCATAAAGAAGTCCGCGTTTCCCCTGACGCGGACTTCTTCTTTTGCAGGTCAGGCTGAAGTGACGCGAATCTCCGTTCCCCACGGATCTTGCTTTGAAAATGGCGCGTGGTCACGCGAAGCGAGTTCGACGAAGGACAGACCAGCCCGGTCGTCATCGCGCAAGCCCGCCCCGGCGCTCTGCCAGGTATTCGCACCGATATGATGGTGATAGCCGCCCGAGGCGAGAAACACAGCTTGTGAGCCGTATTTCGTCATCGTGTCGAAGTCGAGCTCAGAGTGCCACCACTCTTCCGCCACGCGCGGATCGCCCACCCGCAAATGGACATGACCGACAACCATAGCGTTCGGGGCCGTTTTCCATTCAGGCGTATCCTGGTCGATTTCGCCCAGCAGATTGTCGATATCGAGCCGGTTCGTCGCCATGGCGATCCCGCCATTTTCATGCGTCCAGTCTTCCTTCGGCCGATCGGCGTAGATCTCGATTCCGTTTCCTTCGGGATCGTTCAGATAAAGCGCCTCGCTGACAAGATGATCTGACGCGCCGCTTATCGGTAACCGGCTTTCGCTGGCATGATGGACCCAGCGCGCAAGATCGCGTCGGGTCGGCATCAAAAAGGCAGTATGAAACAGGCCGGCGCTGCGCGGATCATCGGGCTTCGCGGACGGTGTGTTCTCGATTTCCAGCAATTCGCGATCGCCCGCCGCAAGGATAATCGTACCGTCGCGGCGCGCCTTTTCATCGAGGCCGAGCAGGTTTCGATAAAACGCAGCAAGCGTCTCCGCATCCCGGGCCTTGAGGCCGACTTTGGCGATATGTGTAGGCGTGGTGGCAGAAAATGGCAGTTCGGTCATGATGATCTCCTGTGCGGCGCAACCCGCATTCGCGATCAAAGATCACCATCGCCACCGTTCAATGCAATCGCTATCGCAAAGACAGCTCGTTCAACAAAAAGAAACACACGCCTGCGGTTGCGAAATCGCCTCTTGCTGGCTACATGCCGCGCCATGAAAGCGAAAGACGCCGAAATTCTCATCATCCCCGGTTATATGAATTCGGGCTCCGATCATTGGCAGACCCGATGGGCGGCGAAGCTGTCCAGCGCGCGCCGCGTCGAGCAGGCGGAATGGTCAAAACCCGTTTTTGAAGACTGGAAAGAGCGCTTGGTCGAGGAAGTGCGACGCGCGGAAAAGCCGGTCGTACTGGTTGCTCATTCGCTCGGAGTCGCGACAGCCATTCAGGCCGTGCCGGAATTCGAGGACAAGATTGCGGGCGCATTCTTCGTCGCACCGCCCGATGTCGCCAACCCGAATATTCGTCCGCGCCATCTGATGACGTTCGGGCCATACCCGCGCGATCCGCTCCCGTTTCCGTCGATCACCGTGGCGAGCCGCAACGATCCGTTTTGCGACTTCAACGTCGCCGAAGACATCGCGGCCGCCTGGGGTTCTCTCTTCATCGACGCTGGCGAATCGGGCCACATCAACGCCGAGTCGGGGCACGGCCCATGGCCGGAGGGCACGTTGACCTTCGCGAAGTTCGTCTCAAATCTCAGCCCTTAGCTACATTGAGAAGCGATTGCGCGCCGAGCGTCATCAGTCGCGCTTCTGCTCCCATAGCGAGGAAACGGTAGCCCATACCGCGAAAACGCGAGCCGAGCGCCGGATCGACGACATAGATCGCGGCCAGTTTTCCGGCGGCCGTTGCTCGCGCGGCGATTTCGCCGACCGTGTCCATCATGTCAGGTAATGAAGGATTGATCGTCTCGCCATTGGCCCATGCGATCGAAAAATCGGCGGGACCGACGAAAACGCCATCGATGCCGGGCACGGCCAGAATACCGTCCAGCACGTCGAGCGCCTGCCTCGTCTCGATCATGGCAAACGCCAGCGTCGCGTCGTTTTCGTCCCGAAGCCACGCAGCCATATCCGGCGCGCGCCGTCGTGACATGGCGAAAGTGGGACCCCACGATCGCTGCCCGATGGGCGGATATTTCATCGCCGCGGCGAAAGCCTGCGCGTCCGCGACCGAGTTGACCATCGGTGCGATGACGGCCTCGGCTCCGAAGTCGAGCGCACGGCTCGCCATGTCGAAGCGGCCGACAGGAATGCGCACGACGGGATGCTTTCCCGCCGCGATGATCGGCAATTGGCTGCGCAGCACGCTGTCTTCGTGATGGCCGCCATGCTGCATGTCGAGCGTCACGGCATCGAATGCCGTGGCAGCAAGCGCTTCGACGGTGATCGCGTCGGGAATCGCCGACCAGGCCGTGAATATGGCTTCGCCGGCCTTGAGACGCGCGGCGAGGCTCACGATGCTTCGATCTGGCTGATGGCAGTTGCGAGCAACTCTTCCATCGTGCGCCGGATCTGGTGATCCGACTGCGTCACGCCGCCGGCATCGAAATCCTTGCGGATCTTGCGGAAGACATCGTGATCGCCCGCTTCCTCGAAATCGGAAGCAACCACTTCGCGCGCATAGACATCCGCGTCGTCGCCGCTCTTGCCCAGCTTTTCGGCCGCCCACAGGCCAAGCAGCTTGTTGCGGCGCGCCATGGCACGGAACCTCAGTTCCTCGTCATGGGCGAATTTGCGCTCGAAACCTTCTTCACGATCCTTGAAGCTCATCGACAAAACCTCGTTCTGCTTGCGTTACGCGACCAGACCAGACGGTCGCTGTCGGGTCAATATGGGACGCGATGTTCGAAGGTTGAAGTGGAATTGCCGGTTCTGCCCTTGTGGGCAGGGCTTTTTTCATGATTGAGCGCGGAGGCCTATTGCGCTAGAGAGCGGGCGAGTTCAGTACCGTGCGCAATTCCTGCACACGGAAGGCTGCCGGACCCTTTCGCTCCGGCCACCGAGACCAGAGACCGCCATGAACCGTCGCCGCCGCATTTACGAGGGTAAGGCCAAGATTCTTTATGAAGGCCCAGAGCCCGGCACGCTGATCCAGTTCTTCAAGGACGACGCCACAGCCTTCAACAAGAAGAAGCATGAGGTCGTCGACGGCAAGGGCGTGCTCAACAACCGCATTTCCGAACACATCTTCAACCATCTGAACAAGATGGGTATTCCGACGCATTTCATCCGCCGGCTGAACATGCGCGAGCAACTCATCAAGGAAGTCGAGATCATTCCGCTCGAAGTCGTCGTGCGCAATGTCGCGGCCGGCTCGCTCGCAAAGCGCCTCGGAATCGAGGAAGGCACCGTCCTGCCCCGCTCGATCATCGAATTCTACTACAAGGCTGACGCGCTCGACGATCCGATGGTTTCGGAAGAGCATATCACGGCGTTCGGCTGGGCCGCCCCGCAGGAACTCGATGACATCATGGCGCTCGCCATTCGCGTCAACGACTTCCTTTCCGGGCTGTTCCTCGGCGTCGGTATCCAGCTCGTTGACTTCAAGATCGAATGCGGTCGCCTATATGAAGGCGACATGATGCGCATCGTCGTCGCGGATGAGATTTCACCCGATTCGTGCCGCCTGTGGGACGTGTCCACCCAGGACAAGCTCGACAAGGATCGGTTCCGCCGCGACATGGGCGGCCTCGTCGAGGCCTATCAGGAAGTTGCGCGACGTCTGGGCATCATGAACGAGAACGAGCCGCCTCGCCCGTCAGGCCCCGTTCTGGTTTCGACTGGTAACGGCAAGGGCAAGCCGCACTAATTTCTGGAGTTCGAAGTGATCAAAGCGCGCGTCACCGTTACGCTCAAGAACGGCGTTCTCGACCCTCAGGGCAAGGCGATCGAAGGCGCGCTCGGCGCGCTCGGTTTCGATGGCGTCGGTCAGGTTCGGCAGGGCAAGGTGTTCGACATCGAGCTGGACAGTGCCGACCGCGCTAGAGCCGAATCGGAGCTCAGGGCCATGTGCGACAAGCTCCTCGCCAATACGGTCATCGAAAACTACGCGGTCGAGGTTCGATGAGCGTAGGTATCGGCTATGCGCGGAACTTGACGGCGGGCGCGGTGCTGGCAGCGCTCGCATGTTCGCCTGCGTTTGCGCAAATGCCGGCGGACGATCTGCGCAATGTGAATATGGATGCTTTCCCCTCCTCCGAATGGGACGTGCAGGCCGAGGCCGAGCGGCTGGTCATCGCCTGCGCCGAATGCGACGACTTCACCGCCATCGACGTTCAGTTGCTTGAGGCCGACGATACGACAGAGGCCGGCATTCGCGACGGAAACGTCACCACGCAGACGATGATGGAAGGCTGCGAAGCGAATGCGCGCGACACGGAGGCCGAATGCTACGGCGTGCGTATCGCCGACTTGAAGGGCGCTGTCGGCTTCGTCAACGACGTCAAGGTTTTCGAAGGCACCTATTCCAATACTTATGCGCTCTATCAGGACGAAATTCTGCTCCTGATGCGCGGCGTGGGCGCCAGCCGGGACGAGGCGCGCCGCGTCGGAGACCTTGCCTATCGGCACATCGCCCCGCAAATCTTCCGGTGAGACCATGAAATCAGCCGTCGTCCTCCTTCCCGGCCTCAATCGCGACCGCGACATGATCGCTGCGCTGACGAAGATCGGCGGCAAGCCGCCGGTTACCGTATGGCAGACCGACAACGAGATTCCCGATGTCGATCTGATCGTCATCCCCGGCGGTTTTTCCTATGGCGACTATTTGCGCTGCGGTGCGATTGCCGCACGCATGCCGGTCATGCGCGCCGTCGCGGAAAAAGCGGCCAAGGGCGTCACGGTCATGGGCGTGTGCAACGGTTTTCAGATTTTGCTGGAAGCTGGACTTCTGCCCGGCGCGCTGATGCGCAACGCCTCGCTCAAATTCGTCTGCCGCGAAGTGAAGCTCGAAGTCGCAAATACTCAGACCCGCTTCACCGATCGTTACGAGCAGGGCCAAGTCATCCGCTGCCCCATCGCGCATCACGATGGCAATTATTTCGGCGATGCCGAAACGCTTGCACGCATCGAGGGTGAGGGTCAGGTTGCGTTCCGCTATGCGGACGGCACCAATCCGAACGGCTCGCTCAACGACATCGCAGGCATTGTAAACGACAAGGGCAATGTGCTCGGCATGATGCCGCATCCCGAAAACCTCATCGAGGACGCGCATGGCGGCTCGGATGGTCGCGCGCTCTTCGAGGCCGCGCTCGGGCGGGCGGCGTGAGGGCTGTATTCGCTGCGGTCGCAGTCGCGCTCGCGCTTTCGGGTTGCCGCGCTTCGGCTCCTATAGCCGAAACGGCTTCGCAGCCCGGTGATGCGTCCGCGCTGTCGACCATGGAGCGTGTTGCGGTCGCCGCACAGCGCTGCTGGTTCAGAGCCGGCGATCCCCGCTTTTCGGACCTTATCATGTCCCCGGAACTGACGTCGCATTCGGGCAAGCCGCGCATCCTTGCAGTGCCGCGTGGCAATATCGGCGGCCTGCCGAAGCTCGTCGTCGAAGCGTCCGGCAGCCCGGCCCGTATCAATACGTTCGGCCCGCTGATCGACGGCGGGTCCGAATCCGACCGTATCTCGTCCGACATCACCAGATGGGCGTCGGGCGCCACCACCTGCTCTCGCCCCGCCTGACGGAGACGTTCCGCGTGACCATTTCGAATTCGATCCCGATCACCGATGAGTTGATCGCTTCCCACGGTTTGAAGCCGGACGAGTATCAGCGCATTCTGGACCTGATCGGACGCGAACCGACCTTCACCGAACTCGGCATCTTTTCGGCGATGTGGAACGAGCACTGCTCGTACAAATCCTCCAAAAAGTGGCTGAAGACGCTGCCGACAAAAGGTCCACGCGTGCTTCAGGGACCGGGCGAGAATGCCGGTGTCGTCGATATCGGTGACGGTCAGGCCGTCGTCTTCAAGATGGAGAGCCACAACCACCCGTCCTATATCGAGCCTTATCAGGGCGCGGCGACGGGCGTCGGCGGCATTTTGCGCGATGTGTTCACGATGGGCGCGCGTCCCGTCGCGGCGATGAACGCGCTGCGCTTCGGCGCACCGGACCATCCGAAGACGAAGCATCTCGTCGCAGGCGTTGTGGCCGGCGTCGGCGGCTACGGCAATTCCTTCGGCGTGCCGACCGTCGGCGGCGAAGTCGAGTTCGACGCCAGCTATAACGGCAATTGCCTGGTCAACGCCTTTGCCGCCGGACTTGCAGATACCGACAAGATCTTCCTGTCGCAGGCCAAGGGCGTCGGCCTGCCTGTCGTTTATCTCGGTGCCAAGACGGGTCGCGACGGTGTCGGCGGGGCGACGATGGCTTCGGCCGAGTTCGACGACGACATCGAGGAAAAGCGCCCTACCGTTCAGGTCGGCGACCCGTTTACCGAGAAGTGCCTTCTCGAAGCATGCCTCGAACTGATGAAGACCGGCGCGGTCATCGCCATTCAGGATATGGGCGCGGCGGGTCTCACCTGCTCGGCCGTCGAAATGGGTGCGAAGGGCGATCTCGGCATCGAGCTTCAGCTTGATGCCGTTCCTGTGCGTGAAGAGCGCATGTCGGCCTATGAGATGATGCTATCGGAAAGCCAGGAGCGCATGCTCATGGTGCTCAGCCCCGAAAAAGAGGCCGAGGCCGAGGCGATCTTCAAAAAATGGGGTCTCGACTTCGCCATCGTCGGCAAGACGACCGACGATCTGCGCTTCCGCGTTCTTCATCAGGGTGAAGAGGTTGCCAACCTGCCGATCAAGGAACTCGGCGACGAGGCTCCTGAATATGATCGGCCATGGGTCGAGACGCCCAAGCCTGCCATGCCCGACTTCGCCGATCTTCCGGCAATCGACCCGGCCGACGCGCTGTTGAAGCTGATCGGCTCGCCGAACCTCGCCTCGCGCCGCTGGGTGTGGGAACAGTACGACACGCTGATCCAGGGCAATTCCCTGCAGCGCCCCGGCGGCGATGCCGGCGTCGTGCGCGTCGAGGGCCATGAAACGAAGGCGCTTGCCTTCTCGTCGGACGTGACGCCGCGCTATGTCGAGGCCGACCCGTTCGAAGGCGGCAAGCAGGCGGTCGCCGAATGCTGGCGCAATCTGTGCGCGACCGGCGCGCTCCCCCTTGCCGCGACCGACAATCTCAATTTCGGCAATCCGGAGCGTCCCGAGATCATGGGCCAACTCGTCGGTGCGATCAAAGGCATCGGCGAAGCATGCCGCGCGCTTGATTTTCCCATCGTCTCGGGCAACGTGTCGCTCTACAACGAGACCAACGGCAAGGCGATCATGCCGACGCCCACGATCGGCGGCGTCGGCCTCATCGACGATTGGTCGAAGATGGCGCGCATCGCGTTCGCGGCCGAAGGCGATGCGATCCTGCTCGTCTGCGCAAGCCCGCAATGGGGCTCCCATCTGGCACAGTCCACCTATATGCGCGACCTTCACGAGCGCCGCGACGGGCCCCCGCCACCCGTTGATCTCGATCACGAGCGCCGCGCGGGCGATTTCGTACGCGATGCGATAAGCGATGGACGCGTAACGGCCTGCCACGACATTGCCGATGGCGGGCTTGCCGTCGCGGTCGCCGAAATGGCGATGGCGGCAGGCATCGGCGCGGCCATCAGCCTGCCGACGCCGGGCGATCCGACGCCGGTTCTTTTCGGCGAAGATCAGGGCCGCTATCTTCTGACCGCCCCGCGTGCCGACAAGCAGCTTTTGCGCGAAATCGTGGACGCGGGCGCGACGCGCGGGCTCGTTGTCGCGTGGATCGGCGAGACGGGCGGACGCGAATTGCAACTGCCTGGCACGCGTGCCATATCCGTTGAAGAACTCAAGGCACGCCACGACTCGTGGTTCCCCGAATTCATGGACTAAAAGGCACGCATAATGGCTATGGACGCTCGCGACATCGAACGCATGATCAAGGACGCGATTCCCGACGCGCAGGTGACGATCCGCGATCTTGCCGGCGACGGCGACCATTATGCGGCTGAAGTCGTGGCCGAGAGCTTTCGCGGCAAGAGCCGCGTCCAGCAGCACCAGATGGTCTATGACGCGCTGAAGGGCAATATGGGCGGTGTCCTCCACGCACTCGCGCTTCAGACCAGCATTCCCGAGTAGCGCACCCCGGTCGAGGGCTTTGACGACGCAGATCGACGCCAGATCGATCGTCCTTCGGATCGGACGGATTTGCACGGGGTGCATTGTCACACGGTCTTGAAAGGCTACGGCCTTCCGGCGACCATGCTCCGCGCATCCGCACAAATCCGCTCCGACCATTCAATTCAAATTAACAGATCCTGACCCCCAACTCGACATTCGCCGCCCCATCGCTTATCTAGAGGCAATCCATTTTTGTTACGCTACCGGCCTTGAACCGGCAGACGAAAGGCAGATCCATGACCGCGATCAACCAGTTCATCGACAATGAAGTGAAGTCGAACGACGTCGTTCTGTTCATGAAGGGAACGCCCGGCTTCCCTCAGTGCGGCTTTTCGGGTCAGGTGGTTCAGATTCTCGACTATCTCGGCGTCGACTATAAAGGCGTCAACATCCTGACCTCGGACGAGCTTCGTCAGGGCATCAAGGACTATTCCAACTGGCCGACCATCCCCCAGCTTTACGTGAAGGGTGAATTCGTCGGCGGCTGTGACATCATCCGCGAAATGTTCCAGGCTGGCGAATTGCAGTCTTTCATGAGCGAAAAAGGCGTCAGCGTAAAAGCTGCCTGACCCGGAGGCGCGCAAGGCGCGCCGAACCGAAATCGAAATCCAGACAATGCGCCGGTTCTTGACCGGCGCATTTTCGTCTTTGAAATCTTGCTGGATCAAAACCGATGGATCAGACATCTCCGCGCACAACGGTAGCCGGCAAGCTGCCGCTCGGACGCAATGAACTCATAGCGCTTGCCGCCGCACTGATGGCGCTCAACGCGCTGGCGATCGATATCATGCTGCCCGGTTTGCAGGAGATCGGGGCGAGCCTCGGCGAGCCGGACGAGAACCGGCGCCAGCTTGTCATCACCGCCTATATAACCGGCTTCGGTCTGGCCCAGCTCGTTTTCGGTCCATTGTCGGATCGTTTCGGCCGCCGAAATCCGCTGCTCGCGGGTCTCGTGGTCTATGTCATCGCGGCTTTCGCCTGCGCGGTGTCGCCCACATTCGGTGCGCTTCTGATTCTGCGTTTCGTTCAGGGAATGGGTGCGGCGGCCACGCGTGTCATCGCCATTTCAGTCATTCGTGACATTTTCGGCGGCCGCGCCATGGCCGAGGTCATGTCCCTCGTCTTCATGGTGTTCATGGTCGTTCCGGTCATCGCGCCCGGCGTCGGTCAGGTCGTCATGCTGTTTGCGAACTGGCACTGGATCTTCGTCTTCATCGGCGTGATGTCAACGCTGGTTCTCGTCTGGACGGCCATGCGCCTGCCAGAAACGCTCCGTCCTGAAAACACGCGCGCCTTCACCGTTACCTCGATCATGAACGGTTTTCGGATCGTCCTGACGAACCGCGTCGCCGTCTGTTATACCGCCGCGCTGACCTTCGTTTTCGGGGCGCTGTTCGGCTTCATCAACTCCGCCCAGCAGATTTATGTCGGGCTTTACGGCGTTGGCGCTTGGTTTCCGGTCTTCTTCGGCGTCGTCGCCGGTTTCATGGCGATTTCGTCCTATCTGAATGCCCGGCTTGTCGGACGGTTCGGCATGCGCAAGCTCGCGCACGGCGCGCTGCTCGGCTTCCTCGCAGTGACGACGCTCGGCTTTGTCCTGGCACTGCTTGGCCCGGTGCCGCTTTGGCTGTTCACGATCGTCTATGCCCTCGCGATGGTCCAGTTCGCGTGGATCGGTGCGAATTTCAATTCCCTCGCAATGGAGCCGCTCGGCCATGTCGCAGGCACCGCGTCATCTGTGCAGGGCTTCTTGCAGACGGCTGGTGGCGGCCTTATCGGCGCGATGATCGGGCAATCCTTCGACGGGACGATCCGCGCCTTTTCGGCCGGATATTTCTTCGCCGGCCTGTTCGCCCTCGCATTGGTATTGGTCGCCGAGCGTGGACGCCTGTTCCAGGCTCAGAACGAGCCGCCGCAGCATGGCTGAGCGATAGTCAGTGAAGGAGCTCTTCGACCTTGAGGCGCCTGCCTTTGCGGTCGAAGAAATGTCCTTCATTGAGAACGCGGCGATCTTCGCGAAGCCGCGCCTCCAGTTCTTTCAATTCGGAGCGTGCGACATCGTTCGGCACCGGTCCGTTGAAATAGCTGTTCACCGGGAAGAATGCCGCGCCGCTCCACGCAACGCCGGAACCAGCGAACAATTCGCGCAAATCAATCCAGCGTGTCTCGTCGCCGATGACGTTCATGAAGGTCGAGCGCAACAGTTCGATCGCACTACCGTCCATCGAGACCAGCACCACGAGCACGGTGAAATCGCCGCGCCTGCGATATTCGCCGGAAAGCCATGGGTCGAAACGGTTCGGACGCTCAGAAGTCGACAAGCTGCGTCTCCGGCATGTAGTGCTCGAACAACACCCAGAACGGCTTGCCGCGTGCTTCGACATACCAGTCTTCGAAGGCTTGAAGCGCGGCCTCCACATTCGGCGTCTGCGTGACGGACACCGTCACGATTTCATCCTCGTCGTCCTCGACTTCATGCGTAGCGGCATATGCCGCCATTGCGATCTTTGCATATTCCGTCAAAACCTCGTTTCGCGCATCGCTGTCGTCGCGCCAACCGAGACGGTTGCGCAATGCGGCAACCGCTGCGGCGGTCGCGATCTCTTGGCTGTCGGCCTGTGCGACTGTGGCGAACAGTGATTTCATCAAGTTCATGCGCCGATTTGCAAAGGCGCGCGCCTCGGCGAGCGTGGCGACCCGCGTAGCCATGGTGCGGCGGAATTCCTGTTCCTCGTGCTCGCATGCGGCAGCGTTCTCGCTCAACCGGGCGATGAATGGGTGCATTTCGCTCATGTGGATTTTCCGGAAACTGGCGGAGGAGAGTGGGAGTCGAACCCACCTGGGACCGTCTCACGGCCCCACCCGGATTTGAAGTCCGGACGCCCCACCGGGGACGCTTCTCTTCCCTTGTCTTCATTCTCTTGGACCGAATCCCCGAAAAGGTCGAGGCGGTGCGGATTTAGCCGGCGAAGATCGCCTCTGCGCAACGTCACGCCATGCCGGTCGAGAAACTCGAGAATCTCAATAGAGACCTTTCGTCCATTTTCCAACCGGTCGCGCAGATCGGCGGCGACGAATTCACCCTTTGGCTTCATTGAGGCGACATCGGCGAGGATACCAACGATCTCGCTCATCACGTCCCGCGCAAAGAAGCTGTCCTGCGCAACCTCATGAACGCGGCCCATGCGGCTTGCCCGCTTCAAAAGCCCGCGCATCTGCTGCTCTCGTATGCCGAACATCGCCGCGAAATCGCGTGTGCGCGGTGGCCGGAAGCGTTCGGAGCCGGTCAGATGCTGTTCGACATCGCCCCACAAAGCCTCGTCTTCATCAGACAGACGCACGACGTGGCTTGCCCGTCGCACCCACGCCCCGTCGAGCGAGATTTCGCCCTGACGCTGCAATCCCTGCAAGGCAGAGCGGAAAATGGGCGCTGGTAGTCGCACGTCGCCAAGCAGACGCAGGCGCTCAAGGCCGATACCCGGCTGGTCGGGGTTGTCCGCATGGAATGCGTCCAGATCGGCAAGGAGCCGTTGGCGAAAGCGCAGCCAGCGTCCCGGCGCCATGACGACCGAGCCCGTTTCGGGCGGGATGCGGATCGTGTCGGCTGCAAGACGCGCGGTTTCTTGCGCACCAAGCGCGCGATCGCGCGCAAACGCGTCGATATCCAGAAAGAACGGTTTGATGTCGAGAAGGGCACTGAGAGCGGCGCGCACGTCGATTGCCGCCATGGCTCGGACCTGTTCCAGCCGCTCAGGCGAACGGCGGCGTCGCGCCGGCGCGCGAAGATCGAGAAGCACCCCGCCGCCGATCGTGCGTTGCGCGGAGGTATCGCGAATGACGAAGCGGTCTCCGACCGCTGCCGCGATCGGCCGTTCGATAACAAGCTGGACCAGCGCTCGCCCGCCGGGCGCGATTGGCTCTTCCTGAAGAAGAACGATACGCGCCGGCACCTCGCACGAGGCATGGTGAAGATGAACCGGAAACCATTGACCGATCGGGCGCGGCTCAGTCGCCAGAACATCGAGTTCGGCGTCGATCCGCAACGTCGGCGCATGAAGCACCGGATCGACGACCATGTCGCCGCGCGCAATCGCGTCCGCGCCGATGCCCTCGCCTGCAAGATTGAGCGCGCAGCGGTCCCCTGCCCGTCCGCGTTCGGCCTTTTCGTTCTGCGCATGGATGGCGCGCACGCGTGCCGTCAGTCCGGCCGGACTGACCGTCACCGTGTCGCCGATACCGATCTCCCCCGAGAGCACGGTGCCGGTGACGACTGTTCCCGCACCCTGGATGGTAAAGGACCGATCGACGGCCAGCCGGAAGCGGCCGGCTGCGCTGCGCCTGCCGATTTCGAGAGCCGCCGCCGAAAGCCGTGCTTCGAGTTCTGAGACGCCTGCGCCGGTTGCGCTCGAAACCGAAAGAACCTCAACGCCTTCCAGAACGGTTCCCGCAAGCGCCGCTTGGATCTCGATTTCAGCGGCCAGCAGCCGGTCCTCGCTCACCAGATCGGCCTTGGTCAGCGCCACCACGCCGCGCCGAACCTTGAGAAGATCGAGAATCGCAAGATGCTCGCGCGTCTGCGGCATCACGCCATCGTCAGCCGCGACGACGAGCAGCGCGAAATCGATCCCGCCTGCGCCCGCCAGCATGGTGTGGATGAAGCGCTCGTGACCGGGCACATCGATGAACCCGATCCGCGCACCATTCGCCAGCGTGCGGTAAGCGAAGCCGAGATCGATGGAAATGCCTCGCGCCTTCTCCTCCTTCAGGCGATCGGTCTCGACGCCCGTCAGCGCGCGCACCAGCGAAGTCTTGCCGTGATCGATATGGCCCGCCGTTCCGACGATCACGATAAAGCCCCCAAGGGTTCATCTGCCCGGCGCGCGGCCTCTTTGCGCTGATCGGGTGACAACATGCCATTGGCGGGAGGGATGAAGTTCGCCGCCAGTTTCGAGCCGCCGTCGCGCGCGCGAAGCAGCCAGACAAGGGCATCGAACGGATCGGCGGCAACGCCCGCGCCAGTCAGATAGGCTGCGCCAAGTCGCGCCTGCGCGTCGGCATCGCCGAGCATGGCAGCCTTCCGCCACCACTGCGCAGCCTGGCTCACGTCACGCTCGACGCCCAGCGCATCGTGATAAAGATTGCCGAGACGCGTCATCGAAGCGGCGACGCCCTTTTCGGCCGCCTGCTGCGCCAGTGCGAACGCACCCTCATAGTCGCCGCGCTCGGCCAACATCCAGGACAACATGTCCTGCGCGGTCGCATCGCCCTGATCGGCCGCAAGACGGTAAAGCCGTATCGCTTCGCCGTCGTCCTGCGCGACCCCTTCACCGCGAAAATAGAGCGTTGCAAGGTTGCGCTGACCAACCGGATCGCCCGACGCGGCCGATAGTTCCAACCATTTCGCTGCCAGCCCGGTATCTTCCGCTACACCGTACCCGGCCGAAAAACACGCGGCGATATTGTTTTGCGCGCGCGCGTTACCCGCCCGCGCCATCGGCTCCCAAATTGCAAGTGCGGCCGCGTAATCGCCAGCCTTAGCGGCGGCAAGCGCACTTGCCATCGCGTCGTCCGGCGCGGGCTTACGCAAACGGTCAAGCCAGCCCACGGTCGAGCCCTTCAAGGTTCTGGACGAACGCTTCGCAATTTTCGAGGCAGCGCAGATCGAGAACGAGAGCGCCGTCAGCGATACGGCCGATCACCGGCGTCGCCAAACGGCGAAACGCCGCCGTGAGCCTCTCCAATGCCTGTCCCGAGCCGTCGGCAGCACGGATCGCAAGGCCGGCGGAGGGCAGCGTGTCGAGTGGCAGCGCGCCCGAACCGATCTGGCTTGCGCAATCGACGAGTTCCACACGCCAAGCCTCGCCCAACGCAGCGTTTACGCGCGGCAACAAAGCTTCCGCCATTGCGGCGATCTCATCCTGGCTGCGGGCCAGAAGCCGCAATGTCGGCAAGCGATCCGCCAGCCGGTCCGGATCGCGGTAGAGCTTCAGCGTGGCTTCCAGCGCCGCCAGCCGCATCTTGTCGACACGCAAAGCGCGCTTCATCGGATTGCGGTTGATCCGCTCGATCAATTCCTTGCGACCGACGATGAAACCAGCCTGCGGCCCGCCCAGAATTTTGTCGCCGGAAAAGGTCACCAGATCAGCGCCTTCTGCAACCGCCTCGCGCACGGTCGGCTCGCGCCGCAAGCCCCATTTCGCCAGATCGACGAGCGTACCGGAACCGAGATCGTTGACGAGCGGCACCTTCTTTTCCCGGCAGATCCCGGCAAGCGTCGGAGCTTCGACCTCCTTCGTGAAACCTTCGACGCGATAGTTGGACGTATGCACCTTTAGAACCAGTGCGACATCTCCCTGCGCCAGTGCGGCTCTGTAGTCCTTTTCGTGCGTCCGGTTCGTTGTTCCGACCTCGACAAGCCGCGCCCCGGCCTGCCGCATGATATCGGGCATACGAAACGCGCCCCCGATCTCGATCAGTTCGCCGCGTGAGACGACGGCACCCGCACCATCGCCAGCCAGCGTATTGAGAACGAGGAGAACGGCAGCCGCATTGTTATTAACGATTGTAACGTCTTCCGCACCGGTCAGGTCGCACACCAATGCGCGCAGATGGTCATCACGCTCACCGCGCTTTCCCGTTTCGAGATCGAATTCGAGCGTGACCGCGCTGCGCATAGCCTCACTCGCCGCCTCAATAGCAGCTTCGGCCAGAACAGCGCGGCCCAGATTGGTGTGCAGCACCGTTCCGGTCAGGTTGAAAACCGGTCGCAGGGTGGATGCCGCGTTTGCTTCGAGGGCGGCTAATGCATGCGCCGCGATGGCTTCCGCATCCCGCGCAGCACGTCCTGTCCGCAGTTCGGCTCTCTCGCCATCGAGCACCGTGCGTACGCTCGCAGTCGTCTCGGCGCGTCCGAAACGCTCGATCCCGGCCTGTCCGATCGGACTGCGCAGGACGACGTCGACGGACGGTATGGCGCGAAAGTCCATGACGCCTAATATCCAAGCAAAAACGGGTTGAACGCGCCGCGCCGATATGTGGTCTCGCGCATCAGGAGATCGACGCCAAGGCTACCGACATCGTCAGCGAAAGGATCGAGCGTCTTGTCCTTCTGCTGGTTGAGGATTTTGACGTAACATCCGCATTCGTCGCAGGTTTCCGCTTTGATGGTACCCGGTCCGTCTTCGATTTCCTGATAGCGGATGCCCTTTGTCGAGGAGCAGATCGCACATTTGATGCGTACATGATGCCACAGCGTCCCGCATAGCGCGCACGAGCAGAAGCGCGCGCCGCCCGCATGCGGCCAGCCGACGATGAGCGACGTGACCGGCGGCCCGCCACAAGACGGGCACGCACCATCGCCGACCGATTTCAAACGGCGTTCCGGCAGCACCGACGCCGCGCGGACAAAATGAAGCTGGAGCGCCGCGGCAACATAGGCATGCTCCGCCATCGTCTCGGTCGGCACCGAATCGGCCATCAGGTCGCTAACGATCGTAGCGAGACGTGCCTCGCCGCCTTCCCTGACGGAGCGCAACGCATCCTTCGCCGCAGCCGGTTTTTCGACTTCTTCCAGCGCACCGAACAGTTCTTCGCTCAGCGAGTGGAAGCCGGCGTCGGGCTTGAACGAACTGCGGTCGAGCGGCGGCATGCCATGCTCAACGGCACGGTTGAGGACCGCATCGTCCATCGCGTCGGGTTCAGGCAGTTTTTCGGCAAGTGCCTGCTGCTGTTCGGCGATACCGGCGAGAAGGCCGAGATAGGGACCGATCCCGTCGGGACCGGAGAGCTGGCGAAAGCGCTCCGCGCGGCGCTCGAAAAGCCGGACGGAGTCCGGCACGCGGGCGAAAGGCGGCGTCTTGACCTCGCCGATCGCCGTCATGTCTCCCGAAACGGGAATTTTACGGGGCATTTATACCTCCACGAGCCGCACGGGCCACGCGGCAATCTAATCATGTTTGGAAACGGCCGGAAACTGCCCGCTTCGTCGCGGCTTATCCGGAACGGAAAAGGCGGCCGGCGAGTGGTCTTCGCCGGCCGCCCGATTTTACGAGATCAGCCTTTGCGGTCGTCTGCCTGATCGTCGCGCTTGCCGTAGGTTGCCAACGCACGCAGCCATTTGCGGTGATGCCGCCATGCCCAGCCGCCCGAAACGTTGCCGCGTGTCATCGCACGCATCGTGCCCTGCACCCAAAAGGCAGCGTAAACGTGGATGATCCACACGCAGATGATGGCGACGGCTGCGATCGCATGGATGAGGACCGCCACACGAAGCTGCGGAATTGTCAGGTACTGCGAGAAATACTCCTCCCAGATGGCGAGGCCCGAGGCGATCAGGATCATGATCAGCACCGACATTGACCAGAAAACCATCTTCTGGCCGGCATTGTACTTGCCGACTTCAGGAAGCTTTTCTTCCTGGTTGGTCAGCACGTCGCCGATCTGCGAGGCCCACTGCACGTCCTCGCGCTTCGGCAGGTTCAGGCGCCAGAAGCGGATGAACAGGCCGAAGAACGAGAAGAACAGGACGACACCGAACCACGGATGCAGCATGCGCGTCAGCTGCCCGCCGCCGAACAGGCTGGTCAGCCAGAAAAGCGACGGATGGAACAGCGATAGCCCCGAAAGCGCGAGCAGGATCAGGCTGATCGCCGTGATCCAGTGATTGATGCGCGCCCACTTGGTGTAGCGGTCGACGACGACCTCGCGTCCGACATGAAGCCGGTCCCCGCGGTCGATCTCCGCTTTCGTCACTTCCGGAATCGGCCTGTTGTGGCCGTGCAGGGAAGCGTCACTCATGACAGCGGCTCCTTGTCCGGATCGAGCGGCGCGGCGCCCGGGGCAGTCCGCGTCAACTGACGGGCTTCCTCGTCATCCTCGACGGTGACGCGGTTGCGCCCGGCGAACGCGATGTGGAAGACACTGGCTGCAGCCGCCAGACCCATGACCGCGAGACCGGCATATTTGGTCACGCCCTTCCATGCCTCGACCAGCGGCGAGATGCGCGGATCGTCCGGCAAACCGGCATAGATCGATGGCTTGTCGGCATGATGCAGCACATACATGACGTGCGTGCCTCCAACCCCCGGCGGATCGTAAAGCCCGGCATTGTTGTAGCCCCGCGACTTTAGGTCCTCGATGCGCTCGGCCGCGTGGGCCTTCATCTCTTCCTTTGTACCAAACACGATGGCCTTGGTCGGGCACGCCTTTGCGCATGCCGGCCCCTGGCCGACCGCGATACGGTCGGAGCAAAGCGTGCATTTGTAGGAGCGGTTGTCGACCTTGGAAATGCGCGGAATGTCGAACGGACACCCCTTCACGCAATAGCCGCAGCCGATGCAGTTTTCCTTCACGAAATCGACGACGCCGTTGGAATACTGCACGATCGCGCCCGGTGCCGGACACGCCTTGAGGCAGCCCGGATCGGCACAGTGCATGCAACCGTCCTTGCGGATCAGCCACTCGAGATTGTCCGTCTCCGGATTCACCCATTCGGTGAAGCGCATGAGCGTGAAGGTGTTCGGCGTCAGATCGTGCGGATTGTCGTAGACACCCACATTGACGCCGACTTCCTCGCGCAGATCGTTCCACTCGAGGCACGCCGACTGGCAGGCCTTGCAGCCGATGCACTTCGACACGTCGATGAGCTTGGCGACGGCTTCAAGCTGGCGAGCCGGCTGCGGCACCGAGGATGCGGACCGCCTTATGTAATCCTGCGGCCCCATCTGCATGGCGGTATCCGGCGCGACGGGCGGATTGACGTTAATGGTCATGTCTTGTCCTCCCTTATGCCGTTGCCGGGCCGCTGGACGGCTCGATATTGACCAGAAACGCCTTGAATTCCGGTGTTTCGATATTCGCATCGCCCACGAACGGGGTCAGTGAATTCGGTCCGTTTCCGTTCTTTGCCGCGCCGGTGAACCCCCAGTGCAGCGGAATACCGACGATATGCACCGGCTTTCCGTCGCAGATGAGCGGCTGGATGCGCTTGGTGACCACCGCCTTGGCTTGCACGGAGCCACGCTTCGACCAGACACGGCACCAGCCGCCCTTTTCGATACCCTTCTCCGCGGCAAGTTCTTCCGAAATCTCGACGAAGAATTCCGGCTGGAGAACGGCGTTCACCCACACATGCTTCGTCCAGTAGTGGAAGTGCTCCGTCAGGCGGTAGGAAGTCGCCGCATAAGGGAACTCCGACGCCTCACCGAAGCTGTCACGATCGGATTCGAAGATGCGGGCCACCGGATTGCCCCGGACAGCCGGCGCAATCACGTTGACGACCGGCGATTCGAACGGCTCGTAATGCGCCGGGAAAGGCCCGTCCCGCATCATGCCACGCGTGAACAGTCGCGACTGTCCTTCGGGATTCATGATGAACGGACCGACATCACGTGGATTGGAGGTCGGTGGAATGTCGGGTATGTCGTAGCCCGCCCACTTTTCTCCGTCCCATTCGATGAGCTTGCGCTCGGGGTCCCACGCCTTGCCATCCATGTCAGCGGAGGCGCGGTTATAAAGAATGCGCCTGTTCGCCGGCCATGCGAACGCCCAGTTGAGATAGGCACCGGTCGCATCGGGATCGGAATTATCCCGGCGCGCCATGTTGTTCCCGTTCTGGGTGTAGCAGCCCGAATAAATCCAGCAGCCGGCGGCGGTCGAGCCGTCGTCGCGCAAGGCGGCGAAGCCCGGCACTTGCTGTCCCGCTTCGACCGTAATCGTGTTCGGATCGTTGGGATCGCGCAGCGTCTCGACGGCATAACCGTTGAGTTCGCGGGCAATCTCGTCCGCCGTCGGTTCGCCCGGATCGGCGTAGGGCCAGTGCAGGTTGAGGATCGCGTCCGGAAAGACGCCGCCCTCTTCCCTGTAAAGCTCCTTCAGCTTCAGGTGAATCTGCGCCATGATCCAGGTATCGTGCTTGGCCTGCCCGGGCAGGTTCTGCGCCGGCCAGTGCCATTGCAGCCAACGACCCGAATTGACCAGCGCGCCCTCGTCTTCGGCAAAGCAGCTTGTAGGAAGCTGATAGACCTCGGTCTGGATCGACGCCGAATCGACATCGTTGAACTCGCCGTGATTTTCCCAGAAACGCGAGGTTTCCGTTTCCAGCGGGTCCATGATGACGAGATAGTCGAGCTTCGACAGCGACCGCGTGATCTTGCCACGATCCGGGAAGGACAGAAGCGGGTTGAAGCCCTGGCAGAAATAGCCGTGCATCTGCCCCTGGTCCATCATCTCGAAGGCACGCAGGATGTCGTATGCCGGCAGGTCGAGCTTGGGCAGGTAATCGTAGGCGAAGTCGTTCTGCGCCGTCGCCGCCGAGCCCCACATCGCCTTCATGAAGGAGACGAAGAACTTCGGATAGTTCTGCCAGTAGCTGACCTGGTTGGGCCGGAGCGGCTTGAAGCCGCGTGACGAGATATAGGTCTGATAGTCCACTTCCCGTTCGGTCGGGATATTGAGATAGCCCGGGATCAGGTTGGACATCAGGCCGATATCGGTCAGGCCCTGAATGTTGGAGTGACCGCGAAGGGCATTCATGCCACCGCCGCGCACGCCGATATTACCGAGGATGAGCTGAAGCATCGCCATGGAGCGGATGTTCTGCGAACCCTTGGAGTGCTGCGTCCAGCCAAGCGCGTACATCGACGTCATCGTCTTCGTCGGCGTGGAGCACTCCGAGATCATCTCGGCGACCTTCAGGAACTTGTCCTTCGGCGTGCCGCAAATACGCTCGACCATCTCGGGCGTGTAGACCGCGATGTGGTCCCTCAGCATGTTCCAGACGCAGCGCGGATTCTGCAGCGTCTCGTCCATGACGACGTAGCCGTCCTCGCCGATCTCGTAGTCCCACGTCGTGCGGTCGTATTCGCGCTTTTCCGCGTCATAGCCCGTGAAAAGGCCATCGGAATAGGCGAAGCCTTCCTTGACGATGTAGGCGGCGTTGGTGAAGCCGCGCACGTATTCCCACTGCACCTTGTCGTTATCGATGCAGTATTTGATGACGCCGAGCAGGAACGCGATGTCCGAGCCTTGACGGATCGGCGCGTAATAGTCGGCGACGGACGCCGAGCGCGTATAGCGCGGATCGACGACGACGAGTTTCGCGCCACGGTTGGCTTTCGCCTCCGTGACCCATTTGAAGCCGCACGGATGCGCTTCTGCGGCATTGCCGCCCATGATCACCACAAGATCCGTGTTACGGATATCCGTCCACGAATTCGTCATTGCACCACGACCGAAAGTTGGGCCCAGACTGGACACCGTGGGGCCGTGTCAGACTCTCGCTTGGTTGTCGAAAGCCACAATGCCGGTCGAACGAACGGCCTTATATGTCAAGAACGCGGTTTCGTTGGTCGTGGCCGACGCGGCGAGGAAGCCGGTCGTCGTCCAGCGGTTCACCGGAACGCCATCCATATTGCGTTCGATGAAGTTCGCATCGCGATCCGTCTTCATGTGACGCGCGATGCCTTCGATCGCCTCATCCCACGAAATTTCCTCGAAACGGTCCGAGCCCGGACGACGCACCTTCGGATTCATCAGGCGCGTATCTGCCTTCACGAAGTCGAGCAGAGCCGCGCCTTTCGGGCACAAGGTGCCGCGATTGGTCGGGTGGTCGACGTCGCCCTCAAGGTGCACAGCCTCGGCCGTGCCCTGCTCGAGATCACCCTTCGAATAGATGATCACGCCGCAGGCGACGGAGCAGTAAGGGCAAGTGTTGCGCGTTTCCGTCGTGCCCGCGAGCTTGTATGCTCTCAGCCCTTCGACGAACGCGGCTTCTGCCTCCGAGAAGCCGAAAGCGCCGAGTGTCGTCGCTGCGACACCCGCGCCGGCTCCTTTAAGGAAGCTGCGCCGTGAGATTTCCATATTCATTCGGAGAACCTCCCTCCATATGTTGCCGCCGTGGCGGATTCTTCTGTGTCTCAAAGCTACAGTCGAGCCAAGACGATGTCAAAATATTAAAACATGACAAACGCACTCAAGAATAGTATTGATCAAGTAACGTTTGGTCAGTCTTCTACCGACGGTATAATGATTCCATACTAAAGTGCGAGGAGCAGACCGATATGTTTGATCGAATACAACGCTTGACAAGCCTTGCGCATGGCGGTGGGTGCGGATGCAAGATCGCTCCGTCAGTTCTGAAAGACATTTTGAGCGGAATGCCGGCGGCAGGTCCCTATGCCAATCTTCTGGTCGGCACAGAAACCGCCGACGACGCCGCCGTCTGGGATCTCGACGGCACGACATCGATCATCGCCACGACCGATTTCTTCATGCCGATGGTCGACGACCCCCACACGTTCGGCCGGATCGCAGCGACCAACGCGATTTCCGACATATACGCCATGGGCGGCACGCCGATCTTCGCGCTGGCCATCGTCGGCATGCCGATCGACAAGATGGACCCGGCAGACATCCGCGAGATTTTGGCGGGCGGTGCATCCGTTTGCACCGAAGCCGGCATTCCGGTTGCCGGAGGCCATTCGATAGATTGCCCCGAGCCGGTCTACGGTCTGGCTGTGATCGGCACCTGTCCGACCGCTCAGGTAAAGAAGAACTCCGTCGCAAAACCGGGTGACAGACTGATCCTGACAAAGGCACTCGGTGTCGGCATCTATTCGGCCGCGTTCAAGAAAGAGCAGCTCGGTGCCGGTGCCTACGATGAAATGGTCGCTTCGATGACGCTGCTCAATCGCATCGGCTCCACTCTGGGTGCTGACCCGGCCGTTCATGCAATGACGGATGTTACCGGCTTCGGCATTCTGGGCCATGGGTTGGAAATGGCGCGCGGCGCGGGTGTGAGCGTACGTCTCGATCTGGCGTCCCTTCCCTTTCTCGATGAAGTGACCGCTCTTGCAGAACAGGGATTCGTTACCGGCGCCTCGCATCGCAACTGGAAGAGCTACGCGGACAGCATACGATTGCTTGAAATGGAGGATTGGCGACGTCATCTCCTGACTGACCCTCAAACCTCGGGTGGCCTGCTCGTCGCAGTCGACCCAGCCGCCGCCGACCGCGTTTTGGTGGAGATCCGCACGGCGGGATATCCATGCGCTGCGATCATCGGAAAAATCGAGGCTGGAGATCCCATGGTGGTCGTCACATAAGACGAACGGCAACGAAATCCGGGCTCGCGTGTTTCATAGATCACTGAAATCTGGAGGATGAAATGAGACGTTTGCTTATCGGCTTGCCGCTCGCCGGTGCGATGATGACCGCTTCGATAGCCTATGCACAGACGCCGCCATCGCCGGATACGGCAACAGAACCGCCTGCTGCATCGTCGACCGATGAGCCGGCTGGTGACGCTTCCGATGCGACGCAACAAGACAGCGTTCAGCCGGAGAGGGCCGATTGCGTGGACCTGAGCGAAGGTCAGGCGACGCAGGGCACGACGGACGAAATGCAGACGCGGCTGCGCAGCGATGACGGCGCTGGCGCCGGGACCGAGGCGGCACCTGCGGACGACACGACCGCTCAAACCGAAACGGAAGGACAGGTCAACGCATCGGAAGAAGAAGCGACTTCCGAAACACCTCCTGTGGAAGGCTCGGATTCGGGTACAGCTCCGGGCGGCTCGGGATCGAGCGGCTGGACAGGCGGCCTCGGCGGCTCAGACATAGGCACGAGCCAGTCGGAAGAACTCGAAACGTCGCCTGCGCCGGAGCCACCTGCCGTCGCTTCGGGGCTTGATCCCATTAGCGGCGAAACCGCCGTCGAAGGACCGCAGGCCCCGCCGCCTCCCCCTGCCGACGACACGGCGGCAACTCCGACGACCGACGATGCACAGGCTGCGCTCGACTGCTGACCACCGATTTCGCTCACCGGCGAAGTCAGATAATCGGAGATCGCCCGCGCCGGATAATGCGCGGGCGACGACGTTTTTACACTATGTCAACCGTATCTGCACTTAGCGCCGTCGAGCTTTGACAGCCATTTCCCATCGTGCATGATGATTTCAATCGCAGAAGACATCACTTGGCTGACGCCGATTAACGAACGCGGAAGTGACCTGCGCCGATGGAGCGGATTTCGGAGATCGCGAACACCGTGATCATGCCTGGTGCTTTGGCATTTTATGATGCCGCACTCTCGGCGATCTTCGAAAAGCCGGTCAGCGCCGTCATTCTTTTCGCGATTGCCGCCCTCGCGGCTGCTTTGGCGCGAAGCTTTCTCATTCTGGCAGCGACATGCGCGGTCGCACTACTCGCGCTTTTGGCAGGCAGCGATACGGATGCGTCCGCGCAAGTGATCGCAACAGTTTTGGGCATCGTTTCGCTGGCGATATTGTGTGTATGGACGCTAGCCATTCGCGAACGCTTTTCGCGCATGAAGGCAAAGCTGAATTCCGCTCTGGCGGAAAACGTCGCAACGAAGGATATGTTGGACCGCGAGATCGCCTGGCGTAAGGCTGCGGACGAAAAATCGCCCGCGAGATTGCCATTCTAAGGGCCAACCAAATTGCCGGTCAGGAAATCCATTCCCGGCTGCCGCCATGCGTCGCCATATTCGCCTGCGCCGCCAGAACGACTTCCGTGCGATTTCGTGCATTCATCTTCTGCATCAAGATGGTCATGTAATGCTTGACCGTCTTTTCGCTTATCGCAAGGCGCGATCCGATTTCCTTGTTGGTTTTTCCATGCAAAAGAAGCTTCAGAATTTGTTCTTCACGCAGGCTGAGACGCAGATTTGCAGGCTTGCGGCTGGCGATCGAAGCCATGCGCATCGCATTGATCACCGACATCGCAAGACTGTGCGTGATGAAAATCTCTCCGCGCGCAACGCAGCGGATAGCATCGACAAGCTGCTCACCGGTACTCGTCGAAAGGATATAGCCGGCAGCGCCTGCCTCTAGAACCTTTACTGCACCGGCGACTTGCGTCGAGCTGGTCATGAGCACCAGCTTCGATTTGCAAGCTTTCTGGATGCTTTGGCGGATGAGGGCATTATCCTCTCCCGCCAGACGCCCACAGACGATGACAACGCAATCGTGAGCGTCAGGCGATGACAGAAAAGACTGGAGATCATCGGCAGAACGACCTGAGCCGATAATGGCCAGATCGGAACAACTGTCCAACTCTGCCTCCAAACCGCGCAACCGGATCGGCTGATCATCGAAGAACGCTACACGCGTTGTCATCTGGAATGCCCCGCTCGCTCCCTTTCACATACAATAGCCACATCCGAGCAAGTCGTAAACGAATTATTTACTGCATTAGTTAATCGACACCGCATCGATGACGCTTGAGCGAATGTAAATCGGCGCCGATAAACATTGCACTGCAAAAAGGGAACAAATTCCTTCCGCTTCAAGACCGCAAAGATAGCCGCGCTCTTTAGAATTTTGCTTGGACGCTTTTATCGATATTCGACCGAGCGGTCGGTTGGAACCTCCACGCTCAGGCTGTCCCGATCGATCTTTGCGCCAATCCGCACGGATTTAGTTGCCCATATTTGAAAAGATAGATAAATTGTATCAAGTAATCGATGTGCTAAACGGTTGAGCGCGTTATTCTTCTTCGTTCCGCAGTCGCGATATGTAGCGACATGCCTTCAAGGGGGTCACCATGGCGGGGGATTTCGGGATATTCCGGTCCAGAAACGGTCATCGCGGCCGGACGTCCGTCTCTGTCGAAAAGGACGGCCGTCCCAACGAAACGAGAACCCAGCTTCAACAAAAAATACTGACGGAGATTATGGTCACGTCGTCATGTCACCCTGATGGCACCATTTATCCATGTCCCGCAGGTATTGAGGACGCTGTCCTCGATGTCATGTTCAAGGAAAACCTGCTTGTCGGCGTACCGATTGACGAACTGGTGATCCGCTCTTTCGACTTATTGATGAATGAAGACGAGCCGTCTGCCAGAGAGCAACTGATACGGATGCGTCAAAGGCTTCTGATCGCGATGGCCGCCGTCGATGATCGGCTACGGACAGGACCGGAGTCGACGGCTGGCGGACTGCATTCCTGAAGCAGACTTCACGAATACGGTCCGTACAAATCCGCAACCACCATTTCAACGGAACTGGCAGCCCCGCACCAGCGGAGGTCCTTGATTACCGCTCGCGAAGTGCGCGTTCGAACTGGTCCGTAAGCGGCTTGGCCAGATAGGACAAGGCGGTTCTCGGCTCCGTTTCCACGAATGCCTCCACCGGCATTCCGGGGATCAGTGCCTTTCCATCGAGCTTTATGATTTCGCTATGCTCGATTTCGACGTCTGCCAGATAGTAGATTTCGCCCGTGGCGGTGTCGCGCGTCGTTGCCGGCGAAACATGTTGGACGGTCGCCTCAAGTTCGGGCGTCGTACGCTGATTGAAAGCGGAAAACCGCAATCGTGCCGCCTGCCCTGCGGCAACCTGGTCGATCTGCGCCGGCGCGATCTTCGCTTCGATCTTCAGGCGCGCGTCGAGCGGGACGATCGTCGCCAATATCTCTGCCGGTGTGATGACCCCGCCAATCGTATTGACGTTGAGCTCGTTGATCGTTCCGGCGATCGGCGCTTTGATGTCCGTGCGGGTAAGCCGGTCCTGCGCAGCCGTCTTGCGTTCGCGAAGCTCTGCCAGGCGCGTTTCGACAACGGACAATTCGCGCTGGGCTTCTGTGCGCGCGTTCTCGTCGATCGCGATGATTTGAAGCCGCACTTCGCTCATCCGGGCCTTGGCGCGCGCGATCGCCGCGTCGATCTCACCGCTTTCGCCCCTCAAACGTGCGCGGTCCCGCGCGCCGGCTGAAGCCCGCGAGCCCTCGACAAGCCCCTTGTCGGCCAGGCCCTTGATCTTCGAATACTCGTCCTCGACCAGAACGAGCTCGTCGTCCTTGGCAAGCTGTTGCGATCTGAGGCCCGTAATCTCCTCGCCGATCTGCGTAATCGAGAGTTCGAGTTGCTGCTTTTGGCTTTCACGATGCGAGCGGTTGCCGGTGAAGAGACGCATTTCGCCCCTGATCAGCAATTTCACCGCCGGATCGTCCTGATCGAGAATCTCGTCCACGATCATCGTGCCCTCACCGTCGCGTTCGGCGAACAGGCGCGCGCGACGCACGGCAAGCTCGTCGATCTGAGTTTTGAGGATGGCGATTTCCGCGCGTGTTTGCGCGTCTTCCAGGCGGATGAGAACATCGCCTTCGCGTACCAGATCGCCCTTTCGCACATTGATGAACGAGACGATGCCGCCGTCGCGGTGTTGTATGCTTTTCAGATCCTGATCGACGGCGACGATGCCCTGCGCGATCACGGCGCCGGAAAGTTCGGCGGTCGCGGCCCAACCGCCGACGCCGCCGATCAGAAGCGCTCCCAGCGCTCCGCCTGCCAACATGCGACCGCGCAAAAGATAGCCAGTTTTCTTTTTGCCATTTGCCTGAGGTGCCATGTTCATTGTCCCCCTTGTTGCGCTTACGCGGTTTCGACCATCACGAGAACGTGCCGCCCATCGACGATGATCGTCGTCTCAAAGAAATCGTCGCGATTGAAGTCGGCCTCGATGATTGTCTTCATCCGCCCGTCTACGTCCTCGATCCGGGAACGAACGGAAAAATCGTCTTCGTCTACCCGCTTGCCGTAGACCTGCTTGAATTGATCCTCGAGATTGTCGAACACCTTCTCGAACAGGTCGTACTTGTCCATGCGGATACGGTCGCCGGCCTTGAAGTCGTTGATCTCGAAGATGCGAACCTGTTCGGTCTGCTCATGTGGTGCGAGAAATTCGAACACGTTCTCGCCGGCACCGCCATAAAGAGCGACCTCATCCGAGCCGACGATGAAATGGTCGTCACCAGCACCGCCGATGATCGTCTCGAAGCCGGAAATGGTGTCGCAGCCGATCTCGATGCCGCTCGCCTGGCCTTTTTCGAGATCGATCAGGAGATCGTCGGTCGCCGTGGAATAATCCAGCGTGTCGCAACCCTCGCCGCCGTCATAGATATCGTTCGCGCCGTCCATGGCCGCAATGACGACATCGTCGCCCGCACCTGCAATGATGACGTCGCTACCCGCGCCGTCCTCGATTATGTCGTCACCATCGCCGGCCTCGACATGATCGTCACCGGCTCCCGCCACGATATGATCGTTGCCGGTGCTGCCGGTTATGATGTCGTTGCCCGCGCCCGCGATTATTTTTTCGAAATTGGAAATCGTGTCGTCGCCGATTTCCTGGCCGGCGGCGGTGCCTGCTTCCATGTCGATCGCGAGATGGAACTGGGCAAGCGAATAGTCGAGCGTGTCGTATCCGGCACCGCCGTCATAAATGTCGTCCGCGCAATCCATCGCCGCGAGCACAGTATCGTTACCCGCGCCCCCGTAGACGATATCCCTGCCCGCTCCGTCAGAGAGGAAATCGTCACCGGCCCCGCCATCGAGCAGGTCGTCGCCCGCTCCTCCGAAAAGCCGATCATTTCCGGCCCCGCCGTAAAGCCTGTCATTGCCGGCACCGCCGTCCAGATGATCGTTTCCGGCATCGCCATAAAGGGCGTCGTTGCCGGCCCCGCCGAAAAGCATGTCGTTGCCGTTACCGCCCGAGAGGAAATCGTCGCCATCTTCTCCGTGAAGGATGTCGTCGCCGTCTTCGCCGAAGATGCGATCGTTGCCTTTTCCACCCCACACGATATCGTTGCCCCGCCCGGCGAAAATCACGTCGTCGCCGCTTCCGCCAAAGATCGTGTCGTTTCCGTCGCCGCCCCAGATGCGGTCATTGCCGGCTCCGCCATGGATGACATCGTCGCCACCATGTCCCTCGATGATATCGTCGCCGCTCCCGCCCTCGATATCGTCCGCGCATCGCGTGCCGATGATCGTGTCGTCACCATCCGTGCCGGCGAACCAGCCACGCTCCAGAACATTGAAATGCGCGGTCTGGACGATGGAATGAAAACCGTCCGTGATGGTGTAGGTCAAAGTCACGGGGCCGTATCCGTAGGGAGCGGCCTGAAATGTCCAGCCGAACGCTTCTCCCTTCAGGATGCCGCTCGACGCCGTGACCCCAGTGATCGACAGAACATCCCCATCTGGATCGCTCGCACCCCTCAGAAGATCCAGAAAGCCGATCGCCAAAATTGCACAGGCGGTTATGTCGTAGAGTTGGACAGGCCCATTGACGCGTGGAGGTCGGCGGACCGGATCGACGTCATCGTCTTTGTCGCATGGTCCGCCCGTGCCCGGCCCCGCACAAACAGGGTCTTCCGGATCCGTCTGATTGCCGGGATTGTTGGGCTCCGAACCGTCATCCGGCCCCGGGTCGGTGCCGGGTCCCGGATTGTTCGTACCGGGATAAGAAGGGTTTCCCGGCTGCGGGCTGCCTGACGACGAGCCGGGCATATTGTCGTTCGTTGCGCGAACGCTTTGACGGTACGGCTCGACAAGATTGAATGCGTCGACATCCACCTCTGGCAAAAAGAAATCCACGTCCGGCGACTGTATGAACTGGAATTTGGCCGGCGGCTGAAGCGGGATGAGCTTGCTTCCGCTGAAAATCCCAGGCCCCGGATCCGCCCCGACAGTTCCCGTCGTCATCTCTTCCTGCGGAGCGAAGGGCTGCGAGGCCAGTTCGATTTCGGCGACCTGGGGGGCGTCCAATTCCGGTTCGCGCAGCGGAGCATCCTCCTCGACCGGTCGCGACCAGCCGGGGAAGATGGACTTGAGGTAAAGGCCAAGCCCCATGAGCATCAGGAACAAGGCATAAGGCGTTTTAGACTTCTCATATCCGTTCTTCAGAACGTAGGCCTGTGCCGGATTGGAGGCGGATGCGCCTTGTGACTGTGAGCCTTTGACGGTGATCATCATGCCAACACACGCGCCGAAACACGGGCGCGAGCCTCCTTGTGCTGGGGTTGGGAACCTGGATCGCTCTTCGGCTGCCCGATAATCTCGTCGCGCGGACCGAATGCGGCGAGTTTGCCGGACTGGATCACCGCGATCATGTCGACTGCGGCCAGCGCACTGGGGCGATGCGCGACGACGATCGCGATGCCCCCACGCGCCTTGACGGACTGGATAGCCTCGGTAAGAGCCGCTTCCCCTTCGGCGTCGAGATTGGAATTCGGCTCGTCGAGCAGAACGAGGAACGGCTCTCCGTAAAGCGCTCTGGCCAGACCGATACGCTGACGCTGTCCGCCAGAGAGAGCCATGCCCTGCGGTCCAAGAGCTGTGTGGTAGCCGTCCGGCAGGCGCACGATCATCTCGTGAACACCGGCCGCGCGCGCCGCGGAGACGATCGAGCGTGGCTCGGCTTCCGGATCGAGCCTTGCGATATTCTCCTGAATATCGCCGTCGAGCAGCGCGACATCCTGAGGCAGGTAGCCCATATGGCGGCCAAGCGCTTCCGGGTCCCATTGTGTCAGTTCGGCTTCGTCGATGCGAACCGCGCCGCGTACGGACGGCCATATGCCTGTCAAAGCCCGCACCAGCGTAGTTTTGCCGCCGCCGGACGGACCGATGATGCCCAGAGCCTGCCCCGCCTTGATCTCGAAGGACACGTCGCTGAGGAGAACGCGGCCGGAACCCGGCGCGGCGACGGTAATGCCTTCGACGCGCAGCGAAGAGGTCGGAGCCGGCAACGGCATCTGCGGTTGCGCGTCGGCAAGCGCGATCACCGTTTCCTTGAGGCGTGAGAAAGCGGCGCGGGCAGCAACCACGCTCTTCCAGTTGCCGATCGCCAGATCGATCGGTGCCAGCGCGCGGGCGGAAGCGACCGACGCGGCGATGATCGCGCCCGGCGACAACTCGCCCAGAATGGTCAGGTATGCACCAAGTCCGAGAACGGCCGATTGCAAAATCATGCGCAGAACGCGCGACAATGCGCCGAACGTTCCAGAAATGTCATTGGTGCGGGTCTGCAGGTCCAGATGATCGTCATTGGCGCGGGAAAAACGCGTGACCGCGCGCCGCGAAAATCCCATGGCCTTCACGATATCGGCATTTCGCGCATTCGAATCCGCGATCGTGTTGCGCGTGACCAGCGCCTGATGGGTCGAACTCGACAACCGGCGCGTGAGCAGTTCGGTAACGAGCGTAATGATCGTCAACAGCACCGCGCCGCCGAGCGTCAGCGCGCCGAGAAGCGGATGCAGCAGATAGACGAAGATCAGGAACACCGGCACCCAGGGAAGGTCGAACAGCGCGACCGGTCCCTGGCTACCAAGAAATCCGCGAACCGTATCCACGTCGCGGCCGCGCTCCAGCGCCTCGGTGGTCGAGAAGCCGAAACGCGGCATGTCGATCGCCACCTCATGCGCCAGTGGCGCGATGCGTGCGTCAAGACGCGCGCCGACCCGAACCAGTATCTGCGAACGGATGACGTCGAACACGCCCTGAAAGACATAAAGCCCGATCGCCAGGATCGAAATCGCTGCCAGAGTGGGCATGGAGCCACTCGTCAGCGCGCGGTCGTAAATCTGCAACATATAGAAGGCGCCGGTCAGCGCCAGGATGTTGATGATGCCCGAGACCGTGAACAGATAGAATACGATTCCCCGGAACCCCTTGGTAAGCTCTTCCGCCTTGCGCCGTGCGGCGGCGGATTTCGTTGCCTTGCTCATCGCCTTTTCCCCCAATCAAACCCGACCAGACCAGACCTTGGCTCCCGCCGCGTTTTCACGACGGGAGCTGCTGGTTTCTAGAGGTGGAAATCGCTCTCGGTCAGATTGTGAGACCCCTTGATCGCGAACTTGTAGTCGGCCTGATCGCCACCGGTCGTGTTGAGGTGGACGATCGTATAGTCGCCGTCTTCACGGGCCTCGTAGCTCACGATCAACTGTCCGCGGCCGGTAAACGCATCTCCCGTCACCAGTTGGAATGACTGGTTGCCAGCAGCGCAGGCGTCTGCATCGGCCATCGACAGATCGATGCGGTCGCCAGGCTCGAAGCCGAGGATCACGTCTCCGTCCGCGTCGGATGCGGAAAGGAACCGGAAGGTGTCCTGCCCTGCCCCGCCATCCATGATGTTCACCGCCTTGTTGGCCGTGATCGTGTCGTTGCCCGACCCGGTGATGATGTTTTCGAAGCCCCAGATCGTGTCATTGCCGGTCTGGACCGAGTACACCGATCCGCGTCCCATGAAGCCGGTTCCAAGATCGGCGACGATGTCTGCGGTGATCGTCGACATGTCGAGCGTATCGTTGCCGCTGTCGCCGTTCCCGTCGCCGCCGTAATAGACGTCGTCTCCATCACCGATCTGCGCCACCACGATATCGTCACCCGCCCCGGCGAACACGATGTCGTTGCCCGCTCCGCCATTGATGTAGTCGTCGCCAGCCCCGCCATAGATGCGGTCGTCTCCTGCATCGCCGAAGAGCGTGTCCTTGCCGGCCCCGCCGAAGATTTCGTCGTTTCCGGCACCTCCATGGATGGTGTCGTTGCCGTCTTCGCCGAAGAGATAGTCGTTACCGTCACCGCCCAGAATGACGTCGCCGCCAGCCCCGCCGAGGATCGTGTCGTCCCCGCCATGTCCGATCAGCGTGTCGTTGCGCGCCGTTCCGATGAGAACGTCTGCCGCAGCGGTTCCGATCTGATGCGAAGGGCCGGAAGTTGCAGGCGGTGGCGCGGTCGTGCCGTCATCGCCATCGCAACGATCGTCATCATCATCATCATCATCATCGTCGTCATCGTCATTGCCGATGGGCGACGTGTCATCATCATCGTCATCCTCGTTGCCGACCGATGGCGTATCGTCATCATCGTCATCGTCGGAGTTGTAGCCTTTGCTAGCAAAGGCCGGCGCGCCGAAGAACGTAACGCTGTGGCCATCGCTCGTGATCGTCGTGCTGCCGTCCTCATTGGTAACGTTGGTGTAGTCTTCGATGGTCTTTCCTTCGGAGAGTTCCACAACGTCCTGCGGACGCATCATGCCGATGATCGTGTCGTTGCCGCCATTGCTCTTGAACACGACACGATGCGCGGATTGCAGCGCGGAGATGTCGACCGTATCGTCCGCCTCGCTGCCTTCCAGCGTGATCGTGCTGTAAGCTAGGCTTGTCGAGCCGAAATCGCCGTGCGGCGTGAACGTGTCGCCGCCGCCACGACCGTCGATGACGATCTCCTCGATATTGTCGAGTTCGGCGATCACCACGCCATTGCGGGTAATGACGATTTCGGTCAGCGCGTTTTGAATGGCAATTCCTGCGGCCAATGCCGCGGCACGGCTGTATATGTCGTAGGTCTCTGCCGTCGCATCGCCGGCAATATGCAGCGTGTCGGTTCCCAACCCGCCATCGACGAAATCGCGACCATCTCCAGCACGCCAGAGTATCAGGTCGTTGCCGGCACCACCATTGATGGTATCGTTTCCTGCGCCGCCGACGAGGATGTCATTGCCCGCGCCACCATTGAGCGTGTCGTTCCCGCCAAGGCCGAGCATGAAGTCACGGCTTCCGGTCTGGGTGCCGCCATTGAGTGTCTGGCCGGCATTGCTGCTCTGACGAAGCGTGTAGTCGACCCCGCCGAACCGCAGCTGCTCAATGGAGATTAACGTGTCGGTGCCCTCGGCGCCGGACATGTCGATCACCTGCAACTGGCCGCTGCCATTGAGGGCGAAATTGAAATTATGGATGTTGCCGGCATAGACAGCGGTATCGGTTCCGCCCGCTCCATTCAGTACGTCGTTGCCGCCATTGCCCTGCATGACGTCGTTTGCGCCAAATCCAAGCACGCCACTGGTGCCGTTGGCGATATCGTCGCCCGCAGTTCCAACGAAACTATTGTCGGCAAAGGGGATGCCGTTCCAGTTCGCACCCACGACGAGCGTTGGCTCCGAGAACAATATCTCCTGATGTCCGTCATTATCGGTGTAGCTGACGCGCAGCCGGAGGATGTCTCCGACCTGACCACCAATACCCAAGATACCGTTGTTCGGCGTGAAGTTTGCGCCCGTAGCGCCAAGTATGTTTGTCCATGTCTGGCCACCATTGCTGGAAACCTGCCACTGGAAGGCATAGGCGTTTGCGCCGGCCGGAAGCCCGTTTGCATCCTGGATCTGCGTTAGGCTGCTCGTCAGTTGCTGCCCCTGTGTCGGTGACACCAGCCCGTTCGTCGGAGTCGGATCGACGATGATCGGTAGCCCCGTTGCCGGGCTGTTGACCAGACCGGCAGTGTTGACGATGCCGTCGGCAAACATGAGCCTTTCGATGTTGTAGAGCGTGTCCGTCCCGTCGGAGGTGCGATTGTTGCCGGTTATCGGATCGACGGCTCCGGCGGTCTGGGTGACATGCCGGACAATGATCGATCCGTTGGCGCCGCTCGTGATCTCGTAATTGGCGCGAACATCCCAGTAGAAGGCGGTGTCCACACCGCTGTTGTCCCAGAAGATTTCGCGCTGGATCGAGAGCGCGCCCGGGTTGACCGTGCGATCCAGCATCAACGAGTCGAGCGTTCGTCCCGCGAACTGCGTCGCCAGCCCACTCACATTCCCCTTTGCCGCGACATACTCATCTTCAAGCCAGACCTTGCCGGCCATCGAGTCGGCGGTATAGGCGACACCGTTCAAGTCGAAGCGGATGCGTGCATTGAGCCAGGCATCGCCATCAATGACGTCGTCGCCGCCGCGACCCTCGATCAGATCGCTTCCGCCGCCGCCGAGGAGGACGTTACCGCCGTCGAAGATCATCTTCGACTGGCCGGACCCATCCGCCCAATATTCGCCCATTCGCATCATGTCAGGGGTGATGATCTGGTCGAGTCCCCGGATACGGTCGATACCCGCCTGATCCAGTTCATTGTGCTTGAAATTGCCTTCGGGGGTCGGATCGGCAACGACCGGCACACCCTCTTCTTCTACGCTGGTGCGGTCGTCGCCGCGCAATACGTCATCGTTCTTCCAGCCGGAGAGCGCTTCGACCTGGCTGTACCGGTCGCGTAAGACTTCAAGAGGAATAGTTGGGAAGACCGGGAAATTCATATCGGCATTGGCGCCACTGGACTGCCCCTTATGGGTAACCCAATCGTGGCCCCACATCCCGATGAACTTCTGAATGCCCTCGCCGGCGAACATGATGTCGTCGCCCGAATCCGCATCGTAATCGGTGTCGCCGGACCCGCCGTTCAAAACGTCATGGCCGATGATCGTCGAGTTGAAGAAAAGCTCGCCATTGTCGCCTGCGATATATTCGAAGCCGCCGGCGCCCTCGATCCAATCGTTGCCCTCATTGCCGAAGAGCATGTCGGCGCCGTTGCCACCCATGATGAAGTCGTTGTCGGTGCCGCCCCGGATTTCCGACCCATCCGGGCCGGTCATCAGAAAGTCCTGACCCGAACCGCCAAAGATCAGCGCCATGCCGGAACCGCCATGGATCACGTCATTGCCGGCCTCGCCGTGCAGCATGTCGGTTTCACCGATATCGGTACCGGCATTGACGATGATGTCGTCGCCATTGCCGCCCATGATCTTGTCGACGCCGTAGCCGGCCTCGATGTAGTCATCGCCGTCGAAGCCCCAGACGGTATCGTCGCCTCCCCCTGCGATAATGTAGTCGTTGCCTGTGGTACCGGCGATGACCACGTGATCCGCCCCGTTGTAGCGGATGAAGTTCGCGTAGAAGGGGTCCGCAGGCGTGCCGCGCTCAACGAGCGGACCGAGCGCCTGAAGCATCGGGTTGTCATGCTGAGGGTCTGCCAGGCCGGTCATGGCCAGTTGCTTGGCGTAGTCCACATAAAGCACGTGATCGGGCGTGGAGAACACGTCTCCGGGCAGCGCATAGCCGGTCTCATAAAGATCGGTGGTGCGCATGATGATCTTGGCGAGCGAGTTGTTTTCCAGCTCGGTCAAGAGGTTCAGGCCCTGCACGCGCGACAGGTAATAGAAGCGATCCGCGTGCTGGAGGTTCTCCATCTGCAATTCGAAGATGAAGGCGAAGGTCGAACCCAGCATGCCGCCGAACGGCATTTTCTTTTCGGCAAGACCACCGACCCAAAGATCGACATTGTCGAGACCGCCCTTGTTGTCGGCGTAAATGCCCCGGCCATTGATGAAATCGGCCCGGTCCGCGGGCGCGTCGGTACCGCCGAACACCAGAGCCATCGCGGCGTCGCGCTTGGCTTCGAGGGTCGTCGCGCCGGTTATGGTCGCATGCGTACCGTAGGCCGCAATGAAGTTGACGATCGATTCCGGGTTCTTGAGATTGACCGCGAAATCGATCCAGCTTTCGTACGGCTTCAGCTGGGTGTCGCCGCCTGCCATAGCCATGAACTGTTCGCGCGCCTCGTTCAGCGTCGGCATGCCGGTATCGCGGCCGCGTGCAATGTTGATGGCGGCCAGATCGAGCGGAATGCCGACAAGCTGGTTGCGCAGCACGTTCGTCACGAACTCGTCGATCTCGTTACCGATCTGCGATGTCATTCCGCGAATGATCGCTCCAGCGGCAAGATCCTGATCGACCGTGTGTCCGTCAGGCGTCACGGAGCCGAAGGCGAGCGGATTGAGGAAGGCGTCGAACAGATCGAGATCGGAGCGCGTTCCATCGGCATTGATACGGTCGACGGTCTCGTTCAGCATCGAGTGGCCGAAGCGATAGACGACGTGAGCGAACTCGGCGAAGATCGCCGGGTCGATATCGACATCGGGCTGAACCATGAAGACGTCGATGTCGGGCTGCACCTTGCGGGCGAATTCCTCGAAGACGAGATGCTGATACTGCATTTCGGTCGAAAACCGCGCCGCCTGAAACAGCCGTTCGCCATCCCAGTTCAATCCGTCGACGCTCGACGGAACGCTGGTCACGTCGGTCAACAACCACTCGTTGATGAACGCCAGATCACCCGAAGCGAGGATTACCGCCTTGGTATGCTCGACGAGACGATTGTGTTCGGCGTGGAAGACGAAGTGAACCGTCGTCAAACCGATATTCTCGTTACCGCGACCATCGCCAGTGATGTAGTGCGCGTCGAGCAGCTCGTTATCATAGGCAGTTTGCTGTCCACGTACATTTACGCCGCCGCTATAGCCGACAGCATCGTCATCGTCCTGTTGCAGGACGCCATTGAGCAACACAGGCACCGCTGAATGCGCGATGTCGTCGAGGAAGGCGTTGTCGATACGAACAGCGCCTGCAAGGCTGACGGGGGCGTCCGGCGTGCCGGAGATGACGACATCGTCGGCCGTGTTCGGAATGCCATCAGCGCCAAGGCCTGTGACGACCTGCGCGAAGCCGGTCACCGGGTGCGGAATGAACTTGCCGTAAGCATCGGTAAGGATCAGCGGAACGGCAAAAACATCGGCATCGGTAAGTTCGATGCCCAGCATCTCGCGAGCCTGAGCTTTGACGTCGGCCCATGTCGCCAGACCGCCGCCCTGACCTTCGAGAAGATGACCGGTTGCGACCGGGCGACCGTTGGCATCCAGCTCGTACTCACGAAGGAAGACCTGATGCGACGCATGCGAGGTGTATGTCTGGTTTTGATCGACCCAGGGAGTCGTGACGTTGGCAGCCCCGTCGCCAATCGTAGCACGTGTCATGACCATAAAATTGGTATGCGGCGAGGCCGGATCGTAGAGCGGGTCATCCGGCTGCAGCGGAATGTAGACCGTGCCGTGGCCGCCTTTCTTGACCAGATCGAGCCCATGGTCGAAGAACTGGCCGAACAACGTGAACCACGCATTGTAAGGTGCCGACAACCCTTCGTCGGGCGACACGTTGGGAAGAAGGACTGTCGGACCGTCCATCTGGATGCCCAGATCGTCCAGCAGCGCATCGAGCGCACCGGCATCCTCCACGGCGGCGTCACGTACGGCAATCGCCTCTGCCTGGGCCGTCTGCGCGTCTGCGAGCGCTGCCAGAAGCGGCGGGAGATCGGCCGGGTCGCTTACATCTGCGATTGCCTGAAGAGCGGCGGCGACATCGGCCTGCGCGTCGAGCACTCCCTGCTCCGCTTCAGCAAGAGCGGCCTGAGCGGGAGCGTGAGCGACAAAAGCGGCCCGGACCTGACCAACGCCGTCGAAGATGTCAGCCTCGGAATGCCCGGCATGGCGTAGCGCCGCGGCGATCGCAGCCGGATTGGCAAGCGTCTGATCGACGATCAGGTTCGAAATGATGCGCGGATCGGCGTCTACGACCGTTCCCGGCTGGATCGATGGAGGCGTTATTCCGCCATCCGCGCCGGGCGTGTAGTCGTTCTGCCCATAGTTGATGGCTCCATTGCCGAAAGAGATGTTTCCCGTGCCAGAGCGCCAGGACGCTTCCGTCAAAAGAGCGAAAGGCTGACCCGAAGCACCCCACTGCTCGCGGCCGGGCAACAGATTGTTGTAGCTGCCGTCAACCGTGCGCAAGCCCGAAGGCAGCAACGGGCTGTCGATAAGTTCCGTCAATGGCGTGCCTGCCGCATGCGCCTCGGCGATCTTGATTTGCTTGAGAATGAATTCCAGGTCGTGACGAACGAGCGTAACCATGACTGTCTCCCCTTGATCCCCTGATCGGGACGCCGGCGGATTTGCCGCGCAGTCCCACATGGCCTGGAGTGTGGAGAAAAAGGCGCGCGCCCATAATGACGATAGGTCTGATGACTTGCTTCACCTTTAGGGGAAATTTCGTCGAGGGTATTGGTACAGCCGTTACCTTGACTTTAGTCGGGGTCACCCCTTGACTTTGGCCCATAGCCTCGTGCGCACAGAGACGATATTCTTCGGGACAACTTAACCGGAGAAGAAACGAAGCGTGGCCGCAGCACGTCTATCCTTCCCCACATTCGCTTTGCAGAAGTGGCGCCTGCCGGCAAGCATGCGTGCGCGGTTTGCAATCGCCGGCGGAGGATTGATGCTGCTCGCGATGATCGTTGGCGGTCTATACATTTCGCGCACGGCAATCGCGAAGGATATCGAGAACGCCGCCGCCTCGACCGGGCTTCTCGTCAGTCGTCTCCTCGACCCTTATGTCGACGAACTCAGTACTGACGGAGAGCTCGGGCCGTCCGGCAAGGCCTCGCTCGATGCCCTCCTTAGCCTTCCGCGGCTGACGGAACGCTTTCCCCATCTGGACATCTGGCACAACGGCGCGACGATCGCCTATTCGCGCCACGCGCCCATCATCGGCAGGACTTTCGAGCAATCTGACGCGCTTCGGGCGGCTTTCTCGGGTCAGATCACAGCGCGGTTGACCGACCTCGAGGCGGACGAACACATCGTTCGCGCGTTCGAGGAGCAGTTCCTCGAAATCTACATCCCGCTTCGAGAGGCAGTAACGGGCGAAGTGGTGGCCGTCGCCGAAATCCATGAAATCACGGACGCGCTCCACGATCAGGTCATCTTCATTCAGCGGCAGGTGTGGACCGTTCTTGCCTTATCCACACTGCTTCTGATGGGCTCGCTATACGGCATCGTCGCCCATGGAACACGTGTGATCGCAAATCAGAATAAACAACTTCGCAGCCAGCTCGACGAACTGAGCAGCGCGAACGATCAGATCGAACGGCTCAATCATCGGGTTCAAAGGGCATCGCATCACTTCGTGGAGAACACCGAACGCGTCATGCGGCAGGTCGGCGCGGATTTGCATGATGGCCCCGCCCAACTCGTCGCGCTGGCTGCCATGAAGGCAAACCGGCTTGCCGATCCCGACCACCCGCAGCGCGAAGCGATGGCAACACGAATGAAATCCCTTCTCGACGAGGCTATGGCCGAGATCCGGGCGATCTCGAAGGGCCTGATGCTGCCGGAAATCCAGCATGCCGCCCTCAAAGACGTCATTCGCCGGGCTGGCAGCCTGCATGAACTGCGCACGGCGACTTCTGTCACCTACCGGCTTTCCGGCGCGTCGAAAGTGCTGCCGCCTGCCCTGAATGTCTGCATATTCCGTTTCGTTCAGGAAGGTTTGAGCAATGCATTCTGGCATGCCGGTGGCCAGGACCAGACGGTCGGTTGCCAGGTTGAAGTCGCCTCCGTTGAGGTGACGGTGAGCGATAGCGGAGGCTGCGGGTATGGCGCACCGGACCGTGATGGTGGGCTTGGCCTTGACGCGATGCGCAACCGCGTCGAAAGCCTTGGCGGCCAGTTGAAGGTTCAGCCCCTTGCTCATGGCGGAACGCGCGTTGCGATCCGCCTGCCGATCGACGAGGAGCGCGACCCGTGAGCGAACCGCTTTCCGTTGTCGTCGTGGACGACCATGCGCTTTTTCGCGCTGGCGTTATCGGCTGTCTTGAGCAGGACCCTGAAATCCGGGTCGTCGCGGAAGGCGCCTCCGGCGGGGATGCCGTCGCATTATGCGCGGCAAAACTGCCGGCAATCGTGCTTCTCGACATATCAATGCCGGATGACGGCATAGCTGCCGTAAGGCAGATTGCGTCGATGGACCTCGGCACGCGCATCGTCATGCTGACGGTGTCGGAAAACGAGGACGACGTCATGCGCGCGCTGGATGCCGGCGCGGTCGGTTATGTCCCGAAGGGCGTTTCCGGGGCCGAACTGGTAGCGGCGGTCAAGACCGTTGCCGCAGGCGAAACCTTCGTTTCTCCCAATCTGGCCGTGCGTCTGGTCACGACACTGGCCGGTGGCCGACGGCCCAAGCAGGTCGATGCCCTCTCACCTCAGGAAAAGCGCACCTTGCAACTGGTCGCCCTGGGCCTGAACAACCGCGAATGCGCAACAAAACTCGCCGTCACAGAACAGACCGTCAAATATCATATGACCAATGTGATGAAGAAGCTGGGTGTCCGAAATCGCGTCGAAGCCGCCTTGATCGCACGAACGGAGTGGGGACTGAAAGCGCCCGGCGATCTTCCAGAGTAACTGCAGGAAAGCTAGAACGGCATTTCTACGGAAACGGGGGAGGCGACGAAATGAAGCGATTGATCGGTGGGTGTCTGTGCGGCCGCGTCCGGTTTGTGGCATCCGGATCGCCGTACCGCGTCGGTATCTGTCATTGCCTCGACTGCCGCAAACATCACGGCGCGTTCTTTCATGCATCGGCAATATTTCCGCACGACGCGGTGACGGTCGAAGGCGAGACGGGCGAGTATGCAGGCCGGTTTTTCTGCACCCGCTGCGGCTCATCCGTGTTCTCGCGAACTGCCGACGAAATCGAGATCAACCTTGGATCGCTGGACGCACCGGATCAGTTCATCCCGACCTACGAATTGTGGACGAGCCGTCGGGAGGCATGGCTACCACCATTCCCGGTCATCCGGCGATATGAACGGGATCGCGATGCGATGAGCCGTTTCGAGACGTAAATGTATGCGCGTCCCGCTTCAGTCGAAGCGCTGAAGCCATTTACGCGTTTCCTCCCGCTCATCCTCGCCGCCGCCCAGAACGAACAGCCCGCGCTTATAGGCGGAAAAGCGGATCGGCCGAACCAATTCCGCAACCCGTCGATATTCGTCGAGCACGATGGCCCGATTGCGATCGCCAAGCTGGGGAACGTCGCCTGCCTGAAGGATCGCACCACCGGGATACGAGTGAACCTGACACGTCGGTCCAAGCTTCTGCGCGACGGCATCCGGACCGCCAAGCTTTGCCAATGCGTCATCGCCCAGCACTGTCAGCCAGTTGATCGACTTAATCGATGTGACATCTGCCGCCGAGGCTTCTACGAGAAACATTCCCGGATCGGAAAAATCGAGGCCAGGAAAGCGCTTTAGGGCGGGCATCAACGCCATCACGCCGCCCGCGCCGAACTCGCCCTGCTCCAGCAGCACGCTGTAACCTGCCGTACCATGCGCGGCCTTCAGAACAGATGCCCATTTACGCGTGATTTCGACGAGATGCGCATAGCCGTGCGCCGCGACGAACGATGCCGGGAAATAGACGTTCAAATAGGAAAGCCCGAGCGGCGCGAGCGGATGTGGGCCGGCAGCGCTGAACGACATGGAAACCGGAACCGGCTCGTCGACAACCGCGCCGCCGGGATAGCCGAAGATGCTGGCGTCCAACGGCTCGTTCGGTTTCAGGGTAGCGGCTTTCCCCGCATAGTAGTCGAGATAGGCATCGCCATCGATCCGGCTCAGCCGGCTCGCATCCACCTTGAGATAGTGCGAAAGCTCGCCGGCGAAGTAACCGTGATATTCTCGCGCGATGCCCACGAGCGCCTCACGCCGTTCGACCGTGTCACCATTCTCGAAATAAAGTTCGACCGCAAAGCCGACCCGCCCGATCGTGAAGCCGCGATCATCGGTGAGTCTGATCTCATCGATGGCGGACGAATGGATCTCGTCGAGAGTGTCGTCAGTCATGTCTTTTCCCATTAAAACGCCGCACCGACGGAATATAAACCACCGCGTTGGCGATCGCGCGCTTCCCGGCCATTTCGAATGCCGCGCATGGCTTTCGTGATGTCGTGGCGTACGGGTTGGCATCCAGATAAATTGACAATCTCAAAGCACCGTAAATTATACATCGTATAATTATGGAGTTGATAATGGTCACCGCACACATATTCATCGCAACAAGCCTCGATGGGTTTATCGCTCGTGAAAATGGCGAAATCGATTGGCTTTTGAAGCACGACCAGGCCGGTGAGGATCATGGCTATGACGACTTCATAAGCGACATCGACGTTATCGTAATGGGTCGAGGGACCTACGAGTCGGTTCGAAGCATGGGAGACTGGTTCTATACCCGTCCTGTACTGGTTTTGTCGGCACGGCTCGCCCGAGAGGAGGTGCCGCTGGCGCTGAAAGACAAGGTCCGCTTTTCGGACGGGTCACCGGAAAGGGCGATGGCGATGCTTCAATCGGAAGGGGTAAAGCGCGCCTATGTGGATGGGGGTCGCGTCATTCGATCCTTTCTCGAGCGCGATATGATCAGCGACATGGTAATCACGCGGGTGCCGATCTTGCTTGGCACCGGTCGCCCGCTTTTTGGTGGCTGTCAGCGCGATTTGCCGCTTGCTCACAAGGGCACAAGGTCTTTTCCTTCCGGGCTGGTCCAGTCGCGCTATGAAGTCCTGAAATGACAGGGCGAAAAAGAGGCCGGCCGCGAGCCGACGCAAAGGCCGTTTCGCCAAAGCAGATCCTGGAAGAGGCCTTGGGGATACTCGATGCCGACGGTCTCGATGGCTTGAGCATGCGCGCATTGGCAACACGTGCGGGCATCAATCCCATGACGATCTATCACCACTTCGAAGACAGGAACGGGTTGATCAAAGCAGTGGCGGAAATTGTCTATGCGGATGTCATAATGCCTGAAACGGGCGAAGCCTTTGACCGTGCCCGTAATCTCCTGACGGACTACTACGCCAAAGTGGTTCGTTACCCATCGCTGACTTTGGCGATCTTCGCCCGGCCGGCTATTTTCCCCGATCACGCCAGGAGGATCACCGCTGAGTTGACCGCCCTGCTACAGAACCGCGATCATCCGCCTTGTCACGCAGCTCGTTGGACAAATATCCTTGTCGACTACACGCATGGAGCCGCTCTGGCCGTGGCGATACGCGACAAAACCACGTCGCCCCAGCTCTCAAGAGAAGCAATGCTTTCCAATTTCCAAGGCGGACTTACCGAACTGCTGGAGGCGTTCAAGAGAAGAACCTGTGAAGTTGACGAACTGGTCCTGATCTGGACAAAGCTCACTTGACGCTTTGCCTCGGCCGGCGGACGGCCCTCACCTTTCCACTGCTCCCGCCGCCGCAAAACAAGCGGTCGCCGCCATCGGATTCGAGCCCTGAGACGCCGGTTCCAGCCGGCATATTCAGTCGCTCGAGCACATCGCCTGTTTCGGGGTCGATACGACGAATGTCGCTGCCGTCATCGTCCCACGTGCCGTGCCACAGCTCGCCATCAAGCCATGTGACGCCGGTGACGAACCGATCGGATTCGATCGTGCGCAGCACTTTTCCGGTTTCGGTATCTAGCTGGTGGATCTTGCGGTTCCCATGCTGCCCGATCCACAGCGAACCGTCCGCCCACGCCAGCCCCGAATGGTCGCCGCCTGCCGGTGCCGGTATCGTGGCGATAACCTTGCCGGTCGCGGGATCGATCTTGCGGATCACGGCATCCCCTATCTGGAACAGGTGTTCGCCGTCGAAAGCCGTCCCCGCGTCGGCAGTGACATCGATCGATCGGAAAACCTCGCCATTTTCAGGATCGAAAGCGTTCAGCCTTTTGCCGGCGGCGAACCACACATGGGTGCCGTCGAAGCTCACGCCGGCTATGTGGTCGACATCGGGAAAGGGACCATATTCACGGATGATCTCTGCGGCTGAATTCTTCATGTCTTCATCCTAGCCGGAAATCCCGGTGACGGGGAGCAACAAGCTTGTCGGGAATCCCGGCACGCCCAACGCGATCCAACGGCAGGCCCGCCCGCGTCCGAACGCTTCGACCTTGCCGTCGCGCGCAAGATTCTCAAGTGCCCGTTGCACTGTGCGTGGGCTTACACTCAACGCCAGCGCCATTGCCGAAGTCGACCAGGCTTCTCCATCGCCGAGCAGCGCGAGCACCTCGCAATGCGCACCTTCGACGGGCGGCGCAAGAACGGCGACACGATCGGTGGTGAGCGGCCGCAGAACAAAACCATCGCTCGTCGCGCTCAGCATCGCGACCGACTTGACCGCCTCGCGCAGCCGAGCGATTTCGACACGCAGCCGGGCGCGATGCGACTCGTCCGCATGCTTTGCCTGGAAAACGCGTTCCAGAAGTGTCTCCCGTTTGACATCCTTCGGCCATGCTTCGGCAAGAGCGCGCATAAGTCGAAGCAGCACCGGGCGTGAGGCAACCGACACGATTGTCGTCCCCAAGCGCACGACGTTACGGCAGGCGTCGACGATGAGCGTGTCGGAAGCAAACTGCTTTTCAACGTCTTCCAGATGAAGCAGCCGCTCTGCACCGCGCATGAAAATGCGTGCCACCGGCGCTTCGAACGCTCGGATCGCCTGATCGACCTCGGATGCAAGCGCGGGAATGCGCGCATCTTCGCTCATCCGTCTCGCCCGTTCCAGAGCGGCCCTGGCCGGCGCCGCCCTGACACGGCGGATAGCGATTCCGGCCACGACGAGTTCGTATCCGACCCGTGGAGCGCGCGGCAGAACGGCAGCATCGAACGCGTCGAGCACCTTTTCGGCATCGTCGAGGCGGCCGATCAGGAGAAGATGCCGCGCTTCGAGATAGCCCGCATGTGCGGCATTGCGTCTGTCACCGGCAGCCTCGAGCACTGACCGCGCGGTACCAAGCATTTGCAATGACCGCCCCAGATCCCGGGAAACAAGGGCGATTTCAGCTTCGGCAAGCGCACAACGCGCACGGGCGACAGGCTGCTTGGCGCTGAAGGCTCGCGCAGCGCTTCGCAGAAGCTCCCTGGCTCGGTTAAGGTCACCGAGTTGCGCCATTGCAATGCCGCGCATCGCCAGCGCGGGCGGGTCATCGCGCAATGCAACCCTTTTCAGCGCAGTGAGGGCGTCACCGGTCAAAAGTGCAAGTGCGGCGGAGGCGATCAGCGAATCCATTGAAATCCCGTCACGCTTGTAACTCTTACTCGCCCCTACGCCCGGGGTAGCGTCCTTGTACCGCAACCGCCGGCAACGGCGAATTCGATGGGAGACGCGAAATGCCTATGTACGCAGCAACGGACAAGGTCGCCTCGTCGCCCGTACCGCTTATCGACGCGACCGGTCGGTTCGCACTCGCCGCTGCGCCCACATTCGCGTTCATGGCATGGATTTCCGCAATCAACGCACCGGACATGACGATCTGCTCCGCCATCTCTGCCTTCGTGCCCATCAACGACATGGCTTTGATGTACGCGCTCATGAGCCTCTTTCACCTCGTGCCTTGGCTGAAACTTCTTTCCGCCCGTCTGCGCGGCGTCGATCTACCCAACATTCGAACAAAAGGAGACTGACAATGCAACACGATGTTGTTTCACACGACGACTGGCTGGCCACTCGTCGAAAGTTCCTGAAAGCCGAAAAGGAACTCACCCGTCTTCGCGACAAGGTCGCACGCGAAAGGCTTGCCCTTCCTTGGGTTCGCATCGACAAGGAATACGTATTCGACACACTGGAAGGTCCACGCACGCTGAAAGATCTCTTCCATGGTCGCACGCAGCTACTCGTGCAGCATTTCATGTTCGCACCGGGCTGGAACGAGGGCTGCCCCAGTTGCTCCTATATGGCCGATCATAGCGACGGCATGATCCAGCATCTGGCGCATCACGACGTCACCATGATCGCCGTTTCGCGCGCACCCCTTGCCGAAATCGAGCAATACCGCAAACGCATGGGGTGGCAGTTCGAATGGGTGTCGTCCTTCGGCAACGACTTCAACTACGATTTCCGCGTCAGCTTCACGCCAGAGGAAGTCGCCAGTGGAGACATCGACTACAATTTCGGCGAATGGCATGAAATCGGCGAAGAGTGGCCGGGCGTCAGTGCCTTTTACAAAAACGACGCGGGCGAGATTTTTCGCACCTACTCCACTTACGGACGCGGCGTCGAGGTGATGATGGGCACCTACAGCATGCTCGACCTCGCCCCGAAGGGCCGCAACGAGGCCAGCGGAATGGACTGGGTGCGCCGTCACGATCGGTACGATGAGCCGTCCAAAAGACGATAATCGACCGGCAGCGAGCAAGCGAAGTGAACGCCGCATTTCCTTTGAGTCAGCCAGTTGCCATTAACGTGAAATCGCCGGATCGCTTTGGTGCTCGGTAGCGATCTGCGGTTGGAGGGCAACCTCAAGCAATTGGGAAGTTGGCGGAGGGAGTGGGATTCGAACCCACGGAGACATTGCTGCCTCGCCGGTTTTCAAGACCGGTGCCTTAAACCGCTCGGCCATCCCTCCGGCTTTGAGAGCGCAGCCTTCAGGCTTGGTCCCGTCTTGCTACCGGGCCTTTGCCGCCATTCGCTACTCAATGCGATCACGCTTCGGCTTTACCGCTGGACGGATTACCGCGTCAACCTGTTCCGGTATCGCTATCCGACTTCCCGCATATCCAGAACGACAGAGCGCATCGATCGTACCGACTGCTGTCATGGATCGATTTTCAGCTTCGCCCGTTTGGGCACCGATGGCGGCTCGCACCCGCCCGGAATGAGTTGGAGAAAAGTTCATGAAGAAGATTGTAGCGGCGGCTTTCGTTGCACCCCTGATCCTGACCGGCGGCGTCGCCTCCGCTGCCGATTCCGTGCAATATGCCCAGCCGGTTGCGGCTTATCCGGCCGGTGACCGCGATGGCGTGAAGATCGGTTATCTCGATTGTCGCATCGGCGGCGGTGTCGGCTACGTTATTGGTTCGGCAAAGGAACTCGAATGCGCGTTCCAGTCGACGACGGACAGCAGGCAGGCAGAAGCCTATGTCGGCACGATCCGCAAGATGGGTGTCGACCTCGGCTTCACGACGGAAGGCCGACTCGTTTGGGCCGTTTTCGCCCCGACCGCCGGATATCACCAAGGCTCGCTGAGCGGCCTTTATTCGGGCGCAACGGTCGAAGCGACGCTCGGCGCAGGCGTCGGCGCGAACATCCTGGTCGGCGGAACATCCGGCTCGGTTCATCTGCAGACCGTGAGCGCGACGGGCCAGTTGGGCCTCAATGTCGCGGCCGCCGGCACGTCCGTCACGCTCGAAGCGATCAATTGATCTGAGAGCGCATTTCGGCACTGCCGACGCATCAAAGGCTCCTCCTGCCTGACTGGCGGGAGGAGCTTTTTCATAACGCCACCTGGCAGCTTGGCCCGACGAGCTTCTTTCCGCGTTGACGGTTGCTGCGACAATGCCGGGCTCTATGTTGCAGGCGGGACAATTGCAGGAATTTTCATGACGGCAAACGGCAGGACGGGCATCGACCACGAGCGCTTGAAAAAGGTCGTGGAAGGCATTGCGTTGGAGATCGGCAACGCGACGGAGTGGGGCAAAGCGGCGGACTACATTCCCGAACTGGCGAAGATCGACACGAAGCAGTTCGGCATCGCGGTGCTGACGCGCGACGGTCAGACGATTATTGGTGGTGATGCCGATACACAGTTTTCGATCCAGAGTATTTCGAAGGTTTTCGCCCTTGCCATTGCGCTGAAGGCGAAAGGAGAAAAAGTCTGGAAACGGGTCGGCAAGGAACCGTCCGGCGACCCTTATAATTCGATTGTCGATCTGGAACGCCACAAGGGCTATCCGCGCAATCCCTTCATCAATCCCGGCGCTCTCGTCGTTGTCGACATGCTGCTCGATGCCCGCGAAAACGGCGACCTGCCCGATACCGTTCGCGACTTCATCGCGGACATGATCGGCGGTGATGGAATCGGCATCGACGAGGACGTGGTTCGCTCCGAACATACATCCGGTTATACGAACAAGGCCTTGGCCAACCTCGCCAAATCCTTCGGCAACCTCTCCCACGAAGTCGACGACGTGATGCACGTCTATGTGCGCCAATGCGCGATCGCGCTGTCGTGCCGGCAACTGGCGGCAGCGGGCCGATTCTTGATGCTCGACCGCGAAGACATCGACGACAAGGTGACGAAGACCGACGCCGAGCGCGCCCGGCGCATCAACGCCGTGATGCTGACATGCGGACAATATGACGGGTCCGGCGACTTTGCCTACCGGGTCGGCCTGCCGGCCAAAAGCGGCGTCGGCGGCGGCATTCTCGCTGTCGTGCCGAACACCGCCACGATCGCGGTGTGGTCTCCGGGTCTCGACGCGAACGGCAATTCGCTTTTGGGCACGCGCGCGCTCGAACGCCTCTCCCAACGAATGGACTGGTCGATCTTCGGCGCGGTGCGCCGCGTCTGATGTCAGCTATTTTCGATCACATCGCAGTTCTGCACGGCAACCGGAACTGGGGCAATGTGCTCGACGCCGGCACGGGCATAAACTCCCTGCGCTGGCTGCGGACGCTGCCCACCGAGCAGCTGACGGCCGTGACCGGCGCGGACCTGATGGTGCGGCGCATCCATGAGGCGATTGGCCCCTCGCCTGACCATGAACGCATCGTCGCGGGCAACTGGGCCGACCCGAACTTTCTTTCGAACCAAACGTTCGATGTCGTCTTGGCCGACTATCTGATCGGGGCGATGGACGGTTTCGCGCCCTATTTTCAGGATGAAATGATCGAGCGGTTGCGCGTGCTTTGCGCAGGGCGGCTCTATCTCGTCGGTCTTGAACCCTATGTGCTCGATAGGCCCGCGACACCCGAAGGCGAAATCGTCTTTCGCATCGGGCGTCTGCGCGACACGTTCCTGCTTCTGTCCGGCCAGAAGACCTATCGCGAATTTCCGCTGAACTGGGTCACGCGACATCTGGGACGTGCCGGCTTTCGCCTCGTGGACGTTCGCAAATTCCCGATCCGCTACCGGGCGCGCTTCGTCAACGCGCAACTCGATATGTGCGTCAACCGCCTGCATCTGGTGCCGGAAGATCTGCGTGACGCCCTCGCCGCCCATGTCGAGGAACTTCGCCAGGAGGCGCTGGGCCTCGAAGCAAAAAACGACGGGCTGCGTCTCGGGTTCGACTACGTCGTCGCTGCGGAAGCCGCCTGAACATGTGGGTTAACCAATCCGATCCGTATGCGGTGACGTACTTCATCGAAACCCGTGACGACACCGCAGATCGAACATCAAGCCTCCATGACAGCCGCCAGGGATAGCAATCCTCAGTCTCCCGCAATCGTGCTCTTTCGCCACGATCTGCGCCTTGGCGACAACCGCGCGTTGCGTGAAGCTGTCGACACCGGCAAGCCGCTTGTGCTGGTCTTCGTATTCGACGAGATGAGCGAAGGTATTCGCAAGATCGGCGGTGCCCGGCGCTGGTGGCTGCACCATTCGCTGGAAGCGCTGGCGAAATCCGTGAAGGATGTGGGCGGCAGTCTTATCCTGCGCGCCGGCCCTATGGCCGATGTGGTGCTCGACTTCGTCGAGGAAACGGGTGCCGACAGTGTTTTCTGGAACCGGCGCTACGACCCGTCTGCCATTCTCGCCGACAAGGAGATGAAGACCCGCCTCGAAGAACTGGACGTCGCGACAGCCAGCTTCGACGGGCATCTGTTGCACGAGCCATGGCGCATCAGCACCGGCTCCGGTGGCTTTTACAAAGTGTATACGCCATTTTGGCGTGCCCTCGCCGCCAGTGGCGATCCGCGCGAACCGGTTGCCCGACCGCAAAAACTCCGTCCCTTTGCCGGCAGTCTGAAATCGGATCGGCTTGCCGACTGGAAGCTTTTGCCGACGAAGCCCGACTGGGCCGGCGGCCTGCGCGATAGCTGGACACCCGGCGAAGACGGCGCGCACAATGCTCTGAACTTGTTTCTTTCTGGCCCGGTCGATGGCTATGGCGAAAACCGGGACCGACCCGACATGCCCTCGACGTCGCGCCTGTCACCGCATCTGGCGCATGGCGAGATTACGCCTTTCCAGATCTGGCACGCGCTCGAAACACGCAAGATCGATGCGCCTGCAAACGATATCGAAAAATTTCGCGAGGAGATCGCCTGGCGTGAGTTTTGCTATCATCTCCTGTTCCACAATCCCGATCTCGGCCGTACCAATTTCAACCGGGATTTCGACGCCTTTCCGTGGAAGCGGGGCAAGAAAGACCTCGAAGCCTGGCAAAAGGGCGAGACCGGATATCCGCTTATCGACGCAGGGATGCGCCAACTTTGGAAAACGGGCTGGCTGCACAACCGCGTGCGCATGGTCGCCGCCTCCTTCCTCGTCAAACATCTTCTTCAGGACTGGCGGCGCGGCGAGGAGTGGTTCTGGGATACGCTGGTGGACGCAGACCCTGCGAACAATACGGCGAACTGGCAATGGGTCGCCGGCTCAGGTGCCGACGCAGCGCCGTATTTCCGCGTGTTCAATCCCGTCCTGCAAAGCGTAAAGTTCGATCCAACGGCAGCTTATGTCCATGAATACGTGCCCGAACTGGCGAAGCTGACCGCGAAGGAAACCCATGAGCCTTGGAAAGTCTCCAAAGACGGACTTTCGAGGGGCGGGGTGAAACTCGGCGAGACTTATCCCGTAGCTGTAGTCGACCATGGCGAAGCACGCGATCGCGCACTCGAAGCCTATAAAGATATGCGAGGGAATTCATGAACATCGTCCCGATCAGCCGCACGGCGGACGGCCGCAGAAAGATTGCCGTCATCGGTTCGGGAATATCGGGCGCCTCCTCGGCCTGGGCCTTGCGCGAGGTCGCCGATGTCACACTGTTCGAAGCGGACCGGCGCGCCGGGGGGCACACCGCGACGGTCGATATCGACTATGACGGAACGCCGATTTCGGTGGATACCGGCTTCATCGTCTACAATGAGCACAATTATCACGACCTGACCGCCCTCTTCCGTCACCTCGACGTCGCCACGCATGAAAGCGACATGGGGTTTTCGCTGTCGCTCGATGGCGGCCGGCTGGAATGGAGCGGACAGAGCTATTCGGCGATCTTCGCGCAGCGGCGCAATCTCTTTTCCCCGCGCTTTTTGAAGATGCTCGGCGAAATCCTGCGCTTCAACAAGCAATGCGTCAGCGACCGCGATACGGGGCGGCTTGCCGGCATGACGATCGGCGATTACCTCGTCGCGCGGCGCTTCTCGCCCGGCTTTCGCGACAATTATCTGATCCCGATGGCGGCGGCGATCTGGTCGACCCCGCGCATCCGAATGCTCGACTATCCCGCATCGTCCTTCGTCAATTTTTTCCAGAACCATCGGCTGATCCATCACGAGAGGCCGAAATGGCGCACGGTAACGGGAGGCGCGAAGTCCTATCTGGAAAAGCTGCTCGCCCCACTTGGCGATCGCGTCAGGCTCGGCAGCCCGGTCGAGACCATCATTCGCGATTCCCTTGGTGTCACGATCTGGGCACATAACGCCGCGCCCGAGCGCTTCGATGCCGTCATCATCGCGGCCCATTCCGATCAGGCATTAAAAATGCTCGGCGACGCATCGCCGGTGGAGCGCGCCGTCCTCGGCGACATTTCATACCGGCCGAACCGCGTCGTGCTTCACCGCGACGAAAAGCTGATGCCGAAGCGCCGCGTCGCATGGTCGGCATGGAATTATCTGCGCGCGAGCGGCGACGAAGAGGAACGCGAGGTTTCCGTCACTTACTGGATGAACCGCTTGCAGGGCATCGATGCGAGAAAACCGCTTTTCGTGTCGCTCAATCCCACGTCGGAACCCGACCCTGAGACTATTTTCGGAGAATGGTCCTACGCGCATCCGCAATTCGACGCCCGCGCGCTCACCGCGCAATCGCGACTGGACGAGATTCAAGGTGCGCGCCACACATGGTTTGCCGGCGCATGGACGGGGAACGGGTTTCATGAAGACGGTCTGCGGTCGGGCCTCGATGCCGCTGCCGCGCTCGGTGCTATAATTCCGTGGGAACGCACCAACTCGAGCGACTTGTCCGAACTGCCCATGGCGGCCGAATAGGCAAAACGATGATCCGCAAGGAGCGCATCACGACAATGGCAGAAAACGGCGATACGCCGGGCGATGCCGTGTCGCTTTACGTCGGCGAGGTGATGCACGCGCGCCTGAAGCCCTTTGCGCACCGCTTTACCTATCGCGTGTTTTCGCTGCTGATCGATCTCGATCGACTGGACGAAGCGGATCGACGTAGCAGGCTTTTCGGCGTGGATCACGCCGCGCCCGTTTCGTTTCATCAACACGATCATGCGGATCGCGAAGGCGAAAATCTGCGCGCCAAGGCCGACCGGCTGCTTGCCGAAGCCGGCCTGCCGGTGCGAGCTGACCGAATCCTGCTTTTGGCCTATCCGCGCATTTTCGGATACGTCTTCAACCCGATCTCGGTCTATTTCGCCTATGACGACAAGGGTGCGCTCGTCGCCGCCATCTACGCGGTTCGCAACACATTCGGCGAACAGCACACTTATGTGGCCCGCGTAGAACCGGATGAGTTGACCGCGGCGGGTTTGCGACAGACACGAACCAAGATTTTCCACGTCTCGCCCTTCATCGACATGGGTGCGCGCTATCATTTTCGCCTGCTTCCCCCCGGCGAGGTCGTGCGATTGCGCATTCACGAGACCGAGGCGGGCGAGGCGCTTCTTTCGGCAACCTTTGCCGGCGAAGGTTGCCCCCTGACGACGCGATCTCTGGCGAACGTCCTCTTGCGCATTCCGCTGATGACATGGAAAGTGATCGCAGGGATACATTACGAAGCGCTCAAGCTTTGGTGGAAGGGTGCGCGTTTCCACACAAGCCCGCTGCCCGGCAAGCCGGTCAGCTTCCGGGATGAGGGCCCGGACATGACCGCTGCGGAGTGATGTGGATGCACGTTGGGAGTGAGGGATGAACGAAACCGCGACGATACCCGTCCGTCAGGACGCCGTCAGTCTCAGCGAAACGAATTTCGACGACGCGACACGCGACCTGCCGGCACGCGCGCGGCTGGCGCTTAAGGTCGGCATGGCGCTTCCATATGGTTCGCTCACCGTAGAGGTTCCCGAAGGATCGATCTTCAAGGTCGGCGGCAACGGACCGGGCCCCAACGCGGTCGTGCGGCTTAGAAACTGGAACCTCGTCACGCGCGCCTTTTCCGGCGCCACGATCGGCGTTGCCGAATCCTATATGGACGGCGACTGGGACAGTCCCGACATCACCACCTTCCTCGAACTCTTCGTCGTCAACGAGGAAGCGGGCGAGGTCGTCGCCGGCGGCACGAACTGGATGCTGACGCTCTTCCAGCGTCTGCGCCACTGGTTTCATCAGAACTCGCGTTCCGGCTCGAAGCGCAACATCGCCGCGCATTACGATCTCGGCAACGAATTTTATCGCGAATGGCTCGATCCTTCGATGACCTATTCGTCCGCGCTCTATGAAACGGGCGCGAACGATCTCGCCGGTGCGCAGGCGGAAAAATACCGCGCTCTCGTGCGCGATACCGGAATCGGTCCGAACGACCACGTTCTGGAAATCGGCTGCGGATGGGGCGGCTTTGCCGAGTTCGCCGCACGCGAGGTTGGTTGCAAGGTGACGGGCCTCACCATCAGCCGCGAGCAGCATGATTTCGCCCGTGCACGCATTCAAAAGGCTGGCCTTTCGGAAAAGGTCGACATCCGCTTTCAGGACTACCGCGACGAAACCGGGCTCTATGATCGCATCGCGTCGATCGAGATGTTCGAGGCCGTCGGCGAGAAATACTGGCCTATCTTCTTTTCCAAGCTGCACGACTGCCTGAAGCCGGGCGGCGCGGCCGGCATGCAGATCATCACGATCAAGGACCATATTTTTCCCAGCTATCGTGCGCGGCCGGACTTCATCCAGCGTTATGTCTTTCCCGGCGGCATGCTTCCGTCCCCGTCGATCCTGCGTTCTCTCGGCGCCGACCACGGACTGAAGCTCGCGGCAGAGCGTGTTTTCCCACAGGACTATGCTCGCACGCTCGCCGAATGGCGTGACCGCTTCCACGCCTCATGGCACCGCATTGTACCGCTGGGCTTCGACGAGCGTTTCAAGCGGCTATGGGAGTTTTACCTTCACTATTGCGAGGCCGGTTTCCGCGCCGAATATATCGATGTGCGGCAGGTCATCTACCGGAACTGATCACCGGACGAGATTAGGCAGAAGATAAAGCCCCATCACGAGCAATGCCGAAAAGAGCGCGGTTTTGAAACGCGCTTCCGACATGCGCCCCCTCACCTTTTGGCCGATCACCATGCCCGCGATCGCCGGAACGAGCGCAGCCAGAGAAAGCAGACCAAGGTCGGCATCGAGCAGACCGTTGCCGCCGAGCGCCAGCCCGAGCGCCAGTGTCGACAGCGTGAACAGGATGCCCATAGCCTGCACGAGGTCGTTGCGCGAAAGACCGATGGCCTGAAGATACATGACGCCCGGCACGACAAACGAACCCGTCATTCCGGTTAGAACGCCGTTTGCCGCCCCGAATGTCGGACCGAGCCATGATTGATGCGCGGCAGGTATCGCAAGCTTGAGGCCACTCAGACTGACGATGGCGTAAACGACGAGAAGGACACCGAGCAGCCCGCTCAGGAAGCCCGTCTCGAGGCGTGTCAGGGCCATGGCGCCGAACCAGATCATCAAGGTCGCCAACAGGAAGAACGGCGCGTGCCGACGCAGGATAGCGCCCGCATTTCCACCCGCCAGCGCCTGCCAGAGGTTCGTCGCAAAGGAGGGCACGAGAAGCAGCGCCATGGCCTGCGGCAGGCCGAGCGTGGCCGTCAAAAGCGCGAGCGAGACTGTCGGCAGACCAAGCCCAACGACGCCCTTGACGAAACCGGCGAGAAGGAATGTGGCCGCCACGGCCAGCAAAATACCCGCATCGAACATCGCACGTTCCCCTCCACCGCATCGGTCGAAACGATGGACCGATCATTCGCCATTGGCAAGACGATACGGTTGAGGTCGTTTATAGCGGCATTGGACAATCACGGACTCGTGAGGCCAAAAACCGCGCCAGACATACGGCCACCTAGATGCAGGCTACGAATACATAAATCCATCAAGAAGAGATATTGACCAATCAAAGCACCAAGATTTTCGTCCATGACACGTTTAATATTCATATTAATTTCTCATTAACGAAAAGTAGACACGGAGTGAATATATGAAACTATCTTTGCGTTCATGACGTTGCGTCATTGCAACCTAACCAAGGAGGAAGCAATGATAGCTTCGAAGTTGAAATATTTCAGCGCCGCTTCAGCCATTGTACTAGGCTCGAGCTTGGCATTCCCATCGATCAGCTACGCCAATCTGTGCGACCTTCCTGCGCGCTCTTTAAGTGCTGCGCAGATGCAGGCTATCGCAGAGAACGGATGCTTGCCTGAGAATGCCCCGTCGGCAATCAGCCGTGCCGGCAATCCGGGAACGCCAGGTAATCCGGGAAACCCCGGGAACCCGGGTAATCCCGGCAACCCAGGCAACCCAGGCAATCCGGGAACGCCCGGCACCCCGGGCGCTGAAGGCCCAGGCGGCGTCAATGTCGGCGTCGGCGGCGGTGCCGTCGATAATACCGGTGGCGTCAATGTCGGCGCGGGCAGCGGTGCTGCTTCCGGCAATACCGGCGGCGTCAACGCTGGTATCGGCACCGATGCCGGTGCAGGCAATACGGGCGGCGTCAATGTCGGAGCCGGCTCTGACGCGGCGTCCGGAAACACCGGCGGCGTCAATGCCGGAGTTGGCAGCGGTGCTGCGGCCGGTAACACCGGAGGTGTGAGCGTCGGTCTCGGCGATAATGCTGCAACCGGCAACACCGGCGGCATCAGCGCAGATATCGGCGGCGGCGGCACCGGCGCGGGCAGCAACAACAGTGGCGGCATCGGCGTCGGTCTCGGCGGCGAAGGCGGCATTGGCGTCAGTGTCGGCCGCGGTGGCATCGGTGCCAGCATAGGGGGCAACGATATCGGCCTCGGTGGTGGCAGTGGCGGAAGCAGTGGCGAAGGCCGCGGCGGGCTGTCCCGCAACTAACCATTCGCCAAAGACAGGCAGATCACCTTCCAGGTGAGAGGTCTGATCGTTCGGGAAATCGACTCTCGATTCGGCCTGAAGAGCGCCCGCCGTCCTATCGACGGCGGGCGTTCGCTCGACTGGCTTAAAGCGTGATGCGGTAGCGTGCGAACCCGTTTTCGCCCTTGCCCGCTTCCTCGATCGAAACGCCTTCGACCTCGTCCATGAACGCACGCGCCTTCGGGCCTGTGTCGAACACGACGGTCGTTCCCTCCATCGGCGCGAAGGCCCAGTTCGCATCGGCAGCCGGATTGATCGTGCCTTCCTCGACAATGTAGCGCACGATCACATCGCGATTGGTGTCCGGCGCTTCGTAGACGACCTTGTCGGGACCGATCTCTGGGAAACTCCCGCCGCCGCTCGCGCGGTAATTGTTGGTCGCAACCACGAATCGCGCCTGCGGGTCGATCGGCTGTCCGTCGAACTGGAGATCGACAATACGGCTGGCATCGGCATTTACGGCCTCGCCGTCGCTATCGTATTTCGCAGGCTGCGACAGGTCGATCCGGTAATTCACCCCGTCGATCACATCGAAATTGTAGGACGGAAACCCTGCGTTGATCAGCGGAGCGTCCTGCGCGCCCGGCTCTATCTTATTGAACATGCCCGCCGACATCTCCAGCCATTCCTTGACCTGCGCGCCAGTGACGACCACGGCCTGCACGGTGTTGGGGTAAAGATAAAGGTCCGCCACATTGCGGATCGCAACATCACCGGCCGGAACGTCCGTATAATAATCCGGGCCGCCGCGCCCGCCAGACTTGAACGGCGCTGCCGCCGAAAGCACCGGCAGATCGGCATATTCGGAATTCGCCAGCATGTCGGTGATGTACCAGATCTGCGCCTGGCTTACGATCTGAACGGACGGGTCGTCGGCAACCAGCGCGAAATAGGAATGCAATGGCGCTTCGGTTTGCCCGACGGGCGTGTTGACATAGGCTATGGTCGCCTCATGGTCTTCGCGAACGGCGTCTTCCACTTCCACCTTGCTCTCAACGAGCGGATTGACCTGCCTTTCGACCCGCTCGAAAATCGGCCGCGCCTCGCTGGTGTGCGAGACGACATGCCAGCTATCGCCTTCGCGCTCCAGAAGCAGGTCGATCAGGCCAAGATGCGAGCCCCAGAACCCGGCCATGACGGCCGGCTTGCCGTTGATCGTGCCGGCTTCGTTGTCGACGCTGTCGACATCGTCGAAGTCCGAACCGGGAAAGACGAGATGGCTGTGACCGGTCACGATCGCGTCGACGCCTTCGATACCGGCGACCAGATACGCCGCGTTTTCAAGATTCTCCTGATATTCGGTTGGCCCGACACCGGAATGCGAAAGCACGATGACGATGTCCGCGCCCTCCTCTCGCACCTTCGGCACCCAGGCTTCGGCTGCCTTGACGATGTCGCGTGCTTCGACCTTGCCGTCGAGATGCCGCACATCCCAGTTCATGATCTGGGGCGGCACGAAACCGATGAGACCGATACGGATCGGGTGTTCCTCGCCCGCCCCGTCGGTCACTGTGCGGTCGAGAATGACGAATGGCTCCATCAAAAGGTCGTCGTCGAGCGGGTCTTCGGCAAGCGTTCCATTGGCGACGTTGGCGCATACGAACGGAAAATTCGCGCCGGCCAGCACCTTGTCCATGAATTCGAGCCCGTAATTGAACTCGTGATTGCCGAGCGTCGAGCAGTCGAAATCGAGCGCGTTCATCGCCTTGATGATCGGGTGAACGTCGCCGTCCTCCATGCCGCGCTCATAGGCGTAATAGTCGCCCATCGGGTTACCCTGAAGGAAATCACCGTTGTCGACGAGGAGCGCGTTGGTCGCCTCGGCGCGGATTTCGTCGATGATCGAGGCCGTGCGCGCAACGCCCATCGTGTCGTTTTCCTGATCGGAATAGTAGTCGTAAGGGAAAACATGGACGTGAAGATCGGTCGTTTCCATGATCCGCAGATGCGCCTGATTTTCCTGCGCGCGCGCCGAAAACGGATGCAGCATGACGGCTGCGCCCGTGGCGGCGGTGCCTGCAAGAAAAGTGCGGCGGGAAACGGCGAGGGATGTCGCGGTCATCTCGTTCTCCAGTCAGGTGAAATGTCCTCGGTGGTTTTGCGAACGGACGCACTGTCGCCTTCGCCCGCGCGCCAGTCCACCAACTTTTCATGACGGGCGGGCGACGACGCGAACGACGCTGGGTCAGCCGAGTTCGGGATCGATCCCCATATGGGTGCGATCGATCACCTCGCGCAGCGCGAAGGACGAATTGATTTTCGTCACATGCGGCATCGCCGTCAGCCAATCGCGGTGGATGCGCTCGTAATCGGCAAGGTCGCGTGCCGCGATGCGCAGCACGTAGTCATATTCGCCCGACATCAGATGACACGACAGGATGTTGGGGCAGCGCTTCACCGCGGCCTCGAAATCGGCCAGCGTCTTTGCGAACTGGCCCGACAGCGAGATATGGACGATCGCCGTCATCATGTGGCCGAGCGCGGCGTTGGAAAGACGCGCGTGATAGCCGTGCACGACCCCTTCCTTTTCAAGAATATCGAGCCGGCGCGAACACGCCGATTGTGACAGGCCGACCCGCTCGGCCAGTGCGGCATTGGAAATCCGTCCTTCGGCCTGCAGCGCCTCCAAAATGGCGACATCCGTCTTATCGAGTTTCATTTGCAGAGAAATCACCGAATAATTGTGTATATCGCGCAATTTTGCACGAAATTCATGCCTTGTCATGCTCGCTCGCGCAAACACGTTCGACGCTTGTTGCGTTAAACTCTCTAAAAACGAAACACTGGGAGACTTTCATGCGCGTCGGCTGTCCGAAAGAAATCAAGAATCACGAATACCGCGTCGGCCTGACGCCCGGTTCTGTCCGTGAATATTCCGCCCACGGCCATGACGTGCTGGTCGAAACCGGCGCGGGCGCGGGCATCGGTGCGGATGACAACGCCTATCGCGCAGCCGGCGCGACGATTGCGAAGACGGCGGCTGAAGTCTTTGCGAAATCTGACATGGTCGTGAAGGTCAAGGAGCCGCAGCCGTCTGAATGGGTGCAGCTTCGCCCGGACCAGATTCTCTATACCTATCTCCACCTCGCCCCCGATCCGGCGCAGACCAAAGGACTGGTGGAATCCGGCGTCACCGCCGTTGCCTATGAGACCGTCACTGACGATCGCGGCGGACTGCCGCTGCTTGCACCGATGTCGGAAGTCGCAGGCCGCCTGTCGATCCAGGCCGGCGCGACCGCGCTCCAGAAGGCAAATGGCGGCCGCGGCGTTCTGCTCGGCGGGGTGCCTGGCGTTCTGCCCGGCAAGGTTACAGTGATCGGCGGCGGCGTCGTTGGCCTGCACGCTGCAAAGATGGCGGTCGGCCTTGGTGCGGACGTGACGATCCTTGACCGCTCGATCCCACGCCTGCGCCAGCTTGACGATATTTTCAACGGACGCGTCCATACCCGTTATTCCACGGTCGAGGCGCTGGAAGAGGAATGCTTCTCCGCCGACATCGTCGTCGGTGCCGTGCTCATTCCCGGCGCGGCCGCGCCTAAACTCGTCACGCGCGAGATGCTGTCCGGCATGAAAAAGGGCGCGGTGCTGGTCGACGTCGCCATAGATCAGGGCGGCTGCTTCGAGACCTCGCACGCCACGACGCATGCCGAGCCGACCTATGAAGTCGACGGCATCATCCACTATTGCGTGGCGAATATGCCGGGCGCGGTGCCGGTCACGTCGGCGCATGCGCTCAACAACGCCACGCTTCACTATGGCTTGCAGCTTGCAGATCGCGGCCTTAAGGCGATCCTCGATGACCGCCATTTGCGCAACGGTCTCAACGTCCACAAGGGGCGCATCACGAACGCACCGGTCGCTGAAGCGCTTGGCTACGAGATGGTCGAGCCGCAAAAGGCGCTCGCAGCCTGATCCTTCCACCACCTGTATGAATGAACGGCCGGTCGCACGATCGGCTGTTTTCGTTTGCGTGTCACAGCACCGTTACATGCCCGCCTTACCTAAGCGCGGACATTCCTTCTCAAACGGACGACGCCCCATGAACACGCTCAAAATCCTTTCGACCACGGCCATCGCGGTAACGATGATGCTCGGCGCCGTTCAGGCGCAGGATTACGTTGCGCCATTCGCCTACCCGCAGCCGGAAGAGAAAGGCGAGTTCAACACGCTGATCGAGATTCCGGCCGGCGAAATCACGAAATACGAGGTCGATGCCGATACGGGCCATCTGATCGTCGACCGCTACATGTCAATGCCGGTCGCCTACCCGACGAATTACGGCTCGATCCCGTCGTCACTCGGCGGTGACGGCGATCCGCTCGACGCGCTGGTCATCACGCGCGTTCCGGTCGTGCCGGGCGCGATGATCCGCGTGCGCGCCATCGGCATCATGAAGATGATCGACGGCGGCGAACAGGACGACAAGATCGTCGCCGTGCCGGTTTCGGACGTCGACCCGACCTATGACGCGATCCGTGAGATGGACGACCTGCCGGAGATGGAGCGCAATCGTCTCGAAGCCTTCTTCCGCGTTTATAAAGACCTTCCCGAAGGCTCGAAGGTCATCGAACTCGGCGGCTACGACACGGCCGAAGCTGCCAATACGGCGATCAGCGAAGCGATCTCGAACTACCGCGCGCAGGCCGGCGAGTAACGTTCACGCCCACGGCTCGACGTCTTCTTCGTCGAAGCCGTAGGGCGCAAAGCCCATGCGCTGGTAGAGTTGCAGCGCGCGCGGGCTGTCGAGCGTGTTGGTATGGATCACGAGCCGTGCCGGTTCGTGATCCCAGGCGGCGTGAATGGCTTCCGACAGGAAGAATTTCGCCAGCCCCCGCCCCTGAAATTCGGAGATCAAGCCGAAATAGAGAATCTCTGCTTCGCCGGGCAACTGCGCCAGATCGAGTTCGCAAAAACCAGCCGGCGCGCCGTCGACATAAAGCACGTCGATCTGCGTCGTCGCAGCATGAATCGCTTCGGAAAGCTCAGTGTCACCGTCATCACGGCGCAAAAGCCAGTGATGCGGCTTCCCCACTTCCCGGTAAAGATAGCGATAGAAGGAAATAGGAATCCTTGCCGGCCGCATCAGCGCCACCCGCTGGCCGTGCGGCATCGCGACCCGCGTGGCAGGCCGCTCCAGCATTTCCAAATGTGTGATGCGGGCGTGGAGCGTCACGATCCGGTTTCGACCGGCGTATCCGACCGGCCGCCCCATTCGGTCCAGGAGCCGTCATAAAGCCTGTTGTTACGATGACCTACCGATTCCAGCGCCAATGTGATGACCGCAGCAGTCACGCCGGACCCGCAACTCGTCACGACGGGCCTATCGAGATCGACACCTTTTTCGTGAAGAAGGTCACGCAATTCATTGACCGGAAGAAGCTTTCCGTCTTTCGACAGTCCCGTGGCCGGAACGTTCACCGCACCGGGGATATGACCGGAGCGCATGCCTGCGCGCGGTTCAGGATCGGTGCCGGCAAACCGACCGGCAGGGCGCGCGTCGGCGATCTGGCTCGATTTTGACGCCGCGATCGCGCGCATATTGTCGAGCGACGCCACGCGTGCCTCATCCAGCTTCGCATCGAAGAAGGACGGCGCGATCTTGGTCGGCTCGCTTGTCACGGGACGGTCATCCGCCTTCCAGCGGTCCAAACCGCCGTCCAGCACATAGACTTCCTTTGCGCCCATGACGCGGAACATCCACCACACGCGCGGTGCGGAAAACATGCCCGGACCGTCATAAACGACGATGGTGTCGTCAGTGGAGATGCCCATCGAACTTGCGAACTGCCCGAAAATCTCTTCCGACGGCAGCGTATGGGGCAGTTCGGCTCCCGGTTGAACCACGAGATCCTGATCGAAAAACACCGCGCCGGGAACGTGCCCGGCATCGTATTCGGCCTTCGCATCGCGCTTTTGTGCCGGCAGATACCAGGACGCATCGACGATCGAGACACCCGGCTTGCCGATCCGGCTTTCGAGCCAGTCGAAATCGACGACGAACGGACTGGTTTCCATCTGATTTTTTCCTTCAGGCTGGCATCGGACCGAAGCGAAGGCGAAAGCGGCGATTCTCCCGGCCCTTCTTCTCGATCTTGCCGATATGCATTTCGCCGATCTCGCCCGTCGAGCGGACATGCGTGCCGCCACAAGGCTGGCTGTCGATTGCCCCATCCTCGCCGATAAGGACGAGTCGGATACGTCCGGTCCCCATCGGTGGACGCACATTCTTCGATTTTACCAACGATGGATTGGCGGCCAATTCGTCATCGCCGATCCAGCGATAGGAAACGGCATGATCGGCAGTTATCAGCGCCATCAGCTTCGCCGTTACGTCTTCTTTCGTGAATCCGGCATCCGGCAGATCGAAATCGACGCGGCTGTCTTCTTCTGAAACGGCCGCTCCGGTGATCGGATAGGGGCAGATCGTCGTGAGCAGATGGCAGGCGGTATGCATACGCATCAGCTTGAACCGCCGGTCCCAGTCGATCGCAAGCTTCACCGCCTCGCCTTCGGCCGGCAAAGGCTGCCCGGGAGCGGGAACGTGGATGATTTCGTCCTTCGTCGCACCCGTGATCGTGCCTGCAATCTCGATTGCCTCACCGTTCGCGCGCGTGATCCGGCCGGTATCGCCCGGTTGGCCGCCGGATGTCGCGTAGAAGATCGTCCGGTCGAGCAGAATGCCACCACGGTCGTTGACGGCAACCACATGCGCCTCCGCCTCGCGCAGATAGGCGTCCTCGCGAAACAACGCCTCGGTGGTCGCCATTTACGCGACGTCCTCGAATGGTATCTCGATCCGGCTCTTTTCTTCCATCCAGCCCGGAACCGGCAGGTTCTTGGAGCGCAGGAAGTCCGGATTGAACATCTTCGACTGGTAGCGCGTGCCATAATCGCAAAGGATGGTCACGATCGTATGCCCCGGCCCCATTTCCTTCGCCATGCGGATCGCACCGGCGATGTTGATGCCACTGGAGCCGCCAAGGCACATGCCCTCTTCCTGCACGAGGTCGAAGACGATCGGCAACGCTTCATCGTCCGGGATCTGGTACGAGAAGTCGGGTGTAAATCCCTCCAGATTGGCCGTGATACGCCCCTGGCCGATGCCTTCGGTGATCGAGGAGCCTTCAGATTTCAGTTCGCCTTGCGTGTAAAAGCTGTAGAGCGCCGCACCCAGCGGATCGGCGAGCGCGACCTTCACTCCATTGCTTTTCTGGCGCAGTCCAGCCGCAACGCCTGCCAGCGTCCCGCCCGTACCGACGGCCGAAACGAAACCGTCGACCTTGCCGCTCGTCTGCTCCCAGATCTCAACCGCCGTCGTCTCGACATGACCGTCGCGGTTGGCGACGTTGTCGAACTGGTTGGCCCAGATCGCGCCGTTCGGTTCGGTTTTGGCAAGCTGTTCGGCAAGACGACCAGAAACCTTCACGTAATTGTTCGGGTTCTTGTAGGGCACCGCCGGAACTTCGATCAGCTCGGCGCCGAGAACGCGCAGCGCGTCTTTCTTTTCCTGGCTCTGCGTTTCGGGAATGACGATCACGGTCCGATAGCCGAGCGCCTTTGCGACGACGGTCAGTCCGATGCCCGTATTGCCGGCCGTTCCCTCGACGATCACGCCGCCCGGCTTCAGCAGCCCTTTCTTCTCCGCATCGCGGATAATGAACAGCCCTGCCCGGTCCTTGACCGACTGGCCCGGATTCATGAATTCCGCCTTACCGAGAATGGTGCATCCGGTTTCCTCGGATGCGCGCTTGAGCTTGATCAGCGGCGTGTTGCCGATGACATCGATGACGGTGCGGTCCATGAAACGAAATCCTCGAATGTTATGGCTTCGAAACTAGGAACCGGCAGACAGGCTGGCAAGGACTGAATTGGGGATTGGAGCCGTTCGCTCGTTCTTTTGGGCGTGATCCGAAGAGGCTTGCGCGACGTATTGCACGCATGGTGCGCACGAACCGCATTGAATCGGATCGGGGTCGCTCTTATTGAAGGGCAAATGGCAGCGGGCGAAAGATGACGGCTGAGACAATCGACACGATCGACGTGCTGATGGCGCGCTATGTTGCGGGGTCGCTTCCCTATCCCGCCCATGTGCTGGTCAGCGCCCATCTGGAAATCACGCGCGCCAATCACGGCTTCGTCGCCGGATTGGAGGATATGGCGGGCGACGCGCTGCAATCGGCCGATGCACTCCCGCTGACGCAGCGGTCGGACCGGCTGTCGGCGATTTTCGAAGGCGCTCCGGCAAGCGATGTAATGCCGTCACCACCTGCAAGCGGTGCGTTTCCCGCTGCCCTTCGCGACTTCGTCGGTTTCGACGAAACGAACATTCCATGGCGCACGAAGATGCCCGGCTTTCGCGAGTTCGAATTCGAATCGGACGGTTGCCATGCGTCCATCTACTGGATCAAGCCGGGCCGCAAGATTCCCGCCCATACCCATGAGGGACAGGAACTGACCCTCATTCTGGACGGCGCTTTCGCAGACGGCCACGGACGTTACGGTCGCGGCGATATCGCGATTGCCGACGACACCATCGACCACCGCCCGATCGCCGAAACCGAACGCCCCTGCATCTGCTTTGCCGTCACCGACGCGCCGTTGCGGTTGACCGGGCCGCTGGGGCAGCGGCTCGGCGATATTCTGGGTTTTTGACCGATGAGCCTTTATCGAGCCAGGCCGCAGGACGGCGTTGCATGGATAACGGGCGCTTCGACCGGTATCGGCCGGCAGGTCGCGATCGACCTTGCTCACGAAGGCTATGTCGTTGCGATCACCGCGCGTGACGACGACAAGCTCGAAGAGGTCGTCGTAGCTGCGTCCGGTGCAAAAGGGCGCGTCGTCCCGATCATTTGCGATGTCACGGACGATCGCGCGATGGAAGAGGCGGTCGCGCGGATCGAGCAGGAACTCGGACCAATCGTGCTCGCGATCTTCAATGCCGGCACCTATTCGCCGACGCTTGGCGAGCGGCTCGAAACGCACAATTTCCATTCCGTCTTCACGGTCAATCTGTTCGGCGTCGTGAACGGGCTGGTGCCCGTGGCCGACCGCATGCGCGATCGCGGCTTTGGCCAGATCGCGATCACCGGCTCGGTCACCGCCTATTTCGGCCTGCCTTCCGCTGCTGCCTACGGCGCGACGAAAGCTGCGCTCAACAACATGGCGCGCGGCCTGAAATACGATTTCGACAAGCTCAACATTCGAATCCAGATGTTCAATCCCGGCTTCGTCGATACGCCGCTGACGGCAAAAAACAAGTTTCCGATGCCCGCGCTGATGCCGGTCGAAAAGGCCGCCGAGCGCTATATCGCTGGCCTGAAGCACGGCGGCTTCGAGGTGACGTTCCCGCGTCGCCTCTCCTGGCTTCTCAAGGCTTTCTCGTATCTACCTGAATCGCTTTATTATATGATTGTTCGCAAAGCGACCGGATGGGACAAAAGACGTGTTGCGTCCGGTAAGGACAACCGCCGTATGCCGGGCTGATTTTCAGGCCTCGATGCTGGCCCGAAGGTCGGTTTGCGCAATTTCATCGAGCGGAAAATTCCACATTAACGCAATCGCGACGAGCTTCAGCGCCACCGGCACCCAGGCGTAGATTACCGCCAGTGCCGTCAGCGCGGTTGCGTCATTGTCACCGCCGGCCGCAAATCCAAAATAGGCAAGCAGCGGAAAGGCGATGCCGACCGCCAGCGCCAGCGCCAGTTTGGTGGCAAGGCTCCATGCCGCGAAATAGAGCGCGGACCGCTGTTCGCCGGACGCGGCGGTGTCCACGTCGATGACATCGGCCTGTATGGCGGCCGGCAGCGCGAGGTCGAAACCGAGCGTCAGTCCCGTTGCCAAAGCCAGCGCGCCGAAAGCGATCCAGTCGCCCTCGGCTATCAGTGGCGCGAATGCGAAGACGGCGCATGTGAAAAGCATCGCGAGGCACCAGGCGCGATGCTTGCCGAACCGTTTCGCCGCCGCCAGCGCCAGCGGCATTCCGGCAATGCCAGCGAGAAAGTAGGTGAAGAGAAGCGGCCCGCGCATCTCCGGCAGGCCGAGGCGATCGGAAATGAAGTAGAGAAAAAGCGTTGCAGGAATGCCGTTGGCCAGCCCGTTGATGAGAAACGCGGCGATGAGGCGCAGGAACGGACCGTTGCGCGCCATATGCGCCAAGCCCTCGCGAAGTTTCAGGCGGGTGCGCGAATATTCGCGCGGCTCGGGCACGCGCCAGACTGTCAGCCCGCCGAACAGAACCAACATCGCGGCGACGGCAAGTCCGAGAACGGCAAGGCCATGCAGCCCCTCGGCGCTTTCCATGCCGACGGTGAACGGCAAAGCGACGGCGATCAAGGTTCCGATGAGCGTAAACCCTTCGCGAAAGCCTGCCACGCGCGACCGCTCCCTATAGTCGCCAGCCATCTCCGCGCCCCATGAGGTCAGCGGGATGATCGCCATCGTATAGCCGAGCGACAGCACCGCGCCCCAGACGATGAGATAGGCAGCACCCGCATTGGCGGGCGGCCAGAACAGCATGACGACCGAGAGCGCCGCGACCGGAAGCGACAGAAGAAACAGCGCGCGCCGCCGGCCCATGCGCGGGTGCCAGCGATCGGCGCTCCACCCGACCAGCGGATCGCTCACTGCGTCGAACAGGCGAACGGCAAGAAGCGCCGTCCCGACGACAGCCAGCGGCAATCCGAGCGTTTCGGCATAGAAGGTCGGCACGATGATGTAGAGAGGCAGCGTCAGTGCCGCCAGCGGGATTGCGGGCAGCGCGTAGAAGATCAGTCGTGATGTGGGAATGCGCATGCATAACGCCCTGAGACGAGAACTCTCAGACATCTACGTTGCAAAGGGGCGGCCGGTTTCTAGGCGGTCGCCCGCTCCGGCTTTGCATCGCGTACGAAGAGATACGCGATCAGCGACAGCGCGAGCATCACCGCATAAAAGACGAACAAGGCTTGGTAGCCGGGCACAGGATCGCCGGGAACCGCGTTCCCCGATACAACCGCCCCGGTCGCGAACTGCATGAAGCCGACGCCACCGATCGAGAAGAAATTCAAAAGCGTCACGCCCCGCCCTGTCAGATGCGCCGGAAGAAAGGCGCGTCCATGCGCCATCAAAAGGCCGTAGGCCGCGCCCGTCACACCGATCAAAACGAAGATCACGGTGGTCTGGAAAATGCTCGTGACCGGATTGAGGGCGAGATAGGTGATGACGGCAAGGCTCGCCGAATTGCCAACCACCGCGACCCATTTGCGCGTGCGGAAGATCGTGTCGAGCGGGCCGTAGATGAAGCCGCCGACGACCATCGCCAGCGCCATGAAAAGCGTCACCTGACCGATCATAAGCGCATCCGCTCCATATACGTCGGCAAGATAGGGACCGGACCAAAGTCCGCGAATGCCCGCAGCGGCGGCGTAGTTGATAGCCGTCAGCGGAAAGAGTGCCCAGAGCGCCGTCAGTTTGAAAAGTTCGATATAACCTGCGAACCCGGCGGAGCCGGCATCTGCATGGCGTTCGGGATCGCGCACGAAGGAGAGGATCGCAAAAGCCGTTGCCAGCGTGACAACGCCAAGACCCGTCATGACCTGCCGCCAGCCGAACGCCTCGGCAGCCGCCGCCAGCGGCGATGCGCCGACGACATTGCCGAGCGAGCCGAATGCGACGAGCCATGAGGTGAGGATCGCCAGACGCGCCGCGCTGTAGCGATGCGCGAAGATGAAAACGGATGCCATCAGAACCGGCGAACAGCCGATGCCGATCAGCGCCATCGCTGCGATCACCATCCAGGGCTGCGTTGCGGTCGCGAACAAGAACGCGCCGCCACCCCCGCCGAGCGCAAGCAAAATCGCCGCCGTGCGCTTGGGTCCATAGCGATCGAGCCCGACGCCAACCACGAACTGCATCGCGGCGAAGGAGGCGAACCATGCGCCTGAGGCTATGGAAAGATCGGTGTTGGTCGCGCCGAGCTCGACACCCAGAACGGGTGTCAGAACCGCCAGAAACGAGCGGTAGAATTGCGACAGCACATAAGCCATCGCAAGCGCGGCCAGACCAGCCATGAAACGTCCCCCCGGTTTTCACTCCGGGGGAACGCTTAGTTTATGGAGCGGTCGAGCGCAATCAGGCAGCCCGGCGCGATTGTCCGCCAGTCTTTGGTCCACGGCGCTTGCCACGGAACGGACGCTTCTGGCCGTTGGCCGGCTTGCCCGCTCCGCCCGGCTTGCCCGAATTTCGCGGCTTGCCGTTCGAATTGGCAGGCGCGGGCTGCTTCGGCAGAACCGGGTCCGGCTGGCCGGTGTGATCGGCCGTCACCGGCAGCTTCATGCGGATGATCTTTTCGACCTGACGCAGCTTCGACGCCTCATCGGGATCGCAAAGCGTGATCGCGATACCATCCGCGCCGTTGCGGCCCGTGCGACCGATCCGGTGAACGTAGCTTTCCGCTTCGTCGGGCAGATCGAAATTGATGACATGCGTGATGCCCGGAACGTCGATGCCGCGCGCGGCGATGTCGGTCGCCACGAGAATGCGCACTTCGCCGTCACGAAAGCCGTTCAGCGCGCGCTGGCGCGCGTTCTGGCTCTTGTTGCCGTGGATCACGGCCGCCTCGATGCCGTCACGCACGAGGTCGCGCGTCACGCGGTCGGCGCCGTGCTTGGTGCGGGCGAAAACGATCACGCGTTCCATCGCCGCATCCTTGAGCATGGTCGACAACAGCACGCGCTTTTGCTTGAGGCGCGCAACGACGACGCTCTGATGGATTTCGGAAGCGGTCGTGCCCTGCGGCGCGACTTCGACGCGCATCGGGTCCCGCAAAAGCGTTTCGGCAAGCTGCGCGATTTCCTTCGGCATCGTCGCCGAGAAAAGCGCCGTCTGGCGCTTGGGATGCGTTGCGCGCGCGATCTTCTTGACCGCAGGCAGGAAACCCATGTCGAGCATGCGGTCGGCCTCGTCGAGCACCAGCCAGCGCGTCTCGGTCAGGACGATGGCACGGTCGTTGACGAGGTCGGTCAGCCGGCCCGGCGTTGCAACGAGAATATCGACGCCCGGCGCCATGCGCTTGATCTGGCTACCGCGCGAAACGCCGCCGAGCACCAGCGCCGTTGCGATATGCAGACCCTTGGCGATTTCGCGGATCGTCTCTTCGATCTGCACGGCGAGTTCGCGCGTCGGTGCGAGGATCAGGGCGCGGCAGGTCTTAGCGGTGCGCTTGTCGCCGAGCGCGACGATATGCTTGAGGATCGGCAGCGCGAAGGCAGCCGTCTTGCCCGATCCGGTCTGGGCGACGCCCAGAATGTCCTTGCCCGCGATCTGCGCGGGAATCGCGGCGACCTGGATGGGCTTCGGCTCGACGAAGCCGGCTTTCGCCGCGCTGTCGAGCAATTTTCCGTCGATGCCGAGCGGGCCGAAGCCGCCAGCGGTCTTTTGAGTTTCAGTCGTCAAAACAAATCTTCTTTCACGCGCCGATCAGTTGATGGCGCAAACGAAATCCGCGGGGCGCAACCTCGCGAACATGAATTTATGGGAAACGACAAGGCGGCGGGCATGAAGCCCGCGCGGCTGCGCTGTCGCCGCCGCGATTATCGCGGCTCGCCGCTCAAATGAGCGGCAAAGACGCAACCAGCCCGTTAGGAAAGCCGGAAGTCCGACCCATGCGCCTTGAGCCGCTCATATGGGCCGCTTCGCCCGAAAATGCAACCTAAACCTGTTGCAGTGCAAAAACGTCAGATCACCAGACCGGCAATGGTCTCGTTTTCCGTGATGTCCTGATAGGTCCATCCCGCCGCATCGAACTTCTGGCACAGAAGTAGGAAGTTGCCCGCATCCTTCGTCTCGATGCCGATCAGGACCGATCCGAAATTACGCGCCGACTTCTTCAGATACTCGAAGCGAGCGATATCGTCGTCGGGACCGAGCAAATCGAGGAAGTCGCGCAACGCGCCTGGCCGCTGGGGAAAGCGGAAGATGAAATACTTCTTCAGCCCTTCGAAGCGCAGCGCGCGCTCCTTGACGTCCGGCAGGCGTTCGAAATCGAAATTGCCGCCAGACACGACCAGCACGACCGTCTTGCCCGCGATTTCGTCGGCATTGAGGTCCTTGAGCGCATCGATCGCCAGCGCGCCGGCCGGCTCCAGCACCACGCCTTCGACATTGAGCATTTCGATGATCGTCGCGCAGACGCGGTTTTCGGGAATGCGTGTCACGTCGTCCGGCGAAAAATGCGACAGCGCCGCGAAGTTTGCTTCCCCGATCTCGGCGACAGACGCCCCGTCGACGAAATTGTCCACCTGCGGCAGGCGCACGCGCCGTCCTTCGGTCAAACTCGAATGCAGGCTCGACGCGCCAACCGGCTCGGCAAACAGAAACCGTGGTCCCGAATTGCCGAAATATCCCGTCACGCCGGCTGAAAGACCACCGCCGCCGACCGGCAGGACGATCAGATCGGGCTTTACCCTTTCGGGCAGTTGCTCCTCGATCTCGAACGCGACCGTCGCCTGCCCCTCGATGATGTCTGCATGATCGAAAGGCGGCACCATCAGTCCACCCGATTGCGCGGCGAAATCCTGCGCGGCGCGATAGCAGGCATCGAAATAGTCGCCCGTCAGCCGAATTTCGACGAACTCGCCCCCGAAAAGCCGCGTCTTGTCGATCTTCTGCTGCGGTGTCGTCACCGGCATGAAGATGACGCCGCGCTTTCCGAGATGCCGGCACACATAGGCAAAGCCCTGCGCATGATTTCCTGCCGACGCGCAGACGAACACGTCGGGTTGCGCCGCACCGCTCTCCAGCACTTTGCGGAAGAAATTGAACGCACCGCGAATCTTGTAGGAGCGTACAGGCGACAGGTCTTCGCGCTTCAGGAAAATGCGCGCGCCCGTCTTTTTGGAAAGATAAGCGTTCTCTTGGAGCGGCGTTTCGGGAAAAAGGCTGCGCATGGAAGCTGCGGCCGTTCCTACGCCATGGCGGAAATCGCGCGTCACTGTCATCAAAACCCGTATCGTCTTCATTCGGACCGCGCTATTGCATATCGGCGCGGGCAAGGCCACTCTCGCCATTCGCGCTGCGGCACGCAATCACCTGGGGTACTCGTGCACTATCTGGCTATCCGTACCGCGCTCCACGTCGCCGCGCTCCTTGCCATCTATCTGTCCTTCGCGATGTTCATTCCCGCGGCGGTCGATCTGTACTATGGCAGCCCCGACTGGCAGACCTTTGTATTCGCTGCGATATTCACCGGCGGCATCGGCCTGATCGCGGCTGCCGCGACGCAAGGGCCACCGCCCGTCATATCTGCCCGGTTCGGATTTCTGGTGGTCAACCTTTTGTGGCTGACGACCTGCGTCGTCGGTGCGGTCCCGTTTTTGACGTCATCGCTCGAAATCGGTGTCGCCGACGCGATCTTCGAATCCGCCTCCGGCATCACCACGACCGGCGGCACCGTTCTTTCCAGCCTCGACACCATGCCGCCGGGCATTCTCATCTGGCGTTCCTTGCTGCAATGGATCGGCGGTCTTGGCGTGATAGCGCTCGGACTTTTCGTACTGCCGCTCCTCAATGTCGGCGGCATCTCCTATTTCAGGATCGAATCCTCCGACATCATGGACCGCCCGTTCGCGCGCCTGTCGACCTACACAGTAACGCTGATCAGCATCTATATCGGCATGACGGTGCTGTGCGCGATCAGCTACACGGCCGCCGGCATGGGCACTTTCAATGCGGTCAATCACGCGCTGACGACGATATCGACAGCCGGATTTTCGACCCACGACGCCTCGATGGCTCACTATGAGGGCAACCGCGCGATCCTTTGGGTCGGCACGATCTTCATGTTCATCGGCGCTTTACCGTTCGTCGTCCTCATCCTCTTCATGACGAAGGGAAACCTCGCCGCCCTGCGCGACCCGCAGATCAAGGTGTTTGCTGGCTACACGGCGTTTTTCATCTTCACGGTCACGATCTACATCATCCTGACGAACCCGATCACACCGTTCGACGCACTCACGCACACGGCCTTCAACTTCATGTCGATCATCACGACGACCGGCTATGCCAGTTCGGATTACACGGCATGGGGGCCGCTGGCGTTCGCCTGCGCGTTCGTGGCCATGTTCTTCGGCGGTTGCTCGGGCTCGACGACCGGCGGCATCAAGGCTTATCGGTTCCTGATCCTGTTCCAGCTCGTCAGAAACGGACTGCGCCGCCTCCTTTATCCGAACGTCATGCAAAGCGTGCGGTATGGCGATCGTATCGCCACCGACGCAATGCAGCGGGCGATCGTCCTTTTCATCTCGCTGTTTTTCATGTTGTGGCTGTTCTTCACCATGGTGCTCGCGGCGATCGGTCTGGATTTCCTGACCGCCATGTCCGGCGCGCTGACCGCGCTGACCAATGTCGGCCCCGGTCTCGGCGACATCATCGGGCCGGTCGGCAATTTCTCCAGCCTGCCGGATGCAGCAAAGTGGGTTCTGGCAGCCGCCATGCTCATGGGCCGTCTCGAAATCCTCGCGGTCATGGTGATCTTCACTCCGACCTTCTGGAACCGGTAAGACATTGCCCTGTCATACCCATGCCGCTAACCTGCCGGCCTTACAGAGGGGACCCGTATTGATCGCGGCACATTACCAAACCGGCTTGCGAGTGTTTTTCTTCGTGCCGCTGCTTTTTCTGGCAGCCTGCGGCAGCGGCGCGTCCCACGACATGCTCAACGTCCTTCCCGCTGCCGAGGGCACCATCTCCGCCGAACATCGTATCTTTGTCGCCACCACACGCGAATCGGCGGCCAACGCCAATGAAATCTATGGTGGCGGGCGTTCCGGACGGCTCGATTTCGTCGATCTGGAGGTGACGATCCCGGCCACACACCAGATCGGAAGGATCGAAAACCCATCCGGCAACGCGCCACGAGACCCGGCGCAACATTTCGCGGCAAGGGACATCCAGCTCATCAGCGAGGAAAGCGTTTTCGAGCGCGAATTGCGCGCCGATATAGCCAAAAACAACGGCCGCGCGCTCGTTTTCATCCACGGCTATCGCACGCCATTCGACAAATCCGTCTACCGCGCCGCGCAGATCAAGAACGACGCTGCATATCGCGGCACGACGGTCCTGTTCTCATGGGCCTCGACGGGGCGGACCGTGGATTATCTTTACGACAACAATTCCGCTTCCGTCGCGCGTGACGGGCTGGAACGCACGCTGAGCATCGTGAAGAACGCGGGCGCGACCCGTATCGATATCATCGCGCATTCGATGGGCAACTGGATATTGATGGAAGCCTTGCGCCAATTCGCGATTTCCGGCCGCACGGATTTGCGCGACGCGCTCGGCGACGTGGTGCTGGCTTCGCCCGACATCGACGTCGACGTTTTCCGCAGCCAGATGGAGCGGATCGGACGGCCCGACCGCCCCTTCGTCATCATGCTTTCTGATGATGACCGCGCGCTGCAGATTTCGAGCATTCTGGCGGGCAACCGGCCACGTGTCGGAGACTATGGCGACAGTGCGGAACTTGCCGGGCTTGGCGTTACGGTCGTCAATCTTTCGGCCGTTCGCGTCGAGGATCGGCTCAACCATACGAAGTTCGCCGAGAATCCGATCCTGATCCAGATGCTGGGCGAGCAGCTTGCCCGCGACGATCTTTCCGAGGAAACGGTAATGCCTCTCGATCAGCAGATCGCGCAACTGGCGGGCGGTGTCGGTCAGACGGTCGGATCGGCCGCCGCAATCGTCATTACGACGCCGCTGGAAGTGATCAACGTCGCCATCGGCCAGTGATCGGATGAAACGCGATCAGACGAACAAGTCGACCTTTTCAAACGTCCGCACGTCGACCAGCCCCTGATCGGAAATGCGCAACTCGGGTATGACCACCAGCGCCAGAAGCGAGTGTTGCATATAAGCGTTGTTGAGGTCGCAGCCGACGTCGCGCATCGCCTGCGTGAGCTTGGCGGCTTTCGCGGCGACGACTTCCGCCCGCTCGTCGGACATAAGCCCGGCGATCGGCAGTTCGACCAGCGCGAGTTCCCTGCCTTCAGAGATCAGCACCACGCCGCCGCCGACTTCCGCGAGGCGGTTCGCAGCTTGCGCCATATCGGCCTTGTTCGTGCCGACAACGATCATGTGATGGCTGTCATGGGCGACGGTAGATGCCATCGCGCATGGCTTGTCGTAGCCGAACCCGGAAACGAGCGCGTTGACGACACCACCCGTCCCGCGATGCCGCTCGACGAGCGCGATCTGGCACACGTCGTTTTCGCCATCCATCGCCACGAGGCCGTTTTCGACCGGCATATCCATTTCGAGCGCACGCGTCGGCGCCTGATTTTCGATGACACCGATTACCCGCGCGCGCACCGCATTCGCGCCTTCCGGCGCGGCGATGTCGAAATCCGTTGCCGCCAGCATCTTGCCGAGCTTCACCGAAGCTTTCACTTTCGCGGGATAAGGATATGGCTCGATCTCGGCGACGAGCCTGCCCGCCTCCGCCAGAAGCTGCCCATGGGCGTAGACGCTGTCGATCTTCAGGGCCGCAAGATCGGAAACGATCAGCAGATCGGCGAGCCGTCCGGGCGCAATCGAACCGATCTCGCGGTCGAGGCCAAAATGCTGCGCGGTGTTCAGCGTCGCCATCTGGATCGCCGTCACCGGCTTCAGCCCCTGAGCGATCGCATGACGCACCACCCGGTCCATATGGCCTTCATCGACCAGCGTGCCGGAATGGCAGTCGTCGGTACACAAGATGAAATTGCGCGGATCGAGGCCCGATTCCGTGACGGCCTTTACCTGTTCGGCGACATCGTACCAGGCCGAGCCAAGCCGCAGCATGGCCCGCATGCCCTGCCGCACGCGGGCGACGGCGTCTTCGGCGCGCGTGCCTTCATGGTCGTCCTGCGGCCCGCCCGCGACATAACCGTGGAAGGCCGGCCCCAGATCGGGCGATGCATAGTGGCCACCGACTGTCTTTCCGGCCTTCATCGTCTCGGCAATCTCGGCGACCATCTTCGGATCGTTGGCTGAAACGCCCGGAAAATTCATGACTTCGCCGAGCCCGATGATGTTCGGCCAAGTCATCGCCTCCGCGACATCCTTCTCGTCGAGCGTCGCACCCGGCGTTTCCAGTCCCGGAGCGGACGGCACGCAGGATGGCATCTGCATATGGACGTTGATCGGCACAGCCATCGCCTCGTCATGCATCAGCCTTACGCCTTCGAGGCCCAGCACATTCGCGATCTCGTGCGGATCTATGAACATGGATGTGGTGCCGTGCGGGATCACGGCACGGCTGAATTCCGTCACCGTCACCATGCCGCTCTCAACATGCATATGCCCGTCACACAGGCCCGGCACGAGATAGCGCCCGTCCGCGTCGACGATTTCGGTCCCCTCGCCGATCGTATGGCTTGCATCCGGCCCGCAATAGGCAAACCGCCCGCCAGCTATCGCGATGTCGGTTCCGGCGATGATTTCGCCCGAATGGACATTGACCCAGCGCCCGTTGCGGATCACGAGGTCGGCAGGTTTTCGGCCTGTCGCGACATCGACCAACACCGCCGCCATTTCGTGCCAGGGTCGCGGTCGGGGCGCATGTGTCGTCATCGGAAATCCTCATGGAAATAGATGCATGTTTGCATCGCAAGCCGCGCTCGCCGACGCAAGCACTCGTTCGTAACGGCCGTTAAGCGCAACGTGATTTGACAGAATGTCGCACCTGTCTCTTGGATGAATTTACTCCAGCCAGCCCGACTGCCGGTCTCCGACGCCGAGCCCCTCTGGAGCATCTTTGTCGGGAGGACAGCCGGGTATGTCGCTTTTCGTGTGCGCCAGCGCATTCGCCGCTGCGCGTTTGCTTGCGCCTGCAATCTTTGACACCTGTTCCACGTCGGATTGCGGAGCAATCCGATGACGCTGAGCTATTCCCTGAAAAACGTCTTCGCCGGCCTGATCTTCATCGGCATTGGCGCGGCCTTCGCCTATGCCTCCTTCGGTTACGAGATGGGCCGGGCCGTGCGCATGGGGCCGGGCTATTTTCCGCTCGTCCTTGCAGGCATCCTGATGACGTTCGGCATCATCATTTTCGTCCAGGCGCTGTTTTCCGGCCCGGACGAGGTCGCCATATCGGCGGTGCCGTGGCGTGGTCTCTTCCTCTTGATCGGCGCGCTCGTCTTCTTCGGCCTGACAATACGCGGTCTCGGACTGGTACCGAGCCTCTTCATCACGGTGCTGATGGCAGCGTTGGCAAGCCAGCGTACCGGCCCGCTCGGCGCACTCGTCATGGCGCTCGCCATCACGCTCCTTTGCCTTGCTCTTTTCGTGTGGGCGCTCGGCCTCACCCTTCCGCTTTTCGGCCCTTGGACGGCCTTTTGAGGACCCGACGATGGATCTCATCGCAAATCTAGCGCTCGGTTTCGGAACCGCGCTGACACCCACCAACGTGCTCTACTGCTTCGTCGGCGTCTTTCTCGGTACGCTGGTCGGCGTCCTGCCCGGCATTGGCCCGACCGGTGCCATCGCGATCCTCCTGCCCATAACCTTCTCGTTCGAACCGGTCACGGCCATCATCATGCTCGCCGGCATCTATTACGGCGCACAATATGGCGGCTCGACGACGGCGATCCTGATCAACCTTCCGGGCGAGTCCTCTTCGGCCGTCACCGCCATCGACGGATATCAGATGGCGAGACAAGGCCGCGCCGGCCCGGCACTGGCGACCGCGGCGCTCGGCTCGTTCTTCGCCGGCACGGTCGCGACCATGCTGGTGGCGGTCGCAGCGCCGCCGCTGGCGGCCATGGCGCTGCAATTCGGTTCGGCGGAATATTTCGCGCTGATCGTTCTGGGACTGATCGCCTCCGTCGCACTCGCTCATGGATCGATCATCAAGGCTCTCGGCATGATCCTCGTCGGTCTGCTGCTCGGCATGGTGGGTCAGGACATCTATACGGGCACGCCGCGCTTCACCTTTGGCTTTTTCGAGCTTTACGGCGGCATCAGCTTCGTTTCGGTCGCCGTCGGCGTGTTCGGTCTGGCCGAAATCCTGCGCAATCTGGAAAACGAGCACACCCGTTCCGTGCTCGTGAAAAAGGTCGAGCGGCTGTGGCTGTCGATGGACGATTTCAAGCGCATTATCATGCCGGTTCTGCGCGGTACCGGACTTGGCTCCATCCTCGGCGTCCTGCCCGGAGGCGGGCACGTGCTCTCGTCTTTCGCGTCCTATTCGATCGAAAAGAAACTTTCCCCGCGCCAGCATGAATTCGGCAAGGGCGCGATCGAGGGCGTGGCCGGACCTGAATCGGCCAACAACGCCGCCGCCCAGACATCCTTCATCCCGCTTCTGACGCTCGGCATTCCGGCACATCCGGTGATGGCGCTCATCATCGGCGCGTTCATCATTCAGGGCATCACGCCCGGACCGCAGGTCATTTCCAGCGAGCCGGCGCTGTTCTGGGGCGTCATTGCCTCGATGTGGGTTGGAAACGTGCTGCTCGTCGTCCTGAACCTGCCGTTGATCGGGCTATGGGTGAAGCTCCTGCTGATCCCCTACCGCATCCTTTTCCCGGCCATCATCGCCTTTGCCTGCATCGGCACGTTCTCGATCAACATGAACGCGTTCGACATCTATGCGATCGCGTTTCTGGGCATGCTTGGATATGTGCTGGTCAAGCTCGATTGCGAACCGGCACCTCTCCTGCTCGGCTTCGTGCTCGGGCCCCTTCTGGAAGAGCACCTGCGCCGCGCGATGATGCTCTCGCGCGGCGATCCGCTGATCTTCTTCGAGCGGCCGATCAGCGCCTCGCTCCTCGCTCTGGCCGCGCTCGCCATCATCCTCTCGGTGATGCCGTCGATCCGCAGGAAGCGCGACGAGGTCTTCGTGGAAGAAGACTGAGCCTATTCGCCGCGGTCGTCGCGCCCGCGCGTCACCATCGCGCGCCGCGCTCCTTCATTCAGCGCAGCTTGATTGCTCGCGCCCTGATCACCGCGCGTTTCAAGACGCATGGGAGAACCAGCACATCCGGCGACTGCGAGAAGGGCGACGATCACGATCAGCTTTTTCATCCGGAAGTCCTTGATGTTCCAATGCTTGGCGCGTGCAGATGGTGCGGGCGGCGGGACTTGAACCCGCATGGCCGAAGCCGAGGCATTTTAAGTGCCTTGAGTATACCAATTCCTCCACGCCCGCAGCGTTTCTCTCGGTAGAATATCCGATACGTCGAGGCAACTGCGCAATGCACCGGCCCACGGATTTGCGGCTCGGCCGAAAATTAGCACTTGCGTATGAAGGTTGCCGCAATACGATAATGAAATGAAAGCCTTGCCCGTCTCCGCTCTGATATTTCTTGCAACCGCATCGACCGCCATCGCGGACAATTCCACCAGCCTGCTTTTCATGTCGTTCGAGGGTGCGCGCGATGCCAGGTATGCCGGTGTCGGCTGGATCGAGGCTCCGCGCGGTCTGGATAATTCAGGCCTGGTTTTTCTCGTCGAACTTGGCGCGGGAGACGAATGGCGCTCGCATGGGTCGGCCATGGCGGGCTGGCGGCATATTTCCGGGCGCACCGTGACAACGCTGTTGGGCGGCGTCGAGGTCGGATCGCGCATTCGCCCCAAGGCCTCGGCCGATATCTGGTGGGACGATGCCGGCTGGATGGCGAGTGCGCGGGCCGAAGCGACGACGGATCATGAATCCGTGCGCGCCGCCGCCGGTTGGCGCCGCGAGCAGGCGCTGCCTTGGGTGGGTCCGGAAGTGTCCTACAAGAACGACGAATTCCGCTTCGGCGCACATGCAACCGGTATCCAGCTTCCGGCTAGCTTCGAGGCGCGCGCCTCATCCGGATGGTCAGCCGGAAATGTCTATGGCGATCTTTCGCTGTGGCGGCGCTTCTGACGCGTCAGCCTGCCGATGCGGATTGCCCGCCGAAGGCGCGTTCGGCGATCCGACGTATGAAGCCTACGACCTGATCGGTCACCGCATATTGCGGCATATGCCCGATGCCTTCGGCGATTTCGAGATCGAGATTTGGTATCTTTTCGCGCATCGAAAGACCGTGGCGGCGGTAGTTCAGCACACGGTCCTTGTCGCCGAACAGGATACCGACCGGCATGTCGATCTCGTCATAGCGATTTTCGTATTCCGCCAGATCGTGCCGAAGCGCCACGAGATCGGTCGAGGTCGCATAAATGTGGCTGGGCCTCAAGCTCGCCAACGCCCCGCCCGCGACCGCGAAATCGGCCGGAGGCTTTTGAGGGCTAAAAACGAAGTCGAGCGTGCGCGGCGCATTTTTCGCCGACATCGGTACCGCGACGGTCTGCGCGATCAGCCGTCGCACCACGCGGTTCGGGATATAGAGCGGCGCGAATTCCGGCGGCACCTCGCTATAGGCCTGCGTCAATGGTGAAAGCAGCGCGAGGCCGCGCACCTTGCCCGGATGACGCAACGCGGTTGCGAGCGCGACCGTACCGCCAAGCGAATGTCCGACGATCAGCGGCCGGTCGAGTTGCAGTTCGTCGATGAAACGCGCGATGAAGTCGGCCTGCTGGGACAATCGCCCGTCGCCCCTCACCCGCGTCGAATAGCCGGAGCCCGGCCGGTCGAGGGCGATGATGCGATAGCCCTCACCGAATTCTTCCATGAGCGGCCGGCGCATATGATGAAGATGACCGCCAAGGCCGTGGATCATCAGGATCGCCGGTCCTTCGCCGCTTTCGATGTAGTGGATGTCATGGCCGTCGACCCTGACGCGCTTGCCCGCCGCCGGTACGAGCTTTTCAGCTTCGCGCGAAATCCGCCGCGTGACATGCATGAAAAAACCGGTCGCCAGAAGCGCCATCGTAACGACGACGACGGCAAGCCAGAACAGAGCGTAGGCGAAACTCATGGGTGATCTCCGGTTCGAGCCGAGAGATAGTCGTCCCGTACCGCAAACGCAAAGGGCGCGGCCAAAGCCGCGCCCTTTGTCACGTTCGAAACGAGCGGATCAGCCGTGCAGCTTGGCCGCGATTTCTGCAACGCGCTTGCCCTGAAACTTCGCGCCGTCCAGTTCCTGCTCGGAAGGTTGGCGTGAGCCGTCGCCTTCGCTCGTCGTCGTCATGCCGTAGGGCGCGCCGCCGCGCACCACGTCGTTGCCCATCTGGCCCTGATAGGCATAGGACAAGGGCACGATGACCATGCCGTGATGCTGCATCCAGAGCTGGCTGGTGACGAGCGCGATTTCCGCGCCGCCGTGCTGCGTCGCGGTCGAGGCCATGACGGAGCCGACCTTGTCGAGAAGCGCACCGCGAGCCCACAGCGGACCGGTCTGGTCGATGAAGTTCTTGAGCTGTGCAGCCATCATGCCGTAGCGCGTGGACGCGCCGAAAATGATCGCATCGTAATTTTCGAGTTCGAGCGGATCGGCGATGGGCGCGTCCTGGTCGAGCTTGTAATAGGCGGCCTTGGCCACTTCCTCGGGAACGAGCTCGGCCACGCGCTTGATGGTGACGTCGGCACCGGCTTCGCGCGCGCCTTCGGCCGCCTTCTTCGCCATCTGCTCCATATGTCCCCAGCTCGAATAATAGAGAACGAGTACCTTGGCCATCTGCGGAAATCTCCTTGGTGAAACGGCAAGAAATAGCACCGTTACACCTAAGGCACGCACCCGATCTGGCAACATGGAATAAGCAGCACGCACTGTTCACAGATTGCACGGCAGCGCGTGCGGGCGTAAGCCTCGTTCGCCAAACAGGATGGATAGCGAATGAGCGAAATCGTCACCGCCGCCATGATCGTCATCGGCGACGAAATTCTTTCCGGACGCACCAAGGACCGCAATATTGGCCATCTGGCTGACGTGCTGACCGCGATCGGCATAGATCTTCGCGAGGTGCGCATCGTCGCCGACGACGAGGATGCGATCATCGAGGCCGTGAATGCCCTGCGCGCGCGCAACGACTACGTCTTCACGACCGGCGGCATCGGGCCGACGCATGACGACATCACCGCCGATTCCATCTCGGCCGCCTTCGGCGTCGAATGCCGATACGACGACCGCGCCTATTCCATGCTGGAAGCCAACTACGCCGAACGCAGGCTGGAGTTCACCGATGCACGCAAGCGCATGGCCCGCATGCCGGTCGGCGCGGAGCACATCGACAATCCGGTCTCGCTCGCACCTGGCTTCAGGATCGGCAACGTCCATGTCATGGCGGGCGTCCCCGCGATCTTCCAGGCGATGCTCGACAATGTCGTGCCAACGCTGAAAGGCGGTACCAAGCTCCTATCGACAGCGGTTCATCGCCCGCATGGCGAAGGCACGATCGGCGGGCCGCTTGGCGAAATCCAGAAGCGCCATCCCGATACGATCATCGGCTCCTACCCGAAATATCAGGATGGCTCGTTCTGGACCGAACTCGTCATCCGTTCGCGTGACCGATCGAAGCTCGATGCGGCGACGGCCGAAGTGCAGGCGATGGTCGATGCTATCGATGTAAAGGCTTGATCCCGATCACGCAGCGTCACATCATGAGGCTTAGGGTCGAAAACCCTAGTCGCAAGGCTTTCCGCCATGGAGGCGATCATGACCTATAAGACCCTGCTTGCCGTTCTTCAGGACGAAACCGATGCACCACGCGTGCTCGATTGCGTTGCTCCGCTGGCCGAGCGGTTGTCCGCCCATGTCATCGGCGTTCATGCCGAGGGGTTGCCGATGCCCTACGCGACGCCGATGGGCTTTCCCGACGCCGATTTCATGATCACCAGCGCCGAGGTCAGCAAGGAGCGTTCCAACGCGCTGATGGAGACCTTCAATGCGCGCATGCAGCGCTCCGGCCTGTCGGCGGAATGGCGCGCGCTGGAAAGCTTTTCGGGCGACAGCGCGGCCTCGTCGCTAGAAAGCGCGCGCGCCGTCGACCTGATCGTCGTGCAGCAGAACGATCCCGACGCCCCATCTGCCGGAACCAATGTCGACGCGCTTCTTCTGGAAACCGGCCGCCCGGTCCTGTTCGTTCCTTACGCGCTGCCCGTAAACACCGCGTTCGAGAAAATCCTGATCGGCTGGAATGGCACGCGCGAGGCCACTCGCGCCGTCTTCGATGCCCTGCCCTTCATTCGCGAAGCGCGGCAGATCGAGATTTTCACCGTCGACCCGGACCGTTATGGCGGCCACGACGCCATGACGGCCGGAACGCAGATCGCTGCCGCCCTGTCGCGGCACGGGGCGAACGTGACGGTGAACAGCCAGCCGAAATCCGATTTGAGCCATGGCGAAGCCGTTTCGAACCGCGCAAGCGAGTTCGGCGCCGACCTTCTCGTCACCGGTGCCTACAGCCAGTCGAAGCTGAAGGAATTCTTCTTCGGTGGCGTGACGCGGTCCATTTTGAACGCCATGCCGACGGCGACGTTCATGTCTCGATGACTAGAACGCCTTGGACAGCCGCATCAGACTAATGAAGTGCATGAAGGGCGATCCGCCCCGCCAGGCAAAATAGCGCGGCTCCGCGCAGCCGTGAAACCGGCGTTTGAACGCCGCATGGCCCTGAAGGTTGAAAACCTTCCGGTTGACGACGCCGGATTTGTAAAGTCCGCGCAACATGGCTCGAAAAGGCGTGCTCTCGCTGAACCCGCTTGGCTCCACATTATGTAGGGGCGACAGGCCCAGCATCACGCGTTCGCGCCCCTCGGCCTTGAAGACGTCCACGGCGCGCTTGGTCAAGCCAATCTCCGCGTGGGATGTCGTATCCGGCAGTTTGCGTTTGAACGCGGTCAGATAACCGACAGTTTCGCCATCGCGGCAGATCGGGTCGAAATAAAGGATGCAGCCGATCCGCCCGTCGGGCTCGATCAGCACGAATCGTCGCATCATGGGACCGCCAGCCTCGGCAAGCGGGCGATTGAGAAACTGCATTTCCCGCTTCTTGACGATCCGCGACTGCCTCCATCTGTCCGAAAGTTCGGCGATCATGTCGTCGGCGTTCTCCACCTCGTCGGCTTCAGCGATGCGGTAGCCCTTCTTTTCCAGCCAGCGCTCGGAATAGCGAACCGTTTCCTTGCGCTTGCCGGCAAAATCGTAAGTCGAAAGGTCGAGTGTCGTATCGACACCGATGACGGCCACACGAAAATCGCGTTTGGCCAGATGTTCGGCGGTTTCGCGCCCGATCTCCGCAAAGCACGGCGTCTTCGCCACACCGATGAAGGCGTCGAGCAAATCGCCCCGATCCGCCGTCGCGCAGACAGGGTCGCCCAGCGCGATCAGGGAACCCATTTTCCTGGCGTGGGCGATATAACCCCGGCAATCGCCGAAATGCGAAAGTCCCGCTTGCACGGCGCTCGAATAGGCAAGCGAAAAGTCTCCATGCCGGCGAAACAGCGCCAGCCGTTCGGCCACCGTCAATTCCGCCTTCGGCAGTTCGGCAAGGCTGCGGTCGAGAACGCGGTCGAAAAGTTTTCGGCTCACGCGCCGGCCTCCGGTTTGCGGAAAATCGAAGTGCGATAAAGCGCCGGTCCGATGCCAAGAAGGCGATGGTCGACAGTCGCAATTTCATCGAGGCCGAAACGCCCCGCCTCCACACGATAATCGTAGATCGGATGCTGCGAGGCCAACCCCAGCAGCCAGAAGAAGGTCAGCCCGAATTTGAGATAAAGCCAGGCGAGCGGCGCGAAGATTCCGGATGGCGGCGCCATGTCGGCGATCATCAGGAGGCCACCGGGGCGAAGATAGGTCGCTGCTTTTGCCAGCACGGCCGGCATGTCTTTCGGGCCGAACACATTGAAGAAATAATTCCCGCAAACCGCATCGAAAAGCGGCTGCGGCCGCAGGGCGAGCGCGTCGCCGGCGATCAGTTCCGCCTTCGCATCCTTGCGCGCCAAACGTCGACGCAGCCGCTCGATCATTCGCTCCGAAATATCCACGGCCGTTACCTGCGCGCCAGCGCGCGCTGCCGCGATCGCATCCTCGCCCGATCCGGCACCGAGATACAGAACTCGGTCGCCCGCATTCAGATACGGCAGTTGCGCCATCTTTGCTTGGCGGATCAGCCCGAAGGAATAGAAATGGGCGACCGTTTCATAAATACCGGCGACGGCATCGTAATTGCGACTTTTGACGGTCGTCGTATCTGCGGAAGATGGCAAGCGGCTGCCTTTCGGGTGGCTTTTGTCGGGGCTTCTAGATTAATTCGGGCAAAAGTACGAAACGGTTTTGCGCATGACGGGCAAAAAGCTTGCCAAGAGACGCAATGTACGTCTAATTCCGCGCGCATTCCGCTTTTCCAGACAAATCGCCGCCGGAGTGCACGTTTCATGTCCCTTCCTGACAAAGCCTTTCCCGTTTCCTGGGATCAGTTCCATCGCGATTCCCGCGCGCTCGCCTGGCGTCTTGCCGGCGTCAACGGGAATTGGCGGGCCATCGTTTGCATCACGCGCGGCGGTCTCGTCCCTGCGGCCGTCATTTCGCGCGAGCTCGGCATACGTCTGATCGAGACGGTCTGCGTCGCCTCCTACCACGACTACACCTCGCAGGGCGAACTGCAGGTTCTTAAAGAGGTGTCGCCTGCGCTTCTCGAGAACGAAGGCAAGGACGTTCTCATCATCGACGACCTGACCGACACCGGAAAGACCGCCGCGATCGTGCGCGCAATGATGCCGAAAGCGCATTTCGCGACGATCTACGCCAAGCCCAAGGGTGTACCGCTTGTCGACACTTTCGTAACGGAAGTGTCGCAGGATACGTGGATATATTTCCCCTGGGACATGGGCTTCACCTATCAAAAGCCGATTTCCGAGGATCATCGCGGGTGACCTAAGGTCGATTTCGCTTTGAACGGCCAATTTCCGGATCAAACGAAAGCGAAGCGAAACCCGTCGAAACTTGAGCGGGCCTTGCGCGAATCGGAAAAACACCCCATTTTGGCGCGATCCGTGAGGAAAAAGGACTTTGAAACAGCCGACTTGGGGATAATACTCCTTGAGTTGGCAAAAGAATCGAGCGCGAAACCAAACGATGTTCCTGACACACCAGACCCGCATACGCGTCACCGAAAGGTTGCGCCGGCTGATCGGCGGCCTGCCGTGCAGGACGCAGGTCGCCGCGCTTCCGTGGCGCGTCTCCAAGGATGGTTCGTGCGAGGTACTTCTGGTCACAAGCCGCGGCACGGGTCGATGGGTCATACCGAAGGGCTGGCCGGAAGGTTCGGAAGCATTCTGGAACGCCGCCGCACGCGAGGCGGGCGAGGAAGCTGGTGTCACCGGTGAAGTGGCGCAGAGCGCGCTCGGGCGCTTCTATTACGACAAGCTGCTTGCTCGCGGTCGCCAATGGCGCTGCGAAGTGCTCGTCTATCCGCTTCGGGTCACCGATATCGCCGACAGATGGCCGGAAAAGAAAAAGCGGCGGCGGCGCTGGTTCGCTCCCGAAGACGCCGCGAGATTGGTCAACGAGCCTGATCTGGCGGAAATGATCGGGCGCTTTGCACCGAATCCTCAAAAAACTGCCGCCTGAAGGTCGCCTTTCCACGTCAGATGGGTTAGCCGGCTGACCGGAACCATGGCTGCGACCATATAGGGCATTGATGACAGATACGACGATCCGCAAGGACACGCTCGACAAGGATCTCGACAAGCTTGTTCATGTCGAGGAAGCCGCGACCGTCGTCGCGCGGCCACTGGTTGCGCCAGGCATCGCGCTTCTGTTCATCGCCATGAGCGCGGTTTTTGCGTCGGTCTATGTATTCGACGAGCCGCGCGCCGTCCTCATCGTCGCCGCTGCCGCCATCGGCGGCTATATGGCGCTGAATATCGGCGCGAATGACGTCGCAAACAATGTCGGCCCGGCGGTCGGCGCCAAGGCGCTGACCATGGGCGGCGCGCTGATCATTGCCGCCATCTTCGAAAGCGCGGGCGCCTTGATTGCCGGCGGCGACGTGGTCGGCACGATTTCGAGCGGCATCGTCGACCCCGCAAATTTCGAAAACCCGGAAGTCTTCATCCGTCTGATGCTCGCCGCCCTTATCTCTTCGGCGTTGTGGATCAATCTGGCGACATGGATCGGCGCGCCGGTCTCGACGACCCATGCCGTCGTCGGTGGTGTGCTTGGCGCAGGTGTAACCGCAGCAGGGTTTGCGACCGTCAACTGGCCCGTCATTGGCGCGATTGCGGCAAGCTGGGTCATCTCGCCTTTCCTGGGCGGCGTGATAGCCGCCATTTTTCTCGGCCTGATCAAGACAGCCATCATCTATCAGGACGACAAAATCGCTGCGGCACGGCGCTGGCTTCCTCTCCTGATCGCCATCATGGCCGGAACGTTTTCGGCTTACCTTGCCAGCAAGGGTTTGCGGCGAGTCGTCAGCCTGTCGACGGCATCTATAACGCTTCTTGGCATCGGCAGCTTTTTCGCGGTCTGGGTGGCGGCACATTTTTACATCGCGCGACGGGCGATCGGCCTTGAAAACCGAAACCAGTCCCTGCGCGCCCTTTTTAGCGTACCGCTGATATTCGCGGCCGCCCTCCTTTCCTTCGCGCACGGAGCGAACGACGTGGCGAATGCGATCGGGCCGGTCGCGGCGATCGTTCAGGTCGCTCATTCGTCCGAGGTAACGAGCGCCGTAGCCATTCCCTTTTGGGTCATGGTGATCGGAGCGCTCGGCATTTCGTTCGGACTGGTGCTGTTCGGCGCCAAGCTGATCCACATGGTCGGCGAGCAGATCACCAAGCTCAATCCGATGCGTGCCTTTTGCGTCGCGCTCTCGGCAGCCTTGACGGTGATCGTCGCATCGGCGCTCGGCATGCCGGTCAGTTCGACACATATCGCAGTTGGCGCGGTGTTCGGCGTTGGCTTCTTCCGCGAGTGGTACACGACCAACTCCTCGCGCCGCCGCCGCTATATGGAGCGCAAGAACGCAGCTTACATCGCCGCGCGTGGACAATCCGCTAACGACAAGGATGCCCCACCCGTCCCGTCGGATGACGATCTCGATGCTGCCCCTGCATCGAGCGAAGAAATCCGCCGACGCCGTCTTGTACGCCGCGCGCATGTGACGACGATTGCGGCCGCCTGGGTAACCACCGTTCCGGCGGCTGCCCTCCTCTCGGCGGCGATTTTTCTGGCACTCAACCTGTTCGCATAATCGCGAAGAGGCAGGACCAGACGTCGCCGTGTCTTCTCCCCGTTATCCACATACCCACCCACAATATCTAGCGGTCGGCTAAGTATCGTAAACGATCCCTTGACGCTTTTGCCGAGTCGCGTTGTTATGGATCGCGCGCATCGTAGTCATGCGCTGGAGCGGGTTTTACATCGGGTCGGGGTTTTTTCGGTTTTAGGTGGGAATTCTGGTCGGCGGGGCATTTTCCAAGCCCTTCCGGGCGGCTGTTCGCGTGCGATTTTTTGAATTTCGTCGTCGATTTTTTTCATCGTAAACACTATATTTAGTGTTGCAGCGATATCCTGACCCAAGATAGAGTTGAGTTCTGGTTTTCGAGAATCGGATGAGGGTCGTTCCCGCCGGTTCAAACAGCGAGCATGAGGCGCGCGTCGAGGATCGGCCAAGCGTAGGATTTGCAAAGCGTTTTCGAGGAAATGGCTGTTGCGCGTATCGCGCCGGCCGGATGCGGACAACGGGGATTTTCGCGACCAGAAACGGGCCGCGCCACCCCACAACATATAGACGGATGGGACACCCAAGATGCGTATCGAACGTCGCTTCACGAAACCCGGTCAGTCGGCCTATGCCGAGATCGAATTCCGCAAGGCGCTGAGCGAAATCAAGAACCCGGACGGTTCGGTCGTCTTCCGCCTCGCCGACATTGATGTGCCGTCGCAGTTCAGTCAGGTTGCAGCCGACATTCTGGCTCAGAAATATTTCCGCAAGGCTGGCGTCCCGGCACGCCTGAAGAAGGTCGAGGAGAACGATGTTCCGTCCTTCCTCTGGCGTTCGGTCGCCGACGAGGCCGCCCTCGCCGATCTGCCGGAAGGTGCGCGCTACGGCTCCGAGACCGACGCCCGTCAGGTCTTTGACCGCCTTGCCGGCACCTGGACTTATTGGGGCTGGAAGGGCGGCTATTTCGCTTCCGAAGACGATGCGAGCGCGTTCAAGGATGAACTCGCCTACATGTTGGCCACCCAGCGCGTCGCGCCGAATTCGCCGCAATGGTTCAACACCGGCCTTCACTGGGCCTACGGCATCGACGGCCCCGGCCAGGGCCACTATTACGTCGACCCGTTCACCGCCAAGCTGGTCAAGTCGAAGTCGTCCTACGAGCACCCGCAGCCGCATGCCTGCTTCATTCAGGGCGTCGAGGACGACCTCGTCAATGAAGGCGGAATCATGGACCTTTGGGTCCGCGAGGCGCGCCTGTTCAAATATGGCTCGGGCACCGGCTCGAACTTCTCCTATCTGCGCGGCGAAGGCGAGAAGCTGTCGGGCGGCGGCCGTTCGTCGGGCCTGATGTCGTTCCTGAAGATCGGCGACCGCGCCGCTGGCGCGATCAAGTCGGGCGGCACGACCCGCCGCGCCGCCAAGATGGTCGTCGTCGACGTCGATCATCCCGATATCGAGGACTATATCGACTGGAAGGTGAAGGAGGAGCAGAAGGTCGCCTCGCTCGTTGCCGGCTCCAAGATCGTCCAGCAGCACCTCGCCGCCATCATGAAGGCCTGCCTCAATTGCGAGGCCGACGGCGACGACTGCTTCGATCCGTCGAAGAACCCTGCCCTCAAGCGCGAGATCAAGGCGGCGAAGAAGAACTTCGTGCCCGAAAACTACGTCAAGCGCGTCATGCAGTTCGCCCGTCAGGGCTACACCTCGATCGAGTTCAAGACCTACGATACCGACTGGGATTCGGAAGCCTATCTCACCGTTTCGGGCCAGAACTCGAACAACTCGGTCTCGCTCAAGGATGACTTCCTGCGCGCCGTCGAGACCGACGCCGACTGGCACCTGACCGCCCGCAAGGACGGCAAGGTGATGAAGACGCTGAAGGCGCGTGACCTTTGGGAAAAGATCGGCCATGCCGCATGGGCGTCCGCCGATCCGGGCCTGCATTTCAACACCACGATGAACGACTGGCACACATCGCCCGCCGCCGGTCCCATCCGCGCGTCGAACCCGTGCTCGGAATACATGTTCCTCGACGACACGGCCTGCAACCTCGCCTCGATCAACCTTCTGACCTACCGCAACGCCGACGGCTCGATCGACATTGCGCGCTACGAGCACACGGTTCGCCTGTGGACGCTCGTTCTCGAAATCTCGGTCATGATGGCGCAGTTCCCGTCAAAGGAAATCGCGCGCCTTTCCTATGAGTACCGCACGCTCGGCCTCGGCTACGCCAATATCGGCGGCCTGCTGATGACCTCCGGCATTCCCTACGATTCAAAGGAAGGTCGCGCCATCGGCGGCGCGCTCACCGCGATCATGACGGGCGTGTCCTACGCCACGTCCGCCGAAATTGCCGGTGAACTCGGCGCGTTCCCGGACTATGAGCGCAACGCGGCCAACATGCTGCGCGTCATCCGCAACCACCGCCTCGCCGCCCATGGCCTGTCGGACGGCTATGAAGGCCTGTCGGTCAACCCTGTCCCGCTCGTTGCGGACGATTGCCCGCACGCGGACCTCATCACCCACGCCAAGCTCGCCTGGGACAACGCACTGTCGCTCGGCGAAAAGAACGGCTACCGCAACGCGCAGGTCTCGGTCATCGCACCGACCGGCACCATCGGCCTCGTGATGGATTGCGACACGACCGGCATCGAACCCGACTTCGCCCTCGTGAAGTTCAAGAAGCTCGCGGGCGGCGGCTACTTCAAGATCATCAATCGCGCCGTTCCCGAAGCACTGCGCACGCTCGGCTATTCGGAAAGCCAGATCGCCGAGATCGAAGCCTATGCGGTCGGCCACGGCAACCTCAACCAGGCACCCGGCGTCAACCCCGGCTCACTTAAAGCCAAGGGCTTCACCGACGAGAAGATCGCCGCGCTCAACGCCGCGACCGCCTCCGCCTTCGACATCAAGTTCATCTTCAACCAGTGGACGCTCGGCGCGGACTGGCTGAAGGAGACCTTCGGCTTCACCGACGAGCAGCTCTCCGATTTCTCCTTCGAGCTTCTGCCGGCGCTCGGCTTCTCGAAGAAGGACATCGAGGCGGCCAACATCCATGTCTGCGGTGCGATGACGCTGGAAGGCGCTCCCTTCCTCAAGGACGAGCACCTGCCCGTCTTCGATTGCGCCAATCCCTGCGGCAAGATTGGCAAGCGCTACCTGTCGGTCGAAAGCCATATCCGCATGATGGCTGCGGCTCAGCCCTTCATTTCCGGTGCGATTTCCAAGACGATCAACATGCCCAACGAGGCGACCGTCGAGGATTGCAAGGAAGCCTACATGCTGTCGTGGAAGCTGGCGCTCAAGGCCAACGCGCTCTATCGCGACGGCTCCAAGCTCTCCCAGCCGCTCAACGCCTCGCTGATTTCCGACGACGAGGACGCCGACGACCTGATCGAAGAACTGATCGCCGCGCCTGCGGCACAGCAGGCCGCGATCGTGACCGAGAAGATCGTCGAGAAAATCATCGAGCGCGAAGTCCGCTCGCTGCGCGACAAGCTTCCGAACCGCCGCAAGGGTTACACCCAGAAAGCGGTCGTCGGCGGGCATAAGGTTTACTTGCGCACCGGCGAATTCGACGATGGCCGCCTCGGCGAAATCTTCATCGACATGCACAAGGAAGGTGCCGCCTTCCGCGCGATGATGAACAACTTCGCTATCGCGATCTCGATCGGCCTGCAATATGGCGTGCCGCTGGAAGAATATGTGGAGGCGTTCACCTTCACCAAGTTCGAGCCGGCCGGCATGGTTCAGGGCAACGACGCGATCAAGAACGCGACGTCGATCCTCGACTACGTCTTCCGCGAACTGGCCGTCTCCTATCTTGAGCGCAGCGACCTCGCCCATGTCGACCAGTCGGATTTCTCCAACACGGCGCTCGGCAAGGGCATTTCGGAAGGCAAGGCAACGCCCTTCTCGCGTGGCCTGACCCGCGGTGCGTCGCCCTTGAAGGTCGTCGCCAGCTCGGCGGAACCGAAAGGTCTTGGAGGGGGTTCGAGTCCCTCCGGGGCTGCCATCCCTGCCCGCGCTTCGAGCGGCTCGAACGTCCGCGCTATTGCCGGCACGTCGGCAACCGTCACGGCCCTGAAGCAGGTCTCGTCGGAAGCGGTCGCATTCAAGCGCGACTATGAAGAACGCGCCGAAGAACTGGCCGAGGAAGCCGCCAACGACGAAGCGTCGGCCCTCTTCACGGATGCCGCCGCCGACGAGGCAGCGGAGGCCAAGGCCATCGCCGCCCAGCGCCGCGCCAAGTCGATCATGCAGGGCTACACCGGCAACATGTGTACCGAGTGCCAGAACTTCACGATGGTGCGCAACGGCACCTGCGAGAAGTGCGACACCTGTGGCGCCACGAGCGGGTGTTCGTAGGCAAGACGGCATGGTAGCGAACCCAAAGTTTCGTACTTAGGAGCCAAAGTTCCAAACTGAGCGGTGAATAATCAATCTGTTAGCGAAGCGCCCCCTCGCACGACTGGTGCGACGGGGCGTTGTATTATTGAGGTAGCAGCTAGCGTAAATCCGTGGAGCTCAATGGATATTTTTTTTGATGCGAGAAACGGATAGGGATGGTGCCTCCAAATCCGGCACAGGAGGCAAAAATCGTTCTCCCTAAACATCGCTAAAAAAATAAGGTACCGCATGTCTTCGAATCCAAAGCAGCAGATGCAGTGGGATGCGGTTTTCAAGTCCCTGATCCCACGTGCACACCGGCTTCATTATCTGATCGAAACGCTTTTGGATGTGGACTTGGATGGCGTTTCAATTATCGATTCGCTCCCAACGGATTTGTCGTCATCGACAGTAGCGGACGCATTGCATCAGTCAGCCCGATACAAAGGACTGCGCAGTGATGGTATGTTTTGGACACGCGACCAAGTCATCTCTTTTGAATATCAAAGCACCCCAAATGCCGGGATGCGATTGCGCTTTGCAATGTACAAAGAAGCACTTTTAGATCACCTGCCGAACCTAAAGAACGACCGATGGATCCACGTTCTCATATACAGTGGAAGACCTACCAAGCACCACGTTCACGAAACGATTGATCCTGATTACATACCGTATCTGACGATCGATCTTCACCGTGTTGACGATCAATGGCTCGACCAAGGCACACTAGCTGACGCCATACTGCGACTCACACGTAAGGATGCTCGTTCGATCGATGATTTTCGGCGCGTACTAGAAAGGATCGACTCAGACGATTCGTTAGATGCAAGAGAGGCCTCTACACTTCGTTCAGCGTTGGCGCTCGCTAGCTTCAACAAATCTGGCTTGTGGGATTTACTGCAGAAAGAAATGCTAATGGATGAAGATCTGAAAGAAACGTTCGAAAAATTTCTTCCGGAATTTGCTCAACAACGAGCACATGAATTGCGTGATCAGGCAATTGAAAAACAGCGACAGCTGTTTCTAGATCTTATCGAAGAGCGAGGTGGCTCAAGCGATTTTGCAGTCTCGATCGCAGAAATGGATTTGGAAACATTTTCATCGCAAGCTCCTGAGATTATCCGTAGGATTATGAGTAACGATATGGATTCCGCTCTGATCATCCGTCCAAGCTGGTAGGAAAAATTGTGATACACGGTGAATGTGTTCGGCAGCAGTCGAAGGCTGACCAACGAGACCCCTTGTGACTGAATCCCTACTGGGTTCGCGGAGTTCTCGCCGCGCATCTTAGACTGCTGCTGCAGATGCTGTCGTTAAACCCGACCACCCGTAACAAACCTGTCGTATGCATCATCCTCAGCCTCTTCGCCTTGCCAGCGCGGACCGAGGTCTTCAAAGTGAAGAAGCGTGATTTCCTGATCGTAACGATCGGAACGCATACACATCTCAATGACGGGCTCCTTGAACCAAACCCCAGCGGATTGGGCAAAGCCTTGTTTGGTCTCGTCCGTGTAGTCCTTCCGGACAGCGGCTGCCCTGTGGGGAAGCTCGTACATGACGTCCTTAGTTTTTATGTAGAGCCCTGATTTGAGCGCTGCTTCGCTCGGTCTCGCCCAATGCGCGAATCCTTCGTTGGATACGACCATCATGGCCCTAGTCTCTGTGTACTCGAGCCAGCGTAGGATCGCCGCAGTCAGAGATACTCCGTAGCGGTCTGCGACAGCGCCAAGCATATCGAAATTCGCCTTCATCTTCGCTGGAATCTGCTTTCGGAAATCATTCAGCGGCATCAGTAGGTTAGCAGCGAAAATGTCGGCTTCCTTTTCGATACCACTACCGGCACGACGCAAAACACTGTCTTCACTGCAGTAGATCCCGTCCTCGTACTCGTCACTTTCGTCGATAAGCGCGCGATGCAGGATGAAATGACCAAACTCGTGTGCGATCGTAAACGCGCGCCGACCCACTGATTGTCCCCTGTGGCAAACGATACTCCATTGCCGGGGCCGGGATTCAGAGAACACCAATGCGCCCATACACCCCGGAATATCAATATCCTGTACGTCGTGAATGGGACCATCCGGCGAGATGTCGCGAGAGTAGGTCAGCGCGATATGCTCGACCGGGACGGGTCCTCTTTCAAAACGGTTCGTTCCGTAAACCAAATCGAGCATCTGGGTGATCTTGTTCGACTCTCTCAGCGGCTTGGCGTCAACTTCGTTCATTTAGTGGGCTTGGCTCCAAGCGTTCGGGCAATTTCACGCAACTGTTTCTTGGTACTATCTGGCAAGCCACTGTACTCGCGAAAGAACGCGGTATCTTCTGCAATCTCGAGACTGGTCTCTCCTTTGCCCAACAAATAGTCGACGGTAACACTCAGCGCCGCCGCAATTGACGAGAGCTTTTCGGCAGAAGGTCGCGGCGGATTTTTATTTTCCAGCTCCCAAATGTAGCTTTTTGACGATTCCGTCATTTGCGCGAGCTGTTCAAGCGTCAGGCCTTTGTCAACGCGCAATTTCTTGATTTTTGGGCCGAATGTAGAGGTCATCACAGGGTAAGTCCAAGTGTTCTGTGGGTGTTCGGAGTAGCCACACTCTATGCCCCTTGACTCCGGCATTCAAGGTAACCATTTTGTTCGGAGTAGCGAACTTTCTCTTTAGGTAAAGAGAACGCTTACAAGGGGGCTAGAAGTGACAACGACCAACTGGATGCGGCCGAACGACGGCCGGGAGAACAAATATGAATATCCGCGTACAGCATACTGGGATTGACCCCTTCGAAGACCATCTGGACGGCTTGCTGGCGAAGATCGCCTTCATTATCCAGCTACCCCCCTCTCTTCATGAGAAGGCGACGAGCCGCTACAAGGCGGTCAGAGAATACCTTGAGGGAACCGCCGCGTTTCACGACCAGATCGAGCACTTCTACGCACAGGGCTCGATGGCGATCGACGCCACGATTTCGACTCGCGGCACCGAAGACGAATATGACATCGATATCGTAGCCCAGCTTGGCGGACGTTTTCTGCCAATGTCGCCGCTCCAGACACTCAAAGAACTTGAACGCTCGCTTGACGGCTACAGGGGCATGCAAGCGGTCCGACAGACGCGTTGTGTGACGCTGAACTACGCCGACAACATGCACCTCGACATCACCCCTGCGCTCCGCGATCCTGGCACGCCCGAGCGCCAGAGCCGCATTATGCATGCGAAGGGTCCGAATGCTTCGGCGGATGACGACGAAATTCCGATGAATGCTTACGGCTTCGCGGAATGGTATAAGGATCGTACGCCTTTCGAACTGCGCGTCCACGATGCCTTCAAGCGCCGCTGGCAGGATGCAGCAATTCTTTCCACTCGCGCTGACGCAGAGGTCGACGAGGTCGAGGAGCAGTCAGACTTTGTGGTGAAAAACACCGCCACCCTGGCTCTGCAGTTGCTCAAGCGCTACCGGAACATCATGTACGCCGGAAGGTCGGGTCGCATGCCTCCCTCGGTTATGCTCGCATACTATGCCGGCCTTATGGCAACGCCCGGCCTGAGACTCTCTGACATGCTGATCCGCGTTTGCGAGGCGATCGTGCATGACATTGAAGTCGCCGAGGCAAAAGGTATCCTCCTGCACGTTGAGAACCCTTGCTATCGCGAAGACGTCTTCACAGACCGCTGGCCTGCCGACCGTTCACAGCAGGTCCGGTTCGCCAAGGACCTGCAAAGCCTTCTTGAGGGACTGCGGCGCGCCCGAAAGGGATTGCTGATGCCGGACGCTCTGCGGGACTGGCTGCGCGAAACCTTTGGCGACTTGGTCGTCACGGAAGCCGTCCGCCGGCTGTCGGAAGTGACTGGAAAATCGGTCCGCGATGGCCAGCAATCATATGCCAGGACAGGAGCGTTCATCCTTCCGACGGCTACTTTGGCGACGCCGGCGATGGCGTCGCCAGTGAGCGCGACCAAGCATACGTTCTTCGGAAAGATCGTGAGATGACCCGGATGACGATCACTCAGCAGATCGACCAGATGAAGGCGGACTGGCCCGCCTTCAAGGTCAAGAACATCAATCGTGCAGTGCCATCGGCCCGATGGGTCGGGACAGTGAAGCCGCATCTCGTCGCCTACCTATTGGAAATCAGGCTCGTAAAGGGTTGGCCGGAAGTCCGAGTTCTGTCGCCTGAGTTGAAGCGGTTGCCCGATAATCTGGAAGGTCAGCTACCGCATATCTTCCCTCCGATCGAGGACCCGACGCTCTGCCTGTTCGATCCAGAGAAGGACGAGTGGGTCTCGACCATGCCAATTTCAAAGACGATCGTGCCGTGGTCCATCGATTGGATCGCCTGCTACGAGTTCTGGCTGATGACCGGAACGTGGGAAGGCGGCGGCCGACATCCGGTCGTCGAAGACGCGCCAGTGGAAGGAACGTTACAATGAACTATATGCCACCCCGCCGCTCCGACGGTACCATCCAGCATACCCGCGTGAAGTTGCCGTGGCCCAAGGACAGGCTGTTTAGAATCCTGTCCATCGATGGCGGAGGCATCCGCGGCGTGTTCCCCGCAGCCTATCTCGCCGAGATCGAACGCCGCTTCCTTGGTGGCGCGTCGGTCGCCTCACATTTCGACATGATCGCGGGAACGTCGACCGGCGGCATCATTGCCCTCGCTCTTGGACACGGCATGACGGCGCAACAGGCACTCGAAATCTACACTGAACGCGGAGAGCGGATTTTCCCGACGAAGGGCCGTATTGGTACTGTCGCACGCGCCCTTCGCTGGATCACGAAGCCAAAGCACGACCAGAACGCTCTGAAGAACGAACTTCTGAAGGTTTTCGGGGACAAGGTTCTTGATCTCTCGACCAAGCGGCTCGTGATCCCGAGCTTCGAGGGACTGCACGGCGAACCCTTCCTGTACAAGACGCCGCATCATCCCGACTACAATAACGACCGCCACAAGCGGTTCGCACACGTCGCCCTGCATACGACGGCAGCACCGTCATACTATGCCGGTGTCGATGACGACGGCTTCATCATGATCGACGGTGGCGTTTGGGCGAACAATCCCGTGATGAACGCTGTGGTGGACGTGCTGGCCTGCTATGACGTCCCACGCGAAAACATCCGCATACTGACTATCGGCACAGGCGAGTCCAAGTTCACGGTAGACAAGAACGCCCGGAATGGTGGAGCCGCCACTTGGGCCTTCATTCGCTCCTTCAACGCAGCGGCGCGGGCCCAATCGAAGAATGCGCTTGGACAGGCTTACCTGTTGGTCGGCAAGCAGAATGTGTTGCGCATCGACGTTCCTGAGAGCGATCATCAGATCGCGTTGGACGATGTTGAGCGCTCGTTAAGAGAGCTTCCCGATGTCGCTAGGAGTCTCGTCGAAGGCTCGGGCCATTGGGTCAAGGATATGTTTCTGCAAGACGAAGTCGACCAGTATTTCAAATGCCCTTTCACGTAAGACACGAGCGCAGAGGTCGTCCGCATTTTCAACAAGTCCACGCGGTTCGAACTCGGCCGGACGTATTTTCCGTGCTTGAACGCCGAACGCCCGTGCATCTCGACGGATTGGGACGACGAACTCAACCAGCGGCGAGAGCGTGAAGTGCTGAAACGCTGGAGCGAAACGACCGTACCTGACGAAGAATCTGTGGGATCGGCAGGGCTTCGCTAACCCGCCAGGCAACGAGCTTGAGGCGATTAGTTCAGGGCATTCATCAAACGCTAAGAAGACCCCGTTACCAAGCGGTGATGACAAACTTAAGCGAGAACGGCATTCAGCCAAGTCCCAATGCGACGGTCAGGGGTTGGGGCATCAATGCACCCGGCTGGTCGCCCATCATCAATAGGTTTTTTCGGAGTCTGGACGATCGCTCGAGCGAGGCCGGACTGATCGTGTCGTCCGTCGACATCAAGTACGGAAGCTTGAGGATCGAGGCACATTGGTCAGCACAGACCTCGCCCGAAAACAAGCTGGAACTGGTCAAAGCGATCTACCTCGCAGAGGCAAGATCATTCCGTACGTGCCCTGACTGTGGCGAGCCGGCTCGCTATTACGATGGCGCATTCTCGCCCTATGTCGCATGCGAGGAACATGCGCCGAAGGGGCGCACGCCGGTAGATCGCATCGTCGGCTTCAAGAATTGGGACGGGGTCAGATACGTTTATGATCCAGCAACGGACGATCTTGTTCTCGGCGCTAGAGCCGACTGATCTCGACCGCGTCCGGACAAATGACAAGTAAGCACCGCGGTCAAGTTGATGTAACCGGAGCGACAAGCTCCGCACATACAGAATTTTGCGAACCCGGAACCGCTACAATTTGAACAATCTGGGTCGCGTTGCGCTAACCGTAACCGGCGCTTCTAGCAATCTTGACGCTATTTCATTGGACGCCCAGCTTGGTCACGACTATATCAGCTTTCCCCGGTCCAGGGGTTGGAGAAGTAGATGTTCCGTTTGCTCATATACGATCTATGTTGGCAAGACGTCGCGCCGTAATTGGGTGATTGGCAGTCTTATGCCAGCAGCCCTTTCGGGGTGTTCGTCTCTGCGAACCTAACCTATGGTTTGGGAGACATAGTCGTGAGCAATCAGAGGCCTCTTCTTAACGCCGCGCTTCAAGGCGTCGGCTTTGGAATCCGTCATCGTTCCATCCAGAGCTGCTTCGCGGCCGCGCACGGTTTCGACCGTGAGTATCTTGGTGACGACTGCGACGAGATGGGCGCGATACCGACGCAACCGCCGGACATCGGATCCCGGCGATTGAATACGGTCCGTCCGTAGCGCATCGCGTTCCGCAGCCTCGCAGGCATGGGCCGCATGTCGGCCACGTCCTCGATCCTTTCAATCGGCGTATCGTCCACTTCGAAGGGCGGGCGGAGAAGCGCAACATCGTCGCGCTTCTTGCAAGTCCGGATGTCGCCGAGATTCGCGAGCAGCAGTCGATCGACTACGTGAACCGCGCCGGACGCCGCGCTACCCACACGCTCGACCTGCTCGTGATCTTGAATGACGGGACGCGCCGCGCATGCTCGGTCAAGCCGGAGGAACGTGCAGACGCTCATGTCGAGGAGTTCGTTCAAGTGGTTCGTGGCGTATGCGGATTTGAAGCCGACGAGTTCGTCATTCTCACGGACTGGGACGTCAGCGACGTGGAGTTCGCAAACGCGACCGCGATCCTCCATAGCGCAAGCCTGCACGACGTCGCCGGACAGAACCAGGTGCGCGAGTGTGCGGCCCGGCTTCCCGGACGGGTGTCGTTGGCGGACGTGGCGCGAGCATCCCGCTTGGGCGAACGTGGATATCGCGCCGCGCTCGTCCTTTTGAAGACGGGTGAGCTGGCTTTCGACGGGGTCGATGAAATCTCGCCCCGGTTGCAAGTCGAAAATCGTTTGAACCAGCCGGTGTATTAACCGGCTGGTCAGACGTAGCGGGCAACTTCCCGAGCGGACCTTTCGGTCCCAAAAAAACAGGGGGATGGACATGAGAGTTCGCGCAGAGCGGGCCCATCGTTTTCGCCGTTACGACAGGATCGTCATCAACGGCGCGCACTACCGTCCGGTGGGCAAGATCGGGGAAACGCACGAGTTTCAGCTGGTTGTCGACGACGTAGTCGAGGAGATGACGATCCTCAAGACGGATCGGGAAATCAACGTGTTGACTCGGCGCGGGGCGTTCCGGTGCGATGTGAACCACTATTCTCGCGTCATGGCTAAGCTGCGAGCGACGAACGACAGCACCGACCTGGACTCTCTGGACGACAAGAAACTTTCCACGATCGCCTGGAAGCGCGAGTGGTGCGTGCGTTTCATCCGCGCAGCCTCGGATCCAAAACGGAAGTGGCGGCCGCGATGGACTTTGACGGATATGCGCCGTTTCATCGCTGCCGAGCTTCCCGCGATGGAGGCCTGGTACCTCGAGGAATTCGGCGAGCGACGCCCGCCCGGCCGGCGCAGGGCGGGCCAGCCGCGGAAGTGTTGCGATTATCCCGGCGGAAGCACCTTGCGGGACTGGTTGTTCGCGTATCGCGAGAAGGGCTTTCGCCTGGAGGCGTTCGTCGATCGATATGATAGATGCGGTAATCGGAACCAGCTCGACCCCGAACTGGCGGAAATCGTCGGCATGGGCGTCCAGCATTGGCTAAGCCGGCGACAGCCGGCCGTCTCGGACGTCAAGACATTCGTCGAGGTCAAACTCGAGCGGCTACGCCAGGAACGCGATCTGCCGGTCGCGCCGAGCGTGAGCGAGAAAGCGATCCGGAAGCGCCTGAACGAAGTCGACGTATTCAGGCGTGACGCGGCAAGGATCGGTCCGGATGCCGCGATCCGCCGGCACGCGCCTGTCGGCCGCGGATTGCTGGTGCGAAATCTCCTCGAGCGGGTTGAGATGGACGATTGGGAGTTCGACCTTATGGCGGTTCTCGAGGATACCGCGGTGTGGCGCAGCATGAGCGCAAAGCAACGCAAGATCGTTCGCAGGGTCAGGTGCACGGTCACCGCCGCTATCGATCTGGCATCGCGTTGCATCGTCGGTTTCAACATCACGCCGTCCGCACCCTGCACCCCGGCTACCAAATCCGCCCTGAGGTCGATCTTCGTGGACAAGACCGGCTACGCGCTATCCGCGGGTGCCGAGTCCCCATGGGACATGTACGGGCCGCCCGGATCCGTGGTGACTGACGGCGGACCGGCGTTCAAGGGCGACTTTTCATTCAGCCAAAAACAGCTCGTCGGTCGCCTCGAGCCGTCCCAAGACCCCCGGATGCGCGGCACGATCGAGAGCTTTTTCAGAACTTTCAAGCGCTTGTGCAGAATGTACGTGGGGCGGACGTTCTCGAATGTCGTCGAGAAAGGCGACTACAACCCCGAAGCGATGGCAGCATTGACGTTCGACGAATTGCAAGCCGCAGCCGTCAGGTTCGTCGTCGACGATTACCACAACCGACCGCATCGCGGGCTCGAAGGCCGCACGCCCGCGAACACCTGGAACCATCTGATGAAGAGCCGTGGCGGACTCGACCCCCTGCCCTCGCGAGCCAAACTGATCCAGGCCTTCGGAATGCGCGGCAAGGCGCGCCTTCAAAAAGACGGCATTACCTATCTTCACGGCCGGTACGGTAGCCAGCCCCTAGCACGATTGCAGTGCATGATCGGCAACGTCGACCTGCCGCTCGTCGTGGACCCGGACGACCTGAGCCAGATCCTCGTCGCGATCCCGCCGAGGCTGCGTCACAGAGACGATATCGTAAATGAGCGGACGGAATTCGCCCAGCGGGACGGCGACTATCTTATCGTTCCATCCGTGGACGACAGGCCGCCGGGAACGACTTTGGCCGACGTCGTCTATGCGTTCGCCGAACTCAGAAAATTCGTTCGTGAGGAGAACGAAGCCGGCCGGCTGATCAGGCTTCGGCTATATGAAGGATCCATGTTGCGTGCCGAACAGGCGAGAATCGCAGCGGGCGTGCCACAGCATGAGTTGACGCAGGATGCCTACGAGCGCCTGGTGGCCCAGATCGAACGTTCGGCAAAATTTGCTTTCCACGTACCGGATAAGATTCCTGCTTCCACTACGGCGAAGCCCATCGCGGAGCGCGGCCGAAAAATCTCCCGGAACGCCAACGCTACCGATCATCAAAGCGCGATCGCGCCTGGCACGACTTCTACGGAATCTCGCCGCCCTTTCGGCGGAAGTGTCAACATGTACGGGATGGAAGACGATGACTGACAACGGATTCAGCGACGAAGATTTCCTTTCATTGGTGAAATCTCGCCTGCCTGCGACCGGACAAGCGACCGTGGACAGGCTTGCGCGGGTGAAGGACGTCTACGTCGAGTGTGGACGAGACCGATTGCTGGCCGACCAGTTCGAGAGGTTCTTCACCTTCATGCTGGCCACCCGTGACGGTCGGAGGGATGATGGCCGCGCGTTTTTCGTGACGGGCGAAAGCGGCACCGGAAAGACCCGCGCGATCGAGCGCATGCTGCGCAACTTCGAGCCGCTCGCGCCGAGCAGGACTTCTTTCGGAGTGGTCAACCCCGTCGTGTCGGTGAGCCTGCGAGGGCCGTGCACGCTCAAAATGCTTGGCGGGCGCATCCTGAAGGCCGCGGGCTACCCGTTCCGGCAGGACATCGAACAGGGAAAGCTCTGGGATATGCTGCCTGAGCAACTCCACCACCGGAAAATCCTTCTCGTCCATATCGACGAGACGCAACACATGATCAAGCAGACCGAAAAGGACGTCGAACGAAAGAACCTCGGCAACGCTTTCAAGAGCGTCATGAACTACGACAAGTGGCCGGTCAGTTTCATCATGTCGGGAATGCCGCAGACCATCGAGTTGTCGCGTCTCGACGAACAGATCGAGCGTCGCGGGGCGTATATCGAATTCCCTCCGATCAGCATCCCTGACGAACTTCCCTTGGTCGTTCGCATACTCAAGAAGCTCGTAGCGGCGGCCGAGTTATCCCCGCCCGACATTTCCGGTTCGGACCTTCCCGAACGTATCGCTCACGCCGCTCGATACCAATACGGCCGGGTGGCGCAAGTCATCGTCGCCGCGATCGGCATCGCGCTGGATCGCGACGCGTCAGAACTCACGCGCGAGCACTTCGCCCTCGCCTATCTCGATCACTCCCACGCTCGCGGTCGCGACGAGACCAACCCGTTCCTGGCGGCGAGATGGCGCAACATCGACCCGGGATATTTCTTGCAGGCGGCACCGCGAGCATGAAGAGGCCCCTCGCCCCGATCGAACCCGTCGCCTGGCGGCATCCGCTTCAAGTTAACGAACCTGCAGCAGGCTTCGCCTCCCGGTTGGCGGCTCTTAACGGCAAAACGCTCTCCCGCTTCTTGCGCGACATGAAAGTGGATGTTCGAGGTCTCGATCACGGGACGAGCTCCGCCATCGTCGAAGTCGCGAAACTGGGAAACGTCGATCCGGCACCGCTTCAGCGCGTGACGCCACGCCGTCTGGAAAATGGACGGTTCGAAATCAACGGACAGAAGCTTGAAAGACTTTCGCTAACGCGAACCTACTTGTGCTTCTGCCCTCACTGCGTGGCGCGGGACGTTTCGGAATTCGAAGGGCCGATGCCCGCCCGTCCCTGGCTGCGGCTCGAGTGGATGGTGTCGCACTTTCGCCAATGCGACGTTCATGGGGTTCCGCTGGAGCGGGTGACGCCACAGCGACGGCCGTTCGAGCCCTGCGATTTCAACCACGGACTGTCGGCGCTGCTTGCAGGGCTTCCACGGGATCTGCCGACGCCGCTCCCACCGTCACCATTCCAGAAATGGTTGCGCGACAGACTGACGACCTCAGTTGCGGCCGGCGGATGGCTTGATGAACCTCCCCTCTACGCCTCCATCGCATTCTGCGAGACTCTCGGCGTGTCCTCGCTTCAACCATCGAAGGTACCAACCAGCCGGCTTACGGTCGATGATTGGCGGAAAGCCGCGGACGAAGGATACACGATCGCAGCGTCCGGACCGGACGGGGTCAAGAGCCTCCTCCAACGTCTCAACGAAGGTCAACGTGGCACGAGAGGGGTCTGGGGTCCTCGCGACACATACGGCGTCGTCTACGGAATGCTCCAGCGGACGGTGCAGGACCATGGATATGCCGTCTTCCGCCAGCTTGTCGGTCAGTTCGCGATCGATACGATGCCGATCGAGCCGGGAACCGACGTGCTCGGTCTTTCGGTTCGAACGCGGCAGGTGCATACGGTCCGGACGGCCGCCACGGATACGGGGGTCCATCCTGGAACGTTCAAACGCTGGGCGGCGCGATCCGGAGTGGCGATCGACGATAGCGCGCGCGAAATGGACCACCGGATAACGCTCCAGGGGGCCAACGTCGCCGCTCTCGTCGACGCGCTGAAGGGGTCGCTCACGACCCCCCAAGTCATCCGCAAGACCGGGATCTCGCGTCTCTACATGGACGAGATCATCGCCGCAGGCCACATCGAAACGGTTTCGAGATCGAACGGTATTCCCGACGCCAAGCATCGCTTTACCGAGGCGGCGGTGTCCGACTTGATGGCGCGGTTTTTCGACGGCGCTGAAGACCTGAACCAGCCGTCTGCGGGGCAAGTCAATCTCGTTCGGGCGCGGCACGTATCCAGATGCACGATCGCCCAAGCCCTGGACGCGGTCTTCGGCGGAAAACTCAAATGGAAGGGCCGCCTGCCCGGCGGCAGTTTCGACGACCTTCTCGTCGACGCCGACGAATTCGTCCGTCTCATCCGTGACAGCCTTCCACCAGCGCCTGGATACACGAAGAGCGAAGTTGCAGAGATGATCGCCGGCTTGCCGGATATGAACGTTGAAAAATTCGTCGCGGCCGGGCTGTTGGAGGCGATCGAGGCTTTCCATCCAGAAGCACAACGAGTCATGCGCCTTGTATCCATGGCGAGCGTCGCTCGGTTCACCAAGGAATACGTGATGCTCGGCGAACTAAGCTCGACATACGGGCTTCATTACAAGACCATCAAGTCGCGGCTGGAGAAGGCGTCCGTCGATACGGTTCGCGAACCGCGGACGGTCGGTTGCTATAGCTACCTTCGGCTCGAGGCGCATCGGGCGCTGGGTCTTGGCGGCGCGGTCACCAACGAATTCGAGCGCGACACGCAGGCGTTCTGACACATTGGACAGCAACTCATCTCCATCCATCGCTGGATTTCAACCGACGCCGGACGTGATCGAACGGCTTCTGTGCAGTCGGGTATGTTGATTCATCATAGGAACTTCCCCGCCGGCGGCGTGTTGCCGTGCACGATCCACTCGAGACATGCACAATGGCCGTCCACGGCTCCCACGAACTTCCCGGCGTCTCAGTGACAAGTTACAGTCTCACCCTCAAAGAGGGTGGCGGCTTTGTCGGCGACCGGGCGAACGGCAGGGCGTTCTTCGCGATCCTGGACGAGTTGAGAACCCCGCTTTGCGAGGCCGGCACCGACCCGTTCGGCGGCGTGGCGACCGACGATCTGTCGAATGACGACATCGACGAAGCGTGGCGGACGGGCGACGCCTTCGCCGCCGGATTGATCCACACAACCATCGAAGAGTTCGCACAGCGGCTGGCCAGCGTGGTGCGTGCCTATAGCAGCGCCGACGATCAATGGGCGAAGGTCAGCCGCATCGTCGTCGGTGGCGGACTGCGCGACAGCCGGATCGGCGAGATCGCCATCGGACGGACGACGGCGATCCTGCGCCTCGAGGGCGTGGGGGTCGATCTCGTGCCTATCGAGGAGGACCCTGACGAGGCTGCCTTGCTCGGCGGGCTCTGGCTGATCGAATCCGATCGTTTGCGGGGCTCATCACAGATGCTCGCGGTCGATATCGGCGGCTCAAGTATCCGCGCAGGTCTGATCGACTTTGATCCCGAGCTACCGCACAACCTCTCGCAAGCGACGGTTATCGAACTCGATCAATGGAAGTATGACGAGGAATCGAAAGAGCCGAGCCGTGACGAGGCCGTCAAGCGGCTGGCCGGGACGCTCGAGGAGCTACAAAAGCGATCGAACAAACCTCTCGCCAAATTCATCACAGTCGCCTGTCCCGGGCGCATCCATGAAAACGGAGATATCCGCGACGGCGCGCAAAACCTGCCGGGAGACTGGGAAGCGGACGACTTCAACCTGCCCGGCGCGCTCTCCGATGCGCTCGATAACAAGTACGAGATCGTCCTGCACAACGACGCGGTGGTGCAGGGTCTAAGCGAAGTGGAGAGGATGGGCGATGTCGAGCACTGGGCGGTAATCACGATTGGCACCGGACTAGGGAACGCTGCTTATAAGAACCGTTTCTTCACGAAGACGGACGACTGAAACGCCACTCTTGATCGTCGACAGGCAAAGGATGTTCAAAACCGCCATCCGCCTTCGATCGGTTTCGGTCACGCTACTCGCAACCGATAGGTCCGAATGCGGGAGGCGTCGCCGACGATCCTTTACCGTTTATCGTGGATGCGGTCTGTTCCACGACAGTTTATCTCGCACGCTTTCTACTAAAAGGCATCTTGAAGCCGTCACACTTTTGAAATTGTCAGGTCTCATCATCGCGCCCTTGCGAGAATTGCGCGAAAATTCCGATGCCGACAGAGTTCAGCCGAGCAACGTTCACGTTAGTGGCGGCACCGTTACTCAATCATTCTGTTGAGGGAACGAGTCGGGACCACCTGCGGCCAGGTAGTTCTTCGCCGAACGGGATTGCTTCGGATCCTGTACCGTCACCTCGTAAACGATCCCGTCAGCCTCCAGTTCTTGACGACCGAACTTGCGGACGTCCTCAAACATTTCGGACAGATCGTTCGTCGCGTCGTTCACTTTCCATCGATGAAGTTCCATCCGCCGAATCTTCATCGGACCGGCTCCGAGCGTGCTCGAAGGTCGTCGGCACCGTGTGTTTCGCCAATGTCTTCAGGGAAGGCGTATGCGTGGCGTTGCAAGTTCCGGACCGGCCACATGGGTAGCATCTTCCTGCTGGACACCAACGTGGTGAGCCAGTTCTCGCTCCCTCGTCCGCCACCGGCGCTTCGCAACTGGCTGCTCTCCGACGACGTCGAAGGCGTCGTGCTACCGTTCGGCGCGATGGTAGAGCTCGAGCGCGGCATCGCCTGGATCGAGTCGAGCAGTCCTGAAAAGGCCGGCCGATTGCGAGATTGGCTCAATGGCCTCCTGGGAACCGACATCGCCTGGCCTGAAATTGACGTCGAAACGGCGAGACTGTACGCACGAATGACGACGTGCATGCCGCTTCGAGACCTATGGCAACCACAAGCCAGACGTCGAAGGCCCGGGTTGGGTATGGATGTCCTCATCGCCGCGCAATCCATCGTAACCAACGCTCCCGTGGCCACGCTCAATGATAAGCATTTCAAGCTGATAGACCAGCATTTTCCGATGCCCGGAATCTACAATCCACTCACTGACGTATGGACGTCGTCGACGATCGCTATGGGACTCGTCGGGTATGGTAGTCTCCCGTCGAGGCAAGACGTCGCGATGGACGAAATTTGAACGCCCCCTAATCCATGTGCAACCAATGCGACCGCGCATCCGCGAGAGGCGGAAGACTGCGGCCGTTGCCGTCGAGATGCGGCATGGGTCGCGAACGGTCCGGTGCCGGAAACAGAGTTCGCAACACGATCGCCGATGAATGGGGAAGCAATCCGGCTGATCTGAAGGTACTTCGTGTGGAGAACTGATCCACCCTAAGACGTTCGGAAGAACGCGGCCAGCTCGGCGGTCAATTCTTCGGGTACTTCTTCGGCCATGTGGTGGCCGCAGTCGATGCTTCGGCCGCTGACGTTAGACGCCCACCCGCGCCAGATGCCAAGGATATCGCCGTGGAGATACTCCAGATCGTCGCGAGCTGACCAGAGCACAAGGAGTGGGCAAGTGAGCTTGCGGCCAGCCAAGCGATCATCCTCGTCATGTCGGCGATCAATGCCTAATCCCGCCCGATAGTCCTCGATCATGCCATGAACCGTTGCCGGATCGTGGATGGCGGCATGAAAGTCAGCGTAAGCTTCCGCTCCCATTGCCTCCAGACTGGACTTGTAACGGTTTTGTGCCGGTCACCTGAGCGATTTAAGCTCGCAAGAGGAGACCGTCGAGATGATGAAGCATTCAGAAGAGTTCAAGCAGGAGGCGGTGCGGATTGCGCTGACCAGCGGGTTGTCGCGCGAACGGGTCGCAGCGGATTTAGGGATCGGCAAATCGACGCTCGGCAAATGGATTGCACGATATCGGCCGGGAGAATTGGTGGCCGCGCCGCAGGCTGATCTGGCGCGGGAGAATGAACGGCTTCGCCTGGAGAACCGCGTGCTGCGGGAGGAGAGGGAAGTGCTAAAAAAGGCCACGCAGTTCTTCGCGAGCCAAAAGCCGTGAGGTTCGCTTTCGTGCACAGCTGGCGGCACCGTTGGCCCGTGGAATTGATGTGCCGTGTCCTGCAGATCAGCGAGCGCGGCTATCGGTCTTGGCGCTCGCGCCCGATCAGCCGGCGGGAACGAACGGATATGAAGGTGCTGGCGCATATCCGCGAGCAGTACAGCCTGAGCTTGGGCAGCTATGGCCGCCCTCGCATGACGATGGAACTAAAGGAGGCTGGCCTCGATGTCGGCGAGCGCCGGGTAGGACGGTTGATGCGGATCAACGCCATCAAGCCGGTTCGCACCCGCAAGCACAAGGTCACGACCGACAGCCATCATCGCCTGGGTGTCGCCGCGAACTGGCTCGATGGCGATTTCGTCGCCGATAAACCCAACCGTAAATGGGCTGGCGACATTACCTATGTGTGGACGCAGGAAGGCTGGCTCTACCTTGCCGTCATCCTCGATCTGCACAGCCGCCGCGTTGTGGGCTGGGCGGTCAGTGATCGGATGAAGAAGGATCTGGCGATCCGGGCGCTGGACATGGCGGTGCGGCTGCGCAATCCGCCGCTAGGCTGCTTTTTCCATTCCGATCGCGGCAGCCAATATTGCTCGTATGATTATCAGAAGAAGCTGCAGGCCTATGGCTTGCGACCATCGATGAGCGGCAAAGGAAACTGCTACGACAATTCCGCTGTCGAGACATTCTTCAAATCGCTGAAGGCAGAGCTGATCTGGCGGCAGAACTGGCCAACGCGGCGCCAGGCTGAAGCCGCCATCTTCCAATACATCAACGGGTTCTACAACACCCGCAGACGCCATTCATATCTGGGCGGCATCAGCCCGCTCGCGTTCGAAGCCAAGGTGGCTTAGTGAAATAGGTGACCGGCACAAAACCGTTACAAGTCCAGACTGCCTCCGTACCACGCGTCCGGATCAGCCAGGATCGCCCGCTCGGGTTTCTCGGCTTGAGCGAAGAAGAACCAGTGCCACCATGCAGAGGCGAAGCGGGCGTCGCACCGTTCGAGCGCGTCCACGATCGGGATCGCGTCGAGGATCGCGAGGCGACTGACCGACGCCGGGTGATCCATCGCGGTTCGAAAGGCCGTATAGGCTCCTCTGTCGTGCCCCACGAGGCCGAAGCGATCGAAGCCGAGTTGATGCATGAGCGCGACGCAGTCTCTCGCCTTGGCTCGCTTCGATGAGCCGGAGTGATCGGGTGTGTCGGCGGGCTTTGTGGACTGGCCGAAGCCGCGCAGGTCCGGGCAAACAACGGTGTATTGCTCGGCGAGGATGGGAGCAACTCGATGCCAGGTCGCATGTGTGCGTGGGTGACCATGCAGCAGCAGAAGAGGCTCTCCTCCGCCGCCAATCCTGATCCGGAGCGTCGCTTCCGGAAGCTCTATCCATTCAAGTTTGAATCCTTCGAACATGCCTTTATCCCAAGTGCCGCTCACGCAACGTTCGCGCGCGAGAACGGTTTCGGCGCGAATTACCGAGAGCCTCGTTTGGATGTCTGGCCGCGGAAGAGGTCGATGGCCATGGTACGATGCCCTCTCAAACTATCGCGCGGCCTTGATGGGATGTGGCCGTAAGATGTATGGCCGGGCGGCGTTCGTGCCGCCCGGAAAAACGCTATGCCGCGACTTTCACCGGTCGCCGCCTCGGGCGGACCCGCCGATCGGCAGCCTCGCGCTTAAGGATGGCGTCGATTTCCCCGCCGCTAAGGCTCCCCTTCTCGACGAGTTCGCCGGCGATTCGGTCCAGTTGGCGGCGGCGTTTCGCGAGGATCGCGCCCGCCGCTTCGAAGCATCGCTCAAGCAGTTCCGAAACCCATAGACGCGCCGCTTGGTCATACGCCAGTCCACCCGTGTTCGGCGATGCGTTCTCCATAAACGTCAGCCGCCCGCCCAGACCCCAAGACCTATGCGCGGCGACGGCGAGCGCCGTGGCCTGATGAAGGTCGGAACCCTTTTGCCCCCCTACTCCGGCCGAATGGCCTCCAAGCACGAGCGCCTCCGCGGCGGCACCGGCCAGAAGCGTTTTGATTTCGGTCTCCACCCTTGAGAGGGTACGGCATTCTTTCTGGTCGAAGTGAAACTCGACGCGGCCGTCGCTTTGGATGTCCGCGTCGAAATAAACCGGAACGACGACTTGGTCGATCTTCCCATATCCGAGTTCCCGCCCGACGACGGCGTGGCCGGCTTCGTGCAACGCGATCCGCTGGCGGTACTCCGAAGGCATCGCCTCCCGAGGCGGCATCGATGCTTCGACGTCCGCGATCGAAGGGGGCGCGCCGCGTCTCCGCGCCCGCCGTTTCGCGTCGCGCGCGAGTTTTTCGAGATCGGCTCCCGAACGTCCGGGAAGCCTGGCAGCGACTTCGTCGAGCGCGGCGGCGTCGATGCCGTGGTCGAGCAGGCGGTAAAGGATCTCACGTCGCGCCGCTCGGTCGGGGAGCGAGACCTTTACGTGCCTGTCAAGCCGCCCGGCCCTGGTGATCGCTGGATCGAGGCGCTCGGGGAAGTTCGCCGCCCCGACGACGACGACCCCCTCCCTGCCTTCAACGCCGTCGAGACATTCGAGCAAACCGGCGACTACCTCGGTGCAGTACTGAGCGTTATGATTGTCGAACGCGGCGCGGTTTCCGAAAGAGTCGACTTCATCGATGAACAGGATGGCAGGAGCGTTCTTCTTCGCTTCGTCGAACGCCGTACGCATCGCTTTCAGAAGCGCGTTGAGGTAGCCGGCGGCTTGCCACTGGGCCAACGATCCCGTTACGAGCTCGACGCCGCAGGTGTTCGCAAGGCCCTTCGCGAAGGTTGTTTTTCCGCAGCCTGGAGGACCCGAAAGCAAGATGCCGCGGTCGACTGCGGACCATGGGATCGTTCCGTTTTTCCAGTCGCGCAGGTCCTGAGCGAGCTCACGGCCCCACTCGTCGGCTTCGCCCATCCCGACGAGGTCGTCGAGGGTCGGACTGCGGGAGCGGCCGCCCTTCCCCGTCCCAGCCTGGTCGGCGTTCGAAAGGTCTTCGGCAGCTTCGATGACCCTGCTGACGACTTCCGCCGCGGATCGACCGGCGCGGGCCGCCGCGTCGAGGATCGGGAACGAAACTTCGCGAAGCTGCGTGGCTTCGAGTTCGGAAAGCAGGCCTCGCTGGCCCATCTTCCAGGCCCCAACGACGTCGCGTACCGTAGGCGTCGGAAGGTCCAGCACCGCGTCCGCGGCAAGCCTAATCTGGAATGGAATTTCTTCCGTGGAATGGCAGATCGCGACGATGCGCGTCGGCTGTTCGAACCATTCGGCAATGTCCTTAGGCCAGCCGTCGAGTTTGCCGGGACCGATGACCGTCACGTACGGACCCGTTGCAAGATACTTATGGTGCCGAGTCTTGTCGACGTAGGTCTCCGTCGCTGACTTATAGTACGCCGCTGTCGCGTCCTGCGGCAAGCGCAGAACGATCAACGCGGATCCGAAACGGTTGAAACGATGTTGGGTCCGCAGCGTCCGCGCGACGCCGCAGTAGGCAATAGCCCTCGGGAGCGAAGACGACATCTTCGCGATGACTTTCCGTGATTTTTTCATGATCTCTGTCTCTGAGGGCGGCTTGAAACTAGCCGGGTTCGCAAACGAAATGTTCGAACCGCGCGTGAGGGCGCGTTAGAGACGTATTATTATGAGACCCGTATTCCGGGCGGTCGTCGGAATGAACATCGACATACAGGCTCCGCTTGAGCGATAGAACAAATCATGAACGAACGTTTTGGTCAACCGGTCCGGCTGAACAAGGATGGCCCATGGTTAACGGTGACGTGGTTCCGGAGATCCGGCGCATCTTCCCGTCGCTGCGCGAAAGCGCCCGCATGCCGCAGAGGATTTTTGATCCCAAGGGCCCAGCCTGTCGCCCCTATATGCACAAGCGCCGTTCCTGACTTCGGTATGATTTTTCGCCATTTGACTTATTGGTAGAAATCGGTTGCTTAAGAGGCATGGCAATCACCGTGCTCCCGCGTGCCGGGGCGCAAGCTCAAAGCCTTGAAGCGATGACACGTGTCGTCGGTCGCTGTCTGCCGTTTTCATACTCGATCGCGTGACTCCGCCGCAGTGCAGGCTGCGGTACCGAACGTGCTCGCCATATTTTCTTGGGGAGGAAAAAGATGATCAACCGTCGTACGTTTCTGGCGTCCGGGGCGTTTGCCGGACTATCCACCGCCGCGATGGCGCAACCGAACATAGTGACCGGCGAGACGATGCTGCGCCAGAAGGGCTCGGCTCCGCGCATCGTCATCGCGGGCGGCGGCTGGGGCGGGCTGACGGCGGCACGCTATCTGCGCGAAAAGGTGCCGGACGCCGAGGTGATCGTCCTCGAACGCAACCCGGTGTTCTGGTCCTGCCCGATCAGCAACAAATGGCTGATCGACATCGTCGATACCGACTATCTGCTGCATGACATGCTCAAGCCTGCGGAAAAGTATGGCTACGACCTGATCCAGACCGAGGTTACGGCGATCGAGCGAAACGCCAAGCGCGTGCGCACATCGAACGGCAGCATCGATTACGATTACCTGATCCTCGCGGGCGGCATCCGCAACGCCTATGAGGCGTGGTACGGCAACGACCACAAGGCGATCGCACATACCCGGCAGGCGTTTCCATCCGCCTATGTGCCGAACGCCGAGCACATCGCGTTGAAACAGAAGATCCACAATTTCGAGGGTGGCACGATGGTGATGACCTTGCCGCCGCCGCCGCATCGCTGCCCGCCTTCGCCCTATGAGCGCGCCTGCGTCATGGCGTGGCACTTCAAGACCAACAACATTCCGGCGAAGATACTGATCCTCGATCCAAAGCCGCGTGTGATGCCGATCAATGGCGGCTTCACGGCAGCGTTCGAGGAGCTTTATCCCGACATCATCACCCATGTCCCGAATGCCGGGGTCAAGGAAGTCGATCCGTTCAACAAGACGATCAGCACCGAGGCGGGCGATTTCGAGTTCGACGATGCCGTCCTGATGCCGCCGCATCAAGCGGCCGACATGGTCTGGTATGCCGATCTGATCGCCAAAAATGGCGAAGGCAAGCCGACCGGCTGGGCCGATATCCATCCAACGATGCTGCATGCGCGCGACGACGAGGACGTTTACGTGATCGGCGATGCGATGGGCGCGATCTCGCAACAGTTCGGTCATTATCCGAAGAGCGGCCATGTCGCGAACTATATGGGTCGCATCGTCGCGACCTACATCGCGCAGCGCATCGCCGATGAGGAGGTGAAGACACTCCTGCCGGACAATCTCTGCTACATGCTGGTCAACGGTGACCCGCGCGAGGCCATCTCGGTGGAGTTCGAGTACGAATTGCTCGATGACGGCACCGTCCATCAGACCCAGATCGACATCGACATTCGCGGTACGGACCTTTTGGAGGAAGACTTCAAATGGGCGCAGGGCATGTATGCGGATTTTCTGGCACGACCGGCGTGATTGGAGAACGCTCATGATCATGTTTTCGAGGCGGCAGGCGCTGACACTGTTCGGCGCAATCGGTGCGGCCGCCCTCGCTGGCTCCGCACTGGCCCGCGAACAGTTGCAGGACCTGCTGGCCGATCTGTCGAGCGCCGACACGCAGGCCGTCGATTGGCTGAGGATCGACATGCCGACCCTCGCCGACAACCCGGGGGCTGTTCCGATTACCGTCTCGGTCAATGCGCCCGACGATCTGCGGTGCGAGGAAATCCTCCTCGTCGCGCCGAACAATCCGCGCCCGGCTGTCTGCCGGTTCGTCTTTTCCACCCATGCAGTGCCGGAGGTCTCGACGCGTATCAGGCTTGCCGAAACGCAGGATGTGAAAGTCTATGCCCGCATGAGCGATGGCTCGATTGTCTCCAACTCCAGGGCTGTCACCGTTGTCGGTGGTGGCTGCGGCATGATCATCGAGGAGCCTACATGAGCCGTCCGCCCCGCATCTGGGTGTCGAACGACACCCCGGCCGATGGAGAGGTCGTCACCGTCCGCGCCATGGCGATCCATCGCATGGAAACGGGTATCGGCATCGAGGGCGGCGGCAAACCACGGCCGCGCAACGTCATCCATGAGTTCGACTGTACGCTGAACGGCGAGCCGATCATCTCCTGGAAGCTGGACACGGCCGTCTCGCCGAATCCCTATATCGAATTCAAGTTCGTCGCCTCGCAAAGCGGAAAGCTCGTATTCCGCTGGGAGGATGAGGACGGCGAAGAATGGTCGGCAGAGCAGGAAATCGAGGTCACATGACGTCACTAATGCTGTCGGGCAACTGCCGGCTCGTTCGTTGCGCGGTCCTAAATTGATGGTATGAAATCGCAAGGAGTGGGCGGACTTCGTCCTTCGCTTGTTGCCAATGGAGACTACACCAATGGCGAAGGGTGACCGCGGCCCGCAGTATCGAGAAGAGAAAATAATGGGCTGTGTTTCGACGAGATGAGACTGGAGCATCGTCAGGCCGCACATCTGAATCATATACTCACGGCCGAGATTGATGGATGCATTTGCGCCGTCGAGCTCGCCTTCGATGCGGCTTGGCTGGCCGCCGTAGGCGATCATCGGATTCAAAAATTATGGAAGCGGCAGGACGCTGGAGCGACCAACGAACTTGTCAATCTGGGCTATATCTTAAAGGAGGCCGAGAAGAAGAAGCCCGGGCTTGCCGCGACGTTTGCGAGCAAGATCAAAAAGCAGGACAGCAACAACCAGAGAGGCTTGCTTTTTGAACTCCTCGTTATCGGGGGAATGGTCGCCCAACACGGTAAGGTGGAACCGACGTCGGCGAACCTACCTGGCTACGACTTGCGCATAAAGTACGACGATGGAGCAGAACTCTTACTGTCTCTGAAAAGCTGGGGAAGTTCCCAGCACGAGCGTATTTTTCGGAAGAAGGCTTCGGATCTCGAACAGTATATTCGGAAGCTCGCTATTCGTTACAAATGCTACGCGGTGAATGTCCGGGTGGCCGCAGAAGGCTGCCCCGACGAAAAGGCTTGGGACGCGCTACGCTTGGCGATCACCGAGAAACTAAGGGAACAACCTCTCGTACGCTCATCGTTCGCGGTCGGAAGCGAATGGGACTTGGTAGTAGGACCGGTTTGGTCACCAAACGGTCCACTCAGCCGAAGCAACCTTTCCCATGAGGTATTCGTCCTGAGTCCATATCATCGCAACGAGATCGCGAACTTCAAGGATAAGTTCAAAGGCGCGATCGCGAACGCGGAAAAGTATGCGATGACGAAAGATGGCCGGATGCATGGCATCGTCGTTCGGGTACCGGGAAACCTGTCTTGGTCGGATGCGAACGACGTCGCTTCTACTTACCTCTCCGACAATCAGTCCGGTCTGGTTGGAATGATTTCCCTCGTCCAGGCCGCAGTCGTCACCGATGCCGACGGTCGATCGAGCCAGCATGTCTACGTTAAGTCGCATGCCTCAGCATCGTATGTGGCGTGGTTATCTCCTAAGCGGGCATTCGGTTTGAGGTTGAAGCTGGCAACGATCGGTAGCGAAGCCTCCCGAAACGTCCTTGTGATCGACGACGGGCACCAAGTCGAACTGAGCAACATGTACCATTATCATTCGGGCGACATCTTCGTACGTTTTGACGGAAGCGACGCGACCGTTTCGCGCCTTGCGCCTGGTCTCCGGCAGCATGCCGTTATCACAGTTGGGGAGGAGGAACTCGTCGTGTCGGGTCGATTCGCTGATAACGACGACCTGGTTTTGTTCGATTAGTGTACGTCTCAACGCAGCCTGTGCCTACGTCGGCGCATGCTACCGCCACTTTACAACTTTTCCCGATGGCTCACACCGCAGCGGGATATTGCACTCTTTATAATCTCGATTATAATAATCCTGATTATAAAGGATGCCGGTATGGCCTCGTTCGTGGGTAGGAAAAGAGAACTCGAGCAACTCGAACGCGAGTACAGCAAGCCATCGGCATCGCTGGTCATCGCATTCGGACGTCGCCGTATCGGCAAGTCGAGGCTGCTGCGCCAAGCTGCAAGTGGGCGCGCCGAAATATACTTCCAGGCGACCCGGGTCTCGTCAGTCCTAAATATGGAGCAGTTCAAGCGCGAAATCGGCCGACTTGTCGGCACTTCGCATATACTGGCTTCGATCGATAGTTGGGAGGGAATCTTTCACTTCATGGCAGGCGCTGCCAAAGAAAGCCCTGGCATGGTCGTTACTATCGACGAGTTCCCCTATCTGGTAGATCAAGATCCCGCATTGCCATCCGTCATCCAGCGGTTCTGGGACTCGGGGGCGGGGCGACATGGCAACCTAAAACTCGTGCTTTGTGGTTCGGCAGTCGCACAAATGGAAGAACTCCTGGCGGAGAAGAACCCGCTGCACGGCCGCGCCACCATGCGGATGGAAGTTAAGCAACTTCCCCTGCGCGACATCCGCGGCTTCTTTCCCGACTACTCGGCCGAACAGTTGGTTGAAACTTACGCTGTTTTCGGAGGCGTACCCCATTATCTGACCCTTTGCGACGGCAACGCCAGCCTGAGAGAGAACGTCATCAACCTGCTCCTAACAGAAACCGGGGCATTAATCGATGAACCCAACGCGATCTTGCAAAGTGAACTTCGCGAACCAGGCGTCTACGCGAGCATCATCGCCGCAATCTCGGAAGGCCTACATTCAGCCGGAGACATCGCGTCACGCCTTAAGATGCAGACGACCGGCGTTGGGCAATACCTCGACAGACTCGAGCGGCTTCACCTTACACGGAGCGTGCGCTCCCTGGATGCCGCTGAGAAGTCGCGCAACAAGCGTGTAATTCTCAACGACCGACTCATGGGTTTCTGGCACAGGTTCGTGCGGCCCAACCTTACGGCAATCAACGGCGGGTACGGCCCGGAGACGTACGACCAATATATCGCCCGGCGCTTCTCCGACTATATGGGCGGTGCGTTCGAGGCCATATGCAGCGATTATGCAAGCTTCCACCTCGTCGAAGTGTTGGGCAGCCCGGCCCAGGAGGTCGGCGGCATATGGGGACATGCCAACTTCGACATCGATGTCGCTGGTCGTCTTCTCGAAGACACGTTCTTCTTCGGTGAATGCAAGTGGCGCTCGTCAAAGATCGACATGGGCATGGTCCAGAAATTGCAGGAACGAGCGGATGCTACCGACTACGGCAAGGGCGCGAAGGGCAAACAATATCTCCTTTTCAGCCGCAACGGCTGCAAACCCGAGGTGACTAAGCTCGCTGAGACCGACGCCTCGGTCCATGTGATTGGGCTTGAAGATTTAGCCTTCCCGGCGGTCACCGAACCCGCGGTGGCGGCCGGGGAGGCTCCGGCCGGGGCTAACGTCGCCGAAGCATTTTAGCGCTTCTCCGTCGATGCAAGGGCGGACATGGCACCAGCTTCAGCTGCAAGATTCACGGCGGGCGGATTCCCGGCACAGCGACCTTCCCAGCAGCCTGCCCAACGGTGACGGACGAGAACCTATAAGGGCGGGACGAATGTCAGTCACTTCTAGTGGGAATCGATGGCATGTCGAGTAGACCGCAAGGGCGGACTGCAAGGCGTGTTGGCGCTAGTCCGAAGAGGCGGACACGCGAACGATTCCACAATGGCGCGATTTGAGTTGGGGGCTGTCGTTCTGATGTTCGATCGATGTTGCCGCGGACTTCAGTCCAGCCGTCCTTGTTCGTCGTAGTCGATCACGGCCGAGCGGATGCGCGGCCGTACCACGTTGATGAACGCGTTGACCCGTTCGGCGAGCCAGATGAAGGCCTCACGCCTGACGTTTGGATCGTTGAGGGAAGGAAATACGCGACGATCCGCGACCGTCAGGCGGCCATTGCGGTCGATCAGTTCGGCAGTGCCGCCGAGCTCGTTCTTGATGTCGCCCCAAGCGTCGGAAACCGCTGCCATAGCGAACTCCCCCGCGCTGTTTTTCGATGCCGACAAGTAGACGCCGAGCGCATTGGCGTCCCTCGCCCTGTAGGCCGTCAACCAACTGCTGCCGTTCGGTGCGGGCATCATCACGCTGATATTAGGAAGCCTTCCTGCCTTTGGCCTCGGTTGCTCTGGATCGTCGATCTTCAGGTACGGCAGGAACTCCATCCAGAACGCGAGACGTTCGTCACTTGCTGCCTGGGCGTCGGGATCGACTTCGCTATCTGCGCTGGCCGCGCTCTCTCCATCTTCAATCACTGCATGTCCCTCCGGCACTGCGATCACGTTCCTGGTGATCGATGCCGTCCTGGCGAGAACACGCGGCGTCACGAGCAAACCACCGTCAGGAAGGTTGAAGATCGGCATCTCGACGAGGCCCATGCTGAAGTGCAGGCCGGCATGTCGTTGCAGGTATTCGGCGATCGTTTCGACACCTTCGCGGATGCCGTCGCCGACGATGAGCAGCAGAAAGCGGCCACGACGAAGGTTCAAGCTGATCGCATCATTGAACGCCATCTCATCGACGGACGGGTCGACCTCGCGCACCAGCTCGAGCATCGCGTTGCCCGGCCGCCCAAGCCGACGACTGACCTCGCGCTGAAGGTCCGAACAGGTCCAGCGGCTCAGTTCCTTCGCGTAGTCGATGATTTGCCCCACGACCTCGCGACGTCCTTCCGGGTTCCGCCAGAGCTTGCACTCGACGAGGATCGGCAAACCCGACGGCGTGATGAATAGATTGTCGATCGGGCCGGCGGGCGTCATGAGTTCGCGGCACACGGCGACCGGATTCTTGAACGATGGATCGACTTCGTCGATCGGAAGCGACCCCGGATACTTGTGCACCAGATCTTGTATCTGAGCCTCGGAGACGCCGTCCTGCGATGCTGCCAGGCTCAACTGCGATAACGTCGTCGCTGTTTGCCCGTCGCGGTCGAGAACCATTGGTACTGCGTGCTGTCTCGACATTCCCACTCCCCTTGTTGGAGGCGACACACTCGCAGCTAGAAAGTGAATCTGGAGTTTATACGAGATCTATGGGTTATCGCGCTTCGCCGCTGTCGCCGGTTGGCACGCACCGGCCGGATCGATTTCGTGGTCGACTGGGAGGGGATGGTGCTCGTCGTTCAGCGCTACGGAATTCCCGGTACCGGCCCACAGTTTACCTGCCCTTAGCAAGATGCGGTGACGATGAGGCCATCGATCCACGGCCACGGTCCGCCTTGTCATATCTCCTGCTCAAATATCTGCACGTTCTCGGTGCCATCGTCATTCTCGGGACTGGCACCGGGATCGCGTTCTTCATGCTGATGGCACATTTTTCCCGTGACGCTGACTTCATTGGGAGAACGAGCTCGGTCGTGGTTCAGGCCGACAAGCTCTTCACGGCCACCGCCGTGGCCGTTCAACCCGTGACCGGCTACCTGCTGATGCAAACGACGGGCCTTCCGTTCACCGAGGGCTGGATGGTCGCCTCGCTCATCCTTTATGAGGTGGCCGGTATGTTCTGGCTTCCGGTGGTGTGGATACAGGCGCGCATGCGCGATCTCGCGCTCGAAGCGGCGGCCGCAGGCGCACCCTTGCCGCAACGCTACCATCGCCTGTTCCGGACATGGTTCGTTTTCGGCTTTCCTGGATTCGGATCGGTGATGGCGATCGTGTGGCTGATGATCGCGAAGCCGACTTTTTGAGATGACGAACAAGCCCCTTCCGACCATCGCCGTCCTCGGTGCCTCCGGCCTCATCGGCCAGGCTGTCACGATGCAGCTTCTGCAGGACGGCTTTCGTGTCGTTCCGGTCGCTCGCAATTTCGCGACAGCACAAATGACGGCATTCGCAGATGCAGCCGTACAGCGCCCGATCGTTGGCCTCGACAATCAAGCGCTGCAGCATTTGCTTGCGGAGATGGAGGCCGACATCGTGGTGAACTGCATCGGCGTCCTTCAGGACAGCGCGCGGCGCGGGACTGCTCAGGACGCGCATGCCGGTTTCGCCGCCAGGTTGGTCGAAGCGATGGCGTCGGCCGAGAAGCCGTGCCTGCTCGTTCATCTATCTGTACCCGGCAATCAGGAAGACGACCGCACCGCATTCAGCACCACGAAACGGGAAGCCGAGCGCGTCATCCAAGATGGCTCCGTAGCGTTCGTCATCCTGCGTCCCGGCTTCGTCGTCGCGCCCGCTGCCTATGGCGGCAGCGCGTTGGTCCGGGCGCTCGCCGCACTTCCCTTCGAACTGGCAGCACAGGAGGCCCAGCGCCCCTTCGCCGCCACGGACGTCGCGGATATCACGGCCACGATCGCCATCGTCGCGCGGCGCTGGGCTGACGGCGAGCATCGTTGGAATGCCGTGTGGGACGTCGTGGAGCGCGAGCCATCGACAGTCGAGGGTGTCATCGCGGAATTTCGGCGACACCTCGACGGTCCCGCAAGGCGACTCCGTCTGTCGTCATGGCTGATGGGGCTCGGCGCGAAGGCGGGCGATCTGGTCGCGCGACTCGGATGGTCTCCACCCATCCGCAGCACCGCCCTTGCCGAACTGCGGCGCGGGGTAACGGGCGATCCACAGCCATGGATTACGGCCACCGGCATCGAACCCGCCTCGCTCAAATCCACGCTTTCACGCCTGCCCGCGACCGTGCAGGAAAAATGGTTCGCGCGGCTCTATCTGCTAAAGCCGCTGATCCTCGGCGTGCTCGTCCTGTTCTGGGCGGTTTCGGGACTCATTCCTCTGACGGTCGCCTTCGACGCCGCTTCGGCGATCCTTACCGCACATGGGGTTCCGCTGTTCATGGCGCAGGCGATCACGGTAGCCAGCAGCCTTGCCGACATCGCCATCGGTGTAGCGATCGCGGTCCGGCGCACCAGTCGCGTCGGCCTTGTCGCAGGCATTTGCCTGTCGGTCGCCTATATGGCGAGCGCCGCTATCATCACGCCGTCACTGTGGCTGGACCCGCTCGGTTCGCTGGTCAAGACCGGGCCGGCCATCGTTCTGATGCTCGTCGCGCTTGCCATCATGGACGAGCGATAAACCAGCGAACATAGCCAAGAGATCAGTTGCTCCGACCAGCTGTTATCGAGGCATCAAAAATGCATTTCCCGCTGCCCCGCTGATCTGGGTACGAAACAGCTGACGCTACCGAAAATTTGAGACCTTGAGGTCCCGTGACCCGTTCCGCCAGCCGGTTCGCCGCTTCGGTAACGCGCTGCCACGATCCGACGTTCGCTCCGCGGCATTGCTGGCCGACTCTCTGGCACGTCGAGCCGCTGCGTGCCGAACTTCAACGGGTCACGCGGCACAACCAAAACGTCCAAATTTTATGGCAAGTTGGCGCTGGCGTTTGATACAGCCGCTGCTCGCGACCACCGAAGCTTGCAGAAAAATGCTTGATAAGCATATGCTTCTCCAAAACATAGGCGGGTGAATGTCCTTGAAAAAGATACCCTTCATTTCATCAGTTAAACTGGCGAGAGTTGATGAGAGCCACATCATTCCCACTGCTCTATACTACGAGGGTAAAAAGGCATTCGCCGGTAAGGAAGCGAAGGACCGCTGCCCCGGACCGGAATACCTGATTGAAGAATTTAAGGTGGCCTTGGGCTCCACGGATCCGGACGCTCTGGAGCGACGATCAAACGTTGCGGGCAATACACCTCGCCGAACCCCAGTCGGCCTTGCGAAGGATTTCTTCGACGAGACGCTCCGAAAAGTTGATGGTTGGCTGGACGTTAACGGGCTCACGAAACCCACGCGCATTCTCATCGCGGAACCGCTTTCCCTTGGCGGCGATCAAGCGACCGAAGCGTGGCTTGCGAACTATCGGAAATCCATTCGGCGACTGCTTCCGTCGCGCTTCGTCGAGGTAGACTTCCTACCGGAGCCATTTGCCGTTTTCCAATACTACCGCTACGGGTTGCGCCACCCCGTGGTCGCCGAACAGCGCAAGCAAATAGCCTTGGTCCTGGATTTCGGCGGCGGGACGTTCGACGTGTCGGTCATAGAAACAACAAAGCAAGGCGATATCAGCCAGTCCGGCGTCAACTCCAGACCGCTGGGAGCTAAGTCTATTCACATCGGTGGTTTTTACATCAACAGGTTAATCGCGGAGGACGCCCTATTCGCCGTTCTTGACAAGCGGCAGGACAAGTCGGCGGTGCGGAAGGCACTCAACGACTTCTATGACCACAAGAATCAAGGCGAGGAGTTCGTCGCTACTCTCTCGGAGTCTAGGCAAGCCCTATTCCGGCACATGAAGCGGCTTCTGCAAGACGTTGAACGTGCCAAAGTCTCTGTGTGCAACGCCATCGCCAACTGGAATCTCGACGCTGATCTCTCCGGTGCGGTGTCCTACCCGATTGACGTGCCGTCAGATCCGATGTCGGCATCGTCAACGATGGCGGGCGTTCGACTGAATGCTGCAAAGCTGCGCGAGATTTTCGAAAAGCAGGTCTGGATACCCAAACTCCGACAAACTATCAGCCAGACTTTAGAACGCGCCAAGGCAGATTTACGGGGTCAGACTATTTCGGTCGTACTGCTATCAGGCGGCTCTTCGAACTTGCGGTGGCTCAAGCCTTTGCTCGAACGCGACCTCAAGCTTCCGCTACAGGACGCACAAGTATTGGAACTCAACGAAAATTTTCAGGAGATCGTAGCCAAGGGCTTGGCAACCGAATGCGCTCGTCGCTTTTACACCGGAGGTCGCGGCGATTTTCGGGCGGTTACCTATAATCGCCTTTGCCTAGCGCTTCGCGCCGACGGGGGACAGCTCGAGATCAAAAAGTTCAGGCCGATCCGAACGGCGAAAGCCTCGCGGTCAAGCCATGAAGACACGGACGAAGGCGTTCTTCTGCCGGCGGCCAGCAGCCTCAGAGGGCTTACCAATCAAGCCCTTGCCTGGAAAGTTCGACTTTCGGCCGCACCCAAGCGTTCCATTGAATATTTCTTTCTGCGCTCCTCCTTCGATCCCGAAGATCTTGACGCTCTTCATAATGTGGCGAGTACCAGAATATTCACCCCACTTGGCGCGAAATTCCAACAAAGCATCGAGGTCGAGCTCACCGTTCGAGAGGACGGCACGGCCGAGCCAAAGTTCGCTTATGGACGGGACAACCTTAACGAGGGTACCGTGGTCGCTGGCAAGCCTTTCTTCATGGACATGACCTTCGCGGCAGAGGAGGAGAATGGCGAGACTTATTTAGGCTTGGACTTTGGCACGAGCACGTCGTCCTGCTCCTTCATTCGAAGCGATGACGTCCAATTCATCGAGCAGAGGGCGAGAAGCCGCGAGTGGCGAGAATTGGCTGACCTTCTGCAGGATCTGCCCTACCCCACTTCGGCTCCGCTGGCGCGATACATTTCAGAAACCGATAGTCATCGCCGAGTTGAACGCGGCAGAGAGGCTGCCGAAGCACTTCTAACGTTCGCCGCGTATGTCGCATATTGCGAGCGTTCCACCATCAGTTCGGGCCAAGCATTTTTTAAGGGAATGGCCCATCGATCGGCCGGGCCACTTTGGGCCCTGCTGAAAAACTGCTTACGGGGCGCGCGGAGCGATCTAATTTTCTCTGCGGGTTTTAGTGACCTGATCGGGCCAGGAACGTTGGAACAAATCGACGCTTGGGTGTCAGAGTTGGCGGTCAGCAAACACGGAAAGCTGGCCAACATAGACTACGTGACCTTTCTCAGCGTCCTTGCCAACAGCGTTGCGCGGTCCTTGGGCGAGGCAGAGTTCGGCATCTTCGAAGGGGTGACTGCGAAGAGATTCGCCAGCGGCCGGTTTACGGGCAGGTTTCGATCGCTGAGGGGGCAGGGGCAACCGTTCGTTCATGTCTCCGAATACGAAGGGGTTCATGCCTTCTCGGAGGCTGACCCCATGCTTGTGCATCCCGAGAAGAACGTCGGTCTTTGTTTGGCGCCGCTGTATTTCTGGGGCTTGGATCAATCAGAGCAGACAGATCTGGATCTGTTTGAATACGACGGAGCAAAAGGAATAGACTTCTCGTTCAAGGCCGTTCAGTTGCGAGCCGAGTTCATTCTAAAGGCGCAAGGCGACTTAAGGGAAGCTTGGGAGTATGTGGGCGCGCTGCGGCAGGTCGATCAGAAGCGGGACTACCTCGAAGATGTGGAGATCGTTGTTGGGAGATCCCGCGACTGAGAGGACGGCCCTGCTCTCCCGCCCGGTGGGAGCTCAACGAACGGCATGTTTGCGGTTGCGACGAATGCACTCCCAACGGTGACAATGGAGTCGCAAGCGAACTGATCGCTGATCCACTGAAGTTTCGTCCAAAACGGGTGTGAAGCGGTCGTTGCCCGTAGCCTGTTTGGCGCTTTCCGCGTTGGCGGGGTCGGTTCCCGCGAATGCTGTCAAGCGATACGAGAATTGACATGTTTCACCTCCAAGCTCCATTCACCTCCAAGCTCCATGCCCAATGCCATTCGCGAAGAGATCGCCGACGCCAACGTCGAGGCGGTCATACCGGCGAAGAGCAACAGACGCGCCCCGATCCCTCATGACAAATCCAAGGAATCCTATCTCGGCTTCGTCGCCATCGCCGCAGTCAAACTATGGATACCCTTCGTCCACGAGCGCTAACAGGCAGTCCCGAGCGCTCAGGTCGCATCGAGCCCTTCCTATCTCAGTACTTTGGCTGCGCATTAACGAGCGTTGAGGCCTTAAGTGTCGGCAAGTCTTAACGAATGGTGACCGTCAGGTTAACGCGATTGACAGGTTTTCCAACCAATGTCCCGTCATCGCATCGTTGTTGAAAGCCTGCTCGGCAACGATGGCGTTACGATCATGTACGGAACTCTTGATGCCGCCGCCAATGCAGCCATGCCGTCGACCTACATTCATCGATCTGTTCAGCGGTGCCGGTCTCATGAGCGCCGGCTTCCAACGTTCGGGTTTCGTTCCCGTGCAGGCGGTTGAACTTTCGAGAGACGCGGCCGCTACTTATCGCGCGAACGTCTCAGACTGCGTCGATACCGGCTCAGTCGATGAGATTAAGTACAGACTGCCCGCAGACGTCATCGTCGCGGGTCCACCCTGCCAAGGTTTCAGCACGTTGGGTCGCCGCGATCCGACCGACACGAGAAACGAGCTGTCGCTATCGATCGTCCGATGGATCGACGACGTCCAGCCGAAGATGGTGGTGATCGAGAACGTCCCTCAGTTTCTGCGTTCTTTTCATTTCCATTCCCTTCGCCAGCGATTGGCGGACCGCGGATACGCTGTCACGACCTGGGAACTTGAAGCGGCCGATTTTGGAACACCGCAACTGCGCCGCAGGGCATTCACGATAGCCTCCATTATCGGCCTGCCAGAGCGCCCTCCACCCTCGGATTCGCGGATGACGGTCGCGGACGCGATACTGAATTCCGATCGACCGTTGCTGGCAAACGATCCACTTCATGTTTGGCCGACCCCGAAAGGCATCGCGGCCGAGCGGATCAACCTGGTGCCGCCAGGCGGTGACAAGCGGGACATCCTTCTAAAAGCTCCGGAGCTTTGCCCACCGTCATGGGCTAGAGTCGGATGCCAAGCTACAGACGTTTGGGGACGCATGGATCCGCATCAACCATCCAACACGGTACGATGCACCTTCCAGAACCCTTCAAAAGGCCGATACCTGCATCCTTTCGAAAACCGGGTGATCTCCCTGCGCGAGGGCGCTCGCTTGCAGGGTGTCCCAGACCACTGGAACTTCATAGGTTCGCCCTACCCGGTCGCTCGCCAGATCGGAAACGGCGTTCCGGTTCCGCTTGCCGCCGCCGTGGGCGCGTCCCTGATGAGCGTCTTCTCGGATTATGCTGGAGCCGGCAACGACAACGTCAAAGAGTCTGCGGTCTCCGCATCATCGTCACCGAGTTCCTTTTCGATCGCGTCAATCGCAGCCATGTGAGCAGTTCTCGCATCCTTCAGCAGTTCCGTCATTCCGACGATGCGGATGCGTTCACGGGGCTGCTGTTCCGCATATTTTCCGATCAGGTTTATTTCTTCGCGAACGGACGTCTCCGCATCCGGGAGTTCACCGATCAACAGCCCCTGTACGTTGACACGATGAGGCAGATTGGTCTTGCACCAATCCTCGGTGGTCAAGACATAGTCTTCCAATTGTCGCCAGTGCTCTAGCCGCAGCGGAATTGTCGGGCTTTTAAGTTCGACGATCTTGATTATGAACGGTCCGTCCAAAGATGGTTCCGACGCAAGGAAGACGAGGTCGGGGCGTTTGATATCTTCCTTGTCGCCGTCCATGACCGGCGCGTACTCGTCCACCTTCAGGTCCCTTGCGATCTGCGATACCACCTTCGACATCCGCATGTCACTGGTCACGAAATGCGAGAACTCCGGTCGGATCAGCCAAGGATTTTCTTTTAACAGATCGTGGAAATCCTTCTCGTACTGTCTCTTCTTCCAGTCATCGCGGGATTTTTCAAGCAACGACTGAAGCTTAAGGATGCCGTTTTTTCGCGCTCGGTAAAGCTTCAACGAATCCCATCGCTCAATCTCTGCCACCTCCCGCAATTGCCCCGCTAGTTCCTGTATCGTCTTCAAATGAACCCCTGCGGACGATAGCTTGATCAGGATTTCGCTCGAGTTGATCGACTGGATCAGCGCGGGTGCGAGTTCCTTGAACTCGTCGCTGGAGACGTCGTAATCCCTGGCGAATATCTGCAGCAGCTTTCGCGATGGCTCTCGGGTTTTCTTGGGCAGGATTTCGATTTGCTTGCTTATCAGTTTGGCCACCGGATCGCTTTGCAAATCCTGAACGGCTTTTTCATCCCGCCATTTCCCGTGGTCCTTGATGGCGTCCTCCATGACACGGCGGACGGCGTCGAGGAAGCTGTCGACGATCTCGTTGCCCTCTTTCAAGTCTCCGCGGTCGGTTGCGATGAGATCTACGCCGCCGCGATCAAGGATGTCGGCCTCGACCATGCATTCCATATAGTCGCTGCCGTAGAAGTTGTGCATGCCGGTCTTGAGGCCGAACAGGCTGGGGCCGGCTGCCAAACGCTTGTTGCAGTAGATGCGCGCTCCGCGCTCGGAACCTTTGAGCGATCTGTTTCGAAAGCCAACGTAGTACTGGAAGTCGAACGTCCCAACGTCCTGCACGTCAAACGTTGCAGCCGCCATCTCGCCAGTGTCGATCTGTGCCTGCGAAAGACTGCGAGGATGAATGAAAACGTAGTCCGGCCGGTAAGGTTCGAGCGGCTCGCCGTTGATCGAAATCGCGAAGTCGTCCGCTTTGATGCCGAAAAAACGCTGCGCTATCGTGCTCTCGATCTTCTCCTTCGTTTCCTTGAGCGCGTCGGCCCGAAGGTTGCTCAAAGTGATGATCGTGCCCGACTTTGTCGTCTCTTTGGTAAGGTACTCCACGGGCAGCGGCAAAGCGCTGATCGCGGTTGTTTCGTTGACCTCGCGGATGTCGATCGTGATCCGCGTCGCTTCCGGCTCACCCGCGACAGAAGTTTCAACGACCGCGGTGAGTGCCGCGCCGAAGCCGGCGAGTTTCCCTACGCCCTTACGACCCATCACCATTCGCTTGCCGCTTTTCGTGCGCAAGTTCCTTTCAACGCGATTTCTGTCCATGCGTCGCTGGCGGTTTACGGGTAGGAAATTGTCCTGGACCTCGCTCCACGTCATCCCATGGCCGTCATCTTCGATCACGATCGTAACATCGGACCGCATCGTCTGGTGCATAATATCGAAGCTAGCCACAAGATCGGAGGCGTCTTCGTCGTCCGGTCCGGGTCCTACTTCCCTGAGCCGCGCTTTGTACTCGGCTTTGAGTCGTTCGCGTTCTCTCCCTATTTCATCAAAATCAATCTTGATGTCGACTTTCGACGCGTCGGCATCGTAGGCATTCGCCACGAATTCGACGAGGACCTTGCCCAAGTTACTGTACATGTCTGCCCCGAGCGTCCTGAGCGTACTGCTCATGAACTGCATCGTCATTTCGGTCGGACGAGACGACCCGCTCGATACAGATTCGACGACGGAATTCTTCGCCTGATTTTTGTCCATAAAGCCCCCCAAAAGCGATCGCGGACAGGAATCATCTCGCGAAATGGCGGACCATCTTACCCCGTTGCAGCGTTCAGCCAACATGGCAGCCGTAAGGCAACGCGATACAACTCCGGAACTCGTCGTCCGGCGAGCGGCTCACGCGCTTGGCTATCGTTTCAGGCTACATCGCGCCGACTTGCCAGGGCGACCGGACCTTTGCTTTCCTAAACTCCGTCTGATCGTATTCGTCCACGGTTGCTTTTGGCACCGGCATGAGGGGTGTTCGCGCTCGGGGGTGCCAAAATCGAACACGGATGCATGGACTGAGAAATTCAGGCGGAACGTAGCTAGAGATGCCGCGGCCAGTGCTCGCTTGCGATCTGACGGGTGGAAGGTCGAAATCATTTGGGAGTGCGAGACCAAGCGTCCGGCCGTGCTGGCCGGACGGTTGTCTTCGATTTTGTCAGGATCGGCGTCGGCTCGTTACATGCAAGGCGAGACATTGCCTTCTTCACTGTGACCGCCGAGTGTGACGTTGCGCACAAGGTGGGGCTGTCCCGCCTATCCTTCCTCGATCAACCCGCCGATATGGAGGTCCTTGGCCGCGTTTAACCTGCGAGGTACGGAACTTTGGGTTCGAGGAGTACGGAACTTTGGGTATGGAAATAAGGCAGGTCCTGGAAGATGTTTGGAATCAGTGATTTCTGGAGGGGGTAGTTCGAAACTTTGGGTAGGACATCACGGCAATAACAGCGCGATGCGCTCACCTGGCATATCGGGTGAGCGCATCATGCTGGTCGATCAGGCGGGCAGATTGCATGCGAATTGCCGGCTCTGAAAGGTTGGTTTGATGACGTCTCAGAACAGGCGCGGTGTTTTAAGCCTGTGTGTCAGCGCTCTCGTCGTCATGCCATTTGGTCTCGCCGCACCGGCTCATGCGACCGACCAATCGCCACCATCACAACCTCGCCCCTTCCGGGAACCTATCCTTCGCCGCGACCTTGGTGCCGTGCAGCGTCTGATCGACGCCGGAGCGGACATCGATCAGCGGATGTTCAATCGTGCAACGCCATCCATCACGGCAGCCGCCTCCGACAATTGGCGGATCGTTCTCGCTTTCCTCGATGCCGGCGCCGATGCCAGTCTCGAAAATCGAATGGGGTTGACCGTCGCCGAACTGGCGCGGACGTCTCGCGTTGTGCTCGATAGCGATGAGGGGCGCGCGCTGCAGCGCGTGCGTGACATATTGCGCGCTCGTGGGCTGTACTGAAGAAACCTACGCTGCGAGGTGGTCTTTCACTGGACCAAATGCTCGCTCTGGCTGAAATCCAGCTTTGCTGCTAGAGCATTTTGCAGTCAGACGGAATCGTCTGACGTCGCACAAATGCGGCCGGGAAAACGGGCAAGAGCAATTCGGGCATTCATCGGAATGCACATTGCTCTACGTCTTCGACGTTCGCGGCCATATCCCGAACGTTTCCAGATTTACGCCGTGCAAAACGGCCGACCACCCGGACAGCCCATTGAGCCAGTCGACGCCCCTTGCATCCGATCCACGCGCCGGCATGCTCTACATGATCGCGACCTGCGCGGTCTTCGCGGTTCAGGACGGCGTGTCGCGCCATCTGGCCGAAAGCGTCAATGTCTATCTCATCGTCACGCTGCGCTTCTGGTTCTTCGCGCTTCTGGCGATCATGTGGGCGGCGCGGTCGAGCGGCGGCTTCCGAGCTGCTACGCGTACGGCGTTTCCCAAATTGCAGGCCCTGCGCGCCATCCTGCTTATCAGCGAAATCTGCCTCATCATGTTTTCGTTCGTCAGCATCGGACTGATCGCCACGCACGCTGTCTTTATCGCCTATCCGCTCATCATCGCGGCTTTGTCGGTGCCATTTCTGGGCGAAAAGGTCGGCTGGCGCAGATGGTCGGCTATCGTCGTCGGCTTTGTCGGCGTACTGGTCATTATCAATCCCGGCGCATCGATCCTGACGATATGGACCCTCGTGCCGTTCGCCTGCGCGACGCTCTTTGCCTGCTACAGTCTTTTGACGCGCTACGTGGCCCGCAAGGACGCGGCCAGTGTCAGCTTCTTCTGGACGGGCGTTTTCGGCGCGCTGCTCATCACGCCGCTCGGGCTTTGGAATTGGCAATCTATCGCGGCCGCCGACGCCGGCTGGCTGGCCGCGCTCTGCCTGCTTGCGATCACCGGAAACTGGCTTTTGATCAAGGCCTATGAAGTCGCCGACGCGTCGAGCGTCCAGCCTTTCGCCTATTTCCAGTTCCCGTTCGTCTCGATCGTCGGGCTTCTGATTTTCGGTGAGGCGCTGAAGCTCAATCTCGTCGTCGGCGCTGGCATCGTCATGGCCGCGGGCCTCTTCACTCTATGGCGCGAGCGGGTCAAACGCGTGTCGCCGACCGAGCCTGCCGTCCCTGCCGACAGGCCATAGGCCCTAATGCCGCTTGGCTTGCACCAGATAGGCCTCGATCGTCGTTTCACCGAGAAACTTCATGGCCTCCAGCCGGTGCAGTCCCTCCACCAGCACATAACGCGCGCCGTCTTCGCGTATCTGGATCGGCGTCTTCAGCCCGTTCTCCAGAATGTCCTCGGCGAGCACGCGCGCCGTATCGGGATGCAGCGTCTTGCGCCGAGCCGTCGGCACATAGACAGCGTCGATGGGAACAGGCCTTGAGCGCAGCATGGGTACCTCTCCTGACGTTACTACGAAGAAAAGCCGCAAGCGCTTGCCATTGCAACGTCCGGCGCTGACTATGCTATCGAAAGGCGTGAAGAATTGGGGGATTTCGATGGATTCGGGCAAGCCGCTGGTAAAGGGCATTTTCGACAAACGGACATTTTCGATCCAGTATGTCGTGTCCGATCCGGCAACGGGCAAGTGCGCGATCATCGATCCAGTGCTCGATTTCGATGAAAAATCGGGCGCGACGGCAACGACGAACGCCGACGCCATACTCGATTACGTCAAAGCCGAGGGACTTACTGTCGAATGGATTCTCGACACGCATCCCCACGCCGATCACTTTTCCGCCACGCCGTATCTGAAGGAAAGGACCGGCGCACCGACCGCGATCGGCGCGCGCATTGTCGACGTTCAGGAATTGTGGAAGGACATTTACAACTGGCCCGATTTTCCCGCCGACGGTTCGCAATGGGACAAAATCTTTACTGAGGGCGAAACCTTCGCGATTGGCACCATTCCAGTCCGCGTTCTGTTTTCGCCGGGGCACACACTCGCTTCGATCACCTATGTCGCGGGCGACGCGGCCTTCGTCCACGACACGCTCTTCATGCCGGATTCGGGCACCGCGCGATGCGATTTTCCCGGCGGAAGCGCAGCGCGTCTCTGGAACTCGATCCGGAAAATTCTGGCGCTGCCCGACGACACACGCATCTTCGTCGGCCACGATTACCAGCCGGGCGGACGCGAACCGCGTTGGGAATCGACCGTCGCCGAACAAAGGGCGACGAACACGCATATCTCGAAATGCACCACCGAGGCGGAGTTCGTCGCGCTGCGGGAAGGCCGGGACAGGACCTTGCCAATGCCCAAGCTCATCTTGCATGCGCTGCAGGTCAACATGAATGGCGGACGCCTGCCGCCTGTCGAGGCGAACGGCAAGCGCTATCTGAAATTCCCGCTGGACGCTCTCAAGGGCGCGACATGGGATTGATCAGACGGTGAGCATGGCGCGGATCTCGGCGCGGTCGAGGTCTTCGGCAACGCCCGAATGCACGATGCGGCCGCGATCCATGATGTGGATGTCGTCGGCAAGCTCCCGACAAAAATCCAGATATTGCTCGACCAGCAAAACCGCGATGCCGGCACTGTCGCGCAGATAGCGGATCGCACGGCCGATATCCTTGATGATCGAGGGCTGGATGCCTTCCGTCGGCTCGTCGAGCACCAGAAGCTTGGGCCTCAGCACCAGTGCCCGGCCGATGGCGAGTTGTTGTTGCTGACCACCGGAAAGGTCGCCGCCGCGACGGCCCAGCATGTCTTTGAGCACCGGGAAAAGCTCGAAAACATGGTCCGGAATGCTGCGTTCGGAGCGCTTCAGCGGCGCGTATCCGGTTTCGAGATTTTCGCGCACCGACAGAAGCGGGAAGATCTCGCGTCCTTGCGGCACAAAAGCGATACCCGACCGGGCGCGCTCTGACGGCGCGCTCCGGTCGAGCATCTTCCCCTCGAAAGAGATGGAGCCGGTGGTCAGCCGATGATGACCGACGATAGCGCGCATCAGGCTCGTCTTGCCGACGCCGTTGCGGCCCAGAACGCAGGTGATCTTCGCCGGCTCGGCAGTCAGCGAAACGCCCCGCAATGCCTGTGCAGCGCCGTAATGAAGAGTGGCGTCAGAAACGGTCAACATGATCAGCGCCCCAGATAGACTTCGACGACACGCGGATCGGCGCTGACATGGTCGAGCGAGCCTTCAGAAAGCACCGCGCCTTCGTGAAGGCACGTCACCTTGACGCCGAGTTCGCGCACGAAATGCATGTCGTGCTCGACGACGACGACCGAGTGACTTTGCGAGATGTCACGCAGCAAGCGCGCGGTCTCCTCGGTTTCGGCGTCCGTCATGCCGGCCACCGGCTCGTCGACGAGAAGCAGCTTGGGGTCCTGCGCCAGCAACATGCCGATCTCCAGCCATTGCTTCTGGCCGTGCGAAAGGTTTGCGGCGAGCGCGTTTCGCTTGTCGCCGAGACGCACGATGCCGAGAATATCGTCGATGCGCTTTGCTGCGTCCTGCGTCTCGCGCCAGAACAGGGTTGGCAGAATCCCGCGCGGCCCCTTCAGCGACAGAAGGATGTTGTCCTCGACCGAATGGCTCTCGAAAACGGTCGGTTTCTGGAACTTGCGCCCGATGCCCATATTGGCGATGTCCGCCTCATCGTGCCGCGTCAGATCGACCGAACCGTTGAAGAACACATCGCCCGTGTCGGGACGCGTCTTGCCGGTAATGATGTCCATCATCGTGGTCTTGCCGGCCCCGTTTGGCCCAATGATCGCGCGCATTTCGCCCGGGTCGAGCGTCAGCGACAGATTGTTGATCGCGCGGAACCCGTCGAAGGAGACCGAGACGTTGTCGAGATAAAGGATCGTGCTGGTCAGGCTCGCCATGGTCTTCATTCCGCCGGTTGAGGGCGCGCTTCGCCGCGATACGATGCCGAATTTTCAGGTCGCACGACCGGCAAATCCGGCGGCGGCGTGTCGGACGTCTCGACAAGCCTGCGCTCGCGCCGCCCTGTGAAATAATCACCAATAGTGCCGACGATGCCCTTCGGCAGGAACAGCGTGACGGCAACGAACATCCCGCCCAGCGCGAACAGCCACAGTTCGGGATAGGCGGCGGTGAACCAGGTCTTCGCATAGTTGACGAGGATCGCTCCGATGATCGGCCCGACCAGCGTTCCGCGCCCGCCGATCGCCGTCCACACCACGACCTCGATGGAGTTGGCCGGCGCGAATTCGCCCGGATTGATGATGCCGACCTGCGGCACGTAGAGCGCGCCCGCGATGCCGGCGATCATCGCGGAAACCACGAACGCGAACAGCTTCACATATTCAGGCCGGTAGCCGATGAAGCGTGTCCGGCTTTCCGCGTCGCGCACCGCGATCATGATCTTGCCAAGCTTCGATTTCGTGATCGCGCTGCAAATGACGAAGGTGATGGCGAGCGCGATGCAGGTGGCCGCGAACAATCCGGCGCGGTTCGCGGGTGCCTGGATCGACCAGCCGAGGATTTCGCGAAAATCGGTCAGGCCGTTATTGCCGCCAAACCCCATGTCGTTGCGGAAAAAGGCGAGCATCAGCGCGAAGGTCATCGCCTGCGTGATGATCGAGAGGTAAACGCCGGTGACGCGGGAGCGAAAGGCGAACCAGCCGAAGACGAAGGCGAGCAACCCCGGCACGACCATCACCATCAGCGCGGCGAACCAGAAATTGTCGAAGCCCCACCAGTACCAGGGCAGTTCGGACCAGTTGAGGAACACCATGAAATCCGGCAGGTCGGGGTTGCCATAGACCCCGCGCGACCCGATCTGGCGCATGAGATACATGCCCATCGCATAGCCGCCGAGCGCGAAAAACGCGCCGTGGCCGAGCGACAGGATGCCGACATAGCCCCAGACGAGATCGAGCGCGAGGGCGAGCATCGCATAGGTGAGATACTTGCCCATCAGCGCGACCATATAGTTCGGCACGCGCAGCGGATGGCCGACCGGCAGCATGAGATTAGACGCGGGAACGAGGATCGCGGCGGCGAGAAGCAGGCCGACGACGATGTAGAGCTTCGCGCCGAGTGTCCGGTAAAAGAACGCCGTGATCATGCGTCCACCGCCCTGCCCTTGAGCGCGAACAGGCCACGCGGTCGCTTCTGGATAAAGAGGATGATGAAGACGAGGATCATGATCTTGGCAAGCACCGCGCCGGCATAGGGTTCGAGGAACTTGTTGAGGATGCCGAGCGTCATCGCCCCGACAAGCGTGCCCCAAAGATTGCCGACGCCGCCGAAGACGACGACCATGAAACTGTCGATGATGTAACCCTGTCCGAGATTGGGCGAGACGTTATCGATCTGGCTGAGTGCCACCCCGGCAAGGCCAGCGATGCCGGAGCCGAGTCCGAAGGTCATCGCGTCGACCCATGGTGTTCGGATGCCCATAGACGACGCCATGCGCCGGTTCTGCGTCACCGCGCGCATCTGGAGGCCGAGCGCCGTGCGCTTGAGGACGAAGAGCAGCCCCGCAAAGACGACGAGCGCGAAGATCACAATCCAGAAGCGATTCCACGTAATCGCGATGCCGTAGAAATCGAACGTGCCGGACATCCAAGGCGGGTTCGACACCTCGCGGTTCGACGCGCCGAAGGTCGTGCGTACCGCCTGCTGGATGATGAGCGACAGGCCCCATGTGGCGAGAAGCGTTTCGAGCGGTCGGCCATAAAGCCAGCGGATCACGCCACGCTCGATGGCGATGCCGATCAGCCCGGTCACGAGAAAGGCGGCAGGCAGCGCGAAGGCGAGCGACCAGGCGAAAAGCTCCGGGAACGATGCGCGGATGATGTTCTGGACCATGAAGGTCGTGTAGGCGCCGAGCATCACCATCTCGCCATGCGCCATGTTGATGACGCCCATGACACCGAAGGTGATGGCAAGACCGATGGCGGCGAGCAGCAGCACCGCGCCAAGCGAAATCCCGTACCAGACGTTCTGCCCGACATCGAGCAGCGCCAGATGTTGCTGGATTGCGGAAATTCCGGCCTCGATCGTCGGCGTCACATCCTCGTCCGCACTCGACAGGGCCGACTGGAGGATGCCCAGCGCCTGCCGATCGCCGCGCGCGGCGATCACGTCCACGGCTTCGGCGAAGGCGGCGGGTTCGGCGTCGGAACGCAGGACCGCGACCGCGTGCGCCTCTTGCATGACCTGAAGAACGGCCGGATTCTCTTCCTGCGCTATGGCTTCGTCGAGCAGTTCGACATTGTCGGGGTCGCCCGCCTGAAACATCGCCCGCGCCGCGCTCATGCGCGTACCGGCATTCGGGCTCATCAGCGTCAGTTGCCCGACAGCCGTGCGTACCGCGCGGCGAAGAGAATTGTTGACGCGGATGCGCTCCACGCCGGAACTCGCCACCTCGCCGATTTCGTCACCGGTCAAAGCGTCGGTAGCCGTGACGGTATCGCCGCGACCAGATGTGGTGACGACCTGTCCCGTCTCTTCGATCACGTTGAGGTCGCCGGCGGCCAGGCTCTCGAGCAGGGGCGCGACCCGAGCATCATTCGTCGCTGCGAGCGCCTGCACCACGCGGCCCCGGTCGGAAAAACTGCCGTCGGGAAGCTGGCGCACAAGCTCTTCGACCGATTGCGCAAAGGCGCTGCCGCCCGCGGCAAAGAGCGCGAGGACAAGCATCACGGCAAGGCGGCGCATCGTGTGAAGAAGGGTCATCGTTCGTTCCGGCGCGGTCATGGAAGGACGCGAAGGCAGGATTGCCCGCCTTCGCGCGTTTCGAAATACCGATCAGTTGGCGGCCGCTTGTTCGCCACCGCAGGTTTCGGTCTGCGTGTTGTAGTTTCCGCAATTGACCGGGTCGGTCCAGTCGGCTTCGAGCACGGCCGATTCCGGCAGGAAGTCGGACCACGCATCGCCCGGCACGAGGTCTTCGGTTTCCCAGACAACGTCGAACTGGCCGCCGTCCTGGATTTCGCCGATCAGCACCGGCTTGGTGATGTGGTGATTGGGCAGCATGACTGCGGTGCCGCCGGTCAGGTTCGGCACCTCGACACCGACGATCGCGTCGATGACGGCGTCGGCATCCGTGCTGCCGGCCTTTTCGACCGCTCCGACCCACATGTTGAAGCCGATATAATGCGCTTCCATCGGGTCGTTGGTCACGCGGTCCTCATCGCCGATGAAGGCGTGCCACGTTTCGATGAACTCGGCGTTTTCCGGCGTGTCGACCGACATGAAGTAGTTCCATGCAGCCAGATGGCCGACAAGCGGCGCGGTATCAAGGCCGGCCAGTTCCTCTTCGCCGACAGAGAAGGCGACGACGGGAATATCGGCCGCGTCGACGCCCTGATTGCCGAGTTCGCGATAGAACGGCACGTTGGCGTCGCCGTTGATGGTCGAGACGACCGCCGTCTTCTTGCCCGACGAGCCGAACGCCTTGATCTCGGACACGATCGTCTGCCAGTCGGAATGGCCGAACGGCGTATAATTGATCATGATGTCCTCATCCGCGACGCCTGCATCCTTGAGGTAGGCTTCGAGGATCTTGTTGGTCGTCTGCGGATAGACGTAGTCGGTGCCGGCGAGCACCCAGCGTTCGACGCCTTCTTCTTCCATCAGATAGTCGACGGCGGGGATCGCCTGCTGGTTCGGCGAAGCGCCTGTGTAGAAGACGTTGCGCTGGCTTTCCTCGCCCTCGTACTGAACGGGATAGAACAAAAGGCCGTTCAGTTCCTCGAAGACCGGAAGGACCGACTTGCGGCAAACCGACGTCCAGCAGCCGAACACGGCATCGACATCGTTGACCTCATACATCTCGCGCGCCTTTTCGGCAGCGAGCGGCCAGTCCGACGCGATATCGATGACGACGGGTTCGAGTTGACGGCCGAGCAGACCGCCCTTCTTGTTCTGCTCCTCGATGAGCATCAGCATGACGTCTTTCAACGTCGTTTCCGAAATCGCCATCGTGCCCGACAGCGAATGCAGGACGCCGACCTTGATCGGACCTTCATCCTGCGCGACGGCCGATCCGGCCGCCGACATGAGCAAGCTGGCAGCGATGGCTGCCGTGAGCGTGCGACGCATTCCCCTCATTGTTGCCTCCAATGGCATTCTTGTTTGCACCGCAGGATATGGAGCAAACCTCGTGCCAGATGAGTACGCTGGGGGAACCAAAGGGTTTTACGAAAAAGCTATGATAAGCTGGCGAATAAAGGCGCACGGCGACGATGCGTGTGCCTAAAATTTAAGCGCGCCGCTCGCTGCTTACTTTAGAAGCAGATCAATTGGCGTCGAGCATGTCCTTTACCACCGTCGCAAGCTGCTTGAGCGAGAACGGCTTTGGCAGGAACCCGAACTTGGCGTCGGCCGGCAGGTTTTTGGCGAATGCGTCTTCGGCATAGCCCGAAACGAAGACGAATTTGATGTCCGGCGCGATCTTGCGCAATTCGCCCAGAAGCGTCGGCCCGTCCATTTCCGGCATGACGACGTCGGAGACGACGATGTCGACCTGCCCGTCGAGTTCATTGAAGATTTCGAGCGCTTCCACGCCCGACGAGGCTTCGTGAACGGTGTAGCCGCGAGACGAAAGCGCGCGCACGCCGCCCATGCGAACGGCATCCTCATCCTCGACGAGAAGCACGGTCGCAGTGCCGGAAAGATCCTTGGCGGCCTCGCTCTGTTTCTGAATGGGCGCATCAATCGCCGTCTGGCTGTTGGCGTCGATGACGACGACATGGCGCGGCAGGAAGATGCGGAAGGTCGTGCCCGTTCCCTCTTGCGAATCGCAGAAGATATAGCCGCCGGTCTGTTTGATGATGCCATACACCATCGACAGGCCAAGGCCGGTGCCCTTGCCCACTTCCTTCGTGGTGAAGAAGGGTTCGAAGATTTTCGAGATCACGTCGGCCGGAATGCCCGAACCGGAATCCTCGACCTCGACCATAACGTAGTCGGCCGGCGCGAGTTCGCGATAGCCGTAGGCGGCGCAGTCGCTCGCCGCGACGTTGCGCGTACGCACGGCAAGCGCCCCACCCTCGGGCATCGCATCGCGCGCGTTGACGGCAAGGTTGACGACGACCTGCTCGAACTGGCCGATATCGGCCTTCACCGCCCACAGATCGCGTCCATGCTCGACAGATAGCTGGATGTCCTTGCCGACGAGCCGCACAAGAAGCATGCGCAGATCCGCCAGAACATCCGTCAGGTTGAGGACTTCGGGGCGCAGGGTCTGCTTGCGCGAGAAGGCCAGAAGCTGACGCACGAGCGAGGCCGCGCGGTTGGCGTTCTGCTTGATGTTCATAATGTCGGCGAAGGAGGGGTCCGACGGGCGATGGCTGGTCAAAAGCAGGTCCGACGCCATGATGATGGCCGTCAGGACGTTGTTGAAGTCATGCGCGATGCCGCCGGCAAGCTGGCCGACGGCTTGCATCTTCTGGCTTTGCGCCATCTGCGCTTCGAGCGCCTTCAGTTCGGTGGTTTCGACGGCGTAGACGATGGCGGCTTCCTCCGCACCGTCCTCGCCGCCCGCATCCGCAACCGCATTGACGTAGAAGCGCAGATGCCGCTCCTCGTTATCGGGTAGAACGGTGTCGATAGGCGAGATATCGGCTTGCCCCGCCTTGGCGGCGTCGAGCGCCATGCGGAACGCTTCACGGTTGCGCTCGTGAATGGCGCGATCGAGCGGCGCACGGTCGTCGATAGCGTTACGGTCGATGACGGACGAAAAGAGTGACAGGAACGGCGCGTTGGTGCGCAGGATGCGGCCTTCGCCGTCGATGCCGGCAATCGCCATCGGCGTCGAGTTGAAAAAGCGCGTGAACCTGATTTCGGAAGCGCGCAAATCGGCGGAACTGTCCGTTCCCTCGGCCCGGTTGAGAACGATGGTGCGGGCGGTTCCGGCAACGCCGTCGCGGCTCGCGGTCACCCGATGCATGATGCGTACGGGGATCGCAGCACCTGATACCGCCGTCAGGTCGAGATCGATGATCGCATCGCGTGCGCCACCCGGTTCCGCCTTCACGGCCGCAAGAAGGGCCATGCCGTCTCCCGCGACAATCTGCGACAGGCGCAGCGAGCCGGGCGAAAAGCCGGCCAGATCGACACCGAGCCAGTCTGCGAGCGTGGCGTTGAGATAGGTCAGCCTCCCGCCTGCATCCGAAGCGAAGAAGCCAGCCGGCGCGTGGTCGAGGTGATCGATCGCTTTTTGAAGGTCGAGGAAGAAGCGCTCCTGCTCGGCGCGTTCGTCAGAGATGTCGACCAAGGTCCACAACGCCGCCGGCTGGCGCAAATCCGGCGAGCGGAACGTGCGCGCCGCCACGCGATACCAGCGCGCCCCACCCTCGCCGCCGGCGCGCAACGGTTGCGGCAGACGGAACTCGCCGTCGGCGTCGCGCCCGTCACGAACGGCAGTCGAAAGCCTGTGGATGATCTGCGCCGCCTCGCTGCTATCGGACAACAGCGCCTCGATCGTACGGATATCGTCGGCCGAAACCGCGCCCGTGATTTCGGCATAGGCGTGATTCGCATAAAGGATACGCCCCTTGACGTCGGTGACGACGAAACCTTGCGACGCACTGTCGACCAGAGCACGTGCGAGACTGTCGGACGACGACCGGCCGGCGATCTGGATGAAGCCGATGGCGAAGGCGAAGAGAAACCCCACACCGATCATCGCCAGCGCGCCCAAAAGGCCGAGCAACGTGGTCTGGCTCAGGACATCGTTGAAGACGATGAGTGCGATGGCGCAGATGACGAGCGCGATGATGAAGCCGATCAGCCGCGAAAGCGTCGACAGACGCGCGCCTTGATCGACGATCGGGGCCGGGTTGGGCTCGCCAGTATTTTGCGCCATGAAGGCGGCCTCCCAGCCGGTTTTCTTCAGGATAGTTCGTCCCCGCATACATCATCGGCGCACGCTGCCGCAAGAATGCCCTCCCCGCGTGGAAAGCTTGGCATCAGCCTCGACGCAACCTCGCATGTGTCTTATGCGTTCGGGGATTAGCAAATGCTCATGCAGGATTTCAAAGAAGGCGGAAAACGAACATGCCGACATGGTTTGAGGATATCGCGGGGCCGGGCTATGCCGGCGCCGTCATGTGGACGCTGGTCGCGCTCGTCGCGCTTGGCGTGATCATGCTGATCGTCAGGATCGTGAGGAAGGTTTCGTCGGGGTCGTTTTCATCGGCCGGCAACTATCGGGCACGGCTCGCCGTCATGGACGCCGCCGAGGTCGATGCGCAAAGACGCCTTGTGCTCGTGCGCCGCGATGAGGTCGAGCACCTCATCATGATCGGCGGCCCGACCGACATCGTCATCGAGCAGAATATCACCGGCCCCGGCCGCTCCGCGCCGGCTCAGCCCGCACCGATCGCGGAAGCATCCCGTCGCCGCGCGGAACCGGTGGCCCCCTCTTCCGCACGCGTCGAGCCGGCCCCTGCGCCCGTCGAACGCGAGACCCGGACCGCAGCGCCCGCGCGGCAGCCAGTTGCGGCGCCGGTGCCGGAACGCCGTGAACCTGTGGCGGAGGCTCCCGTCGTTCAGGCTGCGGAAACACCGCCGGTCCAGCCGGTTGAAGCGCCAGCGATAAAAGCGGATACGCCGCGCGCCGAACCGGCGATTGCACAGCGCGTCGCAGCCACCGAACCAAACGTGGACGATGCGATGGTATCGGAGTTCGAGCAGGATTTTCGAAAGACGGATGAACCTGCGACGCGCCGCCGCGAACCCTCTATCGAGGACGAGATGGATCGCATCTTGAACGAAGCGCCGCAGGAGCGACGCTGATCGTTCACTCGTCGCGATAGACCTTTTCGCGGCGCTCGTGACGCTCCTGCGCCTCGATCGACAATGTCGCGATCGGCCTTGCGTCAAGGCGCTTGAGGGAGATCGGCTCGCCGGTCTCCTCGCAATAGCCGTAGGTCCCCTCGTCGATACGCTGGAGCGCGGCATCGATCTTGGAGATCAGCTTGCGCTGGCGATCGCGGGCCCGCAGTTCGATCGCGCGGTCCGTTTCGGACGAGGCACGATCTGCGAGATCGGGATGATTGGCGTTTTCGCGCTGAAGGATATCCAGCGTTTCACGCGCTTCCCGCAAGATATCGTTCTTCCAGGAGACGAGTTTGCTGCGAAAGTAAGACCGCTGCCGTTCATTCATGAACGGCTCGTCTTCGGATGGCATGTAGTCAGACTCGATAGCCTTGCTCATAGACTCACCCCACATAAGCAATTTCGGCGCCTGTATATTCGCGGCGCATGCACCACACAAGCGTTAAGAATTGGGCTTTCACGCATTTGTCAGCTTGCGTGTGCAGGCGCGATGAAAGAACGGTGATCTAAACGCCGTTCAGACCAACAACGGGAGCCAGGATGCCGCGTCTTTATCTTCTGCGCCACGCCAAGGCCGGGTGGGCACGCCCCGGCCAGCGGGATTTCGACCGTCCGCTCGAACCCGTCGGCATTGAAGATGCAAGACGACTCGGCGCGACGATGCGCAAGGATGGCCGCCTTCCCGACCGCATCGTGTCGTCGTCCTCCGTGCGCACACGGCAGACACTGGAGGCGCTGGCACTCGAAGACGTGCCGACCGAATATCTGGATTCGCTCTACGAGGCGACGCCGGTGCAGACACTCGACATCATTCGCAAACAAGAGACTAATGGCGGTTTGATGATCGTCGGACACAACCCCGTCATGGAGGATCTGGTGACGGCGCTTGTCGAAGATGCCGAAAGCCATGAAGAGCTTCAGGCCGGATTTCCTACCTGTGGCCTGGCCGTGGTCGCTTTCGGCCAGCCATTCGGAGAAATCACGCCGGGAACCGGCAATCTCGAACTTTTCCTGCGGCCTTCGGACATGAAATAGCGCACGTTTTGTTGCAGAAGAGGGATGTAAACCTATCTCCTTGGCAACAGACCGCTTGGGGCATGGCAATTTGGCATCACAGACCACATTAAGCGATGAGGCCCGGCTCGCACTCGATACCTTCACGGGCCGCGCGACGGGAATTCTATCGCCATCCCTTCGCCTTGGCGTCACCGGCCTTTCACGCGCCGGCAAGACGGTCTTCATAACCTCGCTCGTCCACAACATGCTGCATGGCGGTCGCCTGCCGATGTTCGATGCGATGAAATCAGGGCGGATCGCGAAAAGCTATCTGGAGCACCAGCCCGACGACGCGGTGCCGCGCTTTCAATACGAGGATCATGTCGCTGCACTGGTCGGCGAGCGCATCTGGCCGGATTCGACCCGCGCCATCTCGGAACTTCGCCTAACCATCGAATACGAATTGGCCTCCGGTTGGGGACGGATGTTCTCGCCCGGACGCCTTTCGATCGACATCGTCGATTATCCGGGAGAATGGCTGCTCGATCTCCCCCTTCTGGCGAAGAGCTACGAAGAATTCTCGCGCGACGCGGCCACACTCGCCGAACTGCCCGCCCGAGCCGATCTTGCCCGCGAATGGCTGGAAACGGCAGCGGCAGCAGACCCCGCAGCCGAAGCTGACGAAATGACGGCGCGGCGGCTCGCCGAGGCGTTCACACGCTACCTGAAGGCAGGCAAGGACGATAGCCGCGCCCTTTCCACGCTTCCGCCGGGGCGTTTTTTGATGCCGGGCGATCTGGAAGGTTCGCCTGCCCTCACCTTCGCCCCGCTGCCCGGCCTGAAGCCGGACGCACGGCCCCGGCCCGGCTCGCTCCATGCGATGATGGCGCGGCGTTTCGAGGCCTATAAATCGCATGTCGTGCGGCCCTTCTTTCGCGAACATGTCGCGCGTCTCGACCGCCAGATCGTGCTGATCGATGCGCTGCAGGCGCTCAATGCCGGACAGGAAGCCGTCGCCGACCTCGAACGTGCATTGACGGAAATCCTTTCCTGCTTCCGGCCGGGCGCACGCAGCATCTTCACCGATCTGTTTCTGCGCCGCATCGACAAGATCCTGATTGCCGCGACCAAGGCCGATCATCTCCACCATGAAAGCCACGATCGGCTTGAGGCGATCGTGCGTCGTCTCGCCGAGCGCGCGATCACGCGCGCAAGCGCGACAGGCGCGGATATCGAGGTGCTTGCGATGGCCGCCGTCCGCGCGACACGCGAAGGGTCGGTGCGGGAGAATGGCGACACGCTCCCCGTCATCATCGGCACGCCGCTTGCTGGCGAAACAATCGGCCGCGACCGCTTCGACGGTGAAACTGAAACCGCAATCTTTCCCGGCGATCTGCCGCGCGATCCCAAGGTCGCGCTCGAAGAAAGCGGCAAGCGCGCGCCGATCCGTTTCGTGCGCTTTCGTCCACCGAAGCTGGAGAAGACCGCTGAGGGAATGACGCTGTCGCTGCCGCATATCCGGCTCGACCGCGCCTTTCAGTTTCTCATCGGAGACAGGCTGGCATGACCGGCGAGCGCGAACCCCAGTCCTTTTCCGTGGCCGGCGCACGGCCGCAGCCGCAAGCCGAGCCACCGCTGCGTGAACCGCGTGCATTGTCCGGCGGTGAACTCGGCCGCGTCGAGGAGGCGGAAATCGACGTTTTCGATGTGATCGACACCGACGCCCCGCCGCCGCTGGCTCTGCGCCGAAGGCGCGGATTGCGGCTCGGGCGCATTTTCATGGGCGCGTTCGGATTGCTCGTCAGCCTCGCTGTGGGGCTTTGGGCAAACCGGGTTATCGCCGATCTTTTCGCACGCTCCGAAGCGCTCGGCTTCGTCGGGCTTGCCCTTGCGGTCATCGCCGCCCTCGCCTTGCTCGCGTTGATCACGCGCGAAGCGCTTGCGCTGATGCGCCTGCAATCGGTGGAAAACCTGCGCGTGGACGCAGAACGCGTCTATCGCGACGGCAGGCTGTCCGAAGCGCGATCGTTCGTCGGCAGGCTGAAGGGTTTTCTTGCCACCCGGCCCGAAACCGCCGCCGGACGAGCAGCGCTCGACGCGGTGCGCGATGACGTAATGGACGCAGGCGACCTCGTCGGTCTGGCCGAAATGGAACTGGTCGCTCCACTCGATGCAGAAGCGCGCCGCCTGATCCTCGACGCGGCCAAGCGCGTCAGCGTGGTGACGGCCGTCAGCCCGCGTGCGTTGGTGGATGTGGCGTACATACTGTTTGAATCGGGACGGCTCATTCGGCGTCTCGCCGAGCTTTACGGCGCGCGGCCCGGTACGCTCGGCTATTTCCGGCTGGTGAAGAATGTTCTGGCGCATCTGGCCGTGACCGGCGTCATGGCCGTCGGCGACGAATTTGTCCATCAAATCGTTGGTCAGGGTTTGGCGGCGCGCCTGTCGGCGAAACTTGGCGAAGGCGTGGTCAACGGCGTCATGACGGTTCGCGTCGGGCTCGCGGCGATGGAAGTCGTGCGTCCGCTGCCGTTCCGGGCCGTCAAGCGCCCGAGAGTTGCCGATTTCATTGGCAGCCTTGCGACTTTTGCGACACGGCGCGAGCGAGAAAAGCCGGCGCGTGCATAAGGGGCTTGCGTCTGTCGCCAAGCTGACTCATTCTCGACACGAACTGCTTCGCCGAAAAGTTCCTTAACCATTTGCGGCCAGCCTTTCGACCAGCTCGCTCGCTCACAGGTGTCGATTCGATGACTGCCCTTCGCCTCGCCTCGTCCTTTCTCGCAGCTTCAGCTGCAGCAACGATCGGCTTCGCCGCGCCCGCTTTGGCCTCGGAAAAGGACCGAAAGTTCTTTTCGTCGGTTGAAGGTTCGTGGTCGGGCCCCGGCGAGATCGTCGCGGGAAAATACAAGGGCACGAAGTTCGTCTGCAATTTCACTGGCGCGACGCCAGGCGAAAAGCTCGGAATGTCGCTCGATGGTGGTTGCCGCATGGGCCTTTTCACCCAGCGCATGCAGGCAAGCGTCGAGCATCAGGGGCGTGCTGGCTACCGCGGCAGCTTCATGGACGGGTCGGACGGCACCGGCCTCGATGTCATCGCAGGCCAGGTAAGCAACGACCGCGTGACCTTCACGCTCAACCGCAATCAGTTGAACGGCGCAATGCTTGCTCGCATGGCTGACAGCGAAACCATGACCGTCACGGTTTCCGTGCTCGTCGACGATCAGATGATCCCGGTCATCGGCATGAACCTGAAGCGCGTCGACAAGCGCTCGGTCGGCTCGATCGCCAACCGCTGACGCTCAATCCGTTTTCCACCAGTCGTTTCCGGCATTGAGCCGGATGACGCCGCTTGCGTCGAGCGCTGCCAGCATTTCGGCTATCGGTCGGCGATCGATCGTCAGATTCGGTGCGAGTTCGACCAACGGAACCAGTACGAAGGCCCGCTCCGCAATACGCGGATGAGGAACGGAAAGCCCCTCTTCGTCGATATGGCTGTTCCCAAAGATCAGGATGTCGAGATCGATGGAACGCGGCCCCCAACGTTCGTTGCGGACCCGTTTCAGCGCGCGCTCGGCGTCGAGACAAGCATCCAGCAACTCGCGTGGAGATAGGCTGGTCTCGACTTTGGCAACCGCATTGAGAAAATCCGGCTGGTCGGTCATGCCCCAGGGCGGCGTGCGATAGAGCGATGAAACCCCGACCACCGCGATGCCTTCCAGGGCGTCGAGCGTGCGCAGCGCCGCGGCCATCGCCGTCTTCGGATCACCGAGATTACCGCCAAGCCCAATATATGCAGTGGTCTTATTGGGGCCAGACAATATTGACCTCTACGGAATCCAGCACGCCCGGTACAGGTGCGCCCGGCTTGCGAACCGTGATTGATGCCTTGACGATCTGCGGAAAGCGGGCGCACAGCGCCTTGGCGACGTCGACCGCAAGTTTCTCGATCAGGAACCGCCGCGTACCTGTGACGACCTTCTCAATTTCCACGAAAGCTGCACCGTAATCGACTGTTCCTTCAATCGAATCGCTGTCCAGCGTGCCAGTCGGCTCGACGCTCAGTTCCGCATCGATATAGAAGCGCTGCCCGAGCGTTTCCTCTTCGACGTAGACGCCGTGGCGTGCGAAGAACGCGCAGTTCTTCAGGCGGATTGTATACATGGTTCGAAAAGTCTCCCGTCAGGTCCGCCGGTCGAGGATGGCATCGGCGACCTTGAGCGCATCGGCATTGACCGCAACGTCATGAACACGAAAAACGGCCGCACCGGCAAGCCGTAATGCGACGCTGGTTGCCGCAGTACCGACGTCGCGATCAACCGCTTCTCGCCCCGTGATCTCGCCCAGAAACCGCTTGCGCGACGTGCCCACAAGCAGTGGATATCCAAGCTCGTGCAGTTTTTCAAATCTCGCTAGCAGATCAATGTTTTCGTTTACATTTTTAGCGAAACCAAATCCCGGATCAAGTAGAATTCGGTCTTGTCCGATACCCGCTTGCGCCGCGATTTCGAGGGACCGATTCAGAAAAGCGAATTGATCGGCAATAGGGTCGGCGAGTTTTTCGCGATCGCGGCCCGTATGCATGATGACAAGACCGGCTCCGGTCGAGGCAGCGACATCGGCAATCGCCCTATCCTTTTGCAGCCCCCAGACATCGTTGACGATATGTGCGCCTGCCTCGACTGCCAGAAGTGCGGTTTCCGCCCGGTACGTATCGACCGACAGAAGGATATCGCCGCGTTTCGCCAACGCCTCGATGACGGGCAACACGCGAGCCTGTTCCTCATCCGCACTGATCGGCGCGGCACCGGGCCTTGTGGACTCGCCCCCGATGTCGATGATGACGGCACCTTCTGTCGCCATCCGCTCGGCCTGTGCCACCGCCAGATCGACGGAAATGAAATGGCCGCCGTCGGAGAAGCTGTCCGGCGTGACGTTCAGGATTCCCATGATCAACGCGCGCGGACCAAGGGTCAGCGTGCGGCCATGCGCAAGCTGCCAGATGGTTTCGGCGTTGCGCGGTCGGGAAAAGGAACTCGACATTCGTGGGCTATTGGACCGTCAATGGCGCCAAATCAACGAATTTTCATCGAGGGCAGCAATTCTTCAGGTTTAGATGCAAGAGTGCGCCTAGCGTATTGAAGAAGATGGAAGGAGACGGACCATGAAAACGTCAATGATGACGGCCGTCGCCATGCTTTTTTCCGTGACGGTCGTGGCCGAAGCCGCCACTGTGTCGCGATCCTACAGCTATTTCACGATCGGCGGGCGCACGCTTGGTGAAATCGAGACCGAACTCCAGACACGCGGCCCGCAGCTCGGCACCACCGGAAACCGCCACCCCGGCGCAACGCGCATGGAGTTCAGAACGCGCATCGGGTATCAGGAGGAAAATGGTCGATGCCGCGTCTCGCAGGCGAGCGTCGATATCGCGGCCGAGGTGTTTCTTCCCCGCTGGCGCAACAGAAATTCAGCTGAAATAGATACGGCACTGATGTGGGACACGCTATCCACCGACATCAAGCGGCACGAGGAAGGCCATATCGTCATCGCGCGCAGATACGCCCTCGATATAGAACGCGCGCTTCTCAATGTGCGAAACGCGGCGAGTTGCGTGGACGCGGCGAACACGGCGGAAGGCATCAGCCGACGCATGCTGGCCGAGCACGATGCCGAACAGGCGCGCTACGACACGATCGAAAGCGTCAATTTCGAAAGCCGAATGCTCCGGCTTCTTGACTATCGGCTGCAGCAGATCGAATCCGGCCGTCAGCCCTGACGCTCCGGTACATGGACGGTCAAGCCGTCCAGATCGTCCGACACGCGTATTTGGCATGACAGGCGGGAGGTCGGGCGCACATCATAGGCGAAATCGAGCATGTCTTCCTCCATCGCCTGCGGCTCGCCCACCTGCGCCGACCATTCGTCATCTACATAGACATGGCATGTAGCGCACGCGCAGGCCCCGCCGCACTCCGCTTCGATGCCCGGCACGCCGGCCTTGATGGCATTCTCCATCACGGTCGAACCGTTGTCGGCCTCCACGTCGAAACGCGTGCCGTCGAAGGCAACGAAAGTGAGCTTGGTCATTGAAAGAACCTGTAGGGGAATAGCGGATCGGTGAGTAGCAGCCGCGTTGAAGCAGACCACGAGTGGTCGCGTTCACATAATGGCTGCAAAAAAGCTGTCAAGCCGGCCCGGAGCGACGGCTATCCACTTCGCGGCGCAGTTCGCCTGCAAGCGCTGACAATTGCGATATGGCGGCGTCTGTTGCCTCCGGAGCTTCAAGCATAGCGGCGCAAGCAGCAACTTCGGCGATACCTAGCGAGCGTGCCGTACCTTTGAGCGCGTGCGCAAGCGCCATTCGTCGGTCGACGGAGGAACCGGCCATCTCATACGTAGCGGCGTCGAGTTGTGCGACGAACATATCGAGAAGCTCGGCCGCGAGGCGGTGATCGCCCATCGTCTGTCGCTCGAGCACCTGCTCGTCGATCAGCGCGTGTTCGTTACCGCTAATTTGTGTCATTTCGGGATACCGAAGGGCGCATCTGGACATCGGGTTAATACGTGAATTTGCATTTTCAGCGTCCGCTCAGAACTTCTTTCACATAGGTTGAGGCGCATTAACCCTATATTTAAAGTTTTACACATGGGCCGATTTGCGAGTTCCAATATGCCTTTTGTGCCGATACGATACGAAATGGGCGAGTTGGCCTCAACTGGCGGGTGGTTCGAGCCGAATACGGTGACCCGCTGCGATAGTATAGGGTAGAGCGGCATGGCGACCAAACCGGCGAGCAACATCGAACTCGACACCGATATCGAGAAGGAACTGGAAGACGCTCTCGATATCGAACTCGTCATGGACGAGGACGAAGCGCTTGATGCGGACGAGCCGAGCCTCGACATCGCTGCCTCGATGGAAGATTTCGAGGCGCAGATTTCGCAAGCAGCCGAGGAACTCGCTTTCGAGAACCGGGACAGCGCACCTGCCGGGCATAATGACGTAGCCGAGGCCGCAGCCGTAACAACAGCGACTGCTGCTGCCGTCGCCGCTGCGCCCGCTCTCGCCAAGGCGGCCAATGACGGGCCGACGCGTATCGCCGACCTGAAGCCGGTGGAAACGCAGGCCCCTGCCCGGCCTTCCGCTTTCGCCGCCGCCAATGACGACACCCAGAAGGACTACCGGTCCTTCGCCCAAAGCATCTCGAAGCCCGTTCCCCACACCATCTATTGGGCGGTCGCGCTTCTGTCGGTCGCCTGGGCAGCCGGCGGCCTGCTTATGGGGCACCTCCTTTTCTCGCCGCAGATCTGGCAGATCGGCTCGCTCGCGGATCTGATCGCCGCGCCTTATGCGGTGGGACTTGGCCTGGCCATTGTCGTTCCGATCATCCTGTTCTGGGGCTTTGCGGTCATGATCCGCCGCGCGCAGGAAATGCGCTACGCGGCCCAGTCGATGACCGAAGTCGCCTTCCGCCTTGCCGAGCCGGAGCATATCGCCACCGATCGCGTGATGATGGTCGGTCAGGCCGTGCGCCGCGAAGTCCAGTCGATGGGTGAAGGCATCGAGCGCACGCTCGCCCGCGCCGTCGAGTTGGAAACGCTGGTCCATACCGAGGTCAACGAACTCGAGCGCGCCTATTCGGAAAACGAAACGCGTATTCGTTCGCTCGTCGATGGTCTCGGCAGCGAACGCGAGGCGGTTGTCAGCCATGCCGAGCGTGTGCGTGCATCGATCGCCGGCGCTCATGAAACGCTGAAAGACGAGCTTTCCGCCGCAAGCGACGTGATCCGCCAGAACATCGTCGACGTCTCCGGTCAGCTTTCCGGCACGATCGCCGACAGCGGCCACTCGCTGATCGAGCGCATGAACCAGAACAGCGCGGCCTTGAGCGAGACGCTCGATAGCCGGATCGATACGATTTCGGAGCGCATTTCCACATCCGGCGACGGCGTCGCAAATCTGCTCGACACGCGTATCGCTTCGCTGACCGAAGCCACCGACACGGCCACACGCGCGCTCAATCAGATGCTAGACGACCGTACGACCGGCATGATCTCGCTGCTCGGCAGTGCGTCGCGTTCGCTTTCCGACGAGTTCGACACGCGCCTTCGCGACATCGAGCGTACCTTGGCCGAACGCGGCCAGTCGCTTCTGTCCGAGTTCGAGACCCGCGCACAGGCGCTCGACACCGGCACGCAAAAGCTCAACGCCGCCCTCGAAGCGCGCGCCAAGCAGATCAACGACACGCTCATCGACCGCACAAAAGAAATCGCGGCGACGTTCACCGACGGCAAGGGCCAGATCAACGTCCTCCTCAACGAGACGAAGGGCCAGATCGGCTCCGACCTCGCCGAACTCGTCATGTCGACCTCGACCATGCTCGAAGCACGGGCAAACGACTTTGCCGGAAAGCTGGGCGAAAGCCGCGGCCTCATCACCGCTGCCCTTGACGACGATCTTGAGCGTCTGGCCGAAACGCGCCAGTCGATGGATCATGCGATCACAAGCCATGTCGAGCGCATGGCCGAGGGCCGTTCGCTGCTGACCAGCGCCCTCCAGGACGATATCGCGATGCTCGACGACAGCCGCCGTGGCCTGGAAGGTGCGGTTTCGCAGCATGTGCAGACCATCGCCGACCGTCAGTCCGACCTCACTTCGGCGCTGGCCGCTGGTACCGCGCGTGTCGAGGATGCGTTTGCCGGCCAGCTCGACCGGATGGCCGAGCGCCAGAACGAATTGCAGGCCGCAATCGGCACCGACATGTCGCGGATCGACGAGGCATTCGACCGGCAGGTTGAACGCCTTTCGGAGCGCCAGTCTGGGCTCACCGCTGCCGTCGATGCGGATCTGGAGCGTTTTTCGTCCGCATTCGATCGTCAGTTCGACGCATTGGCCACGCGCCAGAGCGAAATGGAAAACGCGGTGCATCGGGGCGCCGAGCGCTTTGCCGACCTCTATGCCCAGCTCGCAAGCCAGATCGGCGACCGTCAGTCAGACCTGTCGAACGCGATCGCTGGCGATGCGCGCCAGATCGAGGAAGTCTTCGCAGGCCACCTTGCCACGCTCGCGGCGCGTCAATCGGAACTGTCCGGTGCCATCGCGTCCGACATGGGCCGGATCGACGAGACATTCGCGCGTCAGATCGAGCTTTTCGCCGAAAAGCAGAACGACCTCGCCTCGGCCATCAACATCGATATGGACAAGGTGGAGGAAGCCTTCACGCGTCATATCGAAGCGTTGGGTGAACGTCGCGCGCTGATCACGGACACCGTAGGCGCGGACATCGGCCGCATCGGCGAGGCGTTCGACCGCCAGTCCGGCGTCATCGAAGAGCGGACCCAGACGATGGAACGCGCTTTGAAGGCCGGCGTCGAGAACGTTCGCGCCGCGCTCGAAGGCAGCGCCGTGGTAGTTGCAGGCTCGCTTCGCGACAAGGTTCTCGAAGCCACCGCCGCTATGGGCGAGCAGGCGGGCCAAGCGTTCGTCGATGTGGACCAGCGGATTGCTGACCGCATGCAACAGACATCGTCGACCCTTACGGCAAAGGCCGAGGAAATCGCCGGACAACTCGACAGCGCCGACCGCAGGCTGACAGAACGTCTGGAAGACCGCGCAACGCTGATGACGAGCCGAGCGGATGAGATCGCTTCGCGGTTCGAGGATGCCGGGCGCTCCTTGACCGACGGTTTCGAAGAGCGGACCCAGTCGCTGTTCTCGCGTGCGGCGGAAATGGTCGAGCGCTTTGCGGAAGCCGATGAAACGCTTGCATCGCGTGCCGAGGAACGTGCTGCTGCATTGGCCGGCAAGACCGGCGATGTCGTCGCTGCTTTCGAAACCGCCGAACGCAACCTGACGGACCGCGTCGAAAACGCAGCCGGCACCCTCGCCGGTCGGGCCGGCGAATTCGCACAGATCATCGAGGAAGCCGACCGCAATCTTGCCGGCAAGGCCGACGAAATCCGCGTCAGCCTTCTGTCGCGTGCCGACGAGGTCGTCTCACGCTTCGATGAGGCCGGAAATGCGCTCGTCGTGCGCACCGAGGACGCCGCTAGCGCCCTTACCAGCCGCGCTGGCGAACTTCGCGACGTGTTCGCGGATGCCGATCGTCAGATCGTGTCGCGCCTCGACGAGACAGCGAGCGTCCTTGCTGCACGCTCGAGCGACATCGCATCGGTTCTGGATGGCTCGAACGAGCGATTGCAGGAACGCGCCGACGAACTGGCCCGCACTTTCGATACCGCCGAACAGCGCATCATGGCGCGCACGCACCAGACCTCGGCTGAGCTCGACGCGCGCGCCGCCGCGATCGCAGAAGCGCTTGGCGAAGCGGAAGGCAAGCTGGCCGACCGCACGACGCTGTTCGCATCGCGTATCGAAAACCAGATCGCATCGGCCGAGGAGCGCCTGACCAACGGCGCGGTGAATATCGGCGGCCGCCTTCAGGATCAGGTCGCGCGCGTCGAAAGCGAACTGGTCGAGCGCGCCAACGCGATCGCCGGGACCTTCTCGGCCATGAACCGCCATCTGGACGAGAGCACGGAAAGCGCGTCAGACAAGCTCGACGAAAAGACACGCCAGCTCAACGCGATGCTGTCGGCCCGCTCGTCGGAAATCTCGCGCATTCTCGACGAGACCGCCCGCCCGCTGGTAGATCGTTTCGCCGAGAGCGGCAGCGAATTGCAGCGCAATCTGGAGGAAATCTCGCAGGCTGCGGCCGAGCGCCTTCAGTCAGGCAACTCGGCTCTCGTCTCGGCGCTCGAAGAGCGCGCCAGCGAAGCGGTGTCGGCAGTCGAGCGCGTTCAGGGCGATCTCGCACGCGGCGTCGATGGACTGATCGGCCGCCTGTCGAACTCCAACGCGAAGCTGGCCGAACTGGTCGAGACCGCATCGGCAAATCTCGGCGGCGTCGACGAGAAGCTCGCCGGCACGACCGAGCAGTTCGCCGAAACAACGGAAAAGGCCGCACGTTCGTTCGCCTCGTCTGCGCGTATCATCGAAACCCATACGGGCAAGCTGACGGAACTGTCGTCGTCGACATTGCAGGAAGTTGCCGGCATCGCCTCACGCTTCGAGGATCACGGCAAGGTGTTGGCAGGCGCGCGCGACCTTCTGAACTCGGCTCAGGAAACGCTGGCGACCACGCTGGACGACCGCCGCACGGCGCTCGAAACGCTCGCCTCTGGCCTCGTCAAGAAGTCAGAAGAGATCGGCCGTGTCATGCAGTCGTTCGAAACCGTTGTCGGCAAGGCGCTGGAAGGCGCGGAAGGCCGTACGAAGACCTCGACCGAACAGATGCACGCCGCGATCACCGAGATCGTGGAAAGCGCGACCAAGCGCTTCGCCGATGCGACGGACGAAATCCGCAAGACGGCCGGCTCGATCCGCTCCGAACTCGACCAGACGCGCGCCGAGCTGAAGAAGGGCGTGATGCAACTGCCCGACGAGACAAAGGAATCGACCAGCGCCATGCGCAAGGCGGTTTCCGAGCAGATCAAGGCGCTGAAGGAACTCTCGGATATCGTCGCGAAATCCGGTCGCACCTTCGACGTGGCACCGTCGCGCGCCGAGCGTCAGCCTCAGCCGGCTCCGCGCCCGGTCGCTCCGGCTGCCGCCGCACCTGCACCCGCAGCAGCTCCTGCATTGCGCGGATCGCTTGCCGAGCCGGCAGCACCGCAGGCTGCTGCAGCTTCGGGAAGCTGGGTCGGTGCGCTGCTGCGCGGCGCATCGCAGGAAGACGCGCCGGCTCAAAAACCCGCGCAGCCGCAGCGCTCGCCGCTTCATCTGGTCGAATCGCTCAATTCGCTGTCGGTCGACATCGCCCGCGCCATCGATCATGAAGCGTCGATCGAACTGTGGGACCGCTACCGCAAGGGCGAACGCAACGTCTTCACGCGCCGGCTCTACACGCTCAAGGGTCAGCAGACCTTTGACGACATTCGTCGCAAGTACCAGAACGACGGCGAATTCCGTGGTGCGGTCGATCGCTACTGTCAGGACTTCGAAAAGCTTCTGGCCGACGTCGCCAAGAACGACCGCGACAATATGATGTCGCAGACCTATCTGACGTCGGACACCGGCAAGGTCTACACGATGCTCGCCCATGCAAGCGGCCGGTTGAAGTAACAACCTGCCCACGGGACACAAAGGCCGCGATCGCGAAAGTGATCGCGGCCTTTTTCGTTGGCGACCTGGCGCTGGCGCTTGTATCAAGGATATGAAATCGCAACTCAGGACATCCCATGCAGTCTTCACGCGACATCTCCCGGCTTCTGGAAATCATGACTGCGCTGCGCGATCCGCAGACCGGTTGTCCGTGGGACGTGGAGCAGGACTTTGCGTCTATTGCGCCTTACACGATCGAGGAAGCCTATGAGGTTTCCGACGCGATCGAGCGCGGCGACCTTTCAGATCTGCGCGACGAACTCGGCGATCTTCTGCTTCAGGTCGTGTTTCACTCGCGAATAGCCGAGGAGCAGGGCAAGTTCGCGTTCGGCGACGTGGTCGAGGCGATCACCAAGAAAATGATCCGCCGCCACCCCAATGTTTTCGGCCCGGCCGAGGCGCGCGGCGCGAAACTGGCGAAAGGCATGTGGGAGACGATCAAGGCCGAGGAGCGCGCCGAGAAAAGGGTCGAGCGCGAAGCGCGCGGCATCACCGTCGCCGAACACGGCTATCTCGACGACGTGCCGGTCGGCCACGCTGCGCTGACGCGCGCGCTCAAGCTACAGGAACGCGCCGCGCGCGTCGGCTTCGACTGGAAGGAGCCGGGTCCGATCCTCGACAAGATTTCGGAAGAGGTGGACGAATTGCGCGCAGCGCTCGATACCGGCGAGACGGCCGCAATCAAGGACGAATTCGGCGACGTGCTCTTTGCGCTGGTCAATCTTGGCCGGCATCTGGGGCTTGACGCGGAAGCGGCCCTGCGTGGCACCAACGACAAGTTCCGCCACCGCTTCCATCACGTCGAAAAAGCCGTTCAGGCGAACGGTTCAAGCTTGGAGGCGGCGACGTTGGATGAGATGGAAGGTCATTGGCAAGCGGCCAAAAGCGCCTGATTTATTCGTCGCCCTGCGTGCGGCGCTGGCCGATCTCGCTGATGATCGCGGCGGGCGCGCGAACCGTCAGCGCCACCGAGCCGTCATCACGATCCTCGCGCGCGATCACCGCTCCGTTGCGATAGACCCAGTCGATCCGCGTTCCTTCCTGCGGCCCGAAAACGAATTCCGCCTCGTCCAGCGCGCCCGCGATACGAGCCTCGACGACGGCAAGCAGATGATCGACGCCTTCGCCCGAGATCGCTGAAATCATCACCGGGCCTTCGTCGGCCTGTTCACGTGGCAGGTTGCCCCGCGCCTGCTCGTTCAAAAGGTCGATCTTGTTCCAGACCTCGAGCACGTGATGGCTGTCTCCGGCCTCGACGCCGAGATCGGAAAGGATACGCACGACATCGGCAGCCTGCGCCGCCGTATCGGGATCGGAAATATCGCGCACATGCAAAACGAGATCGGCCTCGACTACTTCTTCGAGCGTAGCGCGGAAAGCGGCGACGAGATGGGTCGGCAGGTCCGAAATGAACCCGACCGTATCCGACAGAATGACGACGGTGCCATGCGGCAGACGCACGCGGCGCAATGTCGGGTCGAGCGTGGCGAAAAGCATGTCTTCGGCCAGAACTTCGGAGCCGGTGAGCCTGTTGAAAAGCGTCGATTTTCCGGCATTGGTATAGCCGACGATGGCGACGACCGGATACGGCACCTTGCGCCGCTTGGCGCGGTGCAGATCGCGCGTGCGCCGCACCGTTTCCAGTTCGCGCTTCAACCGCGTGATCTTTTCCTGAAGCATGCGCCGATCGGCTTCGATCTGCGTTTCGCCCGGACCGCCGAGAAAGCCCGCACCGCCGCGCTGGCGCTCAAGGTGTGTCCACGAGCGCACGAGGCGGCCCCGCTGGTAATTCAGATGTGCCAGATCGACCTGCAGCACGCCTTCCTTGGTGCGCGCACGGCGTCCGAAGATTTCCAGAATGATGCCGGTACGGTCGAGAACCTTGGCGTTCCACGCCTTTTCCAGATTGCGCTGCTGAACGGGCGTCAGGGGATGGTCGACGACGACGAGGTCGGCTTCGCTTTCCTTGATGCGCTCGGCAATCTCCTCGACCTTACCGGTGCCGATCAACGTTGCCGGCCTTGGATCGGAAACAGTAACGATTTCGCTGTCGGCGATTTCAAGATCGATGGCAAGCGCGAGACCGACCGCCTCTTCGAGGCGAGCCTCGGGACTGCGCTGCATGAGCGACGCACCGGCGCCGTCGTCAGACGCACGTTGCGTTTTTGTCAGAGCGGGAACGATAACGACAGCGCGTGTGGGAACGACGCGCAAATCCTCATCCGCCGCGGTGCCACCGCGACGTGGTTTGCGTCCTTCTAAGTCCGATGAGCCCAATCAGCCGTCCCGGCCGTTTTCTTCGCCTTCGAACATCTGCACGGGCTGGCTCGGCATGATGGTCGAAATGGCGTGCTTGTAGACAAGCTGCGAATGACCGTCACGGCGCAGAAGCACGCAGAAATTGTCGAAGGAAGTCACGACGCCAGTCAGCTTGACGCCGTTGATCAGAAAGATCGTAAGAGGATTCTTGCTCTTGCGTACCGAATTAAGGAACAGATCCTGAAGGTTTTGCGTACGTTCCGCCATTTTTTATTTCTTTCGCAGATCCGCCGAGGCGTTTCGTTTGTTATGGCCGCACCGCTCGCGAACCAGACGCGATCGCCTGGGAAGCAAAGTGCCGAAGCTCCAGGATAAGCGGCTCTTACCCAGCACACAACCGGCCTGACCCGCCTGTCGAAACTGAAAAGAGAACGCCCCGGCCCCCGTTTGGATTGGTTATCAGCCGGCCGTTTTCTCCGCAACTTCAAAAAACGCCTTGCGAAGCGAGAGCGCGGTAGAGCCCGGATGCCCGTTGGCGACGGAGTGACCGTCGATGGCCACTACCGGCATGACGATAGTCGACGCCGCCGTTATGAAAGCTTCGCGCGCGCCCTTGGCTTCGTCGACCGAAAACCCGCGTTCCTCGACATCGAGACCGAGCTTTTCGGCGACCCGCATCACGGTCGCCCGGGTGATGCCCTTGAGGATGCCGCTTTCGGCGGGACGCGTGACGAGCTTTCCGTCCTTGGTAACGATCCAGGCATTGGTGGCAGCGCCTTCCTTGACCGTTCCGTCAGGATCGACGAACCATGCCTCCTGCGCGCCGGCTTCGCGCGCCTGTTGCCGTGCCATGACGTTCGGCAAAAGGCCGACAGACTTGATATCGACCCGTTCCCAGCGGTTTTCGGGAACCGTGATGACGTTGATTCCGCTTTCAGCCTTTTTATCGGCGGCGACTGGATTGCCTTTCTTGGCGGTGACGACGAGGGCCGACTTGACCGGAACCGTGGGGAAGAAATGGTCGCGAGGCGCGACACCGCGCGTCACCTGCAAATAGACGAGACCGTTGGTAATGCCGTTGCGCGCGATGACCTCGCGCATGACCGTCTGAAGCGCTGAACGCGACATCGGCCACGCAATCTTGAGCTCGCGCAGAGACCGGTCCAGCCGGTCGAGATGCGGTCCCATATCAATGATGAAGCCGCGCGAAACCTCGCAGACCTCGTAGACGCCGTCTGCGAACTGATAGCCGCGATCCTCTACATGCACCATGGCGTTGCGATGCGGCAGATAACGGCCATTGACATAAGCGATCTTGGGCATGGACGACCTTAAAAAAATTCGAGACTGACGCGAAAGAGATGTTCGACCTGTTTGACCGCTTTCGCCATGACGAACATGACGATGCGGTCCTTTGGCTTGATACGCAACGAACCGTTCGGCGTCAGCACCTTGCCGTCGCGATAGACCGCGCCGACGCGGATTCCGTCCGGCAGATCCAACTCGCGCAATTCGTGGCCCACAAGCGTCGAGGTTTCAAGTGCTTCCGCCTCGATGATTTCCGCAGCATCCTTTTCGATCGAATGTACGGCGCGAATTCTGCCGCGCCGCACATGCTGGAGGATGCGGGAAATGGTCGCCGTGCGCGGGTTCACATGCGCATCGACGCCAAGCATGTCGGTGAAGTCGTGATAGGTCGGATCGTTGATCAGAACCAGATTGGACTTGCAGCCGAGTCGCTTCGCGAGGATCGAGGACAGGATGTTGACCTGATCGTCATTGGTGATGGCGATCATCAGGTCGGCATCCGCGATATCGGCCTCGAGCAGTAATTTCTGGTCGAGAGCGCTGCCGTTGAGCACGATCGTGCGGCGCAACGTTTCGGCGACGTCGACGGCGCGTTCCTTCGATGCTTCGATGATGCGAACGCGCGTGCGGCTCTGGCGGTCTTCGATCGCGCGCGCGACGTAGAGGCCGACATTGCCGCCGCCTGCAATCACGATGCGCGTCGCCTCCTGCTCTTCGTGTCCGAACAGGCTGAGCGTGCGCCGAACCTGCTCCTTGGTCGACACGACATAGGCAAGATCGCCGGCGAAAAGCTGGTCGGCGGAGCGTGGAATGAACAGCCGTCCCTGACGCATCACGCCGACAACGGTCGAGGTCAGGTCGGGAAACAGTTCCGTCAGTTGCGAGAGCGGCGTATTGATGATCGGGCAGTCGTCGAGACACTCGATCGCAACCATGACGATACGGTCGTCGGCAAAGCGCACGATCTCCGTCGCTCCCGGAAGGGCGATGCGGCGGAGAACGGTCTCTGCGACCTCGCGCTCCGGCGATATGACCACGTCGATGGGCAGATGCTCGCGCGCGAAGAGATTGCGATAATGCGGCTGGAGATAAGATTGCGAGCGGATACGGGCGATCTTGGTCGGCACGTTGAACAAGGCGTGCGCCACCTCGCACGCGACGATGTTGACCTCGTCGTGAAGGGTGACGGCGATCAGCATGTCAGCGTCCTGCGCACCAGCCGCCGCAAGCACGTCCGGATGCGACCCGTGCCCTACGAAGCCGCGGGCGTCGAGATTGTCCCGCACGTTCTGGATGCGTTCTGCCGAGGCGTCGATGAGCGACACATCGTTATGTTCGGCCACGAGGCGCTCGGCGATGCCGTAACCCACCTGCCCCGCGCCACAGATGATCACGCGCATGTCATGCGCCCCTTAGATGCATGTATCATCAAACGCCGAGCGACTTCAGCTTGCGGTGGAGCGCGGACCGTTCCATGCCGATGAACTCGGCAGTACGCGAGATATTGCCGCCGAACCGGTTGATCTGCGCCAGCAGATATTCCTTCTCGAAAAGTTCGCGCGCCTCGCGCAGCGGCAGCGCCATGATGTGCTGGTCCGATTGTGTGGGCGTGCGCGGCATCACGTCGCCGATTTCCGATGGCAACAGATCGGCGGTGATCGGCTTGTCGTCCTCGCCATCGCGCGACAGGATCATCAGCCGCTCGATATTGTTTTTCAACTGCCGCAGATTGCCGGGCCAGTTATGCGCCTGCAACACCGCCATCGCGTCGTTGCCGATGCGGCGAATGCGGATGCCAGCATGCTGCGCCGTCTGGCGCATGAAATGGTCTACCAGAAGCGGGATATCGTCGCGCCGTTCGGCGAGCGGCGGCACGATTACCGGAACCACGGCGAGACGGTGATAAAGGTCCTGCCGGAAACGCCCTTGGGCAATCTGGTCTTCCAGATTGTAAGCCGTGGAGGAAATGATGCGCACATCCACCTTCACGCGTTTCGTGCCGCCCACGCGCTCGAATTGCTGGTCGACGAGCACGCGCAGGATTTTGGCCTGCGTCTCGCGCGGCATGTCGGCGACTTCGTCGAGATAGAGGATGCCGCCATGCGCCTGTTCGAGCGCGCCGACCTTGCGCTCCGACCCGTTCGCCTCGGTGCCGAAAAGCTCGATCTCCATGCGTTCGGGCGTGATCGCGGCCGAGTTCACGGCGACGAAGGGACCTGCCTTGCGCGACGAAGCCGCGTGGATCGCGCGGGCCACGAGTTCCTTGCCCGATCCCGACGGCCCCACGATCATGATGCGGCTGTTGGTCGGCGCAACGCGCTCGATCGTCTGGCGCAGCTGCGCCATCGCACTCGACATCCCGATCAAGTCGAAGCTGTCGCCCGATCTCTTTTTCAGATCTGAGACTTCACGCCTGAGCTTCGAAGTTTCGAGAGCACGCTCGGCGATCAGCACCAGCCGGTCGGCCTTGAACGGCTTTTCGATGAAGTCGTAGGCACCTTTGCGGATCGCCGAAACGGCGGTCTCGATGGTGCCGTGGCCCGAAATCATGACGATCGGCAAATCGGGATAAAGGGTCTTGATCGCATCGAGAAGTTCGAGCCCGTCGAGCTTCGAGCCTTGCAGCCAGATGTCGAGAAAGACGAGACGCGGCACGCGATCGGCGATCGCAGCGAGCGCGCTGTCGCTGCCGAAGGCCGTGCGGGTTTCATGTCCCTCATCGGAAAGAATGCCGGAGACGAGCTCGCGGATATCCTCTTCGTCATCGACAATCAGAATATCAGACGCCATCTGTCACCTCTTCCGTCACGGGCGCGGTCTGTCCCGCAACCTCTTGCTTGTCCCCAAGGGGGAATATCATTCGAACGCGTGCCCCGACGCCGCCATGGAAGGAAGCCGGCGCGTCGAGAAGTTCGAGCGTGCCGCCATGGTCCTCGACGATCTTCTTGACGATCGCAAGGCCAAGACCCGTGCCCTTTTCGCGCGTCGTCATATAGGGCTCCAAAAGCCGTTGGCGATTCTCCGTCGGCAATCCCTTGCCGTTGTCGATGACTTCGACCACGACGTTTGTCCCGGACCGCGCGCAGCGAACCAGAATTTCGCCGGGGCGACCCGTATCGATCTGTGCCTGCTCGATGGCTTCGGACGCGTTCTTGATGATGTTGCCGAAGGCCTGCGCGAGAAGCCGGCTGTCGAAATGGCCCATGAGCGCTTCCGACCCGAATTCGCGGCGAAATTTGATGTCGGAGCGGCTGACCTCGACGAGAAACGAAGCCTCGCGCAACGGCTCGCGGATATCGACCATCTGCATGTCGGGCTTGGGCATACGCGCAAAAGCGGAAAACTCGTCCACCATGCGTCCGATATCGCCCACCTGACGGATGATCGTTTCGGTACACTGATCGAAGACTTCGCGATCCTCGGTGATGACCTTGCCATAACGTCGGCGGATACGCTCGGCCGATAGCTGGATCGGCGTCAGCGGGTTCTTGATTTCGTGTGCGATGCGGCGTGCCACGTCTGCCCAGGCCGACGAGCGTTGTGCCTGGACGAGGTCGGTAATGTCATCGACCGTCACGACATAAGACTGACCGCCCCTGCGCGCCGAACTCTGCTCCGTCGTGATCTGCACGTTGAACGTCCGCTCGGCGCCGGCACGCGCGAAAGCGACCTGCTCGCGATAGACGGGACGACCGTGTTCGCGTCCACGTTCGAACACGCCGGCGATCTGCGGTAGCGCGTCCGCAAGGCTTCGTCCCACCAGCGCCTTCGCCGGCAAGGAGAGCATCTTTTCCGTCGAGCGGTTGACGATCGCAACGATGCCCTTCGGATCGACGCCGATAACGCCTGCCGATACGCCCGAAAGAACAGCTTCGGAAAAGCGGCGGCGCTCGTCCATGACGTTTCTGGCGCGCACGAGCTGGTTTCGCTGCGTCTTCAACTGCTGGATCATCTTGTTGAACGTGTCGCCCAGAGACGCGACATCGCCGTCCGTCCGCTTGACGGGAACCGAGACGTCCAGATTGCCCGTTGCCACCTCGTCGGCCGCACCGATCAACTGCCGGATCGGACGAACGATACGATCGGCGACCGCGATGCCGGTCCAGATCGCGGCAAGCACGACGATCAGCGTCACGCCGAGATAGAGAATGGCGAAGGCAAGCTGTGTCGTGACGCGGTTCTGCTCCAGTCCGCGATATTCCTCGGTGTTGGCACGCACGATCTGACGCGCGCGGATCACTTCCGGATCGAGCTCACGGATCGTGAAGAGATAGGCGTCGTCGATTTCCTGCAGCCTGATGATGGCGCCGACGATGTTGCGCACGCGCGGCTCGATCAAAAGCGGCTCACCCTGCGAGGCAAGCTCGACCCATTCGGCGGGAACCTCGGGAAGGGAAACGCCCGATGGCGAGTCGGCCTGGAGGATGACGGAACCGTCCGGGCGGATCAGCGCGGCCTGCGCCAACGAGCGGCCGCGAACGTGATTCGTCATCAACTGGCGAAAACCGGTCCGATCGAGGCTGTAGAGCGCACGCGCCTGATCGAGATCGAACGCCATCGACAGCGTCGTGCCTTGAAGGCTGCGGCCGTTTTCCTGAACGTAGGCCTCGGCGATGGACAGCGAAGAGGAAACGATCGCGCGTGTGCGCAGTTCGAACCAGCGATCCAGCCCGATATCGAGCGTCACCGACGCGACGATGGCGACCAGTATTGCCGGGATCGCCGCGACCAGCGAAAACATCGCCACGATACGTACATGAAGGCGCGAGGCAGCCTTGCCGCGTCTCCGCGCCTGATAGATGCGGTTGATCTCGACGCCTATCAGCCCGAGGAGCAGCACGGTGAAGCCGGTATTGATCGCGATAAGAACAAGCGTGTTCGAGGCGTCCGGCGCGATCGGTGTCAGGCCAAGCAGGATGGCGAACGAAATCGCCGCTGAAATCAGCGCGCATATTACGCCCGCAATTCCGAAGACCAAACCAAGTCGCCGCCCTTCTAAAGCGCGGTTGGCCGTCCCCATCAATGCGTCGTCGGATGCGGTGGTCTGTATCGTCATCGTGCCTTGAATCGACCCCTATGCGATGAGTCTATGCATCGCATTGTGGCCATTGTGCAACATTTTTGACGATGACAGAAGTCTCAGGCTCGAATGTCAGCCTTTTGCGCCGCGATAGACGTTGACGCCGAGTTCGCGGATTTTCTTGCGCAAGGTGTTCCGGTTCAGCCCCAGAAGCTCGGCTGCCTTGATCTGGTTGCCGCGCGTCGCTGTCATTGAGGCGAGGACGAGCGGATATTCAACGTCTGTCAGGATGCGGTGATAAAGGCCGGGCGGTGGAAGTTCGGTGCCGAAACTCGCGAAATATCGCTGCAAATGCATCTCGACGGCTTGCGCGATGGTCAGCTCTTCGCCGTGTGCGGATGCGACGCCGACGCCTTCGGCAGCCTGCGCGGTCTGCAGCTCGCCTTCGATGATATCCGCTCCGATGTCGTCCTGCGGGTAAAGCGCGGCAAGGCGTCGTACGAGATTTTCGAGTTCGCGCACGTTGCCGGGCCACGGATAGCGCTTCATCATGTCGATGCCGGCTGAAGCGATGCGCTTCGTTTGAAGCCCTTCCGCCTCGCCCTGCTTGAAGAAATGGCGCACGAGATCGGGCACGTCCTCGGAGCGTTCGCGCAGGGGCGGCAGGCGCAGCGGAACGACGTTGAGGCGGTAGAACAGATCTTCGCGGAAAAGCCCCTGATTGATGAGCGTTCGCAAATCCTTGTTGGTCGCGGCGACGATGCGCACATCGGTACGGATCGGCGTGCGACCGCCGACGGTCGTATATTCGCCCTGCTGGAGTACGCGCAGAAGCCGCGTTTGCGCTTCCATCGGCATGTCGCCAATTTCGTCGAGGAAAAGCGTGCCGCCCTCCGCCTGCTCAAAGCGGCCGGACGAGCGGTTTTGCGCGCCGGTAAACGCGCCTTTTTCGTGCCCGAACAGTTCCGATTCGATCAGGTCGCGCGGGATGGCGGCCATGTTGATCGCAACGAACGGTCCGTTGCGCCGACGCCCGTATTCGTGAAGCGCCCGGGCGACGAGTTCCTTGCCGGTGCCCGATTCACCGGAGATCATGACCGTCAGATCGGTCTGCATCATACGGGCGAGCATCCGGTAGATGTCCTGCATCGCGGCAGAACGCCCCACAAGCGGCATGGATTCAGGCTGATCGTCGGCGTGCGGAATGCTTTTCGTACGCTTCGGTTCGGACAATGCGCGCGTGACGATCTGCAAAAGCTCGGTCAGGTCGAATGGCTTCGGCAGATATTCGTAAGCGCCGGTCTCCGACGCGCGGATCGCGGTCATGAAGGTGTTTTGTGCGCTCATGACGACGACCGGTAAGTCCGGGCGCGCCTTCTTGATACGCGGCAGCATGTCGAAGGCGTTTTCGTCCGGCATCACGACATCGGTGATGACGAGATCGCCCTCGCCCGCCGCGATCCAGCGCCACAGCGTCGAGGCGTTCGACGTCACGCGCACTTCATGGCCGACGCGCGAAAGCGCCTGATTGAGAACGGTGCGGATCGCCGCGTCGTCGTCTGCGACGAGAATGTTGCCGCGCACGGTCATGCTGATTGCTCCTCGACGTCGACGTCTTTGCCGCCGATCGGTTTTTTCCAGGTTGGCATGAGGATACGGAACGTCGTGCCGCGGCCTGTCGAATCGCATTCGATGACGCCGCCATGTTCGCCGACGATCTTTGCGACGAGCGCGAGCCCGAGACCGGACCCGTTCTGCTTGGTGGTGATGAACGGATCGAACAGGATCGACTTGATGTCGTCGGAAACGCCAGGGCCATTGTCCTGCACGCAAAATTCGAGCGGTAGCGAGATGCGGTCGCGCGTGCCCGGCACGCCGATGCGCATTCCCGGCCGAAACGCGGTGGACAGCGTAATCTCGCCTGACGGATCGTTTCCAACGGCTTCGGCGGAGTTCTTCACCAAATTCAGGAAGACCTGAACGAGCTGGTCGCGGTTGCCGAAGACCGGCGGCAGCGACGGATCGTAATCCTCGATGAGCCTGATACGGCTGGCAAAACCGTTGCGCGCGATCGCCTTCACATGGTCGAGGACCACGTGAATGTTTACCGGCTGGCGCTCGATCGGGCGCTCGTCGGAAAAGACTTCCATGCGATCGACAAGCGAGACGATGCGGTCCGTTTCCTCGGTGATCAGGCGCGTGAGCGCCCGGTCTTCGTCGCCCACAGCCGTCTCAAGCAGCTGCGCCGCGCCGCGAATCCCCGAGAGCGGATTCTTGATCTCATGCGCCAGCATGGCTGCAAGGCCCGTGACGGAGCGCGCCGCGCCGCGATGGGTCATCTGGCGATCGATCTTGTCGGCCATCGACCGTTCCTGAAACATGACGACGACCGCACCCGGCAACTCGGCAATCGGCGAGGCATGGAGATCGACCAGCCGATCCGTTCCCAGACGCGGCGAGGAGATATCGACGCGATATTCGTTGAACGGCGCGCGGCGCTCGCGCACTTGCTGGATCAGCGTGATCAGCGGGCTGCCGAACGGGACGAAACGCTCGATCGGATCGCGCGCCAGCATCGCGGCACTCGACCGGAAGAAATCCTCCGCTTCGGCATTGGCGAACGCGATGTGCCCGGCCTCGTCGACCAGGATCACGGGATGTCGGATGGCGTTGAGAATGAGCGCCGCCGAGTTGATCGCTGCCTCGTTCATGCTGCCACCGCCATCGGCTCGACCGAAAATATCTCGCGCAACAAGCCAATGACCTCTGCAGGGTTCAGCCCGGTCATGACAGCGCTGCGCAGCGCCGGATCGGCGTGCGGCAGGTGGCGGTCGATGTACCAGCCAAGATGCTTGCGCGCATGGCGCAGCCCCTGGCCCTCACCGTAAAGAGCAAGCATGTCCTCGTAGTGGGCAATGACGTAGTCCGCGAGATCGTGGATTTGCGGCACATGCGCGACGGTCGGCCCGCCGGCGGCTTCGACGATGCGCGCGCCGGTCCACGGAGCGCCGTAATGCCCGCGCCCGACCATGACTGCGTCAGCGCCCGAAAGGGTCAGCGCGCGCGCGGCGCCAGCCGCATCGACGATGTCGCCATTCACGACGAGCGGCAGCGATACGGCGTCTTTCACGGCGCGGATTGCAGCCCAATCCGCCTCGCCCTTGTAGAACTGCTCGCGCGTGCGTCCGTGGACCGTGATCATGCGCACACCGGCAGCTTCCGCACGGCGTGCGATCTCCGGCGCATTGATGTGTTCGGCATCCCAGCCGAGCCGCATCTTGACGGTGACCGGCACGTCGACAGCTTTTACAACGGCTTCGATCAGCGACAGTGCGTGATCGGGTTCGCGCATCAGTGCCGAACCGCAATAACCGCCCGTCACCTTCTTGGCCGGGCAACCCATATTGATATCGATGATGTCGGCGCCCTCGCCCGCGGCGATCCGCGCGCCTTCGGCCATGAAGTGCGCATCGCGCCCGGCAAGCTGGACGACATGGACGTCCACGTCAGGCCTGCGGATACGGCGCTCCGATTCGGTGCGGCCGCGCGCAAGTTCACCGCTCGCCACCATCTCGGAGACGACCATTCCCGCGCCATGACGCAACGCGCGACGACGCATCGGCTCATCCGTCACACCCGACAAAGGCGCGAGGAAAACGCGATTGGGAACGACGACACCCCCGATGGACAGAGGTTTGGAGAGGTCGCTGAATTCGGCCATGCTTAAAAACCCGGCACAATTTTCTTCTTGCTTATCCAATAGCCATCCCAGATCAAGGCTGCAACAGCAATGCTCACTTAGTCTGGCATTTCAGCCATGCGCTGATATGTGTGCTCATCTTCAAGGAGAGCGCATGAAAAAGACCATGATCGCGGCAATCATCGTCGCTGCGGGCCGGGGCGAGCGGGCTGGCGATCCTGCCGACGGGCCGAAGCAGTACAGGCATATCGGCGGCGAAGCCATCCTGCTCCATACGCTGCGCACCTTCCTCAACCATCCCGACATCGATCTCGTTGCCGTTTCCATCCATCGCGATGACGAACAACTCTTCCGCGAAGCTGTCGGGGACATTGCGGAGCGTGTGACTGTGGTCATCGGCGGTATGACGCGTCAGACCTCGACATGGAACGCGTTGCAAAAATTGGCCGATCACGCGCCGGACGCCGTACTCGTCCATGATGGCGTGCGACCGTTTGTCGATGCGGCGCTGATTTCGCGCGTCATTGCCGGCATCGACGACCGGACGGGGAGCCTGCCCGCGATTGCCGTTTCCGATACGCTGAAGGAAGCGTCGCCTGACGGCTTTGTCGCACGGACGGTTGCGCGCGAGGGGCTTTACGGTGCGCAGACGCCGCAGGGCTTTCCCTTTCCGCTTTTGCATAAAGCGCATGCGCGGGCCGCTGCCGAAGGTCGGGAAAACTTCACCGACGACGCGGCTATCGCCGAGTGGGCCGACATTTCCGTTCGCCTCGTCGAGGGCGCACCGGACAATGTGAAGCTGACATGGGCGCGCGACATCGCCAACGCCGACGACAAGATGAAGAAAGCGACCGCCATGTTCCCCGACATCCGCACCGGTAACGGCTATGACGTTCATTCCTTCGAGCCGGGCGATGCGGTCATCCTGTGCGGCGTTCCCATCCCGCATGACAAAAAGCTTTCCGGCCATTCGGACGCCGATGTCGGTCTTCATGCGCTGACAGACGCCCTCCTCGCCACCTGCGGCGCGGGCGATATCGGCACGCATTTCCCGCCATCTGATCCGCAATGGAAAGGCGCGGCATCGCGCATCTTCGTGGAGGAAGCCGTGCGCATCGTGCGCGCGAAAAAAGGTCGCATCGCGAATGCGGATATCACGCTGATCTGTGAAGCGCCCCGGATCGGCCCATATAGGGATGCTATGACGAAGGAACTCGTCGCCATGCTCGGCATCTCGCCTGATCGTGTGTCGGTGAAGGCGACGACGAACGAAAAACTCGGCTTTGTTGGCCGTGGTGAAGGCATCGCCGCCATTGCTACCGCCACCGTCGCCTATCCAGGAGGTCTGCCCGAATGATGATGAGCGTACTGCCCGAACTCGCCCAGGATTTTTCAGATGCGTGCAAGCGGAAAGGCATCCTCGCCGCAACAGCCGAATCATGCACGGGTGGTCAGATCATTTCGCTTTTGACCGACATCCCCGGCGCGTCGAAAATCGTCGATTGCGGCTTTGTGACCTATTCGAACGAAGCCAAGCAGGCAATGCTGGGCGTAAGCACAGATACGCTCAAATCTCATGGAGCCGTCTCGGGCGAAACCGCCCGCGAAATGGCCGAAGGCGCGCTGGCGCATTCGCAAGCGAAGATCGCGCTTGCCGTGACGGGCATTGCCGGCCCGGACGGCGGCTCCGAGGAAAAGCCGGTGGGGTTGGTCTGGTTCGCGGTGGCGGTAGCCGGTCAGCCAACGCGTGTCGAAAAGCGCATCTTCGATGACAATGGCCGCGACCACATCCGCCATGAAACGGTGCGTACCGCGCTCGTCATGGGCATTTCAGCGCTAGGCTGACGCACCTGAATAGATTTCGTCCGCGCGCTTTTCGAACGCTTGCGTAAACATGCGAAACGCGCGGTCGAACATCGCGCCCATGAGGGCACCGAGAATCCGGCTCTTGAATTCGTAATCAATGAAGAAGTGAACGGCGCACCCGCCATCGGGCAGCGCCTCGAAGCGCCAGCGATTGTCGAGATAGCGGAATGGCCCATCGACATAGGATACGTCGATGGCGTTTTCCTTCGGCTTTACGACGACATTGCTGGTGAAGGTTTCGCGTATCGCCTTGTAGCCGACGGTCATGTCGGCAACCAGCATGGTGATCCCGTCGCGTTCCTTTCGCGAGCGCACGGAAAGCGCCTCGCACATCGGCAGGAATTCAGGGTAACGCTCCACATCCGCGACCAGCGCGAACATCTGTTCTGGTGAATGCTTGACGGTGCGTGTCGTTTCGAATTGAGGCATGGAAAAGGGCTACACCGCCATCTTCGCGTGGGCAAGAAGAGCGCTCACCGCATCTGGCGTACGCAGTTCAATGATCGGCACGCCACTTCCGTGTTTTGCGATCTCGTTCATGATTTCGGGCGTTTCCTTGCTCTCGAAATTCCAGATGTAGCGCAGGAACTCCCAATCTATTTTCTCGGGGCAACCATCGGCCATGTCGGGCCGGCTTTTGCCGGCATAGCGAAACCGTCGCCCGATCACCCGACGCAGGCATAGCGCGCGAGGCATACGCAGCCAGATGATCAGATCGGTGCGCGGTAACCGCAGATCGAGCGTGCCGGAGCTGTTCCCATCGAAAATCCACCGATCTTCGGACACGGCCTGCGCGATCATGTGCCTTATTTCGGCGCGGTCGCGTAGCTTCCAACCGGGCAACCAGAAAAACGCCCGGTCCATGGAAATGTGCGGCAATTCCATCTTTTCGGACAAGGCACGCGCGAGCGTCGATTTTCCAGCCCCTGCACACCCGAGGACGAGTATGCGTTTGGCACCTGAAAGCCGGTCGAAATCCATGATGCGGACGGAAATTCAGGCGGCCGCAAGCTTGGCGGCGCGGGCATCGCGCAGCCGCGCGAAATCGTCGCCCGCATGGTGCGAAGACCGCGTCAGTGGGCTCGACGCGACCATCAGGAAGCCCTTGGAATAAGCAACCTTCTCGAAGGATTTGAACTCGTCGGGCGTCACGAACTTCTTCACCGCATGGTGTTTCTTCGACGGGGCGAGATACTGACCGATCGTGATGAAATCGACATCGGCGGAACGCAGATCGTCCATAAGCTGCAGGACTTCGTTTCGTTCTTCGCCCAGCCCGACCATGATGCCCGACTTGGTGAAAATCTCCGGGTCGAGTTCCTTGACCTGCTGCAAAAGCCGGATCGAGTGGAAGTAGCGCGCGCCGGGACGAACGGTCAGGTAATTGGACGGCACGGTCTCCAGATTGTGGTTGAAAACGTCCGGCTTGGCCGCAACGACGATCTCCAAAGCGCCCTTCTTGCGAAGGAAATCGGGTGTCAGGATTTCGATCGTCGTGCCGGGTGCCGCAGCGCGAATAGCATGGATGACATCCGCGAAATGCTGCGCGCCGCCATCGGCAAGATCATCGCGATCGACCGACGTGATGACGACGTGGTTCAGGCCCATCTGCGCGACGGCACGACCGACGCTGGCAGGTTCCTCGGCATCGAGCGGCATTGGAATACCGGTGGCGACATTGCAGAACGCGCAGGCGCGGGTACAAATCTCGCCCATGATCATGAAGGTCGCGTGCTTCTTGTCCCAGCACTCGCCGATATTCGGGCAGCCGGCTTCCTCACACACGGTCACGAGTTTGTTCGACTTCACGATCTCGCGCGTTTCGAGATAGCCCTTCGATACGGGGGCCTTGACCCGAATCCATTCCGGCTTGCGCAGCACTTCCTGATCGGGCCGATGGGCCTTTTCAGGGTGACGCGGGCGCGGACGATTAAGCGTATTGTCGAGAACGGTGACCATGAATACTCCGGTGCGATCTGTCGCCGGTTTTGTCCCTTTCTCTATAAGGTCTTGCGCACCAAAATGTAAGGCCGCCATGAAGCATGGCGGCCTTGCAAATGTGACGTTTCGGCAAAGAGGCCTACCGTCGTATGGCTCTTGCGATCGCAATGAGCAGACACGCGCCGATAAAGCCGACGATGAGGTAAACCACCCAGCCCGTGCCGGTGTAGATACCAAGAAGCGCCAGCAGGAAGTTCAGGAACGCGGCACCGACGATGCCGAGAATGACATTCATGAAGATGCCCATGTTGGACTTCATGAACTGCTCGGCCAGCCAACCTGCGACCGCACCGACGATGATTGCCCCCAAGAGGCCCATTCCATTGAGATCCATTCCGCGTTCTCCTGATTCTGTGCGGTAAATTCACCAGAAGAACGCGAAATGTCGCACCCGGTTCCGGGTTATTTGCTGCAAGTGCTAAATTAGGCGTTGAGCGCGCGCCCATAGGCGTCGAGCACGCTTTCCTTCATCATCTCGGACAGCGTCGGATGCGGGAATACCGTGTGCATCAGTTCTTCTTCGGTCGTCTCGAGATTCATCGCGACGACGAAGCCCTGGATCAATTCGGTCACTTCCGTGCCGACCATGTGCGCGCCGAGCAATTCGCCGGTCTTCTTGTCGAAGATCGTCTTGATCAGCCCTTGATCCTCGCCGAGCGCGATGGCCTTGCCGTTGGCTGCGAAAGAGAAGCGGCCGACACGGATGTCGCGCCCGGCTTCCTTTGCTTTCGCTTCAGTGAGACCGACCGACGCGACCTGCGGGTGGCAATAGGTGCAGCCGGGAATCTTGCCCTTGTCGAGTGCGTGGACACCTTTGACGTCCGCGATCTTCTCGATGCAGATGACGCCTTCGTGTTCGGCCTTGTGGGCGAGCATCGGCGCGCCGGCGACATCGCCGATAGCATAGACGCCGTCGATATTCGTCTTGCCGTAGCCATCCACGACGACCGTCCCGCGCTCGATCTTCACGCCGATTTCCTCGAGACCGAGATTTTCGACATTGCCTTGAACGCCGACGGCCGAAATCAGGCGGTCGGCCGTGATCTCTTTCGTCTTGCCGTCCTTGGTTTCGACATGGGCGGTGACCGAATTGCCGGATTTCTCGACCTTCGACACCTTGGCTTCCAGCAGGAATTTCATACCCTGCTTTTCAAGCTGCTTTTGCGCGAGCTTGGAAATCTCGGCATCCTCGACCGGCATGATCTGCGGCAGGAGTTCGACGACCGTCACATCCGCGCCCATGGAACGATAGAACGATGCGAATTCGATGCCGATCGCGCCGGACCCCATGACGATCAGCGATTTGGGCATTTCCTTCGGCACCATTGCCTCGAAATAGGTCCAGATCAGCTTGCCGTCGGATTCGATCCCCGGCAGGACGCGTGGACGCGCACCGGTCGCAACGATGATGTGCTTTGCCGAATAGGTGCCCTCGCCCTTCGTACCCTTGGGCGCGGGATGCTGCGGCTCCATCGGCTTCTTGGCGGTCTTGGAAACGACGACCTTGCCGCCCTTGGCAAGCTTCGCCTCGCCCCAGATCACGTCGACCTTGTTCTTCTTCATCAGGAAGCCAACGCCGCCGTTCAGGCGCGCCGAAACACCGCGCGAGCGATCCACCACCGCTTTTACATCGGCCTTGACCTCACCGGAGATCGACAGGCCGTAATCCTTTGCATTCTCGGCATAATGCTTGATTTCGGCCGAGCGCAGCAGCGCCTTGGTCGGGATGCAGCCCCAGTTGAGACAGATGCCGCCCAAATGTTCGCGCTCGACGATGGCCGTCTTGAAACCGAGTTGCGCGGCGCGAACGGCGGTGACGTAGCCGCCCGGTCCCGATCCGATGATGATGACGTCGTAGTCGGTTTCGGCCATTTCGGTCTCCTAAATTCCAAGCATCATGCGCACGGCAGGTTCGATCCCACGTCCGATCGCGCGTGTGTTTTCAGCATCGAGATGCACACCATCGACAGGCGACGTGCGCGCGACCGACCCGGCGTCGAAGAAGCCGCAGCCCCATTCGTCAGCCAGATCGGCATAAAAGCTTGCCAGCATCTTCGATTGCTCGACGCCGCCGGCAAACATGGCGCTGTATTCGACATTGGCCGTCTCGCACAAAGGCGGTGGCGCGACTATCAGAACCTCGGGCGGCGTCGCGGCGCCGTCACGGTAGGCGTTGAACCGCACGAGTTCGACAAGCCGACGCATGCCCTGCATGGCGGCGAGCGCCGTTCCCGCAATCGCCGGCTTCATGTCGTTCGAGCCGAGCAGGATGATGACGAGATCGATCGGCGCATGCGTATAGGCGACGGTCGGCAAAAGCCGCGCACCGTTGCGGTCGCAATCCGCCAGATGCTCATCGAAGGCCGTGGTGCGCCCGCGAAGCCCTTCGACGATCACCTGTACATCCGGCCCGAGTGCGTTTTGCAGAACGGTCGGCCAGCGATCCTCAAAAGGATGGCGGCCGCCGGTCTCGGCGTCCGAACCCCATGTCAGTGAGTCGCCATAGCAAAGAACGGTCTTCAAAGCGTGCGGCCTCCATTTGCCGCAAAGCCTTTCAGGCCAAGAGCGACGACGCCGAAGAACACGCCATTGGAAATGAGTTCAACGGCGAGCAGGATGCCCAGCACCGACGTAGCTGCCCATTGGAAATCCGCAAAGATCAGAACGCCGAGAACGATCGACAAGAGGCCGGAAACCAGCGCCCACGCCCAGCCGGAGACCGGTCGCAGCGAGGCCGCGTACATCGCCTTGACGCCGCCAAGCACGATGAGAAGTACGCCGACCAGCGTCGTCAGCGAAATGAGGCCAGCCGCCGGATTGAAGAGAAGCGACAGGCCGACGACACAGGCCAGCGCACCAACCAGAAGCGACCATGTAAAGCCCGCCCAGCCTTCGAACTGGAAGGAGTGGGCGAGCTTGAGCACGCCGAAGAGAATGAAGGTCCAGCCGGCGATGAAGACGGCTGCGATGCTCGCTTCAAGCGGGTTGAGTAGCGCGAAGATGCCGCCCGCGAGCGACACGATGGCAAGGATAACCATCCATATCCACGAATTGCGCAAACGCTTGCGATAGACTGTTTCCGACATGACGCGTTCCCCTCTCAAAAGGAGCAACGTCAGGATAACGGCCCTGACGTTGCGTCGACAAAAACTACACCAGCATTCCCATTGGATTTTCGATCAGGCGCTTGAAGGCTGCAAGAAGTTCGGCACCCAGCGCGCCGTCGACCGCACGATGATCGGTCGAAAGCGTAACCGACATCACATTGGCAACCTTGATCTCGCCGTTCTTCACCACGGCCCGCTCTTCACCTGCACCGACCGCGAGGATCGTGGCATGTGGCGGGTTGATGACGGCAGCGAAATCCTTGATGCCGAACATGCCGAGGTTGGAAACGGCCGTCGTCCCGCCCTGATATTCCTCAGGCTTGAGCTTGCGCGAACGCGCGCGCCCGGCGAGGTCCTTCATCTCGTTCGCGATCTTCGACAGCGTCTTTTCGTCCGCCTTACGTACGATCGGCGTGATCAGCCCACCGGGGATCGAGACCGCAACACCGACATCGGCGTGGCTGTGCTTGACCATCGCGCTTTCGGTCCACGAGACATTGGCGTCGGGAACCTCCATCAGCGCCATCGCCATCGCCTTGATGACCATGTCGTTGACCGAAATCTTGTAGGCCGGCTCCTCGCCCTTTTCCGTCTTTTTCTTCGGCGCGGCGTCGTTGATCTGCTTGCGCAGAGCGAGCAGAGCGTCGATCTCGCAGTCGAGCGTCAGGTAGAAATGCGGGACGGTCGTCTTCGCCTCGACGAGGCGGCGCGCGATCGTCTTGCGCATCGTGTCATGCGGGATGAGTTCGTAGGAGCCTTCCTCGAAGAGCTTGAGGACGACGTCGTCCGACATGCCTTTGACCGGCGTTGCAGCCGGAGCGGCCTTGCCGGCAGCGTCCGCCTTCGGCGCGCCACCCTTCGAAGCAGCTTCGACATCGGCCTTCACAACGCGGCCATGTGGGCCGGACCCCGTAATCGACGCTAGATCGATACCGGCATCCTTCGCGATGCGGCGCGCGAGCGGCGAAGCGAATGTCCGCTCACCGCCTGCCGATTTTTGAGGTGCGGGCGCGTCCGCCTTGACTTCCGGCTGCTTCGGCTTCTCAGAGGACGAGGCTTCCTGCTTCGGCGCAGGCTCGGCCGTTTCGGGCTTGGCTTCGGCTTTTGGCGCATCGCCACTGGTTTTAGCGGCGGCGCTCGCATCCTCGCCTTCCTCAGCGAGAACCGCGATCAGCGCGTTGACCTTCACGCCTTCGGTGCCGGCTGGCACGACGATCTTCGCCACCGTGCCCTCGTCGACGGCCTCGACTTCCATCGTCGCCTTGTCAGTTTCGATCTCGGCAATCACGTCGCCGGGTGCGACCTTGTCGCCTTCCTTGACCAGCCATTTGGCCAGATTGCCTTCTTCCATCGTGGGAGAAAGCGCGGGCATGGTGATGTTGATCGGCATGGTCCGCCCTCCCTCAGGCCTTGTAGGTGACGGTCTTCACCGCCTCGACGACCTCGGCGACGCTCGGCAAGGCCAGCTTTTCGAGATTTGCCGCGTAAGGCATCGGCACGTCCTTGCCGGCGACGGTCAGGATCGGCGCGTCGAGATGATCGAACGCGCGCTGCATGACTTGCGTGGCAATGTGCTGGCCGACCGACGATTGCGGGAAGCCTTCCTCGACCGTGACGAGACGGTTGGTTTTCTTCACGCTCTCGATAACGGTATCGAGGTCCATCGGACGGATCGTGCGCAAATCGATGATCTCGACGTCGATCCCCTCGCCCGCCAGTTCCTCGGCGGCCTTGACGGCATAGGTCATGCCGATGCCGAAGGAAACGATGGTCGCATCCTTGCCGGTCTTGTGGATGCGCGCCTTGCCGATCGGCAGCACGAAATCATCCAGCTTTGGCACGTCGAAGGTCTGGCCGTAGAGGATTTCGTTTTCGAGGAACACGACCGGATTCGGATCGCGGATCGCGGCCTTGAGCAGGCCCTTCGCGTCGGCCGCCGTATAAGGCATGACGACTTTCAGGCCCGGAATGTGGCTGTACCAGGCCGCATAGCACTGCGAGTGTTGTGCGGCCACGCGGGCCGCAGCGCCGTTCGGGCCACGGAACACCATCGGCGCACCCATCTGGCCGCCAGCCATATAGAGCGTCTTGGCCGCCGAATTGACGATCTGGTCGATGGCCTGCATCGAGAAGTTGAACGTCATGAACTCGACGATGGGCTTGAGACCCGCCATCGCCGCACCGACGCCCGCTCCGGCAAAACCATGTTCGGTGATCGGCGTGTCGACCACGCGCTTTGCGCCGAATTCCTGCAACAGCCCCTGCGTGATCTTGTAGGCGCCCTGATATTCGGCGACCTCCTCGCCCATGATGAAGACTGTTTCGTCGCGGCGCATTTCCTCGGCCATCGCGTCGCGAAGCGCTTCGCGAACTGTGGTCGGCACCATTTCGGTGCCTTCTGGGATATCCGGATCGGCGGCGACGTCCACTTTCGGCGCGGCCGGGACAGATGCCCCGTCCTTCTTCGCGCTCGGCTCCTCGGTTGCCTGCTTGTCCTTGCCGCCGGCAGCATCCGCCGTCTGTTCCGGCTCATCCGAGGACTTGGCAGCGGGTTTACCCGCTTTGCCGACATCGTCAGCGCTTTCGCCTTCCTCAAGCAGGACGGCGATGGGCGTATTGACCTTCACACCTTCGGTGCCGGCCTCGATCAGGATCTTGCCGATCGTGCCTTCGTCAACGGCTTCGACTTCCATCGTCGCCTTGTCGGTCTCGATTTCGGCGATCACGTCACCGGCGGCGACGCTGTCGCCTTCTTTTTTAAGCCATTTGGCCAGATTGCCCTCTTCCATCGTCGGCGAGAGCGCGGGCATCAAAATTTCAATCGGCATGGGGCGCGCTCCTCAAAGCAGGATGTCGGTGTAAAGCTCGGACACGTCCGGCTCGGGATCGTTCTGCGCAAACTCCGCCGAATCGGCGACGATCTCACGAACCTCCTTGTCGATAGCCTTCAGTTCGTCCTCGCTCGCCCATTTCTTGTCCAGAAGCCGCGCCTTCACCTGCTCGATCGGATCGTGATCGGAGCGCATCTTCTGCACTTCGTCCTTGGTACGGTACTTCGCCGGATCGGACATGGAGTGCCCGCGATAGCGATAGGTCTGCATCTCGAGGATGATCGGGCCGTCGCCCGCACGGCCCCGCTCGACCGCCAGCTCCGCTGCAGCCTTCACCGCGCGCACATCCATGCCGTCAACCTGGATGCCAGGAATGTTGAACGACGCGCCGCGCTGCGAGAAATCCGTCTGTGCCGAGGCGCGAGCGACGGACGTGCCCATCGCGTAGCGGTTGTTCTCGATGATGTAGATGGCCGGCAGCTTCCACAGCGCGGCCATATTGAAGCTCTCGTAGACCTGGCCCTGATTGGCCGCGCCGTCGCCGAAATAGATCAGCGAGACGTTGTCGTTGTCGCGATAGCGGTTGGCGAAGGCGAGACCGGTGCCGAGCGAGACCTGCGCGCCGACGATGCCGTGGCCGCCGTAAAAATTCATTTCCTTGGAGAACATGTGCATCGAGCCGCCCTTACCCCTGGAGTAGCCTCCACGGCGGCCGGTCAGTTCGGCCATGACGCCACGCGCGTTCATGCCGGTTGCGAGCATGTGTCCATGGTCGCGATAGCCGGTGATGACCTGATCGCCCTCTTTCAGGGCCATCTGCATTCCGGTGACGACAGCCTCCTGGCCGATATAAAGGTGGCAGAAACCGCCGATGAAACCCATGCCATAAAGCTGACCGGCCTTTTCCTCGAAACGGCGGATCAGCAGCATGTCGCGATAGGCTTTGAGTTCATCTTCCTTCGAGAACTCTACGGGCGGCGGGGTTTTAATTGCGGACGCGGATTTGGCGTCGGGCTTTGCGCGCGACGCCCTCTTGGCGGCTGTGGCCATGCCTTCGGGTCTCCCAAGGTGTCTCTTTGCGGACAACCGGAAACCGCTGATGTTTCCGGATATTGACCTTAGGCTAGCACGGCAACATGACAGCCGCTACGGCGAAATCGCATAGCTTCCATGCCATGAACCGGCTGAAAAATATGAGGAAAAGTGTGATTAACTGAAAGTGAGTTAATCACGATCCAAATAGATGACGACTTCGTCGTCACGAACAAGATCGAGCGCTCGGCGCGCCTGTTCGTCGAGCATGTCACGCTCGATCGTGCCATCGTTGATCAAAATGAGCCGGGTTTCAAGCGCTTCGCGTTCCTCGACGAGCGCGTCGAGTTCAGCTTGCAGGACGGCGACCCGTTCTTCCAGACGTTTCTTCGCCTCGAGGCCGTAGGCACCGTGAAAGGCGTGATAGCCGAAATAGGCGAGGAAGATCGCGGCGATGACGGGCACGATGAAGCGCCCGGTATTTCGCTGTTTGTGATGACGGGTCCACATGGGCATTTTGAGAAGAATCCTTCGATTCCCCCATGTGAACCCTTCATGCTTAATGGACAGTTACGCGCGCAGGCCAGAACGGAGGATCTCACGTCCTGCATAACGCGCCGAACGACCAAGTTCTTGCTCGATGCGCAGGAGTTGGTTGTACTTGGCAAGCCGGTCCGACCGCGCGAGCGAGCCGGTCTTGATCTGCCCGCAATTGGTCGCGATAGCGAGATCGGCGATGGTCGAATCTTCCGTTTCGCCGGAGCGGTGCGACATGACGGCCGTGTAGGCAGCTTTGTGCGCGGTCTCGACGGCGTCGAGCGTTTCCGACAGCGAGCCGATCTGATTGACTTTCACGAGGATCGAGTTGGCGACACCCATGCGGATACCGTCCTTGAGGCGGGCCGAATTGGTGACGAAGAGATCGTCGCCGACAAGCTGGACCTTCGCACCGACCTTGTCGGTCAGCGCCTTCCAACCGTCCCAGTCATCCTCGCCCATGCCGTCCTCGATCGAGATGATCGGGTAGGCGTCGCAAAGCTTGGCGAGATAGTCGGCCTGCGCCTGCCCGTCGCGCTTTTGCCCCTCGCCCTCATAGTCGTAGACGCCGTTCTTGAAGAACTCCGTCGCCGCGCAATCGAGCGCCAGTGCGACTTCCTCGCCCGGCTTGAAGCCTGCCTTCTCGATCGACTTCGTCACGAAATCGAGCGCATCCTCCGCACTCTTGAGGTTCGGTGCGAAGCCGCCTTCGTCGCCGACATTGGTGTTGTGACCGGCCTGTTTCAAATCCTTCTTGAGCGTATGAAAGATTTCCGCGCCCCAACGCAGCCCCTCGCGGAACGAATCCGCGCCGAGCGGCATGATCATGAATTCCTGGAAATCGATCGGGTTGTCGGCATGCGCGCCGCCATTGATGATGTTCATCATCGGGACGGGAAGGATATGCGCGCCCACGCCGCCCACATAACGGTAAAGCGGAAGTTCGGACGATTCCGCTGCCGCCTTGGCGACCGCGAGCGAAACGCCGAGAATGGCGTTCGCGCCGAGCCGCGCCTTGTTCGGCGTGCCGTCGAGTTCGATCATGGTGCGGTCGATATGAAGCTGGTCCTGCGCTTCCATCCCGCCGATGGCTTCGAAGATTTCGCCGTTCACGGCCTCGACGGCGCTTTCCACGCCCTTGCCGAGATAGCGGCTGCCGCCGTCGCGCAGTTCGACGGCTTCATGCGCGCCTGTCGACGCGCCCGAGGGTACGGCAGCGCGGCCGAACGCACCGTCTTCGAGACGAACATCGACCTCGACGGTCGGATTGCCGCGGCTGTCGAGAATCTCGCGGGCCGTGATGTCGATGATGGCAGTCATTTGGGGCACCTTCGTCATTGGGAAACAGGTGGGCGTGTCTTAGCGAATGGAGGCGAAAAGGCAATGACGCAAAGAAAAGGCCCCGCCGAGGCGAGGCCATCGTTTTCGCCGAATCGTTGCGTCAGATCCAGTAAGGCGGAACCTTGTAATATTCGTAGGACGCGTCCCGCGCGGCCTTGCCGTCGCCGCTCGTCAGGTCTTTGATCTCATGGACAGGAGCCGCTTCGAGCTGCTCGCGAGAAAACGGCACGACATATCCGGCCTGATCCTTCTCGTAATCAAGCGACGACCACGGGATCGCATGATATTTCTCGCCGATCCCGAGAAATCCGCCGAAGCCGATCACCGCATACATGATGCTGTTCGAGGTCTTTTCCAGCATTACGTCCTCGATCGAACCGATGTGCTGACCTTGGGTGTTGTAGACGTTCGTTCCGATGACGCGCGAAGCCTGAATGGCTTCCGTATGTCCAGCTGCAGTGGTCATTTTCAATGCTCCGTTGGGTTCGTTTCCCGCTGGGCATCAAACCTTTCAGACCGCCGAATGTTCCGACGACTTGGCGATCTTGTCGAACGCCATCAGGCGCTCCAGAAGCGCTTCCATCCGGTCGATCGGCACCATGTTCGGACCGTCGGATGGTGCGTTGTCGGGGTCCTGATGCGTCTCGATGAAGACGCCCGCGACGCCGACTGCGACGGCGGCCCGCGCCAGCGTCTCGACGAAGCGGCGCTCGCCGCCCGACGAGCCGCCCTGCCCACCCGGCTGCTGCACGGAATGGGTCGCATCGAAGATCACCGGCGCACCCGTCTCGGCCATAATAGGCAGCGAACGCATGTCGGAAACGAGTGTGTTGTAGCCGAAGGATGCGCCGCGTTCAGTCAAGAGCACGTTCGAATTGCCGGATTCGGTCACCTTGGCGACGACGTTCTTCATGTCCCAGGGCGCAAGGAACTGCCCCTTCTTCACATTAACGACCCTGCCCGTATTCGCAGCAGCCACCAGAAGGTCCGTCTGGCGAGACAGGAATGCCGGGATTTGCAGAATATCCACGACCTCGCCGACGATTGCGCACTGCTCTTCGGTATGAACATCCGTCAGCACCGGAAAACCGAATTCTTTCTTCAGGTCGGCGAATATGGGCAGCGCCGCTTCGAGCCCGGCACCGCGCGTGCCTTTCAGCGACGTGCGGTTCGCCTTGTCGAACGAGCTTTTATAGACGAGACCAAGGCCGAGCCTGTCCGTCATCTCCTTGAGCCGGCCGGCCATGTCGAACGCATGATCCCGGCCCTCGAGCTGGCATGGACCGGCGATCAGGACAAAAGGCGCGGCGTTGGAAAAGCTGACATTGCCGACCGTTACGGTGGCATTCGGGCTGGTCATGTTCTGTCCTCGAAGATGAATGTCGCGCCCTGACCGGGAGCCTTTGGAACCGTCAATTGGCGATCGGTGCGTTCGAACGCAATGCCGTTCGCTTCGAAAAATCCGGCGGTCGCACCGAGATCCATGACGGCAAAGCGGATCGCCTCCAGCCTCAACGGCCCTTTTGACGCGATAATGTCTACAGCGCCGCTCGACAGATTCGCGCGCAGGCCGGAACCTTTTTCGTCCACAGAAGCCCCGGTGAGCGCGGCCAGAAATTGCTCATGCTCTTCCGGACGATCGGCACCAAGCGAGACACCCTTTATGCCGACGACGCCATTTGCGTGCTGCTCGAGTGCGGCGCGTCCCGACGCCAAAGGCGCATCGATGCGCTGACAGGTGAAGAAATAGGATGCGGCGCTTTGAGGATGTGCGGCGAAAGCCAGGCGAAACGAAACGGTCCTGTCATTACCCGCCGGATCGACGAACGCGCGTGAAAAATCGAGCACCTGACCGGCCGAAATGCCGGCAGCCACGAACGCTTCGTGGTCACCGCGCGCGTCGTCCGTCTTGAAGACGAGCGCCGAAAAGCCGTCCTCGCCTACATTTTTCCGATAGAGTGCGTCACGGGCGACGAACACGTTGCCGACTTGAATGGCTTCGTCGGTCAGGCCGGCGTCGCCTACTGCCAGCGGCTCCAGAAACGTATCATCGCCGAAATAGACGCAGGCATTGATCGTGCCGAACGGATGCGCGCCTCGCGGCGCAACCGTGAAACCAAGCTGGCCATAGCGATCGCTCGCCAGCGACAAATCTGAAACCGGAAGGACGCAGTGATCGAGCGCTCGTGTCATGGCTGTCGGTTTGCCCGATACGCGAAGTACTGACAAGCCCCGCCCGACAAGCCTGAAACTGCAGCTTTAGACGTTGTTGCACAGGGTTCACACGCCATCGCTACCGTCGAACGCATCGACCGAATCGGGGAGCATGTCATGCGGATTCTATTTGTCACCGATGCCTGGGCGCCGCAGGTCAATGGCGTCGTGCGCACGATGCAGCATGTCATCGATGGGCTGCGAAACAGCCAGATCGAATGCGAACTGATGACGCCGGCCGACCACCGGACGTTGGCGATGCCGCTTTACCCGGAAATCCGGCTGGCATTGACGACGCCTGCGCGCGTCGCTGCCAGAATCAGGCAAAGCAACCCCGACCATGTCCACATCGTCACCGAGGGGCCGCTCGGCATCATGGCCCGACGCGCCTGCCTGCGCGCCGGGCGACGGTTCACGACGAGCTACCACACCCGCTTTCCCGAATATCTGCGCGCACGCCTGCCAGTCCCGACAAGTCTCAGCTACGCGTGGCTCCGGCGCTTCCACAATGCGGGAGAAGCCACGCTCGCCGCAACGCCTTCGCTCGCACGCGAACTCAAGGGATATGGGTTCGAACAGGTGCAGCCATGGTCGCGAGGCGTGGATTTGTCGCTGTTCCACCCATCGCGCGCGACCGAACTCGACCTGCCACGGCCCATTTTCCTCTCGGTCGGGCGTGTCGCGGTCGAAAAGAACCTGCCGGCCTTTCTCGATCTCGACCTGCCGGGCAGCAAGGTGGTCGTCGGTGACGGTCCGGATCTGGAACGGCTTCGCCGCGCCTATCCGGACGTTCACTTCATGGGCCAGAGAAGCGGCGAGGAGCTGGCAAGCTTCTACGCGTCGAGCGACGCCTTCGTCTTTCCCAGCCGCACCGACACGTTCGGTCTCGTGATACTGGAGGCGCTGGCGAGCGGCTTGCCGGTCGCGGCCTACCCCGTCACCGGGCCGATCGACATCATCGAAGGGTCGAGCGCGGGCTGCATCGACGATGATCTTCGAAACGCCTGCCTAAGCGCCCTTGATATCGACCGAGAGAACGCCCGCCGCCATGCCGAGACGTTTTGCTGGGACCGGTGTGCGCAGATGTTTCTCGATACCATCGGCAACGCCAGGCGCGTTACACCAGACGGCTTTGCTCGACAGCAGCCTCTATGAACGATGCGAACAGCGGATGCGGTTCGAACGGGCGCGACTTGTACTCCGGATGATACTGGACACCGATGAACCAGGGATGGTCGGCATATTCGATCGTCTCCGGCAGGACACCGTCCGGGGACATGCCTGAGAACACCAGTCCGCTTTCTTCCAGCCGTTCCTTGTAGTCGACATTGACCTCGTAGCGGTGGCGATGGCGCTCGGAAATCTCGGTCGAACCGTAGATGTCAGCGATCCTCGTGCCGTCCTTCAGCGCCGCCTTGTAAGCGCCGAGCCGCATCGTTCCGCCGAGATCACCTGCCGCCTGACGCTTTTGCAGCATGTTGCCCTTCAGCCATTCGGTCATCAGACCGACCACCGGCTCCTTGGCGGGACCGAACTCCGTCGACGAGGCGTTCTCGACATGCGCGAGCGACCGCGCCGCCTCGATGCACGCCATCTGCATGCCGAAGCAGATGCCGAAATACGGCACCTTGCGCTCGCGTGCGAACTTGGCGGCGAGGATCTTGCCCTCGGAACCGCGCTCGCCGAACCCGCCCGGCACCAGAATGCCGTGAACCTTTTCCAGCCAGGGCGACGGGTCTTCCTTTTCGAAGACTTCCGATTCGATCCAGTCGAGCTTGACGTTGACCCGATTCGCCAGTCCGCCATGCGACAGCGCTTCGATCAGCGACTTATAGGCATCTTTCAGGCCGGTATATTTGCCGACGATGGCGATCGTGACTTCGCCTTCGGGGCTGTGCAGGCGGTTGGACACCTCCTGCCAACGCTCCATGCGCGGCTTGGGTGCCGGGTCGATACCGAACGCGGCCAGCACTTCCGAATCGAGGCCCTCATCGTGATAGGCCATCGGCACGTCATAGATGTGCGACACGTCGAGCGCCTGAATGACGGCCGTCTCGCGCACATTGCAGAACAGCGAAAGCTTGCGACGCTCCTCAGCGGGAATCGGCCGGTCCGCGCGCACGAGCAGAATGTCGGGTGCAATACCGATCGACCGCAGTTCCTTGACCGAATGCTGTGTCGGCTTGGTCTTCAACTCGCCGGCAGCCGGAATCCAAGGCATCAGCGTCAGATGGACGTAGACCGCCTGTCCACGCGGCAGATCGTTGCCAAGCTGGCGAATGGCTTCGAGGAACGGCATCGCTTCAATGTCACCGACTGTGCCGCCGATCTCACACAGCACGAAATCGTAGTCCTCGTTGCCTTCGAGGATGAAATTCTTGATCTCGTCGGTGACGTGCGGAATGACCTGCACCGTCGCGCCGAGATAATCACCGCGCCGCTCGCGCTCGATGATGCTCTTGTAGATGCGCCCGGTGGTGATGTTGTCCTGCTGGTTCGCGGACCTGCCGGTGAAGCGCTCGTAGTGACCGAGATCGAGATCGGTCTCCGCGCCGTCGTCGGTTACGAACACCTCGCCGTGCTGATAGGGCGACATCGTGCCCGGATCGACATTGAGATAGGGATCGAGCTTGCGCAGTCGCACACGATAGCCACGGGCCTGCAAAAGGGCTGCCAGAGCCGCTGCTGCAATGCCTTTGCCGAGTGAGGAGACCACGCCGCCGGTGATGAATACATATCGCGCCATGGGAGTCGGTGATTATCGCCACAAACGAAAATGCGCCAGCCCCAAAATGGACGACCGGCGCATTTTCAACCGAACGATGGGGAAGGATCGTCAGAGAACGACCACTTCGGCCCCGACCCGCACGCGATTGTAAAGGTCCTGAACGTGCTCGTTTACCATGCGAAAGCAGCCGTTGGACGATGCGCTGCCGATCGTTTCGGGCTGGTTGGTTCCGTGGATGCGGATATGCGTGTCGACCTTGTTCTGGTGCAGGTAGATCGCGCGCGCGCCGAGGGGATTGTCCGGCCCGCCATTCATGCCCTCCTTGTAGCGGCCATATTTGGCCGGTTCACGCTCCTGCATGGCCTTGGTCGGGAACCAGCGCGGCCATTCCTGCTTGTCAGCGACCTTCGCGGTCCCCTTGAATTCAAGGCCGTCCTTGCCGACCGCGATGGCGTAGCGCCGCGCCGAGCGGCTGTCCTCGACCAGATAAAGCGCCCGCTCTCTCGTATCGACGACGATGGTGCCCGGCTCATAGCCCGAATAGGCGACTGTGCGCGGCATCTGCTCCGCCTTCGGCGTGAACTTGCGGCGCGCCTCTCGCTCGAAGAGGACTTCGTCCAGCGCGCGCGTTTCGGCGAGATATGCGGTTTCCACCGGCCGCATGAAGCCGGTCGAGACGGTGCGCGTCGAGCGCAGCTCGCCGGTGTTGCCCTGCCTGCGCAATTCTGCGAGGTCAGTCGTCGGCGCTTCCACACGAGCGGGAGCACTCGCCGCAACGGCGCCATCAGCCCCACCCGTCTGCGAACAGGACTGCAAAAAGAACCCGACAAAGAGAATTGCCGGAACGACCCAGATTTTCATTTTGAAAAGCCCCTACGGCGCGTGCGCCGGCCCCATCCGATCATGTCGGACGAAGAAGCATTAGCAAAGGCGCGGACGGCTTCAAGTGGAACTCGCGCCGCAAGGTTAACCGCACAACGAAAAAAGCCCGCTGTGTTCGCCAAAACACAGCGGGCTTTGGTTCGGTAGACGAAATCAGTTGTTCGGGGGCGTAGGTGCCGTAGGCTCTTCAGGCGCAGGCGCAGGAGCCGGAGCCTCTGGAGCAGGCTGCTGCGCCGGAGCGCCATCGTCTGCTGAAGGCGCACTAGGAGCCGCAGGAGCGCTTGGGACGTCGTCGTTGCTGCCGCCGAGTTGGTCGAGAACGCCGCCGCTGCCCGAAGGTGCCGGCGTGCCCTGCTCAACCGGAATGCGGTCGAGGAAGTCCGTCGGACGCTCGCCGTACCGCGCCAGAAGCGACAGGCCGAGCGAGGTCGCAAAGAAGATCGCAGCCAGGATCGCCGTGGCGCGCGTCAGCGGATTTCCCGATCCGCGCGCGGCCATCGCATTGTTGCCACCACCGCCGATGCCAAGGCCACCGCCTTCCGAACGCTGCAGGAGCACGACGCCGACGAGCGCCGTGACGACGAGCAAATGGATGACGATGAGGATGGTTTGCATAAGAAAATCCGGGTGATCTGTTCTTGCCTGCGCACGAAAAGCGCAGGACGCCGCGGCTCAATACACGTCTTGGGCGGCCATTCCAAGTCCTATATGGCGAACGGCAAGGTACGCTTTCAAGGGTGCGTGGCTGTTTGCAGGCCAAAACCCTGCATCAGCCGCGCGGCGGCGAAATCCGCGTTTCCCGATGTGAAGATCGCCAAGTCCGGCACATCCCCTAGGCCTGAAGGCGAGGCCTTGCCGTCGATGACGGTCAGCAGTCGCCGCGCGATGGCTTCTGCCGGGTCGAGCCAGTCGACAGGCCAGGGCGCGGTCTTGCGCATGCGGTTGACGAGGAAAGGATAGTGCGTGCAGGCCAGAACGACGATATCGGTTCGCAGGCCATCCTTCTCGACGAAGCATGGGGCGATCTCGGCACGCACGGCCTCCTCGTCGACGAAGCCATCGCGCATGTAGGTTTCCGCCAGCGGCGCGAGCCGGTCGCTGCCCACCAGCCGGACGTGGCATCTGGAGGCCCATTCGCCGATCAAATCGCGCGTATACTGACGCTTGACGGTTCCCGGCGTCGCAAGGACGGATACCAGACCGGAGCGCGTGCGTTCGGCTGCGGGCTTGATGGCGGGAACTGTGCCGACAAAGGGCGTATCCGGAAAGGCTGCCCGCAAATCGGCGAGCACTGCAGTCGAGGCGGTATTGCATGCGATCACGGCAGCGGCGGGACGGTAGGCTTCGATCAATTCGCCGAAAAGCCCGACGATGTGAGCGGCAAGTGCCCGCTCTTCCCACGCGCCGACCGGGAAAGCTGCGTCATCGGCGATGTAGACGAAGCTGCGGCCCGGCATCAGCACACGCGCCTCGCGCAGGACCGTCAGCCCGCCGACACCCGAATCGTAGACAAGTACAGGTGCGTCCATCAGTCTTCCGCTTCCCGCCGTGATACCGTCTCTTGGTCGGCTTGCGCCTTGCGCTCGGGATAGCCCGAACCGCGAGGCTCCTTCGGCGAATAATAATCGAGCGCGTTGACGACGCCGCGCAGGAGGCTGAGTTCGGACGCATCGAAACCGGGGCGGGTCAAAACGGCGCGCAGATTGTCCACCATCTTCGCCTTCTTCTGCGGCGGGCGGAAATAGCCTCGCGCTTCCAGCGCAGCTTCAAGGTGGTCGAAAAGTCCGGTCAAAATGAATTTGGGCGCAGGCGTAAAATCGGGTCCTGCGAACGGCAATTCCTCCCCCTCCTCCGTACCGGTCTTCAGCCATTCATACGACATCAGCAGAACCGCCTGCGCGATGTTGAGCGAGGCGAAGGCCGGATTGACCGGAAAGGTCACGATCTCGTCCGCCAGCGCGACTTCCTCGTTGTTGAGGCCGAAGCGCTCGCGCCCGAACAAGATGCCGACGCCCTCGCCCGCTGTAAACCGGCGGCGCAGTTCACGCGCGGCCGAAACGGGTCCGCGCACCGGCTTGAACCCGTCGCGCTGGCGCGCCGTCGTGGCGAAAACGTAGTTGAGATCCGAAATGGCGTCTTCGAGCGAGGCGAAGACCTCGACCTTGTCGATGACGTGATCGGCCTTCGAGGCCGCCGCACGCGCCTTCTCGTTCGGCCAGCCGTCGCGCGGATTGACGATGCGCAATTCCGACAAGCCGAAATTAGCCATGGCGCGCGCCACCATGCCGATATTCTCGCCAAGCTGCGGCTCGACGAGAATGATCGCAGGCCCTTCCGCGATCAGCCGTTTTTCGCGCGCCGTTCCGGCCATTCTTCAAGTCCTTCCCTGTCTCGAATGCGTGCTTTTCGCATGAGCCGTCTATCGCTTGCAACGAGAATGGCGCAGCGCTTTTTCCAGCCGGCCATCGCCTTTGCCTTCCTGGCCCACAATGCTATAGGGGCCGCGACTTCGGCTCGCTTTCCCTGGGCCGAACCCTTCCCACAAGCAGCGAGGCATTTTCTCATGGCGAAGATCAAGGTGGCAAATCCGGTCGTCGAACTCGACGGCGACGAGATGACCCGCATCATCTGGCAGTTCATCAAGGACAAGCTGATCCACCCCTACCTTGATATCGACCTGAGATATTACGACCTCGGCATGGAAAGCCGCGACGCGACCGACGATCAGATCACGATCGATGCAGCCGAGGCGATCAAGAAATACGGCGTCGGCGTGAAGTGCGCCACCATTACCCCCGACGAGGCCCGCGTCGAGGAATTCGGCCTGAAGAAGATGTGGCGCTCGCCCAACGGCACGATCCGCAACATTCTCGGCGGCACGATCTTCCGCGAGCCGATCATCATGAAGAACGTCCCTCGTCTCGTGCCGGGCTGGACGCAGCCGATCATCGTCGGCCGTCACGCTTTCGGCGACCAGTACCGCGCGACCGACTTCAAGTTCCCCGGCGCCGGCAAGCTGACGATCAAGTTCGTCGGCGAGGACGGCCAGACGATCGAGCATGAAGTGTTCGACGCGCCCGGCTCGGGCGTCGCCATGGCGATGTACAACCTCGACGATTCGATCCGCGAATTCGCCCGCGCCTCGCTCAACTACGGCCTCCTGCGCGGCTACCCGGTCTATCTGTCGACCAAGAACACGATCCTTAAGGCCTATGACGGCCGCTTCAAGGACCTCTTCCAGGAGGTTTACGAGGCCGAGTTCGAGACCAAGTTCAAGGAAGCCAAGATCTGGTACGAACATCGCCTGATCGACGACATGGTCGCGGCGAGCCTCAAATGGTCCGGCGGTTACGTCTGGGCCTGCAAGAACTATGACGGCGACGTGCAGTCCGACACTGTGGCACAGGGCTTCGGCTCGCTCGGCCTGATGACCTCGGTCCTGATGACGCCGGATGGCAAGACGGTAGAGGCCGAGGCCGCGCACGGCACGGTGACGCGCCACTATCGCCAGCACGAAAAGGGTCAGGAGACCTCGACCAACTCGATCGCCTCGATCTTCGCCTGGACGCGTGGCCTTGCGCACCGCGCCAAGCTCGACGACAACGCCGAACTGAAGAACTTCGCCGAAACGCTGGAGCGTGTGTGCATCCAGACCGTCGAATCCGGTCACATGACCAAGGATCTCGCGCTTCTCATCGGCGCTGACCAGCCCTGGCTCTCCACCACCGGTTTCCTCGACAAGATCGACGAGAACCTCCAGAAGGCGATGGCTGCCTGACATGGCACAAGCCAACCGGCCGATCCTCTATGGCGCCAACTACAGCGTCTACGTTCGGATTTGCCGGTTGGCTCTGATCGAAAAAGGCGTCGACCACGATGTGGTCGATGTCGATATCTTTTCCACGGACGGACCGCCGGACTGGTATGGCGATCTGCAACCTTTCGGAAAAATTCCAGCCTTCCGGCACGGCGATTTCAGCCTTTACGAAACCGGAGCCATCACACGCTATATCGACGAAGCATTCGAGGGGCCACGTCTTCAGCCGTCCTCTCCGGAAGCTCGCGCGCGGCTCAACCAGATTATCGGCATCATCGACGCCTATGCCTACCGCACGCTTGTGTGGGATATCTATGTCGAGCGCGTTTCGAAACCGCGCGAGGGCAAGCACCCCGACGAGACACGCATAGCGGCGGCTTTGCCAAGGGCGCGGCTTTGCCTGCGAGCCATCGATGAATTCGTTTCAGCCAGCCCGTTTCTGTTGGGGCGACATATCACCCTTGCCGACCTCCACCTTGCCCCGGTCTTCGGCTATTTCGCAGCTGCACCGGAAGGCTCGTCGATGATCGAGGCGTTCCCTGCATTGCAAGAGTGGTGGGACATGATAGCGAACCGACCAAGCGTTCTTTCCACCAGGATCGACTGATGATCCTGTTCCCCGGGGTAATCAGGGTCATTTCGGGGCAGCGAGAACCTTTTGCGCTGCGGTGCATTTAAGGCGTGTCTGAAATCAAGGAGCAAATGATGTTTGCCAAAAAGCTTTCGCTCGCCATCGTTGCGTCGGGTCTTCTCGCCGGCACCGCCTTCGCCCAGTCAACCTGGGTCGAGATCGAGGATGACAACGTTCAGGTCACCGAGTTTGGCGCGAATGTGGACCAAGTCGAGGACTGGGACGTCTATGACGCGGCCGGAACCGACATCGGCGACGTGGAAGAAGTCATCGGCACCGATCCGGCAACGCCCACCGCGCTTGTCATCGATTTCAACGATGACGCGGGCTATGTCGATGGTGACGTCATCATCCCGCTCGATCAGTTCACCTATGAAAACAACCGCCTCGTTCTAAACGCGGATGCGGCAGCGGTCGGCTCCTTCGAGCTTTGGACCGACTGATCATCGGTAATTTGAAAACTGAAAAGCCCCGGCTCGACCGGGGCTTTTTTGTTCGGGAAGTCGTGATCAGGCCGTCAGCGCCTGACGCACCGCATCGACAGCCGCGTCAGCGTTCGTGGCATCGGGGCCGCCTGCCTGCGCCATGTCGGGACGACCGCCGCCGCCCTTGCCGCCAATCGCGGCGGATGCCGCCCTGACAAGGTCGACAGCGCTGAAGCGGCCGGTCAGATCGTCGGTGACGCCGACGACGACGCTCGCCTTGCCGTCATCCTTTCCAACGAAGACGACGACACCAGAACCGACCGAATTCTTGCCTTCATCGGCAAGCGGTTTCAGGTCTCTTGCAGAAACGCCCTCGATCACGCGGCCGAGGAAGCCAATATCACCAATCTTTTCTGCTTCCTGAGAGCCGGCGCTGCCGCCACCGCCGCCGAGCGCGAGCTTCTTCTTCGCATCAGCGAGTTCCCGCTCGAGCTTCTTGCGCTCGTCGAGCACCGTTTCCAGACGCGAAACAACATCGGCCGGCGAAACCTTGAGCGCGGCAGCGGCCGCCTTGAGACGGCGATCCTGTTCGTCAAGATGCATGCGGGCGGCTTCGCCCGTCAGCGCCTCGATGCGCCGAACACCCGACGCAACCGCGCTTTCGCTGACGAGACGCACGAGCCCGATATCGCCGGTCGCCGCGACATGCGTTCCGCCGCACAATTCGGTCGAGTAGCTCCTGCCCGATTTTTCCCCATGCAGCGCGGTACCCATCGAGACGACCCGCACCTCATCGCCGTATTTTTCGCCGAAAAGCGCCATCGCGCCTTCCGCAATCGCATCGTCGACCGCCATCAGCCGCGTCGTCACAGGCGCATTCTGGAGAATGATTTCGTTGGCGAAATCCTCGATACGCGAAAGTTCGTCCGACGCGATAGGTTTTTGGTGCGAAAAGTCGAAGCGCAGTCGCTCGGACGCAACGAGCGAGCCTTTTTGCGCGACATGCGTGCCGAGCACTTCGCGCAACGCCTCATGCACGAGATGCGTGGCCGAGTGATTGCGGCGGATGCGGGCGCGACGCGACGCATCGACTTTGAGTTCGACTTCGTCACCGACCTTCAGCGACCCTTCCGAAACACGGCCCAGATGCACGAAGAGGCCATCCGCCTTCTTCTGCGTATCCGTAATATCGACCGAAAAGCCGTCGCCCGAAATCGTGCCGGTATCGCCAACCTGACCGCCCGACTCGCCATAGAACGGCGTCTGGTTCGTCAGGATTGCGACCTCCTCGCCCGCGCCGGCCCTGTCGACGGGCGCACCGTTCATGACGAGCGCCGCGATGACGCCTTCGGCGGCTTCCATATCGTATCCGAGGAATTCCGTCGCACCCAGCCTGTCGCGCAGGCCGAACCAGACGGTTTCCGTCGCCGCCTCGCCCGAGCCGGCCCAGTTGGCGCGCGCCTCGGCCTTTTGACGTTCCATCGCATCGGTAAAGCCGGAAAGGTCGACGGAAATGCCGCGCTGGCGCAGCGCATCCTGCGTCAGATCGAGCGGGAAGCCGAACGTATCGTAAAGCTTGAACGCGGTTTCACCGTCAAGCATGTCGCCCTGCGCGAGATTTTCGGACGCGTCCGATAGCAAGCCAAGTCCACGCGCCAACGTCCTGCGGAACCGCGATTCTTCGAGTTTCAGTGTCTCAGTGATCAGCGCCTCGGCGCGACCGAGCTCGGGGTAGGCCTGTCCCATCTCGCGGACCAACGCCGGCACGAGCTTGTGCATCAGCGGGTCGGACGCGCCGAGCAACTGGCCGTGGCGCATCGCACGACGCATGATACGGCGGAGCACGTAACCCCGCCCCTCGTTCGACGGCAGAACACCGTCAGCAATCAGGAAGCAGGACGAACGCAGATGATCTGCGATGACGCGAAACGACGCGATCGTCTCGGAATTCGGTGCCCTGCCGAGCGCTGACGCGGTCGCGTCGATCAGATGACGGAAAAGGTCTGTCTCGAAAACGCTCTCGACGCCTTGCAGAATCGAGGCCATCCGCTCCAGTCCCATGCCGGTATCGATGGACGGGCGCGGAAGCGGCTCCTGCACGCCCGGCTGGGTCTGCTCGAACTGCATAAAGACGAGGTTCCAGAATTCCAGAAACCGGTCGCCGTCTTCTTCGGGGCTTCCGGGCGGACCGCCCCAGATATGCTCGCCCCGATCGATGAAGATTTCCGAACAGGGACCGCAGGGACCGGTGTCCCCCATCGCCCAGAAATTATCGCTGGTCGGAATGCGGATGATGCGTTCATCCGGGAAACCCGCGATCTTCTTCCAGTGGTTCGCCGCCTCGTCGTCCGTGTGGTAGACGGTGACGAGAAGCTTGTCCTTCGGAAGGTCGAACTCCTTGGTGACGAGGTTCCACGCAAGCTCGATAGCGTGTTCCTTGAAATAGTCCCCGAACGAGAAATTGCCGAGCATCTCGAAAAAAGTGAGATGGCGCGCGGTGTAACCGACATTGTCGAGGTCGTTGTGCTTGCCGCCTGCCCGCACCACTTTCTGCGCGGTCGTCGCGCGCGAATAGGAACGCGTTTCAAGTCCCGTGAAGACGTTCTTGAACTGCACCATGCCCGCATTGGTGAACATCAACGTCGGATCGTTGCGCGGCACGAGCGGGCTGGACGCGACCGCCTCGTGACCGTTCTTCCGGAAGTAGTCGAGGAAGGTCGATCGGATTTCGTTGACGCCACTCATCTGGTGAACCCTTACGTGCTGGCTGGGTCCCGCTTTGCGGGAAGGAATGGCCTTTTACCGTCAGGTACATGTACTGTCCAGAAATCCGGCAGCCTGCAACGATTGCCTATCAAACAAAAAGCCGCCGGCTTCAAGCCGACGGCTTTCCTATCCCGACCGAAAGTCAGATTTTACATGCCGGAGGCATCGTCGAAATCGCCGTCGCCATCTTCCGGCTTGCCTTCATCGAGAAACTTCTCCGCGATCAGCCCGGCATTCTGGCGCAGCGCCAATTCGATCTCGCGCATCGTTTCCGGGTTATCGCGCAGGAACTGCTTGGCGTTCTCGCGCCCCTGCCCGAGGCGCTGCGAATTGTAGGAGAACCATGCACCGGACTTTTCGACGATTCCCGCCTTGACGCCGAGATCGACAAGTTCGCCGGTCTTAGACACGCCCTCGCCATACATGATGTCGAATTCGACCTGCTTGAAGGGCGGAGCCAGCTTGTTCTTGACCACCTTGACGCGGGTCTGGTTGCCGACGACTTCGTCGCGATCCTTGACCGAACCGATCCGGCGGATGTCGAGACGAACGGAGGCGTAGAACTTGAGCGCGTTGCCGCCCGTCGTCGTCTCGGGCGAACCGAACATGACGCCGATCTTCATGCGGATCTGGTTGATGAAGATGACCATGCAGTTCGAGCGCGAGATCGAGGCCGTCAGCTTGCGCAGCGCTTGGCTCATCAGGCGAGCCTGAAGGCCTGGCAGCGAATCGCCCATCTCGCCCTCGATTTCCGCGCGTGGCGTCAAAGCCGCCACCGAATCGATGACGAGAACGTCGATCGCACCAGAGCGTACCAGCGTGTCGCAGATTTCGAGCGCCTGTTCGCCCGTATCGGGCTGCGAGATCAGAAGGTTTTCAAGATCGACGCCCAGCTTGCGGGCATAGACCGGATCGAGCGCGTGTTCAGCATCGACGAAGGCGCAGATGCCGCCCTTCTTCTGAGCCTCGGCGACCGTGTGAAGCGCGAGCGTCGTCTTGCCCGAGCTTTCCGGGCCGTAAATCTCGATGATGCGCCCCTTGGGCAATCCACCGACACCGAGCGCGATATCGAGACCGAGCGAGCCGGTCGGCACCGTCTCGATCTCCACCACCTGTTCGTTCGCGCCGAGCCGCATGATCGAGCCCTTGCCGAACGCACGCTCGATCTGCGAAAGCGCAGCGTCGAGTGCCTTTGTCTTGTCCACAGTTCTGTCCTCTACAAGCCGCAATGAATTCTGAGCCATGATACATATCCCATGATGGTCAGCGAAAGTGGACAGTTCGGTGTCCCTCGAATTTTTGTACCTTTTTTGTTCTCTTTGTGCAAGAGGGATTAAATCATTGATAGATAAGCATTTCGGCATTTATGTTCGAACTATGTTCTTGCCGGTGCGTCATTTCATGTCGCTCGTTCTCCCAGGATCGAACCGCATGAGCGGGCGCGCATGACGCTGAATGAACGTCCTCTGATTCTGGCTGTGGGTGGGGCGCATGTAGACCGGCGCGGGACCGTGACGGGCGCCTATGTCGAAGGTGCATCCAATCCCGGGACGATGCGTGAGGAGATCGGCGGCGGCGCGTTCAACGCATTGCGCAACGCCTGCCGGCTCGGCGCGGCGGGCGCGATGCTGTCGGTGCGCGGCGGCGATCTGGCCGGGCAGACGGTTGCAGGCGCGATCGCCGACGCAGGCATATCCGATCTTTCCGCCACGTTCCTCGATCGTCAGACCCCGAGTTATACTGCGATCCTGCGTGAGGACGGCGAACTCGTCTGCGGCTTTGCCGATATGAACCTTTACGAACTCGCGTTCGAAAAACAGTTGCGCCGCCATCCGTTTCGCGACGCCGTTCCGCACGCCGACTGCATTTTGACGGATGCGAATCTGCCGCAAGCGGCGCTGGAGCGATTAACTGCAAGTGTTTCGGACAAGCAGATTTTCGCAATCGCGATATCGCCCGCGAAAGTCGTGCGCCTGAAACCTGTCCTGTCCACTTTGTCGGCGCTGTTCATGAACCAGAACGAAGCGCGTGCCCTGACTGACGCGGACGTGAGCGCCACCAGCGAAGAACTCGCTGCAAAGCTGATGAAGATGGGCGTGCAACGCGCAGTCGTCACATCGGGAAGCGCACCGCTTATCGCAATCGACGGCGGGCGCGTTTCGACGCTGCCGCCCTTCGTGTCAACAAAAGTCCGCGATGTCACGGGAGCGGGCGATTCGCTCGCGGGTGTGACGATGTTACGCCTCATTCAGGGGCTGGACTTCGCGCAAGCCGTGCGTCATGGCATCGCCGCGGCGTCGCTGACCGTCGAAAGCGAAAACGTCGTCGCCGATTTCACGGACGAAGACCTAGAACGGCGGCTAGCCGAAATCCCCCAACCAGCCGGAGCATGACATGATGTCGTCCCAGATCGATTTCGCACCCGAGGTTGCCGCAGCGCTCGAGGCGGGCAAGCCCGTGGTCGCGCTCGAAAGCACCATCATCACGCATGGCATGCCTTATCCGCAAAATGCGCAAATGGCCGCGCGTGTGGAAGAGATCATTCGCGAGGAAGAGGCGGTGCCGGCCACAATCGCTGTGATGGACGGGCGAATCCGGATCGGGCTTTCGCAAGCCGAGCGCGACGCATTGGCGCAAACGACGGGCGCCATGAAATTGTCGCGCGCGGACCTTGCCTTCGCCGTCTCGCAGAAAAGAACCGGCGGTACGACGGTCGCCGCAACCATGATTGCGGCTTCGCTGGCCGGCATCCAGGTCTTTGCGACCGGTGGTATCGGAGGCGTCCACAAGGGCGCGGAAACGAGTTTCGACATATCGGCCGACCTCGACGAATTGGCGCGCACGCCGGTCATCGTCGTGTCGGCTGGACCGAAGGCGATCCTCGATGGCGAAAAGACGCTGGAAGTTCTGGAGACGCGCGGTGTCCCCGTCGTCGGATACCGCACGGATGTGATGCCCGCCTTCTGGTCCTCGTCGTCGACGCTGTCCGCACCCTTGCGCCTCGATGAACCGAGCGACATAGCCGCGTTTCACGTCGCCCGGCAGGAACTCGGGCTGGGCGGCGGCATGTTGATCGCCAATCCGGTGCCGAGCGATCAAGAAATCGCAGCCGACATCATGGCCACCCACATTGAAAAAGCGCAGAGCGAGCTTGGTCCGAACGGTATTTCGGGCAAGGCCGTCACGCCCTATCTGCTTGGCCGCATTCTCGAACTGACCGATGGCGCAAGCCTTAAGACGAACATCGCGCTGGTCGAGAACAACGCCCGCCTCGCCGCAAGGATCGCCAAGGCGCTTTGAGCGATCACAAACCGCAAAACAAAAAAGCCCCGGCTTGACCGGGGCTTTTTTCTGTTCCGAAAATCCGATCAGGTGATCGGCGAAAGATGGATTTCCACACGGCGATTCTGCTGGCGGCCTTCCGGCGTCGCGTTGGAAGCGACCGGCTGGGTATCTGCGAAACCGTTGACGGCAAAGCGGCGGCCATCGGTGCCCTGCGAGTTGAGATAGTTGGCGACCGAAAGCGCCCGGCGCTCCGACAGGCCCTGATTGTGCTGGCGGCTGCCGGTCGAATCGGTGTGGCCGTTGACGTCCACGATCGTCTGCGGGAAGCGGCGAAGGACGAGACCGACCGAATTCAGCGTGCTGTAGAATTCCGAACGCACCTGGTCCTGATCGGTATCAAAGGTGACGTTGGAAGGCATGTTGAGGATGATCTGGTCGCCGTTTCGGGTCACAGAAACGCCTGTTCCCTGCAACTGCTCGCGCAGTTCGTTTTCCTGCCGGTCCATGTAATTGCCGACGGCACCACCCGCCAATGCGCCGACGCCGGCACCGATCAGCACTGCGTTACGCTGCGCGCGCGGGCTGCCGCCTACCGCTAGACCTGCGAGCGCACCGAGGCCTGCACCTATGCCGACGCCGCCAGCCGTGCTCGAAAGGCGCTGTTCGCCGGTAAATGGATCGGTCGTGCAACCGGCAACGAAAATGAGTGCCGTTGTGGCGGCGGCGAGCTTCATCGAAGACATGCGTCCCTCCAGAATTTCAGTTCGTACGGAAACACCCCGAATCCGCATCACGACCGCTTGTAACATCGAATGGGGCGGAATCGCGATGCCGGGATGAATGCCGCTGGAACACACTTTGAATCCGTGCATTATGGCCGCCGACTTCTTCAGACCCGGCGGATCAATGCGCAAGACCCTTTCCCTCGTCCTTTTTCTCTCGGTCGTTTCGGGCTGCACGACGCTCGACGAGGGACACGAAGCGGAGGTCATCAATTCGATTCGCTACGACGATACGCCCTGCCCGCAGCTCATCGCGGAACGAAACGCGTTAGCCACGCGTCACGGGCTGTCGACTGGCGTTCAGCGCACGCCGCGCACCGAATCACGTTTCATGGGGGTCGGGCCGTTCATTCCCGATATGCGCGGTCAGGAAACGCGTGAACAGGGTCTTGCGGTCGGTCAGATCGATGCGATGAACCGCTCGATCACGCGCCGCGCCTGCGACGCGCCACCGGCTGCCTAAACCTTAACCGAGAGCGGCGATCAGACGCGCGGCGGCCAACAGGTCGCGTTTTTTCGCCGCGCGCATCTTCGCGGCTTCCGCGTCTTCGCCCCACTGGGCGATATTCCAGTCCTCGTCGACATGGGCGGCGGCCCAGCCTTCTTCGGGCGTCAGTTCGCCCGCATCCATGGCAAGTGCGATCAACGCCGAGCCGGTCAGCGTCGTCATGACATGAAGAGCGGAAAGCCTGAACGGCTCCTCGCGCAGCTTCAGATGGATGCCAACCGCACCGATCGCCTCGCGCGGCTGCTCGACGTGAATCACGCCTTCGGCCAGCACGAAGCGCGCGCCAAGTGACGCCCTTGCCCAGTCGATCACCCCGTCCCACGCCTCGCTCTGGCGCTCGACGAGGCTTTCGGGTCCGTCCGCGCGGTAGCAGACGAGATCGGTGGACGAATAACGCAGGATGTCTTCCAGCACCGCCTGCGTATCGGTCGAAACACCGTCGATCGCCGTATTGGCGATGCGCAGAACCGGCATGTCGAACGGATTGATCTCGTCCTTCTGCGCGTCAAATTCCTCGGCAACGAGACGCGCCGCAGCTTCCGTCGGCAACGCGAGAAGCGCCCTGCCCGGCGTGCGCACAGGCTTGCCGTCGAGTTCCACGGCCCAGCCTTCGCTTGCCGCGTCCCGACGCACGTCGACTTGCCTGTAGAAGCGCTTCGGCAAAGGCGTGCGCATCTGTTTTTGCGCGCGCTTCATGGGATTTTCGTCCGACGCGAACGGCGTGTCCAGATTTCCGAGAACGTCACGCATGCATCGACCTCATTCGGCGCTTTCTTCTTCGAAACCGAGCAGGTTCCAGCTTTGCTTCATATGGGGTGAAAGCGGCGCCGTTACATCGATCTTGCCACCGTCGGGATGTGGAATGACGATCCGCCGGGCATGAAGATGCAGCCGCTTTTGCATGCCGCCGGGAAAATCCCAGTTCTGGTCGGCCTCGAAATATTTCGGGTCGCCGAGTATCGGGCAGCCGATATGGGCGGCATGAACGCGAAGCTGGTGCGTGCGGCCCGTATAAGGCTCCATCTCCAGCCACGACATCGTTTGCGCCGCCTGCTCGACGATACGGTAGAAAGAAATGGCGTGATCCGCGCCCTTTTCGCCGTGGTCGGCGACGCGCATGCGGTCGCCATCGAGCGTCTGCTCCTTGACCAGCCATGTCGAGATACGATCTTCCCGCTTGGGCGGCACACCCTTGACCAAGGCCCAGTAGGTTTTCTTGGTCTCGCGATGACGAAACGCCTCGGCCAGTTTCATCGCTGCAAGGCGGGTGCGCGCGACCACCAAAACGCCGGACGTGTCGCGATCGAGACGATGGACGAGGCGCGGCTTTTCACCCTTCTGGTTTCGCAAGGCCTCCAACATGGAATCGACGCTGCGCGTGATGCCCGAGCCGCCCTGCACGGCAAGGCCGGCCGGTTTGTCGAGCACGATGACCTTCTTGTCCTCGTAAAGCGTCATCTTCGCGAGCACGTCGCCGTCGTCCTGATTGCGCATCGTGCGTGCCGTAACCGGGCCGGAATCCGTGCGGTCGACACCGATCGGCGGCACGCGAACCTGCTGGCCGGGCTGAAGGCGCGTGTCGGACTTGACGCGGCCGCCATCGACGCGAATCTGCCCCGAACGGAGAAGTTTTTGCAGCGGACCGAAGCCAAGGCCCGGATAATGTGCCTTGAACCAGCGGTCGATACGCATGCCCGCCTCGTCCTTTTCCACCACGACCTGTTCGACGCCTGCCATTTGCCTGCCTTTCATCAAGCAGCGCAGATAGCATCAGGCGAGCGTTCTTGCGAGCCACATTCCCCCGAAGACCACCGCAAGGGACAGAAGGACGCTGGCGGCTACATAAAACCCTGCCTGCATCAAAGCTCCACGCTCGTACAGCACGGCGAAATCGAGCGAAAATGCCGAGAACGTCGTGAACCCGCCGAGGAAACCGGTGGCGATGAACAGGCGCAATTCTGCCGAACCGCCGAAACGGCGCGCAAGCATCTCGACGAAGACGCCCATCGCGAGGCAACCGAGAATGTTGACGGTGAGCGTGCCCAGCGGAAAGCCCGGCCCGAACCAGCGCAGCGCGGCAAGGTTCACCAGATGGCGTAGTCCGGCGCCGAGCGCTCCGCCTGCGGCGACGATCAGCAGATGAACCATCCCGATGCCTCGTCCCTATTTCGCCTGCCGTTCGCGACGCAGCCTGTCCCACCAGTCGAGCCGCTTGCGGATGTCGCGCTCGAAACCGCGATCGGGCGGATCGTAAAATTTCTGTCGCCCGAGCGCTTCGGGAAAATAGTCCTGGCCGGAAAACGCATCGGGCGCATCGTGGTCGTATTCGTAGCCGCCGCCATAGCCTTCCGATTTCATCAGCTTGGTCGGCGCGTTGAGGATGTGCTTGGGAGGCAGCAGCGAACCGTGCTCCTTCGCCGCGCGCATTGCCGCTTTATAGGCGACATAGACGCCGTTGGATTTCGGCGCGGTGGCGAGGTAGACGCAGGCTTCGGCAAGCGCCAGTTCACCCTCGGGCGAACCGAGATAATCGTAGGCGTCCTTGGCCGCGAGCGTGATCGCAAGCGCCTGCGGGTCGGCAAGTCCGATGTCCTCGCTCGCCATGCGCACGAGCCGCCGGCCGAGATAAAGCGGGTCTTCACCCGCATCGAGCATACGCGCCAGATAATAGAGCGCAGCGTCAGGGTCGGAACCGCGAACGGATTTGTGCAAGGCCGAGATCAGGTTGTAGTGCCCGTCCTGGCTCTTGTCGTAGACCGGCGCGCGGCGCTGAACGATGCGTTGCAGGCCTTCCGCGTCGAAAATCTCGTCGCCAGACGCCGCCCGCCAGATCTCCTCGGCAAGCGTCAGCGCCGCGCGTCCGTCACCATCTGCCATGCGCAAAAGGACGGCCCGCGCTTCCTCGTCTAGCGGCAGCTTGCGGCCTTCCGTTTCCTCGGCGCGATCGAGCAGCTTCGCGATCGCCTCGCCGTCGAGCGAATGGAAGGTCAGGACACGCGCGCGTGACAAAAGCGCCGCGTTGAGTTCGAAGGACGGGTTCTCGGTCGTCGCACCGACGAGAATGACCGTACCGTCTTCCATGACGGGCAGGAAGGAATCCTGCTGCGCGCGGTTGAAGCGGTGAATCTCGTCGACGAAGAGGAGTGTTTGCCGCCCCTGACTTCGGCGCAAGCGCGCTGCCTCGAACACTTTTTTCAGGTCGGCAACGCCGGAAAAGATCGCCAATATCTGTTCGAAAGCCAGTCCCGTTTCACCGGCCAGAAGACGCGCGACGGTCGTCTTGCCCGTTCCGGGAGGCCCCCAGAAGATCATCGAGCCGAGCGTGCCGGAGCGCAAAAGACGCGTCAGCGCTCCGCCCTCGCCCGTCAAATGTTCCTGTCCGACGACGTCGCCAAGCTTTTGCGGTCGCAGCCGGTCGGCCAGCGGCTGGCCTATCGGCGCTGCTTTACCATTCTCGTCGTCACGATTGAAAAGGTCGGCCAAATCCGCATCCGTCAGTATCGCATTGCCTGGCGCAGAAGACGCCCGTCGCGCTCCAGTGTAAAGCGCCACCAGCGGGTCTGTTCCGATGCCACCTGTTCGAGAGCGTCGGTCGAATCGATCTGCGTGCCGTTGACCTCATGGACGATATCGCCGCGGCGTAGCCCGAGGCTTGCGGCCGGTGAGTTGCGCGCAATATCGGTAACGACGACGCCGCGCGCCTGTTCGGGCAGGCGAAGGCGCTGGGCAATACGTGGCGACAGGCTGGCAACCGTTGCGCCCGCAAAGGGACTGCTGCCGTCGATCCGGCTTTCTGCACCGTCGACGCCTTCTGGCGCGCGGATCAATTCCACTTCGACGGTCCGTTCCTGCGACTGGCTCAGCACGCTCAGTTCAGCGGTGGAGCCGACCGAAAGCGTTGCCAGACGGTAGCCGAGTGCATCGGGATGCTCGATGGCGCGGCCATTGAGCGACAGGACCACATCACCGGGGCGAAGGCCGCCATTGGCTGCCGGGCTGTCAGGCGTCACGCTGGAGACGAGCGCGCCGCGCGGGCGCGCCATGCCGAGCGCATCGGCGATCTGGGCCGTGACAGGATCGAATCCGGCTCCGATATAAGGCCGCTCGAAGAAATCCGCGCCAGATCTCGCCGCGTCGACTACGGCGCGCACCATGTTCGACGGAATGGCGAAACCGATGCCGACAGACCCGCCCGATTGGCTGAAGATCGCCGTGTTGATGCCGATGATTTCGCCGCCCATATTGACGAGCGCACCGCCCGAATTGCCCGGATTGATCGCCGCGTCGGTCTGGATGAAGAAGCCGAAATCGGAAATTCCGATATGGGTGCGTGCGAGTGCTGAAACGATGCCGCTCGTCGTCGTCTGGCCGACGCCGAACGGATTGCCGATCGCCAGTACCAGATCGCCGACTGCGAGCGCATCGGAATCACCGAGTGCGATCGAAGCGAAGTCCTCGTCGCCCTCGATTTTCAGGACGGCCAGATCGAGCGACTCGTCGCGCAGCAGGATTTCGCTCTGGTACTCGCGCCCGTCCGGCAGCGCGATACGCACCTCGTCGGCGTCCCGGATAACGTGATTGTTCGTCACCACATAGCCCGACGCGTCCACCATGACGCCCGAACCAAGCGACGACTGGACGCGCGGCGGCATCTGACGGTTGAAGAACTGCTCGAAGAACGGATCGCCTCGGAACGGCGAACGCGCCTGCACCTGCTGCGAAGCATAGACGTTGACGACAGCAGGTCCGGCTTCAGCGACCAGTGGCGCATAGGAAAGTTGCACCTCGTCGCGGCTGAAGGGGAGCCTGCGCTGCGCGGCATCATCCTGGGGCTGGCTTTCCTCGGCCTGCTCCTGCGCGCCGCGAAGTCCGAAAAGGTCGAGAAGACCCCGCCCCTCGTTCTCCTGCGCATACACAAGGCTGCTTGCGAGCGCCGTTCCTGCCAAAGTCAAACCCAAGATCAATCGACGCATCCGCGAATCCCCTTGTCCGTCCGGTGCGCAATGTCGTGCGCGATTGTGCAAAATGGAAGGCCGATGCGGCCAGAAAACAAAAAGGGGCCACGCGGCCCCTTGATGTCGTTTTTCTCGGGAGGGACTTACTCGGAAGCCTCGTCCTTCTTGGCAGCCTTTTTCTTCGGCGCGGCCTTCTTCTCGGCCTTCTCGCCGTCTTCGGCCTTGTCCTTCGCCGCAGCCTTCTTCTTCGGAGCAGCCTTCTTTTCGGCGGCCGGCTTGTCGCCCGCTTCGTCCTCGTCCTCGGCCAGAAGCTCCTCGCGCGTCACCTTGACGTCGTCGACCTTCACTTCGTTGAGGAGATGGTCGACCACCTTTTCCTCGAAGAGCGGTGCGCGAATGTTGGCCAGAGCGCCCGGATTGTTGCGGTAGAAGTCGTAGACTTCCTGCTGCTGGTGTTGCGGAACGCGGCGGATCTGCTCGAACAGAGCGCGCTGGAGTTCGTCGTCCGAAACCTGCACACCGGCCTTCTCACCGATTTCGGCAAGGACCAGACCGAGGCGCACGCGGCGCTCGGCAAGGCGCTGATACTCGGTGCGGGCCTCGTCTTCCGTCGTCTCTTCGTCTTCGAAGGAGCGGCCGGCCTGCTCGAGGTCGCGTGTGACCTGCGTCCAGATATTGTTGAACTCGGCTTCGACGAGCTTAGAGGGCGCCTCGAACTTGTATTCTTCGTCGAGCGCGTCGAGAAGCTGGCGCTTAGCCTTCTGGCGGGTGATCGAACCGAACTGGCTCTCGATCTGGCCCTTCACGACTTCGCGGAGCTTTTCAGCCGATTCGAGACCGAGCTGCTGCGCGACTTCGTCGTTGATCTCCAGATCGCCGGCGGCTGCGACTTCCTTGACGGTCACGTCGAAGGTCGCTTCCTTGCCTGCAAGGTTCTGCGCGCCGTAATCGGCCGGGAACGTGACCGTGATGGTCTTCTCCTCGCCAGCCTTCAGGCCAACGACCTGTTCCTCGAATCCGGGGATGAACTGGTTGGAGCCAAGCACGAGGTTGGCGTCTTCGGCCGAACCGCCGTCGAAAGCTTCGCCGTCGATCTTGCCGACGAAATCGATCGTGACGCGGTCGCCATCGGCGGCCTTGCCTTTCTTGGTCTCGTAGGTGCGCGCGGACGACGCAACCTGCTTGACCTGCTCCTCGATCTCGCTTTCGGGAACGTCATAGACCTGGCGGGTGATCTTGATGCCCGAAAGGTCCTTTTCCTCGATCGCCGGAATGACCTCGTAGTCGATCGAGAATTCGAAATCCTCGCCGCCATTGAGGATCTTCTCGGCTTCCTTCTCGTCCTCGGTCATGGTGATCTCGGGCTGCATCGCAGCCTTTTCACCACGCTCGGCAAGGATGTTGCGCGGCGAAGACGAGATGATCTCGTTGACGACCTCGGCCATGAAGGAGCGGCCATACATTTGGCGCAGGTGCTGCACCGGCACCTTGCCGGGACGGAATCCGTTGATGCGAACCTTGCCCTTGGCGTCGGACAGACGCTCCAAAAGCTTGGCTTCCATGTCCTTGGCGGGCACGGACACCTTGATCTGGCGCTTGAGCCCGGAATTGAGCGTTTCGGTTACCTGCATCTCTCACCTTCTTATCGCATGCTGCTGTCGCGACGACGCGCCGCCCAGCGTGCTGAATTCGTATTGGCCTGAGCCGGATCGCACGACGAAACCGGTGCGCTCACTCCGACTCTGCGTTCATTCTCAGGGTGCCCGTTGGTGCGGGTGGAGGGACTTGAACCCCCACGCTTTTCAGCGCTTGGACCTAAACCAAGTGCGTCTGCCAATTCCGCCACACCCGCTTCACCAGCAGTCAGCCCTTGAAATCGGGTGGTCTATATCATCGGCTACCTATCGATCAAAGGAAATTTGCCGTCAAAACCGGCTTTTTTCTGACGATTGCCGGCTGTCAAAAAACCGGATCGCTATAGATGGGCACGCCTTCGTGCAGCAGCGAGCGGATTTGCGCGGACCCGTCGGCTGCAACGGCAACGACGACCTCGAACCGATCCTGCCGCATATTCCCCTCTATGCCGCGGCCTTCACCCTCCGGCACGTAGAAGCGCTCGATCCCGAAATCTGATCGCACCATGCCGAAGATGGAACTGCGCACCGCACCGCGAATATCCACTTCGCCTTCCTGAAGTGCAGCTTCCGGCGGTGAACCCATCCGCGCCGCGATCGGCCGAAATGTGCCGTCTTCAGCCGGTGCGACCCGCACATAAATCGTGTCGCCAGCTCTTGCGCCTTTCGGCGCAAGATCGCCGCGCAACGCCGATACAGGATAGGAAAGCACGACATAGTCGCCGCGCAGGAGGTCGCGCGGATCGATCGGCTCGACGACCATGGTCACATCCGTTCCGTCACGCAAAATGGCGGCCCGGCCGGCGATCATCCATCCGATGAAGGCGATCTGCAGCAAGGAGATGACGACGGCGGTCAAAATGATGGATGGCAGCTTTTTCATGAAGCCGCCTCCCCGGCCAACCGGCGCTCGAAACGTGAGACGGCGAATGCGAATATCGCAAAGGCAAGCGCCGCGATCAGCAGGAAACCAGCGGTCGACAACATCGTGCCGATCATGCGGATATAGACAAAGGAAAGCTCGGCCGCGAAGGCCGTATAGACGAGGCCGCGAATGGCCCGGCTTTCGCGGCCGCCCATCAACAGCACGCCGACAAGCATCACCAGGAGAAAAGCAGCCAGGATTGCAAGTTCCACACCCTCGTACCATTCCGAATGCAACATCGTCGCTGCCAGCATGGCATAAAGAAGCAGATGGATAGGCAGTCTGCCGCCCAGTCGCAACATGCGCTCGAACGGATCGGGCATGCGTATGGCGGCAGCGAACAAAGCGGTTGTGACGATCAGCAGCCCTGCGGCAAACCACACGCCCCAGTCATCGAACAGCATGGCGAAATAGAGCGCCAGCGCCACCATTGCCGCGTGGCGCGCCAGTGCGCTTCCAGTCCGAAATGAGATGGCGTAAGCCCCGGCAAGCAGAAGCGGGTAAAAGTGGTTCGCGTTGTGATAGGAGGTGAAGATCGCATAAGTCTGCCCCCAATATGCGATCGCCCACGCTACCGAGAGACCAACGCAGGCGACCGTGAGCGCGCGCGACGAGAATGCGACGGCGGACACTGCGGTCGCGATATACCAGGTCAAAAACGCGCCGGCCGCGTCGCCCGACAGATGATACATCTGGCCGACCAGCGCGATCGACGCTCCGAAGGCAGCCGCCCCGACAATCCAGAGTCCTTCGGCCACGTGCTTGTTGCCGCGCGCCTTTTGCCAGGCTCCGCCGGTATTGGCCGCCAGGATGGTGGCGGCAAGGAGCGCACAGCGTACGATGCGCGGAATCGCGTCCCAGTTTGCTGCGACAAAGATGAGGATTGCGGCGGCGAACAGGACCGCTGACATGACGACGAGCGTTTCGACCACGCGTACGCCGCCGACATGGCGGGAACTGATGTCTGCGCGCAGCCGATCGCCGATCGCCCGATCGATAAGGCCACGCTTTTCCCAGTGATCTATTTCGCGCTGCACAATGCGTCGTTGCGGAAACATCCCTCTCCCTTCAAGCCCATACTCAGCGGGCTTTCAGACGCCGCGCGATTGCGACGAAACCATGGCTGCCTCAAAATTAAGCCATAAGCGTTGAGGCGCGTTAATGCTGCAATGCACAATTGCAAATGAGGCATGCAGAAACTGCACTTCAAATAGGCAGGCTGCTCGATTATTTGCACGCCATACAGCAAGAACAACTGAAAACGAACGAGCAAGAACATGAACCTGATCCGCAACTACCGCAACTGGCGCCGCTACCGTGACACCGTCAACGAGTTGAGCCGCCTGTCCAACCGCGAACTGAACGACCTCGGCATCGCCCGCGGCGACATTCCTTTCGTCGCCCGCAAGGCCGTCTAAGACATTTCAGTAGCTCCGCTCGCCCTTACCTCCTCCCAAAGGGCTTGAGCGCGACGACCGGCGTGTTTTCCTCCTCCCAACGCGTCGGTCCCCAACAGCGACACCCGCCGGTTCCCTCCCCGGCGGGTGTCGTGCGTTTCGGGAGGGCATTTTTTTCGAAGTCTGCTTGCGAAGCTTTGATTTGCAAAGCACCGGCGTTCGGATTATCTCGCCGCATGACCCAAAAACCCGTACATGTCGTCGGCGGTGGCCTCGCCGGTTCCGAAGCGTCCTGGCAGCTCGCGCAGGCCGGCGTGCCCGTCATTCTGCATGAAATGCGCCCCGTTCGTGGAACCGACGCCCATAAGACCGAGGGGCTTGCCGAACTCGTCTGTTCAAATTCGTTCCGATCGGACGACGCCGAGACCAACGCAGTCGGTGTGCTGCACGCGGAAATGCGGCTTGCAAACTCGCTCATCATGGCCTGCGGTGACGCCAACCAGGTCCCGGCCGGCGGCGCGCTTGCGGTCGATCGCGACGGGTTTTCCGACGCGGTGACGCAAAAGCTCGAAGCTCATCCGCTGATCACCATCCGCCGCGAGGAAGTCGATGGCTTGCCGCCTTCCGATTGGGACCAGACCATCATCGCGACCGGGCCGCTCACAGCGCCCTCGCTGGCCAATGCGATCGCAACGGCTACCGGTGCGGACGCGCTGGCCTTTTTCGACGCCATCGCGCCCATCGTCTATTTCGATTCCCTCGACATGGACGTCTGCTGGTTCCAGTCGCGCTACGACAAGGTCGGACCCGGCGGAACTGGCAAGGATTACATCAACTGCCCGATGGACAAGGACCAGTACTTTGCCTTCGTCCAGGCGCTGATCGACGGCGGCAAAACCGAGTTCAAGGAATGGGAAGGCACGCCGTATTTCGATGGCTGCCTGCCGATCGAGATCATGGCCGAACGCGGCGTCGAAACGTTGCGTCACGGCCCGATGAAGCCGATGGGCCTGACCAACGAACACAACCCCGACGTCAAGGCCTACGCGGTCGTCCAGCTTCGCCAGGACAACGCACTCGGCACGCTCTACAACATGGTCGGCTTCCAGACGAAGCTGAAATATGCCGAGCAGGCGAGCATCTTCAGGATGATTCCCGGTATGGAAAATGCCGAGTTCGCACGGCTCGGCGGGCTGCACCGCAACACCTATTTGAATTCGCCGACGCTGCTCGACGGCTCGCTGCAACTGAAGTCGCGGCCGGGCCTGCGTTTTGCCGGCCAGATCACCGGCTGCGAAGGTTACGTGGAAAGCGCCGCCATCGGACTTCTGGCCGGCCGCTTCGCCGCTGCGGAGCGCATGGGCAACCCGCTGCCCCTGCCGCCCGTAACAACTGCTTTCGGTGCTCTGCTCAACCATATTACGGGCGGGCACATCACATCCGACGATGAGCCGGGCAAGCGCTCGTTCCAGCCGATGAACGTCAATTTCGGCCTCTTCCCGCCGCTCGATCCCGGCACCAAGCTTAAGCCCGACGGTTTCGAAGGGCGTTTTCGCGGCAAGGACAAATCGGTTGCGAAGAAGAAGGCGATGAGCGCGCGCGCCTTGAGCGATGCGCGCGCATGGCTCGGTGTCGCGCCTGCCGTGCAGGCTGCCGAATAGAGCTATCGCGGCTGCGGCCAACCGCGCGTTGCGACCTTCAACACAGACCATTGCCGGCGCAACCGCCCCGGTCGGGCCCCCGGTCGCAGGCGCGGTGCAAGGTGAAGAAAAGCGGGCGAAAGTTCTCCGGGAACAGTCGCGACGGCGTGGCGAAATGCACCTGCGTGCTCCATGGCGAATGCATCGATGGCAGAAACGAGAGTTTCAGATGGCGAGCTTTCGCCATCCGTCCTGTCGATACCCGCCGACCTCAGAATATCGTCCGGTACCAGCGCGCGCGGATGAAGATCGTTGCGCAAAAGCCGGTCGAGCACTGCAAGGCATGCCCCATGCCCGCACGCGTCTGCGGCAAGGTGAGCCTGTTCGCGATCGAGGATAAGGCAGGCAAGCTGCATGATCAGCCCCTCCGTCTGGCCCGCATATGCCTCGAGATCGGCGCGCGTTAAGAGCGGGTCGTCGTAAAGATCCGCGATCCGGGCATCGAGATAAGTGTCGAACGCTGCACGGGGTAGATTGTGCCGTTCGATCGTCTCCTTCAAGGCATCCGCCAAGGGGTTGCCGGAGCGTTCCGAAATGGGCGTGGTGAGTGCATCGGCCCACCAGCGCAGGCGAATTTCGCCGGCCATGCCCTCGCGAACCTTATGGCGAAGCGAAGCGATCTCGGCATCGAAAGCGTAAAGCGCAAATAGGGGCTCGCGCTTGTCGGCTGGCGCAAAAAGCGTAGCGAAATAGCGATCGGGATCGCCATCCCGCACCATCTGCGCCAAATCCATCAGTCGACCGCAATCAGTGCGGCAGCGACGGCGCGTTCCTCTGCCAGAAGAACATTGAAGGTGCGCACGGCAGCGCCTGTCGACATCGGATCGGCACCGATGCCGGCCGCGCGCATGCGTTGTCGTAGCCCCGCTGGCAAAGGCTTCAGATCGGTTCCCATGCCGACGAGCAGGATTTCGATGTCGGCCGCTTCCTCGATGACCCGGTCGAAATCACCCGCCGTCAATGCTTTCAAGTCGGCGGGCTCCCAGCCATGGATGCCCGATGGCAGGCACAAGATCGAGCCGCGATGCGACATGTCGGCGAAACGAAAGCCGCCATTGCCATAGGCATCGATCGGCGCGCGGCCTGGAAAGTGCGCATCCCGGATGATCAGGCCGCCGGCCATGTCAGCTTCCAGCCGGAAGCTGTGTCCCTGCGTCGTGCTGCGCCTGCGCTTTCGCTGCCTTTTCCTTTTCCTCGGCCGTGTCGAAAATGTCCGGCCGCAGCTTGAAGAGGACCAGCATCGGACCGGCGACGAATACCGAGGAATAGGTGCCGATGAAGATACCGACGATGATCGGGAACACGAAGACCGCCAGAACCTCACCACCGAAGAAGTAGAGGGCAGCCAGCGCCAGAAGCGTCGTCAGCCCCGTCAGCAACGTGCGCGAAAGTGTCTGGTTGAGCGACAGATTGATCAAGTCATCGAGCGGCATCTTCTTGAATCGTCGCAGATTCTCGCGAATACGATCATAGATGACGACCGTATCGTTGATCGAATAACCCACCACCGTCAAAATCGCGGCTATCGACAACAGGTTCATTTCAAGGCCGAGCAACAGGTAAAGCCCCACCATCATGACGACGTCATGCGCCGTAGAGATGATCGCGCCGACGCCGAACTGCCACTCGAACCGAACCCAGATGTAGATGAGAACGCCGATCATGGACATGATGATGCCGATCGCGCTCGTCCGCGCCAATTCGCTGGAAATCGTCGGCCCGACGATCTCCACGCGGCGGAACTCGTAGTCATCCTGCAGAACGCCGCGCACCTGATTGACGGCAGCTTGCTCGGCAGTGTCGCTCTCGCCGTCCTGGGTGCCGATGCGGATCAGAAGTTCGCTCGGATCGCCAAACTCCTGAACCTGAACCTCGCCGAGGTCGAGCGACAGGAGACGATCGCGCACGTCACCGACATCCGCTGTACCCGACCGTGCCTGCACCTCGATGCTCGATCCACCACGGAAATCGATGCCGTAGTTGAACGGCACCATGAAGAACATGACGACGACTGCGATGGACGCCGCACCCGAGAGTGCGAAAGCCAGGTTGCGGAACTTCATGAACGGCAACTTGGCTTCAAGCGGCAGATAATGGACGAGCCCGGCAGGAAGCTTTGTCGGCTTGAATTTCTTCAGCCAGTATACCGCGATCAAAAGGCGCGTGAAGGTGTAGGCCGTGAAGACGGTCGTCACGATGCCGATGGCCAGCGTGACGGCGAAGCCACGAACGGGGCCGGTTCCCATGTAGAACAGGATGCCTGCAACGATCAGCGAGGTCACGTTCGCGTCGATGACGGTGTTAAGCGCGCGGGCAAAGCCCTGGTCGAGCGACTGGATCAAAGATCGCCCTCGCGCAACCTCTTCGCGAACGCGTTCGAAAATGATCACGTTCGAATCGACCGCCATGCCAACCGTCAGGACGATACCGGCGATGCCCGGCAGCGTAAGCGTCGCGCCCAATATCGTGAGCGTGGCGACAAGAAGGGCGAGGTTCGCGACCAGCGCGATATTGGCGATCAAGCCGAGACGCCCGTAGATCAGGAACATCGACGCGACGACCAGCAGGCCGCCGACGATCGTCGCCATGACGCCCGCATCGATCGAATCCTGACCGAGGCTCGGTCCGACCGTACGTTCCTCGATGATGTCGAGATCGGCAGGAAGCGCGCCGGCACGCAGGAGCACCGCTAGATCGTTAGCGCCCTGAATGGTGAAATTGCCGGAAATCTGCCCCGAACCGCCGAGGATCGGCTCATTGATACGCGGTGCCGAAATGACTTCGTCATCGAGAATGATCGCGAAGGGACGACCGACATTTTGCTGCGTCGCCTGACCGAAACGGGTCGCGCCCTGATTGTCGAAGCGGAAAGACACGACCGGCTCGTTGGTACGCTGGTCGAACGTCGCCTGTGCATCGATGAGGTTTTCGCCCGATACGATGACCCGGTTTTCGATCAGGTACGGAACGCGCGGTTCATCGGTGGAGTAGAGAATGCGTGTGCCGGCCGGCGGACGGCCGTTGAGCGCATCCTGAACGTCGTTGGTCACGTCCACCATTTGAAAAGTGAGCTGCGCCGTCTGGCCGAGCAGTTCTTTCAGACGCTCAGGATCTTGCAGACCGGGCACCTGAACGAGGATGCGATCCTCACCTTGCCGCTGGATGATCGGCTCGGTCGTGCCCAGTTCGTTGACGCGGCGGCCGACAACCTCGATCGACTGGTTGAGCGCGTTGTTCAGCCGATAGGCAATGCCCTCATCCGTGAGCGCCAGCCGAAACAGACCTGGCTCGCTCTCGGTGAGACTGATTTCCGTGACGACGCCGGAACCGAACAGGCCCGACGAGACGGGTTCAGCCAGACCTTGAAGCGCAGTACGCGCTGCGGCGACCTGGTCTGTGTCGCGCACGCGCACCTGCACGGTGCTGCCACTGTCGGAGAGGCCCGTATAACCCACATTCGCGCCGCGAAGCGTCGTGCGAACGTCGTCGCGCAGCGTCTCCAGCCGATCGTTGATCATTCCCTGCCGGTCGATCTGGAGCAGCATGTGCGAGCCGCCTTGAAGATCGAGACCGAGCGTCATCTGGCGCTTCGGCAACCAGTCCGGCAGCGCGCCCAGCGTCGATTGCGGAACCATGTTCGGCGCGGCCAGAACCACACCAACAAGCACGGTCAGCCAGATCAGGATCGACTTCCAGCGGGGAAAGTAAAGCATCGGGTCTCGTTCCAGGCACAAGGTCGCGCCTGCGGCGCGGTTCCCATGCGGTTTTGGCATCAAGGCGGCAAAGCCGTCTGGCCGTGCCGATACGATGCATCCTCAATCGTTCACGACGCCACCCAAAATGGAGCAGCGCCTTCATCGAAAAGGCACAACCTCGACCGACAGCGGTCCCCACCTCGCGGTCATGCCATATTCGCCTAAGGGAATCCGAAACAAGTCGTGATCCCCAATTGCGACTACTTCTTGGCGTTCTGGTTCGCGACCGGCTCGCCCTTGACGCGCACGTCCGCGATCATCGAGCGCAGGGAAACGACCTTCACGCCGTTGCCGAGATCGATTTCCAGCTCATTGTCGTCGGTCACCTTCGTGACCTTTCCGACAAGACCGCCGCCGGTAATGACAGTGTCGCCGCGTCGGACTGCACCCAGCATCTCCTGCCGCTTCTTCATCTGCGTGCGCTGCGGACGGATGATGAGGAAATACATGATCACGAAGATCAACAGGAAAGGCAGGACGCTGATGAAAATGTCGGGGGCTCCGCCACCTGCTGCCTGCGCATATGCGGGGGTCACGAACATTGCTTGCTCCTGTCGAAAATATGCGAAGGGACCGCGATATGCGGCCCCGTGAAATCGGCGCGAATATAGTCGCTGGGCCGATCAATGCAACTCTTGTTGCTTCTCGTTACACCGCTTTGCGCATCTGCCCCTGCGTGATAGAGCCGCAGCTGACGGGAACGCGAGCGGAGAAGAACAGTTGGAACGTGACGATGTCGCCGCGCTGATGGCGCGGCTCGACCGCCTGGCAAACGCCATGGAGAAGATGACGCCGCGCACGGCGCAGACGCCCGATTTCGCAGCGGCGGACTGTTTTGTGTGGAATGCAGAGAGCCTTGCCCTCGATCCGGTCACGCGCGTCAGCCGCGTCGAGATCGGCCTGATCCGCGGCGTTGACCGCGTCCGCGACATCCTCGTCGACAACACGTTGCGTTTCGCTTCCGGCGCTGCCGCGAACAACGTTCTCTTGTGGGGCGCGCGCGGCATGGGCAAATCCTCGCTGGTAAAGGCCGCGCATGCACAAGCTGCCGAGCGGACCGGCGACGGCACACTCAAGCTGATCGAGATTCATCGCGAAGACATCGACACGCTGCCGAAGCTGCTCGGCCTTTTGAAGGATACGCCGTTCCGCTTTATCCTGTTTTGCGACGATCTTTCCTTTGACCATGACGATACGTCGTACAAATCGCTGAAGGCTGCGCTTGAAGGCGGCGTGGAAGGACGACCCGAAAACGTCGTCTTTTACGCAACCTCCAACCGCCGGCACCTCCTGCCCCGCGACATGATCGAGAACGAACGCTCGACCGCGATAAATCCGTCCGAGGCGGTGGAGGAAAAGGTCTCGTTGTCGGACCGTTTCGGCCTCTGGCTCGGCTTCCACAAATGCTCGCAGGACGACTATCTGGCGATGATCGACGGCTACGCGACCCATTTCGACTTGCCCGTCGAGCGTGAGGCACTGCATCGCGACGCGCTCGAATGGTCGACGACGCGCGGTGCGCGCTCCGGCCGCGTCGCCTGGCAATTTATTCAGGATGTCGCCGGGCGGCTTGGACGCAAGCTTGGCTGAAACGCGAAATGCCCGCCCCGCAAGCGGGACGGGCAGACGCAATCCTGGACTGGAGAACTACAGGACCGGCCGATGAGGTCCTATTCGAGATAACCGGCTGGGTTGACTGGGCTGGAGTCCTTGCGAACCTCGAAACGCAGCTTGGGTGCGTCAGCGTTGCCGCTCATGCCCGAGGTTGCGATCTGCTGGCCGCGCGTGACCTTTTCGCCGCGTGCGACTTTGAGGTCGCTGGCGTGGCCATAGACCGTGACGAGCCCATCGTCGTGGCGCACCAGAACGGTGTTGCCGAACTCTTTCAAGCCATCGCCTGCATAGATGACGACGCCGTTCTCGGCCGCCATGACGGGCGTGCCCTGCGGTACGGAGATGTCGATGCCGTCACCGCTTGCGCCGGAGCCGAAATTGTTGATGACGCGGCCACGTACCGGCCAGCGCATCTTGCCGACGCCTGTGGCGTCCGGTGCGGCCGCAGCCGTATCGCGGGCAGCCGATTCGATGGAAGGTGCGGCAGCCGAAGGCGCGTAGGCCGCTTCCTGCGTACGCTCGGGTGCAGAGGGTTGCTGCGGAGCAGGCGTCGCTGCCGTCTGGACCGGATCGGTGCGCTGCGGCTGCGGCGCGGCGCTTGCAACCTGCGTTGTCGCAGGCTGCGAACCACCGGCCGGAATGGTCAACGTCTGGCCGATGCGAATCAGGCCGCTGTCAAGATTGTTGGCGCGCCTGATAGCGTCGGCGCTGACGCCGGTGCGTCGCGAGATCGCCGAAAGCGTATCGCCCGACACGACGGTATAAGACGAGCCGTTGCCCGATGCCGCCGCCGTTTGAGGAGCCTGAAGCGTATTCGGCTGGCCGACATTCGGAGCCGTCGAGACGGCCGCGACCTGCGCTGGCTGCTGTGGCTGCGAGGGAGCCGGAAGACCATTTGATGCAGGCTGCATCGGCGCAGGCTGGTTGACCTGCGGAGCAGATGCCTGGCCGGAGGGCGGAGCAAGCGTTGAACGGGCGACCTGCGAATTGGCCTGCCCCGAATACATCGGCTGCTGCTGGGGCTGCTGTTGGTAGCCGCCCTGCTGCTGATAAACCGGCTGCTGCTGCGCGTAGACCGGCTGGCCGCCATTGACGGCTGCCTGCGGCACCGGCGCACCGCGCGAACCTGTCTGCGCTACAGAACCCGTATAGGTCTGATCGACATTACCCGGATATTGCTGCGCGACTGGAGCGACCGCCGCCGTCTGCTGCGTCGAGTTCGTGAAAAGCGAATCCTGGAACCGCTGGACATTGGAACTGCAGCCGGCTGCAACGCCGCCGATGACAGCCACGGCGGCACCGCGCAGAAGAACTCGTCGTGTCTGATGAGAAAGGCCGAAGCACATGGCAGAACCCGCAATTACCCGATACCAACTAAGCTCGATTAAAGCGCGTTAATCTTACTGCGGGGTTAAATTCGGTGGCGAATCTGCGTCAAATCGAAGGAAATCAGATGGAAGCCGCTGCGCCCTTCACGATCGGCTGGAAGCGAACGCGCCCGATATCTTCGCGCTCGAACCGGCTACCGACCTTTGTCAGCCGCGCCAGAGCCTGCTCGTCCTCGGCTGGGCCGATCGCCGCGACCATCACTCCGTTCGAGGATAGCTGATCCACGAAATGACGCGGCAGCGTATCGAATGCGCACCAGCATATGATTCGATCGAACGGGCCTTCCACGGCCACATCCGAGAGCCCGTCCGCATGGCGCGCGATCGCATTTGTCAGGCCGAGCGTCTCGAACCGTTCCTGCGCCTGCGCGGCAAGCGTCTTGTAGCGTTCGAGAGAGAACACCCTGCCTGCGATGCGGGCCATGACGGCTGCCGTATAGCCCGACCCGGTCCCGATCTCGCAGACGCGCTGGCCTGGCTGAAGCCCGAGCGCCGAAAGACACTTCGCCTGAAGGTCGATGCCCTCGATCGCCTCCCCGCATTCTATGGGGACCATACGGCGCGACCATGCGTCGTCGCGCCATTGATCGGGAACGAAATTCTGGCGCGGCGTCGCCTCGATGGCCGCGATCAATTCGCGGCCGGTGATGCCGAGCGAACGCGCGCGAAGCAAAAACGCGGCGAACCCCTCGCGCTCGGTCGAGTCCGTCATCAGGCGAGCGCTTTCTTCAACTGGTCCTTTACCTCGTTCGCGGTCAGGTCGAGATGAAGCGGCGTGACCGAGATGTGCCGGTCGCGAAGCGCGGCAAGATCGGTGCCTTCGCGTATCTCGGATTGCGCGCGATTGAAGCGAAGCCAGTAATAGGGGAAACCACGGCCGTCGCGGCGTTTGTCGAGCGACAAGCCGTGAACGCGCTTGCCCTGATTCGTCACGAGCGTTCCCTGGACCTCTTCGGGCGGGCAATTCGGAAAGTTGATGTTGAGAAAAATGCCCGGCTGAATTCCTGCGTCGAGGACGCGCTTCAAAATGGCAGGTGCATGCCTTTCAGCCGTTTCCCAGTGAAGCGTGCGCCCTTCCTCGGTGACGTTGTAACCCTGGCTGAGCGCAATCGAGGCGATGCCCAAAAGCGTGCCTTCCATCGCGCCGGCGACGGTTCCCGAATAGGTGACGTCATCGGCGACGTTCGCGCCGGAGTTTACCCCCGAAAGCACGAGGTCCGGCGGCTCTGGCAGGATTTCCCGCACGCCCATGATGACGCAATCCGTCGGCGTCCCGCGCACGGCGAAATGCCGGTCGGAAATCTTGCGCATCCGCAAAGGTTCGGACAGCGACAGCGAATGCGCGAAACCGGACTGGTCTGTCTCCGGCGCCACGGTCCACACATCATCGGACAATTGCCCCGCGATCCGCTCCAGAACCTTCAAGCCTTCGGCGTGGATGCCGTCGTCATTGGTAAGCAGGATACGCAAGGCCAAGTCTCCCTTATCGGTTTCCGATCTTTTCCAGTCCGCCCATATAGGGCCGCAAAGCTTGCGGGACGGTGACGGTGCCGTCTTCGTTCTGATAATTTTCGATGACGGCAATCAATGCACGCCCGACGGCCGTGCCCGAGCCGTTCAGCGTATGGACGAAACCGACGCCCTTGCCGTCCGCCTTGCGGTAGCGCGCATTCATGCGCCGCGCCTGAAAATCCCCGCAGACCGAGCAGGACGAGATTTCGCGGAACGTGTCCTGCCCCGGCAGCCAGACCTCGATGTCGTACGTCTTGCGTGCGCCGAAGCCCATGTCGCCTGTGCAAAGCGTTACCGTGCGGAACGGCAGGTCGAGACGCTTCAAGACTTCTTCTGCGCAGGATGTCATCCGCTCATGCTCGGCGAGCGATTCGTCGGGGGCAGTGATCGAGACGAGCTCGACCTTATAGAACTGGTGTTGGCGCAGCATGCCGCGCGTATCGCGTCCGGCCGAACCGGCTTCCGAACGGAAGCACGGCGTCAGTGCCGTATAGCGCAGCGGCAGCCTGTCATTGGCGAGGATTTCCTCACGCACGAGGTTGGTGAGCGAGACCTCGGCGGTCGGGATAAGACCGAGTCGGCTGTCTCCGTGCGGCACGAAAAACAGATCTTCCTCGAACTTGGGCAACTGATTGGTGCCGAACAGCACCTCGTCGCGCACGAGCAACGGCGGCAGGACTTCCGTATAGCCATGCTCGGTGGTGTGAAGGTCGAGCATGAACTGCCCGAGCGCCCGGTCGAGCCGCGCGATTTCGCCGGAAAGCACCGTGAAGCGCGAGCCGGAAAGCTTGGCGGCGCGCTCGAAATCCATCTGGCCGAGCGCTTCGCCGATCTCGAAATGCTCGCGCGTCCAGTTGGACTTACGCTTGCCCTCACCGACGCGGCGGACTTCGACATTGTCGGCCTCGTCCTTGCCGAGCGGTACGCCGTCGAGCGGAATGTTGGGCAGGACGGCAAGCGCATCATGGAGCTTGCGATTCAGATCGCGCTCGGTCGCCTCCCCATTTTGCACGAAGGTCTTGATGTCGGCCACTTCCGCTTTAAGACGGTCGGCCAGCGCCATGTCGCCGGAGCGCATCGCATTGCCGATCTCTTTCGAGGCTGCGTTGCGGCGTTCCTGCTTTTCCTGCAGCGCCACGAGATGGGCGCGGCGTGCCTCGTCATGCGCGATGATTCCCTCGACAGCCCGGTCGGCATCCGACTGCGCCCAGTTGCGCTTGACGAGCGCGGTGGCAAGCGCCTCGGGCTTTTCGCGAATCCATTTGATGTCGAGCATTTCAGGCGTCCCGATGATCTGTTTGGGACTGGCCGCGGGAGGCGTCGCGGAAAACGATCAGGCCTCGGAGGATGCAGCCTCCGCCGCTTCGCGGGCGATGCGTTCCTGTTCGCGCGTGCGCTCGATCCGGCGGACAATCCAGATGGAGACCTCGTAGAGAAGGATCGTCGGCAGCGCAAGACCGATCTGGCTGACCGGATCGGGCGGGGTGATGACGGCGGCGAGCACGAAAGCGGCGACGATCATGATCTTGCGCTTGTCGACCAGCGCCTGTGCGGAAAGAAGGCCGACGCGCGCCATCAGCGTCGTCACCACGGGCAACTGGAAGACCAGCCCGAACGCGAAGATCAGCGTCATGATCAAGCTGAGATATTCCGACACGCGCGGCAGGAGCGAAATCTGGATTTCCTGACCGGGACCGACCTGCTGCATCGACAGGAAGAACCACATCACCATCGGCGTGAAGAAGAAATAGACAAGCGCCGCGCCCATCAGAAAGAGAATGGGCGATGCGATAAGGAACGGCAGGAACGCCGAACGCTCGTTCTTGTAGAGACCGGGAGCGACGAACTTGTAGATCTGCGTCGCGATCAGCGGGAAGGCCAGAACCATGCCGCCGAACATGCCGATCTTGATCTGCGTGAAAAAGAATTCCTGCGGCGCGGTGTAGATCAGGTCGACCTGATCGGGATTGAAGCCCGCCCATTCTGTCGCCCACTGAAACGGGACGACGAGCAGGTTGAAAAGTTCGCGTGCGAAGAAGAAGCACACCAGAAAGGCGAGGAAAAAGCCGATCAGCGCACGAATCAGACGCGATCGAAGCTCGATGAGGTGATCCAGCAGCGGAGCGGAGCTTTCCTCCAAATCGGTATCCGGTTTGCTCACTTGTCCGCCTTCGCCCTTGCGGCGGGCTTTGCCGTCGCTGTCTTCACAGTCGTCGTCTTTTTTGCTGCAGACGCGGCTTTCGGCTTCGCCGCCACAGCAGGCTTAGCAGTGCTGGTTGCCTTCGCCGGCGATTTGCGGGCTGATTTGGCGGCTTTCGCCGGCCCGGCCGCAGACTTTGCTGCCTTCGCCGAGACGTCCGGCTTGTTCGCCAAAGCTTCGGGAAGCGCCGCTGCGCCGACTTTCTGCGGCTCGGCCGGCTGCGGGGTCGATGCGGGCTTTTCGGCAGAAATCGGAGTAGCAGGCTTCATCGCCTTGTCGACGCCGGCGCGCACATCCTTGGCGGCCTGTTCCATCGGGTTCAACGCCTTGCGGATTTCAGCGGCAGGGTTGAGTTTGCGCGCATCGTCGGCCAGCGACTTCAGGTCCTCAAGCTCGGCTTCCTTCAGCGCCTCGTCGAATTGCTTGCGAAAATCGCCCGCCATCGAGCGCACCTTCGACATTGTCTTTCCGAAGCTGCGCAGGACATTCGGCAAATCCTTCGGGCCGACGACCACGATCAGCACGATCGCGATGATGAGGATTTCAGACCAGCTCAAGTCTAGCATCGTTCAATTCCGCGTCAGGCGCGCAGGACATGGGGCGCTTTGCGCCGATACCGGCGCAAAGGTGCGATGGCATGCGCGAGCGATTCACCCGAAAGGCCACTGAAGCCTTCCGGCAGATGCCCGGCAATCAGGTCGACGTCTTGCCGACCTTTTCCTTGTCGGCCGGCGCCATTGGCTCGTCGGCGCGGTGATCAAGGGTCTTCGTACCGGCAGGCTCGTCATCAGCCATGCCCTTCTTGAAGCTCTTGATACCCTTGGCCATGTCGCCCATGAGCTCCGGAATCTTGCCACGTCCGAAAAGCAGAAGGACGACGACCAGCACGATGAGCCAGTGCCATACGGAAAAACTACCCATGTTCACACTCTCTTTCGAACATTCGTTCGTGTTGATCTAAGCGTTTTCGGAGCGGCTTTCAAACACCAGAACGTCAGAAATCCGGACATTCAGCCGCACATCCCGGCTCTTTTGATCCAGTCCGCCGCAGCGCACTCGCGCCCGAACGGCCCGCTCAGCCCCTTGTACGGCCAGTTCCAGCAATTCCACCCCTCCCAGGAACCGGCGTGATACCACCCGGGCGGGCACTTCGCCAACGGTTTCCGACACATCGAATGCAGAAAGCCGTGTCGCCACCGAAACCCTTGCACCATCTTGAAAACCGTTTGCGTCGAAAATACCGATGGGCGTTTCGACCCTGCCGGACAGTGCACGGCTTTCGAAGATATTCAACTCGGAGAAAAAACCGGCTGCAAAAAGACTGACCGGCGTATTGAACAGTTCCTCGCCCGTGCCCGTCTGAACGAGTTCACCGTCCTTGAGCAACGCGATTCGATCGCCCATGCGCATCGCCTCCTCGGCGTCGTGGGTGACGACGATGGCGGTCGAACGGCTCTGGCGAAGAATGGCGAGTGTTTCGGCCCGCACCGAATCCTTCAGCCGGGAATCGAGGCCTGAAAACGGCTCGTCCATCAAGAGCACACCCGGACGCGGCGCGATGGCGCGGGCGAGCGCCACGCGCTGCTGCTCGCCGCCCGAAAGCGCGTGCGGATACGACGCGGCATAGGATTGGAGCCCGACACGCTCCAGCGCGATGAGCGCTTCGCGGCGGGCCTCCTCACGCGACAGCGCGGTGAGGCCGAACTTCACATTGTCGAGAATGGTCAGATGCGGAAAGAGTGCGAAATCCTGAAAGACGAGACCGATCGAACGCTTTTCGGGCGGCACGAAGACGCTTGGTCCGCAAATGACGCGATCATTGAGAAGAAGACGGCCTTTCGTCGGTGTCTCCAGACCGGCCGCGATGCGCAACAACGTCGTCTTGCCGGACCCGGATGGACCGAGCAGACAAAGTACCTCCCCCGGCTCCGCCGTTAGCGATACGTCACGCAAGACCGGCGCGGTCGGTGTGAAGTCGTGCGACACATCCTCGAACGCCAGCCGCGCCGCGAACGTCACGCCCGCCGTAACCTGCCCGTCTTGCCTGCGTTCGATCGTTTCAGCCACTTGACCTCCGACGCCGTCTGTCGCGGCGCTTCGGGTCAATCATCCTCGACCTTGGGTGTCAACAGGCCGAGTTCTTCCAGATCGATATCGCTCAACGGCTCTTCGTCATCGGCATAGAAGCCGGGATCGGCCGGCGGCGTCGGAACCTGAAGATCGGCCGGCAGGCGCGCGGACAAAAGCCCCGCGCCGCGCAATTCGTCCATGCCCGGCATATCGCGAATTTCCGCAAGGCCGAAATGGTCGAGAAATGCGTCGGTCGTGCCGTAAGTCACCGGACGCCCCGGCGTTTTTCGGCGTCCGCGCATGCGCACCCAACCCGTCTCCAAAAGCGTATCGAGCGTGCCCTTGGCGGTTTCGACACCCCTTATGTCTTCCATTTCGGCGCGCGTGACCGGCTGGTGATAGGCAATGATCGCCAGCACCTCCAGCGCGGCGCGCGACAGCTTCCTTTCGCGCACTTCGTCGCGGGCAAGAATGAAGGACAGGTCGGCTGCCGTGCGAAACGCCCAGCCCTCACCGATCCGCACGAGATTGACACCGCGCATCGCATAGAGTTTCTGCAACTCGGCAAGCACGAGCGTGACATCCGTTTCCTGCGGAAGCTTCTCCTTCAGGTGACGCATCGAAACAGGTTCGCTGGACGCGAAGATGAGCGCCTCGACGATCCGGATGGTCTGAAACAGATCGGAGTCGGGGCTTTTCGCCCCTGCCTGCCCGGAAAACGCAATCACCTTGCCGGCGGTCCGATCCATGTCAGGCCCTCTTCGCCTTAAGATAAAGCGGTGCAAATGCGCCGTCCTGACGAATCTGGAACGTACCTTCCCGAACGAGTTCGAGCGTTGCGGCAAACGAACTGGCGATGGCGGTCCGCCGCTCCTTTGGGGAAACGGCATATTCGATCAGGAACCGGTCGAGCGCCGCCCAGTCGTCGAACCCGCCGATGAGCCGGATGAGGATATCGCGCGCCTCCTTGAGCGACCATACGCCGCGCTTTGCCACACGCACATTGGTCACGGCGGTGCGCTGTCGCTGCAAGGCGTAGGCGGTTAAAAGATCGTAGAGCGATGCGGAATAGGTGCTTTCGCGGCGAATCGTCGTCGGCTCGGGCATACCGCGCGCAAAGACATCGCGGCCGAGCCGGTTGCGGTTCATCAGGCGTGATGCTGCCTCCCGCATCGCTTCCAGACGACGCAGCCGAAACTGGAGAATGGCGGCAAGTTCGTCACCGCTCTGGCCCTCGTCTGTCTTCTTGTGCGGAATGAGGAGCTTGGACTTCAAAAATGCGAGCCAGGCGGCCATCACGAGATAATCGGCAGCAAGTTCGATACGCAGATGACGCGCGCGCTCGACGAATTCCAGATATTGTTCGACGAGCGCCAGAATGGAGATGCGCGCCAGATCGACCTTCTGCCCCCGCGCCAGATGAAGAAGCAGGTCGAGCGGGCCTTCGAACCCATCGACATCGACGACCAGCGCCGGTTCGGAAACGGCACGACCATCCTCATCCCAGAATTCCTCCAGGGGCAGAGCGGCGTCGCTAGCGATTCTGTCCTTGACCAAGTTCGTCCTTTCCGGCCGTCAGGCCAAAGGCGCGATCAATCCTTCGAATTCCTGACGCAGACTGGCATACTCCGCACCTGCACTCTTCTCCAAGGTAGCGAGCGCACGAGCCGCGCGCTCTTTTGCCTGACCGGCCAACACCGGAGCCGCCCGCGCGATCGCTGCCATCTCCGCCATGTCGCCATTGCAGTGAAGGACGACATCGCAGCCTGCCGCAAGGGAAGACCGCGTGCGCGCTTCGAAATCCCCAGAAAGCGCCTTCATCGACAGATCATCGCTCATCAAAAGACCGTCAAAGCCGATCTCCCCGCGAATGAATTCACTTATTACGCGCGGCGACGTCGTGGCCGGATTATCGGCATCAATCGCCGTATAGACGACATGAGCCGTCATGGCGGCAGGAGCATGACGAAGCGCCTTGAACGGCACGAAATCATGCGCGCGAAGTTCATCGAGCGAAGCATCGACCACGGGCAGCGCGTGATGGCTGTCGGAAAAAGCCCTTCCATGACCCGGTATGTGCTTGATCACCGGCATCACGCCGCCTGCCAGCAGCCCTTCGGCGGCCGCCTTGCCGAGAACCGCGACCGTTTCTGGATCATGAGCGTAAGCGCGATCACCGATCACGTCGTGGGCGCCTTCGATCGGGACGTCGAGAACCGGCAGGCAATCGGCGTTGACGCCATACTGAAGAAGATCGAGCGCGTGAAGGCGCGACATCAGCCAGCTCGCACGAATTGCGGCGTCGCGATCCTGCGCATAGATGCGACCGAGCGCATCGGCTGGCGGATAATATCCGGCGAGCGGGGGACGAAGGCGCTGCACGCGCCCGCCCTCCTGGTCGATGAAGACCGGTGCGTCGGGCCGACTGACGCTCTCGCGCATCGCCGCGACGAGGTCGCGAATTTGGTCCGGCTCGGACAGATTGCGCGCGAAAAGGATGAAGCCCCACGGCGCTTCGGACGCGAAAAATGCCCGTTCATCGGGCGTAAGGACAGTGCCCGAGGCACCCAGGATAAGGGCTTTCGAATCGCTCATTGGTCAACCATGACATGGAGAAGCGGGCCGTCAATCGCGGCCTGGAAGAGAAAAGCCGGGCAATCAGCCCGGCTTTTGAAGACTAGCGGGAAACGAAGCAGCTTCCGCCGGCCGCCTGATACTGCGTGCAAAGCTGGACGGCTTCGTCGCGCGTATTGGCCGGAATGCGCACGCGATAGAAGGTTCCCATGCCGTCGAGGTCGGCACGGACGATATTCACGCCCCTGCCCTGCAACACCGAACCGTAGCGACGCGCAAGGTCTTCATAGCTCGACTGCGCGCCTTCGGCCGAGGGCTGCGATGCGATCTGCATCGACCACTCGCCGCTGGCCGGCGCGGTTGCCGTCTGCGCGACCGGCGCGGTCTGGGCTGGCTGGTTGGAAGCGACCTGAACGGGTGCTTGCGCCGTAGTCGACGTTTCGGAACGTGCTTGCGGGCGGCTCGGAACAACGCCGACCGTGTCGGGCATAACCGGATCGTCCGGCAGGACCTCGCCCTGAACCGGAGCAATGGAACCGACAGGCTGCGCGTCTTCGATGCGTGGCAGGGCCGACGCCTGAGTCTGCATGGCGGCGGCCGCGCTGGCCTGAAGCTCTTCACGGGTTGAAGCCGCTGGCAATTCCTCGCGAGCGACAAGGGTTCCGTCGGGGCGGACGACCATGGTGCGCACGCGGCGCGGGGCAACCGAAATGCCGTCTTCTTCGATGATCTCTTCCACGCCGCCGAGACGCTCGTCGCTCTTCATGGACGAGAGCATGGCGACCGTCTCGCGGTCGTCAAGCATCGGAATGTCGTCCATGCCGACCATCGGGAAATCGTTCGACGGTTGCGGTGCGACGGCAGAGCGAACGTCGAGCGGTTCTTCCACGGAGGTCATCAGGCTTTCCTGGCCACCACCTGCCGTGCCGGTAGCTCCCGTCGCGCGCTGATAGGCCTGGCTGTTCTGGTTCGGCACGACCGCGCCGCCCCGATTTTCGGGACGCACGCGCACTGGCTCCGAATCGGCACGAACGATCGCGGGAAGCCCCTCACCGATCGGCCCGCCGGTCATGAAGTAGCCGAAGCCACCCACCAGCGCGACCGCTGCAACGCCGCCAAGAATGAAGTATTTGCGGCGCATGCCATCTTTCGGCGGCTGTGCGCCAACCGGCTCGGCATCGGGATCGTAGTCGAAATCGATATCGCCGAAATCATCGTCTGCATTCGCCGATTGCGGCTCCTGCATGTAGCCATAATCGTCTTCGGTATAGGAGCCTTGAAGCGGGATCGTATCGCTGGACGAGGTCGCGGGAGCAGCCGCGACGGCCGGCTCCTCATCTTCGGGCGCGAGGCTGCCGAAAGCGACGTCGAGTTCGGCTTCCAGATCGTCCGGCGAAAAGAGAGGCGTTACTTCCTCGGGCTCGGCAAGCTCGGGAATGTCGAGATCGTCGACCAGCGCCGCAGGCTGCTCGTCGATTTCGACCGTCTCGATTTCCGGGGAAACCGGTCGATCCTTTCGGGCCATACCGAACAAAGGCGTTGCCGGCTGCACCGGCTCGGTCACTTTGGCGGCGGCGGTACGCTCGCCGCCCCCGAAGCGAGCCATCGCTGCCGGCGCAAGCGCGGCCAGCATGGCAAGCGGACCGGTTTTACGCGGGGCTGCCTGCTCTGCGACCATCTCGTCGGCAGGCGCCGGAGCGTCGTCGTCCCAATGTGCGCCGCCAAGATCATGCGTATCCGCAGCAACCGGTTGCGCCGCCTGCTGCTCGTCTGCCATGTCGCCGAGGTCGAAGTCGAGCGCGAATTCGAGATCGTCGGAAGCCGGCTCGCCAGCGGAATAGGCCGTTGCCTGCGCTGGAGCGCGTTCGAACGAAGCGTCGAAAGCACCGTCATCCTCGCCAAGCAACGCGCCGAGTTCGTCTTCGAGGCTGAGGGGCTGAGGCGGAGCGGATACGGGCTGCGACTCCTCGATCGGAAGAGGCGCAAACGCTTCCTCTTCATGAATGGGCTCAGAACCGAAGGATGTCGGCTCGACACTCGCTACTGGAGCCGGAGCGGGATCGGCGCTCAGCCAGCTTTCGATGTCGCCGAGAATATCGTCGTCGTCCGAAACATCCCGACGAAGCTCCGGTTCGGCCCATGCCGCAGCCTGATCGCGCGGAACGGAAACGGCTTCGACCGGCCCTTCGGCTTGCAGATCCGCAACGCTCCAGCCCGCATTGTCGCCGACGCTTAAATCTGCACCGGCAACGAAGTGATCGTCCGCCGGTCCGGCCTGAAGGACGTCGTCATGAGCGAACGTATCGATTGAGCTGCCGACTTGAGCATGGCTCGTCTCACTCGGATCGTCTGCAAAATTGAAATCGAAATCGTCGTGCGAAATAGGCGCGACGGGCAGTTCTTCCGTGAAAACCTGCGCTCGGTCGTCTTCGTCGATTGCCAGATCGAAATCGAAGGATTCAATGTCTTCGTGATCGGCATCGTCCGAAAGTTCGGCGAAAAAAGGCTCTTCCGATCGCTCGACGTCCATCTGCGCGGCAGGCTCTACCGGTTGCTGGAAATCGGGCTGCGGCTGATCTTCGAAGACCGGTTCGTTCTCTTGACGATCGAATTCGGCAAAGGCTCTGTCGAACTCGTCATCCGTACGGGCAGCCCTGTCATCGAATTCCGGCGTAGCGGCGAAAAGCGCATGCGAGCGCGCGTCGAAATCCTCCGGCACGTCGTCTTCGGCTTCGGTTTCGAACGTGATCGGCGGGGCCACAAGGTCGTCGGCGGCAGAAAGCGGCAGATGCGGGCCTTCATCGTCGAGTTCGAGATCGAGCGACAGATCGAGATCGGCGAAATCGTCTTCGGCAGGCTCGCCGAATTCCGGAGCTGTTTGCGGCTCAAAAGCGGTATCGACCGCGTCGCGGGTCCAGTGATCCGCGACGGCGGATTGCACCGGGGCATTTTCCGGCTCGTCGAAATCGCCAAGCATTTCGCGCTCGAGGTCGATGTCGAAATTCTCGTTGGCGGCCGGATCGGGGTCCGGTTGCGACGCGCGTGGAGCTTCTGCCATCCGCATCAGTTCGGCGAATGGGTCGTTATCCAGAAAGCCGGATTCGTCGGGTCGCTTGAATGGGTTGTCTGCCATGCCTTTTCCCGTACTCGCACTCGGTCGGACGCCGGCGACGTCTCATTGATCTTGGCCGCTACCAGTGCAATGTGGGCAAAAGGTGACGCCTTACGTTAAGGCAACTAGCGCATTTCAGCCGGAGCATCCGCGCCAACCAGCGCGAGTCCGGACGAAAGGACGTTGGACACCGCCTGCACCATTCCGAGCCTGGCACGGGTCAATTCTGGATCGTTAACCTTAACAAAGCGTAAGTCGTTGTTGTCGGTGCCGCGATTCCAGTGTCCATGGAAGGTGCTTGCGAGATCGTAGAGGTAGAATGCGAGGCGATGCGGCTCCTGCGCGAGCGCGGCTTGCTCGATAACACGCGGATATTCGACGAGTTTGCGAATCACGGAAAGCTCGCCCTCGTCCGTCAGGCGATGCGCCGCATCCTTCATCGATTGCGGCTCGATCCAGTCGGTCCCAAGCTGCTCCTTGGCCTGCCGGAACACCGAATGACACCTGGCTGACGCGTACTGGACGTAGAAGACGGGATTGTCCTTCGACTGCTCCGTCACCTTGGCGAAGTCGAAGTCGAGCGGTTCGGAACTCTTGCGATAGAGCATCATGAAACGAATCGCATCGCGGCCGACCTCATCCACCACGTCGCGCAGCGTGACGAACTCCCCTGCCCGCTTCGACATGCGCACCGGCTCGCCGTCGCGGAAGAGTTTGACGAGCTGGCATAGAAGCACGGTCACTTCGAGCTTCTCGCCCGCGAGTGCCTTGGCAAGCGCTTCAAGCCTCTTGACGTAACCGCCATGGTCGGCGCCCAGCACGAAGACGAGTTCCTCGAAACCGCGCTGATACTTGTCCTTCATATAGGCGACATCGGCGGCGAAATAGGTGAACTGGCCGTCGGATTTCATCAGTGGACGATCGATATCGTCGCCCACCGCCGTGGACTTGAACAGCGTCTGCTCGCGATCTTCCCAGTCGTCCGGAAGCTGGCCCTTCGGCGGCGGCAGCTTGCCCTTGTAGACATGGCCATTGAGCGTCAAATCGTTGATCGCCGACAAAATCGCACCGCCATTGCCACCGTGAAGGCTGCGCTCGGAAAAGAACACGTCGTGGTGGACGTTGAGCGCGGCGAGGTCTTCGCGGATCATCGCCATCATCGCGTCGATGGTGCGATCCTTGACGATGCCGAGCGCTTCGTCGGCAGGCATTTCGAGCAGCTTCGAACCAAACTCGGCAGCAAGCGCCTGTCCGACTGGAACAAGATAATCGCCCGGGTAAAGCCCCGCCGGTATCTCGCCGATCTTCTCGCCCAGCGCCTCGCGATAGCGCAGCATGACGGACTGGCCGACAACGTCGATCTGCGCGCCCGCATCGTTGATGTAATATTCCTTGGTCACGTCGTAGCCGGCGAAGCCGAGCAGATTTGCCAGGGCGTCGCCCACCACGGCCCCACGGCAATGGCCGACATGCATCGGACCTGTCGGATTGGCCGAGACATATTCGACATTGACCTTGCGCTTCGCGCCGATAGACGACCGTCCGTAATCCGTGCCGCCATCCAGCATTTCGCCGAGCCGGGCCTGCCAGAAGCCGTCATCGAGCCGCAGATTGACGAAGCCCGGCCCCGCAACGCTCACTTCAGCGATATCCTGCTGACCTTTCAAGGCCTCTGCCAGGCGTTCGGCCAGGGCGCGCGGATTCGTTTTCGCCTGCTTGGCGAGCACCATCGCCGCGTTGGTCGCCAGATCGCCATGGCTTGGATCGCGCGGCGGCTCCACCGTCACGCGCGAGAAATCCACCGTCCCGTTTTCGCTTTGAAGATCGAAGCCTTCGAGGACCTTTTGGATACGTGCGTTGAATTCGGCGAAGATGTTCATCGAAAATCGATCTCGTCAGGAATTGGGGAGCCACGAAAAGCCGCAGCGCGCTTGGCGGCGGCCCTATCGCAAATCGGGGGTACGGTCAAACAGACGGCGGTGCTCGCGCTGGGCGTAGGTGTCGGTCATGCCGGCCAGAAAATCGCTGACACGCCGGGCACGATCGACCTCGTTTGCTGCCACGTGCTCGCTTCGCCACTCTTCGGGCAATGCCGCATCGTCCTCAATGTAGCGGTCGAATAGGTCGCGCACGATCCGGTCCGCATCCTCGCGCACTTTCATCACATCAGGATGCCGGTAAAGGCACTTGTAAAGAAACGCTTTCAGCTCCGATTCCGCCTTGCGCATGTCGGGCGAGAACGTGACGATAGCCTCGCCCGCACCATGCACGTCGGCAACCGACATCGGCGCGATGCGCTCGATATTCGCGCGCGCCGTGGAAATCACATTCTCGACCATGATCGTGATCTGCCGGCGCATCAATTCGTGCGCTGTGCGGACCTTGTCCAGATTTGGATACTGACTGCGCACGTCGCGCAGGATTTCCGCGCAAAGCGGTACGTCTTCCAGCATATCGAGCGAGATCAGGCCCGCGCGCAGACCGTCATCGATATCGTGCGTATCATAGGCGATATCGTCGGCGATCGCCGCCGCCTGCGCTTCCAGCCCGGCATGACGGTCGAGTTCGAGATCGTGACGACTGTTATAGTCGAGAATGGCAGGGGGAATGTTTTCGGTGAGCGGGCCGTTGTGTTTCACCAGCCCTTCCAGTGTCTCCCAAGAAAGATTCAGCCCGTCGAACTGCGCATAGCGGCGCTCGAGTTCTGTGACTATCCTGAGCGACTGGGCGTTGTGATCGAACCCGCCCCAGTCCCGCATCTTATCGTTCAGCGCGTCCTCGCCCGTATGGCCGAAAGGCGTGTGCCCGAAATCATGGACGAGCGCGACGGCTTCCGCGAGGTCTTCGTCGAGCCGCAAGGCACGGGCAAGCGCGCGCGATATCTGCGAAACCTCGATCGTGTGGGTAAGGCGCGTTCGATAATGGTCGCCCTCATGCGCGATGAAGACCTGGGTTTTGTGCTTCAGGCGGCGGAACGCGGTCGAATGGATGATCCGGTCCCGGTCGCGCTGAAACGGCGTTCGCGTTGCGCTTTCCGGCTCCGGCAAGAGCCGCCCGCGCGTCTTGGCGGGGTCCGTGGCAAAGGGCGCTCGCGGCCGATAGCCGAAACCGATTTCGTCCGCGTTCAACCGTTCGTCACTCATGGCCGCATTCGTTGACTTGTTGCCCCGCGCTTCATACCTATGGTGTAGATGCGAAGGCAAGGTGACGCCATGGGCATGGACGCCAAGACAGACATGAAATCCGTAGAAGTGAGCGACGCCGCGATTCGGCGTGTCGCGACGATTCTTGCAAAGGAACCGGGCAAGAGCGCCTTGCGCGTTGCCGTCGAAGGCGGTGGCTGCTCCGGCTTTTCCTATACGTTCGATCTCGTCGACAGCCAGAACGACGACGACGTCGTCATCGCGCGCGACGGAGCCACCGTCCTGATCGACGAGATTTCGCTCGTCTATATGGGCGGGTCGGTTATCGATTTCGTCGACGATCTGATGGGCCAGTCGTTTCAGATCAGGAACCCGAACGCGGTCGCTTCATGCGGTTGCGGCACGAGCTTTGCCATCTGAATGAAGATCGCGACCTGGAATATCAATGGCGTCAAGGCACGCATCGAAAATCTCATTCACTGGCTGAACGAAAGCCAGCCGGATATCGCCTGTCTTCAGGAGATCAAGTCGGTCGACGAGAACTTTCCCCGGCTGGAGATAGAGGCGCTCGGCTATCACGTCGAAACGCATGGCCAAAAAGGCTTCAATGGCGTCGCAATCCTGTCGAAACTGCGTTTCGACGAGGTCAATCGCGGTCTTCCGGGCAATGATGAGGATGTGCAGGCGCGTTTCATCGAAGGCGTCTTTTCGACCGAGCGCGGCGCACTGCGCGTCGTCTCGCTCTATCTGCCGAACGGCAATCCAATCGATGATCCGGTGAAATTTCCCTACAAACTCGCCTGGATGGACAGGCTCGAAGCGTGGTCGAAGGCGCGGCTGGCGATCGAGGAGCCGTTGGTGCTTGCGGGGGACTACAACGTCATCCCCGAACCTTACGACGCGCGCCATCCCGAGCAATGGGTCAACGACGCGCTGTTCCAGCCACCGACCCGGCAGGCGTTCCGCCGTCTTGAAAATCTTGGCTTCATCGACGCGTTCCGGTCCGTCAGCGACGCGAAGGACGCCTATTCGTTCTGGGACTATCAGGCCGGTGCCTGGCAGAAGAACAATGGCATCCGCATCGATCATCTGATGCTGTCGCCGGAAGCGGCTGGCCGCCTCGCATCCTGCGACATCGAAAAGCATGTCCGGGCATGGGAAAAACCATCCGACCACGTGCCGGTCGTCATCGACCTCGACATGGCGCTGGCGAAAGCCGCCTGACCCCATCCATAAAAAAAGCCCGCCATCACGGCGGGCTTTTTCGATTTCAGGCGATCTTGTCTTCTGGATCGTTCGGCACCTTGGCGAGATAATTCGCCAGCATCGCTCCCGAGATGTTGTGCCAGACGCTGAAGATCGCGCTCGGCACAGCCGCAAGCGGCGAGAAGTGCGCGCTTGCGAGCGCTGCACCAAGGCCGCTGTTCTGCATGCCGACCTCGATGCTGATTGCCTTGCGCTTTGCCATCGACATTCCGGTCGCGCGGCCTGCGAAGAAGCCGAGCGCGTAGCCTATGCCGTTGTGCAAAACCACGACGGCGAAGATCATCAGCCCCGTAGTCGCGATCGCCGCCTGATTGACCGCCACGACGGCCGCGACGATGAGCACGATGCCGGTAACGCTGACGAGCGGCAGTGCCGGTATCGCGGCCCGCACGAGGCCGGGTGCGATCTTTTGCAAGAGGATGCCGAGCGCGAGTGGCACGAGCACGACCTGAACGATACTCATGAACATGGCGGCCGCGTTGACCGGCAGGTACTGGCTGGCCAGCAGCCAAACGAGCAGCGGCGTGACGATCGGTGCCAGCAGGGTGGTCACGCTGGTGCAAGCCACGGAGAGCGCAACATCGCCGCGGCTGAGATAGGTCATCACATTGCTGGACGTGCCACCGGGGCAGCAGCCGACGAGGATGACGCCCGCCGCCACTTCCGGCGACATGGGAATGATCGTCGTCAGCGCGAGCGCGATCAGCGGCATGATCAGGAACTGCGATCCGACGCCGACGCCGACGTCCACCGGGCGGCGGACGACTTCCCTGAAATCGCCGAGCGACAGGGTCAGTCCCATCCCGAACATGATGATGCCGAGAAGCGTGACGATGTAAGGTGCAATGGGGCTGAACGTTGCCGGGAGAAAGAAACCGAGAACGGCAAAGAGAATGACCCAGATCGCGAAGGTACGCCCAACGAACGCGGATAATGACGCTAAGAACTGCATGGTTGCTCCAGATAATTGCGCGGGCAGTACCATCCGGTACACCTCACGGCAAGCCGTTCGCTCCGATTGGCCCAATGCTTACGAAACGGCGCGTCGCGTGGTATAATGACGAATGATCGAGATGCTGATCATCGCCGCCATGTCGACCTCGCCCATCCCGAGCGGGCAGCAGGAAGGCGACTACACGCAGCGCAAATATGTCTGTCAGGCCAACGGATTGTTCTTCGAGGAAGGCGAACGGGCATGCCTCGCCGTTCCCGGTGCGTCACGTACCGCCATTTGCGGTACGGTCCTCAACAATTCGGCGTGGCGCTTTGTCGATGAGCCCTGCGCGCCGCAGCAGCCTTCGACGACGGCCGAACCGGACAAAGATACGCCGAGTAGCAATTGATTTGAGGCTTCTGCCTTTGGAGCGGGTAGCGGGAATCGAACCCGCATATTCAGCTTGGAAGGCTGCTGCTCTACCATTGAGCTATACCCGCCTCTTATGCAGGTTCGGCAGTTCGATGTGGGCCGGTGGTGGAGGGGGCTGGATTCGAACCAGCGTACGCATAGCGAACGGATTTACAGTCCGTCTCCTTTAACCACTCGGACACCCCTCCGTCAGACCACATCGGAGCCGTGCAACGAGGCTTGGCTTGCAAACTCGAATAAGCCCGACAGGCCCACTCAAATCCGCGATGCGCCTTATGGAGGGACCGGCAAAACCTGTCAACCGCGCGCGGCTTCTTTGCCGGGAAAATCACGCATGACCTTGCGTCGCCCATGTAAAACCGCGCGCATATGGCTATAGAGGGCCATGAGCACGAAAAAGACCGGCCCGCAGGGCTCCGCCAAAGACACCCATTACGCCAAGTTGCGGCGCAAGTTCCGCGACGACAAGACCGGCGGACCGGTGAGGCGCGAGCGTCCCGCAATCGAAGCCGGCGTACAGCCGGAGGACGGTTCTGTGCGGCTCTATGGCCTGCACACCGTTCGCGCCGTGCTCGACAATCCGCGCCGCAAGATCAAACGCATGCTGGTGACGCGCAATGCGCTGGCACGTCTCGACCTGAGCGAGCCGCTCGACCTGCCCTACCCCGCCGAGATTGTCGAACCGCGCGAGATCGACAGGCTGGTCGGCTCGGACGCCGTTCATCAAGGTGTTCTGGTGGAAGCGATGCCGCTGAAGCCGAAGCGCCTTGCCGACCTGAAGGACACGCGGCTCCTGCTCGTGCTCGATCAGGTGACGGACCCCCACAATGTCGGCGCGATCATGCGTTCGGCCGTGGCCTTCTCGGCCGGCGCGCTGATCACGACAGGCCGCCATAGCCCGCAGGAATCCGGCGTTCTGGCAAAATCTGCCTCCGGCGCGCTAGAATACATCGACCATATCGAAGTTCGCAACCTCGCCGAGGCGCTGGAGGAGCTGGCGAGCCTCGGCTTTCAGACGGTTGGCCTTGATTCAGAAGGCCCGGCGGTTTTGGAAAAGACGTTTTCGGGCGAACGCGTCGCGCTGGTGCTCGGCGCGGAGGGCAAGGGCCTGCGTCAGAAGACGCGCGAAACGGTAAGCGCCCTCGCCCGCCTCGACATGCCCGGGGCGATCCGTTCGCTCAACGTGTCGAATGCCGCCGCGATCTCGCTTTATGCGGCGCACCGGCATCTGGCATAAAAGGCTCCATCTTGAGTTGATCCGTTTTTCGTGCAGGTTTGGCGCGTTGGCCTGCGGGCCGGGAGAGAGCGACGAGCCGAAAAGACGCCTACCATGATCAAGACCGACATTGCGCGCCGGGTGTTCAACCACACCTTCAAGCTCGACCCGATTATCCGCAGCCTGCTCGACACGGACTTCTACAAGCTTTTGATGCTGCAGATGATCCGGGGCGTTTATCCGGATGTCGACGCGACCTTTACGCTGATCAACCGGACCAAATCGGTGCGGCTTGCCGACGAGATCGACGAAGGTGAGTTGCGCGCGCAGCTCGATCATGCGCGCTCGCTGCGCTTCACCAAGAAGGAAATGATCTGGCTCGGCGGTAACACGTTCTACGGCCGCAACCAGATTTTCCGGCATGATTTCCTGCGCTGGCTCGCCGATTTCCGCCTGCCCGAATATGAACTCACCCGCAAGGACGGCCAGTTCGAGCTGACCTTTCACGGGCGCTGGCATGATACGACGATGTGGGAAATTCCCGCGCTCGCGATCATCAACGAGTTGCGCTCGCGCGCGGCGCTCAAATCGATGGGCCGGTTCGCACTCGACGTTACCTACGCACGCGCAAAGGCGCGCGTGTGGGAAAAGGTCGAGCGGCTGCGCAAATATCCCGACTTGCGGATTTCCGACTTCGGCACGCGCCGCCGTCATTCGCATCTTTGGCAGCGCTGGTGCGTGGAAGCCCTGAAGGAAGGCATCGGCCCCTCCTTCACCGGCACGTCGAACGTGCTACTGGCGATGGACACCGATCTGGAGGCGCTCGGCACCAATGCGCACGAACTGCCGATGGTGCTGGCCGCGATGGCCAATTCCGACGAAGAGTTGAAGAGCGCACCATACCGCGTGCTTCAGGACTGGCAGGGCCATTATGGCGGCAACCTCCTGATTGTCCTGCCCGATGCGTTCGGCACGGATGCGTTTTTGCGCGATGCGCCTGACTGGGTCGGCGAGTGGACCGGCTTTCGCCCCGACAGCGCCCCGCCAATCGAGGGCGGTGAGCGCATTTTGGCCTGGTGGCGCGAGCACGGCATCGATCCGCGCGAAAAGCTGATCATCTTTTCGGACGCACTCGACGTCGACACGATCGAGAAAACCTATCTGCATTTTCGCGGAAAGGTGCGCATGGCCTTTGGCTGGGGCACGAACCTGACCAATGACTTTCATGGCTCCGCGCCCGAACGGAATGAAGCCCTGAAAGCCATTTCACTGGTTTGCAAGGTCACGTCCGTGAACGGACGCCCGGCCATAAAACTGTCAGACAACCCCGAAAAGGCGACTGGCGACGCTGCCGAAATTGAACGCTATCTGCGCGTCTTCGGCGACAAGCAGCGCGTCAGGCAACCCGTTACGGTCTAATCAGTCAAAAAGGCTCCAGAAGAAGCGGGCCGCCACGAAAATGCAGAACAGGCCGAACGCGATCTCAAGCTGGCGCTTCTTCAAGGCATGCGCGATGCGCACGCCATAGGGCGTGACGATCAGCGCGATCGGGATGATGAGCGCGACGGCGATCCAGTTGATATAGCCGGTCGAGGCGATCGGCAGGTCCGGATGGTTCCAGCCTGCCCAGATATAGCCGATCGTACCGGGAATCGCGATCAGGATGCCGACACCGGACGAGGTGGCCACCGCCTGATGCATCGAGCGTCCGTACATGGTCATGTAGGTGTTGTTCATGACGCCGCCGCCGATGCCCATCAGCGTTGAAAAATAGCCGATGATCACGCCCGCGATGCTGCGGCCGGTGGTTCCGGGCAGGTCAGCCGCAAGGCGCCACGAGTCCCGGTTGAAAAGCAGCCGGATGGCGACGAGAAGCATCAGCACGGCGAAGACGACACGCAGGGCTTCGCTCGATATGTAGGCGGCGGTGATCGACGCCAAAATGACGCCGATCGGAACGGGGATGAGGAAGCTCTTGAGAAGATCCATATCGACCGCGCCGCGCGCCTTATGAGCGGTAAAGGAGCGGAGCGACGTCGGAATGATGATGGCGAGCGAGGAACCGACCGCCAGATGCATGCGCACGGATTCGTCGATACCGAGAATGCTGAACACCTGATAGAAAACCGGGACGAGAACCGCGCCGCCGCCGATGCCGAAAATTCCGGCCATGAGTCCGGATACGATGCCGGATATCGCCACCGCACCGGCAAAGACGGCCAACTCATTCCATGGCAGATCGAGCACGAACATGCACTTTTCCTCGGGATAATCGTGCGGAGGCGCTACCGTGAGCGAGCCGGAAAGTAAACCGGATCAGGCAGCGTCCCGGCTCTGGTCCAATTGGATTTCTGCATAGGCCGCATGGAGAATGTCCGGCCCGGCTCCGTTCTTCGTCGCGTCAGTCGAGAGAATCTGCCGAAACCGCCGCGCTCCCGCAATGCCATGAAAAAGCCCGACCATGTGCCGCGTTACATGTGTCAGCCGCCCGCCGGCAGTGATATGAGCGGCACAATATTCGGCCATCCGGTCGATGAGTTCGTCCCACGAGATCGACGGTTCGCCCGAACCATAGACGCGGTGGTCGACATCGATGAGTTGCCCGGAGACATGATAGGCCGCACGGCCGAGCATGACACCATCCATCATCTCAAGATGCCGCAATGTTTCGTCCAGATCCGCGATGCCGCCATTGATGCCGATGAAGCGACCGGCAAGCCGCTGTTTCAGACGGTAAACGCGATCGTAATCGAGTGGCGGAATATCGCGGTTTTCCTTGGGGCTCAGCCCTTGCAGCCAGGCCTTGCGGGCATGGACCCACAATGCGTCGGCACCGGCCGCGATGACCTTGTCGGCGATTTCGTCGAGCGCAGCTTCCGGGTCCTGATCGTCCACACCGATCCGGCATTTGACGGTAACGGGAACACTGACCTCGGCCTTCATCGCCGCGACGCATGTGGCGACGAGGTCCGGCGTACGCATAAGGCAAGCCCCGAACGTGCCGCTTTGAACGCGGTCCGAAGGACAGCCGACATTGAGGTTGATCTCGTCGTAGCCCCATTCAGCCGCTATCGCCGCCGCCTTGGCAAGCTTTTCCGGGTCGCTTCCGCCCAGTTGCAGCGCAACGGGATGTTCTTCAGGAGCAAAGCCCAAAAGCCGGTCGCGATTGCCGTGAATGACTGCGTCCGCCACCACCATTTCGGTATAAAGCAAGGCGTGCCTCGTCATCTGCCGGTGAAAAAACCGGCAGTGGCGATCGGTCCAGTCCATCATCGGAGCGATGGCGAAAATGGGCTTTCGGTAGAGCGTTCGTGTCAAGCGATCATCCTTTGCGCGTCGGTTTAGCCGAACGCAGACAAGATAGGAAGCTTGGCCCCATGGCGGGCGCCATTCCACTCAATCCCGTTTCGTGCGATACCGATAGCCAAAGAAGAACGGGATAACAAAAACGATGACGGCAAAGCCACAAGCCGCCACTCTTCACCATCTGCCGACGGCAAGGGACACGAACCAAACGATCAGGCGCAACCCCGGAATGCCGCTCGACCTCGGCTGGCTGGAAGCGATGCGCCACGTCAACCGCAGCGCGCTCGAACGGCGCGCGCAGACACTGACGAAGCGCCGCTCGATCAAGACCGACAACCAGGCCGCATGGCTGTTGCGGTCCATCGCTCTGATGGATCTGACGACGCTGTCGAGCGACGATACGCCCGACCGCGTCAAGCGTCTTTGCGCCAAGGCACGCAATCCCTTGCGTGGCGATCTGGTCGCCGGTCTCGGCTTGAGCGAACACCCGATCCGGCCTGCCGCCGTCTGCGTCTATCACCCGTTCGTCGCGACGGCGGTAAAGGCGTTGGAAGGCAGCGGCGTTCACGTCGCCGCCGTCTCGACCGCCTTTCCGCACGGTCTGGCCCCCTTTGAGACGCGGCTTGCGGAGGTTCGCGCCTCGGTGGCCGATGGCGCGGTCGAGATCGACATCGTCATTCCGCGCGGCCTCGTTTTCGGCGCGCGCTGGCAGGAACTTTACGACGAGATCGCCGCCTTCCGCGAAGCCTGCGGCGAGGCGCATCTGAAGGTCATTCTCGGCACCGGCGACCTTGCCACGCTGCGCAACGTCATGCTCGCGTCCATGGTGGCGATGATGGCGGGCGCGGATTTCATCAAGACGTCCACCGGCAAGGAAAGCGTCAACGCCACCTTGCCTGTCGGTCTCGTCATGGTGCGCGCTATTCGCGAATATTTCGAGCGTACCGGGCTTTATATTGGGTTCAAACCCGCCGGCGGCATCTCCACCGCGAAAGCCTCGCTCGATTGGCTTGTGCTGATGCGCGAGGAACTCGGCCGCCGCTGGCTGGAGCCGGATCTGTTCCGCTTCGGCGCGTCGAGCCTTCTGACCGACATCGAACGCCAGCTCGAACATCATTTGACTGGCCGCTATTCGGCCGGCTTCCGCCATGCGATGGCTTAGGACATTGACGACGTGAATATTCAGCAACGCTACGACGCCATGGAGTATGGCCCCGCCCCCGAATCCCGGTCCGAAGCCGATAAATGGCTTGCTGGACGGGATTTTACCGCTTCGCTTTTCATCAATGGCGAGTGGAAGAAGCCTGCCGGTGGCAAGACGTTCGAAACGCGTGACCCGGCATCGGGCAAGCTGCTTGCAACGCTTGGCGAAGCGGACGTAACGGACATCGACGTCGCCGTTTCCGCTGCCCGCAAGGCCCTGCCCAAATGGCAATCGCTATCAGGCTATCAGCGCGCGCGCCACCTCTACGCGATCGGCCGCGCGATGCAGCGCCATGCACGTCTTTTCGCTGTGCTCGAATCGCTCGACAACGGCAAGCCGATCCGCGAGAGCCGCGACATCGACGTGCCGCTGGCAATCCGCCATTTCATCCATCACGCCGGCTGGGCGCAGGCACTGGAAACGGAGTTCCCAGGCCAGAACGCGGTTGGCGTCGCCGGGCAGATTATCCCGTGGAACTTCCCGCTCCTGATGCTGGCATGGAAGATCGCGCCGGCACTCGCAGCCGGATGCACGGTGGTGCTGAAACCGGCCGAGTTCACTCCACTGACCGCCGTGCTCTTCGCCGAAATCTGCGAACGTGTCGGCCTGCCAAAGGGCGTGGTCAACATCGTTCAAGGCGGACCGGAGGCCGGCGCGGCAATCGTCGAGCATGACGGCGTCGACAAGATCGCCTTCACCGGATCGTCGGAAGTCGGAAAGATCATCCGCAAGGCGACGGCCGGTACAGGCAAGAAACTCTCGCTGGAACTGGGCGGCAAGTCGGCCTTCATCGTGTTCGAGGATGCGGACCTCGATTCCGCGGTCGAAGGGCTCGTGGACGGCATCTGGTTCAACCAGGGGCAGGTCTGCTGCGCCGGCTCGCGCCTTCTGGTGCAGGAAAGCGTCGCCGAGCGCCTGATCGCCAAGGTCAAGGCGCGCATGGCAAAGCTTCGGCTGGGCGATCCGCTCGACAAGAATACCGATATCGGCCCGTTGGTCGACAAGACGCAACTCGAGCGCGTGCGCCGGCTCGTCGCGCAAGGCGAAGCGGAGGGCGCGGATTGCTGGCGCCCGGACTGCCTGATCCCCGCCGACGGGCACTATCACCTGCCCGTTCTTGCGACCGACCTCGCCCCGGCCAACGTGCTCGCGCAGGAAGAGGTGTTCGGACCGGTTCTGGCAGTGATGACGTTCCGGACGACGGAAGAAGCTATCGCCCTTGCCAACAACACGCGCTACGGGCTGGCGGCGTCCGTCTGGAGCGAAAACATCAATCTGGCGCTCGACGCTGCGCCGAAACTCAAAGCCGGCGTCGTCTGGATCAACGGCACGAACATGTTCGATGCCGCCTGCGGCTTCGGCGGCTATCGCGAAAGCGGCTTCGGACGCGAGGGCGGGCGCGAAGGGCTGAGCGAATATCTGACACGACCACAGGGAAAAGCGAAAGATCTGGCGCCGTCCAAACCAGCCGAAGTGAAGGACACCGCTGAATCAGGCGGCATAGACCGGACCGCCAAGCTGTATATCGGCGGCAAGCAGGTGCGCCCGGATAGCGGCTACTCGATGCCGGTCGCGGATCCCAAGGGGCGGCTCGTCGGCGAAGTCGGTGTCGGCAGCCGCAAGGATATTCGCGATGCGGTCTCGGCCGCCCATGCTGCAAAAGGCTGGGCGTCGGCTACCGGCTTCAACCGCGCGCAGGTGCTCTATTTCCTTGCCGAGAACCTCGACGCCCGCGCCGACGAATTTACCACCCGGATCGCAACGCTGACGGGCGCGTCCAGCCGCAGTGCGCGCGCCGAATTGGACCTGTCCGTCGAGCGCCTTTTCGCCCTTGCCGGCATGGCTGACAAATACGAAGGCCGCGTCCACCAGCCGCCAGCGCGCGCAGTGACGCTCGCCCTGCACGAGCCGGTCGGCGTCATCGGCGTCGTCGCATCGGACGAGCAACCGCTCCTCGGACTTGTCTCGCTCATCGGCCCCGCGCTCGCGATGGGTAACTGCGTCGTCGCCGTGCCTTCGGCCCGCCATGCGCTGATCGCGACAGACCTCTATCAGGTCATGGAAACGTCGGACCTGCCACCCGGTACGGTCAACATGGTAACCGGGCCGGCAGCCGATCTTGCGAAGATGCTGGCCATGCATGACGACGTCGACGGTTTGTGGTGCGTCGCCGACAGGCGGACCTGCCATACGGTCGAAGCGGAATCGGCCGGCAATCTCAAACGCGTGTGGACAAGTAATGGAAAGGCCGTCGACTGGACGGCGATGACGCACGATATGCTCTTGCCCCGCGCTATCGAAGTCAAGAATGTATGGGTACCTTACGGAGACTAGGGTCACGACACGGGAGACAACTGAATGGGTATCGTCAAGGATGAGGTCGAGGAAGATACTTTCCTGCCCCGGGATACCTCCCGATCGTTGCCCATATCGCTGCTTCGTGCCCGCGAAGCCGTCATGGCCCGCTTCCGACCTCTTCTGGTGATGTACGACCTGACCGAACAGCAATGGCGGGTGATCCGGATACTTGGCGAGGCAAGCCCTCTCGACGCTTCGGACCTTGCAGAACATACATGCATTCTCGCGCCGAGCCTTACCCGCATCATCAAATCGCTGGAGGAGCGCGGACTGATACGCCGCAAGCGCGACCACGAAGACGCTCGGCGCACGCTTCTGAGCCTCAATCCCTCGGGCTTCGAGGTCATTGAGGCCGTTATGCCCCAAAGCAATAAGATCTACAGCCGTCTTCAGGATCGCTACGGTCACGAAAAGATGGAACAACTGATCGACATGCTAAACGAACTCGCGGCGACAAAGGGCGAGATTTGAGCCGCGTCGTCCTGCACAACTACTTCCGGTCGTCGACATCCTACCGGGTGCGTATCGCGCTCGCGCTGAAGGGCATCGACTACGATTACGTCGCGCGTCATCTGCGCCATGGCGAACACCGCGCTCCCGCTTTCCTGTCGATCAACCCGCAGGGTCTGGTGCCGGCGCTGGTCTGGATGGATGGAACTGTCATCACGCAATCGCTGGCGATTTGCGAATTTCTGGAAGAAATGGTGCCGGACCCGCCATTACTGCCGGCTGATCCGGGCGGGCGCGCGCGCGTCCGCGCGCTGTCGCAGATGATCGCCTGCGAGGTGCATCCAGTAAACAATCTGCGCGTGCTCAACGATCTGCGCAAAAGATTTGGCGCCGACGACCAAGCCATCGCCAAGTGGTTCCGTCACTGGGTCAACGAAACCTTCGAACCCCTTGAATCGATTCTGGCTTCAGACGGCAAGGCTGGACGCTTTTGTCATGGCGATGATCCAGGGCTCGCCGATATCTGCCTTGTCGCGCAGGTCGCGAACAATGCGCGTTTTGGTGCGGATATGACGCCCTACCCGACGATCGCGCGCATCAATGCCGAATGTCTCGAACTGCCGGCATTCGCGAACGCTGCACCTGCACAGCAGCCTGATGCAGAGTAAAGGTCAATTGGTGACGATACCCGCTTCAATCGGCGGATTGATCAGCGCCAAGCGCGCCTTGGGCTCTGCCTGTACATCGCCGAAAAAGTAAAACGATCCGACCACGAGCGCGCCGATCAGCGCGGTGACTAAAACCCTGCCTGCCATTTTATGCATCCCACACGGCACCGGAGCGCTCATCCCTTCAAGGGGCTAACTGAGTGGGATCGGGATCGTTCCTCGAAAAGTCATCTTTCGGTGGCGAGGGATTACGTGCTCACGATCTGAACAACCTTGCCCGCTTCGAGCGTAACCCGGCGGTCCATTCGTCCGGCGAGTTCGTGATTGTGTGTCGCGATCAGGGCTGACAAGCCCGACTGACGCACCAATGCTTCGAGCGCATCGAAGACATATCCCGCCGTCGCCGGATCGAGATTGCCTGTCGGCTCGTCGGCCAGAAGCAATCGCGGCGCGTTTGCGACGGCGCGTGCGATCGCCACGCGCTGCTGCTCGCCGCCCGACAGTTCGGCCGGGCGATGCGACGCGCGATGGCCGATCTTCATGTAGTCGAGCAACTGCGCGCTGCGCTCCTTCGCCTTTTTCGACGAAAGCCCCTGCACGAGCTGCGGCATCATGATGTTTTCGAGCGCGGTGAATTCCGGCAGCAAATGGTGGAACTGATAGACGAAGCCGATCTCGTTGCGGCGGATCGCCGTGCGATCATCGTCGGAAAGCTGGCCGCATTCCTGCCCATTGAGCATGACGTCGCCGGAATTGGGCCGCTCCAGAAGCCCGGCCGAATGAAGCAGTGTCGACTTGCCCGCGCCAGATGGTGCAACGAGCGCGACCATTTCGCCCTGCCCGATCGTGAAATCGGCCTTGTCGAGAATGACGAGCTTGCCCGAGGCATCCTCGTAGGAACGCTCGACCTGCCGCAGTTGCAGAACCGTCTTCGTCGCCATTATTCGTACCTCAGCGCATCGACGGGATCGAGCTTGGCCGCGCGCCAGGCCGGAAAGAGTGTCGCCAGAAACGACAGGACAAGCGCCATCAGGACGACCGAGACGGTCTCGGAGATGTCCATTCGTGCCGGCAACTGGCTCAGGAAATAAAGCTCGGGGTTGAACAAGGTCGTGCCCGACAGCCAGGAAAAGAACTGCCGGATCAGCTCAACATTCATGCACACGATGACGCCGAGGACGACCCCCGCGAGCGTGCCGACCACACCGATTGCAGCGCCCGTCATGAAAAAGATGCGCATGACCGCGCCGCTCGTCGCGCCCATCGTTCGCAGGATCGCAATGTCGCGGCCTTTGTCCTTCACCAGCATGAACAGCCCCGAAATAATGTTGAGCGCGGCCACGAGCACGATCAGCGTCAGGATCATGAACATGACGTTGCGCTCGACCTGAAGCGCCGAAAAGAACGTCTGGTTGCGCTGGCGCCAGTCGGTGAGGAAGACCGGCCGCATCGCCGCGTCTTCGACCGCCGGCCGCAACTCGTCCACCGTGTCGGGATTGTCGACGAACAACTCGATCGATTGCGCGACGCCGTCCGAATTGAAGAAAAGCTGTGCCTCCTCGATCGGCATGAACACGACCGACGAATCGTATTCGGACATGCCCATCTGGAAGATCGCCAAAACAGGGTAGGACTTCACGCGCGGCGTGGTGCCGAAGGGCGTCACATCGCCATCGGCCGAGGCGAAGGTGATCGGATCGCCAACGGAAAGGCCGAGCGACTGCGCCATGCGACTGCCGATAACAACGCCCTGATCGCCTTGGAAATTGTCGAGCGAGCCATCGATGATGTTGCCGGAAATCGTTTCGAGCTTTGCCAGATCTTCGGCGCGCAGGCCACGCACCATCGCACCGGTGCCCGCCGAGCGACGGCCCGAGGCCAGCACCTGCCCGTCGACCAGCGGAATGGCATAGCGCACGCCCGCGATCCCGTTGAAGCGCGCGGCAATCTCGTCATAGTCGTCGAGTCCGCTTTCGATCGGCTGCACGATCAGGTGGCCGTTGATGCCGAGGATACGGTCGAGAAGTTCAGCACGAAAACCGTTCATGACGGCCATGACGATGATAAGCGTCGCCACGCCCAGCATGATGCCGATGAAGGAGATGATCGAGATGACCGAGATCACCGTTTCCTTGCGCTTGGAGCGCAGATAGCGCCAGGCGACCATGCGCTCGAAACCGGAAAACGGCCCCGCGCCTTTTTTTGAAACCGCTTCGCTCATGCAGCTACTCCCAAAGCCGCGACGACAGTGTCGAGCGGCACGGTGCGGCGCTCGCCGGTCTTGCGGCTCTTGATCTCGACCTCTTTCGCCGCAAGCCCGCGCGGCCCCACGATCACCTGCCATGGCAGCCCGATAAGATCCGCCGTGGCGAACTTTCCGCCGGCCCGGCTATCCGTGTCGTCATAGAGCACTTCGCAGCCGGCAGCTTCGAGTTCGGCGTAAATCTTGTCGCAGGCCGCGTCGCAGGCCGCGTCGCCCGACTTCATGTTGATCAGCCCGACATCGAAGGGCGCGATCGCCTCGGGCCAGATAATGCCGTTCTCGTCGTGGCTGGCCTCGATGATTCCGGCGACCAGACGCGACGGGCCGATACCGTAGGAACCCATGGAGACGAAATGCTCCTTGCCGTCCGGCCCCTGCACCTTCGCGCCCATCGGCTGTGAATATTTTTCGCCGAAGTGGAAGATATGGCCAACTTCGATGCCGCGAGCGGCGAGCTGATTGCCCGCATCAACCTCTGCCCACGCCGCCTCGTCGTGCATCTCCTCGGTCGCCGCATAGGGCGTAGTCCAGTCCTCGACGATCTTCGCGACCGCCGCGTCGTCGAAGAAATCGGTATCCGCGCCCGGAACGTTCAGGTCGAGATAGGCCTTATCACAGAACACCTGGCTTTCGCCGGTTTCCGCCAGAATGATGAATTCGTGGGACAGGTCGCCGCCGATCGGTCCCGTGTCGGCACGCATCGGGATCGCCTTCATGCCGACGCGTGTGAAGGTGCGCAGATAGGAAACGAACATCCGGTAGTAGGCCGCCTTCGCGCCCTCATAGTCCAGATCGAAGGAGTAAGCATCCTTCATCAGGAATTCGCGCGAACGCATGACGCCGAATCGCGGACGCACCTCGTCGCGGAACTTCCACTGGATATGGTAGAGATTGAGCGGCAAATCCTTGTACGACTTGACGTAGGAGCGGAAAATTTCCGTCACCATCTCCTCGTTGGTCGGACCGTAGAGCATTTCGCGGTCTTGCCGGTCGCGAATGCGCAGCATCTCCTTGCCATAGGCGTCATAGCGCCCGCTCTCGCGCCAAAGCTCCGCCGACTGGATCGTCGGCATCAGGATTTCCAGCGCGCCGGCACGGTTCTGCTCCTCGCGGATGATCCCGCACACCTTGTCCAGAACGCGCTTGCCGAGCGGCAACCATGAAAACGAACCCTGTCCCTGCTGTCGGATCATGCCGGCGCGAAGCATGAGCCGGTGCGAGACGATTTCGGCCTCGCGGGGGTTTTCCTTGAGGATGGGAAGGAAGAACTGCGACAAACGCATCAAGGAGGTCCATTCGAGATGAGAGAAGCGGCGCGGAATCAAGGGCGAAGCGCCCTCGATTGCCCGCGTTTCATAGCTATTTCAAGGCCCGTTGAAAACCCGGCAGAACGGTGGCCCGAAACCGCCCTTTAATTGTGCATTGCAGCACAAAATCCCGGCAAAAGATGAAAAAATTAAGGTGACAGTTGTGCGACAATTGGTCTAGTCTGACTGCAATAACAGAGAAAGCGAGTTGAATTTTTCGCTTTCCCACGCGGTCAAAGTCTTGGGAGGATGTGATCCTGGCGCGTTAAACCGCTGCCACCATGAAATGGAAACGGATCGGACGCGTTTAAATTTGCAAGGCTTCGCGCCTTGCTTTTTTTTGGGCATTTAGATAGACCGAGCTGGCGAACGTGCTGGTCGGTTCAGCCACATCGTCAAAAGCTCGGAATTACCGTCGGAATATCCTCGAATCTCCATCCGTATACCGCTGTGAGCACATAGAAGAATCCGAAGATCAGGGCTGAGACGATGGTAGTGCGCAGTGCTGCCCTGCGCATATGCGAACCGGCCGGTGCGCTGGCCGTCGTGCCGAGCGTGACGTCGCCCTCTTCTTCCTGCGTGCGCACGCCGAATGGAATCATCGCGAACAGAACCGTCCACCAGATGACGAAGTAGATCGCGAATGCCGAAATGATGGAGATAGTCATCAGATCTGCTCCAGTTCCACGAGCGTGCCCATGAAGTCCTTGGGGTGAAGGAAGATCACCGGCTTTCCGTGCGCGCCGATTCGCGGCTCCCCGTCGCCAAGGACGCGTGCACCCGATGCTTTCATCCGATCGCGCGCCGCAAGGATGTCGTCGACCTCGTAGCACACATGATGCATCCCTCCCGCCGGGTTCTTTTCCAGAAACGGGCGGATGGTGGAGTTGTCGCCGAGGGGCTCGAGAAGCTCGATCTTCGTGTTGCCGACATCGACGAAAACGACCGTCACGCCATGTTCGGGCAGCGGTTGCGGCTGGGAAACCTTGCCGCCGAGCGTATCGCGATAAAGCGCGGTCGCCGCTTCCAGATCCGGTACCGCGAGCGCAACGTGGTTCAATCGTCCGAGCATTCGGTCCTCCGTATTTCAGCAGTCGGCACCGGGCAGAAGCCGATCCTATCTCGTGACGAACACTGTCACGATCGGCTTCTTGCCCCACGCCTCGTTGGCGGACGAGCGAACGGCACGGCGTGCGGCCTCCGACATCAGGTCGAGGTCTTTTCGCCTTGCACGCGGGATGCTTTCAACCGCGCCGATCGCCGCATCCAGCATGATGTCTTCCATGGGCTTTCCCCTGGCATCCGTTTCAGGCACGCCGATGGCGACGATATCGGGGTCACCGGCAAGATCGTAACGGTCGTCGAGAACCAGATTGAGAACGACATGGCCGGCAAAGGACAGCTTGCGCCGGTCACGCACGCCTGTTTCCTCTTCGGAACCGATGACACGGCCATCCTTCATCAGTCGCCCGAACGGCACCTGATCGACGATTTCGGCCGCACCGGGCGCAAGGCGGATCATGTCGCCATTGCGCACCTGCGCGATTTCGGGAATGCCCGCCGAAGCGCCGAGCGAACCCTGCGCCACCAGATGCGCGGCCTCACCATGGACCGGCACGAGTATGCGCGGTTTGACCCAGCCATACATGCGCAAAAGTTCCGAGCGGCGCGGATGGCCCGAGACGTGGACCAGAGCATCGCCGTCCTCAATAATCTTGATGCCCTGCTCGATAAGCTGGTTCTTGATTTCCAGAATAGATTTTTCGTTGCCGGGAATGACACGAGAGGAAAAAACGACCGTATCGCCTGCCGTCAGCGAGACATGCTTCATCTCGTCTCGCGCGAGCTTCGCAAGCGCCGCGCGCGGCTCGCCCTGGCTGCCGGTGCAAAGCACGACCACGTTTTCGCGCGGGATATAGCCGTAGTCTTCTTCCCGCAGGAACGGCGGCAGGCCTTCCATATAGCCAAGCTCGCCCGCCACATCGATGACGCGCTTCAAGGAACGGCCGAGCACGAGCACCTGACGCCCCGCGTTCTTCGCAGCTTCCGCGATCGAGCGGATACGCCCGACATTCGACGAAAAGGTCGTGATCGCCACGCGTCCCGGTGCCTTTTCGATGACCTCGCGAATGCCGTCGCTGACTTCTTCCTCCGACGGCGAATCCCCTTCGCGCATGGCGTTGGTGGAATCGCACATCAAGGCGATGACGCCCTCTTCGCCGATCTGGCGAAAACGGTTCTCGTCCGTCATCGGCGGCAGCGTCGGCGCGGGATCGAGCTTCCAGTCACCCGTGTGGACGACGGTGCCGAGCGGCGTGCGGATCGCGAGCGAAACAGGCTCGGGAATCGAATGGGTGACTGCCACAGCCTCGATCTCGAACGGACCGACATTGAAGCGCTCGCCGGCCTTATAGATGTTGACGGTGGGCTGAATACGCACATTGTCCGAAATGCGCTTGGCTTCCAGCATGCCGGCGGCGAACGGCGTCATCCAAACGGGGGCCTTCAGCTTGGGCCAGAGATCGAGCAGCGCGCCATAGTGATCCTCATGCGCGTGCGTGATGACGATACCGCGCACCCGGTCCAACTGGCTTTCGATGAAGCGCGTATCCGGCAGCACCAGATCAACGCCCGGCAGCGTCGGGTCGGGAAAGGTCACGCCGACATCCACGATCAGCCATTCGCGCCTGTTCGCCGGCCCGAAGCCGTAAAGCGCGAAATTCATTCCGATTTCACCGACCCCGCCAAGCGGGCAGAATACGAGTTCGTTGTCTTTTGCCATCAGGCTCCTGCTTTCTGATTGTCCTTGACGGATGCAACGGCGCCGAAATGAACGTCGCCTGCCGCGATCCTGATTGTGGAACCGTCATTTTCCCGGATGACGAACCGGCATTCTTCATCGATCGTTTCGAACGTGCCGCGAACCACGCGCCCGTCGACGTTCACGGCGACTTCGGAGCCGAGACCGGCTGCGCGCGAGAGCCATTTCTCGCGGATCGCGCCAAGTCCCTTGCCGTCGCGCCACATACGCTCATTGTCGACCCATGCATCCGACAGCGCCAGAAAAAGGTGCTGTGCATCTATCCTCGCGCCCATCTTGCCCAGCGAAGTCGCCGGATAAGGCACGTCCTGCGGCTCGGTCACCACATTGACGCCGATACCGATCACGAGCGCATATCGATGCGCATCGAGCATGGTCGATTCGAGCAGGATGCCGGAGAGTTTCGCGCCATGACCGAGAACGTCATTCGGCCATTTGAGCTCGAAGCGCCCTTTGCCCATCACGGAGCCGCCATCGACGCCGACACCGATCCGCGCATCGGGTATCGCAGCGTCGAGTGCGTCGGCCAGCGACAACCCGGCGACGAATCCGAGCGCGGCAGCGTCTTTCAGTGGCACTTCAGGCACCAAAAGCAACGACGCAGCGAGATTGCCGCGCTGCGTCTGCCAGGGCCGACCACGCCGCCCTCGTCCTGAAACCTGATGGTCGGAGACGAACCAGACGCGCCCGTTTCGGCCTGCCTTCGCCGCGTCCAGCGCTTCCGCATTGGTCGAGCCGACCGTGTCGAAGGTTTCCAGTTGAAAACCGGCCGTGGCGGCCGATGGCGCGAGCGAAAATCCCGCCATCTAGAAGAAGCTGAGCGCGGCCGCCTCGGCGATGCTGACGATCGGCCCGCCGATGAGCACGTAGAAGAGTACGAATGCGCCCGAGACGCCGAGCACGAGACGCAACTCGCCAGCCATCGGCAGGAAGCCGCCCTTCGGCTCGTCGAACCACATGATCTTGATGATGCGCAGATAGTAGTATGCACCGATGACGGATGCGACCACGCCGATTATGGCGAGCGGATAAAGCTGCGCTTCGATCGCAGCGAGGAAAACGTACCACTTGCCCCAGAACCCGGCGAGCGGCGGGATGCCGGCAAGCGAGAACATCAGGATCGTCAAGATCGTCGCCATGACCGGGTTGGTGGACGACAGGCCGGCGAGATCGTCGATATTCTCGACATTGCCTTCCTTGCGGCGCATGGCGAGGATGAAGGCAAAGGTGCCGAGCGTCATCACCATGTAGATCAGCATGTAGATCGCCACGCCGCGCACGCCGGCCTGGCTGTTGGCGGCAAGGCCGACCAGCGCGAAGCCCATATGCGCAATCGACGAATAGGCCATGAGGCGCTTGATGTTGTGCTGGCCGATCGCGGCAAACGCGCCGAGCGCCATCGAAGCGATCGAGATGAAGACGATGATCTGCTGCCAGTCGGCGGCGACCGGCTGGAACGCCCCGACCGTCACACGCACAAGCAGCGCCATGGCTGCGATCTTCGGCGCGGCGGCGAAGAAAGCGGTAACCGGCGTCGGCGCGCCTTCGTAGACGTCCGGCGTCCACATATGGAACGGCACGGCCGAAATCTTGAACGCAAGGCCGGCAAGCACGAAGACGAGGCCAAAGACCAGCCCGAGCGAGCGTTCGCCTTCGGAAAGCGCGGCGGCGATCTCATTGAAGCCGGTGTTGCCCGTATAGCCGTAGACCAGCGAGATACCGTAGAGCAGCATGCCCGAGGACAGCGCACCGAGAACAAAATACTTCACGCCAGCTTCGGTGGAACGCGCATTGTCGCGGTTGAACGCGGCAACGACGTAGAGCGCCAGCGACTGGAGTTCGAGGCCGACATAGAGCGTCAGCATGTCGTTGGCCGACACCATGATCATCATGCCGAGCGTCGCCAGGATGACGAGCACTGGATACTCGAACTTGTCGAACTTTTCCTGACGGGCGAAGCCCACCGACATTACGAGCGTGACCGCCGCGCCGATGACCGTCAGCACCTTCATGAAGAGCGCGAACGGATCGGCCGCGAACGAACCGCCAAAACCTTCGCCATACTGGCTGAAGAGCAATATCCACGCACCGACGCCGATCAGCACGGCGACGGCCAGTCCGTTCACGGTCGTGTTGGCGCGCGAACCGGAGAAGACGCCGATCATCAGGAGCGCCATGGCGGCGACCGCCATGATGATCTCCGGCGTGGCGAGGATGAGGCTCTGGGAAAGGTCAGGGGTCATGTTCGTCTTACTGCGCTGCGGCTTGAAGACCGTCGCTCGCCGCAGCGGAAGCCGCTTCGATCGACTGGTTGACATTGTTGACGAGAGCCTCGACCGACGCCGCGGTCACGTCGAGAAGCGGTGCGGGATAGACGCCGAAGAAGATCACGAGCGCGACGAGCGGATAGATGATCGCTTTTTCGCGGCCCGACAGATCGAGCAGGCTCTTCAGGCTTTCCTTGGTCAGCGCACCGTAGATGACGCGGCGATAGAGCCAGAGCGCATAGGCCGCCGACAGGATGACACCCGTAGTCGCGACGAGCGCAACGAGTGTGTTGACCTGGAAAACGCCGAGAAGCGTCAGGAACTCGCCGACAAAACCGGACGTACCCGGCAGGCCCACATTCGCCATCGTCAGGATCAGGAACACCACGGCGTATTTCGGCATGTTGTTGACAAGGCCGCCATAGGCCGAGATTTCGCGGGTGTGCATGCGGTCATAGACAACGCCGACACACAGGAAGAGCGCGCCCGAGACGAGGCCGTGCGACAGCATCTGGAAGATACCGCCCTGAATGCCCTCAGGGTTCATCGCGAAGATGCCCATCGTCACGTAGCCCATATGCGCCACCGACGAATAGGCGATGAGCTTCTTGATATCTTCCTGCATCAGCGCGACCAGCGATGTATAGACGATGGCGATCGCCGACAGCCAGAAGACGAAAGGCTGGAAATAGATCGACGCCTCGGTGAACATCGGCAGCGAGAAGCGCAGAAAACCGTAGCCGCCCATCTTCAAAAGCACGGCCGCCAGAATGACCGAACCGGCCGTCGGTGCCTCGACATGGGCGTCAGGCAGCCAGGTATGGACCGGCCACATCGGCATCTTCACCGCGAAGGAGGCGAAGAAGGCGAGCCACAGCCATTGCTGCATGCCGACCGGGAAGTCGTATTCCATCAGCGTCGGAATGTCGGTCGTGCCGGCCTGCCAGAACATCGCCATGATGGCGAGCAGCATCAGCACCGAGCCGAGCAGCGTATAAAGGAAGAACTTGAACGAGGCGTAGACGCGCCGCTTTCCGCCCCACACGCCGATGATGATGAACATCGGGATCAGCACGGCCTCGAAGAAGACGTAGAAGAGCACGAGATCGAGCGCACAGAACACGCCGATCATCAGCGTTTCCAGGATGAGAAACGCGATCATGTATTCCTTGATGCGCTTCTCGATCGCCTTCCACGAGGCAAGGATGCAGATCGGCATCAGGAATGTCGTCAAAATGACGAACAGCATCGAAATGCCGTCGACGCCCAGATGATAGGAGATGCCCGAATCCAGCCACTCCATCTTCTCGACCATCTGGAAGCCGGGATTCGCATTGTCGAAGCCCGCCCAGATGAAGAGCGACAGGACGAAGGTGAACGCGGTGGTCAACAGCGCGACATTGCGGATGTTGCGCCCGGCAGCAGCCCCCTCGTCCCGGATCAGCAAGATCAGGACGACGCCGACCAGCGGCAGGAAGGTGACCGTGGAAAGGATCGGCCAGTCGGTCATCAATTGGAACCCCCGAGCATCATCCACGTGACGATAGCCGCCACACCGATGAGCATTGCGAATGCGTAGTGATAGAGATAGCCGGTCTGAAGCTTGACCACCCGGTTGGTCACGTCGACGACGCGCGCCGAAATGCCGTCAGGCCCCATCCCGTCGATGACCTTGCCGTCGCCTGTCTTCCACAGGAAGCGGCCAAGGCGCATGGCGGGGCGAACGAACAGGAAATCGTAGAGTTCGTCGAAATACCACTTGTTCAACAGGAACTGGTAGAGACCGCGATGCTGGGCCGCCAGCCGCGCCGGACGTTCCGGCGAGCGGATGTAGAACTCGTAGGCCGTCAGGAAACCGATGATCATGGCGGCAAACGGCGATGCCTTCACCCAGAACGGCACTTCATGGAAGTCATGGAGAATATGGTTCTCCTCGGCCATGAAGACCGCGCCCTGCCAGAAGGCGTCGTAGCTGTATCCGACGAAGGAATCGTAGAAGACGACGCCCGCGAACAACGCACCGACCGCGAGGATATAAAGCGGCACGAGCATGACAGGCGGCGATTCATGGACGTGGTGCATGACATCGGCGGTCGCGCGCGGCGTTCCGTGGAACGTCATGAAGATCAGCCGCCACGAATAAAAGCTCGTGAAGACCGCCGCGATGACGAGCATCGTGAACGCGAAGCCGGCAAGCGGGTTCGACGCGGCGAAAGCACCCTCAACGATGGCGTCCTTGGAGAAGAAGCCGGCGGTGCCGATCATGGTGGCGGGAATGCCGACACCGGTAAGAGCGATCGTGCCGATGATCATCATCCAGTAGGTGCGCGGGATGAGGTTCTTGAGGCCGCCCATCCTGCGCATGTCCTGCTCGTCGGAAACGGCATGGATGACCGAACCGGAACCAAGGAACAAAAGCGCCTTGAAAAAGGCGTGCGTGAACAGGTGGAAGACGGCGGCGGCGTAGAAGCCGGAGCCGATCGCGACGAACATGTAGCCGAGCTGCGAGCAGGTCGAATAGGCGATTACGCGCTTGATGTCGTTCTGGACGAGGCCGACCGTCGCCGCGAAGAAGGCAGTGATCGCGCCGATGAACATGACGAAGATCAGCGCGGTCTGCGAGAATTCGAAGACCGGCGACATGCGCGCAGCAAGGAAGACGCCTGCCGTGACCATCGTCGCGGCATGGATCAGCGCGGAAACCGGCGTTGGGCCTTCCATCGCGTCCGGCAACCATGTGTGCAGCGGCACCTGCGCCGACTTGCCCATCGCACCCATGAAGAGGAACAGGCAGATGATGGTGATGGCGCTCGAATTCGTCAGCGACCAACCGAGGAACGAGAAGGCTTCCGCGTCACCATTTTGCGCGATGGTCTCGATGCTGGCGAAGATCGTGTCGAAATTGGCCGAACCGACCAGCGCGAACAGGCTGAAGATGCCGATGAGAAAGCCGAAATCGCCCACGCGGTTGACGACGAACGCTTTCATGGCCGCGGCGTTCGCCGACGGCTTCTTGTACCAGAAACCGATCAGAAGATAGGACGCGAGGCCGACACCTTCCCAGCCGAAGAACATCTGGATCAGATTGTCCGACGTCACCAGCATGAGCATGGCGAAGGTGAATAGCGAGAGATAGGCGAAGAAGCGCGGCCGATGCGGATCGTGGTGCATGTAGCCGATCGAATAGATATGGACGAGCGCCGAGACCGTGTTGACCACGATCAGCATGACGACCGTCAGCGTATCGATACGCAGAGCCCACGACACGTCGAGGCTGCCAGACTGAATGAAGCGAAGCACCGGCACCGTGAAGGGCTCCGTGCCGCCGAGGCCGACCTGGACGAAGGCCACCCACGACAAGAGCGCAGCAATGACCAGAAAACCGGACGTCACATATTCCGACGCCTTGGCGCCGATCGCGCGGCCGCCGAGGCCCGCAATCAGAAATCCCAGAAGCGGAAGGAAGACGATGGCGTGATACATGAGCCCCTCAGCCCTTCATGAGATTGACGTCTTCGACCGCGATCGAGCCACGGTTACGGAAGAACACGACGAGGATTGCCAGACCGATGGCCGCTTCAGCGGCCGCGACTGTCAGGACGAACAGCGCGAAAACCTGCCCCGCCATGTCGCCCAATGCTGCCGAAAAGGCGATGAAGTTGATGTTCACGGCGAGCAGGATCAGTTCGACCGACATCAAAATGACGATCACGTTGCGGCGGTTCAAAAAGATGCCGAAGACGCCGAGCGTGAACAACAGCGCCGAAACGGTCAAAAAATGCGCGATGCCGATTTCCATCACAGACCCCTGCCCGTTTCGACTTTCTTGATCTCGATCGCGGTTTCCGGCGTGCGGGCAACCTGCGTCGGGATATCCTGGCGCCTGACATTTGCCTTGTGGTGAAGCGTCAGAACGATCGCGCCGATCATGGCCACGAGCAGGATCATGCCCGCTGCCTGAAACGCGAAGATGTAATCGGTGTAGATGATGTCACCGAGCGCCGCCGTGTTGTGGCGCGCCACCGGATCGGGCGTCGGCTGGGCGATCTGCGAGCCGATATTCGGCGCGAACGCATATCCGCCTGCCACGATGATGAGTTCGGCTGCGAGGATCAAACCGACCAGTCCGCCGACAGGCGCGTAAGAAAGCGCGCCGCGCTTCAAGCTGGCGAAATCCACGTCGAGCATCATCACGACGAACAGGAACAGGACCGCCACGGCGCCGACATAAACGATGAGCAGGATCATCGCCAGGAATTCGGCTCCCGTAAGGAGGAACAGCCCCGCCGCGTTGAAGAACGTCAGGATCAGGTAAAGCACGGAATGCACGGGATTGCGTGACGCAATCACCATGAAGGCTGACGCCACCGCAACGAAGGCGAACACATAAAAGAAGATCGCCTCTAGTCCTGTCAGCATGGGTTCCCCCGGTTTGGTCGAAGGCCGGGAGATCGTCCCGGTCGTGGGTAGTTCGGAACGGTGCCCGAAGCCGCGTGTCTCTTAGACGGAACCCTAAGGCCCGTCCACTCATGAAGTCCTAGCGATACGGCGAGTCGATCGCGATGTTGCGCGCCAGTTCGCGCTCCCATCGGTCGCCATTCGCCAGCAGCTTGTCCTTGTCGTAATAGAGTTCCTCGCGCGTTTCCGTCGCGAACTCGAAATTGGGGCCTTCCACGATCGCATCGACCGGGCAGGCTTCCTGGCAAAAGCCGCAATAGATGCACTTCACCATATCGATGTCGTAACGCACCGTGCGGCGCGTGCCGTCATTGCGGCGCGGGCCAGCCTCGATCGTGATGGCCTGTGCGGGACAGATCGCCTCGCAAAGCTTGCACGCGATGCAACGTTCCTCGCCGTTCGGATAGCGGCGCAGCGCATGTTCGCCGCGAAAGCGCGCGCTCGTCGCTCCCTTTTCATGCGGGTAGTTCAGCGTGCCTTTCGGCGCGAAGAACTGGCGCATCGACAGGAAAAAGGCACGCACGAACTCCAGAAGGAGCAGCGATTTTGCGGCCTGTGCCAGAGCTGACATCTTCAGTCTCCAAACAAATACGGGGCTACGACGTAGCCGATGACCGGGAGTATCACGAGTTGACTTATCCCGGCGACATTGAGTGCGGTTCTGGTCTCGGCAAGATCGACGCGGGTCGCAAGCAGACGCAGGAAGGCGAAATCGACGATGCCGATCCCAAGTCCCACGAGTGCTCCGATCAGCGCGGTGCTCATGCCGCCATCAATTCCCACACTTTGAGGAAGCTTGCCGTCGCCACGACCATGAAGAGCGAGAGCGGCAGGAACACTTTCCAGCCCAGACGCATCAGTTGATCGTAGCGGTAGCGCGGAACGAATGCCTTCACCATGGCGAACATGAAGAAGACGAGGCACACCTTGAGGAGGAACCAGATGACGCCTGGCACCCAGGTGAACGGCGCGAAGTCGAAGGGTGGCAGCCAGCCCCCAAGGAACAGGATCGTCGTCAGCGCGCACATCAGGACGATGGCGACATATTCCCCGAGGAAGAACAGCAGGAACGGCGTCGACGAATATTCGATCATGTGACCGGCGACGAGTTCCGATTCGGCTTCGACCAGATCGAAGGGCGGCCGGTTCGTCTCGGCGAGCGCCGAAATGAAGAACACCACGAACATCGGGAACAGCACGATGAAGTGCCAGTCGAGGAACGATCCCGGCAGTCCGAGCCACGTTCCAAGACCAGCCTGCTGGGCGAGCACGATGTGGCTGAGGTTCAGCGAACCGACGAGAAGCAGGACCGTGACGATGACGAAGCCGATGGAGACTTCGTAGGACACCATCTGAGCGGCCGAGCGCAGCGCGCCGAGAAACGGATATTTCGAGTTCGACGCCCAGCCACCCATCAGAACGCCATAGACCTCAAGCGAAGCGATGGCGAAGACGAACAGGATACCGACATTGACGTCTGCGATCGCCCAGCCTTCGGCAACCGGGATGACCGCCCAGGCCGAGATGGCAAGAAACGCGGTGACGAGCGGCGCGAGCAGGAAGACGCCCTTGTTCGCGCCGGACGGGATCACCGGCTCCTTGAAGACGAACTTCAACAGGTCGGCAAACGCCTGCAAGAGGCCCCACGGGCCGACGACATTCGGGCCGCGGCGAAGCTGCACCGCCGCCCAGATCTTGCGATCGGCGTAAAGCAGGTAGGCGACGAGGATCAAAAGCGCGACGATCAGCACCGTCGACTGCAACAGGATCAAAAGCGCGGGCGCGACATAAGTCGAAAAAAACGTTTCCATTGCCCTGCCCTATTCGGCTGCCTGCCTGAAGCCGTCCCGCGCGAGCGCGGAGCACTCGGCCATCACGGCGGAGGCGCGCGCGATCGGGTTGGTCAGGTAAAAGTCGCTGATCGGCGACGTGAAAGCCGCCTTGTCGAATGTCTTGGTATCGCTCTTGAGCGCGGAAAGCTGCGCGACATCGCCGACCGCGATCTCGTCGATCGCCGCGAAATGCGGGTAGTCGGCGTAGAGCGCGGCACGCAATTGCGGCAGCGAATCGAAAGGCAGCTTGTGGCCGAGAACGTCCGAAAGCGCACGCAGGATCGCCCAGTCTTCCTTGGCGTCGCCCGGTGCGAAGCCGGCGCGGCTGGCCACCTGAACGCGGCCTTCGGTGTTGACGAACGTGCCCGACTTTTCGGTGTAGGTCGCGCCCGGCAAAATCACGTCCGCACGGTGCGCGCCGGCATCGCCATGGCTGCCGATATAGACGGTGAAGGCGCTGCCGAGCCCGTTCATGTCGAACTCGTCCGCGCCGAGCAGGAAGGCGACATCGAGCGCGCCCATCATGCCGGCGACATCCTTGCCGCTCTCACCCGGCACGAAGCCGACATCGAGACCGCCGACACGCGCGGCTGCGGTGTGCAGAACGCCGAAACCGTTCCAGTCGGCCGAAACCGCGCCAACGGCGGTTGCCAGTTCGGCTGCAAGGGCAAGGATCGCCGCACCGTCGGCACGGCCGAGCGCGCCCTGTCCGATGACAATCATCGGACGTTCGGCATCTTTCAGGAGTTTGGCGAAATCGAGCTTTCCGGCAACGAGTTGCCGCAAGGTCTCCGCGCCGCCGCCGAGCCGTTCGGCGTCATAGCGCAGATCGCCGATGTCGCCGATCACGCCGATCGGAAAGTTGTCCATGCGCCAGCGCTTGCGAATACGCGCATTCAGAACCGACGCCTCGAAACGCGGGTTGGAGCCGATGATCAGCAGCGCGTCGGCGTCTTCGATGCCTTCGATTGTCGGGTTGAAAATATAGCTCGCGCGGCCGTTCGCCGGATCAAGCTTCGCGCCATCCTGACGGCAATCGATATTTGCCGAACCGAGCGAGGCCATCAGGCTCTTGAGCGCGTACATTTCCTCGACGGTCGCCAGATCGCCCGCAATCGCACCGATCTTGTCGCCGGAGGTTTTCGAAACGGCATCCTTGATCGCGGTAAAGGCTTCAGGCCAGCTTGCCGCCGTCAGCTTGCCGTTGCGGCGCACATAAGGCCGGTCGAGACGCTGGGTGCGCAGACCGTCCCAGATGAAGCGGGTCTTGTCGGAAATCCACTCTTCGTTCACCTGCTCGTTTACGCGCGGCATGATGCGCATGACCTCGCGGCCGCGTGTATCGACGCGGATCGCCGAGCCAACCGCGTCCATCACATCGATGGATTCGGTTTTGGAGAGTTCCCACGGACGTGCTTGAAAAGCATAGGGTTTCGAGGTCAGCGCGCCGACCGGGCACAGGTCGATGACATTGCCCTGAAGCTCCGACGTCATGGCGTTTTCGAGATAGGTCGTGATCTCCGCGTCTTCGCCGCGACCGATCAGGCCAAGCTCCGAAATTCCAGCGACTTCCGTTGTGAATCTGACGCAGCGCGTGCAGTGGATGCAGCGCGTCATGATCGTCTTGACGAGCGGGCCGATATACTTGTCTTCGACCGCGCGCTTGTTTTCATGATAGCGCGAGGCGTCGACGCCAAACGCCATCGCCTGATCCTGAAGGTCGCATTCGCCGCCCTGATCGCAGATCGGGCAATCGAGCGGGTGATTGATCAGCAGGAACTCCATCACGCCTTCGCGCGCCTTGCGCACCATCGGCGTGTTGGTGAAGACTTCCGGCGGCTCGCCATTCGGGCCGGGGCGCAGATCGCGCACGCCCATGGCGCACGACGCGGCAGGCTTTGGCGGTCCGCCCTTCACCTCGACAAGGCACATGCGGCAATTACCGGCGATCGAAAGCCGCTCATGGAAGCAGAAGCGCGGCACTTCCGCGCCCGCCTCTTCCGCCGCCTGAAGCAGGGTGTAGTGATCGGGAACCTCGATCTCTTTGCCGTCGACTTTAAGCTTCGCCATCTTGCCTCTAACCCCGGCGGCATGCGCCACCACTCTTGCCGCCCTTCAAGGACCGGCAGAAATTTCAGGACCGCTTGCGGCCCGCATCCTTTGAACCGGACTTGGGTGCAGATGCAAGGCTCTTTGCCTGCCCGACCCAGTCGTCCCGTTGAATTCGTCCGCTAAAACCGAGCTCGTCGTCGAGCGCCGAAATCTCGGCGTCGCCCAGCGCCGCGACCTGCGCATAGCGCGATATTCCGCGCGCGTTCAATACCTGTTCGAGCTTGGGACCTATGCCCGAAATCATCTTCAGGTCATCGATCGGCTTCGCAATTGCCTTGCGCACCGACTTTTTGACTGGTGCCGCAGTCGGACGGCTCGAAACAAGCTTCAGCCGGGCCGGCTCTGACGGAACCGGCGCTGCCTGCGGTTTGTCCTCGACCAGACGCTGCGAAGCTTCCGCCGCACCGGTCATTGCGCCCATCCACATGCCAAAAGCGTGGCTCGCCATGCCGAAGCCGATTGCCGAGGCGGCCGCCATGCCGGCAAGCGGGTGCGCCATCAAATTCGCCATTCCGGCGAACTGGTCGGACATGCCAGGCTGGCTTTGCTTCGGATCGGCCATCGACTTGATCCTACTCCGCCGCGACCAGCGCCGGTTCGGCGCGGTGGCTGTTGCGGGTGAATTCGTCGATCCGGCGCTCGATCTCGGGGCGGAAATGACGGATCAGGCCCTGGATCGGCCACGCGGCCGCATCACCGAGCGCGCAGATCGTGTGCCCTTCCACTTGCTTGGTCACGTCGAGCAGCATGTCGATCTCGCGCTTGTGCGCTTCTCCGCGTACCAGACGCTCCATCACGCGCCACATCCAGCCGGTGCCCTCGCGGCACGGCGTACACTGGCCGCAGCTCTCGTGCTTGTAGAAATAGGAAAGCCGCGCGATCGCCTTCACGATGTCGGTCGACTTGTCCATGACGATGACCGCCGCCGTGCCGAGGCCCGACTTCAGGTCGCGCAGCGAATCGAAGTCCATCGGCGTGTCGATGATCTCGGCCGCAGGGACCAGAGGCACGGATGAGCCGCCCGGGATAACCGCGAGCAAATTGTCCCAGCCGCCGCGAATGCCGCCGCAATGCTTGTCGATCAGTTCGCGGAACGGGATCGACATCGCCTCTTCGACCGTACACGGATTGTTGACGTGGCCGGAGATGCAGAAAAGCTTGGTGCCGACATTGTTCGGACGGCCGAAACCGGCGAACCAGCCCGCTCCACGGCGCAGGATCGTCGGCGCGACCGCGATGGATTCGACGTTGTTGACAGTGGTCGGGCAGCCATAAAGGCCAACATTGGCCGGGAACGGCGGCTTGAGGCGCGGCTGGCCTTTCTTGCCTTCAAGGCTTTCGAGCAGCGCTGTTTCCTCGCCGCAGATATAGGCACCGGCACCATGATGGACGAAAACGTCCATGTCCCAGCCGTTCTTGTTGCCCTTGCCTAGTAGCCCGGCATCGTAGGCTTCGTCGATGGCACGCTGAAGCGCCTCGCGCTCGCGAATGAACTCGCCGCGCACATAGATGTAGGCCGTATGCGCGCCCATCGCGAAACCCGCGATCAGGCAGCCCTCGACCAGCGTGTGCGGGTCATGGCGCAGGATTTCGCGGTCCTTGCAGGTGCCGGGCTCGGATTCGTCGGCATTGACGACGAGATAATGCGGGCGGTCGTCGTTTACCGCTTTTGGCATGAACGACCATTTGAGACCGGTCGGGAAGCCTGCACCGCCACGTCCGCGCAGGCCCGAATCCTTCATTTCCTGAATGATCCAGTCGCGCCCCTTGGCGATCAGCCCGGCAGTACCGTCCCAGTGTCCGCGCGCCATCGCGCCTTTCAGCGACAAGTCGAACTGGCCGTAGATATTGGTGAAGATGCGATCCTTGTCCTGCAGCATCACTTCGCTCCGCCTTCATCGTCGGTTTTCGCCTTGCGCGAACGCGAGGGCTTTTTCGCCTCGCCCGTGCCTTCGGGCGATGGCTTTCCCGCGGTTGCCTTCGCCTCCGACTTGCGGCGACGAGCGGCCGGACCGATCGGCTCGCCCTCCATGTCTTCGGGCGCACGATGGTCGGCGGGCGTGCCGTCCTTCTTGTCGGCGCGCTTGCGCGGCTTTGCTGTTCCTTCGACTTCGGGCGCGCTCGCGTCGGCAGCCTTCGCGTCTTCCTTTGGAGCCTTGACGCTTGCCGCCTTCTCACTTGCCTGATCGGCCTTGACCGGCGACGGCGACTTGATGCTCGGATCGGTCTCCGGCGCTGCCGTCTTCGGCTTTGCCGCCTGCGAGGGCGCGACGGCAGGCTTGTCGCCGCCAGCTTTGCGCGCGGGCTTTGCCGCGCCCGTCTTCGTCACTGCCTTTTCATCCGACAGCGACGTAAGCCCGCTTGCGGGAGCGGAAAACACGCGGTCGGTCTGCGGTCCGACCGGCACGGCTTCACCTTTGCCGGCCTCGAAATCGTCGATGATCTCGGCCAGACGGTCCGGCGTCAGATCCTCATACGCATCTTTAAAGATCATCACCATCGGTGCGTTGACGCATGCGCCCTGGCACTCGACCTCCTCCCACGAAAGCGTACCCGCCTCGTTAGTGTGGAACTGGTCGTGGTGGATTTTCGAACGGCACACATCCATCAGCTCTTCAGAGCCACGCAGCATGCACGGCGTCGTGCCGCACACCTGAATATGCGCCTTCGTGCCGACCGGCTTCAACTGAAACTGCGTGTAGAAAGTCGCCACTTCGAGAACGCGGATCAGCGGCATTTCGAGCATCGCGGCGACATGTTCGATCGCCGCACGCGTGACCCAGCCATCCTGTTCCTGAGCACGCATCAAGAGCGGAATGACGGCCGACTGTTCGCGTCCCTGCGGATATTTCCGGATCGTTTGCTCGGCCCACGCAAGATTCTCGCTTGTAAAAGCGAAATGCGGCGGTTGGACCTCAACTTCTGCAAGTCTGCGAACTGTCATTCCTGAATTCCTTGCGAACCCGCTTAGTGCGCTGTGGCCTGGCCCGCGACCAGACGTTCCAGCCGCGACAGCCAGAACGGACTTTTGGTCGCGACCATATCATAGCCGAAGCGGCGGGATTTCTTGATTCCATCGAGCGTGTCGAGCGAGACGATTTCCGACGCGTGCCCCTCGCCCAGCCAGAATACCCTCAGGCCCAGCGTCTCGATCACATAGCGCGTCGTCTCATGTGCGCGATCCGAACCATGCTCCTCATAGACGAATGCGCTGTCGCCCGCCAAAAGCCGCTCGGCGCCTGAGAACGCCGCGATCTCCACGCCTTCGACGTCCAGCTTGACGATGAACTTATCGGTTCCCGCAAACTCATCCATCGCGGCGACTTCGTCGAGCGAGATCGTCACGCAGTCAAGTATCGGCTTGGCATCGCCCGTTGCGACCATCGTGCGCGCTTCGTGCTTGGCACCATAGATCAATACTCGTTCGCCGCCGACCGCTCCAATCGCACGGTTGAGCGCCGTGAACCGTTCGCCGTTGAGGCGGCGGTTGTCGTCGAGATGCGCAAACGTGTCGGATGCTGCCTCGATCGCGACGACCGGCTTCGATCCGGCCTTCGCGCCGCTCGCCAGGATCGACCAGTAGCCGTGGTTCGCCCCGCCATCGATGAAACCGTAATCGACATCGGCCGAATCGGCTAAAAGCGTCGTGATCCACTCTTCATATTTGTAGCTGGGCGACAAAAGCGTCGACCAGTACGCGTCGCAATAATCGACGCGCATGAAACTGTCGTCGGCAAGCTTCAGGACCATCGGCTTTTTGCTCGGCAAAAGCTTGCGTGTGAAGCGGGCAACGTAGGAAAAGCCGAAATCGTGAAACGGACGCAACGCGACGGTCGACAGGCGCAGAACGCCGATAGCGGCGCGCTCGTGTAGGGCCGCGCCATCGACGCCTCCTTGAACACGATCCACCGCAATCTCGCCCGTGCGCATTTGGCTCATCAGCGATCGACCTCGCCGAACACGATGTCGAGCGAGCCGAGAACCGCCGAGACGTCCGCCAGAAGGTGCCCCTTGCACAGGAAATCCATCGACTGTAGATGCGCGAAGCCCGGCGCGCGAAGCTTGCAGCGATACGGCTTGTTGGTGCCGTCGGAGACGAGATAGACGCCGAATTCGCCCTTTGGCGCTTCGACGGCCGCATAGACCTCGCCCGCCGGCACACGGTAGCCTTCGGTGTAAAGCTTGAAGTGATGGATCAGCGCCTCCATCGAGCGCTTCATCGCCTGCCGCTTCGGCGGCACGATCTTGCCGTCCGTAGACGAGACCGGCCCGGTCTTTTCCTTGCCGAGCAGGAGATCGACACACTGGCGGATGATCTTCGCGGACTGGCGCATCTCTTCCATGCGGATCAGATAACGGTCGAAGCAATCGCCGTTCTTGCCGATTGGCACGTCGAATTCCATCTCTGAATAGCATTCATAGGGCTGCGACTTCCGCAAATCCCAGGCAGCGCCCGAACCACGCACCATGACGCCGGAAAAACCCCACGCCCATGCGTCCTCGAGCGAAACCACGCCGATATCGACGTTACGCTGCTTGAAGATGCGGTTGCCCGTCAGAAGATTGTCGAGATTGTCCATCATCTTCAGGAACGGATCGACCCACTTGCCGATATCTTCGACGAGCTTTTCGGGTAGGTCCTGATGAACGCCACCGGGGCGAAAATAGGCCGCATGCATGCGGCTGCCCGAGGCGCGCTCGTAGAACACGCAAAGCTTTTCGCGCTCCTCGAAGCCCCAGAGCGGCGGCGTCAGTGCGCCAACGTCCATCGCCTGCGTCGTCACGTTGAGAACGTGCGACATGATGCGGCCGATTTCCGAGTAAAGCACGCGGATGATCTGGCCACGCTTCGGCACTTCGATGCCGAGCAGCTTTTCGACGCCAAGCGCGAAAGCATGCTCCTGATTCATCGGCGCGCAGTAATCGAGCCGGTCGAAATACGGCACGGCCTGAAGATAGGTCTTCGCCTCGATCAGCTTTTCCGTGCCGCGGTGAAGCAGGCCGATATGCGGATCGACACGGTCGACCACCTCGCCGTCGAGCTCAAGCACGAGACGCAGAACCCCGTGCGCCGCAGGATGCTGCGGGCCAAAGTTGATGTTGAAATTGCGTACAGACGTTTCAGCCATCGAGGCGCCTCAGTTCGCTTTCGCCTTCTCGTCGCCCGGCAGCACGTAGTCCGTACCTTCCCATGGCGAGAGGAAGTCGAAGTTGCGGAATTCCTGCTTGAGCTCGACCGGCTCGTAGACCACGCGCTTGACCTCGTCGTCGTAGCGGACTTCGACGAAGCCGGTCAGCGGGAAATCTTTGCGGAGCGGATGCCCCTCGAAACCGTAGTCGGTCAGAATACGGCGCAGGTCCGGATGGCCGGTGAAAAGCACGCCGTAAAGATCATAGGTCTCGCGCTCGAACCAGTCCGCGCCCGGATAGACCGCCGTTGCCGACGGAATCGGCGTATCCTCGTCCGTCCTGACCTTCACGCGAATGCGTAAATTCTGGTAGGGCGACAGGAGGTGATAGACCACATCGAACCGCCTCTCGCGAGCCGGATAGTCGGCCCCGCAAATGTCGATGATCGAGACGAAACGACACTGGATGTCGTCGCGCAGGAACTCGAGCACGTCGATGAGGTCGCCCGGCTGCGTATGGATCGTCAGATCGCCGAAGGCCACGCCCGCATCATGGATGCGACCGCCAAGCTTGCCGCTCAGATAGGTGGCGAGTTCGTTCAGAGCTTCGCTCATTTGCCTGTCCTAGCGTTCGATCGTGCCGGTGCGGCGGATCTTCTTTTGCAAAAGAAGGATGCCGTAGAGGAGTGCCTCGGCCGAAGGCGGACACCCCGGCACATAGATGTCGACGGGCACAATCCGGTCACAGCCGCGCACCACCGAATAGGAATAGTGGTAGTAGCCGCCGCCATTGGCGCACGATCCCATCGAGATGACGTAGCGCGGCTCGGGCATCTGGTCGTAGACCTTGCGCAGGGCCGGCGCCATCTTGTTCGTCAGCGTGCCTGCGACGATCATGATGTCCGACTGGCGTGGTGATGCGCGAGGCGCGATGCCGAAACGCTCCGAATCGTAGCGCGGCATCGCCGAATGGATCATTTCCACGGCGCAGCAGGCCAGGCCGAACGTCATATACATTAACGATCCGCTGCGCGCCCAGGTGATCAGCGCCTCGGACGAGGTGACGAGAAAGCCCTTGTCGTCCAGTTCTTCCTTGACGTTCAGGAAAAACGGGTCGTCCGAACCGATCGGATTGCCGGTATTCGGGTCGATGAGCCCTTTGGGCTTCGGCGCGACGAGGGTCTGGGAGTTATCGATCAATCCCATTCCAGCGCTCCTTTTTTCCACTCATAAATGAAGCCGATGGTCAAAACACCGAGGAAGATCATCATCGACCAGAAACCGAGCAAGCCGATCTCACCGAAGGAAATAGCCCAGGGGAAGAGGAAGGCGACTTCCAGATCGAAGATGATGAACAGGATGGCGACCAGATAAAAGCGGATGTCGAACTTCATGCGCGCGTCATCGAACGCGTTGAAGCCGCATTCGTAGGCCGACAGCTTCTCGGGATCGGGGTTGCGATAGGCGACCAGAAACGGTGCCGCGATCAACGCCAGACCGACGACCAACGCCACTCCCATGAAAATCACGATGGGCAGATAGGACGTGAGTACTTCGTTCATGAACCGACTTCCCGATGAGCCGCGATCCCTGGATTATAGCGGGTCGGCGCGGAAGGAATAGCGCGACACTTTCGCCAGCCAGAACGGGATCGGCAATGGGCCTTGTTGCAACGCGGCGAGGGTTAGCGCAGCCGATTGCGTGAAGCAAGCCCAACCTTGGCCCACCGACACAAATCGTGAGCTTCAAACGTCAGTTAGCGCGGCGTCAAGCTTGGGACGCACTTCGGCAATCGCTTGGTCTTTCACTGGCCCGAAGCCGCGAATTTGCATCGGCAAAGCCATTATATCGGCCACCGCTTCAACATTCTGCGGCGAAAGCTTCGCAAGCGCATCATCGATCTTTTCTTCGTACCAGCCGATCAGGTCGCGTTCCATGCGCCGCTCTGCGGTGTAGCCGAACACGTCGAACGACGTGCCGCGCAGGCGCTTCATGCGCGCGAGTACGTGGAAAGGCTTGCGGATCCACGGCCCGAACGAGCGCTTCAATGGTCGTCCGCGCGCGTCCGTTTCGCCGCCCATTATCGGCGGGGCGAGATGATGCACGATGCGATAATCGCCTTCGAATTCCGCCGCGAGCTTCTGTTTCAGTCCCGTTTGCGTGTGAAGCCTGGCGACTTCGTACTCGTCCTTGTACGCCATGAGCTTGAAGAGCGAACGTGCGACGGCCTCTGTGAGCCTTTGCGAGCCGAGATCGCTTTCTGCCGCCTGAACCTTATCGACGAACCGGCGATATCGCGCCGCATAGGCCGCATCCTGATAGTCGGTGAGGAACGCCTCGCGCTTCGCGACGATCTGGTCGAGCGTTTCGCGCGCCGGCTGCTTCGGCGCGATAAGACCCTTGAGCGCCTCGGGCTTCGCCGCCGCAATACGCCCAATCAGAAAAGCGCGATGGTTCGCCTCGATCGCGACGCCGTTGAGCTCGATCGCCTGACGCAACGCCTCGAAGCCGACCGGAACGAGCCCGAGTTGCCAGGCGAAGCCCAGCATCATGACATTGGCGAAAACCGTGTCGCCCATCAGTTTTTCCGACAGGCGATTTGCATCGACGGCGGACAGCGCTTCAGCGCCCGTGACGCTTTCGATTGCCGCAAGGCGCGCATCGACGGCAAGGTCGGCGTCACGTCGGCGCACGATGTCGCCGGTCGGCATCTTGGCGAGATTGACCGCCGCCTTCATGCCCGCCCGATACGTCGCGGACGCCTTGGAAGAAGACGAAACGACGATGTCGCAACCGATCAGCGCGTCGGCCGCGCCGCCATCGATGCGAACCTGATGGATCGCCTGCGGCGTCGCTCCGATCCTCACGAAGGAGAGCACCGGTCCGAATTTTTGCGCAAAACCGGTGAAGTCGAGCACCGTCGCGCCTTTCGCCTCCAGATGCGCGCCCATGGTGACCAATTGGCCGACCGTGACGACGCCCGTGCCGCCGACGCCGGTAATCAGGAGATCGAACGGCTTGTCGAGCGACGGCAATTCTGGCTCTGCCAATCCGGCGGCAAGGCTTGCAAGATCGACCTCGATGCCGCTCTTCTTTTTGCGCGTTGCGCCTTCCACAGTCACGAAACTGGGGCAAAAGCCGTTGAGGCAGGAAAAATCCTTGTTGCAGGACGACTGATTGATACGCCGTTTTGTGCCGAACTCGGTTTCGAGCGGCTCGACGGACAGGCAGTTCGACTCGACCGAGCAGTCGCCGCAGCCCTCGCAGACGAGTTCATTGATGACGACGAATTTCTTCGGGTCTTCCATCGTGCCACGCTTGCGACGGCGGCGCTTTTCGGTGGCGCAGGTCTGCTCGTAGATCAGGACTGACACGCCCTTCACGTCGCGCAGTTCGCGCTGGATGGCATCCAACTCGCGGCGATGATGAATGGTGGTGCCTGCCGGAAAATCCTGAACGGAGAATTTTTCCGGCATATCTGAAACGAGTGCGATGCGCTCGACACCCTCGGCCCGCACTTCCGCCGCGATGGCGTGAACCGAAACAGGCCCGTCGACGGGCTGGCCACCCGTCATCGCTACCGCGTCGTTAAAGAGAATCTTGTAAGTGATGTTGGCCTTCGCCGCGATCGCCTGCCGGATCGCCATCGAGCCGGAATGGTAATAGGTCCCCTCGCCCAGATTCTGGAAGACGTGGCCTTTGCCGGTAAAGAGCGAGGATGCGGCCCAGTTGACGCCCTCGCCGCCCATCTGGATCAGGGATGTCGTTTCGCGGTCCATCCACGACGCCATGAAGTGGCAGCCGATGCCGGCGAGCGCGGTGGAGCCTTCCGGCACCTTTGTCGAGGTGTTGTGCGGGCAGCCCGAGCAAAAATAGGGCGTACGGGTCGCGCCCGGAACGCTGATCGCGGAAACCGGCGACTGCGTGATCGCGCGGGCGCGCGCCGAAAAATCGCGACCGGCAAAGATACCGTCGAGCCGCTTGGCGACGATGGGCAAGAGCTGGCGTGGCGACAGTTCGCCCGTCCACGGCACCAGACGTTCGCCCGCTTCGTCGCGCTTGCCTACCATGCGCTTCGGCTTGTCGCCCGGCCAGTCGTAGAAATATTCCTTGAACTGGCTTTCGATGATGCCGCGCTTTTCCTCGATGACGAGGACTTCCTCCTTGCCGCGCACGAAATCGAGCGCATCGCGCCGCGCCAGCGGCCACACCATACCGACCTTGTAGATGTCGATACCGAGTTCGCGGCATTCGGTTTCGCCGATCCCCAGAAGACGCAGCGCCTCCATCAGGTCGAGATGCCCCTTCCCGGTCGTGACGATACCGAACTTGGCGTGCCGCACCTCATAGATATGCCGGTCGATCGGATTAGCGTCGGCGAAAGCGAAGACCGCCTGCTTCTTCGCCTCCATGCGTTCCTCGATCTGCGGTCCCGGAAGGTCCGGCCAGCGATAGTGCAATCCGGTCGTCGGAAAGGCGAAGTCCGGTGCGTTGAACAGGCGATCCGGCTTCAACTCGAACGAAGCGCCCGATTCCACCGTTTCGGAGACCGCCTTGAAGCCGACCCACATGCCCGAATAGCGCGACAGGGCGTAACCGTATTCGCCAAATTCGAGATATTCGGAGACGCTAGCCGGGTTCAAAGTCGGCATGAACCACGCCATGAAGGCGACATCGGACTGATGCGGCATTGAGGACGACACGCAGCCGTGGTCGTCACCCGCGACGACCAGCACGCCGCCATTCGGCGACGATCCATAGGCGTTGCCGTGCTTGAGCGCATCGCCCGCGCGGTCGACGCCCGGCCCCTTGCCGTACCAAAGCGCGAATACGCCCTCGACCTCGCGCTTCGGGTTTGTCTCAACCTGTTGCGATCCCAAAACTGCCGTTGCAGCCAGATCTTCGTTCACCGCCGGCAAAAACTCGATCGCATTGTCTTTGAGCTTATTGCCGATGCGCCAAAGCTCCAGATCGACACCGCCGAGCGGCGATCCGCGATACCCGGAAATGAAACCGCCTGTCTGCTTGCCCGCCTCCCGGTCTCGCCGCGCCTGATCGAGTGCGACACGAACGAGCGCCTGCGTTCCCGTCATGAAGACGCGCCCGCGCTCCATTTCGTAACGGTCCTTGAGCTTGTAGGTGGCAAGCGGACGCTGAGGCGTATGGATTGTCATGGCTGATCCTCCGCAGATTGGCTGGGCGAAGAATAGCGCGAAACGGGTGGCAACTCCTGCCGCAATTACAGTGAAAACGCTATTTGCCGGTAGCATTATCCGGTGATACGCATAAAATCGGAGAATTCATGCGGGAAGATACATGAAACTGGAAGATCAAGACAAGCGCATCCTCGCCGTCTTGCAGGAAGATGGACGCATATCCAATCAGGATCTTGCTGAGCGCTGCGGCCTGTCGGCATCGGCCTGCTGGCGGCGCGTTCGCGCCCTCGAAGATGCCGGAATCATCAGCGGTTACAGAGCCTTGCTCGATCCCGTTGAATCAGGATTGCAGTTCCATGCCGTCGTCCACGTTACCCTGACGCGCCACGACCACGGGCATGTCGACACTTTCATCGCCGAGGTGCAAAAGCGTCCCGAAGTGCTCGACTGTTTTTCGACGACCGGCGAGGCCGACTATCATCTGCGCGTCCTGTGCGCGGACCTCGATGCGTATAACGCTTTTCTCGAAGGCTTCCTGTTCCGCCTGCCCGGCATCGCCAATGTGCGCACGAACCTCGTGCTGAAAAGCATCAAGCACACGACGCGCCTCGCGCTTTAGACGAAGGCCGCCATGTGAAACGCCTGCACGTCGGGCGGATATCGAAAAGCGTCGTGTGGACACGCATTGCGCGCGATGCATCCAGCCGAACGGCACGTCGCTCCTTCGCTCCGCACATGCGCCCGGCAGCGCTCGACGGCATATCCGGCATCCGTAAACGCATCGACCGGACAGGAATTCAGGCAAGGTTTTTCGACACATAGGTCGCAAATATGATTCGATCTGCGAGCGTGTTGAATCGAAATCTCATGATCGAACAGCAACGCACCGCGATAGGCGTGCCAGAGACCGAACCGGGGATGCATCAAGATGCCGAGCGGTGACGGTCGCAATCCCTCCGCCCGCATCGCCCATTGCTGGAACGGCAGATACGGCCGGTCGTTCGGATAGACGGCACGCGCACCGACGGATCGCGCCACATCATCGATGACGATGCGCGACCATGTGTCGAGCGGCTCGGCGGTTTGCGGATTGTTTCGATGCCAATTCTGGAAATGCGTCCAGTATTCTGCACCACCATGCCCGACGAGCAGCACGGCTTTCGCTGGCGCGTCTTCACCCAGCTCAAAATTAAACCCGCCGCGTATAATCAGACCATGCACAACGAGTTCTTGGGCAACCGTCTCGATGCCGGTCACGTCTTCTGATCCGGCCCCCGCACTGCGGAGCGCCAGACTTCCTTGTGAATGATGTCGGCCACTTTAGCCCGGCCTGTTTCGGGCTCCCTTCACGTGAAGGCGTCGGGCATCGATTCCTTCTTCTTCGTCATGAAATCCTTCAGCCCGTCCTCGATGCCCGGATCGAGATATGGCGCTTCGTAGCTGTCCAGCCAGCGCCGGGCGAGTTCGTTGGCGCGGGCGTGCGCGGGCTTTTCGCCTTCGGCCTGCCATTGCTCGAAGGAATTGTTGTCCGCGATCGTCGAGCGATAAAAGGCTGACTGGAAGTTCGCCTGCGTGTGCGAACAGCCAAGATAGTGGCTGCCCGGCCCGACCTCCCGAATCGCGTCCATCGCCTGCCCGTTCTCCGAAAGGTCGACGCCCTGCGCAAATTTCTGCTGCATGCCGAGCTGATCGACATCCATCATGAATTTCTCGTAGCAGGAGGCCAGCCCACCTTCGAGCCAGCCTGCGGCGTGCAGAACGAAGTTTGTACCAGCCAGCACGGTCGAGTTCAGCGTGTTGGCGCTTTCATAGGCCGCCTGCGCATCGGGAATCTTGGAGGCGCAAAGCGATCCGCCAGTACGGAAAGGCAGTCCAACACGGCGCGCAAGCTGCGCTGCGCCGTAAGAAACCAGCGTCGGCTCCGGCGTTCCGAAGGTCGGCGCACCCGACTGCATCGAGATGGACGACGCGAATGTGCCGAACAGAACCGGCGCGCCCGGCCGCACAAGCTGCGTGAAGGACGCGCCCGCCAGCACTTCGGCCAGAACCTGCGTCAGCGTGCCCGCCACCGTCACCGGGCTCATCGCGCCGGCCAGAATGAACGGGGTGATGATGCAGGCCTGATTGTTGCGTGCATAGACCTTTGCCGCGCCGAGCATGGTCTCGTCGAAGACCATCGGCGAATTGGCATTGATGAGATTGATGATCACCGTGTTCTCGTCGACGAATTTCTCGCCGAAGAGAATCTTCGCCATGTCGACCGTGTCTTCCGCCCGTTCCGGCGCGGTAACCGATCCCATGAACGGCTTGTCGGAGAACTTCATGTGGGCGAACACCATGTCGAGGTGCCGCTTGTTGACCGGAATGTCGACCGGCTCGCACACCGTGCCGCCCGAATGGTGGATCGAGGGCGCCATATAGGCGAGTTTCACGAAATTGCGGAAATCCTCGATCGTGGCGTAACGGCGGTTGCCATCGAGATCGCGCACGAAGGGCGGACCATAGACCGGCGCAAAAACGGTGGCGTCACCGCCGATCTGGACGGAACGCTCGGGATTGCGCGCATGCTGCGTGAATTGCGAGGGCGCGGTCTTCAGGAGTTCGCGGCAAAGGCCCTTCGGAAAGTGAACCCGTTCACCGCGCACGTCGGCACCAGCCTGCTTGAAGAGTTCGAGCGCTTCGGCGTCGTCGCGAAACTCGATGCCGACTTCTTCCAGAACCGTGTCGGCATTGGCCTCGATCAGCGCCAGCCCCTCCTCGTTCAGCACCTCGTAAAGCGGTATCTCCCGCTTGATATAGGTCAGTGTCTTGCCCGGACCGCCGCCGGCACGCGCCGCGCGCCGTGCTGCCGCGCCACCGCTTGCGCCGCGTCCGCGCCGCCCGGAGCCTGCCTCATCTGCGTGCGCGAGATTTTCGTCCATGGGTGTTTCCTCGTCTATCCCGGCAGCGTTTGCGCTGCATTTTATCGTCAATCTAGCCAATGGGCCTCTTCGAAACGGCTTGCGCGCGCCAAACCCTGTCGCAAATTCGACAAGCAAATCCAAGGTTTTTCCGGTCGTTTTCATATTCCCGGACGTCGCAATCCGGCTATGGCGTAGCGCGACCGGCGCATATGAATTGGACATTGCAATCAAGGCGCGTATCGCCTGAACCGCCTATCGGGAGTGCCTCATGTCCGACGACGAAATCATCCTGTCCGAACTGTCCGACGACGAACTCGTGCAGCAGATGCATGACGATCTCTACGACGGGCTGAAGGAAGAGATCGAGGAAGGCACCAACATCCTTCTTGAGCGTGGCTGGGCGCCCTACAAAGTGCTGACCGAGGCGCTCGTCGAGGGCATGCGCATCGTCGGCGAAGATTTCCGCGACGGCATTCTGTTCGTGCCCGAAGTGCTCTTGTCGGCCAATGCGATGAAAGCCGGGATGTTCATCCTGCGTCCGCTTCTGGCCGCCACGAATGCGCCGAAGCAGGGCAAGATGGTGATCGGCACCGTCAAGGGTGACATCCACGATATCGGCAAGAACCTCGTCGGCATGATGATGGAAGGCGCCGGCTTCGATGTCGTCGATCTCGGCATCAACAATCCGGTCGAAAAATATCTTGCCGCTCTGGAAGAGCACCAGCCGGACATCATCGGCATGTCGGCGCTTTTGACGACGACCATGCCTTACATGAAGGTCGTCATCGATACGATGAAGGAAAAGGGCATTCGCGACGATTATGTCGTGCTCGTCGGCGGCGCGCCGCTCAATGAGGAATTCGGCAAGGCCGTCGGTGCCGACGCCTATTGCCGCGATGCGGCCGTCACCGTTGAAACGGCCAAGGATTACATGAAGCGCCGGCACAACGCCCGCGTTTCAGCATAGGAGAAAGGACGCCGTCACCGGCGTCCTCGCCCTCACCGTCTTACTGAGCGGCGTTGGCAACGTTGTTGCCGGCGCTCTGCGTGGCATCGACCGCATTGGCGGTATCTGCGCCGACGCCGCGGATCGTGTTCGCGCAACCGCTGGCGAGAGCCACCACGGCGAAAACGACGGCAAGACGTGAAATTGCCTTAGACATATGATCAAACCTCCAGAAGTTAGGTATGGGCTGCCGAAATGGCCTCCATTTCGCCACAACGTTCGAATGCCGAAAAGGTTCTCGTAATTGCGTGCGGGATGATCGCGCGCGAGATTTTGGCTGTTAAGGCTGCGATGCGGCTGGATCATCTCGACCTGACATGCCTGCCCGCCGAATTCCACTACCGGCCCGACCGGATCGCTCCCGCGCTCGATGCGGCGATCGTGAAGGCGCACACCGAAGGCTATGGGACGATTTTCGTCGGCTATGCCGATTGCGGCACGGGCGGCGACCTCGACCGCGTATGCGCAACACATGGCGTCGAGCGCATCGCCGGTCCGCACTGCTTCGCCTTTTATCAGGGGCTCGGCGCCTTCGAGACTATCGCCGAAGACGACATGACCTCCTTTTACATGACGGACTTTCTGTGCCGGCATTTCGACGCTTTCTTCATGAAGCCGATGGGTCTTGACCGGCATCCGGAACTTGCGAGGGATTTTTTCGGCAATTACGAAAAAGTCGTCTATCTGGCGCAGACCGACGAGTCTGAACTCGAAGCCGTTGCGATGCGCGCTGCCGATATGCTCGGCCTTGCCTACGAGCGTCGTTTCACCGGCTATGGCGATCTCGCCCCTGCCCTGAAAAAGGCACACGATGCGGCCAGTACGACATCGTGAATGCCTGCCAACGGATCTTCCTCATGCTTTCTCGCCTTTCCATCGCCTTGCTCCTGTCGGCCGCGACCGTACCTTTTGCGCACGCGACTGGTGAAATCCTGTCGATCATCACCGAGGCTGATACGGACCGGCTCGAACGGTTCGACGAGGCACGCGACAAGGCCGTCGACGAAGCGTCGCAATCGACCGACGAAAAAGCCAAGGCGACCTTTCTGGCCGCGATCGATGCGGAAGCCCTGCCTTTCGCGGATTTCGATCTGACGGGAAACTGGAAATGCCGCACGATCAAGGCCGGCGGCCTTGCCGAGCTTGTCGTCTATGGCTGGTTCAATTGTCGCGTGACCGATGACGGCTCCGGGTGGCGTCTCGAAAAGCTCACGGGCTCGCAGCGGACGGTCGGGCGCTTCTTCACCGAAAGCGACACGCGGCAGACCTATCTCGGCTCCTTCTTCGTCGCCGGCGATAGCGCCCCGCCTTACGCATCAGGCCCGGAAAGCGATCAGGTCGGCTACGCGACCCGCACCGGCAGCGACACCTGGCAGATCGCTTTTCCGTTTCCGCACTATGAGTCGACATTCGACATATTGCAGTTGCGACGCTGAACGTCTTTGGTGCAGCGCGAACCGCGACGAATACAATGACCGATCATATCGCCAGATGCCTGATCCTGCCGATGCCCGATCCGTGTACGGCATCGGCAAAGACGCGGCTGTCGGAAATATTCAGGCGACTTTCTGACGAAGCGGGCGAACGCGTTTCGGTCGAAGCGCTGCTCGGCGCGATGGGAGACCGCGGTTTTGCCATGCTTCTGCTGCTCTTCGCGACACTCAACCTTTTGCCCCTGCCGCCGGGAACGACAGTCATTTTGGGCTTGCCGCTCGTATTGGTCTCGGCGCAACTGATGCTCGGACTTCGAAAGGCGTGGTTGCCGGGCTTCATCGTCAACCGGTCGATCAGCGCCGAGCGGTTCAGGCAGTCGATCGGTACCATTTTGCCACGCCTCGAGCGCCTGGAACGGCTCGTGCGCCCTCGCTGGTGGCCTTTCGACACCGACACGTCGGATCGCTATCTGGGCGTTATCACCTTCATCCTCTCGGTCGTGGTGTTCCTGCCGATCCCCTTGGGCAACTGGCTACCCGCTTTTGCCGTCGCGATACTGGCTCTTGCACTGTCCGAGCGTGACGGGATCTTCCTTGGCTTGGGCGTCGCGCTGGCGCTCCTGTCACTCGCCATCATCTGCGCGGTGGGCGTTGCGGGTGCGGCACTGGCGAGCGCCGTCTTCGGCTTTTAGGTCACACGTCGCTTTTGAATGCACGCGCGTCGTCGCACAACAAGCAGGCCCTGTTGCCTTGCGTCAATGCTCCAAAGTGGATCGAAGCTTGGGAGCTTTCATGGCCGACCTCATAATTGTATACTGGCGTGACATCCCGGCGCAGATCATCGTCCGGAGAGGCCGTCAGAATGCCAAGCGTGAATTGTCGCTTCGCTTCACCGAAGCAATCGACATGTGCGCGATGAGAACAGGCGCGGGGGAGACCGACGCCTATCTGGCAGAATGGCGCAAGGCCGATCCGATTTCTGTTGGGGATGACCTGGAAGCCGAGGCTAACAAGGCTTTGAGGGATTATGAGGCCGCTTATGATCGCGAGCGACTGGTCGCTCTGGTCAAGGCGGGAGGACATGAACCCCAGCGGGAGGATCCCCAATCATGACGACTATAAACGCTTCAATCGAGGTCGCACCGACACAGGCGCTCGAATCTGCCGACCTGCCGGGACTGTTTCCGCAGGGCACCCATGTATACATTACGGATATCGGAAACGACACCACGGACGCTCTCGTGGCAGCCGCCCGACGCGTTCGTGATCTTGGCTACAGGCCGGTCCCGCATTTCGCTTCACGCCGCCTGACGACGCGCGCGGCGCTGGAAGATCGCGTGCGGCGCACCGCCGCTGAGGCTGGCGTAACGGACGTGCTCGTCATCGGCGGCGGACTGGACAAGCCGGCTGGCGAATTCACCTCGACGATGGACGTGCTCAATACCGGTTTCTTCGAGGCAAACGGCATTACCGACATCGGCATCGCCGGTCATCCCGAAGGCAGCCCGGACTTTTCCGAAGCGGTCGCGATCGACGCGCTGCGCCAGAAGCAGGCGTTCGGCGAACGTACGGGCATCAATATGCGCATCGTGACGCAATTCGGCTTCGACGCGGCGAAATTCATCGCGTGGGCCGAAGGCCTGAAGGCGCAAGGCATCGACATGCCCGTACATCTGGGCGTCGCCGGCCCCGCCAAGATCACGACGCTCATCAAGTTCGCCGCCATGTGCGGCGTCGGCAACTCGATCTCGTTTCTCAAGAAGAACGCGCTCTCGCTGACCGCGCTGGCGACAAGCCATTCACCCGAAGGCATGGTGGGTCCGATCGAAAGCCACGTCACTGCTACACCCGGCAGCGCGATCGCACAAATCCATGTCTTTCCGTTCGGCGGCATCAAGAAAAGTGCCGAATGGCTTGTCGAGCGCGGATCGTGGCCTGCCGCAGCATCGCCCGCACAACACGCCTCGTTATAAGCAACCCGTCGCGCAAGGAGCCCGCATATGACCCGCACCATCGTCGCCTCCGCGACACGAGAAATCGTCATCGGTTTCGACCAGCCCTTCTGCGTGATCGGCGAGCGAATTAACCCGACCGGCCGCAAGAAGCTTGCGGCCGAGATGGTCGAGGGCAATTTCGATACGGTTCGCAAGGATGCGCTGGAACAGGTCGCGGCGGGCGCGACGATGCTCGACGTCAATGCGGGCGTCACGGCGGTTGACCCGAATGCAACGGAACCGGCGCTGCTCGTGCAGACGCTGGAGATCGTGCAAAGCCTCGTCGACGTCCCGCTTTCGATCGACAGTTCTGTCTCCGCCGCGATCGAGGCCGCGCTCAAGGTCGCCAAGGGCCGGCCGCTGGTCAATTCGGTGACGGGCGAGGAGGAGAAGCTGGAAGCGATCCTGCCGCTGGTCAAGAAATACAACGTGCCGGTCGTTGCGATCTCCAATGACGAGACCGGTATTTCGATGGACCCGGACGTGCGCTTCGCGGTGGCGAAGAAGATCGTCGAGCGCTGTGCCGATTTCGGCATTCCCGCCCATGATGTCGTGGTCGATCCGCTGGTCATGCCGATCGGTGCACTTGGCGATGCGGGCCGGCAGGTCTTCGCGCTGCTGCGACGCCTGCGCGAGGAACTGAAGGTCAACACGACTTGCGGCCTGTCCAACATCTCGTTCGGACTGCCGCATCGTCATGGCATCAACGCCGCGTTCATTCCCATGGTCATCGGCGCGGGCATGACGAGCGCGATCATGAATCCCTGCCGCCCGCAGGAGATGGAAGCGGTTCGCGGCGCGAACGTGCTCACCGGCACCGACAAGGACTGCATGACATGGATCAAGACCTACAAGGACTACAAGCCTGCTGAAGGCGGCCATGCGGTCGCCGCTCCCGTAGCCGTCAACGCGCCGGGTGACGCTGCAGGTGGCCGCCGGCGCGGCGGACGCGAAGCGCGGATGGCGCGCGGCTGACAGGCATGAACGCGCCCGCCGACATCAAGAACCCGCTGGTTCTCTTCATGCCGTCGGGCAAGCGCGGACGCTTTCCCGCGGGCACGACCGTCCTTGATGCCGCGCGCGAACTCGGCGTCTATGTCGAGAGCGTGTGCGGCGGGCGTGCAACCTGCGGGCGCTGCCAGATCGAAGTGCAGGAAGGTCGTTTCGCCAAGCACAAGATTTCCTCATCCGCCGAGCATATCTCGCCATTCGGCGCGAAGGAGGAGCGATATGCGCGGGTGCGCGGACTGCCGGAAGGCCGCCGCCTCTCCTGCTCCGCGACCATCGAGGGCGATCTCGTCATCGACGTGCCGCAGGACGTGCAGATCAACGCGCAGCTCGTGCGAAAATCTCCCATCGAGCGCGTCATCGAGCGCAATCCGGCTGTCCAGCTTTGCTATGTCGAGGTGGACGAGCCGGACATGCACAAGCCGCTCGGCGATCTCGACCGGCTGAAAGTAATGCTGGAAAAGGACTGGGGCTGGCAAGATCTGCTCGTCTCGCAGCACCTTCTGCCGCAGGTCCAGTCTATTCTGCGCAAAGGCAACTGGGGCGTCACGGTCGCCATCCACCGCGATCTTGAATCATCGCGTCCCACGATCATCGCGCTTTGGCCGGGCCTCAAGAACGAAGCCTACGGCATCGCCTGCGACATCGGTTCGACGACGATCGCGATGCATCTCGTTTCGCTGCTTTCCGGCCGCATCGCCGCCACCGCCGGCGCACAAAACCCGCAGATTCGCTTCGGCGAAGATCTGATGAGCCGCGTCTCCTACGTGATGATGAACCCGGACGGGCGCGAGGCGATGACCAAGGCCGTGCGCGGCGCGGTCAATGATCTGATCGCAAAGGTCTGCAACGAAGCCGAAGTCGAGGCCGATACGCTGCTCGACGCCGTCTTCGTCGGCAATCCTATCATGCATCATTTGTTCCTCGGCATCGACCCGACCGAACTTGGCCAGGCTCCCTTCGCGCTGGCGGTTTCCGGCGCGGTGCATAGCTGGGGAAGCGAACTCGGCCTCAAGATCAACGAAGGCGCGCGCGTCTATGTGCTGCCGTGCATCGCGGGCCATGTCGGCGCGGACGCGGCCGGCGCGACGCTTTCGGAAGGCCCGCATCGGCAAGATCGCATGATGCTGCTCGTCGATGTCGGCACGAATGCGGAAATCGTTCTGGGAAACCGCCATCGCCTGCTCGCCGCGTCCTCGCCTACCGGGCCGGCCTTCGAGGGAGCCGAGATTTCATCCGGACAGCGCGCCGCGCCCGGCGCGATCGAGCGCGTGCGCATCGATCCTGAAACGCTGGAGCCGAAATTCCGGGTGATCGGCGTCGACAGATGGTCCGACGAGCCGGGCTTCTTTGAAGATGCCGAGAGTGTCGGCATTACCGGCATCTGCGGCTCTGCGATCATCGAGGTCGTCGCCGAGATGTATCTTACAGGGATCATCACTGAGGACGGCGTGGTGGACGGCTCGCTCGCAGCGAAATCGCCCCGCATTTTGACCACAGGGCGCACGGCTTCCTATCTGCTTCATGATGGCAAGCAGCGCATCACGGTGACCCAGAACGACGTGCGCGCGATCCAGCTCGCCAAATCGGCGCTTTATGCCGGCATCAAGCTCCTGATGGAAAAGCAGGGCGTTACCGAAGTAGATACGATCTGCTTTGCCGGCGCATTCGGCTCCTTCATCGATCCGAAATATGCGATGGTACTCGGTCTTATCCCCGACTGCGATCTTGCGGAGGTCAAGGCGGTCGGCAATGCCGCCGGAACCGGTGCGTTGATGGCGCTCTTGAACCGGGATCACCGGCGCGAGATCGAAGAGACCGTCAAGCACATCGAGAAGATCGAGACGGCGCTGGAACCGCATTTCCAGCAGCTTTTCGTCGATGCGATGGCGCTGCCCAACAAGGTCGATCCGTTCCCGAAACTGTCAGCCCAGGTGAAGCTGCCCGAGCGCAAGGGGCTGGCTGCCGATACCGGCGAGGCAGCGCCCCGCCGCCGCTCGCGCGAAGAACGTGCGGCACGGCGCAACCGGGAATAGCTCAGAACGTACCCGTCTCGCGGAAATTCTCGAATGTTGCACGGATATGGTCAGCGGCGGCCCTGACCGGCGCGGAAGCATCTGGTGCGACGATCATGGCGAGGCTGTAATTGGGCATGAGCGGCAACCCCTCATCCGGGCCGAGCGCCACGATGTCCTCGCCGATGAACGAGCGCGGCAGCGGCGCGATGGCCAGATCGGAGAGGATCGCAGCGCGCTGACCGGCCGTATGGGCGCTCATATAGGCGATGCGATAGTCGCGCCCTGCCCGCCCGAGCGCATCCAGCGCGGCCGAGCGCCACGCGCAGCCCTCTTCCCAACTCGACAGCGGCAACGGCTCACGCAGATGCGCCGAGCCACCCTTCGCACCACCCCAAACGATCGGCTCGGTCAAAAGCACTTCCGCATCGACCGGCACGGATCGGCAGACCGTGAAAAGCGAGATATCGAGCGCACCTTCAGCGAGCCGCCGCCTCAGATTGACGGTCTGGTCGATGGTGACATCGACGGCAATGGAGGGATGCGTGCGGGCAAACCGCTTCAAAACATGCGGCAGCACGCGCTCGCCGTAATCGTCGGGCGAACCGAGCCGCACGACGCCGGCGATATCGGGAATAATGAATTTCGCCACGGCTTCGCGATTGAGCGCGATCAGCCGGCGCGCATAGCCGATCAGAACCTCGCCATCGGTCGTCAGCGAGACGGAACGCGCGTCACGCGTGAAAACCGCACGCCCGAGCGTTTCCTCCAGCTTCTTGATCTGCATGGAAACGGCTGACGGCGTCCGGAACACCGCGTTGGCGGCGGCGGTAAAACTTCCCGTTTCCGCGATCGCGACGAATGTGCGCAACACGTCGAGGTCGAGCAATGGCAGGGGGTGATTGAGCGGCGCATTCATGATCAGAATTCCTGAATGAAACAATCATTTCATTTCGTTTGATTGAACATCGTACCGGGCCCATTGTCAATTCATCGAGATCGAGAACGCAGAAAGGAGACCTGAAATGTTCACGATTTCCGCTTTCTCCCACCTGGTCGATGGCCTTGTCGCCATTCACCGTCACCGCCGGAACGAGGCGTTGCTGAACGATTTGTCTGACGCGACACGCCGCGATATCGGCTTGCCCGAGCGCTATTCGAGACCTGTCGATTATCGCGATGCAAAGCCGGCGCGGAGGGCGCGTGGATGAGCCCGTCGATTACGTCGCGCGTGCATCGGTGGTGGACGATCCGAAAGGCGCGTCATCACCGCCTCGCCCAGTTCCAGTTGCTGACCGAACTGCCCGCTGAAATCCTCAGTGACATCTCGCGCCAATCTCTTGCCGAGGCGTTCGATGACGGAGCGGCACATGAACGCCAGAGCCTGCGAGCGTCTCGACATTGTTGCGATATAGCCGACGCACGAAAATTGTCGTGAAAGATGTCGTTTTTTCATCCGGGAACTTCGCTTTTGCTGCGTACGAAGCTCTCGACAACCCCTATATGTCCGACAACGACGAACGACCCCACTCCATGATGCGAAGGCCGTTGCGCGTGTCATCAATAAATGGAGACGTGTGATGAAATTGTTCAAACGCTTTTTTGCTGCCAACCGCCCGATGAACCTTGCGACCGCTCTTGAGCGCCAGCGCCTCGGCCGCACGATGCCGGGCCAGACCGGCGCGATGAACGCTTCGCGCCTCGGCTACTTCGTTTAAGGCAAATCGCTTCGAAATCGATAGCCGCGCAAGGGCTTGCCCATGCGCGGTTTTTGGCGTTTAGGCGACGGTTTTTCCCGATGACGGAATAGTTCTGCAGGAAGGCTCCATGCAATTGACACATAAGGGCTTTCCTGTTGAGGCTGTCTTTATCGCGACATGGTGGCGCGAGGCTATTTAGTCGGGTGGCGGGGTGTCGGATGAACGCCAGAAACAGCGTCAAGCGGTCGATTGTCTTTTTTCTGATACCCGATTTCACGATGATCGCCTTCGCGACGGCGGTCGAACCGTTGCGCGCCGCCAATCGCATGCTGGGCTACGAGGCCTATCAGTGGCGCCTGACGAGCCTCGACGGCAATCCCGTTGCCGCGTCGAACGGCGTGGAGTGTGCGGCCGACACCTCGCTCGAGGTCGAGCGGCGCAAGATGACCGGCGGCGAACGTCCCTCAATGGTCATCGTCTGCTCGGGCATCAATGTCGAGACCTATGCCAACAAGACGACCTTCGCCTGGCTGCGCGAGGAGTATAATCGTGGCGTCGCCATAGGTGGCCTTTGCACGGGCGCGCACATTCTGGCCGCCGCCGGGCTTTTGTCGAACCGCAGATGCGCAATCCATTGGGAGAACCTGCCCGGTTTTGCGGAGACGTTTCCGAAGGTGAGCGTCTTTGCCGATCTCTTCGAGGTCGATCAGAACGTCTATACATGCGCGGGCGGCACGGCCGCGCTCGACATGATGCTGAAGCTGATCGGCGACGATTTCGACGAACATCTCGTCAACCGCGTGTGCGAACAGGTGTTGACCGATCGCGTGCGCAGCCCCACCGACCGCCAGCGCCTTCCTCTGCGCGCGCGCCTCGGTGTCCAGAACTCGAAGGTGCTGACCATCATCGAACTGATGGAAGCGAATCTGACGGAGCCGCTGTCGCTGATCGAGATCGCCGACCATGTCGGGCTTTCGCGCCGGCAGATCGAACGACTGTTCCGCCAGGAAATGGGCCGTTCGCCGGCCCGCTACTATCTGGAAATCCGGCTCGACCGCGCACGGCATCTTCTCTTGCAGTCCGCAATGCCGGTTGTGGAGGTCGCGGTTGCCTGCGGATTCGTTTCCGCCTCGCATTTTTCCAAATGCTACCGCGAGGTCTATGCGCGATCACCCCAGCAGGAGCGCGGCGAACGCCGGCAATTGCTGGTGGCATGAGGCAGCGCCACTTACGGGTTCGGCCCGTTCCATGACCTGTTCATCCAGCGCTTTTCGCCGATCAGGCAGTCGTATGCCTCGACGTTCGAAACGGTAATGACGGGCGCGCGCTCGGCGTAATCGCGCCACGTCGGCGACCACGGTCCGGCCAGTTCCAGAACGAGCTTGCGACGAACCGCTTCAGGAAACTGGTCCCAGTCATTGACGGGAACCATGAACGAACCCGGCCCGCCGATCACGCAATTCGTGTAATATTCGTCGAGGTCCGGCACGTCGAACATCGAACTCATGCCGCCATTCGTCATCAGGGGAAGACCGTTGACGACGATGCCCTGCTCGACCAGCCGGTCGCGCGCCTCGACTACCGGGCCACCCTGATTGTTCGGCCCGTCGCCCGAAATGTCGATTACGCGGCGCAATCCGCGATAATCGCTTTCGGCAAAAAGGTCGCCCGCAAAATCGAGCGCACCGGAAACGGAGGTCCGCCGCGCGCTGTTGGTATCGACCTGCGCCATCCGCGCGGCGACCGCCTCGGCATCTGCGCGCGAGGCGATGATCGTCCAGGGAACGACCACATATTGCGACTGGTCGCCGGCCCATTCGAACATGGCGAGCGCGATCCGCCCGTAAGCACCGTCTTCGATCGCCTGAATGACGCTTTCATGCGTCAGCGCGGCCACGTATCCCTCGCGCTGGATGCTCAATTCCTCGTAGGACATGGAAAGCGACACATCGGCTGCGATGACGAGTTGGACGTCGACGATGTCGTCATCGGCCAGTACGGCCTCGCCAAATATCGCCAGCGCGATCGCGGCGCTACCTGTGATCAAGGAAAAGGATCGAATGGAGCCTGCCATAGAGGCAGGATACGCGCGAGACCCCGAGCGCCAAGACAAAAGCCCGACATTGCCGGGCTTTTCCCTTCACGATGACGTTACGTCATCCATCTGCGCGCAGCGAGGCATTCTCCTGATCGAACGGGCTTTCGCCGATGATTGTGGCCTTGTGCGGCTTGCCGAGGATCTTGATTTCAAGCTCCGTGCCTTCGGCAGCGTGCTCCGGCTTCACCATGGCGAGGGCCAGGCTCTTACCGACGCGCCAGCCATAGCCGCCATGCGTGGCACGGCCGACGAGCGTGCCGTCCTTGTGGATCGCCTCGTTGCCACGCGCATCCGCGTCGGTGACGCCATGGACTTCGAGCGTGACGAAGTTCCACTTCGGCCCCTGCTCCTTCAGCGAGACGAGTGCTTGCCTGCCAATGAACTCACCTTTGTCAGGATGAACGAAACGGTCGAGCCCGCTTTCCCAGGCCGAATATTCGATGGAAAGTTCGCGCGGGATGAGACGGTAGCTCTTCTCGATGGCCATCGCCGTCATGGCGCGGATGCCGAACGGCTTGATGCCGAACTCCGCCCCCGCTTCCATCAACGCGTCGAAGATCGCGTTCTGCTGCTCGATCGGATGATGCAACTCCCAACCGAGCTCTCCGACGAAATTGACGCGAAGCGCATGCGCGGTCGCAGTGCCGACCGCGATTTCCTTGCCGGAAAGCCACGGGAAATCGGCATTGGCAAGGCTCGTCCGTGTCAGCTTTTTCAGGACATCGCGACTGCGCGGACCGGCCAGCACGAGAACGCCGTACATCTGCGTGATCGGCTGAAGTACGACCGAACCGTCGGTCGGCGCGAGCTTGCGCAGCACGTCATGGTCATGCGCCTCGTAGGCACCGGCCGAGACGAGATAGAACCGGCCGGGCTTCCATTCATAGACGGTGAACTCGCTCTTTACGCCGCCCGTCTTCGTCAGAAGATGCGCCAGCGCGATGCGCCCGCGCTTTTTCGGGATGCGGTTGGCGAGAATGGAATCGAGCCATCCTCGCGCGCCGGGGCCGGACACTTCCATCTTGGCGAAGGCCGACATGTCGAGGACGCCGACCTTTTCATGGACCGTCTTCACCTCGTTGCCGACATGGTCGAAATAATTCGAGCGGCGGAACGACCAGCGCTCGACGATGCGCCCGTCTTCGAGCGCTGGCGCGTGGTTATGGTTGGTCAGGACATCCGCGCCGACGCCCAGTTCCTCGGCCGGAACCTCATAACCGTCCGGCGCGAACCAGTTGGCGCGCTCCCAGCCATAGACCGAGCCGAATACCGCGCCCATGTCCTTCAGTCGCGAATAGACGGGCGTCGTCTTCAGCGGACGCGCCGCAGCGCGCTCTTCGTCCGGGTAGTGCATGGTGAAGACGTTCGCGTAGGCTTCCTCGTTCTTCTCGATGAGGTAACCTTCGGTGGCGTAGGGACCGAAACGACGCGGATCGACGCCCATCATGTCGATGGTCGGCTCGCCGTCGACGATCCATTCGGCAAGCTGCCAGCCTGCGCCACCGGCTGCCGTCACGCCGAAGGAATGGCCTTCGTTCAGCCAGAAATTCTTCAGGCCCGGAGCGGGGCCGATGATCGGAGAGCCATCGGGCGTATAGGCGATCGCGCCATTATAGACCTTCTTGATACCGACCTCGCCAAATGCCGGAACGCGTGCGATGGCCGTCTCGATATGTGGCATTAGCCGTTCGAGGTCTTCCTGGAACAGCTCGTATTCGCTGTCGTCCGAAGGCCCGTCGACATAGCAAACCGGCGCGCCGTGCTCGTAAGGTCCGAGCAGCAACCCGCCATTTTCCTCGCGCATATACCAGGACGAATCGCTTTCGCGCAGAACGCCCATTTCGGGCAGGCCCTGCTTCTTGCGCTCCACGATGGCCGGATGCGGCTCGGTGACGATGTATTGATGCTCGACGGGGATGACCGGCACGTTGAGGCCGACCATCTCGCCCGTCTTACGCGCGAAATTGCCGGTGGCGGAAATGACGTGTTCGGCCTCGATGTCGCCCTGATCGGTCTTGACCACCCACTTGCCGTCAGCCATCTGCTCGATGGCCTTAACGGTCGTGTTTCGGTAGATCGTCGCGCCACGGTCGCGTGCGCCCTTGGCGAGCGCCTGCGTCAGGTCCGCCGGCTGGATATAACCGTCGTCGGGATGCTGGATCGCGCCAAGCAGGCCGTCCGTTTCGCACAAAGGCCAGATTTCCTTGACCTGTTCGGGCGTCAGGAGGTTCACCGGGATATCGAGCGTTTCCGCAACGCCGGCATAATACATGAACTCGTCCCAGCGATCCTTGGTGCGTGCCAGGCGAATGTTGGTGCATTGGGTGAAGCCGACATTCATGCCGGTCTCTTCCTGAAGCTCCTGATAGAACTTCACCGAATAGCGGTGAATCTGCCCAACCGAATAGCTCATATTGAAGAGCGGCAGGAGGCCGGCGGCGTGCCATGTCGAGCCCGACGTCAGTTCCTTGCGCTCGATCAGGACAACGTCCGACCATCCCTTCTTCGCCAGATGATACAGCGTCGACACGCCGACCACGCCGCCCCCGATGACAACCGCGCGCGCCTTTTCCTTCAATGCCATGATGTTCCCCGCAAAGGTCGTGCCGCGCTCGCGCGGTCGTGATTTGAGACCGCGACCATAGGACGGCGAAAAAGAGCGTCCTCGGCCTAAATGCGACATCGCCCAAGCGGGCCGCGACCTGTCGGCATCCCGCCATGAAAAGACGAAAAATTCGCTTTCGTTATGCCGCGCTATCTGTAGCTTGTGCTTCGTCTGGATGAACCGAACGGCACGAGCAATGGCTGAATATTCGTTCTTCTCGCTTTTGAAGAACGCCTTGAGTGGCAATGAGGGATGGAAACCGGCATGGCGCAAGCCAGAGCCGAAGCCGTCCTATGATGTGATCGTCATCGGTGGCGGCGGGCACGGCCTGTCCACGGCCTATTATCTGGCCAAGGAACACGGCCTGACGAACGTCGCCGTTCTGGAAAAGGGCTATCTCGGCTCAGGCAATATAGGGCGCAACACGACGATCGTGCGCTCGAACTATCTGCTGCCCGACAATATCCGCTTTTACGAACATTCGCTGAAGCTTTGGGAGAACCTCTCCCACGATCTCAACTACAATGTCATGTTCTCCCAGCGCGGCGTTTTGAACCTCGCCCACACGCCCGCACAGATGGACGAGCACGCAAGGCGCGGCAACGCGATGCGCCATGAGGGCGGCGATGCCGTGCTGCTAGGCCGCGAGGAAGTGGCGAAGATGGTGCCCGGTCTCGACGTCTCGGGCTCGGCACGTTTTCCAGTGCATGGCGGACTGCTTCAGCCGCGTGCGGGCACGGCGCGTCATGATGCGGTCGCCTGGGGCTATGCGCGCGGTGCGGACCGGCGCGGTGTCGATATTCTGGAAAACTGCGAAGTCACCGGCTTTCTGCGTGAAGGCGAGCGCATTGTCGGCGTCACGACGACGCGCGGCGAAATCCGCGCCAAGAAGGTCGCCGTCGCCGTCGCCGGTTCCACCGGCCGCGTCATGAAGCTTGCCGGCATCGAAAACCTGCCGATCGAAAGCCACGTCCTTCAGGCTTTCGTGTCGGAATCGCTGAAACCTCTGATCCATCAGGTCGTCACCTTCGGCGCGGGGCATCTCTACGTCTCGCAGTCCGACAAGGGCGGCCTCGTCTTCGGCGGCGATCTCGACGGCTACAACACCTATGCACAGCGCGGAAACCTGCCGCTCGTCGAGGAAGTCATGAGCGAGTTGCTCGCCATGTTCCCGATGCTGGCGCGCGTTCGGCTCCTGCGCTCGTGGGGCGGCGTGATGGATATGTCGATGGACGGCTCGCCGATCATCACCACCGGCCCCCTGCCCGGCATGTATCTGAACTGTGGCTGGTGCTACGGCGGCTTCAAGGCGACGCCCGCCTCGGGCTGGTGTTTCGCCCACACCATCGCGCGCGACGAACCGCACGCGTTCAACGCGCCGTTCACGCTCGACCGCTTTCATCGCGGCATCCTGATCGACGAAAAAGGGTCCGGCGCGACCCCGAAATGGCACTGAGGTTTCCATGCTGATCGCTTGCCCTTACTGCGGCCCGCGCGACCTGTCCGAATACACGTATCAGGGCGACGCGACGCGCACGCGACCCGATCCGGCCTCGACGGATCAGGAAGCCTGGAACGCCTATGTCTACGACCGGGTAAACACGGCGGGCGATCATGCCGAATTCTGGCAGCACTCGGGCGGGTGCCGTGCGCACCTCAAGCTCGTTCGCTCGACGCTGACTCATGAGATCAAGTCTGTGGCCTATGCGCGTGATATGATTCGCGAAAGGTCGCCCGCATGAGCGCGCGCCGCACACCATCCGGCGGCCGGATCGACCGGTCGCGCACGATCCGCTTCACCTTCGACGGCACGGCGATGACGGGCTATCCGGGCGACACACTCGCCTCGGCCTTGATGGCGAACGGCATCTCCGTCATCGGCCGCTCGTTCAAATATCACCGCCCGCGCGGCATCTTCGCCGCTGGCATCGACGAGCCGAATGCGCTCGTCACGATCATTCGCGGCAAGCTGCGCGAGCCGAACGTGCCGGCAACGCAGATCGAACTTTATGACGGGCTGACAGTCGAGAGCCAGAACCGCTTCCCCTCGCTTTCCTTCGATGTCGGCGCGGTCAACGGTCTCGCCGGCAATCTCTTTGCCGCCGGATTCTACTACAAGACCTTCATGGGCCCGGTCGTCGGCCCGCTGAAGGGAACGCGCTTCTGGCGCTTTTGCGAGCATTTCATCCGCCGCGCCGCCGGCCTCGGCCGGGCGGGCTACGACGCCGATACCGATCGCTACGAAAAGATGTTCGCCTTTTGCGACGTGCTGGTCGTCGGCTCTGGCCCGGCAGGCCTGATCGCCGCGCGCAAGGCGGCAAGCGAAGGCAAGCGTGTGATCCTCACCGAACAGGACGCAACGCTAGGCGGCGCATTGCGCTGGCGGCAGGCGAGCATCGACGGGCAACCGGCCGCCGAGTGGCTGGACGCGGCCAAGGCCGATCTGCATGCGGACGCGAACGTCACGATCCTGCCACGCACGACCGTGTGGGGCTATTACGACGGCAACCAGCTTGCCGCTCTGGAGCGCGTCACCGACCATAAATCCGTCCCCGGCATCGGCGAACCGCGCCACCGGCAATGGACGATCACGGCCACGGATGTCGTATTGGCGACGGGAGCGCTGGAGCGTCCCATCATCTTTCCCGGAAACGACCGGCCGGGCGTTCTGCTCGCTGGCGCGGCCGCGCGGTATGCGGGTGAGTTCGGCGCGTTGCCGGGCCACCGCATCGCGATCTTCACTAACAACGATTCGGCATACGAGACGGCAGCGCTCCTCAGGGAAGCCGGCGCGGAGATCGCCGTCATCGTGGACGTGCGCGCAAACATCTGCGAAGCCGCGCGCGATCTTGCAAGGCGTGCAGGCGGCGAGTTGCTGCTCGGCAATGCCGTCACCAATGCGAGCGGCGGCAAGCGCCTGCGCGAAATCGACGTTCAGCCTTTTGCCGGAGGTGCTGTAAGAAACGGCGGCAAGCGCTCCTTCGCGGTCGATTGCCTTGCTGTATCGGGCGGCTGGTCGCCGGCCATTCATCTGGCAAGCCAGGCTGGCGCAGCACCGGAATGGGACGAAAAATTGCAGGCGTTCCTGCCGCCCACGCCATCGCAGCGCTGGACCGGCATTGGCGCATTCACCGGCAAGTTCTCAACGGCGGAGGCGCTCGGCGGCGAGTTCGACGTTGACGAGGCGGAAATCGACCACGCGCCTGCTCCCGTTTTCGAAATCCGCCCCGAAGGCAAGTCCGGCAAGGCATTCGTCGATCTCCAGCACGATGTCACGGCGTCGGACATTCGTCTTGCAAATCGCGAAGGCTTCCAATCCGTCGAACATCTGAAGCGCTATACGACGCTCGGCATGGCGACTGATCAGGGCAAGACCTCCAATGTTCCGGGCCTCGCCATCATGGCGGCCGCGCGAGGTATTCCCATCTCGCAGGCCGGCACGACCCGCTTTCGCCCGCCATTTTCGGCTGTTTCCATTGGGTCGTTGGCAAGCGACACACATGGCCATTTCAAGCCGGACAGGCTGACGCCGATTCATGACTGGCATGTCGATCACGGCGCTAGGATGTATTCGGCGGGCCTTTGGCATCGCCCGATGATCTATGGAACCGGCGGCGAGACGATCGAGCAGGCTTATGTGCGCGAGGCGGCGGCCGTGCGGACCAGCGTCGGCATCGTCGATGTCTCGACTCTCGGCAAGATCGCCGTGCAGGGACCGGATGCGGCTGAATTTCTTGATCGTGTCTACACCAACATGTTCTCGACATTGCCGGTCATGAGAGCGCGCTACGGACTGATGCTGCGCGAGGAAGGCATCGCCTTCGATGACGGCACCACATGGCGGCTCGGCGAGCACGAATTCCTGATGACGACGACAACAGCCAATGCCGGCAAGGTCATGCAGCATCTGGAATATTATCTCGATTGCGTCTGGCCGGATTTGCGCGTCCACGTCACCTCCGTGACCGATGAATGGGCGGGCGCGGCAGTCGCCGGGCCGCATGCGCGCAAGGTTCTAGAAGCCTGCGTCGAGGGGACGCCGGTCGGCAATGAGATACTGCCCTTCATGGGCATCGTGCGGGGCGAGATTGCCGGCGCTCCAGTCCTAATCTGCCGCCTCTCCTTTTCCGGCGAACTCGCCTACGAGGTCTATTGCGGCGCGGGCCACGGCATGCATGTGTGGGAAGCGCTGATGGAAGCGGGAAAGCCGTTTTCCGTCACGCCCTACGGCCTTGAGGCGCTCGGCACGCTGCGCATCGAAAAGGGCCACGTCACCGGCGCGGAAATCGACGGGCGCACCTCGCCGCGCGATCTTTATCTCGATTGGATGCTGTCGAAGAAGAAGCCCTATATCGGCTCGGCAATGGTCGACCGCGAAGGGCTGGTCGCGGACAGCCGTGTCCGTCTCGTCGGCGTCGTCTCGCTCGACGACCGGCCGCTCAATGGCGGAGCGCATATCGTGGAACGGCTGGAAGACGAGCCACGCGGCTCCGTTGGCCACATCACGGCTGTCTGCTATTCGCCAGCACTGGGCAAATATATCGGGCTTGCGTTGGTGAAGGGCGGCAAAATCCGTCACGGACAACGCGCACACATCTCCGACCCGCTGCGAAACCGCTTCGGCCCTGTCGAGATCGTCAGCCACCACTTCTTCGATCCCGAAGGGAGCCGCATGCATGGTTGAGAATGTCTCGGCCCTCGAACCTGTCTACCGGCGCGGTGCGCACGGCAACCGCGATAACGGCTCTACGGTCACGATCTGGGAAACCCAGCCGGGCTCCATCGTTCAGGTCGCTTGCTGGCCCGGGCGGGAGGATGCGGCACGGATCGCCATTGAATCGGCAAGCGAACTCGCGCTTGGCACAGCATCCGGCGCGGGAGGATTCGATGTGTCGAGAGCAGCGTTCGGCTTTGCGCCGGGCCGCTGGCTCATCGTCGATCAGGCCGAAGGCATGGGCGATACGCTTCGAAGCAAAATCGATAGCGAAACCGGCACCGTGACCGATCTTTCACATGGGCGAACCGCCATTGCCATCAAAGGCGAGAAGGCCGGATGGGTTCTGGCCAAGCTCTTCGCGCTGGATTTCTCGCCGGCCGCGTTTCCGGTGGGCACCGGCAAATCGACCACCCATCACGAGTTCTTCACGCTCATCCAGCGCACGGGCGCTGATCGGTTCGACCTTTATGTCTACCGCTCGTTTGCACGATCGTTCTGGCAGCTTTTATGCGCCAGCGCCGAAGAGGTCGGCTACACGGTCGATTAAGCTGACCGCCGCTATTCGACGAAGGTGACGAACGCGTCGAGCGGTTCGCGCTCGGATATCAGCGTGTTTTCCGGCTTCGTCGTGTCCTCATGCCCGAGCGCCATACCGCAGACCACGATCTCCTCGTCGGGAATACCGAGAACGGTACGTATCTGCCGGTGATAGGGCGCGAAGGCCGCTTGCGGGCAGGTATGCAGACCGCGTGCGCGCGCGGCGATCATGATCGACTGCAGGAACATGCCGTGATCGATCCACGAGCCCATGTTCAGGCGACGATCGATGGTGAAGATCATGCCGACCGGGGCGTCGAAGAAGAGGAAATTACGGTCGTGCTGCTCGCGCATCCGGTCCGTCTCGCGCTTGCCGATGCCAAGCAGGCCGTAAAGTGCAAAACCCACGGCACGGCGGCGCGACAGATAGGGTTCGAAGAACTGATCCGGATAGTATTTATACTCGTCCCACGCGGCTTTTTCCGCACGCATGCCTGAGTTCAATATGGCGTCGGAAAGCACCTTCTTGCGCTTATCCTTCACGACATAGACTTTCCAGGGCTGCATGTTCGTGCCCGATGGCGCGCGCGCCGCGACCTTCAAGATATCGCGGATGGTCTGGTCGTCGACGGCAGTCGGCAGGAAGGCCCGCACGGATTTGCGCGACGTGATCGCCTCGTCCACGATCTCTTTTTCATCGCGCAGGGACGCGTTCATGCTTTCGCCTTTTGGATGATGATTCATCTCAATGCCTTGGTCGCTTCTTTTGGTCGGCATAGGACATGCCATGCCAGCGCGCAATTCCTTTGAGCCAATGGCAGAAAACCCGCCGCCGTCGCCTGCGAATTGATAGAACGTCGCCAATTTCATGATTCAAAGGAGGCGTACATGCCCGCTCCCTCGTCGCGCATTTCCGGTATCGTTCCTTCCGGCAAGGATGGCTGGGAGGTTCATTTCACCGCCTATCATCGCAAGCTGGCAGGCGAGGCGATCGTGATGCTTTCGGTCGGCGACCATGATTTCGATACGCCGAAGGAAACCGTGGAAGCCTGCGTTCGCGAGGTTCGCGCCGGACATCATCATTATACGCCGCTTCCCGGCATGCCGCGTCTTCGAACGGCGATGGCGGCGGTTTCCACCGAATGCACTGGTGTCGCAACAGAGGCCAACAACGTGCTCGCGACCCCTGGCGGGCAATCTTCGCTTTATGCAGCCGTTATGGCGACGCTGGATGCGGGCGGGCACGCCGTCGTCGTCGCCCCGTATTACGCGACCTATCCCGGTACATTTCGCGCAGCCGGTGCCGGCTTCACGGTGGTGGAGACCCGCGCGGAAGAAAGCTTCCAGCCCGACGCAGCGGCAATCGAAAAGGCGATCGAGCCCAATACGCGCGCGATTTTGATCAACACGCCGAACAATCCCACCGGCGCGATGTACACCGCCGAAACGCTTGCAAGCCTTGCCGACATCTGCATCCGGCATGATCTGTGGCTGCTCTCGGACGAGGTGTACTGGTCGATCACGGGCGGCAGGCAGCATTTGTCGCCGCGCGCCCTGCCCGGCATGGCCGAACGCACGCTCGTTATCAATTCCATGTCCAAAAGCCATGGCATGACCGGGTGGCGGATTGGCTGGTTGACCGGACCGCAGGAAATCATCTCCCGCCTGATCGACCTGAATCTCGTGACCACCTACGGCCTGCCGGACTTCGTCTCGCGCGCGGCGTCGGAAGCACTGGAAAACCGCTACGGGGTAGACGACATATCCGCTCGCTACGGCGCGCGGCGCGAGGTCTTTTTGCAGGCGATCGACGGCGCGAACGGGTTCGTCGTGCGCGGGTCGGAAGGCGGCATGTATGTGATGCTCGACATTTCGGCCATCGACCCGGACTGCGAAGCCTTTGCGTGGAAATTGCTGAACACCGAGAAGATCGCCGTCATGCCGGGATCGAGCTTCGGCGATGCCGCGAAAGGGCATATCCGTGTCAGCCTCACCCAGCCGGACGATATTCTTCGGGACGCCGGCGCGCGGCTGAAGCGGTTCGCGGCCCGATACGCTGATATTGAAGCCTAATCGTAAAAATCGAGAAGAGGCTGATCGCAGCGATAAACGGGACACTGATTGGTGTCGGCTGACGGAATGGTCGTGTAGCGCGCGACATCGGGACTATAGCAAAAGCGCCCGTCAACGACGTAGCGGTCATATGTGAACTGGCCTGTCGTCAACACAACTGCGCCATTGTCGTCGATCAGCGCCTGTACGCTTTCACAGTCGAGTTGTCGCGCATCGACCCTGTGCTGCGCCATTGCAGGCGTCGTTGCCACAAGCGCTACAGCAAGAAGCAGACTGCGCATTGGATGATCCTTTCATAAGCGACCGGCACCGACTTTGCTGGCAGCGCGGCTGGCCTATATTCCTTGTCCAATCTCAAACGGCGTCGACGCAAACTGTGTTCCACGGCCTCAAGCAAGGGTGATCATGACCGGAACAAACCCTCTCTCCAATCTCGTTCTTCCCTGCGACATCGATCAGCTCGCGATCTTTCTGGACTTTGACGGGACGCTGGCGGACATCGTCGAGCATCCTGACGATGTGCATTTGCCCCAAGATACGCTGGAGGCGCTCGACCGGCTGGCCCGGCGCACGTCCGGCGCGCTCGCCATCGTCACCGGCCGCCCGGTCCAGCAGATCGACAGGCTCGTCGAGCCGCTGCTCTTGCCTGTCGCCGGCGTGCACGGCATGTCGCGGCGCGCGTTTGACGGCACAGTCCATACGACACAACATGATCCCTCGACTTTCGCCGAAGTCCAAAGCCGGTTGACACAACTCCACACGCAACTCGACGACACCATGATCGAGTTGAAACCGGGTTCCGTCGCTTTTCACTATCGCCGCCGCCCGGACCTGAGCGAAACGATCGCCGAACACGTTCACGACGCGCTGGGCGATCTCGAAGGCATCGATGTGTTGCATGGCAAGATGGTCGTAGAGGCAAAGACGGGACATGCCGACAAGGGCAGCGCGATCCGCGCCTTTATGAGCGAATCGCCCTTCGCTGGCCGGGTCGCGCTTTTCGCCGGGGACGACGTCACCGACGAATTCGGTTTTTCGGCCGTGTCGGAACTCGGCGGCATCGCGATCAAGATCGGCAAAGGCGATACACGAGCCGATTGGCGCACGGAAGAGCCGGCTGACTTTCGGGAATGGCTCGCGCATCTGGCCGTCGCACCTGCCTAAATTTTACCTTGAACCAGAACCCTGCTACAAATTTGCGCATTCAAACTTTCGCTTGCGATGGATCGTTTGTCCGGGCCGAAAGTTTTTGCCGCAGGTAAATAAGGGAGATGGATTATTGGGAAGGCTCGTCGTCGTCTCGAACCGGGTTGCCGATTTGACGCGATCCACACAATCGGGCGGCCTCGCTGTCGGAATTGCCGACGCGCTGAAAAATCGAGGCGGGCTCTGGTTCGGCTGGAACGGAGAAATTGCGCCCGATGCCGATGACGTGTCGCCGACACTCGTCGATGCAGGCAATGTCGCGATGGCGACGATCCCGCTGAAACGGGCCGATTACGACAATTACTATCTCGGCTTTTCCAACAGTGTGTTGTGGCCGCTGTTCCACTATCGCCTCGATCTGGTCGATTTCCACTCCCGTTTTCTGGACAGCTACAAGGCGGTCAATCGACGCTTCGCCGAAGCACTTCTTCCACTTTTGAAGGATGACGACACGATATGGGTGCATGACTACCACCTGATCCCCCTCGCCTCCGAACTGCGCAGGCTCGGTTGCCGCCAGAAAATCGGCTTTTTTCTCCACATCCCGTTCCCGCCTCCTGAAATTCTGGCTGCGGCTCCGGGGCACAAATGGCTTACCGATAGCCTGCTGGCCTATGACCTCGTTGGCTTCCAGACGCAGGCCGACGTGTCCAATCTGGCGCGATACGCCGAAGACCATCTCCAGATGTCCAGGATGAAAGAAGGCCGCATCACCGGCCCGGCGGGCGATCTGCGGGTCGACTGCTTCCCGATCGGCATCGACGCGCAGGCATTTGCGGAGCTTGCCGCATCGCCTTCCGACGACGTCCAGATCGATACGATGCGGCGCGAGACGCTCGGCCGTAAACAGATCATTGGCGTCGACCGGCTCGACTATTCAAAGGGATTGCCCGACCGCATGAAGGCATTCGGGCGGCTGCTCGAGCTCTATCCCGACCACATGAAGAAGGTGACGTTCCTGCAGATCGCGCCGCCGACGCGCGAGGATGTTGACGCTTATGCCGATATTCGCAGCGAGCTCGAGCACCTGTCAGGCTCCATCAACGGACGCTTCGCGGACTTCAACTGGACGCCGATCCGCTACATTCACCGCTCCGTTCCGCGCGAAATCCTGGCGGCGCTTTATCGCGTCAGCCGCGCGGGCCTCGTTACGCCGCTGCGAGACGGCATGAATCTCGTGGCCAAGGAATTCGTCGCCGCGCAAAATCCGGAAGATCCGGGCGTCCTGATCCTGTCGAAATTTGCAGGGGCAGCGGAAGAACTGGCCGAAGCCCTGATCGTCAATCCATACGACATAGATGCGATGGCGCGCGCGATCGAACGGGCGCTGACAATGGACATAGCAGAACGCAAGGAACGCCACGCCGCTCTTTTCGAGCGAGTATCGAAAGGCGATGCCATCGCCTGGCAGAACGCGTTTCTGAGTGCGCTCGAAATGCGGGCCGACGATGTTCACATGAACGTTGCCTGATCAGGATTTCTTTTCCGGCAGGTTCTTTCGCTTCGTCTCCGCAAGCTCTTCGAGTTGCGTTTCCGACATCGAGTCGGCCATCTGCTTCGAGGCACCTTTCAATTCGGTTTTTTTGGTTTCGCCGCGCTTTGCCGACAACGCTGCGCCGGCCGCTTTCTGCTGGGCTTTCGATTTGGCGGGCATGGCAATCTCCTTCCGTCACCTTCCATGAAATCCGAAGGTGGGCGGCGAGGTTCCTTGTCGTTATGCAACACGCTGTGACCAAATCGACACGAAGTCGGTTGGACAGTCTGCAGGCCAGCCGGTAGGTTGCATTGTTGAGAACCGTCGCAATTTATTAGGATTTCATTATCAATATCACGCTCTTGGGGTTGGTGTTGATGTGTAGATTTCGCCGGGCGGTCGGGATGGGACGAGTGGCGGGCCATCCTGTAATGCGCCCGCTGGTTGTACGAGTTCGGGGAATAGAGTGTCGGAAAAGTTCGGTTCCTGGCGTCGACGTTTCGCCCTTTTTGCTTCGCTCAGCGTAGCGGCTGCGGCCCTTCCCGCCACGCAGGCTTCGGCCTTTTTCGGTCTGTTCGGCTCGCGTGACGATGAAGCAGCCGTCGATGTCATCGGCGATCCGCAGAACTATTCTGCCGAGGTCACGGTGCTGAATGCCGATGGCGCGCTCGAAAGGCGGTTGCGCTCCACCTCGACGCTCTGGAACGACCGGGAAGAACCAGCCTCGGGATCGGGCGGCCTGCTCGCCAAGGCGCGCGGTGATTATCGACGCCTGCTTTCGGCCCTTTATGCCGAGGGGCGCTATGGCGGCACGATCTCCATCTTGATCGACGGTCGCGAGGCCGCCGACATCCGGCCCGACACCGTCCTCGCCAACCCAGCCAATGTGGTCGTTTCGATCAATCCCGGCCCCGAATTCCGGTTCGGCGAAGCGTCGATCGTCAATGAGGCCCCACCGCCGCAAAGCTGGCGCGACGAAGTGGATGATCCGCGCGAGGAAGGCTATGCGAGCGGCGAAGTGGCGCGTTCCACCGCGATCCTGCGCGCAGAACGCCTTTCGGTCGAGGCGTGGCGTCAGCAGGGACACGCCAAGGCGGAAGTGGTGGAGCGCCGCGTGGAAGCCGCGCACAACGCCGACATCGTCAATGCGCGCATCACGGTCGAGCCGGGCCGCAAGGCATATTATGGCCCGATCACGGTCGAAGGCACCGAGCGTCTCGATCCCGAATTCATCGCCTTCATGGCCGGCCTTCCGCTCGGCCAGGAATACGATCCCGACGACATTCGCCGCTCCGGCGAGCGTCTCGCCCGCCTCGACGTCTTCCGCGCCTCGCGTTTTCAGGAAGCCGACACGATTGGCCCCGATGGCCTGTTGCCGATCAATTTGATCGTGCAGGAGCGCGAGCGCCGCCGCATCGGCATTGGCGGCTCCTATTCCACGCTCGACGGCCTCGGCATCGAGACATACTGGCTGCATCGCAACCTGTTCGGGCGTGCGGAGCGGCTGCGGCTTGACGCGCGCGTAGCAGGCATCGGCAAGAAGCTCGACAGCAGCGGCTTCGACCCAGAGGAACTGAACTACCGCGTCGGCGCTCTCTTCGAAAAACCGGGCGTCTGGACACCGGATACCAATTTCTTCGCTTCGGTCTACGGAACGCGCGAAGTGCTCGACAATTACACCCGCACCGGTGTCGACGGGCAGACCGGCCTGTCGCACATCTTCAACGAAGAGCTCGCCGGACGGTTTGCGGTGACGGGCGGCTATGCCCGTTTCGAAGATGACGCATTCGGCAAACGCGAATTCACCACGGCCGGCCTTCTCGGCTCGCTCACCTACGATTCGCGCGATAACGCCGCCGACGCCACGCGCGGATATTTCGCCGAAGCCGTCGTCGAGCCGTTCTACGAGTTCCAGTTCAACAATGCAGCCTTCCGCTCGACCATCGAAGGCCGCGCCTATTACGGTTTCGGAGCCGAGGACCGGTTCATCCTTGCCGGACGCGCCAAGGTCGGAACGCTTGTCGGACCGTCGATTGCGGAAGCTCCGCCAGACAAGCTTTTCTTTGCCGGTGGCGGCGGTTCGGTACGTGGCTACGCCTATCGCAATATCGGCGTCGAAGGTCCGTTCGACACGGTGATCGGCGGCAAGTCGCTGATCGAGGGCTCGATCGAGGCACGCGCGAAGATAACGGACACTATCGGCCTCGTCGGGTTCGCCGATGCGGGCCTCGTCGGTGCCGATTCCGTGCCGGACTTCGACGAAGACGTGAGGTTCGGCGTCGGTGCGGGCTTGCGATACTACACGGGGCTCGGCCCCATTCGTCTGGATGTCGCCGTGCCGCTCGACAAGCGGGAAGGCGATCCATCCGTCGCCTTCTACGTGGGAATAGGACAGGCGTTTTGATCAGGTTCCTCGTCGCCCTCGCTTTCGTTTTCCTAACCGCTCCCGCCTTTGCGCAGGAAACGGAAGCCGAGACACGTTCGGTTTTCACCAATTTCCTTCAAAATCAGCTTTCGACGCCAAACCGCCAGATCCGCATCAGTGGCATTCAAGGCGCGCTGTCCTCCAATGCGCGCATCGGCTCGATCACGGTTGCGGATCGCGAGGGCGTGTGGCTGCGCATCACCAACGCATCGATCGACTGGAGCCGCACCGCCCTGCTCCTGCGCCAGCGATTGGAAATCTCGTCGCTGCGCGCCGACCGCATCGACGTTCTTCGCAATCCGGTGCCCGAAGAAGGCTTGCCGCCACCTGAATCGTCCGGTTTCGCGGTTCCGGAACTGCCCGTTGCGGTCAATCTCGAAAGCCTCGAAATCCCGGTCGCGACCTTCGGGTCGACTGTCTTCGGCCTTGAATCGGAACTGTCGCTGACCGGCCGTTTGCGGCTGGAAGACGGTTCGCTCGATACCGCGCTGGATGTGCAAAGGCTCGACGGTCCTGGCGGTCAGCTCGGGCTTACTTTTGCCTATTCCAACTCGACGGAAGTGGTCGATCTCGACCTAACCTTGAGCGAACCGGAAGACGGAATCGTCGCAAATGTTCTCAATATCGACGGGCGTCCTCCCGTCGCTCTGACGGTTACAGGCAGTGGCCCGCTCGGCGACCTTAATGTCGATCTGACGCTCGACGCCGATGCGCAGCGCATGCTTACCGGCCGCGCGCAGGTGCGCGACGGCACCGGCGGACGGGGATTCTCGACGCGCCTCTCCGGCCCCATTGCCCGTCTGGTCCCAGCAGAATTCCGCGATTTCTTCGGCGCAGAAACCGCGCTGACCGCGCAGGGTTTCATACCGGAAGCAGGCGGCGTACGCCTCGATGCGCTTGACCTGACGAGCGCGGCCCTCAATTTGAGCGCGTCGGCCGAAACGACAGCCGACAATTTCCTGCGACGCCTTTCTATCGACGCGACGGTCGAGGACCCGGCCGGCGATGTCGTCATACTGCCCGTTTCGGGCGGGGAAACGACCGTCGACCGCGCGCAACTCGTCCTTTCTTATGGCGAAGGCGCATCCGACGACTGGTCCGGTTCACTCGATATCCGCTCGCTCAGCACGGCCGATTTTGCCGCCGAAACGATGGAACTGGACCTGACCGGACTTGCCCAGAACCTCGACCAGCCCGACGCGCGACGTGTCACGTTCGATCTGAACGGCGCGATCGACGGCGTTACGGCCACGCAGGAGGAGATTTCGCAGGCACTCGGTCAGCGCATAGCCCTGACCTCATCCGGCGAATGGAACGCCGGCCAGCCGCTCACTTTGTCCGATACGCAGGTCGAAGCGGAAGCGCTGATCCTGCGCCTTGCCGGCGAAATTGCGGAAAATGTCTTCGATGGCGACATCACGGTCGAAACGTCGAGCATCGCACCGTTCTCTGGCGTTGCCGGACGTGATCTGTCCGGCGCGATGACGCTCGATGCATCCGGCACGATTGCGGCGCTTTCCGGCGGCTTCAATCTTACGCTCGACGGCACGATCGACGAATTACGGATCGACAACGAGGCGGCGGACAATCTGATGGGCGGCCGCACCACGATAAGCGGCAGGGTCGAGCGCGGCGAGCAAGGTCTCGTCACCGACAATTTACGCGTGGAGAACGAGCAGTTCGACCTTCTCGCGGACGGCACCTATGCAACGGGCGCGGCTGATTTCGATTTCAATTTCGACCTGACCGACCTTGCGCTCGTTACCCCGCAAGCTTCCGGCGCGCTCGCGGTCGAAGGTCGGGCGGCAGGCGGCGACGGCATCATCAACCTGACGACTTCGGTGCGCGTGCCTTCAGGTCGCCTCGCCGAGAAGCAGCTGCGCGACGCGGCGATCACCTTCGACGGCACGCTTCAGGAAGCGAACCTCGATGGCACGCTCGGCGGCAGCGCATTTCTCGATGGCGTGCGCGTCGATCTTTCGACCGGGATTGCCCTCGTCGACGAAGAGCGGCGGCTGACCGATCTGACTTTCACAGCCGGCGGTGCGCGGCTGACCGGCGGCGTCGTTCAGGGCGCGAACGGCCTTTTGACCGGCTCGCTCGATATCGACGCGGCGGACATTTCCACTCTTGCCGCGCTTGCCTTGCAGGAAGCATCGGGCGCGGTTCGCGCCGCGATCGAACTGACGCCTGTCGAGAATGAACAGCGCGCGACGATCGACGCCTCGATCGATGGATTCGAGCTTGGCGAAACGGGCATCGAGCGTGCGCGCATCGAAGCTGCTATCGACGATCTTTTCGGTGTTCCCCGCGTCGACGGCTCGGTCGATGCAGCCGGCATCGCGGCCGGTGGCGTCGATATCGAAACCCTTCAGGCAAATGCGAGCCGTCAGGGCGACGCGACCGAATTCAGTGCGAATGCACGGCTCGACAATGCAACAACCACAGCGGTGGCCGGAACGCTGACGCCGGAAGGTGACGGCTTCAGGCTCGAACTCGATCAGGCCGATCTCGCACAGGGGAACCTTGCCGCCCGGCTTCGCCAAGCCGCGAGCCTCTCGATCATCGGTGACGTCATCACCATCGACCGGCTGGCGCTCGACGTCGGCGGCGGAAGCATCGACGCGACCGGGCGGATCGCCGATGAGATCGATCTCAATGCCACGATCGCCGCCCTCCCCCTGTCGATCGCCAACACATTGCGGCCGGACCTCGAACTCGACGGAACGATCGACGGCACCGCGCGCGTCACCGGCTCGCGCGAGCGGCCCGATGTCGCCTTCGATATTCGCGGCAACGCGCTTCGCGCCGCAGCCCTCAGCGGTGCAGGTCTTTCCTCGCTCAATATTACGGCGCGTGGAACGACCAGCGGCGAGAGCCTTAACGTCGATGCGCGCGCGACCAGCCCCGAGGGGCTCGACGCCTCGGTGCGCGGCAGCGCGCCGCTCGGAGAGGGGCAACTCGCGCTCGACGTCAATCTCGCCGCTTTCCCGCTCGCGATTTTGAATGCCGTGGTTCCCGACCAGAACCTTGCGGGCAATCTGTCGGGCACGGCGCAGCTTACCGGGACTACGGCTGATCCCCGCGCCGCGTTCAATCTCAATGTGGCGGGCCTATCCGCCGCCCCGCTAGCGCAAAACGGCATCGACGCGCTGACGGCATCGGCTGCAGGAAATTTCGCCGACCAGGCCGTGACCCTGTCATCGGTGAACGTGACGAACGGTCAGGACATCTCGGTGTCGGCCAGCGGCCGCGTACCGCTCGAAGGGGCAGGAATGTCCGTCAACCTGACGGCCGAAGCACCGCTGTCGCTCGCCAACCGGTTCCTGATCGATCGCGGCACACAGCTTTCCGGTACCGCGCGGTTCCAGGGCCAGGTTGCAGGATCGACCAGCGATCCGCAGATCAACGGCACGGTATCGACGCAAGGCGCGCAAATCGTCGACCCTGAGGCGAATGTCTCGCTCCAATCGATCAATCTGGCGGCGAGCATCGCAGGCGACACGATCACACTTCAAACCGCCAACGCCACGCTTGGAGCCGGCGGAACGATCAATGCCGGTGGCACGATCTCGCTCGCCGAAGGCATGCCGGCCAATATTACCGTGGCCCTCAACGAGGCGCGCTATAATGACGGGGACATGGTCGCGGCCACTGCCTCGGGCAATCTCACCATCATCGGCCCGCTGACCGGAGACGCGCGGATCGGCGGCACGATCAACGTCGCCCGCGCGGAAATCAGCGTTCCGGACAATTTTGGCGGTGGAGCGGCCGGCATCGACGTCATTCACCGCAATCCGCCTCCCGGCGTCGCTGCGACCTTGCAGCGCGCCCGCGCGAATGATGGAACGCCGGTCCCCACGACGCGCCCGAGCGTTCTGCAACTCGACGTGACCGTCAACGCGCCCAACCAGATTTTCGTGCGCGGCCGGGGCCTTGACGCGGAACTTGGCGGCAGCGTTCGCCTGCTCGGGCCCGTCACCAACATTCAGCCGGTCGGCGCCTTTGAGATGATCCGGGGCCGGCTCGGCATTCTGGGCCAGCGCATCGACTTCGAGGAAGGCACGATCACACTGATCGGCGATCTGGACCCGGTTCTGAACTTCGTCGCGAGTTCGGAAGGGTCGGGCGGCATTACCGTTTTCATCACGGTCTCCGGCCGCGTCTCTGACCTCGACATCTCGTTCTCCTCACAACCTCAATTGCCGGAGGACGAGGTCCTTGCGCAATTGATCTTCAACCGCAGCATTGGCGAGCTTTCACCGTTCCAGATCGCGCAACTCGCGGCTGCCGCGGCCGAACTTGCAGGCGGCGGCAACTCTTCTCTTTTGGGCAGTCTGCGCGGTGCGGCCGGTCTCGACGACCTCGACATTGTCACAGACAGCGAAGGCAACGCGGCCGTTCGCGCCGGCCGGTACATCCAGGACAATATCTATCTGGGCGTGGAGGCAGGGGCCGGCGGAACCGCTCGCGGCACGATCAATCTGGATATCACCGACGAGTTGAAAGCGCGCGGTGCTGTCGGCTCGGATGGCGATTCCAGCGTCGGCCTGTTCTTCGAACGGGACTATTGAACGCGCCCTGTCTGGCAAACCAAAAAGGCGGCCAATTGGCCGCCTTTTGATTTGGCGTGCGCTAAACCGCACATACTCACTTCTTTTCGGTCTTGTCCTTCTTCGGCGCACCGGTGATGCTCGATCCCGTTACCGATACCGGATCGCTTGCCGGAAACGTGTCTTCAAGGCCTTCTTCCAGCTCGTCATCGCGGCGCGTTTTGTCATCATTCTTCTCGATATTGAGATGGCGCTTCTTTTCGTTCTCGGGCATGTAAGCCTCCTGTTGATCTGCTCACGACAGAAACGCCGACGGTGGTTCGCCGGTTGCATGGCAAATCAGAAAGCAGACCGCTATTCCGCAGCTTCGCGTCGCTCTTCAGAGCCGGCATTTTCATGCTGGCTCGCCAGCGGCGATATGTCGGCCATGGGAAAGGCGTCGACGGCAATTACCTTGGCGACCGCTGCATGGGCCTCGTCGAGCCGCCGCTTTTCATCGGTCGAGATCAATCCCGTCTCCAGCGCGCGACCGACCTCACGCACCTTGGCATCGCGCATTTTCTTTTCGATGGGCGTGATCTGAGCGACAAGGTCGAAGGCGTGTTCGAGGTCCTTGAGAGCATGTTCGGCATGCCCCTCGCCCAGATAGATATCGGGCGTTAGCCGGTCGCGCTGAGGGCCGGCCTCCATCAGCATGTCCGCAACACGAGAGCGATCCGCATCACGCGGTTCGGGATGCGGCACGCCAACCGGAAAGGCGACGAGCCGGACGACAAATGCGGCCCAGCGCGCCGGCAAATTGGCAAGCACACCTTTGAACGCAACGCCCATGCGCTGGCGTCCGCGCACCATGATGAAGTCGACAAGCGGACGATCCGCCTCGGGCCGGCCTTCATCCTCGAAGCGCTTGAGTACGGCCGCGCCGAGATAAAGCTCGGCAAGAATATCGCCCAGACGGGCCGACAGCATTTCCTTGCGCTTCAAAGCGCCGCCAAGAGTCAAAAGCGAAAGGTCGGCCAAAAGCGCGAATGCGGCCGCGTAGCGCGAAAGCTGACGCCAGTGTCCCGACAACGCGGCCCGCGAGGGAGCGGGCGATACGAGGCCGCCAGTCCATCCACGCACGAACGCTCGCAGCGCATTGGCGACAGAGTGCCCGGCATGACGCCAAAATTGCTGGTCGAACTCCTTGAGGCCTTCGGTCTCGTCTTCGTCCGAGAGCGCCAGCAGTTCCTTGAGCATGTAAGGGTGCGAACGTATCGCCCCCTGCCCGAAGATCATGAGGTTTCGCGTCAGGATGTTCGCGCCTTCCACGGTGATCCCGATCGGAACGGACCGGTACTGCGCGCCGAGATAATTCTTCGGCCCGTCTATGACCGCCTTGCCGCCATGGATATCCATCGCGTGCTCGATCGACCGTCGCATGCGGTCTGTGGCGTGAAACTTCATGATCGCCGAAATGACGGACGGCTTGTGGCCTTCGTCGAGCGCGGCGACGGTCAGCCTGCGCGCCGCGTCAATCTGGTACGCGTTGGCCGCGATTTCAGCCAGCGGCTCCTGAATGCCCTCGAATTTGCCGATCGAAACGTTGAACTGGGTCCGAATGCGCGCATAGGCACCTGTCGCGCGAGCGCACATCGCGGCAGATGCCGCCGATTGCGACGGCAAGGAAATGCCGCGACCGGCGGCAAGTGCCGTCATCAGCATTTTCCACCCCTGCCCGACGCGTTCAGGCCCGCCAAGCACCCAGTCGAGCGGAATGAACACGTCCTTGCCGTAAAGCGGCCCGTTCTGGAAGAAGGTGAATTGCGGAATGTGGCGGTCGCCATGGCTGACGCCGGCAATGGCAGTCGGCAACAATGCGACGGTGATACCGCGATCTTCGCCGCCGCCAAGGTGATTGTCAGGATCGTGAAGCTTGAAGGCGAGGCCCATAACGGTCGCGACCGGACCGAGCGTGATATAGCGCTTTTCGAAATTCAGCCGAATGCCGAGAACGCGCTGGCCCTCATGCTCGCCATATTCGACGACGCCTTTATCCGTCATCGCCGCCGCATCGGAGCCGGCTTCCGGAGACGTTAGCCCAAAACACGGGATTTCGCGCCCGTCTGCCAAGCGCGGCAGCCAGTATTCGCGCTGCGCGTCGGTGCCGAAATGCATGAGAAGTTCGCCGGGGCCGAGCGAGTTCGGAACCATGACCGTGACGCCCGCCACAACACTCGCGGATGAGAGCGTGCGAACCACTTCCGAATGCGCGGTATTGGAAAAGCCGAGCCCACCGAATTCTTTCGGGATTATCATGCCAAAGAATTTCTTCTCGCGCATGAAATCCCAAACCGGCTTCGGCAGGTCGCGGTCCTCCCAGGCCAGCTTCCAGTCGTCGACCATGGCGCAAAGTTCGCGCACCGGCCCTTCCATGAAGGCTTTTTCCTCGGCCGAAAGCGAAGCCGGCTTCATGGCCACCAGCTTGTTCCAGTCGGGAGTTCCGGTGAAGAGTTCGCCGTCCCACCAGACCGTTCCCGCATCGATCGCATCGCGCTCTGTTTCGGAAATGGGCGGCATGACGCCCTTTGCCCACCCGAAAATGGGCTTCGAAATGCGGTCTCTTCTGAAGTCACGGAAGCTCATCGGCCACCCCAAGGTCGAGTTCGTCTCTCAACAAGGTGCAATGCGCGGCCAGGACGATCGTTCCTTCAGTCGGAAATGTGGCCGATTACTGCGTCAGATGAAGCGTCGCGACGTCACTTCCGATCTTGGCGAAGGCAGCTTCCAGCGCGGCCGTGTTGTTGGCCATGTGGAAATTACCGGGCCGGCTTGCACACTCGCGAAACAGCGTGGTGACCGCGGAATTCGTGGTGTTGTAGAGGACCGTATATACCTCCACTTCCAGTTCCTTGATCTGGCGACACATCGTGCGGGTATAGGTGTTGAGCGTCGTCTCGGCCGATCCCTGGCTCGTCGTGCCGTTTATGCGGCTGCCCGTTGTGCCGGCGGCCGGTGCACCCAAAAACCCGTAGGAGCCGTAGTCCGACTTGTTGATCGTGCTCGTTCCGCCGAACGAGACGTTCGTGCCATCGGTCATCAGAACGAGAAATTTGGAAACCGATTCCGTCTTGAAGGGAGCAGCCCCGGCAAACGGTTCGCCGGGCGAAAGAAGACGCCAGCCCCAGGCGAGACCCTCGGAAATGTTGGTGCCCGAACCGTTCCAGAATTGCATGGCATCGATGCCCGCCTGCACCTTGGACATATCCTTCGTGAGCGGCGTGAGCGGCGTCGGGCATGCGCGGTTCGGGCCGATCGTCAGATTTGCTGTATCCTTGACTGAACGAGCCGGGCGCTTGCTCGCCGTCTGCAAAGGACCAATCACATATTTCAAAGGCGAGCGCTGGATATCGTGCTGGTCAGAAGTCTTCGTCAGCGAAAGATCCTTCGTCTTGTGGTCCAGCCACGCATTGTTGAATTTGGAGCCGTCGTTTCCACCGTTCGTCATGCGCGTCGCAGGTTCGCTTGGAGCGAAATACGGCACGAAGAGCGTATCCGGATTGCTTGGGTCGGGCGCTGACGTGTCGAGATTGTAGGGAGCGGGCCGTGCCTCGACGCAGCCCTTCCAGGTCGTTCCGGAATAATCGAACAACGCCATGTGATGAGGATAGGAAACCATCCTCTTGCACATCTCGTACATGTCCCGATCCTTGGTAGCGAGATCAGCCGCGTCGCATCCGATCGGGTTGTTATGTTCCCAGCGCTGCATGACGGCATTGCGCGCATCTTTCGAAAGATTGGCGCGACGCTCGATGGGAGCGAGATCGCGGCGAGCCGCCCGCATCGGATCGGAAATGAAGCTCCAGCCATTATAGAGCGCTTCGCCCTTGGTATCGATCCAGCTTTCCTGAAAGCCCTCGCCCTTGATGTTGACGGCCGTCACGAACGGTACGAGGCCGATACTGACCTCCTGGCGCGGATCGCCATTGTTGTCGACCGCCGTTATCAGCGCCTTCGACGCTTTCTTCAACGCGTTGATGCCGGCCTGACCCATCGAGCCGGTATTATCCAGCACCATGGCGATTTCGAGCATCTTCGTGGAACGGAACGTCGTCGCCGATACGGTGATGTCGCGGTTACCGAACCGGTCCATCAGGAAAAGGCCGATCTTTGCTTCGACATGACCCGTCAACTGGACGTAATTCAACCCATCGTCGATATCGAGCCGCGTATTCGCTGTTCCGACGATGAAACTTGCGCCTTGCGTGGCCACGAAGCTGTTGAACAGGTCGCGCCTTTCCTGATCGGAAGCGTTTTCCTGCGAGGCGGCGAGAACGGCGCTGTCGACGATGTTTTGCAGGCGGCTTTTGGAATTGACGATATTCGCCGTGTCGATCGCCATGCCGACACCAGCAAGCAGCGCCGGCAGAAGCACTGCCGTCATCATAGCGAAATTGCCTGACTCGGATTGCCAGAACGTCTTCATTGAAACCCCCGCATGGTCGCGAGGGAAGCATTGCTCGGTGAAGCTTAACGGAATCGCACTATCGCCCGGGCTTCGAAGATCGCGGTTAAATCAAGCCTAACGCTGTGCTTTCAAGTTTCCGCTTTGACCGCCAATCCGTCAGTAAACGGCACGCCCGCCCGAAATGTCGAACACACCGCCCGTCGTGAAGGAACAATCCTCGGAAGACAGCCATGCGATCATCGCTGCGACCTCGGATGGTTCTACGAACCGGTTAAGCGGAATTTTCGAGAGCATGTAGTCGATATGCTCCTGCGTCATCTGGTCGAAGATCGCCGTGCGGGCCGCCGCTGGCGTCACGCAGTTGACGAGAACACCCGATCCGGCGAGTTCCTTGCCCAGCGATTTCGTCAGCGCGATCAAGCCCGCCTTCGAGGCGGAATAATGCGACGCGTTCGGATTGCCTTCCTTGCCGGCGATGGAAGCGACGTTGACGATGCGGCCGTAGCCCGCCTTCATCATCAGCGGCGCGATGGCATGGGAGGTCAAATAGGGCGCGACGAGATTGACCTCGATCGTGCGCCGCCAGGTATCGGGCGTCAGTTCCCACGTCTTTGCATTGCCGCCGGTAATGCCCGCATTGTTCACAAAAATATCGACTGCCTTGGCGTCGAACGATTTTTTGGCCGCCTCTGCGACCGCCTTTTCATCAGTCAGTTCGACGACTGCGCCACTTGCCTTCTCGCCAAGCGATTTCAATGCGTCATCGATGGCCGCGCCATCAACGTCCCACAATTCGACAGATGCGCCGCTTGCGATCATGCGTTCGGCCGTCGCATAGCCGATACCGCGCGCCCCGCCGGTGATGATGGCCTTGCGTCCTTCCAGATCAATCCGGTTCATGCCTGAACATTCTCCCTGCTGCGGCTCACGCCGTTGAGATCGGCCACGATGTCGGCGAGCATCGGCACGTAATCATCGCCGCGTCCGATTCCTTCGGCGGTCGCGAAGCTGTTCTTGATCGCCGATGAGAGATGCGAGGCGATGCCGCTTTCATTGGCAAGCCCCGCCAGATACCGCATGTCCTTGTGCGCGTTGCGCAAGGTGAATTTGTGCGCGTTGCGGTCGCCGTCGACAGCGTATTGCATGAAGCCCTGGAAGAAGCCGCAATCCATGCGGCTGCCGGTGATGATGTCCCGGAACGTGGCAGCTTCGACGCCGTTCTTGCTGGCAATCGCGAGGACTTCCGCGTAAAGCGCGGCATAGCCGAGCGCGACGAAATTGTTGAGCAGTTTCACCGTGTGGCCCGCGCCGACATCGCCGACCCACACGATCCGCGCAGCCCAGGTCTCGAAGATAGGCTTCAGCCGCCCAAAATCCGCTTCGCTGGCGCCGACCATCGTATCGAGTTGGCCGACCCATGCCTCCTTCGGCGTGCGAGCCAAAGGCGCATCGACCAACGTCACACCCGCTTCCTTGCATGCATGTGCGAGGTTCCGCGTCGATACCGGATTGCTCGTCGAGCAATCGACTATAGTGTCGACCGTCCCTTTTGCGGCGAGGATTTCATGGACGATCGCCTCGACCTGGGGGCTGCCGGGCAGGCACAGAAAAACGATCTGCGAGGCCGCAGCCAGTTCGCCGACGCTCTCGACTTCCTTCGCGCCTCTCTTTTTCAGATCCTCGACCGGCTCGCGGTTTCGATTGCCTTTGATCGTCAACGGGTAGCCCGCCTCGACGATGTTCTTGGCCATGCCATGTCCCATCAGCCCGACGCCGATGAAACCGACCCGCTCCTTTGCGCCGCTCATGCCGCATCTCCCTTCATTCGTTCAGCTTGCGCGTACTCGTCGGCAATATGCGCGCGTATGATTGTGCCGAAATCGGCATCGGCGACAAAACCGGCCGCTTTCGCCCGCTCCGCCGAAAAATCGCGTGGCCAGCCAGCGACGATTTTCTTGATTGCCGTATCGGGTTGCCGCCTGATGAGACGTGCGGTTTCCTCTCCGGCGATGTCGCGCAACGTTTCGATCATCTCGCCGACAGTGATCGACAGACCCGGCATGGTCAGCGAGCGCCGGTCGCCAAGCGCGGCCGTATCGAGCACGGCGGCATGCAGGAGAAAGCCGACTGCGGCAGCGGGGCTTGCGACCCAGTGGCGAACGTCGTCATCGACCGGCAGAATGGCTTCGACGCCGGCGAGCGGCTCGCGAATGATCCCGGAAAAGAAGCCCGACGCGGCCTTATTGGGCTTGCCCGGTCTCACGACGATGGTTGGCAGGCGAATGCCGACGCCATCCACGAAGCCCATCCGGCTGTAATCGGACAGAAGCAGCTCGCAGATGGCCTTTTGCGTGCCGTAGCTCGTCAACGGCGCATGGAAGAAGCTGTCGCGGATCGGCTCCTCGAACGGCGCACCGAACACGGCGATGGAGGATGTGAAAACGAGGCGCGGCAGATAGTCGTCGCCAGCCATGCGGACCGCTTCGAGCAGATTACGCATGCCGTCGAGATTGATCCGGTAGCCTTTCTCGAATTCGATTTCCGCTTCGCCCGAAACGATCGAGGCCAGATGGAAAATGACGTCCGGCCGCTCGACCACCAATCCATTGATCGTCGCCGCATCGGCGATATCGCCGGCTTGCGAGGTGACCAAAGGCGAACTGAAAGTGCCCTCGACGACATCGAAGGAATGAATGGCGCTGATCTTTCGACCGTTAAGTTCGCCGTTTGAGACGAGCGCGTCGATCAGCCTGCGGCCGATCATGCCCGCCCCTCCCAGAACCAGTATGCGCATCGGCGTCCTCCCTTAAGCGTTCAATGATTGTCGCGCGGAACGAGCGGCATCTTGCCGTCGACACCGCCCTGAGCGAGCCGGCGGTAGGCGACGGCCGGTTCGAGCACCATGCCCGTTTCGAGCTGGGAAACAATACCGCGCTGGATTTCCTGCCATGGCGTCTGGTGAGCGGGAAACTCGTACCCGCCACGCGCCATCAATTCACGCCGCCGGTCGTCGAGTTCGCCGTCGTCAATAAGCATGTCGGCGGAACCGGCTTTCAGATCGATACGCACGCGGTCTCCGGTCTTGAGCAGCGCCAGCCCCCCGTTGAGCGCCGCTTCCGGCGACGCGTTAAGGATCGACGGCGAACCGGAGGTGCCCGATTGTCGCCCGTCGCCGATGCAGGGCAGCGAGTGAACACCCGCCTTGATGAGGTAGTCTGGTGCGCGCATGTTGACGACCTCGGCCGCGCCCGGATAGCCGATCGGCCCGGCCCCGCGCATGAAAAGGATGCAGTTCGCGTCGATCTTCAGCGCCGGATCGTCGATCCGGTGGTGATAGTCCTCCGGCCCATCGAAGACGATCGCCCTGCCCTCGAAAGCCATCGGCTGTTCGGGATCGGACAGATATCGCTCTCGAAACTCCTGCGAAATCACCGACATCTTCATGATTGCGCTGTCGAAGAGATTGCCGCGCAGGACACGGAACCCCGCATTCGTCTTCAAGGGCTTGTCGAACGGGCGGATGACATTCTCGTCCTCGATGGTCGCATCGCGGCAGTTTTCGCCGATAGTGCGCCCGTTCACGGTGATCGCGTCTTCAACGATCAAACCGTTGGCGATGAGTTGGGAGACGACCGCCGGCACGCCGCCCGCATGGTAATAGTCTTCGCCGAGATACTCGCCCGCCGGCTGTAGATTGACGAGCAGCGGCACGTGCTCGCCCTCCTTTTGCCAGTCATCGATCGACAGTTCGACGCCGACATGGCGCGCAAGCGCGTTGAGATGGATCGGCGCATTGGTCGAACCGCCGATAGCCGAATTGACGCGGATTGCGTTGACGAAGGCGTCACGGGTGAGAATGTCGGACGGTTTCAGGTCTTCCACGACCATTTCCACGATGCGTTTGCCGGTGCGATAGGCCATTTCCTGCCGATCGCGATAGGGCGCGGGAATGGCAGCGGAACCGGGAAGCTGCATGCCGAGCGCTTCGGCAAGACTGTTCATGGTGGTTGCCGTGCCCATCGTGTTGCAATAGCCGGTCGAAGGGGCCGAACTCGCCACCAGCTTGATGAAGCCGGCATAGTCGATCTCGCCTGCCGCCATCATCTCGCGGGCCTTCCAGACGATCGTGCCGGAGCCGGTGCGCTCGCCCCGGAACCAGCCATTGAGCATGGGACCGACCGACAAAGCGATGGCCGGAATGTTCACCGTGGCCGCGCCCATCAGCATGGCAGGTGTTGTCTTGTCACAGCCGATATTCAGGACGACGCCGTCGAGCGGATAGCCGTAAAGCACCTCCACCAAACCGAGATAGGCAAGGTTGCGATCAAGCGAGGCAGTCGGTCGCTTTCCAGTCTCCTGAATCGGGTGGACGGGAAACTCGATCGCTATCCCGCCCGCCTCGCGAATGCCCTCGCGAACGCGCTTGGTCAGTTCGAGATGATGGCGGTTGCATGGAGACAGGTCAGAGCCAGTCTGCGCGATCCCGATGATCGGCTTGCCGGACTGAAGTTCTTCCTGAGACAGGCCGTAATTCAAATAGCGTTCAAGATAGAGCGCCGTCATGTCGGGGTTCATCGGGTTGTCGAACCACGCGCGTGAGCGCAGCTTCCGGCCTTGATCATCCGTTGTCATAACCCCTCCCGATCTTCGTCATTATGACGACAGTAAATTTTTGGCAGCGCTGCCAATTCATACATATCGAGCATCTTTCGCACAAGGCCGTGGCTTTTCATGCGCGCACCGCGCCCCTGTTTCGAAAGGCCGAATAAAAAACCGACGCCCAGATCAAGACCAACAATGCAGCCAGAACTGCAGCGATCGGCCGGTCGACGAATGTCACCAACGCCCCGTCCGACTTGATCATCGTCGTGATGAAGTTGCGTTCGAGGATCGGCCCGATGACGATGCCCAAAATGCCGGGCGCGATCGGAATGTCGTTTTCTTCCATGAAGAAGCCGAGAATGCCGAAAGCAAGCATGATGATGATGCCGTAGACGGCGTTGTTCGATGCGAATGCACCCACGATGCAGAAGATCAGGATGATCGGCATCAGGATCGAGCGCGGTGTCTTCAAAAGGCCACGTGCGAGCTTAATGACCAGCCAGCCGAGCGGCACCATCAACAAATTGGCAAGGATGAAGATGAGGAAAACGGCGTAGATCATCTGCGGATTGAAGATGAACAGCGTCGGCCCCGGATTGAGTCCCTTGACGTAGAGAACGCCGATGACGATGGCCGTGATCGTGTCGCCCGGTATGCCGAAGACGAGCGCGGGTACCCAGGCGCTGGAAAGAGACGCGTTGTTGGACGACGTCGCCTCGACCACGCCCTCCAGATGGCCGGTGCCGTATTTCTCCGGTGTTTTCGAAAAACGTCGGCTGACCGCGTAGCTGACATAGGCGGCGACATCCGCGCCCGCCCCCGGCAGGATGCCGATCGCCGTGCCGGTGACGTTGCCGCGAAGCTGCTGACGCCAATAGGTGGAAATCATCCCGCCCCAGTTGCGGAAGATATTGCCCACCTTGACCTGCACATTGTCCCACGCGGGCGCGCCGGCCGCCACGGTGCGGAACACTTCGGAAATGGCGAAAAGGCCGATCATTGCCGGAATGAAATCGATGCCGGACATGAGGTCGGTCGAACCGAAGGTGAAGCGCGGGACACCTGCTGCATTGTTGAGCCCGACGGTGGAGACCAGAAGCCCGATTAGGAGGCTGATCATACCTTTGGTGGCGGATACGGAACCGATGAATGTCGCGCATGTCAGCCCGAGCATCGCCATCCAGAAATATTCCTGCGAGGAGAAGTTCAGCGCGAATTCGGCAAGCGTTGGCGCAGCGAAGATCAGGACGGCCGTGCCGAACAGCCCGCCAATGGCCGAGAAAAGAACACATGCGCCAAGAGCGGTTTCCGCCTCGCCTCGACGGGTCATCGCATAGGCTTCATTCGTATAGGCGGCCGATGCTGGCGTACCCGGCATTCTGAGCAAGGCTCCCGGAATGTCGCCGGCGAAGATCGCCATGGCCGCACATGTAACCATCGCACCGACTGCGGGGATCGGGTCCATGAAGAAGGTGAGCGGAACGAGAAGCGCGGTCGCCATCGTCGCCGTCAGACCCGGCACGGCACCGACAAGCAGGCCGAAAAGCGCGGCGCCCGTCACCGTCAGAAGAACCTGCCATGTGAAAACCAGTTCGAAAGCCTGGATGATCGGGTCCATACCAGAGCTCCTACCAGGGCAGCCTAGGCATCATGCCGAATGGAAGCGGCACGAGCAGCAGGCTCCTGAAAACATAATCGGTGACGAGCGTCGCGACGACGGCAAAGAAAATCGCCTTGCCCCACGATACGGACAACATGCGAAACATGACGATGAGGATCACGACCGACACCGGCACGAAGCCGACGCGGCGCGCCAGAAGCATGTAGGCGACGATGCAAAGGATCGTCACGCCCACTGCCACGAGCGCGCCAGGCTGGCGCGTCCATTCAGTCAAGGAGATCAGCGGCGTGCTGCCTGCCGCCCTGTAGCCTTGAACGAGAAGAACGAGCGCGCAACACACGAAACCGACCCCGATCAGAACAGGAAAAGCCGCAGCGCCATATTGTTGTCCCGGCACGGCCGGAAGCGTCCAGGCATAGGCGGTGACGGCGATGCCGAGGATGAACAGCGTCGCGCCGAGCATTGTTTCGCTAAATCGCATGAGCGCCTCCGGAATGTCGGATCGGGTTGCCTGCCGGCGACGAGCCGGCAGACAAAGGCGAAATCGCGCCTATCGCGCGAGGCCGACGGCTTCCATCGTCTGACCGAGAGAAGCATCGGCCTGCTCCATGAAAGTGCCGAACTCCTCGCCTCTCGCCCAGCGAACGCCGAATCCCTGCGCAGCCATGAAGTTTTTGTATTCGTCGCTGTTGTAGACCGCCTCCAGCGCCACGATCAGCCGCTCCGCTACATCGTCCGGCAGGCCTTCGGGACCGACGATCCCGCGCCATGCGCCGATCTGCCAGTCCGAACCGATGGATTCGGAAAGGGTCGGCACATCGGGAAAGAGTTCGGCGCGCTCCTGACCCATGAGACCGAGCGATTTCACGCGCCCCGCCTCGATCAGGCCGCGAGCTTCGACAAGTGAGCAAGGAACGATGCTGACCCCGCCCGCCATCAGATCCTGAAGGCCCGCCGCAGCGCCCTCGCTCGGCACCCACGGCACCTTCGTCGGATCGATCCCGCGATCGTTGAGAAGGCCGGCGATCGCCAGATGCCAGATGCCGCCCTGCCCCGTGCCCGACGCGCGGAACGTTCCGGGCGGTGAACTGTCGATCGCTTCGAGAAGGCTTTCGAGAGAGTCGTATTCGGAATTCGCCAGAACCTGAACGCCGGCAGCGTCCTCATTCATCAGCGCGAGCGGCGTATAGTTCGCATAGGTCAGTTCGGTAAGACCCTGCCAATGCATCATCCCGATTTCGACCGTGGCGATGCCGATCGTGTAGCCGTCAGGCTCGGCCTCCGCGATGGCCGAATGGCCGACTACGCCGGAGCCGCCGGTGCGATTGACCACGCTGACCGATTGTCCGAGTTCTCGTTCAAGGCCGGAGCCGATGATACGCGCTGTAGCGTCGGTGCCGCCGCCAGCGCCCCATGGCACGACCAGCGTCAGCGGCCTGTCGGGATATTGCGCGGCTGCGTGCGGCACGCTCCAAACCGAAGCGGCAAGCGCGGCGCTCAATGCGAGTACGATTCTTCCGGTCATCTGCATTCTCCTCCCTTTGATGATGATGTTTGCCTCCCGGTCACGATGCCTCCTCGCATCAGGCCCGGTGTCATTTGCTCTATCTCTTTGTTTTTACGTAATTCCAGACGCAAAATCGCTCCGCACTTTTGCTGGAATTGCTCTAAGTCGTCGCCCCCTTCACCAGTTCGAACGGCAGGTCGATGACCTGCGGATCGCCGTCTTCCATAACCATGCGTGCGCCGATTTCGCCGATTTCGGTACGTGGCGTACGCAACGTCGTCAGCGGCTGCGGCGCGAAACGGCCAATGTCGAGACCGTTGTATCCCATGATGGCAAGCTGCGAGGGCACGGCTATGCCTTTCGCAAAACAGTGGAACAGCCCGCCGACTGCGAAATCATCATTGGAAAAATAGACCGCATCTAGCGTGGGGTTGCGCGCCAGCATCCGCTCCAGCGCGGCACGACCGACCTCCGTGGAAGACGTACGACCGATGAGTTCGGTTTCCACCGGCTGTAGCCCCGCCTCTGCCAGAATCTGACTAAAACCTTCGAAACGCTTTCTGGCGCGCGGGTCGAACGAGAACTGGGGACCGACATAGCCGATCCGCCGGTAGCCGCGCTCAAGCAGATGCCGCGCACTGACCATGCCGGCCTCGCGTTGCGAGAAACCGACCACGACGTCGATGCCCTCGCCGTCCGTATCGAGAAGTTCGGCAACGCGCACGCCGCTGTTCTTCAGCATCGCGCGGGTACGATCCGTATGTTCGAGCCCCGCAACGAGAAACGCAGCCGGCCGCCACGCCAGCATCGCCTGAATGACCTTCTGCTCCTGATCGATATCGTAATCGGTAACGGCGATCACGGTCTGATAGCCGATCGGATTGAGCGCCACCGCTGCACCGCTCAACAGGTCGGGAAAAACGATGTTGTGCAGCGAGGGAATAACGATGCCGACTAGATTCGATCCGGAAGACGCGAGCGTTCCCGCGATCCTGTTCGGCACATAGCCCAGCTCATCGACCGCTTTCATGACGCGGTCGCGCGTCGCTTTCGAGAAAGAGCCGTGATTGCGCAGAACACGCGAAATCGTGCTCATGCCAAGCCCGACCGCCGCGCTGACATCGCGCAGCGTGACCTCGTTTCGGTGCTTGTGATCGTCTTCCTGGCTCATGTGAATGGCATCCTGCCACAGTGTTTCCGAACGCCTACCACATTTTTGGCAGCGCTGCCAAATATTGCTTGCCAGCCTTTTGACGATGCGTTACCCGTTTGACGTGGGCAGCTCCTTACGAGCGCAACTGCACGGCTAAATTGTCTCTGGGAGGAGAACGATGACACCGGAAAACAGGCTTTTGCCGCATGGCTGAAAGTGCGGGCGGAAAAGCGTCTGTCGCACTCGTCACAGGCGGCGGCACCGGCGTCGGACTGGCGATTGCACGCGCGCTCACCGAGGCCGGCTGGCAGGTTGTGATTACCGGTCGCCGCGCCGAAGTGCTCGAGCGCGCCGCATCCGACATCAGTGGAAGCGGGCCAGCCGTCGCGTCTATCACTGCCGACGCCTCCGACCCGGAGTCAGTCAAGCATCTGTTCGACGAAATCGTGAAGCGTTTCGGCAGGCTGGATTTGCTCGTGAACAATGCGGGGATCAACGCGCCTCCCCTGCCCCTCGAAGAGGTTCCCTTTGCCGACTGGAATGCCGTCGTGGCATCCAATCTCACCTCGGCGTTTCTCTGCACGCAGCACGCGGTAAAGCTTTTCAAGACGCAGGAGCCGAAGGGCGGTCGCATCATCAACAACGGCTCAATCTCGGCGACGACGCCCCGCCCAAACTCCGCACCTTATGCGGCCACCAAGCACGCCATCACAGGTCTGACCAAGGCGACGTCGCTGGAAGGGCGTGCTCACAACATCGCCTGCGGCCAGATCGATATCGGCAATGCGGCGAGCGAAATGACGCAGACAATTTCGAAAGGCGTGTTGCAGGCCGATGGCAGCATCGCGGCCGAAGCGACGATGGACCCGCGCCATGTGGGCGAAGCGGTCGTCTACATGGCCGGATTGCCGCTTGAAACGAACGTACTGACCCTCACCGTCATGGCGAACGCGATGCCGTTCGTTGGGCGAGGATAACGCGCGCGCAAAGTAAGGCGGCGCGGACGGACATTCAGGGAGGATTCCAATGGCGTCAGTCGAGATCGACGACGTACGAAAGTCTTTCGGGAACCATCCCGTCATCAAGGGTGTAAGCGTCGGCATCGAAGATGGCGAGTTCGTCATTCTCGTGGGACCGTCGGGCTGCGGCAAGTCGACCCTGCTGCGCATGCTGGCCGGTCTCGAACACATCAGTTCCGGCGAAATCCGCATCGGTAACCGCGTCGTCAACGACCTGCCGCCGAAAGAACGCGACATCGCGATGGTGTTCCAGAACTATGCGCTTTATCCGCACATGACGGTCGCCGACAACATGTCGTTCTCGCTGATGCTTGCCGGCGTACCGAAGGCGCAGATCCAGGAGCGCGTGAAGCCAGCGGCGGAGATTCTCGGCCTGTCGAACCTTCTTGAACGCTATCCGCGCCAGCTTTCGGGCGGTCAGCGCCAGCGCGTCGCGATGGGACGCGCCATCGTTCGCGATCCGCAGGTCTTCCTTTTCGACGAACCGCTCTCCAATCTCGACGCCAAGCTGCGCGTCTCGATGCGCACCGAGATCAAGAACCTTCATCAAAGGCTGACCACCACCACGGTCTATGTCACCCACGACCAGATCGAGGCGATGACGATGGCCGACAAGATCGTCGTCATGAATGACGGCATCGTCGAGCAGATCGGCGCGCCGCTCGATCTTTACGACAATCCCGCCAATCTTTTCGTGGCCGGCTTCATCGGCTCGCCCGCCATGAACATGCTGAACGGGCGGCTGAATGAGGCCGATCCCTCGCAATTCGTCACAAGCGACGGCGTGGTCCTGCCTGCTCCGCAAGGCATCGCGGCCGGGCGCGGCAAGGACCTCGTCTACGGCATCCGGCCGGAGGGCATGGCGCTCGGCGGTTCGATCGAACTGAAGATCCAAGTGATCGAGCCAACCGGATCGGAAAGCCAGGTCGTCGCGCTTTTAGGGACGACGCCAGTCACCTGCGTTTTCCGGGAGCGCGTCCTGTCGCAGCCGGGCGAAACGCTGAGCGTATCGATCGATCCTGGCGCAGCACATCTCTTTGACTCAGCGTCGGGGATGAGACTTACGGACTGAAAGGCGAAGAGGCGGGCGCTGAAGGTTGGAGGACCCGAAACGTCCAGAAAAATGGGAGGAAACGACATGAGAATGAACCGCAGACAGATCATGACGGGTGCCGCCGGTCTCGTCGGCACGGCGGCTTTCGGCAAGCTGGCGATGCCCAGACGTGCATTCGCGCAAAATGGCGTCCCCACCTATACGCCTGAAGAAGGCGCGCAATTGAGGCTCTTGCGCTGGGTCCCGTTCGTTCCCGCCGAGGAAGAAGCCTGGAACGCCAACACGCAAGCTTTTACCGAGGCGACCGGCGTTCAGGTCCGCATCGAGCAGGAAAGCTGGGAAGACGTGCGCCCGAAGGCCGCCGTCGCCGCCAATATCGGTTCCGGTCCCGATCTGGTCATGGGCTGGTTCGACGACGCGCACCAATATCCCGACAAGCTGATCGACGTAACGGAACTTGGAAATGCGCTCGGCGAAGCCCATGGCGGCTGGTATCCGGGGCTCGAAGGTTACGGCCGGCGCGGCGACCAGTTCATCGCTCTGCCGCTTTGCACGATCGGCAATGCGATCTGCTATCGTGCCAGCCAGGTCGAGGCAGCCGGGTTCTCGGAATTCCCGAACGACACGGCGGGTTTCCTTGAACTTTGCACCGCGCTTCAGGCGAACGGCACGCCGGCCGGCTTCCCGCACGGCAAGGCAGTGGGCGACGGCAACAACTATGCGCACTGGCTGCTCTGGAGCCATGGCGGCCGGGCCGTGGACGAGGACGGCGCGGTGGCGATCGACAGCCCCGAAACGCTTGCTGCCATCGAATACGCGCAGGCGCTCTATGCGACCTTCATTCCCGGCACGGAAAGCTGGCTCGACATCAACAACAACCGTGCTTTCCTCGCCGGCCAGTGCTCGCTCGTCGCAAACGGCGTTTCGCTCTATTACGCCGCGCGTAACGATCCGGCGATGCAGGAGATCGCAGACGACATCCGCACCACCACCATGCCGATCGGGCCGGTGGGCGAACCGGTCGAACTCCACCAGACGTCGACGCTGTCGATCTTCAACCACACGCCCTACCCCGAGGCGGCAAAGGCCTATCTCGCCTTCATGTACGAGGCGGACAGGATGAACGCGTGGATCGAGGGGGCCAGCGCCTATTGCTGCCAGCCTCTGCGCGAATACGAGTCGAACCCGGTCTGGACCGCTTCGCCCATCCACGAGCCCTATTCGAAGGCATCGGCAAGCCTTCGGCCGAACGGCTGGCCGGGCCCGCTCGGCACCGCGTCCGCAGCGACGATGGCCGATTACGTCCTCGTCGACATGTTCGCCGAGGCGGTCACCGGCCAGCGCTCTCCGCAGGAAGCCATCGCAAACGCGGAAAGGCGGATCAGCCGCTACTACCGCACCTGATGCGTGATGCCGGGTTCTTCGGGACCCGGCAGTTTCACCGCCCGTGATGGGCCAAGCGATCCAGAAACGGAGATCGGCCAGCAATGTCCACAACCATGGAAGGCGGCAAGGCGACACCTCGGCCCAGCACATCGATGCTGATGCGGCTGACGGAGAGCCGCAATGGCCTTGGCCTTATCTTCATGCTGCCGGCGGCTGCGTTTCTGCTTTGCTTCCTGACCTACCCGCTCGGTCTGGGCGTCTGGCTCGGCTTCACCGACACCTCGATCGGCCGGCCGGGCGTCTTCATCGGGCTGGAGAACTATCAGTGGCTGTGGGAAGATTCCGTTTTCTGGATGTCGGTCTTCAACACGCTTCTCTACACCTTCGTCGCTTCGGTGCTGAAATTCGTGCTCGGCCTGTGGCTGGCGCTGGTGCTGAACGAGCACCTGCCGTTCAAGAATTTCTTTCGCGCAATCATCCTCTTGCCGTGGGTCGTTCCCACGGTGCTTTCGGCGCTCGCATTCTGGTGGATCTTCGATTCCCAGTTTTCGATCATCTCCTTCGTCCTGATGGAGTGGGGCTGGATCGACCAGCCGATCAACTTCCTCGGCGATCCGAACAACGCGCGCGCATCGGTCATCGCGGCCAATGTCTGGCGCGGGATTCCCTTCGTCGCGATCTGCCTTCTGGCCGGCCTTCAGACGATCCCGCAATCACTGCATGAGGCGGCGGCGCTCGATGGTGCGAAGTCTTGGCAGCGGTTCCGCTATGTGACGCTTCCGCTTCTAACGCCGATCATCGCTGTCGTGATGACGTTTTCCGTGCTCTTCACCTTCACCGACTTCCAGTTGATCTACGTGCTGACGCGTGGCGGGCCAGTCAACGCGACCCATCTGATGGCAACCTTGTCCTTCCAGCGCGCAATACCGGGCGGCCAGCTTGGCGAAGGCGCGGCCATCGCGGTCGCGATGATCCCCTTCCTGCTCGGCGCGATCCTGTTCAGCTTCTTTGGCCTGCAACGCCGCAAATGGCAGCAGGGCGGCGCGGATTGAGGACGACCAGATGACCGATCAAGCCATCACCACAGCCCAGCCCGCCCAGGACGATATCGTCGGCATGCGCCAGTACGACACGCTGATGCGCCGCATTATCGTGATCTACCTGCCGCTCGCCGTCTTCGTCTTCGTGCTGCTCTTTCCGTTCTATTGGATGGCCGTCACGGCGGTGAAGCCGAACCACCAATTGACCAATTACCGCGAGTACAGCCCGTTCTGGGTCGTCGGGCCGACGCTCGACCACATCCATTATCTTCTGTTCCGAACCTCCTATCCGGGCTGGCTGTGGAACACGATGATCGTGTCGGTCTTCTCGACCATCCTGTCGCTGGCCGCATCCGTATTCGCCGCCTACGCCATCGAGCGCATCCGATTCACCGGCGCGCGCGTCACGGGATTGCTGATCTTCCTCGCCTACCTCGTGCCGCCATCGATCCTGTTTATCCCCCTCGCCTTCATGGTGTTTCAGGTCGGCATCTATGATTCGCGGCTGGCGCTAATCCTGACCTATCCGACCTTCCTCATCCCGTTCTGCACCTGGCTGTTGATGGGTTATTTCCGGTCGATCCCGTTCGAACTGGAAGAAAGCGCGCTGGTCGACGGCGCAAGCCGTTGGCAGATTCTCACGAAGATCGTGCTGCCGCTGGCGATTCCCGGCCTGATATCGGCGGGTATCTTCGCTTTCACGCTGTCGTGGAACGAATTCATCTACGCGCTGACCTTCATCTCCTCATCGGAAAACAAGACCGTACCGGTCGGCGTGTTGACTGAACTCGTACGAGGCGACGTCTATGAATGGGGGGCGCTGATGTCGGGCGCGCTCATCGGCTCGCTGCCCGTTGTCATTCTCTACTCGTTCTTCGTCGACTATTACGTCTCGTCGATGACGGGAGCAGTGAAGGAATAGAAAAGGCCGGCGCTGCTAGGCACCGGCCCTTCCACTGTTCATAAGGCGTCGTCAGTCGGCGGTTGTAACCTGCGTCTGCTCGCCGAGCCCTTCAATGCCGAGACGGATCGTCTGGCCGGCCTTCAGATAGACCGGCGGCTTCTGACCCATACCGACGCCCGGCGGCGTACCGGTGGCGATGATGTCGCCGGGGTGAAGGCTCATGAACTGCGACAGGTACGAGACGAGATAGGCGACGCCGTAGACCATCGTCTTCGTCGAACCGTCCTGATAACGGTGCCCGTCGACATCGAGCCACATGCCGAGCGCCTGCGGGTCGGCGATCTCGTCAGCCGTCACCATCCATGGCCCGATCGGCCCGAACGTGTCGCAGCACTTGCCCTTGTCCCACGTGCCGTGGCGTTCGAGTTGATACTCGCGCTCCGACACGTCGTTGACGACGCAATAACCCGCGACATGCGAGAGAGCGTCGGCTTCCGACACGTATTTCGCGGGTTTGCCGATGACGATGCCAAGCTCGACTTCCCAATCCGTTTTCTTGGAGCCGCGCGGGATGCGAACGGTGTCGTTGGGGCCGATGATCGCCGAGGTCGGCTTCATGAACATGATCGGTTCGGGCGGCACCGTCGCGCCGCTTTCGGCGGCATGGTCGGCATAGTTCAACCCGATGCAGATGAATTTGCCGACATTACCGACGCAGGGACCGATCCGTGGGTCGCCTTCGACGAGCGGAAGGCTGGAGGGATCGATTTCAGCCAGCTTGCCGAGCCCTGCGGGCGTCAGCACGTCGCCAGAGATGTCATCGACCTTGCCGGACAGATCGCGAATGCGCCCGTCCCCGTCCAGAACACCGGGCTTTTCCATGCCCGCTTCGCCATACCGCAATAGTTTCATGAAATGGTCCTCTCCCTTGAAAAACGGTCAGATGGCCCAGCCACCATCGATCAGATGGATGGCGCCCGTCGTGTAGGTCGCGCCAGCGAGATACACGACCAGATCGGCGATCTCGTCGGCTTCGCCGATACGTCCGATCGGCTGGCGCGCGACAAAGGCGGTGCGTGCGGCCTCGTAGTCTCCCTGCGCGCGCAGCCGGTCGTGCAGGGATGGGCTGTCGACCGTACCCGGGCAGATCGCGTTGCAGCGGATACCCTGCGCGACATAGTCAGCCGCGACCGATTTCGTCAGGCCAATCACCGCCGCTTTCGACGCGCTGTAAAGGCAGCGATTGGGCACGCCCTTCACGCTCGATGCGACGGAAGCCATGTTGATGATGCAGCCATCCTTGCGCTCGAGCATGCCCGGCAGCACCGCCTTTATCATATGCATCTGCGCCTTGACGTTCAGCGCGAAGGCGAAATCGAACTCCTCGTCGGTCGCATCCAGAACCGTGCCGGACTGGACGACGCCCGCGCAGTTGAACAGGATGTCGACCTGCCCGAGTTCGGCGACGAACGACTGGATTGCGGCCGGATCGAGCACGTCGAGATTGCGGGTGACGATTCCTTCGGTCCCATCCAGCTCGCGCAATTTGTCGGTGTTGATATCGGTCGCGATGACCTTCGCGCCCGCCTTTGCAAGCGCAACGGCGCTCGCGTTGCCGATACCCTGCGCCGCAGCAGTAATCAGCGCCGTCTTCCCGGCCAGATCATGCATGATTGTCCTCCTTGATCGCGTAGCCATCCTGGCGGCTCGAACGACCAAACCTGCCGCTCCGCGCGCTTCTCCCTGATCTCGGATAGCATCACGCGCCCCGGAATAGAACCGAAAAATGGCAGCGCTGCCAACGCTACCATCAACACCGCGCGACGCGGCGTGAACGCCCGGTCGTACGCGGCGATATGTCGGGAAAGCCTTGGGCAGTTGCCGGGGCGCGCTATTGCGCAACGCCGACGCTGTCCGACCGATGATTATTGAATTGCTACGCCCAGCGGCTCGATCTTGACGATGTCGCCCGGCAGGACGGGCGTGTCCTCGCGGGCGGACAGTTCTCTCGTCTCGCCATCCGTCGTGCGCACGATCTTGTAGGCGATCATCGGGCCTTCACCGACTATCAGCGCCGACATCGTCGAGAAGTTGAGCGCTTCGGACATCAGGCCGCGCTGCGTTTCCAGCTTCAAATTGACGGCGATCAGTTCTGCCTCGACACGCTGGCGATCGGTGGCAAGCTCGGCGTCCATGCTGTTTTCAAGCTCGATTGCGTCCTGTTCGGCCCGGTTGAAATCCTGCCGGGCGCGCAGGATCGCGGTTTCGAAATCGAGCAAACGTCCTTCAAGGTCAGCGATCGATCGTTCGGCCGCCAGAACGCGCGTGTTGACGACGAGCCCCTGATCGGCAAGCGATCCGATACTTTCCAGTTCCTTCCGCTCCAGATCGATCTGGCGCTCCTGCGTCGTCGTCTTTTGCTGGAGCGTTTCGATCTCGCTTGTGAGCAATTGCTTGAGGTCCTCGAGCGCTTCGAGGCGCAGTCTCTGGCGATTCTGCCGAGAACTCATGATGGCGCGTTCGTCCTCCATGATGCTTTCGGCATCCGGCCGGTCCGCGATTTCCTGCGGAGTGTCGAAACTATCGGCGCCTTCGACCTCGGCAACGATCCGCGCGCGACGCACGAGAAGTCGAACCTGCTCGTCGGCAAAGACTTCCGCATTTCCCTTGGCGGTGAGCACATCGCGTTCAGCGCGCATGCCATAGTCCGGACGACGCGTCCCGCCCGCGATGCTGACCGCTTTCAGGACGTTGAGGTCGGGAACGTATGGATAGCGCCCTGGAGACGTAACCTCGCCGGAAACATAAAATGGCCGGTGCTCGAGCAACTCGACCGACGCTTCTGGCCGATCCGACAAGCCGAATTTTTGCTGGAGCGCTTCGCCGATCTCGCTGGCCACGTCGGCCGTGGTGCGACCTTCCACACTGACCTGGCCTAGAAACGGGAGCGAGATGTTGCCGTTGGCGGCGACCGTATAGTCCCCGTTGACCGCGTCCCAGCTACGAAAGGTTCCTTCGATCGTCTGCCATTCGACGACACGGACCGTAAGCTTGTCCTGCCCGCCGAGGAGATAATCCTGTGCGGCGGCCGGCAGGACGAACGTCAATAGCGCTGCCGCAAGAAGGCAGGAAACACGCGAAAAGGGACGCGGAAAAACCAGCGCCCTATCCTTGCCATACCAGGCGGTCGACATCATGCAAATTCCTCTCGCAGGTTCGCCCCTCTCCCTCAAAGCCGCCGGAAACGGCGGCGCACAGGCCTTTAGTAACTGCCGCGCGACAGGCAAACGGCGGGCACCGTTCGCACGATGATGACCATATCGCGCATCAAGGACCAGTTTTCGACGTAATGACGGTCGAAGGCGACGCGACGCTCATAGGAAACATCGTTTCGGCCGCTGACCTGCCAAAGGCCGGTGAGGCCCGGCCGCGAACGAAGATAGTAGCTCGCGCTGGTGCCGTAGTTCTTGAGCTCGTCTTTGACCACGGGGCGCGGTCCCACGATGCTCATGTCACCGACGAGAATATTGTAGAGTTGCGGCAACTCGTCGAGGCTGAGCTTGCGAAGCACAACACCGACCGGCGTTACGCGCGGATCATCCTTTAGCTTGCGGGTAGCTTCCCACTCGATGCGCGCTGCCGGATTGGCCTGAAGATGCGCCTTCAGGAGCATGTCGCCATTAACAGCCATCGTCCGGAACTTGTAGCACGCAAACGTGCGGCCGCCGCATCCGATGCGCCGGTGGCCGTAAAAGACCGGCCCTCCTCCGTTCGAAAACCGAACCAGCAATGAGATCAGGACGAGCAAGGGGGCCAGGATCACGAGCCCGCAAAGCGCACCCGCAACATCCATACCCCGTTTGATAACGCCGCCGATTGGGCGTGGAAGGCCGACATCCCGATTATTATTCAGGACGATCGCCCTTGCATGATGCTTCATGACCAGACCCTCAGTCGCTTGTCGACCAAGACACGGTACCGTAAACTTATCGCATCGCAACATAGAAATATGTATCAACTACATCGACATATGTTACCGAGCATGATCATAAAAGCGTCAAATCGCCCACAATTCGAGCAATAACCTCCAGATATTTGCCTAAATACCGTCAAAATCAAACTTAAATACATTAAAGTCACTTGATAAATAAGCCTATAGACGAATAATACGTGAATTAATCAAATTTTGACGATATTTATCATGTGTAATTTCAAGAATTGTGTCGAATTCGCGCTGTCTAAAATTCGATCTCTATTTCTATTAGAATTGTCTTTTGTGCATCGCACCAGAGACGGCACAATCCGCCCGTATCGGATGCGTTGAAAATAGAACCCCTGTTCAATATACTCTCGACCGTCACGTAAAACGCTGACGAAAGTCAGTAACGATAAGGGACGGCCGATTTCCGGACTTTACATTCCGGGTCGGATCAGGGAGGCGATAAGTGACCTACCAGCCTGTGCGCGCTTGAGGCTTTTGCTATGACGGCGCCAAAGTTCATTTTCGGCATGCTGCTCGTCATGATGACCGTAGGAATATGGTCGTATATGGACGGTGTTTCGGCGGGCGTGATCGCTCTGCGGATTTTTATTGCAGCCGTGATACTTCAGGTGGGCTATTTCCTGTTTATCGTCGCTGCCGCACGGAAAGAAAGCCGCGCAACTCAGGACATCGCGCCACGAAAGCCCGCGGATGCGCGACATCCCGATTCCGGTGAATTGATCGACGAGACGAGCCGGAGCGCCAAGTCATTTCCGCATCGAACGGGGCCTCTCAAGGGATAGGCCGGCCCCCTGCACTTCAGTTCGGCCTGCCGTCCGCCGACGATTTGCATCATTTCGTGACTGCGAACACGATGAACCCTCCTGTATAAGCATGGGCAGAATTTGGTCTTGACCAGTTCATGCCCACGCGACTTTCGCCGGGCAACTTGATTGCATTTTCGCGCGGCACAGCGAGATGAATTCGCCACAAAGCGCAGCTACCCGCGAGTCCCGCACGCAAGTGGAGCCAGCGTATGAACCAACCTTCGATCTGCGTGATCATCGCGGCATACAATTCCGGCGCGACGATCGCCACTGCAATACGTTCGGCGCTGCGCGAACCCGAAGTCTCGGAAGTGATCGTCATCGACGACGCGTCCGGCGACGACACGGCGGAAGTTGCCAGACAGAGCGACGACGGCACCCGCAGGCTCGTTGTAAGGCGTCTCGATGAAAATCGCGGCCCGGCGCATGCCCGCAACGCGGCGATCGATCTATCGAGCGCGCCCTACATCGCCATTCTCGATGCCGACGACGTATTCCTGCCCGGCCGTTTCGCAAACCTTCTGACGCATCAGGGATGGGACCTGGCGGCCGACAATATCGTTTTCGTGCCGGAAGAAAACGCAGCGGGACTGGACCGGCTTACCGTCCCGGAGTTCCCGCCGGAGCCCGAATTCGTCGAACCAGCGCGATTCATCGATGGCAATATCTCGCGGCGCGGCAACCATCGCGGCGAGATGGGCTTTCTCAAGCCCGTGATGAAGCGCGCCTTCCTCGACACCCATAACCTGCGCTACGACGAGACGCTTCGGCTTGGGGAGGATTACGCCCTTTACGTTCGCGCCATGGCTGCCGGCGCCCGGTTCCTGACGATAAAATCATGCGGCTATGGTGCGGTCGTTCGCGGCGACTCACTGAGCGGACGGCACAGAACCGACGATTTGGAAGCGCTGGCCCGGTCTGACCTCGACCTTCTGCGCGACAAAGGACTGAAGCCGGAATTGCGCCGGGCGCTCACGCGCCACGAGCGCCACATCAGGGCAAAATACCATCTGCGACGCTTTCTCGACGTGAAGGCCAACGCCGGAGCGGCGGCTGCCTTTGCCTATGCTTTCAACAGCCCAGAGCGGTTTTTTCCGATCGCGCAAGGCGTTGGGCGGGACAAGTGGGCCGCACTTTCGCGCCGCCTCATGAAAACAAAATCGCACCGCGAGCGCCCGCAATTACGTTTTCTTCTCAATTCCACAGGCATCATGGAACGCAACTAGGGTCAGAACCCTGGGATGAAACGATGGGGTGATCCGATGGCGTTCTTTGGATTCAGGGTTCGCAGATATGCGCGCGATGCGGAGACGGACAGGCGCCGTACGGAAAGATTGCTGCGGCTCGCCAACGAAATCGCCGAAGAGATTACAAATGAACGACATGGGCTGGAGCGGCGCTATCGTGCGGCTTCGACCGATGCGGGCTTTGCTGTCGAAGCCATGGGCAATGAAACGGTGGGCACCAGCGATCGGGTGGAAGAGCTCTCCGCGACGATCCTGTCATGCGAAAAACGTCTTTCGCAACTCGCGCTTCAGCTTCGGGAACTGGACGACATCAAAACCAGCATCGAAGGCTTCGGACAAAGCAGCGTAAATATTCAACGCGCAACCGGTTAGGCTGCCATCCTTTCGACAGGTGCTTCGCGTGAGCGAACAAAGGCGTTCAGTTCATCCTGTGCCGTGCCTGCGGTGCGGATGAGCATGCCCCGCGCGATCAGTTCCATCTTCTCGCGCGGGCTCAAAACGTCGCCGACTCGGGTGGTGATCAGCGCCTTGATAAGCCCCCTCGCCCGCTCCTCGCGGCCATAAGCGAAAAGATCGGTAGTAAGAAAATCGCGACGGTCGCTCTCGCGCGCCAGTCGCCACGCCTCGCGCTGGAGGAGCTGGATAGAACGCTTGAGATCGAGTTCGCGGCGCAGCCACGACGCCCGTCCGCCCAGATCGCGTGTCGTCTGTTCGCCGTTTTCGGCCCATACCGCCAGCGGTTTCATCGCAACCAGGATGGGTTCGCTGATGGAAAAGGTGCGCATATATTCCTGAAGCGTTGCCGTGCAGGGATAGGAAACCTCCAATGCACTGCGCGCGTGCCGGCTCCAGAACAGTCCTCCATTCGAAACGCCGATACCCGCGACAAGCGAGAGGCGAAACAGTTCGGGCTCGTAGATGCGCTCCACGAACATCCGATCGAGGACGCCGAATTCGCTGAGCGCGGCCTGCGGCGTGCCGCTCGCGAACTCGACGAACTGGTTGCGCAAAAGCACCTCGACCTTGTGGTCTCGGCATGCGGCGATGTTTTCCTCGATGAAACGGGGAAGAATGTCGTTGTCGTCTTCCAGCACGAAGAAATAATCGGCGTCGTGCGGGTTGGTCCTGGCAAAGCACTGGTCGATGTTTCGCGAAGCAAAAAGCTGCGGTGTATTTTGTCGATATCGGATGCGCGGATCGGCAAGCTCATCACAAACGGCTCGCCCCGCCGCTTGCGCATCGTCGTCATAGACATCGCAGACCCAATTTTCCCACGTCTGCGCCTGAAGAGATTGAAGGCATCGGCGCAAAGCGTCTGGACGCTTGTATGTCGGCGTTCTGACGTGAACGAGCGCGGACCGATCTTCACTCATGGCAGGCTCTTTTCGTTCGATCTAGAAGCTGCTTTTCCGGCAAGATGCGGCTGAACCCATCGCAAAAAGGCTCGCTGGCAATGGCTGCAAAGCGCGCTTGTGCCACATTGGCAATGAGGATCGGTACGGTATCCGGCGTCAACGCGCACGCACGTTCGAGGTCGTCCAACTCATCGATAACCGCTGCGCAAAGCCGCGTACCCGGCATCAGCTTGGCGGCATAGATGCCGGCCATCCCCCACGCGACGATGCGTGCTCGCCCGAGGGAGAGCGGTTGCGCCAATTGCACCCAATTCGATCCGCCAAGCCAATCGCCCGCAGCGCCAGGGCGCGGAACCGCAATCATGTCGGCACTTTCATCGACATCGACGGCCTCAAGCAGCGCTTTCATGTCTGCTGTAGGGACTTTGCCCGTTTCGTGAATGATCGCAGAGGACGTGCCGCCCGTCTTCTGTTTCGCCGGCCCAATGCGGCGTTCGAAATTCTCGCGCACCGAGCGCATCAGGGGAAAAAGCAATGCGGGCCGGCGCGCCGTGAGGCTCGCCGCCTTGCCCAAACGGCGCCCCTTCAAGGCATCGACAAGTTCCTCGAAGGCAAGGCCCGCTTTCAACGCATCCAGCCGGCGCTCGAACAGAACGCGCAATTCATCGGGCAAAGCACCTTCTCTCGATGCCAGCAATCGTTCCTGATTGGCGATCATCGCAGCGACCGTCGACTGCGACAGACGGTGCGAGATCGATTGCGCATGCCGGCGGTAAAGATAAAGCGGTTCGGAGAAGAGGCCGAGCTTTCCTCCGTTGAGCAAAAAGCGCAGCAGAAAATCGTAATCCTCGCCGATCCGCACAGTTTCGTCATAGGCAAGGTGCGCGATGCTCGCTCGCCGGAACAGAGGCTTGAGGTAGCCGAGCGGCGGAATGTTAGCGCCGGACGTGTTGCTGCGTATGAAGAGTTCAGTCGAGACGGACGCCGGTACAGCCTTTCCGAATGGCGCGAGAAGCGTCGTGGTCACACCGTCTTCATCCGAAAAATGAAGGAGGTCGTCCGCAACCGCATCGACGCCCGTCGCTTCGGCGGCGGCGATCATTCGCTCCAGCCGTTCGGGATGGATGATGTCGTCGGAATCGACGATTGCGATCCACTCGCCTGTTGCGGCTGCAAGTGCTCTGTTGCGCGCTGCACCCGGGCCGAAATTTCGTTCCGTCGTCAAAAGACGCACGCGTGGGTCGAGGGCGCAGTGAGCCCGAATGATGTCGACGCTGTCATCGGGTGAAGCATCGTCCGAGATGATCAGTTCGAGATCGCCGACCGTCTGCGAAAGAACGCTTCCGATCGCCTCCGGCAAATGCCGCGCAGCGCTATAGTTCGCCATGATGACGGATACACGCGGAGAGCGTGTGGCCTCGTCGTTCAACGAAACTGTACCCGCACCGGGCGACAGACGAACTGTTTTCTCGTCATCCATGAATTCTGATTCTAGCAAATGCATGCTGCAACGCAACAGACATGGCAATCCGTATGAATTGTGGCGAAGACGAGTAAATGCAACCGTAAGTATCCGTTACGACGGCACTTTTGCCGACGATCCGTAATTTTACGTGAGATGCAAGGTGAGCCATTTGGGTTGCTTGCTCATGCATAAGGTGTCAACGTTATTGCGTTGCAGCATCGAATGTAGATCGTTTAAGGCGACATCCGCTCAGGGAGGAATCCATCGGTAATCCGGCCCAATACCGGACGACCGGAACGAACATGTTTCGTAGGAGCGCTTTGCAGTGCTGACACGTATGATCCTTGCGGCCCGCATGTTTCCGGTAGCCGCTGCATTGGCAATTTCAAGCGCGGCGATAGACGTCGCTGCGGCTCAGTCCGAAGGTTCGAAATCCTTCTTCGATGGTTTCGACCGGTTCGACAGGGCGCGCTGGTACGTTTCCGACGGATGGGCAAATGGCGAATGGCAGAACTGCACCTGGTCCAGCCGTCAGCTCAAGCTCGCTGACGGCGAATTGACGCTCGCTTTCGAGGACCGGCCTTACAAGGATCGGGACTATTCCTGCGCCGAAGTCCAGACCCATCAGCGCTTCGGCCGGGGCATCTACGAGGCAAGGATGCGCACCGGCGCAGGCAGCGGATTGAATGCAGCCTTCTTCACCTATATCGGGCCGGCCGACAATCAGCCGCATGACGAGATCGATTTCGAGGTGCTGACGCGCGACACCTCGCAGGTCAGCCTCAACACTTATGTCGCCGGAGCGCCGCGCCATGGAACGGAGATCGCGGTGCCGGGCGGCACCGAAGACGATTTCGTCGACTATGCCTTCATATGGGAAGAGGATCGCATCCGCTGGTATGTCGACGGCGAACTCGTCCATGAGGCGACCGGTGCCGACACGTTGCCGAGCCACCCGCAGAAAATCTTCTTCAGCCTTTGGGGTAGCGACACGCTCACCGACTGGATGGGCCCGTTCGAGAACCCCGGTCGCGTGGAGATGACCGTCGACTGGGTGGCTTTCACCGAGCTTGGCGAAGACTGCCATTTTCCTGAATCGATCGCGTGCGATCTGGAATGACCGGCGCGATTCAGGCCTGACCCGTCTATATCTGGAGACCGCACGATTTTGGTGGAGCGAGGCGAAACGGCCCGTAGCGAAGACAAGACAGCCTACGCTCATTTGAGCAGCGGCCGCACGCGTGCGGCCGTCCACGGCATCTTCTGGTCCGCTTTGAGCGGCTTCGGGCCGGCCGCCGTCGCCGCCGGCGTCTTCGTCATCTCCTCACGTATCCTGACTCCAGCCGAATTTGGTATCGTCGCGCTTGCCACGAGCATCGCGATGTTTTCAAGCGCGATCGCACCGGCCGGATTCGGGCACGCACTCATCCAGCGCAAGGATATCGGCCGGCGGCATCTGGATTCGGTTTTCTGGCTATGCCTTGCCGTCGCGCTCGTCATTTATGGCGTGCTCGTGCTGGCAGCGCCATCGCTCTCGCGCTGGCTTGGCGAAGGCATGCTTGCCCTTCTCCTGCCGGTAATCGGCCTGCGCGTGCTGTTCGACCTTGCAACGGTGGTTCCGCACGCTTTGTTGTCACGCGCGATGGCGTTCAACAAGATGGCGATGCGCACGCTCATCGCCTCGCTCGTGTCCGCCGGCGTCTGTCTGATCTTGCTGGCCATGGGCTACGGTTTGTGGGCGCTCGCGCTGTCGCAGCTCGCTTCCTCCGTCGCCATATGCGTCGGCACATTGTTGTCGGTCGAATGGCGACCGGGCCTGCGCTTCAGCGGCTCGGCCCTGCGTGAACTCGCCCGTTACGGCATATTCGCCTCCGGCCACCGGATCATCAATCTCATCAATCTGGACCGTATCCTGATCGGTTCGCTGCTCGGCGCGGCAGCGCTCGGTATCTTCAGCTTCGCCTGGCGCATCTTCCAGATCCTGAACGATTTGATCGCCGGAGCGCTCAACGCGGTCTCCTATACGCTGCTGGCCTCGCTCCAGAGCGAGGAGGAAAAGCTGAAGGAAGCATTCCTTTTCGCCACCTTCGCGTCCTCGGCCCTCTCCTTCCCAGTCTTCGTCGGGCTTGGCGCGATCGCGGGCGACCTCGTACCGGTCGTCTTCGGCGACCAGTGGCTGGAAGCCGTGCCGGCAATCCGCGCCTTTTGCGTCATCGGCATGCTGAGCTGCATCGGCATCCTTCAGGCATCGCTGATCAACAGCCAGGGCCATGCGAACTGGTGGTTCTACTATCTGGTTACGAAGCAGACGGTGACGGCGCTCATCATCCTGACCTTCTATTCCTACGGCGTCTCGGTTCTCGTTTTCGCCATGGCCGTCCAGACATTCGTGATGTGGCCGGCCGCCGTCTGGATGGTGCTGCGCATCCTGAAGATCGGCGCATGGGCTTATCTGAAGCCGTTTCTTGCGCCCACTCTCAGTTGCCTGGTGATGCTGGTCGGCGTTCTCTTCGTGAAGATGGAGATGGCGTTCGAGCCGGCATGGCTGCGACTTGGCGCACAGGTCGGGACCGGGGCGCTTCTTTATTGCGCCACGCTCGCCCTTCTCGATCGCCGGCGGATTTTCCAGATACGCGATCTTGTCCTGAAAAGAGGAGCGGTTTCGGCATGAAGCTGACCTACTTCCAGTCCGATCCGTCGAATTTCGGCGACGAACTCAACAGCTATATGTGGCAGCGGCTCCTACCCGCCGACTTCCTCGACGATGACGAAAGCGAACTCTTCCTCGGCATCGGATCGATCCTGCTCGACTACCACCCCAAGGAGCCGCGCAAATACGTGCTCGGCTCCGGTTACGCCCGCTATACCCCGCTTCCCGACATTCATGACGGTTCGTGGGATGTCATTTTCGTACGCGGACCTCGCACGGCGGCCGAGCTGGGCTTGCCACCCGAAAAATCGATCTCCGACGCTGCCGTCCTCCTCCACGGGATGGAGACGCCGGAACCCGCTCCAGAAATCGACGTCGCCTTCATGCCCCACTACGAGAGCCTGGAACGCGGGCATTGGCAGGAAGCCTGCCGCCTCGCCGGCATTCCGCTGATCGATCCGCGTGACGACGTGGAAAAGATACTGGCGCAGATACGCGGCACGAAAATGCTGATCACCGAGGCCATGCACGGCGCGATCGTTGCCGACGCGTTGCGAACGCCCTGGGTCGCGGTCCAGCCGCTCAACGCGGTTCATCATCACAAATGGAGCGATTGGGCGGAATCGCTCGATATCGACTTGCGGCACCATCAAATGCTGCCGTCGAGCGCGCTAGAGGTCTACACGGTTTGGACCAAGGGACGCGGCGAAATGACGGGCCGCGCGGGGCGCATGAGCAAAAGCGCGTTGGCCAGGCCCGCAAACCGCGCCCTGACGCATCTCGCTGCCTCCCGGCTACAAAAGATCGCCACGCGCGAACCACAATTGAGCCGCGACGACGCGATAGCCAACGCGGCCGAGCGCGCCATGACGTGCGTCGATCAATTCGTACGCGAGCGAACCTTGCAGCGACCCGAGAGCGCCACCCGATGAAGCTGACATATTACAGGGGAAGCGTCCCCAATTTCGGCGATGAGCTGAACACCTATATGTGGCCGCGTCTCCTGCCGGCCGGCTTTCTCGACGAAGACGAGAACGAACTGTTTCTCGGCATCGGCTCCATTCTTTGGGAGCAATATCCGAAGGAACCGCGCAAATACGTATTCGGCTCCGGCTATGGCGGCTACGCGAACCCGCCCGACGTCCACGACGGGTCGTGGGACTTGATTTTCGTGCGCGGTCCGCGCACGGCCGCAAAACTCGAACTACCGCCCGAAAAAGGTATCTGTGACAGCGCGATCCTCCTGCGCACGCTCGACATGCCACAACCGCGCGAAGACATCGGCGTCGCTTTCATGCCGCATTACCACAGCTTCTCGCGCGGCCACTGGCCCGAGGCGTGCGATGCCGCCGGCATTCGGCTGATCGATCCGCGCGACGACGTGGAAAAGATCTTAGCTGAAATCCGTGGCGCGAAGATGCTGATCACCGAAGCCATGCATGGTGCGATCGTCGCCGACGCGCTCCGCACGCCGTGGCTCGCGGTGCGCCCCATTCATTCTGAAAATGCGGGAAAGTGGGCCGATTGGTCGGAATCTCTCGATATCGATCTCGCACATCATCCGCTTCAACCGACGAGCCTCTTCGAACTTTATATCAGCGCGACCAAGGGACAGCGTTTTTACGAGGGCCGCGCGAGGCGCTACGGCACGAGCGCTCTTGCAAAGCCGGCGGACAAGGTTCTGACCGCGCTCGCCGCGCGACATCTGAAGCGCATCAGCAGCTACGAACCGCAATTGAGCAGCGATGCACGTATCGATGATGTCTGCACGCGCGCGAAAGAGGCGGTGGACGCGTTCGTTCATGCGCGCCGCCAAAAGATGGAGCGCAGCGCATGAGCGTCACGGTCGCCGTCGTCATTCCCTTCTATCAGCGCGAGCCGGGAATCCTGAAAAAGGCAATCAAATCGGTGTTCGCTCAGGACCTGCCGGATGGCGTGGCCGTGAAGATCGTCGTGACCGACGATGAATCGCCGCTGCCCGCACAGGAAGAACTGCGCGATATCGCATTCCCCTCCCCCTTTAGCCTCGTCATGCTGGATCGCCCGAATGGCGGCCCTGGCGGAGCGCGCAACACCGGCCTCGATCATCTCGATCCGGCCGAGACGGATTTCGTCGCGTTTCTGGATTCGGACGACGAGTGGTATCCGGGACATCTGCGCGAGGCGCTCGCCGCGCTCGTTGACGGAGTCGATCTTTATTTCGCCAACTCCATGCATGACGGCGTCACGTCGTTTTCCTATTTCGACTATATGTCGAGCCGGCATGATCTGAGCGTTGGGCTGACGCCCGAGACCCGCACAATTACAGGCGTCGAGGCATTTGACGAGTTTCTCGTTCACTGTATTCCGCACACCTCGAACGTCGTCTACCGCTTCGCACCGCACAGCGAGGTGCGCTTCGACACCAGCCTTCGCCGCACCGGCGAGGACCAGCTTTTCTGGATCACGCTTGCCGGCCGCTGCGAGAACGTCGCCTACTCGACCGCGATCATGGGTGAGCGTGGGCGTGGCATTTCGGTCTATCGCGACGCGCTGGCATGGGATTCACCGCATGCACCCGACCGGTTGATCGACGGTCTCGTGTTTCGCGATAAGCTTTTGCGCGCCTTCGACATGACGCGCGCGCAACGCGCGCTTAGCGAGAAGGAAGCGCAGGAAACGCGCGATCACCTGACGTTCCTTTGCCTTCGAAACTTGCGGCACCAGCCCGCCATCAGCGCGCGCGCGGCGGCCCGCATCACGCGCGAACTGCCCGGTTTCTGGCTTCATTTCCCGCGCACCTGTCTGCGCGTTCCGGCGCACCAGCGTTCATTCAGAAAGCTGGCCGGCGGACAGACGGCACAAGGCGCGTTGTGAAGATCGCTTTTGCCAGCGCCCACCCCTATCTGCCGCAGATTGCAGGGGGCAGCCAGTCCAACACCCATGAGATGGCGCTCGAGCTGCGCGAACGCGGCCATGAGGTCAGCGTCCTCGCCGGGCTGACCCGCGACGGCTGGATCGGCTTTCGAAATCGCGTGGCGATGAAGCTGACAGGCCGCAAGGCAATCTCCGACACCTCCCAGTCGTATCCGGTCTATCGCGGCTGGTTCGCATGGGAAGGCGTCGGCGACATGGCGCGGACGGACCGCCCCGATGTCGCAGTCGTGCAATCGGGCCAGATATTGCGGCTTGCGAAAGCGTTTCGCGAAGCGGACGTGCCGCTCATCATCTATCTGCATAATGTGGAGTTCGACGATCACGGCGAGGACATGGCTGCGTTCAAGGATGCCGTTTTCCTGGCAAATTCACAGTTCACCGCCGACCGGTATCGTGAGGCCTACGGCATCGAGGCATCGGTCATCAACCCGCTTTTCCAGCCGGATCGCTACACCGTTTCAACGACGCGCGAGAGTGTCCTTTTCGTCAATCCGCATCCGCTGAAGGGCGTCGACCTCGCGCTGGAACTTGCGCGCAACTGTCCCGATATCCCGTTCGATTTCGTGGAAAGCTGGACCCTTTCTGATGAGCAGAACCGGGAACTGAACAAAACGGCCGCCGCGCTGGGAAATGTCACGCTCCACCCGCGAACAGGCGATATGCGTGCGCATTATGGCCGGGCGCGGGTTGTCCTTGTCCCCAGCCGATGGGAGGAAACATGGGGGCGCATCGCGTCCGAGGCGCATTATAGCGGCATCCCGGTCATCGCAGCGCGCGTCGGCGGGCTTACAGAAGCGGTCGGTCCGGGTGGCATCCTGATCGATCCGAATGCCGGGGTTGAAGAATGGGTGGTCGCGCTTCGCGAACTTTGGAATAAGCGCGAGCGCTACGACGCGCTCTCGAAAGAAGCGCTGCGATACGCGGAACGCCCGCAGATCGACCGCAACTGGCAGATCGACCGCCTGATGGACGTCATCGCAACGGCTGTCGCGCGCCGCTGACGTTTTCCGGCCATTTGGACCGCACCGCATAGACAAGCGCGCAGATCGCGATCACGGACGTGACGCTGAACTGGAAATACACCGAAACCTCACCGAAACTCGATGCGATGATCGTCGTCACGAAACCGGCAAAGAATGCGCTTTCGGGGCTCGGTTTACGCAGCGCCCATCCGATCGTCTTGAAAAGCGCGCCATAAAGCAGCGCAAGCTGGATAGTGAGGCCGATCAGACCGATCTCGACAGCGTTCGAGATGTAGGTGTTGTGAAAGTTGAAGCCCGCTCGGGTTTCGATGCCGAACATCGCCCACAACATCTCGGCAGGCTCGTAGCCCTGTACCCAAAACGCCTGATAGCCAAGGCCAAGCAGCGGGCGTTCGGCGATCACGTGAAGTCCATATTCCCAAAGATCGGTACGCCCCGTCAACGTGGCGTCCTTCTCGGTGAATTCGAGAAGGTTTTCCAGCATGATATCGCCATAGCCGGCGACGCCCAGAGCGGCGAAAAGGATAGCGCAGACGACGACGCTGCCGGCAAGAAACTTCTGCATCGGGCTCATGTGACGGCTGAGGACGAGCGCAACCGTGACAATCGCGCCCGGCAGGGCGTAGAGCATCCAGCCGGCCGACTGCGCCCAGAGGAAGAGCGGCATCGAGATCGCCACGCCGGCCAACGCAGAAGCGCGCATGGTGCGTGACGCCGTGCGATCCAGAAAAATCGCGATCGACGTGATGAGGAACCCCGCCACAACGGCAGCAAATGCGTTCTTGCTGCCGAAAATGCCGATCATCGCGCCGATATCGTCGCGCACGCGCCCGAACAGGAGACTGCCCGCGATGCCGATCCAGTAGATGCCATAAAGGCAGCGTACGAACATCAGCGGCGGAACCCTGCTGGCAATGACGACCGCAATCGTCACCGTTAGGGCAAGCTGGATACCATAGCGCAGGGAAAGCCCGGAAAATTGCGACCAAAGCATCGATAGCATGCAAAAGGCGGGCAGGATGAACACGTACCAATGCCGCACCACCGCCGTCACGCTTCGTTCCGGCTGGCTGACGATGAGCAAGGCACCCGCCATCAGGAACAGGAGCGCGGCCATCGATCCGAAGATCGGGTTGAGGATCAATGCGGCAAGCGCCACGAAAACGGTTATGGCGGCTATGTGTACGCGCAGATAGGGACGCCCCGTCTCCGGCACCGTGCCGACCGCGATCACATTCATCCGCTTCCATCTCCGGCTTCGAAGTACGGGATCGGGTGGCAAATAACGAACCCGATCAAATCGACGCGGCTGAAATTCCGCCTCGCTGCGCCGCAATATAAAGCTAACCCTTCGCCTATCGGCGATACAAGCCGGAATTGTGTCTTTCTGAATATGTCGGGCTGGAAGAACAGTTGATTTACAAGGTCACACAAATTCCATTCGGAGCCTTCATCGCATGTAAGATGCACCGCACCAAATTTGTTGCGATGCAGCAGAATACGACGTAGCCTTTTCTCCGACCAACAGGTTTCGGATATCGCATGATCCATATCCTGTATTTCGTCCATGACCTTGCCGACCCTGCCGTAAGCCGGCGGGTGACGATGTTAAGGGCGGGTGAAGCGGAGGTCACGCTTGCCGGATTTTGCCGAACAGAAATCGTGCCGCATTTCGGCGAAACGCGCGCAATAAATCTGGGCACGACCAGCGACGGCCGGTTCGCACAGCGGCTGGCCGCGGTTGCAAATGCGGCAGCCGGTCTTACCCGAAGCCTCCGCACCGTCGCGCGCCCGGACTTCATCATCGCCCGCAATCTCGAGATGCTGGCTCTTGCCGCGCGCGCCAAGGCACTTTTCGGCGATGGTCAGGTGCCTGTCATCTATGAATCTCTCGACATACACCGCCTGCTATTGCGCGACGACGCCATCGGCGCGGCCATGCGCGGTGCCGAGCGGCGTCTAGGCCGCGACGTGAAGGCGCTCGTTACCAGTTCGCCAGCCTTTTCAGCCAATTATTTCGAGCGTTTCAAGCAGGTCTCCGCTCCGGTCAAACTCGTCGAGAACAAGTTTTTCTCGCCCGAACCGCTGGACCACCGGATCGGTAAAGTGGCGCGCCCCGCCGGACCACCCTGGCGCATCGGCTGGTTCGGCGCACTCAGATGCAGCCGCTCGCTCCAGCTTTTCGCCGATTTTACGCGGCGAATGGACGGGGCCTTCAAGGTTGTGTTGCGTGGCAAGCCGGCCTTGAGCGAATTCAAAGACTTTCACGGATTCGTTGAATCGGAGCCTCATCTTTCCTTCGAGGGTCCCTATCGCAATCCGCAGGACCTCGAATCCATCTATCGCGACGTTCATTTTTCCTGGGTGATCGATTTTTTCGAAGATGGCCTGAATTCAAAATGGCTTTTGCCCAACCGGCTCTATGAGGGCTGCCGTTTCGGCGCTGTGCCGATCGCGATGGCCGATACGGAGATCGCCAATTTCCTTGGACGACACCAAATCGGCCTGACGCTCCAGGCTCCAACGATCGACGAACTCGTCGCAAAGTTCGGCACGATGGATCAGGCCGAATTCGGGATGCTCGAAGCCGCCGTCGAAGCCGTCGACACGGCGACATGGACCTGCGATGCGGATGAATGCGTCGCGCTTGTCGCGGATCTCGCGGCGCTTTGTGGCGTCCCCTCAACTCGTTCCATCGCGAGGGCGGCCGCATGACGGGTCCCTCACCGCGCGTCTTGATCGTCATACCGTGCCTCAACGAGGAGCAGCATATCGGGCCGCTCCTGTCATGGCTGCTCCCTGTCGCGGTTCGGCTCGATGCGCTGGTCGTGGTAGCCGATGGCGGCAGCACGGACGAAACGCGATCCATCGCCGCTTCGGCCGCCGCCGATGACGAGCGCGTCGTTCTTCTGGAAAATCCAAAGCGTCTGCAAAGCGCCGCGATCAATCTCGCCGTCGAGCGCTTCGCGAACGGCGCAGAATATCTGATCCGTATCGATGCGCATGGCGGCTATCCACCCGACTTCTGCGACCGGCTGATCGAGGACGCCGACGCGGTCGACGCTGACTCTGTCGTCGTCTCGATGGAGACGAGCGGTGACGGCACCGTACAGCGCGCCAATGCCGCCGCGCAAAATTCGCGTCTGGGCACGGGCGGCTCGAAACATCGCCATGCCGCGCAGGGCCAATGGATCGATCACGGCCACCACGCCTTGATGCGCATATCGGCGTTTCGTGCCGTTGGCGGATACGATGAAACCTTCAGCCACAACGAGGACGCGGAACTTGATCACCGCTTGCGTGCGGCGGGGTTTCGCATCTGGCTGACCGGCGCAACGCGCATGACCTATTATCCGCGCGTGACGTGGACGAGCCTCTTCAGGCAGTATTTCGCCTATGGTCGGGGCCGGGCGCGCAATGTGCTCAAGCACCGGGTCGTGCCGGGAGCGCGCCAGTTGGCACCTTTGCTGGTTTTCCCTGCTGCGCTTTTCTCCGCCTTCACCTTCATCCATTGGATCGCGCTCGTTCCGATCGCTGCATGGGCCGGCATATGCCTTGCGTACGGCCTTGCGACCGCGCTTCGCGAACGCACGCCGCAACTCGCCCTGATGGGCGTGTCCATCATGGTCATGCATCTGGCGTGGTCTGCCGGCTTCTGGCGCGAACTCATCGCAGGCCACGCCGTGAGACGAATTACGTCATGACCCGGATGACAAACAAGACCATCGACATCTGCGTGTGCACGTTTCAACGGCCACAGCTTGCCGCAACGTTGCGCTCGCTGGGTAAGATGCGCCTACCGGCCGGATATGCCACGAGAATCGTTGTTGCAGACAATGACGAGACCGAAAGCGCACGGACGTTGGTAGAGGGCATAAGCGAAACTTCGCCGCTGCCGATTATTTATGTCCATGCGCCGGCCCGCAACATTTCGATTGCCCGCAATGCCTGCCTCGACACGAGCGACGCCGATTTCGTCGCCTTCATCGATGACGACGAGGAAGCAACGACCGATTGGCTTTTCGAACTTGTCCGCGAAGCGGAAACCTCGGGCGCCGATGCGGTTCTGGGTCCCGTCAGGGCCGTGTACGAAGACAGCGCGCCCAACTGGATGCGTGCAGCGGATTTTCATTCGACCTTTCCCGTCTGGGTCAATGGTGAAATCCGCACCGGCTACACCTGCAATGTGTTGATGGACTCAAGATCGCCGCATGTCGCCGGCCGGCGCTTCAATCTGGAACGTGGCCAGACGGGCGGCGAGGACACGGAATTCTTTGCCGACATCCATGAGTCTGGCGGGTATATCGCCTTTGCATCTCGCGCTTGGGTCGAGGAAGCGGTGCCCGATAGCCGCGCAAATCTGCGTTGGCTCGCCCGACGCCGATTCCGCATGGGCCAGACACATGGACGCCTTTTGGCGCAGGATACCGCCATTCTCGGCCGTCTTCGTGAACTGGCGCTCGTATCTGCAAAGATTGCCTATTCTTTCGCCTCCGCCATCGCGATGGCAGCAAGCCCGGCCGGGCGCAACAGAGGGATCTTGCGCGGCATCATGCATGCGGGCGTAGCGGGCGGACTGCTCGGCTCGCGCGAACTGCGCCAATACGGAAACCCGTCCTCCCAAGAGGCTGGCCGCGCACCGTCTGCCATCGCGCGCTCACGTTGACACTGATCCACACCGTCCTGATCCGAAGAGGAAACAAGCGATGAAGAAAGTAAGAAAAGCCGTCATTCCCGTTGCCGGGCTTGGAACACGCTTCCTGCCGGCGACCAAGGCCATGCCGAAGGAAATGCTGACGGTCGTGGACCGGCCGGTCGTGCAATATGCGGTGGACGAGGCGATCGAGGCCGGCGTCGAGCACATCGTCTTCGTCACCGGGCGCAACAAGGGCGCGATCGAGGACCATTTCGACCAAACGCCGGAACTTCTCGCGACACTCGAAAAGGCCGGCAAAACGAAGCAGATCGCAGCGCTCGAAACGACGCTGCCGAAAGCCGGATCAGTCAGCTTCACGCGCCAGCAGGAAGCGCTTGGCCTTGGCCATGCCGTCTGGTGTGCCCGCGACATCATCGGCGACGAGCCGTTCGCACTGCTCCTGCCCGACATGGTTTCCTTCGGAGCGCGCGGCTGTCTCGCCGAGATCATGGACCTCTATCGCGAGACGGGCGGCAACGTCATCGCCGTGGAAGAATGCGATCCGCTGGAAACTGACAAATACGGTATCGTCGGCAAGGGCGCGCAGCGGGGCAAGGGCTTCGAAGTGACGGGCATGGTCGAGAAGCCGGCTCCGAAGGACGCCCCTTCCAACCTCTACATCAACGGCCGCTACATTCTTCAACCGAAGATTTTCGACCTTTTGGCGACGCAGGAACGCGGTGCCGGAAACGAAATCCAGTTGACCGATTCCATGCTGCGGCTTGCCAGAACCAGCCCGTTCTTCGCGCGCCGTTTCGCCGGGCGCATGTATGATTGTGGCTCCAAGGAGGGCTTCATACAGGCCAATGTCGCCTTCGCGCTCTCGCGGCCTGACATTCGCGACGGCGTTATCGATGCCATCCGCGATCTTCTTCAGGAACCGAAACAGCTGACGGCTGCCGAATGACACACCGCTGCCATTTCGAAACGGCACGGTGCTTGCATGAAATGATGAGGCGTCGTGCGGGCCGGATCGGCTCGCATCGATGCCTGAATGGGACAATGGAATGAATCAGGGCTTTTCGTTCGGCAGTTCGCGAGTGATTTCGCAAGTCGAGCCTGCCAAAGAGGGCACGGACTTCATCGATCTCGACCGCCTGCTCGGCGTGGCGATGCGCCAGCTCAAGGTGGTGGCGATCTGTGCGTTGATCGGCCTCGGCCTCGGCGTCATCTATCTTCAGACGACGCCGCCGACCTACACCGCAAACGCGCGCGTGCTGATCGATGACGGCCTTGGCCAGTCGCTTGAAGAAGTGTCTCCGCTGACAGTCAGCCTTCAGTCGGACGCAGCGATCCTGAGCCAGATCGAGATCATCCGCTCCGCGCGGCTCGCCTCCGTCGTGGCCGAAAAGCTGCGGCTCGACCAGAACGAAAACTTCATGTCCCCGCCCTCCTCTCTCCTGTCGCGGATCATCGGGCAGGCACGAGGGGTCGTCGGCTTCCTGCGCTCGACGCCGCCATCCGCCCCGCAGGAGGATGTCAGCGAGGAAACCCGCATCGCCAACGAAGTCGCCGGGCGCAAGCGCCAGGCTGCGGGAATGTTGCAGGGGAACGTGATCGCGCAGCGCATGGGGCGCAGCTATGTGCTGACCATCGGCTTTTCGTCCCATGATCGCCAACTGGCCGCCGACATCTCCGCTGCCTATGCCGATGCCTATCTCGCCGACCAGCTCGAAGCCACGTTCGACGCGACGGAACAGGCATCTGTCTGGTTGCAGGAGCGTCTGGCCGAATTGCAGCAGAACTCACAGACGGCCGCACTTGCCGTGGAAGAATACCGGGCACAGAACAACCTTTCCGAAATGCGCGGCGAGTTGATGTCCGGGCAGCGTCTTGTGGACCTGAACAGCCAGCTAATCCTGGCCCAGGCCGACACGGCGCGAGCGTCGGCCCGATATCGCCAATATAATGAAATCCTTCAGGGCGGCACCACTGCGGCTGCCGAGAACCTCATCGTCTCCGACGAGCAATTGACGCCGGATTCGATCCTGACGACCTTGCGTCCACGCTATGTCGAGATCACGCGCCGCGAGCGCGAAATCTCGGAGAATTTCGGCGAAGATCACCCGCAAGCTGTCGCGCTACGGCGGGAAAAAGCGGGACTGGAGGATCGTATCCTCGCGGAAATCCGCCAGCTCACCCAGACGTTCCGCAACGAATTCGAGATTGCCCAGTCGCGCGAGACGGCCCTGCGCGAAAGCATCGAGCAGGCGACCGGACAAAATTCCGAGGCGCAGCAGTCACAAGTGCGCCTGCGCGAGTTGGAGCAGCAGGCGAATGCGCTCAGTTCGCTCTATCAGACCTTCCTCGCCCGCTATGAGGAGGTCGCGCAGCAAAGCTCGTTCCCCATCGCCAAAGCCCGTATCCTCACACAAGCGGAGCCGCCCCGACAGGCGTCCGAGCCGCGCACCATAACGGTTCTTGGCCTGTCGCTCGTTCTCGGCCTCATGATGGGTGGCGGACTGGGCGTTCTCAACGAGTTCAACGAACGCTTCTTCCGCACCGGCGAGGATGTGCGCAACCGGCTCGGCGCGCGGTTTCTGGGTTATCTGCCCTTGCTCGGCGCTCCCCGGTCTCGCAAATCGGCTGCCGGAAAGGAGAAGGACGACCCAAGTTTCCTTCCCGGTTCTAACGAGCGGCGCAATCTGATGCGCGCGGCGATTACTGCCCCCTCCTCGCCCTTTGCCGAGACGTTGCGCAACATCAAGATCGCGAGCGACGTCGTACTCCAGCGAAGCGGCGGCAAGGTGATCGGTGTCGTGTCGGCACTTCCCGATGAAGGAAAATCGACCGTCGCGGCCAATCTGGCAGGCCTTTTATCAGCCGACGGTGCACGAACCTTGCTTATCGACGGCGATCTGCGCAATCCGGGCCTGACGCGCAATTTCGGCATTCGCGCGGAAGCCGGACTCGTGGAAGCCGTCGTGAACGGTCAGCCATGGCAGTCTCTCGTCAAGGTCGACCGGCAAAGTCATCTGTCCGTGATCCCGGCCATCTTGCGCAGGCGCCTGTCGCATACCGGAGAACTCCTGGCATCAAGCGGCATGCGTAAGCTCCTCGATGAGGCACGCGGCGCGTTCGACTACATTATCGTCGATCTTCCCCCACTTGGGCCAGTGGTCGATTCCAAGGCGTTCGCGCCTCTTGCCGACGGCTTCGTCGTCGTCGCCGAGTGGGGCCGCACGCCCCGCGCTCTGGTGCGCTCGCAGCTAGAAGCCGAGCCCGAGGTGGCATCCAAGATGCTCGGCCTCGTGCTCAACAAGGTCAATTTGAAGAAGCTCGCGCGCTATGGGGCGATCGGCAGCTCGGAAAAATTCCTCGACCGATATGCGTCCTACTATCTCGACGGCGCGGACGGCTCCAAAACCGAGCAACGCTCATGAGACGAACAGCCGACCCTTTTTGCCGATGATGCGCAGCGCCGTCAGACGGCCGGTTCGATAGGCTTCGGTATCGATACCGATCCGGCGGCCTTCGAGTGCCGGGGAACGCACGGGCGTATGTCCATGTACGACCCAATGTTTCAGCTCGTTCGAACGGTCGAGAAATCCTGAACGGATCGTCATCAGATCCGCATCGGTCTGACGCCGAAGGTCGACGCCGGGGCGTATCCCGGCATGCACGAAGATATGGCTGCTCGTATAGACCATCCCCGGCAGCGAGCGCAGGAACGCGACGTGTTCGCGCGGAATCGACTCGCGCAGCATTTTCTCCAGTTCGCCTTGGCCGATCTGAACGCCCTGAAGCTGATGCGGGTCGAGACCATATGACAAAAGAGTCTGTAGCCCGCCCATTTGCAGCCAGAAGTCGAACGAAAGCCGTCCATCGAGAAAGTCCAGCATTGCCGCTTCGTGATTGCCGGCGAGGCAGACACGCTCGAAGCCTTGCGGCGGCGGGGCGACCAGATGATCGAGAACATCGGCCGAGCGCGGACCGCGGTCCACATAGTCACCCAGCATGACGATGACCGGATCGAATTCGAGGATTGCGGCGTCTGCGATGATCTTGTCTTCCAGGCGGCGCAATTCGTCATAGCAACCGTGGACGTCACCAATCGCGTAAAGAACGGCACCTTCGGCGTCGATGGACAGGCGTGGGCGCGATGGCCCGCGTGCAGATCCGGTCAAGAGCCCGACCGACTTGCGAATGTGCGAGAATACCAGAGCCTGAACCTTTCCTGCGACGTCGCCTGCATCGAAGCGGCACCGCCACTTTAGAGCATGTCCGGCGCAAATGGACGGTGCGCCGGCAAAATGCATCAGGCGCACCGTCCATTTGAAGCCAATCATACGACAGGCTACGGCCCGATCATGCCGTCACTGGCGATAAAGGATCATACCGGCGTGATGCAACACGTCGTCGATGAAATCACCATCTGCGGTGAATCCGGTATCGTCCCAGTATTCGATATGCGTGCCGGTCACTTCGTAACGGCCCTCATAGGCACGCTCGCGCGTTCCCCGCGCCTCGACGTAACGGCCGTTCGGCAACAATTCGTGGCGAATATGACCGTCCTCGGTGACCCAAAGGCCGGCATAGGGATGGTTGGCGTTCATTTCGGTCTCCTCTGCTTGCGCGATCTGGATCGTGAGCATTGCCGGTATCAGGACTGCAAAAGCGAGCCGCATGGTCGAACTCCTTGTTCAGTGTCGCGATAATCGATCAATTTGCCGATGCGGTCGGGCGAATGGTGATCTCGGTGGTGTCGACGCCCGCAGGTGCCTCGATCACATGCCGCACCGCCCGGGCGATATCGGCGGGCTGGAGCGCGACGGCCCGGTAGTCGTCCATGACAGCCATCGTCTCTTCATGGGTGATGGTCGAGGCAAGTTCGCTTTCCACGACGCCCGGATTGACGCAGGTGACGCGGATATTCGCGCTTTCCTGCCGCAAACCGTCGGAAATCGCTCTGACGGCAAATTTTGTCGCACAGTAGACCGCGCCCGTCGGCACGACATTGAGCGCACCGATGGAGCCGATATTGATGATCTGGCCGCTTCCCTGTGCCTCCATCACCGGGAGCACCGCGCCGATTCCCCACAAGACGCCCTTGATATTGACGTCGACCATGCGCTCCCACTCGTCCTGCTTGCCGGCGGACATGGGCGAAAGCGGCATCACGCCGGCATTGTTGATGAGAACATCGATGCGGCCCCACTTTTGCGTCGCCGCGTCGGCAAAGGCGGCCACGGAAGCGCGATCAGTGACGTCGAGCGCCATGGCGTCCGCCGTGCCACCGGCGCTGCTTATTTCCGCCGCGATGGCCTCGACGCGCTCAGTTCGGCGCGCACCCAGCAATATCTTCGCGCCGGTGCTGCCCAGTTCTCTGGCGATGCCCTCGCCGATCCCGCTGGAGGCTCCGGTAATCAAAATGACCTTGTCCATGTCGAACTCCCTTGTTGCGTTCAAGGTGAAGATGGACCTCGTGGACCGGTGCTGGTATCCGTCATCTACTTGACTTGTTGGTTAGCATTGCTGGACAATGAAGATCGATCTCAATTTGCTGCCGCTCTTTCTCGCCGTTGCGGAGGAGCATAATTTCCGCGCCGCCGCCGATCGTCTAGGCGTGACGCGCTCGGCCGTCAGTCAGGGCGTGCGCCGGCTGGAGGATGCCGTCGGGACGGCGCTCGTCATGCGCACGACGCGTTCGGTGCGCCTGACGGAGGTCGGCGAACGCCTGCACGAAGCCTTGTCCGGGCCTGTCAGCGACATCGGCACGGCTCTGGAAGGCTCCGGCGGCGCGCCAAGCGGGCTTCTCAAGATCGCCGTGACATCGATTGCCGAGCAATTTCTTTCAGGCCCGCTGATCGCCTCGTTTGCAAAAGCTCACCCCGGCGTGACGATCGACGTCACCGTTACCGATGAGGAATTCGACATCGTCGCCGCAGGTTTCGACGCAGGCGTCAGGCTGGGCGAAGTGATCGAGCAGGACATGATCGCCATCCCCATCACCGGCAATCAGCGCGAGATGGTCGTCGCAAGCCCCGCCTATATCGCGGAACATGGCGCGCCGGCCCATCCGCACGAGCTTGTCCGTCATCGATGCATCGGCTGGCGACCGGCACCGAACGTTGCGCCATATCGCTGGGAGTTTGAGGAAAACGGCGTTCCGTTCGATGTTGCGGTCGAAGCCCAGATCACCACGAACGATCTACGCTTGATGATCCGCGCCGCACTCGCCGGAGGCGGGATCACCTTCGCACTGGAAGAGACCTTCCGGCCATTCGTGGCATCAGGCGAGCTTGTTCCGCTGCTAGGCGACTATCTGCCGCCCTTTCCCGGTTTCTTCCTGTATTTTCCCCAGCGCCGCAATATGGCGCCCAAGCTGCGCGCCTTGATCGATTATGCCAGAAAATGGCGATAACCTCGTTGAAAGCGGCGACCAAAAGGCCGCCGCAATCAATGATGGTCGGTCGCGTCAGCCTTCTTGGATGAACGCGAGAAGATCGGCGTTGACCATGTCCGGATGCGTCGCGAACAGGCCGTGCGAAAGACCCGGATAGGATTTCAGCTTGCCGTTCTGCACCAGTTTGACCGCCTTGTGAGCGGAATTTTCGATCGGAACGATCTGGTCGTCTTCACCGTGCAGAAACAGGACCGGGACCGTGATCGCCTTCAGATCTTCCGTGAAATCGGTTTCGGAAAACGCAACGATACAATCGTAATGCGCCTTCGCGCCGCCAGCCATTCCTTGCCGCCACCAGTTTTGGATCAATCCCTGGCTGACTTCGGCGCCTTCGCGATTGAAGCCGTAAAACGGGCCGCTGGGCAGGTCCATGAAGAACTGGGCGCGGTTCGAAAGCACACCTGCGCGAATGCCGTCGAAAACATCCATGGGAACGCCATCGGGGTTCTTATCCGACTTGACCATAACCGGCGGTACGGCACCGATCAGAACCGCCTTTGCCACCCTTCCGCTCTCGGCGCGGGCAGCATAGCGCGCGACCTCGCCTCCGCCTGTGGAATGGCCGATGTGAATGGCGTCTCGCAAATCGAGTGCCTTGGCGAGTTCCGACACATCCGCTGCATACGTGTCCATTTCATTGCCGGTATCGGTCTGGTCTGAACGGCCATGGCCACGCCGGTCATGAGCGATCACGCGATAGCCATGCGACAAAAAGAAAAGCATCTGATTGTCCCAGTCATCGGAACTGAGCGGCCAGCCATGGTGAAACACGACAGGCTGCGCGTCGCGCGGACCCCAGTCCTTGTAGAACAGGTTCGTACCATCGGATGTGGTGATGAAAGCCATGAACATATCCCTTCGCTTTGAGTTGGGCCGGATACAACGGAGCCGGTTCGACCGTGATGTGGTCACGTGTCGCCTGCGTGACAACTTCACACTTTAGCGAGTGGAAGCTCCGTTGCAGCCAGACAACAATCTCGCACCTGCCGGAGGTCGGCCCCAGCCCGCCTTACTTGGTTTCAACAGCACCCTCGGGACTGGACTCGCCCGCAAGATCGGCAACGGCTAGATCCCATGCAGGATTGCCGGGATAGAGCGCACTGCGCAGATATGCGGTCGAGAGACTCTGAATGGCCGCGACACGCTGCGGGCGTTCGTCGGTGGTTTCACGCGATTCATATCCGGCAAGTCCACCCAGTCCGTGTTCCCCGCCGAAAGCCGTGAACAGCGCCTTTGGCGATGGGCTCAGATCATAGGCGTCACGCCACCAGTTTGGCCCGCGTGTGGTCAGCCCGCCCTGATCCGCATCGCCAAAGACGACGAGCGTCGGCGTGGTCATGGTGGAAAAGTCTGGATGCATGAACGGCAGCGCACGAGCTGCAAATTCGCTCAGATCCGCACCGCCATTTCCAGGCGTCGCCAGAAGCACACCAGCTTTGACGCGCGCATCCTTGCGGCTGACAACCGATCCGTCCGCCGGGTCGGGATGGGTCGCCCCAAGCAAAGTGCTCGCAGTCTGGCCACCCCATGAATGGCCGGCGACCGCGATTCGGCTGCGATCGATCCGGCCCTTCACCATCGGTGCCTTGCTTTCGATCTCGTCGAGCCGGCCAAGAACATCCTGCAAATCCTGCTCGCGGAATCGCCAGAAGTCGGGTCGGCGCGCATCGTCCTGCGAAAGACCGAGCATGCGCGAATCCAGATGGGTAGGCTGGATGACGGCGAAACCATGCGCCGCCCAATAATCGGCCAATGGACCATAGCCATAAAGCGACTGGCCGTTGCCATGAGAAAAGAGAATAAGCGGCAGATCGATACCTTCCTCGGGGGCGGACACGCGCAATTCGAGATCGGCGCCCCTGCCCTCGATTGCCAAGGAAATAGGCGCGATCGAAACGACAGGCGACGGCCCAGCGATAGTGCGAGGTGACATGGCGATACCTTTCAGATATAAAACGGATCAATGTTCCGATACACAAATACGGAACATTGATCCGTTTATCAAGGGCAAATGCGCATAACGCGTCGCGACACCAAAATTCAGGGCGAGCGAATGACGGAAAAGATACGTCAATCGATGGACAATGATGGTGGCGCTCCGCACGTACGCGCGGATGCCCGTCGCAACGAGGAGGCCTTGCTTGCAGCGGCCAGGCTGGTTTTTGCCCGCTCCGGGGTCGATGCGCCGATCCGTGAAATTGCAACCGAGGCGGGGTTGGGTCTCGGCACGCTCTACCGCCGTTTTCCCACTCGTGCCGATCTGGTTGCGGCCGTCTTCCGTCGCGAGGTCGATGCTTGCGCTGAGGAAGCAGTAACGCTTTCGCAAGAGCACGCCCCGCTCACCGCGCTCACTGGATGGCTTTTGCGTTATACGCGTTTTCTTGCGACCAAGCAGGGACTGGCTGCAGCCCTGCATTCGGGTGACGCCGCCTTTGCAAGCCTGCCGGACTATTTTCGAAGCCGGTTTGAGCCGGCGCTTGCCGGTCTCATCGCCAGTGCCGCTGGCGCAGGCGACATCCGGTCCGATATCGCGCCCTATGACCTTTTGCGCGCAATTGGAAATCTTGCCGTCGCAACAGGTGATGACGGCCCGGCCCATACCGAACGCATGGTGAAATTGCTCGTCGATGGCTTGCGATTTGGCGCACCTCGCCAATCACGTTGACCGGGTTGGACCGACCTACCATTGTATCCGGTGTCTGTTGATCAAACCGAGAGCGTAGCTCATGGCTGGTTCTGTTGTCGGAATGCCGAAAGCCCTTCTGCGGCTGGAGGGCTTTTTCGTTCTCCTTGCTGCGGTAGCGGCTTATGCCAATCTGGATGCGAGTTGGTGGCTGTTCCTGCTTTTGTTTCTGGCGCCGGATTTATCTATGTCGGGCTATCTCGCGGGACCGAAAACGGGAGCGACCATTTACAATGCAGCGCATTTTTGCGGCCTGCCCCTTTCGCTCATCGTCTTCGGCGCGGTTCTCGGCTTTCCATATGCACTACCTGCCGGATTGATCTGGGCCGCGCATATCGGCTTCGATCGTGCGCTGGGCTACGGGCTCAAATATGGCGAAGGTTTCGGATCGACCCATCTGGGTCCGATTGGCAAATCCGCCGGAAAGTGACGACTGACAGCGCGGTGCCGGAAAGGCTTCACGAAATCATTCCCGCCCTTCCTTCCAGTGCGGATATGTAACATAGGCAGTCGTTGCGCCCAGTTCATGCGAGAGAATTTTCACCGCCTCGCTTTGCGGCATATAGATGATTTCACCCGGACCGGCAGTGACCCTGATATCGCCGCTCGTCACGGTCAGCTTCCCCTCGAGAATGATCATCACATCATGAACCGCCATCGTTTCCTCGAGAACCTGATCGGGTCCATAGCGGCCATATCCAATCGTGATCGGGCCACCATGGCGCTGGTCGACGAGGTTTCCGGTGTCGATATCACCCTTCTGATCGGGCGCACGTTCGAATGAAGCGTCTGCGAGGGCGAATTTTTGCAGTCTCATGGTTTCTCCTCCTTATGCGGACCGGGTTTTGAAGGCATCTGTTCGGCAACGAGGCTCGGCAGCAGTTCACATACAGTCGGGTGGATGCGCAGTGAACGCCTGAGCGTTTCGGCATCCGCCTTGCTGTTGATGAGGTCGACGACGCTTTGCACGGCCTCATCACCGCCGACTCCGAGGATCGAGGCGCCCAGAAGCCTGCCGGATAACGCGTCGGTGACGATCTTCATCAAGCCTGTCGTCTCGCCCTTCTCTACCGCACGCGCCACGCGCGTCATCGGCCTTTTTCCTACAAGAACCGAATAGCCGGCGCGCCTCGCCTCGTCTTCTCCAAGCCCCACCCGTCCCAGCGGCGGGTCGGTATAGAGCGCGTAGATTGAAGGACGTTCCAGGAGCGTCCGACCGGCACCGTCGAGCAGGTTTTCCGCGACGATCTGGTGATCGTTATAGGCAGTGTGGGTAAAGGCACCGCGGCCGTTACAATCGCCAAGCGCCCAGATGCCGGGAACGTTCGTCTGCAAGGTGTCGTCGACGAGGATGTAGCCGCGCTCGTCGAGCGCCACACCGGCCATGTCGAGGCCAAGATCGTCCGTGTTCGGGCGTCTTCCTATCGCCAACAGAACATGGCTGCCGACGACTTCGCGTTCGCCCCGCTCGCAGGAAAGGTTCACTTTTTTCCGGTCGCCATCGCGTTCGAAGGAAATGCATTCGGCGTCGAGGCGAAAGCTGATACCTTCTGCCTGCAACATTGCCAGTATGGCTTCGGAAATGTCGTGATCCTCGCGAGGTAAAAGGCGTGGCCCACGCTGAACGACCGTAACACGCGCGCCGAAGCGTGCGAACATCTGCGCGAATTCAAGACCGACATAGCCGCCACCGACGACCACCAGATGTTCGGGCACGGTATCGAGGTCGAGAATGCTCGAATTGGTCAGATGGCCGATATCGTCAGTGCCGGGATAGTCGGGTGCGAGCGCCCGTCCGCCGACGTTGAGAAATATCCGCGATGCCGCGATACGCTCGCCGGCGACTTCCATTTCGTTCGATGAGATAAAGCGGGCATGCCCTTCGATCAAAGTCAGATTGGGCACATTGCGCAACCAGCCGTCCAGCCCGCTTCGGGACGCCGTCACGATGGCATCCTTGCGCGCCTTGACCACCTTCATATCGAGACGCCCGGTGCCAACGCCGGAAATGCCGTATTGGTCAGCGCGGCGAACGAGATGCGCGACAAAAGCGCTGGCGACCATGGCCTTTGTCGGTGTGCAGCCGGTGTTGACACACGTGCCGCCGAGGAGACATCGCTCTACCAATGCCGTTTTCATGCCGGCGCCGGCAAGCCTGGCGGCCAATGACGGTCCTGCCTGTCCGGCACCGACGACGATGGCGTCAAATTGCATGGTCAACGACAAGCTCCTTCAGCCGGCCTTCAGTTTCGCAGAGCCAATAAGACCCGCCAACAATTGCCAGTATGCCTTCAAAGCACGGCTTATGTCTTCTCACCCGATAAATCGGTCTGATCGTCAGCCTGGCTATGCTGATGATGAAATCTCCGCACGCACGATTGCAGCCCCGCCCGCCATCGCCTTCATCTTGCCGAAGGCAACATCGAACACGCCCATCAGGCTCCAGCGGATGAAGCGGTTATTAGAGTGTCGTGTGCGGGCCGTAGCCGGCCGGCGAGTCTTTCCACTGCAACCTGCTGCGGATTACATGGCAGATGCCACCCACGACCACCGATCATCGACCCGGGGGAACTCCGTGCGACAGCGGGAAGAACGGCGATATCCGCGCCATCCGCGTTCGCTCAGCAGAAACAAATCATCCATCACAACCTCCTTCAATGGAGACCGTGAATCACATCTTAAACAGAATTAATAGGTCCTGAGCCTAGATTGGCCGTGGAGCAGCCGCGCTGCTCCGGGGCTACCCGCCTAAAGGCCACGGTGCCGTCTGGTACGGTTTTTGAACTCCCCGATCACCAAGGTAAGCAAAGATCGTTTGCGGGGGCGCACCGCAGACACGATCCCAAACCGAATGGGAGCGATGCCATGCGCACGAGGCCCAAACTCGATCCCGATGTCGACGACGAGGCGCCAGCGCGCGAACCGCTCTGTGCATGGTTGCGCCGGGGGACTTCGCAAATACGATTTGCACCAGACCATACTATGCCCGCCGCACCTTGCGGCAGTTCGTCGACGGCCTCGCGGGGCAGAAGGATCAGCCGGCGGTCAAGGCCGCGCTCGATGCCTCGTTCGACGAAGTGAGCAAGGCGGCATGGACGAGTTTGGCGGATGTAAAGCGGCTCTATGCGACGGCCAACATCGTCAGCGTCGAGCGCATCGTCTTCAACATCAAGGGCAATGATTATCGCCTCGTGGTGGCGGTCGACTTCGAGAAGGCCATCGTCTGGATCAAGTGGATTGGCACCAAGGCATATGACAGGATCGACGTGACGGAGGTCAGACATGGCGACTGAGTTGAGGCCCATCCGCACCGAGGCGGATTACGATACGGCACTAGCCGAGGTGGAACGGCTGTGGGGCGCGAAGAGCGGCACGCCCAAAGGCGACCGCCTGACGTGCTGGCGACGCAGCTCGAGGTCTATGAGGAGAAGCATCACCCGATGGACCCGCCCGATCCGATTGAGGCGATCAGGTTCCGCATGGAGCAGCAGGGCCTGACCCGCGACGCCTCGATCGAGGACCAGTTCCGCATCTGCCGGGATCAGGCGAAGCGCGAGGGCTGGCAGGTGGTCGGCTGCTACAAGGAAGCGGCCATCTCGGGATCGAGCATGATCCTGCGGCAGGGCATCCAGACGATCCTGCAGGACGCGCAGGCGGGCCAGTTCGATATGGCGCTCGCCGAGGCGCTGGACCGTGTCAGCCGCGACCAGGCGGACGTGGCGACGCTCTACAAGCATCTCCAGTTCGCGCGCGTGCCGATTTTCACACTGGCTGAGGGCGAGATCAGCGAACTTCATGTCTGCCTCAAGGGAACGATGAACGCACTGTTTCTGAACGAACTCGCCGCCAAGACGCATCACGGGCTGCGCGGCCGGGTCGAGGACGGTAAGTCGGGCGGCGCATCTTCCGCGACTTCGCCGCCGGCGTCGGCCCGCGCTCCATCGCCCGCAACCTGAACGAAGAGGGCATCGCCGGTCCCGGCGGCAAGCCGTGGATCGACACCACGATCCGGGGCCATGTGAAGCGTGGCACCGGCATCGTGAACAACGAACTCTATATTGGCCGGCTGATCTGGAACCGGCTGCGCTATGTGAAGGACCCCTCCACCGGCAAGCGCGTCTCACGCCTGAACCCGGAATCGGACTGGATCGTCACCGAGGTTCCAGAATTGCGCATCGTCGACGACGCACTCTGGCAGGCCGTGCGCGAGCGTCAGGTCGAGATCGCCGAGAAGTATGCCAACGTCACCGAGGCGGTGCGCGCGCATCACCGGCAGAATGCGCTCAACGGCAAGCGTCGGCCGAAGTCGCTCCTGTCGGGGCTGGTGTTCTGTGGCTGCTGCGGCGGGACGTATTCGATCCGGTGCAGCGACCGCTTCGCATGCTCGAACCGCATCACCAACAAGTCCTGCACCAACAGCCGCACCATCCTGCGCGACGAGCTGGAGACCCGCATCCTGGCCGGGCTCAAGGACCGGCTGATGTCGCAGGAGCTAGCGGCGCAGGCCATGCGGGCGCACGCCCAAGAGACCAACCAGCTCAACCGCGAGCGGCGGGCCAATGGCGAAGCGTGGGCGGTGGAACTGGTGAAGGTCGAGAAGCAGATCGCGCAGATCGTCGAGGCGATCGCGGACGGCATGTATCATCCATCGATGAAGGAGAAGATGTCGGGGCTGGAAGCGCGCAAGGTCGAACTGTCGGAGCTGGTCGCCGAACTGCCGGCCGACCTCTCGCCGGATATTCTGCCCAGCGTCTCGGCGATCTACGCGCAGCGTGTGGCCGAGCTGACCGAGGCCCTGAACAACCCGGAAGAGCGGCAACGGGCCGCGACGGCGCTCCGTGCCCTTATCTCGAAGATCGTGCTGACGCCGGGACCGGAGCACGGGGAAACCTGCGTCACGCTGCACGGCGAATTCGTCACCATCCTCGAATGGGTGGCGCGTCAAGCTGTTGGAAAGACTGTGAAAACAAACACTCCCGGAGGCGCCCTCGCGGGAGTGTTGGAATCGGTGGTTGCGGGGGCTGGCTTCCATCATTACTTGCGCTCACAGCAAGTAATGATGGTTGCAGGTTTGAAGCAAGAAATTTCCTCATATTTATCAATGCTAATTCAGGCACCTCAGCGATTAGCGATCGCCCCATATGTCGGACTCTTTGTAGCACAAGCATAATAATTCATCAGAAGACGTCTGGTGCCGGGCGATGCTAATGACCTTCGCAAAGGCTGTCCGTCGTCAGGGTTTTTGGGACAACTGGCGGGGTGAGCTAACGGAGGCTCTGGCCCATCAGGATTGTCATGTTAGGCTGCCGCTTCTCGATGAAGCAAGCGGCGTTGTCTGATGGTTTCGCGTTTGATCCTTTCCCTTTCCAGCATGATGATGTCGCCGCGCCCGAAGTAGACATCGGCTGGTGTGAGATTGCTGATGCTCTCATGGTAGCGGCGATGGTTGTAATGATCGACGAAGGCCGCGATCTGCCGCTCGAGATCGCCCGGCAGGAAGTAGTTTTCGAGCAGGATGCGGTTCTTCAGCGTCTGATGCCAGCGCTCGATCTTGCCCTGTGTCTGGGGATGGCAGGGAGCACCGCGGGTGTGGTCCATGCCCTTGTCCGACAGCCAGGCGGCGAGGTCGGAAGAGACGTAAGACGGGCCATTGTCGGACAACAGCCGAGGCCGCCGCATGACCCTGGCGTTGTCGCAACCGGAAGCCTGCAGCGCCATGGTCAGCGTGTCGGTGACGTCCCCGGCCTTCATCGTGGTGCACAGCTTCCAGGCGATGATGTAGCGGGAGAAGTCATCGAGCACGGTCGACAGATAGAACCATCCCCAGCCGATGACCTTCAGATATGTGAAGTCGGTCTGCCAGAGCTGGTTCGGCGCCGTCGTCTTGTCATGGAACTCGTCGGCGGCCTTGATGACGATGAAGGCCGGGCTGGTGATCAGGTCGTGCGCCTTGAGCAGGCGGTAGACCGAGGATTCCGAGACGAAGTAGCCCCTCGTGTCGGTGAAGGTGACCGCCAGTTCCCGTGGCGACAGCTCCGGCTCGTTCAACGCCAGCTCAATGATCTGATCGCGTTTCTCCTCGGGGATGCGGTTCCAGACCCGGTTCGGCCGGGGCCTGCGATCCTCCAGCGCATCGACACCGCCGGCCAGGAAACGGTCATACCAGCGATTGAAGGTCGAGCGCGGAATACCGAGTTTTTGCAGCGTGCGCCGCGCCGACAGATGCGACTGCTCGACGAGCCGAATGATCTCCAGCTTCTCGGATGCGGGGTATCTCATTCGTCGTCGCCCCCATCCGCAATCATGCTTTTTTTAAGAATCCGCAGTTCCAGCGCCTGCTCGGCGACGACCTCCTTGAGATCGCGCGCCTCCTTGCGCAGAACCTTCACCTCGTCGCTGGTGGCGGCGCGCGCCGTATCCCCGGCAAGCCGCTTCTTGCCGGCTTCCAGGAATTCCTTCGACCAGGTGTAATAAAGGCTCTCCGCGATCCCCTCGCGCCGGCACAGCGCCGCGATCGACTCTTCGCCGCGCAAGCCCTCCAGCACGATGCGGATCTTCTCCTCGGCCGAATATTGCTTGCGGGTTGCGCGGCGGATGTCTTTGATGACCTGCTCTGCCGGCGCTTTCCCGGTTCCGGATTTCTGTCTCATCTTCGCTCCTTTGAAAGGCTACGATGAACCAGAAATCCTCCGTTCTCAGTTAAGCCGATTTGGTCCCATCAGTGCTGACGCCGGACAGGCAGGAATTCGGCGTCGATTCCACACCAACCTTCTTCGTGAATGGAGAGATGTACAAAGGCGTGCTGAGCGTCGAACGCTTCAGCGAGATCATCGATCCGCTGCTCGCGGCGGCTGGCCAGTAAGGGAGAGAGACGATGCGTAGACCAAACATTCGCTCCCTCGCTCTCACTCTCCTCCTGACCACGACATCTGGCGTTGCCATCGCCCAGGAAGGCGACGTCGTCGCCCGGGTCAACGGCCACGAAATTACAACAGGTTTCGCCGCAAATCCGCCAGTCATTGGAAGGCACAGCCGAACGGCAGATCATCAGCGGAATCCGGGCGGCAGCCGAAATCGAGAAGCTTGTGCCGGACGTCAATCCTCCTCAGCAGGATGACGGCCATGACCATTGATCGCCGTATTGTCAGCGGCGGGTTTCTGGCAGCCGTGGCGACGGCTTTTCTGCCGGCGTCCGCCAAAGCGCATCCCCATCCCACAACGCTGGAGCAGCGCTTCATGCCGCAAAGGGTCGCCAATCCATTCGCTTACCCAGCCGGCACGATCGTCGTCGCGCCCCGCGATCGGTATCTCTACCTTCTGGAAACCCCGGCCACGGCCCGCCGCTACGGCATCGGCGTCGGCAAAGCCGGGCTGGCATTCAAAGGCGAAGCGATCATCGAGCGCAAGGCGAAATGGCCCTCGTGGCGGCCAACGCCGAACATGATCAAGCGAGACCCAACGTTATGCGAAGTTCGCCGGTGGCGTGCCAGGCGGACCGGGGAATCCGCTCGGCTCGCGCGCGCTCTATCTCTACCGCGACGGCCGCGACACCCTCTACCGCATTCATGGCACGACGGAGCCCTGGACAATCGGTCAGGCCGTGTCAAACGGGTGCGTCCGAATGGTCAACGAGCATGTTGAAGAGCTTTTCGAGATCGTGCCTGTCGGCACGCGCGTCGTCGTGGTGTGATGAAACGCCAGGTGCTCGTCATCGGCGCGGGACAGGCCGGGCTTGCTGCTGGATATTATCTGGCAAAGAAAGGCATTCCTTTTACCATCGTCGATGCGAACGACCGTGTCGGCGATGTCTGGCGACAGCGTTACGACGGACTGACTCTTTTTACGTCCCGCCAGTTCAGCGCATTGCCGGGAATGGCTCTCCCTGGCAATCGCGAAACCTATCCTGATCGCGACGAATTCGCGGACTATCTCGAAACCTGGGCGGAGCATTTCGGAATGCCGCTGCGGCTCGGACAACGCGTGGTCCGCCTGACAAGGGCGGAAAGCGGCTTCGAAGCGCGCATGTCCGGTGACGAGGTGAGCCTTCCGCGCCGACAGAGCATCTCCCTCATCAACCAACATCAGCAAGTGTCCACTATCCCGACAGGTGGACACTATCTTCGTGTGATCGTCGCCGCACCGAAAGACGCCTCAGCCCGGACGCTTACCCTCCGTCGACCATTCCTCAGGTTGCACCGGAACATCGTGCCGCCCATTTGCGCGATTCAATGCAAGGGCCGTCCTGCACCCGCGCCTCTCCGTCGTGAACGGCGATCAGCGGCAGCGGCAGTTCAAAGACAGGCCGCCGGTGACCAGCACTGCCATGACGCCGATGGCGAATGTCAGATTTTAGCGGATGATCGCCGCCGTGCGGCGGGAAAGCCGGGCGCATCGGGAGTCTTCACCTCATCTCCTGGCAAGGAATTGTCATCTTGCCCTCTCGCGGTTCGGTGCGGGAGGGCAAGCAGGAACATCATTTATGGGTGTTGTCGTCGCAAACCACTGCTCGCCCAACGGCGTTATTCGCTGGTCTTGCCGTCGAAGTGTTCATGAGCGGCGTCGGCTTCAGCCTTGGTTGGATGAACGACACCGTCGACATGTTCGGGTGGGCTGTAGATCGTATAAAGCTTCAGCGGCTCATTGCCGGTGTTCTTGACGTTATGCCGCGCCCCGGCGGGTACGATCATGGCCATATCGGCTCTGATCCTGCTCACGTTGCCATCGATCAGGATTTCACCTTCGCCGTCCTCGACACGGAAGAACTGATCGCCGTCGTCGTGAACCTCTTCGCCGATCTCCTCGCCAGGCTGAAGCGTCATCAGCACGAGCTGCATATTTGTTGCCGTATAAAGAACACGGCGAAAATCCGTGTTTCCTTCGGTCAGTTCCTCGATGTCATCAACAAATCCACGCATGGTATGCTCCTTCTTCCAATTCATTTCACAAGTTTGGCTCGTTTCGTTGATCTCACTCAAATCCGCCCAATGAGAGCTTCGCATATGGTCTTGTCGCCGATACGACTTCGGCGACAGTATCCTCAAGCTGTCGCTCCAGCAGCGGCGCGTCCACATCAAAGCGTCCGCCAGGAAATCGAGAATCGTCGACCTGTGCATTCACGCACGGAAGTCCCTTTGGTTTAGGCGGCAATTCCACCGCAGACCTCAATGTGGTCGCCCGATGAACCAGAACCAAGGCAGCGACCTGTGCATTCATGCAAGCCTGGCTTGCCGGTTTCGCCAATCGCAATGCGGGGTCAAACCCTTAGATCAATGAGGCGGGGGACACCCCTCCCCCATTATCGAAAGGAACCCGATCATGACCCACAAAACCATCCTTCGCAGCGACGAACTTTCCTGCCCCTCCTGCGTGCCGAAGATCGAGAAAGCGCTCAACGCCCTTCCGGGTGTGGCAAAGGCCGAGGTGCGCTTCAACACCGGCAAGATCGAGATTGAGCACGACCCCGCGCAAGCCAGCGTTGAAGCGCTTGTCGAGGCGGTGCGCGGAACCGGCTACGAGGCGCAACCTGCCGCCTTCTGATCGGCACTCCGCCTTTTTCGCCGCGCCGCGAGCCGGCGCGGCAGGCACGCTTTTCCGGCACGGATGAAGATGAAAGGAGCGATGAGATGAGCAATCTTGTCAGCAGGATCAAGAGCGCCTTCGTGCATCCGGCACGGCGGCGCTTCTGGCTGACGGTCAGCAGCGGCGGGTTGATCGCGGCCGGCCTTCTGGCGCGCTACGGCTTCGGCATGATCGAGGCATGGACGGCGCTGATGGTCGCGGCAGCTTTTTTTGCCGGTTCCGACATCGCCATCCGCGCCTGGCGCTCGCTGCGTGTAAAGCATTTCAGCATCGAACTGCTCGTCACCGTCGCGGCGGTCGGCGCGTTGTTTATCGGCGAGGTCTGGGAGTCGGCGGCCGTCACTTTCCTCTTCATTTTCGGTGGTTGGCTGGAGGCGCGCACCATGGGGCAGACCCGTGGCGCGCTGAAGGCATTGCTCGATGCCGCGCCCGCCACCGCGACCGTGCTGCGCGACGGCGATCCCGTCGAGGTGCCGGCGCATATGGTCCAGCTTGGCGAGACCGTGCTGGTCAGGGCCGGTCAACGCATCCCGGTGGATGGAGAGGTAACCGAAGGCGCCGCCGCCGTCAGCGAGGCGGCGATTACCGGTGAGCCGATGCCAGCCGAGAAAGCACCGGGCAGCCACGTTCATGCAGGAACGATCGCCGAGAACGGGTTGCTGCGCATCCGCGCCACCAATGTCGGCGCCGACACCACCCTTGCCCGCATCATTCAGCGCGTCGAGGAGGCGCAGGAGGAAAAGGCCCCGAGCCAGCGTATGATCGAGCGCTTTGCGCAATGGTACACGCCCTCGATCATCGGACTTGCGGTCGTCGCCTTCGCCGTGACGCAGGACATCCGTCTTGCGTTGACGCTGCTTGTCGTCGGCTGCCCCGGCGCGCTCGTCATCTCGACGCCGGTCTCCATCGTCGCCGGCATCGGCCGCGCGGCGCGCAGCGGCATCCTGATCAAGGGCGGCCAGCATCTGGAAAGTGCGGACCGCATCGATACGCTGGCGCTCGACAAGACCGGCACGCTGACGGAAGGCAAGCCGCAGCTCGCCTCTATCGTCGCGCTCGGCGACATTGCCGAGGCCGAGTTGCTGCATCTGGCTGCGACCGCCGAGACCGGATCGACCCATCCGCTCGGCCGTCCCATCGTCGAGGCTGGCCGCAAGCAGGGGCCGCTTTCCACGCTCGAATCGCTGGAGGAACATGCCGGCATGGGCCTGAGCGCCCGCATCGACGGCCGCATCATCGCCGCCGGTAACCGGCGCCTCATGGACACGCTCGGCATTGCGCTGGGTCAGGAGGGCGAAGCCGCCCTGGACCGTCTGCTGTCCAATGGCCAGACGCCGATCCTGGTGGCGCGTGACGGGCAGTTGATCGGGATGCTGGGCATGTCTGACATGGCTCGTGAAGGCGCGGCGGAAGCCATCGCCCGCCTGCGTGACATCGGCATAGGCCGTGTGGTCATGCTGACCGGCGACCAGCATGGTGCGGCCGAGGCCATCGCCCGCGAGGTCGGCATCGACGAGGTCCATGCCGGGTTGATGCCCGAGGACAAGCTGGAACTGATCCGGAAGATGAAGGCGGATGGCGCGCATGTCGCCATGGTCGGCGACGGCATCAACGATGCGCCGGCTCTTGCCGCCGCCGACACCTCGATCGCCATGGGCGCGGCCGGCAGCGACGTCGCCATCGAGACCGCCGACATCGCGCTCCTGAAGGACGATCTTGGCAAGATCCCCGAAGCGATGGCGATCTCGCGCGCAACGCTGGGCAATATGCGCCAGAACCTCGTCATCGCACTGGTGACGGTGGCCGGACTGCTGGCAGGCGTGTTCTCCGGCAATGTCCATATGGCCGGCGGCATGCTGGTCCACCAGCTTTCGGTGCTGATCGTCATCGCCAACGGCATGCGCCTGCTGCGCGTGCCAAAGGCCACCGCACCCGGCGGGCGGACCTCAAAAACAGCCACCGCCCGGCCTGCAACTGTGGCCGCGCGAGGCTGAAGCCTCCTCGCAGACCCCGCAGCGATGCGGGGTCTGTTGTTTTTGCGGCGCCAACCCTGTCTCATTGCTCGCAACCGCCAGAAAGGATCGAAATGAATACCAGGACCGCCCCGTGGAACGACGTTCTCGACTTCTGGTTTCCCGAAGGCCGCTCCTCACAGATAAAGGCTGAAACTCATCGCGATCACTGGTCGTGGCGGTTGCACGGCGGAGCGGATGACGCGATCGTCGAGCGCTTCGCCGACCTCACGAGGAGCGCAGCCTCAGGCGATCTCGACGACTGGGCCGACGAACCCGAAGGCAGGCTGGCGCTCATCATTGTGCTCGACCAGTTCTCACGCTCGCTGTGGCGCGGCACGCCGCGGGCTTTCGCGCAGGACCCTGCCGCACTGTCGCTGGCGATGGAGGGTTTCTCGAACGGCCACTATGCATCGCTGGGCATGCCCTGGTTCAGGATCGTCTACAGTCAGCCCCTTGGCCATTGCGAAGGCCCGGATCACCTTGAGCGCATCGATCTGCTCATCGGGCTTCGCGAAGAGATCGCGGCGGAAGCGTCCGCTTCCCTTCAACCGATATACCAGTCGCTGGTGAACCAGGCCGGTGATGTGCGCAAGGTCATCGCCGCTTTCGGCCGTCACCCGCACCGCAATCAGGTCCTCGGCCGAGAATCGACGCAGGCGGAAGACGCTTACATCGCCGGAGGCGATTTCCCGCACGACAGGGCGTTTCAGGCGTGACGCCTGGAGGCGAAACGCATCGCGGGTTGATGCTTTCGTCGGCTGCTCGGGTAGATTACGGTTGTTGCGTATTCATATTCTCTGGAAGGAAAACATCATGGCTGACACCTGGCTTCCCTCACTCAAGACAGCAACCCCGCAGGAGGGGTTCGACCCTGCCACCAAAATGGCGCGGGTGGGCGTCAAGGTGACCCAGCCGTCCGCCGAGATTCGCGACAAGCTGCGCGCGGCCTACGATCAGGACACCACGCAGCTGATCGCCTCCTCACAGGTGATCGCCATCCATTTCCAGACGGTGGCGGCCGCCAACAATTACTGGCGCGACTGACGCCCTCGCCTACGATTGACGCCAGGGCGTCAGTCGCGTCAGCGTTTCAGTCACAGTTTCAGTCCCCGCAACCGCAGCGCGTTGGCAATGACGCTGACCGACGACAGCGACATGGCGGCAGCCGCGATGATCGGTGACAGGAGCAGGCCGAAAGAAGGGTAAAGCACGCCTGCGGCAACCGGGATACCGGCGGCATTGTAGATGAAGGCGAAGAACAGGTTCTGGCGGATATTCGCCATCGTCGCCTCGGATAACCGCCGCGCCTTGACGATCCCCATCAGATCGCCCTTGAGCAGGGTGACGCCGGCGCTTTCGATGGCGACATCGGTGCCCGAGCCCATGGCGATGCCGACATCGGCGGCCGCCAGCGCCGGCGCGTCATTGACGCCGTCGCCCGCCATCGCCACCACTCGACCTTCCGCCTTGAGCCGGCTCACCACGGCGCTCTTTGCATCCGGCAGCACGTCGGCCTCGACCTCGTCGATGCCCAGTTGACGCGCGACGGCTTCGGCAGTGGTTTTATTGTCGCCGGTCAGCATGACGATGCGGATGCCTTCGCCATGCAGCGCGTTCAACGCCTCCTGCGTCGTCGCCTTGACCGGATCGGCAATGGCGAAGATGCCGCCCGCTTTACCCTCGATTCCGATATAGATCGCCGTCGCGCCATCGTGGCGCAAGGCGTCCGCCCGTTCGGCAAGGGCCGACGCATCGACACCATGCTCCTTGAGGAACGCCGCATTGCCGAGCACGATCGCCTTGCCCTCGACGGTGCCGAGGGCGCCCTTGCCGAGCGGAGAGTCGAAATCCACCACGGGCGGGACTTCGATACCCTTCTTCTCTGCCGCTTCCACGATCGCCAGCGCCAGCGGATGTTCCGACGCCTTCTCGACGCCGGCGGCAAGCCGCAGGATTTCCGCTTCCTCGAAGCCGTTTGCCGCAACCACCGCCGTCACCGACGGCCTGCCCTCGGTGAGTGTGCCGGTCTTGTCGACGACGAGCGTGTCGACCTTTTCCATATGTTCGAGCGCCTGGGCGTTCTTGATCAGGACGCCGGCGCTGGCGCCCTTGCCCACGCCGACCATGATCGACATGGGTGTCGCCAGCCCCAGGGCGCAGGGACAGGCGATGATCAGCACCGAAACGGCCACGACCAGCCCATAGGCAAAGCGCGGCTCCGGCCCCCAGATGCCCCAGACGATGAAGGCGAGAATAGCAATGACGATAACCAACGGCACGAACCAGCCCGAGACCTGATCGGCCATGCGCTGGATCGGCGCGCGCGAGCGTTGCGCATCGGCCACCATCTGGACGATGCGCGACAGCATCGTGTCGCGGCCGACCTTTTCGGCGCGGATCACCAGCGCGCCGGTCTGGTTCAACGTGCCGCCGATGACCTGATCGCCCACAGTGCGGGTGACGGGCATGGATTCGCCGGTCACCATCGCCTCGTCGAGCGAGGAACGTCCGTCCTCGACCACGCCATCGACCGGCACGGTCTCACCGGGTCGCACGCGCAACCTGTCGCCGAGGATAACGTGCTCGACCGGAACGTCTTCCTCCGCGCCATCGTCACTGACGCGCCGCGCCGTTTTCGGCGCCAGATCGAGAAGCGCCCTGATCGCGCCCGATGTTTGTTCGCGGGCGCGCAGTTCCAGCACCTGGCCGAGCAGCACCAGAACGGTGATGACCGCCGCCGCCTCGAAATAGACCGCGACCGTGCCATCTTCCGCGCGAAAGGCGGCGGGGAAAATGCCCGGCGCAAGGACGGCGACGATGCTGTAGGCGAAGGCGACGCCGGTGCCCATGGCGATCAGGGTGAACATGTTGAGGCTGCGATTGACCAGCGACACCCATGCGCGTTCGAAGAACGGCCATCCGCACCACAAAACCACCGGCGTCGCCAGAACGAGCTGAATCCAGATCGATATCCGCATTGGCACCAGATGATGCAGTGCGGGAATAAGGTGGCTACCCATTTCGAGCACGAAGACCGGAGCGGCGAGGACCAGCCCGATCCAGAAGCGCCGTGTCATGTCGGCGAGTTCCGGGCTGGGGCCGGTATCGGCGGTCACCACCAGCGGCTCCAGCGCCATGCCGCAGATCGGGCAGCTTCCCGGCCCCTCCTGCCGGATCTCGGGATGCATCGGACAAGTCCAGATCGCGCCTTCGGGCGCGTCCGGAGCGGGCGACGCTTCCCCTGCAAGATATCGGGCCGGGTCCGCCTTGAATTTCGCCTTGCAGGAAGCCGAGCAGAAATAGTGGGTGTGGCCCTCGTGGGTCAGATGATGTTCCGTCGTCTGCGGATCGACCTCCATGCCACAGACGGGGTCCTTCACAAGATGCGCATGACCCGAATGGTCATGATCATGCGAATGGTGCCGATGCTCGTGTTCGTTCATTCTCTAACCCGCCGCCTCACCTGAACCTTCGAAACTCATCTTCCCTCGACCTTGCCGAACAGCGCATTCAGCCCCTCGGCCATCGTCGGGTGCGCAAGAATGGCGTCGCACAGAACACCGTAGGGCAACCCGCCGAGCATGGCCGCCTGCACCACGGCCATCACTTCCCCGGCCTCCGAGCCGATCATGGTAAAGCCTGCGATCCGATCCTGCAGATCGACCAGCGCCTTCATGAAGCCTGCGGTTTGCGAGGTCGTCCGCGTCCGCAGCACCGCCTTCATCGGCAGTTTCGCAACGCGCATATCCATTCCATTGGCCCGCGCTTCCGCTTCGCTCATGCCGATGCGGGCAAGCGGCGGGTCGATGAACATGCAATAGGGTATCAGCCGCCCGGTGGTCGTTCTGTCTCCACCGCCGAGATTGTCGCGGATAATTCGGAAATCATCGAGCGATGCGTGGGTGAATTGCGGACTTCCCGCGCATTCTCCGATGGCCCAGACGTCCCTTGCAGTTGTCTCCAGTCGATCGTTCACCTTGATGGTGCCGCGATCCGTCAGCGCAATGCCTGCCTCTTCAAGCCCTATGCCTTGCGTGTTGGGGGTGCGGCCGGCCGCGATCAGAATCTCGGTGCCCTCGATCACTTTCGAACCGTCCGGCGTCCGAATGGTGGCGCGCACGCTTTCGCCCGACCGGCCCTCCACCTTCTCGACTTCAGCCGACAAAAGCACCTCCATGCCTTCCGCCTCCAGAATCCGCCGGACTTCCTCGGAAACATCCTCATCCTCGCGCTTCAGCAGTCGTGGCCCACGGTCCACAATGGTGACGCGGCCGCCGAAACGCCGGTAGGCCTGCGCGAGTTCAAGGCCGACATAGCCGCCGCCGAGCACGATCAGATGTGCCGGCATCCGGTCCAGTTCGAGCGCTTCGATATGGGTGAGCGGTCCGGCTTCGGCGAGCCCTGGAATGGACGGAATGGTTGCATGTGTTCCAAGATTGAGAAACAGCTTTTCAGCGACGAGCAGCCGCGTCCCGCCGTCGTTCAAGGCAATCTCGATCGTTTCTGGTCCGATGAGGCGGGCGTTGCCCATGATGAGTTCCGCACCCGTTGCCTCGTAGCGTTCGAGATGAAACGCAACCAGACCCTCGACCATGGCGCGCTTGCGCGCCACGACCGTCTTCATGTCGACCAAGACAGGGCCGGATGCAACGCCGTACTCCGCGGCGTGAGCAACGGCATGAGCAATACCCGCGCTCCATATCTCGTTCTTGCTGGGCAGGCAGTTGATGTTGGGGCACGAGCCGCCGATCCAGCGCCGCTCGATGACAGCTACCTTCTGGCCGGCTTGCGCCATATGCCAGGCGAGGTATTTCCCGCCCTCGCCACTGCCGATCACGACAGCGTCGTAGCGTTCCGCTTCCGTCATCAACTACGCATCCTTCTGCAACACCGCCCCTACCCACGCGATGAAAATATGCCACCCGGCCATATATGCGGGATCATGTCATACTCTTGCGGGGTCGAACAATTACTGTTGCTTTTGCGGGCGACCCCTTGAGGTGGCCTTACTGCCAGTTTCGGCGCCGTCGCATCATTTCCGGGCCACGGCCTTGAAATGGACCGGGATCATCGAATGTAGTCGGTTCTGCTCCAGCTGTATTGCCCGAAAGGGAACATGCAGGCTGCACAGGATTGGCCAACTTTCTGTAGGAGAAAATCATGTCGTTGAATGGCAAAGTCATTTTGGTAACCGGCGCTGGCCAGGGGATCGGGCGCGGCATTGCGCTGCGGCTTGCAAAGGAAGGCGCCGACCTCGCGCTGGCCGATGTCAAGGCTGACAAGCTCGACTCCGTTCGCAAGGAAGTCGAAGCGCTCGGACGCAAGGCCACCACCGTCATCGCCGATGTCAGCAAGCGCGACGAAGTCTACGCCGCTATCGACCATGCGGAAAAGCAACTCGGCGGATTCGACGTCATCGTCAACAATGCCGGCATCGCTCAGGTCAAGCCGATCGCCGACGTCACGCCCGAGGACATGGACCTGATCTTCCGCATCAATGTCGACGGCGTGCTCTGGGGTATCCAGGCGGCTGCGAAGAAATTCAAGGATCGCGGACAGAAAGGCAAGATCATCAATGCCTGCTCGATTGCCGGACATGACGGCTTCGCCATGCTTGGCGTCTATTCGGCGACCAAGTTCGCCGTGCGGGCGCTAACGCAAGCCTCCGCCAAGGAATATGCCAGCGCGGGCATCACGGTGAACGCCTACTGCCCCGGCATCGTCGGCACTGACATGTGGGTGGAGATCGACGAGCGCTTTTCCGAGATCACCGGAACGCCGAAGGGCGAAACTTACAAGAAGTATGTTGAAGGCATCGCTTTGGGTCGCGCGCAGACGCCGGAGGACGTGGCAGCGTTGGTCGCCTTCCTCGCGGGCGCCGATTCCGACTACATCACGGGACAGTCGATCCTGACCGATGGCGGTATCGTCTACCGATAAGGCCGCCTGCCAAATCGCGAACGTTCAGAAGCGCCCGCACCGGGAAACGGCCTTGTGAGAATTTCTCCCTCCAGCGGAATGATTCCGTCTGGAAGAGCCGCCTTTGTCGAGAGAATTGTCCTCTTGTTGCTTGGCATGGCCATCGCCGCCTTCGGCCGCCATTCACACCACAGGTTCTTAACCGGCAATCAACACCTGCTGAAGAGCGGTCGGTTCCTCATCTACGCGGGTTTCGGGGGGATTGCCGTCATCCGGTCAACCCCCTGACTGGTATGAAGGCTCTACAGGGCCGGCGTCGGGTTGGCGTCGCAGTGAGGTCGCACTGCGCGCCCGGATCGGGTCGGCGAGCAGCCTGAGGCCGTTCAGCACCACCAGCACCGTGCCGCCTTCGTGTCCGACGACCGCGAGCGGCAGCGGCAGGGCGAAGAACAGGCTCGAGGCGACCAGAAGCAGCATCATGCCGATGGCGAAAATCAGATTCTGACGGATGATCCGGCGGGTGCGGCGCGCCAACCGATGCGCCGCGGCAAGGCGGGCCATGTCCTCCGACAACAGCGCGACATCGGCTGCCTGCAAGGCGACGTCGCTGCCCGCTGCGCCCATGGCGATGCCGACATCGGCCCGCGCCAGCGCGGCGGCGTCGTTCACCCCGTCGCCGACAAAGGCCACCTTTCCATTCTTCGCCAGTTCGCCCACCAGCCGGACCTTGTCTTCAGGCAGCAGATCGGCATGGACATCCTTTGCCTCCAGTCCGAGTTCCGCGGCGATCCGCAAGCCGACAGGGCGCCGGTCGCCGGTCATCATGGCGATAGTGCCCACCCCAGCCGTCCTGAGCGCAGCCAGTCCGGCGGCCGAGGTCTCGCGCGGGCGGTCGGCCACGGTGAGCGCACCATAGACCCGATCTCCCCGCCCCAGCCACACCACGGTCTGGCTGCCGTCCGTCAGCTGCGCAAATTCGGGTGCGTCGAGCGATGCACCCATGCGCGCGGCCATGCGCGGATTGCCGGCCCAGAGCGGGCCCACGGCATCCTCCCCCGTAATTCCCTCACTGGGCACGGTTTCCACATCGCGCACCTCGGCGGCGGTTATGCCTTTTTCGTCGATGTGGCGGCGGATCGCATCGGCAATTGGATGTTCGGAATGCGCCTCGAGACCGGCGATCAATGACAGGAACCGCTCTTCGGGTTCATGCGTCACAATTTGCTTCACCTCGGCCTTGCCTGTGGTCAGCGTACCGGTCTTGTCGAAGGCGAAGATATCGACCTCGGCCAGCGTCTCCAGCGCCGCGCCGCCCTTGAACAGAACACCCCCGCGTGCGGCCGCCGCCAATGCCGAGAGGATCGCGGCCGGGACCGATATCACAATCGCGCAGGGGCTGGCCGCGACCAGCAGCGTTGCGGCGCGATAAAGCGCATCCTGCATTGTCCAGCCGAGTGCGAGGAATATAACGAGAGCCAGTATCGCGCCGGCCAGCACCGCGATGGTATAGCGCTGGCCGAACCAGGCGCTGAACCGTTCGGAAGGAGCGCGCGCGGCCTGAGCCTCGGTCACCAGTTCGATCATTCGCGCCACGGTGCTTTCCGCGACCGGGCGGGTGACGCGCACCACCAGCACGGCGTTGAGGTTCACCGTGGCCTCAAACACCTTAGCACCGCGACTTTTGCCGACCGGCATCGATTCGCCGGTGATCGTCGCCTCATCGAGCGAGCCTTCCCCTTCCGCCACCTCGCCATCGGCCGGCACACGCGCACCGGGGCGCAGCACCACCAGGTCGCCGGCCACGAGATCGCCCACCGAAACTTCCGTGATGGTGCCGTCAGGAGCGCGCCTGAGCGCGGTGTCGGGACGCAGCGCCATCAGCGCCTCGACGGCATGGCGTGCCCGGCCCATCGCCCGCTGCTCCAACGTGGTCGAGAGGCTGAACAGCGTCAGCAGCACCGCCCCTTCGAGCGCAGCACCCACCGCGGCGGCGGCAAGGGCGGCCACGATCATCAGAAGATCGATGTCGAGAATCCGCTCGCAGAGCGACATCAGGGCCCGGACCCCGGTCGGCACACCACCGGCCAGATAGACCAGCACGAGACCGACCGGTCCCCAAAGACCGGGGATCAAGAAGGCATCGACAGTCGCAAGCGCCATCCCGGCAAGCGTGATGCCGGTCAATGCTGTCATGAAGCGGTCGGAAGAAAGGTCGATTTGCAATTTGTGTTCCTGGCTGTGCCGCGACGGCGGCAGTGGCTGGGGGAGACCGGCGATGATGCGCCGGATGGGCTGGCGTTACATTCCCGGTCGATCAGGCTCCTGGTCGCTATTCTTTTTCCATTACGACATTGAGCTTACCTCCAGGATCGCGCCGCCGGCAGCCGCAATCAACACCACGAGCGATGGCGGGAATTTCCAGCTCATCAGGGCCACGAAGCAGGTCAGCGCCAGCGCAAAGTCACGGGGCGAACCGACCGAGCTGGTCCAGAGCGGATCGTAGAGCGCGGCGCCCAGAATGCCGACCACCGCGGCATTGGCCCCTGCCATCGGCGCCCGCACGCCGGAGCGTGCGCGCAGCGTGTTCCAGAACGGCAGCGCGCCGACAAGCAGCAGGAAGCCCGGCAGGAAGATCGCAAAAAGGGCAAGCGTCGCGCCGGCGATCCCGTTCGGGCCGGGTTCGAGCAGCATGCCGAGATAGCCGGCGAAGGTGAAGAGCGGCCCCGGCACCGCCTGGGCCGCGCCATAGCCGGCCAGGAACGCATCGGGCGTGACCCAGCCCGGGCGAACCACTTCGGCTTCCAGCAAAGGCAAGACCACATGGCCGCCGCCAAATACCAGCGCACCAGCGCGATAGAAGGCGTCGATCACCGCCAGGCCCTGCGCGGGAAATAGCATCACAGCTAGCGGCAGGCCGAAGATCAGGATGAAGAACAGGGCCAGCGCGATTATTCCCGCCTGCCGCGAAACCGGGAAATGCAGCGCTTCACCCGGCGCTCCCGCCGTGTCCCGGCAAAGCCAGAGCCCGGCGAGCCCACCGAGCAGGATTGCACCCAGCTGACCCGTGGCTCCCCCGATCAGCACCGCCATCAATACGGCGGCGAGCGCGATCGTCTGGCGTGAGCGGTCGGGACAAAGCGTGCGCGCCATCCCGCAGACCGCCTGCGCCACGATGGCCACCGCGACCAGTTTCAACCCGTGCAGCACCCCGATGCCGAGCGGGCCTGAAAACGCCCCCGCTCCGAGCGCGAACAGCATCAACAGCAGGGCGGAAGGCAAGGTAAAACCAAGCCAAGCGGCCAGCGCACCCGCCGGCCCGGCACGCTGCAAGCCCAGAGCGAAGCCGACCTGGCTGGATGCTGGCCCTGGAAGGAACTGGCTCAGCGCGACCAGATCGGCATAGGCACGATCGTCGATCCAGCCGCGCCGGGCAACGAATTCCTCGCGGAAATAGCCCAGATACGCGATCGGCCCACCGAAGGAGGTCAGGCCCAGTTTCAGGAAGGCGGCCAGAACCTCGCCGGGCGTTCCTTGTCGTCGGCTTTGGGCCACGGCATTCAGCATGTCATTGGCGGGGATGATCTCTCCGTAATGTTCGCAATGCAGGGCTCGCGAGGCGCCTCGGGCAGGCGCATGCGATCGCTGCCCCTATATTGGGACAATGGGACAGGCAGGTGACTGCGAAAGCACGCGCCTCGTCGTTCCATCGGCATCGCAAGTTGCGTCCATGGGACCGCACCCTGCAGGAGAGATAAGGATGAATCATGCCATGCCCGTCCGGAGACGGCCCGCCTGCGGACGACGGCCCTCCAGAAGGTCGGCGTCGGTGGCGAGCGCATCAGCCATGAAATCCATGAATGCACGGATACGGGCGGTGTTGCGCAGGTCCTCATGGGTCAGCAGCCACAGATCGAGCCGGAAATCTTCCGGAAACAAGGCGATGCGGACAAGATCGGGCGCGCGGTCGGCTACGGCGCAGGGCAGCGGCGCAAGACCGATTCCGGCCCTCGCCGCAGCAATGGCGGCCGCGATCGAATTGGTGCGGTAGATCGGTTGCACTCCGGGCAGCCAATCGGCCAACTGATGGCCGATCGCTCCATGTGACCGGCCGAAGCCGATCCAGTCGTTGCTTGCAAGATCGTCATCGAGCCTCCGGGTGGCACGGTCTGCCGAAGCATAGGCTCCGAAGGCCAGCCGGCCGACGCGCCGGCCGACCAATGTTTCCTGCGGCGTGTTGCCGATGCGCAGTGCGACATCGGCCTCGCGTCGGGTCAGGTCCAGGGGAGTGTCCGAAACGATCACTTCCAATTCGATCCCTGGCTGCGCTGCATGGAAGGCCGCCAGATGCGGCGGCAATAACCCGATCGCCAGCATATCGATAGCTGTGATGCGGATAAGCCCGCTCAGGCGCTGGTCCTGTCCGGTCACCTGACGCGACAGGGCGATAATTTCCTCGTCGATCCGGACGGCGGTCTCCTGCATGGCCTCTCCGGCGCCCGTCAGCGCATAGCCGTCCGGCAAGCGCTCAAAGAGCCGGACGCCCAGACGTTCCTCGAAGGCGCCGAGACGGCGAAACACAGTCGAGTGCGTTACGCCAAGGCTGCGCGCTGCGCCAGACAGCGTGCCCGCCCGGGCCACAGCGAGAAAGAAGCGCAGATCGTCCCAGTTCTGGTTCTGTGCATCCATAAAGGATCACCCCTTCCAAGCCTGCTCCCATTGCCGGCAGCATATCGCCATCTTGCCGGCAACACCGCGCGTTCGTTCTGCCCCGTCAGAGAAGCTTGACCACGATCATTGCTTCACATAAGTATGTGACTACTCACTTACTAGGTGTCTTATGCGAAAATCCGCGGAATTGCGCAAGGCCGAAATCGTCGCGGCCGTCCTCGACCTGGCCGACCGGATCGGGCCGGATCGGGTGACAACAGGTGCTGCCGCAGCCGCTGTTGGCGTAAGCCAGGCGGCCCTGTTCCGGCATTTCCCCACCAAGGCCGCGATGTGGCTTGCCGTGGCGGATCATGTGGCCGGGGAACTGGCAATAGCCTGGCAACGGGCCATGACTGGGACTGATGGCCCCATCGACCGGGTCACGGCGCTGGTGGGCGCGCAACTGGGGCAGATTGTTTCCACACCGGCGCTGCCGATGCTGCTGCTGTTCTCGCGCGAGCTGAATGTCGGCAATGAGGATTTGCGCGCGGCCTTTCGAGGCCTGCTGATGAAGTTTCAGGGGCTGATCGTGGCCGAACTGGCGCGCGGTCAAGCAGCCGGTTCCCTGCGCCGGGAAGTCGCCCCTGAGGACGCCGCCGTGCTTCTGACCTCGCTGGTGCAAGGCATGGCGATCCGCTGGTCGCTCGGCGCGCGCAACTTTTCCCTGATCGAGGAAGGGACCCGACTCCTTGACGTGCAATTGCGGCTTCTGGCCGCGAAGGAGGATTAGGCCATGGGGCGTCGGTGGATGTTCGGTGCGGCGGCGGTTCTGGTGCTGGGCGCGGGGGTGCTGTTCCTCACCGAGCGGCCGCTCACGGTCAGCGTGGTGCAACCAGAGCAGGATGTGGCCCTGCGCATCTACGGCCTTGGCTCGGTCGAGGCGCGGATCCTCAGCCGGGTCGGGTTCGAGGTTGGGGCTGCCCTGACCGCGCTGATCCGGGACAGCGGAATACGATGCCTGCGTGACAGATGGTGGATGCAGGCATCAGGACGGCCCCACCCCTGCCGCGGTGGACCTGCCCGTCACCGGCATCAACTACGCGGATGCGACTGCCTATGCCGCGTGGCTGTCGGAGCGGACAGGCGATGACTGGCGGTTGCCGAGCGACGAGGAATGGTCGTTCGCCGCTGCCGAACGTTTCGGCGACGACGCGCTCGGGCTGGTGGACGATGATGGTTCGAACCCGGCGACGCGGTGGCTTGCCGCCTATCGCAGCCGCAGCGCACCGGACAGGAGCGTTGCTGTCAGGCCTCGCGGTCATTTCGGACAGAACAGCAAGGGGCTTCACGACGTGTCCGGCAGCGTGTGGGAATGGACCACGACCTGCTATGCCAGAAACAGGACAGACGCGGCAGGGCGGCACGCCGAAGCCACCGAGAACTGCGGTGTGCGTGTCATGGGCGGCAGGCACCGCAGCTACATGAGCTTCTTCATCAGCGACGGCAAGAGCGGGGGCTGCGCTGCCGGCATGGCGCCCGACAATCTCGGCTTCCGTCTGGTACGCGATGCAAAGCCCGGCCGGGCCGTAGCATTCGTAAGGCGTCTTCTGAACAGATCGACGGCCGGGTGATCCCGGCCGCAGTCACTTGGAGCTGCCTCTGCGCTCAGGCGGGTGCACGGCCGGGTTGGCGCTTTGCGACGCGGTGCCGCGTCAGCGCGCCAGCATAACACAGCACGAACCCCGCAAACGCCAGAACCCAAAACGTTGCGGCAGCGTGCAACAGCCATGTCGAACCAGGCATCAGGGCGGCGGCGAAGCGGAACGGCGTCGCCAGCACAATGGCGCAGAAGACCAAGACGGTTCCGCCGCCCGCATGAAGTTTACGTCCCGTATGGCCGAGCGTCGCGCGCGCCATCACCGCGAGTGTCATGGCGCCGATGGCACCGATGCCGAAGACGTGGATGCCCGCGACCGGCGGCAGGAGCGTGCTGTCGAGTGCCGCCAGCCCGGATATCAGCAACCCTGCCGGAACGAACAGATAGGCGACGTGGAGGATCAGCAACAACGGTTCCGACGCCGTGCGCCAGCCCGCCCAACGGCTCAGCCGCACGGCATTGAGGATGGCCGCAACGACCAGCAGCACGCCGCTCACCCATGCTTCGGGGCTGATGATCCAGCCAAGAAGCGCGATGGTGGAAACGACGATGACGGCGCCGTCGAAGCGGTTGAACGGAACCGGCAGACGACCCGGGTTTTCCCGAATCAGCCAGTTGCGGGTGAAGCTTGGAATGATGCGCCCACCGATGACCATGATGAGCACGAGGCCGGCAGCGAGGGCGAGATTGCGCGATGTTTCCGTGAGCCCGAAGAACCGTGCTTCGAGGTGGAAAAAGACATTGGCCGCGAACAGCGCGGTTACCGGGAGCAGAACCAGAAGATTGCGCCAGTTGCGGCCGGCGACGATCTCGATCAGCGCCGACACGGCCACAGCCAGCAGGAACGCGCTGTCGAGCACCATGGCGGCTGCCCAGCCGAGGTCTGCAGAGAACCAGACGGCAATCCGTCCTGCAAGCCACAATGCCACGAGGCCCGCCAAAGGCGCGCCGCGCACAGGCAGGCGACCGGTCCAGTTCGGAATTGCGGTGAGCAGGAACCCGGTCACGACGGCGGCAAGATAGCCGAACAGAAGCTCATGCGCATGCCAGTCGACGGGTGAAAGCAGGCTTCTCGTCTCCAGTCGGCCTGCAAGCATCGGCAGCCAGATGAGGATCGCCAGCGCTGCCCAGATGCTCCCAAATAGAAAGAACGGCCTGAAGCCATAGGACAGCAATGCGGGATAGGCCTCCCGTCGCGGCTGCGAAGATACCATGTCGACTGGTCCTGTCTTAAAGAGAACCGGGCGGGACACCCCTGCCCGCCCGGTCAAACTGCCGTCACGCCGTCAGTTCGCAGGCACAGCCGCGAGAAGCTGCTCGAAATGGGTCTTCGCCTTGCCTGGATGCTTGACCGCTTTCGCTTCCTCGAGATTGTTCGGTGCGCCGACCGCGATCAGCATCACCATGCCCATGCCGTAGTGCGGCGTGCATTTGACGCCGTAGACGCCTTCAGCCGTCACGTCGTACACGATCTCCTCGTTGATCTTGCCCTTGAAGGCGACAGCCCCTTCGGGAATCATGCCGTTGATGGTTTCGGCATTATGGGACTTGTGCGTCGGCACGAAGCGGATGGTGTCGCCGGGCTCGGCCTGAACGAAGTCCGGCTCGAACACCATGGCGCCCTTCGCGCCCTTGTTGAGCATCATGACTTCATGCTCGGCTGCGTAAGCTGTTCCCGTGAAGGCGACCGCTGTCGCGAGCGCAATCATTGCCAAGGTCCTGTTCATCATGCCGTCCTTTCCTGTGACAGTCTGATTTGTCTTCGGGACCAGTTCTACGCCCTGTGCGAATCCGCTTCATTGCGCTATCGCAAATGCAGGGCATCAAAATCCTGGGGAGGCCCCACTTGAACAGACTCGACCGTTCGCTGATTGCCGGGCTTCCCGCATTCGAGGGCCTGACGGCCGAAACGCTCGACACCGTGCTGGCGAGCGCGCGCTCGCTGCGGATCGAAAAGGACACTGCCGTCTTCGAACAGGATGAAGAGGCAAGCTCGTTCTTCATCCTGCTCGATGGCCGAGTCCGCGTCGTTAAACTGACGCCGGACGGTCAGCAGGTCATCGTTCGCTATATCGTCCCGGGCGAACTGCTTGGCATCGCGCAGGCGATTGGCCGCTCGACCTATCCGGCCAGCGCAATTGCAGTGACCGATTGCGTGGTGTTGGCCTGGCCGAGCAAGCTGTGGTCCGAGTTCGCGACCGCCCATCCGGGATTTGGGATGAACACCTACAAAACCGTCGGTACGCGGCTACAGGACGTCCAGACACAGGTGGTGGAAATGGCGACCGAGCAGGTCGAGCGGCGCGTAGCGCACGCCCTTCTCCGCCTCGTGCAGCAGTCGGGACGCAAGACCGACGAAGGACTGTTGATCGATTTTCCGATCTCGCGGCAGGACATCGCGGAAATGACCGGCACGACGCTGCACACCGTCAGTCGCCTGCTCTCCGCCTGGGAGGAAAAGGGGCTTGTCAAAAGCGGCCGTCAGCAGGTCACCGTAACCCAGCCGCACCGCCTGATGCTGCTGGCAGATGGACGTGTCGAGCGGGAATGAGCGCGATCTAAGGCGCAGAAAGCGAATCGGGGAGATCGCGCCGCGTGTCGGTACCGGCACTCCGCGTGATCGCAGCGCGCAAATCCGCACGCAAATCGACTTCGCCGATGTCATGCTCGCGGACCGCGTCGTCCACTGTGTGAAACGGCGCTATCGGACAACCGACGCACAGCAGCCCATGGTCGAGGATCGTGCGGATGGTTTCCGGCCAGCGCCGCATGATCTCGTCCATGCTCATGTCGTCGTGATATCGTCCGGTCATGCCACGGCTCCTCCATCGTCGGAACGGGAGAATGCACGACGGCGATGGCCCGCTTCTTTGCGCCGGGGCAACCAACGATCAGTTTTCAGTCAGGCGGGGTGGTGAGTGAAGGCAACCTCATGCTCGATCATGACACAGTCCTGCGTGACCACTGCGCGCCAGAGCCTGTTGCCGCACCTCAGTGACAGCCGCCAGCGGCCTTCGTCTTCCCCCTCACCGCGTTCGACACGACTGATGACGTGACCGCGCCGCATATGGTTCTGCAATTCGTGTTGCGACCAGCCGAAACCCTGCGCGACAAGGGCGGCATCGAGCGTGAAGTCGCCTGAAGCGTCCGACAGAACGAGTTCGCCCCCCGTCACAGGCTTTCCTCCAGGATCGGCTCTATCCGCATCGTGTCTTCCTTGCGGTTGAAGGCGATCGCCAGCCGGAAGGAGTGCGACACCCGCAAGGCGCGATCCATGAACAGCGTTGCCACCTCCGGCGGACAGACGCGCTGGACCGTCGAGCGAAACAGCTTGAGCCAGCGCCTGAAATGCTGCTCGCCCAGTTCGGGGATGGCGAGATGCGGCGGAAGGGGACGGCCATCGTAGCGGCCGGTGCGCAGCAGGGTCGACGACCAGAAATCGCACATCTTGGCGAGGTGATGCGGCCAGTCCGCGTCCGCGATGGCGTTGTTGAAGATCGGGCCGAGCAGATCGTCGCTGCGGATCTGGTCGTAGAAACCATGGACCACCGCGTGGATCATCGTTTCGTCGAGCACTTCCGGCAGGAGCTTTCCGTCGATGACGGGCGTTCGAACTGGGGCGGGGCGACCCTTCATATGACTGGTTCCATCGTTCAAAGGTTGGATTGCATGCGTCACGCAGCCATCGGCGTGACGCCCAGAAGGGTCGCTAACGCCGTCCGGTTTCGCACGGCGTCCGCCAGCGTGTATTTGTCCAGCACAGACAGATATGCCGTCAGAGCCTCGGAAAACATGCTTTTCAGCATGCAGGCCGGTGAAATCACGCATGCTCCGCCCGACTGTTGCAGACATTCGACCAGCGAGAAATCTTCCTCGATGGCGCGGACAAGAGCGCCGACGTTGATCTGTGCAGGCGGTCTTGCAAGACGTATTCCGCCCGCACGACCGCGGACCGTCATGATATAGCCGTGCCTGTTCAACGTTTGCGCCACCTTGAGCAGATGGTTGCGCGACAATCCGTAAGTCTCGGCAACATGATGTACAGTGCAACAACCGTCAGGACGCATGGCGACGTAAATCAGCATGCGTAAAGCGTAGTCGGTGTGGAGTGTCATCCGCATGATTGTTTCTCCGGCCGGGTGCACGCTTACGACGCGACGCGCCTTCGTAAAGTGGCATCTAAAATACCATTAATACCTTCCCCGATCGCGGAAAAGCGCGAAAACGTCGCAGGGAGATATCCTCCGTTTCAACCGCGCTGAGAAAGTGGCATTATCGATACCACAAATAGGCCTGATGCTATAGCTTGGGGTGGAAACACGCCGAACGGGCGATAGATGTACGAAGCGTTCAAAGTGGAAGGAATTGTGATGAGAAGTCTGTTGAGTGCGACCGTGGCTCTTTTCCTCGTGTCGACGTCAATTACGTTCGCCGCAGATCATCAGGTGCAGATGCTCAACAAGGGAGCGAAAGGCGCCATGGTGTTCGAGCCTGATTTTATTCAGGTCGAAGTTGGAGACACGGTGACCTTCATCCCGACTGACAAGAGCCATGACGCTGAGAGCATCAAGGGTATGATCCCAGATGGGGCTGAGCCTTTCAAAGGCAAGATCAATCAGGAGATCACAGTCACGATCGAGAAGGAAGGCGTCTATGGCGTCAAGTGCACGCCGCACTACGGCATGGGCATGGTCGCGCTGATCGTGGCCGGCGAGCCGGTCAACGTCGAGGAAGCGAAAGCCGTGAAGCATCCGGGCAAGGCGAAGAAGGTGTTCGACGAACTCTTCGCGCAGGCTGAAGCCGAGTGACATAAGGAAGGACGAACATGACAAAGAAGATGGATGCCGTTTCTCCGACCGCCGATGAAGCCGGGAAGGTCTCCCGACGCAGTCTTCTGATGGGGTCCGCGGGTGTCGCCATTGCGTCGGCAGCGCTTTCCGCGACCCCGGCGATCGCCAATCACGATCACCCTGTAGCGCATTCTGGCGGCGTTTCTCCGTCTGGAAGCCTGAGCAACCGCATTTATGCGGTGGTAGACGGGATGGCGGACATCGCGCGCATGCCGACTGATATCCCCCGCCGATTACGCGACGGGAGCCGGAAACGGTGTCTGTGGAACTCGAGACCATCGAACTCGAAGCACGGCTCGATGGTCGCACGACCTTCCGGTACTGGACCTTCAACGGCACTGTACCGGGACCATTCGTCCGCGTCCGCGTTGGCGATACGGTCGAGGTGTCGCTGAAGAATGCTGAAGACAGCAGCATGATGCACAATGTCGACTTCCATGCGGTGACGGGACCGGGTGGTGGCGCGGAGGCAACGTCTGCTGCACCGGGAGAGACGAAAGGTTTCACCTTCAAGGCCCTGAATCCTGGCCTCTACGTCTACCACTGTGCCGTACCTCCCGTGGCGATGCACATCGCGAACGGCATGTATGGCCTGATACTGGTCGAGCCCGAGGAGGGACTGCCGCCGGTCGATCGCGAGTTTTACGTGATGCAGGGCGAAATCTATACGGAAGAGGAGTTCGGCTCGTCCGGCCTGCTCACCGAGAGCTATGAAAAGCTTCTCAACGAACGCCCGGAATATTTCGTTCTCAACGGCCATGTTGGCGCGCTGACCGACCATTACCCGTTGAAAGCGAATGTCGGCGAAACTGTCCGCATCTATTTCGGCGTGGGCGGTCCCAACTTCACGTCGTCGTTCCACGTCATCGGCGAGATTTTCGATAAGGTCTACCAACTTGGTTCGGTGACCTCTCCGCCGTTGACCGATGTCCAGACGGTGAGTGTCCCCGCAGGCGGCGCAACAATCGTCGAGTTCAAGGTCGAGGTTCCCGGCCGCTACGTTCTTGTCGATCACGCGCTGTCGCGCGTGGAGCGCGGCCTTGCAGGTTTCCTTATCGTCGAAGGCGATGAGAATCCTGAGATATTCAACGCCCACGAACACTAACACTTAGCTGAAGTGCGAGTGTGATCCGGCGCGGGCCCTTGAAAGCGCGCGCCGGACGTCGCTGATCGATACCGAGCTGTGGACGGCAAACGTATTGTTAAGCGTTTGAAATTTGACGGGTTGAACATGAGCGTATTCCGGGAGAGTTTAGTGCCCGCAAGCTGCAGTTGGAGGAGATAGCATGGTCGCCAAACTCACCACGTCGGAAAGGCAATCTGCGGCCGTCATTCTGCTGCTTGTGGCCCTGGCCGGCATCGCGATGGCCGCCGCCGGTCGCAACGAGGCGATGGGCGTGCATGGTCTTATCGTCATTCTGTTTGCGGGCGCGCTGCTATATCCCGTGCTGTCCGCCTTCTATGCGCCGGAGCCCACGGAAGACCGTCAGGCATCTTACTACGATGACCCGATCAAGGTGGGTATCGCTCTGGCAATGGGCTGGGCGATCTTCGGCATGTTTGTGGGCGTTTGGGTCGCCGCACAGCTCGCCTGGCCGAATCTCCATTTCGATGGCGCATGGTCGACCTTTGGGCGCCTGCGCCCGACACATACCACCGGCGTGATCTTCGGCTTCGGCGGCAACGCCCTGATCGCCACCTCTTTCCACGTTGTCCAGCGCACGTCGCGCGCGCGGCTGGCCGGCCAGGTCAGTCCGTGGTTCGTGCTCTTCGGCTATAATCTCTTCTGTGTGCTTGCGGTTACAGGCTACATCCTCGGCGTCACGCAGTCGAAGGAATATGCCGAGCCAGAGTGGTATGCCGACCTGTGGCTGGTCGTGGTGTGGGTGACATACTTCCTCCTCTATATCGCGACCATCGCGCGACGGAAGGAACCGCATATCTACGTCGCCAACTGGTACTTCATGGCCTTCATTCTGGTCGTGGCGATCCTGCATATCGTGAACAATCTCGCTTTGCCGATCTCGTGGGGTAGCGCCAAGAGCTACACGATCTGGCCCGGCGTGCAGGATGCGATGGTCCAGTGGTGGTATGGCCACAATGCCGTGGCATTCTTCCTGACCGCCGGCTTCCTCGGCATGCTGTATTACTATCTCCCCATCCGCGCAGGGCGCCCGATCTTCTCGTACCGTCTGTCGATCCTCAGCTTCTGGGGCATCACCTTCTTCTACATGTGGGCGGGCTCGCACCATCTGCACTATACGGCGCTGCCGCACTGGGTGCAGACGCTCGGAATGACGTTTTCTGTCATGCTGCTGGTGCCGTCCTGGGCATCCGCTGGCAATGCACTGCTGACCCTCAATGGTGCCTGGCACAAGGTTCGCGACGATGCGACGCTGCGGTTCATGATGGCTGCAGCCGTGTTCTACGGCATTTCCACCTTTGAGGGTTCGTTCCTCGCTATCCGGCCGGTCAACGCCTTGTCGCATTATACCGACTGGACCGTAGGACACGTCCATGCAGGCGCCCTCGGCTGGGTGGCTCTCATCAGTTTTGGCTCGATATACACACTGGTGCCGGCGTTGTGGAAGCGCGAGCGAATGTACTCTCCTGCGCTGATCGAGTGGCATTTCTGGCTCGCGATAGCCGGAACGCTCATCTACATCTTTGCCATGTGGAATTCGGGCATCCTGCAGGGCCTGATGTGGCGCACGTACACGGAAGAAGGCACGCTCGCCTACTCCTTCCTCGATAGTCTTGTTGCGATGTATCCCTATTACATTGCCCGGACCATCGGCGGGGCGATGTTTCTGCTGGGCACCGCGATCGGTTGCTACAACATCTGGATGACCATCCGGCTGGTTCCCGCAACCGTTCCAGAGGAAGCCGACTTGCCGGTCAAAGACGCAGTCGTGGCGGGGGAGTAAGCGGATGCCGGAGTTCTTTCATCGCAAAATCGAGCGGTCCGCCATCGGCTTCGTGCTTGCCATCATCGCAGCCGCCAGTGTCGGCGGCATCGTCGAAATCGCGCCGCTCTTTACCATCGACGAGACGGTGGAAGAGGCGCCCGACATGCGCGTCTACACCCCACTGGAACTGGCCGGGCGCAATATCTACGTCCGTGAAGGCTGCTATGCCTGCCACAGCCAGATGATCCGCACGCTTCGCGACGAAGTCGAGCGTTATGGGCCATACTCGCTCGCGGTTGAATCCAAATACGACCGGCCCATGTTATGGGGATCCAAGCGCACCGGCCCCGACCTTGCCCGTGTCGGCGGCAAATACTCGGATGCGTGGCATGTTGCGCATCTGATCAACCCGCGTGACGTTGTGCCAGAATCGAATATGCCGGCCTACGCATTCCTCGCGCGCACAGCCCTGCGCACCGACGATTTGTCCGATCATCTGCGTGCCCAGCGAAGGCTCGGCGTACCTTATACGGACGAGATGATTGCGAACGCGGCGGCCGATGCCTACGGACAGGCAGCGCCCGACAGCGACTTTGCAGCAGGCGTCAGCGAGAGGTACGGTGAGGCTACGGAAGTCAGTGCATTCGATGGCGTTGCATCCCGCCTGACGGAAATGGACGCGCTGGTCGCTTACCTGCAGGTGCTTGGCCGACTGACGAGTGCGGCTTACGAGAACACCGCCGCGCCGCAGGAAGCGCCGAACCCGGATAACTGAGGAGACGCACCGATGGATTTCGATCACGATACGCTGGTGGCCTTTTCCAAGAGCTGGGGCCTTTTCTACCTCATGGGGTTCTTCATCTGCGTGATCATTTATGCCTTCTGGCCCTCAAACCGGAAGCGCTTCACACGTGCGAAAACCAGCATATTGTCGGGGGAGGATAAGCCGTGGCGGTAGAAGAACGCGATCCGGTGACCGGTCGCGAGACGACCGGTCACGAATGGAACGGCATCAAGGAACTCGACACACCGGTTCCACGCGGCGTGCTGATATTCCTCGTCGTCACCCATATCTGGGCGGTGGCCTGGTGGTTCTTCGCGCCCACATGGCCGCTGGGAAGCACCTACACGAAGGGGTTGCTCGGCATCGATCAGCGCACCACGGTGGAAGAAAACCTTGTCAGGGCGCAGCAGGCGCGGTCCGTCTGGACGACCCGTCTGGAGACGGAGCCTTACGAGACCATCCTCGCCGACCAGCAACTGATGGGGATCGTGCGGAGTACCGGCCACCAGCTGTTTGGGGACAACTGCGCCGCATGCCACGGCGTGGACGGGAGCGGACGCGCCGGGTACCCCGATCTGACCGACGACGACTGGATCTGGGGCGGAGAACCGGAAGCGATCGAGCAGACCATGCGTGTCGGTATCAACACGCGCCATCCCGACAGCCGTATCGGACAGATGCCCGCCTTCGGACGCGACGGCATACTGGAACGCGAGCATGTCAGCAATGTCGCATCCTATGTCTATTCGCTGAGCAATCCCGAATACTCGACGCCGGAAAACCGAGAGCGTATTGAGGCCGGCAGAACCGTCTTCGCTGACAATTGCGCAGCCTGTCATGGCGACGACGCCACTGGCAACCGCGAGGTAGGCGCTCCCAATCTGGCCGATGATAGCTGGGTCTACGGCGGAGATCTGCAGACCATCATCAACTCGGTTCACGGCGGCCGCGAAGGCCATATGCCGACTTGGGACGAGCGGCTCAGCAATCTCGATATCCGGACGCTGTCGCTCTACGTCTATGATCTCGGGATCGTCGGACGATGAACGCTCAGGCGCCCCATCGCCCGCGGAAGTCCCGCATCATCTGGTCGCTGGTGGCGATGGGGCTGGCGCTTTTCCTCGGCGCAAATGCGCATTTGGCCTATGTCGCATTCGCCTCCCAGCCCGACTGCGTCTCCCACTCGAAGGGCTCGGGAGAGGCCCATGATTATCGCGCCGCAAAGTCTGCCTGCTAGGAGGAGCACGAGATGACCGAGACTGCAAAGTCGTACGGATTGTTCAGCGAGACCTCCGGCATCGGCGAGACGCGCGATCCGAGGCTGCAACGGAACCTGCCGCTTTTCGTCGGCCTCAATTGGCTTGGAGCTGGCTGGCGCGACCTGTGGCATCGCTCAAGTGCCAGCCTGGCCTATGGCTTCGGCATCTTCGTGCTGTCGTGGGTTCTCGTGTGGGTGCTGGCCGCCTTCGGCAGCGACTACATTCTCTTCCCCGCCCTTGCCGGGTTCATGATCGTCGGTCCTTTCTTCGCAATCGGGCTTTACGAGAAAAGCCGTGCCATCGAGGAGAACCGCGAGGTGGGCCTTGCCCAGATGCTTGCGATCCACCCACGCGCGGGACGGCAGGTCTTCTTCACCGGATTGATGCTCTGTGCGCTGATGCTTCTGTGGATGCGTGCCGCCGTCTTCGTTTACGCGATCTTCTTCGGCGTTACGCCCTTCCCAGGCATTGAGCATATCGCAAACATGCTGTTCGGCACGGCCTATGGGCTGCTGATGGTGGCAGTCGGGAGCGCTATCGGGGGACTGTTTGCGGCCTTCTCCTTCGCCGTCAGCGTATTCGCCGTGCCGATGCAGCTTGATCGCCGGGTCGATGCGATGACGGCAATGGCCACGAGCATGCAGATGGTCTGGAACAATCTCGGTCCGATGATCGTGTGGGGCGCAATCGTGCTCGCCCTGTTCGGGCTTTCGGTTGTCACCGGGCTTGTCGGTCTGATCATCGTCTTCCCGCTTCTCGGTCATGCGACGTGGTACGCTTATCGCGCCATGCAAATCCCGGAGACCCGGGTATGAGTTGCTGCGCGCCGGGTAGCGAAGCTGCTCTGGCAATCGGTCCCGGCCGCGCTATCCCACCGGAGGAAATCCGTCTGTCGAGCAGGGAGCTGGGCGACGGGCTTATGCAGACTGACCTGACCGTGCCCCAGGCACATTGCGGCGCATGCATTGCTGGTGTCGAGGATGCGCTCGCGCGGCTGCCGGGGGTGGTCGCTGCCCGGTTGAACCTCTCTGCAAAGCGGGTCTCCGTGAAATGGCGAGCCGATCAGCCCGTGCCGGATATGATCGGGGCGCTGCGTTCCGCTGGCTATCAGGCCATGTTGAGCGGTATCCAGCAGCAGGAGCGCGATCCGGAAATGGCGTGGCTTTTGCGAGCGACAGCCGTCGCCGGCTTTTCGGCCATGAACATCATGATGCTGTCCATTTCGATCTGGTCAGGCTCAGATGCCGAAACCCGCAACGCGTTCCACGTCATCTCTGCGATCCTCGCCGTGCCTGCCATTGCCTATTCCGGGCAGGTCTTCTTTAGATCGGCGTGGTCCGCCCTCAAGGCCGGCAGATCGAACATGGACGTGCCGATCTCTGTCGGCATCCTGCTCACGCTCGCCCTGAGCCTTTATGATACGGCGACCGGCGCACCGCACGCTTACTTCGATGCGGTGACGTCGCTCATATTCTTCCTGCTCGCCGGACGCACGCTCGATCATGCGATGCGCGCCCGTGCGCGGACGGCTGTCACCGGTCTTGCCCGGATGATGCCGCGCGGCGCCACGGTGATCGCAGCAGACGGAAGCCGCGACTACCGCGATCTCGCCACGATCTCTCCCGGCGATCTCCTGCATGTCGCGCCGGGCGAACGGATACCGACCAACGGCACAGTCATGTCGGGAACAGGTGCGCTCGATATGTCGGTCGTCAATGGAGAGGCGCGTCCGGAACGTTGCAGTCCCGGAGATGCGGTACTGTCTGGCGCGCTGAGCCTCGATGGCGCATTGACGATCCGCGTCGACAAACGGCCTCAGGATTCGTTTCTGGCCGACATGGTCCGGATGATGGAGGCTGCGGAAGACGGACGCGCGCGCTACCGTCGGCTTGCCGACCGGGCTGCTGCCCTCTACTCGCCCGTCATCCACACGCTGGCGCTGGCGACTGGACTTGGATGGCTGGCGGCAACGGGTGACGTCCATCGCTCGCTCACCATCGCCATCGCGGTGCTGATCATTACCTGCCCCTGCGCGCTCGGGCTTGCCGTGCCGATGGTGCAGGTCGTGGCGGCGCGACGCCTGTTCGGCCTCGGCGTCGCGATCAAGGACGGAAGCGCGCTGGAGCGCCTCTGCGAGGTCGACCGCGTCGTCTTCGACAAGACAGGCACACTCACGCTGGGCACTCCCACGGTGACGAAACACAACGTGCCCGCCGCCGATCTCGCCGCGGCGGCAACACTGGCGCAAGCCTCGCGACACCCCGTTTCACGCGCGGTGGCAGCCCTCCTTCCAATCGGCGACAGCACGGTCTCCGAGATACGCGAAGTGCCGGGAAAAGGCGTAGAGGGGACTCTTGGCGGCCATGTCTACCGGCTGGGCAGCGGGGACTGGATTTTCGGAGGGGCGTCGGCGCCGGATGACGAAGCTGCCGCGTGGCTTTCGAAGGATGGCAATCCCGTTGGCTCGTTTTCGATGGTCGATCGCCTGCGGCCCCGTGCTGAGGATGCTGTCCGCCACTTGTCGACCCTGGGCATTAGCGCGGAGATCCTGTCTGGGGACCGGGAAGCTGAGGTGCAGCGCATCGCCGCTCAGTTGGGTATCGATGAAGCAATCTCCGGCGCGATGCCGGATGAGAAAGTCGGCTGGCTTGAAAGTCTCGCAGCTCAGGGACGCACGGTGCTGATGATAGGCGATGGCCTGAACGACGCACCTGCGCTTGCCACGGCTCATGTCTCCATGGCGCCATCGAGCGCGGCCGATGTCGGTCGCAACGCTTCCGACCTGGTGTTCCTCAGCGACAGTCTCGAAGTCGTCCCGCGAACGATCAAGGTCGCGCGAGCTGCGGACCGTCTGGTTCGCCAGAATCTCGCCCTCTCGGTCGCCTATAATGTGTTGGTTGTTCCCATCGCGATGGCAGGCTACGTGACCCCGCTGATAGCGGCCATCGCTATGTCGGCATCGTCGATACTGGTGGTCGCCAATGCGCTGCGCCTGTCGCGCGAAGACATCGCAAAGCCGGCACTGCAAAAACAGATGGCTGCATGGCCGTTCGCGGAGTCGACATGAGTTACGCTATCTGGCTCGTTCCTGTCGGTCTCGTCATGGGGCTCGTAGGTCTTATCGCCTTTCTCTGGTCGATGAAAAGCGGCCAACTCGAAGACCTCGATGGAGCGGCCGAGCGGGTGCTGATCGGAGAAAAGGCCGATCGACCCCTGCCATCGCATATCGACAATGATGCCCCTGAGTTCTCGACTGTTAAAGGACACCAGCCATGACACGTTTCGTCGACCGGCCTTTCGACTGGGTCGCGGCCCTGGCCCTCGCTTCGGGCGCGGCGGTGATAGTGCCAAGTATGATAGTGTTGGCTCTTACGGTGCTAACGGTCGCCTACTCGTTCGTTCAGTGATCCCGCTGGGTCCCCTTTTCCTGACAGACAGGCCGTGGATGAAGGCCAATCATGATCGGCGTGCGGCATGAGAGCTGGGCATCTGACCACGCACTGGACTTGCTGGAGCGGTATTCGATCGACCGGGTCTTCGCAGACCCAGTGCTCGTCGGCCCGCACAGCTGGTGCGTCTTCGACAACACCGCCTCCGGGGCAGCCATCGAGAATGCCCTGACAATGCTGGGAAGCGGCTGACGCCAAGGCCGCGCTGCCACCGTCAGGAAGGCTGCGGAGAGCAGGTCGGAGCGATGCAGCAGCCCCGCTACCTCGCCGTCCCGCATTACCGGATAGACGCGGTGCGAGCGGGCGAGGAACTCCTCGGCTGCCGACACGAAGTCGAGATCCACCGGCAGGGTAAGTATCTTGGTCTGCCCCCTGAAAAGTGGTCCTCCCTGAAGTAGGCTATTGAGCCTTTAGAGAGGACGTTGGAATGCCCCAGAAGAAGCACAAGCCCGAAGAGATCGTCGCGAAGCTGCGCCAGGTCGATGTCTTGTTGTCGCAAGGTCGATCGGTTGGTGAAGCGGTTCGCTCTATCGGTGTAACGCAGTTCTCATATTATCGGTGGCGCAAGGAGTTTGGTGGCTTGAAGGGCGACCAGGTGAAGCGCCTGAAAGAGCTCGAGAAAGAGAACGACCGGCTGCGCAAGGCGGTGTCGGATCTGACTCTGGAGAAGCTGATCCTGAAAGAGGCTGCCGCGGGAAACTTCTGAGCCCCGCCCGCCGTCGCCGCTGCGTCGATCATGTCATGGCGAAGTTCTCCGTCTCGGAACGCTTTGCCTGCAAGGTTCTCGGCCAGCACCGCTCGACCCAGCGCAAGAAGCCGGAAGGCAGGTCGGATGAAGAGGCGCTGACAGCCGACATCATTCGCCTAGCCTCCCGCTATGGCCGCTACGGCTATCGCAGGATCACCGCGATACTGCGGTTCGAGGGCTGGACGGTGAATGCCAAGCGTGTCGAACGCATCTGGCGGCGGGAGGGGCTGAAGGTTCCCCAGAAGCAACCGAAGAAAGGCCGTCTCTGGCTGAATGACGGATCGTGCGTCCGGCTTCGGCCGGAGCATCCCAACCACGTCTGGTCCTATGATTTCGTCGAGGACCGGACGCACAATGGCAGGAAGTTCCGCATGCTCAACATCATTGATGAGTTCACCCGAGAATGCTTGGCGATCCGCATCGATCGCAAGCTCAATTCGACCGACGTCATCGACGTCCTGTCCGATCTGTTCATCCTGCGCGGTGTGCCGGGCCATGTTCGATCGGACAACGGACCGGAGTTCATCGCCAAGGCCGTGCGGGAGTGGATCGCGGCAGTGGGAGCGAAAACCGCGTTCATCGAACCGGGCAGCCCTTGGGAAAATGGCTACTGCGAGAGCTTCAACTCGAAGCTGCGCGACGAACTGCTCAATGGCGAGATCCTCTACAGCCTCGCCGAGGCGAAGGTCATCATCGAGGCGTGGCGGCGCTACTACAACACGGAGCGGCCGCACTCATCGCTTGGATACAAACCGCCCGCACCGCAGGCAATCGTTATGCCTGCGACACCACGCGGATCGGCTCCGTCATCGGCCCAAGCGATAGCCGGAAAGCCGATCATGCATTAAGACTAAAACCGGACCACCCAGTAGGGGCAGGCCAATGACGGCTCTCGAACGAATCGAGCGAAACCTCTCCGGCTGGCCGCTCGCGGGCGGTATGGCGCTGGCCATTGCGATCTATCTTTTCGCCCTGCTCAGCTTTTGAACAGTTAAAGCTTACCGTGCGACATCAACACCACTGGCCTTATTATCGACTTTGCTAAATCATGGCCGCAAGCTGATGACTGAAAAACGCTTTGATATCCACAATTCCGATATACCGGTGCTTTGTCAGAGCTGCGAAGCGCGGCATCGGGGTATGTGCGGTGTTCTCGATGCGAGCGAGCTTGTCGAACTCGCCAAGCATACGCGCGTCGTGCGGCAGGACGCCGGCACCGAACTTGCTGCCGAAGCGATGCCCGTCGAGACCTATGCTAACGTCATGCGCGGGGTCGTTAAGCTTTCCAAGGTTCTGGAAGATGGCCGCCAGCAGATCGTCGGCCTTCAGTTCGCGCCCGATTTCCTCGGCCGCCTGTTCAGCCCACAAAGCGCCGTCACTGCCGAAGCAGCGTCGAATGTCGATTTGTGCAAGGTGCCGCGCCGCTCGTTGGAGAAGCTGATCGCAGACAATCCCGCGCTCGAACATCGCTTGATGCAACAGACGCTGCGCGAGCTCGACGAGGCGCGCGATTGGATGGTCACGCTGGGACGCAAGACGGCGGCAGAAAAGGTCGCCAGCTTTCTTTTGCTGATCGCTACCCATATCGATCCACAAACCGAGGGTAAGCCGGTCATTGAGTTCGACCTGCCGTTATCGCGAGCCGATACTGCCGACTTCCTCGGCTTGACACTAGAAACCGTCTCTCGACAGCTCTCCAAGCTTCGCACCGAGCGCGTGATCGTGCTTAGTGGCAATCGACGCGTTAGCATCGCTGACCTCTCCGCACTCCGAAGACGTTGCGGTTGAGAGAAGCGGGAAGAGAACTTCGCGTTCGAAGGCGATATGGCGACGCATACCCTCGAAAAAGCCTCGCAGCATGTAGCCCAGCGTGTCGCCGCCCACTTTTGGATCACCTCGCGCAAGATCGTAAAGCGCGTCGCAGACCTCCTCACCATAACATTCATCCTGGCAATGCTCCCAGCGCAGCCGGTCGATACTGGCGGCGATCGCGACGCGTTCGAAGGCAAGTGTCGACAGGCGCGGAAACAGCGCGCGTTCTTCCAGTTCATGCGCCTCCATGATGATGGCGCGAACAGCGCGGGCAAGATGCAGGCAGCGCTGCGGATCGGCCCGGCTGGGAAGGCTGTCGGCGATCTCCTCCAGTTCGGCGCAAAGCGCGATTTGCCTGCGATGGCTTGCCGCAAGAAGCTCCAGATCGTCGCTCATGGGCCCGTCTCCACGCGTCCGTCGGCGACGGCGTAAACGCGCATCAGTCCTTGCGGTATGTCGGCATGGGTGGCGAGAAGAACGCTACGCCCATCGAGCGCGGCGGGAATGTCGTTCAAAAAGGCCAATTCCGTTTCACGGTCGAGGCCACTGGTCGGCTCGTCCAGAACGACGATCCGGGCAGGTGAAAGCAGCGTGCGTGCAAGGCAAAGCCGCCGCCCCTGCCCGGCCGAAAGGCTCGCGCCGCCTTCCCACAAGACGGTGTCGAGGCCGCGCGGCAGGCCGCGAACGAAATCGGCGATGCGCGCGCGCTCGAGCGCCTGCCACAGCCGCGCATCGTCGGCGCCCTCGTCGGCGATCGTCAGATTGGCACGGATCGTGTCGAGGAAGATCGGCGCGGACTGGTCGAGAAACGCGACGGTGCGATGCAAATCCGTCTGCGCCAGCGTGCGCAGATCCGCGCCGCCGAGACGCACCGTCCCGGCGCACGGATCGTGAAGCCGCAGCGCGAGTTGCAGGATGGTGGATTTCCCCGATCCGCTCGGCCCCTTCAAAGCCATCATGGCACCTTCCGGCAAGGCGAAGGTGACGCCGCGAAGAACCGGCGCGCCCCCGTCATGGGCGAAATGGACGCTCTCGAAGGCGAGGTCGAACCGTCCTGAAAGACGCGCCGGTCTGGCAGGATCGACGATGCGCGGTTCCGCCTCGGCCAGAGACCGCAAGCGTTCCGCGCTTGCCGTGGCGGTCGAGAATTTGGCGAGGCCGCGCACTACGCCTGCTGCTGCCTCGAAGCTGCCGAGCGCGGCGAGCAGCAAACCGACGAACAGAGCGCCGGGCAGGTTGCCCGCCTCGTGCGCGGCAAGGCCAAACCAGAGGAGCGCCACGATCGTGGCGCCGGAGAGGAGCTGCACCGATGCCGAGGCAAGCGCGTTGAGACGCGCCAGCGCGCGGCGCGTTCCGGCAAGGCCGGATGCGACATCGCCGAAATCCGTCACGGCCCGGCCTCTCGCGCCGAACACGGAGAGGTCGGCATGGCCCTCGACGGCGTCGAGCACACCGCTTCTCAAATCGGCCATGCCCGCGGCGATCGCACGGCCGCGCCGTTGGGATGCGACGACGAGGGCAGCCGGAACGACGAGGATCGCCGCCCCGAAAAACAGCGCGTAGGCGACGGACGCTGCGGGCAGCAGGAAGGCGAGCACGGCGGTCATGCCGATCCAGATGGCGAGCGCCGCGACCATCGGGCTGACGATGACGAGGAACGCGGTGTTGAGCGCGTCGACGTCGGCCGTCATGCGGCTGACCACATCGCCGTGGCGCGGACTTTGCCGCGTCAGCGGCAGCTTGGGAAAGAGGGTCGCGAAAAGCCAGCCGCGCATGTCGGACAGAAGCCGGAGTGTTCCGTCGTGACCGACCAGCCGTTCCCCGTAGCGCGAGAGAATACGGATCAGCGACAAGCCCCGAACGAGCGCCGAGGGTGCGAACAGGTTGAAGGCCGCGCCCGCGCCGGCAAGCGCCGCCGCCGTTATGAACCAACCGGACACGCCGAGCAGCGCGACGCCGGCCACGATGGTGACGAGGGCAAGAAGAAGCGTCAGCGCGAGCCGACCTGCCTGCGGCGCCATCAGGTGGCGGAAGGAAAAGAGCGCGCTCATGCGGCACCTTTGCGGTCGAGAATGGCGGGCGTGCGGCGCACCGGCATCGGCAAGAACGTGCCGGCGGCCATGCGGAAGCTGCGGTCCATATGCGCGGCAAGCGCGGCCGAATGGGTCGCGACGAGAAGCGTTCGTCCCCGCGCGAAGTCGAGAAGGCCGTCGATCACACGTTCCTCGGTGGCCGCGTCGAGATGCGCCGTCGGCTCGTCGAGGAGGATGATTGCGGGATCGCGAAGATAGATGCGTGCAAGGGCGACGCGGTGCGCCTCGCCGCCCGAAAGACCGAGCCCGCCGTCGCCCACGGGAGTGTCGAGGCCGAGCGGCAGAAGATCGGTGAATGCGCACACCTGCGCGCGCCTTGCCGCGCGCTCCATACGCGCATCGTCGGCGGACGGGTCGGCGAGGCGGATATTGTCGGCGACGGTGCCACGAAAGATGCGCGGCTTCTGGCCGAGATACGCGACGGAGCGGCGAAGAGCGGCGTCATCCATGTCCGCGATTGCGACGCCGCCGAGCTCGATATCGCCGTCGGCGGCGCGCAGGCCGGCGACGGCATCGAGAAGGGTCGTCTTGCCGCTGCCGCTTTCGCCCGTGACGGCAATCCTGTCTCCAGCCGCCATATCGAAATCCGCGCCGTCGATGATCGCCGCTCCACCGGGAGCGCGCACCGTCAGGCCGTGGAAACGCAATGTCGCCGCGCCTGTGTCGCGATCGGTGCGCGGGTCGGCGAAGCCCGGTTCCGCATCTTGCGGCAAAGCATCGAACTGCGCCGCGATCGCGGCGACGGCGGCCTTTGCACCGGCCCGGTCGTGATAGTGCGCGGCAAGCTGGCGAAGCGGCTGGTAGACCTCCGGCGCCATGACGAGGCAAAAGAGACCGACATGCAGCGTCAGCATGGTGCCTCGCAGGTCGAGCATGCCCAGAAACGTCAGTCCGACATAAAGCGCCACCCCCGCCACGCCGAGCGCGGCGAAGAATTCGAGCACCGCCGAAGACAGGAACGCGATGCGCAGAACCCGCATCGTGCGCACGCGCAAAGCCTCGCTGGCGTTCCGGACGGCCGCGATCTCCACCTCCTCGCGCCCGAACAGCTTGAGCGTGAGGATGCCGCGCAGCCGGTCGGAAAAATGCGCCGACAATCGCGTGAAGGCCTTGGCTTCCGCATTTTTGGCCGCCTCGGCCCCCCAGCCGACCAGCGCCATGAAAAGCGGGATCAATGGCGCGGTGAACAGGAAGAGGAGCGCGACGGTAACGTCGAAGGGAAGGATTGCGACGGCGAAGGCGAGCGGCAGGAACGTCGCCTGGATCATGGCCGGAAAGAAACGCGCGAAAAAACCGTCGAGCGCGTCGACCTGATCGACGATCGTCGCGCAGAACGCGCCCGACGACTTGCCCGCCGACCAGGCGGGACGCTCGCCAAGGAGACGAGCGAAAAGTCCCACCCGCACCTGACGCATGATGTTTTCGGAACCGGCCACCGCCATCGTCTCGGCGAGAAATGCCAACGCGGCACGCACGGCGATCAGGCCGGCGATGATGACGATCGGCACCATCAGCGCCGATCGTGACAGGCCATGCGTGACCGCGTCGTCGATGACCCCGGCGAGAAGCCAGGCCTGCGGCAGCAGAAGCAGGCCGGCGGCGAGCTGCGCGACGATCGACAGGAAAAGCGCGCGGCCGCCATGACGGCGCAGTCCCATCATCCAACGGGTCTGGTTTCGGTCGTGCAGGCGCTTTTCGGCGGCGGCGGATGCGGGGAAAACGGCGTCTGTTTGCATGGAGCAAGACGTACGCTCCGCGCCATGACCCCGCTTTGATCCAGATCAAGACAGGCTGGCCGATGCGGGCCTAGACCGCGCAAAGACCCGGCACGGGACCGGGAGCGAGAACGGGGCACCACCGCCATGATCGACATGACCGTCGTCGACCTGTCGCGGCTGCAATTCGCAGCAACCGCGATGTACCATTTCATTTTCATACCACTGACGCTTGGCCTTTCGTTCATCATGGCCATCATGGAGAGCGTCTACGTCATGACCGGCCGGGAAATCTGGCGGAAGATGACGCTCTTCTGGGGCACGCTCTTCGGCATCAACTTCGCCATGGGCGTTGCGACCGGCATCGTGATGGAATTCCAGTTCGGCATGAACTGGTCCTATTACAGCCACTATGTCGGTGACGTCTTCGGCGCGCCGCTCGCCATCGAAGGCCTGATGGCCTTCTTCCTGGAGGCGACGTTTGTCGGCCTGTTCTTCTTCGGCTGGGACCGCCTGTCCAAGGTCGGCCACCTGATCGTGACCTGGCTGGTGGCGCTCGGCGCGAACCTGTCGGCTTTGTGGATTTTGATCGCGAATGGGTGGATGCAGAACCCGGTCGGGTCGAGCTTCAATCCGGACACGATGCGCATGGAAGTCACCGACTTCATGGCCGTCATCTTCAATCCGGTCGCGCAGGCCAAGTTCGTCCACACCGTTTCGGCCGGCTACGTGACCGGCGCGGTCTTCGTGATGGCGATCAGCGCGCTCTACCTTTTGTGGGGCCGCCACCAGGAACTCGCCCGCCGCTCGATGGTGGTGGCAGCGAGTTTCGGCCTCGCTTCCTCCTTGTCGGTCGTCGTCCTCGGCGACGAGAGCGGCTATGTCGCGACCCAGCACCAGCGCATGAAGATCGCCGCCATGGAGGCGATGTATCATACCGAACAGGCCCCTGCCGGCCTCAACCTCATCGGCTGGGCGCGCGACGACGGCTCGATCTTCGAACTGAAGGTGCCGTGGGTGCTCGGCCTCATGACGACGCGCGGCTTCACCGAGGAGCTGCCCGGCATCAACGATCTGGTAATCGTCTCCGAACAGCGCATCCGCAGAGGTATCGAGGCCAATCTGGCGCTCGAGACGCTCCGCGAGGATCGCACGAACGAGGACGCACGCGCGACGATCGTCGAAACCTGGCCCGACCTCGGCTACGGGCTTCTCCTGAAGAAGTACCGCCAGGACATCGCGAACGCGACGGACGCCGAGATCGCGGCTGCCGCACAGGATACGGTGCCGGCCGTCTGGCCGCTCTTCTGGACCTTCCGCGTGATGGTCGCCGCCGGCTTCTTCTTCATCGGCTTCTTCGCCCTCGCCTTCTGGAAGGCCTCGCGCGGCACGCTGGAGACCAGCCGCCCCTTCCTGTGGACGGCGGTGTGGATGCTGCCTTTGCCGTGGATCGCGGGCGAGGCTGGATGGATCATCGCTGAATACGGTCGCCAGCCATGGGCGATCGAAGGCGTGCTGCCGACCTTCTATGCAGCGTCGAGCCTGACGATCCTCGACCTCGTGATCAGCCTGACCTTTTTCGTCACGCTCTACACCATCCTCGCCGCGATCATGGTCTGGCTGATGGTGCGCGTCATCAAGGCGGGGCCTCAGGACAAGTTCGCGCTTGCCTATGATGACGAGGACGACACCGAAATCAACGCCGCCGCCAAACCGGCCCGCGCTTAAGGAACACGGATCATGGAAAACATCCCGATCGACTACACGACGCTGCGGCTCATCTGGTGGGGATTGCTCGGCGTCCTCCTGATCGGCTTCGCCATCATGGGGGGAATGGATCTGGGCGTCGGCGCGCTGTTGCCGGCCGTCGCCCGCACGGACGAGGAGCGCCGCGTGCTCCTCAACATGTCAGGCCCGACCTGGGAGGGGAACCAGGTCTGGCTGGTGCTGGGCGGCGGAGCGATCTTCGCCGCCTGGCCGCCTCTTTACGCCGTATCCTTCTCCGGCTTCTACCTCGCAATGATCGTGATCCTGCTGGCACTGATCCTGCGGCCCGTCGGCTTCAAGTTTCGCGGCAAGGTCGAGCACGGGCGCTGGCGCTCGGCATGGGACTGGGCGCTGTTCGTCGGCGGCGCGGTGCCGGCGCTGATCTTCGGCGTCGCGGTCGGCAACGTGCTTCTGGGCGCACCCTTCCGGTTCGATTCCACCATGCGCATCTTCTATGACGGCAATTTCCTCGGTCTCCTGATGCCCTATGCACTTCTGTGCGGTCTCGTCAGCCTCGGCATGTGCGTGACGATGGGAGCGACGGTCATCGCCAAGCGCACGGAAGGCGCGATCGCGTCGCGGGCGCGTACCTATGGATCGGCAAGCGCGGTTTTGACGGCGCTCCTGTTCGCGCTCGGCGGGATCTGGACGGGACTGATCGATGGCTACGTGATCTCCGGCGAGATCGCGACCGACGGCTTCTCCGATCCACTCGCCAAGGAAGTCGCGGTCGTCGCGGGCGGCTGGCTGTCGAACTATGCAGCCTATCCGTGGATGATCGTCGCGCCGGCGCTCGGCTCCGGCGCGGCGGTTCTGGTGGCGTTGGCGCTCTATTTGCGATGGCACGTCGTCGCGATCCTCGCCGCCGCCACGTCGAGCTTCGGCATCGTCTCGACGGCGGGTCTGTCGCTCTTCCCCTTCCTTCTGCCGTCCTCCGCCGGTCCGCGCTTCAGCCTGACGGTCTGGGATTCCTCGTCCAGCCATCTGACGCTGTTCATTATGCTGATCGCGACGGTCATCTTCATGCCGATCATCCTGGCCTACACGACGTGGGTCTTCCGCGTCATGCGCGGGCCGGTGACGACGGAAAGCCTCTCGCGCAACCCGAACGCCTACTAAGGAGATTTCATCATGTGGTATTTCGCCTGGATTCTTGGCGTCGGTCTCGCCTGCACCTTCGCCATACTCAATGCGATGTGGTTCGAGATGCGTGAGGATCGCGGCAAGCCTCCGGTCTGAACCGCCGATCTTCATGCCGAACGGAAGGGCCGGAGCCGATGCTTCGGCCTTTTTGCCGTCAGCACGCGAAAGCTTGACCTGGATCAAAACGTTACATCGCGACGAAGGCGATGGTTCAGTGACAACAAGGAGAACCGTCATGCCTATCGAAACGATCCTCGTCCTCACCGGCATCGTTGCCGTCTTCGGCGGTTTCGCCGGCATGGTCTGCTTTGCTGATCTGACCTGGCAGGGAAATCGCAAATAAGGACCCCTGCCCGCCAATTCGCAACCGGAGATCAAATTCATGCGCCTGATCCATCTTCCGATTTCGACGACGGTGAAGCTGCCGGCCGAGGGCGAATGCGCCGCGCTGGCGGCAGCCGCGAAATCGCTTGGCGGTCGTCTCGAAGTCGTCGTGCAGGAACTTGTCACGCCCCAGATCGCCTCCGCTCTGGGCGGTATGGTGATTGACATTCCGTCGATCCGCCAGGAACTGGAACAGCGAAGCCGGGAGGATGCCAAGGCGGCAGGCGCACTGCTCGTCGCAGCCGCCTTGCGACTGGATGTGCCTTTCGACTTGGCTCATATCCGGTCATACCCAGCGGATTTCGCGGCGCAGGCGGTCGAGACTGCGCGCCATTGCGACCTCTCGCTAGTGCTTGTCCGACCGGGCATCGAAGCGGATGGTCTGCTGGCCGAGGCACTGACGTTCGGATCGGGACGGCCTGTAATTCTCGTTCCCTCCGCCGCGGGAAATCTCGACATACACCGGATCGCGGTGGCTTGGGATGGTAGCCGCGTCGCTGCGCGCGCCTTCGGCGACGCATTGGCGCTGTTTCCCGATGCCGGGATCGAAATTCTGGTCGTGGGCGATGAAAAGCGCATCGAGGCGGCGAAAACGAGCGAACGCATCGTCGCCGCGCTCGGCCGGGCCGGGCGCTCCGCCAGGCCTCACCTCGTCTCCCGCATCGGCACGCCGGTCGGCGAAGCCTTGCAAAAGGCTGCGCTGGAGCAGGAATGCGATATGCTCGTCATGGGCGGCTTCGGTCATTCGCGACTGCGCGATTTCATCCTCGGCGGCGCCACCGCGAGCGTCCTTGCAGATTTGCGACTACCGGTGCTGATGTCCCACTGAGGACGGCTTTCGGCGAAACCGGATGGACGCGGGCGCATCGCACCCCCTATCATCGGTGCGTCGGCGACATTCGCGCCGGACCGAACCGGAGACCGCCCCATCCCTATACTCGTCTTCAATGCCGGCAGTTCAAGCCTGAAGTTTGGGCTGTTTGAAACCGTCGGTTCCGAACGTCACATCCTCAAGGCAACCTATGACCGGTTCGACGGCCGCGAATGCAGCTATCGCATCGAGACGGATGCCGGGCGCGAAGAAGGAAAAACGGATTTCGGCAGTCTGGAAGCCGCGATCGCGGCGGTGCCCCGCGTTCTGGAGGCGCGGGGTCTTGGCCGCCCCGATGCCATTGGCCACCGCATCGCTCATGGTGGTGAGACTTTCGCCGGGCCGGCGCTGATCGACAACGCCGTCATCGATGAGATCGAGGCACTCGTGCCGCTGGCTCCGCTCCACAATCCGGCGGGTCTCGCCGGCGTACGAACGGCGCGCGAGCTTTGGCCCGACCTGCCTCAGGCCGCTGTGTTCGACACCTCGTTTCACCTTGCCAATCCGCCCCGCGCCTCGACCTACGCCGTGCCGAAGGCCTGGCGCGAGGCGGGCCTGCGCCGGTTCGGTTTTCACGGGACGTCGCATCGGTACGTCGCAGAGCGCGCTGCGGCGGAAATCGGACGGAAGCTGCGCGATCTGAAGCTCATCAGCCTGCATCTGGGCAACGGCGCGAGCGCCTGCGCGATCAGCCTCGGCGAGAGCATCGACAGCTCCATGGGCATGACGCCGCTCGAAGGGCTGGTGATGGGCACGCGTTCGGGCGATGTAGATCCCGGCATCTTCGCCTTCCTGAATCGCAGGCTCGGCCTGTCGATCGCGCAGATCGAGGCTGCGCTTAACGAGGGGAGCGGGCTCAAGGGCCTGACCGGCTCGTCCGACCTGCGTAATGTCGAGGAACGCGCCGCCGAAGGCGACGCCGACGCGCAGCTTGCCGTCGAACTCGTCGCATACCGGGCGCGCAAATATATCGGAGCCTATGCCGCCGCCATGGGGGGCCTCGATGCCGTGGTGTTCACCGGCGGCATAGGCGAAAACTCCCCGTCCATGCGTCGGCGCATCTGCGACGGGTTGGAATTCCTCGGCCTGAAGCTCGACATCGACCGCAACAAGTCGGTCGACCTTTCCGATTACGCCGCGCCGCAGGTGCAGGCCTACGGCTCGCGCGTGCAAGTGCTGGTTACCGAAACGGCCGAACAACTGATGATCGCACGCGAGGTCGCCGCGCTTCTGGAGCGGCCTGCCGCCGTCACCGTGTCGATACCGGTCGCCGTCTCCGCTCGCCATTGCCATCTCGACGCCGCTGCGGTCGCCGCTTTGTTTGGCGAGGGATATCAACTGAAGCCGAAGGCTCCGCTGCGCCAGCCCGGTCATTGGGTAGCCGAGGAACGCGTGGCGATCGAGGGGCCGAAGGGTAGGCTCGAACGCATCGCTATCCTCGGCCCGCTGCGCAGCCGCGTACAGGTCGAAATCTCGCGCACGGACGGCTTCGCACTCGGTGTGGAGCCGCCGGTGCGCGACAGCGGCAAGCTGACTGACACGCCGACCGTCCGGCTGCTCGGCCCTGCGGGAAGCATCGAGACCGACGGCCTGATCGTGGCGGCGCGCCATATCCACACCAATGCATCCGACGCCGCGCGCCTCGGTCTGGTCGACGGACAGGAAGTAGCGGTGCGGATCGGCGACGGCGAGCGCACGCTGACTTTTTCGGGAACGCTCGTGCGCGTCGGTAAGGATTCGGTCACCGAGATGCATATCGACACCGACGAGGCCAATGCAGCGGGTCTCGGTGCGGGCGCGGAAGGCGAGATTGTCGCCACGACGAGTGGCCTTATGGCCTGAAAGCCCCCGCCCCTTGGCGAGCGGGAGCCTTACCGTCGGCCGTCAGCGTGCGTGGCCGACCGGCTGCACGTAGGTGACGAGATCGTCCTCGCCGAGCGACAGCGCCTCGGCGATGGCCGGGCGATCCGCTCCGCCGACAAGGCAGGTGCCGAGCCCTTCGGCCGCGCAGAAGAGATAGACGTTCTGCGCCATCATCGCAGTGTTGACGTGCGCGCCAATCGCCAGCGACGGATCTGCACGGTCACGGTCGGTGGCCTCGACCAGCGCGGCCTGCCGCGAGACGTAGACGAGGACGACCGGCGCACGGGCGACGAAGCCCTGCGGGCTGATGACGTCGAGAATGTCTTCGTCCAGAACGTCCGTCAGCATCTCGCCTTCGGGATCGTAAAGCGTGACGCCTGTCTCGCGCACGATATAGATGTCGACGGCCCGCGCCTGCCAGTAGGGCGCCGTGCGTCCGCCGTCCTCGGGACGGTTGATGCCGCCGGCAGCCCATAGAAGACGCAGGAGTTGATCTTCCTCGACATCGTCGCGGCCGTAATTGCGGATTGACTGCCGTTGACGCAAAGCCGTTTCGAGCGAGACCGAAGCGGTTCCCCCTGCATCCTGAGCGGCTGCCGGAAGGGCCGTCGCGGCTCCGGCCGCAAGCGCGGCGCTCGATATGAAAAGACGGCGGGACATGGTCGCCATGGATCGTCTCCTTTGCTGTTTCGACGCGACGATAGGGTGATAAGCGGCCCGCGCCTTGATCTGGCTCAAACCACGTGGGAAAATCAGCGCCACTGGGTGCTGAGCGCCTCAAGGACGTCGGTGCGGCTGATCTGGCCGACGAGAAGCCCGTGGCGGGTGACCGGAAAACGGCGGAACGAGCTTTCCACCATCCGCTCGGCGGCCGCGACGATGTCGAGCCCGGCATCGAGCGTTTCGAGGTCGCGCGCCATGTAGTCTTCGACCGCGCCGCCCCATTGCTTGTAATAGGAGGCGTTGAGCGCCGCCTTGAGGCAGTCGCGTTTCGACAGGACGCCGACGAGTTCGCCCGCATCGTCCACCACGCAGGCTCCCGAAACGCCCGCCTTCAAAAGGGTGGCGACCGCCTGCACGATCTCCGTTTCGGGCGAAAGCGTAACGAGTTCGACCTTCATATGGTCGGCGACGGTGGCGATCGAGTGGTTCATGGCGCCTCTTTTCCCTTTCGGTTCGGGCAGGCATGGCATGCGCCCTGGCAGGCAATGCCTCCGCATGATCCCTTGATCGCGCCACGCCCGGAAAGGACACCGACGGCGAGCCCGGTCATGGCGAGCGCGATGAGAACGACGGCGGCGAGAACCGTTTCCATGTCATGGCTCCAGGGAGATCTTGCGGAAGGCGGAATTGTCGATCCCGGCAAGCCCGTCGCCCGCACGAAGAAGGAAGAACGCGCCTGCGCCGTGTTTGTCGGCAAGCGCCATGCCGCGCTCCGGGCCCATCACCAGAAGCGCGGTAGCGAGCGCGTCGGCCGTCATGGCGTCGCCTGCCACGACCGAAACCGAGCTGACTTCGGTCCTGACGGGCTCGCCGGTGGCGGGGTCGATCGTGTGGCTGTAGCGGCGATCGGCGTGGGTGTAGCCGTTCACGCGATCGCCGGAGGTCGCCAGCGCCCTGTCGCCGAGCGCCACGACACGCCGGACGCCGCCGGTCAGCGGGTCCTCGATGCCGACGCGCCAGCCCGCGCCATCCGGCCGCCTGCCGCGCGCAGCGAACTCGCCGCCGATGTCGACGAGGAAAGCCTCGTGCCCGAGCCCGGAAAGAAGCGCGGCGACACGGTCCACGGCGTGGCCCTTCGCGATGCCACACAGATCGAGCGTCAGCCGTGCATCGCCTTTGCGGATGCGCGTGCCGTGGATTTCGAATTCAGCGCCGCTTGCCGTCCGTTGCCCTTCGATCGGGCCGAAGCCGTAGCGGTGAACGGCCGGACCGACGCGCGGGTCGAACGCGCCGCCGCTCTCCGCCTGCATGGCCTGCGCGGCGCGGGCCACCTTGCAGAAGGCGGCCGACACCTCGTGCCATTCGGTGTTGGCGGCGGCGTTGAGCAATCCGAGTTCGGAGTCGGCGCGAAACGGGCTCATCTCCCGGTCGACCGCGTCGAGGATCGCTGAAATCCGGTCGGCAAGCCCCGACGTATCGGGCACGTTCGCCAGCGTCACCCGCCAGCTCGTTCCGAAGGCGCGGCCAGATAGGCGCAGCATGTCGTTCGCCATCGCGATGCGCGGCAGCAGCGATGCGGCGGAAAATCCGGCCAGTGCGAGAAGTAGATCGCGGCGCGTCGTCATGGCGTCAGATCCCGAAATCGTCATTGAAGATACTGGTTGTCTCCACGCCGCATTCATCGAGCATGGCGTAGACGGCCTCGATCATCAATGGCGGGCCGCACAGATAGTATTCGCAGTCCTCCGGCGCGGGGTGGTCGCGCAGATAGGCGCGCAGGGCGACATCGTGGACGAAGCCGGTTTCGCCCTGCCAGTCGTCGCCCGCCGCCGGCTCGGAGAGCGCCGGCACCCAGCGGAAGTTCCCGTGTTTTGCCGCGAGCGCGTCGAATTCCTCGGCGTAGAAGAGTTCTCCCCTGGAGCGCGCGCCATACCAGAAGCTGATCTTCCGGTTCGTGCCCAGCCGTTCGAGCTGGTCGAAGATGATGGCGCGCAGCGGGGCCATGCCGACGCCGCCACCGATGAACACCATTTCCTTGTTCGTTTCCTGCGCGCCGAAATGCCCGTAAGGACCGGCGATCTCGACCGCATCGCCTTGCTTGAGGCTGAAAAGCCAGGACGAAACGATGCCGGGCGGCGCGGAGGGAACAGCGGGCGGCGGCGTTGCGAGGCGGATATTGAGCACGACTTGGCCGGTATCCTGCGGACGGCTTGCGACGGAATAGGCCCGGCTCACCGGTTCGTCCGCCGTTGCCACGAGCTTCGAGAGGCCCAGCTTTTCCCATGCCGCGCGGTGGGGCGCGTCGATGGCGATGTCCTTGTAGGCAAGGGCATATGCCGGCGCGATGACCTGCACGAAATTGCCGGCGCGAAAGTCGAAACCGGCGTCTGCGGGCAATGCCAGAACGATCTCCTTGATCAGCGGTGTCACGCTTTTCGTAGACATGACCGTGCAGGCCATGGTCGTAACACCCAGCACCTCGTCCGGCACCGTAACGGAAAGGTCGGAGCGCACCACGACCTGACAGGCGAGGCGCACGCCGTCGCGCAGATCGGTCGGCGTCAGGCGCGCCTTTTCGGTCGGCAGGGGATCGCCGCCGTCCGTCACGTCGGAGACGCGGCAAAGCCCGCATGTGCCCGCGCCCGCGCAGCCGGACGGCACGGCGATGCCGCCGCCGTTCAATATGTCGAGAAGCTTGAAGTTCGCCGAGCCGGAGACTTCGCGCTCGCCATTGACGGTGATGGTCACGGGACGGGCGGGCAGAAGATATTCGCGCACCGTGTTGAGCATGGCGGCGAGCGCCACCAGAAGCACGGCGAGGAAGAGAAGGGCGAGGACGATCTCCGTCACAGGATGCGCACTCCCAGGAAGGCGGAGAATCCCATCGACATCAGCCCGGTGACGATGAAGGCGATGCCGAGCCCTTCGAGGCCCTTGGGAATGTCGGCATAGCGCAGCCTTTCGCGGATGGCGGCGAGCGTGACGATCGCCAGCGCCCAGCCGATGCCGGTGCCCAGCCCGAAGACCGCGCTTTCGGCGAGATCGTATTGCCGCTCGACCATGAAGAGCGAGCCGCCGATGATCGCGCAGTTGATGGCGAGCAGCGGCAGGTAGATGCCGAGCGCGCGGTAGAGTGCGGGAATGTAGCGGTCGAGCAGCATCTCGATGATCTGCACCATCGCCGCGACGATGCCGATGAAGGTGATCAATCGCAGGAAGCCTAGATCGACATTGGGCAGGCCGAGCCAGCCGAGCGCGCCTGCCGAAAGCAGATAGGCGTGCAGCAGGTAGTTGAGCGGGACGGAGAGCGACTGCACCACTATCAGGGCGATGCCGACGCCGAAGGCGGTCTCCACCCGCTTCGACACGGCGAGGAAGGTGCACATTCCGAGGAAGAAGGAGAGCGCCAGGTTCTCCTCGAAGATCGAGCGCTGGAAAAGGTCGATCATGTGCGCGCCTCCCGCTGCGGGTGCCGCAGTTCGAACTCGCGCACCTCGATCTGGCGCGTGCGCCAGCTTCTCACCGCCCAGACCATCAGGCCGAGGATGATGAAGGCGCTGGGCGCGAGGAGCATCAGGCGCAGCGGAACGTACCAGCCGCCCTCGCTCGCCAGCGGCAGGACGGCCATGCCGAACAGCGAGCCGGAGCCTAAGAGTTCTCGGATCGCCGCCACGATCATCAGGACGAGGCTGTAACCGAGCCCGTTGCCGATGCCGTCCACCATCGAGGGGACCGGCGGATTGTGCATCGCATAGGCCTCCGTGCGGCCAAGCACGATGCAGTTGGTGGCGATCAGCGACACGAAGACCGACAGCCGCTGGCTCATCTCGTAGGCATAGGCCTGGAGGATCTGGTCGGCGACGATGACCAGCGAGGCGATGATGGTGATCTGCACGATCAGGCGTATCGAGGATGGAATGTGCCGGCGGATCAGGCTGATGATGCCGGCCGACAGGGCCAGGACGACGGTCAGCGCCACCGACATGGTCAACGCGGTCGACATGGAGGTGGTGACGGCGAGTGCCGAGCAGATGCCCAGGATGTGGACGGTCACCGGGTTCTTGTCGACCAGCGGGTCGTAAAGCCGTGCCATCAGGCTCATTCGATGTCTCCGTCACGCAAGGCGTTGAGGAAGGGGCCGTAGCCGCGCGGGCCGGTCCAGAACTGAATCATGTCGGAAACGGCAAAGCCGGTGACCGTCGCGCCCGAGATTCCGTCGACCTGGTGCGGTCCCGACGCGCCCGCGCCGACCACTTCGATGACCGGCTCGCCGGTCTCGTCGAAGACGCGCTTGCCGCTCCACTGCGCCTGCCAGGGCGCGTCGGCGATGCGCGCGCCGAGCCCCGGCGTCTCGCCCTGCTCGTAGACGGCGAGCGCGGCGACCGTGTCGAGATCCGCCTCGAGTGCGAGATAGGCGCGGATCGTGGACTGGTAGCCGGAGCCGCGCACCGGCAGCACGACCAGCGCCAGTTCGCCTTCGCGGCGCACGAAATGGACAAGCGCGTGGTTTTCGCGCCGGCCGATGCCGGCAAGATCCTCGCGGCGCGAAAGGTCGGTGCTGGCGTTCGGATCAGCCGCGGCCGCATTTTGGTCGAAGGTGGCGGGATCGATTTCGTCGTCGATGCGGCCGGTGTCGAGATCGACGACGCGGGTCTCGACCGCGTCCGCGCCGGCATCGGCCAGAATGTCGCCGATGCCGGGAAGCGCGGCGAGCATCGACGTCATGCGCGCCTGCCGCTGGCCTTCGATATTGGCCTGCTGAACCGGCCGCAGCGTTACAGCCGCGATCGAGACGGTCAACCCGCAGCCAAGCGCGACGAGGAAGGCGACGCCGAGCGTCTTCACCCGGTCGTCGTTCGGCCGCGCGAGAAACGCGCGCCAGACGCGGAAGATCGATCGGTCAGCCATGGCGCGCGGCCCTCCGGCGGATGTGGAGCGCGATGATGATCTGGTCGATCGTCGGCGCGAAGATCGACGCCATGAGGATCGCGAAGACGACGGAGCCGAAGAGTTCGCCCGCTTGCGAGAACAGCGCGGCGAGCGTCCCGACGAGAAGACCGTGAATGACGCGCCCCGGATTTGTCGACGCCGAGGCGACCGGATCGGCGGCGAGGTAGAGCACGGCGAAAACGATCGCACCGGACAGGAACGGCGCGGCCGGTTCCCCGCCGACGGCCCACAGGACCAGCGGCATGGCGATCGCGAAGCCGAGAAGGATGCGCCGTGCCGCCTGTCCGGTGACCAGAAGTAGAACCAGAGCGGGCAGGAGCGTCCAGACTGGAATGTCCGGTCCGGCGCGATAGGTCGCATCCGTGAAGGAAAACATGACGAAAGCGAGCACCACGACGGCGGGATGCACAAAATTGCGCCCCCGGCCGCCGAAGATTTGCTCGCCGATGACGATGCCGAAGGTCATACCGAGGGCCAGTTGCCAGAACGGCGCGTCGGCGGGAACGAGGATGGCGACCAAAAGCGCGGTCACGATGCCGCTCGGCTCCATGGCGCGGCCGCGCACACGGCAGAACAGCGCCTGCCAGAAGAGCGTCACAATGAGAAGCAGCACGATCCTCGGTAGGACCACCGGACCTTGCAGGAGTAGGATCGCGGCAAGCGGCAGCGCCAGCCCGAGAAGAGCGGGGAAAACGCTGTGGCGGAATGCCGAGCCGGGGGCGATGAAGGCGGGCCAGATCATAACGCGGCCTCCAGATCGTCCAGCGTGCGGCGCAGGAGCGCGCCGTAGTCGACGCCGTCGATCCTCGACAAAAGCGCCATATCCTCCTCGACGAGTTCGAGCGCGCCGAGCCGTTCGGCCGTCTCTACGTCTCCGATGCTGATGGCGCGCAGGAACGGGACGGCCAGGACGCCGGCGGGCGCGGCGCCTTCATGCGCAGCGTTGGGCACCAGGGCTTCGGGCCTGCGCGCAAGGAAGCGCTGCAACAGTGCGAGCGCCCCTGCTGGCTCCCTCGAAGGCGCGCGATGTGGCAGCGCAGTGACCTGGAGATGGTAGCGGCTGAGATAATGGTCGGGGTACCCGTCAAGCGGCGAGCCGGAAAGAAGGCGCGGCGTGCCTGTGATTTGCCCCGCCGTCAGGTCGCGCAACGACGCGCCCATCGGCATGCGAAAGAGTTCGGAAGAAAGGATCGCCGGGCCGGCAACCGAAACGACGCGCTCGCCCCATATGCGTCCCGTCCCCAGGAGATGGCCGAGCGCGATCACGTCCTGATAACCGATCTGCCAGACCAGACGGCCCCGTCCGACGGGGTGGAGCTTGTGGATATGCGTTCCCGGCAGCCCCATCGGATGGGCACCGGAAAAGTCGGCGGGTCGCGTTCCCGCGACATCGGGAATGTCGGCGCCCTTGGCCTTGCAAACCCATGTCGTGCCTTCGGGTAGCATTGCGAGCGCAACCGCCCCCCGCACGAAATCGTCGCGATGGGCGCGGATGACGACAACGGGATCAGGTGCCTGCGGGGCGGTGTCGATGGCGGTGATGAACAAGGCGTCGGCACGTCCGGCCGGATCGGCGATACGCCCGAAAGGGCGCGCCCGCAGAGACGGCCACAGCCCGCTTTCGAGAAGCAAGGCAATCAGGCTTTGGCGATCGGGTGCCGCCGGAACACTGAAAATGCGCGACGCGTCTCCGTCGATATCGATCACAAGCGCGTCGAGGCTGCGGCGTGCGCCGCGGGAAATGTCGCGAATGCGGCCCGCGACGGGTGCGACGTGGCGGATCTCCGGTCGCCTGCGGTCGGTGAACAGCAGTTCGCCCGCCGCAACGTTCTGTCCCTGCTCGATTGCAAAAGCGGGCCTTAGACCCGGAAAGTCACGGCCGAGAAGCGCGACCGACCTGACTGCGGCCAGCGCGAATTCGTTGTCGCTGTCCTGCTTGAACGCCGGAGACGGCTCCGATGTCAATGTACCGCTCCATTGTCGCAAATTAGAAATATGAATGCCTGCATATTTAGGATGTTAGAGTTTTGCTTGGATCGATCTGGTCATAGACGAAATCTTGGGCGGCAATTTTGATCTGGATCATCTTGGCATTGCACGCGACGAATAAAACTGCACCGACAGGGAGCACGAAGCAGCTATAGCGTAAGGCAAAAGCACAAAGAGAGGCAATGCGATGTACGACCATATTCTGGTTTCAACCGACGGCTCGGAATTTGCGCAGCGCGGCGTCGACCACGCGCTTTCGCTGGCGAAGGCACTCAACAGCAAGGTAACCGTGGTGACCGCGACCGAAGCCCTTGCGGCGGTGGCCTACGGAGAGGGGTGGCTGTCGGACCCAGAGGCCTATCAAAGCTATGAAGCGGACCGGGCAAGATCGGCCGAAGAAAAACTGACTGCCGTCAAGGCTTCCGCGGAACGCATGGGCGTTCCGGCTGAAACGATCCACGTGCCAAACAAGGGCGCGGCCGCCGCGATTCTGGAGGCGGCCGATAGCCTCAGATGCAGCCTGATCGTGATGTCGTCGCACGGCCGGCGCGGGGTTAGCCGCCTTCTGCTCGGAAGTCAGACCGCCGAGGTTCTGGCGCAAAGCCCTATCCCGGTACTAGTTGTACGGTGACGCTATATTCCATGTAAAAACCTGTGGTCTACATGGCTACAGGTTCGTGAAGTCATAGATGCTTCAGGCAGCCACTGCCAGCGTCACGCGGTTTCTCCCGCCTTGTTTGGCGCTGTAAAGGGCCTTGTCTGCCGCATTGATAAGGTATTGGTAGTCCGGATGGCCATCGTAACTCGCGACCCCGATGGAGAGCGTAACGTTTAGAACTTCCTGATCCGAGACCGAAATCGGGGTGTCTTCGACCTGTTGACGGATGCGCTCTGCAACATGGGACGCCTCGTTCCGATCCGTTTCGACGAGCACGATCAAAAACTCTTCACCACCGTAGCGAAAGACGAAGTCACTAGCCCGCACCGAATTAAGCAGAATTTCTGCTGTATGGCTCAATGCCAAATCGCCGGCAGAATGGCCGTGTGTATCATTGACCGATTTGAAGTGGTCGATATCGACCATAAGAACGCTTAAAGATGTCGTCGAGCTTTTGGCCAAGGTGATTTCGCGCGCCAGAACAGACGGCAGGAAACGTCGGTTGAGGGTTCGCGTGAGAGGATCCCGGCCATTTTCGACATTCGCAGCGGCCTGAAAAAGATCGTTCAGGAGGAATTTGACCTCGTCGATGTGGCGATGAAGTTCGGCAACGGCTTCAGCTTGGTTATCGGACACAGATGCGAGAACGTTGGTATCGACCTCATGCATCAGCCTCTCGATACTGGCAAGAATCGCCGAGCCTTGAAAAAGGACTGACGCGCGATGTCGTACCCACAGCCCGAAGGGCGAGGCAGACAGCGGGCTGGCTACCTTGTTGGAACCGTGACCCAACATGCCGAAAAGAACTGATTGGCTCCATTCCATAAGCGCAGCACGTTGGGTCTCCCGCTCAAGATTGATATCTTGCCCAAGCGAAAACAGACGGAACGCCTCATCGGTCTGCACCCGTCTTTTTGTGTCGGAAACATAGGCGGCGGTCATCAAGCGCATCGCATAATCGATGACTTCGCCAAGCAGGATGATCGTGCGTGTCGCCGATTGGACGTCGAGATCGCTCTCCGCGACCCTGATCGATATCTCTGTCTTCAACAGAGTCATGCCTTCCATAACCAGATGATTTGGAATTTTCAGCCTGGCATGAATTTCGCCGATCTTGACCTGACGCTCGTCGAACGATGTCAGATCCGCATATGGGTTCATCTGGACAAGATCTAGAAGCCAGTTTCGGAGGGAAAGGTTTAAACGCTCGCTGACCACTGAATGACTGATGAATGCGGATGCTTCGTCATGCACGAGAAACGTCGAATAGAACTTGCCGACGAGTTCTTCGACATCATCACCGACGATCGTGCCTAACAGTGCGCGCGCCTCCTGACGGGTTTCCTCCGATGCTCCGGACCAAAAAAACAGGCCGGGATGATCACTGATAGCCAATATCTGCCTCTTCGTATCGAAATGGCCTGCCTATCGACAGGATGCTGCAGGATCAAGCCGCGTGATGATCGCGGGAACGGCGACGAGTCTGGCCGTAACGAGCGATGTTTAGGCACCGAGTGTCGATCCCGGGAACTCTGCCGCTGACGATATCGGCTACGACGCGTCCGGACCCGCATGCCATCGTCCATCCCAGCGTACCATGACCCGTGTTGATATAAAGACGTTCGAGCGGCGTCGCGCCGACCACGGGAGGGCCATCCGGCGTCATCGGACGCAACCCGCACCAGAAACTGGCCCTGCCGACATCGCCGGAGCAAGGGAACAGATCGGCGACAGAACGTTCCAGCGCTGCGCGGCGACCGGGCCGGAGAGAAAGATCGAAGCCCGCAATTTCAGCAGTTCCTCCAACGCGAATCCTGTCGCCAAGTCTCGTGATGGCGATCTTGTAAGTTTCATCCATGATGGTCGACATTGGAGCCAGAGCTTCATTGGATATCGGAATGGTCAGTGAGTAGCCCTTGACGGGATACAGAGGCAATTTGAGCCCAAGCTTGCGCGCCATCGTGGCCCCATGCACGCCCAGCGCCATGACATAGGCATCGGCAACGTGCAAACCACTCGAGGTCATCACGTCGGTAACGCTCCGCCCATCCATGCAGACCGAGTGAATCGTCGTCCCATAAGTGAAACGGACGCCCAGCTCCGAAGCGGCGGCCGCGAGCCTTAACGTGAAGATATTGCAATCGCCCGTCTCGTCTTGTGGGAGTCGCAACCCACCTACGAAATCCGTGCGTGCATGGGCCAGAGCCGGCTCGGCTGAGATACATCCTCGATGATCCAGAGCCTCGTAGGCGACACCAAACTGCCTTAGCACGTCCACGTCCTTGGCAACGTCGTCCAGCTGCTTGGATGTGCGAAACAGTTGAAGCGTGCCCAGACTTCGCTCGTCATAGGTGATGCCGGTCTCCTTGCGCAGTTCTCGCAGACAATCGCGGCTGTATTCCGCCAGCGGCACCATACGGGCCTTGTTGACCGCATAGCGATGCGACGTGCAATTGCGCAGCATTCGAAACAGCCATGCCCACATCGCCGGGTCGGCGTCTGGACGGATAACCAGTGGCCCATGCTTCATCGTGAGCCATTTGAGCGCCTTCAGCGGCACGCCTGGTCCGGCCCAGGGAGACGCGTAGCCAGGCGAGATTTGTCCCGCATTGGCAAAACTCGTCTCCGCGCCCGGACCTTCACGTCGCTCGACGACCTCGACCTCATGTCCGGACCTGGCGAGATAGTAAGCGGTTGTCACACCGATTACGCCGCCGCCCAAAACAAGCACTTTCATGGAATATGCCTCATCGTCAGAAAATACGCCGGTGATCGGCTACCGCCGGGATTTCCCTGCGGCCGTGACCTGGCTTCCGTGGCAAGCGTCACGCGGCAGACGGATCCGGGTCACAGAAATCGTCAGACTGTCGGAATCCTGGGACGGTAGCGCCGTAAAGCGCGCCACGTATGAGCTTGAATGTGGGCTTCGCTGAAGGTTTAGTTCTTCGCTCCAGCGCCTCCTTCTCCCGCCTTGCAGCCTCGGGCTGATACTGCACTTTCTCCAGTCGGACATCTTCCATACGATGCTTCCGCGTCACTAGGCGGAAGGTCTGGCCTTCACGGAGCCCCAAGAGTGCCAGCCCACGATTCATCGTGATGGGCAGGAACATGCCGACGGACGCCGCCATTCGATCATGTGAGATCACCCGCGTGTCAGGATCACGGCCGTCGACGCTGAAGGTGACCCGGCTGCTCAACGTCGCGACGTCCGCAGGGATGTCTTCGCGGAACATGACGGTTGCGGACAGGAGCTTTTGCTCAAGGATCGGACTTAACGGATCATCGGTTCCAACGCGTCGGTCTCGCATGACCTCGAGGATCGTGAAGTCCTTGGTTGAAAGGATGCAATTTTCGGTCGACATCGCAGTTCTCCATCGCTCCCGCTCGGGAGCAGGTTCCTTGACACGGCATTGGAGAATCCCCTGGCCACGCAAGGCGGCGCAGGGGCTACGATCCTGCGAGGAGGCACCCCCCGAAAAGAGAAAGACGGCAGAGCGATCCGATATAGGTCATGAGAGCGCCCGCGCCGCGTCGCGCGCTTCAGTGCGCATTGCTGTTTCATCGACACATTCGACTCTCAGCCGGTGTGTCCGGCCGTCTCGGGCAGTCCACTCAATAGACTGACCCGAAGACAGCCCGATCAATGCAGCGCCGATCGGTGTCAGGATTGAAATCTTGCCGGCGGCGATGTCCGCCTCGCCAGGAAAGACGATCGTCACCGTACGGTCTGCACCAGCGTCGGAAGAAAAGCGAAGTCGTGAGCCCATCCGCACGACGCTCGCTGCGATGCGCTCGTCGGCCACGACGCGGGCTCGGTCGAGCTCCTGGAAGAGCTGCTCAGCGATATCGGCGTTGTGTGCTGGAGCGGACTCTGCCAGCCGGGACAGTCGGTCGTGATCGGTGCGTGTCAGCGTGATGGCGGGCTTACGCCGTCTCTGGGATTCCGTTGCCATTCCTGGACCTGCTACAGCGGATAGCCGCGGACGCATCTTGGCATCGCTGCGACTGTTTTCAATTTTCTTAGATGGGATGTCGCTGAAAGGGCTCGGCTTGGAGCGATGATGCGTAAGCCAGTGTTCCCACGGCCGGGGCGCGACGCTACCGGGCCGGGGTCAATGTCCTGCGATCGGACATACCTTGTGCAGAGCAAGGTGATGGCGCTTTGTAAAGTGCATAGCGCGAGCCTCGACGACCAGGTCCCGAATGTCAACCCAATTGAATTGCCAGAAACTTCTTGCTCTTACTCCGCTCTGTGGCCTCGTGGCCGCACTCCTGACGAGCATCAACCCGTCCTCCAGCAATACGCGCTATCGGCACCTTCCAGCATGCCATACACCGGTTACCAATGCACGAGAAAGAGAGATGCATTTCCGTTCCTCGCCCGCACCGAGCCGTTGTCATCATCGAACGGATGCAAGATCATCCTTCCACAATGACGCGGTGGTTCAGGGACTGAGCGAGGCGGCAAGGATGGGCGACGTCGAGCATTGGGCGGTCGTGACCATCGGGGCTGGCCTCGGCTACGCAGCATATACAAATCGTTCCGTCCGAAAGAAGTACGACTACGGCGCACGAGTGCGGCTGAAAGAAACAGGGCTGGGCAGCGAAACTGAGATCATCAGGACGCCGCCGCTCCAAGCGCATCATGGCCGCTAATCTCCGCTGAGGACTTCGCGCAAATCGGCGACGTCGCTCCCGCTAATCGGCGAGGCCGAGTTGTTCCAGGCATTGCGAACATAAGAAAGAAGATCAGCGATTTCGAGGTCCGAGAGCTTCCAGCCGAAGGCCGGCATGCCGAGCGGCGCTGGCCGCGCCTCGGTCGGCTCGGCGTGCGCGCCTTCCAGAACGACACGGATAATCGTCGTCGGATCATCCGCATTGACCTTGTTCGATCCATCAAGGCGCGCGTAGATGTGGTCGACACCGCTGCCATCCGAGACGTGGCACGCGGCGCAATTGTCAAAGTAAAGGGCTTGTCCGGCCGCCATGATCCGCTCATCCGGCACGTCGACCGGTTCGCGCGGCTCATCATCGAGATCTTTGAGATAAGTGGCGATCGCGCTGAGATCATCCTCTGTCATATGCTGGGTCGACAGGGATACGACCTCTCCCATGCGCGACATAGCGATGGTGTGCGAGGCGCGGCCAGTGCCAAGATACTCGACAATATCCTCATCGCTCCAGTGCGAGATGCCACCGTTCTCGCCGCCTCTGATATTGGGCGCGTACCAATTCTCAAGAACGCCACCTCGCAGATACTCGCTCTGCTTGTCGCCGCCGGTGACGTGCTTGTCGGTGTGACAGGCCCCGCAATGTGCCGGACCGTCGACCAGATATGCGCCACGATTCCATGCGTCGGACTTTTCGGGATCGGGTTCGAAGACGCCTGGTTCGAAGTGTAGAAAGTTCCAACCACGCACTGCCGCTCGGATACGCAAAGGTGCAGGTAGTTCGGCCTCTGGCTCGTGCTCGGCGCGCACGGTCGGGATCGTCGAGAGATAATCGTAGAGAGCGTCGACATCCTCGCGCGGCATGCGGGTGAAATAGGGATAAGGGAAAGCAGGATAGAGTTGCGCACCGTCGCGGCGCACGCCGTGATGCAGCGCGTTCCAGAAATCGTCGCGGCTGTAGAGCCCGATGCCTGTTTCATCGTCGAAAGTGATGTTCGGCGTCGTGATCGGACCGAAAGGCGTTTCCATCTCCAGTCCGCCAGCCCATGGCGTACCGTCATTGTCGACATCAGTGTGGCAACCAGCGCAGTTCGCAGTCGTCGCAATGTAGCGACCGCGTTCGATTTGCGAATGGGACAGGTCTTGCGCCCGCACGTCATCCAAAAAGACAGACAGGCTAGCGGCGGCAGCTAAGGGGATGGCATGTCTCATGTGCGCACCAATGGACCGGGGTCACGCAGATATCGGTTCACAATGGCGTCGGCTGACCAGTAGGCGAGCGCAGCGACCGTGTCGGTCGGGTTATAGCCAGCGTTCTGGGGGAAGACCCCCGCCCCCATGACGAACAGGTTCGGCAGGTCCCAGCTTTGCAAATAGCGGTTGACCACACTGTTAACTGGCGACGTCCCCATGATAGTGCCGCCAGTATTATGCGTGGTCTGATAGGGGACGATGTCATAGGCCTCGTCCGTGAAACGGTTGGTTTTCGTCTCGCGCCCGCCCATCCCGCGCGCGATCTGCTCGGCGACCGGTGTGATGTGTTCCGACAGTCGGCGGTCATTGTCGGTGAAGTCGTACGTCATGCGCATCAACGGGCGACCGAACCGGTCGGTGTAGGTTGGGTCAAGGTCCAGATAATTGTCGCGGTGAGCCATCGATGCGCCGTGGATCGAGATCGACGTGTACTTGAGAAAGTTGTCGCGCATGGCACGCTTCCAGCCAGCGCCCCATTCGGGCGCACCTTCCGGCAAAGGCTGGTTCTCGATCGGTCGGGCATTCGTGGTCCAACTCGCGATGTAGGCTCCACCGATGAAGCCGAGGCCGGAATGGTCGAAATTGTCGCCATTGTAATCGTCGACGACCATACCAAGCGCGCCCGCACCAATGTACTGATTGGTGTATTCCTCATCGAAGAAGACGCCGACGCTCGACATCACCTGATAGGTGTAGTTCTTGCCGACGAGTCCGCGGCCCGTCGACGGATTATAGATTTCGCCGATTCCGGAGAGCATCATCAGCCGCGTATTGGATAGCTGGTAGCCACACAAAATAACGAGTTCGCCTGGTTGTTCGAATTCTTGGCCCTGCGCATCGACATAGGTGACGCCCGTCGCTCGTGCGCCATCGCTTGATTTGTCCACATGCAGCACCTCGCAATTGGTGCGAAGCGTGAAGTTGGGTTTCTTCATCAAAACGGGAATGATCGTCGTCTGCGGACTGGCCTTCGAATAATTGCCGCAGCCGAACTTCTCGCAGAAGCCGCAATAGGTGCAGGGTGCGAGATCGAGACCGAGCGGATTGCGATATGCACGCGACAAGTTGGCCGACGGGGCCGGATAAGGGCTGTAGCCCAGTTCACGTGCCGAGGCTTCGAAACGGTGTTGGGAGAATGTCATCTCCATCGGCGGGTTGGGATACTCGTCCGAGCGCCAACCCTCGAAGGGGTTACCGCCGTCCTGGATCGAGCCGCGGATATTGCCCGCCTTGCCGCTAATGCCGCAGATCTTCTCGAAGCGGTCGAAATGCGGTTCAAGTTCGTCATAGGTGACGCCGTAGTCCTGCACCGTCATTTCCGGCGGAAGCGAACCGTAGCGCTCTTCATTATGGGTTTTGGCCTCGAAGTCGGACGGTAGGAAGCGAAATGTCTGCCCGTTCCAGTGGACACCGCCGCCGCCCACACCCGTGCCGGGCAGGAACGAGCCCCAGCGGCGCATCGGCAAGGCTGTCTGCGTGCGATTGTTGCGGAAGGTCAGCGTGTCCTGTGCGGTCTCCTGGAACATCGCGTGTCGCCAGTAATAGCGAAGCTCATCTGGTGCATGGGTGGTCGGAAAATCGGTTGGCGTGTCACGCCACCCACCACGTTCAATTGCAAGAACCTCGAGTCCTGCCTCTGTCAATTCCTGCGCAAGGATCGAGGCCGTCCAACCGAAACCCACGAGAACCACGTCTACAGCCGGCAGCTTCTGCGCCATGCGGCCCCTCTCCCTATCCTCGCTGTGAATTCCATTCGGGCCGCCCCATCAGACCGACGGGCGGCATTTCTATCTGCGCGCCGTTGTGGTCGAGATAGTCCCGGTAGTCGTAGCGCGCACCAGGGAAGCCGACGAGCCGCCAGCCTGCCATGTCGCGGTTACCGCCATAAACCGGGTCGGCGAAGAAACCCTCGATCGTGATCTCGTGGACGAAGTCGAAAAATGCTTTCGCCGACAATCCGTCGAACTCGATCTCCTCTTCGTAGAGTGCGGTGAGGACGGCATCCTGTTCGTCCTCGGAAAGCTCTGCGAACCCGCGTCCGTCATGTTTGTCCAGGCAATGTGCGTCGAGCGCCGCCAGCCCGTCGCGGATCAGTTGAGCTGGCGGCTGCTCAGACTGGTAGCCTTGCGTATCGAGCGGTTCGGAAAAAGGCCCTTGCATGTACCAACGCTGGCCCCGCCCGTAATATCCGGCAAGCTGCCTGTCGATGAAGGTGATCACATCGGCTTCGCGCGCGCCTGGGCCGGTATCGTCCGAGGGAATGAGCCGCGCGGTCAAGGCATCGAGAGCCGAGCGCTCTTCAGCCGTCAGAAATGTTCCAATTTCGGTCCCGTAATGCGGTTCGTCGGCGATTCCCGCCTGCCAAGGCATGCCTTTGCCGCCGCCGAATTCGTGCGCGTGGAGCGAGACGCGTGTCGCAATCAATGCGACGCCCGCCATGAGGGATTGGGTGAGAAGTGCGCGTCGTGAAATGCCCGGCAATCCATCTCTCCTTGGCGTGATCAAGGGGAAACTGCAAACACGCTATCATGTTCCAAGGAAACAGCTTGTGAAAAAACGGGACATCCGCCGACGGCGGAGCGACTTCTCGAGCAGCTCCGGCGTGGCGAGCTTCGCTGGAGCACAAAAGATCACGGATGGGAAGTGCTGATCCCCGCCTTCGCCTTCAAGAATGCGAACTCCTCGTTCTTCGGCTCCAAGCCGTTCCGACTGATACTGCCCGATCTTGGCGGCCTCTACGGCATGATCGAGGCCTGGATCGATCGTCATCGCGCGCGTCTGATCGGACCGGCCGAGGATCCCGAAACGTTCTTCGTCAAGTCGGTGAAGAGGACGAGCACCGACGCGGCCTACGGCCAGAACACGTTCTTCGAAGTCTGGCGGCAGACTATTCAGCGTTACGGGATTTATAACCCATATACCGACCGTGGCGCGATCAAAGGGCTCCTTCCCCACGGAACGCACAACGTTCGGGACGTTCTTGCCACGCACATCCTGAAGCAGACTGGCTCGTATGAGCAGGCCAGTTACGCCATCCAGGAGACTCCCGAGATGGTGGCCCAGCACTACGGCCGTTTCCTGCCGCAGGACAAGGCTGAGATTGCAGCCCGCATTCTCAATCAGGTTTGGGAAGCCGCCTAGGAGCAACCGCGGGCCGGGCATCCCGTTTCGATGCTCGGCTCGCTGGCAGATAATACGAAGTATATTTCACCGGTTCGACATGCGCTTCGCGGCATTTAGCACCAATATCGGTCGAATACCGGAGTCCAAAGATTTCAACGACTTGGAACACCCGATCTCACCTGGACGCCTCGAATTACCTCGCGTTTTCGGCCGTGATTTGATTCCATCGCCGTGCTGATTTGCACGGAGGCGATGGATGCGAGGACAGGCCGGATTTTGGGACGTTGACGAGCGCTATGTGCGTCTGAGCGGAGCCGGCGATCCGTTGGAGAAGCTGAACGCGGTCGTGCCGTGGGAGTTGTTCCGCAAGCCGCTATCGAAGGCTCTGAAGCGCTCGGACGGCTCGAAGGGCGGGCGTCCTCCCTATGACACTGTGATGATGTTCAAGGTGCTGGTGCTGCAGGCGCTGTATAGCCTGTCGGATGACCAGGCCGAGTTCCAGATCCAGGACCGGCTGTCGTTCATGCGTTTCCTGGGATTGGGTTTGGGCGACAAGGTGCCGGACGCCAAGACGATCTGGCTGTTCAGGGAACATCTCGTGCAGGCAGGAGCCGTAGAGAATTTGTTCGCCCGTTTTGATCGCCATCTTTCGAAAGCCGGATATCTGGCCATGGGCGGGCAGATCGTCGACGCCACGGTCGTTGCCGCGCCGAGGCAGAGGAACACCGACGACGAGAAGGCCGATATCAAGGCGGGCAAGATACCGGATGTCTGGAAAGGCAAACCTGCAAAGCTGCGGCAGAAAGACCGGGACGCGCGCTGGACCGTGAAGTTCTCGAAGGCCAGGGTCGATGACGAGGGCAAGGAGCACAAGCGCGACATCGCCGTTCCCATCTTCGGCTACAAGAGCCATGTCTCGATCGATCAGCGACACGGCTTCATTCGCGGCTGGACGGTCACGAACGCCGCCGCCTATGACGGCGCGCAGCTCCGCAACGTGGTCAAACGGCCGAACACCGGTTCGACGGTCTGGGCCGACACGGCCTATCGATCGAAAAAGAACGAAGCATGGCTCGACAGGAACGGATTCGCCAGCGACATCCATCAGAAGAAGCCGAAGGGGCGGCCAATGAGCGAGGCGACGGCGCGGGCCAATGGCCGGCGCTCCAAAATCCGATCCCGCATCGAGCACGTCTTCGCGCAGCAGAAATCCCGCATGGGCCTGTTTGTCAGAACCATCGGCATCGCCCGCGCCAGGACGAAGATCGGCATCGCCAATCTCGTCTACAATCTCAACCGCTTCGTCTGGCACGAGAGGCGAACTGCGTCCGCATGACAGCGAGCGCGGCGAAAACCGCCGCCGCAACGCCCAAATCGACAAAATACGTCAACCCAAACTGCACTCAGTGCCACGCTCTACGCCATGACGGCACTCGTAGCGATCCTCACCGGCCGCGAAACCCGGTAGTTCGAGGTGTCCACCTGCTTCACCGCGTTTTCGTAGTGCCAAATCGGAGAAAATCGTGGTTTTGGAGGGCCGTATCGTAGTTTAGCGTAGGATTTGGTTGCGGGGGCAAGATCTAATCTTTACTTGCTGCCCAAGCAAGTAAAGATGGTTGCGGGGACCGGCGTCGATCATAACTTGCGATCGACGCCGGTAAAGATGGTTGCGGGAGGGCGCACCCATCATAACTTGCTGTTTCGGGCCGCCGCATAGCAACCTTGCCAAGGTTGGAGTCAAGGGTTCGAATCCCTTCGCTCTCTTCAGATTTCTAAAGGAAATCAAAGGATTGAGTAAGGGCCATCTTCGGGTGGCCCTTCCCTTTTTGGGCTTGGCCAACACCTGGTCAACACGAATGACGCCTGAGCAGGCAGGACGGGATGATCGCCTGAACACCAGCCGGACGATGCCTCGGCGAGCCGAACTGATTCGAGTCCGTCTCCAATGCGCATTGCCCAACTGGCTCGGGCAGACAAGTGGACCCGCGTATCGTTTCAGGCCGGGCGAGTTCCTTCACCGCGACCAGCAACAGCCCGATGGACAGGAGGGCCGGAATGACGGGTACACTGCCGCCATGCCAGCGTTTTGTTTCGGCGCTGGGCTGGAGATGCCCATAAGGATCAGGGCGAGAACGGCGTTTTTGCCGGCGCGATTCCAAGTCTCGAAGACGTCCGACTCTTGGCTCAGGTAAGATGAGGTACATCACAGGCGCCCAATCCCCGAACGATATCGAGCGCGCTCAAGTTCGATCCTTAAGGCTGCCTTAAGCCTCGTATAGAAATGCGACCTGGAACCTCGGGTGATAACCATGCGCGTGCTGATAGTCGAAGATGATGCCGTCCTCAGAGACGGATTGACGGTGGGCCTTTCGATTGGCGGCTTCACCGCCGATGCGGTCAAAACCTGCGAAGAAGCCGGCGCAGCTCTCACGAACCATGAGTTCGATGCGCTGGTGCTTGACCTGATGCTTCCCGACGGTTCCGGCCTCGACGTGCTGAAATCCCTGCGGGAACGGCAGGACGCCACGCCCGTCCTCCTCCTGACTGCGCGTGATCAGGTCGCCGACCGGATTCACGGACTGGATGCGGGGGCCGACGACTATCTCGGCAAGCCGTTCGACCTCGACGAGGTCGCGGCGCGGCTGCGCGCGCTCGTCCGCCGTGCCGCTGGCCGGCCGCAGGCGCTTATCGAATGGCGCGGCCTGCGGCTCGATCCTGCAAACCAGAATGTCGAACACCAAGGCGAACCCATCCGCCTGTCGCGGCGCGAATACTCGATTTTGCATGCCCTCATGATCCATCCCGGCCGGATCCTGTCGCGGAGCCAGATCGAGGAGAAGCTTTACGGCTGGCAGGAGGAGGTCGAGAGCAATGCTGTCGAGGTCCACATCCATCATCTTCGCGGCAAGCTGGGACCGGGCATGATCCAGACCGTCCGTGGGATCGGCTATCGCCTCGGAGACGAACCGTGATGCCGTCGATCTCCAAACGGCTGTTCCTGATCCTCGCCCTGACCACCGGTCTCGTCTGGCTGTCGGCGGTCGTCTGGATTTTCCTTTCCACGCGCGCGGAGGTGGAACGGGTTCTCGACGCGCGGCTGATGGAAGCCGGCCGGATGGTTTCCTCATTGATCGTCAGCCAGGAGATCGCCATCGATCCGACGCAAACGATCACGTCCGATCTGCCGGTGCGCGGCCACAGCGCCTATGACCGCCAGCTTTCGTGCCAGATCTGGTCGCTGCAGGGGACATTGATCGGGCGATCGGATGCGGCGCCCGATCAAGCAATGTCGGAGCACACCGACGGGATCTCCGAAACCGTGATAAATGGTGAGCGGTGGCGGGTTTATGCAATCACCAATACCGAGCGCGGTGTTCGCGTTCTGGTCGGCGACAATCTGAGTATCCGTAACGGGTTGGTGAACGACGTCATCCGCGGTCTTCTCCTGCCGGTCCTGCTGATGTTGCCGGTTCTTGCTGTCCTGATCTGGCTCAGCGTCAGGCGCGGCCTTGAGCCGCTAAGGAAGATCGCAGGCGACCTGGAAGCACGACCCGCCTCCGACCTCAGCCCGATCGAGGACGTGCAGACCGCGAAGGAGATTGCGCCGGTCTTGCAGTCGCTCAACGGATTGTTTGCACGCGTGGCCGGGCTTCGGGAACGCGAGCGCAACTTCACCGCCTTTGCCGCCCACGAACTGCGCACGCCGTTGGCCGGCCTCAAGACGCAGGCGCAGGTCGCGCTTGCAAGCGGCGATGGCACGATCCGCGAGCAGGCATTGCGTCAGATCATGGTTGGCGTAGACCGCACCGGCCGGCTCGTTCGGCAATTGCTGGATATGTCGGCGGTTGAGGCGCTCGACCAGGGCGAGCGTAGTGGGAAGGTATGGCCCGGGAGTATACTGAGAGCGCTCGCGGACGAATTAGCAGATCCGACCAGGGGCGTTGCGGTCGAGGTTTCCCCTGATCTTGACCGCATCGAGCTGGACATCGAGCCGGATCTGTTCGCTCTTGCTGCCCGGAATCTGATGGAGAACGCTGTGAACCATTCGCCGCCCGGAGGCGTCGTCAGGTGTCGTGTGGCCGGCCCCGCCGAAGAGGGCCAGATGATCATCGAGGATGATGGTCCCGGTATCCCCGAGGAGGAGTTGGCCCGCGTCACCGAACGCTTCTTTCGCGGCCGCAACAAAGTACCGGTCGGCAGCGGTCTCGGTCTCGCGATCGTCGAACTGGCGCTCGGGCGGAGTGGTTGGCACCTACGACTTCAGAATCGCGATTGCGGAGGGCTGCAAGCGGTGATGGCGAACGCCGCGTGACCCGTTGCACATACATGGTGCGGGGCGCAGCCAACTCATCTTCAAGAAGATGGAGTGCCAGCAGGATGCGCCAACGCAGGGAGTGATCTTCTCGCCGCGCGACGAAGCTATCCCACCAAAAGATGCCCCATAGCCGGATCTGCTATCACAACCAGCGGGCTCCCGTCGCGAACGTTGTCGGCGAGGTGGATGACATCCTGATTGATCATCCGGATGCATCCTGATGAAACGGCCTGGCCGATGGTCCAGAATTCCGGGTTTCCGTGGATGCGATAGATCGTGTCCCGGTTTCCTTCATGAATGTAGAGGGCGCGTGCTCCAAGTGGATTTTTCAGCCCCGGGTCCATGCCGCCATTGGCGATTGAGTAGGGCTCTAACTCGGGTTGGCGCGCAACCATTTCATCGGGAGGTGTCCAGCGCGGCCATTCCCGCTTGTATGCGATATGACGCCCTCGACCAGCCCACGAAAAACCGTCCCTGCCGACACCCACACCGTATCGGGTTGCGCGGCCGTGAGGCTGAACGTGGTAGAGGTAACGGTTTGGCGTATCGACGATGACGATTCCGGCTCGTTCATCGGTTGGATAGTCGACTTCCGTCCGCCACCATTTCGGATCGACCTTGGAAACGTCGACTTCCGGGATCGGGAAGCGCTCGTTCGGCAGTGCGTAGTACATCGGGGGCGTCGGCGGCGGAGGAGGCATCGAGACCGGCTGCGCGACTTGCGGTGTTTGCCTCGTGGAAACGCATCCGGCGAGAGTCATTGCGCTGGCGCCAATGAGGAAAGCGCGTCGCGCGATTGCGGGTGTCGGTAGCTTGCTCACGTTTCGTACGCTCTCTGCTTTGCGATCAATCAGGCCGCACAGCACGATGCCCATCTTAAGAGCAGCTTAAGGTAAGCGCGGCCGAAGATAGCGAAGCGGCGGGGACTTCAGGCGCCGGCCTGCGGCTCAAGTGATCCGGCCGAACAGGTTTTCGATTGGGTGGGGGCACTTTGTTGGAAACGCGGGCTTGCGTCGCAGGCGAGGAGCACTTTTCCGCCCTTAAGCGGGCCTTAAGGAACGCCCGCTTTGCCGCCGGTCCTGTGAAGGAGACGAGGATGCGGACGCGACTTTTAAGAAACAACGCCGTAGCGTCCGCGGAAGGTGTTGGATGCGGCATCGATGCTGATGCTCGACGCAAGAATGACCAATGGACCCGCCGCGAGCTTCTGCTCGGGGGCCTGGTGGTGCCGGTAGGATTGTTGGCGACTCCCAGCGGGATGGCCGCCGCCAATCCGGCTGCAATGGTCACGGACGTCGCTTCCTACCGGGAGAGACTGGAGCAGATCGCACGAACACATAGCTTCGCGCTCATCGACATCCGTGCGGATTGGTGCGCGGTGTGCCACCGCATTGAGCGGGAAATCCTCGCCCACCCTGCTGTGCTGCAACACCTTGAGGCTGTCCCTCTCGTCAAGGTGGACGTCACGGCGATGGACGAGGGAAACCGCCAGCTCCTCTCCCACCTTCGAGCGAGCGGCCCGCCGACATTCTTCGTCGTGGATGCAGCCACCGGACAGGAATACAACGGCACCCGTTCGGTCGGACCGTTCAGCAGGCGCGATCTCATGCGGCGGTTGCGGCCGTTCACCCGATAGTCCGGAGTCAGGATAAACTGCCGTCGCATCTTCGGCTCAATGCGGTCCTTAAGACTGTCTTAAGCTCGGGAGAGTGCGCTCGCTTCAATATCCATGATCTGGAGCTTTGAGACCATGCACGATCGGCGCCTCTGCACACGTAGACCTCATCCTTTCGCTATGGGTAGGCCGCCGTTCCGCGGTGCATTGAGTCGGCGGACCTTGCTCTCGGGCCTGGCGGCGCTCGCTGCCGCCGGCTTTGCCATGCCCGTGCGTGCCGACGACATGTCAGCCGAGATGATCCTGAACGACCCGGAGGCGCCGGTCGGCGGCAACCCGAACGGCGACCTGACGATCGTCTCGTTCTTTGACTATAACTGTCCTTTCTGCAAGCGCACCGTCGAGCCGCTGAATACGGTGCTGGAATCGGACGGCAATGTGCGTCACGTCTACAAGGACTGGCCGATCCTCGCGCAGTCTTCGGTCTATGGCGCAAAGCTGGCGTTGGCGGCCGGGTATCAGAACCGCTACGAGGAAGCCTATCTGGCGTTGATGGGTATCGAAGGGTCGCGGGTGCCAGAAGAGCAGATGCGACAGGCATTGGAAGGTGCCGGCTTCGACACGGCGGGTCTCGAGACCGAAGCCAACCGCCGCGACGCCGAGATCACCGCCTTGCTTCAGCGCAATAACGCGCAGGCCGAGGGGCTCGGTCTGCGTGGCACGCCCGTGTTTCTGATCGGTCGGTTTCTCGTCGCCTCCGCCCTCGACGAGGACGGCTTCCGCCAGGTTGTCGCAGACGCTCGCGAAGCGTCTTGATGCATCCCGATCGCGATCATCCGAGTAATTTCATGTCCTCAATGCCCATACTCCGCCTCCTTGCTGGCCTGTTCTTCGTCTTCCTGTCGCTGCCCGCCGCGGCGCAACAGGAGGATCTCCTGCAAGCCGAGGAAGCCTTCCGTTTCTCGGTTGAGCGGAATGCGGATCAGCAGATCCAACTCCGGTGGGAAATCGAGGAAGGCTATTACCTCTATCGCGATCATCTGGAAGCGAAGGATGCCGCGACCGGCGAGCCGATCCCGCTGTCGACTGGACCGGGCGTCGTGGAGACAGAGGATGCCAACTTCGGTCCTTCGGAGGTCTATTATCTTGAAGCGGTGGCACGTCTCGGCACTGAAGCGCCCGGGCAGGTCGCAGTCACCTATCAGGGCTGCAAGAAGGATTCGATCTGCTATCCGCCGCTGACCCTGACGGTCAACACGGCAAACCTTCAGGTTTCCGAACCCGTTGTCGGCTTTGGCATAGGTCCAACTCCGGCCGCCCCTGCCGGAGGGACGGGAAACGGCGGCTTCAGCCTGGCTGAGGACACGCAGGACGGCGGCATGGTCGGCTCGCTTCTCGCCAGCGGCGGTGCGATCTGGGTGATCGTGAGTTTCCTCGCCTTCGGGCTGTTGCTCGCCTTCACGCCCTGCGTGCTGCCCATGTATCCGATCCTGAGCGCGACCCTGGCGCGCGAGGGCGAGGCATTGACGGCCCGGCGCGGCTTCATCCTGTCTTTGGCCTATGTGCTGGCAATGGCCGCAGCGTTTGGCCTGCTTGGCGTGGTTGCCGCGTGGTCCGGCCAAAACCTCCAGATGGTGCTGCAATCGCCCTACGCCATTGGCGCCGTCGCAGCGCTGTTCGTCGTGCTGGCGACGGCGATGTTCGGCCTGTTCGAACTGCAACTGCCGACCACCTGGGTCAGCCGGATGGCAGGGGTACAGGCCGGCACGCGCGGCTCGGTGGGCGGAGCCGCCGGAATGGGCTTCCTTTCCGCGCTGATCGTCGGTCCCTGCGTCACCGCGCCGCTCGCCGCGGCACTTCTCTATATCGCACATACGGGCGATGCCTGGATCGGCGCGAGTGCGCTGTTTGCCCTCGGGCTCGGCCAAGGCATTCCGCTGATCGCCTTTGGCACGATGGGGAGCCGCGCTCTGCCGCGTGCGGGGGCGTGGATGGTGCAGGTCAAATACGCGTTCGGCTTCGTCTTTCTCGGCGCGGCGATCTGGATGGTCTCCCGAATCCTGCCGCCGCAAGTGACGCTGGCGCTTTGGGCGGGCCTCCTCTTGATTGTTGCGGTCTTCATCGGCGTCGCTGATCGGCTCCTGGCCGATGCGGGTGCCTGGCCACGTTTCCGCAAAGCCGCCGGACTTGGGGTTTCCCTCGGCGGCGTCATCCTGGCGATCGGGGCGGCGTCGGGCGGGACCGACCCGCTACGTCCGCTCGCCCACTTCGTCATGACCGGTTCGGGCCAGCAGATCGCCCAGTCCGAGATGACATTCATCGAGGCAAACTCGACGCCGCAGGTCGAGCAAGCGATTGCCTCTGCCAACGGACGTCCGACATTGGTCTATTTCACGGCCGACTGGTGCGTCATCTGCAAGACGATCGAACGCGACGTCTTTTCGAGCACGGAAATCGTTGCCGCACTGAACGACTTCCAGCGTGTCAAGGTGGATCTGACCGGACTGGATGAGGCCAGTCAGGGTCTGATGCGCGATCTTGCTGTGGTCGGCCCACCGACCATGATCTTCTTCAACCGAAATGCCTCGGAGGCAAACGGCTCCCGCCTCATCGGCGATGTGACAACCGATACGTTGCTGACATCGGTCTCTCAGGCGAGGCAGTGAGATGAACGCAGTCGCCATCGGGCCTTTCGTCTTCGCACCCGACCGCTTCGCCGCGATCCTCGCCATCGCCGCCTTTCTCCTGCTGAGCGAGATCCTCGCCCGCAAGGTCGATCAGCGCTTTTCGTCCTGGGCCTGGGGCGCGACCGTCGCTTTCGTGGTCGGCGCGCGCGTCGGGCACGTCATCCAGCACGCGAGCAGTTTCCTCGCCGAGCCGCTGCGCGTATTCTACATGTGGCAGGGCGGCTTCATGATCGAAGCCGGCATTGCGCTGGCGTTCGCCTACACGTTCTTTCGCTTCCGGCGCGAATTGCGGCTCACATTGTGGACGGCCCTGCCGAGCGCCGCTGCGGCCTATGTCGCGTTCTTCGTACTGCAGCTCAGCGCCGGCGTGCCGGCGACACCGCTGCCGACCGGAGACATCTACCGCACGCTGGCCGGAGAACGGTTCAATCCAAGTGAACTCGAAGGTCAACCTGTGGTCATCAACCTGTGGGCGACGTGGTGCCCGCCCTGCCGCCGTGAAATGCCGATGATGGCGGACGTTGCCGCAAATACGGACGCTGCCGAACTTGTCTTCGTCAACCAAGGTGAAGGCCAGGAGATCATTCAGCGCTACCTCACAGCCGAGAATCTTGAGCTTGAGCATGTGGTGCTCGACGGACTCGGTGAGTTCGGTCGTCATTACGAGGTACCGGGCCTGCCGGCTACGTTGTTCCTCAAGAGCGACGGGACGCTGCAATCGGTACACATGGGCGAGATCTCAAGAGAAGCCCTCGTGAGCGGCATTCAAGGTCTCGAATAGCCGCCGCAGGTCCGGCACGGCTGGCTTTTGCTGACGACCGTGACGAAGCTGCGACCATCCTCATGATGTTTTGTCATGCAATCCTCATTGAGCCTGCCATTCTCGGACGCTATTGGGCAAGGCAACAGGTCTTAGGGCCTTTGATCGAGACGAGCCTTAATTGTCTCCATCTGCTCGATCTCGCTGCGCTGGGCTGCGATGATTTCTTCGCAAAGCGTCAGCAATTCAGCATCGCGCAGGTCTGCTTCCCGGCACATGAGGATCGCGCCCGAGTGGTGCGGGATCATCGAATCGATGAACTGCCCGTCACCGATCAGGGTTTGGCTTCGTGTGGCTGCGAATGAGGCGATCGTCAAGACGAGGAAGACGGCGTAGAGGGTGATATTGAGCCCTTTTCGCGGAAACATGCCGGGCATCGTTGCCAGCATGAAGATGCCCATCGGCGCCCACATGGTCACGGCCATGTAGAACATGTTGAGATTGTTTCGGAAATCTTGAAATCCGTCGATCATCGAGAACATGACGACGTACATGACGATCAGGCCGAGCGCCATGTTGATCCAGAACATCAGGTAGGGACGTCCTTCGCCGTGATCGGCGTGTTCGTGCTTGCCATTATGGGACGATTGGGTCATCTCGTGGCTCCTTGGTTTTCGCTTAATGTCCGAGACCGATGCCCATGGGCTTGAGTAGCATCCAGATCGCCATTCCGACCATCATCAGGTTCTCCGTCAGCGAGACGAAGCCGAGCGGAACGTTGCTGTCACCGCCAACGCAGGCGCATTTGAGTTCGCGCTTGTCGATATAGACCGCCTTGAAGACCGATACGGCTCCGACAGTGCCGATGAAGAGGGCAACGGGGATCGACAGCCACATCAGCGCGCCGGCCATCATCAGGATGCCCGCCAGCGCTTCGGCGAACGGATAGACGTAGGAGTAGCGCACCCAGCGCTGGGCGAACAGATCGTAGTTGAGGAACATGGTAGCGAAGCTTTCCACGTCCTTGAGCTTCTGCAGGGCGAGCAGACACATGGCGATGGCAATGAACCATTCTGCCGCCGCAACGGTCGCAAGGGTACCGAACGCGGCCCAACTCGTCGCTAGCGCCATCAACGCAGCCATCGCGAACAACGCGATCACCGGCGTATAGGTGGTGGCGTCCTTGTCCTTTACCTCCTTGCCGAAGAAGGCGAGAAGATCGTCGTAGCCGCCGATGCGATTGCCGCCGATAAAGGTCTGCGGTGTGGTGTCGACGCCGTGCGTTTTCTTGAAAGCATCGATCTCGGCGCGCGACGTCAGCTCATGATCGTTGACCTCGTAGCCCTGCCGTTTCAGGAGGTCGAGCGATTTGAGACCGTAGGGACAGGTATGTTCGTGGGTCACCATCCTGTGCAGGTCGGCGCGTTTTGCGGTGGAAGTGGCCATGTCGTCAGTCCTTCGATTTCAGAGTTTTGCTTTTGCGAACACCTCGACCAACTCGCTGAATTTGCGGCGTTGCGCGTCCGCATCACCTGCCGCTATCGCTTCCTCGACACAGCAAGCGGCGTGGGTCTTGAGGATTTCGGTCTCGACCTTGGCCAGCGCCGCCTTGATGGCGTGGATCTGATGCAGGATATCGATGCAGTAACGGTCATCGGCCACCATCTGGCTGACCCCTCGCACCTGTCCTTCGATTCGCTTGAGCCTCGCGCGGAGGGCTTTGTTGTCCTTCTGGCACATGGCCGTAAAATACCCCGTATGGGTATATTTAAGGTTCGAGAGCCATCTTGGTTCCCTCCGATCAAAAAATCTCGCCGGCGCTTTCTGTCTGCTTTGCACCATTGTCGCGATCATCAGTGGGGTTGACCTTCCAATGGTTGGAACCCTCATCTTGGAGGGCCAAACGAAGGAGATGGACATGAAGATCAGAGCCGAGAATCTGATCGCCGCAGTTGGAGAGCTTCGGGTCGGGTTGCTTGCGGTCAGGGATCTGGCCGATACGCTGTTATCCCTGGTCGAGGCCCGCGGACGCATCACCATTTTCGAAACAGGGTTCCAGACGTGGTTCAGCGTCCACGCGAGCCGTTTGCCTTGACCGAAGGCGCACCGATGGGGCGCTTGTCGCCTTCGCGGTGGCAACCGTCCTCGTGCTGATGACCGGCAAAGGAAAAGGGCGGAATTGATCCGCCCTTCACCGTCTCATTGGCTGCGCTTGGCCAGCCATTCCTGCATCTGCGCGATTTCCGCCTCCTGGGCGGAGATGACCTCCTCAGCAAGTGCTCGCACCTCGGGGTCTGATCCGTGTTCGAGAACGACACGAGCCATGTCGATGGCGCCCTGGTGATGGGGGATCATGCCGCGCATGAAATCCTCATCCGCATCGCCCGTAAACTCGATCGCCATATCGGCATGCATCTTGTCGTTGACTTGCTGGTAGGCGCGAATGACAGGGTTATCCGAAGGCGCGGTGGCGCCGTGTCCGGCATGTTCGCCGTGATTCATGGTCGCTCCTTGGCCTTGCTCGTCCATCTGAGACTGTGCGTAGGCGAGTCCGCCAGCAATGACGAACGCGCCGGCAATGAAGATCGGGGTGAGCTTGTTCATGACACAGCTCCTGGTCAGTTTACAGTTGCAGGATAGCCGGCTTCTTCGAGAACCTGCTGAATAGCCCCCGCACTAGCAGTCGTCTCAACCTTGACCGCCCGCGCCTCCGGATTCGTCTCCACCCTGGCGGTGGGGTCGACTGACTGGATCGCCTTGGTGACGGATTTTGCGCAGCCACCGCAGGTCATGTTCTCGATTCTGAGTTCCATGAGAATTCTCCTTGTTTGGTCTCACGTTGCCAAATGTGGGGCTTCCAACCATGGGAAGGTCAATGGCGATTTTTCTCTGTTTGTCCTCTTGACCTTCCCATGGTTGGAAATCCCATCTTCTGTCCGAACTGGAATTTCGGGACAAAAAAGGAGGCGGCTATGAATGCCCCCGTTCGAGCAACAGACCTGTCTGGAACGATATCACTCCCCATTGAGGGGATGACCTGTGCATCCTGCGTAGGTCGTGTCGAAAGAGCCCTCAAGGCCGTGCCTGGCGTCGCCGATGCGGTCGTCAATCTGGCGACCGAAAAGGCGAGCATCACCACGAACGCTGCGGTCGATCCTGCCACTCTCGTCAAGGCCGTGGAGGATGTAGGCTATGAGGTTGCGGCAAGCTTCTCCGCGCCGACGGCAGCCTCGCTTGAAGTGGCGATCGAGGGCATGACCTGCGCATCCTGCGTGGGACGCGTCGAAAAGGCGCTCAAGGCCGTACCCGGCGTCACTAATGCCGTCGTCAACCTCGCGACCGAGAAGGCCACGATCCAGGGCAGCGCCGATGCGGCGGCTTTGGTGGCTGCCATCGAGGGCGCGGGATACGACGCCAGGGTGATCGCCACGGCGGCAGGAACCAGCCAGGGCGAGACGGATGATCGTACCGAAAAGAAGGAAGCGGAACGTCGTGAACTGACCCGCGATTTCACCATCGCGGCGGTGCTGACGGTGCCTGTCTTCATCCTGGAGATGGGCTCACACGTCATTCCGGGCATGCATGACCTGATCGCTTCAACCATCGGCATGCAGACGAACTGGTATATCCAGTTCGTGTTGACGACCATCGTCCTGTTCGTTCCGGGTATCCGCTTTTACGACAAGGGGCTGCCCGCCCTGTGGCGGCTCGCCCCCGACATGAACTCGCTGGTCGCGGTCGGCACGCTCGCCGCCTATGGCTATTCGCTGGTCGCGACCTTCGCGCCCGGTTTCCTGCCTGCCGGAACGGTGAACGTCTATTTCGAGGCTGCCGCCGTCATCGTGACGCTGATCCTGCTCGGCCGTTTGCTGGAGGCTCGTGCCAAGGGACGCACCTCCGAGGCGATCAAGCGTCTCGTCGGCCTTCAGGCCAAGATGGCGCGCGTGCGCAGGGACGGCAAGACGATCGAACTGCCGATCGACGCCGTGCTGTCGGGAGACATCGTCGAGGTTCGTCCCGGCGATCGCATCCCGGTGGATGGCGAGGTCATCGAAGGCCAGAGCTATGTCGACGAATCGATGATCACGGGCGAACCGATCCCGGTGTCCAAAACGAATGGCAGCGAGGTCGTGGCCGGAACGGTGAACCAGAAGGGCGCCTTTGCCATCCGTGCGACGGCGGTCGGCGGCAACACGGTGCTGTCGCAGATCATCCGCATGGTCGAGGAAGCGCAAGGCTCAAAGCTACCGATCCAGGCGCTGGTCGACAAGGTCACGATGTATTTTGTGCCGGCGGTGTTTGCGGTAGCGATCCTCACCTTCGCCGCATGGATGTGGTTCGGCCCGTCGCCCGCGCTGACCTTCGCTCTGGTCAATGCCGTCGCCGTCCTGATCATCGCCTGCCCCTGCGCCATGGGTCTGGCGACGCCGACCTCGATCATGGTGGGCACGGGCCGCGGTGCGGAACTGGGCGTGCTCTTCCGCAAGGGCGAAGCGTTGCAGCTGCTCAAGGACGCCAGGGTCGTCGCCGTCGACAAGACGGGCACACTGACCGAAGGCAAGCCTGCGCTCACCGATCTGGAACTGGCCATCGGATTCAACCGGGCAAATGTCCTCGGTTTGGTTGCGGCCGTCGAAGCGAAGTCGGAGCATCCGATCGCCCGTGCGATCGTGGATGCGGCCGCCGGGGAGGACATCCCGCTGCCGGCCGTGTCGGACTTCGAGTCGGTGACGGGTTTCGGCGTCAAGGCCATGGTCGGCGGCAGCCAAGTCGAGATTGGCGCTGACCGCTACATGGCAGACCTCGGCCACGACGTAGCTGCCTTCGCCAAGATTGCCGAACGTCTCGGCAATGAGGGCAAGTCACCGCTCTATGCCGCCATCGACGGCAAGCTCGCGGCGATTATCGCCGTGGCCGATCCGATCAAGGAGACGACGCCCGCAGCGATCAAGGCGCTGCACGATCTCGGCCTCAAGGTCGCGATGATCACCGGCGACAATGCCCGCACGGCAAAAGCCATCGCGGCTCGGCTGGGGATCGACGAGGTGGTGGCGGAAGTGCTGCCGGACGGCAAGGTCGACGCTGTACGCCGCCTCAAAGCCCAGCATGGCAAGGTCGCTTTCGTCGGCGATGGCATCAACGACGCTCCGGCGCTGGCCGAAGCGGATGTGGGCCTTGCCATCGGCACGGGTACGGACATTGCCATCGAGGCAGCCGACGTGGTGCTGATGTCGGGCAGCCTGCAAGGCGTGCCGAACGCGATCGCACTGTCCAAGGCGACGATCGGCAACATCCGGCAGAACCTGTTCTGGGCCTTTGCCTACAACACGGCTCTGATCCCCGTTGCCGCCGGTCTGCTCTATCCGGCCTACGGCATCCTGCTGTCGCCGGTCTTTGCCGCCGGCGCGATGGCCCTGTCGAGCGTCTTCGTCCTCGGCAACGCGCTGAGGCTCAAGACCTTCCGCGCGCCCGCGCAGGCGGAAAGCGGCGCAGTCCGGCCCCGTCAGCCTGAACTTGCGCCTGCGGAATGAGAAACAGGCGAGCCTGCTTCGGCAGGCTCGCCACATGTAAAGGAATGAAGCGATGACCAATACGGGAACTCCGTCAGTGGTGCTGTATACCACGCCAACCTGCCCCGATTGCCATGCCGTCAAGCGATGGCTTGCTGACCAGGGTGTCCCATTCGAAGAGCGTGACCTGTCAGATCCGCAGATCGCCGAAGAGGCGAAAGCGCGGACCGGCGTGCGCGTTGCCCCGATCACGATTGTCAACGAACAGGTCTTCTATGGCACCTTTGCTGACCAGAAACCTCGTCTGGCGGAAGCCCTGTCATCGGGCGCCGCCTGAGGGAGATTGTCATGGGAAGACAAATCGAAATTCGGCAGGCGGGGCGCATCATCGACGTGCCGGATGGCCGAACCATTCTGGAGAGAGCGCTAGAAGAAGGGATCGCATATCCTCATGGATGCCGTTCGGGCCGCTGCGGCTCGTGCAAGTCCCGACTGGTCAGCGGCGAGGTCGATCTTCTGCCGCACACGCGCTTTGCCCTGACGGACGATGAGCGGTCTCAGGGACTGATCCTTGCATGCCGCGCGCAGCCGCTCACGGATTGCACGGTCGCATGGCTCGATGAGGAGGAAGAACAGCTTGATCTTCCCGTCCGCACCTATCGCACGCGGGTTGTCGCGATCGATGACGCAACCCACGACATCCGGCAAATCAGGCTGGAGGTCGAAACGGGAGAGGCCGTCGCGTTCAAGGCGGGCCAGTATGCGCAGGTGACGTTCGATGGCGTTCCGGCGCGCGACTATTCGATGGCGAACCAGCCGGGTCGAGACCATCTCGAATTCCACATCAGGCATGTGCCCGGTGGAGCGACGAGCGAACACGTCGCCAGGTCACTCAAGGTCGGCGACGAGGTTTCGGTTCGCGGGCCGCTCGGCAGTTCGTTTCTGTGCGAACAGCATACGGGTCCAATTCTGGCGGTCGCCGGCGGATCGGGACTGGCGCCGATCAAGTCGATTGTCGAAACGGCGCTGGCAAGCGGCCTGCGGCAGCCGATCCATCTCTATTTCGGGGCACGGACGGAACGTGATCTCTATCTCGTCGATCATTTCAGTCTTCTGGCGAGCACCTACGACAACCTCACCTTCATGCCCGTGCTTTCGGAGGTGAGCCGATCCGATCACTTCCGAACCGGCCTGGTAACGGATGCGATCGTGAGTGACGTGCAGGACCTCAATGGCTGGAAGGCATATATGGCCGGACCGCCTGCCATGATCGATGCTTCCGGCATCATGCTTCGCGAACTGGGCTTGCGCGGCGAGGACATACATGCGGACGTGTTTTTTACGCCCGAAGAAGCGCCTACATAAGTCGAAGAAAGGAACCAGCGATGAACATCGGTAAAGCAGCGGCGGCATCAGGCGTCTCGGCGAAGATGATCCGCTACTACGAATCGATCGGATTGATCGCGGAAGCGTCGCGGACGGATAGCGGATACCGGGATTACTCCGATAAGGACGTGCATACGTTGCGTTTTATCAGGCGTGCGCGCGATCTCGGTTTCTCGGTCGAGAAAATGACGGAACTGCTTGCGCTCTGGCGAGACCGAGACCGGGCGAGCGCGGACGTCAAGCGCGTGGCGCTCGAGCATGTCGAAGAACTTGAACGGAAGGCGCGTGAACTCAGGGAGATGAGCATGACGCTCAAGCACCTTGCCGAGAACTGCCGGGGCAATGCCCGGCCGGACTGCCCGATCATCGATGAGTTGGCGACGACTGATGACCCTGAGACCAGCCCCACACACACCCGCGATCGTTCCGGCGCGACAGGGAACAGGTTCGAGCACACGAGGCCCGTCGTGTCGGCGAAGGCGGAAAGAAGCGGTCACGGTGCCAGGGAGCAATAGCCATGACGCTTGCCGGCGAAATCCTGCACCTGTTCAAACGGGCATGTTCGGACGGCGACATGGAAGTTGCCGAGAAGCTATTGCAGGCTCTTGAACTGATTGATGCGCGAGGGCTCGGCGTCGCAGCTTCGCACAAGCCGTTGTCTCAAGCTTATCTGGCTATCGGAGAACTTCCTGTGCCTCCGAAAAAATGTCAGCGGCATCACTAGGACATCATCCGTTCAATGAGGCCCAAGGATGGATGAGCCGGAAACGGGACGGGTCAATGCCGACTTCGCAGGTCAACAACTGCCCGCGTAGGCGGGACTCCGAAACTCAGCGGCGGCGGGAGACCTCCTCCTGATATCCGCGCTCTCGTTCCGGCCAAGTACTCTTAATAAAAGCGAGGACAGCCCGGATCTCGCCGTCGCTCAGGGCATCGGCAAAACCAGGCATGTCGCTCTCATAGCTCCCTCCGACGATGGCCGCTGTACCCTCCTTGACGATGCGGAACAGCATCTCATCGGCATGGTGCCAGGTGTGGCCGCTCTCGTCGTGCGGCGGTGCGGGCAGCCGACCGGAGGGAGGCGGCGAGCGCCAGTCCGGCTGCCCTTCGAGATTCGCACCGTGGCAAGACGCGCATTGATCCGCATAGACTTGTCGGCCCTGCTCGACGACCTCCGCTGATGCCGCAGCGATGGATTCGGAACGGGCGTAATGCCACCCAGCCAATGTCGCCACGATCGCACCTGCGAGGAGCGACCCTGCCCAGAATGTATTTAGGAGCTTCTTTCGCATGGCACGCATGTTCAGTAACGAGGAATTGCAACGCACGAGATGGCAAGGAGGATTTGCCAGTGGTGCGACACCATTTGCAATAGACATTCCGGTGAGTAGTACCTATCGTTCCAGTATGTTTGCGCGCGTTGTCTCCATGCTTGCCATAATCGGCGTCGCCGTCATGACGATGGCATTCTCCGCGCACGCGGCACGAATGAGCATACCGCCGGAACAGGCTGTGCATGTGGGCGAGATTACAAACTCTGCAGCCGGCATTGAGCCTGCATGCACCAGCAAACACTGCGGATCGGCAGACATGGATGCGGGAACCTGTGAACTGGTTTGTGCAGGTTTTTCAATCTTTCTCGTATCACCGAGCGGTGGTTCTGGAAACCAATACACGTCAACCGCCTATGTTCTGCCGCCTGATGCCAGCATTCCCGGTCGGGCGCTCGGACTGAACGAACGCCCTCCGAAGATCCGTCTCCTCTGATCGCGCCCGGGCATTCGGCCCGCGGCCTTCCGACAGCTTTGAGGAACGGGACTGCGGTCCCGAGGAGACGACCATGAATACCCTTTCACGACGCGGCTTTCTCGCCGCTGGCGCGGCCATGCTGGCCTACGCTCAGGTGCCCCGGATGGCGGCAGCGCAGGACGCCACGCCGCTATCGCTTCGCGCCGCCAGCCGCACGCTCGACATCGACGGACGCGCCGCCACTGTCTGGGGCCTTGCCGGGCCATCCGGACAGGGCCTGACACTCGATCCCGGCATGCCGTTCCGGGTGGATCTAACGAACGAACTCGACACCGCCACACTGATCCACTGGCACGGCCAGATCCCGCCCAATGCGCAGGATGGCGTGCCCGACATGCCCTTGCCGATGCTCGCCCCCGGCGAGACTCGCGCCTATGACTTCGCACCGCTGCCCGGCACCTATTGGATGCACGCGCATGTTCCGCTGCACGAGATGCGCCTTCTGGCCGCGCCCCTGATCGTGCGCAGCGCCGAGGATGTCGCCGCTGACCGGCAGGAGGTGGTACTGTTTCTGCATGATTTCTCATTCAAGGCACCCGAAGAGGTGATGGCGGAGATCAAGTCCGGCCATGGTGCCACGGGCAATCACGGAAGCGGCACAGGCACAGGCACGGGCGGAATGTCAGGTATGAACCACGGCGCGATGGGAAACATGCCGATGACTGGCATGGATCACGGCGCCAAGGGCGGCATGATGGGAATGGGGACCATGGACGGCATGACGATGGACCTCAACGACTACGACTGGGACGCCTATCTTGCCAATGATCGTACGCTCTCGGACCCGGAAGTGGTGCAGGTCGAGCGCGGCGGGCGTATCCGCCTGCGGGTCATCAACGCCGCTGCGGCGACGGTGTTCTGGCTCGACACCGGCGAAGCGCAGGCCCGGCTCGTCGCGGTTGATGGCCATGCCGTTCAGCCGCTCTCCGGCACGAGGTTCGGTCTGGCCATGGGCCAACGGCTCGACCTTGAGATCGACCTGCCTTCGGAGGGCGGTGCCTGGCCGATCCTCGCGCTGCGAGAAGGCGCGCGGGAGCGCACCGGTCTGATCCTTGCCACTCCGGGCGCCGAGATACGGCACATTGATGCTTTGGCAGAGACCGAAGCACCGGCCTTTGACACCGACCTTGCGCAGGAGACGCGCCTGATCGCTTCCGAATCCTTGCCGGAGCGGCCGGTGGACCGCAGCCACATGGTGATGCTGGGCGGCTCGATGCAGCCCTATGTGTGGACGATCAACGGTGCCGTCTGGGGCCAGCATCGCCCGGTTACCGCGAGGCGCGGCGAACGGATCGTGCTGTCCTTCCACAATATGTCGATGATGGGTCACCCGATGCATCTCCACGGCCATGTGTTCCAGGTCGTCGGGCTGAATGGACGTGCGGTCACGGGCGCGCAGCGGGACACGGTGTATGTGCCGCCGATGTCGATGGTCGACGTGGCACTCGATGCCGGAGAAGCCGCGCGCTGGATGCTGCATTGCCATCACATGCCGCATCTTGAAACAGGCATGATGACCGAATTCGCGGTCAGCGCATAGGCAGCGTGCTGGCAGGAGGACGCCGGCACCGGCGTCCTCCTGTGCAACAAGGAGGTGAACCCTATGTCAATGTCTCACGGCGGTCATGCCGGCCACATGCCGGCGAGTGGTGATCGCAAAGCGCTCGTCATTTCGGGCTGGCTTACCGGCCTTTACTTCATCGTGGAACTCGGGATCGGCATCTGGACGGGCTCAGTCGCCGTCATGTCGGATGCCTTCCACACCTTCTCGGCCGTGGGCGGCGTGCTCATTGCGCTGGTCGCCATGCGTCTGGGTGAGCGAAAATCCAGCCCCTCGCGCACCTTCGGCTACATTCGGGCGGAGATCCTGGGGGCCCTCTTCAACGGCCTCTTCCTCGTCGCCATGGCTCTCTACGTGCTGTGGATGGGCGCGATGCGCCTCATGGAGCCCATCGAACTGGCCACGACGCCGATGTTGATCGCCGCAGCGGGCGGCATCGCCACCGAGCTTGTCGCGCTCTGGCTCATGTACGAGCGCCAGAAGGACAACCTGAATATGCGGGGTGCGTATTGGCACATCCTGCAGACCTTCGTCGGCAGCTTCCTCATCATCGTCTCGGCGCTGGTGATCCGATTCACGGGCTTTGTGGCCATCGATCCGCTGCTTGGCATGGCCTTCGGACTGCTGCTGCTCTGGGCTTCCTGGGGTATTATGCGCGAGGCATTGCACATCCTGCTGCAAGGCACGCCCGAAGACCTCGACTTGGAGGCCGCCATCGAGGCCATACGGCAGCTAGAGGGGGTTACCGACGTGCACCACGTCCATGCCTGGAGTCTGACATCCGGGCGCAATGTATTCTCAAGCCACGTCTGCGTTGGGGACTTTCAGGAAGGCGAACGGGTGCTGCGACAAGCAAGCAATCTCCTGCGCGAGCGTTTCAACATCTACTTCTCGACGTTGCAGATCGAGGAATACTGCCTCGACGGCGAGGACTCTGCGGCCGAGATTGACATCATGCAGTCTCAGACGGGGCAAGAACGGACCAGCATCGGAAAGATCCACGACAATCACTGATTGGCAGGAACCCCGGATTCCGATCACCTCTTGACCTTCCAACGGTTGGAAGGCGCAGAATAGGCGAAGAGCAAGCTTAGGATAAGACGCCGAGGAGGCGTGAAAATGGCCAGCAAGACCGAACACGATCACCAGAATCAGAGTCACGCTCATTCCGCCCAAGGTCATGCGCATGATCACGGGGCCGTCGCGCAGGACGACACGCACAAGGTCAAGGACCCGGTCTGCGGCATGATTGTCGATCCCCACACGGCCCAGCACAAGGCCGAGCATGCGGGCCGGCCCTATTATTTCTGCTCGGCCGGGTGCCGCGCGAAGTTCCTGGCCGAGCCCGAAAGCTATCTCGATCCGGCGGCGGCGGAGGTAGTACCGATTCTCGAGGGGACGGTCTATACCTGCCCGATGCATCCTGAGATCCGGCAGGACGGCCCCGGATCATGCCCGATCTGCGGCATGGCGCTGGAGCCGGTACTGGTCAGCCTTGAGGCCGAGCCCAATGTCGAACTGATCGACATGACACGCCGCTTCTGGATCGGCCTCGTTCTGGCGATCCCGGTGTTCATTCTCGAGATGGGCGGGCATCTGTTCGGGCTGACTCATGCCATCGGGCAGCAGGTCTCGAACTGGCTGCAACTGATCCTCGCAACGCCGGTCGTTCTCTGGGCGGGCTGGCCGTTCTTCCAGCGTGGCTGGCAGTCGCTCGTCAACCGCAGCCTCAACATGTTTACACTGATCGCCATGGGCACGGGAACGGCGTGGATATACAGCGTCGTCGCCACGCTGGCGCCGGGCATCTTCCCAGATGCATTCCGCCAGCATGACGGCTCGGTCGCGGTCTATTTCGAGGCGGCCGCGGTCATCACTGTGCTCGTGCTGCTCGGGCAGGTGTTGGAATTGCGGGCGCGCGAGAGCACCAGCGGCGCGATCCGGGCGCTGCTCGACCTCGCCCCCAAGACCGCCCGGATCATTCGTGACGACGGCACCGAGGAGGAGGTTCAACTCGACACCGTTCGGGTCGGCGACCGCCTGCGGGTGCGTCCCGGCGAGAAGGTGCCGGTCGATGGCGAAGTTCTGGAAGGACGCAGCGCCGTCGATGAATCGATGGTGACTGGCGAGTCGATGCCGGTCACCAAGGAGGTCGGCGCCACCGCCATCGGCGGCACCATGAACCAGTCCGGCGCGCTGGTGATCGAGGCGAAGAAGGTCGGCCGCGACACCATGCTGTCGCAGATCGTCCAGCTCGTCGCCGAGGCGCAGCGTAGTCGCGCGCCGATCCAGCGCCTCGCCGATCAGGTGTCGGGCTGGTTCGTGCCGGCGGTGATCGTGGTCGCAATCCTTGCCTTCATAACCTGGTCGATCTGGGGTCCGGAGCCGCGCTTCTCCTTCGGTCTGATCGCGGCGGTTTCCGTGCTGATCATCGCCTGTCCCTGTGCGCTCGGGCTGGCAACGCCGATGTCGATCATGGTCGGCGTCGGGCGTGGCGCACAGGCGGGCGTGCTGATCAAGAACGCCGAGGCGCTGGAGCATATGGAGAAGGTCGATACCATCATAGTCGACAAGACCGGTACGCTGACCGAGGGACGACCCGCCGTCACCGCAATCGTGCCGGCGCCGGGGTTCACCGAGGACGAGGCTTTGCGGCTTGCCGCCAGCGTGGAGCGGGCCAGCGAGCATCCGCTGGCGCTGGCCATCGTTCGCGCTGCCGAGGAGCGGGGGATCGTGACCGCACCGGTCGCGGATTTCGACTCGCCGACCGGCAAAGGCGCCTACGGCACGGTCGAAGGCAAGCGCATTCCCCTTGGAAATGCCAAGTTCCTAGCCGAGCAAGGCGTTGATGTCGCCCCACTGGCGGATGAGGCCGACCGGCTGCGCGAGGACGGGGCAACCGCGATCTTCATGGGAGTGGACAACCGCATCGCTGCCATCTTCGCCATCGCCGATCCGGTCAAGCCCTCGACGCCCGAGGCGCTTGCCGCGCTGAAGGCGCAGGGAATCCGCGTTGTCATGCTTACGGGTGATAACTGGACCACGGCCAAGGCGGTCGCCCGCCGGCTCGGCATCGACGAGGTCGAGGCCGAGGTCCTGCCCGACCAGAAAAGCGCGGTCGTGCAGCGTCACAAGGCGGCAGGCGAGGTGGTGGCGATGGCAGGCGACGGCGTGAACGACGCACCGGCGCTGGCGGCGGCCGATGTGGGCATCGCCATGGGCACCGGTACCGATGTGGCAATGGAAAGCGCAGGCGTCACATTGCTCAAGGGCGATCTCACGGGCATCGTCCGCGCGCGCCGGCTCTCGGAGGCTGTCATGCGCAACATCCGCCAGAACCTATTCTTCGCCTTCATTTACAACGCGCTCGGCGTGCCGGTGGCGGCCGGGGTGCTCTACCCGTTCTTCGACATCCTGCTGTCGCCGATCATCGCGGCCGCCGCCATGGCGCTGTCGTCGGTGAGCGTCATCGCGAACGCCTCCCGGCTGCGGGTCACGAGATTGTAGGAGGCTGACGTGGGCGAAGGTCCTCCATCTGGAAAAATTGGTGACGATGGTGGCGCCAACAGCCCGGATACCGTCCCATCCTTGCGCTAAGTCAAAGTCTGCGGCGAAGGGGGCCGCTATGAGTATCTTTGCGACGGAAGGGCAGAACAGGCCATGATGCAATGTCATGATGTCGGGCGGGATGATGTGGGGCATCGTTCTTCTGGTGCTCGTGCTCCTTACCGCCGCCGCTTTGATCAAATACGTATTTTTCCGGTGATCCAGCTTTGACGAAGTTGCGGCCCAGATGGAGGAACTGAGATGCAAACCATCCATATGATCAGCAGGCGCTCCTTCCTCGCCAGCGCCACCGCGTTCCCCCTCCTGCTCTCAACGGCGGGAACGGTTCGCTCGGCAGGACTGCCTCTGGTGACCGTCACCAAGGATACGAATTGCGGGTGCTGCGGCGCATGGGTCGAGCATATCGAGGCGGCCGGCTTCCCGGTGAGCGTCGTGGAATCGAGCGAGGTCGAAAGCCTCAAGCAGCGGCTCGGCGTCCCGGCGGCGTTGTACTCCTGCCATACGGCCGAAGTGGACGGCTATGTCATCGAAGGACATGTGCCGGCCGCCGCGCTTCGCCGCCTCCTGGCCGCGCGCCCGCTCGCGACAGGGCTTGCGGTTCCCGGAATGCCCGCCGGCTCCCCCGGCATGGACTTTCCCGGCGTGGTCCCCGAGCCATACGAGGTGTTCCTGTTCGGCCCTTCCGTCCAGAAAACCTTCGGGCGTTTCCGCGGCGCGCGGGAGATCTGAGTGGAACGGTGCTCATGATCCATCCGGTCGCCATCAGTCCGATCCAGAACCGGGCCTGCGGGGCAGACCCTGCCTTTGTCAGGAGCTCTGGTTGCCTGGGCTCGGATACTGACGGCCGCAAGGATGTCATCTGGTGCGTGGCAACTCTCCATCCCGACCTCGACAAAGAAGCCAAGCCATGAGCAGGAGCTCGACTGCGGCTTTCGGATCGAAAGGCGACTGGCTCCGCCAGTTCCTGACAGGCCTGCTGCTGCTTGCGTTCAGCGCTTTTGTTTTCCTGGCAGCGGCGCATGCCAGCCCGGGCACACACGGCTCGTATCAGGATCAGACCGTTGCGGGTGCACAGCATGAGGCCCATTCGAATTACTCCGACGACCGAAGCAAGGCTGCGGACGAACGATGCTGTCACACTGAAACGGCGCCGGACCGCGATTGCGGCCAGCTCTGCACCATTGTTGCCCTGCTACCCGAGGCGCCGCCTGTGATGCCATCCTCGGACGGCGAGCCATTGCTCGGTTTCCAGGCCAGCGATCTGGGCCGAAATCCTTCAGTCCTCCTGACACCACCGCGTCTGACCGCCCCTGCGTAGTGAACGCATCGGCCGGGAGGTGTTCTTCTCGGCACTCAAGCAGCAAACAGTCAGACGAAGCCACGGTAGGCGCGCGTCCAGAAATTAGACGCGGCTCTCCGGTGCCAAAGGATGAACCATGACGTACCGAACAATAGTTGCCCTTTCTGCCAGTCTCTTGATGGGAGTCTCCGGCGCTGCTCTGGCGCAGCAGGCAGAGCATGACGCCCATCACCCTCAGACGCCGCAGGCCCAGGAGGAACGGGCCCCTGCCTCCATGTCCCCTTCAGGACAGATGCCTTCGATGCAGGACATGCCGAAGGAATGCCGGGCCATGATGGAGACCATGCCCCAAGCGTGCATGGACGCCATGCAGCAGATGATGCAGGGCGGCATGATGCACGGTGGGATGGCCGCTCCCCAAGGCGGAGAGTCGGCTCCAGCCGACGCCGATGTCGCCGACTTCACCAAGGCCTATGTCGATGCGATGGAGGAGATGCACGGTCCGATGATGGAGGGCGTCATGGCCGAGGACCCGGACGTCGCTTTCATCCGGGGCATGATCCCGCACCATCAGGGTGCGGTCGACATGGCGAAGATCGTGCAGCGATACGGAGATGACCCGCAGACAAGAGAGTGGGCGTCTCAGATCATTGAAGCACAGGAACGTGAGATCGCCGAAATGCAGGCGTGGCTGGACAGGAATGCCGGCCAGCAGCCTGCCGGCTTGGTCGAGACAGGCGGAACCGTGTACTCCGCCAACGAGGGCGACAATTCGATCAGCGCCATCGAACTCGGCACGGGTTCGGTCGAGACGGTGCAGATCGGAGTCTCACCGCACAATGTCGATCGGACACCGGACGGGAGGCTGTTGCTCGCCGTCGGGAGCGCTGCCTCCGATCACGCTCACGGATCGGATGACCAGGGACATGCCGATGCCGGCAACGGGCTTCTGGTGGTGCTCGATCCGCAGCAGCTGTCACAACCCGTCGGCACAGTAGAAGTCGGTGCGCATCCGGCGCATGTCGTCGCCGATCGTAGCGGCCGCGCCTATGTTTCGCTGTCCGGCGGGAACGAGATTGCGGTCGTTGATCTCGCAGCGGCTTCGGTGATCGAGCACATCACGACCGGAGCCTATCCGCACGGGCTGCGCCTCAACCCGGATGAGAGCGAGCTCTATGTGGCCAATGTCGAGGACGGCTCGGTCTCCGTCATCGACACGCAGGAGCTGACCGAGGTTGCGCGCATTCCGGTGGGCGCAGCGCCTGTTCAGGTCGGGTTCACGCCCTCGGGCGATCAGGTCTACGTCTCTCTTCGAGACGAGAACCGGGTGGCCGTCATCGACACCGCATCCCGCGAGGTGACGAACAGGATCGACGTCGGGCCGAACCCGATCCAGATGTTCGCCACCCCGGATGGAGCCTACGTCTATGTGGCCAATCAGGGCACCGAGGCGGAACCGAACGACACGGTCTCCGTGATCGAGATTGAGTCCGGAAACGTGATCGAGACGATCACCACCGGGAGCGGCGCCCACGGCGTCTCGGCATCGGCTGACGGGGCATTCGTGTTCGTAACGAACATTGCCGATGACAGCGTTTCGATCATCGACGTGGCGAGCCAGGAAGTGCTCAAGACCGTGCCGGTCGGCGATCGCCCGAACGGCATAGTCTACGCCGGATCGAACCAGTAAGCAGCGCGGCGCCGGAGCGAAACAGCTCTGGCGCCAGACTTGAGAATTGAGAATAGCTATTGGCGTCGATGAGCAGAGCCGGCGTGCATGACGAACTTCGAGGCAGCACGGCATTGGTTGCAGACATCGGAACTGATCTTGTCGCATATGCCGCCCTTTTCGTAAGCGCGTTCACGTCGGCGACCCTCCTACCAGGGTCGTCCGAGGCAGCGCTCCTGACTCTTCTAACAATGGGACAGGCCAACCTCGTCACCCTAGTGGGCGTCGCAACGGCAGGAAATGTGCTCGGCTCCTTGGTGAACTGGGCGCTGGGCAGGTTCCTCTCAGGGTTTCGAGACCATCGCTGGTTTCCGATTGACGACAGGTCATTTAGCCGTGCATCAGATTGGTACGGACGTTATGGCGTGTGGTCTCTACTCTTGTCCTGGCTGCCGATTATCGGCGATCCGCTGACAGTTGTGGCAGGAGCACTGCGAGTTGACCTTTCTCGTTTTCTCATATTCGTGTCGATCGGCAAAGCGGCACGCTATCTCTTTGTCGCCGGCGCATTTCTCTGGTGGAGCGGTTCTTGAGTGTACTTGCACGTCGAGTCGAGCTGTTGAGAATGGCGGAGACGAAGGGGCGCAGCCGAGCCGCCACCGCGCCCAGAAGCCTCACGCGGCCGCCGACTGGTCCTTGCGTTCGGCCGGATAGCCTGCCTCGGTTAAGGCGGCGGGGAGTACCTGCTCGTCCACCTTCGTGGTGACCGTCACTTCGCGGGTGGGTGGATTGGTGGTGACATCAGCCGCCGGATCGACGCTCAGAAGCGCGTTGTTGACCCGGCGCGCGCAGCCGCCGCAAGTCATGTCGGGAGCAGTGAATCGGAACATGCGAACTCTCCTCTGTTGGGCGTTCACGGACAAATCTGGTCCTTGCCACGTTGGCAAGGTCAAGGGTCAACGAGGAAAAATGATATCGCGGCCAAGGCGGCCTTGACCTTCCCATTGTTGGAAGCCCCATCTGGGGTGCAATGGATCAGGAAGGAAGCATGTCAAGACGAACCTTGTTCCGGCGAATTTGCTGCTAGGACCGTCTGACCGCCGCCCGTTCCTGCCGCGCCAGGCCGCTCGGCCCGTCCGTGAACGACGAATCTGGTCATGTCATGGCCAGCTAGACCACTGATCGCCATTGCCTGATCGGCGCTTCTCGCATGCAAAATGTGGGCGATGTGCAGCTCATCGGCTTATAGATCAAGTTTCAGCGGATTTGGGAAGCAATTTGTTCTTGACCTTCCAGCCGTTGGAAGGATTAGGGGTCTGCGACATCTGAACGCCCCATGAAAAATAACAGGAACTCCGGATGTCTACGCTCTCCCCCCAAACGCCGAAGCCTCCGGTGGCTTCGTCACCTGCAAGCACGACATTGCCGCTGGCCGTCATTGCGACGGCTCAGCTCATGGTGGTGCTTGACGATACCATCGCGAACATCGCCCTGCCGACACTCCAGAACGAACTCGGAATGTCGGCTGCGAGCCTGCCTTGGGTGATCAACGCCTACGTTCTCGCCTTTGGTGGACTGCTGCTGTTCGGCGGCAGGTTGGGCGATATCTATGGCCGGCGGCGCATGCTGCAGGCGGGCATGGCGATCTTCACCATTGCTTCCCTGTTCGTCGGGCTTGCCCAGGACAGCATGAGCATAATCGCGTCACGCGGTCTACAGGGCGTGGGTGCGGCGCTGACGGCCCCCAATGCTCTTGCCTTGATCGCGACGACCTTCCCCGAAGGCAAGGCGCGCAACGGAGCGATGGCCGTTTACGGAGCAATGTCCGGCCTTGGTATCATCGCCGGGCTGATCCTCGGCGGGCTGCTGACGGGGCTGCTGGGCTGGCGCTGGGCCTTCTTCATCAACATTCCCATCGGCCTGGCTGTGCTGGCGGGGTCAAGAACGCTTGTCGAGGCGGAACTGCACAAAGGCCGCCCGGACTTCACCGGCGCGCTCACCAGCATTGTGGGCATGGCCGCGCTCGTCTATGGGATCACCCGTGGCGGCGAACATGGCTGGACGGACAGCATCACGCTCGCCTCGTTCGCTACCGCCGCGATCCTGCTGCCGCTGTTCCTGATCTTGCAGTCGCGCAGCAAAGACCCGCTTCTGCCGCCACGTCTGTTCAAGGAGCGCAACCGGGCGGGTTCCTACCTCGCCATGCTGCTGCTGGGCTTCGGTCCGATGGGGATGATCTATCTGCTGACGCTCTATTTGCAGCACATCCTCGGCTACAGCCCGATCATGACCGCGCTGGCGTTCCTGCCATTCGGTGCGGGTATTATCGTTGGGGCCATTGTCAGTTCCAAGCTTGTCACGCGGTTTGCGCCGCGCGAGGTGGCAGCGCCCGCCGCACTAATAGGCGGCGCTGCCTTGTTCTGGCTCGCCAATATCGGACAGGAACTCAACTATATGTGGCACTTCATGCCCGCGGCCTTCCTCACCGCTTTCGGTTTCGTGGGGGCCGTGATTGCACTGGCGCTGACCGCCGTCAAAGGCGTGCAGACACAGGAGACGGGCATCGCATCGGCGCTCTTCAACGCCTCGCAACAGATCGGCGTCGCCTTGGGGCTGGCCGTCCTTTCGACCATCGCAGTCTCTGCCACGGCTGGCAGGTTGCCGGGTGCACTCGCCGCCCTCTATCGCGGGCGGGAGACGGGTGACGCCGGGCTAGTGAGATCGGCCAGCGATGCGCTGATCCACGGTTATGGTCTTGCGCTTGCGGGAGCTGGAGCTGCCCTCGTGATTGCCGCAGTCATTGCCGCGGTTCTGGTCAACGCTAAGAGGGGACAGGTTTCTACCGGCACGATCGCTGTCCATTGACAGGATAGTCATTAAGCCTACGGCGCGGTTCCGTGGCGCGCTACCCGCCGTAGGCCTTGCGCAGACGCCTGCTTGGACGAATTGCAAGCGGAGCGGTTGACATACAACATATGAACACATATTCATGTGTTGTATGTCAACCGCATGAGCCCTGAAATGTCCCATTCACACAGCCATGGTCATTCTCATGATGACCATTCCCATGATCACTCCCATGCGCCGACCGTCACGAGCGATAATGAGCGCAAGGTCCTTCTCTCGTTCTTCCTGATCCTCACGTTCATGATCGTGGAGGTGATCGGCGGTCTGATCTCAGGATCGCTGGCGCTGCTCGCCGACGCTGGACATATGCTGAGCGACGCGGCTGCGCTGGCGCTAGCTTATGCCGCCTTTCGGTTCGGACGGCGGGCGGCAGACTCCAAGCGGACCTTTGGCTATCTGCGTTTCGAGGTCCTTGCCGGTTTTATCAACGCAATCACGCTATTCGCGATCGTCGTCTGGATTGTCTATGAAGCCTGGCAGCGCTTTCAGGAACCGCATGTTATCCTCGCGGGTCCGATGCTTGGCGTCGCCATTGCGGGGCTCCTCATCAATATTCTCGTGTTCTGGATTCTGACGCGCGGAGATACCGAGCACGTGAACATCAAGGGTGCCATCCTTCATGTGTTGGGCGACCTCCTCGGCTCTGTGGCAGCGGTTTCAGCCGCCATCGTGATCATGTACACGGGTTGGACGCTGATCGATCCTATCCTCTCGGTGTTTGTCTCCCTGCTGATCCTGCGCGCCGCGTGGAATCTCCTCGGCAAGTCGATACATATCCTGCTTGAAGGTGCGCCAGATAACGCGACGCCCGAGAAGATCGAACGCCATCTTGTCGAGAACATCGCTGGCGTGGCGTCGGTGAGCCACATCCATGTCTGGTCGATCACGTCCGGGCGGACCTTGGCCACCCTACATGTGCGGCCGAAAGCCGATGTCGATGCTCGCTCGGTGATGCGCGCGGTCGAGCGTGAGTTGAAGTCACAGTTTAAGATCGAACATCCGACCATCGCCATCGACTGGAATGACGATGCGGACGCGTGCAGCCTGTCGCAAGCCTCTGCCTTGACGGGGCACGCGCATGGGGATCGACACGACCATGATGGGCATCACCACAACCATGGGCCTGAGCATGTCCACAGCAAGCAGGAGCATGAACGTTGAAGCAAGCCCCGTCCCTGTCGCAGAACGACGTAACCGTACTGGCAGAGACTTTTCGCCTGCTGGGCGATCCTACACGGCTGAGAATTCTGCTCTTTTGCCTGCCGGGTCCAAAGTCCGTCGGCGACATTGTTGAGAGCCTGGGACTGTCGCAGACACTGGTTAGCCACCATTTACGCCTGCTCAGAGGTGCACGGCTCGTCAGGGGGAGCGTCGGTCAAAGCAGGTTTTCTACGAAGTGGCAGACAGTCACGTGAGCGACATGCTGATCGACATGGCAACCCACATCGACGAGGAGCACTTTGATGACTGACAAACAAGGCTTCTTGGCGATGTGATGCCTGTACCGCTGAAGAGCGGGCCGCTAATGCGTTCGTTGAAGCAGGCAGCAGCACTTATCGCCGACACGGCAATCTTCACGCTGCGGTTAAGACCGGGACTTAAGCAATTTCGGTCTTGACCTTCCAATGGTTGGAGGCTGCACGATCTTGCTTGATACCCGTTTCGTCAATGCAAGGCGGCAGAAATGAAGGACCAAGCGAAGAACCGTTCGTCCGTCGACAAATTATTCGGCTCGCTGATCGCGGAAGGGTACGTTTATGCAGATGATGCCGCGGACCTCGATGATGGTGCCGACATACGGATTCGTTTGGGCTTTCTCCAGACATTGATGTTGGCGACCAGAAGCAAGGTGGCCGCATAATGCGGAAAGGGGTCAAGTGTTCGGATAAAGTCGAGCTTCGCCATCTCCGCTATTTCGTGGCTGTGGTCGAGCATGGCAGCTTTCGCAAAGCAGGAGCTGCGGTTGGACGGTCGCAAGCTGCAATCAGTCGGTCCATTGCCAAGCTGGAAGACGAGATTGGCGCCTCCTTGTTTCACCGGCATACATGGGGCGTATCGCAAACCTATGCCGGCCAGCGATTCCTCGTACACGCCCGCAGGGTCATCAGGACTGTTGGAGAAGGCGCTCGAGAGGTTGCCTCCGCAGGTCGTTCTGAAAAGGGACGTGTCCGGATCGGTATTTATTCCTCGATCGCTTCCGGCTTTTTGGCGGAGTTGCTGGAAGTTTACGGCAGGCGACATAGCGCGGTGAGAATCGAAGTGGCTGACGGGAACCCCGCAGAGCATGTCGCAGCGATCCGGCAACTCAATCTCGACGTCGCCTTCATCACTGGAACACGAGACTGGCCGGATTGCGAACGCGTCCTCTTGTGGTCGGAGCGTGTGTTCGTGGTCTTGCCTGACCATCATGCCTTAGCCAACAGGGAGGAAGTCGTATGGCGCGATCTGGCCGACGAGTCCTTTATCGTCAGCGAGACTGCTCCGGGACAGGAAATTTACGATCATCTGGTGCGGCGGCTGGCGGATCTCGGCAGGCATCCCGAGATCCAGGTGCAATATGTCGGTCGGGATAATCTGGTGCCGCTTGTCGCCCTCGGCCGAGGGCTGACTTTGGTGAGCGAAGCCATCACCGTCGCACAATTTCCGGGTGTGGTTTACCGACCGATCCTCGGCGAGGTTCTGCCCTTTTCGGCCGTCTGGTCGGCGAGCAACGACAATCCCGCCTTCCGTCGCTTTCTCAGTCTGGCGAAAGCAATGGCCGTCAGACCTGCGACTTCGGAGACAGGACGGAGCGCCGTGCTTTCGTGAACCCCCTGTCAGTGGCGATAAAGCGCTCCAACATTGGCACGATCAGCCTGACAGGATCAGCGGCGGGTTGGCCGGTCTCGCGGGCCAGCACCTCGGCATAGGTCGCAAGATCGCGATGAAGCGGCCCCGGCAGCTCTACCGTAACCTTGACGGGCTTGTCCTCGACGATGGGACCGAGTTTCAGTTTTGTCATGCTCAACCTCCTGCGGGCTCGAATACCAGGTCGCGGGTCACAATAATCCTGACCGGAAAGCCGGGCCGGATGGTGAGCGTCGGCGCGACCTGCAATTGGCGCTGGACGATCTGCTGCCCGGCCTGATTGACGGTATCCTGTGCGCCGTCGCGAATGGCGCGGATCAACCGGTCCTCGTCGCTGGTCGCCAGCTCTGTACCGACCGCGAGCAGTGTGGAAAGCCCTGCCGCTTTCATCAGATCCCACCAGTGATAATCGACGCCATCCTCAAGCCCGGCGTAACCGGAAGCGTCCGCGCCCGGCAGGCGCTCCAGAACGATGGAGCGGCCGCCCGGCAGGATCAGGCGATTCCACACCAGCAGGACGCGGCGCTGGCCGAAGGTCACGCCGTCATCATATTGGCCGATGATGCGCGTTCCCTGCGGGATCAGAAGCAGCGAGCCGGTCGGGCTGTCATAGACGTTTTCGGTGACCTGCGCGGTGATCTGGCCCGGCAGATCGGAGCGGATTCCGGTGATGAGTGCGGCCGGAATGACGGCTCCAGCCTGAAGGATGTAGGGCGATGCCGGCGGCGTGACGCGATCTGGCGCAACCGTCTGTCGGTCGACCGGGCTATTGAGGAAAGCCGCGTGCCTGTTCTGCCCTGTGCCGTCCGGCTGCAAGCCTATCCCGGCTATTCCTGGCATGGCCGTTCCCGCTGTCCCGCCAGAACGCGACCCGGACTGGAAGAACACGTTGCTCAAGCGCGCGGCCTCTTCCTCGGCGCGGCGGCGCTCCTCTTCGGGATCGACGGCTGGTGTGGTGATTGCCGGAGGCGCGACTGGCTGCCCCCGGTTCTGCGCGTCGAGGATCGGACGGCCAAGGTCGCCCGGCAATGCCGGTCCCAGGACGGGGCCGGTATAGTCGCGCGGCAGACCGGCGAGGCCGTCAGCCGTGGGTCGGTTTTCGGTCGAATAGAGTTCGCCGCCACCCGGCCCCGCATCGCGGGTCTGGAGCGCATAGATCAAGGTTCCGGCGATGCCGAGAAGCGCGACCGCGCCAACGCTTGCCAGCAACTTTCGGGACAGGCGGGTGACACGAGGCGGCTCGGCGCGCAGGCGCATGGGGGCGGCGGTATCGGTATCGCTCATGACGACGATCCTCCCGTGGTCGTGCTGGCTGGTTCTGCTGCGGCCTGCGTCGGGTTGATGCGGACGATCCTGACCACTTGCTGCCGATCGCCGCTGCCAAGGCGCAGTTCGGCCGCACCGAACAGGCGGTCCACGATCAGGACATTCTGGTGGACACGGCTGTTGACGATCTGCGTTTCTCCGTCCGACCCGATGACGAACAAAGGCGGCATTTCGCCCTGCACGATGCCGCGCGAGAAAATGACATAGACGCGGCGGCCATCGTCGAAGACGGAGAGCGGCCGCCATGGCGGGCTGTCGCCCCGCACCTGCAATCCGTAGCGATAGTTCCGCGCCGCCTCGGCGGGGATGATGGGCGCGGCGGGCGTGGTGGCACGGCTTCCCGCCGGCGCCGCGGGATAGGCCCATGCGACGGAAGGCATGTAGAGCGATTCCCGCGCGCGCAGCTCGATCATGTAGGTGCGCCGGTCGGTGGTCACGACAAGGTTGGTGGAAATGTCCGGGCGTGTCGGCTTCACGAGGATGTGGACGCGGCGGTTCGCGCCCGAACCGGATTCGGTGTCGCCAATGATCCATCGTGTCGTATCCCCGGCCGCAATAGGTCCCGCGCCGGTCAGGCTTTCGCCCGGCGCCAGCGCGATATTTGTGATCTGGCCGGGGGCCGCATAGACCTGATAGAGCGCGCCTTCGCTCCACGGATAAATCTGGATGGCGTTGTAATAGCCCTCACGGCGAGGTTCGACACGGGCGGCGGCATTGGCGTTTTCGACACGGCCGTCCGGAGTGCTGGCAGCAGTTCCGCCCCGCGCGACCGTCCAGGCCGGCGGCGTGTGAAGCGGCCGGGGCCGGTCGTCGGTGGCGACCGTCTGCACGGTGGGCAGCGGCGGCACGTCGGCGTCATAGTTGAATTGCGGCGTCCGGTTGGTCGCGCAGCCGGCCAACATGGTCGCGGAAAGCAGCAAAGCCGCGAAAGCGGGTTTACGGAAAACCGGAAAACCGGCTCTACGGAAAGTCGTGCGGGTCATTGGCTCATCTCCCGCGACCATGAAATTGCGTTGATGTAGATTCCCAGCGGATTGGCGCGTAATCGTTCGGCATCGCGCGGGGGCTGGATCACGACAGTCAGGATCGCGGTCCATCGCTCGGTCGTGGAAAGCTGGCCGTTCTCGAAATGGCGTTCGGTCCAGGCGACGCGGAAACTGTCCGGCGAAGCCCGGATGACGCTCGACACCTCGACGGCGATCTGCTGGCGGCCGACCTTGGTGAAGGGATCGTTGGCCCGCGCATAATCGTTCAAGGCCGCCGCGCCCCGGTCGGTGGTGAACTCGTAAGCCCGAAGCCAGTTCTGCCGGACGATGATCGCGTCCGCCGGGATCGCGCGGACCTGCTCGATGAAGCGGCCGAGATGGAAGGCGATCTGCGGATCGGTCGGGCGATAATCGGCGTTCGCGGGCGCGACAGCCTGCGCCTGACCGAGATTGTCCACCTGCACCACCCAGGGCACGACGGTTCCACGCGCCGATTGCCAGACGAGCGCGGCGGCAAAGCCGGCCGAGAGGATCAGACAGCCGAACGCCATATAGCGCCAGTTCTTCGCCTGCACGCGGGCCGAGCCGATGCGTTCGTCCCAGACCTGTGCGGCTTTTTGATAGGGAGTCTCGGGTTCCGGCACCTTGCCGTAATGGGTCGTCGGTCGTTTGAAGATGTTCATGTGCGGTCACTTTCGGAAAGGCTGACGGAGGAGCCGCCGCCGTGGCTGTCGCCGGATCGGACAGCATGAGCAGCAGCCGTGACGCCGTGGCTCATGGCCCGGCCACGCCGCATCTGCTGCGCCCAGGCCGGCGGCCCATCAGGGGTTGAGGGGGTTGACGGCGCAGGCGACGAATCTCTGCCGACGGTGCCCATGGTCGACGTGCCGCCGGATGCCGCGAATCCGGCTTTCGCACCATCGGAATAGCTGGATTTCAGGCTGTCGCTGGCGCGGGAGGCGGCGCGCTTGAGTGGTGAAACGGCGGCGGAGGCTCCGGCGCGCGCCACACCGCCAAGGCCGGAGGCGACCCCGGCCGTGCCGGACCCGCCCAAGGAGCCGAGGGTATAGGCGGACGAAGCCGCACCGGCGGCCGAGGCACCGCCGCGGGCAAGTGCTGCCCCGCCCGAGAGTGCGGCTGCGCCACCCCGCGCCGCGAGCATGGTCGCGCCACCGGCTGCGATCGCAGCGCCGCCAACCGCAAGGCCAGTCCCGACGGCGGCGCCGGCACTGAGTTGCGGGCCTCCGGAGACGAGGCCGGTGGCGATGCCGGGGCCGAAGATGCCGAGGCCGAGAAGGGAAAGGGCTGCCAGCACGATCGCCATGGCGTCGTCGATTGTCGGGGTCGCACCGCCGAAGCCTGCGGTAAACTGGCCGAAGAGCGTGGAGCCGATGCCGATGATGACGGCGAGGACCAGCACCTTGATACCGCTGGAGATCACATTGCCCAGCACCCGCTCGGCCATGAAGGCGGTCTTGCCGAACAGGCCGAATGGAATCAGCACGAAGCCGGCCAGCGTGGTCAGCTTGAACTCGATCAGCGTGACGAAAAGCTGGATTGCCAGGATGAAAAAGGCCAGCACCACCAGCGCCCAGGCGAACAACAGGCACGCGATCTGGATGAAGTTCTCGAAGAAGGCGATCCAGCCCATCAGGTCCGAAATAGATTCCAGCAGCGGGCGACCGGCGTCCAGCCCGGTTTGGGCAACGCGGCCGGGGCGCAGCAGATCGGCAACCGAGAAGCCAGTGCCGGACGCCATGAGCCCGAGCCCGGCGAAGCTCTCGAAGACGATCCGTGCGAGATTGTTCCAGTTGCTGATGAGATAGGCGAAGACGCCGACGAACAGCGTCTTTTTCACCAACCGCGCAATGATGTCGCCGTCGGCGCCCCAGGCCCAGAACAGTGCGGCGAGCGTCACGTCGATGACGATCAGCGTCGTGGCGATAAACGCCACCTCGCCGCCGAGCAGGCCGAAGCCGGAGTCGATATAGCTGGTGAAGATGCCGAGAAAATTATCGATGACCCCCGTTCCGCCCATGGCTCACGGTCTCCCGTTCTGTGCGGGGGTCGCTGGCGCGGGTGTCTTGCCGAGGAAGCGATCGCGGGTCTCGGCCCAGGTTCGGAGGCAGTCGGCATCATTGGCCGCCGCCTCGCCCAATGCCTGGCAACGCCGCTGTTCCAGACGCAGCGGATCGGTGGCGGGCTGAAGCGCTGGGACGGAAGGTGCTGGCGCGGGGCCTTCCTCACGCGACATCTCGATGATCGCCGCCGTGATGGCCACGGCCACGAACACAATGGCCGCGATCCGGGCCAGCACCTTCCCCTCCATACTCCGCCTCCTTTCCTCAGTTGAACATTCGCGCGTTGCCGGGCTGATAGCCTGACCCCGGCGTCAGGAAACGCTCGCGCTGAATGCGTCCCTGTTCGGCTGCCGTGGCGCGTTCGGCCTCGGTCAAGGCATTCGCCCGGCCATTGGCCGAGATGACAGCGATCAGGTCCGAAAGCTGCTGCGACTGGAGGGCGAGAAGCTGGTTGCCAGCCTGGGTCGCCTGAAGCGCGCCGGTCGCCCCCTGGCTTTGGCCGACAAGCTCCGACATTTGCGTGCGATTGCTGTCGATATTGCCGACGACGCCGGCCTGGACGCGCATGGCGTCCTGCAGGCCGCCGACGGTGTTTTCCCAGCGCGAGCGCGCATCGGCGATCATCTGGGTGTCGGTCGCGGTCAAAGACAGCTTGCCGTAGTCCTGCTGGAACATCTGATCGATGTTCTGAACGTCGAACGCAATGTTCTGGGCCTGCCCGAGAAGCTGCTGGGTCCGCTGGACGTTCTGCTGAAGCGCCTGAAGCGAGCTGTGAGGCAGGCTCGCGAGATTGCGGGCCTGGTTGATCAGCATCTGCGCCTCGTTCTGAAGCGAGGTGATCTGGTTGTTGATCTGCTCCAGCGTACGGGCGGCGGTCAGCAGATTCTCCGCGTGGTTGGTCGGATCATAGACGATCCGGCCGAACCCGCCGAAGAAGGCATGGGCCGGGGTGATGAAGTCCGGCGCGAGCGCCAGCGGCGCGGCAAGCGAAAGGGCGAGCGCCGAAGCGCTGGCCATGCGGGAAATCCGGGTCTTTGTGCGCGTCATGGGGTACTTTCCTCTTCTTCCAGGGTGAGCTCGAACGCGTCCTCATCGAAAATGACGGACGGCAGATCCTCGCTTTCGGTCGCGAGATTGCTGAGGTCCGGGATCAGTTCTGCGGCCCATTCGACGCCACGCGCCTTGAGCCAGGCGGCGAGGAACCCGTCGCGGCCATGCTCGGTGAGGATTTCGCTGATCAGGGCCTGATCGGATTTGGCCGATGCGGCGCAAAGCGCCAGCCCGACTTCCGACAATCCGAGGTCAAACAGGCGGTTGCCGCGCCGCGACTGGCAGTAGTAGTCCCGCTTGGGCGTGGCCCGTGCGAGGATCTCGATCTGCCTGTCATTGAGGCCGAAACGGCGATAGATCGCGGTGATCTGGGGTTCGATGGCGCGCTCGTTGGGCAGCAACAGCCGCGTTGGGCAGCTTTCGATGATCGCCGGCGCGATGGCTGAATTGTCGATGTCGGACAGTGACTGCGTGGCGAAGATGACGCTGGCGTTCTTCTTTCGCAGGGTTTTGAGCCATTCCCTGAGTTGGTCCGCGAAGCCTTCGTCGTCGAGCGCCAGCCAGCCCTCGTCGATGATCAGCAGCGTGGGCCACCCGTCTAGCCGGTCGCCGATGCGGTGGAAGAGATAAGAGAGGACCGCGGGCGCCGCGCCGGTCCCGACAAGGCCCTCGATTTCGAATGCCTGCACGTCTGCTGAACCAAGATGTTCGGTCTCCGCATCGAGCAGCCGGCCATAGGGACCACCGACGCAATAGGCGCGGAGCGCCTGTTTCAGATCATTCGACTGGAGCAGCACGGCGAGGCCGGTGATGGTGCGTTCCCCGACCGGGGCGGAGGCGAGCGAGGTCAGGGCCGTCCAGATGTGCTCCTTCACCTCCGGGGTGATCTGGATGTTCTCGCGCGTCAGGATCGCCACGATCCAGTCGGCGGCCCAGGCGCGTTCGGCCGTCTCGTGAATGCGCGCCAGAGGTTGCAGCGAGACGGATGTTTCGGAAGCGTCGGTCAGCTCGCCACCAAGATCGTGCCAGTCACCTTGCATCGCGAGGGCGCAGGCCCGGATCGAGCCGCCGAAATCGAAGGCAAAGACCTGTGAGCGCGCGTAGCGCCGGAACTGCAAGGCCATTAGCGCCAGCAGCACCGATTTGCCGGCACCCGTCGGCCCGACGACAAGCGTATGGCCGACATCGCCGACATGGAGGGAAAACCGGAACGGGGTCGATCCTTCGGTCCTGCCATACAGCAGCGGGGGCGCGCCGAAGTGATCGTCCCGTTCCGGTCCCGCCCACACGGCGGACGAAGGGACCATGTGGGCAAGGTTGAGCGTCGAGACCGGCGGTTGCCGGACATTCGCATAGGCATGTCCGGGCAAGCTGCCGAGCCAGGCGTCGACGGCGTTGACCGTTTCGACCATGACGCTGAAATCGCGGGACTGGATGATCTTCTCGACCAGCCGCAGCTTTTCGTCGGCGCGGCGGGCGTCCTCGTCCCAAACGGTGACGGTCGCCGTGACATAGGCCATGCCCGCCATGTCGGCGCCAAGTTCCTGCAGGGCCATGTCGGCATCGGCCGCCTTGTTGGCGGCGTCGGTGTCGACGAGCGCGGATTGCTCGTTGGTCATCACCTCTTTCAGGATGGCGGCAATCGACTTGCGCTTGGCGAACCACTGGCGCCTGATCTTCGTCAGCAGCCGGGTCGCATCGGTCTTGTCCATGAGGATGGCGCGGGTCGACCAGCGATAGGGAAAGGCCAACCGGTTCATTTCGTCGAGCAGGCCGGGGGTGGTGGTTGCCGGAAAGCCGGTGATCGTCAGCACCCGGAGATGCTGATTGCCCAGGCGCGGCTCCAGCCCGCCGGTCAGCGGCTGATCGGCCAGCAGCGCATCGAGATAGGTCGGGGTTTCGGGCACGCGGACGCGATGCCGGTTGATCGAAATCGTCGAATGCAGGTAAGTCAGCGTCCCGGCGTCATCGAGCCAGCGGCATTCCGGCATAAAACCGTCGAGCAGCGCCAGCACGCGGTCGGTGCGGTCGGCAAAGCCGCGCACCAGTTCCCAAGGGTTCACGCTCGACGTTTCGCGGCCCTCGTAAAGCCAGGACTCGGAGCGGGCGGCATCCTCGGCGGGCGGAAGCCAGAGGAAGGTCAGGAAATAGCCAGAGACGAAATGGCTGCCTTTCTCCTCGAAATCGGCCTTGCGCTCGGCATCGACCAGCGCCGATGCGGGATCGGGGAAGCGGCTCGCCGGATAGGTGGCGGCTTCCGACCGCTGTGCTTCGACGAAGATCGCCCAGCCGGAGCCGAGGCGACGGAAGGCATTGTTAAGGCGGCCAGCGACCGCGACCAGCTCGGCCGCGACGGCGGAATCCAGATCGGGACCGCGAAACTTCGCGGTGCGCTGGAACGAGCCGTCCTTGTTGAGGACAACGCCGAAGCCGACCAGCGCTACCCAGGGAAGGTAATCGGCGAGGCGGGATGCGGTACGGCGGTATTCGGCGAGATTCATCATGGGCTTCCTCACACCGAAAGATGACCGGGGATGCGGAGGTGGCGGCGCGCGACCTCGACGAAGAGCGGATCGCGCTTGGCGGCCCAGACGGCGGCGATGTGACCGACGGCCCAGATCAGGATGCCGGCCAGCCAGAGCTGGAGGCCGAGGCCCACGGCTCCGGCCAGCGTGCCATTGAGGATCGCGACGGAGCGTGGCGCTCCGCCAAGCAGGATCGGTTCGGTCAGGGCGCGGTGAACCGGCACACTGAATCCCGGAACCGCGTCGAGCGCCTCGAAACTCACCGCCATCAGACCAGCGCTCCGCCGCCGAAGCTGAAGAACGAGAGGAAGAAGCTGGACGCCGCGAAGGCGATGGAGATACCGAAGACGATCTGGATGAGGCGACGGAAGCCGCCGCCGGTATCGCCGAATGCGAGCGTCAGGCCGGTGACGATGATGATGATCACTGCCACGATCTTGGCCACCGGGCCTTCGACGGATTCAAGGATGGATTGCAGCGGCGCTTCCCAGGGCATGGAGGAGCCAGACGCTTGGGCGGGGGCAGTCATCAGGCTCGCCCAGGTGAAGGCGGCGGCGGTCGCCAGATGATGACGGATACGAACGGCGCAACGGATCATGCAGGTTCTCCTGGAACGTGAGGGATTGAGGTGTCGGGAAAAGCGAGGGAAATCCGGTAATCGCCGTCGGGGCCGAGCCCTTCGACGCAGGCAAGTTCGGCCAGCCGGCGCGCGGAGCCGCGGCCAGCGAGGACGGCCACGAGGTCGATGGTCTCCGCGATCATCGCGCGCGGCACAGTGACGACGGCTTCCTGGATGAGTTGTTCGAGGCGGCGCAGGGCGCCGATGCCGGAACCAGCATGGATGGTGCCGATGCCGCCCGGATGGCCGGTGCCCCAGGCTTTGAGGAGATCGAGCGCCTCGGCGCCGCGCACCTCACCGATCGGAATGCGGTCCGGACGCAGGCGCAGCGAAGACCGCACCAGTTCCGACAAGGTGGCGACACCATCCTTGGTGCGCATCGCCACGAGATTCGACGCTGCGCATTGCAGTTCGCGGGTGTCCTCGATGATGACGACCCGATCCTGCGTCTTCGCCACCTCGGCGAGCAGCGCATTGGTCAGCGTCGTTTTACCGGTGGACGTGCCGCCTGCGACAAGGATGTTGGCGCGGGACGCGACGGCCGCGCGGAGCGTTTCCGCCTGATCGGCGGACATGATGCCGGCGGCCACATAGTCGTCTAGCGTGAATACTGCGACCGCGGGCTTGCGGATGGCGAAGGCGGGTGCGGACACGACCGGCGGCAGCAACCCCTCGAAGCGCTCGCCGGTTTCGGGCAGTTCGGCCGAGACGCGCGGGCTGCGCGCATGGACTTCGACGCCGACATGGTGGGCGACCAGCCGCACGATGCGCTCACCGTCAGCGGCGGACAGTATTTCGCCCGTATCGGCCAACCCTTCGGACAGCCGGTCCACCCAGATGCGTCCGTCCGGGTTCAGCATGACCTCGACGACAGACGGGTCTTGCAGCAGGGTTGAGATGGCAGGCCCGAGCGCTGTCCGGAGCATGCGCGCGCCGCGGTCCACATTTGCCTGTTTGTGGTTGATGCCTGGCATCTCGTCCCCGTTCCACCGGGGAGGCGAGAGACGATCCCCGGATGGGGATCACTAAAAGAGACACAAAACAGGTCGTTTCAACAAGTTTCGGTCGTCGTAGTAGTGTGGGATAAAATTACAGGAGAACGGCGGTGTGCCTGACCAGTCGGATGATCTGCAGGCACACCGGCATGCTCTCGACTGATTCGACCGGCCCGTGGCGTCAGGCCGCCTCGCCGGGACCGAGCCGACGTTCGCCCCAGGTGGTCCGCTCTCGGAAATCATGTCGCAAGTGGCTTAGCACTTGCGATAAAGTCTTGTGAAACGAATAGCCGCGACTTTCCGGGTGCAGCCGATCTATTGCGGGTTTCAGGAATTGCGCGAGATTGAGGCGCGCGCGCTCCATCTATAAGCAATAATTTCAACAAAACATGAAACGTTGAAATGATATGGACGAAAACGACGCGCTCGCGGGCTTCGCCGCGCTCTCTCACAAGGACCGCTTGCGGATAATCCGCATGTTGGTCGTCGCGGGGGCTGACGGCATGGCCGCTGGTGCCATCGCCGGCGCGCTCGATGATGCGCCGCCGTCGCGCGTCTCCTTCCATCTCAAGGAACTGGAGCGTGCCGGACTCGTGCAGGGGCGGCGAGATGGCAAGTCGATCATCTACAGCGCCAACTGGCCGGCGCTCTCCGATCTCGTCGCCTTCCTCATGCACGACTGCTGCCAAGGTCACTGCAAATATTGCGATCAAGCGATTGCCCTGTTCGCGAAATGCGAGGGCCGCCCAACCGGTACGATCCGCTGCGAATAGGACTGCCGATGCAGAAAGCCCTCGCCTTTGTTGAAAACAATCTCCTGCTGCTGGCCGTTGTAACGGCCGCGCTTGGCCTGCTCGTCCCTTCGCTCGGCATGGTCCTTGAAAGCGGCATAAGCCCGCTTCTGGCATTGCTGATGCTGGTCATCAGCCTGACATTCGACGCTCACGCCGTGAAGCTGGTTTTCCGGAAGCCGAGCCGGCAGCTTTGGGCGCTTGGCCTCGTCTATGGTCCCATGTCGCTCGCCGGATGGCTCACCGGGCGGCTGTTCTTCGGCTCTGGGCCGCTGGCCGCCGGTCAAACCCTTGTCGGCACTCTGCCGACTGACGTTTCCGCTCCGTTGCTGGTCCTGCTCGCACGCGGCAATGTCGCCCTCGCGGCGGTCCTCAATGCGGTCAACACAGTGCTTTCGCCCTTCATCGTGCCGATCCTGTTCCTGCTTCTCACCGGAATCGAGCTGCAAGTTCCCATCGGGGCGATCATCATGGAATTAGTGCTGATCGTGGTGCTGCCGACCGTGATCGGGGTCTACCTACGCACGCGATACCCGGAAGCGGTCGGCCGACACGATGGCCTCTATCCCTCTCTTGGTTCGGTGCTCTACCTGCTCCTGCTTCTGGCGGTCGTGGGTCCAAACGCCGAAACAATCCTCGGCTATGGCTGGTTCGCCCTCCTAATCGCGCTGGCCGCGCTCACGCTGAACCTGATCGGCTATGCGGTCGGGTCCATCGCAAAAGTCTTTGTGGCCGACCGGCAAGAGCTGATCGCCTACCTGTTCACGGTGAGCAAAAAGGAGTTCTCCATTGCGGCGGCGTTCGTAGCGGCGTCCGGGTTGCCCTCGGAAATCGCCGTGCCTGCCGCCTTCTTCGCTGTGATCCAGATGATTACGTCACCGATCGCCGCAAAGATTTTGGCATCGAGAGGCCCGGCGCTGCGGTGAGCAGTCATTAGGTTCTGGCTGGCAGCGGAGACAGGCTCTCTATTATCCTACAATCTGCGACCAGCCCGCATCCACACTGGTCTATCATCCTGTCCAGTTCCGACTTGAGCGCAGTTAGGTCTTCGATTTTTCGCTCGACTTCCTTCCGGTGCTCCTTTGCAATCGCATCAATCGCCGCGCAGGACTGCGAACGATCGTCGGCCAGCTTGAGAAACTCCCTGATCTGATCGAGCGAGAAACCAAGCTCGCGCGCACGCCTGATGAAGCTGAGGCGGTTGAGGTGGCCCGGCTCATATGCACGGTAGTTGCCATCGGTACGCGAGGGTGCGGGCAGGAGACCGTTCTTCTCGTAGAACCGGATCGTCTCGACCTTGGTCCCCGTTCGTCTAGCCAATTGGCCGATCATCAGAATTCTGTCGTTCATCTCTTGACCCTATAGTTACTACAGGGTCTATCTACAATGTCACATCGGGAAAGTCGAGGTGACATCATGGCGGCAGCGAGCCCTTACAGACTGCGTGTAGAAGGCATGGACTGCGCCTCCTGCGCGTTGAAAATTGAAACGGTGATGCAACGCCTGCCGGGCGTTAGCGACATTCATGTCAGCTACGCCAACGAGACGCTCGCATTGCAACTGGATGAGGACCGTACGGCTCTCGGCACCATTGAGCAAAAGATCCGAGCGCTCGGCTACACACCAGTGATCGAGCAGACCGAGGCAAAGGCGAGCCCACCTCGGAAACGCAGCACGGAGGCGTGGTGGAAAGGCAGCAAGGGTCGGCTTGTGCTCCTTACCGGCGCGTTGTTCATCCTTGCCTTCGCCCTCGCGCGTGTCCTGCCCGAATCGGAGCAATGGCTATACTCGGGCGCTGCATTGATCAGCATCATCCCGTTCGCGAGGCGGGCGGTCGCCGGCGCGATGTCCGGCTCCCCCTTCACCATCGAGACGCTGATGACGGTCGCGGCACTCGGCGCGGTCGCCATCGGCGAGGCCGAAGAAGCTGCTGTCGTGATCTTTCTGTTCGCAGTGGGCGAATTGCTTGAAACCGTGGCGGCCGGCCGTGCGCGCGCTGGCATTGAAGCACTGATCGATCTCGTGCCTCGGGCCGCGTTCCGCGAGCGTGATGGTGTTGTTGAGAAGGTCGCCGCAGAAGATCTGGCCGTCGGTGATGTTGTCGTTGTTCGGCCTGGTGACCGTGTGCCGTCTGACGGCACGGTGATTGACGGCGTTTCTGAGGTCGATGAGGCCCCGGTGACAGGCGAATCCGTGCCCGTGCTGAAAGAAGCCGGCGCAAACGTCTATGCCGGCAGCATCAATGCAAATGGCGAGTTGCGGGTGTCGATCAGCCATGTCGCGGCCGACAACACCATCGCCCGTATCATCCACATGGTCGAGGAAGCCCAGGAATCAAAGGCCCCGACGGCGCGTATGATCGACCGTTTCAGCCGCTGGTACACGCCGGGCGCGATGGTCGTCGCGGCTCTGATCGTTGTCGTGCCGCCGCTCGCCTTCGGCGGTGACTGGATGACATGGGTGTATCGGGGTCTCGCGACGTTGCTGATTGCTTGTCCCTGCGCGCTCGTGATTTCCACACCGGCGGCTATTGCTTCGGGTCTTGCCGCCGGTGCGCGTCAGGGACTGTTGATCAAGGGCGGCGCGACGCTGGAAACACTTGGCAAGGTCGTAACCGTTGCCTTCGACAAGACGGGAACGCTGACGCGTGGCCACCCCCAGGTGACGGACATTGTGCCGATCAATGGTGATGAGAACTCCGTCCTTGCCATCGCGGCGGCCGTCGAGCGCAGCACCAGCCATCCTCTCGGGATTGCAATCGTGGAGGCGGCAAAGGTGCGGGGGCTCGAACTGCCCGCCACCTTCGGGGGCGGCGTTGCCACACCCGGCAAAGCGGTCACAGCGCGGTTGAAGGACGGCTTCGCTTCGGTCGGGTCTCCCCGTCACGCCGCCGAACAAACGGGCCTCGAAGAGAGCATCGTTGACACGATCACCGGGCTGGAGAGCCAGGGCAAGACGGTCGTCGTGCTCATCAAGGGCAAGACCATCGAGGGATTGATCGCCTTGCGCGACGAGCCGCGCGACGACGCTATCGAAGGTGTGAAGCGGCTGACAGATCGCGGCGTGCGCCCTCTGATGCTGACCGGCGACAACAAGCGCACGGCCGACGCCATTGCGGCTCATCTCGGCCTTGAGGCGAGCGCCGAACTTCTGCCCGACGCCAAGCTCGCCGAGATCGGCCGCCTCAGGGCTGATGGACCGATTGCCATGGTGGGAGACGGTATCAACGACGCTCCGGCGCTCGCTGCTGCCTCCGTTGGCGTTGCCATGGGTGCGGGCACCGACGTCGCGCTGGAAACCGCTGATGCCGCGCTGCTCAGAAACCGGGTGACGGGTATCGCTGATCTCATCGGATTGTCGCAGGCGACGCTCGGCAATATCTGGCAGAACATCGCAATAGCGCTTGGTCTGAAGGCTGTCTTCCTCGTGACGACTCTATTCGGCATTACCACGCTCTGGATGGCCATCCTCGCCGATACGGGCGCTACTGTCCTCGTTACGGCCAATGCGCTGCGCCTGCTGACCTGGCGCGGCACCCGCGACAAATGAGCTTGAACAGTGCGCACATGCAGGTCGCGGCTTCCACTTCTCGCCAAGAAAGCCGAGGTATAATTTATGAGTAATCAGTCCCAGGGCAGTGCCAATTCATCCGAGAAGAGCGAACAATGGGCGCTCGCATGGGTACTTGCGATTAATACTGCCCAGGCAGCCATTGTGGGAGGATTAGGTTGGTGGGCTCAGTCAACAGGATTGATGGGCTCTGCACTCGATAATCTTGGCGATGCCGGTGTCTACGCCATCAGCCTTTTCGTCGTAGGTCGCGGTTTGGCGGCGAAGGTTCGCGTTGCGCGGCTGTCGGGTATGCTCCTGATAGTATTCGCCGGTTTGCTTCTGTTTGAGGTTGGCCGACGCTTCTTCACTGGCTCCGATCCGATCGGGCCGGTCATGATCGCCGTGGCAATCGCGAGCGCGCTTACGAATATGATCTGCATGTGGTTCCTGAAATCACATCGGGAAAGTGGCGTGCATCTGCAAGCCTCATGGATATTCACGACAAACGATATGCTCGTGAACTCGGCGATCGCTGTTTCTGGTCTTGCAGTAATTCTTTTCAATTCGCCTTATCCGGATCTGATCATTGGCTTGGGTGTGGTTGTAGTCGTTGTCAGAAGCGGCTTCGAAATCCTTGAGAAGGCCGGCGAAGCTGGAAAAGGAGAAAAGGAACATGACTAGTTTGCGAGCCCTATCCGCCGCCTTCCTTGCCCTTGCAGTGTCGATCTCTCCTGCTGTGGGTCACGACTTCCAAGCTGGTTCGATCACCATCAATCACCCGTGGTCACGCGCGACTCCGCCGGTCACGCCGGTAGCCGGCGGCTATCTGACGCTGACAAACGATGGCGATATGGCCGATCGCCTGGTTTCAATCTCATCACCTCTGTCAGACCGGGTGGAAATCCATGAGTCGACCGTGAGCGATGGGGTTGCCAGCATGAGGCCTGTGCAAAATGGCATCGAAATTGGAGCTGGCGAGACCGTCGAGCTTCAACCTGGCGGTATGCACATCATGTTCTTGAAGCCATCGCGCCCTTTGAAGGATGGGAAGCGGTTTGCCGCGACTCTTGTGTTCGAGCAGGCCGGTGCGATCGACGTTGAGTTCGTTGTGCAGAACATGGGCGCTCGTCCGGAATCTGCGAACGAACATGACGGACACGGAGAGGCTGTCCAATGAGCGGCGTCAAACTTTTCCGCCTTGTTGCATGGGTTGCCGTCGCCGCTGTCGGCGGGCTTTTCATCGGCCTGTCCGTATCCAAGCCTTGGCAACAGCAAACCGTGGCGGTCGCGTCCTCGACAGGCACGGCAGCCATCGGCGGCCCGTTCCAGCTCACATCCCATCGAGGCGAAACGATCGACAATGCTGCGCTGGCCGGAAAGCCTTATCTCGCCTTCTTCGGCTTCACCCATTGTCCCGATGTGTGCCCGACGACGCTCTATGAACTGAGCGATCTCATGAACGAGCTCGGGCCGGTGGCCGACCAGTTCAACGTCCTGTTCTTCACCGTCGATCCCGAACGGGACACACAAGAATTGCTGGCTCAGTACATGACAGCCTTTGATAACCGCATCCTCGCACTGCGGGGAAACCGACAGGAAACGGACGCTGTGGTGAAGGCCTTTGCGGCCTATGCGCGAAAAGTGCCTCTGGAAGGGGGCGAATACACAATGGATCATACCGCCGGCGTTTACCTGATGGATGCCGAGAGCCAATTCGTCGGCACGCTCGACATGCACGAGCCGCGTGAGATTCGATTGCAGAAGCTCCGCCGCCTGGCGGGCGAGATTGGCTGATGGAGTTCTCCAGTATCGGAATAGCGACGGCTTTCGCCGCAGGTGTCGTATCCTTCCTGTCGCCCTGCGTCCTTCCGCTGGTGCCGGGCTATATCTCCTACGTCGCAGGCCGCACGATTAGCCCGGATGGCACTGCGGCCGATGCCGAATTCAAGGCGGCAAGCCGAACTCTCGGCCTCAGCCTCTGCTTCGTGCTCGGCTTTACGACCGTGTTCGTCCTCCTTGGGGCCAGCGCAACCGTGTTGAGCCGGCTCCTGCGCATGTATCTTTTCGAAGCGAACCTGATCGGAGGCGTAATCGTCGTCCTCTTCGGTCTGTTCACGACAGGCCTCGTACCAATGCCCTGGCTCAATCGTGAAGCGCGGTTCCATGCCAATCCGGGCAGCGGAAGCGCCGGCGCGGCTTATCTCCTCGGTCTCGCTTTCGCGTTCGGCTGGACTCCCTGCATCGGACCAGTGCTGGGCGCGATTCTGACCCTGTCCGCCGCCAACGCCACGGTCGCAAGCGGAACGACGCTGCTCGCCGTCTACTCGCTCGGCCTTGGCCTCCCTTTCATCTTGGCCGCTTTGTTCATGCGCGGGTTCATGGCGCGGATGATGTCGATGCGCCGTACTGGCCGGGTGCTCAAAATCGTCGCTGGTGGGGTGATGGTGGTGATGGGCATCGCCATGATCACCGGCCATCTAACCAGCTTTGCGATATGGCTGCTCCAGACTTTCCCGGCCCTCGGCCGGATCGGCTAAGCCGGAGTTTAAAGGACATTTGGACATGCTCAGGCTCGGCCTTCCCATCGCCCTTGGCGGATTTTTCCTTGATCAGGCGACGAAGTGGTGGGTCCTGAACCATGTTATGAACCCGCCTCAGGTCATCCCCGTCACCGGCTTCTTTAATCTCGTGCTCGGCTTCAATACCGGCGTGAGCTTCGGATTGTTCGGCCAGGCGCCGGCTTGGCTCCTGATGGCGTTCACGCTCGCTATAGTCGCTGGCCTCCTTGTCTGGATCCATCGAAGCGACAGCCGCCTGACGGCATCCGCCCTCGGGCTCGTGGTTGGGGGGGCGCTCGGCAATCTGCTCGACCGGCTGCGGCAGGGTGCGGTGGCGGATTTCCTGGATTTTTACATTGGCAGCTATCATTGGCCCGCCTTCAACCTTGCCGACGTGGCGATTGTCTGTGGGGTCGGGCTTTTGCTGGTGGAGAGCGTTCTGGCACGAGGCAAAACAAAGGCTGCATGAACAGAAGTCCTCGCCAGCTATCCGAAACTATCGCCGCAAAATTCCCGGAACCTGCAACGTAGCGGGCTTTAGAAGTAGTGCGACATGGCAATGGCTCGGGCGGGCTTAGCCGCAGCAGGCAGACGCTCTCGTCTGCTGCGCGCGATGCCTCGGCTTGCAGATTGCGGGGCGCGGGCTGAGACGCACAATCGTCCGGTCTTTCTCGATCTCGATTCCGGCCCCGTCATAGACCTGCATCGGCTCACCGGGCCGGCTCACCTCCCATGTCAACCGCGCGTCCGTGTCAAGCTGGACCCTGCTGCCGACCTTTCCCAAGATTGACCGGAACTTGGCGACGGTCATCGGCATGCTGCCTTCGGTCGGGGGAATATCCTCGACCTGCAAGACCGTCTCCCGCCACGCATCGGGATTGCCGCCGCAATCGAGCGTGACGAAGGAACCGGCCTTGACCTCCGTGATGTGATAGCCGGCCTGCACCTGCTGCCCGTCGCCATAGGCGAGCACAAGAACCTTGTCGGCATGGCCCTCCAAAATATCGAGGATCGCCCCGAGCGAGGCAACATCAGGAAATTCTGTGATTAAGGGGCTGGCGTAAGCGTTCATGTCCGTGTATCCATGATTCAACTACTCTTGAGATGTTGAGGCATACATGAACGAAAAGCAAGCCCTCTCTGCCTTCGCGGCGCTCTCGCAGGAAACCCGGCTGCGCATCGTGCGCCTGCTGGTGACGGCCGGCCCGGAAGGGATGCCGGCCGGCGCGATCGGGGAAGCGATGGACGGCGCATCGTCGTCGCGCATGTCCTTCCACCTGAGCCACCTTGAACAAGCCGACCTCATCGAGTCGCGGCGCGACGGGCGCTCGATCATCTACAGCGCCTCCTATCCGGCGCTGTCCGGCCTGCTCGAATTTCTCATGCGCGATTGCTGCCAAGGCCACCCGGACGTGTGCAACCCGGCAGTCGCCGCGCTGTCCTGCTGCAAACCGACGAAAGGCGTCACCCATGCCTGAGCCTATGGCCAATCACTCCGATAGAATCTTCAACGTGCTGTTTCTTTGCACCGGAAATTCCGCCCGCTCGATCCTTGCCGAAAGCATCTTGAACAAGGATGGTGCGGGTCGCTTCCGGGCCTATTCGGCTGGAAGCCAGCCCAAAGGCGAAGTGAACCCGCTCGCCCTGAAGGTACTCGAAAGCTACGACTACCCGGCTGAAGGCTTCCGATCGAAAGGATGGGAAGAATTCTCCGGCCCCGACGCGCCGGTGATGGATTTCGTGTTCACCGTCTGCGACAACGCGGCCGGCGAAGCCTGTCCGGTCTGGCCGGGCCAGCCGATGACCGCGCATTGGGGTATCGAAGACCCCGCCACCGTCGAGGGCACCGAGATTCAGCGCATGGCGGCTTTTGTCACGGCGTTTCGCTACATGAAAACCCGGATTTCGGTCTTCGTGGCCTTGCCCGTCGCCAGCCTCGATAAATCGTCGCTCAATATGAAGCTCAACGAAATCGGTCAATCCGAAGGGGCAGCCTCGCCCCGCTCTGGCGCGGCGTGAGGCAATCCATGGATGTCATTGTCTACCACAATCCCGATTGCGGCACCTCGCGCAATACGCTCGGCCTGATCCGCAATTCCGGCGTCGAGCCGCATATCATCGAATATCTGAAAACCCCGCCCTCACGGGCGCTGCTCGCGCAACTCATCGAGCGCGCCAGCCTGACGGCCCGCTCGATCTTGCGGGAGAAAGGAACGCCCTATGCCGACCTCGGCCTTGGCGATCCAGAATTGAGCGATGACGCATTGCTCGACGCCATGATGGCGCACCCGATCCTCATCAATCGCCCCCTCGTCGTCACCCCCCAAGGGGTCAAGCTCTGCCGACCGTCCGAAGCCGTTCTTGATCTGCTGCCCCCACAACGGGGCGAGTTCGTCAAAGAGGATGGCGAGCGGATCATTGACGAACATGGACGGCGCGTTGCTTCCGCCTGACTTTCAGCCTGCGATTGGAGAATACTGATGGCTTCCCTCAAGCCAGCTTCCCGCCTTGGTTTCCTCGACCGCTATCTGACGGTGTGGATTTTCGCCGCGATGGCACTCGGCGTCGTGCTGGGCACGATATTCACCGGCTTGCCGGAAGCTCTCAACGCCATGTCGGTCGGCACCACCAACATACCGATCGCCATCGGCCTGATCCTGATGATGTATCCGCCGCTCGCCAAGGTGCGCTACGAAGAACTGCACCGGGTCTTTTCCGACAAGCGAGTGCTGATCCTTTCGCTGGTACAAAACTGGATCATCGGCCCGACGCTGATGTTCGCGCTGGCCGTGATCTTCCTGCGCGACCACCCGGAATACATGACAGGACTGATCCTGATCGGACTCGCCCGCTGCATCGCTATGGTGCTGGTCTGGAACCAACTCGCGCGCGGCGACAATCAATATGTCGCCGGTCTGGTTGCCTTCAACTCGATATTCCAGATTCTGTTCTTCTCCACCTATGCGTGGTTTTTCCTTTCCGTCTTGCCACCCCTCTTCGGCCTTGAGGGCAGCGTCATAGACGTGAGCTTCTGGACCATTACCGAAGCGGTGCTGATCTATCTCGGCATTCCCTTCCTCGCCGGGTTCCTGACGCGCCGCATCCTCATCGCTCGCAAAGGCGCGGGCTGGTATGAGCACGAATTTCTGCCGCGCATCAGCCCCATAACGCTAGCCGCGCTGCTGTTCACCATTGTCGCCATGTTCAGCCTCAAGGGCGCGGACGTGGTGTCGCTGCCTCTCGATGTCCTGCGCATAGCCATTCCCCTGGCGCTTTATTTCGTCATCCAGTTCCTCATCAGCTTCGCGATGGGCCGGCTGATCGAGGCGGATTATCCGCGCACCACGGCCATCGCCTTCACCGCTGCCGGCAATAATTTCGAGTTGGCCATCGCGGTCGCCATCGCGGCATTCGGTCTCGCATCGCCGGTGGCCTTCGCCGCCGTCATCGGCCCGCTCGTGGAAGTGCCCGCACTGATCCTGCTCGTTCATGTCGCGCTCAGGCTCGGCGCGAAGTGGTTTCCCGAGAAAGGGACGCCCGTTGCCGTTCCGGCCGAGGCCAAGCCATGACGGTTTCCGACCTTCCTAATGTGGTCCGCGCGGTGCTCGACAGCCCATCGGCTGAACGCCTACGAACGACGCCCTCTGCTCATCCGCCGCGCATTCTCCTGCTCTACGGCTCGTTGCGTGAACGCTCCTATAGCAAGCTGCTCACGCTCGAAGCCGAACGGCTCCTCAACCACTTCGGCGCGGAAACCCGTGTGTTCGATCCGCACGGCCTGCCGCTGCCTGATGGTGCGCCCGTTGATCATCCGAAGGTGCAGGAGCTTCGGAAACTTTCGGAATGGTCCGAAGGGCAGGTCTGGACCAGCCCCGAACGTCACGGTGCCATGAGCGGAGTCCTCAAGGCGCAAATCGACTGGATACCGCTCGCGGTTGGCGCAGTTCGCCCCACCCAGGGCCGCACATTGGCCGTGATGCAAGTCTCTGGCGGCTCGCAGAGTTTCAACGCCGTCAACCAACTTCGCGTCCTCGGCCGCTGGATGCGGATGATCACCATCCCCAACCAGTCCTCGGTCGCCAAGGCATATCAGGAGTTCGACGAAGCGGGTCGAATGAAGCCTTCATCCTATTACGACCGGGTGGTCGATGTGATGGAGGAACTGGTGAAGTTCACGCTTCTGACCCGCGACGTCGCTCCTTACCTCACCGACCGCTACAGCGAGCGCAAGGAAACCGCCCAAAAGCTGGAAGAGCGTATGGCGCTCAAGCGCGTCCGGTGACGACAAACCTGCCGGCTCAAACGGGCCTGTCTCCCGACGCGAGAAGGTGGCCCGTCATCTCCGCGCTCGGCATCGTACAGATATTTGCATGGGGCAGCTCCTATTACCTGCTCGCCGTTCTCGCCGCCCCGATCGCGGCCGATACGGGTTGGCCGCTTTCATGGATCGTCGGCGCTCTCTCCATTGGCCTGCTCGCGGCCGGCGTCGTTTCCCCGCGCGTGGGTGACGCCATTGGCCAGCACGGCGGGCGTCCCATCCTTGCTCTGGCTTGCCTGCTGTTCGCTGCCGGCCTCGTCATCCTTGCGGCTGCGCCGTCCCTATGGGTATTCGTCGCCGGATGGATCGTGCTCGGTATCGGCATGGGGGCCGGCCTTTATGATGCGGCATTTGCCACGCTCGGGGGCTATTATGGCCGTTCCGCGCGATCCGCCATCACTACACTGACCTTGTGGGGCGGCTTCGCAAGCACGGTCTGCTGGCCGCTCTCGGCCTTGTTTCTGGAGCATCTGGGATGGCGCGGGGCCTGCATGGCCTATGCCGGCATTCATCTCGCGATCTGCCTGCCGCTCGTGCTGCTGGTCCTTCCGAGCAACGGCAAGCCCAGGCCGATCGGTGGCAAAGACCAAGCTCCTGCGATCAAGCTGCGCGACCATGAGCGCCGGGCCTATCTGATCATGATGGCGATCGTGGTGCTGGCCGGATTGGGCGTCACCATCATATCGGTGCATCTGCTGACCCTGTTGCAGCAACGCGGGCTGTCGCTGGGCGAAGCTGTAGCCCTCGGCGCGCTGATAGGCCCGGCCCAAGTCGCCGGCCGAATTGGCGAAATGGCGAGCGGGGGGAGGCATCATCCCTTCTGGACACTCGCGGCCGCCTCCGTCCTGAGCGCGGCAGGGGTGACGATGCTCGCGGCAGGTTTTCTCATCATCGGCCTGTCGCTCATCCTCTACGGGGCCGGCAATGGCATCTTCTCGATCGCCAAGGGTGCGCTCCCGCTCGCCCTGTTCGGACCTTCCCGCTATGCGCCGATCATGGGGCGGCTTGCCCGGCCCAGTCTCGTCGCCCAAGCTGCCGGCCCAACCGTGGGTGCGATCCTGCTTTCGGTCGGGGGCACCGATCAAACTCTTGTGGCGCTGGCAGCTCTCGCCATCGCCAATCTCGCCCTCGTCGCGCTGTTATGGGGGCCGATCAAAGGAGAAGCGGGAAGCAACGATAAGTTTTGAGAAGCCGTCACGAAGATCCCTGATTTTTGTAGCAGGTCAGGCCAACGTTGAATTTTCAGGGGAATTTCTGTCGCAAATGTCGCGTGCGAAAGTCAAAATTGTGCGACTGATTTTTGCGACACGTCGCGGCCCGGAATCCGGGCCGCAATGGATTACCGCTCTTCCCGCTGCTGTGGTGCTGGACCGATTGTAGCGGGTTCCCCTTCGATGATGCGGATCGGCACGCCCAAAGCAGCCGAAAGGGATGCTTCGCTGCCACCGGCAAGCTCTGTTCCGGGGAGAACCGTAAGAACCACATATCCGGTGCGCTCATCGACATATCCGCCGTAGCCATCGGGAAGAACGCGCGTAATCATCTGGCGGTCATCCAACGCGGCGACCAGTTGATCGACGGTATGGGATGCGCCTGTCAGGACTTCGACACGCACCCGATCTTCGCCCAATTGGTACTGAAGCGTGCCCGCATCCCGGTCTCCCGTTAGCCTGACGACGACATGGAAATCGGGCTCGCGCTCGATGAAGATACCGGCGATACGGTCGCGGAAACGCTCCTGTAGGGCGGCCGAAAGCGGGCCGGTGTCCGGCTCCATCTCATGCGAGGGGATTTCAGGAACATAGTTCTCAGGCAACCCGGCCGGTCTGGCGGACGTGGGCGCCTCCGCGCCTGCCACGGATGCTGCCGCGACAAACACCGTTGCGCCAAAAGCCCCCGCCCATACCCTATTCATTTGTGGTTTTGCCGCGTGCTTCGAAGAGCGCGGCCTTGTCTTCCGCGGGGCTGATGAAACCGTCGCCATCGGTGTCGATCTGGTCGAAGACTTCATCGGTCATGTTCGGATTCCCGGCTTTCGCCTCTTCCCGGCTCAGCTTGCCGTCGCCATCCGTGTCGCCCGCGTCCCATTCGGCCTGCCATGCGGCTTCGTCAAAATCTGCGGGCGGTTCCGTCTGGGCGAAGGCAGGGACGGCGAGACCGATGGCGAACAGGCTGGCAATGGCAAGTCTCAAGGCTGTTCCTCCAAAGTCGAGTGAATATACAGCCATCACCTTAGGATAATTCGCGAAAATCCCAAAGACCGCGACAGTCGCGAAGGCCGCTTCCGGCGGATCCTTGTTACTGCTCAGCCAACCGGGAGCGGGAACTCGTGTCAACGACTAAGGCGGCCAAATTCAACTCTCTGATCCGTCACATCCTCCGACACCTCCTGCCGCAGCTTCGGTCCCTGTGCGAGGCGGCGACCGAGCGCGGTGATGAACGCCTCGTATCGCTCCGCTGATTTGGCCTTCGCGGCCTTTGCCGCCGGCTCAGGCAAGGCCGGTGTGGTGTTGACCCAGAAGCGGATGAAGACCGCCAGGCTTTCGACGGCGATGCCGACGTCTCGTTCAAGCCGGTCCATGCGGCGATCGAGTCGATCGAGGCGCTTGGCGATTATCGCCTCTCGGCGTTCGGCATCGTCGGGAGACAGGAATGAGGCGATGGCCGCCTCGCCGATCATCGACTGCGACCGGTCCCGCCGCGCGGCAAACTCGGTCAGGGCTTTTTCGACATCGGGGTCCAGATAGACGGTGAGTTTTTTCTTCTTCCGGAGATTGGCCATGGCGCTACAGCTCCATGCCGTCGTTCGGGTCCATGGCAACCTGCCGGGCAATGCCCTGCACCTGGCGGATCATGCGCCGATTTTGCATGGCCTCTTCCTCAACTTCATCGGGCGGCGCGATCTCGAATTCGTTCTCGAGGGGCTTTTTCTTCTCCACGGGCTTTACGCGGCTGAGTTCAGGCTGCAATCGGCGTTCGGATTCGGTCGGATCTTCGTCATTGGTTCTCTGGTCGCCGTGATCCGTGGCGCCTTCCGGTCGCGCCGGGATCGGAAGCTTGGTCCAGTCGTCGGGCCGCGTTTCTTCGGGACCTTTCAATTCAGGCGGTGACAGAACGCGCTCGCGAAACCGGGCGTCCTCGTAATAGCGCGCCTTCGTCGCCCGGATCGGGGGGATGCCCGCCACCATGACGATCTCCTCATGTGGGGGAAGCTGCATGATCTCGCCCGGCGTCAGCAACTGGCGCGCGGTTTCCGAGCGCGAGACCATAAGGTGCCCGAGCCAGGGCGACAGGCGATGGCCGGCATAGTTCTTCATCGCCTTCATCTCGGTGGCGGTGCCGAGCGCATCCGACACCCGTTTCGCCGTGCGCTCGTCGTTGGTGGCGAAGCTGACGCGGACATGGCAGTTGTCGAGGATCGAGTTGTTCGGCCCGTAGGCTTTCTCGATCTGGTTCAGCGACTGCGCGATCAGGAATGATTTCAGACCGTAGCCGGCCATGAAAGCCAGCGCGGTCTCGAAGAAATCGAGCCTGCCCAGCGCCGGAAACTCGTCCAGCATCAGAAGGAGCCGATGCCGCCCGGCGTTCGCCTGCAGGTCTTCGGTCAGGCGACGGCCGATCTGATTGAGCAGCAATCGCATCAGCGGCTTGGTGCGGTTGATGTCGGAGGGCGGCACGACGAGGTAAAGCGTGACCGGCTGATCGCCTCCCACAATATCGCTGATGCGCCAGTCGGAGCGGCGTGTGACTTCGGCCACGACCGGATCGCGATACAGGCCGAGAAACGACATCGCCGTCGACAACACGCCGCTGCGCTCGTTCTCGGACTTGTTGCGCAGCTCGCGCGCGGCGCTGGCAACGACCGGGTGCGGCCCCGCTTCGCCCAGATGCGCGGTCTTCATCATGGCGCGCAACGTGGAATCCACCGGGCGCTTCGGATCGGACAGGAATTTGGCCACACCTGCCAGGGTCTTGTCGGGTTCGGCGTAAAGCACATGCAGGATGGCGCCCACCAGCAGCGAATGGCTGGTCTTTTCCCAATGGTTGCGCTTGTCGAGACTGCCTTCCGGATCGACGAGGATGTCGGCGATGTTCTGGACGTCGCGCACCTCCCACTCGCCGCGGCGCACTTCCAGCAGCGGATTGTAGGCCGAGGATTTCGGGTTGGTCGGGTCGAAGAGCAGCACGCGGCCGTGCTGCGAGCGGAAGCCGGAGGTGAGCTGCCAGTTCTCACCCTTGATGTCGTGGACGATGGCCGACCCCGGCCAGGTCAGCAGCGACGGGACGACGAGGCCGACGCCTTTGCCCGAACGTGTCGGGGCAAAGCACAGGACATGCTCCGGCCCGTCATGGCGTAGATAGTCCTTCTCGTAACGGCCGAGAACAACACCATCGGGATCGAGCAGGCCCGCCGCCTTGATCTCTCCTTTCCCGGCCCATCGCGCCGAGCCATAGGTGGCGACGTTTTTCGCCTCGCGCGCCCGCCAGACCGACATGCCGATGGCGACGGCAATGGCGATGAAGCCGCCCGATGCCGCGATGATCCCGCCCTTGGCGAAGATCGGCGGCGCATAGGCTTCGTAGAAATACCACCACCAGAAGATCGCGGGCGGATAATAGATCGGCACGCCGAACATCACGAACCAGGGCGGCCCGAGTTGCGCCTGATAACCGAGGCTCGAGGCGACATACTGGGTCGCGCCCCAGGTGGTGGCGAGGATGATGAGGAAGACGATGGTGATCTGTCCCCAGAGGATCTTGGTCGCGGACATTGCGATGGTCCTTTCTGGTTGAGGCTAAAGGCCGAGGGAGCGCTTGCGCCCGAAGTCCCAATCTACGCCGCCATCATCGCGGGCTACGCCGGAGACGTGACGGCCGATCTGTTTTTCGAGAGAGGGCGACCAGGGCACGAGCTGGAAGCCGAGGCCGTCGTCGATCATGGCGAAGCGGCCGGAGGCGAGCGCGAAACGCTGGCGATAGGAGCCGGCGACATATTCGCCGCTGGCTGCGCGCTCGAAGGACATGCCGGTCTCGGTTGCGAGCTTCTCGCCGAGGTTGTCGAGTTCGCGTTGGCGCAAGGTGCTGAGCAGCCGGCGCGCGAAGACGACGCGACCGCCCTGCCGCTCGGCAAAGCCCTCGCCGATCAGATGTTCAGCGCGTTCGTCCAGAGCCTGACGGACCTCAGCGCCGAAACCGCTGTCCGACAGCGCGATCGGATCGCGGGCGATGGCCTGCCGGTCGAGCCAGGTCGCGCCCGAGGCGCCGACTTGCGCACCAAGATCGAGATCGGCGCGGACGGCGAGCGCGACGCGGCGCTGCCCCTGCGGGTCCTCCCAGGATCGCAACTCGACGATGGAACCGGGCGGACTGTCGCCGGCGGCGTCGAGATGCGGCAGCTTGATGTGATGGGTCCGCCCGTCGGTGCCGTCGACCACGGCATAAGCGGTGCCCTTCAACTCGTCGTCGAGGCCGCGCTCGACCAGGCGGCCGATGACGGGAACGTCAAGGCTTTCGCCGGCGAGGACATAGCTGGCCGAGCCGCGTTCGATGCCGCGTTCGGTCAGGGCACGGTGCATGCGCTTGATGATGTCGCCGCGCTCGCCCAGTTCACGCAGGACCGCTTCGGCTTCGGGCTTGATGAACCATTGCGAGAGGCCGATCTCTTCGGCAAGCCCGCGGATTTCAAGGGTTCGCAGCCGCCCCACCTTCAGAGTATGAAACTCGTCCGGCTGGCGGTCGGGAAGCGGGGCAAGGTCGATGATGCCGGACTTGCCGGCGTCGCGCACAAGCTGCCGGTCGAGCTGCGTCCAGCGTTCCGCCTCGACCTGCCGCTCCAGATTGCGGTGGATCTCCAGATCGGTGCGGGGCCCGAGTTCCTGCGTGACCAGATCCTGCGCACGGGCGCGCATGCCCTCCTTGATGTAGTCGCGGGAAATCACCAGGTCCTGGCCATCGTCGGTGCGGCCGCGCAGGATGATATGGATATGGGGATTGTCGGTGTTCCAGTGATCGACGGCGACCCAATCGAGGCGCGTGCCGAGATCCTTCTCCATCTGCCCCATCAGCTCGCGGGCGTGATCCTTCAGATTGGCCATGTCCACCGCGTCTTCGGGCGAGACGATGAAGCGGAAATGATGCCTGTCGTCCTGGCACTTTTCCGCGAAAGCGCCGACATCCATGTCGTCCCTTTCCGGGCCGAACATCCGCGCCTTTTCCCCGTCGCGGGTCACGCCATCGCGGCGCAGATAATTAAGGTGTGCGCCGAGCGGAGCCGAGCGTGCCGTTTGGCGAACCACGCGGGTCTTGATGACGGCGATGCGCGAGCGTCCGGTGAGAAGCCGGTTGGCCTGGATGCTGGCGCGCTGACCGCGCCCGAAGCGTGAGCGGTTGCCCGAGGTGATCTTGCCGGAGCGCGAGACGCGTCCGCCGGCTTTCTGGGCGGCGGCGAGCGCCTGGGCGACAAAGGGCCTCGCCTGTTGCGCGCGGGTCGAGCGGATACGGCCCGGACGGATGCGGAACTCGTTGTCATCGGACATGGGGCGCCCCCGCACGGTGCAAATCATCAAGGAAAATCAGGAAGAGGAGCGCGCAGCGCACGGTGCGCGCCAGCGCCGCACGGTGCGGGACGCGCCGGAAACCTGAACAAAAACAACCGCCCGCCACAGCCGCACCGTGCGGCCTTTTATCTCGCCATCTTTCGGTCGTGGTGCCTGCCGCCACCCTCTGCGCCCTCCATGACACGCCAGCGCCCGATGGGATGCGAATTGCGGTGCCGCTGCTCATGGCCGGTCCCCACCGGCATCGCGGGCGACGAACAGCCCCTCCGACTGCAAGGCGGTGAGTGCGTCCGGTGCCGCCGGGACGAGCGAAGGGGCATCGTCCGGCGTGCGGTCGGGGGACGCGGGATCGGCAGCGGAAGCGCCGATTTCACGCGCGACGAAGAGCGCCGCCTCGCGCCAGTCGGGCGGCGGAGCGACCGTCGAGCCGCTGCCGGAAGGCCGCTCGCCGAGCAGGATCGGCGTCAAAGCAGCGACATAGGCGCGCGTCTCGGCAGGCAGCGGACGAGCCGTCGCGCGGTATTCATCGTAGCGACCGGGACCGGCATTGTAGGCCGCGAGCATCGCGGCAACATTGCCGTAGCGATCCCACATCTCGCGTAGGTAGGCGGTGCCCGCGAGGATGTTGTCGCGCGGCTCGAAGGGGTCGCGGCCGAGAGCATGGCGGATGCGCAGCTCCGCCCAAGTCGAGGGCATGACCTGCATCAGCCCCATCGCGCCGGCAGACGATATGGCGTGCATATTGCCCGCGCTTTCGACCTGCATCACGGCGATGATCCATGCCGCCGGGATGCCGAACCGCTGCGAAGCCTCTTCGATATGGGCGCCGTGCGGATGCACGGCGACGGCACGACCCATCACGGCGATCTGCGCCAGGCCGGGCAGCGGGGCAATGGCTGTGACGAACAGGCCGGAAAGAAGAAGGAGGAGGATGCGGCGGCGGGCGCCACATCTCCCCGAGGCGGGACGGATGCAGGACGTGACCATGATCACTCCTGCTCGTCGCGCTTCTTTTGGCGGGTCCAGTGCAAGCCCCAGTCGCGGCCGTCTTCGTCCGACTGGAACAGGCGGGCGCGGATCGGCTGCTGGAAAACTGGATCGTCGAGAAGCACGGAGACGAACGGTCCCGCGCGCTCGCCGGAATGTTTCCAGCCTGCGCCGACTTCCGGCCCATACTCATCGCCGAGATGGATGCGATAGGCAGGCGCCTTGTCGGCGTCCGCATTTTCCGACGGCGTGAAGGTCAGCTCGACGTCCAGCGAGAGCGTGCGGAGTCGCCCGGAATAGCCGGACGGGGTGCGGGTAAACTGGCCGATCTGTGCCATGGAAGGCTCCTTTCCTATGCGGTGGAGAAGACGCGGGACGGCTCAACGGCCCCGCTCTGGACGCGCTGTCACCGCATCGGCGCGCGCCAGACAAAGCGGCCCTCGCCGTCTTCGTCGGTGAAAAGCGGGATCGCGTGGCCGATCACCGCCGAGGCGGGGAACGGGCCGAAATAGCGGCCGTCGAGGCTGTCGCCGACGTCCGGGTTCATCAGGAACACTTCGCCCTCGGCGATGACGCGACAGCCCTGCCAGACCGGCAGGTCTCGGCCGAAGCTGTCGTGGTCGCGCGCCTCGCCGAGCGGAACGCCGTCGACGATAATGGCGCGGCCATCGCGGCACAGGCGCTGTCCGGGCAGGCCGAGAACGTGCTTCAGAAGCGGCACGTCGCGTGCGACGTAGCCGCGCTCGACCATAAACGAGGCGAAGGGTTCGGGTGGGATGACGGCGACCAGATCGGGCACCGCGATCCGGTCGTCGGGTGCGACAGTATAGAACCCGATCGGCACGCTGGCCGATGCGTTCCAGACCAGCCTTGGCGCAGTCGGAACGAATCCGGCAAAGGCGATCCCGAGCGTGGCAACCGTCGTCACCATGACATAGCGAAAGCGCGTCATGGGGCGATCTCCCGCCGCCAGAGCCATGCCTGATGACGCTCCGCGGTGTAGGGACGCGGCGCTTCGCCTGCGTTTATCCAGTGGGAGACGTGCCGCCAATGATCGGGATCGACTTGGGCCGGATCGACACCTATGGCCTCGATCCCGTCGACATGGCGAAGGACAGCCTCGACCTTCGGCCAGCCTTCGATCTTCAGCAGGATTTCGCCGCCTGGACGGACGAAGGGCAGCGTCTGATAGGACTGGCCCGGCGCAACCGCGCGCAGGATGTCGAGGCGCGAAATGATCGTGCCGTGGTCGTTCGCCGCCCAGCGGACGAACGCAAACACCGTGCCGGGATGGAAGAATACAACACGCCGGTTGCGATCGAGGATCTGCTCACCAGTCGCATGGCCGAATCTGATCCAGTATTCGGTCTTGCCTTCCACCCAGGTCAGTTCCGCGCGGGTCAGATCGCCGTCATGGGCGTCGATGCCGATCATGGGCGGTCTCCCCCTATGTCGGGAAACTCGCGCGCCAGCAGGTCGCGCAGCATGTCGGCGACGGTGATGCCGCGCTGGAAGGCCGCGATCTTGATGCGGCCGCGCAGCGCCGGCGTGATGTCCACGGTCAGCCGCGCCGAATAGGCGTCGGCGGTATCCGTGCGCTTTGGCGGCGCGTCGCCGGCCTTGATCCAGCTATCGGGATCGGCCGGGCGCGTAGCGAAGCTGCGCTTCTCGGTGCGCGCCGTCATGACGAAATTCCGTCATGGAATGGCAGCACGGTGGCGATGCGCGCCCGCGCGCACTCGGCCATGTCGGGGTCGATCTCGCAGCCGAGATAGCGCCGGCCGGAAAGCCGGCAGGCTTCCCCGACCGCGCCGGAACCGGCGAACCAGTCGCCGACCAGGCCGCCTTCGGGGCAGCTCGTGCGGATCAGGATCTCCAGGAGCGCCGACGGCTTTTCGGTCGGATGGATGGCGCGGCCGTGGCAGTTGCGCAGGTAGATGACCGAGCGCATGAGGCGCGGCCCGCCGTCATGGCTGACATAATGGCCGGCGTCGATCTGGCCGGTATGGGGCGGGCGCTGCTTGCGCCGCACCGTGCGGGCCGTCGCGTCGGGCGTGGTCTGGACGTCGTTGTAGATGTCACGCCAAGCGGTCTCGGCGGGATAGAACTGGACGGCCAGTTCATGCACCCGCTTGAAGCGGTCGGCATGAAAGCCGGTGCCGTTCTGCTTTTCCCAGACGATCTCCTGCGCGATCCGCAAGCCGGCGTCAGTGAAGCGGTCGGCGGTCGCCATGAAGCTGCGCAGCGAGCCGAAGACCCAGAGCGAGCCGGTCGGCCTGAGGGCGGCGCGCGCCAGCACGACCCAGCCCTCGACGCGCCGATCCCAGGCGAGCGAAGTGTCGCCATAGGGCGGATCGGCGATGATCATGTCGTAGGGTGCGTGCCAGGGCATTTCTTCGCGGCAGTCGCCGGTAAGGATCGTCATGCCGATACCCTCCCGATCCCCAGCAGGCCGATCTCGGCGGCCAGGGCGGCAATCTCGCGCGCGGCGGGTGATCGGCGCCCGATCTCGCGGACGAGCCGCCCGGTCTGCGCGGCGTCGGCGAAGACGACGCGCTGGCCGATGGCGCTGGTGAGCACGGGAGGATCGTGGTCCGCCAGCGTCTCGGCGGTCTCGCGGGCGATGACGGTGCGGGCACCGCAGCGGTTGAGCACGAAGCGGGCAACGAGCTGGGGCCGGTAGATGCGCGCCTCCGCCAGGAGGGCGAGCATCTCCGCCGAAGCCCAGCCGTCGAACGGCGATGGCTGCACCGGGATCAGCACGAGATCGGCGGCGAGCAGCGCGGAGCGCATGAGGCCGGCGACGCGCGGTGGCCCGTCGATGACGATGCGATCGACATCGCGGGCGAGTTCGGGCGCTTCGCGATGCAGCGTGTCGCGGGCCAGGCCAACGGTGCCGAAGGCGCGTGGCAGGCCCTCACGCGCGCGTTGTTGCGACCAGTCGAGGGCGGAGCCTTGCGGATCGGCGTCGATCAGGGTGACGCGCTTGCCACCCTGAGCCAGTTCACCGGCAAGATGCAGCGCCAGCGTCGTCTTGCCGACACCGCCCTTCTGGTTGAGGAGCGCGATGATCATTTGCACCCCCCCGGCAGATCGAGAGGCAGGCGGGGTCTTTCTGCAGATTCAGGAGCCTCGGTTGCGCCTCGATCAGATGCCGGTCGAGGCGATGCCGGGGCGTCGGATGCCCTCTTCTTAGCGGCTCTACCAAGGCTTCTGGCGGTGTCGCGGATGAGGTTTTCCACATCGCGCGCGCGCTCTTCAAAGTTAGACTCTTTGTTAGACTCTAAGTTAAGGGCGCGATTTCCTGAATGGGTTCCGGGTGTTAAGCCCGGTTTCGGTTCCTGATAGCACGAGCCTCCGGTTCCCGATAGCACGATAGTCCGGGTTCCTGATAGCACGAGGCCATCCACAGGTTTTCCACAGGGCGCGACCGGCTCGAAGGCCAGCAGCATCCGCCCGCCAACCTCAGCTTCGAGAAACAGCGAATAGCCCGGCAGAGGCTGGCGCCGGATGATGTCGCGCAGCTCGAAGGCGAAGCGCTTGAACGGCGACAGGCTGCCGGATTTCTGGTGAAGGTGACGGAAATCGAACCGCCAGCCATCGCGCTGGCGGCCGCCGTGCTTGCGCACCAGGCGGTAGAGCCAGCGGTCGAGGCCGCCGGTGAGATCGAAATAGGTCCGGTCGATGGTCAGCACGAGCGCATCGTCGAGGACGGCTTGGTAGAACCAGTCCGGCACGATCATCTCGATGCCGTCGGGTCGGCCGTTGCGGTCGGTGCGCTCCTGCCATTCGTTGATCCACGAGAAACGATGACGGCGGCCTTCGGTCGGCTGGCGGATCGAGGTGGAAATCGTGGTCGATTGCAGCCGGTCGAGCGCCGCCTTCAGCCGCTGGTAGTCGCGAAGCGACGTGCCGCGCCCGACATAGGTGAGAATCTCATAGGGCGTGGCGGCCATCAGCCGGGAGGTGCGAAGCCCGGCATCGCGGGCTTCGACGATCTGGCTCGCGGCCCAGATCAGGATGTCGGCGTCCCAGATCGTGGCCATGCCATGATCGGGAACCGCCTCGACCCGGATGGTCACGCTGCCGGCAGCGAAGTCGATGGGCGCGATGCGCTTCGACTTGGCGAGGGAGAAGAAGGGATAGGCCATGAGATCCTGCGCGTCTCGTGGCGCGAAGTCGCCGGGGAGCGCCCGGAACAGGTCGAGCTGCCCGCGCTCAGAAAGGGATCGGCGTCGCACCGTCATGAAGGGAACCGGCTGCGATCAGCGGGCGTAACGACCGGCCTGCGGGCCGGACGGAAGCGACTGACGCTTGGCGGGCAGCACTGAGCCACGCGGATCGGAGGTGGAGGTCACCGCGCCGCGCTCGGTCCAGGCCTCGAGATCGTCGATGGCATAGACCACACGGCCGCCGAGCTTGCGATAGGCAGGCCCGGTTCCGTAGGTGCGGTGCTTTTCGAGGGTCCGGGCCGAGAGGCTGAGAAAGGTCGCGGCCTCCTTGGTCCGTAGAAAACGCGGCGGCAGGACGACGGGTTCATGTGGCATGATCGGGCCTCCGTGGGGTTGCAAGCGGCCGCTGCGGATCAGCGGCGGGCAATGACCACGGTGGCGCAGGAAGAGCGGCGAGTTGCAGGGCGAAGTTGGGGGGTATCGAAATCGCCCACCATCAGGGCAAAGGATCGCGTTATCGTGGGCGGCGATGACGAAGGAGTTTCCGATAACCGCCGGCGACCATGGAACGGGCGTCGCGCAGGAGTGCCTTGATGGCATGACGGGCCGAGGACGCCTGCCATTCGTCCCGCTCAAGCCGGCCGGTGTTCAGAAGAACCCGCGCGATCTCCTGCTGCGTGACGCCGGCCCGATGGCCATCGAAGGCCCGCAGCATCCGTCGGAGGCGTGCGCGTTGCTGGCGTGTCAGGCGCGTATCCGGCGGGATCGCGCGACCATGCAGGGCCGAAAGGAAGCGTTGAATGGCCTCGATCCGGTCGAAACCGGCGAGGCTGAGAGGGACGATGGCGACCGCGATCGCGTCCCCCTTGATGGCACCGTCGAAAATCTGGAGCTTCTGCCCGTTGCCGAGCGGAAAGTGAAACTCCGCACCTGCATTCTCGACCGCGTAGTCGATGCGCCAGTTCTGCGGAGTGACGTCAGCGCTGTCGCCAAGTTCCGAAGGGACCCCGGTCAGCACCACCACACTTGTGTCCTCCGCCGGGAGCCAAAAGACCGGCGCATCGGGTGGCGGGACCAACGGATCGACAGGGAAATCGCAACCCCCATCGCTGCCGGATCCGTTCGGTCAGCGGTTGGGGGTCTCCATGGTCGGCAATTGAGGCTTCAAAATCTGCGTCATAATCGTCATTGCGGCGCAGCCATTCCCAGGCCAGATCGGATGCCGTCAGTTCATCCAGATGGTCGTATTGCGCCGACGAACGCCAAGTCGATGCGTCAGGGGTCATCGCGGCCTCCCGGGTCTACTCAAACGAATTGAGAAGGGTCAGGATTCCCGCACGCGTTGAATTGAGGAAGTCAGGCGATGGTCAACAGGTGATGCGCGGCACGCATCACGCGTCAGGAATTGCGCTGGCTTTCGCGGACCAGCTCGCGGTAGCCGTGTTCGGTCATCCAGTGCGCGCGGGCGAGGTGAGCGTCATGGATGGACCGGCAATGCTCGGGGTCATGTTCGGGATCGAGGCCAAAGAGAACCTGCACAGCTTCGCGCCAATCGGCGCCATCACGCTCGGCATCGAGCAGGCGCATGTAGAGTTTCATATGCTCGCGATCATAGGACGTCAGCGTCTGGCTGGACGGTGGCTTGTCGAGGAAAGTCTGTGTCGGGCGTCCCATCATTCGCTCACGTTTGGGTAACGTATTTGTTAACCATCTTCGGCGGAAGACAGCCATTCCTTTTGACGAGAACCTGACATCACGCTGGCCGCTGTTTCACCGTTTGTCGGTGTTGACCGTATCGTGTTGCAGCAACACGCCCTCGCCCTTATCCGTCGACAAGAAAACGATCCCGGCCGCTTCGAGAGCGCGGCGCACCTGGTCGCGGGTGGACTCGAACACCTCGAGCCCGCTTTGGGATTCGAGGCGTTTGAGTGCGGTCAATGCGACCTGGGCCTTGTCGGCGAGCGTCTCCTGTGTCCATCCCAGTAACGCGCGCGCAGCCCGAGATTGGCGAGCGGTGATCATACATGATCACCTCCCACCGGGATACGCACGCACTCCAGAACTACGGCTATAATAGTCGTTCTCGCTGTGAGCACCAGCCGAAATTCAGGTGCAATTATCAAGGATAGAGAGACGACGCTCCCGTCCATGCCCGTCTGATTCGGTCGCTGGACCTTGCCAGAAGCGGCGGGCGCGATCCGGTGAAGCAGGAGGGAAACCCGGCGGCTTGCGCCGCCGGGCCTCGGGTTCCCGATCAGAACGGAATGTCATCGTCGTCGATGAACTTGCCGTCGTCGTTCTGGGTCTGCTTCGCCCGGCTCAGGAAATCGACCGTCTCGGCGATGATCTCGCAGCCGTAGCGATCGACCCCGGCGGCATCGGTCCATTTCGTGTAGTGGATGCGGCCGCGAACCAGAACCTTCATGCCCTTGTCGCAATGCTGCTGGACCGTCTTGCCGAGGCCGTTGAAGCAGGTGATGCGGTGCCATTCGGTGTCCTGGACCCGATAGCCGTTCTCGTCGCGCAGGACGCGGCCTTCCGAATAGCGGGGGCGCGAGGTGGCCAGGGTGAAGTGGGTGATGCCGGTGCCGCCCTGGGTGGTGCGGGTTTCGGGGGCCTGGCCGATGTTGCCGGCGAGGATGACGATGTTCTGCATTGTAGGTCTCCGTTGCTCCTCGGAGGGACCGTCCCTCCGACGAGACCCGGCCAAGGCCGTCGGAAGACTCCTGCAACTGCCGCCCTTGCTGCAGCTTGCCCCCAAGGCCCCAGGTGGGGCGGGCAGCCGCGTTTGCGCGGCAACACGGCTGGGAGCCGCGGGGGTTGCTGGTGGAAGCCGAACGGACTTAGGGGATCAGTCAGGCGGAGGGATGGTGCTTTCGAAAGCAGATCGGGGACGCACAGCAGAACCATCGTCCTTGCTGGCGACAGCGACCAGGCAGGCCCCCATGCGAACCGAGACCACCGGCATGGCACTCCTTCAACCGTCTTTGCCGGTCACCGTCGTGTCCGCCGCCGGAAGGCCATGTCATCCGCGATGTGATCGGACAGGCTATCGGGTTCTCAGGTCCGGTATGGCGCCGCCCTGCTTCATCGGCCAAAGGCTCGGTCCCTCAGCATCGTGAAGGGACAAGGAAGGTGTTCGCGAAGGCCCCACGAAACGACGTGGACCGATGCAGCGGGGCATCGACCGCACGGGACCACGGTTCGCACCGCAGACCATTTCAAGCGCCGCGAGAAGCAGACCGGGTGCGATGGTGACATGCTGCGACGAACTGCTTTTCCGTCTTGGGCGAAACGACCGGGGCTCGGCGGCGCAAGCTGCCGGCCTTCCTCAGAAGTGGCTGATCGCGTCTGCCGTTTCAGCGCGAGAACACCGACTCGCCGAGGGCGTTCAGATTGACGATGGCCGAGATGCCGATGACGAGACCGCCCATGCCGCCGAACAGGTTGAGAACCAGCCCCGAGTCGATGGCGTTCTTGGTGATGCCATAGACAAGGGCATAGCCGGCGATGACGGCGGGCACGGCGAAGAGAGCGAGCGCAATGAGCCGCAGGGCCGGGTTCTTCGCGAAGCCAAGAGTCACGATCACAAGCGCGATCGAGAGCACGGCGGCGCCGATGGCCATGAGGCCGGACATCACGACCCCGGCGCCCGCGCCCCAGGCATATTGCGCGGCCGTGATGGCTGCCATGACGGGCAAGGCATAGATCGCGAGATTCCAGGCGATCACGCAGGCCGCGATGGTGAGCGAGATGGCGAGCAGGATCAGCGTCATGGAAACCTCCAGAGAACGGTTGGGGATCACGACAGGCTGCCGGGAGATGCGCTCCGCCTGCGACTATGCTGCTTCGCCGGTTCTGCAAGGATGTTCCATCAAAGGCGCGGCCTTGCATCTTGTCAAGTATCGGCGGCCGAAAGCCGCCAGGCGGCGGCGCTTACGCGCCGCCGTCGAACTTCATGACCGGGATGCCGAGCTTGCGGGCCTTGTCGGCGAGATTCTCCTGAATCCCGGTGCCGGGGAAGACGAGGACGCCGACCGGCAGCACGTCCAGCATGGCATCGTTTCGCTTGAACGGCGCCGCCTTGGCGTGCTTGGTCCAGTCGGGCCGGAAGGCGACCTGGGGCACCTTGCGGTGATCTGCCCAACGGGAAGCGATCAGTTCGGCTCCCTTCGGCGACCCGCCGTGCAGCAGCACCATCTCGGGGTGCTTGGCATGGACCTGATCGAGCTTCGCCCAGATCAGGCGGTGATCGTTGAAGTCCGCGCCGCCAGTCACGGCAACCTTCGGGCCGGCGGGCAGCATCACCTCGGTCTCGGCCCGGCGCTTCGCGGCAAGGAAGTCGCGGCTGTCGATCATCGCGGCGGTCAGGTTGCGATGGTTGACCATCGAGCCGCTGCGCGGCCGCCAGGCACTGCCGGTGTGGTGCTCGAAAGCCTCGGCCGCGAGGTCGCGGAAGAGTTCCATGCTGGCGCGCCGTTCGATCAGGGTCTGCCCCTCGGCCGTGAGGCGTTCGAGTTCGACCGACTTGACCTCGCTGCCGTCCTGTTCCCGCTGAAGCCGGCGCTGCGCCTGCTCGTTGTCGTCGAGATCGCGCTCCACCCGGCCGGTGGCGCGGTGGAAGAGATTGACGGTCCCCCAGAGCAGCTCTTCGAGGTCGGGCTCTAAGCGGGTGTCGCCGAGCGTCGCGACGAGGGCGTCGAAGATGTCGGTGACGGCGGCGGCGACGGTGTTGCCCTCGGGCAGCGGCCTCGGATCGGGTTCGTCCTGGAACGGGCGCCAGCCGTAGAGCTGGAGTTCGGTGAGGGTGTGATCGGTCTGGGAGGAGGTGTGGACCGGCTCGTCGCCTGCGGAATAGGTTTCGTTCGTCATCGGGAGCGTCCTTCGTCTGGAGACCGCGCCCATCGCGGCCTTCGCAGGCGTCGAAGCGCACGGGCGGGACGGGTTGGCAGCCCTCGCCCGCTCCGCGAGGGCCTTGATGGCCGGGGGTGGGCTATTTTGACTTTCGCGATGCAAAGGCGGGGTTCGTCCCCGCCGGCGGAAAATAGTCCAAACCCGGCCATTGCCTGCCCGGCCCGTTTGTGCGCCGATCGCCCTCTCCGAAGGCCGTGGGCGCGGGACTCTCCGACGATGGATGCACCTGCCGATGGCGAAAGACTGAAACCGGCAGAGGATGACGCTGGGCCGCGCCTCCGGGACCGATCACGACCTCACCTCTCCATGAACCGGCGGACGTCTTCAGGATGAAGCTGATCCTTCAGACGCGCCCGGAGGGCATCGGCGCCGTGGCGTCGCAGATCATCGTTGAAATCGCCGTTGAGCGGCGTGAGCGACATCGCCTCGATCCCGAGGCTCTCTGCTCTGGCGGCCAGGCCGTCTCTTGCACCGTCCCCGGCCGGGTCGCGATCCCTGACGACATAGAGCCGGCGCAGCGACGGCGGGAACAGGATGGCAGCGAGGTGAGCGGCCGAAAGCGCCGCCAGCATCGGCATGCGGGGCAGAACCTGACGGGGCGACAGCACGGTCTCGATGCCCTCGCCGGCGGCGAGAACCTCAGCGGCGGTTCCGAAGCGGACAGCGTGCCCGAGAAGGACGCCCATCGCCCGCCGCGGTGTTTCGACAGCCGCCTTGCCGGAACCGTCCGGGGCGAGCCAGGTGCGATGCGCGCCGGTCTGCTGGCCCGCAAGATCGGTGACGGCGGCAACGAGTGCCGGCCGGATCTCGGTGGGTGAAGACTCGTCGGGTCTATAGTAGCACCTCGGATGGTAGCGCAGCGCGGTGGTGTCCGAGAGGGAGGTGATCGCCCGCCCGTTGAGGTAGATCGCCGCAAGGGTGCCGTGGATCGGCTGCGCCATGGCGAAGAGGCGGCGCGACGCTTCAGGCGAACCGGGCACGCTGCTGGATGTGCTGCCGGTCGGCGTCCTCGTCTTCTCCGGTTCAGGATGCGGGAGGGCAAGGAAACGGCGCGCTTCCTCGGCCACTTCCTTGAAGTCGACAAGGCCAAGCGCCTCGCGGATGACGTCGAGCAGATCGCCATGCTCCCCGGTGGCCATGTCGGTCCATTTCCCCGCCGCGCCCTTGCCGGAACCCGGGCCGGTCAGGCGCACGAACATCGAGCGGCCAGGAGTGTTCTGCACATCGCCGACCAGCCAATATCGCCCGGCGCGGTGGCCGGACGAGAGATAGTGGCGGCAGACCGCCTCGGCCTCTCGGCCGAGACGGGTCGCCAGTTCGGAGGCGTCGTGACGCGGCATCAGGCTGCCTCCCGTTCACCGATGCGCTCGACCGGCCAGCGGTCGAAGAGCTTGGCCAGCACGGCGGGTCCGCTGGCATCGACTGGCACGAACATGCGCAGCTTCCAGGAGATGATCTCGTGGAAGAGGCCGTATGCCGTGAGACGCTGGCGCATGGTGTCGGTGAAGCCGGAAAGCTCGATGCGGTTCACCCCCATGACGCGGACCCGGCGAAGCTGGAGGCCCTCGGAGAGATCGAGGATCGTCCGGCCTTCCATCAGCGCCGCGAAAGCATCCTTCGGCGTGACCTTCGCGATGCCGGTCGTGGTCGCGTTCGCGGCCCAGGCCGGGGAGACCTTGCGGCCGATGATGCGCTCGCCCGCGTCAGACTGGAGGCGATAGACGCGGGTGGACTCGTTCGGCAGCCGTTTCCAGATCGGCAGCAGCAAGCCCGTCACCATATGCAGGGTGCTGTCTGCGAACTCCGGCACCTCCGCAAGTTCCGCATTCCAGGCCGCAGCGAATGCGTCCCGGTCGGCCTCGACCCAATGGGTCTCGCCCATCATCCTGATGGGGATATTGTGTGCTTCCATCGGCCGGATCAGCCTGACGCGGCGCTCGATCTCGCCATCGTCCAGCATGACGCTGGTGGTGGGGATTTGCACCGCCGCGCGGCCTGAGCGCCCGTTGATCAGGAGCTTCGCGCGCGGATCGTCGAGTTCCGCTAGGGCGGCATCGAGCATGACGGGCCGGTTGCGCTTGCGTTCGGTGATCGTCAGCAGGCTGGTCTCGGCCCCGGTGCGGGGATGGGTGTAGATCACCTGACGGTCGGTGACGGTGAAGCTCTCGGCGCGCAGCGTCTCCAGCCCAGCGTCATAGATGCCGGACGCGATGGCGCCCTCGATCCGCGCGGTCAGAAGCTGCTCGAAAGCGCTGAAGAGAACGCCCTGAAGCTCGACGGTCAGCGCCAGCAGCCGGTTCAAGAAAGTCGTGATGGCGGGCAGCTCGTCCTTGATGCCGTTCGCGTCCATCAGTTTCAACCCGGTGGCGGATTCGAAGCGTTCGAGCGAACATCCCTCGACCTTGCCGCGCACCAGCAGGAGATAGAGCTGGCGCAGCGCGTCGCGGGCGTAGGGACTTTCCAGATTGTCCTCGGGCCGGAACAGGCCCTGGCCGCCGGTCTGGCGCTGGCCGCGCGTGATCGCGCCCAAAGTGTCGAGGCGGCGGGCAATCGTGCTGAGGAAGCGCTTCTCGGCTTTCACATTGGTCGAGATCGGCCGGAACAGCGGCGGCTGCGCCTGATTGGTGCGATGCGTCCGGCCAAGGCCCTGGATGGCGGCGTCCGCCTTCCAGCCGGCTTCGAGCAGGTAATGGACGCGCAGCCGGGTGTTCTTCGCTGACAGTTCGGCGTGATAGCTGCGCCCGGTGCCGCCGGCATCGGAGAACACCAGCACCCGCTTCTGATCGTCCATGAAGGCTTGCGTCTCGGCCAGGTTGGCCGAACCGGCGCGACTTTCCACGACGAGCCGGTCGATGGTAACGCCGCCGCCGCGCTTGCGGACGATACGACGCGAGCGGCCCGTGACCTCCGCCACCGTGTCGGTGCCGAAATGCTGGATGATCTGGTCGAGCGCGCCGGGAACCGGCGGCAAGCTGGCGAGGTTGGCGATCATCTCGTCGCGCCGGGCCGCGGCCTCGCGGCTCTCGACCAGCTGGCCATCACGATAGACCGGGCGCGACGACAGGTTGCCCTCCGAATCCGTGAACGGCTCATAAAGCTGCACCGGGAAGGAATGAGCGAGGTAGTCTAGGACATACTCGCGCGGCGACAGGTCCATTTTCAGATCGCCCCATTCCTCGGTGGGGATCTCTGCCAGCCGCCGTTCCATCAGCGCCTCGCCGGTCGAGACGATCTGGATGACGGAAGAATGTCCCGCTTCCAGATCGGCCGTGATGGACCGGATCAGCGTCGGGGTTTTCATCGACGTCAACAGGTGCCCGAAGAACCTCTGCTTGGCGCTCTCAAAGGCCGAGCGGGCGGCGGACTTGGCCTGCCGGTTCAGCGTGCCGGACCCGCCCTCGCCGCCGGTGATGTTGGCGGCCTGCATCGCCGCATCGAGATTGTTATGGATGATGGCGAAGGCATCGGCATAGCTGTCGTAGATGCGGACCTGTTCAGGGGTCAGTTCGTGGTCGAGCAACTCGTATTCCACGCCTTTGAAGGACAGCGAGCGGGCGGTGTAGAGGCCAAGCGCCCGCAGGTCGCGCGCCAGCACCTCCATCGCCGCGACGCCGCCGGCCTCGATCGCCTCGACGAACTCCGCCCTGGTCGAGAATGGGAAATCCTCGCCGCCCCAGAGACCGAGCCGCTGCGCATAGGCGAGATTGTGGACGGTGGTGGCGCCGGTGGCCGAGACATAGACCACGCGGGCCTGCGGCAGGGCGTGCTGGAGGCGCAGCCCGGCACGGCCCTGCTGGCTGGCGGCGACATCGCCGCGTTCTCCCTTGCCTCCTGCGGCATTGGCCATTGCGTGCGCCTCGTCGAAAATCACCACTCCATCGAAGTCGGAACCCAACCATTCGACGATCTGCCTGACCCTGGAAATCCTTTCTCCGCGGTCGTCGGAGCGCAGCGTGGCATAGGTTAGAAATAGGATGCCTTCGTTCAGGGTGATCTTTGCGCCTTGCGGGAATCGCGACAGCGGCGTGACCAGCAGCCGCTCCATGCCAAGCGCCGACCAGTCGCGCTGCGCATCCTCCAGCAGCTTGTCGGACTTCGAGATCCAGACCGCCTTGCGCCGCCCCTGCATCCAGTTGTCGAGGATGATCGCTGCGGATTCCCGGCCCTTGCCGACGCCGGTGCCATCGCCGACCATGAACCCTTGGCGGAAGCGGACGGCGCCCTTGGCGTCCTCCGGCGTGGCAGCAAGATTGTCGAGCGTGTCGTCCACCGTCCAAGCCCCGGCGAGGAATCCCATATGGGCCTCGCCGGCATAGATCCGTCTCCAACTGCGCCTCGGACAGCCTGCCGAGAATGTCTTTGGGCAGCACCGGACGATAGCTCGGCTTCGGCGGCGCGATGCTCGCCATCGAGGCCGACTGCACGAGCTGGGTCGGATGCGCCTGCGCCCCGGCGATGCGGATGGTCTGAAGACCGTATTCCTCGTAGATCGCGTCGGAGAGGCGGCCGCCCTCGGCCGGTTCCCAATCCACGATCTCGTAGGCGACCGGCACGGCCTCCGGTTCCGCAAGGGGCGCGTCGGGCGCGGATCGCGCGGCGCGGTTGACATAGCCGCGCACGGTGCGCGGCGCGGTCGGTCGTGCCACCGGCACGGCCAGGCCGGGATCGACGGGAAGCCTGGCCGGAAGCTGCTCCGCCAGCCAGCCCATCAGGGTGGCAACATCCGACGCCACACCGGGCGCTGCCGGGAACACCGCCGGGTCTTCGGCGGGCAGCTTGTCGATGACGGTCAGCCGCGTGTCGATGGTGGTGCCGTGCTTGGCATAGACCGATCCATCGATGACGGCCGAGAAGACCACGCGGCCGCGCTCCTGCAGCCGTTTCCAGTTAGCCGTCCAGGCCGGATTGTCGGGGGCGAAGCTCGCGCCGGTGATGGTGACGAGCCGCCCGCCGGGCGCAAGGCGCGCCAGCGTCGAGGCGACATGGCGGAAGGCGGCATCAGCCACGCGGCCCTCGACATGGGCCATGACCGAGAACGGCGGGTTCATCAGCACCACTGTCGGGATCAGGCCGGGATCGAGATGATCGTCGATCTGGGCGGCGTCGAAGCGGGTGACGGACAGGGCCGGAAAGAGGGAGGAAAGCAGGCCGGCGCGGACCTCGGCCAGTTCGTTGACGAGCAGCGCACCGCCGGCGATCTCGGCCAGGATGGCGAGGAGCCCGGTGCCGGCCGAGGGCTCCAGCACGCGGTCGGCGTGCGTGATCGCCGCCGCCGTCACCGCAGCGAAGCCGAGAGGGATCGGGGTGGAGAACTGCTGGAAGGTCTGCGCTTCCTCGGAACGCCGGGTGTGGGTCGGCAGGAGCCCGGCAATTTTCGTAAGCTGCGGCAGGATTGCCGACGGAGACCCGGCTTTGCGGAAAAGTGCATTGCCGTATTTGCGCAGGAAGAGGACGGTCGCCGCCTCGCAGGCATCATAGGCGGTCTTCCAGTCCCAAGCGCCGGTGGCATCGGACGTGCCGAAGGCGGCCTCCATGGCGCCGCGCAGCGTGGCGGCGTCGACACGCTGACCGCGTTCCAGATGCGGCAGCAGCAGACCGGCAGCGGTGAAAACGCAGGCCGCGGTCTCAGCGTCATGGTCGAACGGAAGCGGCGCGGTGGCGGATGCCGCCGCGGATGCGGAAATCATGTTCATCGGGGATTCCTCGGGAGAGCAAGTCAGGATCAAGCCGGGCAGCGCTCTCTCTCGACCGCACCGGCTCAAACCCCTTCCGGCCCATCTCTCGCTCTGAAGCCGTGGCGAAAGCAGGCATGAAACAAGCGCCCGACCGTCAGGCTGGGCGCTTGTGGGTTTCAGTCGATGGCCTGGAAAATCGCCGCCGCCTCCGCGTGATCGGCGGCATGCTCGTAGAGGCGACCATAGCCCTCGGCGAGTTCGTCGTCATCGTAGCGGAAGGAAAGATGCGAGAAGGCGAAGAGCGTGGCGATGATCCCGGCGGCATCGCTTGAGACCTCGCCCTCGAAGCCGTTGCCTTCGCAGAACAGGCGGCAACGGGGCTTTGAGGTCGGCGCGAGATAGAGCGGCTGGCCGGCGCGTTCGTAGAAATCCCAGAGCCCGCCGCCGTAATCGCCGGGGCTGAGTATCTCCATGAAGCGAAAGACGGTATGCTCGCCGATGATGAGCAGGCGCCGGCCAAAAAGGCGCGGCAGGAAGTCCATGCGGCGCTCGTCGGGGACGCGGATTGCGGATTGGGAAGCAAGTTCGGGCAAAGCCATGATCGGTCTCCGAGAGGGAAAGGGGCACCTGCCGGACGACCCTCTCTCAACCCGTCCGGGGGCACCTGTTCCCGGCCGTCCTTTCGCTCTGGGGGCTTGAAGTGGACCATTATCTGGACCATCTTGTGCAGAATAGCGGAGAACATCTGGAGTGATATGCGATGAGGGTTTCTGTCACCGAGGCGAAGGGGCAGCTCACCGAACTGGTGAAGCGGGCCGAAGCCGGCGACGAGGTGATCCTGACGCGGCGGGGCCACGAGGTCGCCCGCCTCGTGCCGGTTGCCGTGGTGGCGACCCCGAAAGGCCGGCGCGCGCTGATGGAGCGGGTCCGGGCCACGGCGCGGGGCAAGGCATTGCCCGGCGCGGCTGCCGCGCGCAGCCAGGATTTCCTCTACGGGGATGACGGGATGCCGGCATGATCGCCGTCGATACCTCGGCGCTGATGGCCATCGTGCTGGACGAGCCGCAGGCCGAGACCTGCATGGTGGCGATCGAGGCGGCAGACGGCCTGCTGATCTCGGCCGGAACAGTGGCCGAGGCGCTGATCGTCGCCGGGCGGCGCAATGTCGGTGAAGAGATCGCCGCCCTGGTCGAGGGCCTTGGGTTCGAGGTGGTCTCCGTCACTGAAGCCTCGGCACGCAGGATCGCCGAAGCCTATGCCCGCTGGGGCAAGGGCGTTCATCCCGCCGGACTCAACTACGGGGATTGCTTCGCCTATGAGGTCGCCAGCGAACGCGGCTGCCCGTTGCTCTTCGTCGGCGACGACTTCTCACGGACGGACCTGCTGTCGGTTCTGTGAGGCAGCGCAGAAGGGTTTCAGCCGAAGCGCTTTCCATCAACTGTGAAGCTGTATTCGTTGGCAACGATGGCCTCATCGACCGCCTCATCCGAAGTCAGGTAGTCGTATTCGCGCTCAAGCTGGCGATAAAGCCAACGGGCGAGATCGCGCAATGCCTCCATGACGGTCTCCTCGGCATCGGCGGTCATGTCCTGCCAGGTCGGGCTGTCGCGGGTGACCGAGATCGCCATGCAGTATTCGTGATAGTATCGCCCCCGATGGGTCGCCTCGGCGGTCAACTGGTAGAAGTTGCGGCGTTGCGCCTGGTGCAGGGCATCCGCGATGCGGTGCAGCTCCACATCCTTCGGCGCATAGGTACGGATTTCCGCCGCCGTGCCTTTGCGATAGGAATAGTGGCCTTCGAACGCGGCGCCATCGCCCTGCGACCAGAAGCCCGTAAACCAGATGCAAGGCTCTTGTCGCACGCCGCCGCCCATGAGGCGGACGGTGCGGGTCTTGATGCGGATGCCGAGGATGTCCGCGATCCGCCGGAAATCCTCATAGACGGCATCGTACCAATCGTAGTCGAAGCCGCCCTCGCGATACCAGGCGCGGGCATTGTCTTTCGCGGCTTCGGAAAGCTCGTCGAGCCGATAGACCGTGGTTTCGATGACGTCAGGCATTGGGGTCGCCCCTGTCCAGAACGGTGGAAAGCCAACCGTCGGTGTAGATCCAGTCCACCGTCTCGCCGGTGGCGAGGTCGAGGACATGCGCGCCGCCCCCGAACCCGTCGATTCTCGGACGTGAGCAGGTATTGGCGTATTGCATCCCCCATAGCCCGGTCAGGCCGAACGCGGCGGCACAGCGTTTGACGAACTGGATGACATGCTCGGGATCGCCGGTGCCGTCATCGCGCATCCAGAGCTGGGTGCCGCCATGTTCGGGCTGGATCGAAAGCATGAAGCCGTCCGAGGGCGGATCTTCGGCGGCGTTTTCGCGCGCCAGCGCGTTGTAGAGATCAAGCGCGCGGGCGGCGTTCTCGGGGCTGCCCACGTCGAGCAGGCAGGAGAAATGGGTGAAGTAGTCGGCCATGTCAGGCTCCTGAAACGAGAAGGCCCGGCGCGGGGCCGGGCCTAGTGGATGGAAAGGGGCGACAGGTCAGGCAGCTTGTGGCAGCCGCAGCAGATCGGCAGTCGTCTCGCGCCAGAAGGGATCGACCAGCCGCGCCTCGAGCAGGCTGGCGCGGTGGCGGAGATCACGAGCCGATACCGCATCGCCGCGCCCGGATGCCGTGAAGGCCATGCCCCGCAGACGGCTGGCCTCCGTGACGGTGCGGCGAGCCTCGGCGTCGGAGGCGACCGGATGCTGCCAGAGCACGATCCCGGCCCGGACCTCACCGGCAAGGACAAGGCCCAGTTCGTTGTCCTGAATGACCATGACGCGGGGGCGAAAGCGCAGCGCATCGCCCTGTCCAACGCGGAAATCACCGCGCGCAACGCGCTGGCTGGCGATGATCAGCGCCTCTTCGGGGGATTGGCACTGGCCGATGACGAGCGTGCGGTCGAAGCCGCCGACGTCATCGCTTTCGTCATCGCTGGCGATACCGATGCAGGAGATGCGCAGCGGCAGCTTCTGGGCATGACGCAGCCGGGGCAGGATCTGTCGCGCGACAATTTCGCCGATCGAGGCGAAAGTGGTGTGGTGGGAAAGGCTCATGGGGAATGCTCCGCGACGGACGGCGGAAGCCCCTCTCCCGCCTCACAATCCGTCACGGCCAACCGGCCCGCACTCTTACTCTCCCGTCCCGACGGTGGATCGTCCCGCACCTCGGCGGGACGATCCGGCGATCAGCACCAGGGCTCACGCCGCCCGGCCCAGGTTCTCGCCAGCCCTTCATCGACGAGAATATCGCCGACATCGCGGCCTTCGACGCGTATCGCCGCCAGGGTCCGGCCATAGCGGTCGGTCCCCTGACGCAGGATTTCGACCCGCCGACCTTGCAGGATTTCCGCCAGCCTGATCTTCGCTTGCCGGGCAAGGTCGGTTTCATGGATGCAGCGGCCCTCCATTTCGGGAGCGTCGATGTTGAATATCCGAACAGCTTCGGACTGCTGTCCCATACCCAGCCGGATCGAGTCACCGTCCCAGACGCGGATTTCCGCCGGTTCGCAGGAAGCCGTGCAGAGCAGGACGGAGATGACGATATGGCTGAGCATGGCAAGAGGCTTTCATAAGGGGGAGGCTGACGCGACTGCTCAGACTTCTTCCTGAAGTCGGCCATTGACGCAATGCGGATCGACCTCCGCCTCGATCCGCTGCGTCCGCCCCATCCAAGGCGCCGGGTGGATTGCCCGCGCCCAATCGGCGAAGGACGGGATACGGCCCAGATCCTCGCGGACATGCTGCTCCCCGACCCATCGGGCCGGGATCACCCTGCCGGTGGACAGGGTGATCGTCGCCCCGAAAATGGTCTCGGCCATGAAGATGCCCTCGGCATGGTGGCGAAGCGCGCGATGACGAAAATCGGCCAGGATCTCCTTGCTGGCATCGAACCAGCTATGGATGGGCAAGTAATCCTCGACCGTGCCGCCCCATTTCTTCACCGACGAGAGCGCATGATGATAGGGATGTGCCATTTCCGCCCCCTCAGAACTCGTGACTGTAGAATTCGGTGGCGGTGTAGCGCTCGTTGTAGTCGAGCGTGATGGTGCGCGCCGCCACATCGAAGCTGAACTCGCCATAGGCGCCATCATTGTTCTCCCAGCCGCCATGGGTTTCCGAGAGGAAGTCATAGGCGAGCTGTTCGATGGCCGCCTCAACGCCCATTGAGATTGCGGTCACCTTGTCGGTTCCCCATGCCACCGTGGCAATGGTGATCTCGCCCTGCGGCAGGTCCACGGTCCGGTCGTCCGATTGCGCGGTGATGTCCTCGATCTGGCCGCTGTCGCCAGAACCGTCGAAGGTGACGGTCACGAGAGTGATGCCTGCGGCGGCCAGCGCATCGAACAGCGCCGTCTTGTTGTCGGGACGGACCGCTTCAGCGCGACGGTTGCGCTCATCGCGCTCGGCGAAGAAGCGCGCGACGCTGGCGGCCATGTCGAATTCCGGCGTGGCTGGTTTGTCGGTATCGGTCATTGGATGATCCTCCAGGAGAGCGGGATGATATGGCCCGGCGGCGCTCTCCTCTCCTTCCGCCAGGCTCGCCCCGATCCCGGCCCAACTCTCCCTTTCCAGAGCCGAGGCGAGGCCTCGGCACCGCCGCTGGCGATGCGCAGCCTGCGCATGGCACAAGGCCCGGCTGCGCCTGACGCGGGCCGGGCCGTCGGGCGGAGGCGCTTTCGCGCCTCAGCCGAAGGGATCGAGTTCGAGCTTCACCATCTCTTCGTCGCCGTCGAACTCGTCGGCGGGCATGGCGCCGTGGGTGCCGTCCCCGGCCTGGAACACGACGATCACGACCATCAGCGTGGTGGCGAGGCTGGCGGCGAAAGCGGTGGCATCTGCGTAGGACATGGGTTCCGGCTCCTGTCTTTGGAGGCGGGGGACCATCCCCCGCGCGACAGGCGCCCGAAGTGTCTGACCGGATCTGCAATCACCCTCGGGCGTTCGGATTCTTTCCGAATCCCCGAGGGCGGCACGCGCGCGTAAGCCGACCCCACCGGGGTTGAATGCAAAGAGACGGTCGGACCAAGGTTAGCGAATGGAAGCGGGGGATGGTGCTTTGCGTCGAGCCGGTGCCGGAAACCCGTCGCAGATGCTTTGCTGCGCCAGCCTCGTTGCCGGCGGATATTCAGGGTGTGTTTCAGGCCGGGGACGGAACCCGTTGCCCCCACAACACCAAGGAGTTGGCGCAATGGTGAAGCTCGAACTCGATCCATCGCTGCTTGTGCAGCGATACCCGATAGCCCCGTGTGCAAGGTTCGGCTTTCAGGGCCGGTCAGTCCCAGAACCCATCGGCGATTTCGCGGGCGATCATGGCGCGGGCCTTCATCATCACATCGTCGCCGGAGGTGTCGATATGACCGAAAAAGCGCGTCCGGGCGCCATGGGCCGTCCAGTCGGCATAGCGGCAGTATTCGCGGGCATCGAGCCGGAAGGCGCGCATGTCCTCGGCCCAATGCGGTTTCGGTTCCACGATGACGGTGACGCCGTTGCGGGTTTCCTCCCAGGGAAGCGAGCGCTCCGATGGCGGATTGCGGCGGTCATCGGCGAAGATTTCATCGACCGTCATCATGATGCGCCCCCATCTTCGGCCTTCTCGACAAAGCCGGCAGGATCGTCGGGATCCGGCGGCAGATAGGCGTCATAGGGGTTGCCGCTTGCGAGATGGCCGAACGGCGTGAAGACGTAATCACCCCCGTCGCGGCCGACCGCGCACAGGACATAGCGTGTCTCACGGGTCGCGGCGTCGAGGCATTCCATAAGGGCGAGATTGCCGTCATCGGCAGCACGAAGCAGAGTGTCGAAGTTCGTTCGAACGGGATCGGGAATGGCCATTGTGTTCTCCTGAAACGAAGAAGGCCCGCCGTCACGGGACAAGCGGGCCGGATGAACGGGATCGGCGATGGTCACGCGGCAGCTCGACCCTCGACGGCATCGGCGCCTGCCTCGTCGGCGGTGATCTCCTCGAGGCGCGCGCGGCTGTAGCCGTTCCTGGCTAGCCAGAGTTCGGCCGCCTCGTGGTTCTCCGCGAGGTGCAGCAATTCGACGTTCTCTCCGACATCCTGCACAACACGGACCTGACCGATCTTCGGGCGTTCGACAACCCGGAAGCTCAGATCGCTGTCGATGCCGTAGCTGCGCATGATGGTGATGAGGATGATGCCGCCTTCGCCGAAATCACCCTCATGCAGGGTGAAGGACGGCGGCGTCGTGTAGGTCGGGCGCTCGCGGCCCGGTTCCTTGCGCACGAGGCGACCGGCCCCGTTGCGGGATTTCCACGCGGCGAGCTTCTTGGTGAAACGTGCGGGCGGTTTCGGCTGGCCGTCGCTATAGGCCACGAGCGAGCCGAGAGGCGCAATGTCGAAAATGAGGGAAGCGGACATGATCTTGCTCCTGAAACGAAAGCGGCCCGGCGAGATGCCGGGCCTTCAGATGGAAGGGATGGAATGCGGGGCGGCGGAGGCCGCCCCGCTGCTGCGCGTCACTCGGCGGCGACGAGGGCCTCTGGATCGTCGGCGGCCTCGGCCGTGTCCTCATGGCCACCGGCGAGGAAGTCGGGCAGCGCCACGCTGTCCTCGTCCTGATCGGTCGCGCCATCCACGGCCTGCGCCTCGATGGCGGGGCGCAGCGGCTCCGGCAGCCAGCCGGTATCGGCCAGGAGCCGTTCGGCCTCCTTCGCCATATCGCCCTTCTTGAGATGCGCGATGAGATCGGCCGCGCGATCGCCGGCGCCCTCGCGCACCGCCTCGATGATGCGGGTCTTGGTCACGCGACCCAGGTAGTTCTCGACCGTGGGCCTCCAGCCCGCTTCGACGAGATCGAGGCCGGTGGCCTGTGCCAGCCGTTCGGCCTCGGCCATGCGGCGGTCGAGACCGTGCTGCGAGATGCCATTCCCCGAATAGGGGTTGGGCCGCTCGTAAAGCGCGTTGACCCCGAAACTGACGCAATGGGCGAGCAGCGCCAGGCGGCTGGCATCGTCGAGACCGTCGATCCAGTCCCAGAGCCGGTCGTCATCGCCAGCGGGGATGTCGCCCCGCCAGGCGTCCGCGCGCTCGTCGATCATCTTCGCGGCGGCGCTGTCAGCGAGCCCGGTCGCATCCGTGGGAAGATAGATGTGACGCACGGCGGCATAGAGGCTGGTTCCCGAGGTGGCGGTGCGCTCGAAAGTATCGAGAACCAGCTTGTGCAGCAGCGCCGTCATGGCGACGCGCGGATTCTCGGCAAGCGCATTGCGCAACGCCAGCGTCCGCCAGGCGGTCAGGTCGGTCACCAGCCGCTCGGGCAGCGGCTTGACGGCATCGTCCTCCTCTTCATCGCCGTCCGGGACCGGCTCGCCGCCGACGGTGATAACCGCGCGCTGCACCGCATCGGGATCGGACGGGTCGGCACCTTCGCCCGCATCCTCACCATCGACGCTCTCGGGTTGTTCGTCCTCGGGGCGGACATAACCGGGACTGACGATCAACTCGCCATCGCGGTCGATGCTGACGAAAACACCGGCACGGGCGATGTCTTCCGGCGCGAAGGTGACGGGCCGGTTCTCGAAGCCTTCCAACTCGGCTTCGATCTCCCCGAGCCGCTGGTCGATCTCATCGGGCAGGTCGTCGGCTTCTGCATACTGCGCTTCGAGTTCGTCATACTCGTCGCGCAGCGCCTCGCGGGCGGTGCGCTCCTCGTCGGTCAGCTCCTGGGTCACACCGACCAGCCTGCGCAGGCCGTTGGCGTAGCCGTAGGGAAGTTCGACTGCCGCGTCGATCCACTTCCAGCCCTGTCCGGCGATCTCGTCGGCGACAGTGCGCAGCTTCTCGTCAACCAGGCGGTCGAGCAGCGTGACGTCCTGCAACCAACCGCCGTTCTCGTCGGAGAAGAGATCGCGCAGCACCGGGCCGCCCGCCGCCTCATAGGCGTCGATGCCGATGAAGCGGGCGCGCTTGTCGGCAGCCGGAACCGTGGTCTCGGTCAGCAGGCTGCGGATGTGCCAGGGCTCTTTCTGCCACGACGTGCTGATCCGCTCCCAGACCTGCTGCTGGCGCTCGTGGTCGGGATTGACGGTGAAGGCTTCCAGCATCGCCAGCGTCATCTCATTCCGCGCATAGGCGTCGTGCAGCGCCGGCGCGACCGTCGCGAGACGAAGGCGCTGCATGATGTAGCGCGGCGTGGTCCGCCAGGCGTCGGCGATCTCCTCCTTCGACATGCCCATGTCGAACATCCGCTTGAACGCCTTGAACTGGTCGAGCGGATGCAGGGCGAGGCGCAGCAGGTTCTCGGCCAGCGAGTCGTCGACTGCCGAGGTCTTGGCATCGGCCTTCTTGACGATGCAGGGGACGAGGCCATCGGCCGGGAAGCGACCGGCTTCGACGAGGCGCGCGATGGACCTGTAGCGGCGGCCGCCGGCCGGGGTCTCGAAATCGCCGGTCTCAACGCCGTCCGCGTCGAGGATGGCGCGAACGTTGAGGCCCTGCACGAGATCCTCGCGCCGGTCGATGTCATGGGTAAGTTCGTCCAGACCCGCCTCGACGTCAGCCTCGCGAACATTGCTGTCCGACAGCCTGATCCGGTTGAACGGAATGTCGCGCGCCCGTGAAAAGACGATCATCGGGGCGACGGGCTTCTTCCTGGCAGCTTTGGCCATGGTGATTTCTCCGCGACGGGCGGCCGGGAGCCACTCTCTCGACCTCCAACCCGTCACGAAGCGAAGCGCCGCCCTCTTCCTCTGAAGAGTGCGACGCCAGGCCACAAAGCCGGCAACCGGAAATCAGGATTCCCGGCTTTCCGTATCTGTGGATGTGCGGGTGAATGCCGCACCGGCGCGGTAGAGGGCTCGTTCCGCCGCCTGGATGCTGCCGGTTTCCCACGCAGCCTCCGCCCAGACCGAGATCGGGAAATCCCCGGTGAAGAGCAGATCCCGCTCGATCCCCATGCCGAAGGGCAACCGGACCCCACGCAGCTCTTCCAGGCTCCACGAGCCGAGTTCGGGGTAGCCGATATCGGCCAGGCCGAACATGATGTCGCCGCCCTGATCCAGCTCGGTGGCGAGCCAGACGCCCGCGCCGAAGGGATTGAAGAATTTGACGACGGGGACGTGATCGGCGCCGCGCTGCCGGCCATTGGCGAGGAGCTGCGCACGCTGGGTACGGGTCAGGAGGATCATGCCGCCACCCTCCGCTCGGTCGAGGCCGCAACCGATTCAGCGCCGTCCTCGTCGGGCAGATGCGACAGCAGCCAGTCGGCCGCCTTGCTCGCCTGCGAAGCGGCGCGGACGATGGCGCGGTTATCCTCGCGCAGCACCTCCAGCCAGGAGCCGATGTAGTCGGCGTGGCGCACGGTCGGCACGATGCCGAGCGAGGCGCAGCAGAAGGCCGCGTTCATCTCGGCGACTTATCTGAACAGTCAAGCTGTCTCAGCGGACTTTCATCAGCCGAAACCAGCCGATCTGGCGGCGTTGCGCGGTTTTAGAACGGGTGAGACACTCGGGAGTATCTGGAGGGCTGCTCTTCGCATTGCGGTTCGTGGTTTTTACGACTGCTCAGCGAACCGAATGCGACTGGTGAAGGGATTTCTTTCGTGCAGACTGCTCCGCGGCCGTACCGGTCGACCACCTCACTTACGCTCAAAGCATCTCGCCGATATCTGACGCGCCGCTGGGATATGCGAACATGGTGGTCTTCAACTGCTCTGCCGTCAGCCCTTGCCTGATCGCCAGTGCAAAGATGTTGATCACTTCGTCAGCGTGCGGACCGACAAGATGGGCGCCGAGGATGCGGTCAGTGTCCGCGTCGACCAACGTTTTGAAGCCATACACCGTCTCGGCCTGCTGGCGTGCGGTGAACCAGCCGTCCACGCGCTCGGTCTTTACGCGAACGTTCAGGCCTTTCTCACGCGCCTTGGCTTCGCTCATGCCGACGGCTGCGATCGGCGGGATGGTGAAGGCGACACTCGGAACGCCTGTGTATTCAGGCCTGACCGTGTTGCCGTTGAGCAGGTTCGCCGAGACTACCTTCGCGTCATGGCTTGATACCGGAGTGAGCGGCGGTCCTAGGCCGGCGGCATCACCTGCTGCGTAGACCGCGGGGTTGGAGACGCTTTGCAAAAATCCGTTCAACGCCAGCCGCCCGTTATGGTGCTTTACGCTCCCGGCATCGAGATCGAGCGTCGCGAGCGCCGGCGCCCGACCCGCGGCATGGACGACCAGATCTGCGTCCATATCGAGTTCGCCGTCAGGACAGTCCGCCCGGACGCGATAGCCGTCTGATACCTTCTCAATGGCGGTCACCCCTGCCTGTGTGCGGACATTGATGCCGCGCTCGCTGAACTTGTCCATCAGCCAGCCGACGAGATCGGGGTCGAATTGCTTGAGCATTCGCTTCCCGTGCTGAAGAATTGTGACCTGTGCTCCGGCGCGCGCCGCGATGTGCGAAAACTCGGCCGCGATATAACCGCCGCCGACAAGGACGATGCGTTCAGGCAGGCTCTCCAGTTCCAGGAAGCCTTCATTGGTGATCAGGTGCTGCTCGCCCGGAATGCCGAGCGGCACGGCCTCGGCGCCGGCGGCGATCACGATACGGTCCGCCTCGATCCTCTCTCCTCCGAACTCGAGCGCATTCGGGCCGATAAAGCGAACGTGACCGTGGAAGGCGTGAATCCCTTTGTCGGCAAAGGCTTTCTCACGCTTCTGCGGTACCGGATCGGTGAAGCTGCGCTTGAAGGCCATCAGTCCCGTCCAATCGAGCGTCGCGTCCCCTTCGATTCCACGTCCGCTCATGCGCCAGGCGTGATCAGCCGCCTCGGCGCCGCCGACCATCATCTTCTTCGGATCGCAACCGCGCAAGGCGCAGGTGCCCCCGAAGGGCCGGAAGTCCGCGACGGCGACGCTCCAGCCAGCCGCACGAACCCTGTGTGCTGTTACGATCGCAGCCGTTCCCGTGCCGATGATCGCAAGGTCATATCTCTTCGCCACTAGATCTCCTCCAACATTGTCACGTTCGACATCCGAGCCTTCACGGCTCAGCCGGCGCAGCATGAGAGCTTCGCCACGTCCTTGTCGAAGGCAAGAGCCGCGAGCTTCAGGCCCTCAACGGTGGTGAGATACGGAAAGAGCGTATCCGCGAGGTCGTCGACGGTGAGGCCGTGCCGGATTGCCAGGGCCGCCGTCTGGATGCTGTCGGCTCCCTCCGGTGCGAGGATATGCGCCCCGAGCAGCCGGCCGCTGCCAGCGTCGGCGACGAGCTTGATGAGCCCGCGTGTGTCTCGGGCGGCAATCGCGCGCGGCACCTGGTCGAGACCGATCGTGGAGACACGGACGGCGTGGCCGGCGGTCCGCGCAGCCGCCTCTGTCAGCCCGACGCTCGCCACCTGCGGATCGGTGAAGACGATGGCCGGCATGGCACTGTTGTCGTAGCGCAGGCTGTCGCCGTTGAGGGCGTTCTTCGCCGCGAGCTTGGCACCGTAGGCGGCCATGTAGACGAACTGATCGTGACCGGTGACGTCGCCGGCAGCGTACACGCCCGATCTTGTCGTGCGCATGCGGTCATCGACGAAGATGCCGCCCTTCGGCGAGAGAGCGATCCCATGCTCGGCGAGCCCGAGACCTTCGATATTGGGCGCGCGGCCCGTCGCCACGAGCACCTGATCGGCGTCGATCGTGACGTCCTTGCCGTCGCGATGGACAGTGAGTGCAACACCGTCCGCGGTCTTGCGGATCGTCCGGTACGTGATGCCGGAAATCACCGCGATGCTCTCGTCCATGAAATACCCCGTCAGCGCCGTGCCGATTTCGGGTTCGGCCTCCGGAAGGAGACGCGAGCGGCACACCAGCGTCACCTCGACGCCGGCGCGGGCGAACATCTGGGCGAGTTCGGCCCCGATATAGCCGCCGCCGATCACGAGCAGAGATCGGGGCAGCGCCTCGAGATCAAGCGCCGTCGTGCTCGTCAGGTATGGCACGGTCTCGATGCCGGGGATGACAGGGACGGCCGGTCGCGCGCCGGTCGCGATGATGATCTTGCCGGCTGAGACAAACGTGCCGTCCACCTGGACGCCGCCGTCCACGATGCGCGCCGGCCCTTCGCGATAGGCGATGCCGTTGTAAGCCGGGAGCAGGTCGGCGTACTTGGCCTGACGTAGCTCCGAAACCAGCGCGTCCTTCTGACGGACGGTTCCGCCCCAGTCGGTCAGTTCGGCCTCGGCCGTGATGCCGGCGAAACGTGCCGCGGCTCGGGCATTGTGGAGCGTCTCGGCGGCGCGGATCAGCGTCTTCGACGGCACGCAACCGATATTGACGCAGGTGCCGCCGATGGTGCCGCTGCCGATGAGGGCCACCTGGGCGCCCTGATCGGCTGCCGTGATCGCGGCCGAGAAGCCGGCCGAGCCGGCGCCGATGATGGCAAGGTCGTAGGAACCATTGTTGCGGCCATTCGTGCCAAGGCGCCGATGCGTCACGGGCCTGTCCGGCGATGCCGTATCGCCCGACGATTGAGGCTCACCTTGTGTCTCGGCCGCGTTGTTGCCGTGGCCGGCGATTGTGCCGATTCCGGCAAGGCTGGGCCCGAAGATCGCCCGACCTGCTTCGAGAGCTTCCTCGATCGACAGCCGGAATCCCGGCTCGTCTGCAGGACGCTGCCGGCGCCACGCGGCGAGGTGATCGTCGGAACAGAAGAAGGATGTTGCAGTGCACAGCGAGTTCGCAGCGCATCCGCCTTCGTAATGGACGCTGAGCCATACGACGGCCGTCGTCGGCTCAACGTCGGCCAGAGCCCGGCCCCGTTCCTGCGTGGTGATCCGGACCGGCGCGCCGCAGTGGCGGCAGCGCGAGACGATCGAGATGTCTTGGTCGGTCATAGCGCCGATGCCGAGCGCGTCGACCGCGCACATCGCAGTAAGAGTGCGTCCGTCCAGTGTGACCCGGTGGCCGGTGTCGCGGTCGGTGAAGGGATACGCGCCGACAATCATGTCGCCATCGAGTACGACGAGGTCGCGACGGCGGAGCTCTTCGAGCAGCGCACGGACGGCTTCCTCGCTCAGCCCCGCACGCTTGGCAAGCGCGCTTGGGGTCGGGGCTCGCCCGTGTTCGGCGTAGAGCTGTAGCAACGCAACGCGCACGCGATCCGTGGCCGCCTCGTAGCCGCTCCAGCGGTTGAGCACATGGTCGGAGCCGACCATGGCCAGCAGGGCCTCCTTCACCACGGGTGACGAAACCACCGACCAGTCCGGAAACGTCACACCCGGCCGCACGGCCAAGCTCGGCACCGTTGCGGATGTAGAAACCGTCGCCTTGTCGCGGGACGCGGAGGATGTGCAGCAATCGTTCATGGCTTCAGGCCTTCATTCAGAATCTTCGTGTTGGAACAGACGACCTTTGCACGGCGATGATGGATGCCGCAGGCGACAAGCCCGAGGCCCGCGGCGATCAGGGAAAGCACGACCAGACCCGAACCCGTCAACCACGCGCCGAGGCCGGCCAGCGGCGGGGGCACGGCAAGGAGTGGCGCCGCGCAGCAGATCGCAACGACAATGGCGCCTGCGGCGCCGGTGCGGATCAGGGCGCGGTCATGCATGTCAACTGCCTTGCTCCTGCGTCGGGCGGGCCGGATAGCCGGCATTCATGCTGGCGGCCGCGATGGCATCCGGGGTCGTCTGCGCGTCGTCGAAGGTCACGGTCGCGGTCTTGGCTTCGAACGAGACGGCCACCGTCGAGACCCCGGGGACCGCCGCCATCGAGGTCTTCACGATGTAGGGGCAGGAGGCGCAGGTCATGTTGTCGATGGCGAAGGTGACTGTGCGTTCGGTAGCGAACACGGCAGGCGCGGTCATCACCGACATGATCAAAGCAAGAGCACTCAAACTCTTCTTCATGGGACGGGTCTCCTCTTGGTGTCAGGCGGAAAGCAGCAGCGGGGCGACGTAGTCGAATGCGAAGGCGGCCGCGACGAGCACCGTCGCAAACCAGAGCGCGATCTGGACAATGCGGCTGGGGATCGGGCGCGCGCAGGCAGCATCCTCGGCGCAGGCCCGCCTCGGCTTCCAGTAGACGAGATAGAAGCCGTAGCCGAGAACGCCCGTCGTCCCGGCGACGAAGAGCGGCTTGTAGGGCGCGAGCGCCGTCAGATTGCCGATCCAGGCGCCACCAATGCCTAGGCTAAACAGGATGAGCGGGACGATGCAGCACGAGGAGGCGGCAAGCGCGCCGAGAATGCCGCCGACGGCGACCAGGCGCTGCCGTCCGACTTCGGCTCGGTCCGACGCGAGCACGTCGGTCGTGGCGGACGTCATGCCCGCCGTGCTGGGTCGCGATATATCCATGTCCGATCTCGCTTTCCTTGCCGAAATCCTCATTGCGCAGTACCATGCGGTCTGTAGCAACTACAGGGTCAAGAGGGATTTTTGCGATGCGCGATCACGCTGGCGTGAAGGGCCTGCAGCGGGCTGAGCTCGCCCGGCGGACGGGCAGCAATCTGGAGACTGTGCGCTACTACGAGAAGGTCGGGCTCCTGCCCGAGCCACCGCGCACGGCGGCCGGCTACCGCAGCTACGACACGACGCACGAGCGGCGCCTTCGCTTTGTGCTGCGGGCACGCGAGCTCGGCTTCTCACTCGACGAAATCCGCGAGCTGTTGCGCCTGGTCGACGAACGCGACCAGCCCTGCGCCGAGGCAAGCGCGGTCGCCGCCGCGCATCTCGACGATGTGCGGGCGAAGATCGCTGACCTGAAGCGCATGGAGCGGGTGCTCAAGGACGTCGTCGCGCAATGCGCCGACGGCACGCGGCCGGAATGTCCGCTGATTGAGGCGCTGTTCCGGGAGCGAACTGTCAACTGATCGGGTCGAGGAGCGCCTATGCGGCGCCCCTGACGTCGTTCCGGCAAGCGTTGCCCTGCTGGGCGTGCAGCCAGTCGGCGATCTGCTGCGCCTTGGCTGCGGCGGTGAAGATCGCGCGCTTGTCGGAGCGAAGCACCTCGAGCCAGGAGGCGATATAGCTGGCGTGGTCGGGCCGCGGCTCGACGCTGAGATGGAGGTCGGCGCAGATCATGGCGCTCAGGAGCTCGACCGTGCATTCCTCCATAGCATAGGCGGCCGAGCCGAACCGTCCGGAGAGATCACGGTCGAGGCGATGCCTGGCGCCGGAGGCGTGCCCGCATTCGTGGAGCAGCACGGCGTAATAGGCTGCGGCATCGCGGAAGCAGGCGAAGTCGGGCATCTGCACGTGGTCGGTGGATGGGCGGTAACAGGCCTGCGATCCGCCGTGGCGGATGTCGATGCCGAGCGCTGCGCAGAACCGTTCGGCCCGCTCGATGCGCTCGGCCTCGGGTAGCACCGGTATCTCGGGCGGCGTGTAGCCGTCGACCTGCGCGCAGTTGAAGACCGTGTAGCCGCGGGCGAACATGCGCCGGGCGGGCTCGTCGCGATCCTCGTCGCCGTCCTGTACGTCTGCCTTGCCGTGGCGATCGACGGTCTTCCAGAACACGACGAGGTGCCCGCGCTCGCCCTTGCGGACCTGGGCGCCGAGCGCCTGCCACTGGCGATAGGTGCCCCAGATGCCGGCGGGAAAGCCGGCGGCGTGCGCGGCGGCCCAGAGTGCGATGACGTTGACGCCACGATAGGCCTTGCGCGAGGCGACGTTGACGGGCGTAGTGATGGCCGATCCGTCGTGGTGCCAGGGCATCCGGTACTGGTCGGCGCCGGCCTCGATGGCGGCGATGATCTGGCTGGTGACACGCTCGTAGATGTCGTTCCGGGGCTGGGGTGTGCGATCGGTGGTCATGGCTGCCTCCTGTGTTCGCCCTCTCCGTCGAGGGCGAGGCGGCAGGGGCAGACGCGGGAAGCCGGGCCGTCACACCCTGTTCTCGGTGCTGGTGCGGAACAGGGTTGATGGGCCGGCAGCGTCTGCCACAACCCGAGCCCTGCCTCGACGGGCGAGCACGGGAGGCAGCCATGACCGGCGAGCGGCGCCTGGACCGGTCAGGATGAAGCGCGGCTGTCAGCCGGTGCCGTCCAGAGGCGGACGCCGCAACGGGACGACCCTGGCGTCCACGGATCGAGACAGCTCCGCTCGCAGACCTTCGATGACGGCATCTCGCTCGGCGAGCTGCAACGTCAGCATCTGGATGTGCTGCGCGAGCGTCCGGGTGAGCGCCCGCAGCTCCGCCATCTCGGCACCACGCACGGCGCGTAGTTCCGCTTCCAGAGCATGGATGCGTTCCTTGAGGGCCCTGGGCGACGATCGCCGCAGGCGGGCTTCGGCCGCGCGGAGCTCGGCGAGAAGATCGCCGGCCCGGTTCGCCGTCGCTCGGCTGACGCCGGCCTCGCGCGCCAGGTTGGCGACGGTCAGCGCCCCGTCGGTGCGTTCAGGGCGGCCGTCGAGCAACCGCTTCATGGCAGCCCTTAGCGCCGCTTGGCTCTTCGGCCCGAGCGCGGTCATGCGTCACCGTCCATGAGAGGCGCGATCAGCCGGCACTTGCGCTCGTTGTCCCGCAGGATCGCCGTGCGCTGCAGCGGCGATAGACGCCGGTCGGCCAGAAGCGCTTCGCCCTCGACGATCGAGGCCTGCCACGGTTCGCGGTGCCGGGCGGTCAGGCAGGCGTTCGGGCACCGGTCGGGGCTGCAGCGCGATAGGGCCGGCGCCGTCCGCTCGGCATCTGGCGCGCCGGTGAGGCAGAGCGCGGTCGCTGCATCGAACAGGCAGTCGTTGAGGAAACCGACATGCAGGGTCCGCCCGAGATGGGCAACCATGGTGCGCAGCCGCTTGCGGTCCAAGATCCGGCCGGGAAGATCGCCAAGTTCCTCCTGCACGCGGCCGAACTCGCGTCGCAGTCGCGCAGCACCCGGTCCCGCCGGGCCTTCACGGCGAAGATAGGCCTCGTAATGGGCGACAATGTCGTCGAGCTGGCCGAGTGCACGTTCGCGCTCGATCGCCAAGCGGAAGTCGGCCTGCGCCGATCCGGCATAGCCTTCGAACATGGCGACCGAGGCGTGCTTGTACTGGATCTTGCCGGCGACCGTGCCGAACGGCCGGTTGGCGATGTACCAGGCGATCGTGCGTCGGAGCTGCCGGGTCGTAAACTTCCAAGGCTCGTCGCCGATGCGCGGAATCGCCGGCGCGGCCTCCGAGCGCGTGTCGAGGCCCTCGCGGAAAAGGTTGAGTGTCGGCGTTGCACCCATCCCGAGATGATCGTTGCTCCAGGGCCAGTCCTTCAGCGCCACCCACAAGGATGACAGTTCCTTCTCTCGGCGATTGCGTGCCGAGAGAACCTCCATCACCGCGACGGCGCGAGCGACGGGCTCGATCGTGATCCAGTCGGCCGTGACGCCGCGCGCGCCATGGCGCTTGTACACCGTGCTGCGCAGCCGGTACCGCTCGACCAGGCCGTCGGCGCTGCGCACCGGCGACACGCAACCCGGCTGCATCGCCTGCACCTCGCTGTCGCGCATGCCGGTGAGGTAGGCGCAGACGAGATAGCAGGCGCCCTGCAACATCCGTTCTTCGCGGGCGAGGCTGAGGCCGTCGAAGCGCTCGCGCCATGGCAGTCCGGTGTCCGGATCGATCGAGATCGGCGTATCGAGCCCGCCGATCTCGGTTCCGAGCTCGGCGGCTGCCTTCTCGATCAGTCGTGCAGTCGGCTCGGACTGGCTGATGCGGCCGCTCTGCGGAGCGCCGGCGTGAAGGCGCATCAGATGGAGATTGTAGGGCGGGGTCTCTTCGCCGGTGAGCGGGTCGATGCGGCGGGCCACATTGGGCGCGTGCTCCCAGATCGGCACGCCTCGGCCCATGGCCCGGCGCACGTCGAGCCACTTGGCCACGCGGGCGCGATAGTTCTTGGCCACGGCCCGTCCGGCCCGCGCGTCCCGCGCCATCAATCGGGCGCAGCGGGCTTCGAGAGCGTCAAGCTCGGCCCGCGCCGCGAGGATATCGGGCGCATAGACCTCGACATACTTGAGCGCCCAGCGCAGCATGGCGCCGATGACCGGCTCGGGAATGCGCGGCGTGGCGTTCTCGGCGGGCGCTGGCGGCCGGCCGGCAACGCGGTGCGCCGCACGTCCACGCCACGGCAGGAAACCGATGCCGCCGCCGGTTAGCCATGGCGCCAGGTGATGCAGGTCGATCGGCACCTCGACATACTTCACCGTCTCGTGAGGCGTTCGCCGTCCGCCGTCACGGGCATACGCCAGATAGGCGTCGAGCAGCGCCTGATCGATCCGGCTGAGATCGACGGCGCCAGTCCTTGCGCGGAGGAACGCGGCGAAATGCTGGATGTAGCGCAGCAGGCGGATCGCCGAGGTCGCGCCGCAGGGCGCCCGATATCCCGGCACATGGATGCGCAGGCGGGCGATCACGTACTCCTTCGCCAGCCGCCGCGTGACGGGATCGGCGATGCGGGCGAGGTTCAGCCGGTAATTGCTGTAGCGGGCGTTCACCCGGAAAATGGCGGCGCCCAGGTCCCAAAGATCGTCACCGAAGCGCGGAAGTCGCGTGCGGTCGGCATCGTCCCTGACCGCCACGCCGGCAAGCACGGGCTCGTCGTTGCCATAAATGGCCGAAGGCAGCGACGCGTGCTGCGGCAGCTTGATCGGTGCCGGCATCATGGCGCTCTCGCTTCGGGCGGCAGGTAGAGGAGCGCGGGGTCCGATGACCCAATCCGACGGGCTTCCTCGATCTCGGCGTCGGCGAACCGGGGCAGAATCTGTTCGGCGATGCGTCCGTGAACCCGGCCGAACTTGGCGATCCAGTCGGCTTCGCTCAGCACCTGCCGCTGCGCCCGGATGAAGTTGAGGAAGGCCAGGAGCGCGGGCACCTTGCGGGCGGTGACCACGGCATTGCTGCATTCGAGACACCCCCAGAAGGGGGACGGACAGGCCTCTCCCTCCGAGCCGAACGGGCTGTTGTAGAAGCCGCCGCAACTGGCGAGCCAGACGTCCTGCTCGCCGCCGAACAGCGCCTTGACCGCGGCGGCGCCGACAACGGGAAGGCCGGTCGCCTTGTCGGGATCGGTCTGGACGGCCGCTTCCTCCTCCGACGACAGGACACAGGGGGGGAACGCGGCGTCGAGCGCATCGGTCATGGCGTCGGCAATTGTCGCCTCGTGCAGATGACGAAGCGCGGGAATGTCGGCGTAGTGGTCGGCCGCGACCGCGACAGTGTGGCCGACGGCGAAGCGGTCGAGCTGGCCGCCCGTGCGCCGGTACCATGCCGCCTTATGCGTCTTGCGCAGGCGCGTCAGATTGAGGCGAAGGCGTTGGCCCCGCTCATCAAGGATGCCGTGCCGGCGCGTCCATGAAGCCGCGAGCTCCTTCATGCTGAGCACCCGAGGGGTCAGGCGGCCCCAGGCACAGTGCGCCCAGAGCGTGTCGGCGCCGAGCCGGCTTCTCGCCGGACCGGTCCACTGCAGCGCCTTGCGGATCAAGCCGCCCGGCGTCGAGGAACCGCCGTCGCGCACACGCAGCCGCTTCCACTCGGCGCCGCGCGCCCGACGCTTGCAATACTCGATCTCGACATAGCCGCCCGCCGGGTTCTTCAGGCAGTCCGCTCGCAAGCCCTTGATCGCTTCGATCTCCATGCCGGTGTCGAGCGAGATAAGCACGATGAGCGGCACGAGATCGGCGGCGATGAGATGCCGGCGGCCATGCAGATCGTGGATCAGGCGATCGTTCGGCAGGCCACTCTCGCGGCGGAGCGTGTAGAGTCGCTTGAAGAGAGGGTGCCTGTGCCCGATGACGCCTTCCGCGTCGATCACTTCCATTACCTGTTTGTGGGTTGCTGCCAGCGCCTTGCTCCGATCGGAATCCTCGACCGCCGGAATACGATCGGCCTCGCCCAAGCGGCGGATGATGGCGGCGAGATCGGTGCGCGCCGCCTTCCGCAATGCCGCGGCGACATCATCGCCATAGGCATCGCGCGGCCTGGCGCGCACGCCGGGCCGATCGCTCGTGTACATCAGCCGGCGTGAGGCATCGGGCGGCAGGTGGCTGGGCTCCGCGGCCTCGGCAAGCCGCAGCAGGTTGAGCACCTTGCTCATGCGGTGCAGGCGGTGATTGGGATGCAGGCCGCTCCCCTCCATCCAGGAATCGAAGCCGTCGATGCAGACGGCACTGACGTCGGAGAGACGGGCGACGTGCGATCCGGCGGAATCGAGATAGCGCCAAAATGTCTTGAGCGCATTGGCATAGGCGTAGGCCGTCGAGATCGAGCCGGCCGGACCACCGACCTGGCAGGCGCGCCAGAGCGCGCCGGCAAAGGTCCGCGCCAATGCCTTGCGGCCGGCGAGCATCGTCAGGTCGATCGTCTTGCTGCGATCCGCCAGCGTGACGGTAAAGCGCAGCGATGCGATCGCAGCGGCGGCCTCGCCCTCGGGATCGGGCAGCGCCTCGGGAAAGAGGGCGCGGCGACCCGGCCGCCGCACCGATGGAGCCGCCGCGGCGGTCATGCCGCGCCGCCAGCCGTGTCTTCGGCCCAGCGATCCGCGGCGGCCTCGACCAGCTCCTGCGCCTCGGCGAGGCTGTCGAGATAGATGTAGGTGCTGGTGATACTCGCATGCCCCAGCAGGTGCTGGAGCTTCTGCAGAGGATCGCCGAGAATCCGCCGATAGGCTGCGCCGTGCTGGTCCTGCGGATCGAACACGGATCCGATCTGCTCGCGGATCAGCATGGAGAGCATGTTGACGGCGAAGGTGTGCCGCAGCGTGTGTGGCGTCACCTCGACCTCGATGCCGAAACGGCGGCAGCGGGTGCAGGCCCGCCGAAAGGCAGCTTCCCAAGTCGCCGAGGGCACGGGCTTGCCGCCTTCAGTCAGCCAGAGCAAGGCATGCTGCGCCTGGCCGGGCGTGCCGACCAGCACGCGGCGGCGTTCGCCCAGCGTCAGACGGTCGAGCCGGACACGCTTGCCCGCCGCGTCTGTTGCCTTCCCGTCCTCCAGCATCAGCCAGAGCGGATCGGACACCGAAGGCTCTGAGCGCGCGGCAGAGACCGTGCGCTCGAGATCGACATAGTCGCCGATCAATCTCAGTACCCGGCGGGGAACGCGGATGCGCCGTGGTCGTCCGCCCTTGGCGATCGGACCGGGGAGATCGAACGGCACCGAGCGCGATTCGGGATCGGTCAGGCGCGGCAGCTCACTCAGCAGCAGACTGCCGGCCTCTGTCAGCCGCAGGCCGGTCGTGACGAGAAGCTCGGCAAACAACGCATTGCGCTCGCCGTTGCGGCCGCGCCACGTCGCGTCCTCCGAGCCGTCGGGAAGCCGGCCGCGCAATCCCACCTCGCGGAACAGCAGGTAGCGGCCAAGATCGATGTAACGGGTATCGTGGCGCCGCGCGGCGCGCTCGCGGGCACGGTTCGTCGTCACAGCGAGCACTGCGCGGCTACCGCCGGCCCTGCGAAGGGTGGCGCCGTAGCTGAAGGGCGAGATCGCAATGATTCCTTCCTCGACAGCCCAGCGATAGAGCTTGTCGAGCGCGGCAACGCTCCGGTTCCAGCTCGCAGCCGAGATGCGGTAGGGAGCTGCCGACAGCCGACGCGCCCGGTGAAAGGCCAGGACATCGTCGCGGCCGGCCTGCCAGACCGTCTTGCCGCCGCGCCGTTCGACAAGAAAGCGCGCCCAGACGAGAATGTCGCGGGCGTAGGAGCGCCACGTGTTCGGCGATCGCGCTCCCATAGCAGGACAGGCACGAAAGAACCGGTTGAGAGCGAGATCGTAGCTGCCGTCATCCATCAGGATGAACGGCATGCCGTGAATCAGCCCGGTGCGCTCGACCGCGTCGAGCGCACCGGGCGCGAGGCTCACTGCAAGGTCATCAAGGAAAAGCGGACGCGAAATAGTGTCAAGATCGGTAAAATACAAATGCACGCACGATACCCAAGCGGAGCGCCTTCGGCGCAACTTCATTGTTTAGAATGCGAGGGGTTCCCCTCGCGCTCTCCCGCTCGCCGCGTGGCAGGGGTGCAGGACTTAGCCTGCACCCCATGAACAGCTTGTCGTGCCGCCGCCGCGTCAAGCGTTGTCCTCGCTACGCTGCGGGAACGCTTGACCCGGACGTCTGAAGAGCTTCACCGGAGCCGTGGTGAGGCGCCTCCAATGCATGATTCTGAGACAGGATCACAGAGTCAGGATAAGGCGACCAGCTCCTCGAAGGCGTATTTCTTCGTGCCGAAGCTGCCCGAAAAATCCCGCCCCAAGCGCGAGGCATGGCCTGTGGCATGCCCCATCTCGTGGAGCGCCGTCCTGTGCCAGTTGATCGGCTCGAAATAGGCGGCCGGAGGCGGCACCTGCACGTAGTCGAGCGCCGGAACATAGAAGGCGCGATCCCCGCCGATGCGGAAATCGATCCCGGTCGCCTCGATCAGCGCCTCGACCTTCGGCTCGATCATGCCGGGCGGCGGTGGCGGGGCCTCGAAGGCGATGTCCTCGGGCAGGCCCTCGCATTGCGCCGCGTTGAACACGGTGAAGCGCTTCAGGAACGGAATGCTGCTGGCTTCTTCGCCCGACTCCTGGGCGCGGCGCTTCTCGTCCTCCGGCGTGAAGCGGTCGGCATAGACGACGGTGGTGCCGCGCTCGCCCTTGCGGACATTTCCGCCCAGCGAGAGTGCTTGCCGGAAGGTGAGCCAATGCTGGGTCGGATAGCCGTGCTGGACCACTGCGCCCCAGAGGATGAGGACATTGATCCCGGAATATTGCCGCGCGGTCGCGGCATTCCTCGGCATGGCGAGCGGCGCCTTCGCCGCCGCCGTCCCCCAGGGCTGGACCCAGGGCAGCCGCCCTTCCTCCAGCTCGGCGATGATCTTGTCGGTGATGTCGTCATAGAGATTGCTGCGGGCGCCGCCTGGGCGAGCGCGGTCCTTTCTGGCCATCGGGATGATCTCCGCGACGGGCGCCGGAGGCCACTCCTCCAGCCCTCAACCCGTCACGGAAAACCCGTCCGCACTCTCCCTCTCAGGGGGCGTTGCGGGGCAGGCTGTGCCAAAACGTCAGCCGTCGGAGCCGCAGCGCCTGCCAGGTGGAGCCGAAGCGAAGCGCCGCCTCGCGTCAGCTCGGGGTAACAACCCTCGTTCCGAATGTGTTCGCGGCGTGTAGGATGTTGAAGGCTAGGATCGACAGCGCCGCCTCCGCCTTTACCGCCCTAAGTCCTCTAGTTAGGAACCTTCCGCCACCCGACATTCGCTTTATGGTGCCGAATGGATGCTCGACCGTGCATCGCCTGATCGTCATCAAGCTGGGATTGGCATGGATTCGGGCCTCCATGCGATCGAGGGCACCTTGATCGACAAGCCGGTGAATTGTGCGCTGGGCTCCCGGCGTGCATCTCGGCTTCAACGCACAGGTCGCGCAGGCCGAGGTACGGTAGCGCATCGCCCGATTGCGAGTATGGATTCCGGACGGGCGTAGAGTTTGCCCGCCGGGGCAACGGACCGTGTCGCTGTCCTCGTCGTAGAGGAACTGTACCGGTCGAAAATGTTCGGAATTCATCGCGCCGCGCTTGATCGGCGCAGCGACCTCAATGTTCTCGCGTTCGCAACGGGCGACTTCTTCGGCGTTTGAGTAGCCGCCGTCGGTCAACACCTGGAGCTGATCTACCTCCAGCACGGCCTTAGCCGCGACTGACATCGGATGAAGAAGGTGGCTGTCGTTCGCGTCATTGTAGACGTCATGGTGGACGATCAGACCACTCGCAACATCGACGACGCTTTGCAGATTGTACGAGGGAAGCTTCGGCGCGTGGGCATATCCCATCGGTTTGGCCTCCGGCTCGCCAAACACGAGCACCTTCTCGACCCGTCGATCGAGTTCCTGCTGTCGCCTGGCCAGCCGGTCCTTCCGACGCTGCAGGGAGGCAATGGCGGACTTGAAGCCTTCGCGGTGCAGTGGTTGATCATCAAAGCCCCGCGCGACGGTCTCGTCGATTATGTCCAGGCGGTCGAGATAATAGGCGATCTCTTTTTCGGTATGCGCGATATCGCGCGCGAGCCGCTCCGCCCCGGCGATGTTCTTTGGACTGGCGACCGCTCGCATCTTGGTGCCGTCGAGTGCGACCGACCGGCCGCCTACCAAATTCTGCTCGCGACAGAACAGCACGAACGCGGCGCTGGCGGCGACGATCGCGTCGGGATAGTCGTGCCGGAAGGCGGCAATGGTCCGATAGTCCGGCGCGAGTTGCCGCATCAGCCACATTGCTTCAAGGTCGCGCTTGCAGGAGCGCTCCAGATGTCGCGATGAACGGGCTTGATTGAGGTAGCCCCAGATATACAGCCGGAGCATGTCGCTGGGATGATAGCCTGGTCGTCCGGTCGAGGCCGCAATGGCGCGTGTGAAGCCAAGCTCAATCATATCCAGACTGTCGACGAAAGCATCGACGACGCGGACGAGCGCGTCAGGCCCAACATAGTCATCGACACATGGGGGAAGCAGATTGGCCTGATCTCGCGCTATTCCCTCAATGAAGCTCATAGACACCTCGGCAAAGCAGATCAGGAGAGTCTGATTCTACACTTGTTTGCTCATAGGGAAAGGCTTTGTATTGGGTCTCGAATAACTACCCAGAGGCAGGATCGCGGCACCTCGCTGACCCTCCAAACTTCCGAGAAAAGGTGGCTTCCTGCTTTCGGCACTTTGGGCGACGAACCTGCGAAAGCTGTCATTCAAACAGTCTTCGCACTTCGACTGGATGCGCCTGACGTCAGCCACAGGCCCGACTTTTCCGTTTGCTGAAAGTGGGTATTACGAGGATGGAACATTAGGTCGCGGCCGCACCGGCTCAAGGGATTGGAATCGCGCCAACCTAACGTCGGGAACCGGTCACAGTCAGCGGACCATGGCGGGTGCCTGACTAAAGTGAGTTATCTTCGAAAAGGTCTGCGGCGCTTCCGGTATGCCTTGCCGTATCGCCTGTAGCCTTGGTGTCCGGTCCCAAGGCGCCTTACTCGCGATGCTCTTGCGCCTGTTGCAAGCCCGATACCTCGTAAGTCCATACTCGGAACGCCTTCAGAACATGCGGGCCGAAGGAGTTGACGAGCGGTATGTCGGCTGCGTCGCGGCCGCGCGCCACCACGATCCTGCCGATCCGCGGGACGTTGTTGCGCGGATCGAAGGTGTACCATTCGCCATCGAGGAACACTTCGATCCAGGCGCTGAAATCCATCGGATCGACGACCGGCACGCCGATGTCACCGAGATGGCCGTTGATATAGCGAGCGGGGATGTTGAGGCATCGGCAGAACGTGACCGCAAGATGCGCGAAATCGCGACAAACGCCAACGCGCTCATGGAACGCCTCGAAAGCCGTCCGCGTAGATCGAGCCTGCATGTAGTCGAAGCGGATGTGGTTGTGGACGAAATCGCAGATCGCCTGCACCCGGCTCCAACCGGGCGGCATCTTGCCGAACAGGTCCCAAGCGGTCTGGCTGAGACGGTCGGTTTCGCAGTAGCGGCTGCCCATGAGGTAGACGAGGCAATCGTCCGGCAAGTCCGGCACCGGCAGTTCCCGGGCACCCGGCACAATCCCGTCCGGCCTGCCGTCGTCCTCGATCGTGGCATCACCCCACATCGTCAGGTCGCCCGCAGGCGCGACCAGCCGCCGGCATTTGTTGCCGAAGAGATCGCGGTAGGTCGATACGTGCACATCGGGTGTGGTGAACGTCGTCTCCGGCACCCGTATGTCAGCCGCGCGATCCTCGTGCACCGACAGCAGACACACCAAGGCTGTCGGCTGCTGGCAGGTCAGTGTGATCTCATACCCGTAGCGGATCAGCATTGAGTGGTGTCTTTACCGGAAATCGGCAGCGGTCAGCGTATAGGAGGTTTGGCGACGATGCGAGTAGGCCTCGCGGGCGACATCGTGGATCGAACTGCGCGTCGCATCGAAGGTCGAGAGATACATCTCTTCCGACACCTCAGTGCTGCGCAATTCAGCAGGGGACCTGGCGAGCGCTTCCACTTCGACAAAGAACGGCACTTCGAACATGCCGTCGTGCCCGATAAAGCGAATGGCGTTGCGCACTTCGTCGAAGCTGCGGCTGGGGTTCAGGAATTCAAGGGTCATCGTTGATCTGCCCTTGCCGTTTGCAGCAGCAGTGGTACACGCATAAACCCGTTCATGTGCTCCTTGCGTCGCACATCATTCCGACGATTGAGGGAAAGCATCCCGTCGGTTGCGGCCGAGTGGCTAAGGCCGATCATCTCCTGCCCTTCGCGGCTGGCTGGAACGCCGGTGAAGACATGGTAGATGGTCCAGGACCGGTCGGCTTCGATCCGGCGGCCATATTGTTCGTCGCCTGGTGCGCGGGCGGATGCACCGCCTTCATTGTCCCAGACGCCGATCGCGCGGTCGTGCCGCTCCCGTTCGATTTCATCTATGTATCGGGTCATGATCGTGGCCTTTCTCTAGTGGTCACGTCGGCATCAATGATGCCGGAAAATAGCGCGTTACCGGATAAGTCGGTGATCGCGATGGCGTCGGGCCGTTGAGGCATATCGAGCGTCTGCGAAAGCAGTTGCGCAATCTCAATGGCGTTGGCGAGATCGACGGCTTCCACCGCCTCTCGGCCCACGACAGCATGGGCGTCATCCGTCTCCCGCGTGCGGTAGAACTCGATGACAACTTTCATGGCGCTACTTGCTCTTTCAGCCGGAGCAGCACTGCCTCAGTGCTTGCCTTTGCCTTGGGAAGCATTGGCATCATTGGCGGCAAACTTGATCTGGTTGCCGAAGGTGCTTTCAGGCTTTGGCGGGGCCTTCTCCTGTTTCGGCTTTCTGATCTCGCGATTGCTTCGTTTCTGGCCTTTAGCCATGTCCGAACGTCCTTTCGATGAGGGTTGCGCCATTACCGGATTGCGACATGTCGACCGGCTCGAGGCTGTCCTGCGTCGTCACTCGCTCATGGCGTTCGTCGTCGTTGCGGATGCGATATTGCAGTGAATCTCCCCGTGCCGGCAGTCTGCCGGTTATGCGGTAGATATCGGCGGGTAATGCCGGCCTCACGAAACCGCCCTTGAGCCGGACAGCCTGTCCGATCGCGAAGAGATGAGCAGGAGCCTCGTGGCGGGCGGGACGGTTCGTGCGCCGGATTGGGTTGGTTGATATCATGGCTGTTGGTGATCCTTTTCGAGGGCGGCGTCGAGATCGGCGGGATCTATCGGCGCCATCTGATACGTGTGGCCATCAATGCCGATGGCGGGCAGGTGGATGAAGGCGCCTACACGTCTCCAGGCAAGGCGGGAGGATCCCTCCAGCAGTTCCTCATCCTGGTCCACGCGATAGTCGCCGGCAGGCTGCGCAGCGTCGAAGCCGGACAGCATGAAGGGTGCGGAGAACCGGACGATTTTCTGCGTGGTGCGCGTTGTCATGGGTCGATACCTCCGCAGGAGCACGCAAACGCGCCTCCTGCATCATTCCCATTCGAACCGGAACGAACTTCCGTGCTGCCAGTACATCCGTGGTCAGCGGCGCGTTCATTCCAAGGTTCGAACAGAGCGATATGCGCGCCAGGTCGGCGCGTGATGCATTCGCTATCGAGAATTCGGTGGTGAATGGCGGGTCTCTGACACCGCAAAAAGCCAAGTCGGCCAAATCAACGAGTTTTATATATGGGCTGTCCCCACCCGGTAAACAAGGAGCGGGTCGCTATTATTTATCTAGAATTGAATAAATGGCTCTTCCATAAAAATAAAAATCCTTAAAAAGGCAGGAAATACGTATTGAAAACAACAAACATCGCATTGGTAGAAGTGATATAAATTTTCGCAATTCCACCTTTTCAACGAAATACGTTTAGCACTCCTATCATTCGAGTGCCAAAGTCGCTATCTATCCGAGGTGGTCGCCCTATGCGCCGGCCTCAGAAAGAACCCCATGAAATTCCGGCCCCTCCACGACCGCGTCGTCATCCGACGGGCGGAAGGCGATCTCAAATCCAAAGGCGGGATCATCATTCCCGATACCGCGAAGGAAAAGCCGCAGGAAGGCGAGGTGATCGCCGTCGGCCCGGGTTCGCGCGACGAAGCCGGCAAGCTGGTTCCACTCGACGTCAAGGCGGGCGACCTCATCCTGTTCGGCAAATGGTCCGGCACCGAGGTCAAGCTCGACGGCGAGGATCTCCTGATCATGAAGGAATCCGACATCATGGGCATCGTCGAGAAGACAACGGCGGCCGCCAGCAAAGCCGCCTGACCGGCCGATACCTGATAATCAAGCCCGAACTGGACGAACATCATGTCTGCCAAGGAAATCAAATTCGCCGGCGAAGCCCGCGACCGCATGCTGCGCGGCGTCGAACTGCTGAACAACGCCGTCAAGGTGACGCTCGGGCCAAAGGGACGCAACGTCGTCATCGACAAGGCCTATGGCGCGCCGCGCATCACCAAGGACGGCGTCACCGTCGCCAGGGAGATCGAACTCGAAGACAAGTTCGAGAACATGGGCGCGCAGATGGTGCGCGAGGTGGCCTCCAAGACCAACGACCTCGCCGGCGACGGAACCACGACGGCGACGGTGCTCGCGGCCTCCATCCTGCGCGAGGGCGCCAAGCTGGTCGCCGCCGGGATGAACCCGATGGACCTGAAGCGCGGCATCGACATTGGCGTCGCGGCCGTCGTCAAGGAAATCCAGGCGCGGGCCAGGAAGGTCAAGTCGTCGGCTGAGATCGCGCAGGTCGGCACGATCGCCGCCAATGGCGATGGCACCATCGGCGGGATGATTGCGAGTGCGATGGACAAGGTCGGCAACGAGGGTGTGATCACCGTCGAGGAAGCCAGGACCGCCGAAACCGAGCTCGACGTGGTCGAAGGCATGCAGTTCGATCGCGGCTACCTCTCTCCATACTTCGTCACCAACGCCGAAAAGATGCGCGTGGAACTGGATGACCCCTACATCCTCATCCACGAGAAGAAGCTCGGTAATCTTCAAGCCATGCTGCCGATCCTGGAGGCGGTGGTGCAAAGCGGCAAGCCGCTGCTGATCATCTCCGAGGACGTCGAGGGCGAGGCGCTCGCCACGCTGGTCGTCAACAAGTTGCGCGGCGGCCTGAAGGTCGCGGCCGTGAAAGCTCCGGGCTTTGGCGACCGCCGCAAGGCCATGCTCGAGGACATCGCCGTGCTGACCGCCGGCCAGGTGATCTCCGACGATCTCGGCATCAAGCTGGAAAATGTCACGCTCGACATGCTCGGCAGCGCCAAGCGTGTTGTCGTAGACAAGGACACGACAACGATCATCGACGGTTCCGGCGACAAGGCCGGCATCGCCGCTCGTATTGCCCAGATCAAGGCGCAGATCGAGGAAACGACCTCGGACTACGACAAGGAGAAGCTCCAGGAGCGGCTGGCCAAACTCGCCGGAGGCGTCGCGGTGATCCGCGTCGGCGGCGCGACCGAGACCGAGGTCAAGGAGAAGAAAGACCGCATCGACGATGCGCTCAACGCCACCCGAGCTGCGGTCGAGGAAGGCATCGTGCCCGGCGGCGGTGTGGCGCTGCTGCGCGTCAGGACCGTGCTGGCCTCTCTGACAGGCGCCAACGCCGATATAACCGCAGGCATTTCGATCGTGCGTCGGGCGCTCGAAGCGCCGGTCCGGCAGATCGCCGAGAATGCCGGCGTCGAAGGCTCGATCGTGGTCAGCAAGCTCACGGACAGCAAGGACCACAACCAGGGCTTCGACGCCCAGACCGAAACCTATGTCGACATGATCGAGGCCGGTATCGTCGACCCCGCCAAGGTCGTCAGAACCGCCCTGCAGAACGCCGGCTCGATCGCAGCGCTCCTGATCACCGCCGAGGCGATGATCGCCGACATTCGCGCGAAGGAATCCACCCCGTCGGCCGGCAACGGCGGCATGGGCGGAATGGGATACTGAGAACAGTGCCTGAACCGTTCGGCCGACGCCCAGACAAAGCAATCTGCATTCCAACCTGGAAGGAATCTCCATGGCCACACAAAGCACGACCAAACCATCTCTCTCCCGCCGCTGGGAAGACTATCAGCCTTCAAAGACCATTCTGGTCTGGGCATGCATCGCGGCGATGATCGCAACGATCGTTATAGGATTCAGCTGGGGCGGCTGGGTCACTGGCGGCACTTCGCAGACCATGGCGAAAGCGGCCGGCGACACGGCGCGCGGGGAGCTGGCATCCGCCATATGCGTCGAAAGGTTCAACGCGGCCCCAGATGCGGCGGCGAAACTTGCCGAGTTCAAGGCGATACCCGACAGCTACAAGAAGCGTCAGTTCGTGGAAGCCGGCGGCTGGGCGACGATGCCGGGGCAGACGACTGCCGACCGGCTTGGAGTCCAAGGCTGTGTCACCGGGCTTGGCGCATAATACCCCGTTTAAAGCGCTCAGGCAGGCGCCAGGGCGTTTCCACCCGCCACAGGAAGGAACTTCAGCAATGATCTCGTTTGTGAAGAAGACAGATACGCATCCGACGCTCAAGCAGGTCGAAGAAAATCGCTTCGAGCAGATCCGCAAGGCGGCGGCTGAACGGCACCGCAAATCGGATACCGACGGCACCCGCCGCCGCGCCCGCCAGAAGGCCGAGGACAACAGGCTGATCTGAGATGCATGTGCTCTACTCGAAAAGGCAGCATCCGATGCGATATCTTGATCGAATAAGAACGGAACCGTCCCTCTGGCTCCTGATACTGATGGTCGGTGGCTTGGCCGCCACGATCCTTTACGTGGTTCTGACTAGCATCACCTATTGAGTGAAGTGCAAGCCAGCTTCACCGATCCGACGTTGGGATGATGGATGGGCATGGGGATGCGATCAGCGTATCTCCGGTATCCAGCCGCCTGGGGAGCTTGCTCTGCTGATCGCAGAGGCATTAAGGGAAGGAGCAGGCTGACATGCCGAGGCTGTCCGACTTGGGTGCGGAATAGTTCCTCCGAGGCGGACCAATAAGGGCCAAGCAGCGGTCAGCCGCAGCGGCTCAACGGCAGCTTTCGGGATTTTGCGATCTCATAGCCGATGATGACAAAGAGGTCTTAAGCAGCCAAACGCTCATATTCCATAGAGCGGGCAAAATCATTCGCTGCGCTCGCACGATTGGTGGGTTTTAGCACAGCCTGGGGGTCTCCCCGCTGAAGGGGGTGCGCCGGCAACGATAGTGCCGGCCAGGGGGGAAGGCCTTCCCCCTTCAGGCCCACGGCAAGATGCGCGTTTATTCGCGGGAACAATAAAACGAGCCCGCGCGAAGGAAGAATCAGAAGCGAATAGCCGTCGCCGGTGTTGGCGTCTCCCGGTATGATGAGGTGAGTTTGGCGCTCAGGCTTGGAAAACTAATGACGCAGCATGACCAGCACATCGCCGCGTGGCGGGATGCTTTTCGCGACGAGACAACGGGCATCCACAGAGCCATTCAGGATCTGCTCTGGAACTACGCCGCCTTTCGCACGACGGTTCGGATCGTCCGTCTTGCAAATGAGAAGAGAGGCTCGAGACCCCCGCTTAACCAGATGATGTTCAATCTCGTTTCCGAGGGATACTGGTCAAGCCTGCTTCTCGGCACTCGCCGACTTCTCGATAAGGCCCCGATAAAAGGCCCCAAGGGAGTTTACTCGATCCGATCTGTCGTCAACGACGTGAAAGCGAGCCAAAACTGGTTGACCAGGAGAATCTACGTCGAGAAAGTGCTTGACGCGCAATACGATCTCGATCGCCTGCATCAAGAACAACATGACCACCTCGTCGCCGCGAAGGGGCGTCCGGTGTGGGGCGATCCAGAGCTCATGAAAAGTGAGGCCGCGCATCGGCATTTCGATGTTTTGAGCGGCGTTTCTGCGTCAGAGCGTAACCCGAGCAATCTGATCTCGGACACGGTCTTCGAGAAGATCGAAACTCGGCTTGCCCGCCTTGATCGAATTGCCGAGCACGTTAACTCGCATGTTGCCCATGCCGGGAACAAGCAAAGTCGGCAGGACAGGGAGCTTGGTGATTTCGACATTCGCGATGCTGAAAAGACTCTCAGGCAGTTGAAGGAAATCGCGGATCTGGTCGGAGTGTGGTTCGCCAACGAAGGCGGTGCGGGCCTCGCCACATATCTCGGTGACCAATTCGAGGGCCTCGATCATCCTGTTGTAGACACCGCCGACCTTGCCGACCTTGCAGAACAATGGCGATTGATCGATAGAGAAATCGCAGAATGGTCGATCGGGCCAGAAGATCTGTGATCCCCGAGAGGCAAGCCGATTCCTTGGTTCGAACCGATACCGCCTTCTGTCAAAGCCACCGGCTTTACCGGAAATCCCGCGCCTTCACCCTGATGCCGCCGGCCACCGGCCCCTGCTTCTCGGCCGCAGCCGCCTCGCGCTGCCCGACACTCGCCAGATCCCGCGACAGATCGACGATCCGATGGGCGACAAGATGCACGACCTCGCCCTCGCGCTGAACGCGGCCCCTCACGGCGATCATGCTCGATGAGAGAATGACCCGCCGATAGCGCTCGAAGACCTTTTGCCACACGACGAGATTGGCGATGCCGGTCTCGTCCTCGAGCGTGACGAACATGACGCCATTAGCCGAGCCGGGGCGTTGGCGCACCAGGACGATCCCTGCCGCCTCCAGCCAGCGCCGGTCGCGCGCCGCCATCGCCTCGGCGCAGCTGACGATCCGGCGCTTCGCCAGGTCCTCGCGCAGGAAGGAGACCGGATGGCGGCGCAGCGACAGGCCGATATGCCCGTAATCCTCGACCACCTCGCGACCGGCGGGCATCGCTCTCAGCGCGATCGCAGGCTCGTCGAGTTCCGGAACGGTCCGCCCCTCACGGTCCGAGGCGGCGGCGAAGAGCGGCAGTTCCTCGTCGCGCAGCCCCTTGATGGCCCATTGCGCCTCGCGCCGGGCGAGGCCGAAAGCCGGACGGAATCCATCGGCCGCGGCGATCTGATCGAGCGCCGCGACGGGAACGCCGGCCCGCCGCCAGAGATCGGCGATCGAGGTGAAATTCTCATCGCCCCGCGCCGCCACGATGGCGGCGGCATGGGCATTGGCGAGGCCCTTGACCATTCGCAGTCCAAGACGGACCGCGAGACGGCTTTCGTCGCCGGTCGGCTCCAGCGTGCAATCCCAGCGGGAGGCATTGATGCAGACCGGGCGGACCTCCACCCCATGCTCGCGGGCGTCGCGCACGATCTGGGCCGGCGCATAAAAGCCCATGGGCTGGGCGTTGAGGAGCGCGGCGCAGAAGACATCCGGGTGCCAGCATTTGAGCCAGGCCGAGGCATAAGCGATCAGCGCGAAGCTCGCCGCATGGCTTTCGGGAAAACCATAGGAGCCGAAGCCTTCGAGCTGCTGGAAGGTCCGGGCCGCGAACGGCTCCTCATAGCCGCGCGCGATCATCCCCGAGATCAGCCGGTCGCGGAACTTCGAGACGCCGCCGGTATGTTTGAAGGTCGCCATGCTCTTGCGCAGGAGATCGGCCTCGCCCGCGGTAAAGCCCGCGCATTCGATGGCGACGCGCATCGCCTGTTCCTGGAACAGCGGCACGCCGAGCGTCTTTCCCAGCACCTTCTCCAGCTCGGGCCGGGGATAATCGACCTCTTCCAGGCCCTCGCGCCGGCGCAGATAGGGATGAACCATATCGCCCTGGATCGGCCCCGGCCGCACGATCGCGACCTGCACCACCAGGTCGTAATAGGTCCGGGGTTTCAAGCGCGGCAGCATCGACATCTGCGCCCGGCTCTCGATCTGGAAGGTGCCGAGCGTATCGGCTTTGCGGATCATCGCATAGGTGCGCGGATCCTCGGCCGGGATCGACGCCAGATCGAGGTGGATATCCTTGTGCTCGGCCAACAGGTCCAGCCCCCGGCGCATGCAACTCAGCATGCCGAGCGCCAGGACATCGACCTTCATGAAGCGCAGCGCGTCGATATCGTCCTTGTCCCATTCGATGATCTGGCGCCCCTCCATCGCCGCGGGCTCGATGGGCACGAGATCGTCGAGCCGGTCATGGGTCAGCACGAAACCGCCCGGATGCTGCGACAGATGCCGCGGCGCGCCGCGAAGCTGGGCGGCCAGTTCGAGCGTCAGGCGCAACCGGCGATCCTCCGGATTGAGGTTGAGATCGCGGAGCTGCTGCTCGGTGACACCAGCCTCGGACCCGCCCCAGAGCTGGCCGGACAGCGTCTGGATCAGGTCTTCGGGAAGCCCCAGGGCCTTGCCCACGTCCCGCAGCGCGCCCTTGGAGCGATAGCGGATGACGGTGGCGGTCAGAGCGGCGCGCTCGCGGCCGTAATGCTCATAGACCCACTGGATCACCTCCTCGCGCCGCTCATGCTCGAAATCCACGTCGATATCGGGCGGCTCGCGGCGCTCCTCGGAGACGAAGCGCTCGAACAGGAGATCGTTGCGGCCGGGATCGATCGCGGTGATGCCGAGCACATAGCAGACGGCCGAGTTCGCCGCCGATCCGCGCCCCTGGCAGAGGATGCCGCGCGACCGGGCGAAGCGGACGATGCTGTTCACCGTGAGGAAGTAGGGCGCGTAATCGAGCTTGCCGATCAGGGCCAGCTCATGCTCCAGCGCGGCGGTCACCTCCTCGGGCACGCCCTCGGGATAGCGGTGTGCGGCGCCCTCCCAGGTCAGCCGCTCCAGGGTTTCCTGCGGGGTCAGCGCCTGATCGTCGCGCTCTTCGGGATATTGATAGCGCAGCTCGTCGAGCGAGAAGCGGCAGCGATCCGCGATCTCACGCGTCCGGGCCAAAGCCTCGGGCCAGCGCGCGAAGAGCCGGTGCATTTCGGCGGGCGGCTTCAGATAGCGGTCGGCATGGCGCTCGCGCCGGGCGCCGAGCGCATCGACGGTGACATTGTGGCGGATCGCGGTGACGACATCCTGCAGGATGCGGCGGCCGGGTTCGTGGAAGAGCACGTCATTGGTCACCACGGTGGGCACGCCGATCCGCGCGGCGAGCGTCGACAGCTCCCAGAGGCGCATCTGGTCATTGGGCCGCCGCCGCAGCGTCAGGCCGAGATAGGCGCGATCGCCGAAAGAGTCGCGCAGGCGCCTCAGGCGCAAACCGCAGGTCTCGTCGGCAAGGTCCGGCACGAGGACCGCGATCAGCCCTTCGCCATAGGCGGTGAGATCGTCCCATTCGAGATGACAGCGCGCCTTGCCCGCCCGCCCCTTGCCCAGCGACAGGAGTCGGCAGAGCCGCGACCAGGCCGCCCGGTCGGTCGGATAGACCAGCGCCGACATGCCGCAGACGAGATCGAGGCGGCAGCCGACGATCAGCCGCACGCCCGCCTCCTTCGCCGCCTCATGGGCGCGCACGATACCGGCCAGCGTGTTGCGATCGGTCACGGCCATGGCCTCGATCCCCATCGCCGCGGCGGCAGCGAGCAGCTCCTCGGCCGCGGAGGCTCCGCGCAGGAAGGAGAAATTCGACGTCACCTGCAATTCGGCGTAGGCGGGCGCGCTCATCCGAAAATCCCGTGCAGGAACCAGCGATGCGAGCCGGTGGCGGCATCCTCGCCATCGCCGGAGCGGAAGATCCAGAAGCGTTCGCCGGCATCGTCCTCGACCCGGAAATAGTCCCGCACCGCGATCAGCTCGGCATCGCGCTTCCACCATTCCCCGAAGATGCGCTCCGGTCCGTCGGCCCGTCGGACCCGGCGACGCACGCCCTTCCAGGAGAACCAGTTCGGCGGATGGTCCGGCAGGAGCGCCATGGTCTCGATCGGCTCCGGCCGGGAGAGCAGCCGCGAAGGGCGCGGCCAATGGTCGGGCCAGCCCGCACCCGTATCCTCGGCGAGTGCCGGCAGACGACGGACCGAGCGCTCGGGCACATCGCTCGCCACCGGCGCGAAACGATAGACCGCCCGCGCGCCGACCCGATTGGCCAGCGTGTCGATCAGGCCGGACAGATCCGGCGCGCCCTCCTCGATCAGGCTGCTGGCCGCCTGCCGCAAAGGCAGGGGTTCGGCAAGGGTGGCGGTCAGCGACATGATCTCGATGCCGAAGCCCGGCGCGATGGTCTCGATCCTGTCGCAGAGAAGCCGGGTCAGGCGCGCGGAATCCCGCACCGGCATGGCCAGGCCGATGCGCACCGTCTCGATCCGGTTGTCGACCCGGTGGCAGAGCAGGTCGAGACGGCGCGCGCCAAGACCCCGCCCCTCGAGCGCCTCGCAGAGCGCCATGACCAGCTTGCGAATATAGCGCGCGATGGTCTCGGCGGCGCCGATGGGCTCTGCGAAGACGCGGCGAACCGAGACCAGCTCCTCGGGCCGGATCGGTTCGATGGGTTCGGCGATCTCGCCCAGGGCCTGATCGAGACGCCGGCAGAGCTCCGGGCCGAAGCGCCGGGTCAGAGGCGCGCGCGGCTGCCCGATCAGGTCGCCGATGCGGACAAAGCCGAGGTCGTTCAGCCCCGCCGCGATCGCGGGTGGCAGGCGCAGGGCTTGCAGCGGCAGCGGTGCGAGTCCTGGGATGGTTTCGCCGGGAGGAGTGACAAACAGCGGATCGGCCGCGTAGCGCGCCAGCGCATGGGCCGCGCCCCAGCTATCGGCGATGGCTGCGCGGGCGGTGACGCCGGACATGACAAGCCGCCCGGTCAGCGCCTCCAGCATGGCCGCCTCACCGCCATGCAGATGGTCGGCGCCGGTCGCGTCGATGACGATCCCGTCCGGCGCGTCGGCGGCGGCGATAGGTGAGAAGCGTTGCAGCACCCAGAGCGCGAGGCGTTCGAGGCTGTCCAGGTCGGCCCGCGGGTCGGCGGGCTCGATGTGGAGGCCGGGCACCATCGCCTGGGCCTTGGTGACAGGCATTCCGGCGCGCAGGCCGAGCGCCCGCGCGGCCGGATCGGCCGCCGTCACCACCCGGCGGTTCTTCTCCCTTCCGGCGATGACCAGCGGCGCCTCACCGGGCGGCGCTGCGTCGCCCGCCTTCCGCCGCAACCGGTCTGTCGGCCAGTTCGGCAGGAAGACAGAGATGACCCGAGCCATCGCACGCCTCCAGTTCGATATCGAGACATTCGCCCGCCCGCGCCCGGATCAGCTCGACCAGCCAGCGCGGCCGCCCGACGCCGGGAACTGGAAGGGACGAGGACGGCAGCGCCGAGATCCGCCAGCGGGTCATCGCCGCCGTCGGCTGCCCGAAATCGCTGGCCTCCGCCTGTCGCCGCCAGCGGCGCAACGCGATGCAGATCGTCGCCGAGCCTTTCGCGGCCAGATGCAGCCGCCGCGAGGCGGTCATCGGCAGGCGCGCGACGTCGCCCACGACCGCCCCCAGCCCGCCATGCCGCAGCCCTTCCTCCATACAGGCCAGAACGGCCTTGTCGTCTCCGGCTTCGACGAAGATCACCCGGCCGGGCGGCAGTCCGGCCTGCTCCAGCCCCGGTGCGAAGAGATCCTGTAGCGCCACGCACCAGAGCACCTGCCCGGTGGTGCGGGCGGCGATCCCGGCCGTGAAACAGGCCGCAGCCGCGCCATCCACCGCCCCGTTGCCGCCTCCGGCGACTTCATGGAGGCATCCGAGCGCCAGCCCGCCACCGGGCAGCTTGCGATCCAGCGGCGCGATCCCGAAGGGCAGCACCTCGTGCGGATGCGCGCCATCGCCTTCGAGCCGCGCGATGCGCGCCCGAAGGTCGGCAATGGCTGGGCTGTCGGCACGGCTGGGCATATGAGGATGGCGTCTCCGGGGCTTTGCACTGGTCGATTCCGTTGCTATGTTCTTTATTTGTTCTCTTACAGGTCGAGAGTCGATCTCGGCCATCCCGGAAGTGATCGACGGGGTGCAATGCCCTATGGTGACGTAAAGTATTCGCAAGGAGAGTGGCGGGGCGATGTGCAATCTCTATCGCATTACGACCAATCAGCAGGCGATCCGGGATTTCGTGGCAGCCACCCATGACAGTATCGGCAATCTCGAACCGTCGATGGACGTCTATCCCGACCGGCCGGCGCCGGTGGTGCGCAACACCGACGGCGGGCGGGAACTGGCCTCATTGACCTGGGGTATGCCCACGCCCGTCGAATATCTGAAATCCCGCGACGCGCCGGACACCGGCGTCACCAATATCCGCAACACGGCCAGCCCTCACTGGCGCAAATGGCTCGGGCTCGAGAATCGCTGCGTGGTCCCGGCCACCGCCTTTTCCGAATATGGGCAAAAGCCCGATCCAGTCACGAAGCGCAAACCGCTGCACTGGTTCGCCCTCGATGAGACCCAGCCCCTGTTCTTCTTCGCGGGAATCTGGACGCCGTGGCGCGGAACCCGCGGCTCGAACCGGACCCCGCGTCCGGGCGATCATCAACTGTTCGCCTTCCTGACGACCGAGGCCAATGGCGTGGTGAAGCCGATCCATCCGAAGGCCATGCCCGTCATTCTGACGAGCCACGAAGAAGTCGAGACCTGGCTGACCGCCGACTGGAACGAAGCCAAGACGCTGCAGCGGCCGCTGCCCGATGATCGGTTGGTGATCCTGGAAACGCCAGCCAATACAGCCGCCGATGGCATGTTGCCGGGCATCTGACAATGATCCGGAGGACGAACATGGGCCGGAAGGAAGAAGAACAGTTAGCGGCGACGCTCGCCAAGGCGATGGCGATGATCTGCGTCCGCAACAGCATGCTGGAGGACCTGCATGCCGGCCCGGTCCCGGTCACGAAGACCGGCGACTATTCCGATGTCTTCGTCATCGACGCCGACGGCAATCGCATTCCCTGGAGAACCGTGTCGAGGTTCGACGATGACGAGATGCGCGACCTGATGCGCCAGGTGGTCAATCGGCTCTACACGTTCCAGACCTGCTTCGCCGAGCCGCAGTTTCAGGCGTTGATCGACAAGTGGCTCGATGTTGCGCGCCACTGGGACGAGCCGGTCATCGACGAGCGCCTCGCGGGAAGGCCCAGCTAGCCGATCGTACGGACTGTCGGTGGGACGGCTGAGGTGATAGCCGCAGCGCGATTTCCCAAAGCGGCCCTCCGTAATCCTTGAAGCATTCGCGCGCTTAGGGCTCAGACCAAGACGCGTGGGAGCGACCATGCCGGCGAATGATCGCCTGAGGGCTGCCTTCATCAAAGCGAGCAGTCAGCACACTTGGAGCGGCGTCAACCATACTTTGCCCAAGCATGGCTACCACTTTGAAGTCAGGCGTAAGAACCCACACGGCATTGTCTGTTTCGTCGACCTCGACCCGATATGGACTGGCCGGAACCGGAACGATCTGCCGCGTCGCCGGTTCGATATTTATACGCCAGTCGCGCGAGGTCCAACGCTGGCTGATGCGGTTCAGCATCTCGGCCCTGAATGCTTTCCAAATGTCGTTGGTCGCTGGCGTTGGCCAGTCTCCGGCATCTGTCATCGCGACAACTTCATTGGTTTCGAGCCAGACAACGAGACCATCGTTATCGATGAAAATCGGATCCTGATCATTAATTGCGGCGAGGGCCGCGGCTCTTGAAGGAAGTCCGGCGCGCACAAGCATCGCCATCGTGTAGCGCGGCAGCCCGGCCTCAAGACAGGCAGCGGCTGTGCCGGCAATGATCTCGGGTTGCCAGCCAAGCGCAACCCTTCGGGTACGAAGTGCCTCCAGCGCCCAGACGAGCCGATACGTAAATACGTCCTCGATGAAACGCATGTTGTCCGGCCCGATCTCGTGCACTGGCGTTCCGGAAACCCACGCGGCCAGGATCTCGCGCCAATTGCCCGGCAGAGGATCGTCAGGAACAAAGGGGCGGATAGCGAGTAAGCGCTCCGCAAGCGTGGTAAGCGATGCAACGAGCACCTCGCTATCGCCGGGCAACGCTGCCTCGTCGGCTTGGTCGAGCAACACGGCGAGCTCGTCGGCCATCGCGTCGAGTGTCAATCCGGACTCAAGCCCAACACCCATCGCAAAATGACCGCGCCTTTGATCGGCGTTCGTCTGCGACCAGATCAGCCCCGAGCGCGCCCTGAACAATTCAAGCTGGCGCTCACGCAGGTCATCGCCACGGCGGGCAAGCTGCCGCGCCCAAAGCGAACCGTTCAGCGACTCGTCGATGAGCCGCGGCAAGTCCGCATCATCAGCATCCAGCGCTTCGACAAGACCAAGGATCGCGTGATCGAGTTTCTCTAGCAGAAGCTCGAAAGGCTCGTCGTCTTCCTCGTCGACATGGATGTTCCAGGCATCTCGGTTGTTGGCGAGATACTCAAAGGCGTCGTCTCGACTTAGCGTCCCGCTGCGCGCCAGACGATTGAGAATTTCGCTGGCGATCTGAATAAGCCCGCTCTCAAGCGTCCGGGCCCTTGATGCGTTCACAAGCTCGCGCCATGCCTGCCTGCGCCAACGCAGCGGTTCGAACATTACGTGGATCACAAGCCCTTCGAGATCGACGAAGGCGCGTCCGGCGCGCCCCGCGACGTTCGCAAATTCCTCGCCGGTGAGGGGAGTTCCCGCGCGATACAGGGTCGGCACAAGCAGGACCGCTGCGTTGAGATTAAGCCCCTGGGCGAGGGTCGGCGATGCGATAGTCACAGTTAGAACGCCTTCGTTTAGCAGGCGTTCGACCTCGCGAAGGAAAGGGTTAGGTAAACGCGCGTGATGAATGGCCACGCCCAGTTCAAGGCAGCGGACGGCCGGATGCTCTGCACCTAGCCATTCAGCCCCAACCGATTTCGCCCTCTCTATTGCGCCTTCGTCAGCAAGAAGTGGAGCGATGAAGCCACGCCGGGCGAGGTCGACAATGCGCGTTGCGTAGCTCTCGACATGATCCCGCTGCGTACAGAATACCAATGTGCGCTTGCCCTCATCGGCAAACTGCCATGCCGCAGCAATGGTCAACTCGGGATTGTCTCTGGGAAACGGCGTTCGACGCGGAGCGATGGGAGGCTGCTCCGTGACAAAGTTCTGGATGAAGGGTCCGTCATCATCAAGATCGAATGTCAGGCGCGCTCCCTGTCCGCCCCACGCCAGCGTTCCGAAACGCTGACGGGTCGGCCGCCAGCTTGATTTCACCGCTTCGCCCTCGGCATCGCTACGCACCCACGCCGTCAGATCTTCGAGTTGTTCGCCATCGGGCAGGATCGCCGACAGGCAGACGATACGCCGGTCGACCGCGTCCGCGCGGCGCAGAAGCCTTTGCACGAGAATTTCGTAGCGGAGCTCGCGCTCGCTCGGCCCTATCAGATGTCCCTCATCCAGAACGATCAATCCGATATCATCCAGCAATTGCGGATTGCTTCTTAGCGCGAAGTCCAGCTTTTCCGGCGTCGCAATAACGATGTCGTGCGAGCGCAGTGCGTCCTGGTCTCCCGGCATTGCGCCGCTCGCACCGTAGAGCGAGGACACCGAAAATCCGAGAGGACCGAACGTCTTGCGAAAGGACCGCTCGGTCTGCGCCGACAGTGCCCGCAGCGGCGTCACGAGCAACACCCGCTTCTCTGCACTGAGCGACATGAGGGTGCAGATTTCCGCGACGCGGGTCTTTCCAGCACTCGTCGGCAGAGCCACCACGAGATCATCAGTCAAATCGGTTGCGCGGCGCGCCGCGCCGATCTGCGAAGGCCAGAGCTCAACCTCGGCCGTCTTGCGCGCATAAAGCGACGCAAGAAACATCTCCCGCAGCGCGGCATAACCATCCGTGCCGGCTGGCCCGATTTGAGGCAGCACATGGTGGAGGCTATTGCCCCAGAGATCGTCAATTAAATTTCGGGCTACGCGGATGATCCACCAATGGGATACCGCACCGACATTGCTGGCCACTCTCAGAGCGCGCCGGAGTATTGATAGCGCTCCGTCGTGCATAGCGGTATCGCCGGTGAGCAACGCGAATTCGAAGAACGCGAAAGCTCTGAAGACCGCCGTAGTCAGCATGATCGACAAGATGTCGTCGATCTCCTGATCGCCGACCTCGAGAGCAGCTTGGAGAGCATCGTCGCCGTATTCAGGATTGCGCAGCCAGGATCGCGCCTCGTCACGCAGAGTCCCGAGATCACTAAGGAGTAGCCGTACGATCACGCGTTCTGCGGGCGCAAGATTCGCTTCTTCTTCGGCCTGAGACATCAGCGAGAACGCCATCGCTGCGTACCCCGCGAGATGGTACGAGGCCGCGCCCATCACACGCCAGAAGCCACGCTGGGAGAGTTCCGGTGACCCGTTGCGGACAAGGGCCTCGAAGGCATTGCCAGCCTTGAGAAAGCCCTCGCGCCATATTGCTGGGTCGCCCTCGCCCCGCTCCCGCAGGGCGAGCGATGCACGGAGCAAAGAGAATCCATACTCGGACAAATCGGTGTCGAGACTCACCGCGAAAGCCGGAGCACCCTCGGGAAGTTGGCCGGCCCTCCTAATGATCGCCCGCGCGTCACCCCGTGCTTGAAGCCGACCGCGTACCGTCGGCTGCGCCATCACTTCGATAAATTCCTGAAGCTCCTCAATCGTTTCCAAGGCTCTCGGCCTCTTCATAAATCCAGGCGATGAACTCCTGGTGGTCGTTTATGCGGAGGTTCACCGAGATATGGCCGTGGTCACCGCCAGCACCTGCAAGATCGGCTTCGAGGTCGGCGCGCCGGTCGTTGCCGGTTAACGTGAACAGTCCATGCGTGACATCACGCGCCCGAATCGTGCCTCTGCCGACAGCATTGCGGATTTGGCGACCTAGCGCCTCGTCTTCTTCGCTCCCCTCCAGCAACCTATCGGCTACAAACAGTAGGGAGATCGGCGTGGGACGGCCATCGTCGTCATTGAGCCGGGCACGAGCGGCGTTTATCACACCTGCGGCCATCGCCTGACCGCTCTTGGCCTCGCCCTTCAGATAGGCAAGGCGTCCATCTACCTCCTCGATGCCGAGGAAATCATCGCCGCGCAGGGCCATTTCGCGACCGTCCTTGTAGCGCAGGCGGCGAACGGGGATCCGGAATCCAGTCTGGTGCTCCACAAACTCCGTAGCCAATATCTCGCCTACTTCGCCGGACCGCGTTCTGGCGTCGGTCGGCAAGCGCTCGCGAAGAATGGCAGCAGCGCCGGGGAATCCCAGCTCGGCAATGTCGTCGGCAATGTGCCGCGGATCGTCGTAGTGAGCGCGGACACGCTCCATGAGGTCCGCCTGGACTGCGACTCTACCGCCACCTCTCTCGCCAAGCACAAAGAGGCGCTTTCTTTCGCCGTGCTCCGCCTCCTCGATGTTCAGCCAGTCTTCAATCATAAATATTTGTTATCAGGCCCTGATGACTGAAGAAAGCAACCACGAACATGTAGCTTCTTACCGTAGCCATCAACTTCGGAGGTGACGCGCCGAATGGCTGATGTTCCGTGCGTGCCTCCGGATGTTGCACCTGCGAGGTTGGAAACTGCGCGTACGCAGCAACAAGGCGCATTGTCAGCATAACTGGCATCTCACCTCGCCGCTCCACGCGCGGTTCGCATTGCCGCACCTACCGGCTGCACCACCATTCATCGCCGTCAGGCCAGGAGCGAGCCAGCCCTTCTTCGATCAGGATGTCGCCGATGTCGCGACCACCGATTCTGATCGTCACGAGCGTCCGCGTGCCGGTGTTATCCCGCTCTCCATATTCGACAGTCCAGTTATGCGAGTTCAGCAGCTCGATCACCCGGTCGCTGGCTCGGTGTGCCAGCGCGACTTCGGCCTCGCCACCGCAGATGTGGGTTTGCGGTTCCGGGGTGTCATATCCCTCCATGCGCAGCTTTTCCCCGTCAATCCAGATCGTGTCACCGTCGACGAGACAATATTCGTCAGCGGTGCGCGCCTGACCGGGAACGCACTTCGCAATCTGCGGCCGAGGCTGAGCCTGGGCAGGTTCCGGCAGGCCGCCGACCGCCCAAGATAGAGCGAGGGAAAGCACGAACATCTGCCAGCGGAATGTGGACAATGGGGGGAGACGAATTTGCATGGGCAGATCTGGTCTACTGCAATCTGAGTGAACGGGCGGATCGCTGGGGTGAGGCCAGCCAAGCATTCAACCTCCAGCCTCACCGAGCGAGGCCGCGATGTCGTTGATCGATCGGAGCAGAACCAGGGGATCATCCCTGGACGGCTCAAAGCCGCGCCGCCTCCAGAATTCGGCGGCTTCACCATCGACGGCATTGACCAACAAGGCCCGTCCGCCGATCAGCGAAGCGGCCTGAACGCAGCGCTGGAGGGCGTGCTTCACAAGACCGGTCCCGATGCCCAGCCCTGCCCAACCCGTATCGGTCGCGAGCTGGCCGAGTAGCATGCACGGGACCGGATTGGGTGGCTGCCCCGTCCGGATCGAACGCGGCAGCACCGATGGCACAACGGCGGTCGGCGCCAGGCCATAGTAACCGACCACGCGTCCGGCCTCGTGCACGACAAGGACGGCGGTGAAGCCCTTCTGCTGATTGGAGAGGGCGCGCGTCTTCAGCCAGTGGTCAAGCGTGGGCTTGCCACAGGAGAAATCAGACACATCGTGAGCGGCGGTAAGCGGTTCGGGGCCTGACAGTTGCAATGGCTTACCGCTTCGCCACGTAGCCGGGCTCCCACGGCGCGGGCCGTTTCAGAACTTCGACCATCTCCGGAACGGGAGCGGCCGGACGCGCCAGCACATCCATGAACTCAGCGAAGCCCTCTGGACTCATCCGGATCAGCCCCTGCTCCATGACGACCTCCTCGGCCGCGCGCACTGCGGCGTCGCGCACGAAATCGGTGCGCGAGCGGCCGCGCAGGCTCGCTGCGCGATCGATCATTGCGACATCCGCCTCGGGCAGGCGCATCGAGATCGGATATTCCTTGCGTTCGGCGGTCGTGGCCATGGCGAATCTCCTTGGTCGGTATATAGCGCCTTGTATCGCGAATTACAATACGCTAGGGTTGCGTCAACAGTCAATGACCTCACGAGGAGAGGCGACGAGGCCAATGATGACCGGGTCAGCGAGGGATTCCGATAGGTTATTTTGCTACGCAAAGGCACGCCCGGCTGCGCTTGGCCACGCCATGGCACGATTGCCCGCGCCAATCGCCGCCGAATATTCGCCTTCAATTTCCGTTGCTTATGCTTCCCTCGGGGCGAATGCTGCAAGCTATGACCTTGCGAGCCCCAGGAAACCCGGCAAAGATGACAGGAGGAGAGCGCGAAGCGCTGCTCGAATCCTTGCTGCTGGACGCGCCGGAGCTGACGTTTACGCCGCGTGGCAATCCCGACCCTCGCCTTCTGCGTCTGGTCGGCATCCTGGCGAGGCAGGCGGCGCAGGAGTGCTATGCAGAGGAAGTGAAGATGTCACGGCAAAGGAGGAAGCGCTCCTCCTGATACGGACGGGAGCCAGGTTTTGAAAGTCGCGATCTACGCCCGCTATTCTTCCGACAATCAACGCGACGCTTCCATCGCCGACCAGTTCCGTATGTGCCGTCTCCATGCCGAGAAGCAGGGCTGGCATATCGTCGAGGAGTATTCGGACCACGCGATCTCCGGCGCCTCGCTGATCCGCCCAGGCATTCAGGCGCTCATGGCCGACGCAATGGGCGGCCGTTTCGACCTGATCCTGGCCGAAGCGATGGACCGCCTCTCCCGCGATCAGGAAGACATCGCGGGCATCTTCAAGCGCATGTCGTATGCCGACGTGAAGATGTTCACCCTGTCGGAAGGCGAGGTGACGCATCTGCATGTCGGTCTCAAGGGCACGATGAATGCGCTGTTCCTGAAGGATCTGGCCGACAAGACCCGCCGCGGGCAGCGCGGCCGCGTCGAGGCGGGCAAATCGGGTGGTGGCAATGCCTATGGCTACGATGTGGTCAAGAAACTCGATGCGAACGGCGAGCCGATCCGCGGCGATCGCACCATCAACGAGTTCCAGGCCGAGGTGGTCCGCCGCATCTTCCGCGACTACGCCGCCGGCAAGTCGGCCAAGACCATCGCCTTCGCCCTGAACAAGGAAGGCATTCCCGCTCCGTCAGGCGGCGATTGGGGGTTCAGCACGATCAACGGCAACCCGAAACGGGGCAATGGCATCCTCAACAATGAGATGTATATCGGCAAGATCGTCTGGAACCGGCAGCGCTTCGTCAAGGATCCGAACACCGGCAAGCGGCAGGCCCGCCCCAACCCGGAAGAGGAATGGGTCATCCAGGAAACGCCGGAGCTGCGCATCCTCGATGACGATCTCTGGAACGCCGTGAAGGCGCGGCAGGAGAAGAACAAGATCGCCCGGAAGGAAAACGGCGAGGCCGATCTCTCCCGGATCAATACCCGCCGCCGCCCCAAATACCTCTTCTCGGGATTGACCAAATGTTCCTGCTGTGGTGGCGGCTATTCCGCGATCTCGGCGACGCTGATCGGATGTGCGACGGCGCGCAACAAGGGGACCTGCGACAACCGGGTCAACATCCGCCGCGACGAGTTGGAAGCGCGTGTGCTGAACGCACTGCGTACCAAACTCGTCGATCCGGAGCTCTTCACCCATTTCTGCGAGGTCTTCACGCAGGAGATGAACCGGCTGCGCATGGAGGGCCGCGCCGAGATCGCGTCGGCCGAGGCGGAGATTGCGAAGATCGATCGGGAACTCGAGACCCTCCTCAATTTGATACTGAAGGGTGGGGCCGCTGACGCGCTCAACGCGAAGATGGTGGCGATTGAGAAACGCAAGAAGGAACTTGAACTGTTCCTGGCCGAAGCCGACGAGCCGCCACCCCTGCTGCACCCGAGCATGGCACTGCAATACCGCAAGCGGGTCCAACAGCTTTACGACGCCCTGCAGGACGAAGACGAGGGGAAGCGGATCGAGGCCGCCGACACGCTGCGCTCGCTCGTGGATCAGATCGAGCTGACGCCGGTCGACGGCAAGGTGGAGATCGCCGTTCAGGGCGATCTCGCTGGAATCCTTACGATTTCCACGCAAAGCAAAAACCCCGCAGCGGGGGCTACGGGGTCGCAAGTAAAGATGGTTGCGGGGGCAGGATTTGAACCTGCGACCTTCAGGTTATGAGCCTGACGAGCTACCGGGCTGCTCCACCCCGCGTCACCGAGTATCGGCGTTTTGCCGGCCGGGCAGCCCGGTCTTTTTGGTTTGTTCGTCCTTGGAAGCTTTGCTTCCTGTGGTTGAACGGGGCGCTGCTCCCCCTGTCACCATGGTCCGGCGCTTTGCCGGGAATGGCTATGTCCTGAATGCGTTGGGCCGCTTGCGCGGCCCGTTTTCCGCCTTGCGGTGGAATGTCGTGAAGAGAAGATTGATTTCATGCATTTGGCAGACCTGGCAGCGACCTACTCTCCCGCGTCTTGAGACGAAGTACCATCGGCGCTGGGGCGTTTCACGGCCGTGTTCGGAATGGGAACGGGTGCTATAACCCCGCCAGAACCACCAGGTCGGCGAAAGGCATGAAGGTTCGAGAAGCTGGTGATGAAGGGAATAGGGAAGTAGCGAAAGGGAAGAGATTGTCCCTGATACCTACTTTGCACCCTGCCCTTTGAAGTTGTGCTTCGGGCGAAGCCCGAGCCATCGACTGATGGCCGGCGCTGATGCGCCGCGCGCGCAGCTGCCGCGGTCCGAAGGACTGCGAATGGCAGCGTGAGCGAGAGAAGCACTCATCCGACTTGTCGGATGGGTATAAGTAATGTGAATGATCAAGCCGATCGAGCTATTAGTACCGGTAAGCTTCATGCGTTGCCGCACTTCCACACCCGGCCTATCAACGTGGTCGTCTTCCACGGCTCTGATAGGGAATACTCGTTTTCAGGTGGGTTTCCCGCTTAGATGCCTTCAGCGGTTATCCCGTCCGTATATAGCTACCCTGCTATGCGGCTGGCGCCACAACAGGTCCACCAGAGATACGTCCATCCCGGTCCTCTCGTACTAGGGACAGATCCTGTCAATATTCCTACACCCACGGCAGATAGGGACCGAACTGTCTCACGACGTTCTGAACCCAACTCACGTACCGCTTTAAATGGCGAACAGCCATACCCTTGGGACCTGCTCCAGCCCCAGGATGCGATGAGTCGACATCGAGGTGCCAAACAACCCCGTCGATATGGACTCTTGGGGGTCATCAGCCTGTTATCCCCGGCGTACCTTTTATCCGTTGAGCGATGGCCCTTCCACGCGGGACCACCGGATCACTATGACCGACTTTCGTCTCTGCTCGACTTGTCAGTCTTGCAGTCAGGCGGGCTTATGCCATTGCACTCGACGAACGATTTCCGACCGTTCTGAGCCCACCATCGCGCGCCTCCGTTACTCTTTAGGAGGCGACCGCCCCAGTCAAACTACCCACCATACACTGTCCCGGACCCGGATGACGGGCCGCGGTTAGACATCCATATAAGTAAGGGTGGTATTTCAAGGATGACTCCACAAAGGCTGGCGCCCCTGCTTCAAAGTCTACCACCTATCCTACACATGCCGACACGAATGCCAGTGTAAAGCTATAGTAAAGGTGCACGGGGTCTTTCCGTCTAACCGCAGGAACCCCGCATCTTCACGGGGAATTCAATTTCACTGAGTCTCTGCTGGAGACAGCGGGGAAGTCGTTACGCCATTCGTGCAGGTCGGAACTTACCCGACAAGGAATTTCGCTACCTTAGGACCGTTATAGTTACGGCCGCCGTTTACCGGGGCTTCGATTCAAAGCTTGCACCTCTCCTCTTAACCTTCCGGCACCGGGCAGGCGTCAGACCCTATACGTCGTCTTGCGACTTCGCAGAGCCCTGTGTTTTTGATAAACAGTCGCTACCCCCTGGTCTGTGCCACCCCCATACGGTTGCCCGCATAAGGGTCACGCTTATCCCGAAGTTACGCGTGCAATTTGCCGAGTTCCTTCAGCAGAGTTCTCTCAAGCGCCTTGGTATGCTCTACCTGACCACCTGTGTCGGTTTCGGGTACGGTCTATACGCGGGAGCTATTTCCTGGAACCGCTTCGCTGCCCAACCAATCCAATAAGGATGGACAACACACGCGATCCGTCACTACCCGCAGGCCCACGAATATTAACGTGGTTCCCATCGACTACGCATTTCTGCCTCGCCTTAGGGGCCGGCTAACCCTGCTCAGATTAACTTTAAGCAGGAACCCTTGGTCTTTCGGCGAGGGGGTCTCTCACCCCCTTTATCGTTACTCATGTCAGCATTCGCACTTCTGATACCTCCAGCAGTCCTCACGGATCTGCCTTCGCAGGCTTACAGAACGCTCCGCTACCGCTTGACCCTTGCGGATCAAACCCAAAGCTTCGGTGCATGGCTTTAGCCCCGTTACATTTTCGGCGCAAAACCCCTTAATTAGACCAGTGAGCTGTTACGCTTTCTTTAAATGATGGCTGCTTCTAAGCCAACATCCTGGTTGTTTTGGGAGTCTCACATCCTTTCCCACTTAGCCATGACTTGGGGACCTTAGCTGTTGGTCAGGGTTGTTTCCCTCTCCACGACGGACGTTAGCACCCGCCGTGTGTCTGCCGACTAGTACTCCTCGGTATTCGGAGTTTGGTTAGGTTTGGTAATCCGGTGAGGACCCCTAGCCCATCCAGTGCTCTACCCCCGAGGGTATTCGGTCGACGCTCTACCTAAATAGATTTCGCGGAGAACCAGCTATTTCCAAGTTTGATTGGCCTTTCACCCCTAGCCACAAGTCATCCCAATCTATTGCAACAGATACGGGTTCGGCCCTCCAGTTGGTGTTACCCAACCTTCAGCCTGCTCATGGCTAGATCACTTGGTTTCGGGTCTAATGCGACAAACTGAACGCCCATTTCAGACTCGCTTTCGCTGCGCCTTCACCTACCGGCTTAAGCTTGCTTGCCACACTAAGTCGCTGACCCATTATACAAAAGGTACGTGGTCACCATTTCAGGCTCCCACTGTTTGTAGGCAATCGGTTTCAGGTACTCTTTCACTCCCCTTGTCGGGGTGCTTTTCACCTTTCCCTCACGGTACTGGTTCACTATCGGTCATGCACGAGTACTTAGGCTTGGAAGGTGGTCCTCCCAATTTCAGACAGGATTTCACGTGTCCCGCCTTACTCAAGGACTTACAGTCGCATTACGTGTACGGGGCTATCACCCATATTGCCCGACTTTCCAGACGGTTCCACTTGTCTCATGTAAGCCACTGGCCTGGTCCGCGTTCGCTCGCCACTACTTGCGGAGTCTCGGTTGATGTCCTTTCCTTCGGGTACTTAGATGTTTCAGTTCCCCGAGTTCGCCTCTTATCCCTATGTATTCAGAATAAGATACCTTTTAACGATACTTGGAAACCAACGCTGTTGGTTGCTTCGCCCAACGAACCAAAGGTTCGCAAGGCCGACCGGCTGTCGCACCTGATGGTGCGCGCCGGCGCAGGGCCAGACCGCCAAAGGCGGTCGGTACGGCCCGTGAGCCAAACAAATCAACAAAGTTGATTTCCCAAGTATCTAAGGTGGGTTTCCCCATTCGGAAATCGCCGGATCAAAGCTCATTCGCAGCTCCCCGACGCTTATCGCAGCGTATCACGTCCTTCATCGCCTGTGCATGCCAAGGCATCCACCAATTGCCCTTAAGACACTTGATCATTCACATTGCCAATACCCATCCATCCCGCACAACCCCGGCAGGTCGAAGACCTGACAAAAAAGAATTATGCGGCAAAAAGAATGAGGCATTGCAATTATTAAAGACCAGCTTCTCGA